>NZ_NBOF01000003.1 GCF_002104475.1 Cognaticolwellia mytili
ATTCCGAACTCAGTAGTGAAATGTGTTAGCGCCGATGGTAGTGTGGGAGTTCCCATGTGAGAGTAGGACATTGCTAGGCTTCTATTAAGAAAAGCCCGTTACTAATGTGACGGGCTTTTTGCTGTCTAAAATAAAATAATATAATATAAGTATAGCGCGGGTTGATTAATAGCATGTGGGACGTGTTCTCTATTATGTGAGTCCGTTCCTGCACATCCATGTGCTTACGGCGTTTGTATGTCCTATGCGTCAGTAGCACACAACTCTTTGGCAACGTTGCATTAGTGCATCGATGCGCGTCATCGCTAGGCTTCTATTAAGAAAAGGCCGTTATACTTGCCTTTATTGCCTGAAACTTTTAATGACATATAATTCATTGGGGATCGCCTAAACTAAATAGTGTGGCTTGATGATCTTCATAGGAGTATTTCAATTAATATGCATAGAGCCCAAACCATAAGTGTATTTTGTAATATATTGCTTTATAGCATATTGATGCTGCCGCTTAATTTGAAAGGTAATACGTTCGGAAATATCGAAGTAAATTATACAAATAATGGTCAGCTGGTATCAATTTATGGAAAAAAAATAGGGCCTAATTACGTATTCAATTCGAATTCCACTAATATATTACGTTTAGCGACGCTTGATTGGCCACCCTATATTAGTGAGAAACAATGTAACATGGGCTGGGTATTTCAGCTTACCGTTGCTTTGCTAGTCAGTCAAAACTATCAAGTTCAAATTCAATTTTTACCGTGGACAAGGGCAGTCAGAGCCGTTGAATTAGGAGATTACGATATTCTTTTTCCTGAATATTTTTTTGATGATACGGTATACTCGAAGCATATGAAAAATACCTTGCGTAAGGATATTATTGCTCTGTCTAATGATATTGATGGTGGCTTACTGAGCTTGATAAAGCGAAAAGGAGAAAAGGATTCTTTTGCTGGAGATTTATCTATTTTAAAAGATAATATATTCGGAGTTGTTCGAGGATATCAGAACACTCCAGAATTTGATCAAATGGTGTCTGAAGGGCAATTAAAGACAATTGAAGTACAAAATGAACTGCAATTAGTTAGAATGTTACTAGCTAAAAGAGTTGATTATATTGTTGTTGATCCAAAAGTACTCACATACGTGATTGAGCACTCTGGCTTGGAGGGTATTGAGAAGAAAAGATTGCTGTCGGGGACTGAAATGGTAGAACCAACGCTGCAGTATAATTACTTATATTATGCACTTAGCAAAAAAAAAGCCCACTGGTTAAAAATTCATGGTGATATTAACGCTGCGATAGTTAGCTTTAAACGCAGTGCAGAAATTCAGCGAATAATTAATACGGCTGAAACTTGTACAAGTAAAAACTTAAAATAACGGATTCGATCTTTTAGGATAATCACTAATTTGGCACTGTTGCCTAAGTGGTTTACTTTCTATATTCCATTTTTGAATAAAAAAGCCGTTTCTATTCTTTTTCATCTATTACAATTCCGTCTATTCTTGCTTCATTAATTAAAGATGAGCGTATAGTCGACATGCTGCCGGAAAAGCAAAACTTAAATCAAACAATGTTAGATACCAATCAATTGGCATCTTTTAAGCAAGGTATCAATGATCTTTCTCCACTTCAGTTAGCGTGGGCTAGTGGCTATTTAGCTGCAAAGGCTGAAAGTGTTACTAGTGTAGAATTACCTGCTACAACGTCTAGTGTCGCAGCTGCAACGTTGACCATCTTATACGGTTCACAAACTGGCAATGCGAAAGGTGCTGCGAAAAGCTTAGCAGCAAAAGCAAGTGCTGAAGGTTTAAACGTAGAATTGAAAAGCATGGGTGAACTTAAACCTAAAGCAATTAAAAACCTTACTCATTTACTTATTGTTGCAAGTACTAATGGCGAAGGTGAAGCGCCGGATGATGCCATTGCTCTACATGAATTTTTATCCTCTAAAAAAGCGCCTAAACTTGACCACTTGCATTACAGTGTTTTGGCACTAGGTGATACAAGCTATGAGTTCTTCTGTCAAACAGGTAAAGACTTTGATCAGTATCTAGAAAACCTCGGCGCAAAAAGAATGGCTGCGCGAGTTGATTGCGATGTTGATTATGATGCAGAAGCTGGTGCATGGTCGGTAAATGTTATTGCTCAAGCGAAAAAGTTGCTTGATGTCGATAGCCCTTCAAGCAATGTTATGCCACTAGCCACTGTAAGTAGCGTAGAAGAGAAATATACTAAGCAAGCGCCTTATACGGCAGAACTATTACTTAGTCAGAAAATAACAGGTCGCGATTCGGCTAAAGATGTACGCCATGTTGAAATTGATCTTGGTGATTCAGGTATTACTTATCAAGCAGGTGATGCGTTAGGTGTTTGGTTTGAAAACTCTTCAAATCTTGTAAATGAACTTATCACTGCATTGGGTTTAAATAGTCAAGAAATGGTGTCGGTTGTCGGTGAAAGTATTGAATTAGCAACAGCGTTACAGGCCAAGTATGAAATCACACAAACCTCAATCAACTTTGTCGAGTTTTGGGCTAAGTTGGTTGGTAGCGAAAAACTACTCGCTTTGTTAGATGATAAAACAGCATTACGTGAATATGCTGCCAATCATCAAGTTGTTGATGTTGTTAAGTCAGAGCCTTTGCCTAATGAAGTAAAACTGAGTGCACAAACATTTATTGAAGTTTTAAGAAAGATCACTCCACGATTATATTCTATAGCATCTGCTCAGAGTGAAGTTGAAGAGGAAGTTCATTTAACGGTAGGTCTAGTTCAGTATCAAGCTGGTGATGAAGTTCGCCAAGGTGGAGCATCAGGTTTTTTAGCTAACGGCAGTCAAGAAGGCAGCGAAGTTAAGGTGTTTATTGAGCACAATGATAACTTTCGTTTGCCTGCTGACAATGAAACACCTGTAATTATGATTGGCCCAGGTACTGGTGTCGCACCATTTCGCGCATTTATGCAAGAGCGTGAGGCAACGGATGCAAGCGGTGATAACTGGTTATTTTTTGGTGACCAAACTTTTACTCAAGACTTTCTTTATCAAGTTGAATGGCAAAATTATCTTAAATCAGGGTTGTTAAACAAAATTGATTTAGCATTTTCTCGCGACCAAGCTGAAAAAATATATGTGCAAGACCGTTTAAAAGAAAATGCCAGTGAAGTATTTTCCTGGTTAGAGCGTGGTGCACATATTTATGTTTGTGGTGATATGAGCCGAATGGCAAAAGATGTTGAGTCGGCGTTACTAGAAATTATTTCTGAGCAAGGCCAACTATCTCAAGAACAAGCAACTACCTATTTAAAAGATTTACGTAACGCTAAGCGTTATCAGAAGGATGTATACTAATGACTGACTTAACAAAAGAAAATCAAGCCAATGGTCCGTTAATCGTTGAAGGTAAACATGCTGATAACGAAAGACTAAAAGCAGAAAGTAATTACTTACGTGGCACTATTGTAGAAGATTTAAAAGACAATGTTACAGGTGGTTTTACTGCTGATAATTTTCAATTGATAAGAACCCATGGCATGTATCAGCAGGATGATCGCGATATTCGTAATGAGCGTACTAAGCAAAAGCTTGAGCCATTACATAACGTGATGTTACGTGCTCGTATGCCCGGTGGTATTATCACGCCAACGCAATGGTTAGCGATTGACAAATTTTCTCGTGAAAAAACCAGTTACGGCAGTATTCGCATAACGACTCGTCAAACATTTCAGTTTCATGGCGTTTTAAAGCCGAATATTAAGCTAATGCACCAAACGCTAAATGAGTACGGTATAGATTCAATTGCTACCGCTGGTGATGTTAACCGTAATGTTCTTTGTACCACTAACCCTGTTGAATCTGAACTTCATCAAGAAGCTTACGAATGGGCGAAGAAGATTAGTGAGCATCTATTACCTAAAACTCGTGCTTATGCTGAAATTTGGTTAGACGGTGAAAAAATTGAAGGTGGTACTGAAACTGGTGAGGTAGAACCTATTTTAGGACCTAATTATTTACCACGTAAATTTAAAACTACGGTTGTTATTCCTCCACAAAACGATGTTGATGTTCATGCCAATGACCTGAACTTTATTGCCATTGCCGACAATGGCAAGCTGATTGGTTTTAACGTGTTAGTAGGTGGTGGTTTAGCTATGACACATGGCGATAAATCTACCTACCCACGTAAAGCAGATGACTTTGGTTTTGTTGCCTTAGAAAATACCTTAGGCGTTGCTGCTGCGGTAGTAACAACCCAACGTGATTGGGGAAATCGTGTTAACCGTAAGAATGCGAAAACTAAATATACCATTGATAGAGTTGGTGTTGATACTTTTAAAGCTGAAGTAGAGCAACGTGCTGGTATTAAATTCTCAGAAAGTCGCCCGTATGAATTTACTGGCCGGGGTGACCGCATTGGTTGGACTGAAGGTTTTGATGGTAAGCATCACCTAGCATTGTTTATTGAGAACGGACGTCTGTTAGATAACCCTAATGCGCCATTGAAAACAGGTATGGCTGAGATTGCGAAAGTTCACAAAGGTGATTTTCGTATGACAGCAAATCAAAATATCATCATTGCGGGTATTGCAAGCGAAGATAAAGCAGATATTGAAAAGATTGCTCGTGCTCATGGCTTGATGGCTGACAACGTTTCAGTCCAGCGTAAAAACTCAATGGCTTGTGTAGCATTTCCTACTTGTCCGTTAGCGATGGCTGAAGCTGAAAGGTATTTACCGGGTTTAGTCACCGACGTTGAAGCCATTCTTGCAAAGCACGATGTAGCAGATGAAAGTATTATTTTACGTGTTACTGGTTGCCCTAATGGTTGCGGTCGCGCCATGCTAGCTGAAATAGGCTTAGTTGGTAAAGGCCCGAGCAAGTACAACATGCATTTAGGTGGTAATACTGCTGGTACTCGCGTACCTAAAATGTATAAAGAAAACCTCAATGAAGCTGATATTTTGCAAGAAATTGATAGCCTTGTTGCACGTTGGGCCTCAGAACGTAACAACGGTGAAGCATTTGGCGACTTTGTTATTCGTGTTGGCATTATTAGTGAAGTCAAAGTGAGTAAGCGAGATTTTCATGACTAATATTATTAAAGCGAGCACAGTGCCTGTGATCAATAATAAGTTTCCTGCCTCATTGCCTGAACCTTGGCTAAAGCAATGGAATGAGTTATTAGAAAAGCAGACAGCGACTCAGCGTGTTGAATGGGCAATGGAAAATTTACCTTCGCAGTTTGTTTTGTCATCGAGTTTTGGTATTCAATCTGCAGTAATGCTACATATGTTGACGAAAATAGATGCCAATATTCCGGTGTTAATTACTGATACAGGGTATTTATTTCCTGAAACTTATCAGTTTATTGAACAGCTAACTGACCGTTTGAACTTAAATTTAAAAGTGTTTAGTGCGAAAGAAAGTGCAGCATGGCAACAAGCGAAATACGGAGAAGAATGGGCAACTGATGAAACGTCTTTAAAAGCCTATAATCGACGTAACAAGGTTGAGCCATTAGAGCGTGGCTTAAGTGAGCTACAAGCAGGTACTTGGTTTTCTGGTGTTAGACGTCAGCAATCAACTCATCGTGAAAGCTTGTCTGTTGTCAGCATTCTACGTGGTCGTTTTAAAGTACATCCTATTATTGACTGGTCAAATAAAGATGTTCATCAGTACTTAACTGCGAATAACTTGCCATATCACCCCTTATGGGAAGAAGGCTATGTATCCGTTGGAGATGTTCATAGTACACGGCCATTAACTGCAGGTATGGATGAAAGTGATACACGATTTTCTGGCATGCAGAGAGAATGTGGTTTACATACCGATGGTGATGGTATTTAAATCATGAAGATGGGGAACGCACTTTTTGTGTTCCTCGTTCAGAGAATTTTAGTATTCAATGGTAAAATTTTCTGCTAGCTGTGCTTTAAAGGCTGTTAAAATATTAAGGTCAGCATTATCTGAAATCAACATTGCCAACTCAGTTCCGATTGGCGTAAATTTATAAAAGGTTAAAATACAATCTTTTTTCTTAGCAATAAAGCTTACCTGTTTACCGTTATAGTGAAATTGTATTTGTTCACTTTTCCCAAGCGAATGGCTCTCTGTTTCTTGTTCAAATAATAAATGATTATCAGCTAATACTAAAATATCTGCGTAACTCAAGCCCGCTTGATTGAGGTCGAATCGTTGTTGACGTTGTTTATTAAAAAAATTAAAAAATTTTGGTACTTGATAAGCTCCACTTATAACACGAATATTCTTCTTTCGAGAGTCAGCCACTGAGATGCTACAAGCTTTAGCAAGCAATTTAGCTTCACCTATACTCATGGTCCTGAAAGCTCGTAGCGTTTTTAGTGAAAATGAACCTGATTGCGAGACTTCTCCGGCAAGTATTTTTGCCCAAAGATCTTGCATTGTCTTATTGCTGATGCCTTCAGCTAGGTCAATAAAGCTGCTGAACCAGTCTTGGTCTACGCGTTCGGCAATGGTGTTGTCTGAACAGTATTTTATGGCATGCAATATAATAGCTTCGATATTTTGTTGCTGACGTAACTCATGTAATTTAATGCGACGAAACGACCGTTCTTCAATAGGTGCCTGCTTTTCTTCTGGGAGGAATGCACCATCAAGAGAGAATTTTTTAGCTAAGGTAAGCAATTGTTTTTGAGGTGAAGGGTTTGATGAGTTTTTTGAACTTACGTTTTCTTTTGTCGCTTGCTGCATATTTTCAGCAATAATAGGTGTACTTTTCTCGGAAGTATTTATTATAGTTTTTTTGGGCTCTACATGTGGCTGGGTCACATTATTTCCTTTAAATATTAAAAACTAGTAAACATTAATTACAATACTGCTTGAAAGTTTATTGTAGCGCAAATAAAGCTGACCTCTTTTATCTTATATTTCACCTTAACTTTACAAAGGCCAAATTTTTATCTTTAATTTATAGATCTTTTAAGATAAATTTTTTACTCGTTATTGCGTATACAGATAGAATAAATAGCTAAAAGACTGAATATGAAAATATTATTGCAACGAATTGTTGAATAATCTTTATCCTACTTTTATTATGTACCTATAGGCGATGACAATTTTTTGTGAATTGATGATCAAAAACTGCTGGTTTCTGTTTACTAGTGCATTGAGGATGATATGCAAGTTTCCGAAAATACGAACGATGATTTTTTGTTTATCGACGATAGCGACGAAGATGAAATATTAGATTCCGCTATAGGTGAAACGTGGAAAGTACTTATTGTTGATGATGATCCAGAAATACATTCTGTGACTCAACTTGCCTTATCTGATCTGGTCGTTCTTGGCCGACATTTAGAATATCTACACGCGTATTCTGGTACAGATGCTTGTAAACTTATCGAAGAAAACGAAGATATCGTTTTAGTATTGCTTGATGTTGTGATGGAAAGCGATGATGCGGGCTTAGCTGTTGTTAAACATATACGTGAACAATTAAAACGTGATGATATTCGTATTGTTTTACGAACGGGACAACCGGGTTACGCACCAGAAGAAAGCGTAATAAAAGATTATGATATTAACGATTACAAAACTAAAACGGAGCTTACTCGTAGAAAACTCGTGACAACCGTTTACGCTGCGATTCGTTCATACCAGCAAATTGATTCTGTTACGAAGAATCGAGAAGGCTTGGAACGAATTATTGGTGCGGCTGCCAACTTACTCGAGCTCCACAATGTTCATGATTATGCGTGTGGTGTTTTGGCAGAGTTTAAAAAGTTAGCTGATTCCAACTCTAGCGTCTTCTGTGCTCGTGGCCAAGGTATAGTAGAAGGAGCTGATGATTTAAGTTTATACATCTTGGGGCAATATGGGCTGTCTGATGCTAAGGTAAATCAAAAATTAGCAGCGTTAGATAACCCCGATTCGATGAGACAAATCACTAGCTGTTTTCAACAAAAGCAACATTTTTTTACAGCTACTTCGACATCATTGTATTTTGGTAGTGGGGGCTTTAGAGCCGTAATACATTTGGAACTTGCACAAGCATTGTCAGATATAGAAAAGCAGTTAATCGAAGTGTTTTTGACGAACATTGCGACAGGCTATGAAAATGTGCATTTATTTCAGAAGCTTCGTAATGCAGCTTATAAAGATTGGTTAACTGAGCTACCTAACCGTTTAGATTTTGTTAATTTACTAGATGATTTTTGTCAAAGTGATGACGATGAGTTGGTTACGGCATTAATTGATATTAATCACTTTAGTGATATAAATGACGGTCTTGGTCAAGATATCGGTAATCAGTTATTAATGGCCGTCTCAACTCGCATTCGAGCGATTAGCGAGAAAAATCAACTTGCTCGTATTGGTGCTGATGTTTTTGGTATCATTGGCCCTAAAAGTATTGTTAACCCTGAAACGTTAATGGCATTATTTAATCGACCTTTTGCTGCAGGTGAACAAAACCTCCCTATAAACGCCTGTTTTGGTTTTTGCTCAAAAATATCGGCGGGAGCTAGAGGAGTCAAAGTATTAAACCAAATTAATATAGCACTTAACTTGGCGAAAAAATCAGAACAAGATCCATTCGTATATTATCAACAAGAAATGGAAGATAAGACACTTTGGCGTTTGGGGATGATTCGACAATTACGTACAGATTTTGCCGATAACCGTCTAGCTTTGTGGTATCAACCACAGCTGAGTCTAACTACAGGGAAAATTATAGGTGCAGAAGCATTGTTGCGTTGGAAAACTGCAGAAGGAAAGTTTATCTCGCCAGCCGTATTTATTCCGTTAGCAGAATACTCTGGTCTGATTATTGATATTGGTAATTGGGTTGTTAATCAAGCGTGTTTGTTATTGAAAAAACTGACTGATAGCCAATTTGGTGATGTTAGTATTTCAGTCAACGTTTCAATTCCGCAATTTAAACGAGATAACTTTGTCGATAATATTATCAAAGCGATACAATTGAATAACGTTGATCCTAGTAAGTTAGAGTTGGAAATAACTGAAAATGTATTAATGGATGAACCACAAGTGATCATTGATGCATTAGTGCAACTAAAAGCACAAGGCATTAGTATTGCACTTGATGATTTTGGTACTGGCTTTTCATCATTAAGTTACTTGCAAAAATTACCATTAGATCGACTTAAAGTTGATCGCTCGTTTGTGAATGATATTGCAGAACCCGGAGGTTCTATAATTGCCGATACCATCATTAATTTAGGTAAACAAATGAACTTGAAAGTGATTGCTGAAGGCATTGAGCTTGTTGAACAAGAGGCTCAACTGAAAGCACTAGGCTGTGATGAAGTGCAAGGTTTTTACTACGCTAAGCCGATGCCGGCAGATGAGTTTTTTGCTTATTTAGAAAAAACTAATCGATAAAAGCTTTAATTGATAATTTACTCAACCGACAAGGCTAATACTATCGGTTGAGTTATTTCCTACTGTGCTTGTTCTAGCGCTATCTTTTCTTTAGCTCTAAACTCATTACCGATCGCTGGAGCATATGGCATTAAAAACGTCAGTAATAGCGAACAAAAAGCAAATCCAGCGCCAACATAAAATACCCATGATGAATTAATTATCCACACCATACCCAATAGTGCAGGTATCACTACGGCCGCAATATGGTTTATTGAAAAGCTAACGCCTGCGCTAGCGGCGATATCTTCTGGTAGAGCAATTTTTTGAAAGTAAGTTTTTATTGCAATGGCTAAAGCAAAAAATAAATGATCAATAACATATAATACTGCTGCAATATCCGCATTCTCGACTAAACCATAAAGAATGAATAGTATAACTAAACCAATGTACTCAAATCGTAAAACGCTACGCTCACTTACCTTCCCGATAAACTTGCCAATTTTGGCTGCAAATAGCCAATTAAAGATATAGTTTATTAGAAATAGAGCACTGACATCAGCAACACTATAAAGAAATTTTTCTACCATTAAAAAGCCTGCGAAAACGACAAATATTTGTCGACGGGCACCACTAAAAAATGTCAGTGCGTAAAAAAGCCAGTATCGTTTTCGTAAAATAAGCTTTCTTGTTTGTTCAGCCGGCTGTGGAAAGTGCGGAAATGATACTACTAAGAATAAAGTAAATAGTAAGGCAATACCGCCGAACAGCACATAGGTTGATTTGTAGCTCCAGCTAAAGTACTCCATCAATAGCCAAATACTGCTAAAGGCCAATAAAGAAGCAATAGATTTTATTGATAGCATTCGCCCTAAGAAGTGTGCGGTTTTGTCCTTATTAATCCACTGTAAGGTTAGTGATTGATTAACGGTTTCAAAATAATGAAAGCCAACGGACATAATGATGGTGGTTAAATATAAGCCTACGACGGAAGGAAAAAAGCCTGTTGCAGCAACACCTAAGCTTGTTAATCCTAAAGAAATTAATGCAAGCTTTTGCTCTTTAATAAAAAACAAAACATAAATAACAGTAAATGCAAGAAAACCAGGTACTTCTCGTAAGCTTTGCAACAGTCCTATTTCTATACCAGTAAAGTTGGCTTTTTCAACAACAAAGTTATTCAGTAATGCCATCCATACAGAAAATACCAAAGGCATAATAAATGCCATAGCGAGTAATAGATTTTCTGGTGTACGTAACTTCGAATTTAGTGGCATTTTCAATCCAGTTAAATAGAGTAATCAGACGCGCTATTGTATGTTAATTGCTTATTAAAAAATACGATGTCTAAATTTATGAAAATTTTAAGATACCTCTAAATTTTTAAAGTTGTTAGTATTAATAGTTACTCAACAGGCGTGATGGCGGAAATAATAAATGAACATTAATAAGTTAGCAGAGCAAAATTATGACTGGGTTGAACGTATGGGGTGGCATAATAAAACAACCTTAGAGGCATTAGCATTAGTTGCCTCTGAAGTTGGTGAGGCTATCAATGAATGTCGCGGTGAAGAACCGACAGAAGATTTTGCTGAAGAGCTAGCCGATATTGTGCTTCGAGTCTTAGATATAGCACATTGGCAAGGCATAGATATGGAAAAAGTATTACTAGCTAAAATGTTGAAAAATAAACAACGTGGCACACGAGGGCGTGCTAAGTAATTATCCAGCTTGCTTAAATAATTTCAATTAAATTATACTTTTTAAGTTCATTGTTGGTAATTATAAGTCCATAACTTTGACTATTATTGTAATCATGGGTTCCATTGGCAGTATTTATAAAGTACATGCCTGCTAGTTTTTTCAATGGAAGTAGCGGTACTTTCCAATGCTCTTCTATTCAAAAAGCTTTTATAAGCAATCTATTAATTTATAGCGGCTTACAGTCCAATATTTATTAATGTAGAATCTTAGCCAATTTTTTAACTGGTTAATCAATGCATTGTTAGTAATTGGCATAGTTTATACTACTATTGAAGTATCTTAACTTCGTTGGGGAAGTAATGTTTAATTCTAAAAAGAAATTTTCAGATTTGATGGCTAAATGTAGTATTTTATTTTCATTGTGTAATTCACCTTTTATATATGCTGAAACTGTTAGTGTTTGGGGGGAGTATCATCCGCCGCTAAATGGCATGCCAGGCGACAGTAACCCAGGCTTTATGATAGAGATTGCGAGCTCTATTCTTAAGAAAAATGGTCATACAATCAATTATATTTTAGGACCAAGAGCACGCGGCGTGCAAATGGTAAGATCTGGTGAAATTGATTGCGTTGTCAATGCTAAGATTAAAGATCACAGCTTCCTTGCCTTTCCTGATGAGCCATGGGGATATCACGCTGCCACTCTCTTTGCATTACCAACATCAAAATTTCAATACCAAGACATAGCGCAATTAAAAGAAACCAAATTAGGTGCAATAGCTGATATGCGATATGACAACGGTCAATTGGATGATTACCTAAAGAGAAAAAATCAAAATATATCATTTTCATATGGTAGTAAGGCTATGTACAGTCAAGTAAAAAAATTAGTGAGCGGTAGAACCGACTTGTTAGTATCTTGCCCACTACTAATGCGAGGGCAACTTGAGTCCATGAACTTCCCAGTTGAGACCGTGAAGATAGTTGGTGAGGTTAAACCGTTTGTTGGAATGTATTTCGCCTGTGGAAATAAGAAAAAAATAACAAGAAATATGATAGAGGCTATCAATGTGGCAATACCAGTAATGAGAAAAAATGGTGAACTCAAGTCAATTTTGGACAAGTATGGCCAGATTGATTGGGTTGATATACATAATTCACTAACGCTAAATCAGTAAGTGTAAGTGATTATTTGATAATTGAATATACACAATCTTTTTATTGTTCCTTATATTTCCTCTTATTAATTATCAGCTTTATATACTATTTTTAATGTAAAATAATATTAATACACTTAATTAAAACGCCCGTTTAAAAAAATTTGCTTTCCCATTCCTTTCAAGGCAAACTCATTGGCACTTTATTTCTTTTACTTGTTATTTTTAAGTAATTGGTAAACTAAATATTCACCCGCTTGGTAGTAGTCTATGATTACGTATTACCAGTCAATCGACCCACAAAAAGTCAGGAGAGTAGGCATGTTATTTCAAGGCAAGAGCCTTTCTGCCCAATTGTTAGATGATGGCATCGTTGAATTTAAGTTTGACGCGCAAGGTTCAGTTAACAAGTTTGATCAGGCAACATTTAAAGAGTACATCGCTGTTGTTGACGCGATTAACAATTGCAGTGAAGCAAAAGGGGTATTAGTTACTTCTGGTAAGTCTTCTTTCATCGTTGGTGCTGATATCACCGAATTCTTAGAAATGTTTAAACTACCTGAAGAGGAACTTATTCCTTGGATCAAAGGTGGTTCTGATGTATTTGATTCTTTTGAAGATATTAATTTACCGACAATTGTTGCCATTAATGGTTTTGCACTCGGCGGTGGGTGTGAAATGGCCTTAGCGTGTGACTATCGTATAGCTGATATAAGTTGTTCCATTGGTTTACCAGAAGTTAAACTCGGCTTAATGCCCGGTTTTGGTGGTACAGTACGATTACCTCGTGTTATTGGTGCTGATAATGCCATTGAGTGGATGTCGACAGGTAAAGCACATAAGGCTGAACAAGCTATGGCTGTAGGCCTACTTGATGCAGTTGTTGCACCTGAACACCTGCGTGAAGCGGCACTTAAAATGTTGAATCAAGCAATTGCTGGCAAACTAGATTGGCGTGCAAAACGTCAACCTAAGTTAGAAGCGTTAAAATTATCGCCAGTTGAAACAATTATGACCTTTAATACTTGTAAAGGCATGATCGCGGCAAAAGCGGGTAAACATTACCCTGCACCAATGGCAACAGTAAAAACTATTGAAGCAGCAGCAGGCTTAGATCGTACTGGCGCAATGGCATTAGAAAATGCAGGTTTTGCTAAATTAGCGAAAACTGATGCAGCTACCGCACAAATTGGCCTATTTATGGCTGATCAAGTGGTTAAAGGCAAAGCGAAAAAAGCCGGTAAACAAGCCACTAAAGCCATTAACAAAGCAGCAGTATTGGGTGCAGGTATTATGGGCGGTGGTATTGCATACCAGTCGGCTTACAAAGGCACGCCAATTATCATGAAAGACATTAATGACCAAGCGCTTGATTTAGGCTTAACAACGGCTGCAGGTATTCTTAGCAAGCAAGTTGAACGTGGTCGTATGAACGCTAAAAAAATGGCGGGCGTGTTAAATAACATCACACCATCACTAAGCTACGACAGCGTTAAAGATGTTGATATTGTTGTAGAAGCTGTTGTAGAAAACCCGAAAATTAAAGCCATGGTATTGGCAGAAGTTGAAAGCCATGTTGCTGATGACGCTATTGTTACGTCAAATACGTCAACCATTTCAATTGATTTACTGGCAGAAAGCGTAAAACGCAAAGATAAATTTTGTGGCATGCATTTCTTCAACCCAGTAAACAAAATGCCGTTAGTAGAAGTTATTCGTGGTAAAGAAACCTCTGATGAAACCGTTGCAGCTGTTGTTGCATATGCTGCGAAAATGGGTAAATCACCTATCGTAGTTAACGATTGTCCAGGTTTCTATATTAACCGTGTTTTATTCCCTTACTTTGCCGGCTTTAGCCAGTTAGTGCTTGAAGGTGCTGACTTTACTGCCGTTGATAAAGTAATGGAAAAACAATTTGGCTGGCCAATGGGCCCTGCATACTTACTTGATGTTGTTGGTATTGATACGGCTGACCATTGTACTGGTGTTATGTCGGCAGGTTTCCCAACCCGTATGACTAAAATTGCTAATGACCCTGTTAGTGCTTTATATGCCAATGAGCGTTTTGGTCAGAAAAACGGTAAAGGTTTCTATGACTACGGTAAAGATAAGCGTGGTCGTCCAACGAAAGTGGCTGCACAAGCTGCTTATGACTTGTTTTCAGTTAAAAGCAAAGAGTTTAGCCAAGACGAAACTATTGCTCGCTTGATGATCCCTATGGTCAATGAAGTTATTCGTTGTTTAGAAGAAGGTGTAGTCGATACTGCAGCTGAAGCCGATATGGGCTTAATTTACGGCTTAGGTTTCCCTCCATTTAGAGGTGGCCCGATTCGTTACTTAGAAACACTAGGCTTAGATAACTTCATTGCGATGGCTGATAAATACGCTCACTTAGGCGAAATCTATCAAGTGACTGACGGACTTCGCGAAATGGCGAAATCTGGCAAATCTTATTTTACAACAGACGTTAAAACAGCTTAGGCGCAGGAGAAAATCATGAAAGAAGTCGTTATTGTCGATTGCATCCGTACCCCAATGGGGCGCTCAAAAGCCGGTGTTTTTCGTAATGTTCGTGCTGAAACTTTATCAGCACACTTAATGCAACAATTGTTAGTTAGAAACCCAAATTTAGATCCGGCATTAATTGAAGATATTATTTGGGGTAATGTTAAGCAAACTAAAGAGCAAGGTTTCAATATTGCTCGTAACGCCCAATTGTTGACTGATATTCCAAAGTCTACAGGTGCTGTTACCGTTAACCGTTTATGTGGTTCTTCAATGCAAGCACTACATGACGCTACAACCAATATCATGGCCGGCCAAGGCGATGTGTTTATGGTTGGTGGTGTTGAACACATGGGTCATGTACCTATGATGTATGATGTTGATTTTGACCCAGCACTAAGCAAACATATTTCACGCGCTGCTGGCAACATGGGCTTAACGGCTGAATTATTAGGTATGCAACACGGTGTTACTCGTGCAGAACAAGACGCGTTTGGCGCTCGTTCTCACCAATTAGCACATAAAGCTATGCTTGAAGGTCGTTGGGCAAATGAAATTGTGCCAACATTAGGTCATGACGCAATGGGCGCGTTAACACTTATCGAGCATGATGAAGTTATTCGTCCTGAAACTACCGTTGAAAGCTTATCGGGTTTACGCCCAGTGTTTGATCCTGTAAACGGCACGGTAACTGCGGGTACTTCTTCTGCACTTTCTGATGGCGCTTCTGCAATGTTAGTAATGTCGGCAGAAAAAGCGAAAGAAATGGGCTTAACACCACGCGTTAAAATTCGCGGTATGGGTGTTGCAGGTTGTGATCCATCAACCATGGGCTTTGGTCCAGTTCCTGCCACTAAGAAAGCATTAAAACGTGCTGGCTTAACGTTAGCAGATATTGAATTGGCTGAGTTTAACGAAGCATTTGCTGCACAAGCGTTGTCATGTGTACGTTCATTAGGTTTAGAAGACAAGATGGATGACATGATTAACCTGAACGGTGGCGCTATTGCACTAGGTCATCCACTAGGTTGTTCAGGTAGTCGTATTTCTGGCACCTTGATTAACTTAATGGAAGCACAAGACGCTAACATTGGTTTAGCAACTATGTGTATTGGCTTAGGTCAAGGTATCGCAACAGTATTTGAAAGAGTGTAATTTTATCAGGCACTTTTGATAATAAGTTGAGTTAACTTTTTGTTAGTTATCTTTTGAAAGCCCAACTTTGGTTGGGCTTTTTTGTTTTTTCTTTAATAAACATGCTTAACATTCGATAAGTTCAATATTTAAAAAGCTCAATCTTTACGGTTAAGGAAAGGCTTTAGTCGTGACAAGCCTTGCGTAATTTGGTCTTCACTTTGACCTGCAAATCCGAGCCTAATAAATTTATTTTCGTCATTTTTCGACTCTAAATGAAAAGCCTTTTCAGCTAATAAGAAGATGTTATTTTCTTGTGCTGATTTTGCTATTTCTTCTGCATTACCACCAACATTTACCCATAACGTCATTCCACCAGGAGGCACGGTAAAATCGAGTTCTATGCCTTCTGCTATAAAACTGTTTAGTGTTTCCACCATACATTGTCGTCTTTTTTGATAAATACGTGTCGCTTTTCTTAAGTGGCGTTCAAATGCGCCATCTTTCATCCACCGAGCAACGGCATCTTGTAATACCACGTTGGCTTTATGATTGATCATTGTTCGATAGTTGACAATGTGTGCGGCAAGCGATTGGTCTACCGCAATAATACCCAAACGCATTCCAGGGAACATAATTTTAGAAAAGCTTGATAAATATATAACTCGCCCGGCAGGATCATTAGCCGCCATAGGGGCTAATGGCTGGCTGTCATAATGAAATTCGTGATCGTAATCGTCTTCAATAATCGGCACATTATATTGCTGTGCTAGCTGATAAACCTTTATTCGCTGCGCTGCGGGTAGTGTGGTGGTCGTAGGGTATTGATGAAGCGGAGTTAAATAGAGCAGGCGAAGTTTATGTTGCTTAAATAATTGCTCAAGGTGTTCAACATCAATACCTTCTTTTGTTTGTTTAACACCGATAAGTTCAGCGCCGGCATTTTTTAATGCGTTCCAAGCCGGGCGATAACCTAAACTTTCTACCGCAACCTTGTCGCCTGCTTTTAACAAAATTTGTGAAATAATGTATAGCGCTTCTTGGCTGCCATTAACGACAATTATTTCTTTATTAGCAATTGCTCTTACTCGACGTAAATATGTACTAACTTCAGTAATAAAGGCAGGAAAACCATTGTTATTGCCGTAGTTTAACTCATTAATCTGTGGGCGGCTCATTGCTTCATTTACGTAGCTTCTAAATTCATTAAAAGGGAACAATGAAATATCAGGGTTACCGCCAGCGAAGTTAAATTGGTAATCGCTAGCTTGGCGCTGCAAGTTATTATTTTCAGTTTTTACTAACCGCCACTGATGTTTATTGCTGACATCATTAAGGTTTTCATTACTTTTTAGTGAAAGATAAATTGGTAGTGTTTGCGCTACGGAATAACCTTGCCTTTCTTTGGTTTCAACCCAGCCCTGTGCTTCTAACTCATGGTAAGCCGACATAACTGTATGGCGATTAACTGATAGTTGTGCCGCTAAAGTGCGAGCTGAAGGTAACTTTTCACCAGTAGAAGCATTGCCATTCTTAATGGCCTGTCGAATTGCATTAGCGATTTTTAAATACAACTTCTCTGCGCTCTCTTCTAAAGTTAGATTCAGTATCTGCATTGTTACAACTCTTTGGTATAGGTAATTTATTTAAACTGGTTGTTTTGTTTATACCATAAAAGGAGAGAATACCAATCATCACTTTTAAATAGAGCAAGTTATGTTTAACCCCCAAGCTACTACGTTGAGCACCAATAAAGTCACGTTACGGCCATTAACACTTGAACACTTAGATGATTTTTATCGTGCCGGCGCTTTTCCAGAGGTTTGGCGTTGGTCTTTACCTGATAAATGTACGTCTAAAGCAACAGCTAAGAATTGGTTGAATTATTCACAAGAAATGGCTGATAAAGGTGAACATGTACCTTTTGCTATTTTTGATGATGAAAGTGGAGAGTTGGTAGGGAGTACACGTTACTGTTCAATTATGCGCGAGGATAGAAGTTTAGAAATAGGTTTTACCTTTATTACCCCTAAATACCAGCGTAGCCATATTAATACTCACGCTAAATATTGCTTATTAAAGCATGCTTTTGAAGAGCTTGGTGCGATAAGAGTTGAGTTTAAAGCTCATGAGAAAAATGAAAAGTCACGCAATGCGATAGCAAGGCTAGGTGCAACATATGAAGGCCTGCTTCGTCATCAACGTATTTTGTCTGATGGTACTTTTCGCAACACCGCTATTTTTTCAATTATTGCTAGCGAATGGACAGCTATAAAGTCAGCGCTAGAAGCAAAAATGTAAAGCACAGGCACGTTAAGAAAAGCAGTAAAGGCGTTATTATGTATATACCAAATAAATTTAAACAAAGTGATGCGGCGGCATTAAAAACATTGATGGTTGATTATCCTTTTGCAACGCTTATTGGCACCTCTGAATTAGGATTAGAAGTGAATCATATACCACTAATGTTTAAGCAAGTAGATGGTAAAGACAAATTACAGGGACATATTGCTAAAGCGAATCCACTATGGAAAAGCATTGCTGACAAAGCTGAAGTGTTGGTCGTGTTTAACGGACCTAATTGTTATATATCACCTAATTTTTACCCAACTAAAATGGCCACGGGCAAGGCTGTGCCAACATGGAACTATGTTGCTGTGCATGTAAAAGGGCATATATCGTTTGTTCATGACAATACATGGAACCTCAATTTACTCGACAGATTAACGACTCATCATGAGGCTTTACAGCCCAAGCCTTGGTCTATTGAAGACGCGCCAAAACAATACATAGCAAAAATGCTACCTGCTGTCGTCGGTATTGACATTGATATTACCTCGATAACAGGGAAGTGGAAGGTGAGTCAAAATCAACCGACTATTAACAAACAGGGAATTTTTAATGCATTATCAGGTGAAAACGAAAGTCATGCACTAAAAATAGCTGAATTTCTTAAAAGTTACATGGAAGAAACGACGTAAATTGCTGAGTTTATCGCACTGGTCACTGCGTTATTTATCATTTCGCTTAGCAGTAGTTTCATTTTAATAAATAATTTATTTAGCTGAGTATTAAAGACAAGGCATTGCTAATGTATTTTAATCGCTTATCGTATTATTTATCCCAAATATTTTTATCTTTTTTCAATTTATATAGGAGATGAACACTCGAAAGTATCATCACTAGACCACAGAAAGCCCAAATATAGTCGCCATCTTGAAAGCCCATAAATAGGCTTGAGATACCAATAAGAAAAATAAATAACTGACTAAACATTTCAAACTTCCTTTTCTAAAAAAAGTGGTATAATGCGCAGAACGCTTTAATGGGCAGATAAATCAGCATTTTCTTGTACGCACTATTTACCCGTGTGCTTTTTCAAAGATTGGTCAAGCGCCTTTTGTTGCCTTGCTTTTTCGCTTTTACATCTGTTTTTTTCGTATTCATAAGGATGGTTGCAATTATTGTCGGCCCCTAATCCAATAATTAAGCTTTTCTCTTTTTCCTTACATTTCATCTCTTGGGCAGGTTCCATATTTATACATGAAGATTCTTTTTTACTGGTAGCAGAATCTTTGTAATCTTCAGTGCTATAAGTAGTGCATCCACTTAGTAAACTAAAAACTACTGCTAAGAGTATTAAACTATGCTTGAGACTCATGTTTGAACCTTGTTGTGTATGCGACCCAAATAAAGGCTGATAATTGCCCTGTGTGACAATATTTCAATATTAAATCCTTGTTTATTTGACCACTGATAAAGTTTGCAGAAATAGATCCCGTTACTGTCGATTTATTTTACCGACTACTTTTTTTTTGCAATAAATGTTTTATTGACAATACGCCATTCATTTTTACGTTTGTACATTACAAGGTAGTCAATGTAATGTGTTTTTGGCGTATCAAAATCAAGTTTTACCATCGCCATTTTGTCATCTACTATATCAAGAGAAAGAATATTTGCTACCCACTTTTCTTTAGTTGCTTTTTTAAAGTATCCAGAAAATTCTTTCAATGAAACAGTTCTAATGGTTTCACTTTTGGTTTCTTTGTTTACTGTAATCATTTTCACATGACCAAACTCTAGATCAAATGCTTTTGATAAAAGCTTTTGATCTCCATTTGCGGCCCCATTAAAATAGTTATAGGCCGTTTCCATCACCGCTTGATATTCCTTACTTGTTACAGCTTCAGCATAGCTAAACGATGATAAAAAAAAGGTAAAGGTCGCAATAATTATTGAAAGTTTTTTTATTTTATTCATATTGTTTGTATTTCTCGAATAGGTTAAAAATTTAATTTTTCTTGAGACTCTATTTGATACACAAATAGGAAATAAGTAAATAATTGCAATTGTTACAATTTATGAGTGTACAACTATCAGGTGAGTTGATGTTGTTAAGGAAAAGTGTCAATTCTAGGCTACTAACTTAACATTTTTTTAAGGAACGAATCATTGTTAAATTTAATTGTTCTAAATTTAAGCTATTCTTCGTTATCGTGATCAATATTGATGTATTTTCTTATTATCTCTATTTGCAAAACGGATAATGGAGAATTCAACATGGCACTGATTACCATGAATTTTTTTAATGAATAAGAAAAATAGGCAGTTTTACTAAACTAATCGACACTATGATTGCTATTGAAGGTGAAGATATGGGGCCTGTCACTTGAGCAAAAATTGAAGAGGTGTCTGAAGGGCAATAGGGATGTCAGGAACATCGATCACAGCAACTATGGTATGTGAAATGCGAGTAGGCTAAAAGCTGAACTTGCTGCAATATAATTAAGCGAGACAGTAGCTCGCTTAATTATATTCTAATGGTTTTCCATTCGATAAAGCACGACATCTAAATCGCCTAATTGAGAGTCTGAGTGAATATAAGATTTAATATATTCCATGCCCATTCTCTTCATCACGCCAACCGAACCATCATTGCCATGCATAGCAACAGCGCTAAAAAATTTGTTTTCTGGCAACTTAGCTAATACTTGATGAATTTTTATTGCTGCTTCAGAGGCATAGCCTTTTCCCCAAGTTGATTGCAAGAAACGCCAACCTAATTCAATATCATTCCAAATAGGCTTGTCAGAGAAAAAGTCCATTGGCCTCACTAAAATCCAGCCAATGTCTTGTTGGCTTTCGGTAATGGTTACTTTCCAAAGACCCCAACCTTTATCGACATTTTTATAGGCATTATGCCGAGGGATAAATTTCTCATTGATATCTTCTCGTGTTGTCATGGTACCGCCATTAATGTAGCGCATTACTTCAGGGTCTTGGTCGAGTTGAAATAAAAACTCGCTATCACTTTCGTCAATGAGCTGGTAACTAAGGCGGGCTGAATTCATTATTTTCATGTTTAACTCCATTGGCGGAAATTATTTAAAGTATTGAACATGCTAGCATTAATGATCGTGATTAACGATGAAATTATAAATATTGCAGTGAAGTTGGCGACTAAGTATAAGTTATACTTAAGTCGCGCTTAATGAGTGAATTTTCTCAATAACATTTAATTGCTGCGATGTTCGAAGCTATATTTTACTTCTGGCACTAACGTCGCGGAGTTATCTTGTGGCGTAGTGAAGTATTCAACCGTGAGCTTGTCGGTTTTATTATCTACGGTTACGTGGGCAAAGCCCCAAGTGAAGCTTTTAGACCATAACAATCGATATTGAGGATACTTTAATGCTTGCTGCTCAGCAAATGGTGTATGTTTACCGCGCATTTTTGAGGCAGCGCCACTGATAATTAACGGCAGTGGTGAGTTGTTTTGAGCTTCGGGATATAAAGAGCAATTGTCGGTTAATAACTCTAAATCATGCTCATGCCCTGCAATATAAGCATCGGCATATTGGCATAGTGTTGGCATTATAAGCTTTCTTAGCACATGGCCTTCGCTATATTTAGTACCACCAATTGACCATAAAATATGATGGCCATAAACAATTTTCCATTTTGCTGTCGATTCAGCCAAGCCTTGTTGTAGCCATGTTAACTGTGTTTTGTCTTCATTATTCACCGGGCCTTCATGTGGGTCGTGTTTTTCTAATTCGGCGTGGCCACTGGCCATTGCTTCAGTAATATTTCCTTCGCTGCCATCGGCGTTTAATGGTACTTCATAGAATGTTTGTCCTGATAACAGCATGTTGCTATCAATAACAAAAAACTCGATATCGTTACCGGGCGTACCTTTTTTGTAGCTATAGTAGCCTTTTTCGCCCATGTGGAAGTTTTTTTGCTTTGCCATCCATTGACGTTGCAGTGCGACACCTTTTCTTGAGGTTTTCCAGTCATGATTGCCCAAAGCTGAATACACCATAAGCTCTGGCTCTTCTATAAATAAAGGTGTTAGCGGTTTAAGGATAAGATCGTTCATACGCTTTTGATCGTCCTTACCGTCATTGGCATCCGCGCCATCAGGGTAAATGTTATCGCCTAGCTGGATAGCTAAATCACATGCTCGTTGTTGGCATAAACTCGCCATTGCATGGCCTACTGCAGCAGCGCCACCTTGCTCTGTCGCAATAGTCGTTCCTGGATAAACATAAATAGGTGCATGTTCAAATTCAGCAAGTGGTCGATGATCTTCGAGCCAATCTTGTTTTTCTTTGGCAATCAACTGTGCTTTATTACGTGGGTGCTTGATGTGCTTCGCTTTTGGGTAATCAGTATGGTAGCCACCATCACCAAAAGCTAAAAAGCTAATTTTACTTGCCAATAGTTCAGCGTTATTTTTTATTGGCTTATCAGCGCTTTGGCAAGCAGTAAGGAACAGTAAGCAGGTTAGGGTAAATGCAGTGTTTAGTTTTTTCATAGTTTTATTTTTTAAAAAGACATTTGATGGTGATTTCTTATCACGTTATTTGCTATAAAGTTGTTTGCTATAAAACAGTACCTGAAGTCGTCTTCATATTATCGTGACGACTTCATCACTGTTGTATATTCGTGGCTGAGCTTTTGAGCTTAGCGACTTTTTATAAAGAATTAATCGTAAAACCTAACTCAAATGAAGCGCCGTATTCTTCATACTGGTAATTGTAATTAGTACTTCCGTGATAAAGGTATAGTGGCTCGTCGGTTAAGTTAACCGCGTTAAAGTAAATTTGCATGCTATCGTCAACGTAGTATTTTGCCGAAAAATCCAATTGGTTATGACTGTCTTCATAGACGCTAATTTTGTTGTCGATAGACTGAAAGCTTTCACTTTTAAATGTCGTACTTAAACGGGCACTAAATTTGTTATTTTCAAAGCCTAGCATTAAGTTGGCTACGGTATCGGCTTGGTTAGGTAGCTTATCGTCTGTATTAACGAATGTACCATTAGCACCAACAAAAATGCCTGAGTTAAAGTTTTTAGTCCAAGAAAGTTCGATACCGGTCAATGACGCCGAGCCTGCATTGGTGGCTTGAATAACTTCCTTGTATCCATCCCATTGACCGTTGTCTTGCACTTGTGATTTAACAATATAATTATCAATGTTTTTATAAAATAGTCCGGCTGAAATCACGCCGATATGACCAGGGTAATATTCAAGCGATAAATCAATATTGTCAGATTCATAAGGTGCTAAATCAGGGTTACCTACTTCTGCTTTACGTTCCGTTTCAATAACGCCATTGTCTTCAGACACCTCACTTTCTATCACTTGATATGCAGCTGAGTCTCCGAAGCTTGGGCGTGCGATAGTTTGGGTAAAAGCAAAACGCGCAATTAATTTGTCTGACGCTGAATATTTTACGTTTAAACTAGGTAGCAGGTGATGATAGTTTTTATTGACTTGCCATGGCGAAATGACAACTTGTTCATTATCATTATCATTCACTTCATCTGCTATCAGTTCAACGCGATTACCTTGTGTTTCGAAGCGAGTCTCTTCATATCGAAGGCCGGTAATAATACGCCATTTATTAATATCTAGGGTGATCATTGCGTATGCTGAACTGACATCTTCTTCACTTTTAAATGAATTGCCTTTGCTGTCGATTGTCGACTTTAATTGGTCAACTTCAAACTCAGCACGATTTGCTAGTACATAGGATTTCAAAGAACCTTGTTGCATACCTGGACCAAAATCCCCTAAGTTGTAATTAGGTACTGAGCTTGCAAGTTGTTGTGCACTTATATCGTCGAAACCACCGTTATAAATAGTCGCGTTGGCGTCGTTTAACTTCTCTCTTGCTTGATGTTTAAAACCAAACTGAAATTGGGCATTGTTATTCTGCCAAACGAAATCACGCGTAAAATCAACTTTGATGCTAAGTTCTTTGTCTTCTGCTAGGTTATTTTCGTAGGCAACTTCATCCATAGCAAAGTTATTTAAGTCATGCGCTGCTGCTGACTGTGTTAACTGAGGAATATTACCTGTGCTGTTATAGCCTAGGGCTAAATCTTCACCAACGAAGGTAACATCAAGGCGGTTTGGCTCTTTCTCACTTGATTTTGAGTAACCTAGATCATATTCAACTAACCAAGTGTCGAGTTGATTTTCACCACCGAGTACCAAGGAAAGGATCTCTTGTTGTTCAAACCTGTCTTTCGTATCACGTTCCATTTCAGCATCTGAAAATTGTGCTGAATTTTCATTATAAGTACTTAAATCAATGACGCCCTTGTCAAACTTATATTGATTTCGCAGGCGGAATTCATCATCAGAAAATTTACTGTATAAGGTTCTGAAATAGTATTTGTCAGTACTTGAGGTGTGTAGATCAAAATTTAGCGCTGCGCCAAAGCGTTCACGCGTTATTTCGTAAGAACGTTGCTCTATTTCTTCAGCAGAGAATATGTCGACATCATCACCGGTTGCGGCGTCTTCGTATTCAAATTCCGCCCAGCCGCCATCTGTTTCAACATTGTGAGAGCCGAACTTTCGTTCAAACCAAGATACTGCCCCAGCAACACCAAGTTGTGCACCTGAAGATAAGTCGAAAATATCGGTATAGCTACCTGATAATTTTGGGCTGGTATCTTCCATTAACTCATTATATGAACCTTGAACGGTAGCGCTATAGCTTCGTCCTTGACGATCGAAGGCACTTAAGCTTTTTACCTCAATCGAGCCACCTACGGCGTTAGCGTCCATATCAGGCGTTACTGTTTTACTGACCTCCAAACTTTGAATAAGCTCAGATGGAATAACATCTAAAGCAACACTGCGCTTACCTGATTCTGGTGATGGCACGTTAACACCATTAATAGTGACATTGTTTAGATTGGGATCGATACCGCGAATAGCGACGAAACGGCCTTCACCTTGATCACGCTGAATTGATAAGCCGGGTAAACGTTGCAATGCTTCGGCGGCATTTTGATCCGGTGATTGACCGATAGTGTCAGCGCTGACAATCGACATTAAATTATCAGCATTTTTTTGGCGATTGATTGCGCCAGCTTGTCCGGCACGTTGGCCATAAACAATAATATTGTCCATGGCTGCTGCTTCGCCACCAATAATAAACTTCTGATCTTGTTTGGTTGCTGCGGTGACTGAAATTTTCTTAGTGATGGTAGGCACGCCAAGGTAAGAAATTTCTATGGTGTAGTCACCGTCAGGCAGTTGTGCAAAACGGAAAGAGCCATCACGGGCTGAAATCGTGGTAAGTTCAAGTTCTTTAATATGAACTTTTGCCCCTTCGAAATAAACGGTATTTGATGCATCAGTGATGCGGCCGCCGAAATCAGTATCTTTTGCCATAATACCGGAACTAAAAATTGCGGTGCTGCAAGCGATTGCAATGGCCGAACGTTGAAAAACTTGCCAGGAACTCGTTTTAATCATATTAAATACTCGGTTTTTTATTATTTATTTGTACAAAAATAGAGGTTAGGTTAAGCCATGATTTATTGGCTGTAGAAGCTACAGGCTTTACATGACAGAATTATTTCAGAACGCTTAAATTATTTTGTTTATTGTTAGAGCTAATTTGAATTGCTAATGTGTAAATGAAGCTGGTGGGGGGCATTGTTGGGGATACAAATGAATTACCGTCATTTAGATGAAAAAACTACTTATCTAAGTTCGTTTACTTAACATATTTAGCATGTGATTTTCTCTTGTATAGACATGTCATTGAGACTGCCATATTATTGTTGACAAAATTATAACAATCTTAATCTTTGGAACATGATGAATTCTAAAAAAATCACCTTAAGTTCAGCGGTGTTACTCGCCATATTTGGTCTTTCCGGCTGCGGCCAAGATACTGCACCGACTGCAGTAGCAGAAAAAGAAGTTACTACACCAGAACAAGCTACAGCGGTTACTTATCCAACAACAAAAAAAATTGATGTTGTTGATGATTACTTCGGTACAAAAGTAACTGACTCTTACCGTTGGTTAGAAGACGATATGAGTGCTGAAACAGCTGAGTGGGTAAAAGCACAAAATAAAACCACTTATGGTTATTTAGAGCAAATTCCTTACCGCGATAAAATAAAATCGCGCCTAGCCGCATTGTTGGATTATGAAAAAGTGGGTATGCCATTTATTGAAGGCGACTATAGCTATTTTTACAAAAATGATGGACTACAAAATCAGTATGTTTTGTATCGTCAAAAGGGGGATGAAGCAGCAGAAGTATTTTTAGATCCAAATGCTTTTAGTGAAGACGGTACTGTTTCTTTAGCAAGTATTGAATTTAGTGAAGACGGCTCGCATGCTGTTTATCTGATTTCAGAAGGTGGCAGTGATTGGCGTAAGGCGCGAGTTATTGATACTAGAACTAAAGAAGTGCTTGAGCCTGAATTAATAGATATTAAGTTTAGTGGCCTTTCTTGGGTAGGGAATGAAGGTTTTTACTATTCAAGTTACGACAAGCCTAAGGGCAGCGAACTTTCTGCGAAAACTGATCAACACAAACTTTATTATCACAAGCTAGGTACTGCGCAATCAGAAGATATCTTAGTATTCGGTGGTATTGATGCAGAAAAGCATCGTTATGTTAGTGGTGAAGTAACGAAAGACGGTAAATATTTATTAGTTTACGCCTCTGTTTCAACATCAGGAAATAAACTCTTTATTAAAGATTTAGCTAAAGCCGATGCACCATTAGTTGAAGCGATTGATAATACCGACTCTGATACCTACATGGTTAGCAGTAACGGCGATGACTTATTATTTGTCACTAACAAGAACGCACCAAATAAACGCGTTGTAAAAGTTAGCGCATTAAAGCCAAGCCCTGAAAATTGGGTTGACCTAATTCCAGAAACAGAGAATGTGTTATCTGTATCTACAGGCGGTAAATATTTATTTGCCAAATACATGAAAGACGCTACATCGTTGATTCAGCAATACGACTTAAATGGTAAGCTAATTCGTGATATTACATTACCTGAAGTTGGTACAGCAGGCGGTTTTAGCGGTAAAGAATCGCAAGATAACGTTTATTATTCGTTTAGTAACCAAAAAACACCTTCAACTATTTTCACCTTAGACTTGGCAAGTGGAGAATCTACTGTGCACATGAAGTCGAAAGTGAAATTTAATAGCGCTGACTTTGAGTCAAAACAAGTATTTTATACTTCGAAAGATGGCACTAAAGTACCGATGATTATTACCCATAAAAAAGGCTTAAAGCTTGATGGTAATAATCCAACGATTCTTTATGGTTACGGTGGCTTTAACGTAAGTTTACAACCGCAATTTAGCTCTACTCGTGCTGCATGGTTAGAATTAGGTGGTGTTTATGCTGTCGCTAACTTACGTGGCGGTGGTGAGTACGGTAAAAAATGGCATAACGCTGGTACGAAATTGAAGAAGCAAAACGTTTTTGACGACTTTATTGCTGCCGCTGAATACCTGATCAGTGAAAAAGTGACCTCTTCTGATAAATTAGCCGTAATGGGCGGTTCTAACGGTGGTTTACTTGTTGGTGCGGTAATGACGCAACGTCCTGAGCTATTTAAAGTGGCATTGCCGGCGGTAGGTGTACTTGATATGTTGCGTTACCATACCTTTACTTCAGGTGCTGGTTGGGCATATGACTACGGTAAATCTGATGACAATGCTGAAATGTTTAACTACTTACTTGCATATTCTCCAGTACATAATGTAAAAGCTGGTACTCATTACCCTGCAACGATGGTGACAACTGGCGATCACGATGACCGTGTTGTACCTGCGCACTCATTTAAGTTTGCAGCTGAATTACAAGCGAAGCAAGCTGGCGCTAATCCAACATTAATTCGTATTGAAACAGATGCTGGCCATGGTGCGGGGACGCCAATTAGCAAAACGATTGACCAGTATGCTGATATTTATGGTTTTACCTTATTTAATATGGGCGTGAAGGATATTTAGACCCAGCTAAATAAATATAAGCAAGCAAAAGCCCTGTAATTACAGGGCTTTTTTAATTCACCTTGAGGAAAGCAGCGACAGTGAATTAATTGGCTTTCGCAATTGTAAGTGCTTTGCATACATTTGCACGACAATTTCATGCTATTGTACTTGATGTCTTATCTTCATAATGGCCTCAATTAACAAAGACGTGGAATCACATTATGAAAAATTTAGCACTTATAACCTCGGTACTGATTACCGTACTTGCATTGCAAGCTTGCGGGAGCAGTTCAAAAAAATCGACGGCACCGACTACACCAACAACTCCGACTACGCCAACGACGCCTCCAACAACACCAACGGCTCCTGAGGCTGTGCATCATATTCAGCCAGAAGATGTGGCGGAGTATATAGAAAAGTACCAAAGTCAGCAGGCCGAAGTTGAATTACAAATTGAGGGGGTTAAGCATAAACTTGGTCTCCTTGATTTTTCTCAAGAAGAAAAAGTTATTGTGGCACGATATGAAAAAGGATTTGTATTGATAGGTTTTGATTTTGAAGAGGAAAAACCAAGAAATTTTTTTAGAATAATAGATAGTGAATCAAAAGATTTTTCAGAAGCGGCTGAAAACCCTGTTCGTGTGCTTGATGGTTTAAGTTTGGCAATTACCAGTGAAGGTGAAAATGCTGTTTTTACAGGTAGTGTTGCAGATGTTAATACCCTTGCTCAGTTTAATATTCGTTTAGTTTTTAATGAGTCATTAATCAGTGGTGGTAGTAGTGTTGTTGAAGTATCTGGCACTAAAGCTATGATTAATGGCGACCTTGGTACAAAAACATACGTACAAATAACCGATCTAATTAATAATCACCCTAAAGTTGATACATTATTACTACAAGAAATCAGTGGTTCAGTAAATGACGCAATTAATATGCACACAGGTAGATTAGTACGTAATGCGCAACTGACAACTATGGTTGAAGCTACATCTGATATTAACTCTGGTGGTGTTGATTTATATGCTGCGGGCTTTAAAAGGGTTTATAGCGACGGTGCAAAACTTGGTGTTCACTCATGGTGTTGTACTGAGGGCAAACCAGCCGACGAATTAGGTAGAGATCATAAAGGTCATGGCGCGCAACTAACTTTCTTTAGAGAAATGCTAGGGGCTGAGTTGGGGCCAGAGTTTTACTTTTTTACTATTGAAGCAGCGCCTCACAATACGGTACATGTGATGACAAAAGCTGAGTTAGATAAGTACTTGTTATAGTCATTAGGTATTCGAAGTGGCTGAAAAGAGGCATTATTAATGCCTCTTTTTTATTTTTTTGCTATATTGATCTTAATAATCCATTAAGTGATCTATATACCTTAAATGTCGAATATCCAAACTATTATGCTGGTTGAGGATGATGATAAATTAGCCTCTTTACTGCAAAACTATCTCTCAAATTTTGGCTTCGCTGTTGTCGTTGTTCATTCAGGTATTGACGCTGTAGAACAAATAGTGACTATTCAGCCCTCGTTGGTGGTGCTTGATTTAATGTTACCAGGCCTTGATGGTCTATCTGTGTGCCGTAAAGTTAGAAATCAGTTTTCTGGGCAAATATTGATGCTGACTGCTAGTGGTGATGATATGGATCAGGTGGCGGCACTTGAAATCGGCGCCGACGATTTTGTTCAAAAACCGATTCAGCCACGTGTACTGCTAGCACGTATTAAAAATTTATTACGACGAGAGCAAGGCTCTACAGAAGTAACTCAATCTGCTGAATTAAATCAAGTAAGCCAACCTATCCATTCAAATAAAGAAAAAGTTTTTGGTGCCTTGTGGTTGAATGAGTCATTGCAACGCTGCAAATTAAATGATGAATTAGTGCCTCTTACTCCTTCTGAATTCTTATTGTTGTGGCACTTAGCTAAACATGCTGAGCAGGTGCTAAGCCGTGAGGAGCTATTGCAATCGTTGAGAAATATTGAATATGACGGTTTAGATCGCTCGGTTGATAATAAAATAGCCCAAATAAGAAAAAAACTTAAAGACGATGCTAATCGACCACAAGGTGTAATAACGGTTAGGGGCAAAGGTTATATGTTTGTGCCCGATTATTGGTAATCAATATCCATACAAACGCATACAGAATAAGAGAATAATTAACGCTAAACTGCTTATATAACATTTAATTGTGCGAACTTTATGACCAGATTATTTACTTCTTTATATTTAGGACTATTAGCAACACTCTATATTTTTATGATTGTTGCCCATCTAATTAATACCTACCTCTATGTTGATATTGAAAATATCATAAAAGCAGAAAATTTTGCGGCAGAAATAACATTACTTGAAGAGCTCGATAACCATATAGCTTTGCAACGCCGACAAAAACTTATTGATGTTATTGCTGAGAAAAACCAGATCATTATCAGCCTTGTTTCATTGGACAGTATTCCAAGTCATATTCAAAAGGCATTAGAAAGCCAGCCAGCGTGGTTTGATGATGAAGAATATGATTACTTCAAGGCCTTTTCACCAACGCAGTATTACCAAATTGAAGAAGATGAAACGCATCATTTGTTAGCAATTGATGAAACGGTTGGTGATGCCATTTTTATCGCGTTGATCTGTTTTATTGCTTCTGGCTGTTTCATTTGGTTATTTGGCCTACACCGAAAATTAAAACGGCTTGAGTCGACCCTTGTGGATATCAGCCAAGGTAATCTTTCTGCACGAGCATCAACCCAAAAACGTTTTCAGATTGGTCAACTGAATACTTGTTTAAATACTATGGCAGAGCAGATGGAAGGAATTTTAGGCAGCCATAAACAGCTTACCCATGTTATTGCTCATGAATTTCGTTCGCCTTTATTTCGTATGCAAATGATATTAGAAATGCTAATAACAGCCAAAAAAGACAATGTGATGGTTCATGTAAAAGGGCTGGAGGATGAAATTTTCTGTTTAGAAGATTTAGTGGAGGAGCTGTTAAGTTATGCGAAAATGGAACGAGCAGAGCTTAAGCTGCAACTTGAACAAGTTAATCTTGCTGATTTTTTACAAAATTTACAGGAAAAATTCTCGATTGAATGTAAGGCAAGTCTTCAGTGGCACAATCATCTTGATGATGAAAGTAACATCTTACTCGATAAGTCGTTAACTGAGCGAGCTATTACTAATCTGGTTAAAAATGCAGATAAGTACGGTGAATCTGAAATTTATGTCTGCATAGATCAAATTGATGGTTCAATGGTTGTTTGTGTGGAAGATAACGGAATGGGTATTCCTGTTTCGCAGCAAGCAACTATATTTGAACCTTTTCATCAAGTAAGTGATGCCAGCCAAAGTATTGGCTTTGGTCTTGGACTCGCTATTGTGAAAGAAATAGCACAGTTACATGGCGGTACAATTACGGTTGCGGATAGTGAATACGGCGGGGCTAAGTTTATTTTAACACTGCCAGTAAAAGCTTGATCTGTTATCGAGTTTAGCTTGGTTGGTCGTTTGTTTTGAGTGATAGTGTTGAGGTGGGATAAAGGAAAGTAGTTTAGATGTAATCAGACGATTTTATCTAAACTACTAAGACAAAAATATTTACGCGAACGTATCTTGAAGAGGTGGTACTACTTGTTTTTTACGGCTCATAATGCCGTCAATCCACACCTTACCGTCAACGAGTGTTGTGTTGTAAGCTTTCTCAACAATACTGATATCATCACTTACCACTAACAGCTCTGAGCCTTCTTTCATAATGTCGGTTAGTAATAACATTACCGTGTGACGATTGCCTTCTTCTTTAACCGCTTGTAAGTCAGCGTGTAATTCAGTTTTCATCTCGTCAAACAGGGCAAGGTCGATAACTTCTAATTGACCAATGCCAACAATGTTATTGCTCATATTGAAGTCTTTAAAGTCGCGTAATATTAAATCACGTACTGGTGTACCTTCAACGGAAGACTTAACGGTGAACATTTCCATGCCTAGTGCTTTGTAATCTTCAATACCTGCAATTTCAGCGAGTGCTTCAACACATTTAATATCAGCAGTTGTACAGGTTGGTGATTTAAAAATTACAGTATCAGATAAAATTGCACACATCATCGCACCAGCAATGTTCTTAGGAATTTCAATACCGTGGAAATCGTACATCATTTTGATGATGGTATTGGTACAGCCTACTGGGCGTACCCAAATTTCTAGCGGTGTAGACGTGGTAATATCGCCTAGTTTGTGATGATCAATAATGCCTAATATCGTTGTATCATCGATATCGTCGGGGCCTTGAATGCGGTCTGAGTGATCAACCACATAAATGCCGTCAGTATCAGCAAATGTTGTTTTAAGCTCTGGCTGTTCAAAACCAAACTTGTCTAAAATGAATAAAGTTTCAGGTGATAACTCACCTAAACGCGCCGGTTGTACGTCTTCACCGGTTTGTGTTTTTAAATAGGAAAGGGCAATGGCTGAACAGATTGAATCTGAATCAGGTGTTTTGTGTCCTACTGCATAAGCTGGCATAAATCGTTATCTCCAAGTGCCATGTACCGATTAACGAATTGTCGTTATTCGGATTATCAAGAATATGGCGCATATTCTAACAAAAACATTAGCTGTTCGCCTAGTAAGCGTTGGTACTCTTTTTATACAACTTTGGTATGAATTATTGTTCACATTTGATATGTATTAACAGATGTATCGCTAACACTTTGTAGATTGTATTGAATACGCTACTATTGCTCGGTAATAATTGTAATGCTTGTTCAAAAAACAACTTATGCTTATGGACAGCTTTTTTTAGATGAGGAACATATGTTTAAATTAAAATCATTAGTGGCACTTGTGTCATTGGCGAGTGTGAGTGCACTAGCGAGTGATGTGATCACTATCGAAGATATCCCAAAAATAAAATCAATACGAAGCAGTGTTATCAGCCCAAGCGGTGACTATGTTGCTTTTACCCGTACGTCACCACGTGAACTATATGTTGATAAAAATGGTAGTAGCTATAGCGGACTTTTTATCACTGATACTAAAGGTAATGCCCGTCCATTTATTACAGGTAAAGTGAATGTTGGTGCTTTAGAGTGGTCAGCAGATGGCGAATTTGTTTATTTTCTAGCGAAATTTAAAGGTGAAAAGTTTACACAACTTTACCGTATTCCAGTTAATGGTGGTGAACGCCAAAAAGTAATAGGCTTAAAAGATACCTCTATTAGCCGTTATGACATTAGCCCTGATGGCAAGCAGATAGCACTTTTAGCTATGCCTGCAAAAGATAAGTCTGAGAAAAAACTAAAAGAACTTGGCTTTAAAGCTGAAGTTTATGAAATGGACTTAAAAAATAAGCAATTATTTATTACTGATTTAGCCGTACAAGATAAAGCCGTTAAGTTAGATGCTGTAGATATTGCTGGTTATGTTAGCGATATGAATTGGGCTGCTGATAATGAGCAACTACTTGTTAAAACGCAACCAACTGCATTGATTGATGATTCGTACACTAAAGCTCAATGGCACGTGATGAATTTGGCTGATCAAAAAGTCACAATGTCGATTGCTACCGAAGGTAAGTTAGGTACCGCAGAGTTTTCTCACAATGGTAAACATATTGCGGTTATTGGCGCAGAAGATAAGCATGACCCTGCTACTGGCCGTTTATATTTAGCCGATGTTAAAACCGGTGAAATACAAGATTGGTTGCCAAATTTTGCTGGCCATGTCTCTGATATTGAATGGTCGCATAAAAGTAATAAATTAAATTTTATTGCTAATGTTGGTACTGAAAGTGTTGTTGCTAATATTAAGCCAAACAGCAACAGCTATAAAACGCTAGTGAAAGCAGGAAAAATCATTGCCTCTTCATTATCTGTTTCAGATTCTGACAAAACAATCGCTGTTAAAGGCCATAGCGCAAAACACCCAAATGAAGCTTTTGTCGTTCGTGGCAAAAAACTGAGTAAAATTACTGACTCTAATCCATGGTTGAAAGATAAACGTTTTGCTAAACAAGAATCTATCACTATGAAAGCACGTGATGGTGTTGAAGTCGGTGGTATTTTAGTTTACCCGTTAGATTATAAAAAAGGTCAACGTTATCCATTAATCATGCAAGTGCATGGTGGTCCAGAAAGCCATGAGAAAAATGGCTGGGTAACCGCTTATTCTAAACCTGGTCAAATGGGCGCAGCACGTGGTTATGCGGTATTTTATCCTAACTACCGTGGTTCAACAGGCAAAGGTGTTGAGTATTCTAAATTAGGTCAAAATGATTATGCTGGCGCAGAGTTTGATGACTTAGTTGATATGAAAAACTATTTAGTTGAAACCGGTTTGGTTGATACTAAGCGTGTTGGTATTACGGGTGGCTCTTACGGTGGTTATGCTTCTGCTTGGGCTGCGACTAAGTTGACGGAACATTTCGCCGCAAGCGTGATGTTTGTTGGTATTTCAAACCAGTTATCTAAGTTTGGCACTACGGACATTTCTAACGAAATGCACTTAGTACATGCGCGTTCTTACCCTTGGGACAAGTGGCAATATTATCTTGAGCGTAGTCCAATTTACTGGGCGCATCAGTCAAAAACACCATTATTAATTATGCATGGTAAAGACGACCCGCGTGTACACCCGGCACAATCAATGGAAATGTACCGTTACATGAAAGTACAAGGTAAAGATGTGCGTTTAGTATATTACCCGGGTGAAGGTCATGGTAACCGTAAAGCGGCTGCACAATATGATTACAGCTTACGTTTAATGCGCTGGATGGATAACTACTTAATGGATGGCAATAAAGCAATGCCTGACTACAAGTTAGATCATAAAGCTAAGTTAGATGCGAAAAAAGCTAAAACTAAAAAAGAAGATGAAAGTAAATAAACATAGCCTTTCTTAGATAATAAAAGCCCAAGTTAGCAAGAAACTTGGGCTTTTGTGTACAGGCCTTTCTCAGGCATCCTACCTTTCAAGGCATTAGTGCATCTCGGTAATTGCTCTATGTATTATCCTAATAACTTACATGGTCGTTCTTTGCCATCTCGATAATTGCTCCTGCATTATCCTAATGACTTACATCCATGTAAGAACTTGGCATCACGACATTAATATATCCATATATGTTGATGTGAAAGAGCAACGATGTACCTAAGTTAGGAATTATTTAGTAATTTAACTTAGTGGTTTTACCCCAAAATACTTTGTAAGAAAATATCGTGTAACCAATAATCATCGGTAGAACTACAGCAGCGCCAACAAAGATAAACCACAATGATTCCCTAGCGCTCGCGGCATCAAAAATCGTCATTTTAAGTGGCACTATATAAGGATAAAAGCTATACGCTAAACCGCAAAAACACATGATAAATAGAATGATTGCTGCTAAGAATGGAAACCAACAGCCAAGGTCATTTTCCATTGGCACTTTATCTAAATACAAATGAACGGTAATAAAAGTAAAACCAAGTAGCAAGGTAATTGGAATCAAAATTAGTACCTGCATACCACCTAACCATTTATCCATAATCTGCTGATCAATGAGCAGATTTGTTAAACATACAGCAAGAATACCAACCGCCATTAATAGGTTAGTGAGTTTTGCCCACTTTGCGGCTCTGCGCTGCAATTCGCCCTCTGTTTTCATCACCAACCAAGCAGCGCCGATAAAGCAATAACCCGCCGTGACACAAATAGCTGATAAAGCAGAGAAGCCTATACTTAGCCATGAATCTTCAAATGAGGTGATATAGCGCCCTAGCATATAACCTTGGGTTAACGTGGCTAATAGAGAGCCAAACTTAAAGGCATAATCCCATTTTTTCTTATCAGTACTCGGTGCTTTCGTTCGAAAGTCGAATGATACTCCACGTAAAATAAGCCCTGCTAACATCAATGCCGTCGGCAAGTATAATGCCTGAAATATTACGGAGTGAGCCTTAGGAAAAGCGATTAACAATAAGCCTATCGCCATTACTAACCAAGTTTCATTGGCATCCCAGAATGGGCCGATTGAGTAAATCATACTGTCGCGTTGTTGTTGATTATCTAATGGCAACAGCACGCCAACACCCAAATCATAACCATCAAGAATCGCGTAAATTAAAAACGAAAGACCCATAAGTCCAACGAATACTATAGGTAGCCAATCTACTGATGTAACATTCATTTTGCTACTCCTTCATTGGTTGTTACTTGGTTATTTACATCAGAAACAAGCTCTTTACCTGTTAATGAAGTATTACTTGCTTCTAATATTACTGCCCGATTTGCCATGACAAATAAAGTACGGATATAAGCGATAAGTAAGAAGCCGTAGATCACCGCGTATAAGGTCAATGATAAGGCAATGTCTTCTGGTGGTGTGGTCGTTACCGCATCTTTAGTGCGCAATATACCCGTTACTAGATATGGCTGTCGGCCAATTTCGGTAACGTACCAACCCGCTAATGTTGCAAGCCAGCCAGAAAATGTCATGGCGATGCCTGTTTTTAATAACCAGGTGGGGTAACGCTTTTTAATGACAAATTGGTAGGTTGCTAACCATGAAAACAATAGCATCAATACGCCGATACCTATCATTATACGGAAGCTAAAGAACACTGGCGCAACGGGTGGGTGTTCATCCACAAAGTCATTTAAACCCTGAATTTCGCCGTTAGCATCATGCGTTAAAATCAAACTAGCGACATTCGGTACTTTCACTTCAAAGCTGTTTTCACGTTTCTTTTCATCGGGCAGCGCAAATAATAATAATGGAATACCGCTATCTGTTTCCCAAACGCCTTCCATTGCCGCGACTTTCGCTGGTTGATGTTTAAAGGTATTTAAGCCATGTAAATCTCCCACGAATATTTGCAAAGGAATAAGTAATGCGGCTAAAACTACGGCAAAGTTCAGTGCTTGTTTTACTGACTTCTTATTATCTCCTTTAAGCAACCTATAAGCCGAAATACCAGCAATTAGAAATGCTGAGGTTAAACCTGATGCCAATAACATATGCATTAAACGATAGGGCATAGAAGGGTTAAAAATGACCTCTACCCAACTAGTAACGTGGGCAACACCATCAATCATTTCAAAGCCTGCGGGGGTTTGCATCCAAGAGTCGAGTGATAAAATCCAGAAGGCCGACAAGGTCGTACCAAATGATACCAATACTGTTGCCATGGTATGAACACGATTAGATACTCTATCCATACCGAACAGCATAATAGAAAGAAATGAAGCTTCTAAAAAGAAAGCTGTTAGCACTTCATAGCCTAATAACGGTCCAGCAATATTGCCAACAGTTTCCATATATCCCGGCCAGTTGGTACCGAACTGGAACGACATGGTGATACCACTGACCACGCCAATGGCAAAAGTTAGGGCGAATATTCGTACCCAAAAACGGTAGACGCGTAACCAACTTTCATCTTGGGTTTGGTTAAAGCGCACTTTAAAGAACAACAATATCCAGCATAAGGCGATATTGATGGTAGGAAATAAAATATGAAAGCTAATATTGGCAGCAAATTGGATGCGTGAAAGCATGAAACTTGTGTCATTAGCAATAGCTGCTGCGTCTAACACGTGATGTACTCCACTTAAGTTATGTAAATTTAATTGAGTGTTCTAAATCTGATGATCTGTTTTGAGTTATTGAGTTTGCTTAACATTCGAGGTAGCGCTTAATGCAGCTACCTCAATAGTAATTTGTCTTTTACGTCTAAAATTTTACTAATACCTTCACCTAGCTTAAGCAGGGCAGATAGCTTTTCAGATGACATGCCTTGCATTTCAGTGGTCCACAAGGTCACCATTTCCATGAGGTCATGCATTTGCTGAACACGTACTTGGGCATATTCATCAGATTCATTACTTGGCTGTTCCATCAGTGCGTCACGCAAGGTTGATAATGTTGGGTCAAGCTCACGCTTTCTGCGTTCAACCACTAAGGTACGAGCAATTTCCCAAATATCGCTTGGAGCAGAGAAATACTCTTTTCTATCACCTGGAATATGTTGCAGTTTGATCAGGTTCCAAGACTTTAATTCTTTTAAGCCCATGCTGACGTTTGAGCGTGATATTTGCAGTGCTTCACTGATTTGGTCGGCGTTTAGGGGCGCTTCAGTTAATACTATAACGGCATACATTTGGCCTAGTGTGCGGTTCAAACCCCAGCGCGAACCCATTTCACCAAAGTGCAATACTAATGATTGAGTCATAGGTGTAATTTTCATCATTACAGTCCTTTCTGAATTTTCAGTAATTTGTGAAAATTGTAATGTGTTTTTGATCTAAGTCAAGCTTTTACGGCTTGAATATCGATTTATTTGTGACTTTTGTCACGAAATGTCTTTTGTGTGGATCTTTACAAGTCATGTGAATTATTGAGTAAAGTTCTATGGAACGTCACTAGACTGGGTAAGTCGATTGAGGCTTTTACCAAAATTCATGGCAAGGGACGTAACAAGCTACTAAAAGGTGTTTTCGTTCTTATAGTTATTTAGGATAGGTATTAAAAAAAATGATTAAAAATTAAAGTATTTAATTTTATTACCGATATACTAAATGTTAGTTTAAGATTAAGGATGATCATGATTAACAATAGTTTACAGCGCTTATCGGACTTAAAAACATTCCCTGCTCAATCCGTCAATGAACAACCCCATACACTCACTGATGAACTTAACCATATTGCACCCGAAATGGTTCAAGAACTATTGAGCCAGTTTGATGAAAAAAGAGTAGAACAATTACTGCATCAACAACTTGCTTCCCTCACCACTAGCTCAAATGAGCCTGCAGTTTTTGATTACCAATATTCAGACAAAGAATTAGCCTTACGCACTGTCATAAGCAATCAGCAAGAGGGCTTACTCAATAATGAAAATAGTGATGAGCTCATGAAGCGTTTGAATAAATCGGTAAAAGATATTCACGGAGCTTACGCCAATACCAGTGATATATTAGCGAGTTTAGGCCAATTGGGTCATCAGCAAAAATCATTTTTAGCCTCTAGTGAACAGCGTGTTGAACGTGCACTGGGTTTCTATATGGAAGATTTTAATCGAAAAAATAATGAAAATGACGATAACTATCGTTTTGAATTATCGGTAAAAACTAAGGAAGGCGACATTATTAATGTCAGGTTTAATTCATCACAAGGCTATGATGAAAATACGGGTAAAACGGTCGATGGCTTTGGCCTTAGCTACGAAGTTAAAGGGGACCTGTCAGAAGCTGAACATCAGGCATTAACCGAGGTATTATCAGGGGTTGGAGAAATGGCCGATGATTTCTTTAAGGTAAGTAAAAACTCATCAAGTCAATATGTTCCCGTAGGTCAATCTGATTTCAACGTTGACTTTTTAGCTGCTTTTAATCATCAGCAGCTATCTGGTTTTGATGTCTCTTTTTCAACTACTGAAAATCAGCAATTAGACGGCAACAAAAATAATCTTGATCTAAGTTACAACATCGATCAAGGGTTAAACCAACAAGCGCTTACCTTTAAGTCTCAAGCGGGTATTAATGAAATAGACTTCTCGTTAGATATGTCTACTTTTGGTGGTAAAGACGTAAAACAAATGCAGCAATATATCGCTACATTAGATAAAAACCTCGAAGATAGCCGTCACAATAGTAAAGGCGACGATGGAACATCAGCATTTGGTAGGAAAGACGATTTAAAAATGCAACAAGGCTTTGCTATTTTCAAAGGCGCTTTTGCGAGTATGTCATCGGCTGCGCAGCGTTATAGCGATATAGAATCACTAGCAGCAAAACAATTCACTGACGGGCGAGCAATGGTTTCAGAGTTAGTCGATAACATGATCACCAAGGATCCTCGCTATCAAGGGCTTGGCAGTGGAACAGATAATATCTTAGGTAGCGGTATTTCTAAATTGGCAGATTTTGACGCTGAATTTTCATTTTCAAAAGAGCCACAAGGCCGAGCGCTACGCCCTAAAGTCACTGTTGAATTAGCGCAAGCAACTCAGCAACATAAATCAGGAAAATTAAGCGGTGTGACTCAAAGTAAAACCGTAGCTACGCATTTCGATTATCAGCTTACCCGGCCTGATTACTATGATAAAAAAGAAAGCTACAATATTGGTACCGCAGTAGAAGATCGAAAATTGGTTGGACTTGATCAAAAACACCAAGTAGATGTCAGTAAAGAAGATTACCAGTTAAATCCTAAGACAAGTCAATATGAATTGACAATGGCATTGAATGAAAAGATCACGAATGAGAGTAATATTCGACTTGTTAATGATATTTGGCTTGAAAAAACAGAAAATAGTCATGAAACTGATAAAAAAGATCGTATTGCAAACGAAGGCGGCCCTGAAGACTTTAGCCGCACAAACTCTTATTCTCATAAAAAACTAATAACCTTGATTGGTGATTTAGATAAGTTAGCAGAAAATAAACACGCTAAACGCGAGTATCTTGTTGGATCAAGTCATGTGAATTTTTTTATGGATAGCAATAATAAATAAATTAAAAATGCCTTTGTTATCACACAGTTCTCTTGCTTAAACGGCATTACGCTAATCATATATAGTGAAGTTTGTGCTTAGTTGCACCAAAAGCTTTATAATCCCGCTTGAAACTTAGTTAACCATAATTAATAAGGCCATGACATGAATACCAAAATATACAAGCAAGTGCTTTCACTCACCGATAACTTGTTGGCGGCTGTTCAACAAGAAAATCAATCAAGGTTTGATGGTTACTATCTAGAATTAAAACAACTGTGTGAAGAACATGAAAACACGGATAAAGACCACCCAGTACAATGGGAGACGCTGGCTGACTTTACCGACGATTTAGCATTGGCAGTTACTATTTACCAACAGGCGTTAATTAAAGCAGAAGCTATTAATGATAAAGATTTTCGTTCTTCTATTGGTTTTTCTATCGGCGCTTTAAAAGTTGAGTTAGATGATAAAATTGGCGCAATTGAAGCGTTAGAGCAAGCAAAAATTAGTTGTAATAAAATTGTCGATAAGGAATTAAAAGCAGAAATTCATGATTTATTGGAAGAGCTGAAAAGTGCTTAACTTCTTATAAATGAATTAAATTATTATGCTATTTAAGCCAGTACAGCATAACAAGGCCACAAGCTTACTGAAATTATTACTACGCTTTAAGCTGTAATCTTTGCTATGTGGTAAAGGTATACTGGTGATTTGTAAAAATCGCTCAGTTGAATTTTCTTACTCGCTTGTGCAAAAGGTAAAGCAAAGTTGTTACTGATTAAAAAATCCACGTTTGGTCGCTCGGTAAGTAACTTTCGCTTAACTTTATTCATTGCTTGGGGGTATAAATAGCAAACTATTACCGATGCGTCTGGTAATTTTTCATGGTAGAAATTTTTTCGATACAAGGTTAAGTTATGTAAGCAGAATGCATTCTTTATTATCGTTGAGATCAGCCAAGGGAATAAGGATAATTCATAACCAATAACTTGCCTTTCTGGCATTTGCCTTGCTATTGGAAAGACAAAGTTCCCCCAGCCACTACCCAAATCTATAATGGTTCCTTTGCCGGTTTCTTTCACTAGTGCCATCATAGAGCCATATGCTTTACTTGAGCTCGGCATCGGAGAAATCCCCAACTTTACTGTGCTATAAATCAAAGAAATAGCGACTACTAAAGCTATCGTGAAGAGTAAAATACCAAATGCTGACAAGAAATACCCTAGAGAAAGAGGTGGAGTAATACGTTAACGTTGAAGGTCTCAATATGCAATGGTTTTCGTTGTATTTGATCATGCATGTAACTGTAATGCTACTTACCGCCTATTTTTCACTGTACAATAGGCCTATAAGGCAGTAAGCGGAGGTTGATATTCTCCCTGCTTCAAATATGCCGGTTTGTATCACCACACAATTTAATAAGAGCCGAATAACCCAATGAAACCATATACAAGTATTGCTGAATTAATCGAGATGTTGGAATCAGAGATAGTATCTATAACTGAACAAATTTCGACATTAAAGCAAGAACCAAAAAGCTTTAATGAACAAGTTATTTTTAAATATATTGATACTGCTAGCACCGGAAAAACAAAAGATTTTGTCAGATCTTTAGGCGTAAAGTCTGAGCGTGGATCATTTTTTTCGTCAGGTGACGTTAGTAAGCTAATCAAGGAAGGTGCTGATGATATTTCTCCAGACTTACTTGCTATAGCGCGAAAGGTGTCTAGTATGAAAAATAAGCATGGTAAGCTTCGTTAAATTAGCGGAATAGTTTGCTACTTAAAGCGATGTGACCAAGCCCTAATTTTATATGGTGATGGAAAATTAGGGTTATATTTTTCACTTTAGATAAAGAGGACATTATGAGTAAAGGCATTGTTAAATGGTTTAATGCGGATAAAGGTTTTGGCTTTATTACTCCGGAAGATGGAGGTAAAGATTTATTTGTTCATCATTCAGAAATCCAATCAGGCGGTGGATATGCTACTTTAGCCGATGGTCAAGCAGTTGAGTTTGAAGTTGGCCAAGGCCAGAAAGGACCATGTGCAAACAAAGTTGTTGCTATTTAAGCGATAATTTATAACAAGTAGGTAAGTGATGCGTTGCACGTTGATACTTACCTATGCGTTACTCACTGTGAAGCCATTATCAAATTACTTAAAGTTAAATAAAACTTCATGGTAGCAATTGTTGGATATTGAGAACTTCAGCAACTAATACTGTACTTGTAAATTATTGCAGTTTTAGTTTAAGCTCAGTAAAGCCTATCTATATTCGCTGTTTTTCTAAAGTCATTTAGCGGATTAATTAACTAAAATTAGTGCTAAGCTCTCCAATTGCTTCAGCATTATTATTCACTTCAATACTTTTATTTGAAACTTCTCCTGCCAATTTAGTATTTTGCTGTGAAATACTATCGATATTGTGAATTCCTTTTGTAATTTGCTCAGCAACAACGCTTTGCTCTTCTGATGCGGTAGCTATTTGCGCAGTCATATCATTAACACTCTGAATGTTATCAATGATGTTTTGCATTGCTTGTTTAATGAGCTGTGATTCGGCTGAGCATTCGTCAGCACTCGTTTTATTACTCAGCATCACTGTATTCCAAGCGGTTAATGTCTTTTGTAATTCATCTACGGATAATTGAATTTGTTCGGTAGCACTTTGAGTTCTGCTGGCTAAAGCTCTCACCTCATCGGCAACGACTGCGAATCCTCGGCCTTGTTCACCAGCTCTTGCGGCTTCAATAGCCGCATTTAGTGCTAATAAATTAGTTTGATCCGCAATACCTTGAATTTCACTCATCACGGTAGATATCTTATCGACGTCACTAACTAATTCTGTGGCACTATTAGCTGCATTCTCTACATCGTTAGCTAATAGTTTGATTTTACTTTCACTTGTTTCAATTGTGGTTATATTTTTCAGACAGTCTGTTTGTATTTCTGTTACTTTATCATGCGCAGTGTTTGTGCTTTGACTTACGTCATTAATTGTTGCACTCATTTGAGTAATAGCGGTGGCGAATTGGCCAATATGCTCATTTTCTTCCTGAATACTATTAAGCATTTTCGTTGATGTTTGAGTGAGCTCATCTGCAAGACTAGCCAGTCTTTTCCCTGAATCATTGCTTCTGCCCAAGACTGTTTTTATCCTCGCCTTATATAGCTCTGCGGGGTAATTTATAATGCTAAGAATACCTTTGCCTAAGTATATTTGTCGTGACGGACTATCAAATGCAGATTTAGTTTTTGCCAGATGGTTAGGTATTTTTATTAACTCTTCCGAAAAAATTAATATTACCAATGCTAAAAAACCTAACAAGATAAATGTAGAAATAGGAGTGCCAACTAATGTCCAATCGAGTGCTATAGCGGCTAATGTAAAAATAAATGCGATTAAACGCTTTAATTTGATATTGGCATGTAAATCAATGACGGGCTTATCGTTATTTAATTTATCATAAAGTGCTTGCGCCTGTTTTTTTTGTTTGTCACTTGGAAGTGCTCGTACAGACTGATAGCCGATGATCGATCCATTTTCATAAAGAGGTGTTACATAGGCATCGACCCAGTAATAATCGCCATTTTTACAACGGTTTTTAACCATGCCTCGCCAAGAGTCACCACGCTTTAATTTTTCCCATAAATCATTAAAAGCAGCTTTAGGCATATCAGGGTGGCGAACTATATTATGATGTTGTCCAATTAGCTCTTCTAAGCTGTAACCTGCGATTTCACAAAACTCGGGGTTAGCGTAGGTGATCGTACCTTTTAAATCAGTGGTTGAAACAAGTTGTTTTCGAGGCGTGAAAGTACGCTCAACCTTAGTGATATGAACCATATGCTACCTTCCTTGATATATCTTTGATAAAGATTATTTGACACTGTATGTGATATAAGTCACATCTTATCGGATGTTAGATGTTATTATTGTAAAAAAATGTAATGGTTACAGTGGCTAAGATTATATTTTGTGCATGTAGTATTTAAATTAAGCAGAGCTACTGATAAAAAAAGTATAGGTGCTATAAAGAAAAACACCTGAATAGTTTCAGGTGTTTATATTGTTAAAGCTTGAATAAGCTTCTTGATGTTATATAAAAGCTTATTTGTAATAGCCTAAGCAAGCTTCTACTTCATTTTTTGAACCCATGATCACTTCAACACGTTGGTGAATATCACTTGGTTCAATATCCATGATGCGGCCTTCGCTCGTCATGGCTAAGCCACCGGCTTGTTCAATTAAAAAACTCATTGGATTAGCTTCATACATCAAACGTAACTTGTATGGCTTTTCTGGATTACGATTATCGCTTGGGTAAGTAAATAGTCCTCCACGTGTTAATACGCGGTGAATATCACCGACCATAGCGGCAATCCAACGCATGTTGAAGTTTTTACCACGTGGACCGGTATCACCGGCAAGTAAGTCGCTAATGTATCTTTGCATTGGTGCTTGCCAAAAACGTTGGTTTGACATGTTAATCGCAAACTCTTGCGTATCTTGTGGTACTTGTACGTTACGTTCAACTAATAAGTAGCCGCCGTGAGTGCGATCTAGTACATAGAAGTGAGTACCACTACCCGTTGTCATCACCAACATTGTTGACGGGCCATAAAGCACATAACCAGCACAAACCTGGCGATTACCTGATTGCTTAAACATATCAGGGTCAGATGGTTCAGCATCTTCTGGAGCTTCATGAATTGAGAAAATAGTACCAATTAAAGAATTGATATCGATATTTGAACTACCATCTAGTGGATCGAATGAAACAAGAAACTTGCCATTTTTATCGCCGCCTACTGAAGTATCTTCTTCCTCTGATGAAATTGCTTTTACAAAACCTGACTCTAACAAAATATCTTTAAATAATTCATTGGCAACTACATCAAGTTTCTTTTGTACTTCACCTTGAATGTTTTCGTCCAAAGTTGAGCCCATTAAGCCACCTAAGTGCGCTTGGCTGACACGAAATGAGATTTCTTTTGTTGCAGCTAAAATAGTTTTTATTAATGAAATTAAATCTAACGGTACATTATCTTCACGTAAAGCGGGAGCTAGTCGTTGCATCGGGTTACCTAATTACTTTAGAGTCACACTCTTTTTACAGAGTAAATTGTATATTGTATTTAATTTTCGATGTGATGGTGTACTATCATCACATCGAAAGTTGCTTTAGTTAATTTTGAAAGTCCCCTAGGAAATTTTCAAGGTTACTTTTAAGTCGATTATAACAAGAATAAGAGTATTTTCAGTACTTCTAATAATTTAATTTTACAGACTGCAAGGATATGGAATGAAGTTCTTCATTAGGCTAATGGTTTTATTTTTCTGCTGTTCGCTGTCAATACAAGTGCAAGCACAAGCAGAAACAACTTATGCCGAATTTATTAAAGACAAGCAGTATCACCAAGGTTACTTCTCTTTTTATCTTGATGATAAAACTGGAAAAGTATTTTTAGAAATAGAAAACTTTCAACATGAGTTTTTATTTCAAAGTGGCTTGCCGCATGGCGTAGGTTCTAATGATATTGGTTTAGACCGTGGACAATTGGGCGATACACGTTTAGTGCGTTTTGAAAAAGTAGGTGAAAAAGTATTTTTACGCCAGCTTAATACTTATTACCGCGCTGATACTGATAATAAACTTGAGAAACAAGCCATTGATGAAGCATTTGCTAGCTCAATTATTTGGGGCTTTAAGGTAAGCAAAAATTCGGCAGATAACAATAAAACCCTTATTGATTACACGCCGTTTTTATTGTCAGATATTCATAATTTATCTGAGCAGTTAAAGCGAATGAAGCAGGGCAGTTACAGTATTGATGCAACACGCAGTGGTGTTTATGCAAAACGTACAAAAGCGTTCCCGAATAATACTGAATTAGAAGCAACCGTTACTTATAAAGGCTCAAAAGCCGGCGCTCATTTACGCTCAGTTACTCCTGATGCTTCAGCCGTTACCGTGAATTTACATCATTCTTTAGTCAAGTTACCGGATGACGGTTATAAAACTCGTCAATTCCATCCTTACAGTGGTTTTTGGGAAAACTCATATGCTGACTATGCTAGCGCTATTGATGAGCCTTTAATCAAACGAAATATTTCTCGCCATCGCCTAAACAAGAAAAATCCACAAGCAAAAGTTAGTAAAGCTGTTGAGCCTATTATTTATTATTTGGATGCTGGCGTTCCTGAGCCAGTTAAAAGCGCTTTATTAGATGGTGCTCGTTGGTGGGATCAAGCATTTTCTGCTATTGGTTATGAAAATGCTTTTCAAGTGAAAATGTTACCCAGTGACGCTGATCCGATGGATGTACGTTATAACGTAATTCAGTGGGTACATCGTGCTACACGCGGTTGGTCGTATGGCTCTTCGGTTATTGACCCTCGTACAGGGGAAATTATCAAAGGGCATGTTACGTTAGGATCCTTACGCGTACGCCAAGACTATTTAATTGCACTAGGCTTAACATCACCTTTTAAAACCACTGATACCGATACCCGTGCGATGAAAGAAATGGCACTAGCACGTATTCGTCAACTGTCTGCGCATGAAGTAGGGCATACCTTAGGCATTGCCCACAACTTTGCTGCCAGCGTTAACGACCGAGCATCTGTTATGGATTATCCGCACCCGTTGATCACGATTAAAGATGATAAAATTAGCTTAGAAAATGCTTACGCAGAAGATATTGGTGATTGGGATAAGTTCGTTATTGCTTATGGCTACGCTGATATTGAAAAAACGCAAGAAGAACAATGTCTTGCAGAGTTAGTTAAATCGACTCAACAGAAAGGATTAGAGTATGTTTCCGATCCAGATGCACGCCCGAAATCAGGATCGCATGCAACTGGGCATTTGTGGGATAACGGTAAAAATGCTGCAGTTGAGCTAACTCGAGTATTAGAGGTTAGAAAGCTTGCCTTAGAAAATTTTGGTTTGAACAGTATTCCTGTTGGCACTCCAATGTCAGAACTGGAACAGGTATTAGTGCCAATTTATAATTTTCATCGTTTTCAAGTGGAAGCTACTGCTAAGCTTATTGCCGGTGTTGATTACGGTTATCAGTTGCGAAGTAAAGAATTTACTAACCAGCAAAAAATGGTTTCAGGTAAGTCGCAACATGCAGCACTTAAAGCTCTGTTGTTAACCTTATCACCTGATACTTTAACTTTACCAGCTGAAATTACCGCGTTAATTCCACCAAAAGCTTATGGCTACAGTCGTAACCGAGAAAGCTTTATTAGTAATACCGGTTTAACGTTTGATCCAATAAGTGCAGCAGAAGCTAGCGCCAAGCATACTTTGTCATTACTGCTTAATGCAGAGCGTTTAGCGAGGCTACAACAACAAACCATGCTTGATGATGATATCCCTTCTGTTGGGCAGTTATTTAACGAGCTTATTGATGCGACGTTACAAGCAGATGCTGAAAAATCTACCGCATTATTGGTACAGCAACGCGTAAACCAGCAATTGGTAGAGCACTTATTAGCGTTGTGGCATAGCCAAAATGTAGTGCCTGAAGTGCGAGCTGAAGTATATTTAACCTTAACTGAGTTATCACAATGGTTAAGCGATAAGCGTAGCACGAGAAAGTATAAAGGCTCTCGCGCCCAGTTCACTTTATTAGCAAATCAAATTAATTACAGTTTAAGCCATGACAAGTTATCTACGCCGGTATCGAAAATAAAATTACCGCCAGGCTCCCCGATTGGGAGCTCGCTTTAACTTATTGAATTTAAATTAAATGATGAGGCGTCTGACTAATAAGTTATTAGAGTGAGAGATTAGGCCGAGAAAGGGAAATGCCTATCGGAATTTGCTTTTCTGTGTCAGGTTGATTAACGTGATCGAGATATTGATAATGCAATGTTTTATTAATGTCTTTTGGTTGGCATAGCGTATTATTTACTTAATATGCGGCTAAAGTTGAACTTAATAGAAGTGAAGAAAAATTATTAATCTTACTCAGTAAACTACTTTGTAAATAGTCGAGGATTATAAATGACAAATATTGGCATAAAAATAAAAATTTTTATATTAATGACTGTACTGATTATTTTCACTGTATTAACAACAACATTCATCATTAGTAGCAACGTGGAAGTGCTAAGCCGAAAGCTTAATTTACAAATAGCTGATGAAACAGCCCATCATTATGCCTCGAAAGTTAAATTGGTACTTGAAAAAGCGATGGAAAGCTCACAACTATTGGAAATAAATTTTTGGCAGGCTCGCCAAGCGAAAGTAGATCGACAATTCTTAGATAAAGCACTGATTGATACTATACGTCACGATGATAATATTTTTGGTACTTGGATGCTTTGGGAGCCTAATGCCTATGACAAGCAAGATGATTTGTTTGCCAATAGTCAAGGGCATGACGAAACAGGGCGAGTAAACTCATACTGGCATTGGCAAGGAAAAGATATCATTAATGAGCCCAACCAAGGTTGGGAAAAAAGCACCTGGTACAATAACCCAAGAAAAAGAGCAAAAGAAACGTTAGAACAGCCCTATTTTTATCAAGTCTCTGATACTAAAGTTTTGCTTATTAGTACTATTCAACCGATTGTTCATGATGATGTATTTTATGGCGTTATTGGTGTTGATGTTGATTTAGCCTCTTTGCAAGAAATAGTTAACAATTTGACGGTAATGGGGACCGGTTTTTCAACATTAGTAGCGAATAACGGTATGTATGTAGCACACCCAGATAAAGCACTGATCGGCCAAACTGTCAATGAAGCAGAAATTAGCAGTATTCAATTGGGTCAATATCAGCAAAAATTTGTTTATGCTGATGCAATTGAAGAGTTATCTTATCAAGTGTCTATTCCTATCTTTGTAGGGGAAACAGCAACCCCTTGGGCTTTTATTGTCACTATTCCCTTGAAGAAAATTGTTAGCTCTGGTGATGATATAAGCCAAACGATATTCTACATCAGTATTATTTCAGGTTTAATTATGTTGATAACGTTACTTGCTTTTGTTGAGCGATTTATCGCACCAATCGCTAAAATCACCGCTCAATTTAAGGCCGCGGTTAAAACTAATGAGGGAATTATTCCTTATGTTCAGCCATCTTCTAAAGATGAAGTAGGTCAACTAGCAGAGACTTTCAATCTCATGGCATACGATGTTAATAACTCGCATGAAAGGCTTAAGTTGGTTAATGATGAGATTTTTAAATTAAATGCTGAGTTAGAAGGCAGGGTGAAAAGTAGAACCCTTGAATTGGAGAGGTCTTTAGAGCAACAGCAAAGTATGCAAAGTCAATTAGTTGAATCGGAAAAAATGGCATCTCTAGGGCGATTAGTTGCAGGTGTAGCCCATGAACTAAACACACCAATCGGCATTTGTGTAACGGCTAATTCTTTATTACTTGACGATATAATCAAATTAAAGCAATCCGTTATAGATGGAGATCTAACTAAAAATCGTATTAAGCAGTATTATGATTCGACGATTGAAACCGGCAAGTTAATTGAATTTAATCTCTATCGAGCTTCTGAGCTTATTCAAAATTTCAAAATGGTTTCTGTTGATGTTTCATCCAATTCTACGTATACCTTCAATTTAATTGAATATATTCATAAAGTACTCAAAAGTTTGCATCCGGTTACTTCGAAAACAAAGCACCATATAGAGATTATTGAACGAGAAGAAATAGAGGTAACCTGTGATCCCGGTGATATTTCACAAATAGTAACCAATATAGTGATGAATGCGATAACGCATGCATTTACAGCCACTAAACCAGGGAATATCACTATTGATGTGGTACGGAAAAATGATGATATTCATATGGAGTTTAAAGATAATGGTGTAGGCATGACAAACGCAATAATAAATAATGTATTCGAACCTTTTTTTACTACAAACAGAGACAATGGTGGTAGCGGGTTAGGTATGCATATTGTTTACAACATTGTAGTACAAAAACTGAGAGGAACGATTAAGTGTGATAGTGATGTCAGCGAAGGGGCTTGTTACACCATTATATTTCCTATAAAACGAGAGTGATGCTCACCCTATTCGAAGGTATAGTTTTAGGGCAACCTAAATGTCATACATCTATGTATGTAACGCATGACTAGATTTCTAGCTACAGCTGGGCCTAAAAGGGCCATGTTAGATGGATTGATTCTAATATTATAAAAACTATATTATTAGATTAATAGTTTGGGGCTAATCGTTTTTTGACTTGCTTAATCTAGTACTTCTAAATCGCTAAATATAAAGGAGTTTGGGTGCAATTTACCCTGTTAGCAAGCCAAATTAATTACAGTTTAAGTCATGAAGCTGTCTACACCAGAGTCTAAAATAAAGCACCGATAGGTTCTTCTGTTGGTGCTTACTAATAATAAGCTAGTGAAAGGATTATAAATGACTAAAAGTGATTTATTTAAGGTTGCTTTATTAGGCGTGCCATTTGATGACAATTCTTCATTTGAACGAGGGCCAGCTTTAGCGCCTAATGTTATTCGTAATGTGTTGAGTAATGGTTCGTTAAATGGCTCTACGGAATTAGGTGTTGATTTAAGAGCATCTGAACGATGGCTTGATGTTGGTGATATTAATGTTGCTACGTCTGAAAACTTCATCGTGGCAATTGAGCAGCGTTGTGATCAGTTGTTGTCTAACAATACTCGCTTAGTGACTTTAGGTGGTGATCACAGTATTAGTTACCCAGTGCTAAAAAGTTATCGTAAACACTTTGATCAGTTGACGATATTGCATATTGATGCACATTCAGACTTATATGACTCGTTCAAGGGGAATCGTTATTCTAATGCTTGTCCTTTTGCACGCGTAATGGAAGACGGGCTCTGCGAGCGATTAGTACAAGTTGGCATACGAACACTGAACCTGCATCAAGAACAGCAAATTGCCAAGTTTAGTGTTGAATCATTGGAAATGAGGCACTGGCCATTATCACAGCCTTTGGTTTTTGAACATCCGGTGTATTTATCACTTGATATTGATGGTATCGATCCAGCCTTTGCGCCTGGAGTTTCGCATCGAGAGCCCGGAGGGCTAACAACGCGTGAGGTTATCAACATGATCCATCAAATTAATATGCCTTTAGTAGGCGCTGATGTTGTTGAGTTCAATCCGAACAAAGACATCGATAATATGACCTCGCAGCTAGCAGCAAAGCTGGTGAAAGAAATTGCCGGTAAAATGTTGTTAGGTGCGATTTGATTAATGGTAAGTCATTATCCGTTTGCGCCTTTACACAATAGAATTAAAAAACGGCGCTGAAAAGGAAGGAGTTCAGCGCCGTGTTGTGCAATTGGCACTTAGTAATAAGTGTACTGCGCACAAAGTTGACTATTTGGAGAATAGTGGAGCTAACTATAAAGCTTCTGCATTCAAAGTTTTTTGATTTATATTCGATTCAATCGATTCTTTTAAATCTTTTTCATTGGTTGAATTTAGTTGATTACTTGTGGCCTTTAATTTATTGGGCCGAGCTAGAACCACTAGATTGCCAATAACAATAAAAGCTAAACCTGCAACGGTAAAAGGTGTCCATGAAAAATTTTCAACAAGCGTAGAAATAATCACGGCAACAGCAGGGAACATAATTGATGCATAAGATGTCTTATGTGTACCAATACGGTTAAGTAATGTTAGGTAGCAGCCAAACGCAATAACAGAGCCAAATATTGATAAGTAAAGTAATGAGCTAACGTAAGAAAATGAATAATCAAAGTTAAAGCTTTTACCTTGTATAATTGCCACCAACGCCATAAATATTGAGCCATAGAGCATTCCCCAGGCATTTGCCGACATCAGAGGTAAGTTTAGTTTTTGGTTTCTCATTGATAGCATATTACCGGTAGAAGCAAATAGCGTTCCTGTGACACATAGCCCCAAACCTAGTAGTGTTTCAGCACCTAATTTTGTGTCATTAATTTGCGGCCAAAAAAGCGTGACTATACCTATGAGCCCAAACGCACCACCAAGGTAAACTTGCTTGGTTATTTTAGTGCCGTACCAAATCCTGGCATTAAAAACGTTAAAAAACATGATGCTTGAAAAGGCAATACAAGTGAGCGCCGAATTAATGTGCTGCTGCGCCGAATAGAGCAAATAATAATTAAAGCCAAATAGCGTGATGCCAAAAAGCGCAAACTGTATATGGTTTTGCAATGAAAACTTCAAAGGTAAGTGTTTATATTTACAATAAGCAAATAGAATAAGTGCAGCTAGCCCAAAGCGATAGACTATTGATGCCTCTGCAGCAACATCGCCTAATTGGAAGTTGATGGCAATCCAAGTTGAGCCCCAGATAACAACTGTAATGATGTATAGAAATGTGTTGTTCATAACAATCCTATGAAATAAATCGGAAAGGGATAGCGAGCTAATTTCTCGCTATCAGGCTTGTAAATTACTTAACCTAAGTTCAGGTTATTTATTGTTGCAATGTCGGTTATCAACAGGCACTTTATTAACATGAGAAGACAAAGCAACTTGAGTTTCATGGCTGACAAGTTGAGTGCCAAACCCTCTACTCGACAATGTGGTGATCCATTTCTTCAATATTGTTTTTGCGATATATGCAAATGTCATGTGCCTCTCCTCGTTGGTTGTTAATACTGACTATTGGTTATTTATTTCCGTTCTAAATAAATTGTTTATCTTGATGGATAGACAGTTTACTGATTTTTTGTTTTAATAACATACACAGAGAAACGAAAATGCAACCTATACAGTTATGCGATTAGTTGATAAATCAGCACCGGAGTTTTTATACCAACAAGTTATCGACTTTGTTGAACACCAAGAAAAAATTGGTGCCTTGCGCGCAGGCGATAAATTGCCAAGTTTGCGTAAGTTAAGCCGACAATTTGAGATCAGTGTACCAACGGTCAAGCAGGCTTATGTTGAGCTTGAACGACAAGGTACTATTTCTGCTCGTCCTCAATCGGGTTATTATTTAAAAGCGAAACAAGCACGAACACTGCTGCCCCGAAGAGCAAAGTGGGCGAGCTGTGAGCCGGCAGAGATATCTTGTCGAAGTTTAATTGAGCAAGTTTATGATGCGGTACATATGCCTGATTCAGTCGCATTAGGCATCTCTAACCCTGTACATGCTCATCCGCCTGATAAAGCACTGGCAAGATTAATGCGCTCAGTGCTAAGCCGAGTATCTGAAAAGGCGGTGAGTTATGGGCCGGTAAATGGTGACCCTAAGTTACGGTTGAGTTTGGCTTGTCGCTATCAAGAACAAGGCGTGTTGGTAAACCATGATGATTTAATTATTACCAATGGTGCACAAGAAGCTTTATCAATTGCATTACAATGTGTTGCTGAAAGAGGCGATGTTATTGCTGTTGAGTCGCCTTGTTACTTTGGCTTAATTGAACTTATTGAAAGCTTAGGTATGAAAGCGTTGGAAGTTTATACCAGCCCTGAAGATGGTGTTTGTGTTCCAGAATTAGCCAGTGTTATTAAACAGCATTCGGTTAAAGCCTGTTTATTTTCCACGGCGATTAATAACCCGCTGGGTTCTATGATGACAGATGCGCAGCGAAAAAATATGGTCGAGCTACTTGAAGCCAATAATATTCCGCTTATTGAAGATGAAGTTTACAGCGATTTGTATTTTACCGAGCGTCGGCCGACTTCAGCACAGCTGTATTCAGAAAAAGGCTTAGTACTGACTTGTTCTTCTTTCTCTAAAACGGCTGCACCAGGCTACCGAGTAGGTTGGTTGCTACCGGGACTATTTGAAGAAAAAGCCAAGCGTATTAAACGTGCGCAGTCTTGCTCTACACCTATGTTACAGCAATGGACATTAACTGATTATTTAATGAGTGGTGAATACGATAGGCATTTACAAGTATTACGTAAAACCTTGCGCTATAACTGCGAACGTATGCGGGCATTAATTGCTCAGCATTTTCCAGAACAAGTGTGTATTTCTAAGCCGCAAGGTGGCAGTGTGATATGGGTGCGATGTCGCTCTCATGTTGATACTAGCCAATTTTTCAGCCAAGCGATTAAGCAAGGTGTTAGTTTTGCACCAGGTGAAATATTCTCCCCGTCAGGTAAGTATAAGAACTATATGAGAATAAGTTTTGGTGTGCAGTGGTGTGAACGTATTGATGAAGCCATTCAAACACTTGGTAAATTAGTACACCAATATCCTGATGCGTAATCGCTTGGGTGTTTATGTTAACTGAGAATAAAATTTACAGACTACAAATGAGGACAAATATAGAGTGCCAAATAACTCGACACAATTATCATTAAAATTTCTATTACCGTTGCTGGCGGCAATCATCGCAGTTTCTCCGCTAGCGATAGACATGTACTTGCCGGCACTGCCTAAGTTAGCTGAACATTTTTTCACGCAAATGCCTTTGGTACAAAATAGTTTAAGTATTTACTTATTTGGTTATGCCGCAGGTATGCTAGTTTTTGGCCCTATGGCCGACAAACACTCTCGACGTGGTTTAGTGATGCTAGGACTGACAGGGTTCATCCTGACAACACTAATGCTTACATATGCGCAAAATATTGAACAGTTTATCGCGTTACGATTTTTGCAGGCTTTTATTGGCAGTGCAGCCACGGTAGTGGTGCCCGGAATTATAAGCCAACTGTATGGCAAAGATACGGCAAAAGGGCTTTCTTATGTCAGTATGATCATGATGATGGCGCCTATGATTGCCCCAAGTATAGGTAGTGCGTTGCTGCTGCATAGCTGGCAAATGATTTTCTACGTCCTGGCTATTTATGCTCTGTGCATTTTTATTTGCAGCTTTTATTTTTTACCAGAAGTTAAGTCAGTAAAAAAACGTGAAGAATTTAGTATTATTCAACGTTATAAAATAGTGTTTAGTAATAAAAAGGCGCGTTTAGATCTTATTTCTTCAATGATGGTTTCATTAGCTTTTTTTGCCTACATTACTGCTATTCCATTTGTTTATTTAACGGTATTTAAGGTGTCTGAATTTACTTTCAGTATTTTATTTGGCTTGAATGTATTTGCTTTAATGAGCGCACATTTTATTAATACTCGCTTAGTGACGAGAATTGGTTCACGAAAAATGCTCAGTTATGGTGTTTTGTTGTCAATAACTGCAGCGACAAGCTTGTTTTTAGCAAATATTTTGTCATTACCTTTGCCATACCATGTTGTAGCAATTCTGCCGTTAATGGGCAGTTTATCGATGATTTCGGTCAATGCTAATGCGCTGATTCTGCAAGAATTTACTGAGCATACAGGCACTGCAACGGCGGTAAATGGTACTTTGCGTTTTGGTGTTGGTGCTTTAGCTGGGCCAATATTAGCGGTGTTTTATGATGGCAGTGCACTACCATTTGCGGGTTTAATGTTAGTATCTGTTTTTGGTGTGCTGGTTTGCCAGCTAATACATAAAGTTATTGATAGAGAACAATTAGTATGAAAAATATAGCAGTAATTTTATCAGGATGCGGGGTTTATGATGGCGCCGAAATACATGAGTCAGTGCTAACATTGCTAGCGATTGAACAAGCAGGGGCAAAATATCGTTGCTTTGCACCGAATATTAATCAGCATCATGTTATTAATCATGTAACGGGTCAGGTTATGGAGCAGGAGCAGCGAAATGTGCTCGTTGAGTCGGCTCGTATTTCTCGTGGTGATACTGAAGACTTAACTGAGTTTTATATTGATGAATTTGATGCCTTGATTGTGCCTGGAGGTTTTGGTGCGGCAAAAAATTTATCTGACTTTGCCATTAATGGCGAAGCTATCGCCGTTAATGAACAGGTATTATCAGTATGCCAAGCATTTGCAAAAGCGAAGAAACCAGCGGGATATATGTGCATTGCGCCAGTAATGATCCCGCTAATCTACGGTAAAAACGCTACAGCAACTATTGGCAATGATACCGCACTTGCTGAATCATTAAATAATATCGGCTTGGTTCATCAATGCTGTGAGGTTAACGATATCGTTGTTGATGAAGAGCGACAATTAGTGTCAACACCTGCCTATATGCTAGCAACGTCATTGGTTGAAGCTGCAAGTGGTATTAACAAGTTAGTTGAAAAAGTGCTTAAAATGGCAGATTAACTATTTAAAATAGCCTAAATAGCTTATACCCAAACTACTTGAAACTACATTTTCAAGTAGTTTGAATATATTAATACGATTCATTCAATGAATGACAATATCAGGTATAAGCTAATTGCTAGTTTGTGTTTTTTTCACTTCTGCAGCTGCTTTTAATTCTACTTGTTGTAAACGCCATTTTTTACGCTCAGCGTAATAATGATCCCACACACAAGGGTTACAAGAGCCACCTCCACAGCAATCGTCATCTGCAGGAGGGTTAGGTTTTTCTATTAAATCAGTCATATTCTTAAATCTTTCATACGTAATCAGCATTGCTTTATCACAATGATATCACGACATAGCGTTTATCTTGAGCATAACAGCTCATTCACATCCATGTGATCGCTTAATACCGCCATCCGGGCATAACAGCTCATTCACATCCATGTAATCGCTTAATACAGTTCATCCTGAACATAAAAAAGCCCTGCAGTGCAGGGCTCATATTAAAAACTAGCTAAAGCTTTATTCAGTTTCAGCTAATTTCTTTTCTAGGTAGTGAATGTTAGCACCACCATTAACAAAACCTTGATCATCTAAAATGTCTTGATGCAAAGCAATGTTAGTTTTAATGCCGTCAATCACTAATTCGCTTAAGGCATTACGCATGCGAGCAATGGCTACATCACGGTTATCGCCCCAAGTGATCAATTTACCAATCATAGAGTCGTAGTGTGGTGGAACAGAATAATCAGCATAAATGTGAGAATCCCAACGTACGCCTAAACCGCCCGGTGGGTGGAAGCGTGTAATTTTACCCGGTGAAGGGATAAAAGTACGTGGATCTTCAGCATTAATACGACACTCTATTGAGTGACCTGCTATTTTAATATCATCTTGGGTGTAAGATAATGGCTGGCCAGCAGCAACACGTAATTGCTCTTTGATCAGATCAACACCAGTGATCATCTCGGTTACAGGGTGCTCAACTTGAATACGAGTATTCATTTCAATGAAGTAGAACTCACCATTTTCATACAAGAATTCAAATGTACCTGCACCGCGGTAGTTAATATCGATACAAGCTTTACAACAACGTTCACCGATTTTAGCGCGCATTTCAGGTGTAATACCTGGTGCTGGAGCTTCTTCAACCACTTTTTGATGACGACGTTGCATTGAACAATCACGTTCGCCTAAATGGATTGCGCCACCTTGACCATCAGCCATGATTTGAATTTCAACATGACGAGGATTTTCAAGAAATTTTTCCATGTAAACCATGTCATTTTTGAAAATAGTACCGGCTTCTTTTTTAGTTAGCGCAATAGAGTCGACTAATTCTTCTTCGCTGCGCACAACACGCATACCTCGACCACCACCGCCACCAGCAGCTTTAACAATAACAGGGTAGCCAATGCGTTTAGCATGGGCTTTATTTGCTTCTTCGTCATCGTTTAATGGGCCATCTGAACCTGGAACACAAGGGACACCTGCTACTTTCATTGCTTTTATAGCGGCAACTTTGTCACCCATGATACGAATGCTTTCTGCTTTAGGACCTATAAAAGCAAATCCTGAATTCTCCACTTGCTCGGCAAAGTCTGCATTTTCTGCTAAAAAGCCATATCCAGGATGAATTGCAACAGCATTTGTTACCTCTGCCGCTGTTATTATTGCAGGGATATTAAGGTAACTTTCAGGTGCCGATGGCTTGCCAATACAGATGGTTTCATCAGCTAATAAAACGTGCTTTAAATTTCTGTCGGCAGTTGAATGCACAGCAACTGTTTTAATGCCTAATTCTTTACATGCACGTAATATTCTTAGTGCAATTTCGCCTCGGTTGGCGATAACAACTTTATCTAACATAGAATGACCCTTATGCGTTGATGTATATGGGATTATTCAATGATGAATAGCGGTTGATCGAATTCAATTGCATCTTCATTTGACGCTAAAATTTCTTTGATTACGCCAGATTTATCAGCTTCAATTTGGTTCATCATTTTCATGGCTTCAAGGATACATAATGTATCACCAGCATTAACATGTTGACCAACTTCAACAAAGGCTGGAGCATCAGGGGAAGCAGAAGCGTAGAAAGTACCAACCATTGGAGAGCGAACAAGGTGACCTGATAATGCTGGAGCTGCTGCAGGTGCCGCCGCAGTCGCAGGTGCTGCCGCCGTTGGTGCCGCTGCGATAGGCGCAGCTTGCATTATAGGAGCTGCTTGTACTACTGTGCTGCCACGGCTTATACGCACAGACTCTTCACCTTCAGAGATTTCTAGTTCATTAATTCCAGACTCTTCAACTAACTCAATTAACTTCTTTATTTTGCGAATATCCATTTGAATACCTTTTAATATTTATTAAATTTATGTTTTGAATGATTAAAGTGATTAAGATACTTTAATTACTATTTTTTGATGTGAGCAATGGCTGCTTGTAAAGCAAACTCATAGCCACTGGCACCTAAGCCACTAATAACGCCAATCGCGATATCTGATAAATACGAATGTTGTCTAAATGCTTCACGTGTATGAACATTTGATAAATGTACCTCGATAAACGGGATGCTCACTGATAACAATGCATCTCTAATTGCGATACTTGTGTGAGTAAAGGCCGCTGGATTTATAATAATAAAATCTACTTTTTCGAAGCTGCGATGAATTTCATCAATCAAAACATGCTCTGCATTTGATTGACAATGACTTAGTTCAACGTTTACCGAATTGGCAATACACTGTAAATTTGTCATAATCTCAGTCAATGATAATGAACCATAAATGGTCGGCTCACGCTTTCCTAACATATTCAAGTTAGGGCCGTTTAATATTAAAATGTTAAACTTAGTGGTCATCTTCGGTAAAAACACCTTTAACGTTGGCTTGTATCATTATCATGTCATGTTTAGATACGATTTTGTATGGAAATTAGTGAAATATCGTATTTAATACAGTTAGGCGATTATTATAGTGTTTTCGCAGAATATAGCAGCAAAATACTGGTCTAATCACTTGGGTGGTAAATTAAGATAGGATATTTATTGTAAGTTGACATAAGTTTACTAAACTAAATTTTATAGGAATTTTAATTAATTCATTGATTTAACTCTGACGTAAGGTATTGTCGTTAGGGTTAAATGTTGTCATGTCGTTCTATGTTAAAAACAAGGATGAAGTTATTAAAACCATATTTATTCGAATTGCTTTTGTTATCTTGCTCTTCTCCCCCCAAGTGGAAGCAATAAATATTATCTCAAATATAACAGCAGACACTGCTTTGCTGTCAACAACACAGTTACGCCGAATATACTCTATGCGTCAAGCGCACTGGAAGAATGGCACGCCTATTGTGGTCTTTGTTTTGGCTAGTAAAGATCCACTTCATCAAAAATTTTGTAAAGAACAGTTACGACTATTCCCTTATCAGCTCGATCGTATTTGGCATAAGTTGACATTTTCGGGTTATGGCGTAGCCCCCATTCAAGTTGCCAATGAAAGTGAGCTGATCAAGGCGGTGAAATCAACTAAAGGTGCTATCGGTTATGTGGAAAATCTATTGGAGGTAAAAGATGTTAATGTCATTAAAATTAATGATTAGATCATCTAAATTATTTTTTTATTTTGTGAGCTCCGTGTGTAGCGTTTACTTTGCTTTTAATGCCAATGCAGCAAAAATACCAGATGAATCATTACAAGTGCATGGTTTTGTGGCGCAAGGAGTGATTGACGCCAATAATAGTAATTTTATTAATGCAGATGAAAGTGTTTCACTTGAATTAACCGAGATTGGACTTAATGCCTCATATCAGCTTAATGATGATTTTCGTATTGCAGGTCAAGTTGTCTACTTAAATGGTGGTAATCGTTATCATGCCGGTCCTCGTTTGGACTACCTGCTTTTAGAGTGGGATGCTTTTCACAATGAGTCATGGCAAGCGAGTTTTTATTTTGGTCGTGTGAAAAACAATCACTGGCTATATTCGAGTACTCGCGATATTCCTTTTGCTAGGCCATCAATTATCATTCCGCAAGTAGTTTACTTTGATGGTTTTCGTGATATAGCGGTAGGTGGCGATGGCGCTGCAGTAAAATTAAGCTACAGTGATGACAGCCTTGGAGAGATTGATTTTAACTTTAGCCGAGGGAAAAGTACGATTTCCAATAAGCAAGCAGATGTTATTCTTGGTGACCTTTCTACTGGAGAGTTTGGGCATGATTTAGATTTACAGGCCAGTGTATATTGGCGGCCAGCAAACTCACAATGGCGATTTGGATTCTCTGCGCTCGACTCCACTTTTAACTATGATAGCGGGAACCTTGATAACTATTCGGATGGAAGCTTTACTTTTCAATTTTACACTGCCAATGCGCTATATGAAGGTGAGTTTTGGGAGTTTACTGGAGAATTATTTCAAGAACGATTTATAACTAAAGACTTCTATTTTTCAACCTTTAAACGTGATGAAGTAGGGCAAGGTTATTACCTACAAGCTCGCTATAAACTGCAAAAAGATCTCTCAATAATGGCGCGGCATGAGCGTTTTTACAATAATAAAGAGGATAAGAATGGTAGCAAGTTAGAGCAAAATACTGGTGGATTAGTGCCGGCGTATTTTGGTTTTCATAATGATACGGTCATTGGCTTATCATATGATTTTTCGAGTGACTTTAGGGTAAATGCCGAATATCACTGGATGCAGGGTGCTGCAAGATTATCTCCGATTGTACAACCTGATCCTGTTGCCAATGGCAGTAAAAACTGGCAAGTTTGGGCAATTCAATTGATGTATTGGTTTTAGCTATGAAAACTAGGTTTGTCAGCGTTTCAACAAAGTTTTTTATTCTCGTTGTTAGCGCGTTGATGTTACTAAGCTTTGCCATTTCAATGTTATCAATATCTCGCCTTGATCAAGAGTTTGTTCAATATCAAAACAATCAGTTACGTCAAGGAGAAGCACAATTTGATATGCAAAGTCGGATTGTACGAGAGCAAACTCGTAACTGGCTAGAGTCTTTTACTGACCTTATCCATTTAAAAGAGAAAACTGATTTCTCCTTAGCGGCAAGTGCACTTGAGCAACAATTTGATGCTTTACAGATTAATCAAAACGTTGAGTCTTTATGGCTGACATCTGAGCAAATGCACCCTATATTTCAATCTGCACCCTTATCAAAACAGGTATTAGGCAGCATCAAGCGTGTTGTTCAAACTAATGCACCAGATTACCAGTTAAGCTGTGTCCAAGAGTGTTTTCAGTTAGTTTCAGTGCCCATTTTAAATGCAAAAGGGAATATGGCAATTGTTTCAATGTCTATCTCATTCGTTGATGTTATTTTTGCTATTAATCAAGCGCTTGAAAATCAAGTGGCGATTGTAGTATTTGACAAGCAGCAACAAGTTAAATTGGCGAATGCAAGAATTATTACTTCATCTGCACCTCAGTTGATGAAGATCTTATTTGCTAATCACCAATCACAAGAATTGCTATTAAATGTTAAGCAAGAAGGAGTGCAAATAGAACATAACGGCAAAAGTTATTTAATAAGCCTTTTGCCGCTAGCAGAATCGAACACACAAAACTTTTTCATGGCACAAGTTGATGACGTTAGCTCTTTTACCGAGAAGTACCTTGACTATCGTTTGCAGTTTTTACTTTCTGCTGTTGCAATACTTATTGTTATAGCCTTACTTGTTTATTTTGTTGCTGGCCCTTTTACCAAGAGACTATTGCTATTGTCAGATATTCTTCCGCTATTGGCGCGAAAAGAATTTGAGCAATTTCGAAAAGTTAAAGTAGCCCCATCAAAAGTTTTTCTTGATGAAGTGGATGTTTTAATCAATGCCACAACGGAGTTGAGCTATGAACTCGAACAGTTAAATACAGAGGTCACCCAGAAAACGCAAGAATTAGAAAATATTGCTATGTATGACTTATTAACAGGTCTACCTAATCGCAATATGCTCAGTTACCAGTTGCGAAAAGTATTAAAAAGTGCCTCTCGAGAAAGTCGTAATGTTGGCGTTTTATTCTTAGATCTAGATGACTTTAAAAAAGTAAATGATACTCATGGCCATGGTGAAGGGGACAAGTTACTGATTGAAGCAGCCAACCGCATTAACTTGAGTGTGGCTAGCAGCGATATCGTTTGTCGCTTTGGTGGCGATGAGTTTCTTATTTTACTTAATGAAAATATCTCATTAGATACAGCAGAAGAACTTGCAAAAGCGATTTTAAAAAGTTTTCAACAGCCGATTAAAGTTAATAGCAGTTTATTTTATGTTAGTTGTAGTATTGGCATTGCAATGACTGATGGGGAGTTAATTCAAGCGAGTGAGCTCATTAGCCATGCTGATATTGCTATGTATGAAGCAAAAGACAATGGAGGTGATCAGTACTTTGTTTACCAAGGCGGTATGTTCCAACGTGTTGCACACCGAGTAATGATGGAAAGCGAAGTAAAGCAAGCTCTGGCGAAAGGGCAGTTTAGCTTAAGTTTACAACCTCAATTAGCTGCTAAAACCAATAAAATACATGGTTTTGAAGCACTTTTACGTTGGCAGCACCCTGAGCGAGGTATGGTATCGCCAGATGACTTTATTCCAATCTTAGAAAACTCAGAACATATGATTGAACTTGGTTACTGGGTTATAAGACGATGTTTTGAGCTTTATCAAGAAATGAAGACTGTTGGTTTAGCTGATATCACTATCGCCATTAATCTTTCTGCAGGCCAATTTGCTGATGTTAAGTTGCTTGATTACTTGAAGGAGCTCCTTGAAGAGTTTGATTTATCCGCGAGTAACTTTGAACTTGAATTGACAGAGCAAATTTTAGTGAAAGATATTGATAAAGCTATTGAAACCATGAGTGCCATGCGCAGTTTAGGTTTTAGTTTTGCTATTGATGATTTTGGTACCGGTTACTCTTCTTTGGCATACCTAAAGCGTATGCCAGTTGATGTGATCAAAATAGATAAAAGTTTTGTTTTTGGCATGCTAGAAAATCATGCTGATTTTCAAATCATTATGTCGACTATTGCTATGGTGAAAAAGTTGGGACTAACAGTCATTGCTGAAGGTGTAGAAACTCAAGCACAATTACGTAGCTTAACTGAGCATGACTGCGATCTTATACAAGGCTATTACTTCTCGAAGCCTATCCCTGAAATTGAGTTATTTGACTTTATTAATCGACAAATTATTGATGGTAAGTGGAAAGCTTTTATTAATTCAGACTCAACGGTTAATTAGTTTTGTATTGAATATATTATTAACTTTTATTGGTGTGTGTTGATGTTTATGCAATTTTAAGTCATGAGAATACAGGCAATTAAACTGTTTATTTTGGGTAATAAAAAAAGCGCCTAACGGCGCTTTTTTTCTGTTTGTTTGACCCGTCCTAAATAAGGTTTATTGAGCAAACGTTTTAGTTACATGCGCAGAAAAGTCATCAGCACCCATAAAACCAGTAACACGGCGTTGAGTTAACTCATTACCTGATTTGTCAAAAAATAGAATTGATGGTAACCCGAATATTTCAAAATGCGACATCAACTCAACACTATCTGTTGAACCAGTATCAGTTAAATCAATTTGTAGTAGCACAGAGCCAGCAAGAGCATTTTGTACGTTTGCTTCAAAGAAGGTGTATTCTTCAAATTCCTTACAAGCCACACACCAGTCAGCATAAAGATCAACCATCACCGTTTTTCCCTCAGCATTAGCTTTTGCAATTGCTTGATTCATTTCAGTTAAGTTTTTCACGTGTTCAAAACCATGTTGCGGAGTTTGTTGTGAAACTGAAATTTGTGCTGTTGGATAAACCAATTGATAAGCTTTGTTCGCACCCAAAAAGAAGATTAAGAATATTATGATGCTACGTAAACCGAAACCAAATGTTTTCGCTGAGTCTTGGTTTACCGTATAAAAATAACCGGCAGTTGCTAAAACAAGCACAATCCACATTACGTCAATAACTAGAACAGGTAAGAAACGTTCAAGTAAGAAAATTGGCACAGCAAGTAGCAACAAGCCAAAAATGTTCTTAATAACATTCATCCAATTACCCGCTTTAGGCAGTAATTTACCACCTGAACTACCTAAAATAAGTAGTGGCAAGCCCATGCCTAAACTTAAAGCGTACAACGCTGATGCGCCTAATAGTATGTCGCCAGATTGAGAAATATATAACAGCGCACCTGTTAATGGCGCAGTAGTACACGGTGATGCCACCAAACCTGAAATAGCCCCCATGACTAAAACACCAACATATGAGCCACCTTTTTGACTACTGCTGACTTGGTTTAACTTGTTCTGCCAGCTGCTGGGTAAAGCTAAATTAAATACGCCAAACATTGAGAGTGCTAAGAAGATAAATAATACACTTAGGGCAATTAACACTACGGGATGTTGAAACATTGCTTGAAATTGCGCGCCAGCAATAGCCACTACAATACCAAGTATGGTGTAGGTTACTGCCATACCTTGCACGTAGAAAAAGGATAATGTGAAGGCTTTTTTAGTCGATAATTTATCACCTTGACCGACAATGATTCCGGTTAAAATTGGATACATTGGGAATACACATGGAGTAAAAGATAGCAATAAACCACCAACGAAAAACGCGGCTAAAGTTAACCAAACACTGTCACTTTTAAGCATGTCAGCTAATTGGTGTTGTTCGCTACTACTTGTTTCCGTTTCAGTTGAGCTATTGCTTGTGCTAAGGGCGCTTAATACCGCGTCATTAGCTGAAGTTGTTTTGATTACTTCAGTTAAATCTAGCGTTTTCTTAGTTGGCGGGTAACATAAACCTTTTTCTGCACAACCTTGGTAACGAATGATGATATTGGCGTTATCACTCGCTTGTGCAATATCGATAGTAAAATCGAGTTGGCCAGTAAATATTTGCTGAACACCAAAAAATTCATCTTCGTGATGCTCGCCTTCTGGCAAATTTACCGGAACAATAGTCGCATTGTTAACGGTGAATTTAAATTGATGGCGGTAAAGGTAGTAGCCGTCAGCAATATTAAAGCTAACCTGTAACTTGTTTTTTTGCTGGTGAAAATCAAAAATGAATGCATCATCAACTTTTAAAAACTCGTCGTCATTACTAAACAATGACGCCGGAGCATTAAAAATTGAATCTTGCGCATGTACCACTGGTACATGACTAAAAGATAGGCAAGTAAGAATTAACCAAAAAACAGCAACAATTTTTTTCATAACCGTTATTTTAAAGACTCATTAATCCAGTTTAAGTATTGATGATCGCCTTGCTGGATGTTCAACGCGATAACTTCAGGAGTGTCGTACGGATGTAATTGCTTAATTCTATCATTAAGCAATTCAAAATATTCACATTTACTTTTTATGAATAGCTGTACTTCTGTCTCTCTGACTATATTTTCTTGCCACAGGTATACCGAGGTAATGTTCGGTAAAATATTAACACAAGCGGCAAGCTTCTCTGTTACTAATTCATCTGCGATTTTTTGTGCTATTGCAGAAGTTGGACAGGTGCACAACGTTACTTGATACATTATCAAAGACCTCAATAAAAAACTTATTTTGTCGCAATCTTATATTATTGTAACAATGTAATTGACTGTTTATTGCACTTGCTCAATAAAATGAATAACAAAAAACAAAAGTTCAATTAAGTGATGTCACGTTTTTCAGTGTGTAAATATGGCCCATGTCAGTTAATTAGCTGAACTAAGTCGGCTGAAAAGCACCTAAAATCATTGTTCGGTTGAAAAAGACCCGTGAACCCCCATATAAGTTTCACTAAAGATTATTAGGAGCGACTATGTTTCGTCTTTTATTTGTACTTTTTATTATTATTCCTATTATCGAAATCACTGTGTTGATGCAAGTCGGCGCCGTTTTTGGGTTATGGCCAACTATTGCTATTGTTATTTTTACTGCTTGGTTAGGGGCTAAGTATGTTCGCCAACAAGGGCTTTCAACCTTGAACTCTGTGCAAACCAAAATGGCTCAAGGACAAATGCCGTCTGACGAAATAGTGACTGGATTAATGTTACTCGTTGCGGGCGTATTTTTGGTAACACCTGGCTTTGTTACTGATTTTTTTGGCTTGAGTTTATTAATTCCTGCGGTTCGAAATACTATTGTTAATAGTGTTAAGTCACAGCTTAAAACTAATGGTGCTGGTGGCCAGCATTTTCAGTTTCATACGCATAGTCATGTTCACAACCAAGAGCAAAGCCAAGACGATTTTGCTCAACAACAAGAAGCACCCTTTCAAGAGCATATTCAATCACCTCATAAAGGCCAAACCTTAGACGGTGAATTTGAGCGTAAAGATTAAAATTCTTAAGATGGGGCTTGTGAAGTTTTTTTTAATCCCCATCTTACTTTTACAAGTAAATAGTAATAAAACTAAATTCTTTATTTTTTATTAAATAGAACTTCCCAGGAGAAAGAAATGAGTATTCGTCCATTACACGATCGTGTGATCATTAAGCGTAAAGCAGTTGAGTCAAAATCTGCTGGCGGTATTGTATTAACAGGTAGCGCAGCTGAAAAATCGACACGCGGTGAAGTTATTGCTGTTGGCAACGGCCGAATTCTAGAAAACGGTGAAGTGCGCGCTTTAGACGTAAAAATTGGCGATCAAGTGATCTTCAGTGAAGGCTACGGCATGAAGACTGAAAAAATCGACGGTGAAGAAGTACTAATTTTGTCAGAAGCTGACATTTTAGCCATCGTAGAATAATAGACATTATCTATTAACCACTCATTTTATTGTATTGATCTAAATCGATACAAAAACAGAATTTAAGGAGTCATTAACATGGCAGCAAAAGACGTATTATTCGGCAACGATGCACGCGCAAAAATGCTTAAAGGCGTTAACGTATTAGCAGACGCAGTAAAAGTAACATTAGGCCCTAAAGGTCGTAACGTAGTATTAGATAAATCATTTGGTGGTCCAACAATCACTAAAGATGGTGTTAGCGTTGCGAAAGAAATTGAACTTGAAGACAAGTTTGAAAATATGGGCGCACAAATGGTGAAAGAAGTTGCTTCTAAAGCCAATGATGAAGCAGGAGACGGTACAACAACGGCAACTGTTTTAGCACAAGCTATCGTAAACGAAGGTTTAAAATCAATTGCTGCCGGCATGAACCCAATGGATCTTAAACGTGGTATCGACAAAGCGGTTGTTGCTGCTGTTGAAGCGTTAAAAGATTTGTCACAAGAATGTGCTGATAATAAAGCGATTGAGCAAGTAGGTACTATTTCTGCTAATTCTGACCAAACTGTTGGTCAAATCATTGCAACAGCAATGGATAAAGTGGGCACTGAAGGTGTAATTACTGTTGAAGAAGGTCAAGCACTAACTGATGAGCTAGACGTTGTTGAAGGCATGCAATTCGACCGTGGTTACTTATCGCCATATTTCATCAACAACCAAGAAAGCGGTGCTGTTGAATTAGAAAACCCATTCATTTTATTAGTAGACAAAAAAGTGTCTAATATCCGTGAATTATTAACAACACTTGAAGGTGTTGCTAAAGCGGGTAAGCCACTATTAATCATTGCTGAAGATGTTGAAGGCGAAGCGCTAGCAACATTAGTTGTCAACAACATGCGTGGTATCGTTAAAGTTGCTGCTGTTAAAGCACCAGGTTTTGGCGACCGCCGTAAAGCTATGTTACAAGACATCGCTACATTAACTGCAGGTACTGTTATTTCTGAAGAAATTGGTATGGAGCTTGAAAAAGCGACTTTAGAAGACTTAGGTCAAGCTAAACGTGTTGTTATCTCTAAAGACAACACAACTATCATCGACGGTATTGGTGAAGAAGCTGAAATTCAAGCACGTGTTTCACAAATTCGTGGCCAAATTGAAGATTCATCTTCTGATTACGATAAAGAAAAACTTCAAGAACGTTTAGCTAAATTAGCTGGCGGCGTTGCTGTTATCAAAATTGGTGCTGCAACAGAAATGGAAATGAAAGAGAAAAAAGCTCGTGTTGAAGATGCACTTCATGCAACTCGTGCTGCAGTTGAAGAAGGTGTTGTTGCCGGTGGTGGTGTTGCATTAGTACGTGCTGCTGATGTCATTAAAGACCTTGAAGGTATCAACGAAGACCAAACTCACGGTATTAACGTAGCTATTCGTGCAATGTCTGCACCTTTACGTCAAATCGCTAATAACTCAGGCGATGAAGCCTCAGTGGTATTAAACGAAGTACGCAACGGTGAAGGTAACTACGGTTACAATGCTGGTAACAGTACATACGGTGATATGTTAGCAATGGGTATTCTTGACCCAACTAAAGTAACCCGTAGCGCATTACAATTTGCTGCCTCAGTTGCTGGTTTAATGCTAACGACAGAAGCCATGATCACCGATGCTCCAGTTAAAGATGCTGGGGCTCCTGCAATGCCTGATATGGGCGGCATGGGTGGTATGGGCGGAATGGGCGGTATGATGTAATAGATTTTAAATCTATAACTGAAGCTCTAACCATTTAAACGAAAGCCTGAATAGTGATATTCAGGCTTTTTTGTTATGAATTAATTTTGCTTTTGAAGTTACTCGGGAGCAGTTATTAACGATTTATCAAGCTACAACTGGTGGCCATTTATATGCGTATTGCAAAATTGCAATCGAGATCACAATTTCTACACCAGTTAAAAATAGATAGAACGCCCAACCACCAGATAAGTTTACTCCGATAAGCAAGATTATATAAAACATCGGTAATATTATATTTAGCCAACGATTTACTTTTGGTTTTAGTACTAAGGTGAAAAATATCATGGCACTAGGTATTACCATGAGAAATGCGACGGCAAAAAATTCTAATTGAGTTTCAGTCGTTGCTTTAACTTCCATCGCTTCAAGCAAAACTCCAGGTATGTAAATTTCTATATAATCGCCGTATACATAGCAAAACATAATCGTTACCCAAAGCGCTGAAATTTTCAGTTTTACGTTTATTTGAAGGTCTTCAAAAACTCTTACTGTACTATTTATTGAACTCACTTCTATCTCCAATTTTCTGTTTGTCGCGTCACCTATTTAATAGAAAATAGGTGTTGGTTAAGGTAATTGATGAAGGAAAATGTCAAAGTTTGTAATAACTTTCCCCAACGATAAAGTAGTCATAATACTTTTTGTACGACTCCCTTTCGGCTAAAAAATAATATGCTTTATAAAAAGTTATGTCGTCCGAGACTAGAAGCGCGGACACTTTTTTGTATGGATTTATGCGGATAATGAAGTAGAGTTAAACACTTAAATATTTAAGTGTATTAAAAGGTATGGAACTTGGCCGACCCTATAGTAATGACTCTCACCTTGATTATGATTGGACAAATATTATTAAGTGTTCCCGTACTTCTAACTAGAGCAAAAGAATCTGTAATATATCTACCGTTAGTGCTTTTTTTATTCGCCATTTGCATCTTAGCAATACTGCCATTAGTTCACGTCCAATTTTCTAGTGGTTATCAAATTTATAGCGCAATAGCATTCCCAAGTCTTTTTGTGTTGTGCCCGTCCTTATGGTTTTATGTTGAAGGAGTTACCGCTGAAAAACCTTGGGAATTGAATATAAAGCAAGCTCGTCATTTTGTTTTATTATTGCCGGCAGTGTTAGTTAGCATGATGATATTGTTTATGCCAAAAGATATGCATACTGCAATATTTATTGATGATTTGGAGGTGTTAGAGCCATTCGCTATCACCTTAATGGTAAGCCTATTAATTATGATACTTCTTTGGCTCGGGCAATGCGTTTATACGTTTTTTCGTATTACTCGTCGTTTAGTTACTTATCGAAAGCAGCTAAAAAATGTATTTTCTAATAATGAAGGTAAAGAGCTTAAGTGGATGAACTGGCTATTACTCGTTGCTATTAGTACCTGGCTATTTTCTTTAGTTACAGTGCTCACTTCAAACCTGTTTGACAGTTTTCTATTCAGTTTAAGAGCAGAGAGCTTACTTTCGTTGCTATTAGTATGGAGCTTGATTCATTTTGGTTTGCAGCAAAAACCAGGCTTTGTTGGTTCGAATGACGAAGTAACAGAAGATTTAGCGTCTCAAAATGATAATGAAGACTCCACATTAGATGCCCCAACAAAATATCAGCGCTCAGCGCTAGATACAGAGCAATCAAAACGTATTGCAAATAAAATAAATGATATTATGGAAAAAGAAAAGCTCTATTTAGATTCAAGTTTAACTCTGCAAAAACTTTCAAACTATGTAGCTATTTCTCCCAACTATATTTCTCAAACGCTTAATGAAACGTTATCTATGAATTTTTTTGATTTCATCAACAAATGGCGTATTGAGGCGGCTAAACCGAAAATATTGACGAATCAAGATACTGTCCTTAATGTCGCACTTGCAGTTGGTTTTAATGCTAGATCTTCTTTTTATAAAGCGTTTAAACAAGAGACAGGGAAAACCCCAAGTGAGTTTCGTAAGCAATATAGTTCAACACTGAAAACCACAAATTGATCTCTCAGAGTTTCAGAAACATATATTTTTAAGAGCACAAAAAATAGGTAAGCTTTTGAGGTATTAAAAATTAGTTTTGGTGAAGAAGTGGCTAGAAACTGAGCTGTGTTTATTACCATAAAGGGCAAGGAGAGATGATGTTTTTAACATTAAATATGTCTCCTAGTATTAATGTAAGTCTGTTGTCATAAACAGTATAATTTTTTCTCTGGAAAAAAATATTTACTTCTAAAAATATTCAATAAATCAATGTGATTTTGTGTTCTTATTTGAGAGTATGTTCATAGTAGCACCATAAAATGCTTGCTTTTAAAGGTTAAGTGTTTAGTTTGTAGAAAAATAGATGGTGAATTATTCGTTTGAATAAGTGAATAAATAAACAAAAATAGTAAAGGGTATTATTTATGAAAGCAAAGTTCCATGTCCATTCATTAACACTTGCTGTAGCAGTCGCACTTGGCAGCCCAATAGCATTTGCACAAGAAGGTGATGCAGAAACTAAGCCGGACGAAAAGATTGAAAAAATTTCAATCTTGGGTTCACGAGTTGCAAACCGTACGGCAACAGAGTCAGCGGTACCTATTGATATTATTGATGCAAAGTCGCTTACCAAAGGTGGCTTTACCGAGTTAGGACAAAGTTTACAAGCAACTGCGCCTTCTTTTAACTTTACCCGAACACAAGTTTCTGATGGCTCAGATTTATTTCGCCCCGCAACTTTACGAGGTTTACAGCCGGATCAAACATTGGTGTTAGTGAACGGCAAACGCCGTCATAACCAAGCTATTTTTGGCCTTAACGGCACGGTGGGGGCCGGTGCTGCTGGTACCGATATGAATGCTATTCCGGTGAGTGCATTAGCTAATATTCAAGTGTTACGAGACGGTGCTGCGGCTCAGTATGGCTCAGACGCTATAGCAGGTGTTATTAACTTATCCTTAAATGATAGCACCGGCGTTACCACTGGCTTTATTCAGGGGGGCGCAACAAGTGAAGGAGATGGCGATAAGTTAAGCATAGGGCTGAATCGAGGCTTTGATATTGGTGATGATGGTGGTTTTATTAATTTATCATTTGAGTACCGTGATTATGACGGGGTTAATAGAGCAGAAAAAGATAGAACGGGTTCTTCGACGATAGCGCCAGGTGAGCTGTCTGACACCGTACGCTGGGGAATGGGGGATGCAGCTTCTGAGTTTGTTTCAACATTTTTCAATATGGCTATTCCGTTAAGTGCAAGCAAAGAGTTCTATTCTTTTGGTGGTTTTTCAAATCGAACCGCGTTAGGTAATGGTTTTTTCCGAGCATTTAATTCTGCTGCTCAGAATGTTCCACAAGTGTACCCTGATGGTTTTTTACCGCGTATTGATAACGAGGCTGAAGATACTTCATTAGCGGCCGGTATCCGTGGTGATATCAATGATGATTGGGCTTTTGATGTCTCGGTAGTTCATGGTCGTAACAAATATGATTTTGATTCAAAAAATACGCTTAATGCTTCCTATGCTGCTGAATATTTAGCAAACAACCCTAGTGCAAGCGATGCCGACATTGCCGCAAACTCCGGTCCTACTTCTGGGTATTCTGGTGGTTTTCGCTTTGATCAAACCACATTTAATGTCGACTTTTCAGGTACGGTCGATATTGGTGCCAATGATGAATTGTATGTTTCATTTGGCGCCGAATACCGTGATGAAAATTATGAAATTGTGCCAGGTGAAGAAGCATCTTATGCTTGTGGCCTAGCGAATACGAGTAGTTCATTTCCATCGGTTATCGATCCCGGTACCTTCGCGGGTTGTGGTTTTCAAGCTTACCCAGGGTTACGTCCTGACGCTGCCGTAGATGCTAGTCGTGATAGCTACGCATTTTATGTTGATGTCGAAATGAATATCACTGATCAGTGGAATGTTGGTGGAGCAGTGCGTTACGAAGACTTCTCTGACTCAGGTGATGATTTAGTAGGAAAGTTGTCAAGTCGCTATGAAATAAGCGACGATCTTGCGATACGCGGTGCTTTATCAACAGGCTTTAGAGCGCCTTCGTTGCAGCAAAGTGCGTATACTGCTTTTACAACTAATCTTGGCCCAGGTGGCGTGTTGTCACCATCATTTACGGCAACGGCTGGCTCACCATTCCCAGCGGCACTGGGTGTTGATGGTCTTGAATTGGAAACAACTAAAAATGCTAGCATTGGTTTTGTTTTCAATGCGACTGACGAAATTACCCTTACAGTTGATGCCTACCGTGTAGAAATTGAAGATCGAATCACTTTAGGCAGCTTACTTAGCCCTGAACAGGTGGCCTTTAATCCTGCTGCAGTTGAAGCACTTGCAGCGACTGGTGCTGATCAAGCGAATTACTTTTCAAATTCGGTCGATTCAACTACCCAAGGTGTTGATATCATTTTAAGCTACGATACGACGATATCGGAAGGTAAGTTCAGCGCGACGTTTGCTGGTAATATTAACGAAACAGAAATCGATCGAGTGAATAGTCCTGAAGGGATACCTGAAGAGGTTTCTCTTGATGCTCTGCAACGTAGTTTCTTGGAAGACGGTCAACCGAAACAAAGAGCGACGTTAACTTTTGATTATGAACGTGGAAAATGGAGCTCTGTGCTTCGAGCTAATTACTTCGGTGAAACAGATGTTACCTACTTTGGTAATGATCATATTGGCTTGCCTGGATTCTTGTCGCCAACAGGAGAATTCAAACCGACCAGTGTTGTTGAGTCGGCAGTATTAATAGATTTTAATGTTTCTTATCAGCTAACTGATAGCTTAGCCTTGGTTGTTGGTGCTGATAATATTTTTGATGTCACTCCTGATGAACTAGGAGAAGATGAAGCGTTAGACTTTATTACTCAAGGTGCCTTTAAATATCCGGTACGAGCCGTACCATATGGTTTTAATGGTTCAAGTTACTTTGCTCGTGTTAACTTCTCTTTCTAAAGCAACCCGTCAAACGATGATGTAAGCTGTGAAAGTTTAACAAGATGGTAGGTAAATAAAATACTCACACAATGTGGGTATTTTTCTTTTAGCTAACTAAAGGATAAAGGCAGGTAAAATGGTGCAGCAAAGTATTGAGCAATTATCATTAGAACAGCTAAATAAAGAATATTCTCCTAGCAGTTGTATTGAAGATATCAACGTTTATATTCAGCAATACGTGGAGCAAAGTCGTGTTGCCAAAGATAAGGCCTTCGCGTTAGAAAAACTACATAGCAACCAATACTATGGTCAGGGTGAAGCGCAACGACTTGACCTTTATTTACCTTATGAGCAGGCTAAACGGCGCTTAATGGTTTATATCCATGGCGGCTATTGGCAAGAGCTTAGTAAAGAAGAGTCGAGCTTTGCTGCAACAAATTTTCAACAACAAGGTTTTCACTTCGCCGTGCTTGACTACACGCTTGCGCCCGATGTCAGTATTAGTGAGATTGTTGAGGAAAGTCGTCAGGCGATTACTTGGTTGCATCAAAATGCGGCACGATTTGGCTATGATCCCGAACAAATATACCTTTGTGGTAGTTCTGCTGGTGCTCACCTTGCGATGATGATGTTGCAAACTCAATGGTCTAAGTATATCGCTGATTATCAAAGCTTTGCTGTTAAAGGAGTTTGTGCTGTCAGTGGTATTTATGATCTTCAACCATTGTTGCCAACCTATGTCAATGATGCACTAAAAATGGATCGTCAAGAAGCTAAAAACAATAGCCCCGCTTTACGGCCTTTGTGTTCTTTAGCGAACACTGTGCCGGTGATTATTGCTTTTGGTGATATTGAAACCAGCGAGTTTAAACGACAAAGTGAAATAATGGCTGAAAAATTAACCGCTCATGGGGTTGATGTGAGGTTCAAAGAAATTGTTGAACGTAATCATTTTGATGTCATTCTTGATCTTGGTGATAAATCAACTTGGTTGTCTCAGCAGGCCATCGCTATGATGAGCTAGTGGCTTGTGTTTTTTTTAGTATATTGGTCAGCAATTTGGCTGATTTTTCTACATTGCTATTTTTAAGATAAACCAAGTGCCAATATATTTTTAAGCCATTTTCCCCGATCGGCATGGTTTTGATTTCACCATCGATAAGGTAGGGGGTGATGAGTTGCTTCGACATAATGGTTAAACCCATATTAACTTTTACTAACTCAATAATGGCTTCATTAAACCCCACTTGCACGACTTTATAAGGTAAAACATTGTGCGGTTTAAAGAAAAGTTCGTATTCTCGGTCTTTTTCTGGAATGGCTGAGTTTGTTATGTAAGTTTCATTAGTGAAATCTTCTGCATTCATAAATGCTTGCGCGGACTTTTTATGCTTGCTTGATAAGCAGGCGCACAGTTCATCTTGTAAAATAAAGGCGGCGTCATAATCATTTTTTTTAATATTGAGTTGCTTGTCTTTACTTGATATTAAGGCGATGTCTACGTCGCCATTGTAAAGTGAATCAAGCGGGTTTTTCGCGGCTTCTGCGGTGATCTCCAATTCAATATTCGGTAATTCTTTATGAAAGTAACGTACTACCTCTGGTAACCATTTAAATGAGGCATAATGTGGTAAGCCAATACGTAGCACTTGGTCAATACCATCACTCAAGCGGGCAATGTCGTATTCTGCACGTTCAAGTTCTTCAAGTATTTTTATTGCTGATTGTAGTAGGCGCTTACCAGCCGTGGTGATGACCAATTTGCGTTTACGCCGAGTAAATAAGTTAATATTTAGGCGGCGCTCAGCTTCGCGAATTCTGTTGCTTAAGGCCGGTTGAGTAATAAAAAGCTTTTCAGCCGCTTGCTTGACTGTGCCTGATTCAGCAATGGTACATATCATTTTTAAGTGGCTAATACTCAGCTGACTTTTGTTCATTAAAATAACTTTTATGATTAATACGAATACGTTTTATGAATCAAATGGTAGAAAATGTTTGATTTTTATTATGAGTTAACATACTGAACCTGCATGGTAATAGCAATTTAAAAATCTTACTAAACTTGAGTTGATGCCGCCCTTAACTAGGAGTTTTTTACCGAACAGGGCTATTTTTCAAAGACTAATTAACATAGTAACGGTTTATATTTTCTATACATAAAGGAAATCTAAGTAATAAAAATTTTATTCAAGCGCTAGGTGAAGGTCTCTAAACTTCAATGTTTGCTACTTACAAATTTTGCACTAGGCTTATCAATCAGCAAATACGGATTTTTGTGAGCTAATAACATGGATGTCTAATTACTGTATTCCCTCTCTTGTTTAATATCTCATTTACGTATTGCGGTTGTTTAGTGACATCTAAAGATTCTAATTATTCTTTTAGCAATCTTCAAATTCAGTAACCAACATTTTAAATAATGAAATTTACCTTAATATTCTTTATTGCACGCATTAGCGTAGGAGAACGATATGTCAAATATGATGACAAGTAGTAAACTTATGAGTCAGCTTATGGCCGAAGTATATAATCTTGTAACTAAGCCTCCAGCAGCGGGAGATCAAGATAAAGTTCCTGATGAAGCGAAAAGGGGAGGAAGGTTTAGTGATAGTAATACTGCTGTTCACTTAGCAATGCCTGGCTTAGCTTTACTTGAAGAAGATTTTAATAATATGTGGACATCAAGTAATCCACAAGGACTTAAGGGGCAAACAGCTAGCTTCTCTGTTTTAGTTGATTCCATACCTACAGTAGGCTCGTCTAAATATACGCAAAATGCTAAACGTGTGAGCCAAGCCTATGAAGCGGTGGTTAACGGTGCAAATGCTACTGGTCCTGAAATGTCAGATGGCGTAAAGGAAATGCTAGTCAAAATGGATAAGTTTTTATATGAAATGAAACAAGAAGAGCGCAGCCCATTTGCCGATGAAAGTAGTCCAGAACCTGAGTCAATAAGAGTTAAAACAACGGCATATAAAAGGTATGAGAGCATGATTGATGATATTGGTGAAGCAGCTGACGATATACGAAAGGTGGCAGCTACGGCTAGTCGAAAAGCCGATTGGCAAGCTGCACTATCGAATGACGAAATTACTGAAATTGAGGCTGATAGCGAGCGTAGGCAAAGGTTGTCAGATAGAGCGCTAAAAGCCGCAGAAGATTATTGGGATGAGTTTTCATCAGAGCCTAATCGTCGATATAAAAAACTGAAAAAAGAATTTAATGGTGATAAAGAGCTTAAGTGGGTTGGCGAAGCTCTTACTTATCAATCAACTCATGGTAATGAATTGAGTGCATCTTTACTTGCTAATGCTAAGGAGCTTGTTAAGCAAGGCGATTGGACTCCTGTAGGAGCATCAGTTCCAGTTAAGTTGGCATTTCCAAGCTCAACAAAATTTGCTGACAAAAAAAACCAAGACGGTTGGACCGAAATGACGATAAGTACTAAAGATTATCACAAGCTTGAAAAAACAAAGCACGTCAAAGTTGAAGGCAGTGGTGGTGCAGGGTGGGGGTTTTGGAGTGCTAAAGCTAGCGGCGGCTATGAGCATAACAAAAACAGTACTTCTGTTGAATCCAAGGATATGACGGTTACCATGGAAGTGAGCTTAGTCAATATATCCAGACCATGGTTAGACGCTACTATTTTTAGCGAATATGTGCAGTGGAATGCCGGAAGAGATCAACCAAAAGGCTCCGTTTCTTCAGGCACTATTAGTAATCAAACAGATAACCATTTCTTACCCTTTATTCCAATGCAGATGATAGTGGCTCGTAATGTTAAGTTGTACGCTAATTGGTCAAAAGAAGATAAAGAGTTCGTATCAAACTCCTCTCACAGTAAGACTTCTGGCGGTTGGGGACCATTTTCTGCAAGTGTCAGTCATGAGCATAGTGATAGTCGGTTTGAAGAAGATAAACATGGTCGGGGAGCAGGGTTAGAATTCACTGGTATCCAATGTCTTGGTTTTATCTCATGGGTGCCACCATTTTCTGCCCCTGCGGATGGGGGAGCTAATGATAAAGAGTTTGTTAGTGCTAAGGTTAATGAGGCATCGGCTAATGCAGCTGAAGCTATTATTGGCAACATGAATGTGTCCCCAGAGCAAAGACAAGACTTATCTGACCTTATAAAAAAATAGTAGATTTACCTAAACACCTTTCAACTGAAGCTCTTTTGACTTCGCTTTGGTTGAAAGGGTGGAGAATATATGAGGTACTTTCAAAATAAACCAATACTTATTATTTTATCAATGCTCTTTAACTTAGGCTGTAGCAGTTCAAAGCTAAATCAAAGTTTACCAATTATAGCATCTGAAAAAATCGCGGAGCAGTTTGCAAAAAAACTCACTGCAGATTTTTTTCTTGCGAAAGAATTATCAGATCAAATAGTTGATATATCATTTCTTTTTGCTCCATCCATAGATATGAATCAGTTTAGAAATGCTAAAAGTATCGTTAACCCTAGCGGTACTAAAGGTGCAAAGCACGAATTTTTTATTGCATTCGACGGTATTTTCCCCCTTAAAAGTAGTCGTAGTTTATTGAGTACTTATGAGTCACTTATTGATGCAGCGATATGTAATGAGGGAAACCGTTTGGCTTGCCTTTTGTTAAATAACGCTAAGAGCCGTTTAGTCGAGTTGAAAATACCAGCAACATTATTTAGACAAGGGTGGCCTGAATGGAGAGCCATTGATGCTAACCCTATTGATTGGGCGGATGATGACCAGTTTTGGGAAAAAATAGCAATAACAGAGAGAACATACACGCTCACCACTGATTATCTCTATATAAATTTACAGAGAGGCTGGCTAGTTGAAGATGTTTTCATGAGCAATGGTTGGTATATTCCTCAGCTATGTCGAGGGGAAATATCCGATGGCGATCCCTTAAATGATAATAATAAAGGCTCGCACGAAGGTGAGCTTTTACCCCGTATTCCTACTGGTATAATATTGACCAAGAACCTTACAATTCAAGGTAATGATGGTGAAAATTTAGTCCTTGATTTGAAGGCAGTACATTTATCTGGTGTGGCTTATAATTCTTTGCCAATAAGTCCCGCGCATTCAGATCCTTGCGAACAAAGTTGTTTGGATTATGACGCGACTCGTCACATGTGCCTGCTATAGGTTGTTATTTTGAAAGTTAAAGGAATGCTGTTTAGTGTTGTTCCAAACTCAGTCACTTGAAGTGCAATTTCAAGTGACTGAGCCTATATTCAAACAAGAATAGAGAATTATTCTACTATTTCACTTATTGTTAATACGGGTTTACTTATGTCATTGGCATCGAGTACAAAAGCTAATGTTTGTGTGCTAACAAGGTTTAATGAAAGGTTATCATTAGAGTTTGGAGTTAACTCAACGCTAGCATCTAAAGCTATATTGTGTGTGCCACCCAAATTAGGGCCACCGGTTCCACCCCAATCAGCATCAGCAATTTTTAACGAATGCTGACCATCGACAATTTGATAGTTGCCACTATAAATACCATTACCTTGATAGGTTAATGGACGGGTAGTGCCCCATTCATTCATTAAACCTCTTAAGTAGATAACCGTGTCACCATAAGGCGCGGGTATTGCTAACGGATCATCAGGTGTTATCAATAAACTTGGGCTTTGTCCGTCGCTGGCGTCTAATTCAAAAACGTACTGACCATCAGCAATAAGGTTTAGTGTTAAATTATCACCGCCGTTAGTTAAATTAGCTGCTTGAGCGATAGGCATATTAAAACCGCCACCGATATTTGCTGTTGAAAAACTACTATCAGCAACTTTGAACTGATATTCACCTTGAGTTAAGTCAGCAGCCAAGCGGTATTTATCATTACCGATATAAGTGAAAGGTAAAGAAGTATCCCAGTTATTCATAGCGCCACGTAAATAAATGGTATTGGTGCCATAAGCAGGTAATGCCGATAAACCAAAACCTTGTACTTCACCTTGTGGCTTGACAAATACGGCCGTAGTTAGTGCTGGTACAACAAAATTACCATTACTAAAACTAGCGGTTTGCACGCGAGTATCAGCCGAATTCTGCTGGTTTTGATGCAGTTCAAAATTACTGGCATTAGCAACGCTAAATGATTGCTCGCTGCTAGTACCATTAAATAACACTACAATGGCATCGTTTGCTGAGTCCAAATCCTCTAGTCCTAATCCGTCATCCAAGCTCATGACGACTAAACCTTGGCGTTGCTCTGTACCAACATTGTGAAACTTAATACGGTTAGATACTTGCTCCGCTGTGGTTAATCTAAATAACTTACTGGTTGCTCTAATATTGATAAATTCTTTAAATAAAGCACTGGTTAAGTTGATTTCTTGAGCGCCAAAAGCATTGTTCGAATTAGCACTGATACCACTAATAGTTGACCATTTATTTTGGTTGTCTTGAGCTAACGGTAAACCAATATTCCAATTGCCTTGTGCTTGAGTGAAATCAATACGGTTAAACCAATCACCAGCATCATAGGTATTTCTATCCATTGATTTTGAGCGAATTAAATCTGAACCCATTTGTAAAAATGGAATACCTTGGCTTAATAGCGGTAAAGAAAGCGCAATATTTTGCACACGCACTTTATCGTTAAGGCTCATCTGAGCAGGTAGGTTGTACTGCAGCTGATCCCATAAGGTTTCATTATCATGCTTAGAAACATAATTGACGGTATCCGCCGGATCACTACTGTAACCTGCAGGTTGACCGTTCCATTGATAATCATAGGTAGATAAATAATTACCACTAGCAGCAACAAACTGATAACTATCAATATTACCCACTAAACCAATACGAATAACATCTTGCTCGCCTAAACTGCCACCATTATTAAATAAAGCAGCACTGCGAACAGCGTCACGTTGTCGGTCAGAGTATGTACCTATTTCGCTGCCAGCCATATTAAGCTGTGAAGCTTGTTCAAAGCGGCGGTTATTGGCAACTTCACCGAAATTCCAACCTTCACCATAAAAATAGCTATCGGCATCTACGGCTAATACGGCATCTCTCGCGTCAAGAATAGCTTGCTTAGGGATATGTCCCATTAAATCAAATCTAAAGCCGTCAAAACCAAAGTTTTTGGCAAAGCTGACTAAGGAATCATTCATCAATTTGGCCATCATTCGATGCTCGGTTGCCGTATTCTCACAACAAGTTGATGTTTCAATCGCGCCGCTATATTCATTTAATCTATGGTAATAACCCGGTACAACTTTATCTAAAACAGAATTATCATAAAGGCCAGATGAAGCCGCATGGTTGTAAACAACATCAAGCACTACTCGTAGTCCTGTTTCATGCAGAGCTTGGTTCATTGCACGCATTTCAATAATGCGACTAACACCATCAGCGTTTGAAGCATAACTACCTTCAGGCGCAGCAAAATGTTGTGGATCGTAACCCCAATTAAAACCGTCGAAACGGCGCATCGACTCAACCAATGCTTGTGCTTGGGTCGTGCTTGGGTCGTAATTTTTTAAGGCATCGAGTAATACAGTATTGCCATTTTCAACACCACATACCGGAGCATTGGCGTTAAGTTGACATAAATCAGCGACTGTATCAGTAACATCAACACGTTTGCTTGGGTCTTCTTCAATTGAGGCAATATCGTTGGCTGGTAAAACATGAAAATGCGTTAACCCCGCCGCTTGTAATTGCTGTAAATGCTGCATAGGTAAAGAGTTTGCTTCGGTAAAAGCAAGGTACTTTCCGCGATTTGCTGCACTTGTACTTTGGTCTAAGGCACTAAAGTCACGAATATGACCTTCATAAATAATGCTGTCTTCAAAGTTTTCCACTGTTGGTACCACATGATTATCCCAACCTTGTGGCTTTAGTTCATCATCGGCTAAATCAACAAATTGGCTATATCGACCATTGGTTGATAAACCTACAGAATAGGGGTCTGTAACAGTTAAGTTTTCGATTTTACTGGTTAGGGGATGAAATACAGTTAATTGATAGTGGTAATAAAGGCGATCAACAGCCGATTTTTCTGTGTTATAAGACCAAATTCCCGTCGCTTCATCGACAGTCATTGGCTCAGTCGTTGTTTCTTGCTTCGCGGCATTATAAATTTTTATCGCCACTTCGCTTGCTGTAGGTGCCCAAACAGATGCTGTGACTTGACCGTCTTGATAGTTAAGTCCTAAGCTCGCTTCATCAGCGTCTAAGCTGTTGCGGGTATACAAATAATCTAATAAACGTGGCGATTGCACACGTGTCGCATCGAGTAAATTACCTTGTTGATCTAAAGCGACCACGAGTAATTGATTTTTAACCAACTGTTTGACTTGGGCATCATCAATATCTAAAGTAAAACCTTTAAAGCCGTTCAAATGAGGGTTTTGCTGATAGTAACTAGCGTTAGCATCTTTGCTGGTCAGTGTTTTATAAGGTAAGTCATTCAATAACGTTTGATCGATAACATCGATACCGGCATCTGCTGAATAATATAAACGATAGCTATCGGCATTGTTGACATCGGTTGACCATAATAGGGTACTGGTGTCTAACCAATGAACGCGCGCGCCATCAAGAAAAATAGGGCGAGTGGTTACTGGCGTATACCAGATGTCAGAGTAGCCATTAAAGGTAAATGCTTGTTGGCCTTGATTCGGCTCGAAGCGACTGTTATTAGCACCAAGCGCTTTGTCATTCCCTTTGTGAATAATGAAGTTATAGCAATCGGCACCAGGCTCTACGCTAAGAATATAATAGCCGCCATATTCTGGGTGAACACCGTCAACAGGGTACGGAGAAAGCCACTGAGAAAAATGAGCACTGTCAGTGGTCGGGCTCGCATAATTGCCACAACCTTCGCCATTCCATAGATGTAATCCCCAACCGTCGTAGTTACCATCTGCGCGTTGATAAAAGATGGCAATTTGATCGTCGTTTAATTCAAGCCCTGTACCGCTCGATATCACTTCTACTTTATTGATTAATTCAAAAGCAATAAGTGCACGTTTGAGTTCAAGCTGTAAAGTAAACTTATGGCTGGCACCTGCAGCTAATTCATCAATCGACAAATTGATATAGGGAATACCATCGTCATTACCATCAATATTGCGTACTTGATGGCTACTGGTTGGAATGAAAACTCGAAATGGGCCAGTTAATGCTTCACTACCTTGGTTGGTAATAGTAACAATAGATAAATATTGATTATTGATACGATCATAAATGGGGCGAGGAGAATAACTAAAGTTAGTTTCTGCTGTGTTTTCCCATGCTGCATGGCTAAAAGGTGTTGCCAATAACGTTAATAATAGCGTGAATATTAATGTTAGATGCAACATCGGTTTTTTATAAAAACTCATGCGATTATCCTCGTTTAGAATTGAAACGCTGTTGACCAATTAAACCCGCCATCGCCATAAATAGTATGATAATAGTGCTAGGCTCTGGCACTGAGGTTGCCACAGAAGTTAAAGAAACATTGTCAATATTGAGTTTTGAAGACACAGAATTTGAATTAAAACCACCTTGTACAGTGAAGTCTAAGGTCCAATTCGTTTGATTATAAAAACTAGCGTCTAATAATGCGGAAAAAGAGCCAGAGTCATAAATACTGCTCGCTTCAATGAGATGGCCAATTTCACCGTCAGCGCCAAATAAACCCCCTGTGCCATTGCTTAAGCTGACAAAGAAGCTGTCGGCGAAAAAGCTACCGTCATCAAAACCAGAAAAGTCCCAATCAAAGCTAAGCTGCAATTCACCACTGGCAACCGTTAAATCTAATGCTGTGAAAAGCGTGTTAGCATTGAACGCGGTAGCGCCAGCTGTTACATCGACACTAATAACAGCGCTACAGTCACCAACATTGTTGTTGATGCTAAAATCTCCCGTTGCGCCAGGGTCACCAGTACTGTCGGTGTCTTTTTGCCATCCTTGAAAATCACAACTTTGGAAATCGCCATTACTAATGATGCCACTATGGGCATTAGTACTAAATAGCAGCACGAATACCACGCTTAAAAATTCTTTTATTCTCATCGAAATCACCTTGTTTTTATTGTTCATTTTTATTTTTTTGTCTAGCGCATCTGTCGTAGGTCTTAGTGCCTTAGTAACAATTGCGCTAAATTTGTTGTGCATTTATTAAACGCTAGATACAGGTGTTAGTTAGTTTGAATACGTATGCATGAATACGTATTCAACTGTGTTGTGATGGCCGAAATAGAACTTTGAAAATCGAGGCTTACTTATTAAAAATGTGAGGTGTGTTGTTAGGTTTTAATTGAAGTGTGCTTTTTTCGCATATTCTCCGATATAAAAAGGCAATATTTCTGGGATGATAAATTGCGGGCTCAAAGCTAATTTGTAGAAACGATCGGTAATATAACTGAAAATATGTTCAAGAGCAGTTGCTTCAGTAATAGATGTTAACAATAGAGTTGAATTTGAAGTGAGTGTCATTATGAATTCTATTGGGGTTTAACTCCTTGGACAAATAGCAGGATATAAATGCTGCTATTTGTCCAGTGTCTTTAAAATTGATAGCCAATGGTTACTTTATAGCTACGACCAAGTTCTGATGGATCACTTGATTCACTCGCAGGTGCACGTAAGTAACGTTCATTGGTCAAGTTATCAATACCAACATTAATCGTTAAGCCTTCAATAGCGCCACTTGCGGTGTAGTTAGCGTTTAAGTTATACACTGTATAGCTGCCTGTACCGTAACCCGCATTTAAATAATTTTCGGGTAGTTTAGTTTGCTCACTGTAATGGAGAACTTGCGTACCTATATTTACATTACTTAATAATTGGTAGTTAATATTTACGCTAATTTTATCAGCTGGAGCTTCAGTATAAGGTTGCTTTTTATGGTCAATAGTACCCAAAAAGAAGTTAGGCATACCGTAAGCATTCATTTCTATTTTTGAATAACCAATATAAGCATGTAACTTTTCAAAAGAATAAGTTAGCTCAGCTTCCCAGCCTTTACTTTCAAGACTACCAATATTTTTCGCGCTGTAATCACGGTGAGTAGCAACTGGTACACCGTTAGCTGGTTTAGGACCTGGGGAACCTTGTTGTTTAACGCCGTTATCATCAATGTAATACATAAAAGGGACATTATCGATAAAGTTATCTATTTTGTTATCAAAATAAATAGCCTTAAAGGCTATACTGTCAGCAAATTGAACATCTTGCCAAAACAAGCCTAAACCTGCTTCAATATTTTTAGAGGTTTCAGGTTTTAGATCTGGCTGCGGTTCTTGGTAGCAGAACTTGCCGCCAATATGACAACGCCACTCATCTTTTTTATATAACTCTTGTACTGACGGCGCACGAAAAGCTTTAGCATATTTAATATAAAGATTAATATTTTCAGTCGCTTTAAACGTCAAACCAAGCTCGTTTGATAATTCGCCGTTTTTGTTATTATCATAATCAGCATAAGTATTATTACTGCGCTTGTATGTATCGTAGCGCCCGCCAGCGGTCAAAAGTAAACGATCATTAAATAGATTTGCTTGGTCTATAACAGAAAAAGATAAACTTTGAGACTTACTATCACCATAAAAGGTACTCGTTTCATTACTCGAAAATTCAGATTGTTCGAAGCGTTCATTTTCGTAATTAAGTTCAATGGCTAATTGATGATCAATAGGCCCTGAAAATTCAGATAAATTTGCCATACGAGCACTATAGCGCTCAGTACTGCCTTCATTTAAGGCGGTAAAGTCGCGTTTGTTTTCGCCAGCCATAATGTAGCCGACGGTATTTTTCTCATAATTTTTATCTGAATAAACAAATTGTAAGTCAAAATCAATTAAGGCACTATCTGGCTGATAAACATAATTTGTCATTAACTCTAAATAATCATTTGTATAATCTTCAGACAAGGTAGGATATCTTATTCCGTAGTCCTGATTCTGGCGAAACGGCTGATCTTTCGATTCAGTTTTAGCCCAATCAATTTTTGTTTGTAAACTATGGTCTGGCATCAAAAACCACGTGTTTTTCAAAGTTAAATTAGTACGAGATGAATCATTTTTAATTTTCGACAATTTCGCCGTATCACTGACTTGAGTGTCATCAGCGCTTTTAGCGTCATTTGAAACGACATCAACATCAGAAAAGGCTACCTTACTGGCATGAAATACAGTATCGACAGTATCGTTAAGACTAAATATTGACGTTGAAAAGCTGTTAGAATCAGAAACTGATTGGTGCATCATTTGTGCCTTAGCACCCATACCATTTTTATTATTCAAATAGTCACTTGCATCTTTAGTCACCAAGCGTATGCTACCGCCGACAGCACCTGAACCTACGGTCAATGAATCAGCTCCGCGTAAAACATGTATTTGTTTTACTTGGCTAGGATCTAAACTTAAGCTATTAATTGCTGCAATGTTACTACTACCATCAGACTCTGTTTTACGCTTAACATTATCTACTGAGACATGAATACGCTCACCGTATAACCCACGTATTGTCGGCTGTGAAGATAATGGTGTAACACTACCACTTAAGTCAACACCAGGAATTTCTCTTAATATTTGGCTTAGTTCAGCTTCTTGATTACGCTGAATATTTTCCTCTGAAATAGTTGAAATAGAAGAAGGGGTATCTTTGCTTAATATTGAAATTTTATGCCCTAACACTTCAATGTGCTCATCCACTTTTGGCTGTGGGCTAGTTTTATCACCAGCGTATGCTGGCGCCTGTATTGCTACCAATACAGCAAGAAATAAAGACGAATGTACGAGTTTCATAATCAATCCATTTGTTTAATGAGAATTAGTCGTATTCTCATTTGGGGTGATAGAGTAAATGATCTAATATTTAAAAACAATAAGGAATAGCTAAAAAATATAAGGTTGTCGCAGTCAAAACAAAACTACCCACATGTAATTAAAAGTTTAAACAGACGCTTACTCTAAATTGAGCGATTCCAGACTTTGCATTAAGCTAAAATAATCCCGTTATTTCAGCGCAGGTGAGTGATGGCAACAGCAAGAAAGCAACAAATCAGTTTAGTCGATACGGCTTATTATCATTGTGTCGCACGCAGTGTTCGACGGGCGTTTTTGTGTGGCGAAGATAAATTATCGGGACAAAGCTATGAACACCGTCGAGGCTGGGTCGAAAACAAGTTTCACTTTCTCACCCAAGTTTTTGCTATTGACGTTTGTGCCTATGCGGTGATGAGTAATCATTATCATGTGGTGCTATTTATCGATAAAGCGAAAGCAAAGCAATGGAGTATGCAAGAAGTCCTTGAGCGTTGGCACCGCTTATATAAAGGAACATTGCTAACGCAGCAATATTGTCGTGGTGACAAACTCGAAAAAACCTTACTCGATATCGTCAAAGCAACAGCTGCAGTTTATCGAAAACGCTTAATGAAAATCAGCTGGTTTATGGGTTATATCAATGAAGGTATTGCCAGAAAGGCAAACCAAGAAGACAACTGCACGGGCCGACTTTGGGAAGGAAGATTCAAATCTCAAGCGTTATTAGATGAAGCCGCACTTGCCGCTTGTATGGCCTATGTTGATTTAAACCCCATTCGCGCCAAGATAGCTAAAACACCAGAAGACTCTACTCATACTAGTGTAAAGCTACGTTGTAAGCAGGCAGAAAAAGGCCAACAACCCAAGGCATTATTACCGTTTATCGGTAACCCTAGAAAAGCGATGCCTAAAGGCTTACCTTTTGAACTTGCCGACTATCTACAATTAATTGAATTAACCGGTCGCTGTATCAAAGAAGATAAACGTGGTTACATTGAAGAAAAACAACCACAAATACTGAGTCGGTTAAACATATCTGCGGAAAATTGGTTAATCATCACCACTGAATTTAGCACACAATTTCATGGCGCAATTGGTCACGAAGATGTTCTGAGTGATTATTGCCAACGCAATAAAATAAAACGACGACATAATTTGAGTCATTGCAATCAACTCTTTGGTTGAGTAATCGCTTAGCCTTCAAAATATACTCTAAACTTTTCATCAGACACTATCTGAGGATTGGTTACGGCTGAGATATTCGCGCTTTAAAGTTAAATAGCGTAAAAAGTATTTTTAGCCCTCTGCAATACTACCAAATGTCAATATTACACAAGACTTATCATGCTGAGCTATGCAAATATTGATGTTGGTATCAGGCTCAATTTAAAGTGAGTGTCAGGTTAAATAATGTTAGCCCTCTGCAATACTACCAAATGTCAATATTACACAAGACTTATCGTGCTGAGCTATGCAAATATTGATGTTGGTATCAGACTCAATTTAAAGTGAGTGTCATGTTAAATATGTTACTTTAAGTGAGTGTCCAGTTAGACTTTAGATTTAGTTAGACTATCTCAAGCATCATCTATTGAAGCTATTAATGATCAGCCAGCCATGATTTACCGTTTATTTTTCATTCAATCCCATTTAACAATGCTTATTAATACCTGTTAATGTTTTTCTTTATAAATATAACATTATGTTTATAAAGAAATAAAATCAAACTGTCTGGATAATGCGAAAAACTGTCGTTAATTTACTAGACGAAAATACCTTAGTCATTATTATCGAATAGTGCTCCGATCAGGGATATTCAATGGCACTATTTAGTCTGAACTAAACGGACGTTTTAAGGTTTTCGAAATGACTAAAAAATAATAATACTAATAACAATTTTTCCAATAAGATTTTTATACGGAGTAAACACGAAAATGACAAAATTTACCGCCTCTCTTATCGCACTAGCAGTATCAAGTACTTTTGCTACTCAGGCAGCAGACAACCGATATATCATTCATGTAGATAACAACAATAAAAGTGGCATCTCGGCATTAGCTAAACAACTTGGCGGTAAAATTAAACTCGATGCCGATGGTTTTATCTCGGCAACATTTAAAGATAAAGACTTAACTGCCGTTAAAACATTAATGAGAAATCCGACTAAATCATTAAAATTACGAGGCATTGCGAATGCTTCAACTACAATGACAAATGCGGCTTTTACTCGTATAGAAATAGATGAGCGTCGTTATCCTTTACTTGAATCTAGTTATAGTGATGGTGCAGGTGATCCTCGACTTCAACAGATAACTCCTTATTCAATTAAGCAATCACAAGCCGATCAAGTTAACTTTAATGCTAATGCAGGCATGAAAGTATGTGTCATTGATTCTGGTTTAGACGCAACTAACCCTGACTTTGTTTGGGCTAATATCACAGGTGATAACGATTCTGGTACAGGTAATTGGAATGAAAATGGCGGGCCGCATGGTACGCATGTTGCGGGTACTATTGGGGCAGCAGATAATAATATTGGTGTGGTAGGTATGGCACCTGGCGTTGATATGCACATTATTAAGGTATTTAATGATGATGGTTGGGGTTATTCATCTGATTTGGCCTTTGCCGCTCAAAAATGTACTGCTGCTGGTGCTAACATTATCACCATGAGTTTAGGAGGTGGTGGTGCTAATGCTACTGAAGAAAATGCTTTTGATGCTTTCACTGCTGCTGGTGGCTTAGTTGTAGCCGCCGCAGGTAATGATGGTGATGCAACTCGTTCATATCCGGCAGGTTATGAGTCTGTAATGATGATTGGTGGTAACAGCAAAGATAATGGTCGGTATGAAGCTTCTCAATTCCCTAGCTGTTCAGCAACAAAAGATAACTGTGTTGAAGTCACTGCGGGCGGTTTAGATGTGCTATCAACTTACCCAGAAGACATGGCATCTGTTACGGAAATGAGTGTAGATGGACAAAGTTATGTATCTGCTGCGTTAGAAAACTTCGGTACTGTCACAGGTTCTATTTATTATATGGGGACAGCAGAAGCCACTGATAGCGCTGCTAACGGCAACATCTGTATTATCGACCGTGGTAATATCTCTTTTCACGACAAAGTACAAAACTGTGAAAATTCGGGTGGCATTGGCGCTATCATAGTCAATAACGAAGCGGGTTTATTATCTAGTGCAACCTTAGGTGATACCAATGCGACGACAATTCCGGCTGTAGGCGCAGCATTAGAAGATAAAAATGTATTCTTGGCTGCAACAACAGCGACTATCGATATGAGCAGAAGCAGTTACGGATATATGAGTGGTACTTCAATGGCAACACCTGGTGTAGCGGGTGTTGCTGCACTAGTATGGTCAAACTATTCTGGCTGTACCGGCACTGAGATTCGTGAAGTATTAAAAACAACAGCTGCCGATTTAGGTGCTGCTGGTCATGATGTTTATTACGGCAATGGTGTAGTGCAAGCCAAAGACGCTGTTGATTATTTAGCAATTAACGGCTGTGGTGTTGTAATACCACCGGTTACTGCTAATGAATTAGCGAATAATGAAGCAAAAACATCGCTTACTGCAGACAAAGGTAATGATCTTACTTTTACCTTTGAAGTACCAGCAGGTGCAAGTGATTTGACCTTTAATAGCTCAGGTGGTAGGGGAGATGCGGATCTTTACATTAACTTTGCAGCAGCAGCAAGCAGTAGTAATAATGTCTGTAAATCTGAAAAAAATCGTAGCACAGAAAGTTGTAGCATTAGTAGCGCTCAAGAGGGAACTTACCATGTAACATTATCTGCCTATAGTAATTTCAGCGGAGTGAGTTTAGTAGCAAGCTACACTGAAGCAAGCACAGGTACTGATAGTTATAGCAACGACACTGTCTCTGCAATAAGTGACCATAATACTACAAGCAGTTCAATTGATGTAAACGACAGCGGTTCAAGTGCAGTTGCTAGCATTGATGTTGATATTACTCATACCTATAGCGGTGATTTGTTACTAACATTGGTTTCACCGAGTGGTACGGAACAGGTATTACGTAGTTATACTGGCTCCGGAACAAACGATGTTAAAGAAAGCTATGATGTAACTGGTTTTGCTAGTAATGAACGTAATGGCAACTGGACACTAAAAGTTTATGATAATGGCACCGCAGATACTGGTACTCTGAATGCATGGACCATTAACTTTTAAGTAAGTTTAGGTAAATTTAAGCTGTAATTGTTTCAGAAGAAATAATTATTATTAAGCCACTATTAGATCTCATCTGCTAGTGGCTTTTTATTTTCAAATAGAATAGACACCGTCATCACAAGTATTGGTTGTCATTTTCTCATGACAATATTTTATTTTCAGTTCCATTAAAAATTCATAAAGCACTCACTATAATAACTGAACAATTCCAGTCTTTGCTACCAAGCTACTTTGTCTCGGGTGAGTTAGGGTAGCCTCAAGGAAACAGCAAACCAGTTTAGCTGATATGTATTATTGTCGTGTAATTAATTGTTTTCTAACAGGAAAGATGGGTTGCCAGCCAAGGCTGTGAATACCGTCGAGGCTGGAGCGAAAATAAACTGCATACTATTATACAAGTCTTTCCATTGCTATTTGTGCCGATGCGGTGATGCACAATCATTACCATACAGTGCTATTTATTGATGAAGCTAAGGCGAAGCAATGGATTATGTAAGAAGTGCTTGAATCTACCTAGGCCTGACTGATTCCAATTTAATTTATTATTATAATTATTAAATGTTTTTTACATCTGTTTAACGTGCCTTAATTAATTACTAAATAATGAATAAATGTGTCGAATAATTTTACAGGTGAGCCATCGCTGAATTTCTCTTGTAGTTCACTTTACTGATCTTTAAAAGTAATTTTCGTTTGGTGTAACTTTTGCTTTACAGAACGTAACAAGTCAATACAAGGATTACACGGATGCGTAATGTAATAAGATTTTGTTCTATTCTATGTGTGTTGGGGTTTATTACTCCAACTGCCACAGCAAGCTTGATCAATCCTGATATTTCTGTTGAAGGTAATGTTACTTTTGATATAAATCCTATTTCTGGTTCTCTACCTGCAACAGGTAATGCTAGTCAAAGCGCTGATATTAGTAAGATTATTGGCTCCACCGCGACCATAAGCACAGTTAATAATGTTACACCTAGTGGTGCGAACCCGTTTGGTGGTGGATTTACTGACTATGGCGATGGTTTGGGCATAGATGCGTCTGCTCTCTCTACGTTAGGCATTGGCAATGTACGTGATTTTATTTTTGATTTTGACTTTTCGCTAAGTAACAATTCAGCAACGGATTTTTATAAAATCTATTTTGAGTTAGTTTTTTCAAACTCAGTAAATGCAAATGGCGCAGATGCTTTTGTTGATTCTGAAATTAACCTTTTTGATAGCGCTTCTAATGAAATTTTCTTTTCTGACTTAACTTCAGATACAGCTAATGGCGATGAAAAAAATGGTGCTTTTCTGGCTAGTGCTGGGGCGTCATTAACTGATAGTGGCACCTTTCTTTTTGATTTCACTCTAGCTGCAGGAGCGACAAATAGTTTTTCCGCACTTTTAAAAATGGATGGTGGAGGCTTTACAAGTGATGCACTTTTTTCAGCTAGCAGCAGTGCTTTTATACGTGTTGTTGGAGCTGATAACCTAACGAACTCTCCGACGCCAACGCCAGTACCTGAGCCGAGTACTTTGATTTTATTTGCTGCTGTTATTGGGCTATTAAAAATAAAACGTAAAGTTATTAATTAAATTTTTGTTAAGGATAATAAAATGAATATTTTGAAAATAATAAAGCTGACATGTGCTTTGAGCGTAAGTATTGCTGCCATAATACTACCTACTAAATCTTTTGCTTGTTCATCTCAGCCTTTTATTGGTGGTATGTGTGCCTTTGGAGGGAATTTTGCTATTCGAAGTTGGGCTAAGGCAGAAGGACAATTATTGTCTATTTCTAGTAATACAGCATTGTTTTCAATACTTGGTACAACTTATGGTGGTGATGGTCGTACATCTTTCGGTTTACCAGACCTTCGTGGTCGATCTCCGATAGGCCAAGGTAATGGACCTGGTTTGAGCAGTTACCGTTTGGGACAAAGGGGCGGCGCTGAAACACATACCTTAAATATTGCGCAGATGCCCGTGCATGGTCATTCCGCAGCAACAACAACCACGAATACAGTTGATACGAGTGCAACAACTATAGCATTGCGAGCATTAGCAGGGAGAAGTACAACTACAGATCCAACTAATGCTGTACTAGCTAATAGCCCTAGTCGCGAGAATATATATAGTGCCGGTGCGCCTACTGTAGATATGAGTATTAATGCTATTGAGATGAATTTGAGTGTGGTGGTCAATTCGACATCCAATACTGTTATTAGTAATGCTGGCGGTAACCAAGCATTTAATATTAGAGGTCCTTACTTATCATTAACGTGGCTTATTGCACTTCAAGGTATCTTTCCTTCGCGTAGTTAATGATGACTCACCAAATGAAATATAAAATGACACAAGGCCGATTATTTATCGGTCTTAATCTTTTCTTTCTCCTTATCTCTTTTAAATCATTGGTATTTGCAAATAATGTTGACGATTGGGCTGGGCCATTAGAAAACGCTCATAAGCTTTTAGCGAAACAACAATATAGTGATGCATTAATTGCTTTTAAAGAGCAGGCTAATTTAGGCAATGGCCTCGCAGAATTTAATGTTGCCCTTATTTATGATTTAGGTTGGGGGATAAAACCCATTAGATCTACTGCTTGTCAATGGTATCGAAAAGCAGCCAAAAGTAATATGCCTGCTGCAATGCAAGCATTAGGCCATTGTTTTATCGAAGGGCAAGGCGTTAAACAGAACAAAAAACATGGTTATAAATGGTTTCTAAATGCATTTGAACATGGGATTGCGGACGGTGGCTGTCATGCTGGGACTTTATTACTGATAGGGGATGGTATCGAAGCAGACGTAGAAACCGGAAAAAATTTGTGTATTAAATCTGCACAGCAAGGTTCTATCTTTGCACAAAGCCAATTAGCTCATTGGTATTTTCATGGTCAATATTTCCCACAAGATTATCAACAATCTTTTACTTGGTTACAGGCTGCTGCTAGTGCTAAATCTCCTGATTCAGCGTATTTGTTGGCAACTTTCTATGATCAGGGGATTGGTATGAATGTAGATGAAAAGCAGGCGTTATATTGGTACGAAATAGCCGCGCTAGGGAAATATCAACAAGCTTATCTACCAACAGCGCTGCTGTATTGGAAGACGTTTACTGAAGCTGATAGCAACAACAAAGAGAAAGTTTTAGCTAAAAGTTATTTATGGGCAAAGACATTGTTAATATCTTCAAGTAGCAGTGCTGAAAAGGATATTGCTAAAAAATTATTAACCCATGTGCTGCAAGAAATACCGACTACTTGGCTTGAAAACTTAGATGAAAAAGTGGCAAACCACTTAGCAGTGCTTTAGCACTTTTAAAGTGATAAAAGAGGATGGTTAATGTCAAAAATTAAGAGAAATTTTATACTTTGGCTTCCTTTTTTGGTTATTTTTATGTTGAGTTATAACGTTTATAAGTCTTCAAGTACGACAGTTGTTGCGGTTAGTACTAACTTTATTGCAATGGTGGATAAAAATACACTAGCTGCAGATACCGCTTTTGCATTAGAGGGAGGTAATGTAAAAAAATTAGTCATTGAGCCATTTTTAGTTGGAAATTTAGTTGATAATTACAATTATAGTCAACTCGAAAAAATGGTTTATTCTGGCAATTTTGAATCACAATTATTAGCAATAAAATATTTACCCTTGCATAGTATATCGTCTATGCCTCTTTTGTTTTATTTGGTGAATGCGAATACAGATATTCAACTGAAAGAAGCTGCAATTCTTGCTTTATTAAGTCTCGATGAGGACGATATTGAAAACATTATTGCTTCACTATCAGTTCATCAAGAGTTAATGCCACTACTTTCAGGTTTAGGAATTGTTCATAAGCCAAGTTCAAACTATGTATCACCTTATCAAAATAGCCCTTTATTAACCGATAACCCTCAATATTATGATGTTTTTCAGCAGTTAAAATCTGCTAATGATGATGAACGAAGGCTGGGAGTTTATAGTGCTAAATTACTAGATCATGATAGCAGCAAAGAGGTTCTAACTGAGATTTTAAAGCATGATGGAGCTGAAATAATTAGGGGCGAAGTGTATTTAAGTGTAGTTGCGCGCTTTCCAGAAAATATTAAGCAATGGGCAGAATTAGCGTTGGAAGATGAGTCTTACATTATTAATTTTTACGGGCTGGAAATAATTGAGAATAACCTTGAACACATAAATAATTTTATTCCCCTGCTAGCGCGAATGATGTACTCCCGAAAACCTGCAGCAATAAAAGAAAAAGTAGCGAGCTTGCTGTTAGGTAATTATTTACTTATTGAGGATGAAGCTATTCATCAGCTAGTTAACCTTAGTACTGAATCATGAGTGTTTGATATTTTAATTAATCAATAGCTTAGTTAAAAACTAAGCTGAAAGTCATCTAAATAACCTAGAGTTTTGTCCTTACAGTATAAAGCTCAGGAAAGAAGCTGATATCTAGCGCCTTTTTAAGAAAATCTACGCCCGATGAACCGCCTGTGCCCATTTTGTTACCAATAATTCTCATCACGGTAGACATATGTTTGAAACGCCATTGCTGAATAGTATCTTCAATATCGACTAGTTTTTCTGCTAGCTCATAGTATTCAAAATATTGCTCTGGATTTTGGTAAATCGTTAGCCAAGCGTTAACTACTGAGTCATTACTTTGATACGGCAGAGTAACGTCTCGGTTGAGCGCGCCGGCATCGATATTTAAGCCTTTATTATGCAGTGCAGTAATTACTTCATCGTACAAGCTGGGTTGTTCAAGTATGGTTTTCAATTCGCTATGAACCGTAGGATTACTTTCATGAACTTTGAGTAATGAAGCATTTTTGTTACCTAGTAAGAACTCAATTTTGCGATAACCAAAGGATTGAAACCCCGATGAGTGACCCAGATCATCACGAAACTTAAGGTAGTCAACTGGCGTAAGTGTCGACAGAATATCCCAAGACTGGGTCAGTTGTCTGATGATTTGCTTCATGCGCGATATAACTTTAAAAGCGTTGCCAAAATCGCCGTCTTTAACATAACGCATAGCTGCGCTAAGTTCATGACCGGCAAGCTTTAACCATAGCTCACTGGCTTGATGTATGATGACAAACAGCATTTCATCGTGTTGATCACTTTGTAGATGCTGTGCCGATAATATTTTCTCAAGACATAAGTAATCGCCATAAGACATATCTTCTTTAAAGTCCGTGTGAATAGAGTCTTCTATTGCACGGTAATTTGTCTGGTGTGGGCAGCTCATGTGTTTTTTACCCCCAAATCTTGGTTGATGGTTAACTCGTGCAAATGCTGATAAATATCTTCGTCTTGCCAGCGCTCTGCTATGTTCGGTAGCGCCATGATTTCGCGCATAATGTCTTTTTGTATATCGCCTATGCGCAGTGCTTCGCTGTAGGGCGTATGTGGTGAGAATGTTACCATAGAGTATAAAGGCAGCCATAGTTTCGGGTAGCGTTGATGAAAATTAGCTTCAATTTTTTTACACAGTTGAAAATCAGCATTGCCTGATAAGTCACTCATTTCAATAAAGTTACGCTTAGCAAGTTCAATAATAGCATCACCATTAGGTTTACGTTGCAGCTGATATTGAGACAGTATTTCAGACCAGTCTTGGTGACTTTGCTTGTGATTTTCCTTATGAAGAGAAATCAGTTCGTTTAGCACTCGACAATCTTCAAAACCGCTATTCATGCCTTGACCGTAAAACGGCACCATGGCGTGTGCTGCATCACCTATCAAAGCTACATTGTTATTAACCACCCAAGGGTAAATATGCACTAACGACAAAGGTGAAGCTTTTCGTTTGATAAACTCATCAACAGGGTTGTCGATTAAAGCTAAAGCATCGCTAAAGTAAGTTTGAAAAAAATCGGCTACGTCATCACGTTTTTGCAAAGCATCAAAGGAGATTTCGCCCTCTTGATTCATAAACAATGTACAAGTGAAGCTACCGTCTGGGTTAGGTAAAGCGATTAACATAAAGTCTTTACGTGGCCAGATGTGCAGCGCTTCTTTTTCCAGCTGATGACTATGGTCAGCGCCCGCGGGAATATTGAGCTCGATATAGCTTTGCGGCATATATTCAAGGCTGTAGCTTATACGCTTGCGAGGAATTTCTTGCATTTTTCTGCGTACTTTGGAAAACGCGCCATCTGCACCAAAAAGTAGGTCGCTACTGTGTATTACTTGCCCTGCTTCGGTATTGAAGGTTAGCGTGGTGCTATCAAAATCAACGTCAGTAAGGTGGTGATTAAAGTGTAATGATGCACTTGGTTCTTGCTCGGCTAGTGAAACCAACTGTTCATTTATTTTAGAACGTGACACTGACCAAATTGCTTGGTTTTCTTTACCATAAGCTTGCCTAGTTAAGTTGCCTTCAAGGTCATGCATAACGCGGTGATACATAGGGATGGCTTCACGTTTTACTTCCTCAGCAATTCCTACGGCTTCAAGTGCTAACCAACCGCGGTCTGATAATGCGATGTTGATAGATTTACCTTGATAAATATCGCTGCGGCGCGAATCATCGCGTGACTCAAATAGGTCAACTTTATAGCCTTGTCTTGCCAACATAACCGTGAGCAGGGCGCCAACAGGGCCAGCTCCGGCAATAGTGATTGTTTTAGTTGATTGAGTCATGCTATCTCCATTGTGACAGTAAGCTATGTAGAGTGTTGCCAAACTGATAAACGTCTTCAAAACTATTATACAAAGGTGCTGGCGCTAGTCTGATGACATCGGGTGAACGAAAATCGCTAATAACACCGGCTTTAGTGAGCTGATCAAAGAAGCTTTTATCAGTACCAATAAGTTTTATAGACAGCTGAGCACCACGCTGCTCAGGATTGCTTGGCGTAATAATCTCTAATTTGATATCAGGAAATTGTTGCACAACATCGTTAAAGATAAACTCAAGGTAGCTAGTTAATTTAAGGCTTTTAGCACGCAAGTTATGAATGCCCGCTTCATCGAATATATCTAAAGAGGCTCTTAATATTGCCATGCCCATAACGGGGGCATTACTGAGTTGCCAACCTTCAGCGCCTTTCATTGGATCGAAAGTATTTTCCATTAAGAAACGACGCTCTTTGTTATGACCCCACCAGCCACCAAAACGGTTGATAGAGGTATCGTCACCATGGCGTTCGTGGACAAATAATCCCGCTACATTACCAGCACTTGAATTGATATACTTGTAGGTACACCAAGCGGCAAAGTCGACATTCCATTTATGCATTTCAAGTGGCACGTTACCGGCAGCATGTGCTAAATCAAAACCAGCAAGTGCACCGTGTTGATGGGCTGTCTTAGTCAGTTTTTCCATATCAAATAGCTGACCAGTAAAATAATTCATGCCGCCAAAAAATACTAAGGCTAATTCGTCGCTGTGCTCTTCAATTGCGGCAATAATGTCGTCTTCATGAATTAAGTATTCGCCGTCTCGTGGCGCAATTTCGATGATCGCTTCGTCAGGATTAAAGCCGTGGTGTCTCGCCTGAGTTTCCAGTAAATAGCGGTCTGAAGGAAACATTTTAGCTTCACTGATAATTTTAAAACGCTTGGCCGTTGGCTTATAAAAGGAAACAAAAAGTAAATGTAAGTTATTGGTGAGCGAGCCCATACAAACTACTTCAGATTCTTTTGCGCCCACTAAACGCGCTGAAGCAGGCGTGAGTAGTTCGTGATAACTAACCCAAGGGTTCTCCGCGATAAAATGTCCTTCCACGCCTAATTTTGCCCATTCGTCGAGCTCTTTATTAACATATTCACGTGCACTTTTAGGCTGTAATCCGAGCGAGTTACCAGTAAAGTAAAGAACTTGCTTACCGTCGATAACTGGATGATGAAATTGTTCTCGATAACCTGCCATCGGGTCTTGTGCATCTTGCTGCTGTGCATAAGCTAGTGTATTTTCGTGCTTCATAAGTTACTTCCCTAAACTTGAAATTGCTCTGATATCGGTCTTAAATCGAAAAAAGATTCGGCATTACTCGCCAGCAACTTTTGTTTGTCGTGATCAGATAATGTTGGTGCGGTTTTGATCAGTTGTCCCATTTGTTGTTCACCCAATGGGAAAGGGTAGTCAGTGCCAAACATGAGTCGGTTACAACCCATTTTTTTGACTAGTAATTCCAGCGAATCGTGGTCAAACACTGCGGTATCAAGGAAAAAACGGTTAAGGTAATGGCTCGGTGGATACTTAGACTTTCCACGCGCAATATCTCGATGATGCCAGGCGTTTTCTAAACGGCCGAGTAAAAATGCAAATGAACCACCACCATGCGCAAAGCATATTTTTAGTTTACTACTGACTCGGTCAAAACCGCCACCGAGTATCATAGAAACTATTGAAAGTTGGGTTTCGGCAGGCATGCCGACAGTCCAACCCATCATGTAATCTTTGGTGCGCTCACTGGCCATCATGTCCCAAGGGTGAACGAATATGGCAATATCTTCGTTGGCACAATGTTCAAGAAAGGCAAGAACCGTATCGTCGTCCATATTCTTCAAACCAACATGATTGCCGATTTGAATACCAACATGACCCGTTGCTTTAGCACGGGAGGCTTCTTTACATGAAGCGTTGAGGTCTTGTAATGGTACTTGTGCTAGTGAAAATAAACGTTGCGGGTTTATCTGACAAATTTCACGTGCGGCATCATTAAATAACTGTGCACAGTAAAGTGCTTGTTCGACAGGGCGTTCATAGCCGAATAATATTGGCGTTGCCGAAATAATTTGTTTTTCAACACCATCACGATCCATCTCTTCAAGACGTTTATTACCATCCCAACAAGCGGAGTATATCGGTCTAAATTCTTGTTCGCCGCACATCAACATAGCGCTGTCATCATTACTATCAGCACTATGACGTAACCATGGCCAGTCATCACCACCAAAGCGTTCAGTTAAACTCGGCCAGTCTTTAGGAAAAAAGTGCGAGTGAATATCAATTACGTTCATGATTTTTCCTCAGGTGAACTTTCCTCAGGTGATGTTACGCTAGACGATTTATCTTCAAGGCTAACCCAACCTTTCGGTGGTTCTTTACCTGGGTGTAGTTCGCCACATGAATCGCAAGTACGTGCTGCCATGTCTTGGTAAAACGCGTTATAAAGTGGTGGTAAATCGTTAACAATAGATTTTAGTTGTACTTCTACTCGGTGCACTAAGGCGTCACATTTAAAGCAATACCATTCGAAAGCATCTTTATCTCCGTCGGGACGCTTAGGTTCAATAACTAAACCTATACTGCCTGCCATTGGGCGTTGCGGTGAATGACGAACATGAGCCGGTAAGAAAAATATATCACCTTCGCGAATAAATACCTCGCGATGTTTGCCGTCTTCAATCACTTTAAGCACCATGTCGCCTTTAAGTTGATAGAAGAATTCTTCAACGGGATCATCATGAAAATCGGTACGTTGATTTGGACCACCAACTACCGTGACCATCAAGTCGGTATCTGTCCATATTTGCACATTACCTACGGGCGGTTTAAGTAGGTGCTTATGCTCTTCAATCCAACGTTGAAAATTAAATGCGGCCATTTTAGACATCAGATGCTTCCTTATTCTCTCTTTGTGACATTGCCGCTAGTGGCTTATAGGCGACAGCTTTACATTCGATTAATAAATGTGGATGTGGTAACTGATGTACGGCAACCGTGGTGCGGGTAGGCCCGTCAAAATCAAAAAATTCTGCATATACTTGGTTGTATTGGCGAAAGTCGTTCATATTGACTAAAAAGGTCGATATTTCAACCAAGTCGCTTAGGCTCGCATCCATCGAAGCAAGAATGTCAGCGATGTTTTGGATAACTGCACGGGTTTGACTGGCAATACATAAGTTTGTACTGCCCATTTCGTCGACTTCGACACCAGCAAAGCTGTTGTCTGGTAGGCGAGAGCTAGTACCTGATATATAAAGAAAGTCTCCAGCGCGTTTAACATGGGGGAACTTTCCTCTAGGAGTTGCTTTACCTCTGACCACTTTGCTCTGCTTTGAATTATTCATAATTTACTCATTTGTCATGTACTTGCTGGGTATTTACTCAGCAATTATTTATTCGCTAATGTGTACTCGTTAACGTGCTGCTAGCGAACTTTCTATTGATCAATATGGATACAAATATTGCTTGGCTCGCTATAAAACGCTAAGGAATGTTGACCGCCTTCACGACCAACACCCGAGAGTTTAGTGCCACCAAAAGGTGTTCTAAGATCACGTAAAAACCATGTGTTTACCCAAACCAAACCAACGTCAATTTGTGGTGCTACCCGATGTGCACGCGATAAGTTTTCTGTCCATAATGATGCTGCTAACCCATATGGAGTGTCGTTTACGCGTTTTATTACTTCGGCTTCATCGTCAAAGGGAGAAACGTGGCATACGGGACCAAATATTTCTTCTTGATTAATACGAGCATGATCGTCAAGGCCTGTTAGGATCGTGGGGTCGATATAACAACCGCTATCGCGCGCGTCACCAAATTTTGGCACTCCACCACCGTGCTCTACTATTGCTCCTTCTTCTCGAGCAAGTTGATAATAAGAAAGTACTTTTTGTTGATGTACTTTTGAGACTAATGGCCCCATAAAAACATCTTTATCGCTTGGGTAACCAATTTTTATTGCTGCTGCCTGCTGCTTGAGTTTGTTAACAAATTCACTAAACAATGATCTATGTACATAAACTTTTTCGGTACACAAGCAAACCTGCCCGCAATTGGTGAAGGTTGAACGTGCAACACCGGCAACGGCTTTATCGATATCGGCATCATTGAAAACAACGGCAGAATTTTTACCGCCTAATTCAAAAGAAATAGGTTTTACCGTTGCTGCTGCCGATGCCATAATTTTTTGTCCGGTTGCCGAGGCTCCTGTGAAGGTAATAGCGTCAATTTCTTTATGGCTGGTAATGGCGTCGCCTACTGCATGTCCTCGGCCTAGAACTAAGTTGAAAGCGCCTTTAGGTATACCAACTTCATCCATAACCTGTGCCAGTAAGAATGCCGTCGACGAGGTTTCTTCTGAAGGCTTAAAAATAACACTGTTGCCACAAGCCATTGCCGGAGCAATCTTCCAAGTAGCGAGTAATAAAGGCAGATTCCACGGAGAGATAATAGCAACAACACCCAGTGGTTTATTAACACTGTAGTTCAAGGCTTTTGTGCCTTGTGGCGTATCGGTAATAAAGCTTTCGCTGGCAGAGAATTTAACTAAGTCGGCAAAGAAACGAAAATTAGCCGTACCTCGTGGGATATCAATCGTTTGCACCTGAAATAATGACTTGCCGGTATCCGCCATCTCAGCATCAATAAATGCTTGCTCTCGTTCCCGCATAACGTCGGCAACTTTATTAAGTAATATACTGCGCTCGTTCACGGTGAGCTGTGCCCACTTACTGGCTTTGGCCGCAGCTACCGCTTCATCAATCATTTGATGATTTGCTTCAGATATTTTCGAAATAACGCTACCGTCAACAGGATTGATATTATCGAAGTAATGCTCACTATCGATAAATTTTCCGTTGATATATGACGCAAGCATAGATGGAGCAGTCATGATTTAACCCTATATCGTATGTTTGTTGCTAAAACCGCAAATGTATTCATTGGTAATCATAGTAGTTACCTTTAATAAATAACTATAATTTTATTAATTTGATTTTTACATTCAAAAGATGAATGTTTAATGTTTTAACTTGAGTACAAATAAAAAATGGGAATGGCTGAAAGGAGTGAGAGTTTTATTTTATTGTCATGAAAAATGATAAAACATACTTTTTCAATGGCTTACTTTCTAAGGCTAGATAAGTACGTATTTAACGTATGTTTTGGTGAGTATCAAGCTTAGATATATATTTTAATATTTTTTCTTAGATTATTTTAAATGGATGATTAGGATGAATTTTTAATTAGCTGGCCAGCAGATGATGATATTCTACACGGCATAATGCCATCGATATCATTTCAATAGTGCTTGCCTGATTCGTCACGTGTCAAATAGTAAAATAATTTGTATCATTTTCAACCTTGTTAATTCTATGTTACAAGAATATATTGATTAATCTTTGGTCACACCTCAGAACAATGGAAGTACAATTATATGATATTTAATAATAAAATGATAAAGCCAACACTGTCATTAATCGCATCAGCTATAGCTATGTCGACAATAACGGTATCCTCTAGCGCTTTTGCACAAGAAGGTGAAGCGACTGAGGAAATAGAAAAAATTAGCGTAATTGGTTCGCGACGTTTAGGGCGAAGTATTGAAGATAGCCCTGTACCAATCGATATTATCGATGCAGAATCAATTGCAAATACAGGCCTTACTGAAACTAATCAGATTTTAGGCACATTATTACCAAGTTTTAATTTTCCTCAGCCTTCGCTTACAGATGGTACCGATCATGTAAGGCCCGCGCAATTAAGAGGTTTAGCACCTGATCATACATTAGTGCTTATTAACGGAAAGCGCCGTCATAGCAGTGCGTTACTGAATCTAAATGGTTCTTCGGGTCGAGGCTCTTCTGCTGTAGATATGAACGCTATCCCTGCAAATGCCATAGAACGCATTGAAATATTACGTGATGGTGCTGCTGCTCAGTATGGGTCGGATGCTATTGCAGGGGTGATCAATATTGTGCTTAAAAAGGCAGATAGTGGTGGCTCAGCATCTGTAACTTATGGTGCCAACGTAACAACAATGGATGGTGTGCCAAGTCTGACTTCAACGAGTATAGATGGTGATGGTAATTTATTATTCACTGAAGGTGGCGACAGAGACGTTACTGATGGACAAACATTGACCTTAAGAGGTAACTCAGGCTTTGCTCTTGGAGAAGATGGTTTTGTCAATGTGTCAGTTGAGTTTCGCGAACGCAATGCGTCAAATCGTGCTGATTATGATAAAAGAGAAAACTATGCTCGAATTGATGACGGTAGCGAAAATGGTAGCCTAGACCCCCGTGAACTTGAAATTAGTAGGTATAATCATAACTTTGGCAACGGTGAAGTTGAAGACTTTGCATTGTTTGTAAATAGCGGCTATTTCCTTGATGAAGATACAGAGCTTTATGCATTCGGTTCTTATAGCGTAAGAGAAGGGGAAAGCGGTGGTTTTTATCGCCGTGCAAAAGACTCTCGTAATATATTAAGCATTTACCCAGATGGCTTTTTGCCGGTAATTACTTCAGATATTACAGACTATTCAATTGCTACAGGTTTACGTGGCTATATTAGCGATTTTAATTATGATGTATCGGCAGTTTACGGTAAAGATGAATTCAATTTTGGTGTTACTAATAGCCTAAACACATCAATGGGTTCTGCCAGTCAAACTGAGTTTGATGCCGGTACTTTAACGTATGATCAACTGACTTTGAATGCTGATTTTAGCAGAGAATTTGATGTTGATATGTTTGATAGTAGCTTAAATGTTGCTTTTGGTTTTGAATATAGAAACGAAGGATATCAAATTGAAGCTGGTGAAACAGCTTCATATGAACGAGGTACATTTGGTCGCGGTGGTGAGGTAACTGACTCTGTTAATGGTCCATTTGGAGCTTCAGGCTCACAAGTTTTTCCTGGTTTTACACCTTCATCTGCTGGCGATAATAGCCGACACAACGTTAGCGCCTATATTGATTTAGAAGCTGACATTACTGAAGTATGGAATTTAACGGTTGCGACTCGCTTTGAAGATTATTCTGACTTCGGTTCTACCATAAATAGTAAAATTGCGAACCGAGTGACATTAAGTGATGACTTTGCGTTACGTTTTTCTGCATCAACAGGTTTTAGAGCTCCTTCTTTACAGCAACAGCACTTTACTTCTATTTCTACCGTATTCGTCGATGGTTTACCAACAGAAACTGGCACTTTTTCGCCAAGTAGTGATGTAGCCAAAGCACTGGGCTCTCCTGGACTCGATGCTGAAGATTCAATAAGTATTGGCGGTGGCTTTACTTGGACACCAATGGCTGAGTTTAGCTTGTCAGTTGACTATTACCGCATTGATATTGATGATCGTATTGTTTTATCGAATAACCTATCCGGCCCTGAAGTTGAAGCACTATTAGCCGGTACTGACGCTAACAGAGCACGATTTTTCTTAAACGCCATTGATAGCACTACTAAAGGCGTCGACGTTGTTGCAACATACTCGATGGATATGGAAGAAATGGGTAACTTGCTACTTAATGCAGGTTTTAACTATAACAAGAACGAAGTAACTAACATCATTGATCCACCAGCTGTATTACAAGGTGCAGGGTTTGATCAAGGAAATTTATTCTCAGGTAATGAAATTCGCCGTTTTGAAGTGGGTTCTCCTAAAAGCAAATTAAACCTAAGTGCGGTATGGAATAATGAGCGCTGGAATACTACTTTGAGAACAACTCGTTATGGCGAAACACAAGATCCGTCAGAAAATCCTGAACGTAATGAAGTATTACCTGAAAAATGGGTGACTGATCTCGATGTTAGCTATGCAGTGACAGACAATATTAAATTTACTTTAGGCGCTAATAATTTGTTTGATGTTTACCCTGATGCAACACGAGATTTGGTTGATGACGTCACTACATTCTCTAGACTATTTTCTTATTCCGGTTTTTCTCCTTTCGGATTTACTGGGCGATATGTTTACGGAAAAGTCAGTATGACGTTTTAATTATAGTTAATTAAGTTTAGTGAAATTTATTTATGCTTGAATATAAAGGATGCCAGTTTTTATGCTGGCATTTTTTACTTAAAACTTAGCATTCGTTTGAAATTTTCTCTTCATTTAGTAACTCGTATATCTAAGTCATTAGAATATGAATCCTGTATTTTTAAATAGACGATTAAATTATTTTTTTATTGGAATATAGCTCAGAAATAAAAAGCCTATTTATGGTGTAAAAACAAGTTAGTCCGTGTTTGAACTTCGTTGTTTTAATTCTTGTGAGCCAAATGTTAAATTTATGTTATTAATATGGCGTTAGCACAATTTCATAAACCTCATTAACACTAATACTGGTGTTCTTAACAATTTTATACACACTTTCCTGACCGAATAAGGTTTACTATACTGAGTTTAAGAAATATAAAAGAAGGTATATCCATGAAGAAATCAATAGCCTATTTAATAGTTGCATCGGCATTGTGCCCTATTACTAGTGTACAAGCAGCTGATGTTGAAGTGAAATGGACAAATTCAGATAAATACTCTGATATTGATGCAGGCGAAGAACACCGAAAGCACTTTAAAGAAAGAACCTTTAAATCTTTTGAAAAACACTTTGCTAAGTTAGCAGCGAGACTACCTGAAAATCAAAAGCTAGCATTAGATATTACTAATATCGATCTGGCTGGTGATGTACGTCACGGTGGCATAAATCGTATTCGTGTGGTGAAAGATATTTATTTTCCTAGGATGAAATTTACTTATCAGCTGCTAAATGCTGACAACATAGTCGTTAAAAGTGAAGAGGTTTCGTTAAAAGATATGGGTTTCTTGATACACAATGGCCTTAAATATCGTAATCAATCCCTAGGTTATGAGAAAAAAATGCTTGATGATTGGTTTAAAAATGCCTTTTTAATGGATCAAGCGTTAACGGACAAATAATATGCTTATCTTATATAGTTTTGTTGCGTCATTTATCTACGACACCAACTGAAAATGACTATCGTGTTGCATAGTTGCATAAGTTATGTTAATTGTATGTTAATTGCGCGGAGTTTTGTGTCTGCTATATTAAAAGTCCAACTAATAGCTTTAATATGATAGGTATATTTACGTTAGCAAAATGGCAAAGGGACTTGATCCTTTTTAAATATTATTGTGTAACAAATAAATGGAAGGAAATGTTATGAAAATATTTACAACTTTTTTAATCGGTAGTGCGCTATTTTTAGGGCAACAATCAGTTGCATTTGCGGCAAGCTTGGAAGTCAAGTGGACTGAACCAGAAAATTATGCTGATATTGATGCTGGTGATAGACACCGAATGAATTTTAAAGAGAAAACTTTTAAATCTTTTGAAAAATATTTTAATAAACTTGCAAATCAATTGCCTGCAAATCAAAAGTTAATATTGGATATTACGAATGTTGATTTAGCTGGTGATGTTCGGTCTACAGGGACTGATCGTGCGCGGTTAGTAAAAGAAATATATTTCCCGCGTATGGAGTTTTCATATCAATTGCGAGATGCAAATAATAACCTCGTGAAAAGTGAAGATGTTTCATTAAAAGACATGCGATTTTTAACCAATAGTCGCTTTAGTAATGATCGAAATCACTTTTTGTCATATGAAAAAAATATGCTTGATGATTGGTTTAAAGATGCCTTCGCTGAATAGCCTGTTTATTTAAGCTATTAATCAGTAGAAATAAAAAAACGCAGCTTAGCTGCGTTTTTTATCTATGAAATTTAAATGATTAATTCTGTTCAAATTTACTTAATACATTAAACAATTGCTCAATTTTTTTAACTATCGTGATCAACGTTTGTTGATCAGATGTTTTTTGCCAAAAAACTAAATCATTTGCTACTTCTTCAACATAAGGTTGAAAAGTGTTAGCGGAACATTTAAATCCTGCATCAGCAGTAAATATTGCTGAAAATCCTGCTTGTTTAGCTTCACGCAATGTTGTTAAGGTGGCATCAGCTGCCAATGATTTCTTTAAAATTATCGAAATATTTTCGATTAATTGTTTGTGTACAGCTTCGCTCATAATTACTCATATTCGTTTGGTCTATTCAATAACGCTATTATGCCAAATTGATTGGTGTTTTGTTAGCCTCGCCAGCTATTTCTCTGACAAGTTTTGGCATTAAGTACCCAGGCAGGATCGCCATTAACTGCAAAATAATTTTTTTAGCTGTTTGTTCGTCAATATCGAAATGGGCAACGCCTTGTACTTTATCGAATAGGTGCAAGTAATAAGGTTGAATACCGCTATCAAATAATTGCTCGCTTAATTCTGCTAGTGTATTTGCATCGTCGTTGATGCCTTTTAATAACACACTTTGATTAAATAATGGAATCCTTGCCGCAATTAAAGGTTCAATTGCTTGAATAACGTCTTCATTAATTTCGTTGGCATGATTGATATGAAAAACGACAGTTGATTTAAGTCTAGTTTTTGCTAAAGCGCTGACCAACGCTGGCGTTATACGTTGCGGGATAACAATTGGCAAACGAGTATGAATGCGTAAACGTTTCACATGAGGGATTTGCTCAATTTCATTAATTAGCCACAGTAAATGCTCATCATTGGCCATTAATGGGTCGCCACCACTAAAAATAACTTCGTTGATTTCACTATGGTTTTGAATGTAGCTTAGTGCTTGTTGCCAGCGTACTTTATTTGGGCTGTTATCTGCATAAGGAAAGTGGCGACGAAAACAATAGCGGCAATTAATGGCGCAACCGGTTTTAACCATCATTAACACTCGGTGCTTATATTTGTGCAATAAGCCAGGAGCAACTGTGTCGTGTTCTTCTAATGGATCTTGGCTATATCCATCGGTGATAGTGAATTCCGAGTCAAGAGGCATAACTTGTTTGAGAATAGGGTCATTTATATCGCCTTTTTTCATTCTAGATAGCAATGGACGGGGCACTCTAACCGGAAATAATTTACGAGCACTGAAATGCTGTTGATACTCTTCTGGTGTAATTTTAAGCAATTCTAATAGTGTTTTTGGATCTGTAATAACATTTGCCAATTCTTTTTGCCAAGAAGTGTGCAATCTGTCGCTGATTTGGGTTATTATTTGCGGCATTTCTATATTCAATTTTTAACCTTTACGTGTACAACGTGAACGAGCGAGCATAATAATTATGGCTAATTTTAGCACTAACCAGTTCAAAGCTGGACTTAAATTAATGATTGATGGTGAACCTTGTAACATTATCGATAATGAAATCGTAAAGCCAGGTAAAGGACAAGCGTTTAACCGTATTAAAATTCGCAAGCTAATATCGGGTAAAGTATTAGAAAAAACGTATAAGTCAGGTGAAAGTCTTGAAGGCGCTGATGTAATGGAAGTTGAATTAGCTTACCTTTATGCTGATGGTGAATTCTTTCACTTTATGAATAACGAAACATTTGAACAAATCGCAGCAGAAAACAAAGCGGTAGGTGAGAATGAAAAATGGCTAAAAGAAGGTGACATCGTTACTATCACGTTATGGAATAACTCGCCAATCTCAGTGCAACCAGCTAACTTTGTTGAATTAGAAATCACAGATACTGATCCAGGTTTGAAAGGTGATACTGCAGGCACTGGTGGCAAACCAGCAACACTAGTAACAGGTGCTGTAATACGTGTACCACTATTTGTGCAAATAGGCGAAGTAGTTAAAATTGACACTCGCTCTGGTGAGTATGTATCACGCGCAGGTAAGTCTTAATGTTGACTAAAGTTTAGTATATAAAAAAGCCTGCATTTGCAGGCTTTTTTGTCTTCAATACAAGCTGTGCGCCATGTTTACTGAGATGTTAACGAGCGGCAATTATTAGCGCAAATACAGCTTATTTTAAATGCTCATTAAAATAATCAGTCATCATTGTTTTTAAATGTAACGTTGTTCCTTCACCTTCCCGAATGCCATGACTTCTGTTCGGATAAGACATAAAGTCAAACTGACGGTTATGTTTAATTAACTCGTTAATTAATCGCTCAGTGCCTTGGTAATGAACGTTATCATCACCTGTGCCATGAACTAATAACAACTTACCTTGTAAGTTCTTAGCATGAGTAATTGGTGAACCTTGCTTATAACTTTCTGCATAGTCAGTTAATAAACCAGAGTAGCGTTCTTGGTAAATACTGTCATATAAGCGTTGATCGGCTACTGGTGCTAGAGAAATGCCTACTTTATAAAGTTCAGGGTAACGAAATAGCATGTTCAATGTCATTGAGCCGCCACCAGAATGTCCCCAAATACCAACACGGTTTGAATCTATATATGACCAACGTTCAGTCATTGCTTTTAGTGCATCAGCTTGATCACGAGATGATAAAATTCCGACCGCACCATAAATAGATTTACGCCACTCTCTTCCTTTAGGTGCTGGTGTACCACGGTTATCAATAGAGGCAACAATGAAGCCTTGCTCAGTTAGCATTTGATCCCAAAAATATGCATTTCCACGCCATCTATCTTGTGCTGTTTGTCCTGCAGGTTCGCCGTATACATAGAAAATTATTGGATACTTTTTACTGGCATCAAAATCAGCAGGTCGCATGATGTAACCATCAAGTACTACGCCATCTTGTGCAGTTACTTGAAAAAACTCATGTTCAGGTTTTGCCAAAGCAGCCATTTTCTCATTTAGCTTTTTGTTCGCCATCAGCAAGTGTTTACTTTGGTGGCCTGATACTTTTATTAAACTTTTTTTTGTTGGTTTAGAAAAGCTTGAATGAGAGTGAATGGCCCACTGACCATCTGGCGACATTTGGTAGCGATTTGAACCTGAAAATTCTTCAGGTGTTACTCGTTGATTTGATAAGGTTCCATCTAGCTTACTGCGATATAAATAGCGCTGAGCAACGTCATCTGGCGAAGCAATAAAATATACCCAGCCATTCTTTTCATCAACGGCTTGTATATCGGTAATATCAAAAGCACCGTCTGTTAAGTTGACGATGTTAGTGCCATCACGAGAAATTTTGTAAATATGTCTCCAACCTGAACGCTCACTTTTCCAAATGAAATCATCACCATTCTCTAACCAACGAGCGTCATCATAAAAGTCTAGAAAGGTTTCTTCTTGCTCGGTCATTATTAGGTCAACTTTACCGCTATTAGGGTTAGTCAGATAAAGTTTGTTGGTGTCTTGCTTACGATTAACATGCTGAATTAGCACTTGCTCTGAATTACCAGACCAATTCATGCGAGGAATGTACATTTCGCGCGAGTTATTCGGTAACTTTGCCCAAACCGTTTTCTTGCTGTCGAGGTTTACAATACCTATTTTTGCCAATGCATTTTCTTCGCCAACTTTTGGGTAAGGGAACTTAGTTAAGGTTGGATAAAGTTCATCTGTGTTATTGATCATGATGAAGTCTTTGCTGCCTTGGGTATCTAATTGCCAATAAGCGATATTTTTGCCGTCAGGGCTCCAACGAAAGCCATCACGAATAGAAAACTCTTCTTCATATACCCAATCAAATAAGCCATTAATAATACCATTGCCGGCATCAGAGGTTAATTGGCTAATGTGGTTGTTGCTAAGCGTTTCTAGGTAAATATTATTATCAGTAACATAAGCTACTTTGCTGCCATCAGGTGAAAATTTAGCAAACATTAAGCTACTGGCTTTAACGTCTTTACCACCCAATTGTTGTAATTGATTAGTCGCTAGATTTAATATCCAGTAGTCGCCACGACTATTTGAGCGCCATACCTTTTTACTATTGGTGTAAAGCAAAACTTGTGCACGATCATCTGACCAAAGGTAATTGTCAATGGCGAGTGGCTTTTTTTCACCGTCAGGTGTTAATTGCTCCGCTGATATAAGTACGGTTCGCGCCAATGTATTGGGATCGTAGAAAACAATTTCTTTGCCAATACTTTGCTCTTTTCCGTCTTCGTCTTTTTTGGTTGTTGCTGACTTCTCAACAGCGGTATAGCCACTGCCATCAGCTAACCAACGAATGCGGCCAAGCCACTGAGAAGTAAACTCACCTTCTTGGTAAATACGTTCAAGGCTTAATGGATTTTTGCTTGTATTATTTCCAGTAGCAGATTTGTCAGCGGTACTTTGACAGGCAACAAGTGATACCGAGATGGCGGCGAATGCACACCAGCGAGTTAATTTGGCTGTAAACATAGTCGTTCCTTATTTTTCATTGCCCTAACTGTAAATTGTATACAATGACAAGGCAAATATGTTCATCGCAATTTTATGCTTGTTCGACATGAATTGGCTTATTTCGCAGAGTAATAAGTGGTGTGTATAATTTGCTTGATAACAATGACTATTTCTTATTGAAAACATTTAACTTGCCCCCACCTTAAAGGGACGCAAATATTTTGGGATCTGCTATGCAATCGGCATTAACAATATCAGGGTTAGAAAAAACTTATAAAGGTGGTTTTCAGGCACTCAAAGGTATTGACCTTACGGTGAATCAGGGTGACTTTTTTGCTTTACTTGGCCCTAATGGTGCCGGTAAGTCGACTACCATTGGCATTATCACTTCACTAGTAAATAAAACTGCAGGGAAAGTAGCTGTTTTTGGCCATGATATTGACCAAGAATTAGAAGCAGCTAAAAGCTTCATTGGTCTAGTGCCACAAGAGTTCAACTTTAATCAGTTTGAACCCTTAATGAAAATTCTAGTTAACCAAGCAGGCTATTACGGTGTTGAACGTTCAATAGCCGTTGAACGGGCAGAAAAGTATTTAAAACAGCTCGATTTATGGGACAAAAGAAACGACGCCGCACGTATGCTTTCCGGTGGCATGAAACGTCGTCTAATGATTGCTAGAGCGTTAATGCACGAACCTAAAATGTTAATACTTGATGAGCCAACGGCGGGTGTTGATATTGAACTTAGACGTTCAATGTGGGAATTCCTTCGTGAATTAAACCAGCAAGGCATCACCATTATTTTAACAACCCACTACCTTGAAGAAGCAGAAATGCTTTGTCGAAATATTGCTATTATCGACTCGGGTATTATTGTTGAAAATACCGATATGAAGTCTTTATTGGCTAAGTTAGACGTAGAAACCTTTGTGTTTGATTTAAAGCCTAACAGCAAGCCAGCACAATTGACTGGTTTTTGCTTTCGAGTTGTTGACGATCACACGTTAGAAGTTGATGTGAAAAAGTGTCAAACCATAAATCAAGTATTTACTGAGTTAACACAACAGAGTATTGAAGTGTTGAGTATGCGAAATAAAAGTAATCGACTAGAAGAGCTATTTGTTAGTTTAGTTGGTAGTGGACAAGAATTAGCAACCAGTGCGATAGAGGAGTAAGTTAGATGATTGCAGCAAGAAATATTATCGCGCTAAAAAGTATTCTACATAAAGAAATTCACCGTTTTATGCGTATTTGGGTGCAAACTCTTGTACCACCAGCAATTACTATTAGTTTGTATTTTGTCATTTTTGGCTCACTAATTGGTGCTCGTATTGGCGAAATGGGCGGCTTTGACTATATGTCATTTATCGTGCCTGGGTTAATCATGATGAGTGTTATTACTAACTCGTATTCCAATGTCGCTTCGTCATTTTTTAGTGCCAAGTGGCAGCGTAATGTGGAAGAAATGCTTGTAGCACCAGTACCAAATTGGGTTATCGTTGCCGGCTATGTTGGCGGCGGTATGGCGCGTGGCATGTTAGTTGGCAGTATTGTCACTTTCGTAGCAATGTTTTTTGTCGATATACAAATTCATAATATTTGGGTGATTATCGCAACGGTTGCATTGACCTCTGCCACCTTTGCTTTAGGCGGACTAATAAACGCTATTTTTGCTGGCAGCTTTGACGATATTTCGATTATCCCAACCTTTATTTTAACGCCATTAACCTATTTAGGTGGTGTGTTTTATTCGATTAGTTTATTGCCTGAATTTTGGCAAGGCGTATCGCAAATAAACCCTATCGTCTATATGGTCAATGCCTTTAGATATGGATTTTTAGGAATTACTGATGTTAGTTTAGTGCTGTCTTTCTCTGTACTAGGTGTTTTTATTGTCAGCTTGTACACAATCGCTATGGTATTGATCACTAAAGGTATTGGCTTAAGAAGCTAGCTGTTATTAAGCGCGCACTATCTAGCCAAGTAACTTGAGCATAGTGCGTGAACTTTTGAAAATTTATAGGTAAATGGTAATGAGCTCTACAGAAATCACCGGCGATTCTAAAGCCATTGTGACTAATCAACCTGGTATACATGAAAAGCTAGCAGAGATTGTTGCTAAGCATATTGAGCATCCGTCACAAAAGCCGATACAGGCACATACGCAACAAGCCTTCGATGAAATGGATGCTATTGTGCAATCATTTTCAGGGCCTGTGATTTTAGACTCTTGCTGTGGTGTTGGCCAAAGTACCCGATTGTTAGCAAAACAAAACCCTAATGCTTTAGTGATTGGTGTTGATAAGTCAGCACATCGCATTACGCGTAATGTTGATGACGTTAAACGAGATGATGGTGAAGGAATTGTTGATAATTACCACCTTGTGCGTGCCGATTTAAATGACTTTTACCGCTTGGTTGTTGCTGCTAAATGGCCTGTCGACAAGCATTATATTTTGTATCCTAATCCTTGGCCAAAAGCGAAACACGTACAAAGACGCTGGCATGGTAGTGCGGTTTTCCCGCAAATTATTGCCGTAGGTAATGAAATAATTCTCCGCAGTAATTGGCAGTTATACCTGCAAGAATTTCAGGTTGCGGCTGGTGTTATGGATTTCTTCGGTAGTATTTCAAAAGTTAATGACGAGCAGCCGTTAACACCGTTCGAAGCAAAGTATCAGGCTAGTGGTCAAGTATGTTGGCAATTAACTATTGCTAAGAACTAATTAGCAATAGTTAAAGTTCCAACTAATTGGCTAGATTTACACTTATTTAGCCAATCACCTTAATATTAAAATTTGTATTTTTTGCTTCTCTTTGTTTTTTCTTTATATTTCAATTGATTGTGTTTTTGGCCTGAAAGTTGATTATACCTCGGTATATCAATTTGTAATTTAGGATGAATAACATGACTAACAATATTAAAAAAACAGTATTGATGATGGCCTTAAGCAGCTTAGCAATTGTTGAGCTAGCGCTAGTTTACGCCGCGACATTGCTGGCTTAATTTTCACGCTTTATCTTCAATATTATGGTTATAAAGCGTAATTGAGTTGAAAAAACGAGACTTTTGCCGAAAATTTTATTACAGTGCCGCACTTATGTAAAACAACTTGCTTATGGGTGAGTAGTAAATAGTGAATAAGTATGACGGTTAGTAAACGCGCTGCAAAAGCGAGTGAAGAGTCTTTACATCGCATCTTTACCATTCCAGTTGCGCCTAATTCAACATTAGGTCGAATAGAGAATGAGATATCGCAAAATTTAGCGGGTTTTCTTGGTGAGCACATTGCGGCGACCGAACAGGCACTGTCTGAAATTGAAAAAGATTTTGCTAGTTCACAAATTCCTGAAAATCCAGCGTTTGTTTCTGATCATATGCACCACTTGCTTGATAAATTAGTGTCGCAATCGGTTCACACTTCTAGTCCAAACTTTATTGGACATATGACTTCTGCATTACCTTACTTTATTTTACCGCTGTCAAAGTTGATGATCGGTTTAAATCAAAATCTAGTTAAAATTGAAACTTCTAAGGCGTTTACGCCAATGGAACGTCAAGTACTAGGCATGATGCATCGATTAGTTTATCAAGATGACGAGCCTTTTTATCAAGAATGGATGCACAGTGCTAATCATTCCTTAGGTGCATTTTGCTCTGGCGGTACTGTCGCGAACTTAACCGCACTCTGGGTTGCACGAAATAATTTATTAAGACCTGATGGTGAATTTCGCGGTGTCGCTCGTGAAGGTTTATACAGTGCGCTTAAACACTATCAATATGATGGTTTAGCGATTTTAGTGTCTGATCGTGGTCATTACTCACTGAAAAAGTCTGCTGATGTACTTGGTATTGGTCAAGATAGCGTTATTGCTATTCCTACAGATGAAAATAATAAAATTGATTGTCAGTTACTTAAAGCTAAGTGCGAACAGTTAGCACAAGATAATATTCGCATACTGAGCATAGTAGGCGTTGCTGGCACGACGGAAACTGGCAATATTGACCCGCTTGATAAAATGGCTGAAATAGCGCAGCAATACGGTGCACATTTTCATGTTGATGCTGCATGGGGCGGAGCAACGCTATTATCAAATAAATATCGACCGCTTTTAAAAGGCATTGAGTTAGCTGATTCGGTAACTATTGATGCGCATAAGCAGATGTATGTACCTATGGGCGCAGGTTTGGTGGTTTTCAAAAATCCAGCTTCAGTTGCTGCTATTGAACATCATGCTGAATATATTCTACGTAAAGGCTCGAAAGATTTAGGTAGTCATACCTTAGAAGGTTCTCGCCCAGGTATGGCAATGTTGGTTTATGCCGCGTTGCACGTTATTAGCCGCCCTGGCTATGAAATGTTAATTAATACCAGTATTGAAAAAGCACATTACTTTGCCCAGTTAATTGAACAACAAGCAGATTTTGAGTTGGTCACACAACCTGAATTGTGCTTATTAACTTATCGTTATAATCCATCTAGCGTGCAATCATTATTGGCTGTAGCGGCCGAAGATGAGCAAGAAAGTATTAATCGTTTATTAGATAAGCTAACTAAGTTTGTGCAAAAACGTCAGCGTGAAAATGGTAAGTCGTTTGTTTCACGTACTCGTATAGAGGTGCAAAAATATAACGGTCGTAAAACCTTGGTTTTTCGTGTGGTATTGGCAAACCCGTTAACGACAAAAACAATCCTGCAGGATGTGTTAGCAGAACAAACGCTATTAGCACAAGAAAGTGAAACCTTTTTACCGACCTTATTATCTATGGCCCAAGCTAAAACCGTATAGTCTAAAGCGACTTAGCGCTGATGCTAGCAAAATTTAATGGTAATAAAAAAAGCTAATAACAATGTTGTTAGCTTTTATGTTCAGGATGAAAGGTCTGTCATCTTCACTGTTTAATTATTTTTCTAGCTACAGAAATACCTGCAAATTATCTATCAATCGTGCTTTACCGCAATGTGCGGCAGCAAGAATGACCAACTCTTTATCGTCTTCACTTGCTGGCTGTAGAGTACGAGCATGGCAAATATGAATATAGTCAGTTTTCAACCCTGCGTTGTCTATGTAGTCCGCGGCTTGTTTCGCTAAGCCAATAAAGTCATTATTATTTACTATTTCTTTTGCTAACCATTGGATATTTTGAGCTAAGGCAGGGGCAATTTTCTTTTCTTCGTCGGTTAAGTAGTTATTACGTGAACTTAGCGCTAAGCCACTGTCTTCTCGCACCGTTGCCACTGGAATAATTTCAATCGGCATCGACAAGTCTTCAACCATAGTCTGAATTACTTGCACTTGTTGGTAATCTTTTAAACCAAAGCAGGCGATATCAGGTTGTACTAAATTGAAAAGCTTACAAACAACGGTTGATACGCCGCGAAAATGTCCTGGACGACTTTCACCACAATAGCCATCGGATACATTAGGCACTTCAACATAACTTTGCTTATCTAAACCTTTAGGATAAATAATGCTTGGTGTTGGGGTGAACAATAATTCACAACCGGCAGCTAATAGTTTTTCTTGGTCGGCTGCCATGGTTCTAGGGTAGTTGTCGATATCTTCATTGGCGCCAAATTGCATTGGGTTAACAAAAATACTCGCGACCACCTTGTCAGCGACAGACTTAGCTTTTTCCACTAAAGTTATGTGGCCTTGGTGCAAGTTACCCATGGTCGGCACAAAAGCAATTTTAAGGCCTTGCTGACGCCATGCACTAATCGTAGCGCGTAAAGTATCGATATCTTGTGTTGTTTGCATTGTCATACTGTTTTTCTACTCAGCTTGGGTATAACTATTTAAAAATATGTTCAGGGCCTGGGAAATTGCCATTACTGACTTCCGTAATATAAAGCTCAATGGCCTTTTGAATATCACCTGTATCAATTAAAAAGTTACGTGAAAATTTTGGCATGTAACTGCATGAAATACCTAAGGCATCATGCATCACTAATATTTGTCCGTCAGTGTCTTTACCTGCACCAATACCAATTGTTGGAATTGAAACCGCTTCAGTAATTGCTTTGCCTAAACCACTTGGAATACATTCAAGTACCAAGAGTTGTGCGCCTGCCGCTTCTAGTGCTTTTGCATTTTCAATCATTTCTTGTGCTTTATCACTTTCACGTCCTTGTACTTTAAAGCCACCAAATACATTGACAGATTGTGGTGTTAAGCCCAAGTGTGCGCAAACAGGGATACCGCGTTCAACTAGGCCTTTAATGGTACTTTCTAACCATTGTCCGCCTTCTAGTTTGACGATACTTGCCCCTGCTTGCATAAGCTTGGCAGCGTTCGTGTAGGCTTGTTCAATGGTTGCGTAGCTCATAAATGGCATGTCGGCAATAATCAGTGTATTTTCAACACCGCGCTTTACGCTTTGCGTATGGTAAGCCATATGTTCAATATCAACAGGTAATGTATCATCATGGCCTTGTAGCACCATGCCTAATGAGTCACCGATTAATATGGCGTGAATACCTGCTTGATCGAAAATTTTCGCAAAACTGGCGTCATAAGCCGTGATTGTGGTAATTTTTTCACCTTGTTGTTTCATTTTCTTCAAGGTGGCAGTTGTGATTTTAGCCATAGTATTGTCCATAGTTTATGATGCTAAGCAGGGCATCAGTAATTTTAGAGTTGTTATACTAACGCAATTTACTATGAATTTTTAGTCCATTTTTTTCAATCTGGTTAGCCAGTTGCAATACACTTGTACCATCAGGTAAAAGTAAACTTGGTGCAATTTCCGCTAAAGGCAGTAAAACAAACTCACGTAGCTTTAAGCCATAATGTGGCACAACTAAGCGTTCACTGTTGATGACCATTTCATTGAACAATAAAATGTCTAAATCTAATATTCTTGCACCCCAGCGATTGTCTTTACGGACTCGACCGGCGTCATTTTCAATGCTTTGTAATTGATCAAGTAACTCAATAGGGCTTAAGATAGTTTCGAGCGCAACCACAGCGTTCATGTAATCTGGTTGGTTTTGCGGGCCCATTGGGCGGCTGAAGTATAATGATGAGACTTGAGTAACTGAGCAGTTTGTTAACTGCTCTAGTTGGGTTAGTGCTGAAATTATTTGTGCATGTGGATCAGATAAGTTACTACCTAACCCGATATAGGCCAATGACATTACGCTTCATTACCCGCCGCTGCACGTGGCTTTCTGCGTTTACGAGTTGTTCTTCTTGAACCGCTTCTGCTTTGACCAACACTCTTAATCATCACTTGTTGAGTTTCGGCGTTGCTGTGTTGGAAGTCTCCCCACCACTTAGCTAACTCTTGTAATGATGAAGTTTTTTCAGCATCTTGATTGCCTGCGCTTTCGATTTCTGCTCGCAAAAGTAAAAAGTCATAACCGGCTCGAAATTTAGGATGCTCAAGGGTTTTAAATGCTCTTTTTCCTTCACGTCGAGATAGTTTGTCCTGTAATATCCAAATATCTTTCATTACCGCTTGAAAGCGTTTTGGAATGGCAATACTACGCTGTTGCTCTGACATAATTTCACTTAACGCAGCAAAGAAAGCGTCTTGTGGGGTAAGTTGCGTGTCACTGTTTAAGCGCTGTATCTGCTCTTGCATTGGGTACCAAAGCATAGCGGCAAACAAAAATGCTGGCGTAACACGTTGATCAGTATTTACTCTGTGGTCAGTATTTTTCATCGCTAAACAAATAAAGTCAGCAAGGTATACTTGAGACTGTTGGTTTAGTTGTTGGTCAACCGCAGGGAAAAAATATTGGAAAAGGTTGTAATCACGCAATTGGTGGAAATTATCTAATGCTTTACCCGACATGAATAATTTTAGGAATTCTTCAAATAAACGCGCAGGCGGAATATTTGCCATTAGAGGCGCCAATTCTTTTATTGGCGCCTTCGTGTCGGCTTGAATATTCATATCCAATTTAGTAGCAAAACGAATCGCACGTAACATCCGCACAGGGTCTTCACGGTAGCGAGTTTCTGGATCACCAATTAATCGAATTTGTTTAGCGTATACGTCAGCTACGCCATTGGCAAAGTCGTAGACTTTAAAGTCTTTTGCTGAGTAATAAAGCGCATTTATGGTGAAGTCGCGACGTTCAGCATCTTCTTCAATGTTGCCGTAAATATTGTCGCGAAGTAACATGCCATCTTCACTTTGTTTTGACGTTTTCTGACAATTTTTTTCTTCGCTATTTTCATGATGGCCACGAAAAGTAGCCACTTCGATAATTTCTCGACCAAAAACGATATGGGCCAAGCGAAAACGACGACCAATTAAACGGCAGTTACGAAATAACGATTTAATTTGTTCTGGTGTTGCGTTAGTTGCAATATCAAAATCTTTTGGTTCTAAACCTAGTAAAATATCACGGACACCACCGCCAACTAAATAAGCGTCGTAGCCGCCAGAGTTCAAGCGATATAAAACTTTTAGGGCATTGTGACTTATGCTTTTTCTAGATACAGGGTGTTGATCGCGAGAAAGTATCTTTGGCTCGTCAAATGATGGCTGTTTCGATTGGCTCTTTCGTGTTTTTCCAAGTACTTTTTTACACAAGTTGATCACGCTTTTGATAATGGTTGACCCCAGTTTTATCATAAAATTTCTCGCGCAATGATATAACAGCGCAGGCTAAAAGAGAATGAAAACAGTGTGAATAATCGACGTTTGTTAATAAAGAAGAGTTTAAAGAACGATTTCTTGTGATTTAGGCACGTTATTGATTGACCAGTGGCTTATTGCCCACGTTAAAAGCTCATCAACACTTGCATAATTCAACTCGGTAGGAGGCTGCTGACCAAGAAAGCTTAATGCAGCGATTAATGATGGTATAGGATTCTTTGCATCAATGGCGGGGGCATTATTTTGTTTACTTAACTTATAACCTTCATCCGTTATTGCCAAAGGAAAATGGCCAAATGTTGGTGCTGGGTGATTAAGTATTTGATAAAAACTTAATTGCCTAGCTGTTGGCTCTAATAAGTCGCAACCCCGTATAATGTGGCTAATACCTTGATAAATATCGTCAACAACAACGGCTAACTGGTAGGCAAATAAGTTATCTTTTCTGCGGACAATAAAATCTTCACCGGCAAGTTTTTTATCACAGCTTACTTCACCTTGAATTAAGTCGTGATATTGAGAAGTCGCTACCGCATTAATGACCCTAGTGGCATTATTGTTTGCTGCCAAGTCTAGCTTACGACAATGGCCTTGATATACGCCGCCGTCGGCTTTAATTTTCGCTCGGCTACAAGCACAGTGATAGCTTAATTTTTGCTGTTTTAGGCTAGCTAGAACTTCCAGATAAAGGCTGCTTTGCTGGCTTTGATAAAGAACGTCTTCGTCCCAATTCAAGCCATAGCTTTCTAAGGTATTTAGTATTTCGGCACTGGCGCCTAACTTTTCTCTAGGAGGATCAATATCTTCAATTCTAACTAACCATTGACCATGGTTATGCTTAGCATCTAAATAACTAGCGAGAGCGGCGATTAAAGAGCCAAAGTGTAATAAACCTGAAGGAGAGGGAGCAAAGCGACCACGATACTCTTGATGGTGTCGTAATCGCAAAGATTTCATATCTATCATTGTATACTCGTTACCATTCAAAGCGCTTATAAATGTTGAAATAACATTTCGACTGGTAACGAGTATAAATAGTAGCTTAACCTGCTAATTGACGTTCTTTGATTTCTTGTAGTGTTTTACATTCGATACAAAGGTCAGCCGTTGGGCGTGCCTCTAAGCGGCGAATGCCAATCTCAATACCACACGATTTGCAAAAACCGAATTCATCTTCTTCAATCAGTTGAAGGGTTTTTTCAATTTTCTTGATTAGCTTACGCTCACGATCTCGAGTACGTAATTCAAGACTAAATTCTTCTTCTTGCGCTGCGCGATCAACCGGATCTGGAAAGTTTGCCGCTTCATCCTGCATATGGGTCACTGTACGATCAACTTCTTCACGTAATTGATCACGCCAAGCTTCTAGAATTTTTTTAAAATGTTCTAGTTGCTCATCGTTCATGTATTCTTCGTTAGGCTTCTCAACGTATGGTTCAACACCCGCTAATGCTAAAATACCTAATGCTTTGTTTTTTGGCATGCTAATTCTCCTAATGCTACTAGACCTAAACTGATGAAAAATAGTTACTTCATTGTAACTTCATCGTTTGGTTGCAACTGCCAATCTAAATTGACCTAAAATATTGCACTTAATATTGTGCTGGTCAGTATGAAATTCAAGGCTAATTTTATAAAAAACGAATAAAAGTTAAAAATAATACTTTACCGATTAACTTTATCCACCATGGCAATAAAATATGAGCAAGCTTTTTTAGCAAGTTTATAGGCATGCCGTCAATCTTTATTACAGCTTATTACGTTAAATTTATAGCCATTGATTATAAAATAACCGCGACTTGGGTGTCTAAGCTGATAGAGAAGTTTTGTTTTTCATTCGAAAAACTTGCTTTATAAGCTAGAATTTCTACGCCTTGCTGTTGAGCTTTTCGTAGTAGCTGTGCATATTTAGGGTCGATATGTTCAGCAGGCTTTACGCTATTTATGCCACTATGTAACACTGCGAACAGTAAAACGGCTCTATGTCCTAAGGCTGTCATGGCAATTAATTCTCGTAAATGCTTTTGCCCACGTTCAGTAACGGCATCTGGAAAATAGCCTTGTTCGTCTTCTAGTAAAGTGACACTTTTCACTTCAATATAAGTTTCTCGCCCCGCTTTATCATAAAGTTGAAAATCTATTTTACTGTTTTCTTCACCATATTTAACCTCGCGCTTTAGTTTAGAATGCGATAAAAACTGGTTAATTAAATCATTGTTGAGCGCTTCTTCGGTTAGCTGGTTAGCTCTAATCGTATTGACACATATCCAATGCTTAGCTTGAGTATAAGTGATCTCCCAACTATTGGGATATTTACGCTTCAGATTATCTGAAGTGCTATACCAGACAATGTCGCCAGGTATAGCACATCCAGTCATTGCACCGGTATTGGCACAGTGCATCGTTACTTTTTTATCGCTACTCGACGTATCGTCTATCACGGTTACATCGGCTAAGAAACGTTTATAGCGCTTAATCAGGGTGCTAGGTTGTAAAGTTAAATTCATGATTTCAGCCAGAGATAAATTATGCGTATAGGTTAAATAGTTGCCTTCATGGTGTAAACTCTTGTTACTAACATTAATTAAGTTAAATTAAATCTAAAGGCGAGAACATGACAACAACGCATTCTGCTTCTGTATCTATAACGTTAAGCGAAAATAATCTATCGACAGGTTGGCAACAAGATAAAACCGTGCAAATAGTTGATGATAAGATCGCGGTGTATTTACCAAAAGATGCTAGTTACCCGTTAAGAAAAATTCAGGCTGCAGCACGTAAAATAGAAAAACTTGGAATTTCGCATGCCTCGCTAACAGGTGAAGGCTGGAACGAAGCAAGTCAATGGGCGTTTGCTTTGGGCTTTAGTTGTGTTGGTAAGTTAGAAAATATTAGTTTTTGTGGAGACGTAGCATTAGTTGAAAAGTTGAATAATAAGCTGTCGGTGTACGCTTGGAGTCGTGATTTAACTAACCAAACACCTGCAGAATTATATCCGTTGAAGTTGGCTGAACTTACTACTGATTACATTACAGAATTAGCCCCAGAGCATGTAAATACTCGCCTTATTCAAGGTGACGCACTAAAAGCTGAACAGTGGATGGGTATATATAATGTTGGCAAAGGTAGTGTTAATGAGCCTTGTTTACTTGAGTTAGATTTTAACCCAAGTAATGATGAAAGCACGCAAGTAGCTGCTTGTTTAGTCGGTAAAGGTATTACCTTTGACAGTGGCGGTTACAGTATTAAAACCAGTGCTGGAATGTTTGATATGAAATGCGATATGGGCGGTGCTGCGGTTGTTGCAGGAGCATTGGCGCTAGCGATTAAGCAAGGTTTAACACAACGCGTAAAATTGTATCTTTGTTGTGCTGAAAACATGATAAGTAATGATGCCTATAAATTAGGTGACATCATCACTTATAAAAATGGCGTGACTTGTGAAGTGGCTAATACTGACGCAGAGGGGCGTATTGTTCTAGCTGATGGTTTAATGGCGGCAGGTGCTACCGGTGCGCCACTAATTATTGACGCAGCGACATTAACTGGAGCGGCCGTCATGGCAACTGGTGGCGATTATTCTGCATTATTTTCACTGGATAATAATACTGTAGCTAAAGCACAAACGGCTGCACAGGTAACGGCAGAGCCTTTATGGCAATTCCCTTTAGAGCCTTGGCATCAAGATAAATGTTCATCAGTATTTGCTGATACTGCCAATAGCCGTACGCAAAAAGGTGGTGGTGCCGGTGGCGCGAGCAATGCAGCTGGATTCTTATCTCGCTTTGTCCCTAATGACGGCGCGGGTTGGTTACATTTTGATTTAGCCGCAGCTTATAATGCCAGCGAGTCAAGCCTATGGGCTGCGGGCGCAACAGGGCTTGGTATTGCCACTATTGCTGATTTAATTTCAGGTGAATAGTAACTTCATTCTAGTTAACGTAACTAGAATGAAATTTACTCGATAAAAAAGCTGAGAGTTTTTCAGTTTTTTTATATTCAGGAAGAGCGTATGCCATGATCACAGGGATGTGAATGAATGGCGATGATTTTTTAAATTTAAAGGGTGAGAGTAATTAGCCTGTGCGAGCTTGAAGTAAGTATTGTTCTAACCAAGATTTTGCACTACCAACATCGCTAAACACGTAAAAAGTAATATTACAGGCTTGGTAAATTCGGCGTAGTTGTAATTGTTGAATATCGGCGGTACTGCTATCAATAAGTACGCTAGCACTGGCAATTAAGCCATGTTCAACGCGGTATCTATTGACCTTAATTAGTGCTGCTTCAGCTTCAGGTGAAAACACGCTATTGCCGTGAAAGGAAATGAGTAAGCCCCATGGCTCACTAGAAAATTGCTCGCAAGCCTGATACATATCGTCAATGTACTGCTCTGTTACACTATTATTAAATGGGCCAAATGCATCTACCTGCAAAATGTTCGACTGCGATGCAATCGAGTATTCTCCTTTAACTGACGTATCCATTCTCCAACTCCTTTTCAAACGGGGTGACAATAAATAGCAGTATTTTAATCACTTGCCAAGTAAGCAGGTTTTTCTATTTTTTCAAGTTTAAATTAATATAAAAATCAACAGTTAATAATTTAGCTTCCAAGTGTGAATGGGGAGGTAAGTGGCACCTGAAACGCTTGAGCATGAATGATACAAACTAAAACTCTTGATGCTGAGTTGATGGCAAAAGCCATTCGGAAATTTAGTGTTTAGCAATAATGGCTCAGGCAATGCTAAGGGGGTTTTTGCTTTACGATATAAGCTTAAATGAGGTTTGTAAGCCCTGCTATCGAGTAATATCTCACTTTGCTGACATACCTCGGTGATGACTTTTTCTAGGTAAGATAACCAGTCAGGAGAAGATGCAGGCATTAAGTGTAATACTTGTGCTTTGTTAAAATGTCCCAGCTGTGGCAGTGTTAATTTTAAGGCGTCTGTATTCGTGTAGTTACCTTGTAAAAAGTTACTAAGCCGTTGCTTAATATCGACATACTTTTCACTGATAATGTTTGTTATATCATTTTGCTGCTTTTTACTAATTACGCCCAAAAAAGCTAAGGTTATATGGAAGTTTTGCTGTGGAATTATTTTAAAAGGCAGCGATAAGTGTTGTTCACGCCAAAGTGCAATTGCTGATTTGTCTGTAGTTGCTATATCCAAGGCGATAAACATTCTTTTATTCATATTTATTCGACTTCACTTTATGACTGAGGTTTCGCCCTCAAGTAGTTTGCGTATAGCTATGGTAATATTAGCGCCATTGAAACCATAAAACCTAATGTGATATCCAGTAAATTATGACGCTATCGGCTAGAAAGTTGCCAATTGATAATATCAAAGACGATGTTATTTCAACGTTAAAACAACACAATACCTTATTATTAACGGCGCCTCCAGGTGCGGGTAAGTCCACTCAGTTGCCTTTGTGGTTACTAGCATTAGATTGTTTAGCTGGAGAAAAAATATATTTGCTTCAGCCTCGACGCATTGCTGCTAAAAATATTGCCTGTTATCTTGCGTCACAGTTGGGTGAGAAGGTTGGTGAGACTGTTGGGTATCGCTTACGAAATGAAAGTAAAGTATCGAAAAGCACCCGGCTAGAAGTGATAACTGAAGGGATTTTAACGCAGATTATTCAGCATGATGCTGAGTTGTCTAATTGTGGGCTGATAGTGTTTGATGAATTTCATGAGCGCTCACTTAATGCTGATCTTGCATTTGCCTTGACCCGAGATGTGCAATTAGGTCTACGAGATGACTTGAAAATTCTGCTGATGTCGGCAACGCTAGCAACAGATACCATAAAACAAAAGTTGCCAGAAGCGGTTTGCCTTGAAAGTCAGGGGCGAAGCTTTCCTGTTGAAACTAGTTACCAGGCACCTACCAATGCCCGACTATGGCGTGAACATGCTTTATCGGCTTTAAAATCAGTGGTTAATTCCCATCAAGGCTCAATATTAGTATTTTTACCGGGCACTGGTGATATCCGTTATTTAGCTGAGCAGTTATCAACTTTTATGCCTGAGTCGATGTTGTTATGCCCTCTTTACGGTGACTTATCGCTTAGCGAGCAACAGCAAGCCATTGCCCCTGCACAAAACGGTAAGAATAAACTCGTGCTGGCAACCAATATTGCAGAAACCAGCTTAACCATAGAAGGCGTCGATTTAGTCATCGACTCTGGTTTAGAAAATGTCGCCATCTATGATAATCAAACATTGACCAATAAGCTCACGCAGCGAGCTATTGCCAAAGCATCAGCCATTCAACGTACTGGCCGAGCAGGGCGATTACAAGCCGGTCATTGTATCCGTTTATTTAGCAAAGATGACTTTCAGCGCAGAAATGAACAAAGCGTTAGTGAAATTCAACAGGCTGATTTGTTACCTATGTTGATGGAGTTGGCAAGATGGGGAGCAAGTGATTGCTCACAACTACCGATGATAGAAATGCCTGATGGTAAGCATGAACAGCTTGCTTGGCAGGAGTTGATTGATTTAGGTTTGCTTTCAGAAAACAAAAATTTAACGCATGACGGCAAACAAGTAAGCGTTTTTCCTTGTCACCCAAGATTTGCAAAAATGTTGCTAAGTGCGCAACAGCTAGAGCGGCAACAAGATATTAGCCACTTATTGTCATTAGCTTGCTTACTTGCTGCGTTATTAGAAGAACGCGATATTTTTAATGCGCAGCAGCGCAGCGATGATTGTGATATTGCGCATCGCGTTATACAACTTTGTCAGCAGCCCAAAAGAGGCAATCATCAACGTATTATTCAACAAGCTCAGCGCTTTTTTCGTTTAGCACGTCAGCAAGGCACTCAAAATATTCGGCAAACTCATTCGGCAGACAAGCTGTGTACTCTTGGGGGAGATTTGCCTATTCAATATTGTGGTTTAATACTAGTGCACGCCTATCCAGAACGAATAGCAAAACAGAGAAATAACCAAGGGCACTACTTAACTGCCTACGGTAAAGGCGTAGTGATGAATGAAGCCGATGCCTTGGCGGGAGAAAACTATATTATTGCTGCGCAATTATTTCAACGGCAACATACGCTCAGTATCGCATTAGCAGCAGAGTTTGATTTACTACAAGCAATCGCTTGGGGAGTGGTTAATACGACCAGTAGAACGCACTTAAAGTTTGATAATCAGCTCAACCGTATTATTTCGGGTCAGCAGTCGGTGATTGGTGCATTGGTGATTAAAGACGAAAATAGTTCACAAAAAATATCGCCAGAGTTACTTGTTGACTGTTGGTGTCAACAAATACGTAAGAAAGGTCTTAATTGGTTGAAGTTTGATACCGACAGTCAGCAACTTTTGTTACGTTGGCGTTGGGTAAATAGCACGCAAAGTCATTTAGATTTTCCTGAGGTGGGCGAGCAGTTTTTATTAAACAATTTAGAGCAATGGTTAGGACCTTATTTAGCCGATATTACAACTAAAAATCAGCTTGATAAGCTTAATTTTTCAGAAGTGTTGCTTAACCAATTAAGCTACCAACAGCAGCAGGTGTTTAAACAAGTCGCCCCGACATTTTTTGTTGGGCCAACTAAGCGTAAGTGCGTTATTCGCTATAGTTTAGAGCAAGCACCGATTGTTTCCCTACCGATGCAAGAGCTATATGGTGTGACGGAAACACCTTCTGTAGGGGATAGGGCGAATAAAAGTCAAATTCCATTAGTTATTGAAATACTATCGCCTGCGAAGCGTCCTATTCAAGTAACACAAGATTTAGTGGCATTTTGGCAGGGGAGTTATCGTGCGGTACAAAAAGATATGAAAGCACAATATCCGCGACATTATTGGCCGGATGATCCTGCTAATGCAGAAGCAACGAGAAAAACTAAGCGACACCTTAATGTTTAAGTATTTGAATATTTATGGAATAAAGGCTTAACTACTTAAATGCCGATTCTTATAAGCACTGGGACTAAGATTAAAAAATTGTTTAAAGCAGCGGCTAAAGTGACTGGCGTTGTTATAACCCAGTTCAAAGCAAACTTGCGTTATTTGATGGCCTTTTTTGATCATGCTTGCCGCTTTTTTTAAGCGAATTTGCTGTTGATATACCGCTGGGCTACAACCCAAATGAATTCGAAATTGATGAAAAAACTTTGTCCGGCTCATACAAGCTATTTTACATAACTCTTCAATATTTAAATTCGCCGCTAGATGCTGATTAATAAAATGAATAGCGGCATTTAAGCCGTTGCTATCAGGCGTTTTTTCACTATGAGACATAATGAAATCACGGGTTTGATGACGCAATAAACGCACAGTTAATTCTGAAATGGCCAAGTCAATCATATAATTTCTGTCTTGATGATTTTCAGTGTAAATTTGTACTATTCGATTCAGTAACCCTTGAGTTTGAGCATTGTGATGTGTGTGCACTAAATGTTGATGATATTGCCATTGGCCGTAAACTTGATTCAATGGCGTTTGTTGCTCAATGCTGTTAACAATTTTGTTGATGCGCTCAAGTGATATTTCAATGGCTAAGCAGGTCGTGGGGTGTTCTATATTCGCAACTGGAAAATCAATTTCTACTTGGTGATTAGGAGCCATAACAAAAGATTCGTGCGGCAGAAACTCACTTTCGTAACGAGTGTTGTCATCATGCATAATCTTTTTCCCCGTTACCATGCCACAAAATAAAAGCTGATCGGATCTTAATTGCACTCGGTTGGCTTGCTCAAAAGTATCGTAAATACTCAACTCGGTTTCTGGTCCTGCAAAGCTAATTTTGTTTTCAACTAAAACTTGCGGGTTTTTCCGCTGCTTTGCTAACACTTCCTTAATCATCATCAAGCCCTTTTTATATGTACTGGCAGTCAACTTTTTTGAACTTATTGCATAGTTAAATTTTTTTAATCTACTAAGGTAATAGCAATTGACTAAAAATACAACTAAAGGAAAGTCTATGATATATGCAGCTCCAGGTACTGATGGTGCCTTAATTAGTTTTAAACCACGCTATCAAAATTTTATCGGTGGTCAATGGGTTGAGCCATGTGACGGCCAGTACTTCGACAATATTAGTCCTGTCAACGGGCAAGTGTTTTGCCAAATTCCACGTTCAAATGAAAAGGATATTGAGCTTGCGCTTGATGCCGCTCATAAAGTAAAAGACGCATGGGGCAGTGCTTCAGTTACTGAACGTTCAAATATTTTATTAAAAATTGCTGACCGTATAGAACAGAATCTAGAGTATTTGGCGGTAGCAGAAACTTGGGACAACGGTAAAGCTGTGCGAGAAACACTAGCTGCTGACATTCCGCTAGCAGTTGATCATTTCAGATATTTTGCCGGTTGTTTACGCTCGCAAGAAGGTTCGATAGGCGATCTTGATGAGAATACAGTTTCTTATCATTTTCACGAGCCTTTAGGTGTCGTTGGGCAAATTATTCCTTGGAACTTCCCAATACTGATGGCTGCGTGGAAATTAGCGCCGGCATTAGCGGCAGGTAATTGTGTAGTATTAAAACCTGCTGAACAAACACCGGCATCCATTTTAGTTTTGGCTGAACTTATTGGCGACATACTACCCGCTGGCGCGTTAAACATTGTCAATGGTTTTGGTAAAGAAGCTGGGCAGGCACTAGCTAGCAGCACTCGCATTGCCAAAATAGCCTTTACTGGCTCAACACCTGTTGGCTCTCACATTTTAAAATGTGCTGCTGAAAACATTATTCCTTCTACCGTTGAACTTGGTGGTAAGTCACCGAACATATTTTTTAAAGATGTGATGGACCAAGAAGACGAATACTTGAGTAAATGTATTGAAGGCATGGTTTTAGCTTATTTTAACCAAGGTGAAGTCTGTACGTGTCCATCGCGAGTCTTTGTACACGAAGATATATACCCACAGTTTATTGAAAAAGTCATTGAACGCTCTAAATCCATTGTTCGTGGTAATCCATTAGATACGGAAACTATGGTGGGTGCGCAAGCATCTAAAGAGCAATTTGATAAAATCATGCGCTATATTGCTATTGGCCGTGATGAAGGTGCGGAAGTGTTGCTAGGTGGAGAAGTTGAAGCGTTAGACGGCGATCATGAAAATGGTTTTTATATTCAGCCGACTTTGTTGAAGGGCACTAATGATATGCGAGTCTTCCAAGAGGAGATTTTTGGTCCTGTTATCTCATTGTCGACTTTTAAAGATGAAGCCGAAGTACTTGAGCTCGCCAATAGCTCTGAGTTTGGTTTAGGTGCTGGCGTATGGACTAGAGATATGAATTTAGCCTATCGTATGGGGCGTAAAATACAAGCAGGTCGAGTTTGGACTAACTGTTATCACATGTATCCTGCACATGCTGCCTTTGGTGGTTACAAAAAATCAGGTGTTGGCCGTGAAACCCATAAAATGGCGTTAGAGCATTACCAGCAAACGAAAAACTTATTAGTGAGTTATGACGTTAATCCATTAGGTTTTTTCTAACTTAGTTTTTAAATTTAGATTACAGTAATAAGAACGATCGCTAATGGTCGTTCTTATTTTTTATGATCTAGTTGAATGGTGACACTTTAGAAAGTCACTTTACATCGTGATTTTGGATAGCTAATTTAAAGCTATTTGCCTACTTGTGCGATTACCGCCATCGCTTGTGACAATATATTTTTTTCGCCATCAAGCCAATGAACTTTGCTGCCGTTTCGCTCTAGTCGACGTAGCCACGTATCCTGTTTTTTAGAAAACTGATGAATTGCAGAGTTGAGTTTTTGAAAACAATCATTTTTAGTTAACTGCCCTTGTAAATGTTGGGCAATAAATCGATATTCTAGACCATAAAAATATAAAGTTTCCCAACTTACTCCTTGGCTATGTAAATGGGCTACTTCTTCTATCAGGCCTTGCTCCATCCTCACTTTCAAACGCTCAGTGATCCGCTGACGAATGACTTCTCTTGGCCATTTAATAGCAAAAATAAGCGGTTTAAGTGCTGGAAAATCATTAATTTCATCTTTTGCGTCCAACTCACCTTGAGCAATTTCAATTGCTCGCACCAATCTGTCACGTTCAATAACATCAGTAGTGTTATGTAAGTTAGGCTTAAGTGTTAACAACTTACTGACTAAGGTCTCATGAGAAAGTGTTGATAGCGAAGCTCTCAATGCTACATTTTCAGGTACTTCAACTAAACGATAGCCTTTTAAAATGGAGTCAACATAAAGTGCTGAGCCGCCAGCCATAATAGCGAGTTTTTTTTTGTTGGTGATTTTTTGGTAAGCGCCAATAACATCTTTTTGGAAGTCGAAAATACTATACTCATAACCAGGGTCGACAATATCGATAAGATGATGTTCGATTTCTTGGTACTCATCGAGATCTTTACCACTACCAATATCTAAACCGCGATATACCTGCCTTGAATCAGCAGAGATAATTTCACCGTTGAGCATTTTGGCTAATTCTACCGCAAGTTTTGTTTTTCCAGATGCCGTTGAACCAAGTACAACTAACATATTATATGCGGACATAATTAACCTAAATATTTACTTAAAAAAGAAGCTAATATTATATCGCTAAATAATTGTTGATGCTTGTTTGTTGTGAATAATTTAATAAATACATAGCCAAGCCACTTGAAAAACTCTTAAACTGCATTCTCACGTAGTTTGGGTATATTTCAATAAAATAATCATTAGGGATATGCGGTTTGCTAGATTAGTATAAGCATATATTTACATAAAACAGGCCTGGCTAAATAGCGTATGTCGGCAAGAAAACCACCTCAAACTAAAACTACTCCTACTAAAAAAAATAGCTCCAAAAAGCCGGAAGTTAAAGCGCGCAGTCGTATGCGTCGAGCATTACGTTGGTCATTGTTTTTTACGCTGAAAATGACCTTGTTAACGGTTTTTGTTATCGCTTTATATAGCATTTACCTTGATAGCAAAGTTCGGAATAAGTTTGAAGGCCAACGTTGGCAAGTGCCAGTGCAAGTTTACGGCAAGCTAGAAAGCTATGAGGTCGGTGGTAAGTTGAATCTTACCGAGCTTAAACAGGCATTGTTGGCGAATCGCTATAAAAAAGTACAGCGAGTTCAAAGACCGGGTGAATTTGCTTTATCTAAAAGTCGCGCGATTATTTTTCGTAGAGCTTTTGACTTTGGCGCCGGTATTGAAGCCAGTAAAAAAATCACCTTAGATGTTAGTAATAATGTGATTAAGGCGTTATATCTTGATGATATAGCCGTGAATCAAATCGTATTAGAGCCGCTACTACTGGATAGGATTTTACCTGAAAGTAAAGAAGACAGGGTATTGGTTTCCTTACAAGCGGTACCCGAAGAATTATTAGATACGCTTTTATTGGTAGAAGACAGAGATTTTTATTTCCATTATGGAGTGTCCCCGTTAGGTATTTTAAGAGCTTTATATCAAAACCTTAAAGCAGGAAGAACAGTGCAGGGCGGTAGTACGTTAACCCAGCAATTGGTTAAAAATATGTTTTTAACTCGCGATAAAACCATATGGCGAAAAGTTAACGAAGCGCTGATGGCGTTAATTTTGGAGTACCGTTATAGCAAAGACCAACTGCTCGAAGCCTACATCAATGAAGTATATTTAGGTCAGCATTATGCCAATGGTATTTATGGCTTTGGTTTAGCGGCAGAATTTTATTTTGGTAAATCCATCCAATCACTGAATGTTGAGCAAATGGCGATGCTAATCGCACAAGTAAAAGGGCCTAGTTATTATGATCCGTGGCGCTTTCCTGCTCGTACATTGAAACGCCGTGATTTAGTTTTGCGATTAATGTACCAACAAGAAATTATTACGCGATATGAGTTTGAAAGTGCGCTTGAATCGCCGTTATCAATTAGAAAAACTCGTCGTATTGCTCAACAGAAATTTCCTGCCTATTTACAGTTGGTAAAAGCTGAACTTTCAAGGCACTTATCTGAATATGAGCAGCAATCGGGTGTACGAGTTTTTACCGGTTTTTCAATAACGCAACAAAGTGCGTTACAAGCGAGTATTAATCAGCAGTTACCCGCTTTGGAGAAAAAAACAGGCTCAGCGCTGCAAGTAGCTATGGTGGTATCTGATTTTCAAAGTGGTGCTATTCGTGCGTTAGTTGGCGGTAAAAAAGCTGGCTATGCTGGTTTTAATCGGGCTTTACATGCCAAACGCCCAATAGGGTCGTTAATCAAACCAGCAGTATATCTTGCGGCGCTAGAACGTTATCAGCGTTTTAACTTAGCGAGTTTAATCGAAGATAAGGCCATTACACTTTCGAGTGAAGACGGCCAAGCATGGAAACCGAAAAATTATAATGGCAAATATCAAGGCCAAGTACATTTAGTTGATGCCTTAGCCTCTAGCCTTAACATTCCAACGGTTAATTTAGGTATGGAATTAGGGTTAGACAATATAGCACAAGCCATTCATTTATTAGGTTACGCTGGCGATATTGTTACACGACCTTCGATGTTACTTGGTTCCTTAAATATGTCACCGATAGAAGTAAATCAACTGTATCTACCGCTAGCTAATCGTGGTTCTGCAGAGCAGTCACATGCCATTGAAAGAGTAGTCAACGCCGACGGTGAAACCTTATGGCAGTTTGAAGCGCAACAGCAGCAAGTAATATCAGCGCAGGCGGCATACTTACTTGACTTCGCGTTAACTAAAGTGGCTAAGTCAGGTACTGCTCGCTCATTAACTTGGCGTCTTAAGGATAAAAATTTAGCAGGAAAAACGGGTACAACCAATGATCAACGTGATAGTTGGTTTGTTGGCTATGACAACGAACTATTAGTAACAACTTGGCTTGGACGTGATGATAATAAGCCAACCAAGCTAACTGGGAGTAGCGGCGCTTTGGTGCTATTTGCAGAATTTATGAAAAAAAATGGTGTGCAAAGTCGGCTAAAAAAAATTCCCACTAATGTTGAGCTAGTCCGATTTGATAACAAAAGTGGTCGTGCAGTAAGTGAAGCATGTGATAACTCTCAATTACTGCCAGCGGTGACCAGCGGTTTAGTTTACGAAAGTGAATGTGAGTATGATGCTAAGCATGTGAAGAAGAAAAAGTCATGGTTTGATAAAATATTTGGTGAATAGATCTGCTGAAAATTCAATCGTTAAGCTTTCTAGCGTTTGTATTTATAGTTTTTGCGTTTGAATAACGCTCATTAGAAACTATGGTTAATAGGTAGCTTGTTTACAGGGCTGTAATTTAAAATAGTAAAGGAAACGCCACTACAGTAATAAAGGTATCCACTCTTTTCTCTAGTCAAGGGAGCAAAATGAAATATAGACTAAGTTTTGGTTACTTTACCTTACTTGCTGATAACATTGTTGAGGTGATAATTGATGATGACGTAATAATGTCATTAGAAATGGTTGAAGAATGTGATCTATTTTTTAAAACACATATCTTGGGCGAGTTTGGTATGCTAATAAATCGTATTAATAAATACACTTATAGCTATGAAGCTCAATTGACAATCGGTTCGTATCAAGGCCTGAAAGCGATAGCATTTGTTTATTACAGTGATAAATGTAAAAACCTTTTTGAAGAGCTTAATGTAGCGCGTGCATATGATCATTGGAACAGCCAATTATTTTCTGGTTTGGATTTAGGTTGGCAACAAGCATTAAATTGGTTAGAACAAGAGCTTTTACCTGATAAAAAGCAAGTTGAAAGTAACTTTATTAAGGAATGCCTAAAAGGTAGGTAACCATAATTAACGTTAATAAAATGAAAAAAGCAAACCTTAGGGTTTGCTTTTTTATGTTCAGGAGGAACGGTATGCTCTGATCACAGGGGTGTGAATGAATGGCGATGTTCAAGCCTCTCCCGTACATCCTGTCCTACGAGGCATTAGTGCGTCTCGGTAATTGCTCCTGCATTACTCTAATGACCAACATCTCTGTTGGAACATGCACGTCGATGAACAGTATGCCATGATCACTTGGCGATCTTAGCCCTACGTTAATGCTTCCTCTGACATTCTGCCTTACAAGGTATTAGTGTGCCTTGATAGTTGCTCTTACATTAATTTAATGAGCAACATACATATCGATAAACCGTCAGCTATAGCTATTTGTTCCAGAAAACTAAGTATTTTGCGTATCCGAGTTTAGGCGATTTACATCCATGTAGGCATGGTGATGCTTCATTATTGATTAATATACTCAAATATTTTAAGTACCCGATTAACGCCACCAACATTACGAGCAATGTCAACGGCGATATCAGCTTGCGCTTTTGTCACTAAGCCCATTAAAAATACTTCACCATTTTCGGTAACCACTTTAATATTGTTGGCATTCAACTTTTTATCACTAAATAATGCCGTTTTCACTTTTGAAGTTAACCATATATCGTTAGTTTTTGTGGTAAACGCCGTGGTGTTACCAATGCGAATTTGATTATGCAGCTGATTCACACCATTAATTTCACTAAATAGCTTAATGGCTTGATCACGTAAGTAGCTATTAGGTGCTTGCCCAACGACTAAGACACTGCCATTAACACTAATAACTTGCAAATTAGTATTTGCGCTTAAAGCATCATTTTCGGCTAGTCTTTTATGAGCATCAAGTTCAATTTTTTGATCATCAATTTGATTGCCTAATGAACGGTTATCGGTAGCAACACTGGCGCCACCAACCACACCAACAACGGCTGCAGCAATACAACCTTGTAAAAGCGCCGCGCTAATAATAATTGCAACAATAGATTTTATTGACATATTAATCATCAGCTTGTGGAAATAATGTGGTATCAATAATGTCACATAAACAATGGATAACCACTAAATGAACTTCTTGAATACGAGCAGTACGACCAGATGGAACACGAATTTCTACATCATTTTCACCAAGTAGCCCTGCAATATCACCGCCGTCACCACCAGTTAAAGCAATAATTGGCATATCACGTGAAACGGCTGTCTCAATCGCTTTAATGACATTACGTGAATTACCACTAGTTGATATAGCGAGCAATACGTCGCCATTATTACCTAAAGCACGTACTTGTTTTGAAAATATCTCATCAAAATGATAGTCATTGCCAATAGAGGTAATTGTTGAGCTGTCGGTTGTTAGGGCAATAGCTGGTAATGGTGGACGTTCTGTTTCATAACGATTAAGCAACTCTGCTGAAAAATGCTGAGCGTCACCGGCAGAACCGCCATTACCACAGGCTAAAATTTTATTACCTGCGAGTAAGCTCTGTACCATAATCATACCAGCCTGTTCAATTGGCCCAGCCAAAAGCTCGCTTGCTGCGATTTTAGTTTGAATGCTTTCGGTAAAATTGCTTTTTATCCGTTCTAACATGTTGGATGTAGCTCCGTTGTTTTATTCATCAAAAGGCATTTTTCAGCCAAGTAATTTCTGGGTTGGTGATGTCACCTTGCAAGGCGATAACATCGAATCGGCAGGAAGTATTATATTCATTTAATCCTGCTTGTTGCAGATAATATGCTGCACATTGTTTAATTTTTTGCTGTTTTTGAGCTGAAATGGCTGAAATTGCACCGCCAAAACTATTACTTCGACGAAATTTTACTTCAACAAACACCCAAGTGTCAGCTTCAGTCATCACTAAATCAACTTCGCCACCGCGATTATGAAAATTGGCAGCTTGTAGTGATAACCCTTGTTTAGCCAGATAGCCTGCCGCTAATTGTTCAGTAACTTTACCTATTGATACCGAGTTATTAGTTAACGGCAATTTCTTGTACCTTATTGCGACTATATTTACCCCAAATTAAGCTGCGCCTTAAAATATTGTCACGGCCCAATTGCAGTATGCCGGTTTGACCATAATGTCTGACATAAGTTTTATTTTTCATTGCCGAAATTTTATCAACTAAAGCTAAGCTATCAAAGCCCATAGCAAAAATAGTTTGTAAGCTATCGCTGCGATTTGGCCAAAGTATTTTAGCCTTAGCTGCTAAAGCTTTATTTTGTTGCTTACTTGATAGCTGCCAAGGCATTTCGGTAAAGGTTAGTCCAGATAAGTCGCGATTATCGCTTTTATCGCTTTTAGTGCTGTGACTGCGAGAGCTAGCGTAGACCGGAATAATGTCAGCAAATGGGCTGATGTTAACATCAATATAAGGCTTTAATAGTTTAGTTTCCAATGGCAAACCAACAATATAAATCATGTCGATATCTCGACGATTACGAAGTTCACTTTTAATAGAGTACTTAATTCTACTATTTAAGTCCTTAGTACGTTGCTGGCTTAAATCAACACCTAGGCTAGCTTTTAGCTGGTTTTGCATTTTTGCGTCACTATTGAAAAATACAATCTCAGGTTGCTGGTCTGTAATGTGCTGCCATTGTTGGCTAAAGGTTTTTGCAATACGGCGACTGGCTTTATCTTGATGACTTAAAATAATTGGCCGCTTATAATGCTGGCGGCTTAATGTGGTTGCTGCTTGTATGGCTTCATCTTCAGGTCGCATCGATAAGGCAACTTGATGCGGTTTTAATACTGTCGCTGTAGGAAGGTTAAGTAATAATGTTGGTAGTGTTAGTGCTTCTTGTGCCAAATATTTTTTAACATTTTTTTTCAATAATGGGCCAATAACAGCATCAATATTCATCTCTGCTAGCTGCAAAGCTAGGGTAGACATGTCTAAGGTTGTTGAATCAATAAAATGTAATGTTGCACCACTGTTATTGTCATAAGCCGCTAATATGCCTTGCTGAGCGACTTTTCCTGCCCTTTCTTGTTTACCTGATAAAGGGATAATTATCGCGATATTTTTATTTTCGTTGGCTACTATTGGCTCAAGTTGCTGTAATTGAGTGATCACATGCTGAGCTGGGTGGGTTTTATATTCCCGTTGCCATTGACTTAAATAACGCTGAAAGCGCGTATTATCACTTCCAAACTTATTAGCAAAAGACAGTAATTTACTCCAGCCTTTTATTTTTGGTGGAGCCATTTTCACTAGCTGTTGATGTTGCCACTGTGATAATTGGCAAAGTTGTTGCCATATGGCGTCTATTTCATTAGTGCTCGCCTGAGGGTTTTTTACAAAGGCTCTTAACTTTGCGTTTAATGCCGCAATTGGTAAGTTTCGCTTTGTTTGCACCAAAGCTAAAGTTTGATAGTAGGAAAGACCGTGATTAAGGCTTGTCGTTGCTATTATTTTATTAGCATTTTCTAGTGCTTGGTAAGCTTTATTTGTTTGTTCTAACGCTAATAGACTTTTTGCGCTGATCACAGACAACTGATATTTTTTTAAGGGGAGCTGCGTTAACGGCATGGTTTGGTTAGCCAACCATAGAGCTTTGTGTGGTTTAGTTTCAAGCAAGTATAGCTCGCTAGCTTGAATGAACGAATCTACTGCTGCACTACTATCCTGAGAAAGCGCTTGTGCCATCAGTTGCTTAGCGGTCAGTGTAGTTGCTACTTTTTCAACTAACTCTACTTTTTCAGGTAACGATTTAGTTACTTTCGTTGACTTTGTTGTCGAGCAACTCACCAGTAACATCATACTAATGATCGCGAGTAGAGTACTTTTTTTAGGTGAAAACCATTTTGTCAGTGTCAAAGGTAAGAAATCCGTACTTTTTAAGAGTGCTTTATAATAAACTTCATCCTCTTCAGTCTCAACACAAGTATTTTAATATGTCAGAACAAATTATTCAGCCAAGTACCCTTTATATCGTCGCAACTCCTATTGGCAACTTAGCTGACATCAGTAAACGCGCACTTCACGTGCTAGAAAATGTTGATGTAATTGCTTGTGAAGATACTCGACATACTCAGCGCTTATTATCGGCATACAGTATTAAAAATAGAACAATGTCGATGCATGACCATAATGAGCGACAACGCCAAGAACAAATAGCTAAATTATTGCAAGAAGGGAAAAGTGTTGCTTTAGTGTCTGATGCTGGAACGCCATTAATCAGTGACCCTGGTTTTCACCTTGTTCGCCATTGTCGTCAACTTGGTTTAGCGGTTTCACCGATTCCAGGTGCTTGTGCTGCTATTTCTGCTTTATCAGCTGCTGGGTTGCCAACTGATAGATTTACCTTTGAAGGCTTTTTACCCTCTAAATCAGGTGCGAGACAAGCCACATTGAATGATCTTGCGAGTGAAACACGTACTATGGTGTTTTATGATGCGCCGCGTCGTGCAATTGATACCGTTGAAGATATTGTTAAAGTACTCGGTGGCGAGCGTTATGTTGTAATGGCACGTGAACTAACCAAAACTTTTGAAACTGTTCATTCAGATACTGCTGAAAACTTATTAGCTTGGTTACAGGAAGATCCTAATCAACTTAAAGGTGAAATGGTGCTAATTATTGAAGGCCATAAAGTTGACCCAAATAAAATTCCCGCCAATGTTGTTGCAACATTGAAATTATTATTATCTGAAATGAAGCCTAAAAAAGCATGTGCAATAGCAGCCGAAATTTATGGCGTAAAGAAGAATGCTCTATATGAATACGCACTTGCTATGAAAACTACGTTATAACTCAATAGACTTTATTGTGTAATTACTTATTTCTTGACCTATATTTTTTATTGCAATAAAGCTTTCTCTATTTTTTAGTTTTTGTAGGTAAGCATATGTTTGTGGCTGATATGACTTAGCTAAGCCCAGTAACTCCCCTAGATACAGAGCGTATCCAATGGAAATATCAGCCATCGTGAATTTATTTGCTACTAAGTAAGTGTGATGCTCTAAATGTATATTTAGACGTTTTAATCGAGCTAAATACCAAATGGCATAATCTTTGACAACCTGTGGCTGTCGACGCTCTAGTTTTTCAAACTGGCCATATCGTAATATTAATGTTTGCGGAAATGTTAGAGTTGCATCGCTACTAAATAGCCAATTTAGATACGCACCATAATCTTTGTGTGTTGTTGCTACGGTCAAATTTATTTTTTGATAGCGCTCAGCAAGATAAAGCAGCATAGCGCTTGACTCGGTTAGCGTTGTCTCATCATCTTTTAAAAAGGGAACGGTGCCTAATGGGTTGGTCTCTAAATATGATCGTTCTAAAATTCGTGGTGGGAATGGTAATGAGTGAAGGCGATACTTAAGCTTCATTTCTTCTAATGCCCATAATACACGAAGTGAGCGAGTATTGTGGCAATGCCATAGTTCGATCATAAGTAAGCCAGCTTAGTTTTTGAGATTACTATATCAGCAGAGTGCTATTAGCGATATTTATTTTAGACCTAAACAAAAATATGGGGTAGAATGCGCGCCGAGTTGACGAGACAATCGCTGCTTCATCGTTGTGCCTTCGGGTAGACAGATGGGGGGGAGGAAAGTCCGGGCTCCAATGAGCAGGGTGCCAGGTAACGCCTGGGCGGCGTGAGCCGACGACAAGTGCAGCAGAGAGAAGACCGCCGATGGTTACTTTTTCGAAAGTTTCACAGGTAAGGCTGAAAGGGTGCGGTAAGAGCGCACCGGATTGCTGGTAACAGTAATTGCAGGGTAAACTCCACCCGGAGCAAGACCAAATAGGGTTTCATGACTATTTAAGCGCAAGTTTGAATAGTATAAGCGTGGCTCGCGTGGAAACCGGGTAGGTTGCTTGAGCTATAGAGCGATTTATAGCCTAGACGAATGATTGTCACTTTTCTTAGGAAAAGCTACAAAACCCGGCTTATGCGTCAATCTCACCAATTTTAGACACCGCTTGATTATTGAAAGGTAATCAAGCGGTTTTCTAAAATTATTTCTAATCATATTGTTACAATCAATAAATGGTGTATCTTTGACTACACCATCTTAAATTTTTCATCCAAGTTACTTAACCGGTAAGTGATAAACGTCGAAAAAATATTTATAATAAGAAAGTTTATTGCATGTTATCGATGTTAAAAAATAATCTCGACAACATCTATTTGTTCAAAGTTGGTTTAATTACCAAACTGTATTTAAAAGGTTTTACATGGCAGCTACCGCACACGCACTTCATATTCTCGTTAAGCATAAAGAAATTGCCGAAGATATTATTAAGCAGTTAGGCAAAGGAGCCAAGTTTCAAACTTTAGCTAAAAAACACTCAACATGCCCGTCTGGCAAAAAGGGTGGTGATTTAGGTGAATTTAAACGAGGGCAAATGGTTCCTCAATTCGATAAAGTCGCATTTAGTGGCGCAATATTAGAGCCTCACTTAGTTAAAACTAAATTTGGTTGGCATATCATCAAGGTGCTTTACCGTACCTAATTTACAAGCACTATGATGGTAAATTAGGTGTTTGTAAAAATTTCAGGCTTTATTTCTAAGCATGTTTTAAACTGATAATTGTCTCTTTTGTTTACCGTTCACACAATTAAATGGTGTTACGTTAGAGCTGTTAACCTCGCTGTAATTTTCGCTTACCTAGTTAAGTTGTTGATTCAACTTAATATCAAATACTCATTACCCGTAATCCAGACAGATGAATAATAAAATAAATTCAGGGTTGCTGTCACAATTCAGAGCTTGTACATTAAGTAAATAAACACTTAACTAAGGACAGTTTCTTGAAAATAACATCGCTTTTTTTACTCTTCTTTATGGCTATAAATAGCTATGCCGCTACCATTGAAAACAACGTGAATCATTCGTTAAAAGGGGTAAATAAAATACTCATTTTTAATGGTGATGGTAATGTCAATATTACGGCCAAAAAAGGAATTAAGTCGCTTCAGGGGAATTACACTATTGCTATGTCTGGCAGTACATCATTAGTCAATAAGCATATTGAAAATGAGATGACGATCTATAGCAAAATAGACAAAAATAAACTGACACTGAAATTTGGTTATGACGCACAAACTAAAAAATCACAGAAAAAGGCAATTACTAATATCAACCTAATTGTTCCTGATGACATCTTTATCGATTTACGTAGTAATAATGGTGATATTTCTCTATCGAACCTAACGAAAGGCGCACGCATAATTGATAAGAAAGGGCATATTAGTATTACCAATGTTAGCGGATTCATGAGCATAAATGATGGCAGTGGTGATATCACCATTCAAGATACAAAAAGTAAATTAAAAGTTAACGACACAAAAGGCTCCATCATTATTAAAAACCATGATGGTGATTTAATTATAAATGATAAAAGTGGTGTTATTACGTTAAGTGATACCGACGGTAAAATTAAAATTTCTGATGGCAGCGGAAATATCAAAATAAAGCGTCATATTGGCTTTATTAAAGTGACTGATAAAAAAGGGCATATTGAAATTGATGAAAGTCGTGGCAACATAAAAATAAAATCTAAATCAGGGGAAATTGAACTAACTAATATAGAAGGAGATGTAAAAATTCTAACAAAAAATCAGTCAGATATTATAACGAAGAATGTCTCTGGAGAAATTACTCACAGCAAATAACTTGAAAGGTAAGGATGTTTACCTGAGATAATTTTTTACTCACATTAAAATTTAAAGGAATAAAAATGAAAAAAATAATAATAACAGTCTCTATATTATTCATGAGCTTTATGGCTAGTGCAGAACAAGCACTATCAAAAGATTTAATTCTTAAATACTTCAGCGTTACTGACCAACTTGAAATACTCGATCTTGATAATTCCTCCATGTTGGAAGAAATAAGTGATGTCATGCTACTTGATAGAGAAGAAGCAATACGTATTGTCGAATCACTAGACGAGTATCCACAAATAAAGTCTATTACTGATTCTGCAGGCTTTACAAATTTTGAAAACTTTCTTGATATTGGTTATAGAGTTATCGGTAGTATGTATGCTGTTCAATTAAAGCAAAACCCAGAATTGATGCAAATTCAAAATTTCACTGCCGCCATTGAAAGTCAGATCGATTCAATGAAAAAAAGAAATATGCCCAAAGAGGTCATAGATGAAATGGAAAGAGAAGTAGCAAGCCAAAAAAATGCTATAGAATCTATGAGTAAAGCGGCTAAAGATGCATCAAGTGTCGATATAACATATGTTGAAAATAACTTTGAATGGTTGATGAGTATTCTACCCGGATACGATGAGTAGTTATTCATATCAACTTTCTAAGTATTTTAGTTTTAATATACGAGCATTAATTTATATGTCTTTGTTATCGTTCCAGCTACTATTCTTTTAGCTAAATATAGGTCTGTAAAAATAGGCCTATACTCTTATTTTTACAGTTATAAGCTTGGTGCTAATGATCAACCATTAAGTAACTAGAGCGCTAAATAAGTAGTATTTACTCAACATTATTTTCTCTAATTAGCCAAAATTCAGGTTAACTAATGATTGAAAAAACTCTCCTAGCCGCTAGCGGTAAAATTAACCAAGTTAAGCCAACAAGTGCTAAAGAGTTTTGCTCACTTACTGCATCGTAAGTGTAAGTAATTTCTACTTTCCCCCATGCTCCAGCAGAGTTTTTATTTCTAAAATCATTAGCGCCGGTAATCGAGGCATTATTGAAAACGTTGAACACATCTGCAGAGAATGCAAAGTCAATACTAGGCTTGTTGGTAAAAGCGGCTAAATCATCACCAGAAAATAACAACGAGTTGATAGCAACGTCTTTAGTGGCCGCAGAATAAGAAAATTTTTCGTTTAAAGCTAAAGTGTAAGTACCCATTTTAGAACTTTCTCCACTCCAAATCATGTCGAAAGCATTGCCTAATCGATGTTCCGTGCCAAATGATGTGGTGATCTTCCAAGCTTTTGACAGTCTAATGTCTAAAGCGGCGCGAGCATGATTATCGGTCAGATTTTGAATTGTCCCAAGGCTGCTTATTTGGCTGTATAAGCTGATGCTTACGCCTGTAAGCTTGCCTAATGAAGCATCAAAACTTTTTAACGATAGCGTTTGATTTAGGTTTTTAATATCGACGCTTTCAGCGCTTCCTTGAATGCCAAACTCCATGTTCTGGGTTTTACTGGCCGCAAATGCTGTCGAACTGGCTAAAATCATTATTAAGCCTAATAGCGTCTTTTTCATGCCAAGGTCCTCTATCATAAATGCAGGAGATTAAATATTTTTAATGATTAACTCCTAAGATAATATGGAACAGATCAGCTGAATAACTATATTTTATGGATGTTTTAATTATTCGGCATCTGTTATTGAACATAATGCAATAACAAAGAGACTTCAGCCATTACAGGTTATTACAAGTGGCTCTAATTGATTTTATATGTTTTTAGTTAGGGAGGTATTTAAAGAATTAAGCTACTGAGGTTGGTTAAGTGGATGGCTGATTAAATATGCCCATCTTAATAAAGTAGCTGCGCCAATTACTCCAAATAGCAGCAATTTTTTCTTTGTGGTAGCCGTTATGGGTATTTAATTTTTGCTTAGCTATTTCAATATCTCTGCCATTAACTAAATCTTTCATAAATAAGTACTGGCCGTAGTTTAGATCTATTAACCCTAAACGATAATTACGTCGAATGATCAAACCATAACTCACTTCGGGTAGAGGAAGTTCTGGTTGTTTCTCGTCATTAAAGGCACGGTAGTAATCGAAAATAGCATGTTTATGGCAAAACAGTTTTAGTATGGGTACTAAGCTTAACTGGCTGTCTAGGGTATTTATATTAGCTTGCGTTTGTTCATGGTCTAATGGGCTATTAGCGACTTCTAAATCAAATAACAAGTTTAGACTATATTCAAAGTCGGCAAGTTCAATCATAAAATCAGGCCAATCTTCTTTCACTTCATCTTGAGCATCAGGGCGAGTTTGGCCTAAGAATAAGCTAAAATTATCACCCAAATTATTTAAGCTGTAGTGCTTAGACGGATAAGTATGCAAATATTGGCGAACAAATAAATGAAATATATCATCGCCCAAAGCAAACTTTAATGCACTAAATTGACTCGCCATACATTGCTGCAGCCTTAGAACATAACTACGTTGGTAAACACTCACGTGTGCCTTGGCTGTCATTTTTATTGATGAATTTATCTCAGTGTTAATAAACTCTTGATGTTTTTGGTATAGCTGCGGACTTAATATAACTTGTTGCATCTCATGTTGTAACACCGATAGCGCATTGTTCTTGGTGACTAAGGCCGTATTATTTTTAGCGATTAGGCTATTATTTTTCGGGCTCATTTTTCCACCTGAGTGTGGTGGAAGCGGTTTTGTTTATGCACGATAAAATCAATCGGATTTGATATCGCAGATGATTCAGCTGCCGCTGACTGAGAGCAACGGCTTGTTGAAAAAAACTCATCAGGCAATGTCGTCATAAACTGCTTAGCTTTTAACAGTTCTTGGTGATAAACCTCAAAAGTAGGAATGTTACCATCCCATTCTAAGCTAGTTGCACAGCCCTTTGTAAGTTGCCACGCTAAATTGAACAATTGCCAAACTGCAGGAGTCACCTGACTATCGTGAGTATCAACAATATGATCTCCACAATGTTGATGCCCTGCTAAATGCATTTGCACTATCGCATGATGTGGTAACGACTTGATATAAGTAACAGGGTCAAAGTCATTATTAAACGCAGAGACATAAACATTGTTAACATCTAGCAACATACCGCAACCAGTATCACTAATTAAGGCACTAAAAAATTCCCATTCAGGAATGGTTGATTGTGTAAAACTTAAATAGCTACTTGGATTTTCTAATACTAAAGGTTGTTGCAGAATATCTTGTACTTGGTGCACGCGATTAATGACATGGGCCAAAGACTCCTCAGTTAGTGGCAAAGGTAATAAATCATGAGTATTTAGGCTCATAGCGCCTGTCCAGCATAGATGGTCGCTAACCCATGCAGGTTTAATTTCGTCAATCAGTTGCTTAAGTTTAGTCAAATAATTGAGATCTAGAGCGTCGGTACTACCAATAGATAAAGACACGCCATGCATAACAATTGGATAATGCTCAGCTATTTGACGCAGAATATGACGTGGCCTGCCACCCGAGTCGATAAAGTTTTCAGAAATAATTTCAAACCAGTCAACTTCAGGTTTATGCTGCAAAATAGTATTAAAGTGCTGACTGCGCAAGCCAAGGCCTAGCCCTAAATTGGCTTTGGCCTTTTTAATTTGCGAGGCTGATTGAAGGGGCGCATTAGTCATAGCAATAGTATTGCGCATGGCTAATCTTTGTCATCACAAGCACAATTTTTCAGGGTCTTGGGCAGTTCATCTCGGCTGCGATCGACCAGTTCTTGAGTGTTTTCTGCTGGGCTATTAAAGCCAAATGAACAAGATTTATCACCAGAATTTCCACAAGAATCGTATTCGCCAAAAGACGATAGCCAAGCTTGCGGCGGTCCTGCTGAAAAAGGGGCCTCGGCAACGTTACGTCGTGCTTTTTTCATCCGTTGTTCAAACAATTCTCTAGCCAATAGCCATACGCTTTTATCTTTGTTTGCGCCAAGGGTACTAAAACGCTCAGCCTGAATAGGCGTAGCACAACTACCTTGCCACGAGCAATCATTTGCTCCTGGTTTACATTGCTCCGCGCCATCACCAAATAAGCCACAGCCGCCTTGGCCTGCGCAATTATTCAATGTATGACAAACATGGGTTTCAGTTGCGCAATAACCAGCGCCAGCACAACTATTACTACCAAATCTATCATGACCTTTACAGGCATTTAACCCCATACAAGCATGCAGCTCTAAAGGTGCTTTAATATCCGCAGTATCGCTTGATGGTGGCGTAACTGGTTGGCTACCACAACCATTACTTAAAGGTTTATCTTTTAATGTCGACATACACTTGTCCTCTAATAATTAGCTGGTCTTACGCCATTAATGGTGTGTTGGATTTTTCAAGAAAACCTGCTTGTGAAACATCGGGCAAATCATGAATGCGCTGTTCAATATAAGCTATGCCTTTATAAGCACCTACTGCTTGGTTGAATAACGCAATAATTTGCGTTTTCGGACTTGATGCCGAACTAAATTGATACTCTTCATAAGTTGCGGTTGCTGCGTACTGTTTTCCGTCAGCGCCTAAATAGGTAAAGTTAGTCATTTCGCCGCATAACGAGCTCAGGATCCATAGCATCGTCTTATGAATGCCAAACATAAAAATTTCAAACTGTGTATGTTCATCGGCGTGATAACAGCCTTGAGACATAATAAAAAGGTAGCTGTATACCGCATTCGTTAATGTAGAAACTGATGCTATGGCGGGTGGGTAATCAGTGGTATTAGCATTATCTTTAATATTGTGAATAAAATATTTATCCACTTGCATCTCGTCACCAAATTGCTTTTTAAACGCTAGAGTGATTGCTTTTAGCTCATCTTGTAATTGTTTAAATTTATAATAGTGAGCCAATTCATTATGTGATTTATCATCAAAGTCACAATCGGCTCCTTCGCCTTGTTCAACAATAGTCTCTAAAGCCTTAAGTGCGCTAGCTTGGTCAACAACATGGATTAAATTTCCGGCATCAGCTGAATTTTCATAAACCGGTTTATGCTCTTTGTTATAATAAATAGTGTCGATATTATTTTGTGCATAATAGCCGCGATCTGGAATAAGTTGCGCACGATCTGCATGATAGTCCTTGTCATCACGATAATGATCTCGAATACAATCTTCTATACCTTGGTAAAACTCCCCTATCGTGTAATACGGAATAGCACCAACCTTTACTGTACGTGCTTTAAGACGTTCAGGGCTTTCTATTTTCAAAAATGTTGCTAATTGCTCATGGCTTAATTTTGCGCGATTAATAGCAAAAGGTGGCTCGTGGCCCGCCAAATAAGCTGGCCATACACTAGGTGATTTACCGATTAATTCTGGGTCGCCAAACATCGCTTGTTTCACATTGGCAGCGAGCGACATATGTAGCATTTCTTCTACTAGTACGCTCATCACATTAGCACCGGCTTTATTGGCAAAAACCATTATTTTGGCTGAGAATTCTTGCGCTTGAGTTGCTGCTTGTTGTTCGGTTAAACCTTGTGCTAAAAGCCGCTCGGTAAATTCTGCGGTAAGTGCGGGCTGTTTTGGTGTTCGGTTAATCGAGTAATAGGTGGATAAATAGGTCGGTAGCGTGGCAATTTCTATCTCTATTGCCTGTTGTAACGCTTCTTTCATATTGTCAGGCGTTATATCAGTGATGCCACTTTTTAAAAAATGAGTTTGCATTTTCACATCCTTATCGTCAATCATCAGTGTCTGTGGTGATTATTATTACAAGGTTATTGCTATCTTAACTTTTCTCTTACCTTGTACCTTATTGCATTATTATCACGGTTAACTGTTAAATTTTTATTGTTAAATACAACAAAACAATAGGCATAAACAGCCAGTAAAAATATTACACAGCATTACAACTAAAACGGAATTTCAACGTAAATACTCAGCTGTAGCGCAACTACTCGTTAAAGGTTAAAAAAAGCCAAGGCAAAAAAGTTGCAAAATAGTGACGTTTTGGATCACACTAGGATAATTAGTCGAGCAGTTATTTGCTCAGTTGAATTCGAGAGCATTTTTTATCATAAATACTGCGACAATATGCAATGTATTAATGTTCGAAATATCGAGATAAGGAAACGCGATGGCCGTTTTAATGAATAAGAAAACTCAGCAAAATTGTTTATTACAATCGCATCATAGTTTTGGGCGACTGAAAAGTTCAGTGAATACATTTATTTCTGATGTTTATATTTCTAAAATCCATGCCTTTATTGAATGGAATGACGAACATTGGCTTTTACGTGATGTGAGTAGTAATGGTACTTGGGTCAATGGCAACCGATTATTGGGCGATAAAGTTGTACAGCTTCATACAGGTGATGTTATCGCTTTTGCTAGTAAGTCGGGTTACACCTTTGAAGTGTTAGATGTCAATCCACCTTGTGATTGTTTAGTGCCAGTTGAGCATAACAGTGAAGCTATTGAACTTGATTATTTTCATTTAATACCGAGCAAAAAGTCACATAATATGGTGTTAAGCTATAACAATAAAACCTATTCTTGGTGGCAAGAAGTCCTTGACGATAACCTGAGCAAGTCAGTAAGCGCTAATGAACTTAACGACCAAGAATGCTTAGATATAGACGGTTTAACATGGCAGTTGCAAATAAATCGCACCATTGCTGATACCCAATTACTCAGGCCTAATGTCGCATCGCTTGATGAATTAACCTTTCTTTTTCAAACCAGTCAAGATGAAGAAAGCACCCATGTTTTTATGCAAAATGGTGAAGAAAGCATTGATTTATTAGTCCGTAGTCATCATTACCTTACGCTTTGCTTGGCACGACAACGCGCTAAAGATATGCAAGAAAACCTCGATGAAAGCGAGCAAGGCTGGGTATACGCTGAATTATTAGCGAAAGATTTAGGGCTAGAAGCGAACCACTTAAATATTCAAATTTATCGTATTCGTAAACAATTTGTTGATGCCCTCAATAATGCCTGTGAATCGAGTAATATTATTGAACGTAATGCTGGCAAGTTGCGTTTAGCGAGTAAGTTTTTTCGAGTCATTAAAGGTGACAGCCTTGAGTGTGATACTAGCCAATTTACTAAAAATATGCCGGATCAAAGAGCTAGTGATGAAGCTCACCAGCGCCAATATGCTAATCAGCATTAGTCATTAAGCTATTAAACCATTAAGTAAAAGAGCATAGCAATGCACTACGTATGCTCTGTGGGTTGTTATGTTGAAAGTGCTGTTTAATAAAAAACAGCGCTTAAAAGTAAGCTAATTACTTAAAAAGGCAACTATTTAAAATCGGTGAATCACTTCAAATGAATGTACCGTTTTAACTTATCACAATAACTTTTGGATCACACATCAGTACTTCACCGGTTAAGGTATCATAAACCCAAACTTCAAAATAAACATCTTGGTCTTGCTCTGTAGCACCTGCGTCAATCTTAACTTTCATTTTACGTTTTTTAACTTTATCAAAGCTGACCAATTGCGGTTGGTCCGCGCTTACCCAACGAAACTGATAGCGCTTTTTAAGGTCAGGATGAAATTCAAAGGCAATAAGTTGTTCGCCGGCATCGGCTTGCACTTCATGGCTTTCAGGGGTATAGCGATATTGGTAGTTTACGCCATATTCTACTGGAATAGCTTCTGCTGGAGCGACTTGGTCGGGCGCCCATAAGTTAAGGTAAAAGGTTTTTACCGCTTGTTTTGAACTGCTTCCTTGCTGTTGAGTCAGTGCGTTATTGCTGGTAGTGATATCTACTGGGGTATTGGCATAACTTATTTGGCTTAAACTAAAAATGCTTAATGCTAATAATGATTTTGCTAAGAAGTGCTTTTTTATGGGGCGTTTTTGCATAGTGCTATTTCTCATGGTGCTTCCTTTATAAACATTTGCCTTTAACGGCTTTCCTTTAATTGAATTGCAATACTCGTGTTTGCAATATTGGCTAACTTTAGTCATTTCACTCCGTTATTCTGCTAAAACACTGCTATCAGTAGTTCCCTTAAGCCGTACCTTCAAGCTATGACGCACAACACTGATGCTGCCGTGCAAAACAATTGTCATGAAAATGACATGAAATGATGATAAAAAAGCATCAAATTTTTGTCGTTAGCGATAATAGATTACCTGCGATATTCTTATAATTCAATTGCTTATTGCTTATTGCTTATTGCTTATTGCTTGTTTTGGGGGATTTAGTGGCTAAAAATTAACTTGCTAGTGGCTTTTTCGGCAGCTCTATTACGTCAGTTTTTCTTACTTACTCAATTAGGCTAGGTTAATATCCGTAAACTCATATTTGAAGCCTAACATCAGTAACTTATCGACATATTGTTATAGTCATGTGATGATTAACCTTATTAGCAAGGTATGCTAAAAACATTATAGGCAATAATCAATTGATGTAATGATTAGGTAAGTAACAGTAATAAGAAAAAGAAAAAGTAATAATAAGAAAAACTAAAACCCACACGAGTAAAAGCCAAGTATGGCATTAAGCTGATATGGATGTTTTTACCGCAAAAAATTAAGTGAAGTAGACCGCTAAGTGACACAAAACAACGAAGTAAGCCAAGCAGACCATACCAATCACGACAACGATACCATTGCGATGTCGATAGCTGATACTCAGTTTAGCCAGCAGGTTTTTCTTTCTGAAGATGAACAAGCCGCGCAATTGAAAAAAAGCAGTATGGCGCACTTTAAAATTATCGATATTTTAGGTAAAGGCGGCATGGGCGCGGTGTATAAGGCGAAAGATTTAGCCTTAGAGCGTTTTGTTGCCATTAAAATGTTACGGGTTAGCCAAGCACAGCAGCCGCTTATATTGGCGGAAGCAAAAACCATTTCACAGCTTAATCACCCTAATATCGTTACTGTACATGATATTGCCCGCGATGGTGATGCTAGCTTTATTGTTATGGAATGGATTAACGGCAAACCGTTGAATGCTGTTATTCCATCGACAGGCTTAGCGCTTAATATTGCTGTTGATTATGCCAAACAAATGGCAATGGCACTGGATTGTGCTCACCAACAGCATATTATTCATCGCGATATTAAGCCGCAAAATATTATGGTTGATGTTAACGGGCGAGTAAAAATTCTCGACTTTGGCATTGCCGGACTTATCGGCTCAGCGCCATCAGCAGAGCCTTTAGTAGAAAAAGAGCCTTTAACAGAACAAGCGCCATCAGTAGATTTAGCCGAAGCAGAGGCAAGTATTATTGTCGGTTCGCCGCAATATATGTCGCCAGAGCAAATTCAGGGGCATGGTAGCGATGCCCGCTCTGACTTGTTTTCTTTTGGCATTGTTTTATATGAAATGCTAACGGGCGTTAAACCTTTTTTGGGTTTGAATTTAGCGCAAATTAGGCAGGCGATCAGCACAGGGCAATATACGCCGTTAACCGAATTTGACGCGGAACGAAAAACGAAACAACAAGCAAAACTGCCAAGCGAATTAATTGCTGTGGTCGACAAATTACTGGCGAGCACGCCATCAGCGCGCTACCAAAGTGCGACTGAACTTGTAAAAGACATTGCGGTAATCGATGACGCGATAAACCAGAAAAAAAATTGGTGGCAGCAACAGCATTGGCTAACGAAAACTTTACTAGTACTCCCTGTTATCGCGGTGTTAGCTTGGAATGTTCGTAGCACGTTATTTCCGCCGAGCACCCAAGAGTTGATTGCCCGGCAATTAATTGAGTCGAAAAAAATTGCCTTTTTACCGTTTGATAACATTAGTGGCGATCCAGTGTTACAAATATTCAGTGATGGTGTGGCGACCATGCTCAGTAGTGATTTAGCGGAAGTCGGTTACCAGCAAGGTGACGGTAGCACTTGGGTATTGCCAACTAGCGAAATTAGCAAGCTTGAAGACCCGAGCGTGGCAGGAATTTACAACAAATATGGTGTCGATTTTATTATCACTGGCAGCATTCAACATATGGGCTCTACCCGTAGCATTCATTTAAGTTTAGTGAATGGCGCTGATGGTCGGCAATTGAAATCACAGCAACTGACTATTGACGCCAATAACTTATTTGCTGCACAAACTCAAATTCGAAAACAGGTGATGACTTTACTGGGTTGGCAAATACCTACAGAATTAACAGCAAAGTTCGCCCAACAAAAGCCCGACTTTGATGGTGCTTATAAGCATTATTTACAAGGGCAAGGTTATTTATACCGTTTTGATCATAAAGATAATATTAGTAAAGCGCTTGAATCTTTTAGTGCAGCGATTTCGATAGATTCTAATTATGGTGATGCCTATGTTGGTTTGGCGGAAGCGCAATTACGTAGTTTTATTACCACCAAAGATGTACGCTTATTAGCACTTATGGTTAAAACGGTTGAACAATTAATATTGGTCGCAAGTGAGCATCCGCTGCTCAGCTATTTGCAAGGAGAACTTAGGTTTAATCAAGGGGAGTATGCCGATGCCATTGAATTATTCAGTAAAAGCATTGATTTACAGCCGAGTTTTTTGAAAGCTTATACTGGGCTTTCATATGCATATGTAAAGTTAGGTGACTTTGCCAAAGCAGAACAAATTTTATTAAAGGCCTATGAAATTATGCCTAATAATAACACTATATTGACCGATTTAGGTGTTTTTCATTTTGAAAATGGCGACTATCACAGAGCAATAGTTTTTTTTGAATTATTAGCTCAACAAGCACCTAATAATTACATAGCCTATTTAAATATTAGCGCTTGTCATTATCTTAATGGTGATTTTAAAAAAGCAATTTTAGCGGCTAAAAAAGCAGTAAAAGTTAAACCTGATTATATTGCTTATTCAAACCTTGGCACTTCCTATTTCATTTTGAAAAATTATGATAAAGCGGTTGAAGCTTTTGAAAGTATGATCGCCTTAAACAATCATGATTATATGAGTTGGGGCAATTTAGCCGATGCTTATCGTTTTGCTAATAATGATAAATATGAAGAATCATTTAGACATGCAATAATGCTGGCAGAGCAAGCACTTGGGCTTAATATCAATGATAAAGCAGCGATTGCCTCTTTAGCGTATTATCATGCCAATATAGGTAATAGCGATAAAGTACATTTTTATGCTCAACAAATTAATGAAAATGATCTTGGTGAAAATCAGTTTTCTGTTGCTGCTGCTTATGCTCAATTAAATCTCAATTCAGCAGCAATGAAATACTTAACTTTTGCGATTAAAAATAACTATTCCATTGCCGAAATATCAAACTCACCATTATTTAATAATTTAGAAAGTGAATCCAAGTATCAACAATTAATGAGTACAACCATAGAATAGCTTTATTAACCCCTCACAACACGGATACGAGGATCCCAAGCCACATAATATTTCTCACCATCAAGTTTAAAGCTAATCTGAATGATGACATCATCAATGTCATCTGCACCTTCGGTTAGCGAAGCTTTATAGATAACTTGTGTGCTGCTTTTTGATACTTGCTGTAAATCAAAGTTATTTTGCACAATACCTTTCCACTTACCCTTAGCGCCACTGTTATCGTTGTCTACAAGGATACAAGCAACGGTATTACCATTATTGATTTCAAATGGTGGCTTGATTATCTCAAGGCCGGTTTCACTTGAAGTATAATGAAAATATTTATCCTCTAGGTTTTCTGGAATATAAGAAACCGTATGGCCCTTGCCGTTAAATTGTACTTTTAGCTCTTCAGGATTTTTCGTTGTTGGCTTTGTTGCGGCCAGCTTAATATCGGCGGCAAGTTGGGCAAAGTTCATATGGACAGAAAAAGTGCTGTCTGGTGTTATTTCGCTATCTGTTTTTGCGTGACTCATATTGTTATTCCTGTGAGGTGCCTGTATGGCGATTAATAAAAATAAAAAGGGTTGATATCGATACTGAAATTATTCCTACTATCTATTACAACAATGAATTTATCATAACGGTTTATGATAAGTTCGCCAAATTTTTCTAGCATGATTAATGAGTTAACACACAAGAGACGTTGTATTATTGAGCAATAATATAAGTAAATAATGTTCACCTTGCTATAGTATTTACTTTGCTGCCAAAGTGCTTGATTCACTTGAATATCAACCACTCATTATCGAGAGTTCAGGTTAAATATTTTCCAGAGTAGTCAGTGAGGAGCTTAATGGGTAAATAATGCATTGACGCTAAATTTTTTTAGTGTTGTTTTAGTGCCTCTTAACAATTTTTTGGCAGGGTACTATTTTATTGTTACTGCTTATTAGAAAAAATACGGCTAATTTTTTCGGCAATGGTTAAGCGTGGTTTTTGCTCTGGATGTTTTTCTGCTTTTCTTTCTGACTTACTATAGCGTTTACTTTTCATGTTATTGGGTTCAAATAATTCAAGGGTAATAATGTCAGTACGCGCGAACAGCTCAGTTTGTTTTGGCTGATCTGATTGTTCTATGCTTGCTGCGGTATCACTTTCTTCTATTGCTATTTCAATGGCCGTTGTTGTATTTTTATTTTCATGCTTACTGCTAGTAAAATATTTTTTAGTCATGTTATTTTCTAAGTCTTTCTTCGCTGTAATAAGATCATCTTCTTTACTGAAAAAGCAATATAAATCAGTCTTAATTTCTATATCATCAAAGTGAAAACCTACTGGTAATGGATCTGTGCATGGTACGCCAGATTTATAATAGTCACGCATCGTTTTCATATAACTTATAAATGATTTAGGTACGCTCATGATATTCTCCAATTTACAGCCACTTTTCATTTCTTTTCAATTTTTCGCTATGCGGCATAATAGCGGCTGAGCGAGCGTAATAACCATTACATGGCATTACATGAAGCATGTATAAGCATTGTTATAGAAGAAACTCCTGACTTTAATGCAGTTAATACCAAACGGATTAACTTATCGGTTAACTTAGAACTACATTAGCGAGCTTAAAACAAGCAAAATGCGTTAAACATAGTTACTCTATATTTCATTCATTTTGTGCTGTTATTAGTTTGCTAATGAGCTCCCGAAGGGCGAGTTTAAAAAGCCTACATGCGGCGTTATTGATTTTGATAAGGGAATAGCCATTCTCTTCAATCAATGTCTTGCCTGTAAGCCTTTTAATTCTCGCTAAGTGATCAATAAATTAGTCCGGTTGGTATAATTGCAGTTAAAATCAATAGTAAAATACCCTCTCTATTTTTCCTTTAAATAAACCCTTGTAAATATTAATGAGAATGATTATCATTTGATTTAAGTTGTTTTTAATAAGGATATCTATGAAGAAGGTAATGACTATTTGGACTATTGCTTTAGCTGTTGTTTTGGCTATTGCTTTGAATGCTACCGCTTACGCTAAAAATCATCAGGTAAAGTTATTGACTAGCGATGATAATGGCCAAAATATGATTATGTCGCCAGGTTATTTAAAAATAGCACTAGGGGATTCGGTTACTTTTATTCCAGCAGATCCATCTCATAATGTTGAGTCAATTTCTATTCCTGAAAAAGCAGCAAAGTTTGTCAGCCCAATGGGGCAGAAATATAGCCATACCTTCAATGTAAATGGTGTTTATCTCTACAAATGTACACCGCATTTTGTGCTCGGTATGTGGGGTGTTATTCAAGTTGGTGATGCGGAAAATATCGAACAAGTAAACAAAGATTGGTCAACGCTTAGTACTGGCGTGGCAATGAACAAAGCGCGTGTAAGTGCCTATTTGTCTCAGGTGAAATAGGGATGAGTATGATGGAACACGCTCAATGGCAGTCATTGCTAACACTTGGTAATGAATGTTTTCACGATAAGCAATTAAATCAAGCGGAAGCTTTTTACTGGCAGGCTTATGATTTATTGAGCTTGGCTTGTCATGAAGAGCCACAGTCTTCTGATGTACTGATGGCGTGGATCTGCGCTTGCCATAATTTGGCTTTATTGTATGAAACCTTTGGTAATTTAGATTTGTCGCTGAAGTTTTTAATGACTCCCCATGAGTATTTGGTCGCGGTATCTGAATCTAAGCATTTTAATGACGATGTTAAGTTCACGGCTTTTAAAGGCATGGGTTTAACGCTACCGCCGATTTTATTATTTACTAAGAACCATAAAATTTGTGATGGCTGTCGTGAGCAACTGCCATTGCTAGAAAAAATTATTGCACAAGCGACTAGCTCTATTCATTAACAAGGAAAAATTATCATGTATCAATTACTCATTTTACTGACTGGCTTGGTTATCTCTATGCAAAGTTTTGCGCATGAAGGGCATGATCATAGCGATCCTATGTCTTCACTTATTCACTTATTTTGGTTAGCACCATTGATAATAGGCGCAGGATTGCTAGTGACATATGTTAAACGTCGTTATTTTTCGTCAACTAAAAATAACGCCGGAGTAAGCAATGATGATGTATAAAATATTAGCGCTGCTTGATAGTAAAAATCCCTTTGAGCAAGCTTCTGCCCACTGTGATATTCCCTGTAAAATTTATGACCCTATTTCAGCGCAGTTAGCGGTTCTCACGATGATCCGTATGGTTGATTTATTAACAGAATTAAAAACTAATGACTCATTAAGCTTTGAGCAGCAAGCAACGTTTAATCGCTTAGTGGGTGAGAAAGAAGCGCATGGTAAACAAATAAAAGCTGATATTAGCGTTATATGGGGTGATTATATTAAACAACCTCAGCTAGACAATCACCCTGAATTACATCAGTTGACTCATGAAATAATGTTGGCAGCTTCATTTGCCAAGCAGCATATTGACCGCGCAGCAACATTAACTTTATTAGATAAAGTTAATCAGTTTGCTGAAATATTTTGGCAAACAAAAGGTGTTGCTACTTATCGTGCAGTGAGTCCTTATCCGCCTGCTGAAATTCTGGTTTACCCTGATCTAAAAGCATAATGCTACAGCGCTTTACTATTAGCGGTTCAATGCTTGCTAATACTATCAGTTGAAGCTACGAGTAAGACGATTGAAGCGTTTAATATCTTTGATAAAAAACGCATTACCGTACTATTTATACCAGAGCTAAGCACATTATGAACCTTTCGTTGACACTTGCCCTAGCCAAGCAACATTCGTTAAAATTCAAGGCATTAGTACCGCATTATCGACGATTGCTGTTACCTGTTTTTCTTTGTGTATTATTGCTGCAAACACAAACTCGTGATCTTACCTTAAGCGTACTTTCTGATGCTTTTTGGCAGGTGGCGGTATTTGTTGCCATGACCTTAACTATCTACCATTTATTTGCCGATAAAATTAGCCATTTATATGTTAATAGTAAAGGTGAAAAAAAGCCGTTTAGGGAAATAGTGACCGCAAGTTTGATGGGAATTTTACCGGGGTGTGGCGGTGCAATTGTTGTTATTACGCAATATGTTAGTGGCCGAATGAGCTTTGGTGCTGTGGCGGCGGTGTTAACGTCAACCATGGGCGATGCGGCATTTTTGTTGCTAGCCGCTGAGCCTGTAACAGGTCTCGGCATTGTGGTGTTATGCTTTTTTGTTGGCATTGTATCGGGCAGTGCTGTTAACCGTATTCATGGGCCTGATTTTTTACGAAATACCATCACGCAGCCACAAACTAAGGCGGGTGTAGGAGAAGTTAAAGCCACTCGCTCTAAACGCTTAAAATTTCAAGGTTTACTTTGGCAATGGCTGATGATCCCTGGTGCTGTTATAGGCTTACTTATCGCCGGACAAGTTGATATTGTTGCGTTGTTTAATACCAGTGAAGCTGTTATCCAGGGAATAGGAGCTGCAATCACCTTAGGGTTTATATTTCTTTGGGCAGCAACGCGTGAAGTGACTAGTTATGAGTCTATAGTCTCAGAAGACAAAAAAAATCGGCAAAGTAAAGTTTTTCAAAAAGTAGCCGTGGATACTAACTTTGTCACGAGCTGGGTGGTGGTGGCATTTCTGCTTTTTGAGTTAGTGATGCTTTATGGCGATTTTAAAATTGAAAACCTCTTTCTGCGGTTTGGCAGTATTGCGCCATTAGCGGGTGTGTTGATTGGCATGATCCCAGGATGTGGGCCACAAATTATTACCACATCGCTATATTTGTCGGGAGCCATTCCGTTGTCTGCACAAATAGGCAATGCAATAAGCAACGATGGTGATGCTTTATTTCCTGCCATTGCGCTATCACCTAAAGTAGCCTTTGTTGCCACGATATATTCTTCAATACCCGCAATATTAGCGGCTTATGGTTACTATTGGTTATTTGAGTAAGAGAGATCTGGAGATTGCTATATTGAATTGAAAGCGCTACTTTGATGTGTTTTCGCAGCAGCCCCTTTTATACTATGAATATTCTAATAGGCATAAATAAAAACAAAAGCGGCTGGAATCAAAAAGCCAGCAACAACCAATAAACCTCGTGAACTTTTAATACCCTTTTTACCTTTCACCATGAATAATGCCGATAGTGCTAGATAAATAAGTAAAGCAGCATAAAAGTCAGAGTAATAGGTCCATGCACTTCTTGCGTCATTCAAATGTAAGAAATTAAAATTTTTTAGCAAAAAACGTGGTGATATTTGCTGTAAAACCACGGTGTTTTTAGCAACGTTTATGATTAGCGTCTGATTGTTTTTAGTGAATAATTTATAGGTTGTCGGTGTTTGCCAAAACCTTGCTTTGACGGTGCCACTAAGGCTAAGTTCTTTTAATAACCAAGGTTCAAAGTTGTCCTGATTAATCTTCTTTGCAATATTCGATATTGCATGTTCTGTTTGCGTGACCTGATAGTTTGGGTCCCAATCATTTACATGGTTAAGCGCAATGCCCGAAATTGCAAAAATTAAGGTCAAACCAACACAAAAGTAACCGATATCTCGATGCAAATTTCGGTTTAATCTAAACCAATTAATATTTTTTGCCATTAGTCGTTAATTGTCACACCAGTTGGAGATATTTGATAAACCGTAATTGCTTCTGTGACTGAATTTACATCAAACTCTTCTTGCTGCTCTTGTGCCGTGTAAGCTAAATATTTTTTTGATTGTGCTAAATCAAGTGGCAAAGCTTGTAACTTCCCTGTGGCGTAAGCCGTTTTTCCTAGTGATGTCATGGGGAACACCATATCGCCATCACGTACTTTGATTCGCAATGTTTGAAACTTTTTGTCTGATGCTAATTCCATCCAACATCCTCTTTTTTTGCAAACTTTTACAATAGCTCCTTTGACCGTTACATCGGTATCCATAAACTTTGTCGGCGACGCTAAAATGGCTGATATTTCGGCTAAATGCTTCATATCAGCACCCTTGCCATAGTTTTGTTCTGCATGAGCGGTATTTGTTAATGAGAAAATACTGCTCAATATCATAACGATAATAATTTTTAAACCTGACATTTTTGTTTCCTTATTTATTTAGACGTTTGAGGAAGATTAATTTTATCTTAATTCTAGCGTTTCGTTTATTCATTAAAAATTTCTTGAACTTGCAGTAATTCAATGACCTCAGGCTCAGGAATATTCTCCATGGGAAATGCACTACGTACTTGCTCAGTTAACGCTTTGGCAAATACTTGATATAACACCCGAGTTTTTACGGTAATCGGGTATTGAATATTACTCGGTAATTGATAGCTTTCTTGTCGGGTTTGGCCTGATTTAATACGGGTATCTTGACTAAGTTTTACATAGCGCCAAAAACGTAAACCTACAGGCTTATCATCTTTATCAACGCCAATTTTAATAAAACGTCGGGCGTCTTTGGGAATGTAACCATTGTTCATGACACCAGAGCTAAAAGCTTCCTTGCCGTTGGCATCAGTTGCAATAACTTCCAGCCACACTTGGCGCCTAGCACCGCCGGGCATGTCGTGGCCAGAATTAGCATTGGTAACATTAGCGGTGAAAGTATCACCTTGTTTTTCAACTGATAGCGTTAAAGCGGTTTTTAGTATGTCGATACTAAGCTTCTTATGCTCAGGATTACGCATGCCAGTGAAGTAGTAATTACCACCAGCAAAATGATGTGAGCGCATATTACTTTTTATCGGTCCGTCATCAGTTGATTGACCCGCTACTTTGTTGTCAAAATTAGTGACATCTTGAGTCATATGACAATCGATACAGGTTTTGTGTTGGCTTGGGTCATCAGGTGAGTTAAAAGGGGATGCTAACCATTCGCCAAAGTTGTCGTTTATTTTCGCACCGGGACCTGAGGTGAACTCGTTATGACAAGTAGCACAGTACAGTGAGCTTTGATAAAGCTCAGGCTTTGAATACGATACTTTATGGGCATTAGGTGCAGCATTAATTTGCTTCTTAGCTAACCACTGTAAAAACTGGTTATTACTGTCTTCAAAAATATAGCTTTGGCGATCTTTAATATTAACGGTTAAGTCAGTATTACCACCTGCGTCTTCAGCTTCAGTAACGCGGTGACAAAATACACAGCCAGTACCACGTTCGTTAACCGGTGTACCATGTTGATAAGCCGTGTTTAATGATGCGGCATTTTTTTCCCACATATCACCGAACTCAGTTAATGGGGAGTTATCATTGTTGATGACCATTTGTGGTGTATGGCAACCTCGACACAGCACCCTAAACTCTTCTCCCTCTATTTCAGCAGCCACATTCTCTTGGTAACGATAGTAGGGATGGTCCATGTTCATACCATGATTTGAATCGGCCCATTGGTCGTAAATGGTGCTATGGCAGTCTTTACATTGTGCTGAGTTTAGCCATTCTTTCGGGTGAGCATACTTTTTGTCGTCATCTAATTTTAACCAAGTAGACAGGTAAGGTAAGTTTTCTTGTGTTCGTACATAGCTATTTAACGCCCCCATCATTTTTGCGACAGCAACAGGAGGATTTAACATATCAATAGCCATTATGGTTTCTTCGGTGGCAGGATCTGCGCCCATACCGCCTTGAGTTTTTTGAATCATATCAATATAAGCCGCAACAGGGTCGCCAGCGATCATTTTGTAGGTATCAACATGACCTGTGGTGGCATTGGAAAACTTATCTTTGGTTGCATCTTCCATTAGCTGTTTATTAGTGAAATTAAAACCGTCGAAATGGCAAGAATTACAGCTCATCCAAAAATCACCGGCCATTGGATGGTCTTTATTTTTTTTGCTGTTGGCTTGATTGAATAAGGTTTTACCTAAACGAACTTGTGCAGGTAATGGGTCGTGGCTGACGAGATCGGCAAAGTTTGCTTGTTTAAGTTTTAGCTTGGCAAAAGGGCCAATGGCACCGGTATCAAAAGTGGCAATATTTAATGACATGGCGTTTTGTACAAACAAGACTTGGCCGTCGATAAGCAGGCCTTTAGGGTTATCACCCGGGACATTACGATATATTTGCGTGACTTTAGCACCGCCTTGCACTTTCTTGCGACGATGACGTCTTTTTTTCTTTTTTGAGTTTTTCTTTTGCAAAGCTTTCTTTTTGGTTAGTTCTCTGGATAAGTCAAAGACCATTAAGTCTTCTGATCCCGCTAATGAAATAATGACTTTTTTGCCATCATCATTAAAAAGTATGTCATGTGGATTTGAAACAATACGGACTTTATTGCCACTTTCAATAATATTAATCTGTTTAAATAATTGTTTACGTTGCTCGGTAATTTCTTGTTCTTTTCCCGGCGTTAAATCGATAAGTGATACGGCTGGAAAAACACTGGACTGAAACTGAAAGTCATGGCCGAAAGACCACAATACGTGCGGTAACCAAGCGGTAGAACCATCTGGACTAATGGCGATATTATCGAGTAAGCGTGGCTTACCTTGCGGTACTGATTTTGTCTCGTTACTTGCTGTATCAATCAATTGAATAACACGACTTAATGCTGGCGTAGCGTGATTAACATCATAAATAGATACTTGGCCAGATAAGCTATGGCTAACGAGCAATCGACCATCGTCGGTCAAAGCTAAGCCACGTGGCGTTGGTTCAGTTGTTACCGTATTGGTGATATCGCCATCTAACGAAATGGTAAGTAATTTATTGTCTTTGAAACTGGTGAGATAAAATTGTTGCTTTTTTTTATCAAATATAACGCCAAAAGGGCGGGCAGGGACATCAATAACCTTTCTTACTTTCAGTGAATTGGCATCAAGCAGTAGCGCTTTATTATTTTGAAAGTCACTGGCGAGGATAAGGTTTTTTTCTTCAGCCAGCGCGAGCCGACGAATATCTCGCCCAATGGTATTTTCAATAATTATTTTGCCGCTATCTCGGTTGATAATAGAAACACTACCGGCATCAAAATTAGCGCTGAAGATGTGACTTTTATCTTGATTAAAACTCATTGAACTACTTTTTTCTGTCGCCAAACTGGCAAGCGGAAATAGCTGAGAAAAAAGAACTATAAGTAGAAAAAATGGCCACTTTTGGCGTGTTAACATTGCTGTTCCGAATTTGTTAATTGAGACATTTGGTTAGGTAAAAATACAACACATGATTACTTTCTAAAGTTCAAAATGCTCCATCGTAATGCGTGTCTAAAAACTAATGGTGCTAATAGCCAAGAAGAATAAAAATGTAGCTCCTGGAGTAGCCAACCGATATCGTTTCCTGTATTGCCATAGAAAAACAAGTAGAAGCCACTCAACGTACAGATCACGAGTAGCCATTCTACAGCAGTGCCTGTTTGGCGAAGGAAGCTTTTTTTACTGCGCACAAGCAGTTTACGATGTGAACTCCAAAAAGCACCCACAACAATGCTAAATAAGGTTGCGCCAACAAGCATATGAGCGGGCAATAACCAACGTGATATTTGCCAACTCAGTTCAAGTTTATCCCAGAGTAAGACACCACTAATAAACATCAGATACAGTAAAAATTCGGCCGACTTATGACGGTAGGCAAGTTGTTTCCACCATGTTGATATTGTTATTGCAGGTGGCTTGGTAACTGTTGAAGTCTCTATGCTAATCATATCTTTAATCTTCACTGCTGAGTGCCGTATTTAGTAGTGTATTTAACGGCAAAAGCAGCGAGGTAATATCCGCTGCTTTATCTACGCACTATATGCGCTTAATCTACATGTTAATGGTCATTTTTGACCTAAACGGTTACTGAATACTGACTTTATTTGCCATGACCGCTGCTGTGCCGTATTTGCCACCTGCAGCAATGATTTGGTGCACGCCATCTTCATCAGTATCAGTGTTATTACTGCCTTTGATAACCAATTCACCGGTATCACCAATTGGCTCGGCAAGTTGCATAGCGCCATTAATTACGGTGCTAAACCAATTAACATAACGCGTGGTTAATGTTGTTAGTTCAAAAGCTGGGTTATGCTCACCTTCTTCATTTTTAAGGTGCAAAATTGCTTCACGTAATCCACCAGAAATAGCCGCGGCGGTATATGGCGTATGCTCGGTTGCTTGGCCTAGGTTGGTTGCCCAAGTTTTAAGATTTTTATCAAACATGTGCTTTTCAACGGCAAGATAAATGCTACGCGCTGCGGCTTTATATTTGTTATCTTTGGTGGCCAAAAATGCTGAAACTAAGCCGCGAATTGTGGCAAATTGAGCATCTAAGGAAACGTTACTGTCTTGAGTGACTTTTTTACCTAAAGTTGCACCGTCAACCACTAATCCTTTTGGAGTAATTAATTGCGCTAAGATGAAATCAGCTTGTGCTTTAATCATGCTAAGTGCCTGCTTGCCTGCCGGCGTTTTCAAATTGACTGAACCAGAGTCTGCTGATGCATAACCAACAGGCAGAGCGTCTTTTGCACGTTGATAAATAGTTAAAGCCACAATTGAATAAGCAGCATCATAACTGTCAACATAATTTCCTTGAACATAGCTTCCTTGTTTGCCTTGGTAGTCTGTCACGAAACTACCGTGGGTTTTATTAAAATGCAATGCTGATAAGTTTTTAAAGACTAAATTCGATAGGTTATTCGCTAAAGAAAATGCATCGTCGCTGACAATATCATTAGCTGGGCTGTTATCGGTATTTACTGTTGGTGCTTTTGCAAAAGGTGCGCCGTCAAATACCGCTAGCATTGCCGAATTTTGCCCGCTATTTGCCACACGTTGGTCAGTGAAGGCGAAAAACTCTGCCAATGGCCATAGCATTTGCCATGTATCGCGCAAGGTTGAACGACCATCAGTAACTTTCAACTTACCAAGAGCATTAACACCATTTCTTTTTGTTTCGCTAACCGCCACTTTATGTGGAAACCAAATTGCGCCTTGTTCTGGTGAGTAATCAGGGCCAAAATTTATGCCTAGGGCTTTACCGTTGTAAGCCAGTTGATTTTGCATGATGATAAGTTTGTCGATAGACATTTCCGTTAACATCATGCCATTAAAACCATCAGCAGCAGAAACACCTAAGCTGTGCACACCGTCTTGATCCATTATTGCCGAGTTAGCTTCAACTTCGTCATCAGTTTCAGTGATATGCATACCACCTAAGAAATCTTGTGACCACATCACTTCTTTTAAAAATATTGCGCCAATAGCAGCAGGATTAATGCTTTTATCGAAACTATCACTGTTCCACGCCAGTGTTTTGTAGTCATGTACGTATGCCGGTGTAACACTGATAATGGTTTTATCTTCACCTTTCGCGGTGGTGATATCTAATGTTTCTGCTTCGTCTACGCTAGTATCAGGTTGGGCAACAAACTCAGGATTACCAGACATATAAGGTAGCGATAACGGATAAACATTTTTAGGCACGTCTGATTGGCTTAAGCCAACAGCGTTTGCCATGAGGCTAATACGTTTTGCAAGTTGTTCAGTATTACCGCCACGTTTAAGGTTTAGCGGACCGTTAGCTAAGTGAGGGCCCATGGTCGATTGATAATTTAAGGCGTACATGGCTTCTTCTGAATACTCATAGCTTTCGATGCCAGCAGAAAAATCAAATGGCGTAGGGCTATTTGCTGTGGTTGGGTCAAGAATGTCTAAATCTAAACCTAGCGCCTCCGCTAGTGGCTCGCCAGATAATTCAAATTCGGTATAGGCTAAAAAGTTACTCGCAGGATTATGGCTTTTATCGATGAGCTTAATTTGTGCGGCACTAATTGCGCTTGAAAATAAGGTTGCGCTTGAGCATAAAGTCGCAATGACTGCGAGATGTAATACCGATTTTTTCACTTGTAATCCTTTAAATTCGCTTTTTAGACGATGAGTAAATATTGCCGCCATGTTAACGCATTTACTTTTTCATTAAAAGTAATGCGACTAATTCTTATTTGTGTTAACTATTCTAGATCAAAGAGGATTTAGTTAGTGTAAATAATTGTAATTTTGCCATTGAATAGCAGCTATTTAATCTTTACATTTGCGAAACACTTTACCTGCTCATAGATCATTGATGGGGTTATTGATTAAAGAGCTATTGCTTTTGGTAACGATTACACCGGGTTTGATAATGTTGGTATTGAGGTACTAAATGTTGGCTTCGATGACGGAGAAGATGAAGTAGATGAAGTAGATTTATTAATCAGTTATGACTTTGGTAGCGATATAACGGTTGAGTTAACTTTTCATCATATGCACGACGATGGCGACATGGCACTTGCTACGTTTAATATTGCGTTTTAATTAGTAAGCTAAACGTCTTCATAATTAAGGTGTACAGCTTGATTTCTACCATTTGACTTCGCTTGATAAAGTGCCTGATCTGCCGCGCTCATCATTTTTTTCATTGTCGTATCATTGTCGTAAGGTGTTAGTGTAGAACCTATGCTACAAGTGAGCTTAATATCAGCGTTTTCAGATATTTTAATATTACTAACATCGGTTAATATTTGTTCGGTAAATTTTTGTAATTCTTCATTCGATATATCTTGTAAAATTATCGCAAATTCTTCACCACCGATTCTGGCGTGGAAGTCTTGGTTACTTCTAAGCGCAAGGTTTACCGTATTTACTACTGCTTTTAAACATTCATCACCCATATCATGTCCGTAGGTGTCATTAACATTTTTAAAGTAATCTAGATCGTAAATGAGTAAGGCAACTGGCCTATTCACTTGGGATTGACTATTAAATAGTGCTTGGGCAAACTCCTCAAAGTGTCGACGATTAGCAATTGAAGTGAGGGAGTCTGTGCGGGCAAGTTGGCTTAAAACTGCTGTTCTTTTTTTTACTTTCCGTTCGAGCTCGCTCGATAAATTTAGTGTGCGCTTCAGGGTAACGAACATACATAATAAGCCAATGACAGAAAAAGCGATGAAAATAACATAGGCATACTGTACTGTTTTTGTTAACTCTTCATCGTCAGTACTTAATGGTATAGTTATATCAATAGCGCCACGCATGTCGCCAACTTGCCAGTCTTTTTTCGGACTTTCGGGATGTTTATTGTGGCAATCAACACAACTTTGCTCCATAAAAATTGGTTCAGCATGCCTAAGAACATTGGTTTCACCGAACATTTCCACACGCTCAAATACATGGTTGTTTTTGCTCAATTTTTGTAGTGCTGTTTTTTGAAAACTATCTTTTGGGCCGCCACTACTTTGTCTACTTTTAAAAGGGTAATTGCTAAAAGTATGCAGAATGAGTCCTTTTTCCGGTGCTGATATCGCTTCTCCAAGTTCAATAGCAAAAGTTGCAGGGTTTGGAATTGCGTAAGGCGTATCATGGTATTGCGACTGGACAGAAATATCAGGGTGCGCGCGTAAAGCTGCAACAGCATTTTTACTATAAGAAACTCGAGCTTGGGTTATCGTAGAAGCTAAAACTGTTGCAGTACGAGTTGCTAGTGCAGTCGAAGCTGAATACTGTAATTTTTTAATGGCAAATAGGGAAATTACAGCCATTAGCATAAAGAGTAAGGTAAATGTGGTGATGGCTTTAATATGAGAAGATTTCATTATTTGTAGATAATATATCACTTGAGTAAAAGTTAGCTATATCAATAGTAAAGCACAAAGTAGGAAACTTCCCACCATTTAGCTGCCAATGGTTACATTTATCAATACTTTCGCAAATAAATTGCGCTAGTCAGAGTAAACTTCTAATTCATGTTTATCTTTATTGTGCCGTATTTGGCACACTTTTATCAAACTATTGTGTCAACTCTAATGCAAGTAGACCACTCTAATGTCAAAGTTATTTCAATAATATTATATTAAACAATAGATTAGTTAATTAATTAATAAATGCTAGTGTTGATTTTGTAATGTAATGTAATGTAATAGCTTAGTATTAAATGAAAAACAGAAAATAGAGTTTCCCAATGGATACTCAGCTAATAAAACTAGCCAAGACTTTATGGAAAAAATTGGTATTTACTCTCTATTGCATTGTCGTTAAGAAAGCTGCCGTAATAAAGCAGTTCAAGCTTGATTGATGGCGAGTAACCTGAGAATTTTCAACATATTTAGCATAGTTATTTGTTTTTTCGCACTTTTTGTTGAGCTAGATCTGAAAGAACAGATATAAAATTTTAATTTTTAGTCTACACTCAAGAGCAAGTACATTTGAAAGTGGTCCATATAATGATGTTTAAAGGGTTTATATTATGAAGTTTAAAGGGTTTATGAATTTTTTTTTATTATGCTTTTTAACTACTAGCTATAGTAGTGTTGCTGAAGAATCTATCACGCTTGAGGAGTTGAAAATACAATTTGGTGTTTTACAAAAAAAAATTGCCCAGCTCGAAAAGCAACAATTGGCTAATACTGAATCTCAAGCTAAAGCTAAAAGAGCGCAAGTTGTACGAGAAAATAAGATCGCTGCTGAAACAGCCAAAAAAACCAATAGTTTGAAAGTTTACGGTACCTTACGTCCTACATTTGGTTATATTGACGAAGGTGGTGAAACGCAAGCTGATGTTCGCGATGCACTGTCGCATATAGGTGTAAAAGCAACAAGTGAGATTGATCAAGGCTGGAGCACGACACTACACGGTGAATGGGGTATTGATCTATCCAATAATGCTGATTTTGGTAAAGCAAGACAAGTATATGTGGCACTAAATAGCCCTATGGGGACTGTTGCTATTGGTAAGCAAAGGCCGGTGCAGTACTCATTTATTGCTGAATATGTTGATATATTTGATCATGCTAATAGTCCATATGCATATGATGCTGAAAGTGTTTTTTTTGTTGATAACTTACTGACCTATAAATATAAATATAATCATTTTACTTGGATGGCTGCGGCACAGTTTAATGGTGATAACGGTGATAACTATAGTGATTTAGTCAATTTAGGTTTTAGTTATGATGATAAAGGCTTACATGCTGCGGTAACTTATTTAACGCAAGATGCCAATTTTAATGGAAATACTATTGGTGATGATGAAGTGTATGCTGGCGCCTTGGCGTATGACTTTGATAATGGTCTATATTTAGCGCTCGGCTATCAAGATAAAGAATATCAAAGGGAAAATGGAGAGGCTGACAGAAATGGACACACTGTTGATTTATCTGCAGCGTACTGGTTAGCAAAAAATTATCGCTTAAAGCTAGGATACTTTGACTTTTCTGATGGTATTGATCATAACTTAAGTCGTGATTTTGATGGCTTTAATACAACGCTAGAATGGATACCAAAACCCTGGTTAAGATTCCACCTTGAGTACCTAAAACGAGACTTTGAAAATTTGGATGATTTTTCATCTCTATCAATAGGTTTTCGTTACGATTTTGCCAAGCAGTGGCAATATTAATTTATGCTGAAAAATTGGTAACGTTTTATGCAATCAAAATATGTCATTTGCGCTTTATTTATCTATTGTCAAAGCTTTGTATTATGGGCTGATAACGTAAAACAGGTGACTATTTTGGCGGATGATGGGTATCCACCTTATTCATATGTTGAAAATAATGAGCTAAAGGGAATATACGTTGATGTTGTTAGAGCTGCAGCGAAGTTAATCAGCAAGTCGTATCAAGTTACATTAGAAGGTGTTCCTTGGAAGCGAGCGTTAATGCAAGCAAAAGAAGGCAAAGTATTAGGTATTTTGCCTCCTTATAAGCACATTGCTGACCGAGATTATATCTGGCCTTACTCTATAGCAATAATGAGTGAAACGGTTGTTGCTTATTGTCAAAACGAAATTAACATTATTGAATACTTTAACTCATCTTCTGTGCAGAGATCACCGCCATCACCATTGAACATAGGTATAAATTCAGGGTACATTATTTTTAGCGAAGAAATTAAAAAGGCGATTGCAGATAAACGCATAGTGGTTTGGGAAAATAAAAGTACCGACGCTAATATCATGAAGTTGCAATCAAAACGCCTTGATTGCTACTTAAACGACAGACTAGCGATTCAATATGAATTAATGAAACTAAATCAAACTCATGATCTAAACTTTGATAATGTATCAGAGTCATTAATTGTTATGTCACAAACCGGACATATTGGTTATAGCGACAGTGGTAAATTTCCATTTAAAAGTGATTTTGTTCTTCGGATGGATAAAGCATTATCACAGGTGCTAAATTCTGCACAATATTTAAAAATAGTAGATCAATACATTCAGCACTGATTTGTATAATAAGTGCCGAGCATTAACTTGAGCTTTGATTTATTCTTGTGTGATTAAGTGGAAAAATGTACGTGATTTTATTGATGCGATGCCCAGAGAGTGCTTATTGCCCAATAAAGTGTGATAAAATTGTACTATCCTAATGTCGTTATTTTTACCAATATTTTATGTCCTTGAATAGCCTTTGCTTTACTTCCTTCGAACGAGATACATGCCAAGTTAATTTACCGGAAAAATTTACTTTTCCATTTTATTACCAGCCACACATCCTAGCGAATATGGCGGCAGAACAATTACAAGGTTATTTAAATAACCAAGCACAATGGCAATACGATATTGAATCTACAACCGAAAAAACGGCGTTAGAAGGCAAGATGTTTGGTGTGCTAGTGGTTAAAAACTCAGCCGAAGAACTTGGCTACTTAGCCGCATATTCAGGGCAAATAATTAGTTTATCTACAGATAACTTATTTGTTCCACCAGTATCTTCTATGCAATTAAACGATGATGCATACCTGACAGAGCAGGCACTGATTAATCGCATTAATGATGAAGTAACAGCAAAAGAAACTAGCTCACAGTTACGACAATATGTTGATGAAATAGCCGTTGCTACAAACGATTATCAAAGCCGTTTACTTACGCTACAAGCAACGATGGCAGATGGCCGAAAACAGCGTAAACAGCAACGTGAAGCGGCGAAAACATCTGTAAACGAAGATGAATATCAACAGCTAGAACGTGAACTTGCTGGCAAAAGTATTGAACAGAAAAAGCAATTACAAGCGTTAAAGAAATTTTGGCAAGAGAAAATTTCTGCATTGCAAAGCCATTTGAATGAACTCAATAGTGAAATTGCTGGCTTGAAAAAACTCAGACGTGCTAAATCTAAAGCCTTACAGAAAAAGCTATTTGCGCAATACGAATTTTTAAATGCCGATGGTGAAGTAAAAGATCTGAATCGTATCTTTGCTGACTTACCTGAGAAAACGCCACCATCGGGCGCGGGTGATTGCGCCGCTCCTAAATTATTGCAGTACGCTTATCAACATAACTTAACGCCAATTGCCATGGCTGAGTTTTGGTGGGGGCCAGCACCAAAATCGGCGATTAGACAACATAAGAATTATTATCCATCTTGTTATAGTAAATGCCAGCCAATATTAGGGCATATGCTGCAGGGGTTAGTGGTTGATGAAAATCCACTGTTAGTTAATCCCGCCGAAGGGAAAGACTTAACTATTGTTCATCAAGATGACGATATTTTAGTGGTAAATAAACCTGCAGAGTTTTTGTCTGTACCAGGGAAAAATATTGAAGATTCAGTATATTTGCGTATTAAAACGCAATTTCCACAGGCTTCAGGGCCGCTTATTGTTCATCGCTTAGATATGTCGACATCTGGCTTATTGGTTATCGCGTTAAATAAACGGGCTCATAAAGCGCTGCAAAAACAGTTTATTGAACGCACGGTAGAGAAGCGTTATGTCGCATTGGTTACTGGTAATGTTGCAGCTGAAAGTGGCACTATTGAATTACCACTGCGCTTAGATTTAGATGATAAGCCTCGACAATTAGTGTGTTATCAACATGGCAAAGCATCGACTACTTATTGGGAAGTGTTGGCGAGAGAAGATAATATTACTCGACTACATTTGTATCCGAAAACAGGTCGTACTCACCAACTTCGCGTACATTGTGCACATAAATTAGGTTTAAATATGCCGATTGTTGGTGATGATCATTATGGTGATAAGGCTGAACGCTTGCATTTGCATGCTGAATATTTAGCATTGCGGCACCCAATTAGTCGCGAAGAAATGACATTTGAAGTGCCAGCAGAATTTTAACGAAACCCTCTTTGCTCTAGTGTAATATTGCGCAACTTGAAGCCGTTATAAATAGTTAATTAGTTTATGACGGTTATGCTCTTAGTGCTGCTATCGCAATGTATTAGCTAGATTCTTTAGTGCAGTTTAGAGTTTTTTACCTAATCTTTTTTCTATTTGTTTCTTTTCCCAATCAGCACCAAAAAAGCTATAAACTTCAAAAACACTAATGCCGTGAGAAATTAGTCCTACACCCCAGCCTAAAGCAGCCCACCAAGCCCAATAATACCCAGGGCTGGTTAAAAAATTGATGAGGAATAATCCCATTACAACTACCGTATAATTAATAAGGTGACTGTAAAATCCTTTAATGTCTTTAACATGTTCTATAACACGGTTTTCTTCTTCACTAAATTTATCTGAATTATTCATGTTTTCCTCCGGCAGCAGTTCATTTAATTCAACTTCAAAGACAGCGGCAAGAGATTTTAATGATTCCAGGCCCGCTTTTTGACCTCGTTCAATACGTTGAATGGTTCTAATATTTATACCCAAGCGACTTGAAGGTGCAAGATTCAGCAAGTCGAAAAAGGGTTAGAACCAAGGCATTGATTGAATATAATGGTTCTCCCATTGTAAAAATTAATAACGCCGGAGATGACCCTTTATCGCCTTGCCCTACGGGAGCTAAGCTAGAAAAACAGTTCAGCGTTGCAGCACTTGGTAAGGGAATAACCATTACCTGCGTGCCGCGTCTTGCTCTGATTTCCTAGCTTAACTCTGAAATTACACCCTCAAGTCGCCTGGGTATTAGCCACTAAATTGGGCTAATTGCTCTTGAGACCAAGCACGTTTAAGTCTTAATTTTCGAACGATCATTTACTTTTCCTTGTTGCTGTTCGTTTTGAATTATTCACTGGGAGATAATTTTTTGCTACGACTTTTATCCGACATTCATATGACAGTTCTTTAATTTCAATGAGTTATGGCTTTTACGTTTCTTGTTAAATATTAATGTCTTTAAGTAATTCGGCTGCATCGTCAAACTCATAAACCTCAACTTTAGCCATAATGTCTTTAAGTTGCTGGTTGTAGGTTTGCTGCATCGTCATTGGCAATAATGCTTGAATGGTATCAACGGCGGCAACATCATAATTTTCTACATCGGTTTTTAATTGTGCAAGGAGTGTTTTGCACGCTGAAATATTAAAGCCCTCATTTGCTAGTGCTGGCGCTTGTAGTGATTTTAGCGCCACTTGTATGCGTGCCAATTCATCTTTGCTTTGCGATAGGGCTACTGAACTTATTTGTTGCTGATTTGCATTGTTCTCTATTGTTTGGCACAGGCTATAAAGCTGTTTTGCACCAATATTGCCTGCTACGCCTCTCAATGTATGCGCAAGGCGTTCAACCAATGCAAAGTTATTTTGGCTTTCAGCTTCAATCATTGGTGTAATTGCATCTGTGTAGTTGCGTTTAAATTTAAGCAATAAGCGCTGATAAAGCTGATGATTATTTTGTGCAATAGCTAAGCCCGCTTTGGTGTCTATACCATCGAGCGTTGGGAAGGTAGTCGACTCGTCTAATTTGATGTGTGACATAGCAACGCCTTTACCAATGCCACTAGGTTTCAGCCAATGTGCTAATTTAGTGAATAATTCATTGGTATTAATTGGTTTTCCTATGTGCTCATTCATACCCGATTGCAAAGCTTTTTCTCTGTCACCTGTCATAACATTGGCTGTCATAGCGATAATAGGTAATGTGGTAAACTTTGGATTTTGGCGTATTTCTCTGGTTGCCGTATAGCCATCTTTTACTGGCATTTGGCAATCCATAAGTACACCATCAAATGCTTGGCTATTTAAGCTGTCAATTGCTTCTTGGCCATTGTTCGCCACAATAACCTCAATGCCGTGGTGACTTAATAATTCTGTAGCAAGCTCTTGGTTAATTTCGTTATCTTCAACTAACAATATTTTTGCACCCTGCAAGGTGTCTATCGCAAGTTGTTCATCTTGCGGCAATAAATTAAATTTCATTCGTCGTAAGCTTTTATGCCCCAATGTGATTAATAAACTATCAAGTAAATTGGATGAAGTTATTGGCTTACAAGTAATATAATAGTTTTCATCGCCATCCAAAGCCTGCATCGTTACCTCACGTCTATGAGGTAAAATATGTAGTATTGGTAGTTTTTTGCAACTATCACGCAAGGTAGAAATATCTTGGTAACTTTGCTCATCGCTAACTTTAGATACGTCAAATATTAAGGCATCGAAAGAGCTTTCTTGTTGTGATAATTCAGGTAGCGCTTCTTCAACTGAAGAGTAAACTTCCAATACAAAACCAAAAGAATTAATGATTCTTTGCAAGATAGATTTATAAGTGTCGTTATCTTCTATCAGTGCCAACTTCAGGCCTTGAATGGATGATAAATAAGGCCTGTTTTCTTGAATTTGCTCTTGCGATTGGGTTTGGTAGCTCAAAGTGAAATGAAATTGGCTACCAACTTGCTCTTGGCTTTCTAACCATATTTCTCCGCTTAGCAACTCTACTAAGCGTTTACATATAGCTAAGCCTAAACCAGTACCGCCATATTTTCTTGTTGTTGATGCATCGGCTTGGCTAAATGATTGAAATAATTTTTTCTGCTGCTCTTTATTCATACCTATGCCGGTATCACAAATAGAAAACTTTAAGGTTATGGTGTCGTCATGCTTATTGACGCAAGATATATGAATTCTTATTTCCCCATGTTCGGTGAATTTAGCGGCATTAGTACCAAGGTTGGTCAGTATTTGTCCTAGGCGAAGAGGATCGCCAATTAAATCAATTGGAACATTTTGTTCAACATCGAAGATTAATTCAGTGTTTTTCTCACTAAGTTTATCTATTAGCAAATGACTAAGGTTATCGAGCGTATCGTCAAGGCAAAATGGAATTGACTCAATGTCGAGCTTATTGGCTTCAATTTTAGAAAAATCAAGAATATCATTTATTATGCCTAGTAGGGATTCAGCTGATTTGTTAACTTTAAAAATATAGTTTTCCTGCTTTACAGATAACTCGGTTTTGAGTGCTAACGCTGACATGCCAATAATAGCATTCATAGGTGTGCGAATTTCGTGGGACATATTAGCTAAAAAGTGTGACTTAGCTTTGACTGCATCTTCTGCTAAAGATTTGGCATGCGCGAGAGTTTTCTCTGCCATTTTCTGTTCACTAATGTCGACGAAAGTACCTAGTACACCGCCAACATTGCCGTCAGATTTTTCAAAGCCTTTGACCCAGTACATGGTGGAATGCTCTAAGCCGTCGGCATAAGATAAAGAAATTTCCTTTTTGATCATACCCTTTGAAGAAATTACTTCAATATCCTCCTGTTGGTAGCTTTGGCGATCGACTAGCGGCAGGTAATCTAGTTCAAGTACAGTTTTGCCAATGATGTCTTCTCTTTTTACATCAAAGGTTTGCTCATAAGCCGTATTGACATTAATAAACCTAGTATCAGGTCCCTTAACAAAAACAGGGTAGGGAATTGTATCTGCTAAAGCTTGCTGAAAGATAATTTGTTCCGCCAATGCTGCGTCATTTAACTTTCGGGCGGTTATGTCGCGAATAATGGCGACAATAAAACGGTCATTATGAATATCAACGGCACTTACCGTTACTTCAGCAGAGAACTCGCTGCCAGATTTTCGTCGACCGACTAACTCTAATAGCTGTTTCTCTTTACTTTTTTGATGAATTAATTTATCAAATAACTTTAGGCTTGATTCTCCCGGTAGTAACTGTTCTATTTTCTGCCCTATAAGCTCCGGCTTTTCGTAGCCGAACATAGTCAGAACTTGTGAGTTAACGATGCTTTGTTCTCGATACTTATCTATCATTAAAATGGCGTCTGGTGCTGACTCCATCAAGGCAAAAAATTGTGCTTTTGCCGCATTTCTTTGCGTAACATCAATTAATGTTAATCGTACTTCTGCCAAAGCATTATTTTCGTCGTAAACAGGTAGAGCAGACATCATAGTGTCTATTGTTTGGTTAATATTTATCTCTACTGGAATTTCACATTCTAAAAGCTGTGATTTAGATTGAAATATTTGATGGACGTAATGTTCGGTCGCAACAAAATCTTGCCAATTAAGTGAGGTAAATATCTCGCGAGGGCGCTTAAAAAGCTGTGCAAAGGCGCAGTTGTGTTTAATGAAATCACCTTTAGCGTTTAATGTTGCATAAGCAACGGGGGCATGTTCGTAAAGCTCCCATAGAGCTCGCTCTCGTAAATGTAGTTCAGCGGTACGTTGCTCTACGACTTTTTCTAATTCTTCTTTGGAGCGCCGCATATATTTAGTTGAACGTTGGCCAACTCTGACGGTGAATATATTAGAGGTTAAAGTTAGCAACAAGGTGACAAAAGATATTAGCATCAACTTATTACGGAGTGAGTTAACGCCAGACATTACTTCTTTTGTGTCTATTTCGGTGGCGATGCCAATACCGAAATCTTTAACCCATAGCCAAGCCCCAAATACTTTTACACCTCGGTAGTCGTTATAGCCCAAAACATTAGAACTGACCTTTTTATTACTGGTAATGGGAGAGTCCAGTGAGTGGGCGGTATTGAGTAACTCGTGCGCCATATGAGTAAAGGTAAGCTGATTAGAATTTATTTCGATATTAGGATTTTTACTTATATCAATTACAGGATCTTTAAGTAAGATAAGCTTGTTTTTTTCATTTTTATCACTGAAAAACTTCAGTGTTGATATCCTTTCATCAAAGCGGCTTTTTGATAACATTTCTCCTTGATTATTGATTAAGTAACTTTCACCGGAGGCGCCGATACGACCCTGTTGCATAATTTCGGAAATTTTCCCGCTTGTTCTAATTCTTAAGGTTAGTGCAGCGATCACCTGCTGATTTCTATCTCTGATTGGCGTGACGATAAACATACTGTATTGATCAATTGGATTTGAAGTTTTACCGAATGATAAATTAATACCCGACTTTATTGGGGAGACAAAGCGAGTTTCACCGTTTAAGACGGCATCTAATACTTCAGGTTGTTGCTGAGCAATTAAGCTAGTTTGACCTAAGTTTTCATTACGACTTGAGCCAATATTAATGTAATCGTGATTGATGATAAAAAAATCTTGTCCTTCAATGCTGCTTTGACGAAAGTATTGGCGAATTTCCTGTAACGGCTGAGAAGTTATCAGCTCATCTGATAGGGTTGATTGTTGTAATAACTTTTCAGTCAAATGGATCATTTTTTCGTCAGTGCTAATTTGCTTTAACAGGCTTTCTTGGTCTTTTATCCAATCATTGAGTCGAGTTCTTGTTGCTTCAACAACAAACTCAAGATTCTTTTTCATGTCAGCTTGCGTGCTTTTTTCATTCTCTTGTAAAGTGAGGTAAATAACACTGAAAATAATGGCAACATTTAGCACCGAAATTGAGTGAACAATGAATGGAAATTTCCGTGATGCCATAAAAATAGCTAAGCGCTTTGAGGTGATTAATTTAGGTAAAAATAGTGTGATGATTATCAATAGTAACGATATTGCGACCATGGTTATTATTAAGAATGCACTGTTGTTCGCGCTAGCATACTTAGGAGAGAAATTTTCTAATGCTTGAGCTAATAGCATGTTCTCTGGAAGGAAAGGTGAATCTATCATGTTAAGTTGATGATAGATTTCTGTTATTTTTTCCATTCGTGTTTGTGCAATTGAACCTATGGGAATGAATTTCGATAAAATAATTTTACTAACCTGATCAGCTTCATAGGCTAAATGTTCGTAGGAACGCCTTTGATTATCATATTTATCTATAATTAATTTTATGATTTCAGCTTGGTTATCTAATGCATATTGCCACCCTTTTAAGGTTGCTTGTCGGATGGCTTGTACTCGTTCAGGGTGATTTCTGACTTCATTTTCGGTAGTAAACAAATTATCACCATAAAAATCGATACCGTAATCTCTGGGATCAATACTGAAAATATCGGTGTTTGCTCTGGAGAATTGAAAAGGCTCATCAGTATTATATATTGGCATTGCATCGGTTTCTTTCGAAATTAAACTTTCTATTTCATGACCTTCTGCTTGCCAAGTAAAGGCAGATAGGTTCGACTCTGTTTGCAAAAGCATAGCGAGGATGGAGGCATAATTTATATTTGCAGGATCTAACATGATACGTTTACCGATTAAATCAAACGGTGTTGAAATATTAGATGAGCGAAGTGTGGCAAGTGTTGCCGGCGAATGCTGAAAAATTTGTGCAACAAGAACAACCGGAGCACCTTTATTTTTGGCAATAATTAATGCTGAATCACTGACGCCGTAATGAGCTTTATCTTTACCTACATGGCCTATCACATTGGAGTTATCGGTCAGTTCAAGTAACTCAACATCCAAGCCTAGTTCTTGGTAAAAGCCTTTTTCTTTAGCTGCATAGTAACCAGCAAAGGCAAATTGATGAAACCAGTTCAGTTGAATGGAAACTTTTTCAGCATTTTGCCCCCAACTTTGATGACTTGTTATCAAGCAAAGTAAAATGGGCAAGTAGACAATACTTTGTTTTAATTTAAAAAAAGATAACATAGTTTTTAACTGCTTAATGTTGATAGCTATACATCCCCATGCTACTTGAAGAAACATGAACATGCTATTTAAGGCAATGAGTTTTTCAGCGCTCGTTACTGTTTTTAAAGTGAACCGATCATGGTTGCTGCTGTGAATGTGTTTTTTCTTATTTCTAATAGAAGTACAATACTTAATTTTCGAGTTGTGATTTTTATATGTTTATCTGAGGTAAAACTACTAACTTTATCAGCTTATTTGATAGACTAAGGTGAAATTGTTTAGCAAAATTAGGTGGTTAGTTTGTCAGAGTTTAATGTTTATTTATTGCGCCACGGTGAGCTTATGCAAAAAGGTATTCTTTGCGGACGTACTGATATCGAGCTTTGCGATGTTGGCAAGCAGCAACTTACTAATGCTACGAATAAGTTAGCTAATATTTCACAATGCTTTAGTTCACCGCTTATTCGCTGTCGAGAATTTGCTGAGCAGTTCTGCCAAAAAAATGGACTCACGCTACAAGTATCCGAACAATTAAGAGAAATGAATTTTGGTGACTGGGATGGGAAAAGCTATCAAACATTGTGGAAAACGCAAATATCTCCAGATGAAAAAATACCAAGCTTAGGTGCCTTTTGGCAAAACCCTTGGCAATGTTCGCCACCCAATGGAGAGTCAATGGCAAGCTTTATTGGTCGTGTTGATGGCTTTTGGCTGCGTTTATTATCGCAACTTAGCCAAGCTCATATTGAAAAAAATGACGCACAAAATACTTTAGTGTTTAGTCACGGTGGTGTGATTAGATACCTATTGGCTAAAGTCTTAGAACTCCCTATTCCTGGTACTACTCATATGACTCATTTAGATGTTCCTTATGGGGGATTAATTCATATTCAAATTTTCATTGACGATGACGGTAAAGCTTGGCAAAAGTTAATGCTCTAATTTAGCGATAATAAACAGTGTTTATTTTAGTCCTTTAGTACGATATTTAATTGTTAGTTTATAGCAATATATTGATTCAAATAGTTTTTATGGTTTTACGTTATATGTGAGATAAAAATAAACCTTGCTATTTTGCCCAAGCTGTCGATAATCGCGCCAATAATTTAATAATGTACCTATCAATTTACTTATCTATGCTCTTCAAAATAGCAATGGATGGGTAAGGCTGGGAATGTGGTTAAAGTCCACAACTGTACCCGCAACTGTAAACAGAGCGATATGTTAACCACTAACCACTAATCATTGACAATAAAGTGGCTTGGGAGGGAACATATCTAGATGCTGTAAGTCAGGATACCAGGTGATTAGTGTACATTTATTGCTACGTCGAGCGGGTTACTCGAGCATTGATTACTGTTTTTAATGAGTGATTAAATCACTAATAAAGACCGTTTTACTTCCTCAGACCTCTTAATCCTATCGATGTTAATCATAATAGTTTGATCCGCTAATTTATTCATTTAGTGTGGTCTTGTTTAGGTGGTTTTATGTTTGATATTCAAGCGATTAGTTGCGAACATTCAGAAAATATTCAAGCCAAAATCGATGGTAAAACTAAACCATTGGGAGCATTGGGTGAGCTTGAATTACTGGCTAAACAAATTGCACAAATACAGCTAAAAAGCATTAGTGCTGACGCCCAAAATAACACTGAAAAAAACTCCGAATATCAATTAAAACTTACCTCACCTCATTTAACGGTATTTGCCGGCGATCACGGTGTTGCCAGTGAAGGTGTTTCTATCGCGCCAAGTGATGTTACTAGTCAAATGGTGGCTAATTTTGCTAATGGCGGCGCTGCTATTAATGTATTTTGCCGACAGTTCGGTTGGCAGCTCAGTGTTGTTGATACTGGTATATTGCATCCTTCAGCCGCTTCACCGTCTGTCATTAATCAGCGCTTAGGGTCAATTACCAATCCGATCAACCAGCAAGCAGCAATGACGCAAGCGCAAGTTGAACAAGGTTTCGAATTTGCTAAACAGCATATTGCTAACGTTAGCCGTACTGGTTGTAATATTGTTGCCTTTGGTGAAATGGGCATTGGTAATACTACGATTGCATCAGCCATTATGGCAGCAATTATGAAAGTGCCAGCTAGTGATGCTGTAGGGCGTGGTACTGGCGTTTCTGATGATGTCGTTAAGAAGAAGCAACACGTTATTGAACAAGCTTTAGCGCTGCATAGTGAAAATTTAATTGATGCGAAAGACATTTTACGTTGTTTAGGCGGCTTTGAACTGGTGCAGATTACTGCGGCTATGTTAGCGGCAGCAGAAAATAATATGATTATTATTGTTGACGGTTTTATTTGTACAGCAGCAGCGATGTTAGCGATAGAACTTAATGCCAATGTTAAAGGGTATATGGTATTTGCTCATTGCTCTGGCGAGCAAGGTCACCAGAAAATGTTGCAGTGGTTGAATGTTAAACCTTTATTAAACTTAGGTTTACGTTTAGGTGAGGGCACTGGCGCGGCCCTAGCACTGCCAATACTTCAAGCGGCGGTTGCGTTTTACAATGACATGGCAAGTTTTGCCGATGCTGAGGTAACTGATGTTACTTAAGCAAAGTATGTTGCGAGAGCAATGGCACTTAATGCTATTAGCAATAAGCTTTTTCACCCGTATACCGGTGAAACTAGAAGCTGATGTTACGACAAATATGCTCAATCAGGCCAGTCGATATTTCGCATTAGTTGGTGTGTTAATTGGCGGTTGCTCTGCTTTAGCTTTTTACCTTGCAGCAATAATATTACCTATTGAAATAGCATTGTTATTTGCCATGTTTTGCAGTGTTTTGTTAACCGGCGCTTTTCATGAAGATGGTTGGGCTGATGTCTGGGATGGTTTCGGCGGCGGTTGGACTGTCGAAAGTAAGCTTAACATTATGAAAGATAGTCGTTTGGGCACATACGGCGCTGCGGCATTATTTTTTATTTTGATGCTCAAGTATCAAGCATTGTTAGCGTTAGTAAATACTACAATAGTTGATGATGGCGTAATAAATGACACTTTACCACTTGAAGTGATGTCTATGTTGTCGATTCTATTGTTAGGGCATTGTTTAAGCCGTGTACTAGCGACAAGCCTTATTGCTGACATGCCTTATGTGAGTGAAGACGCCACATCGAAAGTTAAGCCTCTGGCACAAACGTTATCAAGTAACAGCTATTTAATTTTATTGGCAACAGGAGCCGTGATTATTGCGTTTACCTTGTCGTTTAGTATTGCTTGGAAACTAGTCGCGATTTTATTTATCACTCGTTGGTGTTTAAAGCGTTGGTTTACTCAACAGTTAGGTGGTTATACCGGCGATTGTTTAGGTGCAGCGCAGCAGTTGTCTGAAGTGATAATTTATCTCTCATTATTATCACTGACTGCGGCGGGCTTATGAGTCAGGAAATGTTAAATAAAGTTCAATTAATCATTGGTGGTGCCCGCTCTGGTAAAAGTGCTTTGGCTGAACGTTATGCGAAGCTATCCAATTTACCTGTTATTTATATTGCAACGGCACAAGCATTTGATAGTGAAATGCAGCAACGTATTGCTCAACATCAAGCTGATCGACCTGATCATTGGCTTTTAATAGAGTCGCCATTATTTCTCGCCAAAACGATAGCGTCAGCGATTGAAAATAATCAACAAGATATCTGCATATTGGTAGATTGCTTAACGCTGTGGCTAAGTAATAGCCTATGTAAGCCCAATGTTGAAGTGGGTCATACTTCGGAGTGTAATCTCGATTACTGGCAACAAGAAAAACAGCAATTTTTGATACAATTAGAGAGCATAAAACAACAAGCAGGTAACGGACAAAAACGAGTTGAAATTATCTTAGTCAGTAATGAGGTGGGTCATGGCATTGTACCTATGGGTGAACTTTCACGTCAGTTTGTTGATCAGGCCGGTTGGTTGCACCAAGCTATTGCTAGCATTGCCGACAATGTTGAGTTTGTTATGGCAGGTTTACCGTTAACATTAAAATCGCCTGAAGCTACTAAGGATAAATTGTGAAAACATTGATGGTGCAAGGTACCACTTCTGATGCAGGAAAAAGCACCTTAGTTGCTGGATTATGCCGAGTTTTGGTTAATGCTGGCGTTAACGTGGCACCATTTAAGCCACAAAATATGGCATTAAATAGCGCGGTAACGAAAGACGGCGGTGAAATTGGTCGTGCACAAGCATTACAAGCGATTGCCGCGAAAGTTGAAGCACGAGTCGACTTTAACCCAATATTGTTAAAGCCGAATAGCGACACTGGTGCACAAGTGATTGTTCACGGTAAAGCCTTATCGAATATGGAAGCTGGTAAATATCACGATTACAAGAAAGTAGCGATGCAGGCTGTGGTGGAATCTCACCAGCGCTTGGCTAATGATCATGATGTACTGATGGTAGAAGGAGCCGGAAGTCCTGCGGAAATTAATTTACGCGCTCATGATATTGCCAATATGGGTTATGCCGAGAAGGTTGATTGTCCAGTTTTGTTGGTGGCTGATATAGACCGAGGCGGTGTATTTGCTCACTTAGTAGGTACGTTAGCGTTATTGTCAGAGTCTGAGCAAGCAAGAGTCAAAGGTTTTATCATCAACCGTTTTCGCGGTGATATTAAGTTACTTGAATCAGGGTTAGATTGGCTTGAAGAGCGCACGGGAAAACCGGTATTAGGGGTGTTACCTTATTTACATGATTTAGCGTTAGATGCAGAAGATGCCGTTGCACTTGATAATAAAGTCACGCAAGCCAAAGTGAAAGTTTTTGTCCCTCTGCTACCACATATGAGCAACCACACTGATTTTGACCCATTACGCTTACAACCCAATATTGATTTGCAATACATTCGCATCGGGCAGTCGTTACAAGGGGCTGACTTAATTATTATTCCAGGCAGTAAGAATGTTACCTCTGATTTAACCTTTTTAAAGCAACAAGGTTGGCAGCAAGAAATTGAGCGGCATCTTCGTTATGGAGGTAAAGTCATGGGCATTTGTGGTGGCTATCAAATGTTAGGTAAGCAAATATTTGACCCTGAGCATATTGAATCTCATGTTGAGCAAGTAACTGGCTTAGGTTTATTGGATTTTACCACCACGTTAACGCGAGAAAAAACCTTAACGCAAGTTAACGCGGCCATGGATTTTAACGGTGAAACCTGTCAATTAACAGGTTATGAAATTCATTGTGGTGTTTCAACAGGTCCAGCATTGGTGCAGCCATTATTGCATATTAAAAGCGATGGTACGGGCACAAAGCAGAACACACCAGATGGTTGTATTTCTGAAGATAATCAAATTATCGCTACCTACTTACATGGCTTTTTTGATTGCCCAGAGCCAACACAGGCCGTGCTCAACTGGCTAGGCATAAAAGACATGGAACAACCCGTTATCGATATTAATCAGCACCGAGAGGTACAGCTAGAGCGCTTGGCAGATATCTGCGAGCAGCATTTAGATATGAAAAAAATTCAAAACATAATTGCTGAAGGTGTTGATACACCGAGCCGTAATTAGTTGTATAAATTCGTTATCTACACATGAAAGTAATCTAAATAAGCGACAGCCATTAACTCTTTTAGTGGTTGTTTTACATAGCAAGTTTGAGGGAAGAAGATGAAATTTCTTCACTGCCCCCGCAACGGTAATCATTATTATATTCGCTATAATAATGTTAGTCCGAGCACTTGGACTTGCTTAATTAATACTGTGTTTTTGTGCAGTAAAACATACGGTGCGGTGGGCATTGTTAATGAGGTCCTATGAATATTAAGCAAAATAACTTTTTCAAAAAATCATTATTATCACTCGCTGTAGCTGGTGCAATGTCGACATCTTTTATTGCTGCAGCAAGTAGTGAGAGTGGTGCGAAAGATATAGAAGTATTAACAGTAACGGCGACACGCTCAAGTTTGAATATTGATGATGCCCTGACTAGCCAAGTGGTAATTACTCGTGCAGATATTGACTTAGTCAATCCGATTTCTATTTTAGATTTATTATCATCAGTGCCAAGTATTGATATCGCATCAAATGGTGGTAGAGGTCAAAATTCTTCTATTTTTATGCGTGGTACAAACTCTGATCATACATTAGTACTTGTCGATGGTATTCGTGTTAGCTCTGCGACATCAGGTGGCACAAGCTTCAATACTATTTCACCAGAAATGATTGAACGTATTGAAATAGTTCAAGGTCCACGTGCGGCATTATGGGGTTCTGACGCAATTGGTGGTGTTATTCAGATATTTACTCGTCAATTATCTGATGGTGAAATATTTGCTGGTGCTAGTTTCGGTACTGACAATTATAAAAAATATAAAGCTGGCGTAGGCATTAGTCATGGTGACGGTCAAACCAGTATTTCAATTAGCAAAGAAGAAAGTGATGGCTTTGACGCGCGTGAAGGTAGTGAGACCGACGATGATGGTTATGACTTTACCTCAGTAGCGATACGCGGGCAGCAAAAAATCAGTGAAGAATTTTCAGTTGAATGGTTGTTATCAAGCGATAGTGGCGATAATGAATTTGATGGCTTTTATAATGGTTCAGATATTAAAAACCATGCTTGGTTAGTTCGTACTAATTACGAAACAGATACCAATGGTGTGAACAACAATACTGTTTTTTCTATCGGTCAAAATCGAGACAGTGCTGATAGCCTAAGAGATGGTGAGTCACAAGGTGTTTTTGAAACCCGTCGTAACCAATATTCGATTGTAAATAACAGCCAGTTTTCTGATAACCTACAACTCAATGTTGGTGTTGATTATTATCAAGATGATGTTACTAAAAGTACCAAAGTTTACGATGTAGAAAAAAGAGATACTATCGGTATTTTTGCTCATACACTTTATACTAATAAAGCATGGACATATGAAGCAACATTAAGACACGATGATGTTGAAGATGTTAATTCAGAAAACACCTATAATTTAGGTGTTGGCAATAAAATTGATGAAAATACTCGTGTTGTACTAAATTACGGTACAGGTTTTAAAGTGCCAACGTTTAATGATTTGTTTTATCCAGGTTTTGGTACACCAACATTGAATTCTGAATTATCTAAAACAGTTGAGCTATTTTTTGAAACTAAAATTATTGATATCAATACAAGTGTTAGTTTATATCGCTCGAACATTGATGATTTAATTGGACGCAGAAACGGTAAAGCAGATAATTTTGAGAAAGTAGAAATCAATGGCGCTGAACTATCACTCAATTATCAAGGGTTAGGTGGTACTCATGACTTTAATCTATCTTATACAGATGCTGAAGATAAGTCGACAAACAAGCAATTGATACGTCGAGCGAAAGAAAAATTTAATTACAAGTACACTACATCATTAAGTGGTGCAGATATCTATGCTGAGTACCAGTTTGTTGGCTCTAGAACTGATTCAGTTTTTGGTGTCCCAGGACCCGTAAATTTAGGTGCTTTCCAGCTAGTTAACCTTGGTGTGAACTACGACGTGTCTGATAATTTTAGTGTTTCATCACGTGTGACTAATTTATTGGATAAAGAATACCAAACAGTTAGCACTTACAATACACAGGAACGTGCATTTTATGTTGGCGTTACTTACACAAATTAAGATATAAAGCTTAGTTTGTAACTTTAAAAGGCACCTGACGAGGTGCCTTTTTTATGTACAGGATGTACAGTATGTTGCGATCACATGGATGTGAAAGAGCGTGTATGTGAAAGAGCGTGTATGTATTACTCGTCTTAAATCTTAAACAAGGTTTGCGCTAACTTATTTTAAGCTACTTCGCCACAAGCCTGAAGACAAGCATCCTCTAATCGCATAAGATTCTCTTCCACAGCAATGCCAAATCTTAACGTGTCTTGTTCATCTGAAAGTCGACAATAAACGCCTTGCTGGCACAGCAAATGATAAAGCTTTTTTGCATTACCCGTTTGATAAAAACTTAAGGTAAGAAATAAATCACAGCCTTGAATAGTGCTAACTAATTTATCCGTAAATACCTGCCACAATAAAGCTTCTTGTTGTACGCGTAGCGTATGTAATTTCTCGCATTGCTCATTGTGCCATGCATTATCGTTTAATGCTTTTTCTGCGATGATTTGCGCAGGACCATTGACTTGCCATGGGCCTAATAGTGCTTTAAATCTTTCACACCAATAGCCATTAGCCACTAAAAAACCAATACGAATACCTGCTAGGCCAAAAAATTTACCAAATGAACGTAGTACGATGACGTGATTATCTTCGACCTTGCCGCAATAGGATTGACCATCTGGCATAACATCAATAAAAGCTTCATCAAGTATGAGTAAGCCGTTTAATTGTTTTAATCTCTCATGGTATTGAACGATTACTTCTCGGTCGAAAAACTTTCCCGTTGGGTTATTCGGATTAATGATCACCACAACACAGTTTGTCGGTAGCTGGTTTATGTTAGGTAGCAACTCTTGATAAAAATGCAGTGTGTAGCCTGCTGATCTCCATGCCTTAGCATGTTCTTTATAACCGCGTTCAGGTAGATATACATCTTGGCTTGCCATGTTTTTTTGGCTATATAGCTCAGGTAAAGCCTTAATAATTGCCTGACTGCCATTAGTAACGAGAAGCTCTGAACATTGATAATACTGCTTGGCTACAGCAATAAGCGCTGGGCTTTGCTGTGGAAGTTGTTGCCAAGCCTTTAAGGGGATGTCAGGAATAGGGTAGCTAAGCGGTGCAATACCCGTGGATACGTCGAGCCAGTCAGATAAGGGTATTTTATATTGCTCAGCAACTTGTTGTAGCTGCCCACCATGAATTAACGCCATTTTGTTCCTGTTATCGAAATTAAATTATACATATTAACTCTTTAGAATTAATGAAAACTATTGCAAGTAAATGATTAACTGAAAAATAAATACTATTGCTAGTAACAACAAGCTGGCACGACTCACTAAAGTTAAACTTGCTGGAATATCTTCATTTGTAACTTCACTGCCAGACCCTAAAACTGGTGAATGAATAACTTTGCCATGATATTGAGCACTGCCGCCTAATTTTCTGGACATTACCGTTGCCCCCGCAGCCATTACCCAACCGCCGTTATGGCTCTTATATTGGTTGCCTTGGCTGTACGCGTTATGAATTGCTTGAGTGAACTTTCTTTGTTGTAAACCTTGTATGGCATAAAGTACTGTACAGCATTTTCCTGAAATGAAACCCAGTAAATCATCTAATCGCGCGCTAGCATAACCGAAATTAATAAAACGTGAATTCTTATAACCCCACATGGCATCTAAGGTATTGGCAAATCGGTGCACAATAACCAAAGGCGCTCCGCCAATAAGGTAATAAACTAATGATGCTATAACAGAGTCGTGACCATTTTCTAGCATAGATTCAACCGTGGCTCTTGACATTTCTTGTTCGGAAAGTGCTGTAGTTTCACGGCTAACAATATAACCGGTAAAGCGACGTGCCGTTATTAAATCACCAGATTTTAGTGGTCGATAAATTTGCAAGGCATGTTGATGCAAGCTATTTAGCCCTAGCGCTAAATACAGCACTGTGGCATCAGCGGCTATTTGCCAATACCAAGTTAAGTTTTCAATAAATAAAAAATAAAACACAGGCAATGGTATGACTAGAAAACACCACGCAATAGTGCCAAGCAGTTTAGTTTTTAGGGCTGATATTTTTGAGATGTTTTCTGAAGATAACGAGTTAAGCGTTACTGCTAGTTTATTTGCTAACCAACCAAAGCCAACCAAGTAATGAAAGCGCTTTGCTTCACCTAAGTTTTTATCTAACAAAAGTGCGATTAATAACGTTAATGCAGTGCTAAACTCAGAAAGTATCGCTACAACTTGTTGAAATATGTGGTGCTGAAAAATATGTTCAAACAATGTTGGCACTGCCTTAGCTTTCTTTGCTGATTGAAATGTCTTAATTTAAATGACTTAACGTAAGTTACTTTATTGTGTCAGCCATCTGATCAATTAATTGAAAACTGTGCTTTTGATGTTGATAAGTCAACGTTAATAAGCAACCATTATCGAATAGATCATAGGCGTTATCGGTAGAGCTTTCTCCAAGCTTTGCTAATAAGCAACGTAAAGCTTCGCCATGGAAAATAACCAGTATGTTTTTATTTTGATTATTTTCTGCCAGCGATTGCAGTGTTTGATAAATGCGTGTGCCGCATTGCACTGCGCTTTCACCATCAACAGGTTTAAGCTCGGTAAATTGATGTAATATTTCGTGATAGTTTTTATCGCTTTTAATGTCATCAACATGCTCTCCCTGCCAATGCCCTAAGTTTCGCTCAATCAAGTCATCTACATTGATAACCGGAACATTTAATTGCTGTTGGCATATTCTTGCGCTTGCAATTGCCCGGCCAAGCGATGATGAAACGATTAAATCAATGTTTTTATCGGCAAGCTGCTGAGCAATATTTTCTGATTGTTGTTTACCAACTGCCGTTAATTCACTGTCTAATTGACCTTGAAAACGTTGTACCTTATTCCACAGAGTTTGCCCATGACGCGCTAAATATAACTTTGTTTTCATTGCTTAACTCTATAGGTATTCAAGCATTAATTGGCTGTGGAGAATAACTAAATCGTTAACTCGATTCAATGCAAATATATTCTCATTTAGGAATTTCTTTATCTCGCAGATGAAACTAGTACTTTAGTTCTAAGTCGTGTTATTGGTTGAATAACCGTGGCGTATGGCGTAACATCAGCGCCGATTTAGGTGTCTTCAGTTGTAGCTTTAGCAGATAGAATTTTATCAGCAAAACACGGCTAATGAAGATGAAACGTGAAACTGGTGAAATACCAGTACTGCCCCCGCAACGGTAACTGTGAGCAGCAACAAAACCACTGTATTCGATACGACGTAGTTGAACGTTGATAAAAATATGGGAAGGTGTTGCAAGTGCGATGATCAGGAGTCCGGAGACCGGCCTATTCATATTTATTGATAGCGAACTATCGATAATATTACTCGACAACTGCGGTGGGCGGTGATTCAGAGAACGGTATACGGCCTGAGTTATAACTTAAACTATAACTAAAAAACCGCGTTGTTTTTTATCAGTGTATTTTTGCACCACAATGATTAACAGCACGGCGAGCAGCGTTTACCTACTTTGATTTCCTACACCGTTAATATTCTATAAACGGGATCGTTATGAAATCAGCCAGCCAAAAAACATCGATGAGTTTATTTGTTGCGGTATTAGCCGTATTAACTTTGCTTATGCTCGCCACACGCACGCACCATTTTTCCAGTTTGAATCATTTACCGAGCGCATCTATCGCTATTTTTTTCTTGGCGGGGATGTATTTACGTAATATCAAAGCATTTTGGTTTTTCTACATCATGACCTTAACCGTCGACCTTGCTTCTTCATATTTTCGTGGCCAATTTGGTGACTGTATCACTACCTCGTATCCGGCATTAGTGCTGAGCTACGCAGCAATGTTCACTGCTGGCTATTATACTCGCCCTAATTGGCAACAAAGCGCATGGCAAGTCAATATCATTAGAGTGGCCTTAGCGTTATTTATTGCCAGTTCAATTGCCTTCTTTATTTCAAATGGTAGCTACTACGCATTATCAGGAAAGTTTCCTGTATTGTCTTGGGCTGAATACGCCACGCGTGCTGATAAGTATTATTTCAAGTCTATTTCTAATCCTGTTTTCTATGTTATCTCAGCGATTATGATTGATTTTACTGTCAGTCATTTCTTCGCTGATAAAGCCATCAATACCGACACTGATAACAATGCTAATAATCAGCTTTAGTTCTTCGTTGATTCGAAATAGTTCAGTTAGCAACTCGTTCAGTTAACAAATATCCCAGTCAACATCGCTTAGTAAGAAAGGATAGTTCAATGGCTTCAGCAAAAAAGCAAACGCCTGCATTTCAAAATAAGCCAGTACACCAGCAAGGTACTGGTGTTATGTGTTCGGCATTAATTGTCGCTGCGCCGCATTCTGGCTCGGGGAAAACTACAGTAACGGCTGCTCTGGCACGTTATCATCGAAACCAAGGTCGCAAAGTCACAGTATTTAAAGTTGGACCTGATTTTATCGACCCGATGATCTTACGCCAAGCCAGTGGTGAATTAGTTTATCAATTAGATCTCTGGCTCGTTGGAGAGCAGGGCTGCCAAGAATTGCTTTATCGTGCAGCACAAGAGTCGGATCTTATTCTGATTGAAGGCGTAATGGGCTTGTTTGATGGTAACCCTAGTAGCGCGGATCTAGCTGAATATTTTAACATTCCAGTGCTTGGCGTTATTGATGCTAAAGCGATGGCACAAACCTTTGCCGCGGTTACGTTTGGCCTCGCAAAATTTAGAAAAAACTTACCTTTTTCTGGTGTGATTGCCAATCGTGTTAATAGCGCGCGTCATATCGAGTTGTTAAATGAAGGCTTTCCAGAAGAGTTTCGCTTTTATGGCCGTTTGCCAAAGGATGAAACCATTACCCTACCAGCACGTCATTTAGGGTTAGTGCTAGCGCAAGAGCTATCAAACATTGACGCCCAACTTGATCAAGCAGCAAGTCATATCGCTAATACAGGGTTAACCGACTTACCTGAAAAAGTAGAATTTTTTGCTAATAATATCGACAGTGACGAAGCTATGGTTGGGCAAGCATTGCTCGGTACGCGCATTATTATTGTGCGAGATAGTGCCTTTAGCTTTATTTATGCTGCCAATATCGCTTTTTTACAACAAGCTGGTGCCGAATTAGTATATTGCTCTGCACTGACTGATTCAAACCTTCCTGATGGCGATATTTTATATATTCCGGGCGGCTATCCTGAGCTGTATATTGAACAGTTAATGGCGAACGTTACTTTTCTTGATGATGTTAAAGGCTTTGCTGCTAGCAATAAACCCATTGTTGCTGAGTGTGGCGGTATGATGTATTTATTAGAGCAACTGACTGATATGTCAGGAAAAGAGTTTTCGATGATGGGCTTATTGCCTGGTAAAGCGGTCATGCAGAAAAAAGTCGCCGCTATTGGTTCACAGTGGGTTGAGTTAAAAGGTTTTGGCGATAACGCCAGTGGCTGCAATGGTACTTACGATACCGATAATATAATGCGAGGACATAGCTTTCATTATTCTTCTGCTGAAATTGACATAGCGCCTAGCGGGCAAACAACACATCATCCAAGTGAACGGGCAGGTGAATTTGTGTACCAACACAATAATATTCTTGCTTCTTATATGCATTGGTATTTACCAAGTAACCCTGATTTAACCTTACGTATTTTTAATAAGACTCGTTTTTTTTAAGCTGCCTGAATTATATTTTTCACTCTATTTTAATACGTCATTAGCACCATTTTATTAATGTTTTTATGAGAATATCCATGACAAGTTTTATTTGTAGCAAGTCTTCCATCAAGTTATCTAGAAGACAGATCATCAACAATGTTCACTGTGCTATGACGTTATTTTTAGTTACTTTCATTAGTAGTTTTACCTTAAGTGCAGCAGAGCTAAACATGTTAGCGTTGGTTTCTGACCGGTCCGCGGCAAGTATGGTTGCTGGCGCACATCAATTCTTAGCAACCCAGAATTCAGCAACGCAAAACTCAACAACAGCTTTGACAAGCCAAAGCAATATTACTATTCGCAGTGTTAGTCAATTGAATCAATTAAGTAATAATCAAATTCAGCAACTGATTAACCAACACCAAAGCTTGGTGATTGCTGGTGTTTTTGGTGAATCTGTTGAGCGATTATTGGCGCTAAAATATCAAGATCAACAAACGCGCTTGATACTCAATACTGACCGACGTTTAATGGTTTTACATCAAGACAGTCAAGGTGGCCGAATTGCTGACTTAGCTAAAAAGCAATTACAAACTTTGATGGCTTCATTTGATAAGAATAACTACTTATCTGCGTTAAATACCAAGCAGCAGCAATGGCCAAGGTTCGCTTATTGGTTGCAAGCTCGTGCTTATTGGCAAAACCGAGGAAAAGAAAACCTAGGACATTTATTTGATTGGTTAAAGCAAATTACCTTATCTAAACGTTCGAATGAAAACCGTACTTTATTGGCACAAGCGCCGAAAATTTTACCGCTTCAACCGATACGTTTTTATTGGCAAGAGCAGTTAATTAATACCGCTGATTTAGCGAGTCATATCGCTGACAGTGTAGATAAGCCTGTGGTGTTTATTGTTGATCATGATACAGGCGATCAACCGGGACAATGGCAGTTACATCAACAGCTATGTCAGAAACAGTGGCAATGTGTCTCTGTACTTGCCGGTTGGGGTAAAGCGAGTGAACAGAGCATTGAAATTATCCGTGCTCTAAAAGCTACACAGCCATTAGCCATTATAGCACTGCAAGACTTTGTTATTGGTGGTGGGGAAGGCCGCGAGGCGGTAACTGAAAAATTCACTGCACTAAATATTCCAGTATTTAAAGGTATTCGAGTCACTGAACTCAGTGCTTTAGCATATCAACTTTCGCCAACAGGTTTACCTAGTGATAGCGTGCATTACCGTGTTGCTATGCCTGAACTTCAAGGTGTTTCACAACCACATGTTCTCGCATTAGCTTCAAGTGCGAAGCTAGATTCATTAACCGGTGCAAGTTTATCTATCAGCCAAGTGTTAACAGCAGAAGTTGAGCGCTTACAAGCACGTGTAACTGCTTGGTTGGCGCTAAGAACAACAGCTAACGCAAAGAAGAAGGTTGCCATTGTTTATTATAATCACCCTCCAGGGCGACATAATATCGGTGCCGATAATTTGGATGTGCAGCAGTCGTTATGGCAAATACTACAACAATTGAAAGCGCAAGGTTATGACCTAGGACCTGAAGCTGACTTTCCTAACTCTGCCGATGAATTACTCGATATTTTACAACAAAAAGCGGTGAATTTACCGCAAGATGCTGGCGCACTTAATAAAATGTCGCCGTTGATAAATGCGATGTCAGCAAGTGAATATCAAGGTTATTTCGATACCTTGCCAGCAGTGGTTAAAGCTGAAATGATTGAAGGGCCACTTGGATATTTACATGCTCAAGTTAACGATTACCTTTTTGCCGAAGGGAAGGCTGAGCTAGAACAATTACCGGCAGTTGAACGTAGCGCAGTATTAAAAGCCTTACTTGAAAACGTGGAAAGTACCTCGATTGATTTACACCATGCACTTGATGGTATTCGACATAAAGGCCGTGTACGAGCTTTAGATTTGCTAGCACAGCTAACTGAAGAATATAGTGCGTTAATCACCTCTAGAGTTGCAAATAATGAGCTTGCCACTAAACAATGGCAAACGGCGGAAGCGCTTAAAAACGCACTCATTGCTATGCAAATTGAAGGTATTCGCGGTTGGGGTAAAGTGCCAGGGAAAACGATGGTATGGAAGAATAAAATTCTTTTACCGGGCGTGCAATTTGGCAATATATTTTTAGGTCCACAACCGCCACGAGGTTGGGAGCTCAACGAAGAGTTATTACACGCGAATATGACTTTTCCACCACCACACCAGTACTTGGCGTTTTACTATCATTTACGTGAAGTTTTCAAAGCTAATGCTATCGTGCATTTAGGTCGCCATTCAACTTACGAATTTTTGCCAAAACGTGCCGTTGGTTTATCAGCGAGTGATTATCCTTCGCTTATTATTGAAAGTATTCCCAGTATTTATCCATACATTGTTGATGGGGTAGGTGAGGGTATTCAAGCTAAGCGTCGTGGTATTGCTGTGATGTTAGACCATTTAACGCCGCCTTTAGCCACTACCGAACTATACGATGGTTTATTGCAATTGCGTCAGCTAATTGAAAGCGCTGAAGCGGCATCAAACCAAGACACTAAGAAAAAAGCCATCAAAGCGCTACGTCATAAAATTCAAGTGCTGAACTTAACCGATGAGCTTGTTGCCAGCATGGATGAAGAACTACAAGTTCGAGGCATTGGCTTTGGTGAAGTAGACGACGATTTTTTATTGCATGAAGTAGGGCATTATCTAACGAAGCTGCAAGAAGATTTTATGCCGTTAGGCTTGCATGTATATGGTAAAGATTGGCAAGAAGAGGCCATTGATACCATGATGACATCAATTGAGAAAGGCGAGTTAGACCTTAATCAGCAGCAACGTAAAACGATAAAACAGAACCTGATCAAATCACCAAAAAGTGAGATGACAGCCTTTTTGAATGCGCTAAATGGCGGTTATGTTGCTCCAGGTAAAGGTAACGACCCGATCAGAACACCGGACGCTTTACCAACCGGTCGTAACTTTTATGCCTTAGATAGCAGTTTGATCCCTTCGCAGTTAGGTTTTGCTACGGGTCAACAATTAGCGAATAAAGCCAGAGCCGAAAACCCTATGGTGGATAAAACTCACAAAGAAGCGGTTATTCTATGGGCTTCTGACGCGGTGCGTGATGAAGGCGCTATGATCGCCTTTGGTATGGATATGCTAGGGGTGAAACCCGTGTGGAATCGTCGGGGTATCTTAAAATCATTACAATTAATGCCGCTCGATGATAATCGCTTGAAACGACGCGATATTGTCTTTACCACCTCAGGACTATTTCGAGATTTATATGCTCAACAATTAGCCTGGCTTGACCGTTCGGTATTACTAGCACTTGCTGCTAGCAAGCAAGTGATTGAACGTGATCATCCGGCGTTAATAAGGGCGTTAAATGCTGCGTTGCAACCGGTAGAGCACATGTTAGCGCAACAAAAACATAGTTTTAATGAAAGCTTAGTTGACAATATGGTGGCCAGTAATTGGCTACTTGAAGCGCAGGCTTTATTGCGATCGAATGGCAAAATAAGCCCTGAACTTCTGGGCCGACAAGCCAGTTATCGTATTTTTGGTACCGCGCCTGGCGCATATGGCGCAGGTATTAACCGTTTAGCTGAGCGCTCGGGCGCATGGCAAGAACGAAAACAATTAGGTGAAGCGTATATTAAACGTATGAGCCATGCCTATGGCGTGCCTAATGAAAACGTTGCTATGGGCAGTAATGTACAAGCGCTTTTCCGTCAACAACTTGCGCACGTCAACAGCACGTATTTGGGGCGCGCTAGTAACTTGTATGGCTTAATTGATAATAACGATGCTTACGATTACCTTGGTGGTTTGAATTTAGCGATAGAAACCATTGCTGGTAAGCAACCTGATAGTTTTGTTATCTCTCATGCCAATAATAAGCAATTGTCGATTGACCCGCTACAAACCGCTTTGTTATCTGAGCTGCGAGGACGATTTTTAAATCGCCAGTGGATCCAACCATTAATGAAGCAAGGTTATGCTGGCGCAAGAACCATGGGGAGCGAGTTTATTGAAAACTTATGGGGATGGCAGGCCACTAGTCCTGAGATTATTCGTTCTTGGGTTTGGGAAGATTTAAAGGCTGTTTATATCGATGACAGCTTAGAGATTGGTTTAGATGAATTTTTACAAGAAAAGCACAATGTACAAGTGCAAAGTAATATCTTGGCCATTATGTTAGTGGCGATTGAAAAAGGCTTTTGGCAAGCATCGGAGCAAACCCAAACTGAGCTTGCAGAAAAATTTGCGAAAAACATTGTCGAAAATGGCATTCCTGGTAGCGGGCATACCCATGCAAATCATCCTATCTACGATTTTATTAAACCTATGTTATCTGCTGAACTTAACCGTCAATTGTCAGAGGTGTTAGCGGCAGCGAATCATACACCTGAGGGGGATGTTGGTAGTGGCGTGCAACATATTCAAGAAATTAGTACCGAAGTGAGTACTGAAAGTGAACGTCAGAACAACGAAGCGTCAGAACTGGCTACAAAGGAAGCATCAAGCGCAACAGATGCTGATTCAAAGACTGTCGATTCAAAAGAAAGTACGAATGAACAACTTGTCGAGCAAGAGTATTTATTGTTTGGCTTAGTTACCGTGATAATACTGCTAATTTTAGCGGGATACTTGCGTTCTCGTCGTCAACTACCAAAAGTGGAGCGTTAATATGTTATATGGTTTTTCTTTAGAGCTAATGCATTTGATCACCTCATGGCTATTACAACCTGTGGTATGGGGCTTATTGTTTTTTACGGCTTTAGCTATTTATGAATTTGGCTTGGCGATTGGCGAACGTTTTTCTGTTATCCCTGCATTAGTGGCCGCGAAGCAAAAACGTCAATTAATTGAGCAAGGTAAAAAACGTATTGAACGGGCAGATTTTATTACCCGCATTGCTCCTATGCTTGGCTTGATGGGAACATTAATCCCTTTGGGCCCTGGGTTATCAGCATTAGGTACTGGTGATATTAGTATTTTGACCACCGCGATGACAGTGGCATTTGATACCACTATTATTGGTTTGCTCGCCGGTGTTATGGGCTTTATTTTAGGACGTATGCGTAGGCGTTGGTATGATAATGCTATGCAACGTTTAGATGACGAAAGCATCAATGATCAAAGAAATGCGGATTTAGCTAAGGTAGCAACAATGACGAGTGATGAATCGACCTTAGCGAAAGGTGCTTAACCGATGAGTGATGCATGGCGCAGTAGCCAATTTGATGGCCAAGAACAAGAACCACTGGGACCACTAGCAAATTTGATTGATATTATGTTAGTTTTTGCTTGTGGTTTAATTGCTGCTTTAGTGGCATTAAGCCCTGAATTAGGGCAGCATTTCCAAATAAATAAATCAGCAACGTCTGCTCAAATGCAGCCGGTGAGCTCTGTAGGTAAAGAATTGACCTCAACACCAGAAACCTTAAAGAACAAGTTGCAAAGCCAAGCAGGTTATCAGTCGATGGGGCAAGTGTATCGTGACCCCGAAACTGGCAAGTTGATCCTTATCAGCAATGAGTGATCGGTAAAAAATAGTCAATACAAGAATCGTTAGAAAGTGAGAAATATGATGAGTAATATTGAAGAAGAAAGAGAAAAAGAAAAAGCGTTGGCAGCAGCGAAAGAGCAAAAACATATTGAACGACAAAAGAAAATTAAAGCCAATGTTGATGAACGCGTAGCGCAAGCGACTGAAGAACGCGGTGTATTAGTGGTTATTACCGGTAATGGTAAGGGTAAAAGCACCTCAGGTTTTGGCACGGTATTGCGCGCTATTGGTCATGGCCAAAAGGCCGGTATTGTGCAATTTATCAAAGGTTCAAAATGGGAATGTGGCGAAATGAATATTTTAAAGCAATTTCCTATTCAACATCATGTGATGGGCACAGGCTTTACGTGGGAAACCCAAAGTACTGAAACTGATATCGCGGCAGCGAAAGTGGCGTGGCAAAAAAGTAAAGAAATGTTGAGTGACGAATCCCTTGATATTGTTCTACTCGATGAAATGACTTACATGGTCAAATATGGCTATATTGAATTGGATGAAATCATCGAAGCGTTAAATAATCGTCCTAAAATGCAACATGTACTGATCACAGGGCGCGCATGTCATCGCCGATTGATTGAATTGGCTGATACGGTATCGGAAGTACAACCGATTAAGCATGCTTTTAAAGCCGGTATAAAAGCGCAAAAGGGACTTGATTGGTAAAGTTAAGCTCTAAGCAATTGTTAATTAATAAAATTGAGTTCAGCAGCTTAGAAAAGTTATAACCTAATTTTTGTAAACTAGTTCAGGCCAGAGAGAACGTAGTGATCGAATTAACTTTTTATCTACTGCTTGTTCAATAATGGGAAGGTGCATCTGTGATAACTAACGTGATTAAATACGCTATAGCAACCATTATTATTTGTTTATTGTCATCTTCTATGGCTGCTTCTCAGAGTTTAACTAAAGTAAAAATATCCACTGTTATAAAATCAAACGATAGAGTCAATACCAATAATATTACCACTAATGAAGGGAGGCCGGGATGGTTTATAGAGCTTTCCCGTCGTTCAGCACAGGAATGTAATGCTGAACTCCAATTTGAATTTATCCCTTGGGTAAGGGCTCTATTGTTACTTAAACAAGCTAAGCTAGATGCAGTTTTTAACAGTAGTTATATGGAAGAACGTGAAAATTATGGTGTTTATCCTCAAGTTGATGGCATATTAGATGAGCAACGTGCATCAATGAAATATAGCTATTACGCTTATGTTTTAAGAAATTCCAATGACGAGGAATTGCGGGAACAGGCTGCACTTAGTAATCGTAATATTGTCGTGGAACGAGCAGCATCAATAATCCCTGAACTTGAAAAACGCGGTGCGAAAATTAAAGAACATGTAAATTATAGCTCTATGTTAAAGATGGTTGCCCACCATCGTGCGGATGCAGCAATCGGAATAGACAAGTCCTTTGATACATTACTTGATAATACCCCAGCACTCGCAACCATCATTATGAAAGTTAAAACACCCGTTCGGCTAAAGTTCGGCTATGTAATGTTTTCAAAACTATTCTATGCCGACCATCCAGAATTGGTTGAATGCTTTTGGGATAAATCAGCAAAAAATCGTAAGACTGGCTGGTTCAAAAAACTGTACCAATCGTACCAATGAATACGTGTTCAATACCCTATATTAATTGGCTTACAGAAAATTAACAAAAATTAACAGGACACTCACTTTAAATTATTCTCTCTACATTGAGCAACTCTAGTCTTTAAAATTAACAAGACACTCACTCTAAATTGAACAATTCAAATCTGTGCTCTACGCTGAAGTAAGCAAGTTACTTTAGCAGGGATGAGTGATGGCAACGCCAAGGAAGCAACAAATCAGTTTAGCAGATACGCCTTATTATCATTGTGTGGCGCGTTGTGTCCGACGTGCTTTTTTATGTGGTGAAGATACGTTGTCAGGCCAAAGCTATGAGCATCGCAGGGGCTGGGTCGAAGATAAATTGCATTTTCTCACGCAAGTTTTCGCCATTGATGTTTGTGCCTATGCGGTGATGAGTAATCATTACCATGTGGTGCTATTTATCGATGAAACTAAAGCGAAACAATGGAGTACGCAAGAAGTACTTGAGCGTTGGCACCGTTTATACAAAGGCACCTTACTGACAAAGCAATATTGCAACGGTGACAAACTCGCAAAACCGTTACTTGATATCGTGAAAGCAACAGCGGAGGTTTATCGAAAACGTCTGATGAAAATCAGCTGGTTTATGGGCTATATCAATGAAAGTATTGCCAGAGCAGCTAATCAAGAAGATAACTGCACGGGTCGATTCTGGGAAGGGCGATTCAAATCCCAAGCGCTATTAGATGAAGCAGCACTTGCTGCTTGTATGGCGTATGTTGACTTAAACCCTATTAGAGCCAAGATAGCGAAAACACCAGAAGACTCAGCGCATACGAGTGTCAAACTTCGCTGCGAACAGGCAGAAAAAAGCCAACAGCCCAACACATTGCTACCCTTCATCGGCAACCCAAGAAAAAACATGCTTAAAGGCCTACCATTTGAACTTACCGACTACCTGCAATTAATTGAATTAACCGGTCGCTGTATCAGAGAAGATAAACGCGGCTACATTGAAGAAAACCAACCATCAATACTTAACCGCTTAAACATATCTGCTGAGAGCTGGTTAATCATCACGACTGAATTTAGAACACAATTTCACGGTGCCGTTGGTCATGAAGCAGCACTAAGTGATTACTGCGAACATCAGAAATTGAAACGACGACAAAACTTGAGTCATTGCAATAAACTTTTTGGTTGAAGTAACTATTTAACACCTTCAACAATTTATCAGGCGCTATCTGAGGATAGTTAGCGTCAACGTATTAGTATTATAGGGTTATACCGAGTAGAAAAAATTGCTTTAATGACTCTTAATATTATCAAAGACTAATATTGCTCGTGACAACTGATGGAGTATTTAACTGCCGGTGTTAGTAAATGGAATTGATTTAAAGTGAGTGTCATTTACAATTAATATCCGCTGATATTGAATAATAGAAATAAAATAAAATAAAAGTGAGGGCGACTCATTTTATATCCTGACGGACATAAATTGGGATTATATGTGGGTAACTTAGCTGATAGACTTGAATCTTTAAAAACAAACCCATAGGATAGTTTGCAGCTGCATTAAACGTAAAAATAACAAATGAATGTGGCGTCACAAAGTCCAGTTGGCTTGCGCTCCACGTAGTTTAGTCTAATTGTATTTTCCCGCTTAGTTTAGCGTTAACTATACTCCTACAATACGAGAGATTAATGAATATTGATAAATTCAATACTGAATGGTGTTTGCTTCAGAATCAGTTTGATAGTTATGAGAAACATTCGTTATATATAAAGTTAATAGGTATTCTAGTTTTTATTTCTACTGAAATATTAGATGTTGTAAATGTATCTGTAATATTTCTGTTGCTAGTTATCTGGTTTCAAGATGGGATTTGGAAGACTTTTCAATCGCGTATTGAATCGCGTCTACTGCATATTGAAAAATGCATTTCGATAGAAAAAAGTGAAGGTGCGTTTCAATTTAATACTCAGTATGCTGATATTCGCTTAACAGGTTTAGCCTTAATCAATGAGTATGTTAGGCAGGCAATTAGGCCTACCGTTGCTTTTCCGCATTTGGCTCTTATTTTGGTGTTTATTACTCAATATTTCTTCTATAGGTAATACATTAATATTGTGTAATGTGAATTTAACAAGTGACTATGGTATCAATGCCTAATTATTGATTTATTTTACAATTAGCAAGACACTCACTCTAAATTGAACAATACAAGCCTGTGCTTTACGCTAAAGTAAGTAAATTACTTTAACGTAAATGAGTTATTTCACCCCCAATGAAGCAGTAAGTCAGTTTAGCGGATACAATTTATTCTCATTGCGTAGCGCTGTATTCTATGAGCGTTTTTAAGTGGTGAAGATAAATTATCTGGCTAAAGCTATGAACATCGTCGAAGCTGGCTCGAGGATGAATTGCATTTTCTCACAAAATCTTTGCTATTGATGTTTGTACCTATGCCGTGATGAGTGATCATTACCATATGGTGTTACTTATTGATGAAGCTAAAATGCAATAACTATCTCAGCGTTGATATTGCTTCTATAAAGGCACACTACGAACTAAACAGTATTGTAACGGTGAAAAACTCGCAAAGCCATTACTTGATACCGCTAAAGAAATCAGTTTCTTGTTAGGTGTTTAAATACAAGAATAAGCGGTTATACCTAAGCTATTTTCAAGCGACTTGGGTATATATGGCCAATTTTATTACAAAAAAAAGGGAAACAGTTAATGTTCACTTTTTTGTGTTTTTTTGTAAATATCAACCTTAACAGTATGTTATGAGGTAGTGACACTAAGTGTCATATGACAATTAGGGGCACTGTCACTTATTTGGCGCAGTAATTTGATATTGAGCTTGTTTTAATAGCACCACTTTCAACAAGACAATAACAGATAGGAATATGTATGAATAACAATATAAAAAACGTACAAGAAGAGTCGGCGGAAAATGTTGATTTCAGTAATGGTTACATTTTTGATTTTAATGATAATGGTCGAATGATTAATGTTTATGGCTCAGCATGGACAGGTAAAGAAACGGTGTCATTTGAAGGTGAAGTCATTGTTAATAAACGTTCATTTTCTCGAAAATCAACACTCGAATTCAGTATTGCTAAAGATAAATATGAAGTTGAATTTAATATGGTTGATATGTTGCGTGGTGAGTTGCATTGCACATTAATAAAAAACGGCGTGCACTGTAAAACGTTAAAGAAAGCTTTGGCAAGTAAGTATCAAGTTACAAAGAAGTCTTCGTGGAAACTACTAATTCTATTTTTCTTGGGTGGCTTTTTCGGCTATACCGCAGTTGATTTAATTATTAAGTTCTTTGGCGAGTAGTCGCATGTTTTTAGGAGCTACACACCATGGAAATTAATGCCTTCAAAGTGAAAAATTTACGCTCAGAACAACACTGGACACAGCAGCACCTTGCCGATGCGTGCGGTATCAGTTTACGAACAGTACAGCGAGTCGAACGATACGGCAACGCTTCAAACGAAACATTGATGAGCTTAGCGTCTGTTTTTAATGTTGAGAAGAAAAGTTTAGTACTTGAAACCGAACCTGTTGAAGTTATTGAACAGGTAAGTGCTTTTAACCCAAAGCAGCAATTAATAGCGGCCACCGTTGCGGGAGCTGTTATCGGTGCATCACTAATGTATTTAATGATGTTGATTGAAATTTAAGCAACAAAAAAGGATTTAATATGACGTTTCAAAAATGGTGGAAAACATTAAATAGCCATGAAAAGTCAGCAATGATTGTTTTATTGTCATCAGCAGGTATAGCGAATCTAATTAGCATTGGGTATGTTCTTGGGCAATGGTTTTATAGTTAAATATTTGGCTCTGGTAAACTCTCTTAATATGAGTGTTAATTATTAAGGGAGTTTAGCTTAAAAATAACTTGGGTTATTTATTAGCAAAAATAAAACGAGTTTTACTATAGAAAGGTGACTCTGGGCTAAGGATTGTATTGCTCATGCTTGCTCCGGTGTTTTTATTTGCCATTCTTTGTGGTTCAAAACAAAATGCTGAATGCTTTTGATATTGGCACTGCTCCTTACCCACTTGACTGCCATCAATGTAATTCGCTGTATATAAAATTAAACAAGGCTGATCGGTATACATAGTTAAGCGTCTGCCTGAGCTAGGATCAAATGCCATAGCCGAATAGTTATCGCCATCAATAGCGTCTTGGTTATTTAACCAATAATTATCAAAGCCTTTAGCTATTTTAACTTGTTCATCGTCGCTACTAATGTTTTTTCCTAATAACTCCGGCTGAGTGAAGTCTTGTGCGCTGTTAGTTACCTTTCTAATTTCCCCTGTTGGGTAAATACGTTCATTCATCGGTAAAAAATAATCGGCATTAAGCTGCACTTTATGGTGATAAATGCAACCTGAGCTGTGTCCAGCCAAATTGAAGTAGCTATGTTGGGTAAGGTTGATAGGCGTGCTTTTATCTGTATTGGCAAAGTATTCAACGTTTAGTTCGTTTTGCTGATTCAGGCTATATATGACTTTAAACTCAACGTTACCAGGGAAGCCGTTGTCTCCATCAGGACTTGTATGGCGTAATATTAAACTAACCTTATTATTGCTACTTTTAGTTTCTGCTTGCCATAGTTGCTTGTTTAACGCTTTGAAGCCGCCATGTAGTTGGTTGTCATTGTTATTAACGCTGAGTTGATAAGTTTTATCTTCAATGGTTAATTCACCCTTGTCTATTCGTCCGGCAAAGCGGCCTATGACCGCTCCTAAATAATACGGGTCTTCTTCATAAGATCTTACATTATCGTAACCAAGAACAATATCGGCAGAAACTTGGTTTTTATCTAAAGTTTCTAATGCAACAATAATGCCGCCGTAATTGCTGATTTTAATGGAAAGTCCATTGGTGTTTGACAGTGTATAAAGTTGCGTAATTTCGCCAGAGCTTAGTGTGCCAAAATCGTTGTGAATAATGGATAGGTGCTTATTTGAAGTTTCGCTAGGCATGAACTTTTCATTTTAGTATTTTCAAGTAGAAAGACTATAACAAATGCATTTATAAAATTGCTAGTGTTTAAAAAGTGATTATCAGGGGAAGGAATGAGGCAAAACTAAGCAACAGTTAAGCAGCTAACTGTTGCTTAAATACGTTAATGGCTACGATTAGCTGCAATATGAGCAAGTGAGATAAGTGCTTCTTTATGCTCTGATTCTGGTAAGCTAGCCAAAGCATTAATCGCTTTGTCGGCTTCTTGTTCTGCTTTTTTCTGAGTATATACTAATGAGCCAGTTTGCTTCATTGCTGTGAGGATTTCTTCAAGGTGATCCATGCCATCACCATTTTTAATTGCGCTATGAATTAAAGCGCTTTGTTGCTCATTGCCATGCTTCATTGCGTAAAGTAGTGGTAATGTCGGTTTACCTTCAGCTAAATCATCACCAACATTTTTGCCCATTTCCTGCGAATCAGCAGTGTAGTCCATAATGTCGTCAACTAATTGAAACGCCGTACCTAAATGCTTACCATAATTCAGCATTGCCATTTCTGTTTCATTATCTTGATCAGCGATTACGGCAGCTAGGCGTGTTGCTGCTTCAAATAACTTAGCGGTTTTGCAGTAAATAACCTGCATGTAACTTTCTTCAGTGGTGTCGGGATCATTGCAGTTCATCAACTGCAATACTTCACCTTCGGCGATAATATTAGTCGCATCTGAAAGTATATTCATAATGTGCAAGTTATTAAGTTCGCTCATCATTTGAAATGAACGAGAATATAAAAAATCACCGACTAATACACTGGCACTATTGCCAAACATCGCATTTGCTGTTTCACGACCACGACGCATATTAGACTCATCTACGACATCATCATGCAGTAATGTTGAAGTATGAATAAACTCAATAATAGCAGCAAGTTGTAAATGCTCACTTCCTTCATAGCCCATAGCTCTTGATGCTAATACAGTTAAAAGAGGCCGCATACGTTTGCCACCGCCGTTAACAATATAGATGCCTAATTGGTTGATTAAGGCAACGTCTGAATGGAGCTTCGAAAAAATAAGGTCGTTGACCGCTGTCATATCTTGTTGAGTCAAAGATTGGATGTTTTTGATATTCATAAAGCGTAACGAGCTGCCTTTCATGTTATAGTGTAGAAAATATTTCTGAGCTAATTTTACACGAAATTCATAATGATAGAAGTTTTCTAAGTGATAAGTTTTCACTTAAGTAATTATTATAATAAATCATTACTTTTATGCTTGCCCTATTAGATATCTTCGCGTAGAATTCGCGCCCTATAATTTTAAATTTAAGCGTCATCTCATAGATAGTGACGCAGTACGGAGTAGCTATGTACGCGGTATTCCAAAGCGGTGGTAAACAGCATCGTGTAACTGAAGGCCAAACAGTTCGTTTAGAGAAAATTGAACTTGAAATTGGTGCAGCAGTAGAATTCGAAAACGTTTTAATGATCGCCGATGGCGAGAACATCAATGTAGGTGCACCTTACATTGCTGGTGGTAAAGTTGTGGCAGAGGTTGTAACTCAAGGTCGCGCTGATAAAGTTAAAATTGTTAAATTTAAACGTCGTAAGCATTCACGTAAATCAGCTGGCCATCGTCAATGGTTTACTGAAGTGAAAATTACTGGCATTAACGGCTAATTAGGAGCGATTTACAATGGCACATAAGAAAGCTGCAGGTAGTACACGTAACGGTCGCGATTCAGAAGCTAAACGCCTTGGTGTTAAGCGTTTTGGTGGCGAAGCTGTTTTAGCGGGTAACATTATTGTTCGTCAACGTGGTACTAAATTCCACGCTGGTAACAACATGGGTATCGGTAAAGACCACACTCTATTTGCTTTATCTGACGGTAAAGTACAATTTGAAGTTAAAGGTCCTAAAAACCGTAAGTTTGTAAGCATTATCGCTGAATAATAGCTTTTAAACTTAAAAAACCCTGCTGTTATGCAGGGTTTTTTTTTGCACTGAAATAATTTATACCAATCAGATTAACTAAGTGCTCTTTTTAAATGGCCTAAATCTCCAATAACATTGTTGCTTTCATTCCCAATAGCCAGCTATTGGTCGGTCTAGCGCCTTGTTTTTGAAAATTTATCCTCATTAAAATCTGACCCATTAATTAATCTGATTGGTATCAATTGTTAATTTTTGTATAAAAAATGACTTTGTTCAAACTTAATTAAGCAAAATCATTTATAATAGTTCGCAGAAATAAAGTTTTGGAGTGTTTTAAAACACCATGAAATTCGTAGATGAAGTAGAAATACGCGTAGAGGCCGGTGACGGCGGTAACGGTTGTGCTAGTTTTCGTAAAGAAAAATACATTGAGTTCGGTGGCCCAAACGGTGGCGACGGCGGTGATGGCGGTGACGTTTACTTAGTTGCTGATGAAAGTTGGAATACCCTAATTGACTATCGCTTCGAAAGATTTCATCGAGCAAAGCGTGGCGAAAACGGTAAAAGTCGCGACTGTACAGGTAAAGGCTCTGATGATTTATTGCTAAAAGTTCCAGTAGGAACTCGTGTAGCTGATGTTGATACCGGCGAACAACTAGGTGATTTAACTCAGCACGAGCAAAAATTACTTGTCGCTAAAGGCGGCTGGCATGGCTTAGGTAACTCACGCTTTAAAAGTAGTACTAACCGTGCCCCACGCCAAAAAACCGATGGTACACCAGGTGAAATTCGTAACTTAAAACTTGAGTTACTATTACTTGCTGACGTCGGTTTATTAGGTTTACCAAATGCAGGTAAATCGACACTTATACGTAGCGTTTCTGCGGCTAAACCTAAAGTGGCAGACTATCCGTTTACCACCTTAGTACCTAACTTAGGTGTAGTGCGTTTAGATTCTCAGCGTAGTTTTGTTATTGCTGATATACCTGGTTTGATTGAAGGTGCGGCTGACGGTGCTGGTTTAGGTACTCAGTTTCTTAAGCATTTAGAACGTTGTCGTATATTACTACACGTTGTTGATGTGATGCCTGCAGATGGCTCTGATCCACTTGAGAATGCTCAAACTATTATTAGTGAACTTGAAACTCATTCTGTCGAGCTAGCGGGTAAACCACGCTGGTTGGTATTTAATAAGTTAGATTTAATGCTGGAAGAAGAGGCTAAAGAAGTCACTGAACGCATTATTGAAGGCTTAGGTTGGGACGGTGAAGTGCGCAGCATTTCTGCTTTTAATCGAACTGGTACTGAAGATCTTTGTCAAGGTGTGATGAGTTTCATTGAAGCCTTGCCGCCAGAGGAAGAAGAAACTCCTATTGATGGTAAAACCGTTGAGTTTAAATGGGATACCTATCATGAAGATGCGATGGCTGATTTAACCGACGATCTTGATGATGAAGATTGGGATGAAGATGACTACGATGTTGAAGTAGAATATAAACGTTAGTAAGAGTTTTTTATTCACCGACTTTTAATAAAGTCTTCATTTTAAAAGGTGCATTTGTATAATTACATTTGCGCCTTTTTTGTTGCCTTTAATCACGTATAATATTTTTATATCGAGTTAATCTAAAAATAAAAAGAGTGATTATGACCATACTATCTATGATTGTGGCACATGCTGATAACAGAGTTATTGGCAAAGATAATGATATGCCGTGGCATTTACCAGCAGATCTCGCCTATTTTAAAAGAACGACATTAGGCAAACCGATTATTATGGGACGAAAAACCTATGAATCGATTGGTCGCCCGTTGCCTGGTCGCAAAAATATTGTTATTTCGCGTGATGAGGAGTATCGAGCAGAAGGTGTTGAAGTTGTTGGCTCTGTGGAAGCTGCATTAGCATTAGTAAGTGATGTTGAAGAGGCTATGGTGATTGGTGGAGGTGCAATATATAAACATTGCTTACCAGCTGCACAACGCCTTTATATTACCCATATTGATGCCAATATTGCTGGCGACACTTATTTTCCTGAGTATGATCTTAATGATTGGCTGTTAGCAGTAAGTGAAGTTAAGGCTGCAGATGAGAAAAATAATTATCAATTACGTTTTAACGTTTACGAACGAAATTTGTAGTCAGTTATTTAATCATTTTTCGACATAAAAAAGAGCGCTTATAGCGCTCTTTTTATTTTAGATAGAAATTAATATTCAAATGAGCAATTAAGCTCTTAGAATATTTACAGTTTGAACTCTTGTACAGATTGTTGTAACTCTTCTGCTAAGCGTGCAACTTCACTACTAGATTCAGCTGTTTGTTGTGAACCTGCTGTAGTTTGCTCTGCAATAGCGACAATTGATTCAAGGTTTTCACTAATTTCATGTGCAACTACACTTTGCTCTTCTGCAGATGTTGCTATCTGAGAACTACGGTCAAATGCTTCATGAACAGCATGCGTAATAGTATCAAGCGCTTTTTCTGCTTCAACGCTCTGATCAACACAGTTACTTGCCTGCTTTTTACCTGTATCCATTACGGTAACGGCTTTTTCAGCGCCGCCTTGCAATACTTCAATCATATTTTGAATCTCTTGTGTCGATTCTTGTGTTCGACTAGCAAGCGTTCTGACTTCATCTGCTACAACGGCAAAACCACGCCCTTGTTCTCCTGCACGAGCAGCTTCAATCGCGGCATTTAATGCAAGTAAATTGGTTTGCTCAGCTATCCCTCTAATTACATCAAGTATTCCGCCAATTGATGCACTATCTTGTTGAAGTTTATTGATGACTTGTGAGGCAGACTCTACTTCGCTGGCTAGTAACTCAATTGTTTCACGGTTGCGTCCAGAAATCACTTTAACACGCTCCGCTTCATCATCTGCCTGTTTTATCTCTCCTAGTGCATCGTTCGCACTCGATAATACGCTTTGCGCAGTACTGCTCATTTCTGTCGTTGCTGATGCGGCTTGTTCAACTTGAGTGCGTTGTTCCTCAATTGCTGTTGTACTTTGAGCAGTAACAGCAGATGTTTGCTCAGCGGCAGTAGCTAACTGAGTCGAACGACTAACAATGCTTTGAATCAAGTTACGTAAGCTATCAATTAGTAAATTACAATTGTGTGATAATTGAGCAAATTCATCATCACCACTTTCATCTAATTTGCGTGATAAGTCGCCTGAAGCAACGACATTAAGCATTTCATTAACACGACCTAATGGGCGAATGATACTAGTCAGTGTTACCCAAGCAATAACAATGGCTAAAACTATCGAAATTATTGTGATAAGTAGAGTATTTCGAGTTCCTTCTGAGACCGAGTCTTCAACTAGTATGCCAGTAGCTATTGTAGTCTTATTAGCAAGCGCAACTTGCGTTGCTAATATTGCATTTGCATTACTAATACCATTTTCTGCCGACTTTAAGCTAGCTGTAGCAATTGCGATAGCATTAAGTTGGTTATTTTTGTTGGTGAATATTTGTTCGCTTCCAGTGATGTAATTTTTAAACTCTTCAAAACTAGATGTAAGTTCGTCGGCAACATCTGGCAGGCCCTGTTGATTTAATTCATTAAGAACATCGCTAACAGACTTTTCAATATCGCTAAAAGAGTTAGTAATTTCACTCGCAACTAAGGTCGCCGACTGCTGATCTGTAACTTCACGGTATTCAAACGACGAGCTCACCATACTATTTAGTAAGGTTTCTAACTGCTCTGCTAGACTAACTGCATGTTGCAACTTTGTTTCGGCTAATTCATGATCGGCAAGATCTAATAGTACTGTTGCTGTGTCGTCGGCTTTTTCTTCAACAATATCAACTTTTTCAACTAAGATATCGTGTTGTTCGATTGCCAATCTTCTATTACTGATAACACGATCAATTTCACTCTCTAAGCTGTTATAAACTGAATCTACTTTACGCAAATTGGCAATTAAGCTAGCTTCGCCATCAACAACACTCTTTAAGCTTTTTAATTGCGCCTTAAAATCACTTTTATCACTATCAAATGCTGTACGATTTTTGGCAAGTTCTGATAAGTTTGTTTGATAATATGCACGTAACGTGAGATTGCCAATATTTGTTAGATCATTAGCGAGTTTATTACTGCCCTTTAATGTTGGTATCGCAAGCTCATTTTGCTGTTTTGTAGCATCACCAATAGTCGCCAAACTATTCCACGATATTACACTGGTTAAAATGAGTAAAAGTGAAATAATGGTGAAACCACCAATTATTTTCATTGCTACTGTTAATTTCATAGTTCCCACCAATATATAAATTTAATTATCTGTTGCTTAATTATTATTAGACTACAAAGGAATAAGTACAAGCCTTTGTACTAGTATAACAAGCTAAATGACTTTTGAAACAGACGAGACTCGCTATCTTTGTATTTTGTGTGCTCGTTCAGTAAATAAACGCTTATCACTCCACCTTAGTATTGTTAAATGATGCCCCCAAACACAGCCAGTATCGAGAGCATATATGTTGTTTGGCTGGCATTGGCCCATTAGTGCGGCCCAGTGGCCGAATAGCCATTGAGTATTATCATCGATGTGCTGAAAATCGAACCAAGGTGATAGTTGTTTAGGTGCATTAGTTAAATTTTCTTTACATTTAAAATCTAAACTACGGTCACTGTGGCAATAGCGCATACGTGTTAAAGCATTAATGGTAAAGCGAAACCGACTGACTTCATCAGTAGCATTTTTCCAGCTTGTTGGTTGTGCACCGTACATGTGCTTCAGCCAATACTTAAGCTCAGGCGAAATTAAGTTTTTATGAGCAATGTTTGCTTGCTCCAATGCTATTTTTGGAGTCCATTCTGGTGATAAGCCTGCGTGACTCATATAGGTTTCTTCACCGGGCAGCTTTTGGATAAGAGGTTGGCTAATCAGCCAACCTAGCAGCTCTTCGGCATCAGGGGCAGACAACAATGCAGATAATTTATCTTGTGCCTTTACTTTTTTTAACCCATGAAATACCGACAATAAATGTAAATCATGGTTGCCTAATACTATTTTTGCACTATTTTTAAGCGACTTTATAAGTCGTAAAGTCGCGAGGGAGTCAGGGCCTCGTGCTACGAGGTCTCCGGCAACATATAACTGATCATTATTTTCAGAAAAAGCAATCTTACCGAGCAAGGTCTCGAGTTCACTATAACAGCCTTGGATATCACCAACAAAATAAACCGTCATAGCTTCCTACTAATTTAAAATATTAGGTTTGGCCAAGCGAAACAATGGGATATTCACTTGTATTAATTCGCCATTAGTTCGCTGCATTTGATAATGGCCTTGCATATTACCCAATGGAGACTTTAGCAAACAGCCGCTAGTATAAGTAAAGCTTTGGCCAGCTTTAATATGAGGCTGTTGTCCAATAACACCTTCACCGGATACTGTATTGCTTTCGCCATTGGCATCGGTAATTAGCCAGTGACGATTAAGCAGTTGAACGGCTTCCTCACTTTGGTTGACAATCGTGATGGTATAGCTAAAAACAAACTGTTGTTCGGCTTCAATTGACTGCTGCGCTATGTAGTCACTTTGAACTTCAACACGAATAGCATGCGAAATTAAAAAGTTGCTGTTAGTCATTATCTGCAATTACAGGGTTGTCAGTGATAAAATTTGCTAGCTTTATGAAGTCATTTAACCCCAAATTCTCTGGACGCAAACCTGGATTAATATCTAGTGATTGTAATTGTTCGACTGAAATCAATTTTTTAAAACTGTTACGAATGGTTTTTCTACGTTGATTAAACGCGGCTAAACAAACTTGGTTAAGTGCTTTAATATCTTTAACTGGATTTTTTATGACTTTATGTGGCACAAGACGAACTATAGCAGAGTCAACTTTAGGTGCAGGTTTAAAAGCTTCAGGACCAATTTCCATTACAGGAATAACCTGACACTGATATTGTGTCATGATTGACAACCGACCAAATGATTTACAGTCAGGACCGGATGCCATACGTTGAACAACTTCTTTTTGCAGCATAAAATGCATGTCTTTCACTTTATCTTTAAACGTTAACAAGTGAAAAATAAGTGGTGTAGAAATGTTATACGGTAAATTACCAAAAATACGTAGAGGTCTATCTTCGCTTGCTAGTTTTGAGAAATCAAATTTTAGTGCGTCTTCTTCGTAAATGGTTAATTTAGGTGCTAAGAATGGGTGATGGCGTAGTCTGTGTGCTAAGTCACGATCTAATTCTACTACGCTGAGTTCGCCTGCACGTTCGACAACAGGCTCAGTTAACGCACCAAGGCCAGGACCAATTTCGACTAGATTTTCATTTGGCTCAGGGTTAATCGCATCAACAATGTCACTTATTACCGCGTCATTATGCAGAAAGTTCTGCCCGAAACGTTTTTTTGCTTGGTGGCCTAAATGGGAATTTTTACTCATAATTTTGTATTGCTCGAATTGAAGCTAAGTTTGGTTATTAGCCAAAGTGATTGCGGTGCGAATAGCTTCATTGAAGCTTCCTGCATCAGCGTGATTACTACCCGCTAAATCTAGTGCGGTACCGTGATCAACTGATGTTCTGATAAAAGGTAGACCTAAGGTAATATTCACTGATGAACCAAAACCTTTAAATTTCAGTACAGGTAAGCCTTGGTCATGAAACATGCTTAATATGGCATCGGCCTCAGCAAGATATTTCTCTTGAAAAATAGTGTCTGCGGGCAATGGTCCGATAAGGTTCATGCCTTCTTGTCGTAATTCATCTAAAGCGGGGATCATAACATCAATTTCTTCTCGTCCTAAATGTCCATCTTCGCCCGCGTGAGGGTTAATACCACAAACATAAATTTTAGGGCTTGGAATACCAAACTTAGTGATTAAATCTTGATGTAATATACGTGCTACTTTTTGTAAACGTTCGTGAGTAATCGCTTTGGCTACATAAGCCAGAGGAATGTGGGTTGTGACTAGTGCAACTCTTAAGCCTTCTGTTGCCAACATCATGACTACATCAGAGCAGTTCGCTTGATGGGCAAAGTATTCTGTATGACCACTAAAGGGGATACCCGCTTGGTTAATTAAGCCCTTATGAACAGGGCCTGTAACTACTGCGTCAAACTCTCCTGAAATATTTTTTTCACTAGCAATACGTAAAGTTTCGACAACATAGTGGCCGTTGTTTGCATTAAGCTTCCCTGGTACACAAACATCATCTAACTCAACAGAAAGTACTATTAAGGTACCAGCTTGATGAGCTGTTGGCTCATCATTAGCATTATACTCTTTAATAATCAGAGGTAACTGAAGTAACTTAGCACGATCGCGCAATAACTGTGCAGAGGCGACAACAATTATTTGTGTCGGCCACGCGTATTGGGCTATTTTTATTATTAAATCAGGCCCAACGCCTGCAGGTTCACCAGGTGTTATTGCTATGCGTTTTAACACTATTTTTTATCCGTTTCGATAATTTCGATGTAAGCTTCATCGCGTAACTCTTTTAACCAACGAGCACTTTCGATGCCTGCTTTTCGATTATAAAGTATTTGATGTGCACGGTTTGAGTTCATTTGATTAGTGGCATCTAATGTGCGACGACCTGTTAATTGTACAATGTGCCAACCAAAAGAAGAACGAAATGGTTTGTGTATTCCGTCTATGTCTAATCTAGCTAGTGCTTTAGAAAATGCAGGATCATATTTACCTGGATCAGACCAACCCAAGTCACCACCTCGTACTGCTGTCGGGCCATCTGAATGCTCTTTTGCTAATTCAGCAAAATCTGCTTCACCAGCATTTAATTGCTCAACAAAGCCTTGTAACATAGCTTCCGCTTTTGCCTCACTGAGGATAATTGATGGTTCAATTAGAATATGTCTTGATTTTACTTCTTCAATTTCGACTACTTGACGGCCTCGTATATCAACAAGTTTAACAATACTAAAACCTAAACCAGTACGAATTGGGCCAAAAACACTGCCTTTTTCTTTACCATCGACAATTTTTGAAAATAATGTTGGCATTTCATTGATACTTTTCCAACCTAAATCCCCACCTTCAAGTGCTTTACCACCGCCTGAAGATGTCATTGCTATGTTTGTAAAGTCGCTACCACTGTTTAATAATTCAATAACTTTTTCCGCACGGGCTTTGGCAGCGTTTACATCTTCTTGACTTGGGTCGCTTGGGAATTCTATTAATATATGGCCTAGACGATATTCGACATCGTTATTAGTTTGTTCTTGCATCACTGATAATAAATTAGTGATCTCTTGAGGAGAAATGTAAATTCTACGGTTAAGACTAGCGCGGCGAACTTCACCAGAAATGAGTTCTTTACGAACATTTTCTCTATATTTTTCGTAATTTTCACCTTCTGCTATGAGGGCTTTACGAAATGACTCTAGTGTTTGGTTATTATCTCTGGCCATGTTACTTAAGGTTTCGTCAAGTTGGGCATCACTAACTTTCATCCCCATACGTTCACCTAATTGAGAGATGATACTATCGTTAATTAGCTTATCTGTGATTTGCACACGTAGTGCTCTGCTTGATGGAAGTTTTTGGTTGTTTTTCTTGGCTTGTGTTGTAATGGAAGCTATTAAATCTTTAATTTCAGATTCCAATACTACACCATCATTAACGACAGCGGCTACTCGGTCAAGTTCAACTTCTTCGGCAAAACTCGTAGTTGTAAAGTTAAACGCTAGTACGGAGCCAAGGAGTAATAATTTTAATGAATTTTTCATGTAACGTAAATTTCTTCTAATTAATTATTAAGGAAGTAAGGGCGTTTATAGCCGAATATACTTGAATTTAACATATCACTAACGCTGTTAGATGATTGTTTGCTATTTATGCCATTATATACAAATTGAATATTAAAACTGCTATCAAATGCATCGCGAGTATCATTTATATTATTAGCATCTTCAATCTTTGAGTTAATATTTCGATGAAATGTAAACCGTATACCCCAACAGCAACTACTATACTCAAGACCTGCATAACTTTCGATACTACGTTTTCCTTGTAAATCTTGTGTAAAGCGACCAACAAATTGCCAGCGTTGTGAAACTTTAACGCTAGTCGCCAATGACATTTGTTCTAATGACTCTCCTGAGACATCACTTGCATAACGATGGTTCAATTGAATTGTTTGATTATCAGAAAATAAATAGTCAATCGAGGTTTGGCTCTTACTTGTACTACTAGAGTCGGTATTGTATTGAATGTCACTACTAAATTGCCAATTTTGATTTAGATGTATAAATATATCGGCTGCTAGTGCTGATTTATCGGCAACAACATCTTGCTGACTGTTATTAAAATTACTCTCATTAAAATAAACAATACGACCTAGACTAAAACGTAATAATTCACTGTTTTTTTTGTTTAATAGTCGACTGGTAAGCCCCCATGATACTTGATTGGCTTGAGCGATTCTGTCTATGCCACTAAAACGGCGATCTCTAAATAAACCACTGTAGTCATCTTGCAAATTGGTGGTGTCATAAATGCCAATATTACTTTGATCCTTGTCAGGGATATACAAATATTGTAATTGTGGCTCTAACGTTTGGTTATAATTTTTTCCAAACAGTGACAAGTTGCGATCAAAGTTCACACCGCCATGAATACGTATTTTTGGTAAAGTTCTGCTGATATTTTTTTCTAACCTACTCGCTTTATCAATGTTTTTTTGCTGGTAATTGGTTTGTAGTATTTTTATTTCCGAATTCAAAAACCAAGCAGGTGTTACTATAGGATAGAGTAAGCCAGCTTCTATGTGGTACCTTTCAGCGGTAGGTTTAGTGTTGTCAGGTGTGTCGAAAACAGAAAGCTCTGAGTAAATATCAACAATACCATCAAACCCCGCTAATGCTTGTTGGCTACTTATTTCTATTTGTGGCAACGTTTTATAACTTTGTTGATGATTACCCAACACTTCAAAATCTTGTAATTTGAAAGTCGACTGCCAAGTGTCGGCAAAGTAAGATAATTCACCTACTTGATATAAATATGAATCACTTGAATTGAATTGGCGACTACCTAGATCAACTAAATAATTATCATCACTAATAGTGGTGTAGTCTACATGAGCACGAAACCTATCAGAGTATGTGCCAATATGCTGCAAGCGAGCCAAGTAGCGTGAATCATCATTGATAAGCTTTTTATCTTTGTTAAGGTATTCAATATCGACTTGTCCAGATTGCAAACCTTGCAAATATCTAAACTCAGTTATTAACTGTGTGCCACGGTCAGACATATAACGTGGCGTAATGGTAGCGTCCATATTTTCAGCAATGTTGATATAATATGGTGTTTGAATTTCAATGCCCGAATTGTTTGAAGAGCTGATAGTTGGATATAAAAAACCAGATTGACGCTCATCACCAATTGGCATGGTTAAATAGGGGACATAGAGCACAGGAATATCAAAAAGACTAAAGCGTGCATTATATGCTTGTAATGACTTTTCATCTGCTGAAATAGTAATTTCACTAGCACGCATTTTCCAGTCAGGTACCGCACCGTAGCAAGTAGTAAAACTAGAATCTATAAAACTTAATGTTTTGCCATTGCCGTTAATATTAATTTCTTCTGCACTACCATGACCTGCTGTGCCATTTAATTGATAAGATGTATCAGTAAGCAATGTTGTTTGTCGCTGTTCATTGATATTCAAGGTATTTGCGAAAATATCTATGCCTTTGTTTTGAAAGTGAATGTCACCATTTGCAATAACTGTAGCATTTTCTCTATTGACCGATAATTCCTCTGCGACAATAGACTTATCCTTATTTAATAGAGTCACACCACCAGTGAACTGGGCATATTCACCTTTTTTTATGCTTGATGTTGATGATAAAATAGTAAAGCTATCATTAGCTACTTTACCTGTTTTATCGGCTATTTGAGCATAACTTGGAATAGGACATTGGCTAACATCAGCTTTATTCGTATTATTATTTTGTGCGTTGCTGCCATAAGAGCAAAAAAGTAGGCAGGCAAAAGAAACTTTGTTTAGGGGAAAACGCATTTATCGTCCGAATAATTAACTTATAAAAATAAAAAGCTTAGAATAACAACGGTATTTTACCGCTAAAAATTGTAATAATATAGCAATTTTCATTAGCCTGCTAATTAGTTATATTAGCGTCATCATTTTTGAGAGAATAATTCTATTGAACACCATAAGAACCCGAGATTTAATCCAGTGGTTAACTAAACAATTTCCTAATGAAAAAGTTACTTTAATACCATTAACGGGCGATGCTGGCTTTAGGCGCTATTTTCGCTTTCAACATAACAATCAATCATATATTGCCGTTGATGCTCCTCCTAAGTTATCGAATAACCAAGCCTTTATCCAAGTACAAGCATATTTGCAATTGGCGAATGTTAACGTTCCGAAAGTATTAGCAAAGGACCTCTCACAAGGCTTTTTATGCTTGAGCGATTTAGGTGATGCTTTGTTGGCTGAAAAATTATCGAAAGAAAATATGCAGCAGCATTATTCAAAAGCGATCATTGAGTTAGAAAAAATTAATTTTTGTCAGCAAGCTACAATGACCACTTTGCCTGAATATGATGAGCATTTTATTGCTATGGAGTTAATGATATTCCAAGAGTGGTTACTTGAAAAGCATCTAGACATCACATTATCAACTGAAGAAAAAACCAAGTTGGCCGCATGCTTTAACTACTTATCGACTGCGATTATTGAGCAGCCGAAAGTTTTTATGCACCGTGATTATCATAGTCGTAATATTATGCTGTTAGAAAATGAATCTTTGGGGATTATTGATTTCCAAGATGCAGTGCAAGGACCTGTTATTTATGACTTGGTCTCCTTATTGCGCGATTGTTATGTACGTTGGCCTGAAGAATTATTAGCACCACTCATTGAAGATTATCGCTTACGAGTAAAAAGCCACTTCCCTGATGAAGGTTTAACTAAAGAGAAATGGCAATATTGGTTCGATTTAACGGGTTTACAACGACACCTAAAAGCTAGCGGTATTTTTGCACGCTTACATCACAGAGATCAAAAATCTAATTATTTAACAGATATTCCACTTACTTTGACCTATATACGAGATATTAGTAAACGACATGATAAGCTCAGTTTTCTTTATGAACTTGTTTCTGAACGTATCATTCCAGCAATAAATGAATTAATGGAAAACAATAAATGAAAGCAATTATTTTGGCAGCAGGGCGTGGAGAGCGCATGCGGCCATTAACAGACAGTTGCCCTAAACCTTTACTGAAAGTAAAAGGTATTCCACTCATTGAATATCATATTAAAAATTTAGTGTCGGCGGGTATTAAACACATTGTCATCAATCACGCTTGGTTAGGGCAAAAGTTAGTTGATTATTTAGGCTGTGGTGAAAAGTATTCTGCCAAAATTAGTTATAGTGAAGAGCCTGTAGCGTTAGAAACTGCAGGTGGAGTTATCAAAGCTTTACCTTTGTTGGCCGAACAAGATGACGATGTGTTTGTTGTTATTAATGGTGATATATATTGTGATTATAACTTTCAAAAGTTGCCTAAGCTACTACCACACCATAATGCCCATTTAATGTTAGTTACTAACCCTGAACATAACCTACAAGGTGATTTCCAGCTTGAAGCTGGTATGTTGAGAAACCCTTACAATGCCAAGCAAGCGACCTATACTTTTAGTGGTATTGCGCTTTATCGTAAAAACTTTTTTAAACAATATATTAAAACCTTAAATGAAGAAAACTCCGAACAGCATAAGGTACAGCCATTGGCACCGATGTTAAGGGCAGGGGCAGATGCGAGAAAAATATCGGCTAGCGTGATTGTTTCAGCTTGGACTGATGTTGGTACACCTGAGCGTTTAGCTAAGTTAAACCGCGATTAAATTGTTTTTTAAATAAAGAATTATTGAGTTTTATTATGCGAATTTGGGGTAAGATTTTAGGTTTCTTGTTTGGCTTTATGCTGAGTAAGAATATATTTGGTGCTTTATTAGGTGCATGGCTAGGCCATCGATTTGATAAAGGAGTTGGGCTTGATTTTAATCATTTAGGAGGCTCAAAAAGCGATACTGATCGCCAAGCTGCATTTTTTTACAGCACATTTTCAGTCATGGGCTATATCGCTAAAGCGAATGGCCGTGTTTCTCAACATGAAATAGCCTTTGCTAAAGCCTACATGGACAAGCTGAGTCTTAAAGGTGAATTACGTCAGCAAGCTCAAGAAGCGTTTAGAGATGGAAAAACTACCGGTTTTCCGTTGACTGATCGTTTAGCTAAATTAAAATCGGCAGTAGGTAATCGTCAAGATTTATTGTTATTATTTTTAGAAATACAAATTCAAGTGGCATTTGCTGACGGACAACTAGATCCAGATGAACGTGAAGCTCTACATAAAATTGCCAGTGGTTTAGGTTATTCTCCGAAAGAACTCGATAAGCTGTTAGAAATGATTATTGCTGGAGCAAACTTTCATCAGCAAGGCTCAGGTAATAGTTTTGCAAACTCAGCTCAGCAGCTTGAAAATGCTTATAAAGTGCTAGGTGTTAGTGATAACAATTCTGCTAGTGAAGTTAAAAAAGCTTATCGTAAACTAATGTCACAGCATCACCCTGATAAATTAGTCGCTAAAGGCTTACCGCCGGAAATGATGGAGATAGCCAAACAAAAAGCGCAAGATATTCAAGCTGCTTATGAACTGATCTCTGCGCAAAACAAGTCATAACCTAACAAGTGCTATCTTTTGAATACGGTGCTGAACCTTGAAAGTATCAACTGTCTGGTTGCGTTAAAAGTGCATTTTAATGTGCCGAATGAGATTAGTGTAGCTTGCAAGGCCAGTTGTAAGTCGCGTACACTATTGGTGAACTTGATTCATTCACTCATTGGATAGCAGAAATGTACTTTTCAGTAACTAACAGGCGACTAATCGCAATATGGCTCAGTGCTATATTGTTAGTATTGTCTGTGGCTGCTTCTGCGCATAGTGTTGAACATATCGATGAAGGTGCGAAAACGCACTGTACGTTGTGCTTTCACCAGCATCAATTTGATCAAGTACTACCGCAGCAAGACGCCAATCTTGAATTTATAGGCCAGCATTACGAAGTAAAAAGTATTGCTCAACCGTTATTAGCACTTGTTCATAGTGTTACTTACCTTAGCCGCGCACCTCCCGTTATTCTCTAAAACTCATTAGTTAACAATTTGTATATCCACAATGTTCATTTACTCGAGTAGTAAATGGCCTGTGTTGTCGTATTTAATTTATTTTAGAGATTTAAAACAATGAAAAACATGAAATTTTCACCTACGCGCTTATCTGCAAAAGTAAGTGCTGCTTTGGCTATGTCTGCATTAATTCCGGTGCTTGCACAAGCGCAAACACCAACACTTTCTAACCCTACTGTTAGTGCAATTTTAGATGGCTATTATCAAAGCGAAAACCGCTTAATGGCTGAACGCACTGAAGGCTTTGGGCTAGGTGAAACCGAACTCGCCTTTAGTGCCAGTATTGATGATATGTTCTATGGCAAACTAACTACCGTGTTTGAATCGCATGACGGGACTAGTGAAGTTAATGTTGAAGAGGCGTTTATTCAAACTATGGCTTTACCTAACGGTTTTACCGTGCGCGCAGGGCGATTTTTATCAGATATTGGCTATTTAAATAATCAGCATCTTCATACCGATTCATTTACTAGCCGTCCTAGTGCCTATCGTGCTTTTTTAGGTGGACACTATTATGACGATGGTTTAAGACTTAGCTATATTGCACCAACTGATTTGTATTGGAGTATGGGAGTAGAAGCTTTTTCTGGTGATAGCCTGCGAGCGGCTGATGAACACGGTGAGCGTGAATTTGATAGCACGGGCGTTTATACCGCATTCACTAAATTTGGCGGTGATATTGGTATTGAAAGTTCTTGGCAGTTAGGTTTTAGTTATTTACGCAACGAAAATGGCCAATTAACGCCTGAAGAACATGACGAAGATGAACATGAAGAAGAGCATGTTGAAGATGAACATGCTCATAGTCACTCTGCAAGTTATACAGGTAAAAACACTTATGTTGCTGACTTCGTTTTCAAGTGGGCGCCCAATGGTAACTATAAATATCAACATTTAACGTTAAGTGCTGAATACTTTAGAGTGAGCGATTTTATGGTACCTGAACTTCATGATGAACATGAGGAAGAAGACCACCACGATGAAGAAGGGCATGCAGAAGGCAATAGCAAAGATTATCACCAAGCTTGGTATGTTAGTGGTGTTTATCAATTTTCACCAAACTGGTCTGCTGGATTACGTTACGGTGAATTAGACAGCCAGCTTCAGCATGAAGAACATTTTGATGCACAGGAATTAAAAGAAACTGAACTAAGCATTGCTTGGCATAACAGTCACTTTTCAACGGTACGATTAGAATTTAGTCACCAAAGTAATGTCGGTTTTGACAATGACTTAAGTGATAACGCCATTACTTTACAATATGTTATGGCTTTGGGGGCTCACGGTGCACATCAATTTTAAGCTATTAATTTCAGGTGTTTTATTATCATTGAGTCAGCAAGCTTTCGCACAAGTGAATATTTTTACCTGTGAGCCTGAATATGCTGCCCTAGCAGAAGAGCTTGCGCCTGATGCGAGAATATACTCTGCAACAACGGCAATGCAAGATCCCCATCTAGTACAAGCTCGCCCAAGTTTAATTGCTAAAATGCGCCAAGCTGATTTGGTGGTATGTGCGGGAGCTGAGCTAGAGATCGGTTGGTTACCTATGCTACAAATGAAGGCCGCCAATGCTCAAGTGCGTAGCACTGATAAAGGTTTGTTTTTTGCTGCAGAACATGTCGACACATTAGATAAAATGGCCAATGTTGATCGCAGTATGGGTGATGTGCATAGCTTAGGTAATCCGCACTTACATTTTTCACCTGAGCGCATGTTGCTAATTGCTAAAGCATTAACGAAAAAATTAGTGCAATTAGATGCTGAGCAAACTGAAGCATATCAACAACGCTTACAAAGCTTTAGTAAGCGTTGGCAAGCTGCAAGTTCAAAATGGCAGGAAGTGGCAAGTCAATTAAAAGGAATGAAAGTGATCGCCTATCATTCTAGTTTTCGCTATTTATTTGACTTTGTTAGTATTGAGCAAGTTGCTGATTTAGAACCTAAACCAGGCTTACCACCAACGAGTACTCATCTTGCCAGTCTGTTAAAGCGGGCTAAACAAGGTGATATTTCGGCTATCGTAGTGGCATCTTATCAGGACTTGCGCGGTGCGAATTGGTTAGCTGAAAAGTCTAGCTTGCCTGTTATTGTTCTACCTTTATCTGTTGGAGGTAATGAACAAAGCAGTGACCTATTTAGCCTGTACGACAATGTTCTTGATTTACTGATACAAGAATACAACGCACAAAAGTTGCTGGCATTGTGATAAGGCTCTAACGATGGATTATGAATTACTAACAATATTGTTACCCGCATTTGCCGCAGGTGTTTTGGTGCTTTCAACCCATGTTGTTTTGGGTAAACAAGTATTAAAACGTGGCATCATATTTATTGATTTGGCAATTGCACAAATTGCGGCGTTGGGCGCAATGGTTGTGCATATGGATCATGATATTGCTGAACTTGCTTATGCGCATGTTTGGATGCCTGCACTATTTGCTTTATCTGGGGCAGGCTTTATTGCCTGGTTAGCTAAACATATGGCGGAAGAGCTCGAGGCGATGATAGGTTGCTTTTACGTTCTATCGGCAGTTGCGGCTATGTTGTTACTATCGAATGATCCACATGGTGCGGAGTTACTCAAGCAGCTAATGTCAGGCCAAATTCTTTGGGTTAGCTGGCAACAGCTTTTGTTACCTGTAGCTGTTTATAGTGCTATTTTAGTGCTGATATATGTTAAGCCTAAAGTTTTAGATGGAGCTGCTTTTTATTTACTGTTTGCATTAATTATTACACTGTCAGTTGAGCTCGTTGGTGTCTACCTTGTTTTTAGTAGCTTAATTTTGCCTGCGTTAGCCATTAACAAGTTAAAAGGTAAGTATATTTTAGCTTGGGCTTATGGTGTTGGTTTCATTGGCTATGTTTTAGGCTTATTTTTATCAGCAAGCTTTGACTTACCAAGCGGTGCGGCAATTGTCGCAACATTAGCACTAACGGCTGTAATTTTTAGAATTATAAATAGTATGCTGATCAAGCGGAAAAATTTATTTTTAACAAGCACAGATGAGTAATGATTTAATTTAATTGATATTAATTAATGCTATTAACGAAAAGGAGCCCTGCGGCTCCTTTTTTATTACCTGTTTTCTGCCTAATTTTAAAGGGGGAAAGACTTGTTACTATGTTAAATAGAAGTGCGAATAAGTTCGTACTTTACTTTGTTTTAATTAACAAATGTTTACATTTTAGATGATTATATATTGAACTTATCTATCAAAGCTTAACTTTATTTGCTATAAAAACTTGCTGGCTTCTTTTAATTAAGTAGCCATTTAATGATGTAGATGGAATAAATATATAAAAAACATATAATTATAAAAGCAAAGGGAATAAAGTATGAAAGTATTAAACAGTCGTAAGCACGCTCTCGCCTTAAGTATTACTGCCGCACTATTTGTCACTCAAAGTCATTCTGTTGTCGCAGCTGAAGCGGACGATGTTGAGCGCATTGAAGTTACAGGTTCTCATATTAAGAGAACTGGCATGGAAGGACCATCTCCTTTAACCTCAATCAGTTCTGAGGATATCGCTAATAGTGGCGTTACCGATTTAATTGGTTTATTTACGAAACTACCAATGGCAGGACAAGGCACATTTTCTACTCAAGGTAATAGTAGCGATAATACCAGTAATGGTGGCTCTAGTGTTTCTTTACGTGGTCTAGGTGCAGATTCAACACTAATTTTAGTTAATGGCCGTAGGGTATCTGTATCACCATTTGCAAATAATATTGATACCGCATTTGTTGATATTAATAATATTCCATTAGCAGCAATTAAGCGTGTCGATATTTTGAAAGATGGCGCGTCGGCAACTTATGGCTCTGATGCTGTTGCTGGTGTAATCAATATTGTTTTACGTGATGATATTGAAGGTGCAGAAATATCTGCGAAATTTGGTGATACAGCTGATGGCGGTGGTGAAGAACAAAATATAAGTATTGTTTGGGGGAATTCTACTGAAAAAACTAGTCATACCTTTGCTTTAGACTACTTTGAGCGTGAAGAAATACTTTATGGTGATCGAGATTATTCAAAATCATCAAATCAAGCTGCGCTGAGACCTAATGACTCATTCGCTACAGATTTTAGAAGTTCTTCCGGTTTCCCCGGTACAATCGCATTGAAAAGTGATCCAACTAACCGCATGCCTGATACCTTTGGTAATGATGTTTGCGCGGCAGGAGATATTGTTGGAAGCCTTTGCCGATATGACTATGCGCCAGTAATGACTTCGGTTCCAGCAAGCGAACGCGCAAGTTTTATCTACATGGGGAAATATGAGATTAATGATAATTTACGTGGCTTTGCAGAGTTAAATGGTCAACATTCAAAAACCACTATTCGCGGGGCAGGTAGCCCAAGTTTTAATGAACTGTTTATGTCTGGGGATAATGTTAATCACCCATTTGCAAACTTGCCTGAACACGAATTTTATCAACAAGACTTAACTATGCGTCGACGTATGTTGGACATCGGTAATCGTGAAAAACGTGTCACCAAAGATTACTACCGTTCAATTCTTGGTTTACAAGGTGAAATTAAGGATTGGAGCTGGGAAGTTGCTTATAACTATATTAAAAGTACATCCACTGAGCGTGGTGTAAATGGTTTCCCTAATTCTCGCCGAGTACAAGAAGCGATAGATAGTGGTTTATGGAATCCTTTCGAGCCATCAAGTAACAGCCAAGAGTCATTAGACTTTATTGAAACGACTACCTCACGTATTGGTAAATCAACCAGTAAATCATTTGATGGTAAAATAAGTGGTTCAGTGATGGAAATGGAACACGGCGACCTCGGTTTAGCTGTGGGTTTTGAATACCGAGAAGAAAGTATTGCTGATAATCCAGATGACCAATTTTTACGCGGTGAAGTTTTTGGTACTGAAGCAACACAAGCTAATGGCTCTCGTGATAATACGTCCATCTTTGCTGAATTAGCTATTCCAGTACTTGATAATTTAGAAGTGCAAATAGCAGTACGCCACGAAGATTATAGTGATTTTGGTACAACAACAGATCCAAAAGTAGCCTTTATCTGGCAAGCATCAGATTCGCTTTCATTGCGTGGTTCTTATGGAACCGCTTTCAGAGCGCCATCATTACATCAAATAGGCTTAGGTAATACTGATGAGTCACCTAACTTGGTCGATTCTGTTAGGTGTGCCGCTGTAGGCAATATTAACAAAGCATGTGAACCTCAAGAATATACTGCCGTACTTTCAGGTAATGATGATTTAGGCCCGGAAGAGTCGAAAAGTTATAATTTAGGTATGATCTACCAGGCCACTGATAATTTGGACTTTTCAGTAGATTATTATGATTATGATATAGAAAACGTTATTACAAAAGATACTCAATTTAAGTTTAGTACTTTAGGTAATGATCCAAGCGTTGTTGAGCGTTTACCTTCTAATATTGCCGGCGATCCGGGCGAAGTTGTTCGTATTTTTGATCAATTCGAAAATATTGGCAACGTTACCACTTCGGGTTTAGATATCGAAGCTAATTATGGCTTAGAGACTGATATGGGTGACTTCAAGTTTTCATATGCCCTTAACTATGTATTATCGTATGAAGATGCACGCCCTAACGCAGATGGCAGTATGCGAATTGATACTCAAGAAGGTGATTTTGAGCAACCTGAAGTACGTTGGAGCTTTAATACTGCTTGGGTTAAAGGTGACTGGAATGCAAGTATGGCAATAAATTATATTGGCGAATTTAAGCAAGATGCTTCTGTTGCCGCTGATGGTATAAGTGATATTGATTCATGGACAACAGTAGATACTACAATTAACTACATTGGTTTTGAAAACACCACGCTGAGCTTAGGCGCTACAAACTTATTTAATGAAGAGCCTCCATTTAGCTATCATGACTTTATGGGCTACGTGAATAGTACACATAGTGCCCAAGGTCGTTTTATGTATGTTAAAGCAAGTTATAAGTTTTAAATAAAAATATACTAATTAAAAGGCTCTTACGTAAGTAAGAGCCTTTTTTTCAGCAAGTAGTTTTTAGCTATTCGTTAATATCTCTATGCCAATAGAGAATGAATTTTCAGAAACTATTATCTATAAATTTGTTCATCTATCTTAATCATAGTTGTGATAAGTAAAAATCAATATTTATTGAATAAATCATTAGTTCAATAATTTAAAAGTATCAGTTTATAATTTTTAGTAGAAAAAAAGATATGTATTAGTAGGTTACTACTAGAAAAGTTTGTAGAAATGGTGGCCCCTCCCTGAACTTAATTTAATCTTTAATTTATTGATATTTAACGTTAATTGTATTTTGTTTTTCTTCTAGTGTTACTTTGGGTGTTACTATAAAAAAGCGTAATAAATTGACTTGAACAGGGGACTAATTAGCTAAAAAATTAATATAAAATTATTTTTTAATTGCACGGTACTTTGTCTGATTACTCTCCATTTTTCAAAACTATCATTTATAGGTCTGCATTAATCATAGCTCGTAGTATGGAACAACGTTGATTATAAAGTAGTATAAATAGTGTTTAATTTAAAGATTAACTTTCTAAATGAGATAGCCATAAGTTCTTTTGAATGTGAAATTGAAGCTTATAGTTAATCGCAGATATTAGCTTCAAGCTTTGCTACATAAACTCAAAACTATTTCTAAGTTGTCATTTTAGGGCCTAGAGCAATAAAAAATGGTTATTTTATTGTGATAAAGAGTTTAGTTACCATAAAAACAATGTGGGACATATGACTATTTTGGTCGTCCTCATACCTAACTGATTCTAGGTTAAAGTAGTTTACCGACTATTAAGGGTAAAATAACGACAACTGTAACGCTTGAGTGGACTTAAAATGAACGTTGATGATCAAGCTAGTAGTATTTGATTGACTATTATTGATTATAACTGGGGGAGTTCAACAGTGATTTACAGGTAAATTAAAAGTTCGCGTGCCTGTATGGAAATTAGACAGTTAACTGGTATAGTAAATAAAAGGAACTAAGAATAAAAGGGTTATGGATGTCTCCTCTATTGAACAATTTACTCCTGTTTTCTCTAGTGCTATATATTATTTACGTTATATATGAATGGGGTAATAATAAGAAATGGAAAGTACTTATTATTAACTTAGTCGTTGTTTTTTTTGTATTTTTTATACTTTATACATTAACAGGCTTTCCATTTCCCAAGGTTTCTTTTGGTTCAGTTACCCCACTATCTACAATTTTAATGATGTACTTGGCCTTGGTGCTAGGTATCGCAGCAAACTATTTTTATTTTTCTACTTCATTCTCATTAGCCATATTTTTAAAACCAATTCTTGTTTCACCAATCATAATGGTTCCACTTGTTGGTTTAGTTCAAACTTCTAATTCCATTGACGACATGAAGCTGATTTCATTAATTTTCGTAGCGTTTCAGAACGGTTTTTTCTGGAAAAGTATTTTCGAGAAAATTAACAAGAAAGAATTAAAAGGCTAATCTATGAAAAAAAATTGCATAAGTATTTTAGTTTGGATTTTATTGCTGAACATTTCAAATTTAGCTAGCTCTACAGAGTTTTCTGCCGAGATCCCAAAAGAATATCAAAAATACTTTTCTAAATATGATAATTCTAAAAGTGTTTATAGTGAACAAATAGCTCCTAGGCTTGGGGGAGCGAAAGCTGGAAGAAGCTTTGCGTTAGTAGCAGGCGTATGGGAATATGAATTTGGTGACCTGCCGCCAGCAAAAAAAGACATAGAAGCTATTACTAAGTATTTAAAAGAAGAAGAGTTCTTTGATGAAGTAGTTGTATTAACGAACGATGATGTCAATTATGAAAACCTAAAATATTTTTTACAAACTTATTTTAAATCTAAAATTGAAAAATTCCCTCAATCAAGGTTTTTATTTGCTTATAGTGGACATGGTAACTTGGATGGAGAAGACGGCTACTTAGTTCAGTCGTCTGCAAGCAGTCTCAATGATTTGGAACACAGCATTGGTGTAGATATCCTTCGTCCTTTAATAAAAAGAGTTATGGATAAATCTCATCATACTCTTGTCTTACTTAATGCATGCCATGCAGGTTCTTTTTTGAGTTCTAGTTTTGGTAACAAAAAGTACCTGCCAAGAAAGCGTGGAGCACACGCGATTACAGCTGGAGGAACGCTCGAAGAAACATATTCTATACCTGAAGTCGGTGAAGGAAGCGTTTTTTTCGAATTTGTTTTAGATGGTATTAGAGGAGGTGCTGATTTAGTTCCAGAGGGAGGTGATGGAATTGTTACAACTGATGAGCTCTATAGCTATATAAATTATCAAACAATTAGTGTTACTTCAGTTCAAACACCGCGCAGAGGAGATCTTCGACCAAACAATGACTCTAGTGAGGGAAATTTCTTTTTTATTGATCAAGATCGGGCAGATAGTTTTGAAGAATCAACTTTCATAGATAAGGTTTTTCAGTCTGTAGGTAATGTATTATCTTTTGGAGGTAAAGTTTCAATTCCTGTTTTGAGATCAAAGGATGCCGCGCTTATCTCTGGAGAGGGAACAATTTTATATTGGGAATCTGTAAATGCAGAAAAATGTAGGTTTGTAGATCAAGCTGCTGGCTCTGAACTTAAAGGTGAGAGAGCTGTTAGCCCTGTGGCAACAACTGAATATGAAATAAATTGTAATAGTGGAGCTTCAACAGATTCGCGGAAAATAAAAATACTTGTATTACCAAGACCAATAATACAAAACTTTGAAGTGAAGGATAACCCAGTTAAATCTGGGGCATCCACAACTCTAAAGTGGGATTCCAAAAATGTGGATCAGTGTTTTATTGATAATGGCGTCGGTACAGTCCCATTGTCGGGAAGCACTATTGTCACTGTGAATGATGATACAATGTACTCATTATCATGCTCAATACAAAACAAAAAAGTTGTGGCGAAACAACTTGTTTTAGTAAAAAAAGAAGAGCCTAAAGTAGAAATCACTTCTTTTAAGATCCAAAGCAGAGAACAAAATAAATTAACTTTATCGTGGAGTTCTGTTCACTCTTCGCACTGCGAGATTAAAAGTAACGGTATATCGGAACAAAATGGCCTTCAATCTAGTGGAGTTTACAGTATAGAAATTGATAGAAGTTCAAATTTTACTCTTACTTGTGCGAGCAACAACTCTACATCAAACACAAACCTGTTTACTGATTTCATTGCGCCAATAGATCTTGACCCTTCTGGTGATATTCAAATAACAGGAATACAGCATAATGTTCCAGTAAACCATCCGCAGTTTAATGCAAGTTTTCCAGGCATGGCTATTTCTGTGTCTGGTAATATACTAAATGCCGAGGGAGAGAGTTTTATGTTGGGTGCGAAGTTTTTTAATTCTGTGCAGCCATTAATGGCTAACATAAATGAGAGGGTTTTCATTAGTAATATTACAGGTCAAGTGGTTACAGGTAGCCAAATAGAAATGGCAGATTCTATGGATCAAAACTTTACAAAAGTACTCTTTATTCCATATTCAGCATTAAATATGCGTAATACCGGCTTCAATTTTACATATAGTTTGCAAGTACAAGCGCATATTGTGATTGATTCAGATAGTATATCCGAATCTCAAAGAGCTAACTTTCAGTTTCGTTGGTAGAAAAATAGTTTTTAAAACATAACGTTAAGAAGGTGGGTGGAGCTAGCTAATGCATCGAATATTCTTTTATTCTATAAAATAGGCGTCACATTGTAAATTGTGGCATCGTATCAAGTCTTGGTTCTGAAGTCGTAACGTGTTTCATATTTTTTATTACGAAATTCTATTTTTGGGTTATTTTAGCTGCTTTATATAGCACTATTACGCTATTCCCTTTATTATCCTGTGCTTATCAGTTTCCTTATGGGATCTCCACGACATATGTCTCAGTTGACAAAAACACAGCGCTCGGAGAAGAGAAGAAAAGACCTTCAAGCATTAATTACATTTGGTACGCGGATTCATAAAACACTTAGCGAACCTTTAGATCCCAATTCACTTGCAGCCGTTGCTGAAAGCTCTATACGAAGTAAATTTGTTAATAAAGTTGAAGCCATGTCGAAAGAAAAAGGCTTAGTTACGGTGCAAGCATTGCTGTACGAACAGCTTTTAATGGGCGATATAAAATCAATTCAGGCTGATGAATCAGGTTTACAAAAAGATTCTGCCTTTTTTAATACGTTTGCTGAGGAGTTAAGGGGCGCCGGTTTATTTAACCGAGCGAATGCTGTTGATTTACTTCTGGCAAAAACAAAATTGGTTAGAAACATTAAAGATGTTTTTGTTTCTAAAATTGCTCAGTCAGCACGTAAGCCTAAAACTATAGGCGCAACTCAAGAAGAGCGTGACTTACTTAATGAATATAAATTTGAATTAAAAGAGTGGGCAAATAAGAAATATACCCAAGATTGTGCACTAAGAAAAGCATCTGGAAAAAGGATTCGTGCTAAAACAAAAGGTTCAGAAGCAGCAGACAAATGGTTATATCAAATGGCTTTTGAAGATTTAAAACTTAACGAAGAGTCTTTTTTAAGTTTAACTGATGATGAGCTTAATGCCTTACCTGATGATGGTACTTTACATAGCTCACCAGAAGCTCCAGACAATATTCTTGATTTTAAACTATCAGCACGCTTTTTTTATGAGCAAATAAAAAAATAAATTAATTTTCAAAATCGACGCAGCCACGGGTAGTGCGTCGATTTCCTTCTGCATAATTCGCCATGTTTTCAACTCCAATAAGGATCAAACATGACCGAAGTCTTCCAATTAAATTCACCATTAAAAATTCAGCGCCAACGTGAAGTTTTAGAGCAATACGGCTTTAAGAAATCAACACTTTATACTCGAATTAAGGAAGGCTTAGTTCCTCCACCTATTTCATTAGGTGGACTGCGAGCTGTTGGCTGGATTGAGCATGAAACCCAATTAGTTATTGCTGCAATGTGTGCAGGTAAATCACAAGATGAAATTAAACAACTTGTTGCTGAATTAGTTGCTCAACGCAGTCAACTTGGGTAAGGAGATGTTATATGAAATCAACTGAGTTAAATAAGCCGTTTATACCTACCCAGATAACAACAGGATCATATCTACAGACAGTTAATCACTATAACGTCAGTATTAATGAGGCATCAAGCTATGACTATATTGGGTATTTAGTCCAGACACATTGTCCGGAAAAATCACAGGAAAAAATGATTTCAAATATTGATTTAATTAAAGTGGTTTTTCATAAAAAATCAGCAGAAAAAATAAAGCAAATTAAAGCGTTACTCGTGGTGTACTTACGTCAAATAGGAATAGCCGTTTCAACAAAAAAGGCGACATTACGTCATCATCAAAATGGAAATAAACTGTTTTCACTTGATGAAGCTCATAGCGGTTGCGGTTCTATAAAGTGGGATATAGAAAAAGGTATTATTCAACTATGGCTATCGGGCAATGGTTGTCAGTATGTGAGTGCCTCACTGCAAAAGTGGCAACCAATCTATGCACTTTTAAAGCAATATGCAGGCAAAATTACAGAATTAGATATTGCTGTTGATGATTACAGCGGTAAGTTTAATTTGCGCTATCTACAAAAAGCTTATTCAGCTGGCGACTACAATCCAGTAAAAGGGGCAAGGCCTGTCAGGAACCCCAAAGAAAAGCACAAGGGCACTGAATATTTAGGGAGTAGTGATTCAGCTAAATCGTTATGTGCTTATGAAAAATGGCGAGAGTTGAAGCTTGCTAAAGCACACCCATTTTATGGCTTGTGGACACGTCATGAAGTCACATTGCGAAGAAAGAATAACCATGTCATTAGTGAAGATGTGCTGCTTAAACCTGATGATTACTTTGTTGGTGCTTACCCTAAAGTACATAAAAGAATAATCAAAACGGCAACACCCCGTTGCCCAAAGCGAGAAGTCGCTTTAGAGCGGACAAACTCATTTAGCCGCACGGTTGCCAGTGCGAGGCACCAATATGGCCCTACGTTTGGCAGCTGCTTAAAGCTCTTAGGAGATAATGAAGCAGCGAGTACGTTATTTTCTCGGGAGGGGAGTCCTAAAAGTCTTAAACTACCTAAGTTTCTTGATGAAGTAGCACTGAAAGAAAGCGTAAGTGAGTATTGTGGCACTACCTTTAACGAACACTTTGTCGAACTAGTTTTATCGCACGATAAGTCGAAATTCAGTTCAAGTGGAAGGAGGGCTTAGAATGACGACACAACGAATAGCTATCTCCAATCGTACCATTGCTTCAATGAAAAATAGCGTGACAGTCACGCAATTACGAGACCCTAAAAAATCGCTGTATTTTAGGTACAGCAAAGCGGATAGGGACAAAGGTGTGTTCTATGCCCGCATGTATGCAAAGGGTAAGGATAGTATGGTGCGTATTGGTAAATTTCCCGAAGTTAGTGCGCAACGTGCATTGCAGGCTATGAACAATATTCACCTCAAAGAAGCGCATTTTAATCAAAGTGAATTTACCTTGGTTGGAGATTTATGTGATTGGTATATCGTACGTACTAAAAGCAACAAACAAATTAGTGATAAAACAATTAAGCAAACCGTGTCGTTAATAACTAACCACATTAAGCCGTATTTGGTGAATATACCTATCAATACGATAACAGATGGCTTGCTTGATAAACTTTGGTTTACTCCTATTCAAAATCAGCTGGCGTTATCCACTATATCGCTTGCACTGGTTACGTTAAATGCAATGTTTACCTGGGCAACTAAGCTCAAGCATGTTCCACAAAACCCTGTGGAAAAACTATCGCTTGGCAGTTTTACACATCGGCGACCAGTCGTTAAAGCAGGGCGACTAAATGATAAATCACTAAAAATACTATTTAAAAATTTTGGTGGGCTTTCAATAGAAAATAGAATGTTGATTGTATTACTTGTACTTCACGGTACGCGTATCGGAGAAACAACCACGGCACGTTGGGATGATTTTGATTTTACGAATCTACTCTGGCGAATACCGGCAAGCAAAACCAAAACAAAAAAGGCCCATACATTACCGTTAACACCACTAGCGGTTAGTTGGTTAAAATCTTACCGGCGCTATCAATACACACATAGGCGCTCTCAATACTTATTTCCACAAAAGAGCAACCGACGAAAACCACAGAGTGCCAATGTCAGCTCTCGCATAGTTAGTCATATGGCAAAAGGAAACTGGACAGCACATGATATAAGAAAACATGCCCGTAGCTCTTGGTTAGAATTAGGTGTGGATTACATCATTGGTGAATTATTACTTAATCATAGTTTGAGTAAACTTGACCAAAGTTATATACAAACCACTGCTATGAACTTATGTCGTGATGCGTTACTTCAATGGGGTGATAAGTTACCAGATTTAGGGTTACATTATCCAGAATAACGTTCACAGTAATGCCATAAAAAGTGACCGACATATTGTCGGAATATCAAAACGCTTAATGTCATGTTAGGCCACAGCATATAAAGTCCAATGCAATATTGAATCATCCTCTAACTAAAAGTTCATCATAAACAGGTCAATACGGGACTAAATATAAATAACAGCGAACTTCGTATGCAGTTAGTTTAAGCCATAAATTGATTGATGCTGCGCAGTGATAGTGGCATTTTCATAAAATGAGAATGCCTTTGTAGCGCTTATCATATATGCTTTTGAAAGAACTGCGCAGTAAAAGCCACGGCGCATTCGCGAAAAAGCGCATATGCAACTTTTTGTCGAATTTATAACCGTGCTGACAATTAGAAAATGATGAACATGCTAGCAATAAAAAATAGGGAGAGAAAGCCATGGATAAACCCAAATTTACACAAGAGTGTCACCGACAGTTATTAGAGCACTTTGCCTTGGTGAAAATACAAAAAGTTGATGAAGCCATGAAACATCGCATTCAAGGTTTTATAAATGCCGGTGAGTTTCTAAACTTAGTTACCCGAGATGAGGCTATCAGTATTATTGATACTGCACATCATGAAATATTTGGTATAACCAAGGAACAACGTAAAGCGAGAAAAGAAGAAATAAAAAATAGCATCAAAGGTGATGATTTCAGTGTTTTTGATGAGCCAGCTATAGATAGGTTAGCAAATAGGTAACTGTATGTTACAAGTGTTATTTAAACTCAATTAACTAAATACAGAAGCCACATCTACGCCTCATAGTAATTCGTACAAATAAACAATAAATTTCAAGTGTTACTCTAACGCTTGGACAGCAAGTAAATACTAGTGATACTCTTGATATCCAAAAGAAAAAATATATTTTTTCTGCTTTGAAAGCCGCTGGTAACAATAAAACGAATGCTGAAAAAATGTTAAATTTAATAAATCATCAAGTTTTAACAAATTAGATCAAAGAACTCGGTTTATGAAGCATATAATATTTCCCGCTCTTCTATTAGGCATTATAGCTGCATTATATGGACACAAGGAATCAATCAGGAATGAAGCAATCAATGAATTTTGAACATATTCAAAAAAAGTGGCCACAGTTACATCAGCTTGCTGCATTTGCAGAAGAATATGCTATTGATGATCCCCAAAGCGCACTAGTTAAATTACGCTGTTTTGCTGAGCAAGTTGTTGGTTATCTCTATAAAGAGCTACGACTGCCTGTTTTTCCTAATTCTACTATCTACGATAAACTCACGTCTGACGATTTCACCAGTGTCGTGCCAAGTCTTATTACCGACAAACTGCATGCTATTCGTAAAAGCGGTAACCAAGCTGCTCACCAAGGTCAGGTTGATCAACAGCAAGCGATTTGGATATTAAAAGAAAGCTATTTCATTGCCAGTTATTTATTTATGGCATATGACAATGGTAAGCAAGCTGATTGCCCAATATTCAAAGCGTCAGAGCAAAAACAGCCACAAAACCAAGACAATGCAGAGTTTGTTAAAAAGAATAAACAACTTTCTCAAATGTTAGCGGATAACGAAGCTCGTCTAAAGTTAGCACTAGAAGAGTTAGAAGCTTCAGAAAAAGCGCAAAAACAAGCACAACTTGAAGCTGCCAAACTTAAACAAACTATCAACCAAGCGAAAGTGGCTGAAGTTAAAGGTCTTAATAAACAAATCACCTCAAGCTTTAACTTTAGCGAAAATGAAACCCGCGCTCGTATTATTGATATGGACTTACGTGCCGCTGGGTGGGATGTATCGCTTGATGAATCGAGCACTGATGAAGTTGGTAAAGAAGTTGATGTAACTAACCAGCCAACACCTACAGGTAATGGCCGAGTTGACTATGTGCTTTGGGATGACGATGGAAAGCCATTGGCAGTTATAGAAGCGAAAGCTGCTAAACACTCTGCTGAAAAAGGTCGTGAGCAAGCCAAAATTTATGCTGATGCTTTAGAAACTCAATATGGCCAACGCCCGGTAATCTTCTATTCTAATGGCTATGATATCCGTATTTTAGACGATGCTCAGGGTTACAATAGCCGTAAGCTGTATGGCTACTATTCAAAAGATTCTCTGCAATATTTAATAAAACAACGCAGTCTTAAAAAAGATTTAAACCAAACGCCAATTGATATTGATGTTGCAGGTTACGATTATCAAATTGAAACTATTACTCGTGTTAGCGAGCGCTTTACTGACAACCATCGTAAATCACTTGTTGTTATGGCAACAGGAACAGGCAAAACCCGTGTTTCTATAGCATTAGCTAAACGATTATTAGATGCAGGTTGGGCTAAGCGAGTATTGTTTTTATGTGACCGAAAAGAACTACGAAAACAAGCGGGCAATGCCTTTAATGAACATACCAATGAACCTTTGTATGTTGTTGGTAAAAGTAAAAAAGGATTGGCAGACAGTGCTCGTGTATTTGTTGCTACATACCCAGGCATGATGAGTATATTTCAAAAATATGATGTTGGGTATTTTGATCTCATAGTGGCGGATGAATCACATCGTTCTATTTATAATATCTATGGTGATATCTTTAAATACTTTGATGCGCTAGAGATCGGTTTAACCGCAACACCTGTCGAAATGGTATCGCGTTCAACTTGTCAGTTATTTGGATGTGACTTCAAACTGCCAACAGCTAACTATCCGTTAGAACAAGCGATTGAAGAAGAAAACTTAGTTCCTTATAAAATAGTCAGTTTTACCACTAAATTTCTACGTGAAGGCATTAAAAAAGATAACCTAACAGACGAACAAATTGCTCAGCTTGAAGAACAGGGTATCGATCCTAACGAGCTAAACTTTGACGCCAAGCAAGTTGATGAAGCTGTTAAAAATAAAGATACCAATCGTGTTATTTTACGTAACTTAATGGAAAAAGGTTTACGTGATGTTGATGGACAACTGCCAGGGAAAACCATTGTTTTTGCTCGTAACATACTTCACGCTGAACTATTGGTTGAATTATTTGGTGAAATGTATCCGCAACTTGGTAGTAATTTTTGTCGTTTCATTCACTCAAAATTCGAACGAGCAGAAGAACTCACTGATGACTTTAAATCAAGTGAAGAAAATAGCGTTCGTATTGCTGTGTCAGTCGATATGCTTGATACAGGCATCGATGTACCTGAATGTGTAAACCTTGTTTTTGCTAAACCAATCAAGTCAAAAGTTAAATTCTGGCAAATGATTGGCCGTGGCACACGTTTATGTAAAGACCTCTATGGCAAAGGCAAAGATAAATCACACTTCTTGATATTTGATCACTGGGAAAACTTCGATTACTTCGATATGGACCCAGAAGAAGAAGACGTGAAGCAAAGCAAATCGCTTACTCAAAAGCTATTTGAATCACGTTTAACTTTGGCTGAAACCACGCTTAAAAAAGCCGATGTGGCAACTTTTGATGAAGTGATTAAATTAATTCATCAAGATGTATGTTCTCTTGATATGAATACCATAGCTGTTCGAGATAACTGGCAGGTCGTTGAAGCATGTAAAGATGAAAAAGCACTCAACCAATTCGCCCCGCAAATGAAAACAAATTTGTTTGAGCATGTAGCATCACTGATGCAATGGCGCAATATCATGGGGCAAAGTGAAGCCTATAAATTCGATAATGAAATGGCAATTATTCAAACCTTGGTATATATCGATCCAAGTCAAATTGATTTGGCCAAGCAAAGTGTAATGAGCAAGATTGAAACGCTGCAAATGCACCTTAATGAAGTGCGAGCTAAAGCAAGTGATATTGCCAAAATACAAACTGAAGCCTATTGGCAAGATTTAACCTTTGCAGCATTAGAAGAAAGCCGCATAGCACTGCGTAGCATTATCCATTTGCGTGACAAAGGTACTTATGTACCTGAGCCAGAACTCATCTTAGATATTAAAGAAGATGCAGCAGATTATATAGTGACTGAAAGGCCAACCAAAATTGTGTCTATTGATTATCAAATATTCCGTCAAGAGGTAGAAAAAACACTGTCACCATTATTCGAAACTGATGTTGTTTTGCAAAAAATACGGGCGGGTATTGCGGTGAGTAAAGATGATTTAGCACAACTAAACTCATTAGTGCATACCCAAAACCCGAAAGTTGATTTAAATACTCTTAAAGAATTTTTCCCTGAATCATCAGCAAGCCTAGACAAAATCCTTCGAACCATAGTCGGTATGGATAAAGCTGCTATTGAGCAAAGTTTTATGGAGTTTGTACAAGAAATACATACTCATGTTAACGCTAAACAACTGCGCTTTATAAGCATGTTAAAGAACCACTTAATTCGTTATGGTTCTATTCAAATAGAACAACTGTATGATGCGCCATTTACTCAAATTCACGATATGGGGTTAGATGGTGTTTTTAACGAAAAACAAGCCGATGTTATTGAACAATTTATAAAACAATTTGATGTTGAACTGGGCGATAAGTCAGCAAGCATCGAAAAAGAAATCCGAATCTAAATTTAATACTAATTTTAAAATCAATATTAGGCTAACGAACACATTTATAGTCACAGCTTAATAAAAAAGAAGAGAACTACATGATCACTGGTCCACTAAAAAGCAAAATAGATAAACTTTGGGAAGAATTCTGGACGGGCGGTATAACCAATCCGTTAACGGTAATCGAGCAAATTACCTTTTTAATGTATGCCCGAATGTTAGATATGAACGAGCAAGCCGATGAGAAGCGTTCAGCCCGTACCAAAAAAGAGTTTAATCACCGCTTTAATGACCAGCAACAACATTTACGCTGGCAAAATATTCGTCATTTAGGTGCTGAAGAGCTTTATAAAGTGGTAAAAGATGAGTTATTTCCATTCTTCGCGTCAAGTTCATCAGCAGACAATGAAGGCTCACTCTTTGCTGAGTTTATGAAAGATGCGCAATTGATGATCCAAAAGCAAAGCCTGTTAGTAAAAGCGGTAGAAATGGTCAATGACTTACCATTAGATAATGCTGATACCAAAGGTGATTTATATGAATACCTGCTTAGCAAGTTAACTACCGCAGGTATTAACGGTCAGTTTAGAACACCACGCCATATTATTCGTGCCATGGTTGAAATCATGGACCCTGATAAAACCAGCCGTATCTGTGATCCATCCACTGGTACAGGTGGCTTCTTGTCTGTTTCTTATGAATACTTACTGGAAAAATACAGCTCTGCCGAAGGCATTGAGCGAGAACCACTATTTATCACTGAGGAAGACGGCTCTTCTGAAGATATTGGCAAACCGATGTTAGATATCCATGGCAAGCAAGTTGAAAATGTACTTTATTCTGGCGACTTAATTGAGCCAGAAGACAGAAAGCACATTGATACCGATATGTTCCATGGCTTTGACTTTGACGCAACCATGTTACGTGTTGCAGCAATGAACTTAGTAATGCATGGCATTAAACAACCAGACATTCATTATCAAGATACTTTAAGCCAACACTTTAGTGAAAACTTTCCTAATGAAGCGAAAGGCGGCATGCAAATAATTCTCGCTAATCCACCGTTCAAAGGCTCTCTAGACGAAGAAGACGTATGTCCAGAGTTATTACGTAAAGTAAAAACTAAGAAAACCGAGTTGCTTTTTGTTGCGCTAATTGAGCGGATGTTACAAGTCGGTGGCCGCTCAGCGACTATCGTGCCTGATGGCGTATTGTTTGGCTCATCCAACGCACACGTACAACTGCGCCAATTACTCGTTGATAACAACCAACTTGAAGCCGTTATTTCACTACCAAGTGGTGTATTCAAACCGTATGCGGGTGTTTCAACAGCGATACTTATTTTCACCAAAGGCGGCAGTACTGATCATGTTTGGTTTTATGATGTACAAGCGGATGGCTTTTCATTAGACGATAAACGTACACCAATCAAAGAGAACGACTTGCCAAGCTTAGTGGCAGAGTTTAAAGCGCGTGATAAAACCATCGCGACCAGTGATAAAAACGATAAAACCCAAAAAGCGTTCTGGGTAAGCAAAGACGATATTACATCGAATAAATATGACCTTTCTATCAATCGTTATAAAGAAGTAATTTATGAAGAAGAAGTCTTTGATGCACCTAAAGTGATCTTAAGTAAGTTAGTGAGTTTGGAAAATGAAATTTTAGCTGATTTAAAAGTGTTGGAGAAAATGCTGTGAATTTCTTCACAAACAATTCATCGTGGTCTTTAGTTGCATTGAAAGATATAGCGACCTTGAAAAGGGGGTATGATCTTCCAATCAACTCTAGGATTAAAGGAGATATACCTATTTATGCCGCAAATGGTCGAAATGGAACTCATAATGAAGCGAAACTAGCTGGACCAGGAGTTATTACTGGGCGATCAGGAACTATTGGAAAAGTTCACTTTACTGAAAGTGCTTATTGGCCTTTAAATACAGCATTGTATGTAACTAATTTTCATGGGAATGACCCTAAATGGGTTTTCTATATGCTCAAGGCATTTAAATTAGATAGGTTTGTTCAGGGGGCAGGCGTTCCCACACTTAATAGAAACCTAGTGCATGATGAATTAATCCCACTACCACCATTGGACGAGCAAAAGCGCATTTCCGCGATTTTAGATAAAGCCGATGCCATTCGCCGTAAACGCCAACAAGCCATCAACCTCGCCGACGACTTCCTCCGCAGCGCCTTCCTAGATATGTTTGGTGATCCTATTGCAAATAACAAAAAATGGGATGTGACTAATTTGGGGGAATTGGCACCCAATAAAGGTGATATGGTTGATGGACCTTTCGGTTCCAGTGTAAATACCAAAACTGATTACATCGAATATGGTGAAATACCTGTAATACGAACAAAAAATGTTTCGCTGGCAGGAGAGTTTATCTCAAAAGACTTGAAATTTATGACTAGAGATAAATACCTCACTATTTATAGAAGTCATGTAGTTCCTGGCGATATTGTTTTAACCAAAGTCGGAACAATTGGTAACGTTTGTATATTTCCTGAGCAATATAAAGAAGCTGTTTTATCAACCACAGGTAGTTGTCGTATTAGAGTTGATGAATCAAAGATCAATAAAACATACTTGTTTTATTTCTTAAAGTACTACCGCCCTAAAATGCATGAAATAGCATCAGCAGGGGTACAACCGTTTTTAAATATGAAGCATATTAAAGGCTTTCAAGTTCCAATGCCCGAAAGAGAACTGCAAAATAAATTTGATACTTTAGTTCAAAAAGTTGCCACTTCTCAAAAGCTATTTAATAAGGCATCTAAAGAAAAATTATTTGATTCTCTTAGCCAAAAAGCCTTCGCTGGCGATTTATAACCTTTTGGATATATAAAATAACAAGGAAGTAAGTTTTGAAAGTTAGTCGTTTTACTATAAATGATGTTTTATGGAATGGGTTAAGAGCCTGCCAGCAAGGCAGTGTTGAAACTGCACTGAGTTACCTTATTAAGCCGTTTAGTGAAGAGACTAAGTCTTGTTTAATTAGTCTCCCTACAGGGGCTGGTAAATCGGGCGTAATTACGGTTATTTGCCATAAAGCTACCCAGAGGAAAGTATTAGTTTTATGTCATAGAAGAGCGGTTTGCGACCAACTTTTTGATGACATAAATGGTAAGTTTTTTACTGAACGTGCTGAAGGTGAAGATATTCCATTAAAACGCGCATTTGACGATGTTGATGACACCTCGGCAAATGGCATTTATGTATCAACCTTTCAGAAACTACAGAGTTTCAATCAAGCACAATTAGATGAATTAAAACAAAATATTGACCTGGTGATAATTGATGAAGGTCATGCAGAGCCATCCCCTGTTTGGCGAAATTTGGTGCGCGGAATGGGCGCACATAAAATAGTTATTACCGCAACGCCATATCGCAATGACCTATTTCAATTTGATATTGATGCGGATGCAAGTTACATCTACACCTTTGAAAAAGCATTAGCAGACGGAGTACTTAAAGAGCCTGACTTTGAAACCATCGAAACTGAAAATTTAAGTACTTCTATTCGCCAATTTTTGGATGATAACCCTAATACTAAGTGCATCATAAAATGTAAAGAGTTTAGTGATATTGAGCACTATTATGATGAATTAAACGGAGCCTTTAATGTCTTGGCAATTCATGAGCAGTTTACAGGCGATGCACGAATCAATGTAAAGGCAACTGTACCCAAGAAGCTTAAAGATACAAACTATGAGGTTATTATTCATCAGCGTAAGTTAGATGAGGGGGTAGATATTCCTCAAGCTAAATTGTTGGTGTTAACCTATGCAGTAAATAGTGGCAGAGAACTTGTTCAAACAATTGGCCGTGTTGTTCGTTTATTTGGTGATGTAGAGCCTAAAGTTCTAGAGCTTGAACAAAATGCCAATGAACAAATGTGGTTAAACTATAGAACATTCGATACTTCACTTAATAGCCCGTCAGCGGTAACTAAATTTATTGCATCATTAGATATTAACAAGTTGATAGAGCTTTATTTAGAAGCTTTTCCTGATGCTAGTTATTATGGTAATCGATTTCTAAGTAAATTTGATCTTAATGCCTTTAACCCTGAACGATCTCTAAACATCCCCACTGCATCAATTTGTTTTTTAAATCAATCGTCAGGTTTTAATGCTCAGCTTATGTCTGATACTTTTTATTGGCGATGTAATAATGCTGGGGAGTTGGCAAAGCAGTTTGATACGCAATGGGGTATCAAAGTAATTGTTTCTATAGCTTTTAACAAATCTAAATTCTTAGTTGATCAGTTTTTCTTTGAACCATCATTAGAAGTTACGCTCTTTAAAGAATTAACACCCAACATTGTAGCTATTTACGATAGTAGAGGTCGCAGGTTTGGCAATGATAAAGATTTAAAAATAGGTAGTGCGGTTTCTCAAGATAAGCTGTTAAATGTAATGGCGTTAGGAGAGACAGCAACAACTAAAGAAGCAAGTAGTAAATCAGTTAGCACTGCGAGAAAGCGTCCTGAGAGTATTGCCGTGAAAGGGGCTGATTTAGAGCAAATAGCCGATTTACAAGGGAATGCTGCATATCGCTTATCTACTATGCGGTGTGACACATATGATCAAAATGAGCAAAAGTCTGGTAGTTACTATGTTGGTGTAGATTCCGGCAGAATATCAGATCAAAAAGAGAGTTCATTTAGCCTAGTTGAGTTAAATGATTGGCTAGACGAAATGGAAGCTACAATTTCATCCGACTCTGACATATCTAGTGCGCTTGTTCATTCATTTGCTAAGCCTGTAGCGGTAGACACTAATCTACAAATCAAAAGCTTAATTTTTGACTTGAGCGAATTTGAAAGCCCAATAGACATTGTTATAGGTGATGAAGAGTTCACGCTAGACAATGCTTTTATATATAGAGAATATGATGGTGGTTTTTTATTAAATCCTGACGTAGCTAGTAGTGGCGTGACAGTTCAATTACAAGCTGATGAGCCTTTCTTAGTCTTATCTTCAGCTTCACCAGTGTATTACTCCTCTCAAGCTGGAGATGAACCTGATAGCGATATTATTGACCTTTTGACTGAGCGCTTACATAAAGCATTATTAGAAAATGGTGTCGGTTATGCGAAAAACAAATTTTATGAACTTAAACTACCAGTAGAAAATCAATTTAATATTGCCAGTTCTCAATTAGCAAACGTGGTTATAGGGCTAGACTCACTAACAGGGGCAAACCTTGATGAAAAAGGTTATGACCATAGAGTTTATCAAGTCGTTAACCAGGGTTTCAGTACCAACTCAATTTTTTATCTTTTAGATCAAATTAAAGCCAATTCGTTGCCTAACCCAACCCGAAGTGATTTAGGACCGTTCAATCAATATATACCTGCGGCAGATCTTGTACTTAATACAGATATGGGAACTGAACCTGCCGATTTTATTCTTTCATCTCCCGATAAGTTAGTTTATGTACATATTAAATGTGGATCATCACAGAACCCACAATCATCAGCCGGAGCATTGGCTGAAGTTGGCTCTCAAGCAATAAAAAATATTGAAATGTTGATTAGCGGAAATAACAACCTAAGGGCTGGTAATTGGAATCGCTTGCTTGGCCCATGGCCGCAACGTGGAGCAGCCCAGTTAATGAATGAAAGAATTAGAATGTTTGAAGGGCAAGCTTTTACAGCCGCAGATGAAAACGAAAGGCGATCAAAAACTGAAGAAGTATGGGATGTTATTGCTCAACGGAGGCGATCTAACACTGTTAGTAAAGAAGTATGGATTGTTGCAGCTAATAGTTTTTCAGCTAGCCATTTTGAAACACAATTACGTAGTGGTCATAATGCCCGAAGTGAATCATTGCAAGCTTATCAGCTAATACAAAGCTGGATGTCTACAGCACATAGTAGTGATGTTGATTTGAAAATATTTGTTTCTCAATAGAAAAATAAAATTAAATTGTTGGAGTATTAGTGGTGGCAAAAGATAATTCTAAATACCTATTCAATAGTGAAAGGTATGGTAAAGGACGTTTGGTGCTTGCGGTAGTAAGTGCATATATTAATAAACATCAGCCAACAATAAAAGAATTGAGGGAAACATTCAGCAGGGATCTGCAAGGGAGCATACCTATTTGCAACCGAGAGAAGCTAACAAGTGGGATAGCCTCTAATATATCAACTATAACAAAAATAAAGGAACTCAAATGAGTGTTTTTAATAAAAATAAAATTGTAATTGCTTCGAGACAAGCAACGTTAAAGTTGCTTAGACAAACAAAGGAAATTGCTAAAGAAGTCAATTTATCGCCTGACATGAAAAAGTCATTCAATCTTGATATGGGCAATCTTAAACAAAGTACAGAAAAATTAGAGCTTGTACTCTCTGTTGTTGGCATTATGAAAGCAGGGAAGTCGACCTTAATTAATAGCATTGTTGGTAAAGAGCTCTTACCAAGTCGTAACACAGCGATGACTGTTATCCCAACTTATATCAAACATGATAAAAGTACTACAGGGGTTAACTACCAATTTAAACACGCAGAAAAGTTTAGTAATCTTTTAAAACAGTTAAAAAAAAATGGCTTTAATACTAGCAATGAAAACTCTTTCATTGCAAAACGAATAACCAATAATAACTTCACTTTTAATCAGACATTAAGCAATCTTGGGCAGGTACACGAAGAGCTTGAGGTGATTAATGATATATGCCGCTATTGCTTTGAACAAACAAAATATCGAGAAAAACTTAATAAGATGTTTCGAGATTCAGACGATTTTCCAACCTTATTCACAGAATTTAAGGTGCTGGAAAGTGTAGAGACCGGTTGTGATGTCAGTAATTTTGTGGTGGTGGATACCCCTGGTGCCAATGAAGCTAGATTACCTATTCTCAAAAATATTGTTGATCAACAAATAGCACGCTCATCAGCCTTGCTGTTAGTACTCAATTATACAGATTTAGCCTCTGAAGCAGATGAAGCTATGCGTCAACGGATAAAAGAAGAAGCTGGCGCTTATAAAGACAGGCTTATTGTGGCTGTTAATCGCTTTGATGCGAAAGATCACAGGTCAATGAAGCGGTCAGAAACAGTTCGCTTTGTAAAAGAAGAGTTACTTGACGATATACAACTAGATGATGACTATATTTTTCCTGTCTCCGCGCGCAATGCATTACTAAGTAGCCAAGCATTAGAGTTTCTAGCGAGCCATGAAAAGTTTGAGCTAGCAGGATTGCAAGGGTGGCAAAGTGATTTTCTTAATAACACCACCAGTGGCGAATGGGATGAAGAGGATGAGGATGACCTAGCAACAATTGAAGACTCAAAGGAGACACTTCGTTTAGCTAAAAAGATGTTTAAAAGCTCTCAAATAGGTGCGTTTATTGATACCGCTATTACCAGAGCGTATCAAAATGCAGGGCCTGATACTTTAATTGCATCTTTATCAAAGTTAAGAAAACTCATAGATACACGTTTAGTTACTTGTTTAGAGGCTGATATAGATTCTTCAAGAAGAACGATAGAAGAGTTAAAGCTAAGAGTCAGCCAAGTAGAAGAAGGTTTAAATTCTTTAAAGGAGTTAATGTCATCTACTGAAAAAAAGTTAATGAGTTGGCAGGATAATCAAACTACGGATACAGATGATATTATAAAAAAGTGTTTAGATTCGATTGATACATATACTCTTGAATTTAAAAAGAAGATACCAGGAAAACAACCCATTTGGTTTCAGGATGTGATGTCTCTTTTTAAAAGTAATTCAGTTAGTGTATCAACTGATAAAGATTGCGAGGAGTATTTTAAAGAAAAATTAATTAAATTTGTGTCCGTGATACAAGAGGCTATAGATAAAAAACTACAGGAAAGTTCTGCCCTATTAGCCGAAGACTTGCAAAGTGATGTGAGTAATTTTACTAGTTTCATGGAGAAGACGGTTTTAGATAGTATTAATTTAACACCTCGCTCATTAGATATAAACATACAGTTTGATCATGACGCTATAGAAAAGAACGATTACATTGAAGAAGAAACTAAAACTAAAAGACGTGCACGCAAAATATTTGGTTTTAGCCTTGCTTGGTTTCCTTTTGACTCAATAGCCTATGAAACATATAAGGAGACAACGACAAAATTTAACAAAGAGTCATATATTAAGGCGTTAACAGAGCAACTGAAGGCTATTCATAAAGATAATTTATCTCTTATAAAAGAGAAGTTACAAGGTGTTGCTGATGAATATCAATATGAAATTAGTCAGCTATGCGAAATTATTCAATATAGTTCAAACTCAGCAATTGAAGAGAAAAATAGAGTTACTGAAGAAGAAACATATCGGGAGCAGTACTTTCGTTCGCAAATATGTGGCCTTGATAATATATCGATCAATAGCGAAGAAATTGTTTGTGGCTTAGAAAAAGAGAAGGAAGCTTAAAATGAGTGAACATGAAAAGTCTGTAGATAAACTTGTCGGCCAATATAGTTTTTTAGCAGATGCAGCATTTATTGAACTTCAAAACTCTATTAACGTGTCAAAAGATCAAAATGATACGATGAAAAATAATAATGCATTTGTTACTCGTGCAGTTAATTTGGTTTTTGGTACACAAGATAAAAAGCAGCACCAAGTTAACGAAGAGTTCACCAATGCCATAGAAAAACTATCTGAGTTAGATGAAAGAAGAGTAAAACAGCTAATTCAAACGCAGCAAGGCTTAAAAAAAACCATTAGCGCCATACTTGAGTTGAAAAAAGACGTAAGAGTGTGGAAAGAGCGCTTTGAGTTAGCGCTAAGTTCGTTAGATGAACGCGTGAATGTATTAGAACAGAAAGTAGCTATCCGCGACCGAGTAAGAACGGTTATTAATAAATGGCAATGTCAAGATGACCAAATATCAGCCTATTTCAGTTTAGTGATGTTACTAACCCAGCTTAAGTGGGAATGTATTAGTAATGATGAAATTGAAGATAGTGTTTTTCTAGAATGGGTTAAAAGTGAAGTATTAGCAGCCTTTAAAAGTAAGTTTGGCTGTTCACCAGAACAACTTGTTCCTATATATCATGAAATTGAGTTGGCTAAATTGGATAAAGATAAATCACCAATAATGCTCGATGCAATTAAGCTAGCACTGGGAAGTATAGAAAATTCGATGTACCAATTTACTTCAAAAGTGCTTTTAGAAGGTATACAAGAAAACGAATTTGACGTTATGCCAGTGATGTCTGTGTCACGTTTAACTAGTTCACTTTTAGAGGGAAGACTTCGATGAAAATTGGTTTAGTTTTATCAGGTGGTGCTGCGAAAGGGGCTTACCATGTAGGTATATTGAAAGCACTCTATGTAAATAACATTGACGTTGATATCTATTCAGGCGCAAGTATAGGGGCACTAAACGCAGTAATTGCGGCCTCAGCGCCTAGTATGGCTGAGGCATATGAACGTTTAGAGTCAGTTTGGCAGGATCTAGCTGTTAATAATCCAGTTAAGGTAAATGAAAAGGCTGTTTTTATCAGTTTAGCTAAGGCACTTGCCACTTTAGCTGCTTCATACCCAAATCCACTAGCAAGAAAAGCCGGCACAGCTGCGGGAGTAGTCATTAAGCAATTTTCTAATGACGAAGGGCTGTTAGATGATCAACCTATTTTGGATAAGTTTAACCAGTATGTAGATTTGAATAACAAGTCGGCATGGTCAGATATTTGGGTTTCTACCTTTGAAGGTACAGGATATGAAGCTGTTACCGAGTTTATAAAAAGCGAGCTAGGTATTGACGGCAAAAGTGCCCATTATCATGAACTGAAAACCTTGAGTGATGATAAGCTTTTCGAAATAGTTATGGCTTCTGCGGCATTACCTCTACTTTATCAAACGAGAACTATTGATGGTAAAACACATTATGATGGCGGTATAAGAGATAATACACCAGTAAAAGAGTTAATAGGAAAGTGTGATATCTGCTTTGTAAGTCATCTTTCAAATGGCGCAAACTTCAATCGCCATGATTACGATTTATCTCACACGAAAATAGTTGAAATTCGTCCTAATGATAAATTTGTTACAGAAGAAGGTACATTGTCTGCTGTCCAATCAATGATGAACTTTTCAAAAGATAAAATTAATTACCTTACTGATATGGGCTATGAAAACGCCTCTAGTGTATTAAAAGAATTAAAACGGAAAGGTAATTTAGAACTAAAAGTTGAAAATGAGCTTAATGAAATAGATATGCTGTTGGCAAAACTCTAGTTCATAGGCTTACAAATTATATTATTAAAATAGTTTGTGGTAATTCGTTTTCAATACCTTTAACTAAGTAAACTTCTTAGTGGTAATTTTGATAATTCTATGATTTTTAAAGAGTAAGTTGATATGTTGTTAGATGGAGTTAATTGATGAGTAATCTTGCAGAATTCAGAAAAAATTATTTTCTACGACAGGAGTATGCTTTAGCAACAGGGCGGACTGTCGATAATCTATTAAACCGTAGTAAAGCTTTACATGGCAATACTCAGTTTATGTCATTTTTACAGCAAACTGAATCAAGCTCAAGCCCTATAAATTGGTTGGATGAAGGCCAGTGTTTAAATGCCAGTATTCATGGCTTGAAACAAACAGCAAAAGAAATTACTGAGCTAGAGGATTGGTTGGGTTTTTCTTATCCTGATATTTTATTTCACTTAGCACATAAACACAGCACAACTACCCTAGAAAAAATATTTGACTGTGAACCAAATGAAGACTGGGGAGATGTGACAAAAGGAGACATAAAACCGCTATTAGGAGAATTTCATTGGTGGTGTAGCTTCATTAATGAATTGGATTTACATGAACATGATTTTGAAGCGGCACAAGATCTTTTAGTCTTCCTTGAGCAGCCTTTATTTAAGCAGTTAAAACGTTTAGTTGATGTTGTTGAACTCGCAAATTGGGAATTAGATGTTGGTGTCTTTGAAAATATCATCACAGGTTTAAACAATAGCAATAAAAACTTTATTACAGAATGGCTTTCATCATTAAAAGCTTTTAGTCATTACAATGCAAAAAGTCACCGTGAGTACAAATCATTACATTCATGGCTTTTTCTCTCATTAATAGCTCAAACATATGGCTACAAAAGTAACTTATGGGCAACAAAGCAACAATGGCAAAAATTAGGTTGTGAGCTTAAAGAAGATGCAAAGCCTGCACCCGTGTTTCATTATTTTAAAATTGAACACGAAAATGAATTTGTATATGAAGAAGAGCAAAAATTAGAAAGTAGTTTTGGGCGTAAAATATCAATTGTATATAACGCTGATCAAGTCATTGGCTTTGAAGGTAAAAGCTTTGCTGAGACTAAAGTGAGTGAATTACCTATATTAGAACGACGCATTGCCGAACTTAACATACACATAGAACATTCTAATGATGGAGCTGCTTATTGTCTAAGTGATGATTATATTACTATGCCACATAAGGAGTTGTTCAAAGCAAAAGATAGTACTAAGGCTTACTATGCAACATTATTACATGAAATGGTGCATTGGACCGGGCATGAATCACGATGTAAACGCACTTTTGGTAAAAGTTTTGAGGACCCTGCTTACGCCTTTGAAGAGCTAGTCGCTGAAATTGGTTCATCTTTTTTATGCGCTCGTTTTGGTTTAACTAAAGAGGTTAGAGCTAATTCAATTGAATATATCGCAGGTTGGCTTGATGGATTTGATGATAACCAGTGGATTAAAACCTTAGAAAAGTCAGCAACTTTAGCTAACCGTGCAAGTAACGTGATTTATGTACCTAAAAGAGATGATTAATTCTTTTGGCTAAGATGATACTAACCCCTGCATCAGTAGTTCAAGTATGGTATAAAATACGCGGCGTACAACTAAGTGTTGACCTAGACAGCACTACTATTACCATTAACCGCAATGGTGAAGTTGCCAAAATTTCATTAAACGATATTAACCAGTTAAATGTTAATAAAGGCTGGTTTTTTGACTCCTTAACAATAGGGATAGAAGACAAACAACCAATAGCTCTTAAAGGTTATAACAGCGCTGTGTTAAATGCTTTTAGACAAAAAGTGATTGCGACTTTGTTAAGCCTTATTGCGTCAAGCGATAAATGGCAGCATTTTCAACAGTCATTAGCGCAATTTCAATCTCGTGAGTTATACCTTTCAAGTACCGAATGGCAGCCTATTGCTCAGTTACATCAGTTAGTTACAAAGTTTACTCATTTGGGTATCGATTTCTCACAGTTAACTAACCCTGTACATAGAGAAATTTTTGCTAAAGCCAAAAAACTTTCAAAAGACGATGTGAGTGAATTAGGTCGCGAATTACATAATCAATCGGTTGTGCCTATTTTGTTGACAAAATACGCTGATTTTTTTGATTCCGTAGAAAAGCTTCCACTAACCGAAAAGCAACGCATAGCCTGTGTAACAAACGATGATCATAACTTAGTTATTGCAGGGGCAGGCACGGGTAAAACAGCGACCTTAATTGGTAAAGCCGGTTTCTTGCTTGAAGCTGATATTGCTAAAGCAAAAAATGTGCTAATGCTGGCGTTTGGTAATAAAGCCGCAACCGAAATGAATGAACGCATTAAAGACCGCATTCCATCGGTTGCTCAAGATATTAAAGCCAGCACTTTTCATGCCCTTGGCAATGAGATTATTGCAAACTTTGGTGGTTATAAAAAAGCAGTAACCTCTTTTGCTGAACAACCTCTGCAATTTACTCAGTTTATTCATAGCACTATTGACACCTTAGCGGAGGCTGAAGATAGCTATAAAGCGTTATTAGTTAATTATTTTTCAAGTTTAAGTACACCAGCCAAAGCAGAGCTAGATTTTGAAACAATTGATGACTATCACGAGTTCTTATCAAGTTGTAGGTTAATTACCCTTAAAGGGGAGTGGGTTAAAAGTGTTGGTGAATTGCGTATTGCCAATTATTTAACACTTAACGGTATTCCTTATCAGTATGAAGAAAATTATAAATTTGATACTAAAAGTGTTGCACGACGCCAATACCAGCCTGATTTTTATTTACCCGATGCCGATCTTTATATTGAGTATTTAGGCTTAAATGAAAAATTCGAGACAGCACCTTTTGTTGACCAAGATAGTTACCTTGAAGACCTTGAGTGGAAACGTGAACTGCACAATTCAAAACAGACAAAAATGGCAGAGTTATATTCTTACCAGTTAACACAGGGCAAGTTATCACAATGTTTAAAGCAGGTATTAACAGACAATTTGCTGACCGTTACGCCTATTCCATTAACGGACATATTTGCCCAATTAAAAGCTGAAAATGAAACGCAATGGTTAGGTTTTATTGAATTAATTCAGCGTTTTTTAGGGCTATTTAAAGAAGGCGGTCATTCAATAGAAGAAATACTTGCAAACATTACCGCTGAACAATGTGACATTGAAAGAACCCGTGCATTTTTAGCTTTGTTTGAACCCATACTTATTAGCTATCAAGAACATTTGAGTGAAACAGATACCGTAGATTTTAGTGACATGATTGCACTTGCCGTAGATATAGTAGAGAACGGAAAGTTTTTTCACAGTTACAACCATATTTTGGTTGATGAGTTTCAAGATGTCTCGGGCGGCAGGGCAAAGCTATTAAAAGCACTGTTAGGATCTAAAGCAAATATGCGGTTATTTGCTGTTGGCGATGACTGGCAGTCAATATATCGTTTTAATGGTGCAGATATAACACTATTTACAGAGTTTAATCGAAGCTTCTCACCATCTACTGCTGTGCCTTTAGACAAAACATTTCGTTTTAATAATAAAATTCATAATGTTAGTAGTCAGTTTGTTATGGCAAACCCAGGTCAGATCATAAAAAGCATTACCACACATACTGAGATTGATGTGCCAGCATTACGGCTAGTTGATATAAAACAGGATCTCAAACCAAGTGTTTTGTCGATTAAAGAGCAGAAGCAACAAGCATACCAACAGGCACTTCAGCGAAGTTTAAATACCTTTAATAAAAGTGCACAACAAAAAGAGGAACGCTTATCTGTTTTGATTATTGGTAGGTTTCGCAAAGAAAATATGCAAATGCTATCAGGGTTTGATATTGATAAATTACGTTATGCTTTTTTGGATGTTAATTATGTGACAGCACACGCAAGTAAAGGGTTAGAAGCTGATTATGTAGTAGTGTTAGGAGTAGAGTCTGGGAGTTTTCCCTCATCACGTGAAAATGATGAGTTGATTGATCTCGTTCTACCTAAAAAAGAAAGTTATTTATATGCTGAAGAGCGGCGTTTGTTTTACGTTGCCTTAACTCGTGCTAAACACTTTATTTATGTGTTATTTGATTCAGACCAAGGGAGTCCGTTTTTAGCCGAAATTAATAGGTATGGTAATAAACTAGTTGATAATAAATTGGCCAAATCATTTACTAAATGGCACTGCCCAAGTTGTAAGTCAGGCACATTAAAATCTCTACAAACGCGTTATAACAAAACATTTTATAAATGTACCTTGGCTCCTGCTTGTGACACCACTATGAGTGCATGTAAACATTGCAATTCACCCATGCAAATCAATGCTAAAGGTTTTAGGTTTTGTCTTGGTTGTGCAGAGGTTGAGCTAGGCTGTTTACGCTGTGGTATGGGTACTATGGTTGCTCGATTAGAAAACGATCCTAATAGGGAAACCTTCTATGGTTGTAATCGTTTTCGTCGTGGCGCTGATGATTCATGTGGTGAGAATATTCGAGTTGAAGCTTTTGATAAACGTTATAGCGAAGCTAAAGTCGTTGTCAAGGCGTGAAGAGTTGATTTCATCGAGCCTTTGTATAATCAAAAACGACGATATTATAAATTAGAAAACATTTCACCAGTAGAGCATGTAATGAAATTAAGAAAAAATACCTAAAGAGGTCTCCAAGCTTATTTGACCATTACATAAATGCTTCTGTTAAAATAATCGACTATTGATTAATGTATAACGAAGCAGCATGTTATAATTTGACGCTTAATATATCAACAACAAGTGAGCCAAAGAATTATATGGATATCCCAGGGTTTTCTAGTTATAGCTATGAAAATAGCGTGGTAACTAAGACGCATACAGTAAAAAAAACTAATGAAATAACACGTAAGGAAATTACTAAACAAAAAGGAGATGTTTTCAAGCTTAAAGGAGATGACGGTAAATGGAGACGTGTGACGCTGTCCAATATACAGGTCCTATGTGGTGAAAAGTTAAAGCTTCCTAAGTATGCTAAAAAAATCCCATTTACTGACCATTACTATGCTGATATTGATGGCAATATTTATTCGTATAGCCAAAAGAACCCAGCTGGACTGATGCTGTCTCCAACAGTTAACACGAGTGGCTACCCTAGCGTTACAATTAACTATAAAGGCCAAACGAGACCTGTAGAGGTTCATCAGTTAATGGCTGTAACTTTCTTTTGTGAAAACTATGTTGAGTTAGGCTTTGATTGTATGCACAGAAATAATAATAAAATGGACCGCCGTTTAATGAACCTTAAACTTGGCACACGAGGATGCAATAATAAGCATGCATATGAGACAGGTGTAAATAAAGGCAACATAAGTGGCATAAATGGACATAGCAAAAAGTAATGAAACTGTTTTGCTCATAGGGGAACTTGCTAGCATAGTAAGTATGATGCTGCATGCATTAGCAAATTGGACCCTGTAACTTTTTATTAAATATAAAAAATCGGTATTTAGATGTTTACTTTACAATAACACCAACTCTGTTCAGCAAACATGGCTATTAAATGTTAGTAAACCCAATGATGAGTTTATCTACCATATAGGTGTTGAGTTGATTTACCATATCAGCTAGCCAACGATGCTCATATTTCCTGTTGAAGCTTTTTCAATATGCCCAGACCACCATTCCATTAAATTACGTCGTCGCTCTAAATATTCAGCACGATTATAGGCACGACGTACTTCATTTTTATCTACATGGGCAAGCGCAGCTTCAATAACATCGGAATCAAAAGTACCTTGTTCATTCAAAGTTGTACTAGCTAGCGCACGTAGGCCATGAGATACCAATTGACCATTAAAGCCCATACGTTTTAATGCCATATTGACACTTTGGCTATTAGCATGACTTTTCGGGTCTCTATGGCTAGGGAATATATATTCTCTGTGGCCAGATATAGGTTTGATTAACTCAAGTAACGATAATGCTTGATGGGATAATGGAATAGTATGAGGCTTTTTCATTTTCATACGGTCAGCTGGTATTACCCAAACCTTATCGATTACGCTTATATCTTCCCATTTAGCAGTCGCTGCTTCGATTGGACGCGTCATGGTGTGCAGCTGCCACTCAACTAGACAACGAGTTACTTTCATAATACTTGCTGACGATAGGGCCTTCATCAACTCAGGAAGACGCTCAGGAGATATGGTGGGCATGTTAGTTTTTTTAGGTGGCGCAAATAGTTTAGTAATATCTGCAAGATAATTAACCTCTATAAGGCCAGAAGCAACAGCCAATCGCATTACTTCGTTAATGTTACGGCATAGTCGCTTAACTGTTTCTAAGCTGCCTTTACTAGCAACAGGAGTCAGTATGTCGATAACAAGCTTAGGTTTAACCAAATGTATGGGGACAGAGCCTAATAAAGGTAATACGTGCAAATTCATGGTTTGCCAAGCTTTGTCGGCTGTTTCGGCTTTTACTTGTTGTTTTTTTAATGTGTACCATTTTTCAGCCAATTTCCCAAAGGTGTTTTCGATTGCTTCTTTCTGTTCTTGAGTTTGTTGTATTTTATCAGCTTGCGGATCGACATCTTTAGCTAATAAGTTTCTTGCTTGCTCTCTAAACTTTCTTGCATCAGCTAGCGTTACTTCTGGGTATTTTCCTAACCCCATATTTGCCCGTTTTTTAGTAAAAGGGCGGTAATAGTTAAATAACCAGAGTTTTGAGCCGTTAGGTTTTATCCTAAGCATTAGGCCAGCACCATCGGTAAGGTTGTATTCCTTATCTTTAGCTTTTGCCTGCTTTATTTGCGTATCAGATAGCGGTTTGGTCACTCTGGCCATGGTTTTTCCCTGTTTTAGTAACACTGAAATAGTAACATTATGCTGGTGTTACTAAGAGTGTTACTAAAAAGGCTGGATATTGCAAATTGTTAACGGATCGTTTTGGACACTAAATTTGACTTAAGTGTTGTTTTTATTGCTCTTGAAGGATGATTTCGGACTTGCTTGGAAGATGAGATGGTGGCCCCTCCCTGACTTGAACAGGGGACCTGCCGATTATGAGTCGGATGCTCTAACCAACTGAGCTAAGGGGCCATTTTTTTACTTTTGCTCGATAACCTGAGAAAGGTTAATCAAAGCGGCGAGAAGTATAAGCATTTTTTATTTTGTTGTCACCACTATAACGTTAAAAAACCTGATAAATGAGTCTAATAGTTTAATAGTTGAGCGATTTAGAGTTTTACTTAATCGCTCAACCTTAAAGTTGACTATTTAATACGCTTTCTTATCAGTATTGACGTTAAGAAAAGTAATAGGTATCCAAATGAACCACCGCCAGATGAAGATGAGCTAGTGCTTGTTGGCGCTGGTGTTGTTACTGGCGCTGCTACAATGGTAAATGTTACTTTGTTTGTACCTGATAGGCCTTTAGAATCTGTGGCGGTAAATGATAACTCTACCGTGCCTGCTGTTGTTGGCGCAACAAAGTTCGCTGACAATGCATCAGCATTGTTTAGCGCTATCGTTAAGCCTGCCGTTTGCTGCCATAAGTAAGTTAACGGATCATTTTCGTTGTCAGTTGCGGTTGCTGTAACAGTAACAGTAGCTCCGGTGTTAACTTCTCTATTTTCAGATAGAGTAACAGCAGGGGCGGTATTGCTATCATCATCTGAAATAGTGACTGTGTATTGGGTAATCGAACCTAAATTACTACCTGATACTGATGATAATTCAACGGTGAAGCTTTCATTTCCTTCGTCATCGGTGTCGTTAATAATATTAATACTTATAGTTTTTTCGCTGGCATCACCATCTGCCCACTCGACAGTACCTGAAGCAGACTCAACGTCATCACCAACAGTTGCTGTATCTGAACTTAATAAATACGAGGCTGATACCGCACCTACTGAACTTCCTTGGCGAGCAAGTGTTATATCTATACTACCTTGGTTTTCAGCTACTGTTGTTTCAGCACTAGTAAATGCCAGTGTGCCGGTGTTAACACGTCCAGCAACATCAATAGTTAAGTAACTATTGCTGCCCAAAGTAGCTGTATTGCTTGGTTGACTTAGGCGAACAAAAAACTTTTCTTTAAATTCTTCACCTGCTGCGTCAGCTGCTATATCAATTTCAATGGTTTTATCTGCAGTATCATTTGCTGGCCAATTTAGGGTGCCAGAAACAGGAGTATAGTCAGTGTTTTCTTTTGCACTACCGGGTAATAGTTGATAATTAACACTTACGGCTTCAGTTGGGTTACTGGCGCTGTCACGCTGTACGTTAATAGTTAACGTTTCGCCTTGATTAGCGTTTATAGCACGGTTACTAAAACCTAATTTCCCTTGGCTTGACTCATGAGTACGATCTTTTAGGATGTATAAACCACTACCAATGTCGCTGACTAAAATATTGCCAGAAGGTAGGTAAGGATAAGTACCCCACGCACCATTGAAGCCTGCATTGTTTGATGGTGTGTAAGTGTCGAAGAAGCCAACATCTAAAGGGTTTGCAGGATCAGTAATATCTAATACAGTTAAGCCGCGTTCATAATTTGACATGTAATAGCGATTACCACGAACAAAGCCATTGTGATCTATTGCGCGTGTAGGGCCTGTCCATTGTCCTACTTGAGTTGGGTTTGTAAGGTCTGCAATTGAAAATATGCGAACAGTTGAATTTAAACCGGCATCTTTCTCATCAAACTCATCATGTAAGAATATATGTTGTTTGTCTTCAGTGCCCCAGCCTGAGTGCACGTACTGGTTGCTTTTAGCAACGTCGTCATACTCTCCAGTGCCTAGTAACTTTGTGTCTGAAGTGTCGGTGATGTTCCAAAGCTTCATTTCTTTTTCATTGAAATCAATGAAAACAGTACAACTGTCGCCACTAGTATTACATTGACTGTCTTTACGGCTATCAGTGATATTCATTGATGCGCCATCGTGGGTATAACCGGAGCCAAAATAGTTGTTTGATATTGCGGTTAATGTTTCTGGTGATTTTAATGAGTAGCTATGGAATGCACCACTGAACCTATTACTACCAATAAGTTGTAAGCTTGGCGTTAAACCAGGTAGAGCAATATTTAAAGTGTGATCAATATTGGTGATGTAAACATTATGTGCTTTGGTTACTACTCTATTTTTTTCAACTAAGCTAACAGAGTTTGGCAGTTGGTTGAGGTTGATGATTGTTACGTAATCCGTTGAACTATCAATAGTGGCATAGGCATATGCCTGCCATGCGCCGATACCAGAATCAAAGTATTGATATACTTTGATATCACGCCAACTTGAGCTAAGGCCTGAAATTGTACCCACTTCGCTAGGGTTTTCAGGATCAGTAACATTAACTACAGCAACACCATTTCGTAAGCCAATAAGGGCATATTCATCACCAGTATTTAAGTCAACATGACCCCAAATATCATTTGCTGCACTAGGACGGCTAGAGAACTCGTTTAGGGGCATGTGCGCAAGTAGGTCAATGTTATTACAAGAAAAACTTCCAGCAGAGCCGTTAACACAATCAAGACCAGTTTGCTTTTCGCTTAGCATATGATAACTAGCAAGCTTATTTTTAAGAGCTTTACTTTCAGGACTATTCTCTGCAAATAGTGATTTGCCATCAGCCATAATAACAAAACCTTGCTTACGCAATGGCTCTGCCATATCAAGAGGAATATTTTTTAATTCAGTCGCGTTGGTATCAGGACTTTGGCTTTGAAAATGATCGAAGCGATTGTAACCACCATAAATTGGCACTAATGCGCTTTTTAAATAGAATAACTCTTCACTTGAGCTGATTGTATATTCACCAGAAGAAACTAGTATTCTATCGCCTTTATTGGCTTGTTGAACGGCATATGCAATAGTTTTACAAGGTCTTAAAACTTGAGCACATTTACCTGAATCTTTACCGCTTTCAGCAACAAAACGTGCTTTATCGTGTTCTGAGTGAGCAAATGCTAGCTGACTAGTTAAGATTGTCGACGTAATAAAAAATATACACGCTATACGTAACATCGGATAGTCCCCATGTTAATAAAATGTTATATATATCACTTTACAGTATTTAAAATGCTATTTATATCATTGCTTTTAAATATGCTTGTTTGTCTTCTAATCAAATATCTTTATATATTTGAACCTTAAATTTTATGTGAAACTTATGCTAGCCAAAAATATTGCTGTTGTTATATTTATTTTGATAACTTTTTATTTAACTTATAGCATGCTCTCAGCCAAAAAAACGGAGCAAGAAATCTCAGTACAGCTTTTATGGCATGACAAAGAGTTGGATTGCGAATCAACCTTTATGTCAGAAGATATAGAAAAAGTTTGGTTTATTGAACAATTCATGTTTTTTTTAAGCAATGTAGAAATTACAACAGATAACTTAAATTGGCAGCGTTTGAAGTTAATGAAAACCCAATATCAAAATGCAGACACTGTTCTGCTTGGCATAAATTGTCAAGAGCGCAAACAACAACTTAATGCTACAGCGCTGGGTAATTGGTTGATTGGTTTTGACAATGATATTAACTTATCAAAATTAACCGCAGTTAGATTTACTTTGGGTGTGCCATTTGCGAGCAATCATCTCAACCCAATTAGCCAAGATAGCCCGTTAAATTTACCGTCAATGTTTTGGGTTTGGCAAACAGGGCATAAGTTTATGCGAGCAGAGTTTAGTTCGCTAAATGAACAATGGCTATTTCACCTTGGCTCTACGGGGTGTAAGTCTTCAAGTGTTATGCGAGGACCTAAATCACCGTGCTTGTATCCTAATAGCGTAAATTTTGAATTGCCAGTAGTTGAAGGTGAAGGTAAACAGTTGGTATTGAATGTAAACTTAGCTCAGTTATTAAAAAAAGTAGTATTAACACAAGCATCTAGCTGTCAATCAGAGCAAGATTCAGCGAGCTGCCAGCAGTTATTTAGTAACTTATTTGTTGACGAGGAAAGCACTGAAAAGTTAGCGATAGATAGCGTTTTTAACGCCGTAAAAGTTAAAAACTTAAGTAAAGGAGCTGAAGTTGAATAAGTTTATAAAGAGTGCTTTTTTACTTGTTTTAAGTTGCTTTGTTTTAGCGTGCGACTCCGATAAAAAAGCAGAAAGTAGATATCAATGGTCCATAATAGATGGCTTTCCAAAGCCACAAGTACCTGAAAATAATCCAATGAGTTATGAAAAGGTAGCTTTAGGGAGGGTACTTTTTTTTGATAAAAACTTATCAGCTAATCAACAACAATCTTGCGAGTCCTGTCATTTACAAGCTTTCGCCTTTGCAGAGAAACGTGAAATATCTGTTGGTTCAACAGGGCAAGAACATAGACGAAATGCTCCTGCGCTGGTTAATATTGCCTACAATAAAACCTTGACTTGGGCACATGATGGTATCACGACTTTAGAACGACAAATTCTTCTTCCTATGTTTGGTGAGAATCCTGTTGAGCTAGGTATTACTGGTCATGAAACTGAAGTACTAGCTCGTTTTAAAACCCTAGAATACCAGCAGCTTTTTAACCAGGCTTTCCCCGAAAAAACGATTAGCTTCGAACTTATAGTAAATGCATTAGCAAGCTATGTTCGTAGTTTAGTTTCATTAAATTCGCCCTTTGACCAATACGCCTATTTTGGTGATGATGATGCGATTTCTGAATCGGCTATTCGTGGCATGAACATGTTTTTTTCTGAGCGTTTAGAGTGTCATCATTGTCATGGTGGTTTTAATTTTACTCAGTCAACAGGGCATGAACAGCAACTTATTGACCGCAGACCTTTTCACAATACAGGCTTATATAATGTTGAACTTGGAGGTGATAAATATGACAGTGGCTACCCTAAAAAAGACAATGGTTTGGCTGAAATATCAACCTTAGCAAAAGATAATGGCCGCTTTAGAGCACCAACGCTACGTAATATTGAATATAGTGCTCCGTATATGCATGACGGCAGTGTGGCTACACTCTCTGAGGTTATTGATATCTACGCAGCAGGAGGGCGCAATATTGAGTATGGAGAGTACAAAGGTGATGGTCGAACTAACCCATTAAAAAGCCCATTTGTTAAAGGCTTTGAAATTACTGTAGCAGAAAAAGAAGACTTACTTGCTTTTTTGCATACTCTTACCGATAAAGATTTTTTAAATTTACCTCTGCGTACACCTAATCATTAGCTATGAAATATTATTAGTTATACCGTTAATCATTGAAAATAATTAACTTTTAGGCAATAAAAAACCAGCTAAATAAAGCTGGTTTTTTATTCATATAACAATAGCTTGTGTTATATCTGAATTACTTATTCGCCATCTAAGAAACTTTTCAATTGCTCTGAGCGAGAAGGGTGGCGCAATTTACGTAATGCTTTTGCTTCAATTTGACGAATACGTTCACGTGTTACATCAAACTGTTTTCCCACTTCTTCCAAAGTATGGTCAGTATTCATATCGATACCAAAACGCATTCTTAAAACCTTTGCTTCACGAGCGGTTAGGCCTGCTAATACTTCGTGAGTGGCATCTTTAAGGTTTTCAGATGTCGCTGAGTCTACCGGTAATTCGCCGCTGCCATCTTCAATAAAGTCACCTAAGTGTGAATCTTCGTCATCACCAATAGGTGTTTCCATTGAGATTGGCTCTTTAGCAATTTTCAACACTTTGCGAATTTTGTCTTCAGGCATAATCATGCGTTCAGCTAACTCTTCGGGTGTTGGCTCACGACCCATTTCTTGCAGCATTTGACGCGAAATACGATTAAGTTTATTAATTGTTTCAATCATATGCACTGGGATACGAATGGTGCGCGCTTGGTCGGCAATAGAACGAGTAATTGCTTGACGGATCCACCACGTAGCATAAGTTGAGAACTTATAACCACGACGGTATTCAAACTTATCAACCGCTTTCATTAAACCAATGTTACCTTCTTGAATTAGGTCTAAAAATTGTAAACCACGGTTGGTATATTTTTTCGCAATTGAGATAACTAGACGTAAGTTAGCTTCAACCATTTCTTTCTTAGCACGGCGAGCCTTCGCCTCACCAATTGACATGCGACGGTTGATGTCTTTAATACCATGAACATTTAGGTAAGTTTCTTCTTCCAACATGTTCAATTTGTAAATACAACGTTCAACATCTAGTTCAACATCGACAAGTTTTTTAGAATAGGTCTCACCAGCAGATTTTTGCGCTTCGAACCAATCCTTGGATGTTTCGTTACCGGGGAATATCTTAATGAACGTTGCTTTTGGCATACCAGCGCCAACCACACAGTGTTTCATGATTAAACGTTCTTGAACACGTAAGCGATCCATCACGCTACGCATGTTCTTCACTAAACGGTCAAATACTTTCGGTACTATGCGGAATTCTTTAAATACTTCAGCTAATGCATCGATTGCTGTTTGAGCATCCGCATGCCCACGGCCTTTAGCGTCAATAATGGTGTTAGCATGTTCATATGCAGCGCGTAACGCGTTAAATTTTTCACGTGCTTCTTCAGGACAAGGACCTGTATCTTCTTCTTCCTCATCTTCGTCATCATCTGACTTGTCTTCGTCTTCTAAATCTTCTTTAGAAAGCTCAGATCCAATATGCGTTGCAGCTGCTGGAATTTCTTCATCTTCCGCATCAGGGTCTAAGAATCCAACGATGATATCGCTTAAGCGAACTTCTTCAGCTTCAAAGTTATCCCATTGCTCAAGCAAGTAGTTAATTGCTGGAGGGTATTCAGAAACACTGCGTTGTACTTCTTTGATACCTTCTTCGATACGCTTAGCGATAACAATCTCGCCCTTACGTGTCAGAAGCTCTACCGTACCCATTTCACGCATATACATACGTACAGGATCAGTAGTTCGACCAATTTCGCTTTCAACAGTAGCAAGTGCTTGGGCAGCTGCTTCAGCAGCATCCTCATCAGTATTACCTTCTGTCATCATTAACGTATCGTTATCTGGCGCAGTTTCGAATACTTGAATACCCATGTCGTTGATCATTCTAACAATGTCTTCAACTTGGTCTGAATCGATTATATCTTGCGGAAGATGATCGTTAACTTGTGCAAAAGTTAAATAACCTTGCTCTTTACCTTTGGTTATTAACTCTTTAAGTCTAGATTGAGGGGCTTGATCCATTGACGAGTGTCCACCTATTTATGGCTATCAAAAATACAACAGTAAGCCGGAAATTATAGCGAAAACTTTACTATATTACCAGCGATAAACTGCGCTTCTATTTGTTTAAATATAGTACAACTATATTGGTTTTATGCGCTTAGCAAACCGTGCAATTCTTGCTTTTCGGTTTTATTTAAGCCACCGTTACGTTCTTTTTCCAGTAACTGCTCAGTTCTTCGTTCAATAAAAACATTTAAAAAGTTTTCAATTAAATCAAGAAACACACTTTCCGCATTTTCTGGCTCAACATGATGCTCTAAACACATCAGTTTGGTTAATTGCTTTCCGGCGTCCTCGCCCCTAAAGTGTTCAATCAATTGCGCACTGTTCACTTTTGAATTTTGCTTACACAGCGCTAATAGCTGGTTCAATAGTGGAATTCCTGGCATATTCAGCTGTTGTAATATAGCAGGATCTGGTAATACTTCTACTATATGGGGATGCTCTAGCAATAATGCAATAGCAAGTCTCACTGGTGTAGTTTTTGTTCGCTTAGCTACTGGCTTATTATCTGTTGATTGAGTGAAATTTTGCTGCAATTTCTTTAATTGCATTTCATTGTTTGCGCCAAACTTATTCGCTAACTGCGTTACAATAGCGTCTTTCAAGTTACTTTCAGGCAGTTTGGCTAAATAGGGTTTGAAAGCATCTACCGCAGCACCTTTGCCTTCAGCCGAAGACATATTCAGTTGAGATAATAGGTGATCAAAAAGAAATTGAGACAATGGTGTTGCGTTATCTAATATGCTTTCAAATGCCGCTTGGCCTTGTTCTCTGATTAATGAGTCGGGGTCTTCACCGTCAGGTAAGAATACAAACTTCAAGCTGTAGCCGTCTTGTATCATAGGTAAAGCATTATCCATCGCACGCCACGCCGCATCACGGCCAGCTCTATCACCATCGTAACAACAAATAACTTCTTTTACTGTGCGAAATAATGTCTGTAATTGCTCTGGCGTTGTTGCTGTGCCAAGTGAAGCTACGGCATAATCAACGCCATGTTGGGCAAGGGCAACAACATCCATGTAACCTTCAACAACAACTAAACGAGTTAATTGCTTAGTGGCTTGTTTTGCTTCATATAAACCATAAAGTTCTTGGCCTTTATGATAAATGCGCGTTTCAGGCGAGTTGAGGTATTTTGGTGTACCATCGCCAAGAACGCGTCCACCAAAACCTATTACTCGACCACGTTTATCGCGAATTGGAAACTGTATTCGGCCTCTGAATCTGTCGTATGGTTTGTTTTTATCACCTTGAATCGCCATACCTAAATCAACTAGTTGTTGGTTGATTTGGCTATTACGACCAAACACTTTCATCATGCCATCCCAGGCATCACTGATATAACCAATACCAAAACGTTTAACAATTTCACCACTTAAACCACGACCTTTTAAATAGTCGATGGCAGTATCTTTATCGCTAGCAACTTTTAACTGTTGCTGGAAGAAACGGCTAATTTGTGCCATTAATTCATAATCGTCTTGTTTTTGTATATAAGCTTTTTGGTCTTGCTTTTGCTGAGCAGGCGAACGGTTTGATTGTTCGCGTGGCACTTCCATACTGTAATGTGATGCGAGTTCCTCGACAGCATCGGGAAATTCTAAGCGATCAAACTCCATTAAAAATGAAATTGCGTTGCCATGTTCGCCACAACCAAAGCAATGATAGAACTGTTTATCTTGGCTGACACTAAATGAGGGGGATTTTTCGGTATGAAAAGGGCAACAAGCTTGGTAATTTTTCCCTGCTTTTTTTAGTGGCACACGAGAATCTATTAACTCAACGATATCGGCTCGAGCCAATAAATCATCAATAAATTGTCGGGGGATCATGCCAGCCATAAAAACCTATACTTCGAGAGGAAAAGACCATTTTACACAAATAAGGGGTGGAAAATAGCAAGTTTTTGTACGTAAATTAAATTTTTGTACGCTAGTTAAAATAAAACCGCGAGGCCAAGGCGATCGCGGTTTAGATTCAAGATGAACAAATCTGTTCAATATGATATTTAACTAACTGTTTAAGGTTGCTCTAACTTGGCCACTTACCATACCTAAGTCTGCTTTACCTTGCATTAACGGTTTTAACACCGCCATTACTTTGCCCATGTCCGCCATTGAAGCGGCACCGGTATCAGTAATTGCTGTTGCAATCAGTAGTTCAATTTCATCTGCTGATAATGGTTGTGGCAGAAAATGCTCTAAGGCGACAACTTCTGCAGCTTCATGAGCTGCTAATTCATCGCGACCACCTTCTGTAAACATTTTGATAGACTCTTTACGTTGCTTAACCATTTTGGTTAGCACCGCAACAATATTGTCATCAGTTGCTTCAGTGTTGTGATCTATTTCTGCCTGCTTTATCGCAGATAATGCCATACGAATTACGCCAAGACGAATTTTGTCTTTGGCACGCATAGCATTTTTCATTTCATCTTTAAGCTGGCTAAGTAGACTCATGATTTGATTCTCTCTTAAGTTAACTCAGTTGACTTATAATTTACTAAGGGCTTCTTAGTACATGCGAACGCGACGAGCGTTCTCACGAGAAACTTTTTTAGCTGCACGTTTTACTGCTGCTGCTTTTTTACGCTTACGTTCCCAAGTTGGCTTTTCGTAAGACTCGCGACGGCGAACTTCAGAAAGGATACCTGCTTTTTCACATGAACGTTTGAAACGACGTAGTGCAACGTCAAATGGTTCGTTTTCTCTTACTTTAATTACTGGCATGTACTGTATTACCTTAGTTATGAATCTATATAAATCGACGGTCGACTTCAGCTAAATAGCCTCATCTTCGCCCACTCTATTAAAAATTGGTGACGTATTCTAATGCGAACAATATAGTAATGTAAAGGAGTAATGGCTTTTTCATATTAATATTTCTCTGTCTTAATGTTTTCCCATAGAATTTCTGAATTACTAGCCTAAAAGATAGTCAAAACTTGGCACCGATAGTATTTAATCACAAAACTATTTAACCAACTTTTACGCTATAAATTGAATGTTTGTCAGTCACTAGGTAAAATCATCGGCCAAATAACTACTGTTGGCGAAATTTCTCTGCGGTAAGTTAATATTCTATTTTGATGAAACACTCCTAGGTAAAGAAAAACTATGCGTATTTTAGGTATTGAAACCTCTTGTGATGAAACCGGTATTGCGATTTATGATGATGGCCAAGGTGATTTACCTGAAGGGATAGTCGCGCATAGATTATATAGCCAAATAGCCGTTCATGCTGATTACGGTGGGGTAGTGCCAGAGTTGGCGTCGCGTGATCATGTTCGTAAAACCATTCCATTAATAAAGGAAGTGTTGGCGGAAGCTAATTTAACACCTGCCGACTTAGATGGTGTTGCTTACACTGCTGGGCCGGGTTTAGTTGGCGCATTATTAGTTGGCTGCTCAATTGGTCGTAGTTTGGCTTACGGTTGGGATCTTCCTGCTGTACCAGTACATCATATGGAAGGGCATTTACTGGCACCTATGCTAGAAGATAACGTGCCTGATTTTCCGTTTGTTGCACTTTTAGTTTCTGGTGGTCACACCATGTTAGTGCGTGTTGATGGTATTGGAAAATATGAACTTTTAGGCGAGTCTGTTGATGATGCTGCAGGTGAAGCCTTTGATAAAACAGCAAAGCTATTAGGTTTAGATTATCCCGGAGGCCCGGTATTGGCTAAAATGGCAGAGTCAGGGCGTAAAGGGCGTTATAAATTTCCTCGTCCAATGACTGATAGACCAGGTTTAGATTTTAGCTTTAGTGGCTTAAAAACCTCGGCGGCTAATACTATTCGCAAAGAAGAAAATGCCGATTTAAACCCAGAAAGTAAAGCACAGATGCAGGCAGATATTGCCTATGCCTTTCAAGAAGCCGTTGTTGATACCTTAGCTATAAAATGTAAACGGGCACTAAAGCAATGTGAATTAAACCGTTTAGTGATTGCAGGTGGTGTTAGTGCTAATACCGCACTTCGCGCTAAATTGGCAGAAATAACGAAAAAACTAGGTGGGGAAGTATTTTATCCAAGACCGGAGTTTTGTACTGATAATGGTGCGATGATCGCTTATGCTGGTTTGCAACGTTTAAAAGCAGGTGTTTATGCTGATTTAACTTTTAAAGCTACACCACGTTGGCCTTTAGACACACTACCACCGGTATAAACTAAAAAATAAATGGCTTTGATTTATATTATTTTTTCTTAAAAGAAATTTTATTTTCAGAGCCTTTAATGAGCCTGACAATGTTTTCTCTGTGGCGAAAGATGATTAAACCTGACAGCATCAACACAGGATAAACATAAATGGGTTTTAATAACCAGGTGTAAAGTGGCGCCAGTGAAACAGTCACAATTGCCGCTAGGCTAGAGTAACGAGTGGTTTTTGCGACTAACAACCAAGTTATAATCAATAAGCCTCCTAAATCTAAACCAATAGGTAACAACACGCCAAATGCTGTTGCGACAGCCTTACCACCTTTAAACTCGAAAAAAATAGGGTACATATGCCCTAAACAAGCGGCAACAGCAATCACGCCTAAATATAATGGTTCTAAACCTAAGAAGTAGCCGCCCCAAACAGGTAGTGTGCCTTTTAAAATATCAAAAAATAGCACAAGTGCGGCAATATATTTATTACTGATACGTAAAACATTGGTTGCGCCGGGATTATTTGAGCCAGCAGTGCGGGGATCAGGTAAGCGAAAGAGTTTACAAAGTAAAATGGCACTGGAAATTGAACCTACTAAGTAAGCCGCAATCACCATAAGCAATGTAATAAGTAAACTGCTGATAATAAATCCTTTTTATATTCAAGCAGGTGTTTTTGTTAATACCTTGCTTGGAAATATATCTGAGTTCTTGTAAATCTGCGTTTTATAATTAATCACAGATTTTCATCATTGTAGCGTGTTGCTTACTAGTTTTTCTAGACCTACACAGGTAAACTCGCCATTTATTTTGTAAAGCGAGTCATACGGGGTGTTTGCTCGGTAAAGTTACCGTAATTACCTCATCGATTCTTGATCATGTAAAGGGTTTAGCGTGGATAAAGTTTATATTGAAGGTTTAACCTTTCAAACTACCATTGGTTTCTATCAATGGGAAAAAGAAATCAAACAAACTCTGGTGGTTGACCTTGCAATGGGTTGGAATACTGCTTTAGCTGCTGAGAATGATGAACTTGCCAAAACTTTAGATTATGCTGAAATATCTGAAGCCATTGTTAAGTTTGCCAATAACAATCCAGTCGACTTAATTGAAACGCTTGCCGAGCGCATCGCAACGTATTTAATGACGCAATATGATATTCCATGGTTACGCTTGAAATTAATGAAACCAACCGCAGTGCATAATGCGACAACGGTAGGTGTTGAAATTGAACGTGGACAGCAGTTAAATGGTAAATCCAGCTAATGGCTGAAATTTATATTTCGCTTGGTAGTAACATTAATCGTCAGCACAATATTGAAAAAGGCCTCGATGCGCTAGCACAGTTATTTGGCTCGCTAACTTTGTCTTCATTGTTTGAAAGTGAAGCTGTTGGTTTTGCTGGTAAGCCTTTTTATAATATGGTTATTGGCGCGACTACTGAATTATCATTGGACGATTTAGCACAGTCATTAAGAACTATTGAATATGCGAATGGTCGTAACCAAGATGCGAAAAAGTTTAGCCCAAGAACCTTGGACTTAGACTTACTATTATATGATGACGTTATTGCCCAACAACCCGCACAAATACCACGTGATGAAATAACAAAAAATGCTTTTGTACTTTGGCCTTTAGCTGAAGTTGCTAGCGCATTAGTTCATCCTGTTGTTGGAAAAAACTACCAAACATTATGGCAAGAGTACGATAAGAGCCAACAAAAATTAAGTGTTGTGCCATTAATTTGGTCTGCAAAAATAGGGAAATAAACCATATGAGTACAATAGACGTTTTTATTTTAGCGTTAATTCAGGGCTTAACAGAATTTTTACCGATATCTAGTTCGGCACATTTGATTTTGCCGTCAGCAGTTTTGGGCTGGGAAGATCAAGGACAGGCATTAGACGTTGCATTACATGTAGGTACATTGCTTGCTGTTGTGCTTTATTTTCGTAAAGAAGTTGGCAGCATGGCGGTTGCATGGTTTGGCACCGTTGGCATTGGCCCTGAAAAAAATAACAACAGCTTTGATGGTAAGCTTGCATGGTGGATTTTACTGGCATCAATTCCATTGGGAATTGTAGGTTTATTGGGTAAAGATTTTATTGAAGAAAACCTACGCTCTGCTGCTGTTATTGCCATTACGACTTTAGTATTTGGTGTGTTATTGGGTTTTGCTGATATTAAAGCCAAAGAAAATATAAGCGTTGAAAAGTTGGGTTTTAAAGGTGCAATGATTATTGGTTTAGCACAAGCGCTTGCACTGATACCGGGCACATCGCGCTCAGGCATTACCATGACATTAGGGCTTATGTTGGGGCTAAGCAAAGAAAATGCTGCCCGTTTTTCATTTCTATTATCAATTCCAGCCATTATTATGACTGGCGGTTATTTAACATATAAATTAATAACGTCGGCTGAGCCTGTTGATTGGAACACTTTGGGTTTAGGTAGTGTACTGGCGTTTTTTAGTGCCTATGCTTGTATTCATTATTTCCTTATCTTGGTTGGCAGGCTAGGTATGATGCCATTTGTTATATATCGAATGATACTTGGCGCTGGTCTGCTTTGGTTTGTATTAAGTTAATTGCTACAATACTGCAAATTTTGAAACGCGCTCAGGCGCGTTTTTGTTATAAACATACCCGGGTGACTTGGGTATAAAACTATATTTATATTAAGCGTTACTTATTACGTTTGATATCACCTTATCTGCATAGATAGTACTAAGGGACTATTGGGCTATAGAAAAAGTCTAAGTAAACTTTAGTTCTGGACTGACTACGGTAGATATTCACCTGATTAAAAGTGAGAGTTTTGATGGATTTGTCCTTAACTGAAGAACAAATGATGATTCAAGATATGGCAAAAAAGTTTGCTGAAAGTGAACTAGCGCCAGTGGCAGCGCAGCTTGATGAAACAATGGATCAAACGCTATTTTTAAAAAATTTAGCACAATTGACCGAGCTTGGCTTTATGGGCTTAAACATTAAAGCACAATATGGCGGCGTAGAAGCGGGTAGCGTAGCTTTTAGTTTAGCAATTACTGAATTGGCTCGTGCTTGTGCCTCAACTGCGGTCACTACCTCGGTAACGAATATGGTGGCTGAGGTTATTCAAGCGGTTGGCAATGAAGAGCAAAAACAAAAGCATTTACCAAAAATTTGTAGCGGTGAATACCGTGCAGGCGGCTTTTGTTTAACAGAAGCGACAGCAGGTTCAGATCCTGCTGGCATGAAAACTCAAGCCGTAAAAGATGGTGATGATTATATTATTAGCGGTAGTAAACTTTATATTACCAGTGGCTCTTTTGCTGATGTATTTGTTGTTTGGGCAGTTACGGATCCTGACGCTAAAAAAGGCAAAGGCATTTCTTGTTTTATCGTTGAAGCTTCCACGCCAGGTATGACAATTAGTAAAGCAGAAGAAAAAATGGGCCAAAAGGCATCACCAACCAATGAGGTTCACTTTGATAACTGTCGAGTGCCTGCTTCAGCGTTGATGGGTAATGAAAACAAAGGTTTTGGTGTTGCTGTTGGTGAATTGGCGGGTGGACGTATTGGTATTGGTTCATTGGCATTAGGTGTTGGTCTCGCTGCACTTGATTACGCTAAAGCTTACATTGTTGAACGTAAACAGTTTGGCCAATCACTATCGAACTTCCAAGGTTTACAGTGGAAATTAGCTGAACGTTATACTGAAATGGAAGCGGCACGCTTGTTACTAATGCAGGCAGCATATACTAAAGAGCAAGATCAACCTTTTGGTGCGGCAGCGTCAATGGCAAAACTTTTTGCTACCGAAAATGCCAACAAGGCTTGCTACGATGCTCTGCAGTTAATGGGTGGGGCTGGCTACATAAAAGAATACCCGCTAGAGCGTATGGCACGTGATGTTAGAGTTACTTCAATTTATGAAGGTACCAGTGAAATTCAAAAAGTGATTATTTCGAGAGATTTATTACAAAATATTTAGACATCATATGTGAGCTCTTTGAAAACGGATAAAAGCAGGGCTATTATCCGTTTATTATCTTTTAATCAGCTTGTATGAGAATGTTGGCAGGTATTCATGAGCCAATAATTAACTTGGTTTTCGTATTTCTCTAACCATAGTTGTACAGCTTGTTCTTCAGTATGGTCGTCTGATACAACTAAGGCTGACGCTTCAGCTATCATTTCAGTGGTTAAGTCGATATTTTTAATAAGTTGATTTACACAGGGCCATTGTTGCTCAAAGCCTGACCATGTGGTTTTTCTAATCCAGGCATGATCTGGATTGGCACAATCTTTAGCAAGCTTTTTGTTTAGCCCCCAACTTGTATTATGCTCGCACTCTTCAGTATAAGCAGGAAATTTAACAAATTTCCCCTTAACGCGCGCATCTATCCAATTAGGAGTCCAATTTAATATCATTATGGGTTGCTTAGCTGTTATGGCACTATTAAGTTCACGCCATAACGATGTACTATTTGGGTGACGATTAATAACAAAGTTTAAATTGAGTGCTCTTATTATATCTGCGTCACCATAATCCCAGGGGCCTGCGTGATAAACTCCTTTCCCAGAAGATGTTGATGTTGAGAATATTTTTGCACATTGATTCATTGCTCGCCAATCAGGCAAGCCAGGGCAAAAGCCTTCAACAAAATCAGGATACCACCAGTCCTCTTTTCCCGTGGCTGAATGAGCACCCATATCAACAATATAACCACTTTCTACCATGCGATAAAATTCTTTTTCCATTGATGCTTGCCAGACTTCAAGTTGAATATGTATAAGGCCTTTGCGTAATGCTCCCCATTGATCTGTTGAATTAATATCCTTATATTCGACTCTTTCACCAAAAGAGGAAATCATTTTGCCAAGCGCTTTTGTGATCACTCGCTGACTAGTCCAATTATTAAGCGGTAGCGTGATTACGGGTTTTTTTTTATCAGATATTTGTGCGTATAAAGGTTGAGAAAAAAATAGTAAACAACTACATATAGCGGTAAGAATGAAGTTCGATTTTGTCATTTATTGATTCTTTATTAACTGAAAGAAAAAGTTGCAGTGTTGCTAATAGATCATATAAAAATTGTATTACACATCAACGAGTATAGCTTATTACACCGACAATGATGGTTATGATGATTGACGATACAGGATAAATAACAATATTGCTGCTTTAAATTCGAGATCGTATTTATCTTAGTTATAATATATAAGTATTGCTTAAAGCTTAAAAACATGGGAAAAATTCGCCGGACTTCAAGATGTTTAGCTAGGCTGTGGCTTGCTAATCTGATTATTAGGCGATTTAATAAAGAGTTTTAGTGCGAGTCATTGATACTAGAATAAAAAACTATTTTATAGCTTGTATATCTCGCAAACTGGCCCCAAATATATAGTATGAAAAAATTCAACTTGGGCATGCATTGATGACAAATTCAGTTGCTATTACGCTAGAAAACTTTCAACAAATTATTATCGAAGAATCAAAAAATAAACTTATTTTGGTAGACTTTTGGGCTCAGCAAGTTCCCGAAAGTGTGGAGTTACGTGACAAGTTGGCCACAGCGCTTGCGCAACAAAGTGATACTATAATTTTCGCGACTGTTGATTGCGAAGTTCAAGGGCAAATTGCTCAGCAGTTTGGTATTCAAGGGCTACCTACCGCAATTCTTGTTAAAGATGGCCAGCCACTAGATGGTTTGAGTGGCCCACAAACTGATGATTCTATCGCTGAATTTTTAGTTAAGTATTTACCCAAAGAAGAAGATAACCTTCTGGTGCAAGCAAGAGCGTTATTAGCTGAAAATAACGTAAGTGATGCATTTAAGCCCATAGCTCAAGCATACAAGCTTGATGACCAACGTGCAGATATTAAACTTGTTTTAGCTGATGTTTATATTCAGACAGGTAAGATTTCTGAAGCAGAAGCTCTGTTACAAAGTATTATGATGGTCGACCAAGATAGTGACTACAAGTCAATAATGGCAAAGTTAGACTTAGCAACTCAAGCTGCTGATTCTCCAGAAATCAAAGCACTTGAACAACAGCTAGTCCAGCAACCAGATAATATAGAGTTAAAGCATCAGCTAGCAGCGCAATATAGTCAGATGAACCGTCATGAAGATGCCTTAATAATGCTCTTTCGCTTAGTGCAAAAGGATAGCTCGGACATAATTAGTAAAGATCTATTGTTGGATGTATTGAAGTCTCTGCCAGATGGTGATCTATTAGCAAATAAATTTAGACGTAAACTTTATACTTTGATGTATTGATTGATAGTTTGAACAAGCTTGTTTTGATAAAAAACGCTCGGTAAGTCGGGCGTTTTTTGTACTTGTAAATCACTTTATGTCAATACTCTAAGTCTAAAATTTTGACTAAAGTTCTTAGCAGAAATTAAGCAGAAACTTCTAATAGATGTGAAAATTCGGTTAGAAACTTTTGAATCTTCTTTGCTACCACTAATTGGCAGTATCGATTATTGGGATTATTCTCAAAATAATCTTGGTGGTAGCTTTCTGCACTGTAAAAGTTATTCACTTTTTTTATTGAAGTTACTATTGGGTTTTTAAAGGTGTTATCAGAAGCTAATTGGGCTAGTTTTCTTATTGCCGTAATATTTTGTTCTTCATTATGAACTAATATCGTTGAGCGATATTGACTGCCAATATCATCACCTTGGCGATTTAGTGTCGTCGGATCGTGAATGGCAAAAAATACCGTTAGAACTTGTTCGATTGACAATTGTTCTCTGTCGAAAGTTAATTGTATCACTTCAGCGTAATTGGTAAGCCCAGTAGAGACCTGCTCGTAGGTCGGATTCGTAAGATCGCCATCAGCATAACCACTAACAACAGCTTGTACTCCTTTAATGCGAGAAAATATATTCTCAACACACCAAAAACAGCCAGCGCCTAATGTTATTGTTTCTATGTTCATGCTACCTATTCCTCACGCTCAAGTGCTTTAACTGTCTTTTACTTAATAAATTTACATAAAGACGTTTGGACGTCTAAGTGTTTACATGGTGAATTTATCACCTAGCCATTTAGATGTCTATATGTTTTTTTGGAAAATAATGTAATTTATATATATAACGTATGTTGAAGAGTGATAAGTAGAGGAGAATACCTCTATTGGTTGAGTTGAAAACAGCACTCAGGAGACTATTTATTAGCTGTCCTGAGTGCTGTTGTCATCTATTTTTCTATATTAATGATTTGCAGGGAAGTTATAAGCAATATGCTGGTGGAAGCGTAAGGTTAATTCATCTTTATCGGTCGGGATTTCTAATTCAGCTGCTAGTAAACGCATTGCTTGTTCAATTTGATTAACAAATTTAGCATAGCTTTGCTCTTCGCCATTTTGATTGTTGGCTACAAATATTAACTGAACATTATCAACAAGTTCATCAGCTTTCCACTTGCTAATAATACCGCATGGACTTTGTTTCGGGTTATAGCCTAGCATTTGTAACTCTCCGATTTTAGATACTATCTCATGCAAACTATGTCGAACAATTGGTACTAAACCATTCGCGATTAAAGCGCCATTATTTAAATTAAATTGCTTAGCGATTAGGGAAAAAGCATCAGTTAAATAAGTATATAGTGGGTTAAAAGGATCGCTTGAGCTGGCATCAATGTCGACTAGTTGTGAAATACGATGATTTACGGTTAAATTTATCACCGCATAGGTAATTGAAGATAAATCAGTGGGCAATGCAACATCCTGGGTTGCATAACGCTGAATTATTGGCCTGAATTTATGAGCTTGACTACTATTGCAACCTTTATTCTTAGCGAAAATATCGTAAGTAAGATGTTGATGATCACGTATCCGAATATTATCTAGCGGTAACTTTATTTGTTGTGCAAAGTCTTTTAACAGACTCTTTATTCGTTGATGGAAATTCGCCGCGCCAGATCGAATATCAGTACCGGAAGCTAAAAATACTAAGGTTATTTTTTTCGCTCTAATACTGCCATCAAAAAATGAATTTTGAAGGACATGTTGCAACGGATCATAGTAAAAAATAATTTGCTGGTTCGTTTGCCATTGATGCATTTCTTGGCTGAATCGAACACGAACGAGCTTGTCATTGGCAACGAGTAAGCTATTAGTAATTGTATAGTCATTACTGAGCGTAAAAAGTAAATTTGCTAAACTTTGGTAGAAGTTATAGTAACTGTCGTGACTTACCTGTGAAGATACTTGTGAAAGTAGTTGATCTGATAGGGTAAATTCAGCCAAAATATATTGATTGTCGCGAGCGTTTACTGGGACATAAGCTTTTTGACCGGCGTTACGTTTTCTAACTATCGACATAAAAATTCCCTGAATAAAGTATGGGTATCACCCTGATACCGGCTAAGTTGTGGGGAATTATAAGCACCGCTTGTGACAATTTTATGTCAATAGTTGTATTGGTCAACCTGCTAATAGATCCAAACTTAATATGGTGGAATTTTAATGAACCTGATGAAAAATCTATGTCGATAGCAAGTAATGCAGATTTACTTGCTGCAGTGAATCAAGTGATGCCTTTTGGCAAGTACAATGGCAGAAAGTTATTGCAACTACCAGAGCCTTACTTAGTTTGGTTTCATTCCAAAGGATTTCCAGAAGGAAAGTTAGGGCAACAATTAGCACTCATTTATGAAGTGAAATTGAATGGTTTGGAAGAAATGTTGCAACCGCTATTAAGAAATTAATATCATGTTTTTTCAAATTAAATTGTTATTGCAGTTAAATTTTTAAGATCTGTTTGTTCTATCTTTTTTTGATAACGATTTGTTTTGTAATGGTTAGTTTTTAGAGCGTATTATTCAATAATTAATTTGCTATAAAGAACTCATATTTTTTGTATATTATGCCCTTTCGTTTGCTTGCTTTCAGGAAAATACTGTCCTTAAATTAATTGTCGACTGAAGTTAAGTGTTGGCCGCAAGATAGAATGTTATTAATAATTATCAAGTGATTAAGAGGTCAAGTTCATGAGAAGGCAGAAAAGAGATAAACTAGGAAGAGCATTTTCAAACGGTTACCAAGCAGGGCTTTCAGGTAGAGCAAAGGATCATTGTCCATATCAAAACACCAATGCAAAATCTGAGTGGTTAGGAGGCTGGCGCGAAGCAGCAACTGATCGAAGTATGGGCTTATTTAAATAACATTGAAATAGAATCATAAACAGCTAATTAATCCATGAAAAGGCCCGCAAAATTGAGGGCCTTTTTTATCGTTAAATAACCGAGAATAATTATAACCGAAACATTAACTTATTCGTTTGTTAATCATTACCGCAGGCTGGGCAATGTTGTTGTTTCTTTATCGATAATTGTTGCCATGAATTGTTAAAACCATCAAAAATACTTAATTGATTTGTTGCGACTTTATTACCTGTTAAAAACTTCATTGCCTGCAAAGCCTGTAAACCGCCAACAATTGCCAGAACAGGACCTAATATGCCTAATGTTTGACAATTGTTTTCTGGCGCGTTTTTATTAATCGGAAATAAACATTGATAACAGGCGCTATCTGCAATGTTTGGCTCGACAAACATATATTGGCCATCAAAGCCTGTGGCAGCGCCAATAACCAGCGGCTTTTTATGTTCTAAGCATTTCTGGTTGATTAAATAGCGAGTGGTGATATTGTCTGTGCAATCAAGCACTACATCGACTAGTGGAAAATAATAGTCAGCAAGTTCTTCATCTAGCATTTCATCAAGTACTTCAATATTAGTTTCGCTATTTTGCTGATTAAGTATCTCTGCGGCGATATCGGCTTTGCCTTGAGAAACTTGCGCATCATTAAACAGCACTTGTCGAGGTAAGTTGCTGACGTCAATCGTATCGCCGTCAACTAAATAAAGTGTCCCAATTCCAGCAGCGTTGAGATATAAGCTTGCTGGGTTTCCTAAGCCTCCAAGGCCAACGATAATCACTTTGGCGTTCTTTAAAGCTTGCTGCCCATCTTCGCCAATGCTTTTTAACATGGTTTGACGACTAAAACGTAATTGTTCTTGTGGGCTAAGCATGATTGGTTGGCTCCGTTAAATGAAAGCTATGCACAGCATTGGCTTTAAATTGAATATAAACTGGCAGATCTATGGCTAATTCCATACGGGTTGCTGACCATAAACTAATTTGGGCATAAAATTTTTGTTGTGAACATTGCACAATAATAATTGCACTAGTTGCTCCTTGGTTTATTTCACTAATGTTGCCAGCAAGCTGATTAACGATTGAACTATGCTCTGGTTTAGTGGTGCTAATACTGATATCGCGGGCATAAATAATACAAGGTAATAGCTGGCCTATATCTGATTGCTTAGAATCGTGCTCTAGTAAAGGCAAATAAACACTATTACTGGTATCGGCAAAGGATAATCGCGTTAAGCCAAAATCAGCTAAATGTTCAGCAATACTTAACGATAAACTGGTTTTCACGGCAATATCATCGATATTATTTAAGCGATGAATTGCTTGATGAGTTGGTGCAATATAGTCAATTTTTCCTGATGACATGATAATCAATTGCTTAGCAATAAATTGCAGCTCACTGATGCTGTGGCTGATATACAGCATCGGAATATTAAGTTGTTGCTGAATTTTTTTTACAATCTGTAGCATATGCGCTTTTGTTTTTTTATCTAAAGCGCTAAACGGCTCGTCGAGCAGTAAAAGTCTCGGCTCAGCTAATAACGCTCTAGCCAGTGATACCCGTTGTTTTTCACCGCCTGATAAGGATGTTACATCTTGGTATTTAAGCTCTGCTAGTTGAGTAAGCTCTAGCACTTGCTCTATCGAAAGCTTACCTTGTGGTGTGCGTTTTACTGCATAGGCCAAATTTTCATAAACATTAAGGTGCGGAAAGAGTCGGTTGTCTTGAAATATTAAGCCAATTTCTCTGTTCTCGGGTTTGATAAAAGTATTACTAACGTTATCTTGCAGCACTCTATTTTCAATTGATACTTTCCCGTTAGCGCATTTTTCTAGTCCGGCAATGATGCGCAAAAGCGTCGATTTTCCTGAGCCAGATTGACCAAATATACCGACAATACCAGAAAGCTCAATGCTATGATTAATCGCCAAATTGAAATGCTCAAATGCGATGTCAATCGACACACCTAATATTGGAGTTTTAACTGCGGCTGTCGAAACTAAATTTTCCGTCATGATTTAAGTACTTTTTTTGCGACTGATCTACGGTTGAACTTGCCACCGAGTAAGTAAACGGAAGATAATAAAATCAATGAAGAAACTAACAATCCCGCAGATAAAACATGGGCATTACTATAGTTGAATGCTTCAACATGGTCGAACAGAGCGATGGACAATACACGAGTTTCCCCTGGGATATTGCCGCCTATCATCAGCACTACACCAAACTCGCCAACAGTATGGGCGAAGCCTAAGGCTGCTGCGGTAATGAAGCTTGCTTTGGTTAGCGGAAAAACAATGCTAAAGAATCGGTCTAGCGGCCCAGCGCCCAACATGGCGGCAGCTTCAAGATATTGCTCTCCCAATTGTTCAAACGCTTTTTGCAAAGGTTGTACAACAAAAGGCAGAGAATAAAATACAGAGCCGATAACTATTGCACTAAAGCTAAAAGCAAGCTGGCTGCCCGTCGCGGTTTGCCATAATTGTCCCGGTAATGATTGTGGTGAAAAAGCTAATAATAAATAGAAACCTAATACGGTTGGCGGTAATACTAACGGTAGGGCAACTATTGCTTCAAAAACTACTTTGAAGCGGCTTTTCATATTGGCTAAACACCAGGCTAGTGGGGTGCCAATAACGAGTAAGATTACCGTGGTTATTGCAGCCATTTTTAATGTCGTGGTGAGGGCTAAAATATCAGCAGCAGTGTTTGTCACCTTACAGAGCGCCTTGACTATTGATATTTTTGCCAGGCAAATAGCCTAACTTTTTTAGCTTTGCTTGTGTTATTTCTTGCAATAAAAAATCACTTATTTGCTGAGCGTGTTTTAGCTGTTTACTATTTTTAAGTATTACCAATTGCTGGGCAATAGGCTGATAGTAGTGTGCAGGAATAGTAATGCCTTTTAATTGATTTATTTTGAGTTGGCTCAATGCCACTATACCAATAGGTACAGCCTGACTGCGCACTTGTTGAAAGGTTTGATTAATATTAATGCCGGTGACGACACGATTCTCTAACTTTGACCAAAGTGATAAACTTTGTAACGCCTGCTGAGCGGCTTTGCCATAAGGTGCTGTACTAGGGTTTGCAATGGCTAAGTAGCCGGAAAAATTATTGAGTTTATTCAGGTTGTTAATTTTTTCAGTTGCTGACCACAGAGCTAATTGACCGAAAGCGTAGGTTTGACGGCTATTAGGAAGGATCAATTGTTCTTGTTCTAACTTTGTCGGTCGAAGGTTGTCAGCTGCAAGAAATAGGTCAAATGGTGCTCCATGCTTTATTTGTTGATAAAGTGTGCCTGTTGCCGCGCTAATGATTTGATAATTAATTTTGCTGTTATTTGGCAAGTCTTTTAGCAAATGTTCTAATGCTGGCGCAAAATTTGCCGCTACGGCGATACGTAACGGTTTAAGTTGAGGTTCAAAATCATTGGCTTGAGCTTGTTTGGCAATGGTGTGGTGCGAATAAAAAGCCAACCACACCGTTGCCAGTAGTAATAAAGCTAGCGACAATCGCTTTTTCAACAATGTTGTCATAGTGTCGAGTGGAGCCGGCTTTGTTATTTAAAATTTAAATGCGGTACAAAATTACATGGGCGGTGACTGGCATCAAGCTGCTCAACAATCAGTTTGTCCCATGCTGTTTTACAGGCATTGGTTGAACCCGGAACTGATAAGACTACAGTACGGTTTGCCATGCCACCAAACGCACGCGATTGTATTGTTGACGTGCCAATTTCTGCTAAAGAAATGGTTCTAAATACTTCACCAAAGCCTTCAATGTCTTTGTCAAATAAAGGTAATAATGCTTCTGGCGTGTTATCTCTGGCGGTAAAGCCTGTGCCGCCTGTGGTTAATACGATTTGTACATTTTCGTCAGCAATCCATTTAGATACAATCGCACGTAATTGATAAACGTCATCTTTTGAAATTTCTTTTGCCGCTAACTTATGGCCGGCAGCTTGTAGACGTTCAACGAGTGCTTGTCCTGAGGTGTCGTTATGTTCTTCGCGCGTATCTGATACAGTTAATACGGCAATATTTAATGGTACGAATTCGTCGCCACAATGAATACTAGACATGAGTTTTCCTTTGCAAAGAGAGTAAATGTTGCGCCTGTTGCCACTGCTCAGGCGTATTGGTATTAAATAAGCTATTGCTATTTTTAGCTTGAATAACTTTATGAGGTATTTGGTTAATAAGGCTTCTCACCGAAGGACCGCTTAAACCACGTTTACTCGATGATTTATTATCAGGTTTATGCGCAATATTGTGCTGTACGAGCGACTGTTGGAAAAACTGCTCAACAAAAGCATTAACAGGCAAATAGAGTGGTAAATAATTATCGGTAAAAAAACATGCGCTTTGGCTTAACTCACCAATTTTCTTGAGTTTGGTAAGCTCATCGGCGGGCATTAAAGGGAGATCAACGGGTAAAATCAACAGTGCTTTTGGCTTAAATTGATTAATAATACTTTGAATACCGCCAAGTGGACCCATATTACTGACGATATCAGCTATGCCGTGTACATCACCACTAACAACAACTTGTGAGCTGCCAGCATCTTTTAATAGAGTTTTACTGTAACTCAGCATATCTTGTTGGTTACGTTGTAAGTGCGCTTTGTATTGTCCCATACGAGAAGATTTTCCTCCCGCTAAAACGACACCTAAACAAGATTGAAAAAGTAAATTTTCGTTACTCATTAGCCGCCCAACATGGCAAGGTTTTTAGTTGCACCGGTTAATTTTTCATGTAAAAAATGAGTCTGCTTTTTATCTGTCATCATATTGGCGATAGCATCTTTTAACGGTTGCGTGTTGTCATCTTGCAAATAATCTTTTAATGACAAACCTTGCTCAGTAAAAAGACATAAATGTAATTTGCCTAAAGAGCTAACGCGTAAGCGGTTACAACTATTACAAAAATCTTTTGAATACGGCATGATTAAGCCAATTTTTCCGGCATAGTCAGGATGATAAAATTCTTGTGCTGGTCCTGATGCTTTATCGTTAATGACTGGCAGCCAACCGTCGAGGATCAAATTTTGTTTAATACGAGAGCCTTGTACGTGCTGAGCATCAAAAAACTTTTGGTTATCGCCTGTTTGCATTAGTTCGATAAAGCGCAATGTGACGGGTGTATCTTTTAACCAAGCTAAATAACTTGCGATGTCATAACCATTATATTCACGCATTAGCACAGTATTAACTTTGATACTAGTACTGCCTTCAGCTAATGCCATATCGATACCTTTAAGGATATGCTTAAGTTTATCGTGGCCGGTAATGGCATGAAATTGTCTTGGATCTAAACTATCAATGCTGATGTTAATGGCATCAATGCCTGCATCTAGCCAACTTGGCAGGTGCTCAGGCAGTTTATAGCCATTACTGGTAATGGCAACTTTTTTGATGCCAGGCGTTTGCTTACATTGGGCAATAATATCGGGTAAGTCTTTTCGCAGCGACGGTTCGCCACCGGTGATACGAATTTTTTCCGTGCCCATATCGGCAAATGCTGAAGATAATCGCGTAATTTCCGGTAACGTTAGGAATTTTCTATCATGATCACACTGATAACCGTCAGGTAAGCAATAGTTACAACGAAAGTTACATACGTCAGTGATTGATAGACGTAAGTAATAAAACTTGCGTCCGAAGTTGTCTGTTAACATGTCACCTTTCCAATGTCGGGAGGTAAACAAGTTTCCTTGTTAACCCTGGCAAACTCAAAATAAAAATTGGTTTACGGCTATATCCGCGTGCTTGAACAAAATTGTCAAGGTTAGCGAAAATAGCTCGGCGAATTTCAATGATTTATTAATTTATATCATATAATCACAAGCATAGTATGATTATGATCAATATAACATATAAAGACCTGAATTATGTTTACTTTACTTCAAAGTAAAATAATTCATTGTAAAATTATTTTCATTACACGAAATAGAAAACTTAAATTGGAAGAATTCATTATGGTTGATTGTTGTTCTGCCCCAGGCTTAATGCCATTTGCTCAAGCGCTTGAAACAATGCTAGGTGCAATTACCCCGATTACTGATGTTGAAACAATAGCCTTAAAAGAGAGCTTAGGCAGGGTTTTGGCGGTTGATATTGCCAGCCCGATGAATGTTCCCCCGCATAATAATTCTGCAATGGATGGTTATGCTTTTGCTCAGACAAGTTTAGCAACTCAAGAGTATTTAACTCTAGCGGGTCGTTCAATGGCAGGTCAGCCCTTTGAGGGGATATGCAAAAAAGGCGAATGTATTCGCATTATGACCGGCGCAAAATTGCCGGAGGGTTGCGATACGGTTGAAATGCAAGAGAATTGTCAGGCAAATGGCGAAAGCATACGTTTCTTAGAAAAGCGTAAACAGAGCGACCATGTACGTTATGCCGGTGAAGATATTGCTAAAGGTCGTATTGTTTTTGCTAAGGGTCGTCGTTTATCGGCTATTGATATTGGCGTTTTGGCATCACTTGGTATTAATGACTTACAAGTTTTTCGTAAACTCACCGTCGCATTAATCGCAACGGGCGATGAGTTGAAAGCACTAGGCGAGCCTTTAGGAAATGGTGATATTTATGAAAGTAATAGTTATGCGCTAACGGGTATGCTGCAAAACCTCAATGTTGATATTATTGACTTTGGCGTTATTGAAGATGATGAAGAGGCGATAAGACAAGCGTTTATTGAAGCTGACAAACAAGCTGACGCGGTAATTTCCTCAGGCGGTGTTTCAGTGGGGGATGCTGATTATACTAAAATGGTACTTGAGCAATTAGGGGAAATTTCTTTTTGGAAAATTGCCATGAAACCGGGCAAGCCATTTGCTTTTGGCAAGCTACCAAATAGTTACTTTTTTGGTCTACCAGGTAATCCTGTTTCTGCCATGGTTACTGCCGATTTATTGGCTATGCCAGCGTTAATTAAACTTCAAAGTTGTCACGCAAAGCCTACAACTATGCTTAAAGCGAAAAGCTTGTCAGATTTAAGGAAATCGCCGGGACGTATGGACTTTCAACGTGGCGTACTATCACAGAACTCGGCAGGAGAACTCATTGTTGATACGACAGGAAGCCAAGGCTCTGGTATTTTAACCAGTATTGCTTTTGCAAACTGTTATATTGTTTTACCGTCTGAGCAAGGTCGAGTGAATGCTGGTGAAACGGTTGATGTTCGCTTATTTGACCGTTTCTTTTCCTAGTGTTTTTATAGGCTAATTAAGGACAATATTACTTGTCTAGAACTATTTATTTTATTCCGGGCACTATGTGTGATAAACGCCTGTGGCAGCCAACTTGGCAGTTATTAGGCGAACAGTTTTTACATCGTTGCCAGTTAACGCATTTGCCAATTCCAACCACTGGTAATATGGAAGATGTTGTTGAAGAGATGGCCCGAAAAATAGTGGCGAAAGATGCCGTGCTGGTTGGCTTTTCACTAGGCGGTTATATTGCTAGTGCTATTGCACTGAAAATTCCTGAATTGATATCGCATTTAGTGGTGGTATCTAATTTGCCAAAAAACTTGCCTGATGCGGAAGTAAAACAGCGAAAACGTACAATTACTTGGATAGCCAATAGAGGCTATTCAGGTATTCCAAATAAGCGTATTGAAGACTTGCTACACCCCAATATTAAGCAGTTTAACGCTGAGAGTTTTATCAATATTAAAGATGTGATTGTAAATATGGACAGGGATCTCGGGGTCAATGTTTTATTGCACCAACTCGAAGTCTCTATGTCTCGACCATCATTACTTGGTCGTTTGTCACATTTCAACTTACCGGTGAAATTTTTGGTTGGTGATGTCGATACTTTAGTTGATATATCGATATTGAAAGATGAGGTTAGTGGTGCGGATAATATTTCTATTACTAAAGTTGAAAATACGGGTCACATGTTACCATTAGAATCGCCAAAAACCTTAGCTTTGGAGTTAACCAAAGTCTTACTTTCACAATAAATATCCTTATATGCCCCTTAACATTTCACATATATGATAAGACTATCGCAAAAGTAAACCATTAAAATCGTTTAAAGCTGTGCGAGTGTGTTGGAAAAAGTGTAAAATACCGACAATTAAACTTTATGCTAGGATTTTAGCTTTGAGCGACAGCAAATTTTCATCACTACCTCTACAAACAGCCCTTTTAGATAACTTAGCGACGCTTGAATACCATGCAATGACTGATATTCAAGCACAAAGTTTACCAGCGATATTAGCGGGTAAGGATATTATCGCGCAGGGGAAAACTGGCTCAGGGAAAACCGCTGCTTTTGGCCTAGGTTTATTGAATAAGTTACAGGTCAAAAAATTTAGAATACAAACCTTGGTGCTTTGTCCAACCCGAGAACTAGCAGACCAAGTTGCCAAAGAAATCAGAAAGCTTGCTCGAGCCATTCATAACATTAAAGTACTCACGCTATGTGGTGGTATGCCATTTGGACCACAAGTTGGTTCACTTGAGCATGGCGCGCACATTATTGTTGGTACACCTGGACGTATTGAAGATCATTTGGGTCGCGGCACGCTATCACTCGAACATGTAGATACCTTAGTGTTAGACGAAGCAGATCGCATGTTAGAAATGGGCTTTCAAGCAGCACTAGATAGAATTATCGGAGATATCTCTGAGGAAAGGCAAACGCTATTGTTTAGTGCCACGTTCCCACAACAAATTCAAAAAATTGCCAATAAGTACCTGCAAGCACCAGAAGTGGTGAAAGTAGAATCTACTCATGCCAGCAATACTATTTCTCAACATTTTTATCATGTTGAAAATAGCGAACAAAAGTTAACGGCCATTCGCTTATTACTACTAAAACATCGACCGGTATCGAGCGTCATTTTCTGTAATACAAAAATAGAAACTCAAAAGGTAGCCGACAAATTAGCGGGCTATGGCTTTGGTGTTGTTGCCTTACATGGCGATTTAGAGCAAAGAGACAGAGATCAAACCTTAGTGCGCTTTGCCAATAAAAGTGCCTCAATTTTAGTGGCAACGGATGTTGCTGCGCGTGGCTTAGATATTGAAGCGCTTGATGCGGTATTTAATTATGATATTGCCCATGACAGTGAAGTACACATTCATCGTGTCGGACGTACAGGGCGTGCTGGTAGTACGGGTTATGCATTTTCTTTGTTTAGTGACAAAGAGCGCTACAAGGTAGGGTTACTGGAAGATTATTTAGAGCGCTCTATTGAAGGGGAAATATTACCTGATAGCGAGGTGCTGCAAAGCAAACCTTTCTTACCGAAAATGACCACGATACAAATTGATGGCGGTAAAAAGCAAAAAGTACGCCCAGGTGATATTGTTGGTGCGTTAACTGGCGAAAATGGCATTGTCTTTGAACAGTTAGGAAAAATTCAAATGGGTCCTAACTGGGCATATATTGCTGTTGATAAATCGGTAGTAAAAAAAGCATTGGCTAAGTTAGTTAATGGTAAAATTAAAGGTCGTAACTTTAGAGTGAGACAATTAACTTAGTTCGATTTGCTAATAAATAATGCAACCAACCAGGTACACGTTTTATTCATAGGAGTACCTGAGTGGTTGATTAGTCATTTTATTGGTCTTATCCTTCACCGCTTATTTATAATGTAAAATCCACATTAATTTTTTCAATCTTTGCAACATCAATAATATTGACATGTCCGCTAATGCTACGTTCTATGCGGGCCGCAGTTTTATAAGCACCATGCTTTTGCGCAAAATCAATAATATCACTCCCATTACACATTACTTTTAATGCAACAGTTTTATTTTGCAAGTTATAAGATTTGGTCGTTTTTTGGTATTTGGCAACTTTATTGGAAAGAGCTGACTTACACACATCAATAAGCGCCGACTCGATGTGTTTTTCCGTAGCGTGACTACTAAAGCTCATTGATGATAATAGTGTAAATGCTGTTGCGACTGCTAATGATGTCAATTTATTCATAATATTCTCCGCATATCTAAAGATAATTTATTTGTTGTTCATAATAATAGTTACCTAATTTTGGTGAAAAGTTGTAAAAGGGGTGTTAGTGAATGTAATAATTAACTGAAATATTATTAAATGATTTAGTTTTAATTTACTATTTTTAAAAGCTATTATTGCTTTTAAAAGAATATGACATGACATCAACTTTTACATCTAGTGACATTCCGAGATATTTTTATTACTTTTTTTGTAATATATCGCACGATGAAATGCATAAATATTGAACATTTTTTAGTTGAAAGTTATTATTTTCTGGCAATTTAAAAAGAATAGAGTATGATGCTGTATATGTATACAGTTTTTGGTTTTTCTAGCTAGTGTATATTGCTAATCGCTATAATTGTGCTTACCAATTTAAATAAGATATGATGAATAGCAGAGTTTGAGTCTTGAGAAAATAAGGGATACCCAATGGCAGTTGAAAGTCGATTTGTCGTGATAAGACAAGGTGTGGAGGTAGAAACATTTATGGATAAGAAAGCCGCAGATGACTACGATAAAATGCTTGATATGGCAGATAATTTGTCTGAAATGTTTGAGCAAGCGCCAGTTGAACTTTCAGAGGAAATACGTGAAGAGCTAAGTGTTTATTTAGCTCAAAATCGTGAGTGTGTTCTGGTTGCTTTACAAGCAAAAAAAGCAAAAGTTCAGAGCAGCAAAGCAGTTTCCGCTAAGCCAATCGCTAAAACTTTATCTGATGATAGTGAAGCAGAAAATCCAACCCCAAAAGAGTCAAAAACAAAAGTTGCTAGTGCTAAGTTACCTACTAAAAAAACAGTAGCTAAAAGCAAAACAGAAGCAGCTTAATGTTACATGCTCAAGTGCTTGTTAAATAAATAACGAAATTTGAGCTTTTGTACGGTGAGGTAAATTGGATTACCAATTAATTCGTAGTAATAGACGAAAAACAATTGCTTTACAGGTAAAGAATGCTCAAGTTATTGTCCGCGCACCTGATTTTGTTAAAGTTGAATACATAGAGAATCTAATTCAGTTAAAATCAATATGGCTAGCCAAAAAAATTGCACTGCAGCAGCTTTCCAATAACACATTATCTTCATGTTCAAAAAATAATTTTAGTCTTGATAACCCTGTTTATATTGATGGGCTCCCACATAGGATCATAATCTGCTTTGGCCGACAAAAGGTGCAACATGATTTTGTTGAAAAATCACTACGGGTTTTTATTGCGTTAAGATATCAGCAATATGAAATAAACTCAGTAGCCATCGCTCAAAAAGTAAAGTCATTAATTGAGCAGTGGTTTAAAGCCTCAATTGATGAGTACCTAAGCCATCAATTACCATTATTTTCAGAAAAAACTTTATTGCATGCTGAGGCATTTAAGGTGAGAAAATATAAGGCACGTTGGGGGAGCTGTAGTAGTCGTGGTGAGCTAAGTTTTAACTACTTATTAAAAATGCTGCCACCTTGGGTGGTTGACTATGTCATCGTACACGAACTTTGTCACCTTAAGTATATGAATCATTCGACAAAATTCTGGCAGTTAGTTGAAAGGCATTGTCCTGAGTTCTATTTGGCAAAACAATGGTTGAAAAAAAACCAAGCGTATTTGAGTTGGAATTAATCATAAAAGATATGCTATATAAAGCTATTGCTCAGGCTCATATTTTATCTCTCCCTAATTATATATTTATTCTATTGTTTTTATAACTAATTGGCACAAGATATGCTTATTATAATTTACCTGTGATTTATTCTTTATTCGATTTTAAATCATAGATTTAACTATGAATAATAATGACTACTCCATTTATGGAGCATAATATTGGGAGATCAACATGAAATTAGGTAAATATAGCTGGAAAGCTATGAGCATTTATTTTTTGTCTGCACTAATGTCTATCGCCTTTATTGACTTATTGGTAAGTTTCTAGCTCAAACTATTAATGATCATAAACCTAGCCAGGATAAATTTATTGTTATGCTAACTTGCATTCCTTGCATTCTTTGCATGTAGCGCTTTAACTCAGTTTTACCGAAACATATGCTATTGGTTAATTGTAAAATAAATAAAATGTGATAATTATGCTTGTTTTTAACGGCATAAGTAGTAAAAAAGCTCATTTTTATCACTATTAGCAATTAACAGTAGCGTAAAATTGAGGTAGATTAGAGGTTAATAATAAAAATAATAAAGGATTAGTGTCGAATGAGCACGAATGTTCTTATTTGTGATGACTCTAACTTAGCCCGTAAGCAAGTTTTAAGAAGCCTCCCTGAAAGTTTGTCAAGCGACGCGCAACTCGCCACTAATGGTGAAGAAGCGTTAGCGATCCTAAGAAACCAAAATATTGATGTACTTTTTCTTGATTTAACCATGCCGGTTATTGATGGTTTAGGGGTATTACAAGCCATGCAAGATGAAAGTATTGAGCTGCCAGTATTTGTTATCTCCGCTGATATTCAGCCGGAGATGCAAAGTAGAGTACTTAATTTAGGGGCGAAAGCTTTTTTACGTAAACCCGTACAACTAGAAACCTTAAATGAAAATTTGAAATTGCATGGGATATTATGAGTGCTTTTGATTTGAGCGAAGATCAGCAAGATTGCTTGCAAGAACTTATCAATGTTGCCATGGGGCAAGCCAGTGATCAACTTGCGCGCTATTTAAATACTTTTGTTTATTTGAAGGTGCCAAGTATCGAACAAGTAAAGTCCGATCAACTTTTTGATTCAGGGCATCAGAACTTGGAAGCTATTGCCGTCGTTAGCCAAGGTTTTTTCGGCTATGAAGGTATACGTGGTGAAGCATTACTAATGTATCAACCGCAAGATTCACATCGCTTAGCTGATTTACTTGGTTATGAAGACGATGAGATGAGTTTTGATGAACAAATCATAGATTTGAGCTCAATTTTAACAACAACATTTTTGAATGTTTTTGCTAGTCAAATAGATAACCAAATGTCGTATAGTGCGCCAAGGTTAATTTCCGCTAATCAAGGAATGGTTTCTGAACATTTGACTCAGCAAGCTTTTAATTGGGACTTAGCGTTAAAAGTCCGTATTAGTTATCAGGTGACTGATTACTCCTTTAATTGTGATATGGTGCTATTAATTCCTGAAGAAGCGATTATTAATATTAAAACCGTTATTGATCGGATTTTGGAAGATTTTTAGTTATGCTGGATGAGTTTTGTTTGGATATCTCAAACCGATTAAATACAGGAATTCTATTTCTAGATTGTGATTATAACATTATTATGTGGAATCGTTTTTTAGAAGTTCACGCGAATAAGAATGATAATGACGTGATCGGTAAAAGTGTTTTTAGCATTTTTCCTGAATTACCTAGAAAGTGGTTTGAGCGTAAATTATCCAGTGTTATTCAGCTCAAAACTCAATCTTTTTGTGGTTGGGAGCAGCGTCATCATTTGTTTGAACTCTTTCATTCTCGCCCCATCACGACAGATAGTCACTTTATGGCACAAAACTGTACCTTTTTACCTGTTGAGATTTCAGGTGAACTTGAAGGTATTTGTATTTTAATTGAAGATGTTACTGATGTTTGTCATTACCAAAATCAACTGAATAAAGCCCTAGAAGAATTGGCTTTATCAAACCGTATTGATGGCTTAACTCAAACGTTTAACCGCAAGCATTGGGAAGAATGTTTAGCAAAAGAGTTTTCACGTGCACGCCGTCATCAACATGATTTAGCATTGGTGATGCTAGATTTAGATCACTTTAAACTACTCAATGATACTTTTGGCCATCAAGGCGGTGATCTAGTGTTAGTTGAAACAGCAAAAGCTGTCACTAAATTACTACGTATGGGAGATTTATTTGGTCGTTATGGTGGTGAAGAGTTTGCCGTGATATTGCCAAATACCAATCTAGCAGGCGCGGAAGAGGTTGCTGAACGTATTCGTCAGTCTATTGCTAAAAACACCATTCGATATCAAGATCGAACCATAAGTGTTACTGCAAGTATTGGGGTAGCGACTATTGACAGTATCGATACGCGTTATGAAGATTTGATTAGCAATGCCGATATCGCATTATATGAAGCTAAAGCTAAGGGTAGAAACCGTGTTTGTTTAGCGAAAGAAACATTGTTAGCCTGAATATAAATTATAAATATTCATAATAAATAACTTTTATACATATATTAGTTTGTTTTATTCAAAAATATCAGTTGACAGAAAATTGCACTTCAGGCATTTTATACTGATGATTATTTCACTTCGCCGTACCATTATTATTACCACTACCACCCTCATTGGGATGGTGGTCATCGGCTGACGTGTAAAACTTAATAATTTTATCAAGCCCGTGACCATAAAGGTTACGGGCTTTTTTTGTTTTATAAGGAGTAAAAATGCGTGTATTAAAGTTTGGTGGTTCATCGTTAGCAACGGCACAGCGTTTTATTGACGTTGCAAATATCATCAAGAATGAAAGCAAGTCATCTAAATTGGCTGTTGTTGTATCTGCACCTCAAGGTGTTACCAATCATTTGGTAGCGATGGCAGAAAATATTTCAGATGAAAATAAGCTGAAAAGCGATTTACAGCACTTTAAGCATGCTATTGAAAATATAATTAGCGATTTGTCTGCAACATTACCTGAATTTTGTCATCAACATAGTGAGCAAGCTCTTGCCAATTGGGAACAGCAGTTAAGTCGTTATTTACATGGCGCTACGTTACTTTCATTTTGCCCTGAGCACGTACGAGCACGTATTATTAGTATTGGTGAGCGATTAAGTGTCGCATTGTTGAGTTCAGTGTTAGCGGTTGATGATATCCAAGTCAGTACCATTGAACCTGAAAAATTCCTACACACAAATGATGTCTCGCTAAATGCGGTAGCTGATTTAGTGCTATGTAAAGATAAATACCAACAAGCCTATAGTGACTTAAACGACGTTGCACTAATGCCAGGCTTTATTGGTGTTGATAGTAAAGGTGACGTGACAACGTTAGGACGTAATGGATCTGACTATTCAGCGGCCGTGTTAGCTGTTTGTAGTGAAGCGAAATATTGTGAAATATGGACTGATGTTGATGGCGTTTACAATGCTGATCCTCGTTTGATAAAAGAAGCGCAGTTGTTAGATTATTTATCTTATCAAGAAGCAATGGAGCTTTCATATTTTGGCGCTAGCGTCTTACATCCGAAAACTATTGGCCCGATAGCGCAATATCATATCCCATGTTTGATTAAAAATACCGGTAACCCTCAAGCACCAGGCACACTAATTGCCAACGAAAATGATCAAAAGAAACAAGTTAAAGCAATTTCAAATCTTGATGATTTAACTATGGTTAATGTTTCAGGCCCAGGCATGAAAGGTATGGTGGGTATGGCGAGTCGAGTTTTTGCCACCATGAGTCGTGAGAACATCTCTTTAATTTTAATCAGCCAATCTTCAAGTGAATACTGTATTAGTTTTTGTATTTATTCAGCCGATGCGATTAGGGCGAAACAAAGTCTTCAAGAAGAATTTGAACTAGAGTTACTCAACGGGTTACTAGAACCACTCACGTTGACTGATAAATTATCTATCGTGTCTTTAGTTGGTGATGGTATGCATCATCAACAAGGTGTTGCTGCCAAATTTTTTGCTTCATTGGCACAAGCAAGAGTCAATGTTGTGGCTATCGCACAAGATTCGTCAGAGCGCAGTATCTCTGTGGTTATCGAAAGTAGAAAATGCACTGATGCCATGAAAGTCAGCCATCAAAACTTTTTCTCTCACAAGCAAACTATAGACGTATTTCTTGTTGGTTGTGGTGTTGTCGGTAGCGAATTGTTGGCACAGATTGCTCGACAACAGCCGAAATTGAAAACTGATAATATTGCTTTAAAAGTTTATGGTTTGGCCAATAGTAAAGGTATGGTGTTTAATCAAGAGGGCATTGATGTAAGTAATTGGCAGCCAAGTTTTGAGCAACAAGCGGTCAATGTAAATGTTGATAATATTAAAGCTTTTGTTCGTGATAACCATTTAATTAACCCCGTATTAGTTGATTGTACTTCTAACGAAGCATTAGCTTTAGACTATGTTAAATATTTAGAAGCTGGTTTTAATGTTGTTACGCCAAATAAGAAAGCAAATACAGATTCATGGCAGTACTATCAAGCGCTTAGGGTGGCAGCACAAAAAACTAATCGTCGCTTTCTATATGAAACAACGGTAGGTGCGGGTTTACCAGTTATTGATACCTTACAAAATTTATTAAAAGCGGGCGATGAACTACATCGTTTTGAAGGTGTATTATCGGGCTCATTGTCTTATATCTTCGGTAAATTAGATGAAGGAATGACATTATCTCAAGCAACGGCACTTGCAAAAGAGCAAGGTTTTACTGAACCAGACCCAAGAGATGATTTAAGCGGTATGGATGTCGCACGAAAATTATTAATCATGGCGCGTGAAGCGGGATTACCACTGGAGTTGAGCGATATTAAAGTGGAATCAGTATTAACTGAATCGTTTGATGCAAGTGGTGATGTTGAAAGCTTTATGAGCAACTTGGAAGAGTTAGACGAAAGTTTCGGCGCACGTATTAATGCGGCTAAAGTTGAAGGGAAAGTATTAAGATATATCGGTAATATTATTGATGGACAGTGCCAGGTTTGCATTGAAGCTGTTGGCCCAGAACACCCATTATTTAGTATTAAAGATGGTGAAAATGCCTTAGCAGTGCACAGCCGTTATTACCAACCTTTGCCATTTGTTTTACGTGGTTATGGTGCAGGTGCAGCGGTTACCGCCGCTGGTGTATTTGGTGATTTATTAAGAACTTTAGCGTGGGAGCAACAACATTAATGAGCGTTTCAGTATTTGCACCAGCGTCAATCGGCAATGTTAATGTCGGTTTTGATGTTTTAGGACTTGCCGTTAAACCGATTGATGGCACGCTTTTAGGAGACGTGGTCACGGTTACTCATAGTAACGATGGTGATCACATTGAAGTTACCGGCGACTTTGCAAAAAAGCTACCCGGAGATGTTAAAGACAATATTGTCTGGCATTGCTTATTATTATTTAATCAACAGCTTGAGGCACACCAAAAAGATGTAGCCAAGGTAAAGTTAAGTTTAGAAAAGCGTATGCCTGTGGGCAGTGGCTTAGGCTCAAGCGCATGCTCTGTTGTCGCAGCATTAGCAGGGTTAAATGCTTTTTATGAAAAGTACCATCAATTTAGTTTTGACGATAAAGCGTTATTGAAAATGATGGGACAGATGGAAGCACAAATTAGTGGCAGCTTGCACTACGATAATGTCGCTCCTTGCTTTTTAGGTGGTATGCAGTTGATGGTGCCAGATCAAGAAGTGATTTCCCGAACATTGCCAGCATTTGAAGATTGTTACTATGTTATGGCTTATCCAGGTATTGAGGTTTCGACAAAAGCGGCTCGTGATATTTTACCACGTGATTATTCACGCGCTGATTTAATTACCTTTGGACAAAATTTAGCGACCTTTGTTGACGCTTGCCACCGCAAGGATAAAGTACAGGCATATTCGGTATTAACCGATGTTGTTGCTGAACCTTATCGTCAGTCAATTTTACCGGGTTATGGTGACGCGGTAAGTCATTTAAAACAGCAAGATTGCTTAGCTGTTGGTATTTCTGGCTCAGGGCCAACACTTTTTTGTGTTACCGATGATAAAAATAAAGCAGAAGAGTTTGCCAATTGGCTAGAACAGAATTATTTGCAAACACTCGCTAACGATGTCAGTGAAGGCTTTGTTCATATTTGTCAAACGGATAGCCAAGGCGCTGTTAGCTTAACCTAGCTGCATTGTTATCGTAAATATAGCCAAATAAAAGCAGAAAAAGGTTAAACCCCTTAAGAGAAAACCTTATATAGGAATTTAAGCGTGAAATTTTATAATTTAAAAGAAAATGATGAACAAGTAAGTTTTGCTGGTGCAGTAAAGCAGGGGCTAGGCCGCAATCAAGGGTTGTTTTTCCCTGAGCATATTCCAAGTTTTGAAAATATTGAAGAGTTGCTAGCACTACCACTGGTTGAGCGCAGCGTTAAAGTACTTTACCCATTTGTTAGTGATGACCTTTCACAACAACAACTGACTGAAATTGTAACGGATGCTTTTAATTTTCCTGCACAAATACAGCCAATTAGTGAAAAAAGAGCCATTCTAGAATTGTTTCATGGCCCGACATTAGCCTTTAAAGATTTTGGTGCCCGCTTTATGGCAAAGTGTTTACAGGCATTTAGCCAAGGGAAAAAAATTACCATTTTAACGGCAACCTCTGGTGATACTGGTGCCGCTGTTGCTCATGCTTTTCATGATATAGACAATATCGATGTTGTTATTTTATATCCCAAAGGCAAAATTAGCTTGTTACAAGAAAAAATGTTCACCACGCTTGGTGGCAATATCAAAACCGTTGCCATTGAAGGCACTTTTGATGATTGCCAGGCACTGGTTAAACAGTCGTTTGATGACCAAGAGCTAAAAGAAACTATCGGTTTAAATTCAGCAAACTCAATTAATATTAGCCGTTTACTAGCGCAAATTTGTTACTACTTTGAAGCGGTTGCTCAGCTGTATCGTCAAAAAGGAGCTGATGCGCTTGATGAGTTAGTATTTTCAATTCCAAGCGGCAATTTTGGTAATTTAACGGCAGGACTTTTTGCTAAAGCATTAGGTTTGCCAATTAAACGCTTTATTGCCGCTACCAATGCCAACGATACTGTACCGCGTTATTTGCAAACGGGTGAGTGGTCTCCAAATGATACTGTTGCCACAATTTCAAATGCCATGGACGTAAGTAATCCTAACAATTGGCCTCGTGTTGAACATATGCTTAAAGCAGGCATTGTAGAAGCTGATTGTGTTAGCTCAGTATCGATTGATGAAGAGCAAACACAAATGACTATGATTCAATTGGCAAAGTTAGGTTATATCAGTGAGCCTCATGCGGCTGTGGCCTATCGAGCGTTACAATATAACGCCCTTGATTCAGAGTTTGGCGTATTTTTAGGTACTGCCCATCCGGCTAAGTTTAAAGAAATTGTTGAAAGTACCTTAGGTCAGCCGATAGGCTTACCGAAAGAGCTTGCAGATTGTGCCAGTGAAACTATTCTGTCAACAACCGCATCAACTGAATTTGCAGAGTTAAGAACATATTTACTCAGTTAGCTATTTAGTTTGAGTAATCGATATAAATATAGAAAGGCAGTTTTACTGCCTTTTTATGTTCAGGATGAACGGTATAACGCGGGTGCGCGGCCGTTCCAAGGCATCCTTGCCTTCACGGCATTAATACATCCATGTATGTCGATGGCAAAACATGATGATGTTCAGGCCTTTCTCAGACATCTTGTCATTCAAGGCATTAGTACATCTCGGTAATTGCTCCATGTATTCCCCCTCATAACTTACATCCATATAAGTACATGCACGTCGATGAACGGTATAACGTGGTTGCGTGGCCGTTCCAAGGCATCCTTGCCTTCACGGCATTAATACATCCATGTATGTCGATGGCAAAGCATGGTGATGTTCAGGCCTTTCTCAGACATCTTGTCATTCAAGGTATTAGTACATCTCGGTAATTGCTCCATGCATTCCCCTAATAACTTACATCCATATACCCAAGCCACTTGGAGATGCAGGATTCAGCAAGCCGAGAAAGGGTTAGCACCAAGGCATTGATTGAAGAGAATAGTTATTCTATTGTCGAAATCAATAACGCCGGGGATGACCCTTTACCGCCTTGCCCTGTGGGAGCTAAGCTAGAAAGCCAGTTCAGCGTTGCGGTACTTGGTAAGGGAGTAACCATTACCTGCGTGCTGTGCCTTGCTCTGATTTCCTAGCTTAACTCTGAAACAGCATCTTCGAGTGGCTTGGGTATATAAGTACATGCACATCGATGAACGGTATATAATGGCTGGTAAAGAATAATCTTCCAATATCTGTTCGCGACTCAAAGAGTAATGAAATGACAAAGTTAAAACCACAGTGGCAAGAAATTGTATCCCAAGAGCAGCAACAAGCTTATTTCCAAAAGCTTTCTGAAAATGTTGCTCAACAAAGAGCAGACGGCGAGATGATCTTCCCCGTAGAAAGTGACGTTTTTAGCGCTTTTTCTACAGTAGATTTGGCGGATGTTAAAGTGGTAATACTCGGGCAAGACCCTTATCACGGTGTTGGCGCTAATGGTGAGTCACAAGCTCATGGTTTGGCATTTTCAGTGCGAAAAGGAATTAAAGTACCACCATCGTTAGTAAATATTTATAAAGAACTCACACAAGATATTGCCGAATTTACCACGCCAAAACATGGCCATTTAGTCGATTGGGCAAAGCAAGGCGTGTTATTGCTGAATACGGTTTTAACGGTGAAACAAGGGCAAGCACATTCTCATGCCAAACTGGGTTGGGAAACTTTTACTGATAATATTATTGCACAGCTCAATGAGCATAATGCTGGCTGTGTATTTATGTTGTGGGGCAGCCATGCTCAAAAGAAAGGTAAAAATATCAATCAGCAAAAACACTTGGTTTTAAATGGTCCACATCCTTCACCACTATCTGCTTATCGAGGCTTCTTTGGTTGCCAGCACTTTTCTAAGGCAAACCATTGGCTTAGTAAACAAAAAAAGTCTCCAATTGATTGGCGAGTTAGCGATTAAATAGTTGTCTATTTAGAAGAATATTCCCTTATTGATATATTCAGCAAATTAATTTTCACTTTAGCAATGAAATAATTTCTATTTGAGATGTTTATTTTTATAAATCACTCTGTGTGAGTTTTATATTGCTTATTAAGTTGTTTTTGTGGTTTTTAATTACTATAAATTTCTCAAATGCTAGTATGTTTTTATTACAGAGCTAAGTGAGTGCATATAGTATGTCTTTGGAAAACTATTTTTTACCGTTTCGAAAAAACGTTGTTGGACAAAATTTAACACATAAAATAAATGGTAAAACATTAGATATTATTTATGCCGACTGGACTGCGAGCGGGCGCTTGTATCAACCGATTGAAGATTACCTTACCAATGAATTAGGTCCTTATGTTGCGAATACACATACTGAAACCAATTTAACCGGTAGTGCTATGACTAACGCTTATCATGACGCGCAGTATATTATTAAACGCCATGTTAACGCTTGTGAAAATGATGTTTTGATCACTGCTGGTGCAGGTATGACGGCGGTGGTAAATAAATTTCAACGTATCTTAGGTTTGCGTATTCCTGAGCGTATGCAAGAGCAAGTAACATTTGCTGAAAGTGATCGCCCAGTGGTATTTATTACTCATATGGAACATCATTCAAACCAAACCTCGTGGTATGAATGCGATGTAACACTAGAGATTGTTGAGCCTGATAGCAACGGCTTACCGTCATTAGAACATCTAGAGTTACTGTTAGAAAAATACCAAGACCGTAAAGTTAAAATAGGCTCATTCTCTGCTTGTTCAAATGTGACCGGTATTAAAACCCCATACTATCAGTTAGCTGAAATAATGCATAAGCATGGTGGCTTGTGTTTTGTCGACTTTGCGGCATCTGCACCTTATGTTGATATTGATATGCACCCTAGCGATCCGAAGCAAGCATTAGATGCTATTTACTTTTCTCCGCATAAATTTCTTGGTGGTCCGGGAAGTTCAGGTGTACTGGTTTTTAATAAAGTGCTCTATAAAAATAAGGTACCAGATCATCCTGGTGGCGGCACAGTGACATGGACAAACCCTTGGGGGAAACATAGCTTTTTTAATAATATTGAGATGCGTGAAGATGGCGGCACCCCTGGCTTCTTACAAACCATTAAAACTGCATTAGCGATAAAGTTAAAAGATGCTATGGGTGTTGAAAATATTCACCAGCGTGAAACTGAAATTACCCATTATGTTATGGATACCTTGGCTAAAAACGAGCAAGTTGTCATGTTAGAGCCAAATATCCGAGATCGATTAGCTATAGTGTCGTTTTATGTTCGAGGTGCTCACCATAATTTAATTGTGCGCCTACTTAACGATAAGTTTGGCGTGCAAACCCGCGGCGGTTGTTCTTGTGCTGGCACTTATGGGCATATTTTATTAAATGTTGATCAGGACACTTCGTCAAAAATAACTGAACAAATTGATTCGGGCGATTTTGCTGAAAAACCAGGTTGGATCAGAGCCTCATTTCACCCAACCACATCAGATAAAGAAGTGGCTTTTGTGGTGAATGCGATTAACCAAGTCACGGAAAATTTAGCGGCTTGGAGTAAAGAATATCGATTTAATCCAGCTTCTGGTGATTACGAGCATTGTAATATCGACGTCGAATTTCCAAGTTTAACTGGCTTTAATCCTTTACCTGATGGTGCAAAAACTGCCACTGTGAAACCAGCAGAAAGTTCGTCAATGTTGCGCAAAATTTTTGGTTAGATGGGCAGTGTAGATTAGCCAGCGTTTACAAACTTATCGGCTATCAGAGCCGCCATAGTCGATAAGTTTATGCTATTGCCCTGTGTATACCCTTTCTCGACTTACTGAATCCTGCATCTTCAGATGGTTTGGGTATATCTTACAGTTATATTTTATTACTGCTTACTTTGATTGAAATGTGCTTGAATAAATATAGTTTAATCAAAAACAACCATCATTTCTGCCGCTTCACAGTGACAGTCATTATGACAAACCGGACATTCGTATCCTGCTAAGCTAAGTTCTCGCCAGCGGTCTGGATGTTCTTTTATCAAAATTCCACCACATTTAGTAAAGTATTTTACCGCACTGTTCCCTGGGCTTTGCTTCCATAAATGACTAACACCAGCAGTGGCTCCTTGCAATTTAGCTGCGGCAATTGAGCGCCTTAATAATTCACCACCGATACCATGCCCACGATAATTTTCATCAACGGTATTGCATTTAAAATAGCAAACTTTCTCAGCCGCAACGGGCCACAACTCAGGAGAGCACCACTCGTCAATTTGCCATTGTTCAATGGCGTAAGTGATCCTAAAACCGACTAATTTGTCATCGTGATAAACCACAAAACCACTGTTAATGTTATTTTTGAAGCCTTTGTCATACCACGCTTTCATACTGGCTTGATCTAGGTAGCCTTCGCCATGCACTTCTGTTGCTAAGTGTATTACTGCGTTGAAGTCTTCAGGTGTTAAAGCTTGATAGTTTAGCGTTATGTTCATAGCGTTGATTTTTCCAAGGGCTATTACAGCATTGAATTGTTTTTTCTGAGATACTTTAGCAGATAAATATATGCTATTAATCAACAAGAGCATAACCTTTTTACCAAATTTTGGAAGTGAAAATGTACGATCCTTTACACGATGTTTCTCCCGGCTGTGGCCAACCCTATCCTGACAGCTATTGGGCTGATATTTCAGGAACGCCGCCCGGGCACGATGGTGCAGTATCACAAGATATTGATGTCGATGTTGCTATTATTGGTGCTGGTTATACAGGTTTATCGTGTGCACTACATTTAGCTAGAAATCACGGTATAAAAGCGCATGTTATTGAAGCTAACCAAACTGCATGGGGCTGTAGCGGCAGAAATGCTGGCTTCATTTTAAAATCTTCCGGTCGCAAGTCTTACAGCCAAATGGCCAAGCAGTGGGGCGAGGAAGTGATGCGAGGCATTTATGATGAAATGGCTGCGGGCGTAGAAACTGTAAATGGTCTAATTAGTGAGGGTATCGATTGCGACCAACAAAGTGCGGGTTATATAAAAGTTGCGCATAAAGCTAATAAATTGAAAGAACTGGTTGAGCTGGCAAAATTACAGCAGAACATGTTTGGTTATGATGTTGAAATATTATCGCAAAATGATCTTCGTCAACAGTATATGGATGATCGCAATGCTTATGGCGCTATTCGTTATCAAGATGGCTTTGGTTTAAATCCGCTTAAGTTAGCTTGGGGCTACCAAAAACTGGCTCGTGCAGCTGGCGCTAAAGTTCATTGTGCTTCGCCTGTTAGTCATTGGAAAACTTCAGGCAATAAACAAGTGCTACAAACACTAAATGGCACGGTAAGGGCACAGAAAGTGGTTATTGCGACTAACGGTTATACACCAAAAGGCTTTCATGAATTAACCACTAACAGAACTTTACCTGTGCTTTCACAAATTATTGTTACCGAGCCTTTAAGTGAAGAGCAACTTGCTGCGTGCAACTTTTTAACCTCTAACGTAGTTATGGATACGCGCGCACTAAAATATTACTACCGAAAACTGCCGGATAATAGAATTCTATTTGGTGGTCGCGGGGCAATTACCGGTAAAAGTGCTGATGATCCTTATTATGCACAGCGCCTTCTTTCAGTATTGAAAACAAGTTTTCCAGCATTAGCCAATATTAAATACAGCTATGCATGGTCAGGTTGGATTTGTATGGCACTTGATGACCTACCGCATATTTATCAAAACGATGAACAATCGGTGTTTTACAGCATGGGTTATTGCGGCAGTGGCGTGTCATTTTCAGTGCAAGCGGGTAAACGTTTAGCTGAGAAGGTGGCTGAGCAACAAGTGCCTAATTTACCTCTTTACAATAAAGCGTTACCAAAATTTCCTTTTGCACCATTACGAAGAGTAGGGCAATGGGGCTACTTTCATTACGGTAAAGTTAAAGATTCGTGGTTTTAATGCCATTAAAGTTATCAGCTTAACATAAGCCACTAATCAACTCTATTGACACGCTCGCCTTGTTTAAATGCTGTGATATTATCAGCAACTAAATTTAACAAGGCTTGCTGTGCTTGCAAGCTTGCCCATGCTATATGGGCGGTAATTTTTAATTTTGATGATTGTGCGGCCAAAAGAATGTGATCTTTTGATGGCGGCTCTTGCTCTAATACATCTAAAATAACGCAACCTAATTGCTTGTTATTGAGTGCATTGAGTAAGTCATGATTGTTAATTAGCGCGCCTCTTGCGGTGTTTATCAATACCGCACTTGCTTTCATATGGCTCAATATATCAGCATTAAACAAACCTTCTGTTTCATTGGTTTGTGGGCAATGTAAACTGATGATATCGGCTTGCTCAATGGCTTGTAAGAATGGAACTCTATCGGGGCGTATCTGCGTTGTATTTGGCCTTTCAGCGATTAACACCTGCATATCAAAGGCATTTGCAATTTCAGCAACCTTTTGACCAAGCGCGCCATAGCCGATAATGGCAATAGCTTTTCCTGCTAATTCCATACTGCCATTACCGTGGTGGCAAAAGGTTGCACTTTCCTGCCATAAACCTTGTTTACTATTGCTATTGTGATGTTCAATTTGACTGTAATAAGTCAATAGTTGCGCAAAAACATATTGAGCAACTGAGTTCTTTGCATAACCACTGACATTAGTTACGGCTATGTTGAGCTCTCGTGCGGCTTCAATATCAACATTGTTGATGCCTGTAGCGGTAATACAAATTAATTTTAAATTAGGCAGTAAAGCTAATGTTTCGCGTTTAAATACGACCTTATTGGTTAAAATTATTTCTGCATTGAGGCAACGTGCAATAATTTGTTCAGGTGCTGTAGTTGCATATAGGGTCAGTTCATCAACGGCTTGATGAAGTGCTGAAAAATCAATATCAGTGCTGAATGTTTGATAATCTAAAAATACACTTTGCATGGCAGGCACTCATCATAAAAATTGCGATAAGCTTATCTTAAACAAGTCTATTGGTCGATTACATCCGAGGTGATTTTGGTAAATAGTAAAACGCCTTAATGAAATGTTCATTAAGGCGTTGGCATGATTAAGTTACTTATGTGGGAATATTAACCTGGACGGCCATCTTCACGTGGTTTTAGTAACATAGGGCCATAAAAGGCAACGAATAGTCCAAATGCTAGTATCCAAAAGAAACCACTGATATCGACAAACATTAAGGTTTTTTCTGGAAAGCCCCAAGGACCGAAACTACGTACTAAACTTGCAACCACCATTGAGGCAAAAGCCAATGACATCAACTTAGGAGGTTGTAACATTCTGCCAGTATGACCTAAAGATACGCGTGAAATCATTGCAAGAATAACACCGCCAATACCACCAACCGTTACTAAGTGCCAAACATGGTTATTAGGAATTTCTGGAATTAAATAGCTTAAACCTAATAAGGTTAAACCAAATGCCATCGCTTTAATTGAAAAATGTAGCGACCACAATAATGGCACACCTAATGTGATCCATGGGCGCCATCTTAACCAGCGAATCGCTTGAAATATTCCTGCGAATATTAATATTATGCCAATGTAAAAATTGTTCATACCAATCAATGGGTGTAATAATAGCAATAAAGTAACAACGGCAAGTGAACCATTGGTTAATTTATCTAGCCAAGGCAATGGTACCGCTTTTGTTGTTTGTGTGCCGTTTGCGGTAAACATAGGTACTACGCGTCCAGCCATCACTGAAATTAGTAAAGTAACTAACATGACGCCAGCATAGCCTGCATACTGTAATGTTATTGTTTCAGGGAAGTAAATGCTGGCATGCATTTCAGCATTGGCAACGGTAAAAAGTGTTAATAAAGGCACAAAGAACAAATTACGATATTGTTTAATGGCTAATATTGGTTTTGCGAGAATAAAGGCAACACAAGGTAAGAAAGCTAGATCTAAAAAGGTACTTAGCGTAGGCCCAAATAAATTTGGTAATAATAAACTTACTCGACCTAACAACCACAGTAAAAACAATGCCGCTAAAAGTTTACCTTTAATGCCAGGTAATCCGGTCCAGTTTTGCACGGCGGTTAATAAAAATCCGGCAATAATTGCGCAACCAAAGCCAAAAATCATTTCGTGAATATGCCACCAATACCCACCACCTAATGGAATAAAGTTGACCGTACCACGATACATCAATAGCCATAATGCGATAGCGATGACACTAAATAATGCGCCAGCAAGAAAAAATGGGCGAAAACCCAGTCTAAAAAGTGGTGTTATTTGCTGTTCTTTTTTTAAATCGGTAATTTGCATCATCTGCACAACCTTTAATCTTTATGTTGAGTTGATCATAAATGATTTTAAAGTAATTACTTTGGTGTATATCAAGTAACGACTCATTGTTTTAATAAATTAATCAAACAAGTAAAATCAAGAAACAGCCATTTCTAATTCAACAATTTGTTCAGCGATTAATTCAATTTTAGCTGACATTAAGGCTTGAGCATCGTATAAACCACGATTGTAATAAACAGCGCCTAACTCTTTAGTGAAAAAATCTAATAGAAAATCAGCATCAAATTGGCCAAGCTCTTGGTCTAATTCACGCTCAAAGTAGCGCTGTAATTTATCGATTAATAGTGTTTTTTCGGTATTAGTAAATTTTATTTCCGACATTAATGAGTATTCCTTTAGTGAACTGTCTACAGTTTAACGCGTTTGCATTATACTGAAAATAAGACTCAAGATAAGAAAGGCTAGGTTAAGTGAATAAATCATCGTTCAAACAATGGTGGCATACCGACTGTCAATTTTGTCGTAAGTCGCGAATGATCATTCTCTGGCTTATCTTAATGTTAATCGCTGATGGAATGTGGTTTGGTTTAATTATTCATTAGTAAAACTTTTAAATATTAAGGAGATATTATGGGCTATCGTTGGACAGACTCATTAGAATTAGCACTAGATTTAATTGAAGCACACCCTGACGTTGACCCAATGAAACTGCACTTTCCAGAATTAATGCAGTGGGTGATAGCATTAGAAAACTTTGATGATGATCCCAAGCATTGTGGTGAACGTGTATTAGAAGCTATTCAATTAGCATGGATATCTGAGGCTGATTGATTTGAAAAAAAGTTGATGTATTTCGTTAATATTTAGCTAATTGGCTGTTTCGTAAGCTTGTATTGACTTATACTGTTTTGCAATATCACCATTATGAATTTTCATTATTCAGTAACCATATAGTTAATATAAAACATTATTATGATAAGAAATAAAAAACGTCCGTTATATATCCCTTATGCAGGTCCAAGCTTATTGGAGACTCCATTGTTAAATAAAGGTAGTGCTTTTGATGAAGAAGAGCGCACCAACTTTAACCTAATGGGACTATTGCCTCCTCGTTATGAAACTATCGATGAGCAAGTTGAACGTGCTTACATGCAATATAGTAAGTTCCAAACTGACTTAAATAAGCATATTTATTTACGTGCTATTCATGATAATAATGAGACATTATTCTTTAAATTGGTACAAGCACATTTACCTGAGATGATGCCGATCATCTACACGCCAACTGTTGGTGATGCTTGTGAACAGTTTTCAGATATCTATCGTAGCTCTCGTGGGCTGTTTATCTCATATGAAGATAGACACAATATGGATGATATTCTACGTAATGCCACCAAAGACAAAATAAAAGTGATTGTAGTTACTGATGGCGAACGCATTTTGGGTCTAGGTGACCAAGGTATCGGTGGCATGGGTATTCCTATTGGTAAATTGTCACTTTACACCGCTTGTGGTGGCATTAGCCCAGCGTACACTCTGCCAGTAATGTTAGATGTTGGTACTAACAACGAAAAGTTATTGAACGACCCTATGTATATGGGACGTCGCCATAAACGTATTAATCAAGAAGAATACAATGAATTTGTCGACATGTTTATTCAAGCCGTTAAGCGTCGATGGCCGCATGTGTTATTACAATTTGAAGATTTTGCCCAGCCGAATGCAACACCATTGCTTACTAAGTATCGTGATGAAATTTGTTGTTTCAATGATGATATTCAAGGAACCGCTTCAGTAACTGTTGGTACCTTACTCGCCGCATGTCGTATCAAAGGCAGTCGGTTAGACCAAGAAACCACGCTTTCACAGCAAAAGGTTGTTTTTGTTGGTAGTGGCTCAGCGGGTTGTGGTATTGCTGAACAAATTATTGCACAAATGATCAGTGAAGGTATTTCTGCAGAACAAGCACGTAGTCAAATTTTTATGGTCGACCGTTTTGGTTTGTTAACTGACGGTATGGCTGATTTACGTGATTTCCAACAAAAACTAGTGCAATTACCCACTGCTGTTGCAAACTGGGACATCTCAGGTGAATACGCAACATTACTCGATGTGATGAATAATGCGCAACCTGATATTCTTATTGGCGTTTCAGGTGTGCCGGGCTTATTTACTGAACAAGTGATTAAAGCGATGAAGTCACATTGTCCAATGCCGATTGTTTTCCCATTAAGTAACCCGATTAAACAAGTGGAAGCAACACCCGAGCAAGTGGTGAATTGGACTGAAGGTGAAGTGATTATTGCCACAGGTAGTCCATTTAAACCTGTTGAATATCAAGGTAAAACTTTTCCAATTGTACAATGTAATAATAGCTATATTTTCCCAGGTTTGGGCTTAGGTATTGTTGCGGCGAATATTAATCGCGTGACCGATGAAATGTTAATGGCTGCCAGTGAAACGCTTGCACAAGCTTCACCACTAGCAAATACCGGACAAGGTGAGTTATTACCACCACTGACAGAAATTGCTAACTTAAGCCGAAAAATAGCCTTTGCTGTCGCGCAAATCGCTTTTGAACAAAATCACGCAATGCGACTTGATGATGAAAGTTTATTAGCGAAAATAGAGCGAAACTTTTGGCAACCAGAATATCGCAAATACCGTCGTAGTAGCGTTTAAACCTTAAAGTTAGGCGAGTATCTAGCCCTAGCTACTCGCGTAACATTCCATTAACTCACGACATATGTGGTATTTAGCGTGTCATTTTTTTCACAAAAACAACAACGAAAAGTGCAATAGTAAAGCTACCGGTGAATGCTTCGATAGCGGCAATAGCGCGTGATACTCCTACAGGAGTAAAATCGCCATAACCTAGAGTTGTAAATGTGACGACAGAGTAATATAGGCTAGAAAGGAAAAAATTAAAATTATCCATTGGTGTTTTAATAGGGTCATATGCTAGATGCTCTCCCTGATAATTTAAGCCTGTAAAGGTATATAGTATTGCGCAAAACAATATCAATAATATAGATATTCCTACAATACGAAGTGGATCCTCTCCATAGCCGCAAAATAGGTCAACCAATTTTGAGGTTATGCGTTTCATACTATATTTAGGCATTTGCATACGGCGCATTGTCAGTTCTTTTTGTATGAACTTCCCTGCTAGGATAAATATTCCTTCTTGCTCAGAGTGCTTTCTTAAATCACGATAAATTTCTTCTGCTTGTTCAAAGTAATCAATTGCTTGTTCTAGTTTGTTTTTTTTGAGCAAGTTTTTTGCTTTGTATTCCTGACTAAGTTTCCTTCCTATTTGAATATTTTCTATTTTACATCCTTTCCACTTTGCACCTAGTAAATTGGTTCCCTTCAGGTTTGCACAGTTGAGCTTTGCATTTTTTAAATCAGCCTTCATTAAGCTGGCTTTATTGAGCTTTATATTAAACAAGTGAGCACCAAATAAATTTGCTCTGTAAAAGTCTGCATAGGAAAAGTCATAGCCTATTTTGTTGTTATGATTAACAAGATCAATATAACTTAAATCGGCATGTTTCAAAGAAATCCCACGAGTTAGACCTCCTGCTTTTACATAGTCAACTAGTGCTTGTTTTACTTCGTCTCCTATTTTATCAATAGTGGAGTCATGCCAGTAACAATAACCACTGCAGTTACTTTCTTCTTGACAAATATATCCCTGAGGATCGTTGTATTGGCAGAGAGTATTAATTTTTTTCATAATTTGAGTATAGTTAGAGGATCTAATTCCTCAAATTACACTGTCATTATTTATTAAGCAGCGATGTAGATTGCCAATAGCCAAAAATAAAAGTATCTAACAGAAGCTCCTTTCTTGCGTTTATCCAGCTTCCATGTGAATACATCATAATTTGAATAGACTGTAAGTTGCCTTGAGGATCAACTGCCTTTAAGGCCGAAGTAAAATGATAGCCCTAGGAATTTGGCTTTAATTCATCTATAATCGCGCCAAAATTTATACACCAATTTTATTTAAAATTTATATAAGGGCTTATCATGGCTATCGAACGTACTTTTTCTATCGTAAAACCAGACGCAGTTGCTAAAAACTTCATTGGTCAAATCTACAACCGTTTTGAAACTGCTGGTTTAAAAATTGTTGCATCAAAAATGATTCACTTAAGCCAAGAAAAAGCTGAAGGTTTCTATGCTGAACACAGCGAACGTCCTTTCTTTGGCGCTTTAGTTGAGTTCATGACTTCTGGTCCTGTTATGGTTCAAGTTTTAGAAGGCGAAAACGCTGTTCTTAAAAACCGTGAAATCATGGGGGCTACTAACCCTGCTGAAGCACTTGCTGGTACTATCCGTGCTGATCTTGCTGATAGCATTGACGAAAATGCTGCTCACGGCTCTGATGCTTTAGAATCTGCTGCACGTGAAATAGCATACTTCTTCGCAGACGAAGAAATTTGTCCACGTACTCGTTAATTTTAAACTTTACATAATAGCGCAGTAAAATATTTACTCGCTTGATGTAGTTTAAAAATTAATTTGAAGGATTTTACTGGTTAAACGGTAAAATCCTTTTGTCTATTTTAAGGCAATATAAAAGTGAATGTTTTAACTCATTGGCATGCTGTTGAGAATATTGACTTTTGTATGATTTATACCCACTAAATTGTTTGCTTTATGTAAAAAGCGTACAATTCATTCTGTAATTTTGTAGTGTTGAGAAACTTTTTATCATGAGTGACGTAATCGAAGTAGTAACCCCAGTAAAGAAGAAAGTTAATTTACTGAACCTTGATCATCAAGGTATGCGTGAATATTTTGCATCAATTGGTGAGAAGCCATTTCGCGCTGATCAAATCATGAAGTGGATGTATCACTTTGGCTATGATGACTTTGAGTTGATGACCAACTTAAATAAAAAACTACGTGAAAAATTACAACGTGATACTGAAATTAAAGCACCTGAAATTGCTGAAAAGCAAGTTTCAGAAGACGGTACTATCAAGTATGCCTTACGTCTAGAAGGTGGCCAGGAAGTTGAAACTGTGTGGATCCCAGAAAATGGTCGTGCCACTTTGTGTGTTTCTTCGCAGGTAGGTTGTGCTCTCGAGTGTACATTTTGTGCAACCGCTCAGCAGGGCTTTAACCGAAACTTATCAATGAGTGAAATTATTGGCCAAGTTTGGCGTGTAGCTAATGATATCGGTGCAACTCGTATTGCTGGTACTCGACCCATAACGAATATTGTCATGATGGGTATGGGCGAGCCTTTATTAAATATGAAAAATTTAATTCCAGCATTAGATACCATGCTAAATGACTTAGGATACGGCTTATCTAAACGTCGTGTAACGGTTAGTACTTCCGGCGTTGTTCCTGCATTGGATATGCTAAAAGAAAAAGTTGATTGTGCTTTAGCTATTTCTATCCATGCACCGAATAATGCGTTGCGTGATGAACTGGTACCGATTAATAAAAAATATCCATTGGAAGACTTTTTAGCTGCAGCAGCTCGTTACATTGATGGTTCAAAAGCAAATAAGCAAGCAACGATTGAATATGTCATGCTTGATCATGTTAACGATAGCACTGAGCAAGCACATGAGCTGGCACATGCTTTAAAGGATTTGCCGAGCAAAGTTAACCTGATCCCATTTAATCCTTATCCAGGCTCACCATACAAGCGTTCGAGTAATTCTCGTATTGACCGTTTTGATAAAGTGCTACAAACATACGGTCTGACTGTGATCACACGCCGTACTCGTGGTGATGATATCGATGCCGCATGTGGACAATTAGCGGGTGATGTTTTAGATAGAACCAAACGTGCAGGAAAAAAAGAGCTAAAAGCAGAATCAATTTCGGTGAAAATAGTTTAGATTCGATAACAAATCATTATAACTAAGTGACTTCTCTTTTATTATGAACTTATTATCACCGATATTTATTGTGTTACTGACGATGCTTTTGCTGTCGGCTTGTGTAACGCAAAATTACGGTAACGATAAAAATACGCCAATAATCGAAAATGAAGCTAGTAATGATGAAATAGCCATGACCAGAATAACTCTGGGTCTAGGCTATTTAAAAATGGGCAATACTCAGCAAGCTAAATTGAATTTAGAAAAAGCGAAACATTTCTCGCCTAATTTAGTGCAAGTATATAGTGCCTTTGCCCATTATTACGAAACTGTTGAAGAACCCGGTTTAGCTATTAAAGCTTATGAGAAAGCCTTAGGACTTGATGGCGAAGACGCGGATACGCTGAATAATTATGGTGTATTCTTGTGTCGACAAGGACAATATGTAGCGTCAGAGCAGAAAATACTAAAGGCTATCGCTATTCCAAGCTATCTTCTGGTCGCTCAAAGTTATGAAAATTTGGCGTTATGCCAATTAAAAGCTGAACAATATGGTAAAGCAAAGTATTATCTTGAAAAGGCAATAGCTCATAGCCCTAATAGAGCGAGCTCGTTATTACAAATGATGCAGTTGCTGTACGCTAAAAATGACTATGAATTAGCACAAACCTACCTATATCGTTATGAAAAAGTGACTCGAAGAATAACAGCTAATGCTTTAGCATTAGCTTTTAAAATTTTTCAGAAGCAAGATAATAAAAATGCGGCAAAGAGTTATGGCGACATGTTAGTGAAAATGTTCCCACACTCTTCTGAGGCTAAGCAGTACATTTTAAATGAACTTTATTATATTGAGGCAGACAAATTAGCGGAGGCTTACCAAGCGTCACTGAATGCTGGCGACAGTAACAAACAGGAGAAGCGTGTTGTGATTTTGTCACCTAAAAAGTCGATAGCCACAAATAGCGCGAATTTAACTGTTAATGGTTTAATACCTATTTTGTCGAATTCAGTAAGACTAACGACTGAGCAAAAGAGTAAACTGGATAAATTTGCATTTGAGAGAGAGCAATTAACACATTCGAAAAATTTGCTAGGCAAACGCTTAAATAAATCACAGGTAGAAAATGAGCCATCAGTAGTTACTAGACTAAAAAATACAGTTAATAGAATTAGTGATAATGCTATTGCTCATGAAGTAAAAGATATTAGAGTTGAAAAGAGTAAGTCAATACTTGCGACTTCATTACCTATTCATATCGTTAAAAAAGGCGATAACTTATTTTCAATTTCTAAACAATACAATATATTAATGAAAAGTATTGTACGTTGGAATAAACTACGCAGTCCGTATGTTTTAATTATTGGTGATGTACTATATCTTGCTGAGCCAAAGTCAGTATCAGTACATTCAGAAGAGCAAAAATTAGATGAAGCAAGAGAGTAACATCTTGAAAATTGAAAACGATATATCAACAGAAATCCCTGATGATATTGAAGTAGTAGGTCCTGGTCGCATGCTTATTGAAGCACGTGAAACTATGGGACTTAGCCAACAGCAAGTCGCAGATAAATTAAATTTCCGTATTACTTTAGTGCAAGGTATTGAAACTGAAAAGTTTGATCTGACTTTACCCGCAGCATTCAATCGCGGCTATCTAAAAAATTATGCCAAGTTAGTTAATGTTTCACAAGATGACATCTTGAATAGTTATGATCAATTAGGCGTTGCACAACGACAATGTGACGAAATGCAAAGTTTTTCAAAAGGAACGGAAAAGCAAGCTGAGCATAATATGCTAATGTGGATCACCTACTTGATTTTAATCGCCTTAATTACCGCAACAGTTGTATGGTGGTATCAAGTGCCTTCTACTCAACCAATGGCTGTGTCAGTAAATGGTATTAGTGACGCAGATAATACGAGCAAGGTGATTAACGTCAATGATGTTAGTGCGAACAATAGCGAAACACAAGAAAGAGAAATTAGTGCTGATGATATCGCAATTAACCAAATAACGAATAAGTTGCCGCCAGTAGCTGATGAGAAAGTTGCTGAATTAGATACAAAAGCTTTAATAACAACATTGGATACCTCTATTAGCGGTGAAGTAACGGCGGATGAAAATAATGATGAAGGCATTAATAGTAATATTACTGTGCTTACATCATTAGTAAACAGCTCGAATACTCAAGAAAATATTGGTGAATCAGACGTGACGGCTGTACTTGCAAAGCTTATTTTTACTTTTTCAGGTGATTGCTGGGTGAATATTTATGATGCAACTGGCGAGCGAGTTGCTTGGGGTGTCAAAAAGTCAGGTTATGTTATGCGATTTTCAGGGCTAGCACCTTTTAATGTTACCCTCGGTAGGCCTGAATTAGTACAAATTGAATACAATGATGTCGCGGTTGATATGGCTGGCTTTAATGTTGGCAATATAGCGAAGTTTTCACTGCCGCTAAAACCGTAGTACTTCACATAGAGCCTTATTAATATCATTTTATAACTGTAAGATTATTGAAATATTATGTTTAAAGAATCTCCAATTATTCGTCGAAAATCTCGCCAAATCATGGTCGGTAATGTTCCTGTTGGTGGTGATGCCCCGATTACAGTGCAATCAATGACCAACACACTAACGACTGATGTGGTAGCAACCGTGGCGCAAATTAAAGCGCTTGAAGCTGTTGGTGCCGATATTGTTCGTGTTAGTGTGCCGACAATGGATGCCGCTGAGGCGTTTCGTGAAATAAAACGCCAAACAAATATTCCCTTGGTTGCTGATATTCACTTTGATTATCGTATTGCGCTAAAAGTAGCGGAATATGGCGTCGACTGTTTACGCATCAATCCTGGTAATATCGGCCGTGAGGACCGTGTTCGCTCAGTGGTGGAGTGCGCTCGTGACAATAATATTCCGATTCGTATTGGTGTTAACGGCGGTTCATTAGAAAAAGATATTCAAGAAAAGTACACTGAGCCGACACCTGAAGCGTTACTAGAATCAGCGATGCGTCATGTTGATATTCTTGATCGCCTTAACTTTCATGAATTTAAGGTCAGTGTTAAAGCCTCTGATGTGTTTTTAGCTGTTGGCGCATATCGATTACTCGCCAAGCAAATAGATAATCCATTGCACTTAGGTATTACTGAAGCGGGTGGTTTACGCTCGGGCTCAGTAAAATCTTCTGTTGGACTTGGTTTATTATTATCTGAAGGTATTGGCGATACTTTACGTGTATCACTAGCCGCAGACCCTGTTGAAGAAATTAAAGTTGGTTTTGATATTTTAAAATCATTGAAACTACGTAGCCGCGGTATTAATTTAATTGCCTGTCCAAGCTGTTCACGCCAAGAGTTTGATGTGATCTCTACTATCAATGCATTAGAAGAGCGCATAGAAGATATTTTAACACCAATGGATGTTTCTATTATCGGCTGTATTGTTAACGGCCCAGGTGAAGCAATAGTGTCCGACTTAGGCTTAACAGGTAGCAGTAAAAAAAGTGGTTATTATCTGGATGGCATTCGTCAAAAAGAGCGTTTTGATAACAACAATCTTGTTGATCAACTTGAGCAACGCATTCGTGCAAAAGCCAAATTATTAGATGCCAGTAATAAGATAGATGTAAAAGAAGTCGAATAATAGTCGATAAAAATTTCACCGTTGCACTGTTATTTACGTTTGATAGCAAACTGCCTATAATGCGCGCGATGATAATAAAAATAAGTAAATTATTCTTTGCACGAGCAAATGAATAAATAATTGAACTGATAACGCGGGAAAAAAATACGTGAGTAAAGCAATTCAAGCAATTAGAGGTATGAACGACTGTTTGCCTTCTGACACCGGTATTTGGCAAATGGTAGAAACTGTACTGCGCCGAGTAGCTAGTAATTATGGTTTTGCTGAAATACGTATGCCGATTGTAGAGTCTACAGCCTTATTTAAGCGTTCCATTGGTGAAGTAACTGATATCGTTGAAAAGGAAATGTACACCTTTGATGACCGAAATGGTGATAGTTTAACCTTACGTCCAGAAGGGACGGCAAGTTGTGTTCGTGCGGGTAATCAACATGGTTTACTATATAACCAAGAGCAACGCTTGTGGTATATGGGACCGATGTTTCGTCATGAGCGTCCACAAAAAGGACGCTATCGTCAGTTCCACCAATTTGGCTTAGAAGCCTTTGGTATTGCAACGCCAGACATCGACGCAGAAATAATTTTGCTAACTTCTCGACTTTGGCGGGAACTTGGCATCAATGAGTTTGTCACACTAGAACTGAATTCGTTAGGTTCTAACGAAGAGCGTGCACAATATCGCGATGCTTTAGTCGCATTTTTAACTGAGAAAGAAGAATTCTTAGACGAAGATAGTAAACGTCGTATGCTAACTAACCCTTTAAGAGTGTTAGATAGCAAAAATCCTGACGTGCAAGCCGCGTTAATGGGAGCTCCTAAATTAGCAGATTACTTTGGTGAAGAGTCGAGTGCTCACTTTGCTTCAGTATGCAAACGCTTGGATGCGGCTGGTGTTAGCTACATCATTAATGATCGTTTAGTACGTGGTTTAGATTATTATAATCGCACCGTCTTTGAATGGGTAACGAAAAGCTTAGGCGCACAGGGCACTATTTGTGCAGGTGGGCGTTATGATGGCTTAGTTGAACAATTAGGTGGTAAATCAACACCGGGTTTTGGCTTTGCCTTAGGTATTGAACGTTTAGTATTAATGCTAACAAGTTTAGAAAAAGTGAATAATGTTAGAGCACAGGTTGATGCTTACGTTATTATGCTTGGTGATGATGTTGAAATTACCGCGAACGGTTTAGCCGAACAGTGGCGCGATAAAGTCACCGATATTCGACTCCAGTGCCATTGTGGTGGTGGAAATATGAAAAAACAAATGAAGCGCGCAGATAAATCAGGAGCCCAAATAGCATTGATTCTCGGGGAAGATGAAATTGCTCAAAATACGGTAACTGTTAAATATTTACGTGGACAACAAGAACAACAAAGTTTGCCACTTGATCAAGTGCCAGACCTTCTAACAAATTTACTTTAAGGGTTAGTTTTGGATATACATCAAACAGAAGAACAACAAGTAGAAGCTATCAAAGGTTTTTGGAAAGACAATGGTAATGCTATAATTGCTGGTTTAGCGATAGGCTTTGCTGGCTTTATTGGTCTTAATTATTACAACGACCATAAGCTGCAATTAGAAGTTAATACCTCTGAAGCATACCAAGTTATGCTTGATGCTGCGGCTAAAGATAACGCATCACTTGAGGCTTCGGGTAAAGCCTTTATTACTGAAAATAATGATTCTAGCTACACTATGCTAACCGCAATTGCGTTAGCAAAAGAAGCGGCAGAAAAGCAAAATTGGGCACAAGCAGAAACATATTTAGCGATGGCTATTGATAAATCGGTTGATGACAGCATTAAAGCTATCGCAACAGTACGTTTGGCACGAGTGCAATTACAGCTAGAAAAATATGATGAAGCGCTAGCAACATTATCGGTAACATTACCAACAGCATTTTCTGCTGGTGTAGAAGAAGTTAAAGGCGACATCTATTTCAAACAAGGTAAAACTGAATTGGCGAGAAATGCATATCAAGTAGCAATTGATGGTGCAGGCGAAGGTACAAACCCAGCATTACAAATGAAGTTTGATGACTTAGCGCAAGTAGTTAACCTTAGCAAATAGAGAGTATGAGTATGTTTAATCGTATACGCTTTAATAAAAAACTAATTGCTATCTGTGCATTATCAGTCGGTATTTCTGCCTGTTCATCAACAGATGATGAAAATGAAGAGCTTAAAATTGCTGAACTTGTTGAAATTACGGAACGCTTTGAGCCTGTTGTTAAATGGGATGTTAGTGTTGGTGATGGTGTTGGCAGTTACTTTTCTCGTATTAAACCAATAGTAGCTTACGGCAAAGTTTTTAGTGCAAGCCGTGAGGGTGATGCTTATGCTTTTGATGAAAGTTCGGGCGATCGTATTTGGAATGCTGATTTAAGTGACCTTGAGAGCGAACGCGGCTTTTTTGATGATAAGCGCTCAGCACTGCTTAGTGGTGGTCCAGTAGCCGGTATTAATAAAGTTTTCTTCGGTAGTGAAAATGGCGAAGTTATCGCACTTGAGGCTGAAAATGGCGCACTGTCGTGGCAAGGAAATGTCAAAGGTGAAGTGATTGCTGCACCAGCACTCGACTCTGGCAAGTTAGTTGTCAATACCGCTTCAGGTGTTATGAAAGCATTTAATGCTTCAAATGGTGAAGATGAATGGCAAATTGAACAAGATGTACCTGCATTAACTTTGCGCGGTATTAGTACGCCAGTTATTTCAGCTGGTGGTGTTATCGTTGGTGAAGCGGATGGTTCGTTATCGGTTTACTTGCTTGAACAAGGCCGCCAGGGCTGGACCGTTGATATTGGTGAGGCAACAGGCTCAACAGAATTAGAACGCGTTATTGATGTTGATTCAACGCCGTTAGTTTACGGTGATAATATTTACACTGTATCTTCTCGTGGTAATTTAAGTGCGGTTGAACTTCGTTCAGGTCGTCTGCTGTGGCAACGTCAATATTCATCTTTTCGCGAAATAGCGATTAATGGTAATAGTATATTTTTAACCGATGTTAAAGGTCATGTTTATGCTGTTGATCGTAATAATGGTTTAGAGCTATGGAGTCAATTGTCGCTGACCAACCGTGGCGTTACGGGTCCAGCTGTGCTTGGTGATTATGTTGTCGTTGGTGATTTTGAAGGTTATCTACATTGGTTAGATCAAGATACTGGCGAAATGGTTGCTCGTCATCATGTTGATGGTAGTGGTATTTATGCTACGCCAACAGTAGAGAGTGATGTGCTGTATAGCCAATCACGTAATGGTGATTTAGAAGCGATTACTATTCCAGAATAGAATTCGAGTTATCTCTGAGTTAATTGTATAACTTAAGGGATCGACTAAAATTATAAACGGCTCCAATGCAAATGGCATTGGAGCCGTTGTTTATTAATAAAACCAAGAATATAACGTCTTGGTTGATATGAAAATGAGGTGAACATGCTTCCTGTAGTAGCACTTGTCGGTCGTCCTAATGTCGGCAAATCAACACTGTTTAATCGATTAACGCGTAGTAGGGATGCGCTGGTAGCTGATTACCCAGGTTTAACCCGAGACCGTCAATATGGTAAAGCAGAAGTTGAAGAGCACCCGTTTATTGTTATTGATACTGGTGGTATTGAAGGTGATGAAAAAGGTATCGATGCATTAATGGCAGAGCAATCGTTAATTGCTATTGATGAGTCGGATGCTGTGCTATTTATGGTTGATGCTCGCGCTGGTTTGACTTCCGCGGATCAAGGCATTGCGGCTCATTTGCGAAAACAAGATAAAAAAGTATTTTTGGTTGCTAACAAAGTTGACGGAATTGATGCTGATTCAGCTGTTGCTGACTTTTATTCGCTTGGGTTAGGCGATGCTGTACATCAAATAGCAGCTGCGCATGGCCGTGGTGTTACACAACTATTAACCTTAGCACTTACCCCTCATATTGAAGAGCTTGGTAAGCCTAAAACAGAAGAAAATGAAGAGTTTGACGGTGACTATGAAGTTGATAGGGACTTGTCAGATGAGGAGAGTATTGCTCAAGCACCTGAAGAAACCGATACTATTAAACTTGCCATTATTGGTAAGCCTAATGTTGGTAAATCAACCTTAACTAATCGCATATTAGGTGAAGACCGTGTCGTGGTTTACGATATGCCTGGCACGACACGTGATAGTGTTTACATTCCAATGGAACACAACGGTAGACCCTATACGCTTATTGATACTGCCGGTATTCGCCGTCGTAAAAATGTCACTGATATAGTTGAAAAGTATTCAGTTATCAAAACATTACGAGCAATTGAAGATGCTAACGTATGTTTATTGATTATTGATGCGCAAGAAGGTATTAGCGACCAAGATTTAAGTCTACTAGGTTTTATTTTAGAAGCGGGTCGCTCTTTAGTACTTGCGGTGAATAAATGGGATGGTTTAGATGATCATATTAAAGATCGTATTAAATCTGAACTTGATCGCCGCTTAGGTTTTATTGACTTTGCACGTGTTCATTTCATTTCAGCATTACACGGCACTGGTGTTGGTCATTTATATGAGTCAGTTGAGGAAGCTTTTGTTTCTGCGACTAAGCGTATTTCAACGTCTATGGTAACTAAGATACTTGATATGGCAGTGTTCGATCATCAGCCTCCAATGCATCAGGGTCGTCGTATTAAGCTAAAGTATGCGCATGCGGGTGGCTATAACCCACCAATTATCGTTATTCATGGTAATTTGGCGAAAAACTTACCAATATCTTATAAACGTTATTTGATGAACTACTATCGTAAATCATTAAAAATCATGGGCACACCAATTAGAATTGAATTTAGAGAAACTTCTAACCCATTTGCCGGCAAGAAGAAGCTAAACTATACCGAGCAAAAGAAATTAGCTCGAGCTACACAAGGTTATAAGAAGGATTAGTAAATTACTTGTGCTTATTAAGAAAAGTCGATATATCTATCGACTTTTTTATGCTCATAATATGCTGGTAGTCATTCATTTGATAGCATCAAGCATATTGCATTTACCTTCTGTTTTCGCTACTGTAAAACGCAAGTTAAATGAGTAGTGAAGTCATTTTTTATTAAGAGTTTCCAAAGATTCTATGCCAGAAAAAGCAATTAAAATGGATATGGTAGGGCGACTAAGTCGCAATTTAGCTTTACTACACCCTGGAGCTACTGTGACATTAGACATGTCGACTCCTGCCGGGCAAAGGGGAAAGTTTCGCTCTACCTTTATTGGCTACTCGCCAAAAAACTACGTTTTAGTACAATACCCTGATAGCACTAAATTAGGTAATTTTTCTCAGTATATTACGCAAGGTATGAGCGTAACCGTTCGTGGGCTAATTGAAGGACATGAAGGCGCTGTCGTTGCCTTTGTTTCCGATGTTAAACAAACTATTCAAATACCTTCACGCATTATTGTTTTAGACTTTCCACGAAACGTTAGTTTACAAAATTTGCGGTCATCAATACGTATTGAAACCTACATTACTGCCAAAGCTAAAGTAAGAGATGAATATTGGTCTTCTGTTATTTCAGATATTTCAGTGACAGGTTGTCAGCTTATGATTAACAACGGTGAAGAACTATCATTGGCAGAAGGTAAATCGTTGGAAATTATTATTGAAGGTTTTCAAGGCTTAAGGAATATTAAGCTTGATGCTGAAGTCTGTAATAATAAACTACATGCTGATGGTGTATCGTTGGGGGTTAAGTTTAGCGACTCAAGTAAAATTGAAGTCACCAAATTACTGCAACAAGCGGTTATTTCAATGAACTAACGCGAACCATTAATATCAAATATTTACTTATTTTTAGTTGAGCTGACTTCTGCGTATATAAAACCATCACTGACTTCAATACTTATATTCTCTTGAGGCTTCACACTGGTAATGCTTTTAATTATCCGACCTTTTTTTCCTCTTACTGCACTGTAACCGCGAGCAATTGTGGCTAATGGGCTGATTAAGTTCAGTTGCTCACACTGTGAAGCAAAGTCTTCAGCTTTGTTTTTTATTATACGTTGCTGCGCATTGATTAGCCGCTGCGTTAGTTGCTCAGCCTGCTTTTTCTCATGGCATACTCTGTTTGCTGGTGACAGACTAAATAATACTTGTTGCAAAAATTGTGGCTTTTGCTTTAAACGGATAAATTCTCGCCCGATAATATTTTGTAAACGAAAACTAAGCTCATCCGATCTTTGCTGCTTTTTTTGTAGTTGTTGCTCAGGATGAACTTGTTTTAAACGATGATTAACTGCCAGTAAACGTTGAGTGGATGATTCAGTTGTTTGCTTAAGCGCGATGTGTGCTCGTGTGCGCAATGTTTGGTTTTTTTCGTGCAGCTCTTGAACATCTGTTGATACTAGCTCTGCTGCTGCTGATGGCGTTGGCGCTCTTAAATCCGCGACATAATCAGAAAGTGAAGTGTCAACTTCATGGCCAACCGCACTGATGGTGGGAATGTTTGATTGAAAAATAGCTCGAGCAACAATTTCTTCGTTAAAAGTCCATAAATCTTCTAATGAACCGCCGCCACGGCCAATCAATAATACATCAACCTCATCGCGGTCATTGGCTATTCGTATTGCCTGAGCAATATCAAATTTGGCTTGCTCTCCTTGAACCAGTGCAGGGTAAATTATTACCTTTAGTAAGGGGTTACGACGTTTCAGCACTGTCAAAATATCTTTAACAGCTGCGCCAGTAGGCGAGGTGATAACACCAATAGTTTTAACCGCTTTTGGTATGGCTTGTTTGTAGCGTGCATCGAATAAGCCTTCAAGGTTTAGCTTATTTTTTAATTGTTGATATTGCTGTCTTAGCATACCTTCGCCAGCAAGCTCCATTTGTTCAATAATGAGTTGGAAGTCACCTCGGGGTTCATACAAGGACACTTTTGCACGCACTAATACTTGTTGACCATTTCCTGGCTTGATCCTAACCCGGCGATTATTGCCTTTGAACATAGCGCAACGAACTTGCGATTTCTGGTCTTTTAGTGATAAATACCAGTGTCCGGAGCTAGCAGCAATAAAATTCGATATTTCGCCACATAACCAGACAGTATTTAACTCACTTTCTAGAATAAAACGTACTTTTTTTGTCAGTTCACTTACTTGTAGGATATGCTGTTGAGCCATAAATATTTTACTTTTTACTTGTTCAGGCGTGATAACTGTGTAATTGCTAAGTATTATATATTTGTTTTGACAATCTTCGCAGATTATTTTTGTTTTATTGCAATTTTAAGTTTACCTTAGCAATGAAAACGGTTAAAATTCTGCCGCAATATTTCCTCCCTAACCACTCATTTTAGAGAGATGTTGCGATGCTAAGAATTGCCCAAGAAGCGTTAACGTTTGATGATGTTCTACTGGTACCTGCCCATTCTAAGGTACTTCCTCATACTGCCGACTTAAAAACCAAATTAACTCGAAAGATTAATTTAAACGTACCTATGATTTCTGCGTCAATGGACACAGTAACTGAAGCACGTTTAGCTATTACTTTAGCTCAAGAAGGTGGTCTCGGTTTTATTCACAAAAATATGACTATTGCTGAACAAGCGAAAAATGTTTCGCAAGTGAAGAAATATGAAAGCGGAATTGTTTCAGATCCAGTTACTGTCAACCCAGACGCAACGATTGAAAACACTATGCGCTTAGCTGATGATGTTGGCTTTTCAGGTTTTCCGGTTGTAGACGAAAAAAATAAACTTGTTGGTATTATTACTGGTCGTGATTTGCGCTTCGAAACAGATTTAACGAAACCAGTTTCAGCTTTAATGACTAAGAAAGACAAGTTAGTTACTGTTAAAGAAGGTGCTTCGCGCGAAGAAATTTTAAGGCTAATGCATGAGCATCGCATTGAAAAAATCCTGATGATAGACGATGCATTTACGTTGAAAGGTTTGATTACCGTAAAGGATTATCAAAAAGCAGAAAGTAAACCAAATGCTTGTAAAGATGAGCTTGGACGTTTACGTGTTGGTGCTGCCGTTGGCGTAGGTGCTGGTACAGACGAGCGAATTGATGCTTTAGTTGCTGCTGGCGTTGATGTGCTATTGATTGATACATCACATGGCCATTCACAAGGAGTTATTGACCGCGTTGCTGAAACTCGTAATAAATATCCTGAATTACAAATTATTGCTGGTAACGTAGCCACAGGAGCTGGCGCTAAAGCACTTGCTGATGTTGGTGTTGATGCGGTTAAAGTTGGAATCGGCCCAGGTTCAATTTGTACTACTCGTATTGTTACCGGTGTTGGTGTGCCGCAGTTAACTGCAATTTCTAATGCTGTTGAAGCATTAAAAGGCACAGGTATTCCAGTTATTGCTGATGGTGGTATTCGTTTTTCTGGTGATATCGCTAAAGCACTAGTTGCTGGTGCACATTGTGTCATGGTTGGCAGCATGTTTGCTGGTACTGAAGAAGCACCGGGTGAAGTAGAACTTTACCAAGGCCGTTACTACAAATCATACCGTGGCATGGGGTCGTTAGGTGCTATGAGCCAGAAAGAAGGTTCAAGTGACCGTTACTTCCAAAAATCAGATGGCGAAGCTGACAAATTAGTACCAGAAGGTATTGAAGGTCGCGTTGCTTATAAAGGCCCTGTTGCCGCTATTATTCATCAACAAATGGGTGGCTTGCGTTCATCAATGGGCTTAACTGGCTCAGAAACGATTGAAGTTATGCGTACTAAACCTGAGTTTATGAAAATCACTTCTGCAGGTATGGGGGAGTCACATGTACATGATGTGACTATCACGAAAGAAGCGCCTAATTATCGCACAGGATAATTAGAATTGATTACTTCATTGCTACTTCTCATCATAGCAGCATTAGAGATTCTTTAATGTGAACTAGCGTTGAATTAATGCAATTCATTGTTTAAAAAATTAGAGTTTTTATCAGGCTGAGCTATAAATATAGTGGCTCGGCCTGTTCATTTTATAGATTTATAAATAAAGTAGGAAAACAACCATGAGCAAAGATATTCATGATCACCGCATACTGATTTTAGATTTTGGTTCTCAATACACTCAACTTATCGCCCGTCGCGTTCGCGAAATAGGCGTTTACTGTGAGCTTTGGGCTTGGGACGTTACTCAAGAGCAAATCGAAGGTTTTAATCCTACTGGTATTATTTTAGCGGGCGGCCCTGAGTCAGTTACTGAGCATGATTCACCAAGAGCGCCAGAGTTTGTTTTTAATGCTGGCGTTCCTGTATTAGGTATCTGTTACGGCATGCAAACCATGGCGGAACAATTAGGTGGCAGTGTTGAAAGCTCAGAGCATAAAGAATTTGGTTATGCCGCTGTTGAAGTTGTAGCAAAATCTGCCTTATTTAATGCCATTGAAGATAGCGTTAGTGAAAACGGTAACGCATTATTGGACGTGTGGATGAGCCATGGTGATAAAGTTGCTTCGGTTCCTGAAGGCTTTACGACCGTAGCGCAAACGCCAAGCTGTAAATATGCAGCAATGGCTAATGAAGACAAACAGTTTTACGGTGTTCAATTTCACCCAGAAGTTACACACACCAAACAAGGTCTACGTATTTTAGAGCACTTTGTTGTTGATATTTGTCAGTGTGAAAAGTTATGGACTTCAGCGTCAATTATTGAAGATGCTGTGGCAAAAATGAAGGCACAAGTCGGTGATGACGAAGTAATTCTAGGCCTTTCAGGTGGTGTTGATTCATCCGTTGTCGCGATGTTATTACAGCGCGCTATTGGTGATAAATTAACTTGTGTATTTGTTGATAACGGTTTACTTCGTTTAAACGAAGCGCAGCAAGTGATGGACATGTTTGGTGACCACTTTGGTTTAAATATCGTTCATGTTAATGCTGAAGATCGTTTCTTAAACCGTTTAGCTGATGAAAGTGAACCAGAAGCTAAGCGTAAGATCATTGGTAATGTTTTTGTTGAAGTATTTGATGAAGAGTCAAAGAAACTTAAAAATGCCAAATGGTTAGCTCAAGGTACCATTTATCCTGATGTTATCGAGTCAGCAGCATCAGCCACAGGTAAAGCACATGTTATCAAGTCTCATCACAATGTTGGTGGCTTACCTGATGATATGGAAATGGGCTTAGTTGAGCCATTACGTGAATTATTTAAAGATGAAGTACGTAAAATTGGCTTAGAGCTAGGTTTACCATACGATATGCTTTACCGTCACCCGTTCCCTGGTCCAGGGCTAGGTGTGCGTATTCTAGGTGAAGTGAAAAAAGAATATGCTGACTTATTACGTCGCGCAGATGCTATTTTCATTGAAGAATTACACAACCATGACTTATACAAAAAAGTCAGCCAAGCGTTTACCGTTTTCTTACCAGTACGCTCAGTAGGCGTTATGGGCGATGCGCGTAAATATGATTGGGTTGTATCGTTACGTTGTGTTGAAACCATTGACTTTATGACCGCACGTTGGTCACATTTACCATATGATTTCTTAGGGTTAGTGTCTAATCGTATTATTAACGAAATTGATGGTATTTCACGTGTTGTTTACGATATCAGTGGTAAGCCGCCAGCAACAATAGAGTGGGAATAAAGCGACTTTCTTTTTTGTTATTTCGCATTATTTCGGCGTCGAAAGTACTCACTGACTAGCGTCAGCTCCGTGCTTTGACGTACAGGATGTACTAATGCAGTGACAGCATGGATGCTGAAGAACGGTCAACTTGAACTAAGGCAAACTAACTTCAAATAAAGCACTTTACTGCGAATTAATTAAAACCCCAGAACTGAAAAGCTTTGGGGTTTTATTTTATCAACAATCTTAACAGGGGGCGCAAATTAGTTGAGTGTTTTAACGAAGCCGTAGCGTTTTTTATTTTTTAGCCTATGACTATACCCAAGCCACTTGAAAATGCTCGATTCAGCAAGTCGAGAAAGGGTTAACCCCAAGGCATTGATTGAATAGAATGGTTGTTCCATTTTCGAAATCAATAACGCCGGAGGTGACCCTTTATCGCCTTGCCCTACGGGAGCTAAGCTAGAAAAACAGTTCAGCGTTGCAGTACTTGATAAGGGAGTAACCATTACCGACGTGCTGCACCTTGTGCTGATTTCCTAGCTTAACTCTGAAACTGCATTTTCAAGTAACTTGGGTATATACGTAATGAAATAAAAAAGAATACAATGAAGATAATAACTCCAATAAGAAGTGCTAATTTAAATGACTATTGAAAGATTAGAAACAAAGCAGAGAATGAGCCGTATTGTTAAGCATAACGGGACTATTTACTTATGTGGTCAAGTGGCTGCTGATGCCACTAAAGATATTACTGAGCAAACGCAAACCATGCTTGCTAAAGTTGATACATTACTAGAACACGCAGGTAGCGATAGAAAGCACATCTTATCGGCAACTATTTATGTGAAAGATATGAGCTACTTTGCTGAGATGAATACTGTTTGGGATGCTTGGGTGCCCGAAGGTTTTGCACCTGCACGTGCTTGTGTTGCCGCTAAAATGGCTAGAGAAGCCTTGTTAGTTGAAATATCAGTCATCGCAGCTGAAATATAATCATATTAGCTAATTGTTGCTGTTGGCATTGATAGCACGAATTTTATTAACGGAGTGAGTCTTTTGAAGCTTTCTAATCAGTATCATGAATTAGGTAAAAATTTTTACCACGAAACGTTTCCTTTACCTGTTTCAGAGCCAGAATTATTACTGTGGAATGGTCCTTTAGCGCGTACATTAGATCTTAGTTTTTCTGTAGAAGAGGATAATGAATTACTTGGGCAGTACTTTTCTGGCAATCAATTGATTAAGGGCAGTAAACCTATCGCTCAAGCCTATTCTGGCCATCAATTTGGCCACTTTAACCCACAACTAGGAGATGGTCGTGCGCATTTATTAGGTGATGTAACAGATGAACAAGGCAATACTTGGGATGTGCAGCTCAAGGGCTCAGGTACGAGTCATTTTTCACGTAGTGGTGATGGCCGATGTGCATTAGGCCCCGCATTACGTGAATTTGTCATGAGCGAAGCGATGTCTGCCTTAGGTGTGCCAACCACAAGATGTTTAGCTGTAGTGGCGACAGGCGACGCTGTGTATCGAGAAAGGCCATATCCAGGTGCAGTGGTTACACGTATTGCAGCCAGTCACATTCGTGTGGGTACTTTTCAATACTTTGCTGTGCGTAAAGATATTGAGTCACTCAAAAAACTGACTCGCTTTGCCATTGAACGTCACTTTCCTGAAATAAAAATAACACCACGAGCAGATGAACGCTCGACTGAAGCGCTGCTCAGTAGTCAGAATGCCCTTGACTTTTTCGCTGCTGTACTCGACAAGCAAGTTGCGCTAGTGGTTTCATGGCTGCGTGTTGGTTTTATTCATGGTGTGATGAATACCGATAATACCGCTATTTCAGGTGAAACCATTGATTACGGTCCATGTGCCATGATGAATCATTATCATCACGATACTGTCTTTAGTTCAATTGATAGAGATGCACGCTATGCCTTTGGTAATCAAAGTCAAATAATACAGTGGAATATGGCACGACTTGCTGATTGTTTATTACCGTTGGTCGACGAAGGTGAAGATATCGCGTTAGCCAAAATTACGCCATTGTTACAGCAATTTGCCAATGATTTACAGTATGGTTATTTTGAAATGATGGGGAATAAATTAGGCATCGCTGAATTGGTTGAAGGTGATATTGAACTGGTCAATGACTTACTGGCTATCATGCAGAAGCAACAGTTAGATTACACCCAGTATTTTGTCGCCTTAGCTGAAAGTTTAACTCAGGAAGAGGTAGATAATTTCATTGAACATGCTGCAGAAGCTGAGCCGTCAGAGCAGGAACTATGGCTAACACGCTGGTATAGCAGAATTTCTGATGATGTAGTTGCCGCTAAAGCATTAATGGAAAAAACTAACCCGCTAGTTATTCCAAGAAACCATCATGTTGAACGGGTGTTAGCAATAAGCGAAGAAACTGGAGATTTATCCGCTTTACATGAGTTTTTAGCCGTATTGCAGCAGCCTTATGACAATTCAGCGAACACAAAATTATATCAAGACGCGCCGAGTGATGGTGATGAGAATTATCATACCTTTTGTGGTACTTAATTTTGTTAAACTATCGCTTATACTTTTTATTTAGAAGCGCTAAATGCTTTTGTGTTCACAAGGTATGATAGCGATATTAATTAATGCCCATTTTAATGTGAAATACTTATGACTACCTTTACGCCTGCTACGCAACCTTCTCAATTGCACTCGTCACTTAAACAAACTTTTGGTTTTGATGAATTTAGAACAGGGCAAGAGCAAACGATATCCCAGCTACTTAGCGGAGACTCATCTTTAGCAATATTTCCCACTGGTGCAGGTAAGTCGCTTTGTTATCAATTGGCGGCGATTAATTTACCTCACTTAACCTTAGTGGTATCGCCACTATTAGCATTAATGAAAGATCAGTTAGCGTTTTTACACGCTAAAGGCATACCAGCGGCGAGTATTGATTCGACTTTATCATTTGAGCAAAGTCAGCAAGTTACTCGTGATGTTCGTTCTGGCAAAATTAAAATATTAATGGTCTCAGTAGAGCGTTTTAAGAATGAACGTTTTCGCCAGTTTATCGAGTCGATTGCTATTTCGATGTTAGTGGTTGATGAAGCCCATTGTATTTCTGAGTGGGGCCATAACTTTCGTCCTGACTACTTGAAACTTCCGCGTTATCGTCAGGAGCTTAATGTTCCGTTGGTGTTGTTGTTGACCGCAACAGCAACGAAAAAAGTTAAACAGGATATGGCGCGTAAATTTGCCATTGCGTCAGAGCATATAGTGCAAACAGGGTTTTATCGAAATAACCTTGATTTGTCAGTTTTACCTGTTGCTGAAAAACAAAAACATCAAACACTGCTTGATGTTATAAATCATCATCAAGGCAGTGGTATTGTTTACGTGACTTTGCAGCATAGTGCGGAAAAAGTTGCTGAATTTTTACAGCAACAAGGGTTACAAGCGCAGGCATATCATGCGGGCTTTAAAGATGACGTAAGGCAAAAAATCCAGCAAGACTTTATGCAGGGAAAAACGAGCATTGTTGTCGCGACTATTGCGTTTGGCATGGGCATAGACAAGTCAGATATTCGTTTTGTTATACATTACGACTTGCCTAAATCTATCGAAAATTATAGCCAAGAAATTGGCCGAGCAGGACGAGACAAGCAAAACTCTGCATGTTTTACTTTAGCAAACCTTGATGGCATTCATACGGTTGAAAACTTTGTTTACGCTGATACGCCAGAGCGCGCTAGCATTGATTATGTATTACAAAATATTCGTAATGAAGTGCAAGGTGGTCAATGGGAGCTGCAAGTACTAGCTTTGTCTAACGCCAGTAACATTAAGCAATTACCTTTAAAAACGTTATTAGTACAGTTAGAGCTGATGGGAATTATTACCGCTAAATTTAGTTATTTTGCTGACTTTAAATTTAAGTTTGTCACGCCAAAAGAACAAATAGTTAGTGGCTTTAATGCCGATAGAAGTGAGTTTTTAGCGCAAGTGTTTAGCTGTGCGAAAATGAAAAAAATCTGGGGAGAGCCTGATTTTGAACTGATGCATTCTCGTTATCAAGCGCCAAGAAAAAGAATTGTCTCAGCGTTGGAATACTTAGCTGATCAACAACATATCGTACTGGAAACGAAAAAGGCGACTGAAGTTTTTAGTGTCAATATGGCGGCGTTAGATAATGCTGATTTAGTTGAACAGCTTTATCAGTATTTTGCTGAAAAAGAGCATGCTGAAATAGAACGTATTAGCAAACTCGTGCAGTTTTTTCAAAGTGACCGTTGTTTAACGAAGCAATTATCGCATTATTTTGACGACCAATTTGCTCCTGAAAACTGTGGACATTGTTCGGTTTGCCGTGGGCAAGTGGCAGTATTACCGTATTCAAATAATCAACTGGCGATTAGTTCAGAAACAATAGCACTGGCAATTGCGCAAATACAACAGCATTTTTCGAGCTTAAAAGCTACTGCTACAGTATTACCTAAAGGCTTATCTATCGACACTATTTGCCGGTTTTTATCAGGTATGAGTGTACCGCTATTTACGCGTACTAAAGTGCGTCAATTGAGTTACTTCGCGGTGTGTCAGCATATGCGTTACGCTGATATTAAAGCACAGGTGGTAAGTACTTTAAGGTAAGATCAAAAAAGGCACTATATCAGTGCCTTTATGTTCACGATGAACGGTATAACGCAGGTGCATGGCCGCTCTTAGGCATCCTGCCTTCACGGCATTAATACATCCTTGTATGTCGATAGCACAGGAGCGTATATGCTCAGGCCTTTCTCAGACAGCATGTCTTTTAAGACATTAGTGCATCCCGGTAATTGCTCCATGCATTACTCTAGTAACTTACATCCATGTAAGAACATGCACGTCGATGAACGGTATCACGCAGGTGCGTGGCTGTTTCTAGACATCCTGTCTTTCGTTAATAGTTAATGCGTCTTAGTGGCTATGGCCACAACCGCCTTCGCCGTGCACATGACCGTGTTCTAATTCTTCTTCAGTGGCATCACGCACTTCTAAAATTTCAACATCAAATTTTAAGTCAATACCGGCTAATGGATGGTTACCATCTACTGTGATTTCATCATCTTGCACATCAATAACGATAACAGTTTGTTCGCCTTCGTCTGTTGTTGCACGTAGTTGACTACCGACATCTAAATCTTCAATGCCGGCAAACATTGCTTTTGGCACGGTTTGCACAAAACCGTCTTCTCTTTCGCCGTAAGCATTTTCTGCAGTAACGGCTACTTCGAACTTGTCACCAGCTTCATGGCCAACTAATTCTTCTTCTAAACCTGGGATAAGGTAATGAGAGCCTTGAATCACAGCCAATGGGCTATGGTCATAAGAACTATCAATTAAGGTGTCTTCACTGTCAGATACAGCGTAATGTAATACAACAACTTTGTTGTCAGAAATTTTCATAATATGTCCTATTCGGCGTCAGCGCTTATATTGTAAGGGAGTGTGGAAATAATTAATCCCATATGGTGTTCTTTTATACGTAATTCGGTTGATGCATCAACATCATTGGCCAAAATAGCTTGAATATATGTTTGCTTATCATCTGCTTGATATGCCGCAAGTACATCACCGGCTTTACGCCAATTTTCACCAAGCTTTTTCTCAATAACATCACCCGTATTGGCATTCACTGCGTTGCCGGTAAGGGCAAAGAGTGCGCGTTTGTTTTTACCTAGGTATTGCATTCTAGCAACAGTTTCTTGTCCTAAATAACAACCTTTAGTAAAGCTAATACCGTTAATAGCTTGTAAGTTAAGCATTTGCGGCACGTACTCAGCAATATATTGCTTAGAAAGTATCGGGAAACCTTCAGAAATTTCTAATAATTGCCAAACGTTGTCGTTAAAAGTTGGAAAGTCAAACTTGGCTGAAACTTTTGCTAAGTTATCTGCATTATCAATAATTAAGTAACGACTCATTTCACCAGCAATGTAAACTAGAGTTGTGTCTTGCTCTTGAATAACAGGCGTTAAGGTATCAGGCACTTGCGTAAATAATTCAGCCATTTTTTCTGCCGCTTTACTGCCTGCTATTGCTAGGTAATCAATGTCTTTTGCTTGAGATATTTCAACTTTGGCGAAGACACCAAATTTTTTCAATTCAGCTAAAGATTGTTCGATAGAGCTTGCTGGCTGTAATAGTAAATATGCACTATTGCGTTCTATTAAGCGAAAAGCGGAGAAAACTTTACCTTTAGCATTACAGTGCGCACCAGTTAGCAATTTCTCTTGCGCTAAACTATTAACGTCACAAGTAACTTGCCCTTGTAAATATTTCGCTTGTTCTTCTCCCGTTAAAGATATTGCTTTAAAACTATTGAGAGCAATCGCAAATACATCGGGTAATTCGTTATAGCTAGGTAAGTTACTATTCATGGTGTTGGTATCCGGCAATAATGCAGAAAAAGACTAATACAACAATAAATGAGGACATTTATTCTAATTACAACCATATATCATTTTTTTCTGCTATTTTAATTGTTATCGAAATTATCTTATTTGATGATCAATTCGTGGCTATTTTTAACTTGAGTTTGTTAGAATAAGAGCAGATTTAACTAAATAGGGTGATGTATGTCATTAACAGATAATAAACCTCGACTTCGCTGGGCATGTCGACGTGGAATGCTTGAACTAGATGTGCTTTTTATGCCATTTGTTGAAGAGGCGTACGATGATCTTTCTGAAGAAGATAAGGCAACCTTTGAGCGTTTATTAGAGTGCCAAGATCCTGAGTTATTTGCTTGGTTTATGGGACATGAAACTTGTGAAGACAAAGAACTTAACGCCATGGTGCAATTTATACTACAGCGCATTAAGGTTTAATATTGAGGTATCGCCTTCTGAAGTTAAGGCGATATTGAAATTTCTAATTGCCTTTGGCTGTTGCTATATCACATTGTTGTTCATGCTTGGTTTTAAACTCTGGTATACCCTAATAATACTGTTATTTACTTTCTTACTTATTAGCCACCGAAACTTAATTCTTTTATTTTTACAACGAAAATCATCAACGTTCTTTGCGACATTTTTTCTTCAGCAGACTGATTTTTTCTTGTTGACGGATACTGGAGAGTGTCAGTTTAACAACCGAAAAGCATTGCAGTTATCTGCCCAATCTCAAGTCAATTTATGGGGCTATTGGTTAATATTCACGGACAGCAGTGTCAGTAAGAAATACATATTCAAAGATAGTTTAACTGCTAAAGACCAAGCTAGAATGGCTCGAACAATTATGCGGTTAAGACAATTTCCATGCGAGACTGCTTAGCCTCGCTTATAGCCTATTTTTTATAGCTTAACTTAAGGTTTTAAAATAGTAATTGTTGCTTCATCAAGCATGTTAGGGAAGTCGAGCGTGTAGTGTAAACCGCGGCTTTCTTTTCTGTTTAATGCTGATTTTATAATGAGCTCAGCTACTTGTACTAAATTACGTAGTTCAAGTAAATTATTGCTAACTCTAAAATGGCGGTAATATTCTTCAATTTCGCTTTGTAGCATTTCTACTCGGTGCAATGCACGTTCTAAGCGTTTTGTCGTGCGAACAATACCAACATAATCCCACATAAACAGGCGCAATTCGTGCCAATTATGTTGAATAACCACTTCTTCATCAGAGTCGGTAACACGACTATCATCCCATGCGGGCAATTTTATATAAGCTTGCTTGTGACTCAGCTTTTCTTCGATATCTGAAGCGGCAGCTCGGGCAAACACTAGGCATTCTAATAAAGAGTTACTCGCTAAGCGATTCGCCCCATGCAAGCCAGTGTATGATACTTCGCCTATTGCATATAAGTTTTCAGTATCTGTTTTACCTTGCTTATTAATCATGACACCACCACAGGTATAATGAGCGGCAGGGACAACTGGCATAGGCTGTTTGGTAATATCTATACCTAGTGAACGAGTTTTCTCATAAATAGTTGGGAAGTGCTGTTTAATAAAATCAGCAGATTTATGGCTGATATCTAAATACATACAATCAGCGCCAAGGCGTTTCATTTCAAAATCAATGGCACGAGCAACGATGTCACGTGGGGCAAGTTCTGCTCGTTCATCAAAGCTTGGCATAAAACGGCTGCCATCAGGGCGACGTAGAATAGCGCCTTCACCACGCAATGCTTCAGTGAGTAAAAAAGTACCAGCTTCTGGATGGAACAAACAAGTAGGATGGAATTGGTTAAACTCCATATTGGCTACACGACAACCTGCGCGCCAGGCCATGGCAACGCCATCACCACTGGCAACATCAGGGTTTGAAGTATATTGATAAACCTTACTTGCACCGCCGGTGGCTAAAATAGTTTTTTTAGCAAAAATGCTTTCAACTTTTTCGCTATTACGGTTCCATACGTAAGCGCCATTACATTGATTCTCACCCGTAGAGGCGTTTTCTTGGCAAACTAAGTCAATGGCGTTGTAACGTTCAAAAATTCGAATTCGACTATGATTTTTTACTTGCGAAACTAGTGTGGTTTGAATTGCTTGCCCTGTAGCATCGGCAGCGTGAAGAATTCTGCGGTGACTATGACCACCTTCGCGGGTTAAGTGATAATTAATATCGCCGTTATCTGTTGGTACATCACGGTCAAAACTAACACCTTTATCAATCAGCCACTCTAAACACATTTTGGCGTTTTCTGCGGTATATTGCACCGCGGCTTCATCGCATAAGCCAGCCCCTGCTATTATTGTGTCGTTAACGTGGGCATCAATGCTGTCACTCTTATCGAATACTGCGGCAACGCCGCCTTGCGCGTAAAATGTTGAGCCATCATTAACTTGGCCTTTACTGAGGATAACCACGTCGGCATTTTTAGCTAAATGCAGTGCTAAAGATAATCCTGCTGCGCCACTACCGATAATTAAAACGTCGCAATTGTGTTGCTGATTCATATATTCTTGGAATTAAGGTACAATAATTGATAGCTCAATATTAACTTTTATTGCAGTGACAAAACAGCCCAAAACAATTTTTATAAATAAAATTTAATTTTTTTCAATATTTATCGAACTTTTTAGCGCAAGGCCAGTCCTACTTTATGCGTTTGCCATGAGCCAGATGTATATAAAGTTAAATGGTTAGTAGGAGATAAGGCTCAAATGAGCGAACAGAACGTGGACCAAAAGTTGGTTGAGCGGGTACAACGTGGCGATAAAAACGCATTTAACCTGCTGGTAACGAAGTACCAACATAAAGTAGCAAATTTGGTGTCACGCTATGTAAAGAACCATAGTGATGTACCAGATATAGTGCAAGAAGCATTTATTAAAGCTTATAGAGCTTTACCTAATTTTAGAGGTGATAGTGCTTTTTATACATGGTTATACCGCATTGCGGTTAATTGTGCGAAAAATCATCTTGTAGCGGGAGGGCGCAAGCCTCCGGGTTCAGACATCGATGTAGAAGATGCTGAAATGTATGATTCAGGTGAGGCATTGAGAGAAAACGCATCACCAGAGAAGTTATTACTGACCAATGAAATTAAAGAAGTCGTATTTAAAACTATTGAGCAATTACCGGAAGATTTGCGAACAGCAATCAACCTAAGAGAGCTAGAAGGATTAAGTTACGAAGAAATTGCAACGGTAATGGATTGTCCTGTTGGGACGGTACGTTCAAGAATATTTAGAGCACGAGATGCTGTAGATAAGAAAATACGACCATTATTACAGCAGCAATAAATGCAACAATCGTAAATAGTGTATTATTTAGTGACGATTCACTAAATAATTAATGAAGAGTTAGTTTTTAAGGTGTCATTATGAGTGAAAATAAGTTTGAGACAGTATCATCAGTAGTTGATAGTTATCAGCCCAACGATGAAATCATTGTGGATTTACTCAATGACGCTCACTTGTCTGCAACTTGGGATCGTTACCATTTAATGGGCGATGTAATGCGTGGTGAAACATCTGATGTGATCAATTTAGATTTATCTTCAGAAATTGCCGCTGCAATAGCAGATGAACCAACAGTACTAGCTCCTCGAACGTCTGATAACTTGGCAGCGAAATTCAAAGCTAAAGTTGTACATCTTGCTAAACCGTTTGGTCAAATGGCAATTGCTGCCTCAGCAGCAGGTTTGATGGTAATGGGCGTACAACAAAATTCAGCTGACAATAATGTAATTTTGCCAGAAAGCCAGGTGGTTAAAACGATGCCATTTGGTGGTATTGCTGAACCCGTTAGTTTGAACTTTCAACAAACTAGTCGCACCAATGAAAAACAGGCATTTGTTGAACAACAACGTCGTTTTCAAGCTTTATTATCCGATCATCAACAACAAATTAAGTTAAGCTCTGTTGATGTTAGCGAACAAGCTAAACAAGAGAAGGTTAAAGATCCGGTTAAATGAAATTAATTCGTAGTCTGCTGTTATTGGTAACCATAAGCACATCTGTAACAGCCAATGAAACTGAACAAGCCGAACCTTGGCTTGAACGCCTTGCACAATCTTTGCAATCCCTCAATTTTAGTACTTCCTTTGTTGTAGTAAAAAATAATCAAGCTGAACCCTACCACTGGTTTCATGGTGTAAACGCTGATGGTGATGAATTAGAAATCCTCTCATTACTCAATGGCCCTCGACGCGATATTTTACGTAAGAAAAATGTTGTCAGTTATATTGAGCCAGAATTACCTCCATATTCAGTTGTTTCTCAACAGATTTCTGGTCCCATTCCTGCTATTTTAAGGATGGATGCGACAACACTTTCACAAACATATGACTTTATTTCTGTTGGACGTAGCCGCGTATTGGGTCGTCCAGCGCAATTAATACGTATTGTTTCTAAAGATCCTCACCGTTATGGTCATTGGCTATGGTTAGATCAAAAAACAGGTATGCTGCTCAAGTTAGCGATAGCTTCACGCACAGGGCAATTATTAGAGCAAATTCAATTTACTCATTTAGACATTACTCCTGAGCTTGGTGAAAGTTTGCAAAAATTACAGCAAAGCAAGTTACCTAAGGTGATTGAAATACCTGAGGGTTATCAAATGCAAACATTGCAATGGCAGGTCAAATGGTTGCCAGAAGGTTTTAAACAAATCAATGCTAATCGTCATCGTATTTCAACGACGAAGAAGCCTGTAGAATTTATGTTATTCAATGATGGCTTAGTTGATGTCTCTGTTTATGTTAATAGTAGTGAATATACGCAACGTGCTACTGACTATGTGATGGATGGTGCAACAACTGTATTAAATCAAGTGGTGAATGGTTTTGAGGTCAGTGTTGTAGGTAAAATCCCGGCTAAAACGGCTAAAGCCATTGCAGACTCGGTGCAACTTATTCCGAAAGTTGCACCATGATTGAAGAGAGTGCAACGGTTGTTGCGATTGAAAATGACAATATTACCGTTACTAGTGAGTTAAAATCCACTTGTAGCGGTTGTAAACAAATTGATAATTGTGGCAGTGGACAAGTGGCGAAGGCTTTTCCTCAAAAGCAGCTTTCTTTAACGGTAAAATCAACTATACCATTGCAGTTAGGCGACAAAGTGATAATCGGCTTGAGCGAGTCTGCATTGTTATCATCTGCGTGGCAGGTATATTTACTACCGCTGTTTGGCTTGCTTGCAGCAGCATGGCTTGGGCAATGGTTAGTAAACAATAATATACTTGGCCATGAATTCTTCGCTATTATATTTGCTGTAGTTGGTGGTTATGCCGGTTTTTTATTGGCTAAACAGCAACAAAGTAAGCTTGAAAATTGTGCGGAATTAGCGCCAAAAATTATTCGTCGTCAAAATCAAAACATCGCTATTACAGAAATCACTGATTGAATCGCAACAAAAGATAGCCCCAGCGCGCTAAATTAGCTAAAATCTCGCCATTATTGAATTAACTACAAGCTTATTTGACTTCCCATTTATGAAACATATTCGAAATTTTTCTATTATTGCCCATATTGATCACGGTAAATCAACGCTTTCAGATCGCCTAATACAACATTGTGGTGGCCTTCAAGAACGTGAAATGGAAGCCCAAGTGCTTGATTCAATGGATATTGAGCGCGAGCGTGGTATTACCATTAAGGCGCAAAGTGTAACGCTTGACTATAAAGCAAAAGATGGTGAAGTATATCAACTCAACTTTATCGATACACCAGGCCATGTTGATTTCTCTTATGAAGTTTCGCGCTCATTGGCATCATGTGAAGGTGCTTTACTTGTTGTTGATGCAGGGCAAGGTGTTGAAGCTCAAACGGTTGCCAATTGTTATACCGCTATTGAAATGGATTTAGAAGTTCGCGCGATATTAAATAAAATTGATTTACCGCAAGCAGATCCTGAGCGTGTTAGTGAAGAGATTGAAGATATTATCGGTATTGATGCGACTGATGCAGTGCAATGTTCTGCTAAAACAGGTATTGGCATTGAAGATGTATTAGAAGATATTGTTGAACATATTCCAGCACCTGAAGGCGAGGTTGATGCCCCGTTACAAGCATTGATTATCGACTCATGGTTTGATAATTACCAAGGTGTTGTATCACTGGTTAGAATAATAAATGGCCAAGTGAAAAAAGGCGATAAAATGGTTGTTATGTCTACCGGGCAAGCACATATTATTGATAAAGTCGGTATCTTCACTCCTAAACAAACAGATACTGGCATATTGAAAACAGGTGAAGTTGGTTTCATTATTGCTGGTATCAAAGAAATTCATGGTGCACCTGTAGGTGACACTATTACTATCTTTAAGAAAGAAGCTGAAAGCGCACTACCAGGCTTTAAAAAGGTTCAACCACAAGTTTATGCCGGTATTTTCCCGATCAGCTCTGATGATTATGAAAACTTCCGTGATGCGTTAAATAAACTTAGTTTAAACGACGCTTCCTTATTCTTTGAACCAGAGAATTCATCAGCACTTGGTTTTGGTTTCCGTATTGGCTTCTTAGGTATGTTGCACATGGAAATTATTCAAGAGCGTCTTGCTCGTGAATATGACCTTGATTTGATCACAACAGCGCCAACGGTAAATTATGAAATTGCTTGTACCAATGGTGATATTTTATCTATTGATAACCCTAGCGACTTACCGGCAATTAACAATATTGAAGAAATTCGCGAACCAATTGTACAAGCAAATATTTTGGTGCCTCAAGAGCATTTAGGTAATGTAATTACCTTATGTATTGAAAAGCGCGGCGTACAAAAAGACATTATTTATCACGGCAACCAAGTAGCCGTAACCTATGAGTTACCAATGGCTGAAGTGGTAATGGACTTTTTTGATAAATTAAAATCAACTAGTCGTGGTTACGCTTCACTTGATTATAATTTTGTGCGTTTTGAAGCCGCTGACATGGTTCGTGTTGATGTCATGATTAACGGTGATCGTGTTGATGCACTGGCGATGATCACTCACAGAGCAAACTCTGTTGCACGTGGTCGTATGTTAGTTGAAAAACTTAAAGAATTAATTCATCGCCAAATGTTTGATATCGCAATTCAAGCGGCAATTGGTAACAACGTAATTGCTCGTACTACCGTGAAGCAATTACGTAAAAACGTAACGGCAAAATGTTACGGTGGTGATATCTCTCGTAAGAAAAAATTATTACAAAAGCAAAAAGATGGTAAAAAACGTATGAAACAAGTCGGTAATGTTGAAGTACCGCAAGAAGCGTTTTTAGCTGTACTTAAATTAGATAATTAATTAGAACTATACGAAATATAGCTAATTACACATTAGGAATAATATGGCAGTTTACTTTTCAATATTTTTAGTCATTGTTACCGTTATTACGGGCATTGTGTGGCTAGCTGATAAATTTTATTTAGCGCCACAGCGCCAGCTCAAACTGGTGAATGCTCAGGAACAGTGTGAAAGCGAATTAGATGAAAAAATAGTAGAGAAAATTCTCGAGGCACCTTTTTTTATTGATACCCCAGTACAAATTTTTCCAGTTATTGCTTTTGTATTGATATTGCGCTCATTTATCTATGAACCGTTTCAAATTCCATCTGGCTCTATGATGCCAACGTTACTTGATGGTGATTTTATATTAGTGAATAAGTTTAATTATGGATTACGTGATCCTGTAGTGCGTAACAAATTTATTGAAGTAGGTTTGCCTGAACGCGGTGATGTGGTGGTATTTAAATACCCAATAAATCCCCAAATTGACTACATTAAGCGTGTTGTTGGCTTGCCTGGGGACAGAATTATTTATAGAAATAAAATAATTTATATAAAACCTGCTTGTAAAGAGTCAGATGATAAGTGTCCTGACTTTGAACAAGTAAAGCAAACATTTAAAAATAAGACGGATTATAGTGATGATGGTATGCCATTAACTCGCTATACATCAACCATGGGAGATAAAACTCATGACTTATTGGTTAATGAGAAAATTTTGCCACGCACGCAGCATTACTTTAAACAAGGTGGTACTCAAGCAAATGAATTTTTAGTTCCTAAAAATCAATATTTTGTTATGGGTGATAACCGTGATAATAGCTTAGATGGTCGATTTTGGGGTTTTGTACCAGAGGAGAATCTAGTTGGTGAAGCTGTTGCTGTATGGATGAGTTTTGACTTTGAACGCACTTCTGAAAGCTTTTTGCCACGTTGGGTTCCTACGGGTGTACGCTTGTCTCGTATTGGTGGAATTGAATAATTGTGCTAAATACTCCAGTAGCAATCGCGCGGTTGTCGAAAAAAATAGGCTATAGTTTTAAAGAGCCAAAGTTATTGTTACAAGCATTAACGCACCGTAGTGCAAAAGGTGCCCATAACGAACGCTTAGAATTTTTAGGTGATTCCATATTGGGATTTGTTATTGCTGAAGCTTTATTTAAACAATTCCCAGAACATGCTGAAGGTGATTTAACTCGAATGCGCTCAAGCTTAGTTAAAGGTGTTACTTTAGCTGAAGTAGGGCGTGATTTTGGTTTAGGTCAGCACCTTATTTTAGGACCTGGTGAGTTAAAGAGTGGCGGTCATCGTCGTGATTCTATACTTGAGGATGCTGTTGAAGCTATTATTGGGGCAGTATATTTAGATTCTGACTTACCAACATGTAAGATTTTAATTCTTACTTGGTTTGAGCAACGTTTAGCTAATATTAAGCCCGGTAATGAACAGAAAGATCCAAAAACACGCTTGCAAGAATATTTGCAAGGACGAAAAATTCCTTTACCTCAGTACGAAGTAATTAACACAACAGGGCAATCACATAACCAGCAGTTTACTGTTCGATGTATAACAAGCGTACTGGATAACGAAGTGATTACTAAAGGCAGCAGCCGTCGTAAGGCTGAGCAATCAGCTGCTTTGCAAGTTTTAACCTTAATCGAAAAGGCTAAGTAAGCTTTTTTGACACCTTAAGTTGATAACAAACTCATGACTACAGAAAAAAAATATTGCGGTCTTATTGCCATCGTCGGCCGTCCAAATGTTGGTAAGTCAACCTTACTTAATACTTTGTTAGGTCAAAAAGTCAGTATTACTTCACGTAAACCACAAACAACTCGCCATCGTATTTTAGGTATTCTATCTGAAAAAGACCACCAGGCTGTTTTGGTTGATACGCCGGGTCTACACTCTGAAGAAAAACGTGCCATTAATCGTTTAATGAATCGTGCGGCGAGTAGCACGTTAGCAGAAGTAGAGACCATTGTATTTTTAGTTGAAGGCACCCATTGGACAAATGATGATGAGATGGTGCTAACAAAAATTAAAAATAGCGGTGCTCCTTGTGTTTTAGTGGTGAACAAAATTGATAATATTCAAGATAGAGATAGTTTATTACCACACTTGCAAGAACTAGGCGCTAAGCACAGTTTTGCGGACATTGTGCCGATTTCAGCCAGTAAAGGTGATAATGTTGATGCGATTAAGGATATTTGTTTAAAAGCATTACCTGAAGGGGATTTTTGGTTTCCTGAAGACTATATTACTGATCGTTCTAGCCGATTTATGGCTTCTGAAATTGTTCGTGAAAAATTGATCCGCTTTACTGGCGATGAATTACCATACTCCACTACTGTTGATATAGAGCAGTTTAAAGTAGATGAAAAAGGCATCTTGCATATTAACGCGTTAATTTTAGTTGAGCGGAGTAGTCAAAAGCGTATGGTGATTGGCAATAAAGGTGAAAAACTAAAAGTCATCGGCCAAGAAGCAAGGCGCGATATGCAAACTTTATTTGACCGTAAAGTATTCTTAGAAACTTGGGTGAAGGTGAAGTCTGGCTGGGCTGATGATGAAAGAGCACTGAGAAGTTTAGGCTACGGTGATGATTATTCTGGCTAATCTCGATTAGAGAATTTCAAAGAATAGCTTAGCTTAATGGTGTAGAGAGTTTAATGAAAGAAACTACTCAGTTAGCGTTTGTTTTACATAGTAGACCTTATCGAGAGAGCCAAGTTCTTGTTGACCTGTTAACTGAGAAAGAAGGTAAAGTGGCGGCACTGAGTTATGTTGGTCACTCAGTAAAATCAAGCCGTAAAGCTTTGTTACAACCTTTTCTTCCTGTTAATGTCACTCTGAAAGGGCAATACAGTTTAAGAAATTTAGCACGGATAGAGCCTGCTGGAAAATCCATACCTTTAAAGAAAAGCGCACTATTTAGTGCCTTTTACATCAATGAATTACTCGTTAAGTTATTAACGGAAAATATCCCTTGTTGGGCGCTTTTTGAACAGTATCAAGCTAGCCTGCAGTCTTTGCTCGATGAGACGTCGCTGGAAATAACTCTACGTAAATTCGAATTGGTATTGCTCGATGAGCTTGGTGTTTCTTTTGACTTTTCTTTGATTTTTGAACACACTGCTTCTGGGTTTTATTATTTGCCTGGAGATGGCTTTATTCCGGCTTATACAGTACTTAAACAAGCTTGTTATGACCAATTGCATTTGCAAGCTATCGCAGAGCAAGACTTTTCCAATCCCGCGACATTAACAACATTTAAAATTTTAATGAGACAAGTAATTAACCACTTACTCGGCGGCGTACCATTAAATAGCCGTAAGTTATTTAATAAAAAAGTATAGCTGTCATTATGACTTCAATAGTAACTTTAGTAGTTAAAATAAGAGATTGAGTATGAAAGATATTTTATTAGGCGTAAACGTAGACCATATTGCCACATTACGACAAGCGCGTGGTACAAACTATCCAGATCCTGTTTACGCTGCGTCTGTTGCTGAACATGCTGGTGCTGATGGTATTACGGTACATTTACGTGAAGATCGTCGCCATATCCAAGACCGAGATATTCATGTATTAAAGCAAACATTACATACGCGCATGAACTTAGAAATGGCAGTTACTGATGAAATGCTTGATATTGCTTGTGATGTTAAGCCAGTTTTTTGTTGTTTAGTACCTGAAAAGCGTGCTGAATTAACCACTGAAGGTGGATTAGATGTTGCGGGTCAACAAGAAAAAATTAATGCTGCTGTTTCTCGGCTAGCTGATGCAGGTATTCAAACCAGTTTATTTATTGATGCTGATAAAAACCAAATTGATGCAGCGCTAGAAAGTAAAGCGACTTATATTGAAATTCACACTGGTCAATATGCTGATGCCGGCAATGAAGACGAACAACAGGTTGAACTTGAACGTTTAATTGCTGGCATTGAATATGCTCACTCATTGGGCTTAAAAGTAAATGCAGGGCATGGTTTAAATTATTTCAATGTTAAGCCTATTGCGGCTATTCCTGAAATAATTGAGCTTAATATTGGCCACGCTATTATTGCTCGTGCTGTTATTGATGGTTTAGATAAAGCAATACGCGATATGAAACGTTTAATGCTCGAAGCACGCGGTTTAGTATAAGTAGTAAGTATTATATTGCTGTAAGCTAAAGGAGTAAGTTTTGTCGGTTATAGGTATCGGAACAGATATAGTTGATATTCGCCGTATTGCTAAGATGGCTGAGAATGCGCAGTTACGATTAGCTAAACGTGTGTTGACCGAAAATGAACTTCAACGGTATTTGTCTATAAAACAGCCTGAACGTTTTCTCGCAAAGCGTTGGGCTGGCAAAGAAGCGGCAGCAAAATCTCTCGGTACGGGTATTGCTTCTGGCGTTTCATTTCAACATTTTGAGATAGTCTCATTAGACTCAGGTCAACCGACTCTGGTATTAAGTTCTAAAGCGTTAACTTTAGCCGAAAAGCTAGGTGCTAAAACTTGGCATATATCACTTTCTGATGAAGTTAAATATGCCACCGCATTTGTGGTTTTATCTCAATAGTTTTTATACTCTTTCCACTTCAGGGAGTAATCATTATCTACATATCACGTCTTGATTAAGTTTCCGCGAACAACCTTCTCTGTAATCAATGCTTTATCTCTGAGGCTTTAAACTCTCGCTATGCGCTCACTTTCTTATACAGATTGGTATAATAATCAGCTAGAAATTATTTATGTTCTATACTTGAATTGTGTTTAGTGGCAACTATCAATCAGCCGCTGCTAATTTAGGAGTTGCTATGCAATTACAAAAACAGCCTATTGTAGATAGAAGGCAGGAACCCCACGAACAATCAGTTTGGTGGGCTAAGTTATCGCTTGCGCAAAAGTTTTCTGCGAGTAGTTTAGGGAAATTTGCTTATGAACTACGTTTTGTACGTAATGAACAAGGACATAGTTTAGCGGTATTAACCTGTAATACAGGTGTTGCTGTGATCACTGAAGATGGTGATATTAATACCTCGCCTGATATAAAAATGCGCTAACGACTGAGTTTCTATGTGTCATTTCATGCTATAGGCAGTGTTAACTTAGTTATCAGCCTAGTTAATGTTTCTTAAAGCTTCTTTATGAACTTCGTGGCATCTTCTAATACTAAATCTATTTGTTCAAAAAATTCAAAAAATTCCGGTTCTAAATCATCTAAAGCTATGCCTCGCTTTAGCTCAGTTTCTAGTTCATGTGTAACAGTACTTAAACTTGGTACACCAGAATAGCAGCAAGCACCATTTAGTTTATGAATTAATACTTTTAGTTGTTCAACATCTTGTGAAATCAATGCTTCAGAAATACTTACTTTACTTTCTGGTAGGCTGTTTACTAAACCTATAAACATGTCTTTAGCTAACGTTTCTTTTCGACCTGCGCGTTTTAAGGCTAACGGCCAATCAATAATAGTCGGCCTAGCACTTTTAATAACTTTCGCTGTTGGTGCGGCAATGGCTTGATCGTTGCCATTGGCTAATAGGTTTGAATCACAATACTCATAAATTGAATGATGGAGCATCGCTTCATCTATAGGCTTGGTTATAAATGCATTAAACCCTTTACTTAATAGCTTATCTTTTTCTTCGCCAAAGACGTGAGCTGTTACTGCTATGATTGGTGTGTGTTCATTTAATGTTTGTTGACGAATAATTGACAACGCCGATATACCATCTAGCACAGGCATTTGAATGTCCATAAATATTAAGGCAAACTTTTCATGTCGGCACAGCTCTACTGCCTGTGCACCATCAGTAGCGGTTGTAACTTCATGCACTTGCTCGAGTAATAATTCTTTTATCAGTTTTAAGTTTGCTTCATTATCATCAACCGCTAATACCTTAATCGGCACTTTCTTTTCTGGGAGATCAAATAGTCTTGCTTGCTCGGGAGGCGTAGCAGGTAATAACGTTTTACTCAGCCGTTGTGCGGTAATGGGTTTACTGATACAGCTTTTAGCACCGCTTGATATAAGTGCTTCATGCAGACTTGGTGAGTTACTATTTATTGCTAAATGCACTGCAGGAATTAAATCTTGCAGTGTAAAAACAAGTGCTTTAAGTTCATTAAGCGCAGCTGGTGTAACGTTATGACCAATTAAGGCAAAATCGAAGGCTGATATTTGCTCTTTATTCGACATCAACTGTTCAACTTCGTTGCGTTGGGTTAAGCAAGTAATTTGCATTTTCCAACTTGATAATATTTCAGTGGTTGCTAAACGGCTTGGCGTATGAGGTTCGTAGTAGAGTATTGTTTTATTGACTAATTGCTCTGGTATTGATATGGGTAACGTTGGTATTGGATTAAGCTCGCACTGAATGGTAAACCAAAATGTAGAGCCTTCATTTTCGATGCTGTCACAACCAATTCCGCCACGCATTTCGGCGACTAAACGTTTGGAAATAACTAAGCCTAAACCTGTACCACCATAAATACGTGTGACACTTTTATCGCCTTGGCCAAAGGCTTCAAAAATTGAACTTTTTTGCTGTTTTGATATACCTATGCCAGTGTCTTCAACAGTAACTCTTACTTTATATAAATCTTTCGCTATAACATTGCCATCAATATTGATATCAACAGCACCTTTATCGGTAAACTTAATAGCATTACTAGCAAGGTTCACCAACACTTGCTTGATACGCATGGCATCACCAATCAATGAATCAGGTAGCTGAGGGCTCACCCGCAACGATAACTCAATATTCTTCATATGTGCGCTGGGTGCAAGTAATGTTAGTGTCTCTTCTACTGATTCTCGAATAGAAAATGGAATATTTTCAATAACCATTTTGCCAGCATCAAGTTTAGAGAAATCCAAAATGTCATTTATTATTGATAATAAATTACCCGCAGAACGCTCAATGGTTTGTAAATGATCTCGTTGTGTATCACTCAAGCGAGTTTTTAATACTTGTCGAGTAAAGCCAATAACGCCATTTAGCGGTGTTCTTAATTCATGGCTCATATTGGCTAAAAATTCTGATTTAACCTTATTGGCGTCTTGAGCTTTGCGCTTAGCAATATCTAATTCAACATTTTGAATTTCAAATTGTTCTAAGCTTTCTCTTAAATCTATGGTGGCTTGATCAATGCTACGTTGCATCTCATCTTGATAGTCACCTAAAGATTGTGCCATCGCGTTCACGCCATTTTTCAAAAAGTTTAGCTCGCCAATTAGTTGCCCGCTAATGCGACTTTCAATTTTTCCTTCACGAATTCGATCAATAGCGAGCACCATTGAAGCAATAGGTCGTGTTACGTTATTAATTAACTTAAATGAAAAAATAGCACTAATAATAATACTAATAAGTAAAATAAGACTGGTGGTGACTAATAAATCTTGCTGTGCGTACTTAACACTGCTCTTATCTATTTGAATGGCGATATAGCCAATGATGTCAGCACTATTACTTAATGTTGAAGTGCTATCCCGCTGAGTGAACTCATCTATGATTGGGGCTCGATAAACCAAGTAATCGCCATAGTCATCATACTGAGTGCGAGTTGGTAAATTTTGCCCCGCTTTTACTCGCATTGTATGCGTGTCGCCATGGTAGGAGCTAGTGACGAATACTTGATTATCTTTGGTAAAAATAGCAATGCTTTTTATAATGTCCGATTGACTACGATGACTAAAGCCAATAAGTGTTCTTAAACTATCTCTTTTTTTTTCCAATAATGGTGCAGCGCTACTAATTGCTAGCGGATCTATGATGCTACTGGCTCTTTGGTAAATAAATTGATCGAGTTCATGATAACGGCTATAAGATAAATAACCCGCTACAATGATACTGATGATGGCTGTTGGAACGATCGTAAGTAAAATTACCCAATCTTTCAGGCTTATTTTATGCATTTTTTGCCGAGCTTTAGTGTAAAATCATTGGGTTAATAATCGTATAATGGCACAGTTCAAGCCAATACCAAATAGAAAATAATATACTCAGACAGCAAATATATAAATTTTGCTGTTTGTTGATGGTAAAGATAAATCACTATGGCAAATTTTTTCAAAGCAAGTCCTAAAAAATCACAAGCTCAACAGCCAGTCACGGTCACTGTTACTCGCCTCGACCAGCAAGGTTGTGGTGTCGCTTCTATGGGTAAAAAACCAGTTTTTATTGACGGAGTTTTACCTGGTGAAATAGCAGAAGTGAAAGTGTCTCAGCAAAATAGCAAGTTTGCTAAAGCAAAACTGATTAACCTTGTTAAAAGCAGTGCCGAGCGAAAAGAAGCTAAGTGTGGCCATTATTACCAATGTGGTGGCTGTAATTTGCAGCATATGGAATATACAGCGCAAATTGATTTTAAGCAGAACAAAGTAGCGCAGTTATTTTCACGTCAATCGATTGATGGCAATTTACCTTGGCAGGCTGCGATGACCAGTGACGCTTGGCACTATCGTCGAAAAGCTAGAATTGGTGTGCAATATAATAAACGCGGCGAGCCAATTGTTGGCTTTCGACAGCGAGAAAGTAATAACCTGACCGAAATAAAGTCTTGCCCAGTTTTAGTTCCTGAGTTTTCTGATATATTTCTTCAGTTAAGGGGTATATTGCCAAAGCTTTCTGGTAAGAATGCTATTGGACATATCGAAATAATTGCAGCGAATAACAATGCTGTTGTAGTTCGCCAGTTAAGTAAAATGTCAAAAACAGACAATCAGCTATGGTTGCAGTTTGCTGATGAAAATCAATACTCGGTGTACATCGATGATGGTAAGCAAGTAGCGCCATTATCTGGCGATAGCGTATTATTTTATGCGTTAACTGATACTTTAGATATTAAATTTTCGGCGACTAGTTTTATCCAAGTTAATCATAATGTGAATCAAAATATGGTTAAACAGGCACTTGCTTGGTTAAGCCTTGAAAAAGATGATGTTGTATTAGATTTATTTTGTGGCTTAGGGAATTTTAGTTTACCTATTGCTCAATGTGTTCAATCAGTAATTGGTATTGAAGGGGTACAGGATATGGTGCTACGTGCTGGTGATAACGCTAAAGCAAATGGTTTAAGTAACTGTCACTTTTATCAAGCTGATTTAAACAGTGAATGGGAAGACCAATCTTGGGCATTATCAACTTATACTAAAGCATTACTTGATCCTGCCAGAGCTGGTGCCTATGAAGCTTTAATCCAATTAATTAAATTTGATATTAAAAAAATCCTATATGTTAGTTGCGATCCAATGTCTCTTGCTCGTGATACTAAGCTGCTTGTAGAGCATGGCTATAAAATCGAAAAAATAGCGATAATGGATATGTTTTCACAAACAAAGCATGTTGAAACTATGGTAATGTTTAGTCTATAAGTCTCAGACAATTAGGCTATTTTACATCTAGTTATTTACTAGAAGTTTATTGATTAACTTAAGTCAAAGGTAGGGTATCTCATGGTTTCAGTGCGTAAATCACATCAAATGTCAGAAGCAAGCTTTGAACAATGGCTGGACACCTTGGATTTAAACGCAGCGAAAAAAAAATCGTTAGAAGAGTTATGGCAAAAAGTACATCATTTTTTTGACGCCAATACCTCTTGCCAAACTAAATCGCTAGAAATGGTCGAAATACTATCAGGTTTGAACCTTGATACTGAATCGTTATGTGCTGCCTTTATTTGTCCTCTTTTTGAAGATGGCTGTATTTCACTGGAGTTCATTGAAGAGCATTTTTCGTCACAGATTTTTTTACTATGTAAAGGCGTAAGCCAAATGGAAGCTATCAAAGCTTTGCAACAATCTCAATCGAGCAAAGTTAGTGCAAATCAAATAGATAATATTCGACGCATGTTACTCGCTATGGTGGATGATGTGCGCGCGGTAGTGATTAAGCTTGCTGAGCGATTATGCCATTTGCGATTGGTTAAAAATAGCGATGAAGAGAGCCGAGTTTTAGCTGCCAAAGAAACCACTAATATATATGCACCTTTGGCTAACCGCTTAGGTATTGGTCAATTAAAGTGGGAGTTGGAAGATATAGCTTTTCGATACCTCCACCCTGGTGTTTATAAAAAAATTGCTAAACAGCTAGATGAGAAACGTCTTGATAGAGAGCGTTACATGGTTGATTTCGTTGATAACGTTTCAAATCAACTTAAAGAATCCGATATTAAAGGTGTGGTTTACGGACGCCCTAAACATATTTATAGCATTTGGAAAAAAATGCAGCAAAAGTCGTTAGACTTTGAGCAATTATTTGATGTTCGTGCTGTTCGCATTGTTGTTGATGAAGTGCAAGGTTGTTATGGCGCATTGGGTATTGTGCATACCGGTTGGCAACACTTACCTAAAGAGTTTGATGATTATGTTGCCACACCTAAAAGTAATGGCTACCAATCAATTCATACTGTTGTTATTGGTCCTGAAGGCAAAGCTATTGAAGTTCAGATCAGAACGCAACAAATGGACGATGATGCTGAACTAGGTGTAGCAGCACATTGGCGTTACAAAGAGGGTAGTGCAAGCGGTAAAACATCTGGCTTTGATGAAAAAGTGAGTTGGTTAAGGAAAATATTACAATGGCAGGAAGATGTTTCTGAAAGTGGCGAACTAATTGACGAACTGCGCAGCCAGGTTTTTGAAGACCGTATTTATGTTTTTACGCCAAGTGGCGATGTTATTGATTTACCAAGCGGCGCAACACCGTTAGATTTTGCTTACTACATTCATTCTAATGTTGGTCATAGTTGTATTGGTGCTAAGGTTTTTGGCCGTATTGTGCCATTTACACATAAGTTGCAAACCGGTGACCAAGTTGAAGTGTTGCGCAGCAAAACACCTAACCCGAGTCGAGATTGGTTAAACCCAAGCCTAAACTATATTCATACACCAAGAGCAAGAGCCAAGGTTCAACACTTTTTTCGTTTACTTGACCGCGATAAAAATATTATTACCGGAAAAGAGTTACTAGAAAATGCCTTAGCAAAGGTCCAACTTTCCTTAGCAAAAGTTGATTTGTCAGAGGCGACAGAGCGCTTTAACTTAACTCATAATGATGACCTTATTGCCGGTGTTGGCGCTGGTAGTATTCGCTTATTACAAGTGGTTAACTTTTTACAGCAACTTGATTCAAAAACTAAGCCGGTAGAAGAAATTGATCCGCAAAGTTTAGTTCGTCAACCGCAACAGGCGGGAACACAAGCCGCTGATAGTAATGGCATTACAGTTTCAGGGGTTGGTAATTTATTAACGCATATGGCGAAATGTTGTCAACCGGTGCCTGGAGATGAAATATCAGGCTTTATTACTCAAGGGCGAGGAATATCGGTGCATCGCCTTGATTGTGAACAACTTGCTAATGCACTAAATCAGCAACCGGAACGGGAAGTTGATGTGCAATGGGGTATCGAAAATAACCAAAGCTACCAAGTTAGTATTAATATTATTGGTAGTGATCGCCAAGGTTTATTACGCGATATTTCAACCATTATTTCTAATGAACGAGTTAGCATTATTGGCCTTGAAAGTAATACCGACCACGCAAAACAAAGTATGAGCATGGGCATAAAAATAGAAATTAGCAATAACGAAGCATTAACGCGTTTAATGACCAAGTTAAATCAACTTGATGATGTTATTGACGTTAAAAGATTATAAGTAGTGGGTAGGTAGAGTGAGTAAATTATGTTAATGGCAAAACCCTCAATGGAAAAGCTGCGTTGGATTATGCAGGCATTGCGCGACCCTGTAACTGGCTGCCCGTGGGATATAAAACAAACCTTTGCTTCTATTATTCCTCACACTATCGAAGAAGCTTACGAAGTCGCTGATGCGATAGAGCAAGAAGACTTTACTGAGCTTGAAAAAGAGCTTGGCGATTTGCTATTTCAGGTGGTCTTTTATAGCCAACTTGGTAGCGAAGAAAAGCGTTTTGATTTTGATAGTGTTGTTGCTGCGATTTGTGAGAAGCTAATTCGTCGCCATCCCCATGTATTTGCCAGTAGTGATTTTGCATCAGACGCAGCGATTAAAGCTAATTGGGAAAACGAAAAAGTAAAGGAACGTCAGCACAAGAATAACGACCAAGCGTTAAGTATATTGGCTGACATTCCTCGTAATTTACCTGCATTGTCTCAAGCGGCTAAAATTCAGAAACGCTGTGCCCATGTTGGTTTTGACTGGGACAACATTGATGATGTATTTGCCAAGGTTGCAGAAGAAGTTCAAGAAGTAAAAGAAGAGCTGCACACTAATGACACTGCTTTAGCAGAAGAGTTAGGTGATTTGATGTTTGCGGTGGTTAATTTATGCCGTCATGCTAAACAAGACCCTGAAGTTATATTGCGTCAAGCCAATCAAAAGTTTACTAAGCGTTTTCATGGTGTTGAACAGCGAGTAACAAACTCAGAAAAAAACTTTGAACAACACTCTTTAGATGAATTAGAGGCTTATTGGCAACAGGTAAAGATTGTTGAAAAATCATAATTAGCTGTTCACTAAACTACTGATAAATCTTCTTATAAAAACAAACTAACCGAGGTTGAAATGTCTTCATTACCTGCACTAATTGATTGTATTTTATCGTTAAATAATAATATTGCTACTTTAACTTTCAACCGTCATGATGTGCGTAATGCCCTGACGAGTACTGCAATCGCAGATGATATTGTCAATACCGTTGAATGGATAAATAAAACCCCAGAAATTGCCGTATTGATTATTACTGGTGCAGGCTCTGCTTTTTCTTCCGGTGGTAACATTAAAGATATGGCTGAGCGGGCAGGTGATTTCGCTGGCGATGTTCAAGAGCTTGAAAGACGTTATCGCGAAGGAATTCAACGTATTCCATTAGCATTACATAAATTAGAAGTGCCAGTTATTGCCGCGGTTAACGGCCCCGCAATAGGTGCCGGTTTTGATATTGCCAATATGTGTGACATTCGAATAGCGTCAACAAAAGCAAAATTCGGTGAGACCTTTGTTAATTTAGGCATTATTCCTGGTGATGGTGGAGCATGGTTTATGCAAAGGTTAATCGGCTATCAAAAGGCTGCCGAGCTGACTTTTACTGGGCGCGTAATCGATGCTGTTGAAGCTAAAGCAATAGGCGTGGTGTTAGATGTTACAGAGCCAGAAAGCTTACTAGCTAAGGTGAATGAGCTTGCCGGTGAAATAGCATCGAAACCAGTTGCTTCACTTCGTTTAACTAAACGTTTGATGAAGTTAGCCCAGCGTACTGAATTACCAGACTTCCTCGATATATGTGCAGTATTTCAAGGTATGTGCCATAACAATCCAGAGCATTTATCAGCAGTAAATACTATGATTGAAAAGTTGGCAAAATAGCTTGTTTTCGAGCTCAGTTATCGAGCTCAGTTGTCCACACTCGAATGACCTGAACACTAGCGTATTGTTTAAATACGCTAGTCCAAATAGTAATATACCCAAACCACTTGAAAATGCAGGATTCAACAAGTCGAAAAAGGGTTAGCACCAAGACATTGATTGAAAGGAATGGTTGTTCTCGGCTCTGGCATCCTGCTTCGCTCTACCTTCTGCATCCTTGCAGTCGCATTGTAAAAATCAATAACGCCGGAGATGACCCTTTATCGCCTTACCCTGCGGGAGCTAAGCTAGAAAACCAGTGCAGCGTTGCAGCACTTGATAAGGGAATAACCATTACCTGCGTGCTGTGCCTTGCTCTGATTTCCTAGCTTAACTCTGAAACTGCATTTTCAAGTGGCTTGAGTATAATAGGGTTTTAATTACTTAATAAAGTACTTAATTGCTCAATGACGTTATCGATATCTGCTTTATTAATATTTAAGTGCGTTACTAGGCGCATGGGATTTCCTGCTGTTAGCAGAATGTTTTTGGCCTTTAGCTGCTCAACAATATTATTAATATCAATTGTGTTTGAAAATTTTGCAAATACCATATTGGTTTCTACGTGATCTTCATTTACTTCAATATTAGGTAGTAGGTTCAACTGCCGGGCTAAGTATTTAGCATTGTCATGATCTTGCTGTAATACCTTAGGGTTTTCTTCAAGTGCTATTTTTGCTGCCGCGGCTATAATACCAGCTTGTCTCATCCCGCCGCCAACAACTTTACGCCAGCGTTTGGCATCACTAATTAAGCTTTCAGAGCCTAATAGTATTGAACCAATTGGCGCGCCAAGCCCTTTTGAAAGGCAAATAGACATTGAATCTACATGCTGGCAGATTTCGGTAATATCAACGTTTAAAGCAGTTGCCGCGTTATAGACTCTGGCACCATCTAAATGTAATTTTAGGTTATGCTGATTGGTAAATTCACGGGCGTTAGCCATATATTCCAAGGATAAAACTTTGCCATTAATAGTATTTTCTATACTTAATAATGTCGTACGAGCGAAATGGCTATCGTCAGGTTTTATTGCCGCGGTTAGTTTTTCAAAGCACAAGCTACCATCTTTTTCATTCTCAATAGGTTGTGGCTGAATTGAGCCTATGATTGCCGCGCCGCCGCCTTCAAATTTATAGTTATGAGCCTGTTGACCACAAAGGTATTCATCGCCACGTTGGCAGTGTGCCATTAATGCCAATAAATTAGCTTGTGTTCCCGAGCTACAAAACATTGCATTGGCGAAACCATGACGCTTTGCTGCCCACAGCTCTAATTCGTTTACTGTTGGGTCGTCACCATAAACGTCATCACCTACTTCAGCATTTGCCATTGCGTCACGCATCGTTTGGCAAGGGCGGGTAACGGTATCAGAGCGAAAATCAATCATGGTGTACCTCTTTTTTATTATGTTATGGACTCATGTTTTTGGGCAATGACTTTAGTTTGGAGAATCAAAAAAGGCATCAATGATGATGCCTTTTTTAATCTGTATTGCGTAAGTTTACTCAGCAATATCAGCATTGTGGTAAACGTTTTGAACGTCGTCACAATCTTCTAACATATCAATGAATTTTGCAAAGTTAGCTAAATCATCTTCACCAGAAATTTCAGTATAAGTTTGTGGTACCCAAGTGATCTCTTCAACTTCTAAAGAATACTCCGGCATAGAGTTAGCAAACTCGGTTTTAATTTTAAAGAATTCAGTATGCGGTGCATGTACGGTAATAATGCCGTCTTCTAAATCAACGTCGGTAACGTCAATATCAGCCATCATTAATGTCTCTAATACAGTTTCTTCATCTTCACCTTTAAATGCAAAAACGGCTTGATGATCAAACATGTGTGAAACGGTGCCAGATGAGCCGATTTTAGAGTATGTTTTAGTAAAACATTGGCGAACATCTTTAATGGTACGGTTACCGTTATCTGTTAAGCAATCAATAATAACCATACAGTTACCGGGACCAAAGCCTTCGTAGCGCGCTTCTGCGTAATCTTCACCACCAGCGCCTTTTGCTTTTTCAATCGCTTTGTCGATAACGTGTGTAGGTACTTGGTCTTTTTTTGCTTTTTCAATTAAACGACGTAATGACAAGTTAGTATCAGGGTCTGGACTACCATTTTTCGCAATAACGTAAATTTCTTTACCATATTTTGAATAAACTTTAGTTTTTTGACCAGCCGTTTTGGCCATAGATAATTTACGGTTTTGGTATGCTCTGCCCATCTGAATGTTTCTCGTAGTTCATTATTAAAATTTCTATACTTAGATTCTAACGGGTCGAGTCAGCTATTTCTAGTGCTGGGTCTAAATGTCCTTTCAATATTTTAAAAAGCATGTGAAAATTTATTTATCGTAGTTTAGTTAAATATTCACCAAATTGACTTTGTAGGACTCATTATTGAATATAATTTTTGTTGCGGATGTTTTTGGCTTAACAGATGAATTTGAAAGTTTGTGCCAAGAGGTTACATCACGTATTAGTGGTGCGTTTGATATTAAATGTTATACGGTTGGCCCATATCAAAATCAACCCATTTTATTTACGTCTGAACAAGATGCTTATCAATACTTTATGGCTAATGTTGCTTTAGATGGTTACGTTAACAAAATTTCGTATCAGTTACAGAAAATACCTGGCCCCAAATTATTGATTGGCTTTAGTGTTGGGGGGAGTGCTATATGGCAGTTACTGTCACAACAAATAACTCCCCACACTTTACATGCTATTTGTTTTTATAGTAGCCAAATTCGACATTTAACTAAGCTAACCCCAAGCATTCCGATACAGTTGATTTTGCCTGCCTTTGAGTCACATTTCTCTATTGCTGACTTGCAATCAGCGTTAAGGAATAAGAGTCAAGTGACTTTGGAGAAAAGTGAATTTTTGCATGGCTTTATGAACAAGTATTCGGTTAATTATGATCAAAATGGCTACATATCTTATGTAAATAAACTCGTTGATTTATTATCACGTCAGCTTGCTAAAGCAGGCGTCAAGCCTAGCTAGATTTACGATTAAATATTGTCATAAGAAACCTGTATTTATCTTTTTGAATGTGTATATTGTCACTTATACGAATAATGATTAAAGAAATAACTAATGAAAATCAATTTATTATATCCTGTCATGCTTTTAGTTATATTAAGCTTGAGTTCTTGCCTAAAAAGTAGCCCCAGCGTAAATAGTAACACCTTGGCTGATGTCACTGTAGATTTAGCCAAAGTTCATCAAGATATTAAAGTTCTAGCGTCTGATAAATTTGCGGGCCGAGGGCCATTAACACACGGAGAGAAACTAACCATTAGCTATCTAGCTACACAGTATCAATCTATTGGGCTAATGCCAGGCAATCAGAAAAGTTTTTATCAACCAGTCCCCATGGCGAGAGTAACACCAGATCAAAGTATGCAACTCATTATTGGCGACAATACCTTCAATGCCGGCAGTGATTTTACAGCTCGCACACAGCAAGTAGGTGGTAGCGTAAGCTTAGAAAATTCTGAGTTAGTATTTGTTGGTTATGGTATTAATGCCCCTGAATATCAATGGGATGACTATGCTAATGTTGATGTGAAAGGCAAAACTGTTGTTGTTCTGGTTAATGATCCTGGTTTTGCGACACAAAATGATATGCTTTTTACGGGTAATGCTATGACCTATTACGGCCGCTGGAGCTATAAGTATGAAGAAGCTGCTAGGCAAGGTGCTAAAGCGGTGTTTATTATTCACCAAACGGCGCCAGCTGCGTATCCGTGGAGCGTGGTTGAGAGCTCTAACTCGGGAAGTAGATATACTCTTGTAGATAGTGATAAAAATATCAATAAACTGCCTATTATGGGTTGGATTCAGCATGATGTTGCGAAAAAAATATTTGCTGCGGCCGGCATGTCAGTAAATGAAATGCAAAAGTATGCATTGAGCGAAGATTTTAAAGCGGTTAGTTTAGGTGAAAGCGCTAATTTAACGGTGAAAAGTAACATTAAAAATGCCGAATCTAACAATGTTGTTGCAAAGATTACTGGTTCAGTCAGACCTAATGAATATATTGTTATTAGCGCCCATTGGGATCATTTTGGTACTAAGCAGACTGAAAATGGCCCTAAAATATATAACGGTGCTATTGATAATGCTACAGGTACTGCTGCAACAATAGAAATAGCACGAATTTTGATGGCTAGGCATAAAACAAAACCATTTGAACGATCAATTTTATTTGTTAATTTTACCGCTGAAGAAACAGGTATGATTGGCTCTGAACTATTTGCACTCGGTACTATTGTACCTACGAAAAGTATGGTTGCTATGCTAAATATTGACGGTATGAACGCGCTAGACGCTGTTGACTATATTTTACAATACGGTAATGGTATGTCAGAAATGGAAAATTACTTGGCCGCTTCTGCAGCTAAACAACAGCGTAAAGTGAAAATGGATCCTCGACCTCAAAATGGCTTGTTTTTTCGTTCTGACCATTTCTCCTTGGCAAAACAAGGTGTTCCAAGCTTACTATTTATGAGTTTAGGCGATACTGACCCCGAATATATAAGTCATCGTTATCATAAAGAAGAAGATGACTATTCTGCCGCCTGGTCACTCGGTGGTGTAGAGCAAGATATTAACTTAATTGTCGATATTGCTAGTAAGCTAGCTAATAGTAGCGATTGGCCAAGATGGCTTGCAGATTCGGACTTTAAAACCAGACGAAAGCAAGATATAAAATAGTTTAAAGGTATAAATTTGTTGTAAACAAGGAATGTTATAAAATTGGCCCGTTTTGCTATTTATTTATTGTCAAAGATGGAATTGAGTGAGAAAATCGGTAAGTTAGCAGTCATTGTGCGTCATTTTTATTCCTGTAATTGATTTACCTAGGTTTTTTTTGACGAAAAATATGATTTCTTCGGGCTTTTATTCATCAATATACAGGGAGTTATTGTTGCGTCGTCCTAGATTTTTTACTATTTTGATAACCTATCTTTTTTCGTGCTGGTTAGCGTTCCCAGCGCAATCTAATGATATTGCTATTTTTTATCCAAATGTTTCCGAACCCTATAAGTCTATTTATCAAGAAATAGTCTCTGGTGTTGAGAGTGGCAGGGTTAATGACGGCAAAAAGATACCGCTTGATGTTTTTTCACTTGCAAAAAACTTTGACAGTCAGCGTATAACTCAACAGCTGAATGATAAAGGTATAAAAAAGATTTTGGTGCTAGGCCGTTCAGGATTAAAACTTGCGAGAGCACTAAAAGATGATTTTACTGTTATCTCTGGTGCTTTGCCTATTACACCAAATACTATTGCCGGCATTAGCTTAATTACTGATCCTAAATACTTATTTAAGTATTTAGCTCAAGTAGCGCCGAAAGTTAACACCATACATGTTGCCTATAGTAATGCTAATGGTTGGTTAATGAGTCTAGCTGAATCAGCAGCGATATCACAAGGCTATAGACTTGATATTAAGAGAGTTGACTCGACTAAACAAGCGCTTGAATTTTATCAGCAGTTATTTACTAATGGCTTATCTGAAAAGGATGCTATTTGGCTGCCGATTGATCGTATTTCCTCACAAGACAAAGTAACATTGCCGTTTATTTTAGAAAAAGCATGGAATGATGATATTGTCGTTTTTTCAAGTAAACCATCGCATGCAAAAAGAGGTGCACTTTTTTCTACGTACCCTGATAACTATCGACTTGGTCAGCAACTATATAAAATGATCAATGAGTATAGTATTGGCTCTGAATCAAGGCCTTTCTCGGCACTAATATCGACATTGTTAGCGGTAAACTTACGAACTGCAGCTCATTTAGGTTTCAAATATGATCAAGAGCAGCAAAAAAGCTTTCAGCTAACTTTTCCAGAGTAATTTGTATGCCAATAAGTAACTCTTTATTTAATTCTAAAATGAGCTTTAAACAACAGCTATTGTTATTATTTTTTGCGAGCTTTACTTGCTTGGCAATAACCACTTCAATAATTACAGCATGGCAGACCAGTATTGAATTAAAAAAGTCTACCGTAGAGACTGGTTTACAAATTTCAAATAATTTGGCCGACCGTCTCATTTTAGCATTACTCACTGGTAGTAAAGAAAATGCGAGAGATGCTATTGATAATGCATTAGGCTTTCAATCTGTTGATAGTATTTCTGTTTATAAAGAAGATGCCACAATCCTTGTTTATAACTCCAAAAATGAAAGTGATACTGCAAGTTCAACGCTAAATAGACAATTATCCTCCTTACAGCTCTATCAAGAAACAGAGTTAACATGGACGTTCTTTGCACCAGTAAAATATCTTGAAGAGCATGATAATATTGAGCTAATCGAGCCTGATGAGCCCGCTCAAAAAGAGCAAGTTATAGGCTATATACTGTTAGAGTATAATAAGCAAGCACTTCATGCAGTACAATATTCTATTGTGATTAATAATATTGTTATTGCCGCGATATTATCCTTATTACTTTCGCTGTTGGTGTTGTGGGTTTTAAACCGTTTGACTACACCTTTATTACGATTGTCTCACACTATGGCGCAAGCAAGAGATTCCGGTCACTATACTAATGCCGAGGTTTTCGGGCCATTAGAAGTCCAACAAATGGCTAGTATTTATAATCAAATGATGACCACGCTCGGTAACCAAAATTTAGCCTTAGAAAAAAATCGAGATACCTTAGAGTCTGAAGTTGCTTATCGAACAAAAGAGCTTGTTGTTGCACGTGATGCAGCATTGGCAGCGAGCCGATTGAAATCAGAGTTTCTAGCCAATATTAGTCATGAATTACGTACGCCATTGCAAGCTATTATTGGCTATACCGATTTAGTTCGCGAAGATCTTGAATTGGAATGCATGACCGTTCAAGCGGAAGATCTAAATAAGAGCATTCGTAGTGCTCATGTTTTGCTAGCGTTAATTAACAACATATTGGATTTGGCAAAAATAGAAGCGGGTAAGATGGATTTGAATAGCAAACCTGTTGATATAAAAGACTTGATAAATGAAACGGTTGAGACAGTTAAACCTATGGCTGATGCTAATGGAAATAACCTATCGATAGCAATCACTGTTGAGCAACATACTCTAAATTTAGATCGACAAAAAGTTATGCAAATTTTGCTAAACTTATTGAGTAATGCTTGTAAATTTACTGCTAACGGAGATATTACCTTTGCTATCTCTTCTGATGATAAATTTCTCAACATAATTATTGCTGACACGGGTGTTGGTATTGCTCAAGATAAGCTTGAATTTATTTTTGACAAGTTTACTCAAATAGATGGTAGTCAAACTCGAAAATTTGAAGGCACAGGCTTAGGTATGGCAATTACGCAAAAATTTTGTGCGCTTATGCGGGCAGAGTTAACTATTAAGAGTGAATTAACTGTTGGCACAACGGTCAAGGTTATCATTCCGATTGATGAGTAATTATTTATTTAAAACAAATAATTATGTTGAAAAGTATTGGTGATTCATTACACTGAGCGGCAATTTAGCTAAACTTTACGTATTGTTACTAATTGGAAAAAATAAAGGTGGTTTACATGGTATTTGCCCGAAAAGTTCTCAGCTCTTTAATTGTGCTAGCTTTATCGAGCCATACGGTTAATGCTTTTACCTATGCAGATGATTTTGTTGATTTTGAAGAATCGCTAGCTGATTTCTATGGTGATGATGAATTTATTTCTTTAGCTACTGGCAGTAAAAAACTGATAAAAAAGGCGCCTTCTGTTGCTTCTGTGATCACTGCTGAAGATATTCGTAATATGGGTGCTAGAAATCTATCAGAAGTATTAGATACTGTACCTGGTTTGCATGTTTCGAAAAGTGGTCAAAATATGGCACCAGAATTTTGGTTTCGTGGAATTTCAACTACTTTTACACCGCAAACACTTTTCATGGTTAACGGTACTTCAACTAAAAGCGTTGTTCGAGGTGATAATCATACTGTATGGGGGGAATACCCCATTCACGCTATTGAACGGATAGAAGTTATTCGAGGCCCTGGCTCTGCACTTTATGGGGCAGATGCTTTTTCTGGTGTTATCAATATTATCACCAAAAAGGCTGATAAAAACCGTGCCAATGAAGTTGGTGCTAAAGTTGGTAGTTTTAACACCGTGAATACTTGGTTTAATACCCAACTTGAACTCGGTAACTGGCAATTTTCTGCAAATTTTGAATACCTAAGTAGCGATGGATACGACGGCATGATCGATGCTGACGCACAAAGTGCATTAGACGCAGCCAGTGCTCCTAATAGTATTCAGCCAGTATCATTAGCACCTGGTCACGTAAATGTTGGTTTTGACGCCATTGATATCTGGCTTTCGGCAGAAAATGAATTATTTAATGTTGATCTTGGGTTTCAAGAAAGAAGTGATGTTGAAACGGGACAAGGAGCTTTAGAAGCTATAGATGACCAGGGCAACTCTAGTGGCAATAAACATATTGTAAATATCGCTTTAAAAGAAATAGAATTTTTGCCTGAGTACTTTGCAACGGTTAAAGCAAGTTATTATGGCTCAAGTCAAAGTATTGATGAAGATCTCCGGTTATTACCTCCAGGCACGTTTTCAGGGGCTTTTCCTGACGGCTTGATAGGGAACCCAGGTTGGGAAGAAGAAACAACCCACATTGAGCTTAATACTAAATATAGAGGCTTTGATAGTACCGAGATCAGTTTTGGTACTGGTTATGAACGACAAAATCTTTATAAAGTAACTGAAAGTAAAAATTTCTTTGCTGACTTTAGTCCTCGACCAAATGGTGTTGAAGATGTTTCTGATACCGCAGAAACTTTTCTACCAGAAGCAGATAGAGAAAGTTATTTTATGTATATTCAGGGGGTCATGCAGTTGGCTGCTGACTGGGAGCTGACAGCTGGTGGACGGTATGATAACTATACTGATATTGGTTCAGCAATTAACCCGAGACTCGCGCTTGTTTGGTCAACAAGTTTAAATTTAACGACAAAATTTTTATACGGCCGAGCATTTAGAGCACCTTCTTTTGCTGAATTACTGACTTTAAATAATCCTGTCGCTTTAGGTAATATTGAGCTAACGCCTGAGAATATTGATACCATAGAGCTTGCGTTTACGTACCGCTATTCACCAGAGCTTTCGATGGACTTTAATTTTTACAAATATAAAATTGATGATTTGATTACTTTTGTGCAAAACGGGAATACGGGTACCGCGACAGCACAAAATCAGGGAGAAAGAACTGGTAGTGGTTTTGAAGCACATTTAATTTATCATTATCAAGATAATATCGTTTTACGTAGCAATATAGCCTATGTAAAAGCCGAAGATACTATCGTTAATGGTAATGTTGGAGAACACCCTAGTTTACAGATGTATGCTAGAGTCGAATGGCAAATTAACGAACGTTTGAAACTCAATAGTCAAATAAGTCATATTGCAAATCGCGCCAGAGTACCAGGCGATGTACGTGCAGAATTAAATGACTATACCTTAGTTAATGTTACGGCTAATTATCAGTTTCCTAGCAGCGATGTTGCGCTTGAATTTAGTGTAGTTAATTTATTTGATGATGATATTCGAGAGCCTAGTTCGGCTAATGTTACGGCAGGAAAAATTAATATTCCCAATGATTTACCGCAAGCTGAACGCAGCGTTTATTTGGCAATTAGTAAAACTTTTTAATAGAGGGTTTTACTTAATAAGTATCGGGCTAAATAAAAAAGCTATAGCGTCAACCAATTTTCTGTGAGTTTAGGTTGAGATATAGCTTCTTATCTGTTTTTAATGCTACTTTTTAGTTATAAATAAATCTCTATCGCCATAGTTAATCCCAAGCTCTTTTATCGACACCAGTATAGGATACTCGATCGCAACGAACAGGTAAGAAACTCCCTTCAGGATTCTCTTTTGCTTCAATGTAGCATGGTGGCATGCCAGCAATTACCAAAGGTGTTGTAAATAGGTGGAATTCTTCAGCTGAAAAACCTAAATCAGCACCTAAAGCACAGGTTATAGCTGCACCGTTTATACGTAAGCCCTTTGAGTTTTTCATATACTGAGCAATATCTAACGCCATATTTAAATGTTCGCCATCACCGAGCCCTAATTGGCGGGCAAAATTTATCACATGCGGAACTCGCTCATCAATGCTGGCTAATGGTCGCCCATACCCAAAAATAACCTTATGTTTATCTATCTCACTTTCAATAATGGTCTCAATTTTTACTCCCATTTTATTCTCTTTAACCGCCCGTATAAAGAAATCGATACCCACTTTCATGGGTTTCCCACCATAAATTGATGCTTCAAAAACAGTCATACCAATACTGAGGGCCAATGATGCGGTACTTCTTGATGAAGCTGCAAGTGCGGTGATATGATTTGGCCAAATAGCTTTATCAGGGTAGCTAGTACTCACCCAGATAAAATTAAGTAGTTTTAGTTCGTTTTTGGTAAATTCTCGACCAGTAATTCCAAAGGAAAATAGTTCAAGCCACTGATAATCCTTAAGTTGGTGGTGTAAGTCTTTACCACGATAAACAACACGCTCACCGAGAAAACCTTTACCCATTCGGGTAATGATAACATCCTCATGTTTTAACTTGATATCATGGCTCATAAATCGAATCCTTCTACTGTTGGTGTGCCCATTGCTCCAGGGTCATCAGTTAATAGGGTATTTTGACCAAAGAAAGGAAACTTCTTCCAGCCTAATTGCTCTTGCTCTAGCGCATGTATTGCAGCACCAGGTAAACGCAATATTAAGAACAACATTTCAGCTTGCTTAGCGCTTAACCCTAAATCAAACATAGCGCTGGCAATAACACCTGTCATGCTAAGAGGGTATGTGACCGACTGTTCAAGTTGACTTCTATTTTGCTGAAGCCAGGCGATAGCACCTTGTGGAAATATTACCGCTAAATGGTTTAGAGATTGTAGAATGGGTGTTGGACACGTATCGCCATGGGGCTCGAATCCGGGAGCATGCTCGTATTTAGACCAAATATCAATACGGCTATAATCTTGGTTTGGCGCCTTTAAATAGTTTTGCCAAGCTGTTAAGTTGCAACCTAAGTTGTGCCATTGTTCAACAAGCGTGAAGACTTCTCTTGCGCCACCATACTGCCCAGCACCAACGCCAATTGCGGCGATAAGTGATGCTGCAGCTGTGGAGCCGCCAACCCCTGCATTCATTGCGGCACGAATGCTTTCGTCACGCATGCCTGGATTGGCAATGATGATGGCTATTTTCTCGAGTAGACTCTCTTGCAGGGGGGTTGGGCGTTCCCCTGTAAATAGTAAGTACCAATAAGTACTCAAGCTAGATTTTGGCAAAATATCTTGATAGACATTGTAGCCGTAGCAATAACTGCTTTTGGCAGCAAATGGGTTGTTTTGCTCAGGCTCTTCAAGCCATATCTCTGATTGATAGTTTGGCTTATTTACTTGATTTGAATTAGACATGTTTATCCTCCTGGAGTTGCTGATTGAGTTGCTAAACCTTTTACACGCTGTGCCATAGGAGGGGTCTCATTAGGGTCAATGTATAAGTCAATCATGGTGGGTGCTTGCTTGCATCCAAGGCGATGCCAATCAATGGTTATTAATTCATTGATAGTTTTCACCTGAATGCCTTCAACTCCCATTGCTTCAGCCATTTTTGCAAAATTAACCGTTGGCAAGTCAAAGCCAATTTCTTCAGCACCGCCTAGTTTTTGGCCATGTTTTACCATGCCAAGTCCGCTGTCATTAAAAACAACATAGATAACGGGTAATTGATGTTGTAGTGCTACTGTTATTTCTTGTCCTGCCATTAAGTAACTACCGTCGCCAGTAATACAGACGCTAGGTTTTCCGCTACCAATACAGTTACCCACTGCGGCACCAATTGCCCAGCCCATTGAACCAAAACCCATGGCAATATGATAATGGCCTAGTAAGTTTCTACTATGATGATAATGTGTGAACCAAGCCCAGATATTACCGGCATCTAAATGCAAGCGATATTCTTCAGGAATATATTTAGCAAACTCAGTTACAACACGTTGCGGTTTTAATGGGACTTCATTCGAATAACAACTTTCGGGTAAGTTGAGTTGAACTTGTGGGCCGCAAATGGCGCCCTGTTCGAGCAGGTGTGGTTTAGATATCAATGGATAGCTCCATGGTCCTAGCCCACTGGTTTTTTGTTTTATAATACGATTAATTTTTTTTAAAGTTGAGCCCAGATTACCACAGACATGGAGCTTCGCCATTGGTGTTCGTGAAAAGTGTTCACTATCTTCATCTATATGGATAAGCTTTTCACTTAATAGTTTACTGTTCCAGCCATTAGTTCCTAATTCTGAAATTTGTGTCCCTATGGCTATGATGATATCTACCTCTTTGCTAAGTAATGCATTGTTGGCACTTTCATGACCAGCAAAACCGAAAACACCATAATATTGTGGGTGAAAACTATCTACCCAACGTTTTGCCGCAGGGCCAGCAGTAATAGCCGCATTGGTTAATTCAGCAAATTCAATAATTAAATTGATAGCGTCGCCACAATCGCGGCCTAGAAACAAAGCAATATGTTTGGAGGTGCATAAAATGTCTATTAACTTTAGTATTGCATTGTCATCTGTAAGAGTGGTTTTATTAAGGAGAATATTTGAAGTTAAAAGGGGAGGCGTATCTACTTTATTTCGCAGAATATCAGCCGGAATACTAATATGAGATGGGCCTGCTGGAATGCGAAAGGCAGCTAGTATTGCGGCGACTAGTTTGCTATTCATTTGTTCACTATGAGAAATCAGCGTATTGTAATTAGTGCAATAACGAAAAATTCCAACAGTATCTATCGCGGTACAGGATGATTCCTGTAGGGCATTTTTACCAAACTTTGGTAAGGGGGTTTGTGCTGTAATAACTAACATTGGAATATTATCAGCGTATGCTGAGGCAACACCGGTTAATAAATTTGTTGTGCCTGGCCCTGTCGTTGCGCAACAAACACCAAGCTTGCCTGTTTCTCTAGTGTAACCATAGGCCATGAATGCAGCGCCTGATTCATGGCGAGAAACAATGATTTTTGGGCCGCCACTTGATTGGTTTCTTGATATGGCGTCATAAAATGGTTCTATAGCGCCGCCAGGAACACCAAAGATATAATCTACTTTTAGTATCCTTAAATAGGTAATGATTAAATCGGCATTGTCCCATTTTACATGATTGATATCATTTTCAGGTATATTGCTTTGAATTGATAATGACGAAGTCATAATTTCCCTCTCTTTTAGCGAAGTTGGCGAATGCCAACCTAGGCTAAAGTTTAGGAACAAAGTCAGTAAGAATATATAATTTAAATTAACTCTTTGAGTTGCTTGGGAATATTGCTAGGGATAAAACACTCTTCAATAGGTTTAGGTTTACCTAAATGATAGCCTTGTGCGTAGGTAACGCCAAGCCTCTCAAGTATTATTAAAGTTTCTTCATTTTCGACAAATTCAGCAACGGTTTTTTTGCCAAGCGCTGAGGCTACTTCATAAATGGCTTTAACTAAGGCAAAGTCAACGCTGTTTGATGCTAAATCAACGACAAAAGATCCATCTATCTTGACTGAATCTGCTGGAATTTGCTTTAAATAATCAAAAGTACTAAAACCGGTACCGAAATCGTCAATAGAAAACTTGCAGCCTAGCTTACCAATGCGAGAAATAATTTTTTTAGTTTCTTCAATATTACTTAAACTTGCACTTTCAGTTAGTTCAAAAATAATTCGTTCGGCTGCGACGTTATTATCTGCTATGGCTTCTTGGATGATAGGAACTAACCGCTCATCACTAAAACCTTGCGCTGATAAGTTAATTGCTATTGTATGTAGTTCAGAATGCTCTGCTAGGTATTTTATCGCTTTAGCAATCACTTGTCTGTCTAATAGCCTCATCCTGCCTTCTCGCTCTAGTGCAGGAATGAAATCGCCGGGTGGGATGATTTTACCGTCTAGTTCAAGCCTAACAAGGGCTTCATAATAAGCTATTTCTCTAGTTGCTATGGTAACAACAGGTTGAAAATAGAGAATTAAATTATCGTCAGCGATTGCTTGATGTAACTTTCTTACCCACTCAAGACTTGCTTGTAATTCTTTACTGTGAATATCTTCTTGATCGTAAATATGTGCCATATTGCGACCCTGCTTTTTTGCCGCGTAAAGTGCAATATCAGCTTGTTTCATATATTCTTCAGCACTTTTCTCAATGCCATTAACTTCTGATATGCCGATGGAACAATTAACTTTAAATAGTTGCTCATCTATTTTACAGTGATACTCATCGAGCAGTGTGCAAATGTTATCAGCAAGTTTTAAGGCTATAGTTTGGTTAGTGTTGGGTAACAGTAAGGCAAATTCATCACCGCCAATACGAGCAAAAAAATCCACTCTGCGCAACCTGTTACTAATCAATGCTGAAATATCTCTTAATACGCGGTCACCATGGTGATGTCCTGCTGTATCGTTAATTACTTTAAAGTGATCTAAGTCTAAATAAAGCAAAGCATGTGGGCCGCTACCTCTCGTCGCTGTAGCTGAATATTGACTTAATTCAATTTCGAAATAATGACGATTAAATAAACCTGTTAGGCCATCATGCATGGCTAAGTATTCTAAATCATTTTGGGCTTTTTTACGTGATGTTATGTCATCAATGGTGCCAGAGATGCTGTAGCTTTTATCATCATTACACAAGGTTAGCTCTAAGCGAGCCTCCACCCAAAGATCGGTATTTAACTGGTTTTTTAATTTAAACTCCAAATGCAGTGAGTTTACTTGTCCGGTTAGAATCGGTTGTAATTGTTCACCAGAGTTAAAGCTTGAAAACTCTGTTGGCTCAATAAAATCAGCAAAAGCTAATCGCATGGAGTGATCTATTTTAAAACCAGTAAGCTTTTCCCAGGCTTTGTTTAGAAAAATAATCTGGCCAGAAGTATCGAGCTCAATAACAACGCTTCCTAATTGATCTAACAGTAATTGGTGTGCATCAAGTATTTGTTTATATTCAGTTTGGCTTTGCTGCAATGATTCAACTTTATTTGCAAACTGTTCGTTACTGATCATAAAGTCTTCACGGCGAGCAGCTGTTTCACAAACACGCCTTAACTGTTCTGCTCGAAAGGGTTTGGTGACAAAATCTGCAGCACCTTTTAGCATTAGTTCCTCAGCTAACTCCATAGTATGGTTTGCGGTCATAATAACTACTGATTGTGCTGAATTTTCGTGTATTATTTGATCGAGGACTTGATTGCCTGATAGTCCTGGTAACATGACATCGAGCAGCACCAAAGCATAATTATTTTCACGCCATAGTTTCAAGCCTAATTCACCGTCAGCTGCGGTATCAACAGTGAAACGATTGGATAGTATTCTTTCGACTAAGTGGCGAGTGTCGGGGTTGTCTTCGATTACTAAAACAGAAGTGTTGACCATATCCTCAAGAGGGGTTAGCTGGTTTTTATTAACAACGTCAAGTAACTTTTCGTGCTCTTGATATGGCACTAATCGGTTGATACCAAACTCTCTTGCTGTTGCACTTGCTATATGCTCACACCAGGTGTTTGCAACTATGACAAATGGCGTTTCTGCCGAACATTTAAGTACACCTGAACGGATCATTCTTGCAAGGCGCCAGCCGTCAAAATTATCAAGATGGATACTGCTAATAACAAAATCAATTTGTTGTCTTTTTAATATTTGTATCGCTTCTTTAATTTTTGAGGCAACGATGACTTTATACGAAGTACCATTATTTAATAACTGCTCTAACACGGTTAAATGTTCTAAATCAGTATTTAACAATAGAAGTTGCTTCGACTTAGTTGAAAACGTCATAAACCCTCGTCCATGAATGGTAATAATAGGCAATTAAAAAAGCGTTACTATATATTATTATAGCAGTGGATTGAAGTTAGTAAATGTCACTGATTGTAATCGTTTTAGATTGACTGTTAACTTCATTTTTACATTTTTTTAACAAGTTGGAGGGGGAAGTCGCTAGGTAGAGAATATCGAATATTCTCTGTTAGCTTTATAGACTTGAGCTTAGTGTCCATTTTAACAATGGCTTAATTAACTTGAAAATTAGATATTTAGAAAGAAACTCTCTGAACGTTATCAATATATTTATACTCTAAGTGCCAAGAGACGATATATAGCGCTGTTTGCTAGGTGTGAATATTACTTTTACATTAAATTGTACCTTTGTATTAAAGTTATTAATTTTAAGCTATGGCTAGACATTCAATAATTGACTTTTTTGGCAGTACTATGAACGATGTTAGAAACCAAAAAACTATTTTGGATGAATAACTAACCCGCTTATGGACCGAGTTGGCGAATGAAAAAATTTAATGGGCCTTTGAGCTTAACTAAGAAGGAAGGTGATTTACTTTTTTTAACGAAAAATATTAGCGCCTTTTGGAATTGGCATGTCGACGCTAATGAAGTGCACAGCTTAGAAAGTGAAAAACTATGGCTAATTATAAAAAGCACGAACTCAAAAATAACTTAGAAATATGGAGGTACTAGTTAATCCAACCAATACAGAAAGTGCTTTAAAAATGTCATCCCAGTATTAATCCGTATTTCTGCTTAATACTTGGATGATAAAATGATATTTTTTATATAAGCAATTATCAAACTAATGATAGATTGATAAACCTAGCTTTTCTGCTAGGCTCGCAACTAAGTTCGTACCAACGACAGAGTTACCAAATTTATTTAAAAGGGGGCTCCAAGTACAAATAACGCCATAGTTTGGTACTATGGCTACAATACCACCGCCAACCCCACTTTTTGCAGGTAAACCAATCGAGAAAGCAAACTCACCAGATTGATCATACATGCCACTAGTCGATAATATCGCATTAACACGGTGGGCATCTTTTGGGGAACAGATTACATTTTTAGTTCTGGGATCAATGCCTTTATTTGCCAAAAACAATAAACTTTTTGCCAATTGCTCACAACTCATTGCTATAGAACACTGAGTAAAATACTGGCTTAGTACATCAGGTATTTCTGCTTCAATATTACCGAAGCTTTTCATTAAATATGCCATGGCAGCGTTGCGATTACCGTGCGATAGCTCTGATTGGTATACATTATTGTCAATATATACACTTTCGTCACCTGAGAGTTTACGCATAAAACTTAAAAAAGCGAGCTTACTTGCAGAGAAGTGGCTAGCTAATACGTCGGCGATTAATAATGCTCCAGCATTTATAACAGGGTTTCGAGGAATACCTTTTTCCCATTCTAGTTGAATAATTGAATTGAAAGGTTGCCCTGAAGGTTCCATATTGACCCGTTGCCATAAATCTTCGCCAATGCGATTCATAGCCATCACTAAGCCAAATACCTTTGAAATGCTTTGAATTGAGAATGCTACCTGATGATCACCAGCACCAGCAATCTTACCATCAATTGTCGCGACACAAACCCCTATGTGGTTAGCAGAAACCTTCGCTAACGCAGGGATATAGTCGGCTATTTTCCCTTGATTATCTAAGGTTTGCTGTGTTTGAAGTAAAGCTTGTAACTTTACTTGTAAATTAGAGATGTCTTTTATCATACAGAGGCTTGTTTATGAAATTTTATTGAGGAATGTCATTATGCACAGAAAATATTAGTTTCCTAGCGCTTTGTTTATGTTGTGTATTAGATGATACTATTCGAATGTTATGCTTAATTTACTCATTGATAAATCAATTTTGTTAGATTATTTTATTTTTATAATTCTTACTTTCTCCCATTTTTGAAGCGTATAACAACTCAATCATCGCATAAAAGTGCTATATTGCGGGGAAAGCATTACATCAGGTTAACTATATATATCGTCCTGAAAGCAACTTTGAATTAATTCGATCTCAGTCATATTATCTATTAGTGCATTTACACAATCTTCATCAAGTGTTTTTCCTGCCAACTCTCTCAGTGTTTTGCATGCCTTTTCATTACTCCATGCTTCTTTATAGGGCCTAACACTAGTTAAAGCATCAAATACGTCTGCTACAGTGACTATTCGTGCTTCAATTGGGATATTCTTACCTCTTATTTTGTTGGGGTAACCTTCACCATTTATGGCTTCATGATGTGACTCGATAATATTACGAAGCATATCAATATATTCGATATTTTCTAGATCGAAGCTTTTTAGCAAGTCATCAATAATCTCACAGCCTATATTAGGATGCTTTTGCATAATATCTCTTTCAATTTGGGTCAGTTTTCCCGGTTTTAGTAGCACACTATCAGGTATGCCTATTTTGCCTATATCATGTAATGGAGAGAACATAAAAATATGCTCAATGAAGTTGTCACTGAAATCGTATTTATCAGCTAGTTTCATTGCAATTAAGCGGCTGTAGCGTGACATGCGATCTAAGTGGCTTCCTGTTTCAGGATCGCGAATGTGGGTGATTTCACCGGTCATTTTAATCGCAGCACCTAGCGTGTTAATCAGGTTACTTTCATTGAGGATCATTAGGGATATCAAATGTGCATAAATATCAATTTGACCTAAAATTTTTTCAGTAAATACACCTTTTTTGTTCGAGTTAAAAAAAATCAAGCCAAAAAAATCACCATTTTTAAAAATTGGCAAAGTATAGCTAGCGGCATAACCTTCTCTGCCAATTCGTTTTTCGTGTTCACTACCTGTTTGTTCAAAAGTTAAAAAATTATTGATTACACGTGGCAAACCTCTTTCGACAATGCGCTTTAGTGAAGGAACATCATCTAAATAGGCCTGATAGTTAGCTAAGGGGTTTTTATCAGAGCTACTGTGAATAAATGTTTTGATTAGCCCTGTTTTTGGGTCGTAAATAGCAACAGCAATACGAGCAATAAATGGAAAGACTTCGTTCATTGATCTATGTGTCGCGATTAACTTTTCATGCAATGATATTTTCTTATTAAGATAATCAAGTTTATTTAAGTGCTCAGCCATATACTGTTTAAATTTGGTGTTAAGGTATTATTCATAATAGTCGGCCAATCTTAAAAGGACTACTAAATTTAGTTTGATTAGATATTATACTGAGCTATATCAATTTAACCTTGTTATGAAGCTTATAAATTATGTGTGGTGCTTTATATTTATTAATGTGTTTTGCTGAGTGTTAAGCTAACATCGTCTGCGAAAGTATCTAATAAGCCTGTAACACCAAATAAAAATCAAAGTGATGCAGTGGTGGTGGGTTGATATCCTTATAACCTGTTTTTCAATGTGCAGCTTTATAATTAAGTAAAAATTTACTCATGAATTATGTGAATCATGTTATGATTTTCTCAGCTTTTTACGTGCTCTAACTGCCAGGGCTGAGGTTATTTAAATCTGAAGCTAGGATTTTATATTTTTTATCAATGATACCTTCTTTAATTAACTGCCTGTAACTAGATAACACTTTAGCACAAATTTTTTCCCCTCCTTTAAAGGTTTTTGGTGTGACAATTGGATAACCCAATAGTGTAAACAAAGGATAGTTCTTTAATTGTTGGTTACCATTGGAAAAAAAGCGCTGTTGAGCATTTATCATAAAGTTATCAAATACGATAAAATAATCTCCACGACCTATTTTTAAACCATTTATCGCAGATTCGATCGTCATAGGGCGCATAAAACTGATGCTTTTATTTGACTTTATACTTTCATAATCGCCAAGTGGTAAACCATGCAAAATAATTAAATTCTTATCGGAAAACTCCTCTATCGTGGTAACTTTTTCTAAATCATCTTTGATATAGTAAACTCTTAAAGTAATTTTGGTGGGAGGAACACAAATATGAAAAACATCTTTAGCTTCAACTCCTTTCACTTCTCCATAGTTTATAAAAGCAGTCTCTCCTTGAGATATCTGAAATTGCATTCTTTGATAAGGGACATTGACAAATTTGACATTTAATTTTGCGTGCTGATATAGCTTTTTTGCTAGCCGGTAATGTAAGCCTGTAAATTTATTATCAGCCAACTTTTCCCAGTAGGGAGGGAAAATTAAGAAGTACTGTTCAAGTAAATTGCTTAATTCTGATGAGTAAGTTCTTTCGTTATCATTTGCAATTTCTGCTCTTGCTGAGCTAATTGTTAGATAAAAAAATAAAGTTGTTAGTAAAGCATAAATGCGCACTCTCTTTTCCTACATTGATAAGTTAAATAGCAAAAGTACTTAAAGCCATTATAGAGTCCGGTCAGATTGTTTACAAATTTAACCTTGAGAGGTCCATCATGTGTTAACGCATCGACAAGAAGGTAGAACGCCACAAACAATTGAACATGGAATTATTTACTATGCGGTATAGTTGAATATACGGAACGACTAAAACACCAAACAGTTGTAATCTGATTTCCAAAGATTAAGTCACAAGCTAACTTATACGATCATTAAGTTGTGATGAAGGGATTCGCTTATTAGCGGAGTTAGTGCGAGACAGCACCAAGTATTATAAGAAACTAAGCCATTGCTGATAAAACTGAATGTAACAGCGTCAAGATAAGCGGGATTTTGTGATATTACTGCCTGATATCGGTTCGAGTGAAATTTAGGAAAGAAATTAACCGAGTAACAAATACAAAAAAGCCCTAACCGAAGTTAGGGCTTGAATGAATGGTGCCGACTGCCGGAGTCGAACTGGCGACCTACTGATTACAAGTCAGTTGCTCTACCAACTGAGCTAAGTCGGCACACGAAAGCGTTTTTTCTTTTTAAGAAGAAATAAAAAAGCTTCAACATTAATGCTGAAGCTTCGTTATGAATGGTGCCGACTGCCGGAGTCGAACTGGCGACCTACTGATTACAAGTCAGTTGCTCTACCAACTGAGCTAAGTCGGCACACAAAGCTTTGTGTGCGATAAATCTTTATTTAAAATAAAGTTTATCTTGGCACCGAATCAACTACGGAAGTTGTTGATTCTAAAATGGTGCCTCGACCCGGAATCGAACCAGGGACACGAGGATTTTCAATCCTCTGCTCTACCGACTGAGCTATCGAGGCACAATAACAATCTAAATGATTGTCCTGTACGTTGTCTTCTTGGCTGTGCCTTGAAGACGGGGCGTATTAAACTGTTTTTCGTTTATCCCGTCAACACTTTTTTTTAAATAAATGTCTGTTTGTCGTTTTTTTCTACTTATTGCTCTTTTATGGAGCAATTTAGCCTGATTCTTTTACTTTTTAATGATTATTTATTGTGATTAATTATTTATAAAAGAGGAATGTCAGAGGGAAAAAATTTACTGCTGCCAATAAAAATGACTTATTAACAGCGTAATCCGACTTTTAGTGGACAACTTAAATGTCATGATAAAAAATATCAGGCACTAAAAAGTATATTGAAAAAGTAGCGTTACTTTTTTTCTGGTGTGTAACCTTCAATTTCCGGTTCTTTATTCTCAAATAAGTAAGCAATCATAGCTGTTTCTAAAATCACACGATCATCGGGGTTCATCATGTTCATTTTATTTTCGTTAATCAGCATTGTTTGCTTTTTCTGCCAATCGGTCCAAGCTTCTTGGCAAATGTTATCAAAAATACGCTTGCCTACTTCACCGGGATAGAGCTGAAACCTTAATCCTTCCGCTTCTTTTTGTAATTTTTGACAAAATACGATTTTACTCATGATTTTTCCTGTGTGATATTCGCTAATTGCGGTAACGAACATAAATGATAAGGAGGAAATTCTATTATAAAAGCGATGATAATCATATTATTTTAGCTCATTGTTAACCGTGAGCATTGGCCTTATCTTTTTTTCGGTAAATATTGTGTTGGTCAATATCAATGCACAAATTAGTCTCCCAAAAAGCATTGTTGGCCATTCTGTGATAATCACAGGTAATTGTTAGAATAATACCTCTAATGGCTGGTGCCTATGTTGTCAAAAAAGTTATGGCGTTAGAACGCTTTACCATGTTGTGTAGTACCATTCACATTCATAAGTAGCGCACGGACATTCACGCTAGCAACTGAAATAAATAAGCCACTCATAATCGTGAGAATTAAGTAATGACTTTGTTCGATAAGCGCTATGTTGAGTAGAACGTATTCGGGGGCATGCTAAAAAAGATCACGGCAGACCAAGGCATAGCGACATATTTGACGTATTTTTGCAGTAGCCAAGCACCAGATATTCACTTGGTTTTTGGTAACTCATGTGTTTTTTATTCCTACCTCTTTCCGGCTCAATAGCAATTAACCTGTAAAGCATGATTAACGAAAGCCTAGGCTGCAAGAATAAAAGCCAATCACCTCCGTAGTCTAAAAGTGCATAGTTGGTTAATAGTGAACTGGAAACGTGCCTCAGCCCCGCGTAATATCACCATTCTCATTATGATTGTTTTTGCCTTTTGTCTGGCTAAAAATGTCCAAAATTGATGGCCCTCTGCCATCTTTGGTTGCACCTCCTTCAATTTGATACGCGGCAGTAGCACTACCAAAAATAAAGTTTTTTGGAAAAATTAGTTTTGACATACTCATCTTATACTTGCTTTAAAATGGACCAAGATTGCTGAATTATTTGATTTCTTACGATGAGTAAATCACCAAACTGTAAAAATACTGATTCACTTTGGCTCGGCCTGAGAAATACATGGTCATCAACACCGATATCAATTTTATTTGAGCCATTGACCATGTCTTGATTAGTACTGGGGCCAAACAGGCCATTATTTTGTAATCCTGACGGGGCTTCGTATTTTGCTAACCACTTACCGCCATAAATAAAGAATGTTTGCTGCATGTTCGCATCCCACAACGGCAATATGTTTTTAGCCATTTCAATGGCGGGGATTTGTGTGCCGGCCATTTTTTTCAATACCGGTGTCGAAATATAAGCAGCAGCGGTGAAACTCTCTAAACTGGGTAAATCAAAATCGGTGGGTTTAACTAAACATGAACCCGCTGAAAGTTCATTAGCAACAGTATTGCTGTTGTGCATAGCAATGGTCGGGCTACCTGCGCCGTTAAAGCAAAGTTTTTGATTTTTATAGTTATTATTTATTGCGTATAAACGCTCGATAAAGCTTTGATAGATTGTTTGTGATTCTTGATAGGCTTCGTCTGCTGATTTAATAATGCTAGGCAGTTTTACTACATGCGGGTCGTAGCCCATAAAACCTGAAAAACGCAGGTAAGATGGGTTCTGTTCAATTAGCGTTATTAGGGCATCAAGCTCTTGTGCTCTTTGTAAACCGCCTCGGTGTAAGCCAACATCAATTTCAATATTTACTTGCAGCTTTATTTGTTGCGATTTTGCTAATGCCAGGTACTGCTGTAGGCGCGGCTCGCTGTCGATAAGCCATTGTAATTGTTTTTCTGGCTTGAAAGCATGCTCAGCCGTATGTTGCTGGTAAAAGCTTTCGGCGGCTTTTGCCGGCATCGGCTTACCAAATAATAAATCACTGTCAGGGTAGGTTTGTGCAATATGAGTAAGGAAGGGCAGATGAAAAACCATTAATTTATTCGTTGCTGCTTTGTCCATAATATAGCCCAGTAATTCAGGGCTAGGGAGGGACTTTGCTACGAGACGTAAATCAGTTTTTGGGTTTAATAATGCTTGTAATGCCTGAATGTTTAGGTCGAGCTTATCTAAGTCAATCAGCATGTTCGGCAAAGAATTACCGTTAGATTTTAGATCATTATTTAGCGCCGAAAAATAAGGGCTATATGGTCCACCATTATCGTCTGGCTTCAATAAAGCTATAGCGACAGCTGCAGCAACGCTAGCGATAATAAATTTTCTTCTATTCATATTTATAATTCCATTACTATCATTAAAATTTAGCTAATACCCAAGACACGATCAATGTGGTTGTTGGTGAATATATTGTTGGGGTCCATTATTTCTCGTACCCGTAAAAACTCATCGAATTTTGGGTATCTCGCCCGTTGCTCTTTGGCGGCTAAGGTGTGAATTTTCCCCCAATGTGGTCGGCCATCATATTTCAAAAAAATAGGCTCAATTGCGGCAAAGTATTTTTTATAATCTTTGTCATGAAAGTTATGACAACTGATTGCACAGCTATCACGTTGGTAGAAGGGACTTAGCCAAACGTCATCTGCTTTTATATACCTAAATTCCATGGGGAAAATAACATTGATGTTTTGCTTTTTAATGGTGGCCAATATTTCCCGTAAGCAGGCAACGCCGTGTTCAGCTGGTACTGAATATTCCATTTCATTGAAACGGATATCACGTAGGTTGCCAAAAATTTCATAATTTCGACCACTACGCTGCTCTTCACCAACCGTGCTAGCGGCGGTATTGATGATAAAGCGTCGTAAAAAAGGCACGATATCAATCAGCTTTGACATACTTTTAAAGGTCTCATAAGCATCACTTGTTGGTGCCTTAGTTGCTTGCAATTCGCTTTCAGCGACTTTATCTAGGCTAATAGCAAGAATATAGTCAGCATAGGGTAAGGCATAAAACTCGAAGTGTCGGTGGCTGTCACGTAAACTTTCTGCTTGTTCAAGCCCTGCTTCAAGGTCCATCATCCAGCTAGTTTCTTTGAGGTGATATTTGTCTTGCGCTTGTAACGTTAAATTGGTTACTGCGCCTAAGGTGCCGATATTATTGCGAGCAGCATTAAATAAATCTGCATCGCTATCCTTGTTGCAAACAAGCTCTTCACCTAAACCGTTAACAAGGGTCATTGATTGTACGGTGCTCGACATAGAGCCATAGTTCATGCCCGTACCATGTGTTGATGTCGCGATAGCACCGGCAAATGTTTGGGTGTTAATATCAGGCATGTTTTCTAAACTAAGATCATTTTTCCAAAGCTCTTCACCAACACTCGCTAGAAAAGTATTACCGGCAACACTGAATTGTTTTTTCTCTTTATTTATATCTGTAATACCACTGAAATATGCCAAAGACATTTGCGTTTCGTTGGTTGGTACTAATGGTGAAAAACTATGACCGGCCCCCACTAAGCGAATTTTTTGCTTAGTGGTTTTGATCATGGTTGCAAGCTCTTGGCTGTTTTTCGGTATCAAACGCTCGTTAGGGGTTGAATATTGATTGCCTGACCAGTTTGTCCAAGGTGCGATAATATTGCCGTCTTTTCCTGCGACGCCTTGCAATGTTGGTGCTGCTATTTCAACGGGTTTACTGCAAGCACTTAACCCTAAGGCGCTTGTTGCGCCTAGCACTGCACTAGCTTTTAGCAGCCTTCGGCGGTCTAAGACTATTTTATCAATATTCATTTATGACTCCGTATGTATCTATAATGTAACTTGTTTTTTATTCAAGTAATCTACTGTACTATCGTACAGTTAGTCAAATAGTGAAAAAATACTTTTGTTATAAATGAGGCGAGGTATAATTTATTTATGTCTTCTTTTGATTTACTCTGTGGATAATAACAACCAATTATGGATGCTAAACAACGGATATTTGATGCAACATTAAATATCATTAAAACATCGGGAATGCGGGGAGTGCGTCACCGTGCTGTTGCTGCTGAAGCTGGTGTTTCACTTGGTTCAACAACCTACCACTTCAAGAGTATTGAAGACTTAATTAGCTCAACGTTCCTTTACTGGCATGATCAAATTGATATTAATAAGAACAACCATTTTATTTCTCTAGAGCAAGACGTCAGTGATTTTTCGCAGCAAGAAGTTTGTCCAGAGCTATTAGCTGAAAAACTCTACCAAGATGGTATTGAATATTTAAGTGATCAAATATTTACGAAATCGGACGATCGAAGAGTCGAGTTGGCATTCCACAATGAGGCATTAAGAAGTGTACAATTAAGTCAATTACTACTGGCTTCTTGGCAGCAAGAAACAAAAATATTAGCTGATTTATATCAGTTACTTGGTAATGAGTTCCCGGAAGAAGATGCTGAAGTAACCTTTGCCTTAGTGCTGCAATTAGAAAAAAGGGCGATGTTAATTCGGGGTAAACAAGCATTAGCTGCTGAATTTGAAAAAATGAAATTAATTCTTAAAAGGCATATATATTTGGTGACTGGTGCAAGTTTCACTAAAAGTGATGGTTGAATTGCCAAGCTACTTGCATCATCAAGCAGCTTGGCTATATATCTTAAATATGAAGCTGTTTAATGCTTTGAATTAACTGCTTGGTAGATGCTGCAAAGCCAACTGAAGCATTGGTGGTTAAGTTATACCACTGGTGACTGCTATCATCATTTACTGCATTGTTACTACCATATTCACATTCAACTAAAACAGGTTCTATATCTAAATGAAAGTGGCTAAAAGTATGACGAAAGCTTGGTAGCTGTTTTTTTGTTATTGCACGTAATTGATGTTTCGCTAAAGTATCTTCAATTTTACTGTGATCATCAACCTCTAAAAAGCACCATAAACCGCCCCAAATACCTGTTGGAGGACGTTTTTCCATTAATACTTGTTGGTTAACGCGAGGAATAACCATAATAGTATGTTTTTCAGGAATAACTTTTTTAGGTTTCTTTTGTGGATAGTTTGCTTGCTCAGCGCCGGCAAAGGCTAAGCAACCTGTTTGTATCGGGCAAATTTCACATTTAGGTTTAGATCGGGTACAAACCATTGCGCCTAAATCCATCATCGCCTGATTGAAATTAGCAACGCCTTTTTCTGGTGTTAATGCCTCAGTAATTGGCCATAAAGTTTTTTCATAAATCGCTTGTCCGGTATGTCCTTGCACCATGTAACAGCGGGCAAGTACACGTTTAACATTACCATCTAATATTGCGTGATGCTTATGTAGCGATAAACTTAATATTGCGCCCGCAGTAGAGCGACCAATACCAGGTAAAGCAATAACTTGCTCTAACTCATCTGGAAATTCACCTAAATATTGGTCACGAATAATTTTAGCTGACTTATGCAGGTTTCTAGCGCGGGCGTAATAACCTAACCCCGTCCAATGATGCAACACAGTATCTTCATCAGCATTGGCTAAGTCGGTTACGGTGGGAAAGCTTGCCATAAATCGTTGATAATAAGGAATCACCGTAGCAACTTGGGTTTGTTGCAACATTATTTCTGAAATCCAGACACGGTAAGGCGTTTTGTCTTGCTGCCAAGGCAAGTGTTTTCTACCCTGTAATTCAAACCAGTTTAACACTTGGCTTGAAAACAACTGAGCAGATTTGGCTGAAATTGTAGTTTTATTTGTCATAGCGGCGACAGTGTAGCGAATAAAGCTAATATTTTCATTGCAAAAATTTATATTGTCACTATGCTCTCGACCAGAGTAAATATTCGTTATAATAAAGTGCTAAATTTGACTTAGCCTTAAGGGAAAAAACATGAAAGTAACTGCAAAAAATCGTAGTAATCGTTTACGTAAAAAATTACGCGTTGATGAATACCAAGAATTAGGTTTTGATCTTGCTTGGAAACTAGATGATGGCACTGATAGCGAAGCAATCGACACATTTCTATCTAAATTTTTCGATGAAGTAATTGAGCCAAACGGCTTAGGCTTTGGCGGCGAAGGTGATACTTTGTGGCATGGCTTAGTTTGCACACAAAAAATTGGCAAATGTACTGAAGAGCATCGCCAACTTGTTGAAAAATGGTTAACTGATAATGGCGCAAGCGCTGTAACAGTTAGCGATTTGTATGACGTTTGGTGGGCAGCGTAAGCAATCGCTTAGCGCTCTTGTATATTAAAGCGCATAATTAAAAGTGTTGGCAGTAATGCTGTGATTGAAATTCAATCATTAAACACGGATAATATGCGCCCGAATTTTGATGACACATTTAAGTAATTGATAGCATTATGACTGAAAGAACCCATAAAACCGTTGAGCAAGCAGAGCAAGAAGGCAAGTACATTCGAAAAGTACGTAGTTTTGTTAAGCGTGAAGGTCGCCTTACTAATGGTCAGGCAAAAGCATTAGAGCAATTTTGGGCAACTATGGGCTTGAATCATGCTGACGGTATGATTAATCCTAGCGAATTATTTGGTAACGATAACCCTATCGTACTTGAAATTGGTTTTGGTATGGGTAAATCTTTAGTTGAAATGGCTAAAAACGCACCTGAATTAAACTTTATTGGTGTTGAAGTACATCGTCCTGGTGTTGGTGCTTGTATTGGACTTGCACAAGAAGAGGGTGTTAATAACTTAAAAGTGTATGAACATGACGCGATTGAAGTTTTAGCTGACTGCATTCCTCCAGAGTCACTATCAACCGTGCAATTATTCTTTCCTGATCCGTGGCATAAAAAGAAACATCATAAGCGTCGTATTGTACAAGCGAGTTTTGTTGAAGCTATTCGCCAAAAACTTAAGGTTGGTGGTGTGTTTCATATGGCGACCGATTGGGAAAATTACGCTGAATGTATGTTAGAAGATATGACCTCTTCTCCGGGTTATAAAAACTTGTCAGAAAACAATAACTACGTACCTCGTCCTGATTCACGTCCGTTAACGAAATTCGAAAATCGTGGTCAAAACTTAGGTCATGGTGTTTGGGATTTACAGTTTGAAAAACTGGCTTAAGAGTTAAGTTTTTTTAAATATAAAAAAGAGAGCTTAAACTCTCTTTTTTGTCTCTATGATTTGTACAATGTTACTAACTGACGGCTACGTTATTCGATAATTGGTTATCTATGTAATGAGTCACGCTCAATATGAAATAGGTGTTGGCTGTTGCGTAAATTACCGGTTTCTTTTAACCACTGTTCTGTGATTATTTCTCGCATTAACGCAGCTTGTAATATTCTTCCGGTTGAAGCCGTCCAGTAAGTAATGGTTGCTTCTTGGTGAGCTGAATTATTTGGTAGTTGCTCTGAACGCGTTTCTGTCATTTCTTCAACAATACTAGCAATAACTTTAGGTTTTAATTCCTGCGCTATTTGACGCCTAAACTTAGTAAAATGTTTAGCGCGCATAAGCTGCCAAACTAACCAAACTAAAAATATCACTGCGATAACTACAATAAATTCCAAAACCACATTTAAACCACTTCAATAAATAACCGCGCCATCATAGCAGTATTTATAATTCGGCCAAATTATTTTTCATATCAATTCTTTTCACAGCCGTTACACTGAGGTTGAGTCGTTTTTAATGTGATTGATTGTTTAAGGATTAACTTTTATGCGTTGTCGTTTACTTATTGTCTGTATTTCTTTTTGTACGAGCTTATTTTCATTGTCTTCAAGCGCCGATAACTCGGTGCAAAAACTATTTAAAGAGGTTGATAATAGTGTCGTAGAGCTGCATGTGGAATCTATTGCCCAGCCAAACCCTAACCAAGTGCGTTATGAAGCGAGTACCGAGAACTCTTTAGGCTCAGGCGCCGTTATTAGTGAAAATGGTCGAATTTTAACCGCGGCACACGTGGTTGATCGGGCAACTAGCATTGAAGTGATATTTGCTGATGGTACAACTACAACAGGTCATTTAGTTTGGATTAACTCGATGTTGGATCTCGCGATGATCCAAGCCGCTAAGTTGCCAGATAATATTAAGGCGCTGCCTTTAGCTAAATCAGGCAGTTATGAAGTGGGTGAACAAGTGATGGCCATTGGCGCGCCGTATGGCGTTAGTCATAGTTTATCTGTTGGCTATTTAAGTGGTATTCGCGACCAAGACGTTATTCCTGGAACTGATATTGTTCCGCGCTTTATCCAAACTGATGCTGCTATTAATCAAGGTAACTCAGGTGGTCCTTTGTTTAATCGTTCAGGTGAAATTATTGGCATAGTTAGTCATATTCTATCTGCAACAGGCGATAGTAATGGCCTTGGCTTTGCCATTTCAGTGGACTCTATTCATGATATTATTGCGAGTAAACCTGCAGTATTCGCAGGTTTTATTCCACACATCCTAACTGAAATGGAAGCGCATGCACTGAATAACCCCTATGGTTACGGCATGCTTATTCAGCAGGTTATTCCAGGGACCTTAGCCGCGAAGTTGGGTTTTCGAGGTGGTAATTTAAATATTATGCTAGGTGAAAAGCCACTACTTCTTGGTGGAGATATTTTGTTAGAAATATCCGGTCGACGTTTAACCGACCTTGAGTCGATGATCAAATTGCAACAGCGCTTTTCACGCTATGACAAAGGCGAAAAGCTTGTGTTTACCTTCTTGCGTAATGGTGAAAAGAAGCAAGTACAGTGGGTTGTTGATAGGTAAGTTAGTTTGTTAACAAAAGAAGAGACCATATGACCTCTTCTTTATCTCTAACATTTTTTATTATAGAGAATATTATGAAAAATAAGCTTTTATACATGCTTTTTGCTTAGCATTTTAAAAAGTAATTTGGTTGGGGTTACTTTAGACTTTTAACTCTAGTTGATTTAAGTGCTAAATAATTAAAATTTATGTAGATAAATGTTTTGTTACATTCTACTCTGATATTGAAGGTATTTACTTGTAAATGGATTTTCTCGAAGCCTGTACGGCTGAAATTTATTAATGAAGTAAACCGTGACTTAATTGGTTTGCTTAGTTTAAAAGAGGTAAATCATTTTGAGTAAAGAAGTAAAATTTGGGCCGTCGGAAATTCTTCTTTCGACCACAGACCTAGATAGTCATGTTAAATACGTCAACAAAAATTTTTGCAAAATTGCCGGTTATTCACTGGAAGAAATGGTCGGAAAACCTCATAACCTTGTTCGTCACCCTGATATGCCAAAAGCGGCATTTAAAGATCTCTGGTCGTTTATTCAATCTGGTAACTCTTGGATGGGGCCGGTTAAAAATCGCTGTGAAAACGGTGATTATTACTGGGTTAATGCCTTTGTTACGCCAATAAAGGATGAAAGTGGCAAAGTACATGAATACCAATCCGTGAGAACTTGTCCTGAACCTGAGGTGATTAAACGAGCGGAAAAGTTATATCCTAAAATGAATGCTGGCCGCCCAATTCGACAGGCGAAAAAACAGAAAGATGCTACTTTATGGTTACAGTTAATGCTTGTCCTAATGACACTGTTGTCTTTAGCTTCTCTATTTATCAACGAAAGTAATTTAATACTTGACCTAGTAAGCACAGGTATTTCAATTGCAGCGGTTTCTGTGATGTTACTTTGGCGGAAAAAATACCGAACTGTGGTTAATGAAGCCAAACAGGTTTTTGATAATCCGCTAATGAGTTACCTTTATTCAGGTAATAATGATGATGTAGGTTCAATAACGTTAGCATTAAAAATGCGTAAAGCAGAGTTAAATGCGGTTGTTGGCAGGGTAAGTGATGACTCAGTATCGATAACCAATAGCGCACAAGAATCCTCAGAGCGAGGCAATGGCGTGGCAAGAATTTTAGGTGAACAAAAAAATGAAACCGAACAAGTCGCGGTTGCAATCAACCAAATGTTGTCGACGGTACAGGAAATATCTCAAGCGGTAACCAGTGCTTCTGACAGTGCACAGCAAGGCTTAGATATCAGCACAGATGGGCAAGTGATTGTGAAAGAAACGATTAGCGCAATCAATGAGCTTTCCTCACAACTTACTGAAGTTGAAAGTGCTATTAGCCGCTTGATTAATGGCAGTAGAGCGATTACCGCTGTGTTAGGTGAAATTAGCAGCATTGCAGATCAAACTAATTTACTTGCATTAAATGCAGCAATTGAAGCTGCACGGGCAGGTGAACAAGGCCGCGGTTTTGCTGTTGTTGCAGAAGAGGTTCGTGCATTAGCGATGCGCTCACAGCAATCAACCGAAGAAATTAGCAAGCTACTTGAACAGCTAGAAAAGGAGTCAGAACTTGCTACGCAAGCCATGACTAAAGGCAGTCAACTATCAAACAATTGTGTTGAACAGGTAAATAAAACGGGTGATTCATTAACAAGAATAGGATCTGATATTTCTGATCTAGCCAATATGAGTATGCAAATTTCTGCTGCAGTAGAAGAGCAGTCAGTGACTGTTGAACAAATTAGTCAGAATATCGTTTCAATTCGTGATATGTCTTCAGACAGTGAGGCACATGGCCAAGAGGCGGTTCAACTAAGTGATAAATTACTACGCAGACTTAATCAGCAGACGAATTTAGTCGCTCAGTTTCAAAGTTAAATAATAGTAGTGTTTAGCTGCCTATATTATTAAAAAAGGAAGCAATTAAGCTTCCTTTTTTAATGCTCTAAAACTCGTTGCTAATTTAAAGTAATTGGCGTTGTACTGTTAAGTAATCCTAAACCTGATTGACTGTATTGTGCTTTAAATTCAGCAATATCTTTTGCTAAAAAGTTATTAACTTCATCTACTGCTTTTTTCAACGCAATTTTACCTTGTGCTAAGTACAATTCAGCCGTCGGTGATGGCTTACCGTAGCGGCTGCCAGCATAACCCCAAGCAGTAAATATTTTAGAGCTAACTTTGTAGCTTTCATCAACAATACCGTTAGTTTTAGGAATAGAACGTAGGCCTTTATCTAGCGTTGCTATTTTCTTAAGTAGAGCGTCAGCTGAGTTACTTAAGGTTTTTTCTGGACTAGATTTTTCCTTATCAGCGCTAGTCACTTTCCCTAATGCTTTATCAGCCATGGCTTTAATTAGCTCGACATCTTTTTTACTATCAACTAAGGCATGAACCGCTTTGGTTAAGGTTGAATACATATTAACTGCTTGATGTTGTAGGTTATAGCTGGCTGTTAAGTCTTGTTCTGAAACATTAAAACGAGGGTCTTTTAATACTGTTGCCTTAGTTTCAAATTCATGGTCGTTTAACTTAACGGTAATACTGTAAATACCAGGAACCACTTCAGGGCCAGCGGATAAAATGTCTTTATCTTCTTTAGGTTCGTCGCCAGGCATATTTAACGCGCCATCCGACTCTAATCCCCATGCAATACGGTTAATACCTTGCTTAACTTTGCTAACAAATGTTCGAACCACTTCACCTTGGCTATTTTTAACCGTAATGCGCGCCTTGTCTGAAAGCTCTGGCTTATCTTTTTTGGCTTCATCATTATTTTTAGGTTTTTCAGCTTTCTTTTTAGCTGCTTTATCCTTAGCTGCTTTCGCAATGAGACGAGCTTTTTCTTTGTCTTCATCAGGATGCGCTAAATGCTCTCCTGCGGCCATAAATGTCAAGGTAACACCATAAACTTCATTTTCACCAACATATGCAGCGTCACCCCAGAAACGAGAAGACGGCGCGCGGTTAGTGACATATTGCTGACCATCAGAAACATTAAGTAATTTTAAAGGCGTTTTGAATGACTTTTCAGATAAACCGCGTAGCGCGCTGTAATCGTCGATAACAATAATCGAACGACCATGGGTACCTAGCACTAAATCATTTTCACGTTGTTGAATCGCCATATCCATTACCGAAACGGTCGGCACGTTATCATATTTAAACCAAGAATCACCGGCATCAGTAGAAGCATATAAGCCAAGTTCAGTACCTAAAAATAATAGGTTTTCATCAACGTGGTCTTGCTGAACGGAAAGGGCATAACCTTTGATATTTTTCGCAGTTAAGTTCTTAAACTTACTACCGTATTTAGAGGCTTTAAAAATATAAGGCTTCATATCGCCTCGGCGATGATCATCAAAGACAATAAAAGCTTCATCGGCATTATAAAGAGACGGTGTTATATGTGGAACAAAGGCATTTTTTGGTGCTTTACGGGCTTTTTTCTCAACACTTTTCCAAGTTTTTCCGCCATCTTGTGTCACATGAATGCGGCCGTCATCAGTACCAACCCAAATAACGCCTTGTTTAATTGGGCTAGGAGCAATGGCAATAATCGCAGTATTGTTTTCTGCGGCTGTAACGTCAGGCGTTAAACCACCTGAATCTTTATAGCGTTGAAATTCTGGATTATTGGTAGAAAGGTCTTTTGAAATAACTTGCCAAGTGTCGCCTCGGTCAGTCGATTTATGCATAAACTGGCTACCGTAATAAATGGTGTCTTTATCATACGGGTCTTGCGCTAGGCCTGCATTCCAATTGAAACGCAATTCTGTCTCAGGGTTTGGTGGCGGTGGCATAATAAGGCTTTGCTCACCGGTATTAATATCCCAGCGGTTCAAATAACCGCCTTGTGATTGGCTATAGCCTTTTGTTACGTCATCAGGAAATGGCATTGCATCAAAGCCGTCACCAAAACCTATTTCTTGCCAATGAACGTTGCGAATGCCACCACTATGCCAAACTTCTGCTGGGCCTCGCCATGAGCCGTTATCCTGTAAACCGCCATAAATATTGTACGGTTGGGCATCGTCAACACGAATATGATAAAACTGAGAAATAGCTAAGTTTTGCACGAAACGCCAGCTATCGCCTTTGTCTTGGGTGATTGAAACACCACCATCATTACCTAAAATTAGGTGTTTTGAATCATTTGGGTTGATCCATAATGAGTGGTTATCAATATGAATGGTATTGCCAACAGCACAACAATCAACTTTTTCTACTTTACTAAAGGTTTTCCCGCCGTCAATTGAACGGCGTATAAAAGTTGCTATGTTATAAATTACATCAGGATTATTTGGGTCTACTTCAATTTCTGAATAGTAGAATGGTCGGTCAGCAACACCAACTTCATTATTAACGGTTCGCCAGCTGTTGCCGCCATCGTCCGAGCGCATCAAGGCACTTTTTTCAGCTTCTATTAAGGCATAAACAGTATTGGGTTGGCTTTGGGCAACATCAAGGGTTATACGGCCTAAATCACCTTCCGGTAAACCATCCGCGGCAGTTTTCTCCTGCCATGTTTCACCGCCATCAAGGGAAATATACAAACCAGAACCAGGGCCGCCTGATTCAAAACGGTCAGGCCAACGTCTAAACTGCCACATTGAAGCGTAAAGTTTATTTGGATTAGTTGGATCCATTTTTATATCCGTTGCGCCTGTGGTGTTATCAACGAATAAAATTTTCTGCCACGTTTTACCACCATCAACAGTTTTATAAATGCCACGGTCTTTATTTTCTGACCATAAGGTACCAAGTGCGGCAACATAGGCTATATCAGGGTTTGTTGGGTGTAAGGCAATACGGTTAATGTGCTCGGTATTTGCTAAACCCATTTTTTTCCAATTTTTACCAGCATCAATTGATTTATAAATGCCGCCACCAATCGATACCGAATTTCGAACATTACCTTCCCCCGTACCTAGCCAAACAATATCAGGAATTGCTTGGTTGATAGCAATCGCGCCTGTTGAAGCATATTCTTCGTGCTCAAAGATCGGGGTCCACTTCAAGCCTGCATTTTCTGACTTCCAAACACCACCTGACGCGGCAGAGGCATAAACAATGCTAGGGTTTGAAATCACTGCTTCTATATCAGATATTCGGCCACTTGTAGCTGCAGGACCAATATTTCTAACTTTGATGCCTGATAGTAGATCAGTGTCTATGGCGGCTGATGCACTAGTGGCAATAGCCGCAGTAAGCATCAAGGAGGTAAGAGACTTTTTCATCGATTTTTCCCTGTTATTATTGTCGATAATGTTTGGATTACTTTCGTATTATTCGATAATAGTTCAATAGATGGTTTTGATGAATAAATAATCTAGCGAAACTATTTTAAGGTACGCTTATAAAGATAATATTACTTTACTTCAACTAGCTTTATTTGATGATGTTGCTTAAGGCGAGCTGAGGTTACTTATCAATGTTGTATCACTTTATTGTTATAGATGCTGCACTGATAAGCTAAATTGTTTGTTTTTTGAGGTATATGGCGAAATTATTTTGGCGAATTTAATTATTAATAAAAATAACTACCAAATTATATGTAATTGTTTAGTAGCTATTTTTACGATTTTATATTCATTGTTTAAGGTTTGAATTGCGCGCCTTCATGCATTAATAGTTTTGCTTTTAGTGCTAAACCGCCAGCATAACCCGTTAACTTACCATTACTGCCAATAACTCTATGGCAAGGTACTATTAAGGCAATAGGGTTGGCACCATTTGCTGTCCCGACAGCACGTACTGCTTTTTCATTGTTAATGCTTTTAGCAATCCAGCCATAGCTTTTAGTTTCGCCACAAGGAATTTTGCTTAGTGCTTGCCAAACTTGTTTTTGAAATGCGGTGCCTTTTGGGGCTAACGGCAAGTCAAATTGAGTTCGTTCTTCATTAAAGTATTCAGTTAACTGCTGAATGACTTCGGCAAATTTACTAGTATCTTCGGTTAAGCCCATGGTTAAATCGATTGGTGACTTACCCGCTTGAAAGGCTAGTGCGCTTAAGCCCTCATCATTAGCCGTTAAGGCGATTTCACCTAAAGGTGATTGATAAATACAATAATACATAACGCTTATTCCTTTATATCAGTTTTGATATTGTTTTCAGTTGTGAGTTGCAGTGACTGCCATAAATAAATAGCAGCGTAGGCACGCCAAGGACGCCAAGTTTCTGCTAACGCTAAAATATCTTTATTTTTCGGTTTTATGTCATCGATTGTTAGCGCTTTAATAATGCCTAAGTCGGCGCTAGGAAATGCATCAGGGTCGCTCAAACCGCGCATGCCTATATAGTTTACCGTCCAGGGGCCAATACCTTTGAGTTTTGTTAATGCAGCTTCTAACTCTTCAATGGTTAAGCCTTTGGCAAATATACTTTCGTTTTCTTTAAAAAAGCTCACCCAAGTTTGCAATGTTGCGATACGTGACCGTGTTAAGCCGATATCTTGATAATCTACAGCCATTAGGGCATCAATTTTTGGAAAATACTTTGAGGTTTTAATATTCGCTGGTTGCTCTAATTCAGCAATATTTTCGCCATATTTTTCGGCAATACGTTGTGCCAGTGTTGTTGCGCCTTTTACCGATATTTGTTGACCTAATATCGCACGAATAGAAAATTCGAAAATATCCCAGCAACCCGGTAAACGTAGGCCCGGAAAGTTTTCTATCACTGATGCTAATTTAGAATGCTTCATCAAGTGTTGATGAACTATTTGCATATCGGCATCTAAGTCGAACATACGACGAACACGCACAATGATTTGGTGTAAATAACTATAATCAGTAAGCTTTACGGTTAGATTCAACGCGTTTTTCTTTTTATGGTGAGTTACTTTTATCCAGCCACGGCAATCATCAAGTTCAATGGTGCGAAAGTAATGCTCAGTACTTATATCTTCTATGTTGCTCATTTTTCTTGAACGGAAAAAACTCAGCATTAGTGGCCAATCGAATGGTGCTTTGTAAGGCAGCAAAATAGTGACTTGGCTGTCAGATGAGGTGACTTTATTACCCCTGATATCACTCGGTGTAGTTTGATAGGCTTGTAAAATCACTTCATTAAAGCGTCGAATACTATTAAAACCTGCGGCAAATGCAACGTTTGTAATACTTAACGGCGTTGAAATGAGTAGTTTATGGGCAAGTAATAAACGTTGTTGATGAAAAAACTCACTTGGCGGTAAGCCATAATATTGAATGAATAGGCGGCGAATTTGCCTTTCGCTAATATCTAGTTGTTGTGAACAGCTTTGTAAACTGTAGTTATTCTCATAATATGCTTGGGTAATTTGTTTTATTTTACGCGGCAAAGGCAGGTTCGGCGCTAATTGAGGAAAACAACGTTTACAAGGACGAAAGCCTGACTGTTGAGCTAATTCTGCACTTTCATAGTATTTTACGTTTTCTGGTTTTGGTGGCCGTGCAGGACAAACTGGGCGGCAGAATATTCCAGTGGTGAGTACCGCGGTGAAAAACTTACCATCAAAACGCGCATCTCGACTTAACCTAGCGTTTTCGCAAACCTCAACACTTAACATATTTTCTTCTCATGATGATTAACTGGTCTAGCATGACTATTAGTTTGATCATACGTTAGGGAATCTAAATGACTAGCGATAATCGGACAATACCTAAAATATAACTTGATAACTTAAATTCAGAGTAATTAGTTCCCTTATTGAGCACTTAGTTTTGTAAGTTATTTTTATAAAATAGTTGATGATTGAGGCTATTGGTAAACGAAAAAATTGCGCTTTTTAATGTTATTTTATAAGTGCTTTTTTATGGTTTCAAATAACTGATAGGTAATTAGTTTATGATTTATCACGCTTTTTAAATAAAAACTTAATGATTTTTAATATTTCGTCAGTGATTTTTAACATTACGCAAGCTTTTTATTTTTTTGGTTTATATAGTGATTATTGAAAATATAAAAATAATCAGGTGATATGACCGAAAATATTTATGCTTCGGCAATATAACAAAAATAAATAGCCATTTTAGATCACTAGGGGAAACAATCATGAAGTATCTTTTAGAAAGTAACTGTCGACGATTCCATGTTAAAAAGCATCGAGTTGCAAAAGCTGTAATATCAGCATTATTGTTTGCACCCTTATCAATTTTTGCTGAAGAGCAACAAGATAAAGAGATAGAAATTGTTACGGTTACGGCACAAAAGCGGGTCCAAAATATTCTCAAAGTTCCGGTGACTGTTGGTACGGTTAGTGCTGATACAATTGAGGAAAGTGGCTCGGTGCTATTGAGTGATATCGATAAATTTATCCCCGGTTTTGACTTTTCTGATAGTAGCATGACGCAAGCTGGTGTCACCATGCGAGGCATTTCTAGTCCAAATATTAGTGTTGGTGGCGATCCTTCTTCTGCAACATTCTTTGATGATGTTTACATGCCTCGTGCGGCGCAAAATGTTGTTTTCTCTGATATGGCGCGAGTAGAGATTTTAAAAGGGCCACAAGGGACGTTATTTGGTCGTAATGCTGCGATGGGGGTGGTTAGCATGGTGCCAAATGCACCTCATGCTGACTTTGAAGGCTTTATTAAAGCAACTTTAGGTACAGATGATCTGCAGCGCTATGAAGGGATGATTAATGTACCGCTTGCGGATAATTTTTATATGCGAGCTAATTTTCTGACTAATACTCAAGACGGCTTTATTGATAATGTTGCACAGCCAAGTTGGAATAATAATTTTAAAGTTTGGGATTTAGGCGCGCGTGATCATAGTGCCGCGCGAGTTTCATTTTTATGGGATATATCACCAGCAACGAATTTACAATTTTCTTACGACTGGGATGATTTGGAGCAAGCACCGCCAATGGCGATAGCCATTAGTGAGTATGGCTACAACCAGGGGCAATCATTTTTTGCCAATAAAGCTGAGAATGATGTCCGCAATGGTGTTGAAGCACGTGACATGTATGGTGTTACGACGAAGCTAAACCATGAGTTTAATGAAGAATGGTCGATGAAGTATGTGTTAAGTTACCGTGATTGGGACACGGTAAACCGTCAAGATGAAGATGGTACGGCGAATATTACCCGCTACTTTGATACGTCGAACAATGAAGATTCCGATATTCTTTATACCGAATTACAGTTCAATTATGTCAGTGAAAAAATTAATGCTGTTGCTGGCTTTTCTTATTCAAAAGAAAAAGTTTCACAAACAACAGAGCTAAATTTAACCGCAGATACTGCCGCCCGATTAATTACTGGTGAGCTAAATAGCTTTATTAAGAATGGTGTTTCTGAGCAAGTAGGCGCGATGATCGGTGGAACATCTGATGCCCATGCGGCTGGAGCGTTTGGACCAGGAGTAACATTTGCTGGTGCTGTAGATAGCTTTTATGCATTATCAGGATTCCCTATGGATCATATGTGGAATGCAAATGAATGGTCAAATGCTTTAAATGCTTTGGGGTTTGCGGATGCTATTATGGCTGGTATTGGTATGCCTGGTATGCCGCTGACGGCTGATGTTGTCAATGCCACAGGCGATACTACATACGATATTGTGGCTGCCCAACTGGGCATTGCTGAAGTTTTTGGCCCTAGCTATTCTGGTCAGTGGTGGGGGGAAACAGTAAATAATACTGGTGATTTTACCAATTGGGGAATATTTGCTGATATTGATTATGCCGTAACTAATCAGTGGAATGTTATCGCAGGTTTACGTTACTCCAAAGATAAAAAAGATTTTACTTGGTTAATTCCAAAAACGACATTTGCTCAGCAAGTGCCAGGCGTGAGCAATTTAATCTTTCCTGAGGTTGATTTAAAAGCATCGGATGATTGGAGCAAAGTTACTGGGCGATTAGTAACAAGCTATCAACTAAATGATGATCATATGATTTTTGCATCTTATTCCACAGGTTATAAATCTGGTGGTTTTGATTCATTGGCGCCAAGTATGCAATCATTTGCGCCAGAAGATACTACGAACTATGAAATTGGCTACAAAGCTATTTTATGGGGCGAAGTTGTTGCCAATGTTAGTGCTTACTACCTTGAACTTGATAATTTACAAAAGCGGATTGATTCGAAAGTACCGGGTTCACTTCAAGCAACTCCCACTATTATTAATGAAGATAGAGAAATAACTGGTATTGAATTTGACTTGTCATGGACGGCAACAGACAGTTTAACGTTAGGTATAGTATCTGAAATACGTAGCTCTGATGTTTTCACTCCAGACTTCTATAATGGTGAAGGTGAACTAATTTCAGCACAAAAATCGTCAAAAGATGCTAGTGCCAACTACACCCTGACTTTAGATTGGATGCCTGATTTAGGTTTAGGTAATACCAACCTTCATCTTGATTATGTCTTTGTTGAGAATATTAATGATGAAGAAGTCGGTATCGAAGATTATAAACTAGCGGTTCCTGAGTACTTTAAAGATACTAAAAGTTTTAATGCACGCATGTCTTGGACAAGTGAAGATGACACAATAGAACTTGGTTTATGGGGTAAAAATTTGTTTGATGAGCGCCATATGTTGTCAATCGGTGGCTTAACAGCCAATGTTATTGGTACGCCATATGGACGTATTAATAGAGGGATAGAAGCGGGTGTTGATGTAAAATATTCTTTTTAATGCAATTAGGCAGCTAGTCGCAGTGTATTTTGGCCCGATGAATCATCGGGCTTTTTATACTTAGGCCTTTCTCAGATATCCTGTCTTTCAAGACATTAGTGCACCTCGGTAATTGCTCCTGCACTACCCTAATATCTTACATCCCTGTAAGAACATGCACGTTGATGAATAGTCGCCTTTTTTGTTCTAGACAAAAGCTCCGTATTTACATCTATGTAGACAATGTTTTGATCACATGGCCGTTCCTTGTCATCTTTCACTTTATGACATTAAGACGTCTTATATGTAGATATATTAATGTCTTGCTTACTCTCTAATTTATCAATTAAAAAACTTTTTAAGTTTCCCTTTATCTAAATACCTGTTTATTATTGGTAAAACTATACCAACTGGTATTACCTTTTATAAAAATAATAAACTAAGTTATATATGACTGAAATTATTTCTTTTTTCGCGACTTTTTCTTTTGCTCAAGCTGTACTTTGTGCATTGTTATTATTACCAAAGCAACAACAAAACCCCTCGATTCGCTTGTTTGTCGGTCTTATGATTTGCGTTAGTTGTTATTTATTACGTGATATATTCCCTGCTTTAGTTCCATATTCTTCTTTTTGGTGGCTGGAAAAGATTGGAGGTAATGCCTTGCCGGGCGTATTTTGGTTAGTCAGTTTAAGTGTGTTTGCTGACCATGTTATTTTAAAACGCTGGCAATACCTTTTAGCGTCGTTAACTTTATTTATTCCATTATCGATGATTTTTGGCTCTTTGTTGTTCGGTGTTAACATCAATCAGTTTTCTATGTTGGGATTGATAACAAAGTATAGTGCAATGGCGCTAGAGCTTGCTTTGGTTTTTCATGCCCTAATTATAGCTATTCAGCATTGGCGTGATGATTTAATACAACAACGTCGTTATATTCGCGGAGGTGTGCTCAGTTTGTCAGCGGTTTATATTTTCATGGTGATTTTTGCTAATGAATTTCTCGATATTCAGTGGGTAATGTTGGGTGGTGCAATTAGTATCGTTATGGCAATACTAATTACAGGTGTCAATTTCTTCTTGTTTAACCTCAGAGATAGTAGCTTATTTATTACGACAGAACCTCCTACTTTGGAAGATAATAATGTTGTCGTGAGTACAGAGCTGATTAAAATTACACAAGCAATGGAGCAAGAGAAACTTTATCGGCAAGAAGGGATCACCATTGCAAGTTTTTCACAACACCTAGCCATTCATGAATATAAACTACGTCAGTTGATAAATGGCGAACTAAACTATCGTAATTTTAATGATTTTTTAAATTTTTATCGCATTCAGGAAGTCAGTGAAAATTTGACCCGGACTGAAAGCAAAAATATGCCTGTATTAACGTTAGCATTGGAAAGTGGCTTTAGAAGTTTGAGCTCTTTCAATAAAGCTTTTAAAGCGACTTATGGCCTAACGCCAACAGAATACCGTAAAAAACATCAGTAATTGAAACATTTACTCAGCACTATTTATTAATTCGTCAGAGTTTTCTAGTTATTCGACAGCTTTTTATGATTTAGCATTTTATAGTCAGTTCATCCCGTCTTATTAAAAGAACTGATATATGTCGCAGCGACTCTTAGGTATTAATTTGAGTGATAAAGCTTCTTGCCTTACTAGAGATAAAATCTCATTTCGAAGTGTTCTCCTAATATTTTTTCTAAGCTTTTTCTCCTATTCTCAGGTTGTTTATGCAGCCAAACATAATGAGTTATCACAAAAAGCTAATCAAATGTTAACCGTATGCAAGGATTGTCATGGCAAAAATTTGTCGGGACAAGAAATGCTTAATGCTCCTGCCATTGCTGGACAATCTTTACTTTATTTGACTAGGCAAATAGCCAAGTTTAGGAACGGTTCAAGAGGAAAACATAAAGATGACAGCACAGGGCAACAAATGGCAAGTATAGCCATAACGCTAAATGATCCTGAAAGCCTTTTAGAAGTTAATCAATATATTAGCAGGCTGACATTCATTGAAGAGGTAACTAATCTAAATACAACTAAAGCGACCGCATCAATATCGCAATTAAGGCTGGGCAGTAATTATTATCAAGCTAAGTGTGGTGCTTGTCATGGCGGTAATGCACAAGGAAATGACAAAATGTTAGCTCCTAGGTTAAATCATTTGTCTCCCACTTATCTTTTAAAGCAAATGGCAAATTTTTCAAATGCTACCCGCGGTGGTGGCAGTGATGATAAATATGGCCGGCAAATGGCGATGATGGCTAAAATAAGTGCTGGGCAAGAACTCGATAATATCATTATGTTTATCAATAGCCTTACCAATAAAATCATTGTTAGTGATGATAATGAATAATAGCTATTTAACTTCCCATATATCACAGGTGAAAAATAAACTATCTTTCCTTGCTTGTAGTTTATTTTTACTCTTTATTTTAGGACTGTATTCACATGTTTTTGCTGCTGAAAATTGGCAGGGTAGTGTTATACAAGTAAGTTCTGAGCAAGCAAAACACTTAACAGTTGAAGATACTTATAAATTAAGTTCTACGTGTCCAGCTAGCTTTGAATTAACTGCCGCTGGTGTTTGCCGCTTGCTCACTCAGTATCAGTTTTATGACTCAGTACAGAATAGGGGATTAGGCGGAACAAAAACGGCATTGCCGCCACACCGTGATGGTTTTACGCCAGAACAAATTGATTTAGGACGCTATTTATTTTTTGACCCTTTATTATCAAAAGATGGCTCGATATCTTGTGCAAGTTGCCACCAACCAAACAAAGGCTTTAGTGATGATTTAGATAGAAGCGTTGGCATTACCGGTGAAAAGGTTGCACGCAGTGCGCCTTCATTATGGAATGTTGCCTTTTTAGATAAATTTTTCTGGGATGCAAGGGTAAAAACTTTAGAAGAGCAAGCGCAAGGGCCGCTGTTTGATGCGATGGAAATGGGTAATTCACCTGAACAGCTGCTAAGTTCTTTACAACAGAATTTTGGGTATAAAATGTTATTTTCTCAGGCATTTCCTAAAGATAATGAGTTGGCCTTATCGCAGGTTTACACTGCGTTGACTGCGTTTCAGACCTCTTTGATCTCACTTAATAGTCGTTATGATCGTTATGCTCATGGTTATCATCAAGCATTAACCGACAATGAAGTGGCGGGACTTAATGTTTTTCGATCGTTTGTTGCCCGATGTGCAGAGTGCCATCAACCACCGTTATTTACTAATAATCAAATTGCAGTCATTGGCACACCTGAGCCAAAAGGACGAGAACGTGATATCGGTGCGGGTAAAACATATAACGCTGAAAAATTACGTGGCGCTTTTAAAGTGCCGACTTTGCGCAATATTACAAAATCAGCGCCTTATATGCACTCAGGCCGTTATCAAACCTTACGAGAATCAATAAAATTTTATAATGATGGTCGCGGTAATGCGATTCCCGAAGGAGAACGTATGTATCTTCATTGGCATATATCTGAGCCAAATTTAACTGATGCAGAAGTCGGCCTTGTTGTTGAGTTTTTGGCCACACTAACAGATGAAAGTTTATCGCCAACAATACCAATCTCATTACCTTCAGGTCTTGCGCCGGTAGATGAAAATTTTCAGGCCAAATTACATATGCAACGACGAAATTTAAATAAGTAAAGAAAGATAAAACAAAATAATCGCACTCGCAGCATTCAAGTAAAATTAACACAGCGATTAGAGTAGGAACTAACAGGCAAACTAACAATAAAAACATAATAAAGCAGGGTGGGGAATAATATGAAGTTGAGTAAACTTATTGCCGCGATATTGATTGTGGGTGCTTTCGCGGTAGGCTTGTACTTAGGCACTAAACAGAATAACGTACCAGTGATCACTAACAGTGCAGAAGGCGCAAGTTATGGTGGTGGTTATGATCAAAGTGTTGATACCAGCGCTAAGGTCAAAAGCACAGTGACTAAGCGCACTAAGGCTGGAGAAACGCATATTGTTGAAGATGGCCAAACTATCATGGCAGCAGTGAAATTAGCTAAACCTGGTGACACTATCCAAGTTATGCCTGGTACCTATCATGAAACCGTTTATATAGATAAAGATGATATTCGCATTATAGGCGTAGTCAAAGAGGGCAAGCGTGCCACCCTTGATGGTGAGAAAAAACTTAATGATGCCATTTTGTATTCAGGTAATAATTTTATTGTCGAGAATATGCAAATTTCCAATTACAAAGGTAATGCCATTATGGGCCAAGCTGGTAATAACTTTGAAATTCGTAATAATATTATTATTGATACTGGGGTTTATGGTATTTTCCCACAACTCGGTAAAAATGGCATTGTTGAATACAATGTGATTTCCGGCATTGAAGATGCCGCTATTTATGTCGGTATGAGTGATAATATACATGTTGCTTATAACAATGTTTTCGATAGTGTTGCAGGTATTGAAATTGAAAACTCTCGTCATGCAATAGTTGAAGACAATTATGTGCATGGTAATACGGGCGGGATTTTAGCTTTTATTACCCCAGGCCTACCAATAAAAACTACCTTTGATGTCATTATTCGCAACAATTTCATTTCTAATAATAATCATAAAAACTTCGGTGCGCCGGGATCTACTGTTGGTGGCATACCAGCAGGTACTGGCATCTTAGTGATGGCAGCAGATGATGTTATCATTGAAGGTAATATTATTTCTGGCAATAAAACGGCCGGTATACTAATCACTGACCACCATAATGCCCCGAATACCACCATAGACCCTGAATCTGATCCAAGCCCAGACCGTGTGATGATTTTAGATAATTTAATGCATAATAACGGCTATGACACCATTGATGAAGTTAAGGCTTTGATGCTAACAGAACTAAAACAAGGAGAGCCAGATATTATTCGCGTTGGTACAAGCAATGACAGTTGTATTATTAATCGGCATCGTTATGTTTCTGTTGGGGTGAATAGTTGGAAAGAGTGTGAGTTTACTAATACTGCGTCGATTGATAGCTATTTATTAGATGAACCTGTTGCACCGCGTGTTATTGACCCTTCTGAGCGTGGTAAAGTGGTCTATGAAGGTATCTGTGCTGGTTGTCATACCTATACTGGGCGTATGATTGGGCCGCCAGTTCAAATTATTCAGGCACTGTATATGGAAAATCCACAGGGTATCGCTGACTATATTAACAAGCCGGTTAAAAAACGTGATGATTATCCTGAGATGCCACCACAAAATTATTTAGATGCTGAAACTCGCATGGCTGCGGCAAAATATATGCTAAGTCGAAAGAAATAATTACGCGTTTTATCTAGTGCGTATCGAAACAGTGGCCTTGTTAAATTTTAGCAAGGCCATTTTTGTAATGTTTCAGCGAAAATAGCCAGCAGAGCGATTATTGATATGTTAAATGTGTATACAGTATGCAATAATTACTGGTAATTATTGCTTTGTTTATATTTTAAGAGGTCTCCATGCTGACGATCAATGCTGAAATCGTTAACCACGCGTTATCATTTCCAAAACTTGTCAATGAGCTAGAGCAAGCTTTCGCGAGCGATGTAACTGTGCCGCCACGTTTGCACTTCGATATGGCTAACCCGAACGCTGCGCGTGAAACAACGTTACTAATAATGCCGGCATGGCAAGCAGGAGAGGTCGCCGGTGTTAAAATTGTGACGGTTGCGCCAGAAAATGGTGATAAAGGCTTGCCGTCTATACAAGGCTCGTACCTATTGATGGACGTTGATACGGGCGCTATGATTGCCATGATGGATGCGCCGGCATTAACAGCAAGAAGAACGGCTGCCGCTTCAGCGTTAGCATCTCGTTTTTTATCACGCCAAGACAGTGAAACCTTACTTATGATTGGTACCGGAACCTTGTCAAGTAAGCTTATTGAAGCGCATGCTAGCGTCCGTTCACTTAAAACAATATATGTTTGGGGCCGAAATAAAGCCAAAGCGGAAGCTATCTGTCAGCAAGTAGCCCATTTAAATATTGATTGTCATGCTGTTGATGATATTAAAGGTTATATTAGTAAGGCTGATATCATTTCCTGTGCCACGTTAAGTAAAGAGCCACTAGTTTTGGGTAAGTGGTTAGTGCCTGGACAGCATGTAGATATGGTTGGTTCGTACCGACCTGATATGCGAGAAATGGATGATGAATGCTTAACTAAATCACGATTATTTGTAGATAACTTTGAAAGTGCATTACGTGAAACTGGTGATATGACTATCCCCCTACAGCAAGGTGTTATCAGCCAAGAACAGATAGAAGCAGATTTATTTTCCTTATGTAAGAAAGAGTTTGTCGTTCGCAGAAATGAGCAAGATATTACTATTTTTAAATCAGTTGGTCATGCATTAGAAGATTTAACTGCGGCTAAGCTTGTTGCTGACTTTGCTAACGCGAAATCAGCAGCAGAGCCCATAACAATCGAGCCGATGATATTTTAATAGTTCCGAGTATTCTTTACTACCATTTATAAATGATTTCATTGCTCTTCCAAGTAAGCTAGCGCATACAAGCATTAAATTTGTTGGTTTGGTATTTGACTTTATAACTCACTACTATATAAATGGTGCTACGATGTGAGGAAAAGGTAATACTAAACTCGCTTTAGTATTATATAAATGGCAACTGAGATTCATGGATAAGATAATGTCGAGTAAGGGCACATTTAATAATAAATTAAGCCGACGTGTATTTGTTTATATTTTCTTATGTAGTGCATTTTTATCAGTTTGCTCCACCATTATTCAGTTATATGTTGATTTTGAAGATGGTGTTTCTGCCTTAGATGAGCGTTTTAATAACGTTGAGTTAAGCTTTAACCAATCAATATCCACTAGCCTTTGGGATTTTAACGAACCCTTAGTTGAGCAACAAATTGGCGGTATTCAACGCCTTCCTGACATTCGACATGTAAAAATCACTACGAGTTTTGGCAAAATATATGAAGTAGGTAATGTTATTTCGAATCCTGAAAAAGTTGAGCATTACTCAATAAAATTCGAGGGCAACACTATTGGTACTATGGTAATTTCTGCCGACTACCAAGATATTTATCAAGATATAAAGCAAAAAGCAGGCTTTATTATTACCTCTGAATTTATCAAAATTTTCATGGTGGCATTTTGTACGTTTTACATTGTGCATTGGCTGATTACCAAACATCTATATCGAATTACTCTATATTCAAAAGAATTAAGCGGGCAAAATCTAGACGTGCCATTGACATTAGAGAACCGTAAGCAAGAAACTGATGAACTTGATGAACTAGTTGATGCGATTAATGGTATGCGTTTAAGTTTAAAAACTGACATTTTTAAATTAGAGGATGCAGAAAATGCCTTGATAAATCTTAATGCTGACTTGGAAATCAAAGTCTATGAACGTACGGCGAAATTAGCGGAAAGTAATCAACAATTACAACAATCTTTAAATGAATTAACACTAGCTAAAGACCAACTTGTACAGTCTGAAAAAATGGCCTCTCTCGGACAATTAGTTGCTGGGGTTGCCCATGAAGTAAATACCCCTTTGGGGATTTGTGTAACTTCAGTTAGTGCTTTGAAAGAAAAAATCTCTGAACTAAATGATGCCTTAATAGAAGAAAAATTAACGAAAAAACAGCTGACGTCAATATTGAGTCTTTTTGTCGAATATGAACAAATCATAGAACGTAGTCTAAATAAAGCCGTCGATTTAATTCGAGGCTTCAAATCTGTTGCAGTCGAACAACATACCGACCCTAAAATAAATATTAATTTAGCTCAGCATGTTAGTGATGTGGTAAATACTGTAAAAACCCTATTCAAACAAAAGAACTACGCCATTAAAATTAGTGTTGATCCTGGACTTAATTTAGTGACTTTTCCTAGTGCTTGGAATCAAATACTGACTAATTTTTTGACTAACTCGCACCTCCATGGTTTTGAAGACCGCACTGATGGTGTAATTAGTATTGATTTTCAAGTTGATGATGAAAATTTAGTACTGGTATACCAAGATGATGGCAAAGGTATTAATACCGATGTTAAAGATAAAATATTTGACCCATTTGTTACTACTAAGCGTGGATTAGGTGGCTCGGGCCTTGGAATGAATATTGTTTATAATTTAGTGAACACTAAACTCGGTGGTACGATTAAAGTACTTGAAATCGAGCATGGCTGCTGCTTTGTTGTTAAAGTTCCTTTGATACTCGAACAGGAAGTACAGGCAAAAAAAAAAGGTATACCTAATTTAAAAGTTATACCTTAGTTTTATTGAATGTATGCTAACGGTGACTTACTCATCACCTAATAACGTCAGTACCATATTCGTGTAATTTACTAGCCCTAGCACTTCTTGATTTTCGATAACGGGTGCAGTGTTGACGCCAAAATTTTCGAACAATCTTGCACAGTAGCGCACGTCCATTTCCGGGGAAACAGATAACAATGGCTTTGCCATAATTTCATATAAATTGACTCGATCAGGTGAGCGATCTTTGGCAATAACCTGCTTAGCGATATCTGATAATAATACTAAACCGAACTCGTCATTGTCGTGGCGTTTATTTATGATTAAGGCATTCACATTATGCTCTTTAGCAAGCTTTATGCCCTCTGCAACCGTTACCATGCCATCAGTAAATTGATAACTGTCTGTAGTCATCGCATCTTTAACTTGCACTAATTTATGACTCATATTTCTTCCTCAATTTTACCTTTCAAACGTTCAACTTGATGAGCGACACCGACAGCGTCTTGTATATCTATTTGTATTGCTATACCTCTGCCAGGCTCTTTATCAAAGCCAGCTATAAAAGCAATACGCTCAAGAATTTTTCGACATAAATGCTCTTCGACAACAAATAATAATACATCACGTTGCGTTTCTAGCTGCATGCCAAAAAATGTTCTTTGTCGTTTAATGCCTTCGCCACGCGCATTGTTAATAATGGTAGCGCCTGTAGCGCCAGCCATGCGAGCCTCTTTCATCACCTTTTCAGTAACCGCATCTTCTACAAATGCAATGATCAATTTAAAGTGCATTGTGTGTTCTCACTTTTAGTTAGTTTTTGTTTTAATTTGGGTAATTTGTGCATAGGCCATAACCGCAATTATTGGAAATAAACTAGCAAATGCGATCAATCCAAAGCCATCGATTAATGGGCTTCTTCCTGGAATTGTACTCGCTAAGCCCAAGCCTAATGCTGCAACTAATGGCACAGTAACTGTTGAAGTTGTTACACCGCCTGAGTCATAAGCTAAAGGTACGATCATCTTTGGACAGAAGAAGGTTTGTATAACGACCAGAATATAACCACAAATTATATAATAATGGATTGGATGGCCAACAACGATTCGGTAGCTGCCCAATGCGATGCCAATAGCAACGCCAATAGCGACAGCAATACGTAAGCTATTTGCTTTAATACCGCCACCAGAAACTTCTTCTGCTTTTAATGCTACAGCGATTAATGATGGTTCAGCTATGGTGGTACTAAAACCTATTGCAGCAGCGAAGACATATACCCAAGTATAGTGTGTCCAATTAATCGCTTCTTCAGCCAAGGCGCTTGGGTTAATAAATGCTGGTGCTGTTAATTGTTCAGCCATCATTTTTCCTAGCGGGAATAAAGCCTTTTCTAAACCTAATAAAAATAATGCTAGGCCAATTAAAACGTAAAGAAAGCCAAATCCCACTTGCTTAATATGGGGAATAGGTCGACGAATTACTAATAATTGAAAAACAAGAATTATTGATAATATCGGCAGCACATCAACAACTGTTGACTTTAACGTTTCAAAAAATTCTATCAATAATTCCAAGTTAAAAAGCTCCGTTGAATGTAAAACAAAACGTTCGAATCATTAGCTCAGTACCATGCCGTAGGCCATCACAAAAATCATTGGGGTAAGTGATGCGAACGCAATTAAACCGAATCCATCGATCATTGGATTCCTGCCTTTGATCGATGATGCTAAACCAACGCCAAGTGCTGTTACTAAAGGCACTGTTATTGTTGATGTGGTAACCCCACCTGAGTCATAAGCGATGCCTATTATCCAACTTGGTGCAAAAGCCGTCATAATAACCACTAAGGCATAGCCACCTAAAATAAGATATTGAATTGGCCAACCACGGATAATACGTAATACCCCGATAACAATAGCTAAGCCAACGGCAAAAGCTACAGTGTAGCGTAAGCCATTTGCATATTCATTTTGTGCAACTTCTGTTGCTGCAATGATACCTCCACTAGCGGCAACAGTAGCAGCTTCTCGGGCTACTGCGATTAGTGACGGCTCAGCTACCGTAGTACCGAAGCCTAAACAAAATGCAAATGTTAATAGCCAAGAGATACTACCCTTACGAGCAAAGGCTTTCGCCATGGATTCACCAATGGGGAATAATCCCATTTCCAAGCCGTAGATAAAAAAGGTTAAGCCGAGTACAACTAATAGCAAGCCAATAAAAATATCGCCAACATTTGGCATTGGTTGCTGTAATACTACAAACTGAAAAAAAGCGATTACGATGACGATGGGAAGCAAGTCTTTACAACTACCCAAAAGAGCTTTGAAGAAAATGATAAACTGTTGGTTCATATCGCTAAAAGTCACCAGAATAAAAATTTATTATACGAACCATATTGCTGAAAAATATTGATCCAAAACAAGTTCGACGTTAGTTGCTAATAAATAGTAGCACAGCGATTCTATTCGGCACGCGTAATTGTTAATTATTGTTATTAAAGAATAATTTTAATTTATATCAAAGTGTTTATTAAACAAAGAAGTAAGCAGTGGCTGTCCACAAGGCACCAGCTAAAGATGCGGCTAATGTTGCCGGGACGAGTTGCGACTTTACATGGTCCATTAAGTCACAACCTGTGGTCATCGCACTGAGAATAGTGGTGTCAGAAATTGGCGAGCATTGGTCACCAAAAACACTACCATTGAGCACAGTTGCAAAACATAACATCATAAATAACTCTGGATTAGCTAATTCTTGGCTTTGACATATTGCCCAAGCTAAAGGCATCGCTAACGGAAAAGCTATGGCATATGTGCCCCAACTTGTGCCGGTTGAAAATGCGATTATCATAGTGATAAGTTGTAAAATAACTGGTAAACACCAAAATGGTAGCTGCTCTCCTAATAGCGATACTAGAAATAAGCCACCGCCGGTCTCTTTACTAATACTGCCAATAATGACCGCAAGCATCAGAATTACCGAAGCGAAAACTACGCCTTTTAAGCCATTGGTAAAACCGTCAATAACATGATTTAACGACATACCCTTAACGATGGCGATAACGGCTGACAAGAGCAGTGCAGACGCAAATGCCCAGTTTATTTTCGGTGAGCCTAAAGCAATAAAGCTGCCGATTGCGATGGCTGTTAATGTAACTAACGGCAAAACAAACTCTAAAACATGAGGTAAATATCCCTCAGGTACGTCTGAACTTTGTAATTCTTTAGCACTGAGCGGTTTTGCCGTTGGCGCGTCAAGAAGGCTTTGAGTTTCAGCTCTATATTTTGCTGCTCTAATACGTTTACCTGCGAAGGTCGTGATATTGAGACTTAACAGAAATGTGCCGGTAACTGCAAAAATACTGTAAAAGCTAAAAGGAATACTTTGAAAGAAGAAAGCGATTCGGTCGGCTTCCGTTGCTAAAAAAGATACTCCGGGAATAAAGATCAATGCCTGCACGTAAGCAGGCCATGCATTGAACGCAAGAATTGAAGCAATGGGTGAGGCGGTTGAGTCGACAATGTAGCTCATTTCTTCATGGCTAACTTTTGCTTTGTCGGCTAGCGGTCGCACTGTTGTACCAACGAGTACAGTACTCATAGTGCCACCTTGAAAAAACAGTATGCCTAATAACCATGAAACTAGTTTTGCCGATCTTCTCCCTTTAACAAAATGCTTAGTCATGTAATTGGCAAACGCTTGTGCAGCGCCTGTTTTCGACCAAACGCCAAGTAAGCCGCCAAGGAGCCATAAATAAAGTAGTAATAATGCTGCAGTGCCTTCTTTGGCAAGGTTAGGAATAATGACTTTATCTGTTAGATCATAACGGCCTAGCATTATTGCGCCCACAACTATACCGCCAAGTAACGCTGTTAATGGCTCGCGCGTTAGAAGGCACAAGGTGATAGTAATAAATGCCGGTAGTAACGACCAAACACCAAAATGAAATGCAGGCTTTAGAAGTTTCAGCTGTTGCTGTTCATCGCTAACCCATTGTTGGCTGAGCGCTGGCGCGCCAGTGATGTTATCTAGCTTTTGTTGATTTAGTGATGAACTTTTATAATCGACAATACTTTCAATGATGACCTTTTGCTCTTTGTATATATAGCTTGATGTTCCATGTTCATCGGTACTGACATCGTAAACATAACTTTGCTCAATCCACTGGGGAGCAATAAATTGTTTGATATATATTGCTGAAAATACGGCGAAAATAAAAGCTAGAAAAGCAATGCTATTGTGTTTTTTGGGCATAGGTGCACTCTTATTATTTTTACTAAACGTGATTCAACAATATAAAAAACTTAGAAAATTGTTATGCAGTTGAGTGTATTACGTACTGTTGTAGCTTACGATAACAGAATTATTAATAGTTAGAAAAAATATAAAAGTTGAATTAAAAGGTTATTGTTGGTCAGCAAGGTAATAGAATTAAAGAAAGTTGCTGCAGCCAACGACGGGGATGAGCCGAAGGCCGCAGCGGTAAAAGCGCAGGTTAGTTAAAACGACTGATTGAAAAAGGGCTAATATCAATATCTGTTTTTTGCCCTGACATGACTTGGCCGATAAGTTTTCCTGTTATTGCTCCTAAAGTTAACCCCAAATGTTGATGGCCAAGGGCAAGAAAAACATTACTGTGATTTGGCGCTTGGCCAATAACGGGTAAGGAGTCAGGTAATGAAGGTCTACAACCCATCCAACGCTGCTCTGGCTCTACATTTTGTGGTGAAAATGTTGGTAATTCACTTAGTAACTCTTGGGAGTTTTTATAAAGCATATTGGCACGCTTCATATTTGCTGCTTTAGTTAAACCTGCAAACTCAGCAGTGCCTGCTAACCTAAGCCCGTGTACCATTGGCGTAATAATACACTTTCGTTCGGCTGATGCGACAGGGCGTGTTAAATGTGCTTCCACTGAATGTGGCAAATCTAGGCTGTAACCTCGTTCGGCTTCAATCGGGAGCTTATAGCCTAATTGCGCAAGCAAAGGTTTTGACCAGGCGCCAGTCGCTATGACTACTTGATCAAACTCTTGAACGTCATTGATGAGCTCACCTTGTGATAAGCATTCGATCTTAATACCACTGTCAGAGCTGCTGATAGCTGAAACTTCTGCCTGTATGAATTTGGTATCTAATTTCATGGTTTGGCTGGCAAGTACTTTACTGATCGCAAAAGGGTCTGCAGTGTGGGCTACATCAGTAAAATATAGCGAGTGGTGAATATTAAGACTCAAATTTGGTTCAAGTAATAACGTTTGTGCTCTGTCGAGCAACTTGACTGCAATTCCTGCTTTTTTATAACGATTAAACACTTTTTCAACATCTTTACGTTTTTGACTTTCAAAAACTAGTAAGCTGCCTTTCGATGTTATTAAATGCTCTGCTTTTGCTGCTCGTAATAAGGGCTTGTAATAGTCGATAGCATGTTTGTTGAGCGCTTTAAGTGCCGCGGTGTTTTTAGTTTTTTTACTGGTGAGCATGTTAGCAACAAACTTTAAAAACCATGGCAAAGCTTTTGGAAAATAACTTGGTGAAAGTGCCATTGGCCCAAGTGGGTCGAATAGCATTTTAGGCAACTGCCAAAGTAAACTAGCTTCAGCTAAAGGAAATACTTGCTCGGTGGCAAAATGTCCGGCATTGCGTTTCGAGCAACCTTCGCCAATACCTGCTTTGTCAATTAAGCTGACTTGAAATCCTAAGGATTGTAATTCCAAGGCACAATTTATACCTATAATGCCAGCACCTAAAACGGCAACTTTCTTGCCTTTGTTAGTATTTACTTGTTCGTTATTCATGCTCGTTTACTACCTAACGTTGTTTATTTTCTAGCGATACACTATTTGTTTATCGTAAAATGAAGCCTTGAGGAAAAATATCATCTGGGCTTAACATAAAATCATGACAGCCAGTGATAAATGCACGCCCCGTCACCCTAGGAATTACTGCCGATTTATCAAAGTACTGACATTTTTGTTGAACACGTACGGTCATTTTTCCGCCGACAATACTTTCAATCACAACATCTTGCTGCGTGGGGAGGTTTTCTTTCGCATGTAATAACGCTACTCGAGCACTAACGCCAGTGCCTGTAGGAGAGCGGTCGACTTCACCATCTGCAAATACACAAACGTGTCGAGAATGAGAACGAGTAGAGTCAGTTTTACTCGAATAGAAAATAGTGCCGTAAAGGAAACTTAAGTCATCTTCAACGGGATGATTAATGCTGTAGCTTGCCATGACAGCACGTTTAATAACGCGGCCAACGTTGATCAACTGTTGGTTATTCTCTGGTGTACAAGCAATATTTAATTTGTCGGCATCAACAAAAGCATAATAGGCACCGCCGAAGGCGATATCATAATTAACAGGTCCAAATTCTGGAATGTTGACCTGTTGATTTAACGCTTCAACAAAAGAGGGGACATTATCAAAACTAATTGCGAGTTTATTTTCTGCATCTTTTTCAGCATAAGCCTTAATAAAGCCTGCTGGAGCATCAATACCGATAACCTGATTTTTCTCAGGCATAGCAAGCGCTTTACTTTCAATAGCAGCAGATACCGCGGCAATAATGCCGTGACCACACATACTGCTATAACCTTCATTGTGCATAAACAAAATGCCAAATGTTGCTTCACTGGTACAAGGTTTGGTAATTAAGGCACCATACATATCCGCATGGCCCCTCGGTTCAAACATCAGTAATTGTCGAAAATGGTCTAAGTTATCGGTTACGTATTGGCGCTTTTCTAGAATAGTATTACCTTTAATTTCAGGGTAACCATCAGTGATTATCCGTAAAGGTTCACCTTCAGTATGCGCATCTATGGTGCTAATTTTGTGATAATTTAAAAAATTATTCTTATTAAACTGCATGTTATCCAACCTGAGAAATAAATTTTACTACTGGTACTTGTATGACTCCATATATTGTATACAATATGCTATATTATTTCTAGCAATAGTTTTAAATAGCTAAATAGATTTAACGGAACCAAAAGACTAATGAAGAATATTAACTGGCGAGGCGTTTACCCAGCGGTAACAACATAATACCTAGATGACATGCCTATCAATATCGACGCAATTCGCATTGATTTAAGTAAATTTAACTTAGATTAATTCAGACTACTGTGGATTTAGTTTTACGAACTTAGGTTACTAAACTTTCACATTCTTAGTCTCTTATTTGTAAAACACTTTCCTGTTTAGGAATATTAGAAAATGACGGAAGCATAATATTAAATGATTAAAGGAACTTTTATTTGTATTGACGCACATACGTGCGGTAACCCTGTGCGCTTAGTAACAAGTGGTCACCCAAACCTACGTGGCAATACCATGAGTGAAAAACGACAAGACTTTCTTGAAAATCATGATTGGATACGTCAAGGCTTGATGTTTGAGCCAAGAGGTCATGACATGATGTCTGGTGCTTTTTTATATCCTCCTTGCTCTCAAAATTCAGACGGCTCGATACTTTTCATAGAAACATCAGGCTGTTTGCCTATGTGTGGTCATGGAACGATTGGTACGGTAACTGCTGCGTTAGAAAACGGTTTACTAAGCCCGAGAAATGAGGGAAAGCTTGTTCTTGATGTGCCTGCTGGGCAAATCAATATTGATTACCAAATGCAAGGGGAGAAAGTTACTGCTGTTCGTTTAACGAATGTTGCTTCTTATTTAGCGCATGAAAATGTTGTGTTGGATATTCCTGGCTTAGGAACACTAAAAGTAGATGTTTCATACGGTGGCAACTTTTACGTTATTGTTGAGCCACAAGAAAATTTCCCAGGTATTGATCAATGGAGCGCTGGTGATATTTTACATTGGAGTCCTATTGTTCGAGAAGTTGCAGGCAAAGCATTACGCTGTGTTCATCCTGAAGATGAAACAGTTTCTGGCGTAACTCATGTACTGTGGACTGGAAAAACACAAACTGAAGGCTCAGATGCTGCTAATGCGGTATTTTATGGTGAGAAGGCCATTGACCGTTCGCCATGTGGTACTGGCACAAGTGCTCGAATGGCACAGCTTTTTGCCAAAGGTAAACTAAACCTTGGTGATAATTTTGTACATGAAAGCTATATCGGTAGTCAGTTTGTCGGCAAAGTAGAAGAAATTGTTGAGTTGCAGTCATCCTCTGGCCCCATTAAAGCAATTAAACCAAGCATTCAAGGTTGGGCGCATGTCTTTGGAGAAAATAAAATCACTATTGACGATAACGATCCATATGCAATGGGCTTTAGTGTTACATAAATTGAATACTGACTATTCAGATTAACTAACTTAGATAAAATACAAGAGAATAATATGACAATTACAGGTAAGAACTTAATTGCTGGGCAATGGTCTGGTGAAACACAAAATGGCTTTGTTGCCTTTAATGCAATTGAAAATACGCCGATGACGACACAATTTGCAGATGCTACTAAGGCTGAAGTTGATAATGCCATTCTTGCGGCCCAAAGCGCATTTTCTATTTATAGTCAGCTACCCGCAGTTCGACGAGCGACCTTTTTACGTACTATCGGTGAACAAATCCTTGAATTAGGTGATGAGCTAGTTGAAACGGCTTGTGCAGAAACGGGCTTGCCAGCGATGCGTATTCAAGGTGAGCGTGGGCGTACAATTGGGCAACTTAATTTATTTGCCGATTTACTCGAAAAAGGTGAATACGAGGCGGTAATTGATTTAGCGGATCCTGAGCGTGCCCCGCTACCTAAGCCTGAAACACGTCTGGGCTATTTACCTTTAGGTGTTGTTGGTGTTTTTGCGGCTAGCAATTTTCCTTTGGCTTTCTCTACCGCTGGCGGTGATACTGCATCAGCATTGGCTGCAGGTTGCCCAGTAGTGATGAAAGCACATGCAGCACATCCTGCAACTGCTGAATTGATCGCCCAAGCTATTTTAAAAGCGATGAACTTAGCAGATATTGATACGGGTGTATTCTCACTAGTGCAAGGTAAGAGCTATGATATTTCTAGCCAAATAGTAACTCATCCATTGATTAAAGCTGTTGGTTTTACTGGCTCAGAACGAGTAGGTATGATCCTTCAACAGCAAATAAACCAACGCGATGAGCCAATACCTTTTTATGGTGAGCTAGGCAGCGTTAATCCGCAATTTATTCTCGCTAATAAATTAAAAAATGATACCAAAGAAATTGCCTCTGGTTTAGTTGCATCGCTTATGATGGGCCAAGGTCAGTTTTGTACTAGTCCTGGTGTATGGTTTGTGGTCGATGCTGAGCAATATAGCGAGTTTGCTGAAACTGCCGCAGCTGATATCGCTCAAACACAGGCTGGTGTGATGCTAACGCCAGGCATAGCAAACTCATACAAAAATGCCATTAATCAGTGGCAAAATATTGAAGGCGTAGAGTTATTAGCTCAAGGGCAAGCGGGGCTAGCACATTTTTGCCAAGCAGCATTGTTTAGTGCTAATTTAGCGACATTTGCCAACAATGCTTTACTACAAGAAGAGGTGTTTGGCGCTTCCGCATTAATAGTAAAATGTGCTGACTTTAATGAAATGATGCAAGGTATTGCTTTATTGAAAGGTAATCTCACTGCAAGTATTCATGCGCTGGAATCTGATATTGAAGATGCTAAAACGGTTGCCAATATCGCTGCCCATAAAGTAGGACGTTTAATTTATAATCAAATGCCAACAGGTGTTGAAGTTTGTGCATCGATGAATCATGGTGGTCCTTTCCCTGCATCAACAAACATTCGTACAACCTCAGTTGGCAGTGAAGCGATAAAACGTTTTCAACGTCCTATTTGTTATCAAAACATGCCAAGTGAATTATTACCTGAGTTACTAAAAAGTAAATAATATCGTGTTTTTTTAATGATTATAATGAATAAATCAAAAGAGTTATTAGCAATAACTCTTTTTTTTTGTGTTTAGCGCGTGGATCTCTATAATAGCGGTAACATCCTTAGGAAGTCTTGTATGAGCATAGTATATAAAACCAGAACTCAATTAGTTGTTGAAACACTTAGAGAAAAGATTTTAAGTGGTGAGGTTAAAGCTGGTCAGCCGTTGCGACAAGCAGCCTTAGCGGAAGAGTTAAACGTCAGTCGTATTCCTATCAGAGAAGCGCTATTGCAATTAGAAGGTGAGGGCTTAGTGGCATTTGAACCACATAAAGGTGCTACCGCAACTGAATTAAATGCTGATCAAGTTGATGAGTTATTTGAGTTACGTGCAATGTTAGAAGCTGACTTACTTGCGAACTCATTACCTAATCTTAGTAATGAGAAGCTTGAAGAAGCGGCGCAATTATTGAAAAAACTCGATAAAGCTTTAGGTAAAGAGAATGCCGCAAACACTTGGAGTGAGCTAAACTCTGATTATCATAATTGTTTATATTCAGGTGCTAATCGTCCACAAACTCAAGATTTGGTTAATACTTTAAATAAGAATGCCGATCGTTACATTCGCATGCACTTACTTTGGGCGGGTGGTATTTCTAAAGCTGAGTCAGAGCACAATGAAATATTGGCATTATGTAAAGCCCGTGATATTGAAAAGGCTATTGCTTTATTACAACAGCACATTTTGGGGTCTCGTGATGAGATTAAAGCTTTTCTTAATGAGCGTGAATCAATCATTAGTGGTTAATTTAAGTAAATAATCCGTCGTATTTCTCCGACATTAAAAAACTTGATACTTGCTTGAAAATCTTGGTGTATTTTTGAACGTATATTGACTTTTTATTGAATTATCTATAGTATTCCCGCGCCCTCAAGCCCCGAAAAATAACGATTTTTGTTTAGGTTGCCTATCATTAGGTTAATCACGGGGCTAAATCTAAAGCCAAAGTATTTAAACATCAGCCAATGAGATATTTCGGCTGGTGTTTTTGATGTTTTAATCAACGTAGAGAAAATAATGTTTGAATTACACGCCAGTAAAGCGGCAAATTTGAAAAATGATATGCTGTCGGGTTTAACTGTAGCCTTAGCATTAGTACCTGAAGCTGTTGCATTTGCATTTGTTGCAGGTGTGGAACCTTTAGTCGGACTATATGCTGCTTTTATGGTAGGCCTTATCACCTCAATATTTGGTGGTCGACCAGGTATGATTTCTGGAGCAACTGGTGCCATGGCTGTTGTTATGGTGAGTTTAGTTGCCATTCATGGTGTTGAATATCTATTTGCGACAGTGGTTCTCACCGGGGTATTGCAAATACTGGCGGGGCTATTTAAGCTCGGTAAATTTATTCGTTTAGTACCGCACCCGGTCATGCTAGGTTTTGTTAACGGCTTAGCGATTGTAATTTTTCTTGCGCAACTAGGTCAATTTAAAGTTACAAATGACGCCGGCGTATTAGAATGGATGCAGGGTAGTCAGCTATTTACCATGGCAGGGCTTATCGTGTTGACGATGGCGATTATTCATTTTCTTCCTAAATTAACTAAGGCTGTGCCATCTTCTTTAGTAGCTATTGTTGTAGTAACCTTGCTAGTACAAAGCCTTGATTTGGATGCTCGAACGGTTGTTGATTTTGTTCGTGATATGACTAACGATCCTGCTGCTTCAATTGCTGGAGGTTTACCACAATTTAGTATTCCTAATGTACCGTTTAGCTTTGAAACCTTTCAGGTTATCTTACCTTTTGCTCTTGTTTTAGCGGCTATTGGTTTAATTGAGTCATTGTTAACATTAACTTTGATTGATGAACTAACTGGAACGCGTGGTCGCGGTAATAAAGAATGTATCGCTCAAGGCGCAGCAAATACTGTTACAGGTTTCTTCGGCGGTATGGGGGGCTGTGCGATGATTGGTCAATCAATGATCAATGTAAACTCTGGTGGTCGTGGCCGTATGTCAGGCATCACTGCTGCACTTGCGCTGCTTGGTTTCATTTTGTTCGCCTCTGGATTAATTGAACAAATACCATTAGCTGCACTGGTTGGTGTGATGTTTATCGTCGTAATTGGTACATTTGAATGGTCAAGTTTTCGTATTGTAGGCAAAGTGCCAAAGGCTGATGCCTTTGTTATTATTTTAGTTTCTGGTGTTACGGTTGCCACTGATTTAGCGATTGCGGTTATTGTTGGTGTTATTGTTTCAGCATTGGTATTTGCTTGGGAGCATGCAAAACACGTTATCGTTCATCGCTCAATTGATGACAATGGCTCTACGGTTTACGACGTAACGGGACCATTATTTTTTGGCTCAGTATCGAACTTTCTTGAGCAGTTCGATATTGAAGCGGATAGTGATGATGTTATCGTTGAATTTAAAAATACCCGTGTTGCTGATCACTCAGCAATTGAAGCGATTGATACCTTAGCCGAGCGGTATATCAGTAGCGGTAAGAAAATGCATTTGAAACATTTAAGCAAAGAATGTACGCAACTATTGACTAAAGCAGGTAGTCTGGTAGAAATTAATGTTATTGAAGACCCGGATTACCATATAGCGACAGATAAGCTAGGCTAAATTAGCTTTAAGTTTGTGCCCGATATGGCTGAGCTATACTTAAAGTAAAGTAGCTTGAGTATTTAGTACGGTTCATATCGGGAAGTGACTATGCAGAAAATGGTTGATAATAATTAGATGCAATTAGAATTTTTTGAGGTTCCTAGTCCATGTATTGGTATTTGTCAGTCAGATGACAAAGGTCAATGCTCGGGCTGTTTTCGAACCCGTGAAGAACGATTAAATTGGGTCTCGTTTAATTCTGATGAACGTCAAAAAGTTATTAAACGCTGTCAACAACGCAAGAAACGAAAGTCAGCCCCTGCAAAAGTAAAAGTTGCAGAAGTTGAAGTCGTAGAAAAACAACCATCATTACTTGATCCACCAGCTAAAGCTAAAATCAGCAACAGCGATGATTTTGATTTTGGTGATTTCGAACTTTAGCCTTTAATTCCCCCTCCATTTACCGCAGATAATTGTCTATTCAACGCAATTCAACGCCCGTAGTTAATAGCAGACTTGTTGTTGTTAACATTTCATCATATTGTATGATGCTAATATTGTGTTAATGCGATTAGCCTTAATACAATGACGCACACTGATAATAATAAGCTCATTACCACTTTGTCTGAATAACGAGATGTTTTTCTGCAAGGTATGCAGCAAAACAGGAATATTCTTATGCAAAAGTTTCTCCCATCATTAGTGATGGCAGCTCTTTCTGTGTCTTTAACTGGCTGTTTGCAAAGCGAACAACAAGACGCAAAAGTACTGATTAATAAAAACCCTTACCCAAGTACCTACCAAGCATTACCTAAACAAAATATCTTAATTAAAAATGCCACGGTATTAACCGGAACAGGCGAGCGTATTGATAATGCTGATGTATTAATGGTTGATGGTAAAATTAGCCAAATTGGAAGCGCGTTAACGGCGGCTGATGCTGTTGAAATTGATGCACAAGGTAAGTGGATAACGCCGGGAATTATCGATGTGCATTCGCATTTAGGTGTCTACCCAAGTCCATCGGTTGAATCTCATTCTGACGGCAATGAAATGTCTTCTCCAAATACCTCTGAAGTGTGGGCAGAACATAGTGTTTGGCCACAAGATCCTGGTTTTGAAGCGGCGCGAGCTGGTGGTATTACGACTTTACAAATACTCCCTGGTTCGGCAAACCTCTTTGGTGGTCGTGGTGTAACACTGCGTAATGTGCCAAGCCAAACCATGCAGGGTATGAAGTTTCCTGCAGCTCCTTATGGTTTAAAAATGGCTTGTGGTGAAAATCCAAAGCGTGTTTATGGAGGTCGTAAAGTTTTACCATCAACTCGTATGGGCAATATGGCTGGCTATCGTATGGCATGGGCAGAAGCGACAGAATATAAACGTGCTTGGGAAAAGTATGATGCAGATTATGCGGCCGGTAAAAACCCTGAAGCCCCAGTTCGTGATATTGAACTTGATACTTTAAAAGGTGTGCTTGACGGTGAAATATTGATCCACAATCATTGTTACAAAGCCGAAGAAATGGCGATGATGATTGATTTAGGTAAAGAGTTTAATTACCACTCAGGTACCTTTCATCACGGTATAGAAGCTTACAAAATTGCTGATACCTTGGCTGAAAACGGTAACTGTGCTGCTATGTGGCCAGATTGGTGGGGTTTTAAAATGGAAGCTTATGACATGGTGCATGAGAATGTTGCCATTGTTGATGCGGTGAAAAACTCTTGTGCGATTGTGCATTCCGATTCTGCTAATACGATTCAGCGCTTGAATCAAGAAGCCGGTAAAGTGATGTACCGTGCTAATGAAAATGGTTTTGAAATCAAACCTGAATTAGCAATTACTTGGATCACACAAAATGCTGCAAAATCATTAGGTTTAGCTGAAAAAACCGGTAGTTTACAAAAGGGTAAAAACGCTGACGTGGTTATTTGGAACCAAAATCCATTTAGTGTTTATGCACAAGCAGAGCAAGTATTTGTTGATGGCGCAAAAGTATATGATCGCCATGATGAAAAATACCAAGCGAAAAGCGATTTCCTGTTAGGTCAGAGATAAGGTGAAGAAAATGAAGCATTTAAAATTATTTAAATCATCGCTAATTGCTTTGGCGCTAACAAGTTCATCAGTCAGTTTTGCACAGAGCATCGCGATTACTAACGCGACGGTACATACCGTGACTGAACAAGGTATTTTGAACAATGCCACGGTAGTTATTGAAGATGGTAAAGTAACCGCGATAAATCCTGAATCAGTGACAGCGGATACTGTTATTGATGCGGAAGGAAAAATATTAACACCTGGCTTTATTGGTTCAATGAATCAGCTAGGTTTAGTAGAAGTGGGCGCTGTATCTAGAAGCCGCGATGCTAGCGATAAAAAGGCTGATATTACTTTTGATGCCAGTTTAGCATTTAACCCTCGTTCAAGCGTTATTCCTTATAGCCGTAAAGGTGGAATTACCAGTAACGTAGTCGTGCCACGTGGTGGTGAAAGTATGTTTAAAGGACAAACTTTTGTTGCTGATTTATCAGGTGAATTTGATAGTGTTCGTGTTAGTAATAATGCAGTTATTATTGATTTGGGCGCAAAAAGCAAAGGTTCTCGCGCCTTAGACTTACAAAAACTACAAGTTAAGTTTGAAGATGCGACAAAGAAGTTAGCTAAAGCGAAAAAGAAAGCTAAAGACGCAAAAGATAAAAAAGAAGCTAAAGAGCCAAGTCGTGAAGATAAGGTCATTAATGCTTTGTTAGCGGGCGATAAAGCACTCGTTGCTTATGCTGACCGTGCAACTGACCTTTTAGCATTATTAAAACTTAAAGAAATCTTTTCATTAGACTTAGTATTTGTAGGTGCCGCTGATTCAGTATTAATTGCTGATAAAATTGCACAAGCGAAAGTACCTGTTGTGATGGCTGCATTAGATAATTTACCGGGTAGTTTTGATTCGTTACATGCCTCATTAGAAAATGCTGCTAAATTAACTGCAGCGGGTGTTAATGTGGCATTGACGGTTGATGGTGATACTCATAACCTTTACCAACTGCGCTTTCATGCTGGTAATGCCGTAGCGAATGGTTTGTCTCGTGATGCTGCACTTGCCGCAGTAACAGCTAATGTTGCCGATGCCTTTAACGTTGATAGCGGTAGAATTGCCGTAGGTAAAACAGCTGATTTAGTATTGTGGAGTGCAGATCCATTTGAACTAAGCTCTCACGTCGCCAAAATCTGGATTGACGGTAAAGAAGTTTCAACGCAAAGCCGTCAAGATAAATTACGTGATCGTTATATGCAGCAAAGCAATATGCCTAAGTCTTATTTGAAGTAAATCTTATTTGAAGTAAAACTTAGTGCCTAATAGCTAGCAATTTAGTTTGTTGGCATAACATAATTTAAAAACCACGCTTGTCGTGGTTTTTTTATTTATTACTATAACTTATAAGCTGACTTTATCGATCTGCGAGGCGAAAATATACCCTTTACTATGAAAGTGCTTAAGTAAGCTTTTGTACTTTCATCCGTAAACGCTATATTTTAAACTTGCTTTTAACGTTTTACTTACCTCTTTGAAGGCAAAACATGTCGTCTGAAATCATTCTGAAAAATAAGTTTGGTACTGCTGAGTTATATACTATCGGCGATGATACCAAAGCAGTACGTTTTGTACATGGCAGCTGTGAAGGCTCAGTAAGCTTATTTGGCGGCCAAGTGTTAACTTGGCAACCTAGAGGCCAAAAACCTGTTTTCTGGCTCAGTAAAGATAGCCAATATTCAGCTAGCGCTGCTATTCGTGGCGGTATCCCAATATGCTGGCCGTGGTTTGGTGGTGACATTAAGCTAGCTACAGGTAATATTGAACAGGTCAGTAATCATGGTTTTGTTCGACAAAGCTATTGGCAGCTTGATGATATTGAAATATCAGCTTCACAAGTGAGTATTACTTTATCATTAAATGGCGAACATTTTTCGAAACACTGGCCTGCGGCATTTAAATTGTCACAAAGGCTAGTATTCTCAGAAAAATTTCAACAGATATTAACCATGACGAACCTATCAGAGCAACTGGTAGAATATACTGGCGCGCTGCACAGCTATTTTATGGTAAGTTCACCTGATAAAAGCAATATCCCGAGACTTGAAAGTGCGAGGTTCTCTGACAAGCTATCTGGTGAAAAAAATATCTTAGGAAAACTGATGAATTGTAATGGTCCCATTGATCGTATTTATCATGATAACCGACGCCAGACGATTATTGATTATGGCTGGCAAAGAGAAATTAATGTCAGTAGTGACAATTGCCAACAATGGGTTATTTGGAACCCAGGGCAAGCAGCACAATCAATGCCCGATATGCATCAAGGTAGTGAACAAGAGTTTGTTTGTTTGGAAGCGGCTAACACTGATTGGCAAACGATTGCTAGTCAAGCGAGTGTTAGTATCAGCCAAAAAGTTACAATCAAAAATCTTTAACGCTTAAGGTTACTTGCTGATTTAGTATTGCTAAGTATTGTGGTACTCACCATTAATAAATGGCACTAATTAAATATTACGCTCTGATTTCTGCCATTATTCTTTGCTTTGTAAAGTGCTTTATCTGCACCTGAAATATAATCTTTTATGGTTCTTTCTTGTAACGGTAATTCACAAATCCCAAAGCTTACAGTGGTATTAAATGAGCCACTGGTCGTTGATATAGGAAATGATATATCTGCTATTTTTTTTCTAATGCGTTCAACAATAACCTGAGCTTGGCTTGCTGATGTATCTGGCAATAGTATAATAAATTCTTCACCACCCCAACGACCGACAGTATCGATTTGGCGCAATGTTTGTGATAACTGGTCAGAGATCATCCTTAACACATCATCACCAACTAAATGTCCATAGGAATCATTAATTTGTTTAAAATTATCTATATCAGCCAAAACAACACATAAGGTGTTATTTTTCTGAGAAATCTCGTTAAAGCGTCCATGAATATGACTACGATTAGGTAGTTGTGTTAGAAAGTCAGTTTCTGAATCCTTAACCAGTCTAGACTTTAAGTATTTGATAATATTTAATAAAATTATATAAAAAATGAAAACTATAACGAAAAATATGATAAATCGTTCAACGAAAATTTTCCAATATTCATTTTGATCAGAAGCAGGAGGAGAAACAATAAATAAGCGCCAACTCAGTTCTTGTATTGGCATTTGAGTTATTAATACACCATCTTCAGTGGTGTACATTACTGAAGATGATAAATTATTATCTATGGTGCCATCTTTTACCAGCGCTTGGTGCCAAGGTAAATCACTCAGCTTGGTTGTGGCATCTTTTCGATGATGACTTTCAGTTTTCATTATATTGTCTGATGATAATGTCACTAGATTATTTTCATCAACAAAATAGAGTTCAAAACCAAAACGCTCGTTATATTCTCGAAATTTATTAGCAAAGTAATTTAAATCAATGCCAACACCTGTAAAACCCAAGAACTGATTATTCTGATCGAGTATTCTGTTATCAAAGTATAAATGTGGATCTTCAGCATTCCCTATATCGGTAAACTGATCTCCAGGAAGGTCTTTAAGACGGTGAAACCATTCGGCATCTTTGCTACTTAGCATGGTTTCTTTAGCATTAGAATCAAGCATTAAGTCGTGATTTTTTAAAGCAATAAAAGCCAGCATATTATAGGAACTTGATATTTTCTGAAGGTAAGAAATTATATATGCTTTTTTGATGTCATCGCCTTGTGCATAATCAATGACAAAGCGATTGTTAGCCATGAAATATGCTATATTCAAGGGTCGAATAATCTCACTGGTAACCAATGAAAATAGTGGTGTTATCGCCGAATGTTGCTGTTTATTGTGACTATTAATAATTTCTTTAAAAGTTAAGTATGAGGTCAAAATAATAGTAATAATGGTTACAAAAAAGGTAACAGCAATGTAGCGATCGAATTTATTTCCAAACTTCATTAAATATTAACAATGCCTAGTTTTAGTGCTTATAGCTTATTTATAGCGTGATTACTTGGCATTAGCCATAATTTTATTATTATTATATTATTTTGACGATAGCCTTAAATTTAGGTTTAGTTTACACGCAGATACTTATTCAATAACGCTTGAGTAAAGTTAGTTTTTAAATAGAAGCCCCGCGGTAAAGTTAAAAAAGGCTGCCCGTGGCGATTAAATGCTTGTGTTTTTACTTGGCTATTGGCCGCTTTAGGGCGTAATTGAAGCACTTGGCCATGTTTACCGTGAATATTCTCTACATTACCTAGCACAATCATATCGGTTAACTCTTGCCAATCTAGCGCTAGAAGTTGTTCTTCTTCAGGTGAAGGTGACCAAATGAATGGTGTACCAACTATGCGTTCGGCTATAGGAATTTCACGTTCTGATATAACTGGCACCCATAAAACTCGTGCCATTTTATTGCGAATATGACTAGTCTGCCATTGTGCGCCAACTAAACCCGTTAATGGTGCAACACAAACAAAAGTGGTTTCTAATGGCTTACCTTGATAATTTATTGGCAGCGATTTTAGCTCTACTCCCAAATGTGGAAAGTCAGGCTCTGGGCGTGAGCCCGCGCTGGCACCAAGCATTTGTTCAAGTAATAGTCCTACCCAACCCTTTTCTCGCTTTAAATCTTTTGGCACTCTGATATTAAGTGATGCCGCTATTTCGCCTAAGGTCATGCCGGCTAAATTTTGTGCGCGTTCAAGTAATTCAGCTTCGTTTGTAGGAATGTTAATACTATTCAATATGGTCTCACCCAAAAAAATATTAGTGCTATTATCGTGTAATTTTGTTGCTGTGGGCAAGAGCATTTTTATGGTTAAAGCTCGTCTATTGAATACAAACTCAGCGAATGACAATGCGCTATAAAATAAAAACAATTATTTCTTCCAATATTTAATTGCTCCAAGATGCAGAGTATGGAAGAATCAAAACATTATTAATGCTATCTGGAGTTCCTTTGATAGATGCCGAAGGCTATCGAGCCAACGTAGGCATAGTAATAATCAATGACAGGGGACAAGTATTTTGGGCAAGACGTTTCGGTCAGCATTCTTGGCAATATCCACAAGGTGGTGTTGACGAGGGTGAAACTGCAGAGCAAACCATGTATCGGGAATTAAATGAGGAAGTCGGTTTAAAGCCTGAGCATGTTAAAATTGTAGCAACGACTAAGCACTGGTTAAGATATAAATTACCAAAAAGGTTAATTAGGCACGAGAGTTTACCCGTTTGTATTGGTCAAAAGCAGAAATGGTTTTTACTGAAGTTAACGGCACCAGAGTCGGCGGTTGATTTATTGCACTCAGATCATCCTGAGTTTGATGATTGGCGCTGGGTTTCCTACTGGTATCCTGTAAGACAAGTAGTTTCGTTTAAGCGCGAGGTGTATCGTAAAGTGATGAAGGAATTTGCCATAGCGGCAATGCCTAGTTATCGTGCAGAACGTCGTCGACGCCGAGCTTAAACCATGTTCACCTTAGATTATTATTATGTAATGTAAATAGCTCACTTCGGTGAGCTATTTAGTTTTAAGGCTTTAAAATTATTCGCTCTGTAATGAACATGGATGGCATAACAGATAGCGTTAGCTTTTTACTCAGTAATTTTTATTTAACGTTAAACTGCTATAAATCTATTTTGCGTTGAATTTACACATAGCTTAATTACAAAAAAGTTTAATTATAGGGATTATAATGCTTACTACTCTACGTCGAATTGTGCTCGAATTTAGCCAAGCAGCAGAGCTTGATCCCGCTCTGTTACGTTTAGTGGTGCAAGTTAAAAAGGCCTTGTCTTCTCAGTGCTGCTCAGTTTATTTTGCTGATCATAACAAACAACACTTTCTGCTGATGGCATCAGACGGCTTAGCTGAAGATGCTTTTGGTCGCACAAGTATTGGCTTTACTGAAGGTCTAGTCGGCTTAGTCGGTCAACGTGAAGAACCAATAAATATTGCTAATGCCCAACAGCATCCTGACTTTATCCATGCACCAGAAGTCGAAGAAGACAAATATAAAGCTTTTCTAGGCACACCAATTATTCATCAACGTAAAGTTCTCGGCGTATTAACCGTGCAACAAGAGCAAGCGCGTTCTTTTACTGAAAACGAAGAAGCATTTCTCGTTACTTTATCAGTTCAGTTAGCTGCGGCCATGGCGAGTCTTGAAGCGCAAGGTTTAATGCGGTTATACGGTAGTAGTCAAAGTGCCATTAAAACTCATAAAGGCATTGGTGGTGCGCCAGGTGTTGCGATTGGTGAAATGGTAGTTGTTCATCCAATGGCAGACTTAGCGACTATTGCGGTGGCTAAAGAGCAAAATACTCATCAACAGTTGAGTCGATTTAATGAAGCAGTGCAAAGTACCCTTGTTGATTTTACTGTGATGGGTGGGAAGTTAAAATCAATTACCTCAGATAGTAGCTTAGACATCTTTGAGGTCTATAAACAACTGCTTGAAAGTGACAGTTTTAAAACAGAAGTTTTGCATAAAATTCAACAGGGCTGGAATGCTGAAAGTGCATTGAAATTGATAGTTGACGGCTATGTCATTCAATTTGAAGCGCTAGACGATGATTATATCCGAGAACGTGCAAGTGACATTAAGGATTTAGGTAATCGTTTATTAGAGAACCTTCAAAATTTAAAAGTACAGGAGCAGAAATTACCTGAAAAATTTGTACTAGTTGCCGAAGAGGTAACTGCGTCAATGATTGCTGATTACCAGCATCAAGGTTTATTAGGTATTGTTTCATTGAATGGTTCTAATAATTCTCATACGGCAATTTTAGCTAAGGCTTTGAATATACCCGCTATTATGGGGGTTGAATATGTTTTCATACGGCGATTTCATCGTAAAGAAGTTATATTAGACGGGTACTCGTGCCAGCTACATGTTGCGCCAAGTGAAGCATTAGTTAATGAATATCAACATATTTTACTAGCGGAAACTGAGTTACAAGCCCAAGTAAATAAAGTAGCCCATTTACCGACATTAACGCTTGATGGTCACAATGTGAAGCTACTTGTAAATAGTGGCTTATCATCAGGTTTTGAATTTTCGCATAATGTTGGCGCCGAAGGGGTGGGCCTTTATCGAACTGAGATTCCTTTTATGAACCGCAGTTGTTTCCCTTCCGAATTAGAGCAAACCGCATTGTATCGACAAGTGCTTGAGTCATTTCCAAATCAACCAGTCACTATGCGGACATTGGATGTTGGTGGTGACAAGTCATTGCCTTATTTTCCCATTACCGAAGCAAACCCATTTTTAGGCTGGCGTGGAATTCGGATCACACTTGATCACCCTGAAATATTTTTAGTACAAATACGAGCGATGATAAAGGCAAACATTGGTCTTGATAATTTAGCAATTATGCTGCCAATGATCTCTAGTATTAGTGAGGTTGATGACGCAATAAGGCTGATTAACCAAGCCTACTTTGAATTAAGCACAGAACTATCAATTACTGAAACCAACAAATTAGTAAAGCCGAAGGTTGGCGTTATGGTGGAAGTGCCTAGTATCATTTTTCAATTAGAAGATTTAGCCGATAAAGTGGATTTTTTCTCGGTTGGCAGTAATGATCTCACCCAATACCTATTAGCTGTTGATCGTAATAATACCCGCGTTGCCAATTTATATGATTTTTATCATCCATCCGTTTTACGGGCGTTAAATTATATTGCTCAAAAAAGCACAACACGCAATATGCCATTAAGTATTTGTGGTGAGTTGGCGAATGAACCTACAGGGGCTTTGCTACTGATGGCCATGGGTTACAAAAACTTGAGTATGAGTGCACACAGCTTAGCTAAGGTGAAATGGGTAATACGCCATGTTGAGTTTAGTGTGATAGAAGATATATTGACCAAGGTACTAACCCTGACGAATGCCAGTAAAGTGCACAGATATATGCATCAGCAGTTGGTTCAACTAGGCTTAGAAGACTTTGTTCATGTTAGGCATTAAGTGTTAGGCGTTAATGTCTGTGATATGCTGAATATTCTAATTTTGATTTTTTTCGTGGTAGATTAAAACGTGTCGATGCTGGTAAGTGTATTTTTAGCTTGTGCTCTATTAGGTGCTATTGTTGGTTTCTTTGCTGGTTTATTAGGTATTGGCGGTGGGCTAATTATTGTTCCAGTACTAGTCTACTTACTACCTTTTTTTGGTGTCAGTGCTGAGTTGGCCTTCCCTATGGCGTTAGCAACATCACTTGCTTCTATCATTTTCACTTCCTCTTCTGCCGCCTTTGCTCATCATAAAAACGGTAATATTCCTTGGGATATCGCCAGACGTATCGGTATTACCGTTGCTATTGGCGCAATGGTAGGAGCAATAATTGCAGGCATGCTAACACTTGATGCCTTAACATTATTCTTTGCTTGTGCCGTATTTGCGTTAGCAGTTTATATGTTCTTATCGATAAAAATTGAGCGAAGTATTGCGCTGCCTGCGAACTGGATATTACAACTTATTGGCTTGTTCACTGGCATTATTGCCAGCCTAATGGGCATTGCCGGTGGGGCAATATTAGTGCCTATTTTAATGTACTGTTCGTTGTCTATGCGTCAAGCGATTGGAGTTGCTACTGCAAGCGGTATTGTTGTCGCGTTATTTGGTGCGCTAGGTTATGTGATTATTGCGCCAGAGCAAGCCGTATTACCGGCTTGGAGCCTCGGTTATATTTATCTGCCGGCATTATTAGGTATTGTTTTAACATCATCTTTATTTGCACCGATAGGCGTTAAAGTCGCCGAATCATTATCCATTCCATATTTAAAAAAAGGCTTCGCAATATTTTTGATGTTAGTGGCTATTAAAATGATGTTTTAAATTCATTAAAAACTGCACAGGCTTTAAGCGCTTTACATTAAATGGTTTCAAATAAGTTAAATTCTGCAAGAAATTTTGCCTAGTTGGTAATAATTAGGCATAATTTTGCTGTTATAATAAAGTCGAAAATTCATTGCTAAGGAACGCTACGATAGTAATGATTTCGGTATTAATTCCCCACTGTTTTATTGATTTTAAAGGAAAGCCTAGTGAAAGCATATCTTGACTTAATGCGCCATGTAAGAGACGAAGGGGTTGAAAAATCTGATCGTACCGGCACGGGCACTAAAAGTATTTTTGGTCATCAAATGCGCTTTGATCTCGCAAAAGGGTTTCCCTTAGTGACGACAAAGAAATGTCACCTTAAATCTATTATTCATGAGCTATTATGGTTTATTAAAGGCGAGTCCAATATTGGCTATTTAAAAGATAATGGTGTAAAAATTTGGGATGCTTGGGCAACTGATGATGGCGAGCTAGGTCCAGTTTATGGTGTGCAGTGGCGCAGCTGGCCTGCTGAAAATGGTGAAACTATTGATCAGCTAGCACAATTAATTAATGATTTAAAAAATAACCCTGATTCACGTCGCCATATAATTACAGCGTGGAATCCTGCGTTATTACCTGATACCTCTATTAGTCCTGATGCGAATGCAGCATTAGGTAAACAAGCGCTACCACCTTGTCATACCCTATTTCAATTTTATGTGCTAAATGGCAAATTAAGCTGCCAATTATATCAGCGCAGTGCCGATATATTTTTGGGCGTGCCATTTAATATTGCAAGCTATGCTTTATTTACCATGATGATTGCGCAAGTTTGTGATTTGGAACTTGGTGACTTTGTCCATACCTTTGGTGATGCGCATTTATACTTGAATCACCTTGAACAAGTAGAAGAACAATTATCTCGTGAGCCATTAGCGTTACCGACTATGTGGATGAACCCAGAGGTTAAGAGTATTTTTGATTTTACTTTCGAAGATTTTGAATTACAGAACTATCAATCTCACCCACATATTAAAGCGCCGATTTCAGTTTAGGCGTACTGAGCAATAAAGTGAAATTATAAATAATAAAAAGCCCTGCAATATTAATGCTATTACCGGGCTTTTTAGTATTAAGTAGCGTTAAATTACCTCGTAACTGAGCTACTGACATTTACTCGTTAAATAATTTTTCTAGCCATGCATACGAAGAAACTTTGCTAGTAGAGTGTCCTCATCTTCGACTTTGTCAGGATCCGGCTTTATACAATCAATAGGACATACTGAAACACAGGTTGGCTTATCATAATGACCAATACACTCAGTACATTTATCAGTGTCAATCTCATAAATGTTTTCGCCCATTGTAATGGCTTCATTAGGACATTCTGGGTCGCACATGTCGCAGTTAATACAGCTGTTTTCAATGAGTAGTGCCATTAACTATTTGTCCTGATTCTGTGCAAAAGGGTGACGCGTTGTGCCTCCTTCAGTCAGGTACCGCATAATAATACCAAATGATAAATCTACATCTGTATCTAATTCGATAGCTACTTTATGACCAGAGCCTTTGGCGTCATCTACAGGTTCGCCTTTTAAGTTTTGCATTTTTGTTAACGTAAAACTAATGTTACCAGTTGGGGTCATTAGCTCTAGTTGGTCACCGGTGAGGAACTTATTTTTTACATCAATTTCAATTAAGCCGGTTTCTTCATTACGGCCCATGACTTCACCAACAAATTGTTGGGTATCACTTTTTGAATAACCATAGTCATAGTTCTGCGTATCACCATGGCGATGGCGTTGTAAGAAACCTTCAGTGTAACCACGATGTGCTAAATGCTCTAAATCAGTGTTTAAACGCTGATTAAACGGCTTGTCGCTAATGGCATCGAGCATTGCCTGATTATATATTTGTGCGGTACGTGCACAATAATAGAAAGATTTAGTGCGTCCTTCAATTTTTAAGGAATGCACGCCCATTTTAACTAAGCGTTCTACATGCTCAACAGCACGTAGATCTTTTGAATTCATGATATAAGTGCCGTGCTCATCTTCGAAAGCAGGCATATATTCCCCTGGGCGACCTTGTTCTTGAAGTAAAACGACATCTTCAAAGGGCTTTTGTTCTGGTATATAAATTTCGGCAGGTTTTGTGGCAATAATATCGCCTGTTTCAGTTTCTTTCGCTGGATGGCTATCGTATTTCCAACGACAAGAGTTAGTGCAAGTACCTTGGTTAGGATCGCGTTTATTAATGTAGCCCGATAATAAGCAACGGCCAGAGTATGCCATGCATAAAGCACCATGCACAAAAACCTCTAGTTCCATTTCTGGGCAATGAAATCGAATCTCTTCAATTTCATCGAGCGATAATTCACGTGAAAGAATAACGCGCTCAACCCCTTGTTGATACCAAAATTTTACTGTTGACCAATTAACCGCATTTGCTTGCACTGAAAGGTGAATTGACATCTCTGGAAAGTTTTCACGTACCATCATTATTAAACCTGGATCTGACATGATCAAGGCATCAGGACGCATTTCAATAATTGGCTTTATGTCACGAAGAAAAGTTTTTAACTTACTGTTATGTGGAGCAATATTATTAACGAGATAGAATTTTTTATCCAAAGCATGTGCTTCATCGATCCCTATTTTTATATTTTCTAAACTAAATTCATTGTTACGCACCCTAAGTGAATACCTTGGCTGGCCTGCGTATACGGCGTCTGCACCATAAGCAAAGGCATAACGCATATTTTTTAAACTTCCCGCAGGAGACAATAATTCAGGTTTCAACATAACAAAAATTCAACTTAGTAAAATCGGCCGCGTATTGTAATTTAGTTTCACCTGTTTGATTGTTTTTTGTCAGTTTAACTTGATCTTGATCAAGCGAATATGTGGTAAAAATATCACCGTAATTATAATGTTTGTAGTTATAAAATATAAGAGTCGGTGGTTAGAGGAAAAAAACTTTATGTATTGGCAGTAATTTCAATATATTGTGCTAAATTTACTTATGTAATAACACTAATAATAAGGATGATCTATGGGCGCTGAAAATGCACTTTATACAATACTGGTTGAAAAGATTAAACAAGACACTTTAGTATTACCTACTTTGCCAGAAATAGCGCTAAAGGTGAGAAAAGCGGCTGATGATCCAGAAGTGAACCTCGGAAATATGAGCGATATTATTGCTCAAGATCCTGCGTTGTCTTTAGGTATGTTAAAAGTGGCCAATAGTGCTGTTTTTGGTAGAGCAGTGAGGGTGGAAACTGTTACACAATCGGTTACTCGTATCGGTCTGAGGCAAATTAAAAGTATTGCAACAGCTATGGCTGTTGAGCAAATGTTTGTTTCAAAAAATGCGGCTATATCTGAGTATATGCAAAAATCGTGGAATAAAACTGTTGATGTTGCAGCCGTTGCTATTGCATTAATGACTTTGTATTTACAAAAAAATAAACACGCAGCATTCAGCCTTGATACTATTACATTAGCAGCATTAATTCATAATATTGGTGTCCTTCCCATTTTGCTAGAAGCAGAGAATCATCCAGAAGTATTTGCTAATCCAGTGTTCATTCAGCAAGCCATTATTAAGTTTTCTAATGAAATTGGTGCTGAAGTTACTAAGTCTTGGGAGTTCCCAGCAGAGTTTACCGAATTAGTATCGGTATGGAATGATTTATCGGTGTTACCAAAAGAAGTGCATTATATTGATTTTATTCGTGCTGGTGCGGTTTACCACGAAATATTTAAAAGCGACTCAACTCGAGATATTCTCCTGAAAAGTTATGTCACTAAAGGCATACTCCCCGATGCTGATTATATGGCATCGGAAGAGTTTGAAAGCTTATTAACAGAAGCTAGAGCTATGTTTAACTAATGTTATAACTAAACTTAAATAAAAGGCGCTTAAGCGCCTTTTATTTACTCTTAAAGATAAACTATTCTTCTAGATAATCACTAGCTTTAAGTGAAAACTCAGCGAGTAAATGATCGATAAAGCGGTTAAGTTCACCTGCCATCAAGGCAAAGTCGGCATCAAGTTTAGCGATAACATCATCACTATCAATATCGTCATTTTGCTCTTGAATAACATCGTAAAATTTCAAGCGTTTCACAGCCAAGTCATCACATAAAATAAATGATAATGACTCATCCCATTCAAGTGCAACTTTTACTGCGTATTTATCGGCATCAAGATGGGCTTTAATTTCTTCACTGGTAAGATCTTGGTTCTTAACGCGAACAACTGCGCCATCGTCACCTAAAGCGTTAAACTCAGCTTCCATACCAAGCTGAAAATTAGCGCCTAAGTTACGCTCAACTAACCAATCTGTCATCACTTCATCTGGTGCTTTTTCAGGTGAGGGAGTCGTCACAGGTAAAGTACCTAACGATTTACGTAATAAAGCTAAAAAGTCTTCGGCCTTGCCACGACTGCTAGTATTAATAACAATAATGTTATGGCTAGCATTAATATAGGCTTGTGTGTCGCTATAACGAGAAAATGCTCGTGGCAACAATTCAAAAATTATATCTTCTTTAAATTGTTCTTTCTCTTTTTTAGTTGCACCGCGTGATTGTTCAATTTCCAATTGAGCAATCTTTTGCTCAAGCATATCTTTAATTACGGGCGCAGGGAGAATTTTCTCTTCTTTACGTGCAGATAGTAAAAGGTTACCGTTAACGCCATGAACTATAGTTTGACCATGCTTACCTAATGCGTTAACCCAACCAAAGTGTGACTGCTCAGTAGAAGCACAAGGGGTAAATAGGTGCTCAGACAATTGTTTTTCTAAATCAGCTTCTGAAACTTCAAATGGGCGAGTAAAGGCAAAAAAGTAAAGGTTTTTAAACCACATTAAGATAATCCTAGGTCCCAACATTGTGGGCTAATAATTGAAAAACGAGCGTCATATTACCGTAAATACTCTTTGCACGCACGCCAATATTTCTTCTACTCTATAGTGCTAATTTAGTAAACTATTATTACATGCTAGCGAATTCTATCTCGTACCGTAAACCTTGTCCTAGTGTTGAGCTAGCTGTCACTCGGCCATTTAGTGTATCTTGTACCAAGTCATGTATGATATGAGTGCCTAAGCCTGAGCCTCCTTGACTTGCGGCGGTAGTATAAAAAGCATCAAATAAATGACTAAGCTCTTCTTCAGATAATCCATGACCATTATCTTGGTAAGTAATATGTGCTTGATCATCCCCTGTTAGCCTAACATTTATGGTAATAATTCCGCGATTAATATCCTTAAAACCATGAATAATAGAATTAATAATTAGATTGGTAAATATTTGAGACAGGGCTCCAGCATGGCAATAAATATTTGAATTTTCAGGACAATCGACTTTTATGCTATGGTTGGTTTTCTTTAATTTAGGGTGTAATGAATGAATAATTTCATCGAGATACTTACCAATATTAACCCAACGAATCTTATCGCTTATTTGATCAACTGCGACTTGTTTATAGCTACTAACAAGCTCTGATGCTCGGTTGAGATTATTAAGTACTAGGTTAATTCCTTGCTCAGAATTTTGTGTGTAGTCATTAAGTACGCGTTTACTTAACTTGTTGTTATCAATATCAGCTTTAAGTGCAATAAGTAAATCTGCTAAATAACTGGTTGAAGTAATGCTGACTCCGATCGGGGTATTAATCTCATGAGTCACTTCTGCTGACATATTACCAAGTATTGCCATTTTCTCTGCGTCAAGTAATCGCTCTTGAGCCTTATTTAATTCTAAAATAGAACTTTTCAAGTCATGGTTTGTTGCTATCAAGGTTTCTTCAGTGATACTTCTGCGCTTATTTTCTGCCTGTAGCTTACTTTGCTGTTCTAATAATTCACGTTGCTGCATTTCCATTTTTAACATTGTGGTGCTGAGTGATGAGGTTTTTTTCGCCACTTCTTGTTCTAGCATTAAATTTTGTTCATCGAGTTGGCTGTTTGCAGAAATAATTTTATTTTGTGCCAGTGAAAGCTGCTCTTTATACACCACCAGTTCATCGATCAGGTTATTGTAAGCATCTTGTAATATATTCAGTTCATTCTTTTCGTAATTAATAACATGTAATTTTGATGCTTCGGGGTCATCGAGATCAAATTGATTAATTTGTTCAGTAAGCTCATTGAGAGGATTGGTAAGTAAACGCGAAAAGGCAATTGAAAATAACAGTACCAAAGCGGCTGTTTTCACCATAGCGTTACCAATTAAAAAGTAAATACCAACTTGTATCCGATTAAAAATAACCTCGTTACTTGAAAGTAAAGTTACTGAGCCTACTTTTGTGGTACGACCGGAAAACTCAAAAATTAAAGGGAATGAATGACCAAATAAACCATCAGAGGTAGAAGATACATTAAAATATTCATTATTAGCAGAGTCATCACCTAACGATTCAATATTTAATGTATCTTCATCAGCGATTAAGCCTAGTTGTGTGATTACTTGGTTGTTTTCATCAGTAATAGTAATACCTTTTATCATGGGTATAGCGACTAAACCGTCAGCAATATCAATGGCTTGTTGAGTGTTTAACTCCCAGACTGCACGAGTTAAGCTGCCACTAAATGTTTTTTCAAGTGTTAAAAGTTCGCTGGTAATGTGACTCTTGGTATTAATATACTCAGCGCCTATCTGTACACAAGTCACCAAAAAGGTGAGCACAAAATAAAATGATAATACTCGTGTGAGTAATTTTCGTGACAGGCTAGTAGTTTTCATTAAATATTTCTTTTATTTAGTATTTCTTAATTTTAGCTTTTGATAGCAGGTTAACAGTCTTTTTTAATATTATACACCAAGCCACCTGAGATAGTATTTTTAAGTGCTTTGGGTCTAAATACTTATCTTAAGTAAAAGTTAGTTATTGCGCTATTATTTAACTGCTCCGTTACAGTATTGTTGAGTTATGTAATAAATTCATAATCTAATCGACATAAAAACATCAATTAAGCTTCGTAATTTTGTCATAATTATTTAAAATAATGCAATTCATGTCACAAAAGTGTCATAAAAACTTGGCAAAATAGTCTTAATTACTTTCTAGGCCTATTTAATTTTTAAAGGTATAAAAATGAAACATACGTACAGCAAAATAGCAGTCGCTTTATTGTCTTCTTTATCAATGTCAGTATTTGCAGCTGATGTTGACATTTATGGTAAGGCTAATCTCTCAATACAGTCTTCAGATTTTGGCGAAGGCTCATTCACTGAAGTGACAAGTAATGCTTCACGCATTGGCTTTAAAGGGACTCATGAGCTTACTGATGGTCTAACGGTAATTTATAAAGCAGAGTTTGAAGTTGATTTAGACGGTGATGGCCATAAAGGTTATGGGTCTAAAGAGAAGGATGTGGACACTTTTGAAGCACGCAATCAGTATGTTGGTTTAGCGGGCAGTTTTGGCGAAGTTTTATTAGGTAAAAATGATACTATGTTAAAACAGTCACAGGGCAAAGTTGATTTGTTCAGTGATTTAAATGGCGATATTAAAAACCTTTGGAAAGGTGAAAATCGCATGGCCGATACGGTCTCTTATAAAACGCCAAAATTTAATGACTTTCGCGTAGGCGTTACTTATATCGCGGAAGACTCAGTAGGTGCTGACAATGGCGTTTCCGTAGCGGTGTTTTACGGTGATGTTAAATTGAAAAAGTCAAAAGTTTTTGCCTCAATTGCTGTTGACTCTGAAGTCAAAGGTTACGACATTACACGCGCAACTGTACAAGGTAAAATAGGTGGTGTTGTGTTAGGGGCGATGGTTCAAACACAAGAGAAAGTTGATGGTAGCGCTGAAATGGATGGCTACATGGTTTCTGCTAAATATAAAATGGATAAAGTGACTTTTAAAGGTCAATATCAAGCGGCTAACTTTGATGGCAGCGATGATAAATCCGGTGTTACGATCGGTGCCGATTATTCATTAGCTAAAAGTACCAAGCTTTATACCTTTTACACTAGTTTTGATATGGATAGTGGCGCAGATCAAGACTACTTAGCAGCAGGTATTGAATACAAATTTTAATTTTACGGATATCGATTAATTAAATTCAATAGGTGAATGTATAACTTCTTATTATAGAAAAGTCGCTTGGAGCGGCTTTTTTCTACCTATTTTAAACGGCTTAGCCGGTCATGATATTAATTTTATTACTGTCATGAAACTGTCACAAAAAGTTATCACAATGTTTGGTAGACGATTTTTTATTTAGGCATCAGGAAAGATACATGAATAGACAGATTTTAGTTGTTGAAGATGAAGCGCCGATTAGAGAGATGATCACCTTTGTATTAGAGCAAAATGGCTTTAATGCCATTGAAGCCGAAACTATCGAGCAAGCCCAAGCAAAAATTAAGGAGCCTTATCCGGATTTAATTTTGCTTGATTGGATGTTACCTGGTGGTACTGGGGTTAAGCTTGCTAAATCACTTAAACAAAATGAATATACCCGCTCTATTCCAATTATTATGTTAACGGCAAGAGCAGATGAAGACGATAAAGTGAAAGGCTTTGACGCCGGTATTGATGATTATGTTACTAAGCCATTTTCACCGAAGGAACTTATTGCCCGCATTAAAGCCGTAATACGCCGTGTTGCGCCAACTGCGCTTGAAGAAGCGATTGAATTTCATGGTATTAAGCTAGATCCTGTTGCGCACCGTGTCTCAATCAATGATGAAAACCTAGATTTAGGGCCGACAGAGTTTAGATTACTTCACTTCTTTTTAACCCATACTGAGCGAGTATATAGCCGTGAGCAATTACTCGATAATGTTTGGGGCACTAATGTTTACGTAGAGGATAGAACTGTTGATGTGCATATTCGACGTTTACGTAAAGCCATTTCTGGTCAGGGTCATGAAGACTTTATCCAAACCGTGCGAGGCTCTGGTTATCGCTTTTCTGGTAAAATTAAAGATCGAGTATAATTAATAAACTATGCCTTTTCGTTTATCTCCCCGCACTATCGTAACTCGACTTATTGTCGCACTGATTATTAGTGGCATTATTGGTTATGTATTAGGCACGACCTTTTTAGCGTTGAGCATAGCTTCAATTGGTTTGTTGGTCTGGAATTATAATCATCTATTTAAATTGATGAATTGGTTGTGGCAAGGGAAATCTATTGCGCCGCCGCAAGCGCGAGGTATTTGGGGACGTATTTATGATGGGCTTTATCGTCGCATCAGAAAACAACGTCAAAAGCAAAAGCAGCTAAATGAACGGTTACGTAAATTTCGTGATGGCGCAGAGGCATTGCCGGATGCAGCGCTGGTACTGTCAACCGAGTTAACCATTTTATGGGGCAATAAAAAGGCCTCACAGCTCATTGGTATTCGTTGGCCTGGTGATGTTGGCCAACGTATTGACAATTTGATACGTTTCCCAGAGTTTGCTAAATATTTGGACGATGGTAACTATGAAAGCCCTTGTGTGATTACTTCGCCAGTGAATAGTGAATTACAACTTGAACTGAGAATGATGGCTTATGGCAGCGATCAAATTTTGCTGCTAGCCCGTGATATTAGTAAAATTCAGCGTTTAGAAGAAATGCGTCGTGACTTTGTTGCTAATGTTTCTCATGAGCTGAAAACACCTTTAACGGTAGTTCGTGGCTATGTTGAAATGGTTCAGGCAAGTGAGACGGCTTTAGCGCCCCATTGGCAAAAAGCGTTCACCACCATAGAAACGCAAGTATCGCGTATGGATCGCTTAGTTGAACAATTGCTAGTGCTTTCACGTGTCGAAAATAATATTGAAGATGATAACTTGCAACAAGTCGACTTATCTCGCTTAATCTTAACGATCGTTGAAGATGTACAATGGCTAAATCAAGATAAAAATCATGTGATTAGTGATGATATTGCCGCAGATATTAAAGTTAATGGCAATGAGCACGAGTTAAAAAGTGCTTGTATGAATTTATTGTCAAACGCTATTGCTTATACACCAGCAAACGGCGTTATTGAGGTTAGTTTAACTAGTGATGGTAATAAAGTGCGTTTTAGTGTTAAAGATAATGGTCCAGGCATTAAGCCTGAACATGTTAATCGCTTAACTGAACGTTTTTTCCGGGTTGATAAATCGCGCTCTCGAAATACTGGCGGCTCAGGCTTAGGCCTAGCTATTGTTAAGCATGTGCTAAATCATCATAACGCAGAGCTTGCGATTGAAAGCGAGTGGCATGAAGGCAGTGAATTTATAATTTACTTCACGATAAGAAACAGCTCTAAAGCATAACACCAAGTACTTTATTAGTAAGTGCTTGGTAAACTCCTCCTTCAAATATATATTAGTTTCCAACTAATTACTGACTGATAAAGTAGCAATATTACGCTAATAAAAAATAATGACAAAATTATGAACACTGTCATCTAAGTGTCACAAACTTTACTTATTATTGTCATATTCGAGCCATATAGTGTTCACAAATTAATTTACATTCTCATCGGAGAGTAACATGAGTTTAAAACGTGTTTTAGGTGTTATCGGCTTAACCAGTGCATTAAGTTTTAGTGCCTTAGCAGTAGATAGTAATTTACCTAGCTATAAAAAAGTCAGTGGTGTTTCAGGTAATGTATCTTCAGTTGGCTCAGACACACTAGCTAACATGATGACATTTTGGGCGGAAGAATTTAAACGCACTTACCCAAATGTTAATGTGCAAATTCAAGCGGCAGGCTCTTCAACCGCGCCACCGGCATTGACTGAAGCAACTTCGAACTTAGGTCCAATGAGTCGTAAAATGAAGTCTCGTGAAATTGAAGCCTTCGAAAAACGCTACGGTTACAAACCAACTGCAGTACGTGTTGCTATTGATGCTTTAGCGGTTTTTGTGCATAAAGATAATCCTCTTAAAGGTTTACGTATTGATCAAGTTGATGCCATTTTTTCTAACAACCGTAAATGTGGCGCTGCAAAAGATGTCGATCGCTGGGGCGACTTAGGGCTTACCGGCGAGTGGACAGGTAAAGATGTGCAACTTTATGGTCGTAACTCAGTGTCAGGTACTTATGGTTACTTTAAAAAGAAAGCCTTATGTAAAGGTGATTTCAAAAATAATGTTAATGAACAGCCGGGCTCTGCATCAGTCGTACAGTCGGTATCTGCTTCATTAAATGGTATTGGTTATTCTGGTATTGGTTATAAAACTTCAGGTGTTCGCGCCTTACCATTATCGAAGAAAGGTGATAACTATATAGAAGCAAATATGGCTAATGCGATTTCTAAAAAGTATCCGTTATCTCGTTTCTTATACGTTTATGTTAATAAACACCCAAATAAGCCGTTAGCACCAATGGAAGCTGAATTTTTGAAAATGGTGTTATCGAAATCAGGCCAAAAAATTGTTGAAAAAGATGGATATATCCCATTGCCAGCAAGTGTGGTCACTAAAGAATTTAATAAATTAGGTTTATCGTTATAAATTAACTTTACTGGTAGAACTAAGCCCATATTCAGCAATGAGTACGGGCTTTTTCAATTTAAGTCGGGGAATATGCTTGGTTAAATAAAACAACAATAAAGTTATGGTTTTAGATAAATATCAGTTCAATTTAACGAGAAATATCGACCATCAAGTCATCAGCTAAGTTTTCTAATGCACTGATCATATTGTCAACATCTGCGTCATTAGCAGCAATCGTCACTTTTGCTTTAAATAATTCATGGCCGAAATGTGGAGCGCTTTCTTGGGTGCTGACTAACTTGAGTAAATTGCCACCATTACTGTGAATAGTAGATGAAATTTCCTGCACTATACCAGCTCTGTCATTTGCAGTTAACTCTAAGATTAATTGAGATTCAGTGACCGAAGCTACTGAGGTTGCTTGCTCAATTTGTATTTTAAAATTTTCTAAATCAGCAAGCTCTTTCGATAAAGCAGAGGTAGAACTGTTAGGGCAAACAATTTCAACAACACCTGCAAAAATCCCTGACATTTGATGCAAGCTCGACTTTTGCCAATTGCCTTGATGTTTACCAATTATATTAGATAAACTATCAACTATGCCTGGGCGGTCAGCGGTAATAAAAGAAATAATAAGGTGATTCATTGCATGTCCTTTGAAAAATTATGAAAGATTATTCTTACTTAGTTAAAATCTTACTCGTTAGTACTCACTACGACTTAGCTGCGATAACTCTTTATGCAACTGCTCATCATCACCTAAGTTAAGTTCAATTAATCGTCGTAATAGACTGACACTATCGATATCAATTCCATTGCATTGTACACCTATCTCACTACCTTCTTGATGAACGATAGCAACATTCATGACGATACTAGTATCGGTATCATCAAGTTGAAATGACAGTAAGCCGAGTTGACGAGTGAGCGTTAAATTTTTACTGTCGAGGTAAAGCAGAGCTCCATTTAATGAAATGTCGTGAATTTTGGCTTCAAATTGATGTTCATCCACCGTAAGTGTTGCCTGCATTGAAAAGAGAACTCGTGTAAATTGACGTCGATTTTGCATGAATTTTAAGCTTGGCCAAGTGATACCTTCAGCATAGCTTGCTTTTAAAAAAAAGGCACCTTAATTAACATATTAAGGTGCCTTTATCTTGTTAATTACTAATCAGTTAACTGATTAGTAATTAACTAATTAGCCAATCTTTTTGTATTTTATTCTATGAGGTTCAAGTGCCGCAGGGCCCAAGGTTTTTCTTAACCATTCATCATAATCAGTAAAGTTACCTTCAAAGAAGTTTACTTGGCCTTCGTCGCGGTAATCAATAATATGTGTTGCAATGCGATCTAAGAACCAACGGTCATGTGAAATAACCATGGCGCAACCTGGAAATTCTAGAATGGCTTCTTCTAATGCACGTAAGGTTTCAATATCTAAATCGTTGGTTGGCTCATCGAGTAAAAGCACATTACCGCCAGTTTTCACTAATTTGGCCAAATGCACACGATTACGTTCACCACCAGATAATTGACCTATGATTTTTTGCTGATCAGTACCTTTAAAGTTAAAACGACTAACATACGCACGTGCTGGTATTTCATAGGTGCCTATTTGAATGATTTCACTACCTTCTGATATTTCTTGGTAAACAGTTTTTGAATCGTCCATATCATCACGGAACTGGTCAACACTGGCTAGTTGTACTGTATCACCAACACTAACGGAACCTGAATCTGGTGATTCAGCGCCTGAAAGCATTTTAAATAACGTTGATTTACCTGCGCCGTTAGCACCAATTATCCCGACAATAGCACCTTTAGGAATGCTAAAACTTAAGTCATCGATTAATACTCTGTCGCCATAAGATTTGGTTAAATTGTCAACATCAATGACTTTATCACCAAGGCGTGGCCCAGGTGGGATATATAATTCGTTAGTTTCATTACGTTTTTGATTTTCATTACTTGATAATTCTTCAAAGCGCGCCATACGGGCTTTACTTTTTGCTTGGCGACCTTTTGGATTCGAGCGTACCCAATCAAGCTCATGCTTAATGGTTTTTGCCAAGGCATTTTCGGTGCGCTTCTCTTGCTCAAGTCTGGCATCTTTTTGTTCAAGCCAATTAGTATAATTACCTTCGTAAGGGATGCCGTGGCCACGGTCGAGCTCTAATATCCAGCCCGCTACGTTATCAAGGAAGTATCTATCATGGGTAATGGCAACAACTGTACCTGAATAGTCATGTAAGAAACGCTCTAACCAAGCCACTGATTCAGCATCTAAATGGTTAGTTGGTTCATCAAGTAGCAGCATGTCAGGTTTTTCAAGCAACAAACGACAAAGTGCGACACGACGACGTTCACCACCACTTAATACGGCAATTTTTTGATCCCACTCAGGTAAGCGTAATGCGTCAGCAGCACGTTCCAAAACGTTATCAATATTATGACCGTCTTGTGCGTTGATAATATCTTCAAGTTCACCTTGCTCTTTTGCTAGCGCGTCAAAGTCAGCACCTTCTTCAGCATATTCGTTATACACTTGGTCAAGGCGCGCCATGGCATTTTTAACTTCCGATACTGCTTCTTCTACTGCTTCGCGTACGGTTTGGTTTTCATCAAGCTGAGGCTCTTGTGGTAAATAACCAATTTTAGTACCGGTTAACGCGTTAGCATCACCTTCAAATTCTTTATCAACACCTGCCATTATGCGCAGTAACGTTGATTTACCTGAGCCGTTTAGGCCCAAAACACCAATTTTTGCACCAGGGAAGAAGGAAAGAGAAATGTCTTTTAAAATAGTACGCTTTGGTGGAACCACTTTACTAACGCGGTTCATCGAGAAAATAAACTTATCTGGCAATGCCATCTAGAAACCCTTTGTTGTAAGGAAAATTATATTGACGATATTTTAGGTTAATAACGGCATGATTAGCAAATGGCTTTTAGCATAAGAGCTATCTATCTTTGTCCGTTGCATTTAATGTTTGTCTAGGTGTGTATTAGAGGATATTGAGATTTGTATGTGTTTTCAGCAAAAGGCTGGTTTTAATGTTAGTAAAGTACAATGAACGAGGTTTGCTTGCTCCAAATAAGTGAAGCTCTAATGCTGCTAGCATTAAAAACAACCATAAAGCTAAAGTCATCTTACTTTGTGTTGAAAATAGTTGGTGTAGACGACTAAACTACATCACTTTCGCCTTAATTAAGTCGATTTTATCTCTGTGCTGAATTATTAAACAAAGGTCAACAGCCCTTAGTGTGAATTCTTAATTATATCGGCTAATGATTTCTTCTAAAATGCCGTTCTTTTTAATGCTTGCTAAACCCTTGTTAAATGCTTGGTATTTTTGTTGATAATTTGTGGCAGCTTTTGAAATAGCGAGATAATAATTTTCATTTTTCAATGTGCCAGCAGAATCGAATAAGTATTGTTGTTTTGGATGATTTTTTCTTAAAATAAATTGTGCCATTCGTTTGTCTATTAAGGCAATATCGATTCGCCCTAAAATAAGCTTACGAATGTTTTTTTCATCGTTGAGTACTTGATCTTTTTTTATTTTAAGATGATGAGAAAAGCTTTTTGGGTAGGCATATTTCTGAACAGTTCCAATTGTAAAAGGAGTTAAATCATTTAATGATTGATAAGTAACCTGCAATGATTTTGCTTTTAGAAAGACTAATTCAGAATGAGTAAATGGCTTTGAAAATTTAAACCATTGAGTTCTATTATCTGAATGCCATAAAGTGATTCCATCAGCGATACCTTGCTTAGCATATTGAAGTGCTCGACCAAATGGTAATATTTCGACATTAAGTTTGTAACCTACACTGGAAAGTGCAGCGGTAATTATTTCAATATTTAGGCCCTTTATCTCCTCATTTTCATTTTTATAATTATATGGTGGGTATAGAGCAACAACTAGCTTAAAAAACTTATCATTGTTTTTATCGGACTCGATTTGAGTGGCAATTGAATTTTTTGTAAAACATAAGCAAATTAAACACAAAATCTGACATATGTTTTTTAGGCGAGATGAGTATGAAAGCATTCTCTTATTATTAGAAGCTATCTTTTTTAATGATGAGTAATTGAATAGTAATGCCATAAGAATATTTTAGTTGCATCTGTTTTTTAAGCTGTAATCATTGCTGATTAAATTGTTAAAAGTATTTAATTTTAATAATGTCAATTTTCTCTCATTACATCCTTTGTTTTATTGTTTACAATCAATTGGTTAGGTTGAAAGCTAAATGTTGATAATAAAATATCGATGATGTATATGCCTTATTTATTTTGTAACATCACATAAATTATCAGTTTTGATAGAATATAAGGCGTTATCGTATAAATGAAGCTACTTAGCCTGTCTATTAATCAATTATTACAACTTGGTTTCTGCCGAGCGATTTCGCTTTATAAAGTGCAACATCTGAACGTGCGTACATATCTTCAAAACAAGTATCTGTGGTTTTAATTACTGCAACGCCTAGGCTGATTTTTATTGCTAATTGAATATTATTTGTGATCGAAATGGGGGTTGTATCAATCAGCTTTCGCAATCTTTCAGCAAATTTTTGACACTGTTCTTTTGGTGTATGAGGAAGTAAAATTAGAAACTCTTCTCCACCAATACGTGCAAGAATATCTTCAGTTCTAATTGTAGGAATAATTAGATCTGTAATTTTTAAAAGAGCTTTGTCCCCCATTGGGTGACCGTATTGATCGTTAATATCTTTAAAGTGATCAATATCAATGGATATCACACCAAGTGCTTGTAAATTTCTTTTAGCACGATTAAATTCGTGTTTTGCATTATCAAAGAAGTAACGACGATTATATAAACCAGTTAATTCATCGGTATTTGCCAGTTTCTTGAATTTTTCTTTTAAGTGATACAATTCTGTCACATCGGTAGAAAAACCAATTAAAGTTTTATTATTTTCTTCAAAGTCACAAGGAACTTTAATGCTAAGATAATGATGAATTTTATTGTCAGCACCTAATGACGTTTCATTAATGACAATTTTTTCACCTTGTTCGAATACTAGTTTATCTGTTTGCCAAAAATGATCTGCAAACTCTTGCGGGATAACATCAATATCACGCTTACCAATAATATCCTTTGCAGGTAAACCAAAAAGCTCTGCAACTCTACTATTGACATACTTAAAGGTTCTATTGGAGTCTTTCATATAGATGTAGGCATCGACATTATTTAAAATAACATCAAGCAGATTCTTTTGATTTTTGTTTTCAGTTTCTAAAGTTTTTTGTGTTGTAATATCTGTTGATATTCCTATCAATCCAATTACTTGATTTTTATCGTTAAATAGAGGTTTTTTAATTGTTTTGTAGGTGTGGATTTTACCCGTTGATTTGACCGAGTTATTTTCTTCAGATTCGATAGCTACTTTATGCTTAATAACCTTTAAATCGTTCAGACGTAGCTCATCAGAGATTCCAAGATCAAAAAAGTGGCTATCATCTTTGCCAATAATATCATCTACAGGCATTTGAAATAAATTGGCCACGTCAGAATTGATATATATATATTTGCCGTCCAAATCTTTGGCGAAAACATAAGCACCTATGTTATCTAATATTTCAGCCATTGATTTCACCTGTAGTAATAACTTTTCGGCATCTTTGTTTTTTTTATCTAACATATGTGTTTCCAATCATTACTATTCATCTATTCCTTTTGCTATTAATTTGAGCTTATTTATAGATATGTGCGCCTAAACTAGAGCTTTAACTTGTTTGGAGGTGCAACATCACTCATCGTCTAATATTTATTAATTTTAAAGTATGGCAAAGAATATCAATAATATACACTCTGAAAGCCTACTTGTAGCGCAATAATGTATTATTTTGTTAAGTATGATATTTACATTGTATGATGCTGTTAGGTGCTTAAATAACGTTCGACTCTATAGTGGTGAATTTCGGTAAATGGAAATAATACAGAAAGTGACTTTAGTAAACATCATTTTACTTACGTGATGATTTGACCTAGTAAGCTATTAAATAGGTGAAATTAAGTCATTTCCAACGATTGATAAAAAAATGTGTAGGTTATAAGTTGCTGGTGTTAGAAGTAACTGTTAGCCTATTTAGAAGGAGCTAGCTTTTCTTTAGTGACTTGAGCCTTTCTGCGATATTGTACTGCAATGATTTTAATAATATCACGCCAAGTAACTATGCCTATTGGTTTTTCTTCTTTGCTAATAACAGGGATACAGGAAATTTTATGATCGTAAAACATCAAAACGGCTTCGTTTAAAGTAATTTCATCACTAGCGGAAATTACGTCTCTACACATAATCAAATGAATTTTTTTATTAAGAATAAAGCTGTCTTGTGGGCTCTCCTTACGAGTACCAATTGTTGGGCTAAGGTGTTGCAATAAATCCCTATCATTGATGACACCTGTTAGCTTACCATTATCTGTGATTAAGATATGATGCATATCGTGAAGTTCGAATAAACTTTTAGCATCACTGAGTGTACTATCCATGTCTAGAGTCACTAAATCCCGACGCATTATTTGGCTAATTGCCATATCTATTCCTTACCGCAAACAACTGCAAACGAAGATGAAATAATATAATAGTGATGACTTCTCGGCAATAGTTAGGCATAAATGACTTAATAGTATGGATTAATTCTTCTTGTCACAAAAGTGTCACACAACTGTCTTATAATTGCTGCAGTTATAAAAAATCATCATAGTTGAAGGTATTTTTAAGTGGCCATTGCTTCCAAGTCAGGAAATTATCGTAAGGTTAAAAACTCATTAGCGAAATGGGTGATTACACTGGGCGGTATTAGTGTTCTATTTACTTTGGTTTTGATTTTCATGTACTTACTGTATGTGATTAAACCTATATTTGAGTCTGCAAAAGTTGAAGCTCACGCTCAGTTTGCTATTACTGAACCACAAAAGGTTTTATCAACCGGTGTTGATGAGCTACAAGAGGTTGCGTATAGTATTACGCAGCAAGGAACTATTAACTTTTATCAATTAGTTGATAGTTCACGCTATAAAGCAGGAGCTAAAATTCACTCACAGCAGCTTGTCGCTGATGGCGAAAAACTAGTTCAGCTGGTGAATGTTGGCCAAGAGCAAAAGTTACTGCTTGATAGTGCAGGTAATGTGCAACTAATTGCGCCGAATTTCACCTCAAATTTCGACAGTGGTGAAAGGGTCATTATTCCAAGTGTTCGTTATCCACTGGGTGAAGCATTTCTGCCTGTTGAAGAAAATAATGTCGCATTGAAAAAACTATCTTTTGCCATGGACGACGAAAAGGCTATTTTTGTTGGTTTTACGCAAGATAATCGACTGATTAAAACTAGCTTTATCGCCGAAGATGACTTTAGTTACGACACTGAATTTGAAGCCGAATATGAAGAAATTGATTATTCAGCCAAGTACGTTGATGATATTTTAGTGACGCCAGATTTAGCCATGGTATTTATTCGCGAAGCTGATCAAGTTGCTGTGTACTCACTCGATGAAGAAAGTGAATTAAAAGCGACTATCATTCCGCAATTAGCACAAAACAAATCATCGCCTAATCATATTACCTCAATGGCATTACTTTCGGGTGGTAGCTCAATTCTACTAGGTGATGATAATGGTCAAGTGAGCCAATGGTTTGAAGTTGCTAGCAAAGAAGGGCGTGAATTTAAAAATATTCGTCAATTTAAGGTAAGCGACAAAGAGCCAATAACGGCAATTTATACCGAACAATTTCGTAAAAGCTTTTATACTGAAACACCTTCTGGTGAAATGGGCATGTTCTATACCACCAGTGAAGCTGATTTATGGCGTGGTCAATTGCATCAGGGCAATGCACGAGCGTTTGCGATTGCCCCTCGCGCTGATGGCTTAGTGATATTTTCAGAACAAGAATTATCAATTTTCAGCGTGGAAAATGAGCACCCTGAAGTGACATGGCAAGCGCTGTGGCAAGAAGTTTGGTATGAAGGTTACCCTGAGCCTGAGTTTATTTGGCAGTCAACGTCAGGCTCAGATGATTTTGAAGCAAAATTTTCTTTAGTGCCTATTTCGTTTGGTACGATAAAAGCGGCAATGTACGCCATGATGTTTGCTGTACCTATTGCACTAACGGCGGCAATTTATACCGCTTACTTTATGACCCCAGGTTTACGCAGAAAAGTAAAACCGACCATTGAATTAATGGAAGCGCTGCCTACGGTTATTCTTGGTTTCTTGGCGGGGCTTTGGTTAGCGCCAATTATTGAAATATATTTGCCAGCGATTTTCTTGCTACTTATTTTTATACCGACATCGGTATTTATCACCGCGTTTGCTTGGCACAAACTTCCTAGAGCTTATAAAACTTTAATACCTGAAACTTGGGCGCCTATTATTTTAATCCCCGCAATACTACTAGCCGGAATTTCTGCTTTTGCACTATCACCTGTACTTGAATTGTATGCTTTTGGCGGTGATATAAGACAATTTATCACCAATGATTTAGATATCAGCTTTGACCAACGTAATGCTTTAGTTGTTGGTATTGCGATGGGCTTTGCTGTTATACCAACCATTTTCTCAATGGCTGAAGATGCTATTTTCAGTGTGCCGAAACATTTAACTAGTGGCTCACTCGCCTTAGGTGCTACGCAGTGGCAAACCTTAGTTAAAGTTGTATTACTTACCGCAAGTCCTGGCATATTCTCTGCCGTGATGATGGGGCTAGGGCGTGCAGTAGGAGAAACCATGATTGTATTAATGGCGACAGGTAACACGCCTATTCTTGACTGGAGTATTTTCCAAGGTATGAGAACACTCGCAGCCAATATTGCCGTTGAAATGCCAGAGTCGGAAGTGGGAAGTTCTCATTACCGTATTTTATTCCTAGCGGCATTCGTTTTGTTTGTATTCACTTTTGTATTTAACACGCTTGCTGAGTTTATTCGTCAGCGCTTGCGTGAAAAATACAGCTCGTTGTAAGAAGGGACAGTAACATGAATAATTGGTTTAAATCTGGCTCTCCTTGGGTTTGGTTGTCAGCAGGCGGTGTAAGCATTAGTTTGATTTCGGTCATTGGCTTACTGTGGTTAATTGCATCTCGTGGCTTAAGTTATTTTTGGCCTGCCGATATTTATCAGTTTGAAATGACTGATGAGCAGGGGATAAACACTACAGTCATCGGTGAAATTTATGATCGTGAAAATATTCCAACGTCACAGCTAGTGCATTTAAATCTTGATTTAGATACCTCAGTTGAATCCATTGAACGTCTGCTAATTAAAACCGGTAACCGTGAATTAGTGAGTTTAGACTTTCGCTGGATACTGGTACCACAAATTAGCCAGCAATCATTACCTGAAGACTTAGTGTTGATAGAACGCCGTACCAATGGCAATTTCTATGGTTATATAGAAAACATTATTCTTGATGGCAGAACTGTTGGATTAGAGAAAATGCCAGAACTGGTTGAGCGTGTTAGTGAATTCCAAGCAGAAATGGAAGAGCTACAAAAAGTTGATATAGGGGCAATTAACTATCAAATTGAGCGCACACGTTTAAAAGAGCGCAAACATAAGCTTGATGAAACCTTGACTCCTGAACTGCAGCTTGAGTTTAAAAATACCGTGGCAAGTTTACGTGCTGACTATGAAGTGCTTGAGCACGCGCTAATGGGCTTGCGAGAAAAAATTTCTCGTGACCAAATAGTGATGCGTGCGATGGACGGCCAGAAAGTTACTATTAATTTTGAAAACATACTTAAAATCAACTTTAACAATCAGTTGACTTTGTTTGGCAAGATTAAACTTTTCTTTAGTCAAATAGGCTCATTTATTAGTGATGATCCTCGCGAAGCCAATACTGAAGGTGGTGTTTTTCCAGCAATTTTTGGTACCGTGTTGATGGTATTGTTAATGACAGTAATTGTTTCGCCATTAGGCGTAGTTGCAGCAATTTACTTACATGAATATGCTGGAAATAATGCCTTAACTAAATTGTTACGTATTGCGGTAATTAACCTTGCTGGCGTACCTTCTATTGTTTATGGCGTATTTGGCTTAGGCTTCTTTGTTTACATGGTAGGTGGCAGTTTAGACCAATTGTTTTATGCCGAAACACTACCAAGCCCAACCTTTGGCACGCCAGGGGTAATGTGGTCGGCTATTACACTAGCTATTTTGACTTTACCTGTAGTTATCGTTTCAACCGAAGAAGGTTTGTCACGTATTCCTTCAGCGATGAGACACGGTAGCTTGGCGCTAGGTGCGACGAAAGCTGAAACCTTATGGCGTATTATATTACCTATCGCAAGTCCTGCGATTATGACCGGTATTATTTTAGCAATAGCGCGTGCTGCCGGTGAAGTAGCGCCACTAATGTTAGTCGGTGTTGTGAAGATGGCGCCAAACTTACCACTTGATGGCAACTTTCCGTTCTTACATTTAGATCGTAAGTTTATGCATTTAGGCTTTCATATTTATGATGTTGGCTTTCAAAGCCCGAATGTTGAAGCGGCAAGACCACTTGTTTACGCTACGGCATTATTGCTAGTGAGCATTATAGTCGCGTTGAATATGACGGCAGTGTCGATTCGTAACCGCTTACGTGAAAAGTATCGCATGCTAGAGCACTAGTTGTATTTGCCCAACTAGCATAACGCTTAAGAAAACTCGTAAAGTGCTTAATTTATTTTTAGCAAATGATTAAGTGCAATGAACAAGATTAACGGCATTATAAGCCCAATGACAAAGTTAGATTTAAAGAGAACACTATGATTTCTGTTACGCCAAAAAATTTATCAGAGCACAATGTTAAACTCGATCTTAACAACCTTTCGCCAGAGCAAGTGGCGCTCGAGATTAGGAACCTAGATTTATATTATGGTAACAAGCAGGCCTTGCAAAACATTTCAATGTCGATCCCAAAAGGGCAAGTAACGGCGTTTATTGGCCCAAGTGGTTGCGGTAAATCAACATTGCTGCGTTGTATTAACCGGATGAACGATTTGGTTGATACTTGTAAAATTGAGGGTCAAATTAACCTTCATGGCGAAAATATTTACGACCGTCACACTGATGTTGCGGCATTACGTCGTAAGGTTGGTATGGTGTTTCAGCGTCCGAACCCATTTCCTAAATCAATATATGAAAATGTGGTTTATGGCTTACGTATTACTGGCGAAAACAATCGCCGCGTACTTGATGAAGCGGTAGAAAACGCTTTACGTAGTGCCGCACTTTGGAATGAAGTAAAAGATAGATTACATGAAAGTGCTTTAGGTTTATCTGGTGGTCAGCAGCAGCGTTTGGTTATTGCCCGTGCGATAGCCATAAAGCCGGAAGTATTGCTACTTGATGAACCAACATCAGCGCTTGATCCGATTTCAACATTGACTATTGAAGAGTTGATTAACGATTTAAAGAAACAATTTACCGTAGTGATTGTTACGCATAACATGCAGCAGGCTGCTCGTGTTTCTGATCAAACAGCATTTATGTATATGGGTGACTTAATTGAATATAGTGACACTAACACTTTATTTACTACACCGTTAAAAAAGAAAACTGAAGATTATATTACCGGCCGTTATGGTTAATTGACCATAACACTGAAGATAGACAGAGGATTTTACCGTGGATAATTTAAATATTGGTCGTCATATTTCTGGCCAATTTAATGAAGACTTAGAGCGTATTATTAATCATGTTATGCACATGGGGGGATTGGTGGAGAAACAGTTAGCAGATGCATTAACATCAGTTTGCGATGCTGATGAAGAGCTCGCTAAAAAAGTGCTAGAAAATGATTATCAAATTAACAATGCAGAAGTCAGCATAGATGATGAATGCACACGTATTATTGCTAAACGACAACCTGCAGCTGGTGATTTACGTTTAGTGATGGCCATTGTTAAAACTATTACAGACTTAGAGCGTATTGGCGATGAAGCAGGGAAAATAGCGAATGTTACGTTAGAAAGCTTGTCGGGTAAGCATAAAGATTTATTGTCAAATTTAGATAATTTAGGTCGCCATGTCTTAACGTTTTTACAATCGACATTAGATGCTTTTACTCGCATGGATTATGATGCTGCAGTAAAAGTACACAAAAGTGATGATAAAATAGACCGCGAATATGAGGCATTAATGCGCCAGCTAATGACCTATATGATGGAAGATCCGCGCTCAATTCCGCAAGTGATGAGTGTGATTTGGTCGGCACGAGCGTTAGAGCGTATTGGTGACCGTTGTCAAAATATCTGTGAGTATATTATTTACTTTGTTAAAGGTAGAGATGTGCGTCATACCACAGCTGAAGATTTTCAGTCACTCTCTAAATAGCAAAGAGACACAATAATTTCAATAATGAAATATGAGTTCCTGAATTATAAATAGTGGTTATACTTTAAAGCGAACTCTTAATAGCTAATCATTCTATAAACAGCCTGTATCTTGATATAAACCATTTGAATTAACTTTCAAATGGTTTAATATCCGCGGCGAATAACAATAAAGAGCTTATAGCTCCTGGAAACTAATTATGGCCAGAAATTCAATACTCGGTGTATTTGCAAAATCACCAATAAAGCCAATAGAAAAACATATTCGATTGGTAACAAAGTGTTGTAATCAACTAGTCCCTTTCTTCGCAGCAATAACTGAGGAAGACTGGAGTACCGCAGGAAAAATTCGTACGAAAATATCTAAATTAGAACGTGATGCTGATGATTTAAAGCGTCAAATTCGTTTAGAGCTACCGGGCGGTTTATTTATGCCGGTCGATCGTGCTGATTTATTGGAGTTACTAACGCAACAAGACAAAATTGCTAACCGTGCAAAAGATATTGCCGGGCGTATTTTTGGCCGAAAGTTGACGTTACCAAAGCCGTTACAAGAGCAATTTATCGCTTATGTTGCGCGTAGTGTTGATGCTGCTGAAAAGGCTGCCGATGCTATTAATGAATTGGATGACTTATTAGAAACAGGATTTCGTGGTCGTGAAGTTGAATTGGTTAATAAAATGATCAGTCAATTAGATCAAATCGAAGATGATACTGACGGCATGCAAATAGCATTACGTAAAGACTTGCTAACAATTGAGAAAGAATTAAATTGTGTCGACGTAATGTTTTTATATCAGATCATTGACTGGGTTGGTGACTTAGCCGACCTTGCCGAGCGTGTTGGTGCACGTTTAGAAATACTTTTGGCTAGAAAATAAGGCTCGTTCATGGATATTATACTCGCAAATGGCTCAACGTTAGTCATGATTGCTGCTGCCGTAGGCTTTTTTATGGCATGGGGCATTGGCGCTAACGATGTTGCTAATGCAATGGGAACATCGGTTGGCTCGAAAGCGTTAACAATTAAACAAGCGATTATTATCGCTATGGTGTTTGAATTTGCCGGTGCATATTTAGCCGGTGGTGAAGTAACGTCAACTATACGTAAAGGTATCATTGACCCTGCGCTTTTCGTCGACATTCCAGAACTATTGGTTTACGGCATGATCTCAGCATTATTAGCCGCAGCTACATGGTTATTAGTTGCATCCGTTCTTGGTTGGCCTGTATCGACTACCCACTCGATAGTTGGTGCTATTATCGGCTTTGCTGCTATTGGTGTTAGCCCTGATACTGTTGCTTGGGGTAAAGTCGGCGGTATTGTTGGCAGTTGGATTATTACGCCACTTATTTCAGGTGTTATAGCTTTCTTAATCTTTAATAGTGCACAAAAGCTTATTTTTGATACAGATAAACCATTAGTTCAAGCACGCCGTTGGGTACCACTTTATATGTTTTTTGCTGGTTTTGTATTGTCACTAGTGACCATCAAAAAAGGCTTGAAGCATTTAGGCTTAGATATTGATTCAACAGACGGCTTTATTTATGCTGCTATTGTTGCCGCTATTGTCGCAATGATAGGTAAATACTTTATCAGTCGTTTGAAGTTTGATGAGTCAGCGGAAAAAACGACGCATTACGCGAATGTTGAAAAAGTATTTGCTATTTTGATGATAGTAACTGCATGTTGTATGGCATTTGCTCACGGTTCAAATGATGTTGCCAATGCGATTGGTCCTTTAGCAGCAGTGGTAAGTATCGTTGATAACGGCGGTGAAATAGCGAAAAAATCAGCGCTAGTTTGGTGGATCCTTCCTTTAGGTGGTTTCGGTATTGTTGCGGGTCTTGCATTATTTGGCCATAAAGTTATTGCGACTATTGGTCAAGGCATAACACACTTAACGCCGAGTCGTGGTTTTGCTGCGGAATTGGCTGCTGCTTGTACTGTGGTTATCGCTTCTGGTGCTGGCTTACCTATATCAACAACACAAACCTTAGTCGGTGCAGTGTTAGGCGTAGGTATGGCTCGAGGTATTGCTGCTATTAACTTAGGTGTGGTACGTAATATTGTTGTATCTTGGGTAATTACATTACCTGTGGGGGCCGGCCTTTCAATTGTCTTCTTCTGGATAATGAAAGCGACATTTAGTTAGCGAACTGATTATAAAATCATCGAGTTAAAGCCAGCCAAGTTGCTGGCTTTTTTATGGCTTATAGCTGATTAAAATATTAATTAAAAAAACTCGTAAAATGGCTTGCGGGCTTAGTTAAATCACTATATTATGTCGCCTCTTTCGAGACAAAAGCTTAACTATCTAAGCTGTTTGTTAATTAAGATTAGTGCCTTGATAGCTCAGTCGGTAGAGCAGAGGATTGAAAATCCTCGTGTCCCTGGTTCGATTCCGGGTCAAGGCACCATATTTTTAAGAAGTCATCTAAAGCTATCTAAAGCCATCTAAGCCATCTAAGCCATCTAAGCCATCTAAGCTATCTAAGCCATCTAAGCCATCTAAGCCATCTAAGCTATCTAAGCCATCTAAGCCATCTAAGCCATCTAAGCCATCTAAGCCATCTAAGCCATCTAAAGTCATCTAAGCTATCTAAAGTCATCTAAGCTATCTAAAGTCATCTAAGCTATCTAAAGTCATCTAAGCTATCTAAAGACCAGATTATTAATATAAAAGACTAATGTAACGAGCAACAATAGTTTATTAAAATAGTATTTTTAGTAACTCTGAGAAAATCAAATTGTTTTTTAAGTTGAGGCGATGCTAACTCACAACAGAAAGTGCTCATAATAGGGTTTAATCTGTGTATTTATGAACTTAGTGACAATAACAACATTATCACTATTAGCTAATAATAGGTGAGCATAAAGCTGACTACCTTCATTAAAAGGCAAGTAAAGTCGAGAGTTTTGGTATTAGTTAGATACCTGAGAATACTTTCTTGATAACTGTTTTTGCAATAATAAAAGAAATACATATGAGTTAGCAAAGGTCACAATTTGAAATATTTCTTACCTAACCTGAGCGTGGAATAATAAGTAGGCTTTAATGGCACTAATGTAGACTGTACCTTTGTAATACACTGAAGTTGCAGTGTTTTTATTGTTGCTGTTTCAATCTTAGGTTGCTTAGCTAAAGATCGAGAGCGAAGTACAAACTAAAATAAATAGCAAGTAATAAAAAAGCACCGATAAATGGTGCTTTTTTATTACTCGAATGTAAGAGGATTAATCAGATTAGCTTATTGTCTTTTGGTCTTACGTGATGCTAGTCCTATAATAGCCAATGCGAATATAGCAAGTGTTGATGGCTCAGGTACTTCGTTTGTTTTTATATACATAATGTTTTTTAAATTTGGGGTTCTGTTAGTCGTCTGTACTCCATCAGTTTAAACGCTTTCAGATGTATCACCTGAATTAGAGTTACCAACACCCCAGCTTGTATTATTTACCGGATTTCCTCCGTCACCATTTACAATAAGACCAGCGTCCCAGATACCGTCACCTTGACTAAATGAAGTCCCTGATGTTGTCCAATCAAAATTATTTTGATTACTGCTATCACTCCACCACCAAGTTCCATTAATTGTAGATTCAACACCATTATGATTAATTAACCATTTAACTGCAGAGCCAGTTGTAGCAGACTCTGTGAATCTGTCCTTAATAAACTCTTATTTTTCATGTGTTATAAAACTTCGCTAGTGCTTAAATTTAATGGTGTAAAGTAATCCGACATTCAAGCTTTTGTTTTTTAGATGGTTTATTGTTTGTTGAAAGTAACATTATATTGAGAAAGATTGGTAGTTAAGCCTGCTCATCGTATTAGAAAAAATTACAAAATATAAGCTTATTGTGATGTGTTGCGTCAGGCTTATAGCATGATGACAAGAAAGAAGCCCCCATAGATAAATACATGGCTGACTAATAAGAGGTAAAAATATACGAAGTCATTATTTATTGGTTAGTTATCCTCCTTTATCTATAGTTCAAGCTAGCTATTTATCAGTAAGTATAAAAATCCCGCTTAAAAGCGGGATTTCTTATTTGCTGTGGGCAATGATAATATAAATCTTTATTTAGCTAACGTATTCAACCGCTAAACCTGAACTAAAGACAACAGCACTTACTGCCATTAAAGCAACAATCAGTACTAAGCCGCAGGTTACTACAGAGCTTGAATAAATAAAGCCCTTTTCTTCTGGGATATTCATCATTATCGGCACGCCAGAATATAACAAATAAACTGAATAACTCAGCGCTGCTAAACCAGCAAGTGCGACAAACCAAAGCACTGGAAATAATGTGGTTAGTCCAACCATTAGCAATGGAGTTGCAGCATATGCAGCTAACTCTAATGACTGTGTGAAGTCAGGTTTTGAGTCAAATGTTTTCGCCATCCACTGAATTAGTGCAGCTAAAGCAAGTACTCCACAAATTAATCCTGCATACATTGCTATAGACATAAATATAGCGTTAGATTCTGTGAGTTTTATTGGATCACCAGCACCAATAGTCCAACCGATATGCGCTGCTGCGTAGTAGCCACAAATGGCAGGGATTAGTGAAATTGTTAGGATATGAACCATTGAATACATCAAACTTTCATGACGTTTCTCGATAGTTTGCCACTCTTTTTTAGGTGCAGTATAAAGCCCCCAAATATGATTTAAAATCATGATATATACCTCTTTCTGTCCCCAAAAATAATGCAGATTTATTTAAAGATCTGCTACTTTTTATACAATCAACATTTTCTATTTTTTATTGTTGATATTATATTTATGTAAGATGGTGAGAGATTCGTCAAGGTCTGTTTGATAATTAAGCTAAATTAGTTTTTTTTAGCCATCTATCAGTCTGATATAGCAATTATTTCTCAGAAAATGTGATCAGCATACTTTAATACGAACTATTTTCATAATTTCAATTTCAAAACCTGCTACGACTTCATTGGCTGGATAATAGGTCAAATTGACCTGTTGGTTTTTTAATGATTTGTAGAGTTTCTTACGGCGATATTTAAACGGTACATCGAGACCTTTTATCATGATGGTATTAAGAAACCATTCATCAACTTCACGTTGAACATGAGAAACAACCGTTTTTTGTTCACTATGGACAAGTGCTTGGTGTCTCTCTGTTAATGCTCTAGCGTCAGTTTTTTTACTCATAATACTTACTCTTATTGCCCTAAAAGTATCTATTGGGTTTATTATATTAGCAAATGATGAAATTTTATTTCAGCTAAATGTTTCTTTTTATTTATATCTTTTAAAGAGAAGTTATAAATGAGTTACAAGTTTTTCAGTATTATTTTATTTGTTTATTTATATTCTGCGTTAGCCAATGCGAAGACTATTATTAGCCCTGAGCATCAAGTTAATTTAGTTGAGGTGTATAGCTCACAGGGATGTAGCAGCTGTCCACCGGCAGAGCGCTGGTTAGGGCAGTTTATTAATGCACCCAAGTTATTTACTTCATTCATTCCAATTAACTTTCATGTTGACTATTGGGATTACTTGGGTTGGAAAGATCCATATGCCAATGCTAAATTTACCAAGCGCCAACGCCGTTATAATATCCTAGGTCATGCAAGAACGATCGCAACACCAGGGTTTATTGTTAATGGTAAAGGCTGGGAGGGCTGGTTTAGAGGGCAAAATTTACCAATAAATAATGATAAGAAAGTAGGTCGGTTAACGATAAATCTTGAAGAAGACACTGTCAAAGATATCAGCGTTGCCGATATTAAATTTGCTGCAATAGCTAATGCACCAAATAACGGGCGTGTGCATTTGGCTGTTCTAGCTTTTAATCAAAAGACCTCGGTTATACGCGGTGAAAACAGAGGTAAACAACTACCACATGACTTTGTTGTTATTGGTTATGAAACCGAAAAAGCACAGCGAAAAAATAATTATTTTACGGCTAAACTAACTTTACCTAATGTAGAGAAATTTCAATCAGTAAAAAAAGCATTAGTGGTTTGGATTTCAAGTGACGAAGACCCAAGCCCGATACAAGCAGCAGGAGATTGGCTTTAAATGAATTTAATGTTGGTATATGTAACTGCTCGTGGTGCAAATGTGTTTGTAATTGGTTTTTCATAGCAGACACTATTTATAAACGAGTGGCTACCTAAATGTTTTACTTGAACGATAAGCTAATTGCAGCACACCCAATGGCGCAATGTTTTATTTAGTGAAAAAAATTGCGCAGATCCGAAAACTAGAACTTATTCAGAGATTTTTTTTTAACCTCGCTATACTAGCAGGCCGTTGAGAGTGATAACTAAGTGTCAGGTAGCTTGTAACAATGAGCAAATCAATTCTTTTTCATACTATTTTCCCGCATAAAACCAGCAGGGTGTGGGTCGTTTTTGTTCATGGTGCTGGTGGTAGTTCAGCGATATGGTTCCGTCAGCTCAGAGCTTATCAAAAAGAATATAATGTTCTTTTGCTCGATCTTCGTGGCCATGGGAAGTCGGGGCATCTCGTTAAAACGTTTGTTGATGGTAATTACTCATTCAACAAAGTATCTGAAGATATTATTGATGTTTTAGATCACAACAACATTGCTAGCGCGCATTTTGTTGGTATCTCTTTGGGTACTATTATCATTCGTAATATTGCTGAAATTGCCCCTGAATACGTTTCAAGTATGGTTTTAGGCGGCGCTATTACGCGTTTTAACACCCGCAGTAATACCTTAGTGTACCTCGGGAATTTCTTTAAGCATTGTTTACCATACATGTGGTTATATCGTTTATTTGCTTTTATTATGATGCCGAGAAAACGCCATAAAGAATCTCGACTTTTATTTGTTCGTGAAGCAAAACGTTTGTGTCAGAAAGAGTTTCTTCGTTGGTTTAAGTTGGCTATGGACGTTAACCCTTTAATGCATCATTTTAAAGAGAAAGAAATTGATATTCCTATTCTTTATATTATGGGTAAAGAAGATCACATGTTTCTTGGGCCAGTAAAAGAAATGGTTCAAAAGCATAAAAACAGTTTATTACATACAATTAGCAAGTGTGGTCACGTATGTAATGTTGAAAACCCAGATGTTTTTAATCAACACTCATTAGCTTTTATCGCTCGGCAGGGTAACTAACGTTTTACTTACAGAAAGTAGAATGATTGATATTAACAAGCAGTGCTTAATTTGTTAGCTTGACTTGTTAATACCATACAGTGTTTTGAAACGTTTGATTGGTATAAAAATAGAATTATATAACTAAGAAAGTAGTAAAACAGACAAAAGTCACTAGCATATGTGTGACTTTTATCTAGCTAATAGAAAAGTGTTATAGACGATAAATATTGTCAGCACTGTCTCTATCAATGAGTTTTACAAAAGGGTCAATCCCAACATATTTAGGTATTTCCTTAACCACCAAATTAATAATGTTCTTACCAGTTTTAATTGGGTGTTTATCTAAATAAATAACAATGTTTTCAGCAGATAAATCTTCGGGATCTGCGTTGAATAACCCGATATCAATCATGTCAGAAAATTCTTCTTCGGTTTCTAGGCCTTGCCCGTCAGCTCGTTTTAGTGAAGCGTCAACCGTGATTGTGATATCAAATTGTCCATCTTCCCTTTTAGTTGCTTCAACGTTAGAGGTTTTAAGATCATAAAGCGTTATATGTTCAAATAAGCTACTTACAAAGGCTTTTTCGCTATCGTTATTCTCTTGATTAATAAATGCCATTAAGTCTATTGTGGTTGGATATGGTGTGCTTTGATATTTAAATTTAGCAAGAAAATCAGCTAATGCTTTATTTAAACGTTGTTCACCCATTCTATCTTTTAGCGACATCATGACCACTGAACCTTTGCGATAGTGAATATATTGTTGATTTTCACTGCGCATTAATGGCATTTCTTCAATAACCTCGACACTACGCCCGCGAAGGTAACGATCTAACTCGTATTTTAAAAATTTACGAATTTTCTCTGGGCCGTATTTTTTCTCCATCACCATTAAAGCAGAATATTGCGATAAACTTTCCGAAATAATAGCACTACCTTGTACATTGGCAGCGCCTACTTGATGGCCCCACCACTGATGAGCAACCTCGTGCGCCGTTACATAATAAACAGGATCAATGTTTTCAGGATCTCGTAAATCAGTAATGAAGCCTATATTTTCAGAATATGGCACGGTATTAGCAAAGCTTTGTGCAAACGAGCGATAACCAGGAAACTCAATAATACGCATTTGCTTATGCTGATAAGGGCCAAATTGTTTAGTGAAGTAATCAATAGAGTCTCGAACTGATTCAATCATACGGTCGACATTCATGTGATGATCTTGGTGATAATAGACTTCAATGTCTATACCTTTATATTGCTCGCTCTTCTTTTTTAAACGTGCAGACATGAATGAATAGAAGTTAACCATTGGTGCATTCATTTTATAATGAAATATACGGCGACCATTTTCTACCTTTTCACTTTGAATATAACCTGGCGCAATCGCGAATTGGTCTTCACTGGTTGAAACAGTGGCTTCAAAATCAATAAACGTGACACCTTTGCCAAAGAAGCTTTCATTGTAAAATTTCGATTCTTCTAGCTTATTGGCTCGTTGAATCGGTGCTAAATCACGCTTTCTACGTTCATGTCTGTCGGTTATTTGCCAGTCTGAGCGATAGCCAAATGTAGGGAAAAGTTCATAGTTATCTATGAAAGTACCATTCTCGACTAAAGTAAGGTCGTTACCGCCATCAGTAAAGCCTTGATGCTTTCTATGAACCTTTAATTGTCCTGTTCTTGATTCACCTGGTTGTAAAGGCCTATTAAATTCGAACCATGCGGTGTTGTATTTATCATTAAACTCTTTAACTTCACCACCATCAATGATGACTTTCCAGTCTTTAGAAAATCGTGGTTGGGAAACTAAAAATCGAGTGATTTCCTTGTCACTCTTATTAATAACGGTTATATCTGCCGTTGCATTAATACGACGCTCGCTTGGGTATATATCCACTTTTGCATGGGTTTTAATAATGGTTGGAATTTCATCATTTCTGTATTGAACATAAGCTTTTTCGTAATCGGAACGAAGATCTTCCAAATCGTCTTGAATAACGAATTCGTTTAATACACGTGTGTTGTAATGAATATAACTACCTGCACCAACAAATAGAGCTATACCTACCAACAGAGCAACTTTTCCAGAATTACCAATATAATAAGCGATATTTTTGATGCGTGCTTTTAAAGACTGAGCAGGGCCCCTATGCCATAATGCGTAAGTCAACACCGATAAAATTATCGACATTCCCAACCAATACAACATATACCATGAGTGCGTGCCAAGAAAGGTACCATATTTATTAATATCAGAATAGAGTACTTGCGGCGCACCAGAAAACTGGAACATATTGTGATTAAAGCCGAAGTTACTTAATACAATGGTTGAAATGATGTAAAGAACAAACAGCATCATGCCAACGTACTTATTTGGGCTAACGACCTGCAAAAAGAAGGCAAGTACTGCTGTCATCATCAGTGGGATTAAATTAACGTAGCCGAGTCGGATAATATATTGAGATAATTCTAAATTATCATAGCCACGAACTAGTTGGTTTAAAATAGTAACTGAAATACCAAAAACATAGAGTAATGCAAGTACTAAACTAATCGCAATAATTTTTGATAACCAAAATGTAATGTTGTTTACTGGGGCAGAATCAACAATATCACCCATACCAGAATCACGCTCACGCCATACAACTTCTGCACTGTAATAGGCTAACACTATCATCATTAACAAGCCCGTTGAGCCAGAAATTAACTGAACCATGGTTTGTGTAATAGGCCAATTTGGTGTGCCAAATAGTTCTCTTGGGTCAATTAACGGCGCAACCAATGCAAAAACAGTAAACGCACCTAAAACAAGAAATGGCGCGCTAAAAATAACTTGTTTAATTTCAAATTTAATTCTTAAAAGTAAGTGGGCTGCGGTTTTAACTCCCTGGCTTTTAAAATTTACTTTGTTATTTAGTATGTGGTCAGCGTAATCTTCAACCGCTTGCTTTTCTTTTTTCTTGGCTTTGTCTTTGGTCAGCTTTACCTTACGAGTAAAGCCGCCAAATGCGGCCATAATTATCATACTTGCTACTAACCATACTATGCGATTTTGCAACAATAATCCGCTAAGCTCAACGGTAGTATTGTTCTTATCAAACATTGTCCAATACCGAGTGACTTCGCTAAAAGTGTTGATGGCGAATGGGTCAGCTAATGCAACAATAGTGCGATATTCAGGGTCTGAAAATAACTGCCCGGCAACGGTATATAAAATAAAAAAACCAACAGCGACAAGGTAGACCGCCATCATGCTTCTAAAACGAATCGCGACAGCATAGAACATACAAGACAATACGAATAGTGTCGGCAGTGCTAGATAAAAGTAGGCGGTTAAGTAGTAAGTTAAATTTGTGTCACCTAAACGCTCGGTGTCAACCCAACCTGCTAAACTGCCTAATGTGGTACCAATGAATATGCCTAGAGGTACAAAAGAAAAAATTGTTGCTACCATCGCAAACGAACCCAAAAAGCGACCAAGCTGGTAGCTGATAGGATTTATAGGTTTACTGTAGAGGAGCTCAGACATTTTTGTCGTATCATTTCTAGTTGCGGTACTTGCAACAAAATTGACCACCAAAAACATTGAAAAAAGTCCCATAATGACGAGGGTTTGTGCGATTGAAAAAGGACCGTTATAAAGTACATTACCACCGCCACCAATTTGTACGTTGTCACTTACTGTGGCAAAAAATGTCAGCAAGAAAAAAATCAAGCTGGTGACATAAAAAGATGGCTGACGAATAAAGTAACGCCATTCAAACATAAACATTTTAGCTAACATAGCAAGCTCCTTATGTTGCGTTACGATGAGAGTGAAGCGTAGAAAAATAGACATCTTCTAAATTTGCTGGAGTCGTTTCAAAGCCAGAGGGTGTTTGCTCAGCCATCACGTGAATAATAGTTTGCCCTGCAAATAAACGTTTTGAAATAACCGGCATTGACTTTTCAACCTCAATAGCCTCTTGCTGACTCATGGTTTTACGCCAAATTTGTCCGTTAAGTTTCTCTGTTAGTTCAATTGGATTGCCTTCAAGTAATATTTGGCCTGATGCTAATACTGCCATGTTAGGACATAACTCAGAAACATCATCAACAATGTGCGTAGAGAGAATAATGACTTTTTCTTCACCTAAACTGACCAATAAATTATGAAATCTATTCCGCTCTTCAGGGTCTAAACCTGCGGTGGGCTCATCAACCACGAGTAGGTCAGGATCGCCTAGTAGGGCCTGGGCAATACCAAAGCGTTGTCTCATTCCTCCTGAAAAGCCACTAACTGCTTTCTTTTTATGCTGATATAAGTTTGTATGTGCTAACAAACCATCAACAGCCTCTTTACGCTCGGCTTTATTGCTAACTCCCTTTAATATCGCCATATGATCAAGCAAGTCATAGGCACTAATACGTGGATAGACACCAAAGTCTTGTGGCAAGTAGCCTAGGCGCTGACGCAAACTCTGTGGGTCATCGAGTACATCAATACCATCAAATGTGATTGAACCGCTATCTGCACTTTGCAGCGTTGAAATAGTTCGCATCAATGAAGATTTACCTGCTCCATTAGGACCTAACAGCCCATACATTCCTTTAGGGATATCTAAAGATACGTTGTTAAGTGCATGAACACCGTTATCATATGTTTTCGACAACTCTTTAATTTTTAACATTGTTACTCCTTGATTATATTTATTTTTATTATATTAACTAATCATTTCTTATTGGGTGGATTATTACAAGCGAGATAGGGTTTATTTTGTTACTTCCTGTGTTTTCAGTTATGTGAATAGCAAAACCACTTGAAAATACAGCTTTAGGTGGCTGAGTGTTGCTATTTTGCTTTCGTTGCTCTGTACTTACGGCTCGCATTAGGCGTTTGTAATATTATCAAGGTATGAAAAATTATGCTTTAATGATGAGTACTATGCTTGAACAGAAATAGTCGCAAGAAGATTAAAATTAGTTGAAATTTTGAGATTGTTTTACAGCCATTTGCCTTTATTTATATAAAGGCAGAGTTTTGTTATGTGGTTGTTCCACAGGAAAAGGTGATAAGACGGTAAAAATTTTCAACAAACACTGCTAAAAAAGTTTCACTATTTATTGCCTATATAGAGATGGATATTTAGCGTGTGCAGGATGCAGGAGCTGTAAGATACATTTGATCAGAATGACTAGCCTCAATTAAAACGCTTTTGTATTGAACGGAATTTGACCACAAAGGTTCAACAGACCTGAGGAAATTTAGTTTTATTGTAAATAATCAAAGGTCTCTAAATATGATTATGATAAAATTTAACTAATCCGAAATGTTATCGTGAAGAGGTTAATTGAATGTCGAGCCAAAAATTGTTAGCACCAATTTTTTCATTTCTAAAGTGTTAAACCTAGCGGAAGGAATAGATGGAGCCTGGAAACCTAAGTATTGTACTTATTGACCACCTTATTTTTGAGCTAAATGTAAATATGTGCAAGTTAAGTTATTGACAACAAGTTATTCTCTATTAAATGTCGTATATTGCCTTTATATACTCTGCCTATAGGCAGTGAAGTATCATCGAGTTTTATTTCATTAGCACTGATTAATGTCATTGCTTGATGAGCAACAATGTAAGATCTGTGTATACGGCTAAAATCTTCCTTAGGTAACAGTTTCTCAAAATCTGAAATTTTCATCTGGCTTAATATATGTCGATTTTTTAGATTAACCGACGTGTAGTTACCTTCAGCTTTAATGTAGTCAATGTCACTCAAGGCTACTTTATGATTTTTCTTCTCATCTTTAATAAAAATACTTTTATCAATAGGTAAATCTGTTGAGGATGTGGGCTCTGGAATTGTTGATATGTTGCCCATGACTTTTTGAATTGACTTAAAAAAGCGTTCAAAGTTGAAGGGTTTAAGTAAGTAGTCGGCAATAGTATATTCGTAGCTTTCTAAAGCATGTTCTTTATGGGCCGAAATAATGATAATTTGTGGCGGATTGGCTAATGTTTTTAAAAACTCAAAACCATTCAATTTCGGCATATTAATATCTAAAAAGATTAAATCGACCTGTTGAGTTTTAAGTAAGGGCAGAGCTGACATGGCATTATGGCAATTACCTATTAGTTTCATGTAATCGAGTTCATCGGCAAACTTTTCAATTAAAGTGTGGGCTATAGGTTCATCATCAATAATTAAGTAGTTTATTTGCATAATGTTTATTTAGTTGTGGACAATTAGGTTAAATCAATCATAACTTTGGCTATATAGCGATTATCTTCTATAAGGCGAGTATATTGATGTTTCTTTGGAAAAAGTAATGTTAAGCGGCGCGATAAATTTTCAGTCCCTAAGCCACCAAAGGCACGCTTAGCTTTATTTTTATCATGTACCGATTTATCGAAATTATTCTCTATCGTAAAAGTAATTTTTGTTTTACTTGTTTGTAGTGAAAAAAGAATATACTGGTGTTCTAATTGACTATCAACACCATGTTTAAAAGCATTTTCTAATAAGTTTATAAATAGTAATGGCGGAATACGTTGTTGGCTATCTTCTATATTTTTCTCAAAATTTATATCGAGTTTGTTTTTATAGCGAATAACATTGAGCTCAATAAAATTTTCTAGATATTCAACTTCATCGGTTATTGTTACCGTATTTTTTCGTCCTTCATAAATGGTAAAGCGCATCATTTGTGAAAGCTTGTAGATCACCTCTTGGGTATGTTCAGATTTTTCAGCCGCTAAGCCGTATAAATTGTTCAAAGTATTAAAGAAAAAGTGTGGGTTTATTTGGCTCTTTAACAGATTAAGTTCAGACTTTAGTGTTTCTTCATGTAAGTGCGCAATATGTTGCTGTTGCTTGTAACGGTCATTCAATAAATAAACCAGCGGTATCATTAATGAAAAGGTTAGAAACATGAGCAATATGTCACGGTTAGCCATTTGATAAATCGCGTAAAGTACCAGTGAATATACTGAAATAAAAAGAATAGTTTTTAATGAAGACTTCAAATGTTCACCTATGTTAAACCGTAGCAGTAATTATAATTATTGCTTTTAATGACATTTAAACGGTACGTTCAACTGTAATTGTTGTCGTTCGTCCACCTTTAAACGTCGTTAGACATTACGTCATTTACTTCATTTTTATCAATTGTACACTACGACTATATTAAATCGATACCCAAAGGCAAATGATGTTAACCATAAGAAATTTATCTAAAACATATGATAATGGCGTTCAAGCAATCAAGTCAGTTTCTCTAGATATAGAGCCAGGTTTATTCGGTTTGCTCGGTCCAAACGGTGCGGGTAAATCTTCATTAATGAGAACGATTGCTACTTTGCAACAACCTTCACACGGTCAAATAAGCTTCGATAATAAAGACATCATAGAAAACCCTAATATTATTCGGAACTGTTTAGGTTATCTACCACAAGAATTTGGCGTATACCCGAAAGCTTCCTGTTACGACTTACTAAATCATTTAGCGCTTTTAAAAGGAATAACCGATAAAAATGAGCGTAACAACCAAATTGAGCAGTTGCTTCATCAAACTAATTTATATGATGCGAGAAACAAAGATGTTAGTTCTTATTCCGGTGGCATGCGCCAACGATTTGGTATTGCGCAGGCATTGTTAGGTTCGCCTCGCTTGATTATTGTTGATGAACCAACTGCAGGTCTTGACCCACAAGAGCGTAACCGATTCCATAACTTGTTGTGTGAAATAAGTGAGAACATTGTTGTTATCTTATCTACACATATTGTTGAAGATGTTAGTCAGCTTTGCCCGAATATGGCTATCTTGGTGTCTGGTGAGGTACCGCTACAAGGTAAACCTGCAGATCTTATTAGTAATATTGAAGGTACCATCTGGAGCAAGATGATCAACAAAGATCAATTAGCGCATTATAAATCTCACTTTAATGTGATTTCTGAGCGTTTGATCACTGGAAAGACACAAATTAATGTGCAGAGTAACTTTCAACCAGAAATTGGCTTTGAGCCGGTACAAGCGAACTTAGAAGATGTTTACTTCTCTGTATTACATCAATTAGCTCGTGAAAAGAACAATGCCAAAGCGACTCCAACTACGTTAGGAGGCCAACATGCTTAAAGAGCTAACACAATTTGAACTCAAGTATCACCTTAAACAAGGTAGCTTTTGGGCTGTAACCCTATGTTTTGTTTGGATGGCAGTGCTAATTACCTCTCAGCGTGGCTCTGCTTTGCTTTTCGCTAATTCAGCTTACGCTATTACGCAAACCATCTTATTTGTCTCTCCAAATATTATATTTGCGCTGTGTGTACTTGCTTCAGCAACACTGATACGAGACAGTCAATATAAAATGGAGCCAATAATTTTCACTACGCCGATAGATAAGTTTCAATATCTAGCGAGTCGTTATTTAGGCGTTGTAACGGCCGCAATGATACTTTTTTTAATTGTCTTTATTGCCATGATGATAAGTTTACTGTTTTTAGATGAGCAATTAATTGGCCCCTTTCATCTAGGTAACTATGTTTTAGTTTACTGCACCTTCATTCTGCCGAGTATTTTACTATGCTCTTCGGTGGTATTTGCTACCGCAATGTTGTCTAAAAATACGATTACCGTTTATGTGGCGGGCATTGCTATTTATGTACTTTACATTTTAGTCTCTATTTTAGGTAATTCTCCAATGATGGCATCATCTAATACGCTGTTGAGTGATAGCTCTGGTTTTGCTGCATTATTAGAGCCTTACGGTTTAATCGCTTTTATGGAACAGTCTGCTTTTTGGACGAGTGAACAACGCAACGTTCTTACACCAGAGTTCTCTGGCAATCTACTTTTAAATCGTTTGCTATGGTTAGCGGCAAGTGCGGCTTTATTCGCATTCACCTATCATAAATTTACGTTTAGAGTGGTTAAAAAAGCAGAGAAAAAGTCTTCTGCATCAATTGGTAAAAAGATAAGCCAGACAAAAGTAACTCAGGTAAGGGCATATCAAGCAGTGGTTCCTCAGCAAGACTTTGAAAAGTTTAATATCGAAATTTGGTTTTCAAAATTCAAGTTGGAATACTTTACCGCGACCAAAAGTAAAACATTCATTATTTTATTACTGGTTACTATGGTTTTTACTTTAGGTAACTTAATGGGCAATATTTTTGATGGCCCTATCAATAATGGTCAAGGTTTTTACCCTTTAACATCGATGATACTCGAGCTTTTAATGCAGCCTCTAACTGATATTGGCATGTTAGTCGCCATTTTTTATTCTGTGGAGTTATATTGGAATGAACGCACTGTAAATATCCATTCGCTCATTGATGTTACTCCAACGAGAAACTTAACATTTTATTTAGCAAAGTTAAGCACCGTTATTATGATTTGCTTAACGTTAGTCACGAGTAGCGTGATCACTGCAATCGGTTTTCAGCTTTCTCAAGGCATATTCGATATTCAGCCTTGGTTGTATTTAATGTTGTATTATTACGTTGGAATACCCTTGCTTTTAGCCGCTTTCTTGGCACTTAGTTTACAACGATTAGCTAAAAATAAAGCCTTAGGATTACTCTTTGCTATCGGTATTTTCATCTTGAGTGTTTTTGTGAAAAGCCTTGATTTGGATCACCCCTTAACGATATTGGCATACCGCCCTGACTTTTTATTTTCTGATATGGCCGACACTATTTATCATGACGATGCTGTTCATTGGTATAACCTGTATTGGTTGTCTTTTGGCATTATCATTTCATTCTTAACCGTTAAGTTTTGGCAACGTGGTTCGTCAAATGTATCTCAAAAACTCTCACTGTTTGGTAAAGGGGTATTAAGCAGTACTTTCGCTTTATTTTTACTCAGTGGCAGTTATGTCTTTTATCAAACTAATATCTTTAACGAATATTCATCGAAAGAGCAGACATTACAGATGATGGCGGATTACGAAACTCAATACGCTAAGTTAGCTGAACAGCCTCAACCGACCGTAATTGATATTAATGTTGATGTAGATATTTATCCTGATGCACGTCGCTATCAAGCACAAGGGCGTTATATTATCCAGAACCAAACCGATAGTATTATTAGTGATGTTATGGTGTCTATATTTAAGCAAAGCCATATAGAGCAGACTATTAGTTTCAATGAGGCAGAGCTTGCACGTTATGATGAAAAATATCAAAGCTACTTTTTTCGATTAAACAAACCGATGAAAGCAGGTGAGAAAAGGACACTTAATTTTAACTTTTCGGTTAGCCATAATGCCTTTGCTGAGCTTGATGGTGAGCACTACGTGACTAAAGGCGGGGCATATATTGAACTGGAAGATATTATGCCGCAATTCGGATATGACATGCGTTATGTTATTGATGATGAAGAAGAAAGAGTGAAAAGAGGTTTGCCTCTCGTCAAACTTACTATGCCTACATTTGATATCAAAAAGGTCAGTGAAGATTGGGTTAATTTTGAAACAACAGTGTCTACCAATAAAATTCAACGAGTGGTTACCGTTGGTCGCTTACAAAGCATGTGGTCGAAAGGCGATAGAAATTTCTTCCACTATAAAAGCGATAATAAAGTACAGCGTCAATTAGCGTACACCTCTGCAGAGTTTGAGCGGGTTAGTGAATCATACAATGGTATTGAAATTAATTTATTTCATAGCCCTGAGCATGATCAAGATAACCATTTTACACTAGAAGCGCTTAAACAAACGATGGACTACTTTAGCGAGAACTTTGGCGCTTATCGCGCAAACCAATTTACTATTGTAGAGTTACCTTATTTTTCTAGTGCTCAATCATTCGGTAGTGCACAGCCAGATATGTACCTTGGTGTAGAAAATCGCTTTTTCAATCTCGACAATCGGAATGTCGATATTTCTGAGTTTAACCCTTTGTTACGGGGTGTTTCTCATGAGTTCTCTCATCAATATTGGGGAGGGTATATCGATCCAAATTATGTTGGAGGTTATGCCTTATTAACAGAAACGTTAAGTAAGTATAGTGAGCTAGTGCTCGCCAGAAAGGTTTATGGTGAGTATTCAACTAACCTTGAAGTTCATCTGTCACTTGACCGTTATTTACGTACTAGACCATATAGCAACAATATAGAAAAACCCCTATTTTCAACAGGAATGGAACCGCATATCTATTATGCGAAAGGAAAACAAACAATGCATGCTTTACTGGATTTATTGGGTGAAGAGAAAATAAATAAAGCATTGCGAGGGTTATTAAAGAATCATGGTTACCCGAGTAAACCAACATCACTCGATTTATTGAATGAGTTTTATTTAGTGTCAGACGATAACCAAAAAGTGATGATTGATGATTTATTCAAACGCGTGGTTTTTCATGATTTTGCATTACACAGTGCTAAAAGTGTTCAACTAGCTAATGGTTTGTATGAAATTGAAATTGATATCAGTACCCTAAAATTGGTGTTAGATCCGCAATCTAATACAGAGCAAAAAGAAGCGATTAACGACAGCTTAGATATTGCTTTGTACGAAGGCTTTCCGGAAGTGGACAATGCCAATATGTTACAGAATCAAAAAGTAACATTTAATAAAGATCGCACTTCGATTACCTTACAGACTAAAGCGAAACCCAGTCATGTCAGTATTGATCCTAATCGGTTCCGTATCGATAGAAACCTTGTCGATAATGTTTTAACCGTCGAGTATCAATAAGCTAAATTTCAAAATGTAACTTATTGATTTAAAAGCATCCCTATAGTGATTTTGAAGCCTCTGTAAAGACCTAAACCTTTACAGAGACTCCTGTTACTTGTTCCATTCTCTATAATAGGAATTAATATAAAGTATATTAAACGATTGTGTTTTTTTATGGTTGACAGTGATTGTGTTTAACGTCAACGCGCAAACACTCGAAGATGCGAAAAAAGCATATTTTCATCGTGATTATCAGCGAGCAAAAGCAATTATCATTGATCTGAACGCAAATCAGGCTGACAATAAACTAATAATGTCTGAGTTAGCAATGTTAACAATAGCAGCTGATATACGTAGTAACGCTGATGGAGCCGATGATGATTTGGAGGCTTTGCTTGCAAGCCAGCCTAATAATGAAAATTTTCATTATTAGGCTGGAATATTGTGGTATCACTATGCAAAAAATTCGTCAATATTCAGTAAAATGTCAATTTATAAAAAACATGTCATTGCTAACATTAAAATGACGAAACTAGCGCATTAAAATTAACGTTATCAATATGTTGCGGCAAACGCTTATGATCAACCTTCAATGATAGGCGGTGATAGTGATAAGCAAAAGCCAATTGTTGATAAACTCATGGTAAACAACTCCGTATTCGCACAAATGGCGATGATGGATTATCTACAAAATACGCGAGATAAAATAAATGGTTTTTCTTTGATCAAGCAAGTTTCAATAACATTTAAAGATAATATTGAAGTACTCGAAAGGGCAGCTCAATTACTGTGGGCATTTGACGAAAAAGAACAGGCAGGGGCATTATTTAGTGCTGCTTGTTTGCTACCTCCAGGAGAATTTTAAGCTTATGAAAAGTGGGGTGATACTTGTATATTAAGTGCATATTTTGCCGTTGATGGTGTCATCCAAAAAGAAACAGGATTTATCTCTATTCAGCGGGTCATTAACTTTACTGATGTTAATGATAAAGAATCAAAATATGCTTTGTCGCTTAGAAAAAAATTATTGCCATAGCCGTTTTTTAGGATAATCTGTTTTTACTGAGATGCAATTTCATTGGGAAATATTTTTTAGACCATTTTATTGAACATTAAAATGAGTAACCACTTACTTTTCGTGTAAAAATTACAATACTCTTTTATTACGTATGGTAAAGTTGAGAGCAATTTGAAACAAATTTTAGTGATTTACTCTTTATCATGACGACTGAAAAATTATTAGCGCCCATACAATCATTCCTAAAATGCGAAACACCACAAGCGTGGATTGATGAAGCTGTTAAGAAGAAAAACTTACCAATCATATTAATTGATCACTTAATATGCGAACTAAAAGCAGCGCAATCAGCAATGTTTTTAATTCGTAAATATGTTGTTGATAAAGCAAGCGGTGATGTGCTTCTTGCATGGCTACAGCCATTTGAAACGCTTATTTATAAGCGTGAAGGTGATTGGCGTACGCTTGCTGCAAAAAATAAATTAACTAAATCAGTCATTCCAAAAGCTGATTCGTCTTATGGCCAAAGCCTAATTGATAAAATGGTCTTGCTGATCAAGGAAGAGTTACATCACTTTTATCAGGTATTAGAGATAATGGATGAATACGGTATTGAGTATCGCAGTATTACACCATGCCGTTATGCAAAAGGGCTATTGAGACAGGTGAAAACATTTGAGCCTGATGCACTTATCGATAAATTAATTGTTGGCGCTTATATCGAAGCGAGATCTTGCGAACGCTTTGCTAAACTTGCGCCACATGTTGATAAACGCTTAGGTGATTTTTATATTTCGTTATTGCGCTCAGAAGCACGTCATTATCAAGATTACTTAACGTTAGCAAAAGAAATTGCCGGTCCAGAGCAAGCTGAAAAAGTCGATAACCGAATTGCTCATTTTGCAGAAGTTGAAGCAAAATTAATGACTAGCCCTGATAACGATTTTAAATTTCATAGTGGTGTACCGACGAACATAAGTTAAGAATACAGCAATCTGTCCAACTAACGTTTTAGGTAACAAATTATGAATATTGGTGCTTACAATTTTTAATTACAACTATAAATCGCTACTATGCGAACAGGCGTTATTAATACGCGTTCTATTCACATAAGAATTACTATAATAATAAGGAAAATATAGCATGCGTTCTATGATTGCACTGGTTGGAGCTGTGGCCTGTTTATCTGCCTGCCAACCGAATAGCTCAACACCTACTTCAACCACACAACCTTCTGTAGCTGAAGCGTCAGTAACTCAAACGGCTCAGAAAAATAAACTAAGTGAATCACAACGCTTAAATGAATGGTTTGCAATTAAATATGAAGAGCAATTGCAAAGTAGCCCTATCATGTTGACGTTTTTAGGGCGTAAAGAAAAATACGACCAAATGAACGATATGTCAGAAGCATTTGAAAAAAAGCATTTAGCATGGCAAGCAAAAACAGTTGAAGAGTTAAAGTCTAGCTTTGATTACAACAAGCTAACCGCTGAAGCGAAAATTTCATACGATATTTGGGTTTATCAAAATGAAAAGGACCAAGCCGGTCAAGCGTTTAACAAAAACGGCTATATTTTTACGCAGTTTAATGGTATTCAAGCGTTTGCCGCGCAATTTTTAATTAACTTTCACCGTGTTGATGAGTTAAGTGATATGCAAGCGTACATTAAGCGTATTGGCGGTGTAAGTACTGCAATTGACCAATTATTAGTACGCGCAAAAGAAAATGCTGAAGCGGGTACTCGTCCACCTAAATTTGCTTATGAAGGTGTAATTGAACAGTCTAATAACTTGATTTCCGGCCTGCCATTTTCAACAGCTGAAGATGCAACAGACTCACCGCTTTGGATGGACGTACAAAGAAAAATCAAAGGTTTAGTTGATGCTGAAAAAATTACTGCAGAGCAAGCTAAAACGTTAAAAGCAGAGGCAAAAGCACAACTACTTAAGGCATTTTTGCCTAGTTACCAAGCACTAATTGCTTGGTTTGAAAGTGATATTGTAAATACTGTTAGCAACCCTACAGGTGTTTCTACGCAAAACAATGGTAAAGCTTTCTATGACCATATGATCGGTGTTTCAACAACGACTGATTTGTCAGCCGTTGAAATTCATGAAATTGGCTTACAAGAAGTTGCTCGTATCACCAATGAAATGATCGCGATTAAAGAGCGCGTTGGTTTTGAAGGTGATTTACAAGCATTCTTCAATTTTATTAAAACCGATGAGCAATTCTTTTATCCAAATACTGATGAAGGCCGTGAAGGTTATATTACTGACACTGACGCATACCTAAGTGTTATCAATAAACTACTACCAGAATATTTTGGTATTTTACCAAAAGCTGATTTAGTGGTTAAACGTGTTGAAGCATTCAGAGAGCAAGACGGTGCGGCGCAACACTACAACCCTGGTACGCCAGATGGTAGTCGTCCAGGTGTTTATTATGCACATTTATCTGATATGTCATCAATGCCAAAAAATGAAATGGAAGGTGTTGCTTACCATGAAGGTAACCCTGGGCATCATATGCAAATATCAATTGCGCAAGAGCTAACCTCAGTACCGCAATTTAGAACGCAAGCAAGTTTTACGGCTTATAGTGAAGGTTGGGGCTTATATGCAGAACTATTGGCAAAAGAAATGGGCGCATATGAAAATGACTTTTCTGACTTTGGCCGTTTAGTGAATGAAATGTGGCGTGCTGTACGTTTGGTTGTTGATACTGGCTTACACACAAAAGGTTGGACTGAAGAGCAAGCTATTGCTTATTTTAAAGAAAAAACCCCGATTGCAGAAGAAGCTATTATTTCTGAAGTACGTCGTTACTTAGTATTACCTGGTCAAGCAACTTCATACAAAATTGGTATGTTAAAAATTATTGAGCTGCGCGAAAATGCTAAAAAAGCACTTGGTGACCGTTTCGATATTAGAGGCTTCCACGATACTATTTTAGGTGGTGGTGCAATGCCATTAGCCATTCTAGAACGTCGCGTTAACGACTGGGTTAATAGCGAAATGGCTAAATAACTTATTTATTTGGTAAAGCGATCAATAAAACGCCTAAGCAAATGCTTAGGCGTTTTTGTATTCAGGAAGAATAGTATATGGCGCTCACATGGACGTGAAAAAATGAAGATATTCAGAGCAGTAAATAACCTGAACTCGGGATAAGCCATTCCACACAGCAACGCTATTTTAGCGGCTCTCCGCGTTATTTCCACGACCAATAGCACGCTATTGGATACGTGAAAATGCCTTGATAACCACTAAACTATCATTACTGTGCACAGAGATTAACTTATCGAAATGATTTCAATTAGTTATGAAATTCATTATCCCGAGTTCAGGTTAAATAGACTTTTATTGCTTGTTTAATTCAAATGGACTATTCATTAATTCGATCGAATCGGGCGTCGCTTTTAACCACGCTCCTTGTTCGTACCAATCACCCAGTACAATACGCTGGGCGGCTTGATTACTGACAACAATGTCATGGATGTCAGGGCGATGAGTATGGCCATGAATCATTAACTGACTTTGATACTGGCTCAAGCAGTCTACTACTTCACTTTCAGTAACATCCATAATATCTTGTGATTTCATTGCTGTTGCTGACGCACTTTGGTCGCGATAATTACTGGCGATTTTTCGTCGAACACTTAGCGGTAAACTTTTAATGATGGCTTGCCACCACCAACTTCGAGATTTTTTACGAAATTTTTGATAACCAACATCACGCGTACATAGTGTATCGCCATGCATGATAACCACAGGTTTGCCGTATAAGTCGATTAAGGTGATTTCGGGTAGTAATTCCATACCTGATTGCTTTGCAAATCGTTTACCGAGCAAAAAGTCACGATTACCATGAATAAAGTAAATTTTACAACCAAGGTTTGAAAGGTTTTTTATTGCTTGGGATATTTCTAATATAAATGAACTGTCGTCGTCATCACCGACCCAATATTCAAACAAATCACCAAGAATATATAAAACTTCGGCTTTGGGTGCATCATTTTGTAAAAAAGATAAAAAACAGGCCGTAATATCGGGCCTGTTTTGGGCTAGGTGTAAATCAGCAATAAAGTAAGTTAATGCTGATTTATTGACCTTATGAGAAGATTCGCTCATAGAGTTTTCGTCGTTAATCTAAAACTACGCTACGATTGTTTCTTCGATCAAAATTTCTTCTTTTGGTACATCGTCATGAAAACCCATACGACCGGTATCAACTAACGTCATTTTGTCGACAACATCCATACCTTCAACAACTTTACCAAATACACAGTAACCCCAGCCTTGCACGTCTTCACTTTTAAAGTTAAGGAAATCGTTATCAGCTAAGTTAATGAAAAACTGTGCTGATGCTGAATGTGGGTCTTGAGTACGTGCCATGGCTAAAGTACCACGAGCGTTGGTTAAGCCATTATTTGCTTCGTTTTCAATGCTTGCACGCGTGTCTTTTTCGCCCATACCTGAAGCAAAACCGCCGCCTTGTGCCATAAAACCTTTAATTACACGGTGAAAAATAGTGCCGTTGAAGAAACCATCTTCAGCGTATTGTTGAAAGTTTTTAGCAGTAACAGGTGCGTTGTCAAAATCTAGTTCGATTTGAATATCGCCTAAAGTTGTTTTAAATGTGATCATTTGAGCTCTCGTAAATAAGAAAGAAATTTAATTGCGCGAATTGTAACTTAATCAATTGAATATTTCTCGGCAAAATTTCATTGGCTATTTCTCGGCAAATTTAACCAAGCTAATGATTCACAGCAATACATGGGGTACAATTGCGCTAATTCTCGCTGTGAGAATGTTAGAACTCAATTAAGTATTCATATTACATAGGAAAAAGTGCCGTTATGTTACAAATTTATAATACCTTAAGTAGGAAAAAAGAAGTTTTTAAGCCAATCACTTCCAATAAGGTAGGTTTGTATGTTTGTGGTATTACCATTTATGACCGTTGCCATATTGGTCACGCGAGAACCTATGTAGCATTCGATATTATCGCGCGATACTTTAAATATTTAGGTTACGATTTAACGCATGTTAGAAACATTACTGATGTTGATGACAAGATTATTAAGCGCGCTAATGAAAATGGTGAAAGTTGTGAGTCGTTAACGTTACGTATGACTGAACAAATGTATCAAGATTTTGATGATCTTAATATTATGCGCCCAGACATTGCGCCGACAGTTACTGGCCATATGGACGAAATCATCACCTTAGTTGCCCGTCTTATTGAACGTAAACACGCTTACGTTGCCAGTAATGGTGATGTGTTATTCGATGTTAGTAGTTTTAAAGATTACGGTAAACTAAGCTTACAGAATTTAGATATGCTGCAAGCGGGCGCTCGTGTTGACGTTGATGAAGCTAAAAATAGCCCATTAGATTTTGTTTTATGGAAAATGGCTAAACCAGATGAGCCTAGCTGGGAATCTCCATGGGGCAAAGGTCGTCCAGGTTGGCATATTGAATGTTCAGCGATGAACAGTAAGCACTTAGGTGAGCATTTTGATATTCACGGCGGTGGCTCAGATTTACAGTTTCCACATCATGAAAATGAAATAGCACAATCATGCTGTGCTTATGATACGCCATACGTAAATTACTGGATGCATGGCGGTATGGTACAAATTAATAAAGAAAAAATGTCAAAGTCATTAAACAACTTTTTCACTTTACGTAGCGTACTGGATGAATATGACGCGGAATCTGTGCGTTTCTTTTTAACTTCTAGCCATTACCGTAGCCAGTTGAATTATTCACAAGATAATTTAACGCAAGCACGTGCAAGCTTAGAGCGAATTTACACCGCTTTACGTGATGTTACGCCAATCAAGGTTGAGCTAAAAGGCAACGAATACGTTGAACGTTTTGAAAAAGCCATGAATGATGATTTCAATTGTCCTGAAGCAATGCCAGTATTATTTGAATTAGCAAAAGAAATAAATCGTGTTAAAGCTGACGATGCTACAGCAGCCGGTAAACTTGCCTTTATTCTTGTTTCATTAGGTGAAGTTTTAGGTGTTGCGCAAAATTCACCTGAAGACTTTTTACAAGGTGGAAGCGGTGATACCGATGAAGTAGCAGAAATTGAAGCGTTAATTGTGCAGCGTAATGAAGCTCGTGCTAATAAAGACTGGGCAATGGCTGATGATGCTCGTGATAAGTTAGCAGCATTAAACGTTATATTAGAAGACAGTGCAGGTAAAACGACTTGGCGTAAAGGCTAAAAGCACTGATATAATTGCGGTAATGTGTCACTTAGCATTACCGCAAATTGTACAATTAATAGAATTGACTATTCTTTATGTATGCATATTATCTAAACTAATATTTATTTTTTATTGCTGCACGAGTGAACTTAGCTGAAAATATTTTATTTCACGGTAACTTTTGCTCAATTGCTATTCGTAGACGCTCTAATGCTTTCTCTGACTTTATTTCTACCTGTGATTTAAAATACAACGCATTTATCGCGACTAATGCGGCGTTAGGTAAAGTGTAATCCAAAGTTCTTTCAAACTCAGTATTTCCTCCCAATGCCCGCACACGATATTGCAGCTTAATACTGGCACCATTAGTTTGATTCTCAGCGTGAGCAATCCAACGTTCATCACTACTTTCCACTACCTGCCAAATTAAATTGTTTTGGCCCAAAGCTGTTTGAATATCCTCTTCAAATGTATCTCCTTGTTTAAGTGGCTGCATCGAATCGACATATACCGTTGAAGATTTCGAATGCCAATCTGACCATAACGCCGGTGAACTAGCATAGGCCAATACTTGTGCGGGAGATTTGTTCATCACAATGGTGTCGACAATATGACTGGTAGAAGTGCTAAACCATAACGTACTCGCCAACCAAAACATGATAGGTAAACGGGCTATTTCCAAGATAGCAAAGCGCGTTTTTCCCTCTAAAAAATCGTTAATGACCACAAGTCCATAAACCATTGTCATAGTGCCTAATGTCAAAGTTATCGCTGGTAGTGTTGGTGCCAAAAATATAAACATCATGGCAACTAGGACGATACATAACAGGGAGAAGCCACTATAAATTTTTGTCATGGTGCCGACTTGTGGATCATATTTTTTACGTACGGCACAGCCGGTCTTTTGTAGCGGTTTTTTCACATAACTTTGCTTTCTGCAATCTTCTGGGCGCCAGCCTGTCGATTTAAACCACAGGCCTATTTTATTGCGCCATGAGCGGGTATGTAGGCTATCTTTTGCTAACATTGTCCAATGCTGAAAATTTGCCTTAATTGGATTTAAGGTGTTTAACGGTAGCGTGGTACCGTAATGACAAGGCTCACTGGTTAGTTCAGCTTGCCAGGTTGAAAACATTCGGTCCCATATCACCAACGTACCGCCATAGTTGCGGTCAACATAAATTGGGTTTTTAGCGTGATGAACGCGATGACTAGACGGTGTGGAAAATATACCTTCCAGCACAGGAACTCGCTGTACTGCTTGAGTGTGCAACCAAAATTGATAAATTTTTAATAAAACAAACAACACTAAAAATACCGCTGGTGGACAGCCTAAAATGGCTAATGGTAAATAAAACACCCAAGAAAACCCATATTGAAATGCACTTTGTCTTAATGCCGTAGTTAAATTATATTCTTCACTTTGGTGATGGCCAACATGAGCTCCCCACAGAATGTTAATTTCATGCGCCATGCGGTGAAAAGCGTAATAGCACAAGTCCACGGCAAAAAAGAACAACAACCAAGTAACGGGATCTTGGCTAGTAAAATCAAATATTCTGTAATTTTCTGACAAATAAATGAATACGGCGAAGGTGTAAGCTTTCAGCAATGCATCTGAAATCAACAAACATAATCCCATAGTCAAACTGGTTACTGTGTCATTATAACGATGCAGGTTTCTGCCTTTTAATCTTAAAAATAGATACTCAATGGCCATGAATATTATAAACAGCGGTATTGCTAACCCGTTTATATTGTAGTCACTCATGTTTCATTCTCAGTTATTATTAATTTTCATAATACGTAGTATCACTTTATTTATGCTATAGCGCATTGACAAAAATAACGTAAAATAGACATAATACGACATAGGTGACTATGGAATTAATTCGTAACTTGTAAGTTTGGTTTTATGAAATACCATTATATAGAAGGTGAGTGGATCAACGCCCTCATGAGTATCTTTACCAACTTAGGCCTAGATACTGAGCAAATTACTAACAACATAGAAGGTTTCGATGCCGGACGGCTACTGACAGGTTATCGCTTAGAAGTTAGTACCGCTAGAAAGGTGTGGCATCGAGCTGACGAGTTGGCAAAAGATCCTCTGCTAGGGCTTAAAATCGGTTCAGTGCAAAATTATCGCGCTATTGGCGTACTAGCTCCCGTTATTTGGCACAGCCCCAATGTGCGTTCAGCATTACAAAATTTAGTAAAATTTCAAAGCTTAATTAGTGAAAGTGGTAGCTTCCACTTTGATGAGAATCCAGAGGGTAGCGAAAAAGCAATATATTGTGAGTATATCGCCGAGCCGAGTAGTATACCGGTTAATACTCACCAAGTATTAGCTGTTGTTGTTGGCACTATAGGAATAATCAGAGCCATTTCAAATAATATGGTGGATATCAAACGACTTTATGTGCCGTCAAGTTTAAGCGCGCGTTTGTTAGCTAAGAATCTGGGTTGTGACGTTGTCAATCGAACTGGAAATTTTGCCATATGTTTTTCCACGCAACAATTTGACCAGCCACTTTTAGGTTGCGACATTAGCCTTTACCGAATAAATATCGCCTATGCAGAAGAATTACTAAGCGCTAAAAGGTCAGGTGTTGCGCTAATAGATTCAATAAAAGAGCTAATTGAGAGTGGTGGATTTTCTCATACAAGTATTGAATTTGTAGAATTGTCGTTAGGTTTACATAAGCGTACCCTACAACGAAATTTGTTTGAACACGGCACAAGTTTTCGTCAACTTAAAGAAGAGGTATTAAAAGTCCAAGCAGTAAACTTACTGCTCAGTGAGAAATTTGAGATTGAAGCCTTGGCAACACACTTGGGCTATTCAGAACCTAGTGCTTTTCATCGCGCCTTTAAATCTTGGTTTGACGTTACCCCAAGAAAATTTTGTCGAATGAATCACTACCATACTCACACAACTTGAAGTTGCATCTAAGAGTTAAACTAGGAAAGGCCAAAAGGTACCAGTTAATTATGAACAACAACATTGAGATTATTAGTCGATAAAGTCTTTGTTGCATACCGCTATTTAATGTTGTGAATATCTCAGGGATAGAGAAATTATAAATTAAAAGAGTGCTATTAGAATGCTAGTATTTGGTTGGGATTGAAATTCTAACCCGCAGAGCCGTATTTCGGCTGCTGCGAGTTAATAAATAGTGAAAGGTACTAGTTACTATGAAATTCATTACAGGCGATAAAAGTATTTTCAATTAAACTTGCTACTGTCATAGGGCCAACACCGCCAGGTACTGGTGTAATATGACTAGCACTCTCTTTGGCTTTTGCAAAGCCTACGTCACCAACAAGTTTGCCATTATCTAAGCGATTAATACCAACATCGATCACGATAGCACCTTTTTTTATCCATTCTCCGGGAATAAACTCCGGTTTACCGACCGCAACAACTAATAAATCAGCATTACGAACTTTATTTTCCAGATCTTTAGTGAAGCGGTGAGTTGTTGTTACAGTACAGCCAGCAAGTAAAAGTTCTAGTGTCATTGGGCGGCCAACAATATTTGAAGCACCAACAACTACAGCCTCTAAACCATGAGGCTCCGCGCCAGTAGATTTTATTAATTCGATAATGCCTTTAGGTGTGCAAGGTCGAAGTCCTGGCTGTCTTAAAGCTAGCTTTCCCACATTATTGGGATGAAAGCCATCAACATCTTTCTTTGGATTAATATGCTCAATAATTAAGTTTGCATCTAATCCTTCTGGTAATGGAAGCTGCACGAGAATGCCGTCGATAGCACTATCATTATTTAATTCATCAATTAAGTTAAATAATTCGTCTTGTGAAGTCGTCGCGGCTAAGTCATATGAACGTGAAACAAAACCTACTTCTTCGCAAGCTTTACGTTTACTACCAACATAAACTTGTGATGCAGGATCTGAACCGACTAAAATTACCGCCAATCCCGGCGCACGTAGTCCGTTCTCAACACGTTTAGTTACTTTATCTTTAATCGAATGGCGTAATTGTTGCGCGATTAGTTTACCGTCAATAAGAGTTGCAGTCATAATTCTTCACAATGGGCTAAAAAACGTTGTTATTTTCGCACAATAGAAAAGTTATTTGTAGAAAATAAGACTATTGATTATCTAAAACTTATTTCCTAGCTGTAAGTGGTGATATAATAATCATTCTTTGTGTTTTCTTGTCAATAATAGTGTTATTTTAATCAAGATGCTGTAAAAGTGAGCGAACGAACATTTATTTAAAAAAAGTGTTTGACGCGCAACGGGCAACTAGGTAATATCCGCCCCCGTTGAGAGAGCAAGCTTTCTTAACGAATATGTCGGTGATTAGCGCAGCTTGGTAGCGCACTTGGTTTGGGTCCAAGGGGTCGCAAGTTCGAATCTTGCATCACCGACCACTTTTTTTTATTTTTTATGGAAGAAAGTGTAAACTTTAATGTAAAGTTTATTTAGCATCTGTAGGCAATGTGCGCCCTTAGCTCAGCTGGATAGAGCAACGCCCTTCTAAGGCGTGGGTCGTAGGTTCAAATCCTACAGGGCGCGCCATACAATGGTGGCTATAGCTCAGTTGGTAGAGCCCCGGATTGTGATTCCGGTTGTCGAGGGTTCAAGTCCCTTTAGCCACCCCATTTTTTTGTATGTGTTTAGTAAAAAGTATATCGGTGATTAGCGCAGCTTGGTAGCGCACTTGGTTTGGGTCCAAGGGGTCGCAAGTTCGAATCTTGCATCACCGACCACTTTCTTTTCAAAATTCTTTAACGAAACTCTTAAAAATTCATTCAAAATAACTTTATTAAGCTTTAATTAGTTTCATTTTTAATAAAATTCAATTTTTTTTCGTTCATTACTCGACTCTTGTTTCAAGCACCGCTATAATTTCGCGTCATTATTTTAATCTGAACATCTTTATTCGGATTTTCCGAGCTTTGCTAGTAAATACTGGCAAGCTGAAAATATTACTTTAAATAAAAGTAATATTGAATATATTAGATGCGTTAATAAGAAGCGTACTTACGCTAAGTTTTTGAGGTAATTAAATGCAAGTTTCAGTTGAGACTACAGAAGGTTTGGGACGTCGTATTTCGATTTCAGTTCCTGCCGAAACAGTAGATGTTGAAGTTAAAAATCGTCTTCGTCATATAAGCAAGACCCAGCGTATTAATGGTTTCCGTCCTGGTAAAGTACCAGCATCAGTTATTCAAAAGCGTTACGGTCAATCAGTTCGTCAAGAAGTTGCAGGTGAATTAATGCAACGTAACTTTGTTGACGCGATTGTTGCTGAGAAACTAAACCCAGCAGGTCGCCCTGAATTTGTTGCTAAAAGCAATGAAGATGGTAAAGCGCTTGAATTTGAAGCAACGTTTGAAGTTTACCCTGAAGTAGCTTTAAAAGATTTAGACAAAATTGCTGTTGAACGTCCAGCTGTTGAAGTGACTGATGAAGATTTAGACGAAATGTTTGAAACTTTACAAAACCAGCACAAAACATGGAAAGAAAACAAACGCAAAACTAAAAAAGGCGACAAGCTAACTATTGATTTCAATGGCCGTGTTGATGGCGAAGAATTCGAAGGTGGCAAAGCTGAAGGTTTTGACCTTGAACTAGGTTCTGGTCGTATGATCCCTGGTTTCGAAAAAGAAATTACGGGCATGAAAGCTGGCGATGAGAAAACAATCACAGTAACTTTCCCTGATGACTACCATGCTGAACAGCTTAAAGGTAAAGACGCAGAGTTTGATATTGTTGTTCACAAAACTGAAGGTCCAATTCTACCTGAAATTGACGAAGAGTTTGCGAAATTGTTCGGTGTAGAAGAAGGTGGTGTTACAGCACTTCGTGAAGAAGTTGGCAAAAACATGGCCCGCGAACTTAACCAAGCTGTTAAAGCTAAGGTTAAAGAGCAAGTTATTGAAGGTCTACTTGAAGTAAGTGAATTAGACGTTCCTGCTGCTTTAGTTGAGCAAGAGATTGAAGTACTACGTAAGCAAGCAATGCAACGTTTTGCTGGCCAAATGGATCCGAATAACTTACCAGAATTACCAGCTGAGATGTTCGAAGAACAAGCTAAGCGTCGTGTAAAAACTGGTTTGCTTTTAGGTGAAGTAATCAAAGTTAACGAATTAAAAGTTGACGAAGCTAAAGTAAGTGAACTTATTGAGTCAGCGGCTTCTGCTTATGAAGACCCATCTGAAGTTATCGAGTACTACAAAACTAACAAAGAACTTGCTCAACAAATGCAAAATGTTGCATTAGAAGAGCAAGCGGTAGAATTGTTACTTGAAAGTGCTAAAGTGTCAGACAAAAAAGCAAGTTTCAAAGATATCATGAATCCTGAAGGTAAATAGACCTTTTAGATTGACATTCTGTTGAGCAATCGCTTAAATGGCTTATATGGGGACATATGAGCCATTTTTTTATCAAAAGGAAAGTTAGTTGTTTACTTCTCACAATAATTCTCACGATTTAACCAGTATTACCGAAAGTGCTTTAGTACCTATGGTTGTTGAGCAAACCGCAAAAGGTGAGCGCTCTTACGATATTTATTCAAGACTACTAAAAGAACGTGTTATCTTCCTTTGTGGTCAAGTTGAAGACCATATGGCGAACTTAATTGTTGCGCAAATGCTGTTTTTAGAATCAGAAAGCCCAGATAAAGATATTTACCTATACATTAACTCGCCAGGTGGCTCAGTTACTGCGGGTATGGCTATTTATGATACCATGAAATTCATTAAGCCAAACGTTAGTACTGTATGTATTGGCCAAGCGGCTAGCATGGGCGCATTCCTTCTATCAGGCGGTGAAAAAGGCAAGCGTTACTGTTTGCCAAATGCTCGAGTTATGATTCACCAACCACTAGGTGGCTTCCAAGGTCAAGCGTCCGATTTTGAAATTCATGCTAAAGAAATTTTGTACATTAAAGAAAAACTTAATCGCCTAATGGCTGAGCACACTGAGCAACCATTAGATAAAGTATCTGAAGATACTGACCGTGATAACTTCTTAAGTGCAGAAAGTGCAGTTGAATATGGCCTAGTTGATGCCATATTAGAACAAAGAATCGATAAATAGCGATCTTCTTCGTTACTCGCGTTGTTATTTACGCGATTTGTGAAATACTAATGACTATTAGTGTTAAAAACAGTTTGTAAAAAATTTAAATATTAGAGGTACCGTATGACCGATATGAAAACAGGTGACGGTGATGACGGTAAGTTACTGTATTGCTCATTTTGTGGTAAAAGTCAGCATGAAGTACGCAAGTTAATTGCTGGTCCTTCAGTCTTTGTTTGTGATGAATGTGTCGAGCTTTGCAACGATATTATTCGAGAAGAAATTAAAGAAATTGCGCCTAAGCAAGATAAAGAAAGCTTACCAACGCCAATTGAAATTCGTGAAAGCTTAGATGACTATGTTATCGGGCAAGAGCACGCCAAAAAAGTTCTCGCGGTAGCGGTGTATAATCATTACAAACGCTTGCGTAACGGCGACTCTCATAATGGGGTTGAATTAAGTAAAAGTAATATTTTACTTATTGGCCCAACAGGTAGTGGTAAAACACTATTAGCGCAAACATTAGCACGCTTACTTGATGTGCCATTTACCATGGCAGATGCAACAACATTAACTGAAGCAGGTTATGTTGGTGAAGATGTTGAAAACATTATTCAGAAGTTATTACAAAAATGTGACTACGACGTTGAGAAAGCTCAGCGTGGTATTGTTTACATTGATGAAATTGATAAAATTTCACGTAAGTCTGATAACCCATCAATCACACGTGACGTGTCTGGTGAAGGTGTTCAACAAGCATTATTGAAATTGATTGAAGGTACGATTGCTTCTGTACCACCTCAGGGGGGTCGTAAGCATCCACAGCAAGAGTTCTTGCAAGTTGATACCTCTAAAATTTTATTTATTTGTGGCGGCGCATTCTCCGGTCTTGATAAGGTTGTTGAACAACGTTCTCATACCGGTACAGGGATTGGTTTTGGTGCGACGGTTCGTGGTAAAGATGATGAAAAGACCTTAACTCAGCGTTTTCAGGATGTAGAACCTGAAGATCTAGTTAAGTATGGTTTGATCCCTGAGTTTATTGGTCGCTTACCCGTTGTTGCAACATTAACAGAATTAGACGAAGCGGCACTTATTCAGATTCTGCAAGAACCAAAAAATGCCTTAACTAAGCAATTTACCGCTCTTTTTGATATGGAAAAAGTGGAACTTGAGTTTAGAGATGATGCGTTAAAAGCGATTGCTCATAAAGCTATGGTTCGCAAAACGGGAGCTCGTGGTTTACGCTCTATTGTTGAGAGTGTATTACTTGAAACAATGTATGAACTGCCTTCAATGGAAAATGCTGCAAAGGTTGTTGTAGATGAAACCGTTATTAAAGGTGAGTCAAAACCGATTATTATTTATGAAACGCAACAAGATAAAGCGTCTTCCGAGTAACGATTAGAGCATAAACCTACTCGGTTTAGTGATAAAGTAATATAAAGTGGCGTTAGTCTTGATGATTAACGCCACTTTTTTTTGTTCATCAGTTGAAAGTAATATCAAACGCCCCATATACAAATACATATCCTTGTAATCACATCATACTATTCACCGAGAGAGTAACCAATGACTAAAGAGTTATCTGGCGTAGTTGAAATTCCCGTATTAGCTTTGCGTGATGTTGTTGTCTATCCGCAAATGGTGATCCCATTATTTGTTGGTCGCGAAAAATCGATTCGCTGTTTAGATATTGCCAATGAAAACGATAAGCAAATTTTTCTTGTTGCTCAAAAAGATGCTGCAGTTGACGACCCGACACAAGATGACCTGTATCAAACAGGTACCATTGCTACTATTTTACAAATGCTTAAATTGCCTGATGGTACTGTTAAGGTGCTAGTTGAGGGAGCACGACGCGCAAGTATTAGTGAGTTTGTTGAAACTGAAGAATACTTTACAGCTAATGCAACCTATCTAAGTGTAGAAGGCGAACCTGACGATAGTACTGAAGTGTTAATTCGTTCAGCTATATCTCAGTTTGAAGGCTATGTAAAACTGAACAAAAAAATTCCACCAGAAGTATTAACCTCTGTTTCAGGTATTGATGATGCTGAACAGTTGGCTGATACCATGGCTGCACATATGCCATTAAAGCTAGTTGATAAGCAGAAAGTGCTTGAAATCATTAATGTGTCAGAACGTCTTGAATTTTTAATGGCGTTAATGGAAGGTGAAATCGACTTATTGCAAGTTGAGAAAAAAATTCGTACTCGCGTTAAAAAGCAAATGGAAAAGAGTCAACGCGAGTACTATTTGAATGAGCAAATGAAAGCGATTCAAAAAGAATTAGGTGATGATGAAGAGGGCACTAACGAAGTTGAGCAAATTGAAAAGCAAATTGAAGCAGCTCAAATGCCAAAAGAAGCCAAAGAAAAGACCTTAACGGAATTGAAAAAGCTGAAAATGATGTCACCAATGTCAGCAGAAGCAACGGTAGTTCGCAGTTATATTGATTGGATGATCAGCGTACCTTGGAAAAAGCGCAGTAAGTTGAAGCGTAACCTTAAGCTTGCACAAGAAGTTTTAGACAAAGATCATTACGGTCTTGATAAAGTTAAAGAGCGCATTTTAGAGTATTTGGCCGTTCAGCAACGTGTTAGTCAATTAAAAGGGCCAATTTTATGTTTAGTTGGACCTCCTGGCGTTGGTAAGACCTCTCTAGGGCAGTCTATTGCGCATTCAACGGGTCGTAAATACGTTCGTATGGCATTGGGCGGTGTACGTGATGAGGCTGAAATTCGTGGTCATAGAAGAACTTATATTGGCTCATTACCGGGCAAGTTAATTCAAAAAATTGCCAAAGTAGGGGTTAAAAACCCACTATTCTTACTTGATGAAATCGATAAAATGGCCTCCGATATGCGAGGTGATCCTGCCTCCGCTTTATTAGAGGTGCTAGATCCAGAGCAAAACAGCAGTTTCAATGACCATTACCTCGAAGTTGATTATGATTTATCTGATGTGATGTTTGTTGCTACATCTAATAGTATGGATATTCCTGGGCCATTGCTTGACCGTATGGAAGTGATTCGTCTATCTGGTTATACCGAAGACGAAAAGCTAAATATTGCCAAAAGCCATTTAGTTAATAAACAAATTGAACGTAATGGCTTAAAGAGTAAAGAAATTACCATTGAAGATAGCGCCATTATCGGCATTATTCGATATTACACTCGTGAAGCGGGTGTTCGTGCGCTAGAACGTGAAATTTCTAAATTATGTCGCAAAGCTGTCAAAGCCATTTTACTAGAAAAAGATATAAAGCAGGTTATGATTAATCAAGATAACCTATCTGACTATCTTGGTGTCCAGCGTTTCGATTACGGTAAAGCAGATGACGAAAATCGAGTTGGTTTAGTTACAGGCCTAGCGTGGACGCAAGTTGGTGGTGAATTATTAACTATAGAAACAGCTTCAGTACCTGGTAAAGGGAAGCTTAGCTACACAGGTTCTCTTGGTGATGTTATGCAAGAATCTATTCAAGCGGCGATGACTGTTGTTCGAAGTCGCACTGAAAAACTACGCATTAATGAAGATTTCCATGAAAAACGTGATATTCATGTTCATGTTCCTGAAGGGGCTACGCCTAAAGACGGACCAAGTGCTGGTGTTGGTATGTGTACCGCTTTGGTATCAAGTTTAACTGGTAACCCTGTAAAAGCTGATGTTGCTATGACGGGGGAGATCACTTTACGTGGTGAGGTACTTGCTATTGGTGGTTTGAAAGAAAAGCTATTAGCGGCTCATCGTGGCGGCATTAAAACGGTTGTTATTCCTAAAGATAATGAACGTGATCTGAAAGAAATTCCAGACAATGTTAAAGCTGACTTAGCCATTCATCCTGTTAAATGGGTTGATGAGGTACTTGCATTAGCTTTAGAGCATCCTGTTGATAAATGGCAATTAGGTAGCTAGATGAGTGGAAAAGCGACATTTTCTGCCGAAAAATTGAAAAAAATAGTAAAAAGTTTGAAAAAAACGCAATTAACGCTTTTCAAACGCTGAAACTATGGTAAGTTAATGACGCTGATAACGCTAGAGCCCATATACATAAGGGGCTTTAGTAAAGATAAAAATAATTTTCAATATTTTTAGTTTTCTTTAACTCAGTGCTTGATGTTCAAAAAGAAGCTTGGTATAAAAGTTTCCGCAGGACGCTAAAACATGAGATAGCGCTGAATAATAACAATTGAAGGGGAATACACTGTGAATAAATCTCAATTAATCGAGAAGATTGCTGCTGGTGCTGACATTTCTAAAGCTGCGGCTGGCCGCGCGTTAGATTCATTTATCGAAGCAGTTACAGAAGAGTTAAAAGGCGGCGAGCAAGTTGCATTAGTTGGTTTTGGTACTTTCTCAGTACGTGACCGTGCTGCACGCACTGGTCGCAACCCACAAACTGGTGCGACTATTGAAATCGCAGCAGCTAAAATTCCATCTTTTAAAGCTGGTAAAGCACTTAAAGATGCATGTAACTAATCTTAGCCTTTGCTGAAGATTATAAATTAAGCCGCTTTATAGCGGCTTAATTGTTTTTATAACGTGAATACATATATCATCAACACCTTCCGCATTAGACATCGACATAAATATTTCACTACTTCCCCATTTTCTTCTTAATAGTATTCCTGTGACTTAAATCATATTTACTAATTTTGACCTCGGTCAACCTTTACGTTGAAGCTAGACAAGAGACGTTAGCACGATAGCATTTTAGTGTTATATTACGCTCACTTTAGAGTTAACATTGCAAAAACGAAGCAATAAGAACTTTGATGGTTGAAAGTAATAATACTTCTTAGTTATAGATAAGCATTATTACAATGTATAACTAGGAAAAATGTCACAGAGTTGTTAACCTTGCATCGCGTAAACTAGCAATGCGTGTTGAGCAGTGTTATTCCGTTTCGCCAAGCATTTTAGAAGCGTTTTATTTGATAATCATAGGTATAAATTAATTATTATGACTACATTCTGGCTGGCAATGCTATTTTTTATAGTGATTGCATTACTCATTGTATGGCGAATTTTTGCGGCTCCTAAAAATACTATTGGTGCAGAAAACACCAACATCCGTCAAGAAACTAATGTCACTCTTTATCATGAACATTTGGCTAATTTAGAAAATGACTTGGCTGAAGGTAGTATTGAACAAGAAAGCTATACTCAGCTAAAAGCTGAGTTAGATAAAACGCTTGTACAAGATGTTGATCCTAATCAAGCACAAGCAGAAATGAATCAAAGACGATCAATGCTGTGGCCACTTGCTATTGGACTCGCGATTATCAGCTTGAGTTTATCCACCTATATGACTTTTGGCGCTTATCCACAACTTAGTTCACCAATGGCGTTGAACGAAGATCCACATGGCCAATTACCACCTGAGCAAATGCTCGCGGTGCGTTTACAACAACTGGAAGCTGATGTAGAGAAAAACCCGAAAAATACCCAAGCATGGTTTAGTCTAGGTCAAGCATATATATCTGCTGGTGAGTTTGACAGTGCTATCAAAGCGTTTGACACCGTTATGGAAGAAGTTGGAGAATATGCTGAATTGCTAGGGCCAAAAGCTCAAGCTATGTACTACAAAAATGATCAGCGTATCAATAGTGAAATACAGATTGTTATTGATAAAGCCCTTGCACTTGATGCCTTAGATGCATCGACAAATATTTTATTGGGCATGGATAGCTTTAGTAACAGCGACTTTGCTAATGCGGTAAAATATTGGGAAACTGTATTAAATAGCGGTCGTCCAGGTATTAGTGTCCAAGCCCTAACAGGAGCGGTTGAAGAAGCTAAAAACCAAATGCGTATTAGTGGCGAAATGGCAGCTTCTGGAGTAGAAAGTGTTGTTGATGATTCATTACCGCGAATAGTTGTTAACGTTGCTTTAGCGCCAAATGTGCAAGAAGTGTTGATGAATAGTGAAGATAAGACAGTCTTTATTTATGCGGTTGCGGCCAATGGACCACGTATGCCGTTAGCGGCAGTGAAAATCAAAGCCAGCGATTTACCGACTAGTATCACCTTAGATGACTCGCAAGCAATGACGCAACAAATGAAATTAAGTAGTGTTGACAGAGTAAGTGTTTATGCGGTTGTTTCTATGAAAGGTAGCGTAGGTATTAAGCCTGGCGATTTTAAAGCAGAATTACTTGATATTGCGACAATACAAAAAGACGCATTAACAATGGAAATATCGACTCAAGTGCAGTAGTCGTTTTGAAGAATAAATGCCGAAAACTGATTTAAATAATATTTTCGACATGACTTAGTTACATAATATTTGACTTGAAACTAGTGATCACTAAGTAAAGTTAGTTAGACTTAGCGCTATAATGTTTTGACATTAATTGACAGGAATTATCATGATCCCAGAGCTCGGCCATTTCGCCCTCATTATCGGATTAGCGTTTGCTTTATGTTTGAGCATCGTACCGCTAATTGGCGTAGCGCAGAATAATCAACAACTGATAAACAGTGCCAAACCTTTGAGTTTTGGTTTGTTTCTATTTTTAACTATTAGTATTTGCTTATTAGCCTATAGTTTCACGGTTGATGATTTCTCAGTTAAATATATCGCCAATCACTCGAATAGTTTATTGCCTTATTACTTTAAAATTAGTGCTGTTTGGGGCGGACACGAAGGTTCAATGCTGTTTTGGGTATTTGCTTTAACTGCATGGACGTTTGCTGTAGGTGTTTTTAGTAAACAATTAGAGCGGGAATTTGTTGCGCGCGTGTTAGCCGTTATGGGCATGATTGCTGTTGGTTTTATTTTATTTACCATATTGACTTCAAATCCTTTTGAACGTTTATTACCTAACTTTCCAATGGAAGGGCGAGATTTAAATCCATTGCTACAAGATATTGGTTTAATTATTCATCCGCCAATGTTGTATATGGGCTATGTTGGTTTTTCTGTCGCTTTTGCTTTTGCAATTGCTGCTTTGATGTCGGGTAAAATGGATGCAGCGTGGGCGCGTTGGTCGCGCCCTTGGACTGTTGCTGCATGGTCATTCTTATCTATTGGTATCGCACTAGGCAGCTGGTGGGCTTACTATGAACTTGGCTGGGGTGGCTGGTGGTTTTGGGATCCGGTAGAAAATGTTTCATTTATGCCTTGGCTTGCTGGTACTGCGTTAATTCATGCGCTAGCTGTGACAGAGCAACGTAATACTTTTAAGCACTGGACATTATTACTGGCGATATTTACTTTCTCGTTGAACTTATTAGGCGCTTTTTTGGTTCGTTCAGGAGTCATCACCTCGGTACATTCATTTGCTGTTGATCCAGGACGAGGTTTTTACTTACTGATTTTACTTGCTTTAGCTGTTGGTGGTTCATTAACTCTTTACGCACTTCGGGCAACTAATGTTAGTAGTCCAAGTCGTTTTACTGCGTATTCGCGTGAAAACACAATTTTAATCGCGATGTCGATATTAGTGACAGCCACGGTAACTATTTTAATCGGCACTTTATACCCGCTTATTATTGATGCTCTGGGTATGGGAAAAATATCTGTTGGTGCGCCATATTTTAATGCGGTATTTATTCCTATGATGATAGCGTTATTTGTTTTTATGGGCATTGGACCTCTTATTCGATGGAAAAAGGCACGTAAGGGCGAGTTATCTAAGCATTTAAATCTAATTTCTATCTTCAGTGTTTTGTTTGGTGCTGCTTGGCCGTTTATGTTCGGTGGTGAATTTAACTTTATGGTCTTTGTTGGTATGACATTAGGCTGTTGGATCACATTGGCGGTTTTAAAAGATCTCTTCAATAATGCTAAACAAGCAGATGGACGTTGGAAATTTTCGGCAGTACCATTAAACCATATAGGTATGGCTGTTGCGCATGCGGGAATTGCTGTAACCGTTATTGGTGTGACTATGGTGTCAAGTTACGAACATGAAGTAAATGTTAGAATGTCACCGGGAGAGTCTGTTGATTTATCTGGTTATAGCATTGAGTTTGCGGGTACAAAAAATGTTGTCGGTCCAAATTATACAGCAATACAAGGGCAAATTAATGTTTCCTTAGATGGCGAATTTGTGACTTTGCTAAATCCTGAACAACGTACTTATAAAGTGCAAACAATGGGGATGACAGAGGCTGGCATTCATACAACGTTATGGCGTGATATTTATGTTGCCTTAGGTGACCCATTAGGGCAAAACTCTTGGTCAATGCGTTTATATTATAAACCATTTATTGTGTGGATATGGTTAGGTGGCTTCTTTATGGCATTAGGTGGCTTGTTGGCTATTTTAAGTAAGCGTTACCGTAAGCGTGTTCTCGCAGCTGAGCATAAACAAAATCAAATTAACCCTTCAGTTTTACAAGAGGCTTAAATTAGTGAAAAGTATTATCCGTTTTATACCATTAATTTTATTTGTTCTATTGGGTGTGTTGTTATACAGAGGATTGTTTTTAAATCCACAAGCTATGCCATCAGCAATGATAGGTAAGCCTTTGCCAGATTTTACAATGCCGATGTTAAAAGCAACACAAAAGCAAGTAGGCAGAGATGACCTTAAAGGCAATATCGTTCTGCTTAATGTTTGGGCAACATGGTGTATTCAATGTAAATATGAACACCCTTATTTGCTTAATATATCTCGTAATCCACGAGTTAAATTGTACGGTCTCAACTTTACTGATGAGCATAGTTCGGCGATACAGTGGTTAAAAGAATATAAGGACCCATATGTGTTTTCAATTTTTGATGAGCAAGGTGCGTTAGGTTTAGATATTGGCGTATTTGGTGCTCCTGAAACTTTTGTTATTGATCACACTGGTATTATTCGCAAGCGATTCGCGGGCCCGATCAATGATATGATTTGGAAGAAAGAATTTCTGCCTTTGATTGAAGTAATTGAAGCAGAAATGGCGCAGGGAGCGTAATATGCAATTAACCATGCAAGCTAATATCAATAACACAGCTTTAAGCTTATTGCGTTTTTTACGCTTAGTGTTGAGTGTTTTGTTGTTAAGTGTCTTATGGAGTGCGAATGCAGCCGCCGGTCCTGTCGAAACATTTAAGTTTAAGGATGAAGCAACAAAATTACGCTTTCAAGTGCTATCAAAAGAATTACGTTGCCCGAAATGTCAAAACCAGAACCTTGCGGATTCAAATGCAAAAATAGCGGTCGATTTGCGTAAAAACCTATACAACTTATTGCAAGAAGGTCAGACGGATCAGGAAATTATTGATTTTATGGTGTATCGCTATGGCGACTTTGTTTTATATCGTCCTCAATTGAAAAAGCAAACTTATATACTTTGGTTTGGCCCATTGGCAATATTATTAAGCTTTGCGGTAGGCGTAGTTTTTGTACTAAGAAGACGTACTAAAATTAAAGATAATGAGCTAGACCTTTCTTCTAAAGAACAAGCTAATTTAGACGATATATTAAATAAGAAGTAGTTTTATTAACAATGTTTGCTTCTAAATGAATTATTCAATTGTGCAATTAGGGTCTATAAACGCTTTAGCGTAATGCCACTAAGAATTAACTATCAAGAGTAAGCCATATTTTATGACTTACTCTTTTTTATATTAAATATAAAGTGGGAGTATTAAAGCATATAAATAGAGAAGTAAGGGGAGATTTTGCTGCATATTTAACCGTTATTTCATCGTGATAGTAAAAGAGTTTCATTTTGATAACTATTGGGCTAACATGCCCGTTCAAATTGCGACTTTTAAGCCTATAACATAGTAAAGTAGCCTAGTTAAACTCGATGTTAATTTGTACAATTATCGCGTTGTAACAAAGCAAAATGCTATTTTCTGGTAAAATAGCGGTATATAAATATTGCAACTAAAGTCGCCCGGAAAGTACAACTCCCTCGTGTAAAGAGATAAAGATGTTAGAAGATATTCGAGAAAGCTCTCAAGGATTAACCGCTAAGATTATTCTTGGTTTTATTATTTTAACTTTCGCCGTAGCCGGTATTGGTAGCTATAGTAACTCAGTTGATACGTCAGTAGCTGATGTAAATGGCGAAAAAATATCACAAGATGAGTTCAATAAAGCTTATCAAGCGCAGCGTAATCGCATGGCGCAGCAGTTTGGTGATATGTTTGAAACGCTTTCAGCAGATGCAAGTTACATGAGTAATTTTCGTCAGGGCGTATTAGATAACTTAATTAACCAAAAACTTGTTGATCAAAATTCAGATGCTTTAGCTATTCGCGTAGCCGATGAGCGAATTAAAGATACTATTCGTAACATGGCTGAATTCCAAGTAGATGGAACCTTTGACAACAATCGTTATTTGGCGATGATCAATCAAGCTGGTTTTTATCAATCATCAGATTTCCGTGATTATTTACGTGTTGAAATGATACGTCGCCAATTAACACAAGCTTTGGTGTCAAGTGAGTTCAGCCTACCTTACCAAGAAGGTATGTTTACTACGTTGCAAAATCAGCATCGTGATATTCGATTTGCCACTATTACTTCCGAACAATTTAAAGCTGATATTGAATTGAGTGAAGAAGAAATTAATCAATATTATTTAGCTAATAAATCGCGCTTTGAAAATCAAGAAAAAGTAAAGGTTAACTATATTTCGCTAGATGTAAATGATATTGCAGCGACAGTTTCATTAACCGATGCTGATGTTGAAGCTTATTATAATGACAACATTAGTCGTTACCGTGATGATGAGCAGCGTCGTGTTGCTCATATTTTGGTTGAATTTGGTGATGATGAAGCACAAGCTAAAGCATCTGCAGAAGCATTACTTGCTAAAGTTAATGCTGGTGAAGATTTCGCAACACTTGCGACAGAAAACTCTGCAGACACTTTCAGTGGCGAGAATGGTGGTGATTTAGACTGGATTGAAGCAGGTGTTATGGATGAAGCGTTTGATAATGCTGCATTTGCATTGTCAGGAGTTGGTAGTGTTAGTGAAGTGGTTAAAACTGAATTTGGTTTTCACATCATTAAACTAACTGACTATAAAGCAGAGAAAGTACAAAGTTTAGCTGACGTGCGAGAAGCGTTAATTGTTGAAGCTAAAAGCGAAAAAGCACAAGATAAGTTTTTTGAGCTTCAACAAGAAGTTGCTCGTTTAAGCTTTGAATTTCCTGATAGCTTAGAAGACGCCGCTAGTGTGATTAACGCTACTGTTAAAACTTCTGATTGGTTAACACGCGGTTCAAATGTAGAACCATTTAACGGTAGTACAGCAATTGAAGCTGCATTTTCAGATATCGTACTTAGTGAACAATTAAACTCTGATATTATTGAAGTAAATGATAGTTTAGCGATAGTTTTGCGCTTAAATGAATACCAAGAAGCGAACGTAAAGCCGCTTGCAGAAGTGACGATGCAAATTAAAAACATATTGATTGCGCAAAAAGCCTCTGAAAAAGCACAAACAGTTGCTGATGAGTTATTAATTGCGTTTAAGTCAGGTAATGATATCACTGAGCAATTATCAGCGATTGGCGCAACGATGGAAGCTAAAACTGCTGTTACTCGAGTTGGTAGTGGCTTAGATGCAAGCTTAGCGCGTGAAGCGTTTAAATTACCTCGACCAAGTGAAAGTGGAGTATCTGCTGCAACCGTGAATTTAAGTAATGGTGATTTAGCCGTATTAGAAGTACAAGCGGTAAATGTTGGTGAAGCTAAAAGCTCTCCAAATTTAACGCAGCAATTAACACAACAGTTAGCTCAAGCTGCTTACTTAAGTTATGTAGAATCATTGAAAACTGATGCTGAAATCATTCGTCGCGAAGTGGCAGCACCTACATCACAATATTAGTTAGCACACTTTTTTAAAGTGAGTTGATCAAAGTTATAGACAGCTAATGTCGCATTTTAAAACCAGCCAATAGGCTGGTTTTTTGTTTTCTAAGTCATTGAAGAGGCTCTCTGATGGTATTTGTTATCGTAATAGCATTCGAGCTTTATTTTAATGAAAATAACAATAATTGCAGATGTTAATACCTAGAATGCTACATCGCTTACTTTAGCTAACATACATGCATTGATAGCTTAGCTATAGTGCTGAGGTTGTGGGTAGGTTCTGAGGGTGCCAGGGGCCATAGCACGCAATTGAGTATAGTGACGATAACCAACGTTCAAACATTATCGATTCTTCATGCTAGAGGTAGCATTGATTACATTAGATATATCTCACGTCTTCGGTGCAACGTTTTTGAACGCTATCTAGCTCTTAGCTAGCTGCTTTAGAAATTTAGCCGCCAAATTTATCGGTGCAATAATTGAAAGTGTTGACTCATTATTAGTTTTTTAGTGTATTTATGTTTAGGCTGCTGCAATATTTCGTTGGTTTTTCCTACTTCTAACACCTCACCCTTACACAGCACAATCATTTCATCACTAAAGTGTCTAACAATCCCTAGGTTGTGCGAAATTAAAATAAAAGCAAGGCCCATTTGTTGTTGTAAATCTAGCAGTAGATTGATCATTTGAGAACGTAAAGAGGGGTCAAGTGATGCAAGTGCTTCATCAAGAATAATTACTTGAGGTTTTAATATAATGGCACGAGCTAGTGATATACGCTGTTTCTGGCCACCAGAAAACATATGCGGGTAAAAACTCATGTGATCTGCTAACAAACCAACCTTTTGTAATGTCCCTCTTATCAGCTGATGGCGGGCCGCTTCATCCAAGTCAGTGTTGAGCTGCAAGGGTTCATCAAGTAATTGCTCGATAGTCAAACTAGGGTTCAAGGTTGTACCAGAGTCTTGAAATATCATTCGCACATGCTGACAACGTTGTTTAAAATTTCCAGGCTCTAATGTTTGCCCATTCAGACGAATATGGCCTGTTGTCGGTAACTCAGCACCAACAAGAAGCTTTGCAAGTGTAGACTTACCTGAGCCTGTTTCGCCAACAATAGCTAAAGTTTTATGGGCCATAATATCAAATGATATTGGTGCTAATGCGGCAACACTTTTACGATTTAACCAATAATTTTTATCTTTGTAACTTTTACTGAGATTGATAACTTGTAATAGCACTTTACTCATGAATAATTATCCTTCAAAGGAAAGTGACAACTGACTTGCTGACTATGAAAGTTTTTAATTTTAGGCGCCCGTACACATTTTTGTTGTGCTCGAGGGCAACGCGGTCCCAATCGACAGCCTATGGGTAAATGCTGTAAAACTGGAATGCTGCCAGGTAATGTCATCAAGCGTGACTTACTTGGAATTTGCATGTTGGCTTTTGGGCTACTATCGACTAGTGCGCGAGTATACGGATGATACGGTTGACTAAATATTTGCTCTGTTGTACCCGCTTCAACAAACTGCCCACTGTACATTACCGTAATTGAATTAGTCCAATGAGTGACATTTTCTAAGTCGTGGCTGATTAATAATATTGACATATTTTTAAGCTGATTAAGGCTGGCCAACAATCGAAATATTTGCCCTTGATTGGTACTTTCCATCGCCGCTGTCGGCTCATCTGCAATGAGCAAAATAGGGCGACGTGCTAACGCCATTGCTATCATTACACGTTGACATAGCGCATCAGTAAGTTGGTGGGGAAAGCTTTTTACACACACTTCATGCTTTTTGATACCAACTTTATGCAACAACGTAATCGCGGCTTGTTTTCGTTGTTGCCTTTTTTGCCAAAAAAATCCGGTAAGTTGCTCAGTATCAACCGCCTCTTCTAATTGTTCGCCGATAGTCGTTGTTGGATCTAAGCAAGCCATAGGTTCTTGAAATATCATCGCAACATCTTTGGAAATGATGACCTTTCGTTCTTCGGGCGATAAACGCATGAGATCTTGGCCACGCCAATGAAAGCGGTCAGCATCCACTTTCCATTTATCATCTAATACCCCAACAATTGCTTGTGCCAAAAGTGACTTTCCAGAGCCTGACTCACCCACTAGCCCACGCACTTCACCTTCTTTCATGGTTAGGTTAACGCGGTCAACGGCTAATATTGGTTTAGTAGCTGTTTGAAGTTCGATTGAAAGATTACGAATATCAATTAAATTCATTAGTTTTCCTTGCGCACTTTCAGGGCATGGCGCATGCCTTCACCAACTAAGTTCGTTGCGATAACCGAAAATAAAATAGCTAAACCTGGCAGGTAAACCGTCCAAGGGGCGATATAAAATAAGTCGATGCCGTTGGCTAACATTGCCCCCCATTCTGGCATTGGAATTGGGGCACCCAGCCCTAAAAAACCTAAAGCGGCAATATCAAGAATGGCTGCGGATTGAGCTAATGTTGCTTGACTGATAAGTTTTTCGATGATGTTGGGAAATACAGAATAGCGTAGAATTCGAAAAGAGTTCGCGCCGTCTAATCGTGAGGCTAAAACGTAATCTTTTGTGAACTCTTCTTTGACTGCATTACGAGTAATATGGACAAATTGCGGGATTAAAACCATGATGATAGCCCATAAGGTATTCTCTAAACCGGGGCCAAGTATAGCGACAATAACAATTGCTAATAACAAGGACGGGATTGATAAAATAACGTCAAGAAAATGATTAAGAAAGCTCGATTTAACCCCCTTAGTTAAGGCCGATAGCGAGCCAATAATCACTCCGATAATTAACGATGCCATAACAACGATTATACTTAAGCCAAAAGTTAACGATGTACCATGAATTAAACGAGAGAGCATATCTCGACCAAGATTATCAGTGCCTAATAGAAAGCTCACATTACCGTCATTGCTCCATGCAGGGGGAAGCAATAAATCATTTAAATGGTTTTCGACTGGTGAGTAGGGAGTAATTAAACTGGATAATATTGCCAGAACAATTAAAAACAGAAAACAACCAAAACCAATGACAACAACTGGTGGTTGCTTAAAGTTATGCCACAATTGCATTAGCGGTGTTGGAAACTCCTCTTCTTGGTATATTTTATCACGCGCCATGACGGGGCTCCCGAGCTAATGGGTTAAGGGCAGCATAAACAAAGTCGATAATAATATGAACAATAAAGATAAAAGTTGATAGAACAATTAAGCCGCCTTGAATAGCTGTGTAATCTCGTTGATAAATACTTTCAATTAACCAGCGCCCGATGCCCGGCCAACTAAATATCACTTCAGTTACCATTGCAATTGTTACTAGATTGGCAAATTGTAAACCAACGTCACGAATAACCTTTATAAAAGCATTACGCATCGCGTGTCGATATATGATCTGCCAAAAGGTTAATCCTTTTGCTTTTGCCGCTTTAATATAGTGAGTTTCCAATACTTCAAGCATTGCCGTACGTGCCAAGCGCATAAATATAGTAGCTGGAGCAAGTGCGACAACTATCACCGGTAAAATAAGATGACGAGTTGCATCAATAAAAGCCTGCCATTTGTATGGACTATCACTTAGCAAAATATCAATAAGTTGCAAGCCTGTGACATGTTCAATTTCAAATAAAAGACTAATTTGCCCTGCAGAGGGTAGCCAACCTAACTGTATAGAAAAGACTAATATCGCCAGTATTCCTAGCCAAAAAACTGGCACAGAATAACCAATCATGGCAACGCCCAAAATAATATTATCAGGTGTTTTACGATGATAAATAGCGGCAAAAAATCCAATAGGAATTCCGACAAACATTGCGACTAATAGTGCAACACTAGTAAGTTCAATGGTCGCAGGTAAGCGGTTAAAAATTTCAGTGGCAACGGGCAGGTGGCTTGCCATTGAATAGCCCATATCACCGTGAAATAAATGACTAACATAGTTAAAGTACTGGGTAATAAAGCCAGCTTGATGCTGATATTCATTTGCTAAAACAGCCAACTGTTCTGGTGTTGCATTAATTTGACCTGTTAAATTGACTAGTTGCTCACCAGGGAATAAAAAACTTAAGCTAAAAGACAAAATAGTTAATAGCAACATAGTGAAAAAGAATAAATTAAAGCGACGTAACGTAAAAATAAACATATTAGTTTTTTGTTACTCCATTGAAGTCTATACCGCCAATAGAGCGTAAAAGCTTGCCATTCACTGAGTTTGCTCTTGCTTGGTATCTTTTTGAATGCGCAATGGGTATCAGTGGCACTTCTTCATTAATTAGCTTAAGTGCTTTTGAGTAGAGCGCTTTACGACTATTAATGTTATCTGTTTGTAAGGCACTTTGAATAAGTTGGTCAAAGTCTTGGTTACACCAAAAGGTTCTATTACTGCCTGTTACTGACGACACGCAACTGAGTAATGTAGAGAAAAAGTTATCAGGATCTGGATGGTCAGCTGACCAACCGAGCAAAACACTTTGATGCTCACCTTCAGATATTTTTCGCAAAAACGTTGACCATTCGTAATCAGAAACAATATCTACTTTAATGCTAATTTTTTGCAAATCGGCTTGAATAAGTTTAGCCATGGTGACCGCATCTGGGTTGTAAGCGCGTTGCACTGGCATTGCCCACAAGTCCATTACAAAACCATCTGGATAACCCGCTTGAGCCAGTAAACTTTGTGCTTTTGAAATTGAGTATTCTTGGCTTTCAATAGTGTCGTCATAAGCCCATGATGAATTTGGGATCAAGCCATTGGCAATATCTGCCTGGCCAGTATATACCGTTTCAAGAATTGCTTGCTTATTTATCGCGTAAGATATTGCTTTTCTAACCAATGGGTTATCAAATGGCGGCTTAGTGGTGTTAAAGCCAAAGTAGCCGACATTAAATGAGGTGACTGACTCTAAAGCCAAGCCAGGATGCTGCTTAATTTTTTCATGGGCAATAGGGTAAGCAATAACATCGCACTCACCGGCTAAAAGTTTTGTTAAACGCCCAGTATCTCTTGGCGTAATGTCATAAACTAACTGTTTGAGCTGTGATTGTTCTTGCCAATATTTTGAATGTGGTTCAAAGCGAATAAAAGCCCCTGAACTGTATTGCTTGAATTTAAAAGGGCCGGTGCCAATGGGAAACATATCAATTTCTTGCATAGCATTTAGTTCGATTAAATGTTCTGAATATTCTTTTGATAAAATAACCGCTGAGTTGCCACCAATATTCGCGAGAAAAGAACTATCAGGTTGTGACAATTTAAAACGAACGGTGTGGTCGTTTATTTTCTCAACACTCTCAATTAAATCATCTAATTGGGCATTTTGAAAAAATGGATATTTACCACCAGACACTTCATGATATTCATTCACAGGGTCAAGCATACGATTGAAACTGAACAATACATCATCAGCATTTAGTGCTCTGGTTGGAATAAAATAAGCTGTTTGGTGAAAGTTGACGTCCTTGCGTAAATAAAAAGTCACCATTTTACCATCGCGTGTTACGTGCCATGATTTAGCTATTGCAGGAATAATGGAGTTGTCATTCGGATCAAATTCAATCAAACGATTGTACAATTGGTTTGATGTTGCATCGATAGTGGTGCCAGACGTTACCAATTGAGGATTGAAACTTTCTGGCGCGCCTTCACTACAATAAATAATGCTTTTTTCGCTCAATAACAGCGTTTCATTTGTGTCACAGCCAAATAGTGTTGAAAATGCTATTAATGACAAAAAGTATGAAAATTTTGAATAGGACATAGCTATTTATTCTTCTTCAGCACCACTAGAATCAAGCAGGTTATATTTTTTTAAGTAACCTCTTAATTGATGATAGGTCAATTCAAGTGCGTCTGCGGTTTTCTTTTGATTATATTGGCAATTAGCTAAGGCAGACTTGATCAAATCGACCTCATAGTTCTGTGATAAATTCTTTAATGATAATGGAAACTCAAAAGTGCTGGCTAATGGCTGTATTATTTGCTCAACTTTAGTTGGAGCTTCGGCAGTTGTATTATCTACATTAGCTACTGGTACAGCTGGACCTGTAACGATGCGATCTTGAGTTTTTATACGTTTCGACGGTCGATATGGTGATTCAAATGGGTCAATCACTAGTTCATGTACAGGTAAGTGCGGGTTGTTACAGCGATAAACACTGCGTTCAACCACGTTTTTAAGTTCACGAATATTTCCTGGCCAGTGATATTCTAATAATGCGCGTTTGGCTTTTTCGGTGAAACCACTGAAAAGTTCAAACTCTAATTCTCGCGCCATGTTAATAGCAAAGTGCTCAGCAAGCACTAATATATCGTCTAAGCGTTCACGTAATGGCGGCAAGGTGATAACATCGAATGCTAATCTATCGAGTAAATCTGCGCGAAACTCACCCGCTTCAGCCATTGAGGGTAAATCTTCATTAGTGGCGGCAATTAATCGAGCATTAGTTTTAATGGTTCTAGAACCACCTACGCGTTCAAACTCACCATATTCGACCACTCTGAGGAGTTTTTCTTGTATTAAGCCTGTGGTATTCGCAATTTCATCAAGAAACAAGGTGCCGTTATCAGCACGTTCAAATCGTCCTTCATGACGTTTGCTGGCGCCCGTAAAAGCGCCACTGTCATAACCAAATAACTCACTTTCCAGTAAGTTTTCATTTAACGCGGCACAATTAAGCTTTAAATAATTTTGATCCCAACGTTTTGATAAGTAGTGCAAACGGGCGGCGACTAGCTCTTTACCTGTGCCTCGTTCACCTATAATAAGTACAGGTTTGCTTAAAGGAGCAATTTGTGAAATCTGCTCAAGTACTTCTAAAAAACTGTTGGATTGACCAATGAGATTATCTTGTTGCTTAAAACGTGTCATTTACTGACCCAATAATTGGTTTATTTCACTAACAAATAGTGTATTTTATTAATAGCTTAGATAGAAGTGTTTTTTTAATTAATAATATTCCTTTAATTTACAATGTTTTATGTGTTTTTGAAAACATGGCTTAGAACGTGAATAGTAAATAACAAGACAATTTAAGCAAACTATTGAACGAGGAAGTAATTATGGGTGTTTTTTCAAGGTTCACAGATATCATTAATTCTAATATCAACAACTTATTAGATAAAGCAGAAGATCCTGCAAAAATGGTGCGCTTGATCATACAAGAAATGGAAGACACGTTAGTTGAAGTTCGTTCTTCATCAGCGAAAACGTTAGCAGATAAGAAAGATTTAGCACGTCAAGCAAGTCGCTTTGAAGCCGATGCAACTCAATGGCAAGAAAAAGCTGAACTTGCGTTAAGTAAAGGTCGTGATGATTTGGCTCGTGCAGCATTAATGGAAAAGAAAAAGTGTGTTGAGAGTGCTGACGCTTTGCGTGATGAATTAGGGCATGTTGAAGAGCATATATCTAAACTGCAAGATGAAATATCTCAATTGCAAGAAAAGCTTGCTGATGCAAAATCTCGTCAAAAAGCTATTATCATGAGAGAGAAAACGGCAAGTTCACGCTTAAAAGTGAAAAAGAATATTGATAGCGACCGTGTAAATGATGCGCTAAGTCGGTTTGACCGCTACGAGCGTAAAATTGATGATATTGAAGCACAAGTTGAATCGTATGATATGGGCAGTAAATCATTAGCAGACGAAATTGCTGATTTAGCATCAGATGAAAAGGTTGATGATGAGTTAGCCCAATTGAAAGCTAAAATGAAGTCTAATAAAGAAAATAAATAAGCATACGTTAACAGCATATACCTGAATTAGGTGCAAATTAAGGGGAAGTATTATGGAAGAGATTATCGTCGCTCCAGTCATTATATTTATGATAGTAGTAGCACCTATTTGGTTGATATTACATTACCGAAGCAAACGTCAAATTAGCCAAGGTTTCAGTGAAGAAGAGTATGTTCAACTGTCCGAACTGTCTGAGTTAGCAGATAAAATGGCCGATAGAATTAAAACCTTAGAAGCTATTTTAGATGCGGAAACTCCCGAATGGAGAAATAAAGTATGACCAACAAATGCCGAGGTGAGTTATATAGAAATACGAGCCAAGGAAAGCTAGCTGGAGTTTGTGCAGGTATTGCAGACTATTTTGGCTGGGAAACTTGGTTAGTACGTATTTTAGTAGTTTCAGGTGTGTTGCTAGGTATGGGTTGGTTTATTGTAATCTACATCGCTGCTTGGTTTATTTTAGATAAAAAAGCCGGTAGTGCAGCAAATGCCAAACGCAATGCACAACGAAATCAAACAGGCCATCATGCGCCAACTCAAGAACATGAACCGCAGCAACAAAGTGGTGGTGAGCAATTTGAGAATGAGTCGATTAAAGTGAAGTCGCGTATTTGGCAAGCAGGAGAACCGCCTAAACAAGCGTTTCATGATATTAGGCGTAAGTTTAAAACCCTAGAGCGTGAATTAAGAGTGATGGAGCACTATGTAACATCGCCAGAGTTTACGGTTTCTAGAGAAATTAATAAACTTTAAGAAAAAGCGGCTTAGCCGCTTTTTTTCTGTTCGTATACTTTATCATAATACCGTGTTTGTGAATAACATTCGCCAAAGAAATCGGCTAGAAATATCAGTTGTAACTATGTTTATTAATGCATTTTTCCCTAAAACCTTCTGTCGTTAATTAGAAAAGATAAAGTGTAAGTTGTTAAAATATTGCTTGATAAAGTGCTGTAACCTAATTAGAAAAACCGCTAACATCAAATCACGTAGTATTCCGTTTGAACAATTTCATTCAGCGCATTTTAAGTATTTATCGCGCAAGAAAATCAACGAACCAATATAGCAGTTATACATGGCACTCATTAATAAAAAACAATTAGAAAAACTAAAGCAAAAAGCGGGCGACTTGCTTAATCGCTCAATTGACCAACATGTTACTTTAGCGGTAACGGGGCTTAGTCGTAGTGGCAAAACCGCCTTTATAACCTCAATGGTCAATCAATTACTTAATGAAGGCAGCAACTCACAGTTAAGTTTTTTTAACGTTGTTCATCAAGGCCGTTATATCGCGGCGAAGCGCGTACCACAAAAACATTTGCATATACCTCGTTTTGAATACGATGGCGCAATGAATGCGTTATGTCAGTCACCAGCTAAATGGCCAGAGCCGACTAACGGTATAAGTGAGTTGCGCATTGCTATTCGCTATCAGCCGAAAGAATCTTTACTTAAATATGCCACGGAAGCAGCAACGTTATATATAGATATTACCGATTATCCGGGGGAATGGTTACTCGACCTACCCATGTTATCGCAAACCTATGAAGAATGGTCGCAGCAAATGGCGGCTTTATTAAAGCAATCACCTAGAGCTGAAAAAGCTCAGAGTTTTATTGAAAAGCTTAAAACTTTTGACCCATTTGCTCCTGTTGATGAGAATGTACTTGCACAGCTGTCGCAAGAATATACTCAACTGTTGTTGCATTACCGTCATAATTTAGGGCTTTCAGTTATTCAGCCAGGGCGGTTTATTCTGCCGGGTGAATTAGAAGATGCTCCGATATTGCAATTCTTCCCGTTTGTTGACTTTGATAATATCGATGGCAATGATTACCAAAATGCGAATGACGACTGTTATATTGGTATGCTACGTGCCCGTTATATTGAATATAAAGAGCGGGTGATCCGCCGCTTCTATAAAGAACATTTTGTTAATTTTGATCGACAAATTGTTTTAGCTGATTGTTTAACGCCGCTAAATAATGGTTCTGAAAGTTTTGATGATTTACAAAATGCCATGGCGATGATTATGAAAAGTTTTCAATATGGTCAATCGAGCTTACTGTCTCGACTGTTTTCGCCCAAAATTGATCGCTTATTATTTGCCGCCACAAAGGCTGATCACGTGACACCTGAACAGCACCATAATTTGGTGTCATTATTGAATAAGCTTGTTTATCAAACTAAGCAAGTACTGAATTTTGATACCATCAAGATGAAAACATTGGCATTAGCCTCTGTTAAAGCAACTAAAGTTGGCAAAAGCCATTATCAGGGGAAAGATATTCCTGTAATACAGGGACGACAATTGAGTAATGATAAAAAAATAACCTTATTTCCGGGTACTGTGCCAGCTGCAATACCTAACGCTGAATATTGGCAACAGCAAGCATTCAATTACATCACCTTTGCACCTGCAGAGTCAGCAAATATAGATGAGTGTTTGAGTCATCTACGTATGGATCAAGTTTTACAATTTTTGCTTGGAGATAAATTAAAATGAACGAGTTAGATGAAAAATATCAACAGCAAATATTATTTGATGAAGTTGAAATTACCGATAATGCAATAAAAGCTAATACTCCACAAATAATCGTCGACGAACGTGATTGGCTTGCGGATGAACAGCCTGAAGTGAGTATTGAAAACATGCTTGTAGAGGCTAAAAAACCTCGATGGCTTTGGCGAGGAATAGCCGCGGTATTCGCCACTTTAGTCGGTATTGAAACGGTTCAATTTTTTATCACTGGCTTTAGTCAATCGCCAATTGTCGCCGGCTTATATGGTGCATTATTGCTTGGGCTGTCTGTTGTTTGTGGCCGAGCTGTTTGGCGTGAGCTTTCTGGCTTAAGGCAATTTAAGCATCAGCAAACATTGCAACAACAAGCTCATGATATTATCAATGACGATGGCAACATTTCCGCGGCAATATTTTGTGAAAAACTAACTAAACGTTTACCGATTGATTTAGCTGAGCATGACCAAGGTAAGTGGCAGGAGCTTAATGTTGAAGAATTCAATGAAGCTGAAATAATGCAGCTTTATTCTCGTCATGTACTCTCAAAAGTTGACCAAAAAGCAATGGCAGAAATAGCTAAGTTTTCAACTGAATCGGTTGTGCTCGTGGCATTAAGCCCAATTGCTATCATCGATATGCTAATCATGCTATGGCGAAACTTACGCTTGGTGAATAAAATAGCGGCGTTATACGGACTTAAGTTAGGTTACTGGAGTCGAGTAAAATTAATCAAGCAAGTTATTTTTAATATGGCTTATGCTGGTGCAAGTGAATTAGTTGCTGATTTAGGGGCAGACTTACTGGGGGCAGAATTGTTAGGAAAGTTATCTGCGCGCATGGCACAAGGGCTTGGCGCCGGAATGTTAACGGCCAGGTTAGGCCTAAAGGCTATGCATATGTGTCGACCTATTCCTTTTGATGGTGATGCGCCTAAGCTTGGTCAAGTTCGACAAAAAATTGTTAATCAGGTGCAAACGTTAATCATTTCAAAAAAATAATGGCCTGATATTGTTAGTAAAAAATATCTTTTGTACATTTTAATGTAACACAAATTTTACACTCTCAAGGTCTGCTTAAAAAACAGTCGATTTGAAAGTCGTGCTTTTTCTACCCTTGTTGCCTTAGTATGAGGCAACAAAATTAGCTCAACAATATCAAAATAAAATTAACAATAAATTGATATTAATATAAGGTTAAGAAAATGGGAAAAGCGACTAAATACGTTTCCAAAGTTGCAGATGAACAGGGTGTTATTGCTTGGTCTGCAGAAGAAAATAAGATTTGGCAAGAATTGCTAACACGTCAGTTATCAACAGTTAAAAACACTGCGTGTGATGAATTTGTAGCAGGTTTAGAAAAGCTAAACCTTCCAATAGATAGAATTCCACAGCTTGAAGAAGTCAGTGAAGTTTTAAGGGCTGAAACGGGCTGGAATTGTGAACCTGTGCCAGCACTTATCGGTTTTGGTGAGTTTTTCCGGTTATTGTCTGAAAAAAAATTCCCTGTAGCGACGTTTATTCGCTCTCGTGAAGAGTTCGATTACCTGCAAGAGCCTGATATCTTTCATGAAATATATGGTCACTGTCCATTATTAACCAACGCTTCATTTGCTGATTACACGCAAGCTTACGGAAAAATGGGCTTAAACGCTTCAAAAGAAGATAGAGTATTTTTAGCAAGATTATATTGGTTTACCGTTGAATTTGGCTTGCTCGATACGCCAGACGGTTTGCGCGTATATGGTGGTGGTATTTTATCTTCACCAACTGAAACAGAATACGCGCTAAATGACAAACACGTTGAGAGAAAGACGCTTGATGTATTAGACGTACTTAGAACTCAATATCGAATTGATATTCTACAACCTGTTTACTTCATGCTTTCAAAGGTTAGTGACCTTGATAATATTCGCAAATTAGAAGTAGAAGACATTATGGCGTTGGTAGAACAAGCCAGAGAAATTGGTCTACATCCACCAAAATTTGAATTAAAATCAACATCAAAAGCAAGTTAAGGAAGTTTTATGAGTGCCGAATTATCAAATCAACAATGTGAAGCATGTCAGGTTGATGCCCCAAAGGTAAGTGATGACGAATTAGCAGACTTATTAGGTCAAATACCTGATTGGGTACCTGAAGTGAATAATGGCGTTATGATGTTAGAACGAGTTTATAAATTTAAAAACTATAAATTAGCTTGGGCATTTGCGAATAAAGTATCAGAACTAGCAGAAGAAGAATTTCATCACCCAGCCATTTTATTAGAGTGGGGTAAAGTGAAAGTAACATGGTGGACCCACGCTATCAAAGGGCTTCATAAGAATGACTTTATTTGTGCAGCGAAAACAGACCAGCTTCTGTAATGTTTGCTTACAACAATAAATACTAGCCTCCTATTAAAGGGGGCTTTTTTTTGTTGTAAAAATTAGTTTACAATAGCGCTATTGAAATTAGTTGCTTGCCTGAGGTTATGAAATGCGTTTAGAGATAGGTTGCCAAGACCGAGTTGGTATCGCACAAAGTGTATTGGCAATATTTGTAGAGCGCGGTATTGATTTACGCGGTATTGAATTGAAACAACCTGGGAAAATTTTTATTAATATTCCTGATCTTGAGTTTTCTGAACTGCAAGATTTTATGCCGCAGTTACGCCTAATTGATGGTATTATTGACGTAAAAACTACGCCTTATATGCCATCTGAGCGTGAACGAAACGAATTTGAAACCCTAGTCAAAACCTTTCCTGACCCATTTATTTCTGTTGATACTAAAGGCCAAATTCGTATGGTCAATAATACGGCGGCGCAAATTATGTGCGACAGGCTTGAAAATATTGCCAGCGAGCATGTTAGCAATTGGTTAAAAGGTTTTAATATTAGTCGTTGGTTAGATGGTGATGAAGTACTTGCACAAACCCGCCGCGTTAAATTTCAAGACGATGACTTTGTTGCCGATATTATTCCGATTCATGTTGCTGAAAGCGATGAAGAGCAAGTGCTTGCCGGTGCAGTACTGATCCTTAAATCAGAAGCAAGATTAGGTCAGCAAATTAGTGCTTTTAAAAAAGCTAGCGATAACAATTTTGCTGGTATTCAAGCAAACAGTAGTTCGATGCGTAAGTTATTACGCGAATCAAAACGTATGGCTTTGCTTGATTCTTCGATGTTAATTATCGGTGAAACAGGTACAGGTAAAGAGTTATTAGCGCGCGCTTGTCATAGTGCTAGTGACAGAGCTGATAAACCATTTATGACTTTAAGTTGTGCCGCACTTCCAGATGATGCCGCTGAGACTGAATTATTTGGCTCAGGAGCTGCTGGTGAGGTAAATAGTAAAAAAGGTATTTTTGAATCGGCTGACGGCGGTACAATATTTTTTGATGAAGTGGGGGAAATGTCACCTAAATTGCAAACTAAAGTGTTGCGAGTTATTCAACATGGTACCTTTAGACGTATTGATGATGAAAAAGAAATCAAAGTGAATGTTCGTATCATCAGTTCAACGAATCGAGATTTACTTAACATGGTCTCGTTAGGTGAGTTTCGTGAAGATTTGTATTATCGCCTAAACGTATTGGGCTTGAATATTCCGTCATTGAGAGAGCGACGTTCAGATATTGTGCCGCTTGCGGAACTTTTTGTCGCTAAGTTTGGTCAACGTATTGGTAAAACACACATTTCTTTTGATAAGGAATGTCTTGAATTTATTGAGCATTACCCGTGGCCAGGCAATGTAAGGCAATTAGAGAACGTGCTTATTCGTGCGGTATCATTAATTGAGGGCAATATTATTATGACCTCTCATTTACAGTTACCAGCTTACACCCGAGAACATGGCTATTTAGAACAAGATTTTGAAGGCACACTTGATGCCGCAGTGAAGAATTTTGAAGCTGATTTATTACGTAAGCTTTATCCTGCGTATCCAAGTACTCGGCAGCTTGCAAAAAAATTAGGCTTGAGCCACACCGCAATAGCGAACAAATTGCGTGATTACGATATTAATAAAAAAACGGTTAAAATTTAAAGGCCGTTTGTTTTTCCGTTAAGTTAGTATTATTTTGAGATTTTATTATGAAGTTATATGGTTATTGGCGTTCTTCAGCAGCCTATCGCGTTAGAATTGTTATGCATTTAAAGTCGTTGTCATTTGAATCCATTGCTGTGCATTTGGTGAAAGATGGTGGTGAGCAGCATAAGGAAGCATATACAGGGCTTAACCCAACACATTTAGTGCCTACTTATGTTGATGACGACGTAACATTAAACCAATCATTAGCCATTATTGACTACTTAGATGAAAAGTATCCCGCTGTGGCGATTTACCCGACAAATATTGCAGAAAAAGCTAAAGTTAAAGCGTTGGCGCTTGATGTTGCTTGTGAAATTCACCCCGTGAATAATTTACGAGTACAACAATACTTGGTTAACACTTTGTCAGTAGCTGAGCTAGATAAGCTTGCTTGGAGCTACCATTGGATGAATATTGGTTTTGCCGCGATAGAAAAGCAACTGAAAAGTAGCGCCGGCAAGTTTTGTTTCGGTGATAAGGTCACCATAGCGGATATTTGCTTGGTGCCACAAGTTTACAATGCCAACCGTTTTAAGCTTGATATGAGCGCTTTTCCTCATATTTCCCGTGTTGTTGATAACTGTAATCAATTACCGGCATTTATCGCGGCACTGCCTGAAAACCAAACAGATGCGAAATTATAGCGTTCGAATTAAATAGCAGATAATGATTGTTTAGATTGTCCGGGCTCACTGAATATAAAGGTTATTATGTCAATACAAAATACAGAGAAAAAACAAACTCCTTGGGGAATTATCGCTGTTATTATAGCTGCGATAATTGCATGTGTTGTTTATTATTATGTGATTGCCGCTGATGAAGAAAATATTACAACAGCGCCAGTTGTTGCTATTGAGAAACCTACACTATTACCTGAGGTTGCCCCTGAGCCTAGTGAACCTGAATTTATTGAACCGATAATTGAACCAATTATTGAAGATATAGTAGAAGCTGAGCCAGAAATTATTCTACCAACGCTTGATGAAAGTGACTCCTGGTTTACTGATAAATTAGCTAATTTAACCTGGCGTAAAGAGTTACTAAAATTAATGGTGACGGAAGATATGATCCGTCGTTTTGTAGTTTTTACGGATAATTTTAGCCAAGGAACGTTGGCTTACGAACATGCACCATTAGCCTTACCAAATATTAAATTTTCAGCAATAGAAGAAAAATCCTCAGAAGGTTCTAAATGGCAATGGGACGAAAGTAATACGCGCCGTTTTAGCCTTTATGTCGATTTACTCCGCTCAATGGACAGTGAAATGCTGGTGCAGTGGTATGTTGAATTAAAACCATTGATTGATCAGGCGTACCAGGAATTAGGCTACCCCGATGATGAGTTTGGTGACGTATTACAAGATGCGATTACTAAAGTGTTAGATATGGAAATACCTAAGACGTTACCTGAATTGAATCGTCCAAGTGTTATGTACAAATATAATGATGAATCATTAGAGTCTTTAGATGACGCAGAAAAACTGTTGTTGCGTTTAGGTAAAGAAAACTTACTGGTGATTAAATCAGTAATGCTAGAAATCAATGAAAAATTCACACGTATTCGTTAATAGTGAACCACTGATATGAACTTACCTCACGTTCCTGATTGTATTCCAACACGAAAATATGGCGTGTTGCATAGTATGGCGAAGAAAATATTAACATGGTGTGGTTGGACTATTAAAGGAGAATTGCCAGCACAGTCTAAGATGATTGTTGCGGTAGCCCCTCATACCTCTAATTGGGACTTTTTTATTGGTATTGCTGCAATGTTTAGCTTGCAACTGAAAGTATCATTTTTAGGTAAAGCGAGCATATTTCGCTGGCCAGTTAAGTCGATACTGGCAGCTATTGGTGGCATTGCTGTTGACAGAAATAATCGCCATGGTGTTGTAGGGCAAATTGTTCAGGAAGTAGCTCGTAATGATAAGTTTATATTAGGACTTGCACCTGAAGGAACTCGTAGTAAAACTATAGAGTGGAAAACTGGTTTTTTGCATATTGCTAAGCAAGCTAATATTCCAGTCGTGCCTGTTAGTTTTGATTTTGTGAAAAAAGAAATTTTTTTTCATCCTGCGGTTTATATTTCAGGAGATATAAAGCAAGAGTTAGTTGAATTTAAGCAAGTATTCACTGATGTTTGTGCAAAAAATCCCCAAGCGGTTTAATTTTTTAAACTAGCGCTTGCAACTGCCCATGCTATTAGCGATAATTCGCGCGCTTTAAGGAATTACCTTAATCGCATCTATGGTGACCCTTTCGGTCCCTTCGCAATGATACTCTGTGAACTCGGCCAGGTCCGGAAGGAAGCAACCGCAGCAGACGACTCATGTGCCGGAGTGTGGCTGATTGGGTTGCCACCCAAATTTTATTATCTAATATTAAACAGTGACTTTCGCCTAACAAAGCTAAGCTAATAAGCGAGTGATACAGTGCCATTAAAAAATATGACATTTGTTCGGAGCATTTGCTGGTAGAGTTAGCAGAAAATTTACTCGTTGAAGATATAAAACATTCAATTGAACTAATCCGGCATTTAAAAGCACAAAAAATAGAGTGCGCTATTGATGACTTCGGTACCGGCTATCCATCATTAACTTATCTGAAAAATATTCTTGCTAGCGTTTTAAAAATAGATCGTTCATTTGTGACGAATATAGATAAAAGTAAAGGTAGCATAGCAATCGCTAGTACAATAATTAGCTTGGCAAAAGCACTTAATATGAAGGTGCTCGCTGAAGGAGTTGAAACAAAAGAAGAGCTCGATTGTTTGAAGATGTTAGGCTGTTATGACTATCAAGGCTTTTATCTTAGTAGGCCAATGCCCTTTGAGGATTTTATAACGTTACTTGCATAATGATTAAGGCAATATGAGCAATGCTTTCATTGTTATATAACAAATTCAGATCTACTTTTTTTAATGTAAAGGTAAAGCCTAGTATACGAAGCACTAGGCTAACTCTAGAACCAATTAGCTATTTTCTTTCATAAACTCTAATGCTTTAGCTACAGCCACCTTAACATTATTCTCCATTTCAAAGCGCTCAGAGGCGGGCAAGTAAAATGCCATATCAACCTCATGTCGGATATAACGTGGAGGAAGTTGATTTAATACGACGCAAATTAAATCGGCAATAAATTCAGTATCATATTTTTCCTCTAATTTTAGGCTAGCAAAATGTTGAGATACTAATTTTTCATAATAATTATGAATATCATCAGAAATTTTCATAGGTATGACTCTTAAGTTATAGAAAACATTATTAAGCGTAAAGCTAGAGTACTGAAAACTGCAATTTTTTTCATCTGTTATATTGATATATTATAAATAAACTATATTCATGATAAATTTTTTAGAAGTTTTTAGTTTGTTCTATTTCACGCTCTAACTTGGAAATAGCTTGCCGACAGCGTCCCAAGCGTTGGTGTAAAACTAAAACTTCATTTGAAAGACGTTCACTTTGCTTAATTGTTGCTTGTTGTCGCTGCAGCTCTCTGTCAGTAATCATTGCTAACAGTCTGCGTTCAAACTCTATTGTTTCATTTAGTTTTTTGTGTAAATTATGACTTGATTGCATTACCGCTTGAGCTGCTTTTTTATATCGACGTGCTTTTATAGCAATAAGGCGCTGTTCAGCCTCCTTGTGCACAACATTGTTTGAGTTTAATGCTGTACGCAGCGCTGAAATTTGCTGTTCAATTATTAATAAGCGGCTATGTGCTAAATTGTTTTTTTTGGCCCTTAAAAGCCGCGCTAATTCATTGGTTTTATTTTTTATTTCTGAAACGTAAGGGGTGAAAAGATCACTGTGTGTTGAAAATAGCGCCTCAGCAAAAATGTCATTTTCCTGAATAATCTTATGTGATTTCGAATATTTATTTGACTCATCAATAGCTTCAGCTTGCTGTGTCAACTGTTCCAGAATCATCTGAATTCTTTTTATCGCAGGTTGCATGTTAGGCCTATTTAATTGAGCCAAGCTTGATAACCAAGATTGGCAGACATTGCTATAACAACAGTAATAAAAACAGGGCGAATAAATTTACTACCAAACTTAATTGCCCAGTGCGCGCCAACCCAGGCACCAAGCATTATGAAAATCCCCATAGAAATACCGAGTGCAAAATTGACATGACCAAGATAAATAAAAGTAAGTAAACTGCAGAAATTACTGATGAAATTAGTAAAGCGTGCTAAACCACAACTTAACAAAATATCAATTTTATAGAGAATGTTCGATGAACTAACCCAAAAAGCACCTGTCCCCGGACCGGCGATACCATCGTAAAATCCTAAAGTAAGCCCTTGTATCACTTGTTTTACTTTAACTCTAAATGTTTTTACTGGTAGGTCATGGTCATCATATGCGGGAGATTTAGCTACTAAGGTGTAAATCGCCGTTAAAATAATTAATACAGGGATATATCTGTCTAAAAACTCGACGGAGAGAAAGTTGACCATAGTGGTGCCGATAACAGCACCTGTTGCTGTTGCTATGATGGCCCATAACCAATACTTGGGGGACAGCAATTTCTTACGATAAAAGGCAAATGATGCAGTGCATGAGCCAAAAGATGCCGCCAGTTTATTTGTACCTAATGCGACGTGCGGAGGTAGACCTGATGTGAGTAAGGTTGGGATGGTAAGCATGCCGCCGCCGCCCGCAATAGCATCAATAAGGCCAGCAATAAAGCCAACACTACATAATGTCACCCACAAACTTAAGTCTAGGACTGGATCAATAAGCATAAAAAGAGTGTACTGAGAGATAAAATCGAATTGTACCACAGTGATGTTGTGATTTTAGGAGCATTTATTAGACATTTTTTTTCATTACAAAACAATTAGGCATAATTCACATCTTTAATTGTGGTTTTTGTAAAATAGCGTTTTTAAAAGTAACTGGATTAACCTTTTCATTATATTTGAATTTGAGCTATTAGCTGATTATTGAAAATAATCTCAGCTATTTTCTTGTAAACGTTCGGATAAGTTTACAAGTTTATTTACTATTTGAAGTTAATCTTGAATATAAGCGTCATAGCGTTTCTGTTAACTACTTTGTTTTATTCATCGTTACAACTTATGCATATTTTTATATACCAAAAAGTGTGTCTTTAACTGATTGTTTTTTATGTTTTTATTTCGTGCCTTGTGTTTTGAAGACTGTTCATCAAATAAATGATATTTTAGTTTCCAAATTCCGTATAATTACATATAAATATATAACTCATTGATCTTTTAGTTTTATTAACGTTATTTGAAACATACTCATATCGATAATGTAACCTGTTATATCAAAACGTAACTATTTGTGTTGACCCGTTAACAATTTTAAGTTTAATATCTAGAGCGATAGATTAAGGTCTAAGACCAAATTATAAAACAACAGGGCAACATAGCCTTGAACTTAAACACTAGAATCACGAAAGTGGTCCAGGGAGTATATATGTATAGCAATAGCAAAGTAGCTAAAGCTGTTCGCGTCGCCATGATGTTTGGCGCAGGCGCAGCTGCAGCAATTTCCGCTCCTGCATTTTCTGCTGAAGAAGAATCAGCTGGAGATGTAGAGCGAATTGAAGTAACAGGTTCTCGTATTAAACGTGCTGACATGGAAGGTGCTAACCCTGTCCAAGTTATTTCACGTCAAGATCTTGTTGCATCCGGTATCACCAACATGGGTGATATCCTTCAAGAAATCCCATCAGTTGCTGGTGCGGGAACTAACACTGCAATCAATAACGGTGGTTCTGGTGCTATTCGTGTTTCATTACGTGGTTTAGGGGCTTCTAGAACTTTAGTACTTTTAAACGGTCGTCGAATGGTTGCTTCTGGAACAGGCGCTAACTCTTCTGTTGATTTAAGTACAATACCAACTGCAATTGTTAAACGTGTTGAAGTGCTTAAAGATGGCGCTTCTGCTATTTATGGTTCAGATGCAATTGGTGGTGTTGTAAACATCATCACACGTGACGACTTTGAAGGTTTCGAATTTAACGCAGGTTATGACATCGGAACTGAAGAAAGCGATGGCGAAACGAAATCAATGGATTTCACCATTGGTTTCTCTGGTGATAAAGGGAATGCTGTTGTAAATGCTTATTATGTTCAGCAAGGAACTCAATCGTCTGCTGATCGTGATTGGTCTAAGTTTGAACTTGACTTAAACCACGAAACGAATGAGTTAGATCAAGGTGGTTCTTCAGCTCCACCATGGGGACGTTATAACGGTATTGATGGCGCTAACGGTTGTGGTTCATTTACACATGGTGCTGGAAGTGGTCCTGGTCAATCTGATCCATCTGACTTCTCTAATCCAACAGGCTACGACTGTTGGGATTGGGACAAAGATACATATAACTATGCGCCAGCGAACTTTCATTTAACAGCGCAAGAGCGTTACGGAATTTTTGCATCTGGCTCATATGAAATTAATGATAATATCCGAGTATTCACCGAGTTAACCTTTAACCGTAATACTTCTGATACTAAGCTTGCGCCATTACCATTAGCACCACTTGCGTTCTTTGGCTTTAGCGCACCATACTCTGCAGATAACTACTATAACCAAACTGTAGGCCCAAAAGATGTTAACGGTAACTCTGTAGATATCGCAGATTGGCGTCGTCGTTTGGTAGAAACAGGTGGCCGTGATACACGCTTCCGTGTTGAAACAGTGCGTGCAATGATTGGTATGGATGGTGAGTTTGATAATGGTTGGGGCTATGAAGTAAGTTATATCTTCGGTTCTAATGATTCAACATCACAACGTGCTGGTGGTGCAAACTTTGAAAAAGTAGCGCTAGCAGTTGGACCATCATTTATGAATGATGCTGGTGATGTTGTTTGTGGTACTGTTGATGCCCCTATTGCTGGTTGTGTATCTTTAAATGTTTTTGGTATTCCAGGAACAGACACTCAAGTATCTCAAGAGATGTTAGATTACATTTCATTTGAAGCGCATGATTTTGGTTCGAACGAACAACAAATTATGTCTGCAAGTGTTTTTGGTGATGCATTTGAGCTTCCTGCTGGTACTGTTGGTATGGCATTTGGTATTGAGCATCGTGAAGAGAAAGGTGCTGATTACCCAGATGCATTGATCGCTCTTGGTATCACTTCAGGTTCTCCTCGTACCTCTACTGAGGGTGGTTATGAAGTAGATGAAGTATTCTTCGAAGCTAGCGTTCCATTGTTATCAGGAGTTGCATTCGCTGAGTCTTTAGAATTAGATTTAGCTGTTCGCTACTCTGACTACGACACATTTGGTGATACTACTAACCATAAAGTTGGTATTAAATGGAGACCTTCAGATACAGTTCTTGTTCGTGGTACTTCATCTAGTGCATTCCGTGCACCGTCAACAAGTGACTTGTTTGCTGGTCGTTCATCGAATAGCCCTTCAGTAGTTGATTCATGTGCAACTAACCCATCTGCGTTCTGTATTGCAGATGGTGTTCCTGCCGCTGGTTTCGTGCCAATCGGTGACCAACTATCTTCTACTTTAGGTGGTAGCGTAGACGTTCAACCTGAAGAAGCAGATATTTTTACAGCTGGTGTTGTTTACAGCCCTGAATTTGTTGATGGTTTATCATTAACTCTTGATTACTGGGATATTGAAATCACTAATGCGATCACTACCGTTGGTGAACAGTTGATTCTAGACAAATGTGCTCAAGAAGGTACATTTTGTGATTTAATTACTCGTCATGGCCCAGAGCAAGGTGCCTTATACGGTAACTCAAGTGATATTGATAACCGTACTACAAACGTAGGTGGTGTTGATTCATCTGGTTATGACTTTAATATCCGTTACACAACAGATCTTGATCTGGGTACTTTTACAGTAAATCTTGATACTACGTATTATGATACTTATGAAATTACTCAAGCAGATGGTTCTATCGTTGTTAATGATGGTAGATTCGAACGTAATAGTGGTGACGGTAACTTCCCTGAATGGAAATCTAACATCGATTTTCGTTTAACTAGTGATGATTGGTCTGCTGGTTGGGCAATTCGTTATATTGGTGCAGTTGATGAAACTTTTGCCAATGTTGAAATAGCAGATGTTGGTGATGTTCATCCAACCTTCACTACTACAGAAGTTTTAGTTAATGGTGTACTTGATTCGTACGATGTTGACAGAGAGATTGAAGAGCAAATTATTCATGATGTAAGATTTTCTTACTTCTTGGACAATATGACTGTTACTGTTGGCTTGGATAATGTATTTGATGAAGATCCTCCGTACGCAGCTACAGGCTTCAACGATAATACTGACCCTCGTACTTATAATACAACTGGTCGTCATGTGTATGTAAACTTAGGATTATCTTTCTAAGATAATAAAGTAGCATACCTATTGAAAGCCATTGAGTTCTGCTCAATGGCTTTTTTGTATATAACGTACAACGAAAATATTAGCAGCATATTTGGGGCTGTATATGACAGATATACTTACGGTAGCTGTTATCCAATAAAAGGATAATAGCTATTAATAGGTTATGTATGCATACCCAGATATTTGGAGTTTATTTCGTAAAATAGGAAACTGTTAAGTTCTGTACTAGGGGCAGGGATAAATAAGTTTAGTGCTTACGTCAAAGAGTATACTTTAACTTATTCGCTTTTTTAAGGTTACGATACGCTTTAAGTTTTATTTTTGCGATTGCTTGATGTGTTATATAGAATCTAGTAAAAGCCTTAGAACCTCTAAGGCTTTTACTGTTAAACTTGGTAGGTTGACTTTTATTGACTATGAGCTTGTGTTCGAGCACCTTTTTCTGTTGTTCTAAGGGCCTCTTGATTTCTTTTTCTTACTTCGTCTGATAGCGCTTTAGTCATGCAAGTACGTTTTTTTCTATGGCTTCCAACCTGCGCTATAAACTCACAGACCATACTTTTGTCTTTCGACATTTTTGCATACTTTTGATCATTTTCTGCTGATTTTTCTGCGTAGCCTGCCTCTGACGAACTACATGCGCTTAATAATGCAATAACTGAGACGATGGTAATGTTCTTTAACATTTCTAACTCCTTAATGATTTTTGGCAGTCTAATTGCCGTAAATGTGAGTAACTCCTTAACAGAATATCTTCAACTTATTAGCTAAAAATGCCTGATATGTAAATAGATTAACATCGTATTTGCAAATGTCTATCCCTATTATTCTCTGCTTTAATTTTGTAGAGGAAATTATAATTACTTGGGGTATGTTGATTTTTGCTTGTATTTCAGTAATAGACTGATTCTAATACTAGTGAAAGCAGAATGAAGGAGGCTTGGATGTTCCAAATATGTGAAATTCTAATACGGTTAGCGTTAGAGGTAGCCACTGTGTAAAAAAGCTGAGACGAAATTGTTAAACAAAAATAAAATCCTCCAAATTGCTTTGCTATAGCTTCTGTCTATGTGTAGGGGGGAACTAGATAGCTAAAATATTAGGTTTAACATCAGAGAACTCATTAGGCTGTTTGATGTACCTCTATAATTAACTTTGATTTTTTACGCACTTTACAGCGCTACTTTCTTATATTTAGATTTGCTAGGTTTCACGAGGTAGTTTAATTATATGTGAAGTCAGGCGGTAAGCTACGTTTCAATTGCTTCTAGAACAGAGTTCTAACTTATTTATAATCATTGTGTCTTCTAACCATGAAATAAGTAATTTTGAAAGCTAGCCTTTAAAGGCGTGAAACTAAGAATATGTGTTTCACTCTTTGGCATTAATAAATTGTAATAATATATTTTTCAGATTCTGAGTAAGTAAGGATTTGTATGTTTTGTCGGCGGTCAAGGATGTTTTTCGCTCTATTTTGTAATTATTATTGACTTAGTACGAAAGAATTAGTAAAACATACTCAGCATATATTTTTACAATTAAGAGGAATGTTTGTAATAATGATGATTATCGCCAATATTCTTTAATTAATTCCTGAATATTGTGTTCAATTCTCGTTACAAAAAAGTTTATTTACCTCATTATGGGAGTAATAAGCTGTCTTTTTAATGTACTTGGTTGACAGTAAGGCTGTCGTCTGGGAATATTGCATGGTTTTATTCTAGAGAAATAATAACTTAAAATGGCAGATTATTAAATTTGCGTTAACAAAAGCTTGTTATCAAAATTCAATAGCAATTGGTTGGGAACTATGTCCAAATTAAGCAAGAAAAGCCTTATCGCTTCGACGATTATTGGCGCATTAACATTTTCAGTAAGCAACTTCGCTGCTGCAGATGCATTAACAGATCTACAAAAAGCAGAAGCTCAAATATTTAAAGCTTCAAGCAAATCTCAAAGCAAAATCGATAATATTTACGAACAAACTCAAGAGCTTTTAGCTGAGTATCGTAATACTGTTGATGAAGCTGATGTTCTTAAAGGCTATAACGATCATGTTCAACTTATGGTTGATGATCAAAGAGCTAATATCAAATCATTAGAAGATCAAATTGGTGGTATCGATAAAACCAAGCAAGGCGTAGTGCCATTGATGTACAAAATGATTGATACCTTAGAGAAGTTTGTTGAGCTTGACGTTCCTATGAACATTGAAGCACGTAAAGAACGTATCGCTGGTTTACGCAATGTCATGACAGACTCAGATGTTTCTGTTTCTGAACAATATCGTTTGGTACTTGAAGCATACGAAATCGAAGCTACTTACGGTACTATTTTTGCGGCTTACCAAGCTGAGTTAGATCTAGGTGACCGTATGGTTACTGCTGACTTCCTTCATATGGGACGAGTTTCATTTGTTGCACAATCTCTTGATATGAAAAACGCTTGGGTTTGGAATAATGAAAAGCGTTCATGGGAAGCTTTAGGGGACGAATATTTGAAACCTATCACTGACGCAATTCGCATGGCGAGAAATCAATTACCTAAAGATTTAACTAAGTTACCAGTATTTGCAGCAGGAGCAAAATAATGAAAAAATTAATTAATTTTGTTTTACTTGCAACGTCAATGACATTGGCAACTTCAGCATCAGCTAATCAGTTAGACGATTTGTTAAAGCAAGTTAAAAATGACCGAATCTCTGAAGCTAAACTTGATAAAAAACGTGAAGCTGAATTTATGTCGGCTCGCTCTGACAAGCAATCATTGTTGAATAAAGCGAAGAAGTCATTAGCAGACCAACGAGCTCGTAACAAGCGTTTAACGAAAGAGTATGCTGCTAATGAAATCACGCTAGCGCAAAAAGCTGTTGAGTTAGACAATGCTAAAGGCACATTAGGTGAAATGTTCGGTGTTAGTCGTGCAGCAGCAGCTAATGCTTATGGTGCAATTGCAACATCAATAGTTTCAGCTGAATACCCTGGTCGTGGAGAGGCATTAAGCACTATTCTTAGTTCGAAAAAAGCAGTGCCAGAATTAGAACAACTTGAAGAATTATGGTTTGCATTGCAAACAGAAATGACGCAATCAGGTGAAATTTCTAAATTCTCTACAGAAGTAACTAACTTAGATGGTTCTAAATCTACTGAGACTGTTACACGTATTGGTACTTTTAACTTAGTATCTGAAAACGGCTTCCTAACTTATAACGACGAAGTAGGCCAAGTGCAACCATTAGCCAAGCAACCAGCGGGTTACATTTCTAATACTGCATCTGCTTTCTTTGGTGAAACTGCAGGCTACTCTCCAGTTTATGTTGATCCATCACGTGGTGCTATATTAACGCTTGAAACACGTAAGAAAACGCTTATGCAGTTTTACCATGAAGGTGCAGAAGTTGGTTATGCTATTACAGTATTGCTAATTATTGGTTGTTTGATTGCGTTAGAGCGTATGTTAGTTCTTGGTAGCATGAGTTCTAAAATTAAAGCTCAAGAGAAGAACCTTGATCAGCCTAATGAAAACAACCCGCTTGGTCGCTTGTTAAAAGTTTACTTTGACAACAAAGCAGTTGATGCTGAAACATTAGAACTTAAACTTGATGAAGCTATTTTACGTGAAACACCAAAAGTTGACCGTGGTATTAACTTAATCAAAATGTTTGCGGCTATAGCGCCTCTAATGGGTCTATTAGGTACGGTTATTGGTATGATTATGACCTTCCAAACAATTATGTTATTTGGTACTGGTGACCCGAAAATTATGGCGGGTAACATCTCTCTAGCACTTGTAACAACAGCTTTAGGTTTGATTTGTGCATTACCACTTATCTTAATCCACAGTATTGTTGCTGGTAAGAGTAAATCAGTTTTACAAAAATTAGACGAGCAAAGCGCTGGCTTAATCGCAGCGATTGCCGAGAAGGAGTCTAAATAATGTTATTCCTGATAGAGCTTTGGGAATCTGTCAGGAGTTTTATTGCGACAGGTGGCGATGTTTTATATTTCGTAGCCTTCGCTCTCTTATTGATGTGGATATTAATGATAGAACGCTATTGGTTCTTATCAAAAGTGTACCCAGTAATGAAAGACGATATCGTCGGACGTTGGGATGCTAGAGAAGATACAACTTCTTGGTATGCACATCGAATTAGAGATACTTGGATCTCCGAAGCGACAGAACGACTAGAGCAAAATATGCTCACAATTAGAACCTTAGTGGCAATGTGTCCACTGATTGGACTACTTGGTACCGTAACCGGCATGATCGGTGTGTTTGAAGTTATGGCACAACAAGGTACAGGTAATCCGCGTCTGATGGCGTCTGGTATATCAATGGCAACAATCCCGACAATGGCGGGCATGGTTGCAGCATTATCAGGTGTGTTTTTCAGTTCAAGGTTAGACGCTAAAGTTAAACTAGCAAAGGCTAAACTGGTTGACAGTTTACCTCATCACTAGAGAGATATTCGAATGGCACGTAAACGTATTCGTGAAGACGAAGAAGCAGCAATTGATATGACACCGATGCTTGACATCGTATTTATCATGTTGATTTTCTTTATCGTTACTACTTCTTTTGTAAAAGAAGCCGGTATCGAGGTTAATAAACCTAAAGCGGCAAATCAGTCAAAACAAAAATCAGCTAACATCTTTATCGCTGTTAAAGATAATGGTGAAATCTGGTTAGACAAACGTCGTGTTGATGTTGAACGCGTAGCGGCTAACATTGAGAAAATATTAGCTGAACAACCAACTGATGTTGTAATCATTCAAGCTGACAAAGACGCAAAACATGGCGTAGTTGTTAAAGTAATGGATGCAATTAAAGAAGCGGGCATAGATAGAATTTCTATTGCTGCAGCTAAGGGGTAGTCTATGGTTCGCTTTTTAGTATCTATACTACTAGGCGCCGCAGTAACTTTTGCACTATTTTCTTTTATGGCCTTCCTTGTTGCTAGCGGTGATAGCAATAAGGAAGAGCAGCTAGAGAGTATTATTGTTGAAGTTAATACGACGCCACCTAAGTCAGCAGCTGAGAGACGCCAACGTGTGCCTCCACCGCCGCCGCCGCCGCCTAAAACGCCGCCTAAGCCTCAAGCTCCAGAGCCTGATACAAGCAACAATACGGGTGGCTTAACTTTTAATATGCCAAGCGTACAGTTAGCTGGTGCTAATGCAGGTATTTCAGCTCCTGGTGCAGGTTTTGGTCGAGACGGTGATGCAACGCCAATTGTGCGTATTGAACCTAAATATCCAATACAAGCTGCCCGTGATGGTAAAGAAGGTTGGGTTAAACTTTCATTCACCATTAACGAAATTGGTGGTGTTGAGGACGTTAAGGTTATTGAAGCTCAACCTAAACGTATTTTTGACAAAGAAGCTAGGCGTGCGCTACGTAAGTGGAAGTACAAACCAAAAGTTGTTGATGGCAAAGCTATGAAGCAGCCAGGTTTGTCCGTACAACTTGACTTTAAAATGGACGGAGGAAATTAATTATGAATAAGATTTTTTCATCTTTACTGTTAATTATTTCAGTTGTTCTAATTCAGTTACCGATAGCTGCAGACGCTTTTGCTGCTGGTGCTGAAAAGTCTGAAAAACCGAAGCGTAAAACGCAACTTGTCGGTCCAAGTGTCGGTAAAAAAGTTGGTAAAGCTTTTGAAGCCTACTCCGCTGAAGACATTCCTGGTGCATTGGTTATTCTTTTGGATATTGATGCGAAGAAGGAATATGATAAAGCTTATGTTGCTCGTTTTATTGCTGTTATGTATGCCACTTTGGGAAATGAAGAAGCGAAAGCCATTCAATACCTAAAATTGGCAGTTGGTCCAGATATCCTAAATGAAGGAGATCATGGTGATGCTATAAAACTGTTAGCTGATTTACAAATGCAGACCAAGGACTACGAAGGTGCATTAGTTAATTATAAAGCTTGGATGAATTTTACGGGTAAATCTGATGGTGATACCTGGTCTAAAATTGCTCAGGCACATTATGCATTAAAACAATTAGATAAAATGATTGTTCCAGCAGACAATGCCATTGCAGCTTACGGTGACAAGCAAAACAAAAACCCTTATATTTTAAAAATTACTTCATATTTTGAACGTAAAAAAAATAAGGAAGCTGTTAAAACGCTTGAAACTGTACTTCAGATATTTCCTGAAGATAAAACTTGGTGGACACAACTTGGCATGTTTTATTTGCTAGTTGAAGACTATGATAAGGGTCTTGAAACATTAGATCTTGCTTATAAACAAGGTTTTCTTGAAAAAGAATCTGAAATTAAAACGTTAGCGAGTTTATACTCACAAAACGAAGTGCCGCATAAAGCAGCTTTGCTATTGGAAAAGCATATTGATTCAGGCTTAGTAACGCGTGATGATAAAAACTTAGCCTCTCTAGCTAACGCATGGCATGCGGCGCAGCACATTGGTAAAGCGGCAAGTTATTATGGTGAGTTAGCTAAAATGACAAACCTTGCAAAGCACTATAGCAAGCAAGGTATGTTATTAAAGCAAGACGAACAATTTAAGGCTGCAATTGTTGCACTGAACAAAGCATTAGAGCTTGGTGTTAAAAATAAAGGTAAGCTGCATATGAGTATTGCGGAATCTCACTTTTATTTAGAACAATATAAGCAAGCTTATAAAGCGATTAATTTGGCAATGAAAGATCCAAAAACGCGTAAAACTGCTAAGAGCTGGAAGGGCTTTATTCAAGATACAGCGCAACGTAAAAAGGTTTCTATCTAATTTAGTCGACCTTGAAATAAAAAAACCAGCCTTAAAGCTGGTTTTTTTGTTTTGAAAGCATTACCTACCCGCCTTATAATCAAAATGTCTTAAGCTATTGTGCATACTTAAGACATTTTGAACTAGACATAAATATCACTACCGTAGATTGACACGCGGTAATATCTTGAAGTAATTATTTTTTCACTATTATTATTTCGAGGACAGATTAAATGATCTGAACTTTGGATAAGCAGCACTTGCGAAACATGCTCTTTTATCCCATTTTCTGCATTAATGTTTTGATATGTAACTCGTTATTCATACACATCTCGCCTTGGTAAAAATAAAATGTTGATGATGGATGTCGTTACTTTTATCTTTTAGAAAATTTTATGTTAATAAGTAACCTGAACTCGGGATCAGCAAAATGCTATTGCAACGCTATTAAAGTCTATTTCTACGTTGTTCAAGTTGCCGATAACTCGTTATTGGACATACTTAAACGCCCTGAACTAGCATAAATATCACTATTGTAGATTGATGTTTCGTAATACTTCGAAATTGTTGCGTTTTTAATTAACATTATCCCGAGTTCAGGTTAAATAGGTTGTTGATTTAAATTTAAAGACGTAACCATTATCTAAGGGGCCGGTTCAGCACTCGGTGATTTTGTTTGATCTAGATCAAATAAAGCTATCCTGATTAGAGTTTTTAGTCTACAATCCTTGCCGTTAATTTATTGTGGGAACATTACTTATGTCAGAAGATAATTTTAAAGATAGCTCGTCGAAGCGCCATTTAATTGCTGCAGTGCTTGCTATGTTTGCAGTACCATTATTACCAATGCTTGCTGGCTGGTTTACCGTATTGGCAAATTAGGCTGAAAGTACTCTATTCTGAAAATGACGGTCCTTGTTGTTGTTAATAATGAAGCGGTATTAGATAGCCTTAATGGAATGTTAACGGCATATGGCTATTATGCAGATACCGCTTGTAATGGACTTGAGACATCAGAAAAGTACAAATTGAGGGCTATGATTTACTGATCATTGACCATTTAATGCTGATTATGAATGGTATTCAATTGATCAAGAGTTTGCGTCAGGTCGGCTGTTACTCATTAACGTCCATCATTTTTATGACTACATAAGGTCAAAGTGCTGTGTAGTTGGAATACCAGAGTGGCTTATTTAATCGCTTAGTTGATAACCCATCAGCGGAAGAAAACTTGCTTAGTTTGATTGTAAGCTATCAAAAACCAAATACTCGTCGTCAGTCACTATAAATATTGTTTAAATTGCTTTATTCTGTAGCTAAAATTTATCTTAACTTTTAGAACATGACTGAAATTCAAATTAATACACTTAAAACAGCAATTCACACTATTCCAGATTATCCAAAGGCCGGCATACTCTTTAGAGATGTAACAGGTATATTGGATGATGCTGAAGCTTTCAAATTAACAATTGAAATTTTAGCTAATAAATTTAAAGACGGCGGTTTTACTAAGATCGTTGGCACTGAAGCACGAGGTTTTTTATTTGGTGCACCACTTGCATTAGCTATGGGTCTTGGCTTTGTTCCCGTGCGCAAGCCTGGTAAGTTGCCAAGAGCGACTTATGCGCAAGATTATCTACTTGAATATGGACAAGATACCTTGGAGATTCATCAAGATGCCCTAACGGCAGATGATAATGTTCTAATTATTGACGATCTATTGGCGACTGGTGGCACTATTGAAGCCACAACTAAGCTTATACGACGCTTAGGAGCTAAGGTAACTGATGCAGCATTTGTAATCTCGCTACCTGATTTAGGAGGAGAAAGCAAACTCGCGAATATGGATTTGTCTGTATTCTCATTACTGCAATATGCTGGTGATTAAGGCTGTAAAATGAGCTATCAGGTTTTAGCAAGAAAATGGCGCCCAAAATCCTTTAATGAATTGATGGGACAAGAGCATGTGGTTACGGTGTTGGTTAATGCTTTAACTCAACAAAGGCTGCATCATGCTTATTTGTTTACCGGTACTCGCGGTGTTGGTAAAACCACAATTGCCAGAATTTTTGCTAAAAGCCTGAACTGTGAACAAGGCGTTAGCGCAACGCCTTGTGGCACATGTGATGCCTGTGTTGATATTGATCAAGGTAAATTTGTCGATTTACTAGAAATAGATGCAGCATCTAGAACAAAGGTCGATGATACTCGTGAAATATTGGATAATGTTCAATATGCACCAACTCGTGGCCGCTATAAAGTTTATTTAATAGATGAAGTGCATATGCTGTCGCGCAGCAGCTTTAATGCATTGCTTAAAACATTAGAAGAACCTCCCGAACACGTTAAATTTATCTTAGCAACTACTGATCCACAAAAACTGCCTGTTACCGTGCTATCTCGTTGTTTACAGTTTCACCTTAAGGCGTTAACGGTAAAACAAATCAGTGATAAAATTTGTGAAATTCTAACCAATGAAACGGTAAGCTTTGATGATGACGCTATCGCCTTATTAGCGAAAGCCGCACGTGGCAGTATGCGCGATTGTTTAAGCTTAACCGATCAAAGTATTGCCCAAGGTAATGGCGCGATTAGCCGTAACGATGTTCAACAAATGTTGGGTGGCGTAGACCGCGACTGGGTCTATAAGATTGTTATAGCGTTATTAAAACAGGACGCTGCTGCTTTGATGCAACTATCATTAGAAATTGCCTCATACGCGCCTAGTTACAGTCGGTTGTCTGCTGAACTGCTGCAGCTGTTGCACCAAGTAGCTATGGCACAAGTTGTTGAAACAAACTTTAGTTTGTCGGCTGAATATCAAAATATGCTTACTAGATTTTGTCAGTTAATGTCAGCAGAAGATGTACAACTTTATTACCAAATCGTTTTAAATGCTCGTAAAGACTTACCTTATGCTGATGATGAGCAAGCAGCGTTTGATATGATGCTACTGCGTTTGTTTGCATTTAAACCCGTAATTAATAGCCAACAACTACCAGAGAGTGACGGCAGCTTTTCACAACAGAAAAATGAAATAGCTGAGCAACTGGAAGATATTAACTTTCAAACACAAGATATTTCTAATGAGCAGCAACCTAATCAAGACAACGCAACTGAAGCAACGGTTGAACAGACAGGCCTGTCGGAAAATACGTTATTGACAGAGAACGGTAGCCTATCAGTTCCCGCACAAGTAGTTAATCATGATTCTGTTTCTGAACAGATAGTTACACAAATTACGCAGCTAAATACTGAAAATAATAACAATGTGCAAATAGGCAACGAATTATCAGTAACAGATATTGACAATGGTGCTCTAAGCGATGAAATGTTGGCAATTGAGCAGCAAGCTAGTGCGCTTAATGATGCCGATGTGGCGTCGCCGACAATAGATCCGCCTTTAGCATTAGATAGCAATACGTCCAACGCCACTGCGCCGAAGGAAATACAGCAAGCTTCATTTGAGTCTCCTGTCGCAGCTGCGATTGCAACGCGTAATATGCTCAGAAGTCGCAAGAAGTCGTTGGAGGATGGCGAAAAAAAGTCTAATGACGCAACTATGCGTCAATCATTAGGCATTGTTGATGAGGACATTGTTGATAATAATACTAGTGCGCAGACATCAACGTCAGAAGATATCATAAATAATAAGGTAAATGTTCCTGATATAGCCACATTACCCGAACAACCTTATAGTGAAGAGATTATCGATCCCGCAACTATTAAAAGAGCAAATCAAGTCGATAGGTGGGCACATATGATCGATAGCATGTCGTTAATTGCACGATTACGGCAATTAGCGATACATGCAACAATTGATGAAGCATCTACTGATGACTTATTGATCTTGCAGTTAGATCAGTCAATAAAACATTTAAATAGTGATGCGGCTCATAAACAGTTGGGTGAACGCATTTCTGAGTATTTACAGCGAAAAGTGACGGTTGAACTTAATATTGTTGAAAGAACGGTTGCTGATCCTTATCAAATTCAATCAGATATTAATAGCAAGCGCTATGAATATGCAAAGCAAGTGCTAGCAAAAGATGAGATAGTGATAGCATTACAAGAACAGTTTCAAGCTGAGCTTGATCAAGAAACTATTGTAGCGCGTTAATCGTTACTTGAATTTTTAGCCGTTAACTACTATCTTTGGCGGCATATTACTTTTGGAGTGGAAATTATGATGAAAGGTGGCATGGGCAACTTAATGAAACAAGCCCAACAAATGCAAGCAAAAATGGCTAAAGCACAAGAAGAGCTAGCTACAATGGAAGTGACTGGTGAGTCAGGAGCAGGTATGGTTAAAGTTACCATGACAGGTAACCATAATGTTCGTCGTGTTGCTATTGATGATAGCCTTATGGAAGACGACAAAGACATGTTGGAAGACTTAATTGCTGCGGCTATGAATGATGCAGTTCGCCGTGTTGAAGAGCAAAATAAAGATAAAATGGGGGCGCTAACTGGCGGTATGCAGATGCCTCCTGGGATGAAAATGCCGTTTTAAGCTTTAATTAAGACAATAAAATGTATGAGCCCAGTTTTACTGGGCTTTTTATTACCTAATATTTATCGAAGCTGTTTTTTAAAAGGTGTTAACGCTTAAAAGTCTTACAGGCCTTAGATCAACCTAGGAAACATTATATGAAAGCAAAGTTATATTACGTTTATGACCCTATGTGTAGTTGGTGTTGGGGATATAACGCTACTTGGGATAAATTACAAAGTGAATTGACTGGGTTCGTAGATATTCATTATTGCTTAGGAGGGTTAGCTGAAGACTCTGAGAAACCAATGCCAGCAGAGTTAAAAATATTTTTACAACGAACTTGGCATAAAATATCGCAACAGCTAGGTACTGAATTTAATTTCGATTTCTGGGAAAAATGTCAGCCCAAGCGCTCAACGTATCCTGCTTGTCGAGCAATACTAATTGCCAGAGCGCAAAATAAAGAACGTGAAATGCTAATAGCAATACAACAGGGTTATTATTTGCAGGCGAGAAATCCGTCTGAGCAGGAAACTTTGCAGGAATTGGCTGAGGAAGCTGGTGTAAACATTAGTGACTTCTTTGAGAAAATGACTAGTGAGCTGCTTCAAGAGCAGTTAATGAGTGAAATTTATAAGGTGAGGACGATGCCTATTAATGGCTTTCCATCGTTAATACTTTATGTAAACAATGAATATCTGGCCATTCCTATTGATTATAAAAATTGGCGAACAAGTTTTGATGCAATAATTAAGAATATTTAAGGGCTGTTGAGCGTTGTTTTTGTTTTCAGCAATAGGCTGATTTTAATGTTAGTAAAGCACAATGAATGAGGTTTGATTGTTCCAAATAAGTGACGTTCTAATGCGGTTGGTGTTAAAAGCAGCCATTACCTGTGGACTGAGGCTAAGGTCGTCTTACTTAAGAGTTTATTTAGGTGACTCAATTTCACCATTTTCGCCTTAATTAAGTTGACTTTACCTCTCTGCCGAATAATTAAACAAAGTTCAACTGCCTCGAGTTTAAGAGAAGTGTTTGTAAAATGACAATTAGCTGACTTTTGCCGCAAAGATGGCAAAAAGTGATGTTTTTTGGCGGTTTAAGCATACTTTTTATAGTATGATGCAAATATTAAATAAATATTATTTTGGTTACTTTATCGGCCAAGGTAGTAGCGATAAAAAGGTTTTAATATGACATATGCAGCAATTACCGGCTGGGGAAAATGTTTACCGCCAGCGACATTAAGTAATGATGATTTAGCCACATTTCTTGAAACAGATGATGAGTGGATAACCAGTCGAACAGGCATGAAGGAAAGACGAATCTCTCATGTTACGGTTAGCGAGCTGGCATATGTTGCTTGTGCTAGAGCACTTGCTGCAGCTGGGAAAACTGCTAAGGATGTTGATTTAATTGTTTTCGGAAGCACCACATTTGATGAACTTTGTCCTAATGCTGCTTCTAATGTTCAACGTTTGTTAGGTGCTGAAAACGCTGCTTGTATGGACGTGAGTACCGCTTGTACTGGTGGAATGTATAGTTTGAGTGTTGCCACCTCTATGATTAAAAGTGGCGTTGTTAAGACAGCATTAGTGATTGGTGCTGAAACAATTTCTCCTATTATGGATTGGGAGAATAGAGACGTAGCCGTGCTGTTTGGTGATGGTTCAGCAGCGCTTTATCTTGAGCAAAGTGATAACGAGTCAGGTGTAATTACTGAAGCTTTAGGGTGTTATGGTGAATCTCGAGATATATTATCTGTTGAAGGCTGGGGTATGAAGTATGCAAATAAAGGGCGGGTGCTTGGCCAATCTAATTGGGCTTTTTTAGGTCAAGAAATATTTAAAAAGGCTGTTGCTGGCATGGCACAAGCTTGTGATAAGGCATTAGTAAAAGCTGAGTTAAGTGCTGAGCAAATTAACAGTGTTGTGCCGCATCAAGCCAATTTACGAATTATTGATACCTTAGTTAAACGTTTAAAAGTGGATAAAGAAAAAGTTTTTGTTAACATTCACAAATATGGCAATATGTCAGCAGCAACGACTTTAGTTGCTTTTGTTGAAGCTATCGAAGAAAACTTTATTGCTAAAGACTCATATGTGCTACTACCCGCATTTGGTGGTGGTTTAACATGGAGTGCTCATGTTGTTAAATGGGGCAATAGAACTCATGCGCTGGCAACAACTGACGTTGAACTACCTAAAAGTGAAAAATCAGGCTTAGCGCTAGTCACTGATATAATCAATGCGAAGAAAAGCTATAAGAGCTAAATCAAATCACAGATATAACATAAAGTCATGGGCTAGTTTATTCATTACTGGTTCGTGTTTTTCGTAACTCAAGGACACTTATGCGATTTCTTTCTCGTCGGTTAATTTTACCTAATGATTTAAACTATGCAAACTCTCTATTTGGCGGCCGGGCATTGGCATGGATTGATGAAGAAGCGGCGATTTACGCTATCTGTCAACTTGAAACAAACTGCTTAGTGACAAAGCACATAGGCGCAATTAACTTTGAATCACCAGCGCAACAAGGTGATGTTGTTGAATTTGGTTTATCTACTAAAGCTGTTGGGCGTAGTTCAATTACTATTACTTGTGTAATGCGTAATAAAGCGACTAAAAAAACTATTTGTTTAGCAGACGATATTGTTTTCGTACAAGTTGATCCTAAAACAAAGCAGCCGATTCCGCACGGGAAAACCCTAGCGTCTTTAACTGATCCATTTGACGATTAGTCATTGTTAAGTATTGTAATTATGTTTGAAGAAGATAATGTCCACATTAAGTAAAATACCCAAGGAATCGATAGCTATTTGTTATAAGTCAAGTTGATAGGCTAGCAAAGATCATCAGTAAAGTACTCTTGATAGCCATGAGCACCAAAATAGCGGGTAGACTTTTTTAAGGTGATTTTTTTAGCGATAAGCTCACCATCTCGAAATATTTTTATAACTTGCTTTTCACCATTTACATCACTTTCATAGCTATGCAGAGGGTTTTTTCGCAAGTTATCAAACTCACTTCTCATAATCAGCTTCATAGTAAACCTCAGTGACCTCTTGTGAGGTTATTAATAATGCTAAAGTTTATTAATTTCTTTTTGTACGTTGTAGCCTTCATCAGTAACAATTTTTTCTAACACTTGTACTCGTTCTTCAAGCGCTTTAACTTGCTTTCTTGTACTAATAGCTTGCTCGTCACTTTGGCTGCTATGACTAAGCGTACGCTCTTTAAATTCTAAGTGTTTTTTATACATGTCATACATAACGCCAAAGCCAACAGATATAAAAACAATTGCTACAACCATTGCAGTACCCGACATATATTTTCCTTTTGAAACATTACACTAACTATGACTTTTAACGACTTATTACCTTAAAACATAGTTGCTATTTAAGGCAAGTTAAATGATTTATTAAACCACGTTAAGAGCACTTAGCTCTTTTTTCGCCAAATAATTGTCCATAGTTGAGCGTAATAGTTTATAAAGTAATATCGAACCATCAATTTCTTCTTTACGGTTAGTTAAGCTTTCAATATTCAAACCCAATGGTAAATCGTATGGCAATACCGCATCGAGTATCTGCACTAAGGTATTACTACAAATTCGAATCGACTCATACAAGGGGTTTTTAGCATTTAAAATACGTAAACTAGTTGCTTCAGGCACACTGACTCCAAGCCATTCGATAAACTCTAGAGTTTTTTCGCTGCCACAAGGTGAGAAGGTCAAAATAATACGTTGTGGTTTTAAGCCTTGTTGTTGGCACTCAATGGCGTATCGAGTTAGCATGTCGATAGTAGCTTGAGCATTATAAATTGCTTGAGAGATAAAAAAGTCGCAACCTTGCTGGTGTTTTTCAAATAGCTTGGTGTGCTCGTTACCCTTCGTTGCATGGCGCTCAGCAATCGTAATTCCACCAATAAAAAAGTCATTTTCATTAGCAACTAAAGTTTTATAAGCTTCACCTAAAGGAAGGCTGACGTTGTTGCGTTGCGATGGGCTGCCAACCAGAACAATGTCGCGTACCCCGTATTCATGCCAAGCCTCATTGGCCCACGTATTAAAATCTAAATTACTAGACTGTGCAACGCTCTTATAAGTAATAACTGGTCGAGTTGACTTTTGTTTTAATAGTGAAGCGTAATGTCTAGGATCGTGAGTCGATTTAAATGGAAAAGGTCGTGGTATTGATGTTCGAGAGTTCTCATCTTGAATGTCATAAACAATTAAGCCATCAAAGTCGATGTCACTCACACGCTCAAGCAGTTTGTCAGCGATTGCCGAAACTTTTTCAATAGGGGTGTCACTTTTAGGTGGTGTTGTACCTATAAAATATACGCCACGATTTACATCATTATATCGTGCTCTTAACTCTGAACCGTTATTCACTATTGTCGCTTCTTATCTAAGTTAAAATTAATTACTCTGTTAACAATTATCTTACCTTGTTGTTTAGTAAAAATCTTCGCTTGCCTAATAATAATTTTCTCTACATTATGCCTCTATCGATAAAAAGAAAGATGGTAGTAAATGGATTTAAAATCATTGGCTTACTGGGTACTTGCTACTATATCAATTTGTTGGAGTATCTCTTCTTTATTTTTTAATATCTTAATGGCATTAAAAAGTGTATTTGCTTGCGGGTATTGCAGTTTTAAATAACGCAACCATTGCTTTAAACGACTTGAAAAATAGTAACTTTTATCGCCTTGTAACTCTAAATCGCTATAGCGTTTTAACAACGAACTGAGCTCGAGCCAAGGCATAGGAGTTTCATTTGATCTAATTACATTAGCTAAGTTCGGCATTGCTAGTGCGCCTCGACCTATCATCAAATTATGTGTTTTACTTTGTGCAATACAATTATGTGCATCTTCTCTATTCCATATTTCACCATTGGCAAATATTTCAATATCGTATTTGTCTTTTATTTCTGCGATAAAGTGCCAATAAGCAGGGGGTCGGTAGCCATCTTGTTTTGTGCGCGCATGAATGGTTAGTTGATTTGCATTCGCAGACGTCACTGCACTTACTATTTCATCTAACTTTGATGCATCGGTAAAGCCTAGCCTAATTTTGGCAGACAAGGTATCGTCACTATCAATGGCTGATCGAATGCTACTAATTATTTGGTAAATTTTTTCAGGCTCATTGAGTAAAACAGCACCGCCCTTACTTTTATTAACGGCTTTAGCTGGGCAGCCAAAATTGATATCAATACCGTGAGAACCCATTTCTATTGCTCTGACGGCATTTTCAGCCATCCATACTGGCTCTTGACCAAGTAGCTGCATACGTAAAGGTGTTCCGCTTTTTGTTCTGCAACCATTATTTAGTTCAGGACATACTCTTTGAAAAACATGTTTAGGTAGCAGTGCGTCAACGATACGAACAAATTCGGTAATGCAAAAGTCATAATCATTTAATGAAGTTAATAATTGACGCATAAGCTCATCTGCGACGCCTTCCATCGGTGCTAATATGATTTTTTTTACTTGAGGTTTCATGAAGATAAAGCTAGGCTCTTTTAGTTGTAAAGTTGTTTTCTACTAGTTTATTCAACAAATTTTACAACGTTTGAAATTTAATTACACCGTCTATGGTCTTTGTAAGTAGCTATACTTATTAGATGTAGTGTCAAATTGAAATATTAAAAGGAAAACATAATGAAATTAATCAAAAAATCTTCTATTGCTGCTTTATTAGGCTTATTTGCATTAACTGTTGCGGTAACTACGCCTGCAAAAGCTGAAGTTAACCCTTTTGCTACACAAGAAGTTATGACTATTGTCGCTGCTGATGATCACAAGAAAGGCAAATGTGGCGAAGGCAAATGTGGCGAGAGCAAAATGAAAGCTAAAGCCAAAGGTAAGTGCGGCGAAGGCAAATGTGGTGAGTCAAAAGCTAAAGCCAAAGGTAAGTGCGGCGAAGGAAAATGTGGCGAAAGCAAAATGAAAGCTAAAGCCAAAGGTAAGTGCGGCGAAGGTAAATGTGGTGAGTCAAAAGCTAAAGCCAAAGGTAAGTGTGGCGAAGGCAAATGCGGCGAAGGTAAGAAAAAAGCTAAAAAAGGCAAATGTGGCGAAGGTAAATGTGGTGAATAAGGTTTTAGCCTTGTAAACTCTTTTATTAGTCTTGTTAAAAAAACCACTTCATTGAAGTGGTTTTTTAGTTTTAACTGCAGGCAATAAAACTAATTTTGGAGATATTTATATGAACAACAATATTGTCATTACGGGGGCCAACCGTGGTATTGGTTTAGCTATGGTGAAAAGTTTTAAAGCCCAGGGCGATAATGTTTTTGCACTTTGCCGTCAAACTTCAGATGAACTGAATGCTTTACGGGTAAACGTGATCGAACAGGTTGATGTCGCAACTGAATTAGGCGTTAAGAATATGGCGAAAGCCTTAGTAAACGTTAGCGTTGATGTTTTAGTTTGTAATGCAGGCATTTTACGAGATGAGAACCTAAATAATTTAAACCTTGATACTATACGTGAGCAATTTGAAGTGAATGCTCTTGCGCCATTAAATATTGTGGCTAACTTACAAAAGCAATTACAACAAGGTGCAAAAATTGCGCTTATAACCTCTCGAATGGGCTCTATTACCGATAATAGCTCAGGCGGGCGATATGGCTATAGAATGTCAAAAGCAGCTCTTAATGCAGCAGCAATGTCTTTGACGCATGATCTTGCTAACAAAGAAGTTGCTGTAGGTATATATCATCCAGGCTATGTCCAGACCGATATGGTTAATTACGCTGGTGATATTAGTGCTAGTGAGTCAGCACTAAGACTGGTTAAATTGATAAATCAACTTAACCTTAACGAAAGTGGCGTATTTAGACACTCTAATGGTGAAGTATTACCTTGGTAGGTTAACGTGCGGTACTTTCTCTGGCTAACTAAATAAAACAATACTCACACTGAGTTCAAGATGACAGTGACAAAAACTAAATCTCCAGTAAACCCAAAGCATTCAAAAATATGGCAAACTGTGCAGGCCATTCCTGTTGGGAAAATAGCGAGCTATGGACAAATTGCCGACCTTGCTGGTTTGCCGGGTAGAGCAAGACTTGTAGGTAAAGCTCTAGGAACTGCACCCAAAGAAGGCTGGCGTGGGCAAAGTGTACCTTGGTATCGAGTGTTAAACTCGCAAGGGAAAATTTCATTTCCATTAGGGAGTGAGAATTTTGAACGACAGAAAAATTTACTACAGGATGAGCAAGTCGTCGTTATTGGTGTGCGGGTGAAACTAAAGGAATTTCAATGGCAGCCTGATTTAGCCGAGCTATTGTTTGTGTTAGAGCACTAGCCCAATAATTACATAACTTAGATATGCAGATTTAAATTAAGCACCAAACTTAACCAGTAAAAGGTGCTTAATTACAATTCACTATATGGGTTTAAACGTTAAAAAAGCACCTTTTCTATTACAGACCGTAATTCAATGTCGTCTTTAGCTCTGATAATTTTTTTAACGACATCAATATAATCTCTTTATAAACAGCTTGTACGACCGCCATCAACAGGTAAATTAATACCGGTAATATAGCCTGCTGCCGGTGACGCTAAAAACGCAGTAGCAGCAGCAAACTCTTCTGGCGCTGCAAAACGGCGCATTGGAATTTGAGCTTTTTCATTGATTGTTGCCTGTTCGATTGATATATCTTGCTTTTTGGCTTTGCCTGCAATGATGGCATCCAACCTGGCAGTTGCTGTTGCACCGGGTAATACATTGTTAACAGTGATGCCATGCGGGCCCAACTCGTTCGCTAAGGTCTTTGCCCAGCTTGCCACTGCACCACGTATCGTATTTGATACACCTAAACCAGGAATTGGCTGTTTAACTGACGTGGAAATAACATTAATGATCCTACCGAATTGATTTTTTTTCATTGCGGGTAAAAGTGCTTGTACTAAATGGTGATTAGTCACAAGGTGCAAATTAAAAGCATCGATGAAAGCCTTTACATTACTTGTACTAGCGAGGCCTGGAGTGGGACCTCCGGTGTTATTGATTAAAATATCATAACCACCATTTTTAGCAATATCAGCAATAATTACTTGGTTAACTTGCTCGGGGTTTGAGAAATCAGCAATGAGAGTTTGATGATTTTGTTCTTGAGCGGTGCAAAGTTCTTGTTGAACTGCTGTAAGTTTTTCTTGATTGCGTGAAAATAAAGTAACGCTAGCGCCTAAGTTGGCAAGTTCCAACGCGCATGCTCGACCAATACCTTGGCTACTTCCGCAGACCAAAGCGCGTTTAGAGGCTAAATTAATATCCATGATTGACCTTTTTTATTATCATTATTTGGTGCTTAAATTATTATCTAATTAACATTAAAACCGTGAGTTACTCGATAGCTTTGTTTTCACTTAATCAATGAATTTAAATTTTCTTTTTTGTTAGACTTTTTTAGCACATTAAAAACTTTAATGTCAGTAAAAGTTTGACAAAAATCGTATAAGTCTATTGATCCTGCCTCATGTTAAATTGCCGATGATAAATTAGTCTTAATATGTTGATAAAAAAATCTTACACCCGAGTTTCATAAATCAATAAATAAACAGGTAATATTTGATTTTGTATGTGTGCCGTACAGATAGGTGGTTCTGCACTCATTTTGATGGTTATTTAAGCGCCTGCTTAATGGTTTTTTATTCGACACTTATCCACTAAAAACCAAACAACTACTGATAGATAGATTACCAAGAGATGTCTTTAAAATTATACACTATATCGAAAATAGCAAGACATTAAAGAATAGCCTAGGTACAGTAACTTAGTAAAATAATAACTAATTAAGCCCTTATGTTTTGATTGTTCATCGTTTAGTTTGGGTCAAATGGAGTCATAAAAATGAATCGAAAACCTCTTTCAGCCTTGATCGCAACAACATTGGCCCTAGGCTTGTTATCTATGCCCAACGTTTTTGCTTTTGAAAATAAAACAGCAAGCTATATTGCTAAAGATTACCAACAGCATTTAGCACCGTTGTGGGATCATTTTCATCGAAATCCTGAACTTTCGTTAATGGAGATTAACACTGCAAAGCGTTTGGCAAAAGAACTGCGCATAGTTGGCTTTGAAGTAACAGAAAAGGTTGGCGGTACAGGCATTGTGGCGTTAATGAAAAATGGTGAAGGTCCCATGGTAATGGTGCGTGCCGATATGGATGGTTTGCCTGTTGTAGAGCAGTCAGGTTTAGCAAATGCTTCAAAAGTAAAAATGGAAGACTGGAATGGTAATACAGTCGGTGTGATGCATGCTTGTGGTCATGATGTTCATATTACGAGCTTAGTCGGAACCGCTCGTTATATGGCTGCCAATAAGGATAAATGGTCGGGTACTTTGATGTTAATAGGCCAGCCTGCAGAAGAGAAGGGCCCTGGAGCATCAGCAATGATGGCTGATAATTTATGGCAACGCTTTGGTAAGCCGGATTACGCTTTTGCTTTTCATGTTAGTGCAAACGCGGAAGCGGGGAGAGTTATTGTTGATGAAGGTTCGCCATATGCAGGTGCTGATACGGTTGATATAACCGTTCATGGCATTGGTGCTCATGGTGCATCGCCGCATCAAGGGAAGGATCCTATCGTGATCGGCGCGCAAATTGTCAATAATTTGCAAACAATTATTAGCCGTGAATTAGCGCCACGCGATGCTGGTGTTATCACGGTTGGTGCTTTTCATGCTGGCACTAAGCACAATATTATTTCTGAGGAAGCTAAGCTACAACTTACTGTACGCAGCTTAACACCTGAAGTACGCGACCAGCTTTTATCAGCTATTAAGCGCATTGCTATAGGTACAGCGCGTACTGCAGGAATGCCGGAAGACAAGCTACCAGAAGTGGTTGTTAGTGAGTTTTCTTTTCCGCCAACCTTTAACGATCAAAAGCTCGCTAAGCGCTTAAAAGGAGTGTTGAGTGAGGCAATGGGCAGTGATGCCCTGTTAGAGCCTTCAGAAACCGGCATGGGCGCGGAAGATTTTGGTTTCTTCACCAGTAAACCTTATATTCCAAGTGTTTATTTTAAGGTGGGGGGTACGCCAAAAGCTGACTTTGAACGTGCGGCTGCAGGCGGTGCACAAGTACCAAGTCATCACAGTCCACAATTTAAAATTACGCCTGAGCCAGCAATTAAGTCTGGTGTTGAAGCAACTGTTCACGCTTTATTGGATGTGATGAAAAAATAAATGGTTTTTATTTTAACGAGCACGAGAATTAACTTTTCGTGCTGTTTTATTCATTTGTTAAAATACTAATTCAGCTCAATTAAGCTAACCATTTGCCGTTGCCACTTTTTCCTGATGGCTGAATTGACGCCTTGACGCTCCATTTTATCCATTGCTTTTTTCAACGAATTCACAATGGTTTTATCGGTATTTAAACTGCAGGCAAAGCGAAAGTCTAGTGTGAGCTCTTCTAGCATAAATACAGCTTTATATTTTTGGGTTTCTGCTGAATTTTGTACCCTGTTTTTCAGAAGATCATCATTGAGAACAATTAAATCAATTTGACGGTTAGGTATTTCAAGTAATTTGAGTAAAGAGTCGTAATTGTTCATTACGTAGAGGTTTTTATTCTCGACAAAGCCTTTCGACATTAAAAAATGGTGTGTCACATCGTCTTTTATCACAGCAATTCTGTAATTTTTAGCTTGCTCTATATTTTTAATCGCAATAGCATTTTTACTTAACGCATAAAGTGAGATGCTACTGGTAGTGATATGTCCTACCCATTGAAATTTTTCTTTGCGTTCAGGAATATAGGCTAAAGAATATATACAAGTGTTTGCCACGTGTAATGCTCTATTGTATGAGTGTGACCAAGGATGTGCTTCTAGACTGTAATTGATTTGAGACTCATGCAATGCAGCGGTAATAATTTCAGTTGATAAACCATTGATAGATTCTTCAGTGACAATTTGAAAAGGGGCCAGATGCTCTGTCACAATGTTTATTTCCACAGCAAAAACTTTGCTATTAAATAACAATATTATAATTATGAGTTCGAATATAGCCTTGTATGCGAAATTCATTAGTTAGTGGTAAGTCCTTTTATTTTATTTTCATACATTAGCTCAGATGTATTAATACTATAATCGCAATTTTAATATTAGTGAATAGATAATATTTGGGAGGAAGGGAAACTGTTTTATAGAATATTGAAAAATTTTACATAAGACTCAAAAAAGCCCAATCAAAGGACTGGGCAAAAAACATAAGGGAGAAACTAGTTAGAAATAGAGGTTAACTTCCTACCTCTGAGTTGCTTTGTTGTAATAAACTTTTGCCGTTAATTGCAATTTTTCTTGGCTTTAACGCCTCTGGTATTTCTCTCTCTAAATCTATATGTAATAGACCGTGTTCCATAAAGGCGCCGATAACTTTTACGTGATCGCCTAGTTGAAATTTACGCTCAAAGTTACGCTCTGCTATACCTTGGTGTAAAAATTTACGTTCTGTTTTATCGACGTTACCGGCTTTAGTACCCGTAACTATTAAGGTATTTTGCTTTGATTCAATGTCTAATTCTTCTTCCGCAAAACCGGCTATTGCCATGGTTACTCGGTATCTATCTTCCGCCAATAATTCAACGTTGTACGGAGGGTAAGATGATTGTTTGTCTGCTCTTGAGGCTTTATCAATTAAACCAGCTAAGTGATCAAATCCGATAAATGAGCGGTAAAGTGGGCTAAAATCTGTAGATGTACGCATAATTCATATCCTAATTTAAGTTAAGCAATATGTTGTCTCATCAAATATATTTCTGATGCTAATACCAGCTTATGCTGCGAATTATTCATCTGAAATCTAATATTTTCAGAGTTTAATTGTGCCTTTCAATATTGAACAGGCTGTTGTTGTAGACCCTATCGGCGACTACAATTATAAAGATGGGATTGATGGCCTTATTTTCAAGAGTAAATTTAAATTAATTATATTTAAATTTTTATTTTTTAATCAATTAATTGATATTGCTAGCTTTTGTCTAAAAGAATAAAACTAACGTATCGGCCAGTTTTATTCTTTCAACTTTCAAATGCGCTATTTTAGAGAGAGGATTGTGCTTTGTTTACTGGTTTATTTACCTGGGCTAATGATTTTAGCTTAATTAATGCTGCATCATAATCAGGGTGTTGAGACAGCTTGGCGACTAACTCTTTATAAGAAACTTTTCCGTCGGCACTAATAATAAATATAGCGCGGGTCAATAAGCCCATATCTTTAATTAGCAAACCATATTTTTGGCCGAAATCTCGCCAAACGGCATCAGATAAAACTTTGATACTGTCGACCTTCTCTGTTTTACAAAAACGTTTTTGAGCGAACGGTAGATCATTGCTAATCGTTAGCATGACAACATCGTCTGGTAAATTAGCAACCTCTTCATTAAAACGCTTAGTTTGAATTGAGCAAACTCCGGTGTCTAAACTGGGTACCACCGAAATTAACACATGCTTATTTTTAAACTCGTCGAGCGTAATAGGTGAAAAAGATTCGTTAACCACTTTAAAATTTGGCGCGTCTTCGCCTAAATTAACCTGATTTCCAAGTAAGGTGACGTATTTCTTACCTGCCATCACTAAGTTAGTTGTTTCTGTTAGGCCCGTTGGTGCTATTTCTGCGGTAGCTGAAAATACTACGAATACACTAAGAGTGAAAATTAAAGGAAGTTTAAAAAATTTTATCATTTGATTATTTAACTTGTTTAACGAGGGTAAAATATTGATCAAGCTTACCTTTGTGTAATAAAAAATGCGAATAAAACATGTTTTATTTTCAAATGTTATCTATTGTTTATTATAATGTAATAAGTATTTTATTGAGCATATATTATTTTGCTAAATAGCTTCATTTAATTAATTTTTTAATATAGCAACCTAGGATTTTTTCCTCTATGTCTACACCTTTACTAATTTGTGATGATTCTAATATGGCGCGCAAGCAAGTCGCCCGTTCGCTTCCCGATGGATGGGATGTTGATATAACCTTTGCTAAAAATGGGGTTGAAGGAATAGCCGCGATAAAAGAAGGTAAAGGTGATGTGCTACTTCTCGACTTGAATATGCCTGAAATGGATGGCTATCAAGTATTAGAAACCATTCTAGAGCAGGACTTGCCAACATTGGTAATTGTTATTTCAGGTGATATTCAACCTGAAGCACATTCAAGGGTTAAAGGCCTTGGCGCTTTAGACTTCATTAAAAAACCAGTTGATAAGAAAAAACTAACAGAGATTTTGCAAGCTTATGGGGTGTTCACTAAAGAGCAGTTAAATGGTGGAGAACCTCCAGTTAAAGCTGAGTCTGCTGATGATATTATCACAACAATTGAACTTCCTCCTATTATTGAGAGCAAGCTATCGCAAGCGGATAGCTTTGAAAAACCGCCGGAGTCTACTATCGTACTTGATAGTGATATGCGTGATTGCTATCAAGAAATTGCTAATGTTGCGATGGGGCAGGCGGGGGATCTACTGGCACGTTTGCTTGATGTTTTTGTTCAGCTACCTATTCCTAATGTTAATTTAATAGAAGTTAGTGAATTAACTATGGCACTTTCTGATGTTGAGGAGAAAGAAAAAACTTCAGGTATATGTCAAGGGTTTATTGGCGCTGGTATTTCAGGTGAAGCTTTACTTATTTTAAATGATTCGAGTTTTAAGGATGTCGCGTCATTGATGCACTATCATCATGAGGCGGATAAAAATGTTGAGCTTGAGTTATTAATGGATATGGCTAATTTGCTCATTGGCGCTTGTTTAAGCGGCATTTCAAACCAACTTGATATGTCATTTAGTCAAGGACATCCAGTGGTTTTAGGGCAGCATAGAAAGATTTCAGAATTAATAGCAACAAATACGAATAAGTGGAAGAAAACACTAGCAATAGAAATTAGTTATAGTATCGAAAATTACCCGATAAAATGCGATTTACTGTTGCTCTTCACTGAAGAGTCGGTGACTACTCTTAATAATAAAATTGCTTACTTGTTGGATTAATTATGTCAGGACAAACAGAACAGTTAAATGAATTACATTGGTTGATGGAAATGCTTCATACCATTGATGTGGGCTTAGTGGTGCTTGACCGGGATTATCGTATTCAAATTTGGAATGGCTTTATGGAAAATCATAGTGGCTTACTGCCACGTGAAGCTAAAGGAAGGATCTTGTTTGATCTTTTTGATGAAATACCAGAAGACTGGTTTCGTCGTAAAGCTGAATCAGTATTTCTATTAAAGAATAAAGCTTTTACCATTTGGGAGCAGAGACCTTATGTGTTTAAGTTCAACAACTACCGGCCAATTACCGGAACAGCCGATTTTATGTACCAAAACACCACTTTTATTCCACTAAAATCAACGACGGGCGATATCTCACATTTGTGTTTGCTGGTATATGATGTCACTGACAATGCAACTCATAAACAGGAATTAGAAAGAGTAAATGCACATTTAGCTATTTTGAGTCAAACAGATGGGCTGACTCAGTTGTTGAATAGAAATTACTGGCAACAGTGCATTGAAGCAGAATTTAAACGCTATATACGTAGCAACCACTCAAGCAGTTTGGTTATGGTTGATATTGATCGCTTTAAGGTTGTTAATGATAGTTATGGCCACTTGGTGGGGGATGACGTTATACGGCATCTATCAAAGTTGATTCGTGAGCAGGTGCGAGAAACCGATATTTCAGGACGTTATGGCGGTGAAGAGTTCGTTATATTACTAGCAGATACGCATGTTGATGATGCGGTAGTGTTTGCTGAACGTTTGCGTAAAACTGTTGAAGAGTCGGTGGTTATTTATAATGATATAGAAATTAAATACACCATTAGTTTAGGTATTGCGGAGGTCGAACCATCATTTACTTCCGTATCACAATGGCTTGAATATGTTGATGGTGCTTTATATAAGTCAAAAGAGAGTGGTCGAAATAAAGTGACTATTCATCAACAGTAATATTAATTGATTGGATGTAAAAAAAGCCCATAAGGGCTTTTTTTTGGTTAAATAAAAAGTAGTTTTATTATTAATTTTGAACTGACATATAACTCAACAACTAACCTTTTGATTGAATAGTTTTAACTATTACGCCTTTTGCAGTGCAATATACCAATGAACAGCTTGTGCAATAACTATAGCTAAAATAACGCCTCCCATGTTGGCGAGCATATCTAGCCACTCGCCATAACGGTTTACGTAAGGCTGAATTAGTTCGATTAAACCACTCCAAACTATGAAGAAAATCGCCAATGCGAACCAATATTTAGGTTTCCTAATAGCCGCAGGGAACATTAACGCACAATAAGAAATAAAATGATGCGTTTTATCTGTACCTGGTACTTCGGGTAAATGTTCAGCCGGAAACAGTGAAGCTACCGTTATAAGCGTTAAAACTATTAAGGTAATGCTCTGCCAAAATCGGCTAATTAAGTTGATTAAAGTTGTCATTTAATTTTTTTGATAAACCAATTTGCCATTCACCCACGTTTTTTCGACCGCCATTTGCCAAATATCCTGCTCTGGCATTTCAAATAGGTTTTGCTCAAGTAAAACAAAATCTGCTTTTTTCCCTGTTGCTAGGCTGCCAATGATTTTTTCTTGATGGCCTGAATAAGCGGCATCAACAGTAAAGCTTCTAAATGCTTCAAGTGGAGTCATTTTTTCTTCAGCAAACCAGCCACCTTGCGGGCTATTGTTATGATCTTGTCGTGTTATTGAAGCATGTAGGCCGTAAAAAGGGTTTGGCGACTCAACAGGAAAATCTGAGCCAGCAGCAATTACAGCATTAGCATTAAGTAATTTTCTCCAAGCATAAGCGCCAAGTATTCTTTCTTTGCCTAACCTATCTTGCGCCATGTTTTTATCACTGGTTGCATGAGTTGCTTGCATGGACGCGATAATATCTAATTCTGCAAAGCGTGGAATGTCTGCTAAACGTAACACTTGTGCATGTTCAACACGGTGACGCAGTCGTTGGCTTTTACTCGCTTTAATTTGTTTCTCATAAGTATCTAGCACTAATTTATTGGCATTGTCGCCAATAGCGTGACTATTGACCTGAAAACCTTGCTGCATTGCTGTTTTGACTAAGTATTCAAATTCTTTAGGGGTATTCAGTAATAAGCCTTTATGGCCAGGGTGGTCAGAGTAATCTTCAATTAACGCCGCGCCTCTGCTACCTAAGGCGCCGTCAGCCTGTATTTTTACACTATTAAAAGTAAACATATCATCATTACTTTGGTATTGTCCTGCGGTCAACGTTTGTTGCCAATTATTCGAAGGCAAGTACAGCATGGCATTGATACGAATGCTCATTTCTCCTTCTTGGCTAAGTTCTTTAAAAGCAGTAATATTATTACTGTCGATTCCGGCATCATGAACGCTGGTTAGCCCGTAGCTTGCAAGTGAGTCCATTGCCTTTACTAATACTTGCTTTTGCTGCTTCATGGTTAGTGGTGCAATACCGTTATCGATAAGCGCCATAGCATTATCAATAAAAATACCGGTTGGTTCGCCATTTTCATCTTTAATAATATCACCACCTTCCGGTGATACTGTTGTTTTGGTGATACCCGCTAGTGCCATCGCTTTTGAGTTTGCCCAACCCGCATGACCGTCAACACGCTTAAGCCAAACGGGTTGATCAGGGAATACTTTATCTAGGCTTTTTGCACTTGGAAAGGCATTGCTTGGCCATTGTGTTTGATTCCAGCCACGGCCTTGTATCCATGTTAGCCCTGCATTTGCTTTGGCGTATGTTAAGGTTTTGTTGATCGCGTCTTGCTCTGATGAACTATTGACTAAGTCAGCACGTAATAAGCTTAATCCGTAACTTAATATGTGACCATGAGCGTCTATTAAACCTGGAATTAAGGTCTTTCCTTGGCCGTCGATGATTGTTAATTCTTTTGCGCTTGGCAGTGGTTCGGTTGCCAAATACAGTTTATCAATTTTATCATCAGTGAATTGAATTGCAGTAAATTGCGCTAACTTATCGCCTGCAATGGTATAACCTTGAACGTTTTTAATTAAGGTGGTTTTTGCAAACACTAGTGCTGGACTTAATGTTGCTAAAAGCAGTGCGGTTTTGACTGATAATACTAGGCTAGCCATTAGAATTCCTTTTAGTATTTCTTTTTATTATTGACAAATACTAGCATGAAAAATAATGAGTTTTTTATCTTTTTCATAAGTAAAAATGAAAGTTAAAAGGAAAAAAAGGGTCCGAAGACCCTAGTTAAAATGATGGGGGAAATTGTTAAATAGTTCTTGTTGCGGTTGCTGGTGCAATCATTGCTGCTTTTCTAGCAGGATAAAGTACGGCAAGCTGACCAACAATAAACAATGCAACAACACCAAAAGCAATTAATTCAAAGCTTATCGGTGATAAGTTAAAGGTACTGACTAACCACATATTAAGCCCGACAGCGCCAATGCAGCCGATAACATTTCCAATGGCTGAAATAATAAAATTCTCCATCATAAAGTAACTCATAATTTGCCTTTTAGTCGCACCAAGTGCACGTCGAGTACCTATTTGCTTAGTACGTCGATTGATACTAAATATAGCAAGACCGACAATACCAAAGCCAGTGATCAAGGTTAATGTGATAACGACGGTGGTCAAAATTTTATTGGTAGCGTTGTGTTGACGGTAGCTGCGTTTGCGCGTGTCTTCAACGGTGGTTACACGGCGAATAATCCGCTCTTTATCGCTTTCTGCTAAAGCTTTTTCAATAATCGGCATTAGTGCATCACGACGGCCTTCTTCTGTACGAATAAAGTAGTAGCTACCTTTAGATTCCCTGTGAAATGGCACTAACATGCTGCGTTCAACCCCATTCCAGCCATTCCATGGCGCTTGTAGGGCTTTGACGATACCAATAATTTGCATGGGTTGGGTTTGTGAAATATAAACCGTTTTACCTACTGCTGACTGCCAGTCATCAGGGTATAAGTTTTCTGCAAATGCTTTAGTGATAATAGTTTTTGCAGGCCAAGTTGACTGACCATCTTTACGTAACTCAATATCTTCTTGAGTAAAATTAATACCTGCAATAAGTTCTAGTCCCATACTGTTTATTGCGTGCTCATCAACCATATATATCGCCGAGCCAACCGCGTCTTTATCTTCACCTGGTTCATGCTGAAGCGCCATTGACCAACCACTACTACTCAGCGGAACAGCATTAATTTGTATTGCATCAATTACACCTGGTGTGTTGCGAATCATGTGTAAATCAGTTTGTAGGTGAGCTTGAATATTATAGTCTTGACCAAATACGGTATTGGTTAAATAAAAAGTATTGGCTTCGTCAAGGCCGCTATCTCGCTGCATTTGATGCTGACGATCTTGGATCATAAAAATGGCGTTGACCATAATGGTCATAGTCAATGCAATTTGTAGTGCAATAAGTAAGGCACCAATTTTATTACGCGCTAAAGCGCGGAGAATAAGTCCTGTTTCTAACATAATTATTTCCTACTTTAGTTGAACTTTATTGGCTTTTTAATTGCTGTGCAGGCTGAATATTACAAGCGCGCCACGTTGGGTATAAACCGGCTAAAATGGTTGATATTAGCGCAAGTCCAACGGCTAATACTGCCATGTTAGTATCTAAACTCGCTAAGCCCTGCATATAGTCACCATAAAGGCCTTCAACGCCTTTTAAACCTAAATAAGCCAGTAACAAGCCAAGTATTCCACCGAGAATGCCAATGCAGGCTGATTCAATAATATATTGACTAAACAAGGTTGCTTTACTTGCACCTAAAGCTTGTCGTAAACCAATTTCAGGCGCTTTACCAAGAAATTTTGCCAGTAATAGACCAACGGTATTTAGCAAACAAACAATTAAGAACATAAATGACATCGCCATCATCATTTGTGCGTCGTCAGCAACTACTTCTTGCACTTCCAACCATTCCATTACATTACTTAATCGGTTATCCACTGGACGTTGAAAACGACCAAACTGTTTTTGTTCTTCAACATAGGCATTGAGAAACTGTAAATAGTCTTCTTTTTCTTGTTCTGTTTTAAGTTCGACCCAAAATTGTGTCCAAATACACTCTGAAGCAAGGAAAGCTTTAAAGCCATCGCCGGTCGGTTTCCAACAATTGGTATTACCCGAACGTGATATTTTTTCATCTGCAATTAAATGAAAAGGTACAAAGATATCTTCTGATTCGTTAAAGGCGCCGGTTGTGATGTCGTAAAAGCGTGGTTTAGGCTGCCAAGTATCAACTACACCAACAACGCGAAACATATTGCCTTCAAGCTTAATGGATTTACCGACAGAGTCTTCACCACCAAAAAGTTTATCGTTAGTTTCTTTGCTTAGCACCACGACAAACTCTTTGCTTTCGTCACTTTGATTAGACCAACCACTACCGTATATAAACGGCACATTAAACATGGTGAAGAAATCTGCAGAATTTGCTCTACCGTTAACAATAAGCGGCAGCATTTCAGGATCTTCAGGTTCTATAACACCGAACGCTTGGGCTTGTACATTTTGGCGAAAAGCTTTTTGCGCGCGCATTAAGTTACTTGAGTCGGTAAACGTTAATTGGTCAGGTGGATTCAAGCCATCGTCGAATGGGTCATTAACATCCCAACTATCAAGTTGCACATAATATAATTGTTCACTTTTTTCAGGAATAGGGTTAGCAGACATTAGGTAGTTAACGGTAACTGTGGTCATTGCCGCGCCAATACCTAAACCAATAGCGCAAACCATTAGTAAACTTAAGCCCCAATGCCGTACTATGCTGATCCAAGCAAGTCGTAAATAATAGCTAAACATAAATGTATCCTTTTTCTGTTTTTAAGCAATCGCTTGGTTCATTTGCGGGCTGACAATTTCTAGTTCGCTTACGCGGCCATCTTTGACTTGAATAGTGCGCTTGGCACGTTGTGCTAATTCTGCGTCATGCGTGACCATAATAATGGTGGTACCTTGCTGGTTAATTTCTTCTAGTAAAGTTAAAACTCCTTTTGCCATTTCTGAGTCGAGATTCCCCGTTGGCTCATCGGCCAATAAAAACCTAGGGTCGGTAGCTAGTGCTCGTGCAATGGCAACACGTTGCTGCTGACCACCCGATAATTGACTTGGCAAGTGTTTCATTCTTGAAGCTAAACCAACGCGCTCAAGGTTCTCTTCAATACGGCGTTTTCTTTCTTTGGCATTAAAACCGCGGTAACGCAGTGGTACGTCAACATTATCGTAGAGGTTTAAGTCAGGAATTAAATTAAAGCCTTGAAAGATAAAACCAATTTTTTGATTACGCATCCGTGAACGACCGTTGTCATTAAGCGTGCCAACATCTTCACCATCAAGTAAAAACTCACCATCGGTATAAGTTTCAAGTAAGCCAGCAATATTTAAAAAGGTGGTTTTTCCTGAGCCTGACGGGCCGGTGACACTAACAAAGTCACCTTCATTTACTTGTAAGCAAAAATCGCGTAACGCGTGGGTTTGAATGTCAGCGGTTTGAAATATTTTATTGATGTTTTTCATTACTAGCATGTGAATTCCCTTGTATCTTATGAACAGTTAACTGTTTTATCGTTATGGCTTCAATGTGTGCATGAAGCGGCGTTAATTTGTGATTTATAAATGGCTGACTAATTGCTGAGTAATACTTGTTCAGCGGCATTGAAGGTATCGGTACCAGAGATAATAATTTGGTCGCCAGCGCTTAAGCCTTGTAATATTTCAACGTGACTTAAGCTGCGTGCACCTGTTGTGATGGCCGTTTTTTCAGCCAAGCCGTTGTTGACTTTGTAAGCAAACCGGCCTCCGCTGCTATCTAAGAATTGACCACGTTGAACTTGTAATACGTTTTCTTTGTACTCAAGAATGATTTGGGTGTTTAAGCGTTGGTTCTGGCGTAGTTTTTTGGGAATTTCTTTAGTGAAACGCACTCGCCCAGTAACCTGATTATTCAGTATTTCGGGGGAAATTGTTACTAGGCGAGCACGAAAGGGCTGTTGTTCAAATTGAATATTTACTTCCATACCTATGGCCAAGTCATCGGCGTAACTTTCAGGTATTTCAATTTCAACTTCAAACTGCGATAGGTCAACTATGGTTAAAATAGCTTGGTTTTTACTTAAAAACGTTTTGTTATCGGTACTTAGGTTGCCAACAATACCATTGACAGGAGATGCGATATTTAGCCCATCTACTTGGCGTTGTAACTCTTTTACTAATAAATTCTGGCGTCTAATGTCTAGTTGTAATGATTGGCTGTCAAAATCTAAACTTTCGATATTGAGCGCCGCGTCTTGTACTGCATGCTTATGTTGCAAGTTTGCTTGCTCTAATTCGTCTTGTGCTTTTTCAAAATCAATTTGGCTAATAGCGCTTTTTTTGAAGCCTAAATCAGCGCGGCGTTTTTCTCTTTTCGCGGTAACAAGTTTTACATTGGCTAAATCAACGGCTTTTTGATCGATCAATCTTTGCTTTTTCGCTTGAATTTTTTGACGGTCAAAAGTTGACTGTAAACCTTCCAAAGAAGCTTGTTGCTGAAAAAGTCGGCTGTTTAATTCTGGACTTTCAAGCTTTGCGATAACTTGCCCTTGCTCAACTTCATGACCGGCTTCAATCATTAACGTAATAGTGCCATCAGCAGGACTATAAACGGTTGGACTTACCGCCGCGACTACGCGTCCAAGTACTGAAATATCACGCGTGAAATCGCCTTGAGTAATTGTGGCAAGCCTGACACGTTCAAGTGAAACCGACTGTTGAGCTTTGCTCCAACGTGAAGCGGCAGGCGCAACTTGCCAAACAATACTGGCAACAACAATGGCGGATACGGTAATAATTGCCCAACGTTTTTTAGGTGATTTGTTTTTTACTATTTGGCTATCTTGTTCACTGGTATCTTTAATCGACATGACTTCCCCCGAATGTCAACGTCAGTGCGTTATCTTTAGCAAGACCATTTGCTAATAGGGCACCAACATAAACTTAAGTCGTGGCTAAAGTGAAAAAGGTTTAAAAATAATGCGATTAATTCTTATTACTTTATCGGTGATGAATACAGTGAAAAAGAATTCATCAGACTTTTAGGGCCTTACAGAGTATTTTTAGTGAAAAATAAAAGGTAAAAAAGTTTTAATGAATAACAAGTTAAAAGAATAGATAGATTGTCTAATGTGATAAAGCGCTGTCAATTAGCGCTTTATCTTCATTGATAGAAGTCATTAGGAGTAATTTGAAATGGTTAGGTGTATTTTGGAGTAGCTACGATTTAAACTTCCATCGACGCACGCCTGCCAACAATAACAAGAATAGTGGTATGGCGAAGTCGATCAGTCTGGTATTGCTCGCATATGGAGTAATACCTTTAACAAGTGATACTTCAGTACTAAGTACTGCTTCTTCAAACTGAGGGATTTGCTTTATTATTTCACCCTGATGATTAACAACGGCAGTGATGCCGTTATTCGTTGCGCGAAGAAATGGTCGACCAAACTCAAGCGCTCGCATGCGCACTATTTCTAAATGCTGATGCGGGCCATGAGAGTCGCCAAACCAAGCGTCGTTGCTGACGGTGAGTAAAAGGTCAGTTTGGTCAGAAAAGTTTGCGCTAAGCTGTTCTGCAAAGGCAACTTCAAAACAAATTAAGGGTAAAAGCTGGTAGCCATTGGCTATCAAATTATTCTGCACATAGTTGCCACGGCTAAATGCAGACATTGGCAAGTTAAAAAATGGCGCTATTGGCCTTAACCATTCGGCAAAAGGGACAAACTCTCCTATGGGTAAAAGATGATTTTTTGTATAGCGATTACTGTTGTTATATTGATAGCCACCAAACTGATCATCTTGGTGGTATTTGCCAATAACTACTAAATTATTGTAGTAATGTCTGTTATTTATATCGTAATCAATAATGCCAGAAATAATCGCACTATTATTGAGTAACGCTGAGCTTTGTGCAATTGCTAGAAAGTCTTGTGCTTGCGTACTGGGTTCAACGGCGGTAATGGCGGATTCAGGCCAAATAATAATATCAGCAGGATAATTTTTTCGTGTTAAATCTAAATATTTCAGCATGGTTGGCCAAGTTTGCTCTGGCGACCACTTTAGATCTTGTTCAATATTACCTTGAACAATGGCCGTTGTTACTGTTTTTCCTGTTGGCGTAACCCACGTTGCTTTATTCAAAACTAATGCTGATATCGCGATAGTGAAAATTAAGGCGCCATGTAAATAGCGATGCTTATTTTTGATGATATATACCAGTGAGATGCTTAGTAAAATAACTAGCGCACTAAGACCTTTTTCACCAATAATTGGGGCAAAAGCAGCTAACGGACCATCAATTTGGCTGTAACCTAAAGTTAGCCAAGGAAAACCAGTTAAAAATACTCCGCGTAAAAATTCAGCAAACAACCAAATGGGTAATAACATCCATAAATCGAGCTGCTTATTAGCTGAAAAACGAGCACTAAGATAACAAGCTAACGCTAAAAATAAGGCTAAATATAAGCAAAGCAGTACCATTAATAAAATTGAAATAGCCAGTGGCAAACCACCAAACTGATCAATACTGACATGCACCCAGCTAATACCGGCTGCAAACCAACCAAAGGCAAAAACAAAGCCTTGTTTTGCTGCAGATTTTGGTGATTTACCTTGCAGTGTATACAGCCATGTCGGTAATATAATAGCGATTAAAGCATAGTAAGAAAAGGGGGCATAGCAAAACACCAAACCTAGCCCTAGTAGTAAACTAAGGCCATTTTCTTTGCTGGTTAAGTTTTGTTTAATGCGTGAGGCAAATTTTTTTAACATGGAAGTTTAGTCAACGATTTTACCTGTAATTATATGTTCTTTCGGAATGGTGACTTGTAAGGTTTGAATGCGACGATTATCTGCAGACGTTACCTTAAATGCTAATTTGTTGATGGTAATTTGTTCCGTCTTCTTCGGCATGTGACCAAAATGTTGCAAGGCTATACCGCCAATAGTGTCGGCATCGTCTTCATTAAATTTAACGTTAAAATAACAGTTAAAGTCTGCTATCTCAGTTAACGCCTTAACTTGGTAGACTTGCCCTGCCAAATGTTTAATATCTTCTTCTATCGCATCATCAGTTTCATCTTCAATTTCACCCACAATAAGCTCTAGAATATCTTCAATGGTAACAACACCTGAAACACCGCCATATTCATCAACGACAATAGCCATATGATAACGCTGTTGACGGAATTCTTTTAGTAGTGGGTCAACTTTTTTGCTTTCAGGCACTATTATCGCTGGGCGGATAATTTTTCCTAAAGTAAATTCTTCTTCCGTTTGCTGAAAGCCATAAGCAAGTAAATCTTTTGCCAATAATATCCCTTCAATATGATCTATATCATCATTGATGACAGGGAATCGAGAGTGCCCCGACTCAATAATAATGGGTAGTGATTTATCAAAAAAATCGTCATTAATATCTAATGTCACCATCTGTGAGCGGGGGATCATAATGTCACGTACTCGCATATCTGATACTTCGAGTACGCCTTCTATCATTTGTTTGATTTCAGGGTTTATTAATTCGCGGTCTTCAGCATCGTTTAGTACGTCTACGAGCTCTTCTTTATTTCTCGGTTCTCCAGTAAATACTTGTACAATTTTGTCCAAGATAGATTTGCTTGAAGAACCGTTGCTAGAATGGGGTTGGTCGTCGCTCATAGAGCCTTGTTAAATCCTTGTGGTTTGCATTTATAATGCTAAAACAGTTGGTTAGTTTGTAACCGATTTTTAATTATTTCAAGTAATATATTGATATTTTATTACTCAGTTACAATTTAACTGAACTAACTCAATATTACAGCCTGTTAATAATCGCTATTCTACTTTCTTGTCATTCATTTAATTCATACGGTGCAGGGAGGCCCAATGTCGTAATAATTTTCGTTTCTAACGCTTCCATCTCATCAGCTTCATCATCGTCAATATGATCATAGCCTAATAAGTGTAGACAGCCATGAACAACCATATGAGCCCAATGAGCGCTCAGTGCTTTATTTTGCTCTATAGCTTCTTGCTCAACGACTGGCACACAAATAATTAAATCACCAAGTAAATCAAGTTCAATACCTTCAGGAACCTCGAATGGAAAAGACAGCACATTGGTTGGCTTATCCTTACCGCGATACTGAGCATTCAATTGCTGGCTTTCTTCACTGCTAACTAATCTAACAGTGAGCTCAAATGGCTTTTCGTACGGTGTTAATGCCGCTTCTACCCAGCGTTGAAAATCCTCCTGGCTTGGCAGATTTTGACTGTCCTTAGCTTTGTCATAAGCAATTTGTAAATCTAAGCAAATACTAGGACCGTTATTTTTCATTTGAACTTTCATCAGAGTTGCCACTCGAATTCTCACTAAAGCTATTCGCGGCGTTTGCCATTTCATTAGCTTTGCGTTGTTGTTTCTCTGCTTTCAAACGATTTTCTTTTTGTTCAAAGGCGTCGTAGGCATCAACAATACGAGCAACAACCGGGTGGCGTACAACATCTTTTGACTGGAAAAAGTTAAAACTAACGCCTGGAATATCGTCTAATACATCAATCGCATGGCGTAAGCCTGACTTTTGTCCGCGTGGTAAATCAACCTGAGTGATATCACCTGTTATAACCGCTCTGGAATTAAAACCAATACGAGTTAAAAACATTTTCATTTGTTCAACGGTGGTATTTTGGCTCTCATCAAGAATAATAAACGCATCATTCAAAGTTCTACCGCGCATGTATGCCAATGGGGCAACTTCAATAACATTACGTTCAATGAGCTTCTCAACTTTTTCAAAGCCTAACATTTCAAACAAGGCATCATAAAGAGGGCGTAGGTATGGGTCGACTTTTTGCGATAAATCACCGGGTAAGAAGCCAAGCTTTTCACCTGCTTCTACGGCTGGGCGAGTCAGTAAGATACGTCGAATTTCTTGACGTTCTAACGCTTCAACGGCGCAAGCGACGGCTAGGTATGTTTTACCTGTGCCTGCAACGCCAACACCAAAACTAATGTCGTTAGTTATGACGTTTTTTACATAATCTTGCTGATTTTCGTTGCGAGGTTTAATTACGCCGCGTTTAGTTTTTATGGTAAGTATGTCATCGAATTTAGCATCAAGTTTGTTAATATCAACCTCTAACGTGCCGGCATCAAGAATTGCTAAATGGACCATTTTGTCGCTAATGTCTTTTGATTTACCTTTAACAATTTCGGTTTCTAGGTATAGGTTTATTAAAAGCTTTTTAACTGCTTCACAGTTAATCACTTTCCCCATTACTTTAAATTCATGACTTCTATAGCTTATTTCAACACCCATTCGACGTTCAATAGTCTTTAGGTTGTCGTCCATAGCACCGCATAAATTAGCCAATCGATTATTATCAGTCGGAGAAAGCTCAAAATTAATACTGGTATTTTTACTCAAAAGTTATTCCTGATGCGTGTAACATTGATTGAAAACGGTAAACAAACTATATGTTTACCGTTGCTATCATCGTTAAGGGATATAGGTTGCAACACCTAATTCATCGGCAGGTCTTTCGCCCACAGAAACTTCACCTGGTTGGTGATGGCTGTTCGCTAATATATCAGCTGGAGAGTGTGCTATTCTTAAGCCCATCTCACTTTCCTGACGTACTAACTCTCCACGTAGTGAGTTGGCATAAACATCAGTGATTTTTACGTCAACAAATTGGCCAATTACCGTGTGTGGCGCAACAAAGTTTACGATACGATTGTTTTCTGTACGGCCTCGAAGCTCCATCGGATTCTTCTTCGATGGTCCTTCAACTAAAATACGTTGCTCGGTATTAAGCATTTGGCGCGCAATATGTAGTGCTTGTTGGCTAATACGGTCTTGCAATATTTGTAAACGCTGCTTTTTCACATCATCACTAATATCGTCAATCATATCGGCTGCTGGTGTACCTGGACGAGCGCTATAAATAAAGCTAAAGCTTAAATCAAAATCAACAGCTTTGATCAAGTTCATTGTCGCTTCAAAATCAGCATCAGTTTCACCTGGGAAACCAATAATAAAGTCAGACGACATACAAATATCAGGACGTGCTTTTTTCAGTTTGCGAATTTGCGATTTGTATTCTATCGCGGTATGGCCACGCTTCATTTGCGTTAAAATGCGATCAGAGCCACTTTGTACTGGCAAATGTAAATGACTTACTAGCTCAGGAACATCGGCATAAACATCAATGATGTCATCAGTAAATTCAATTGGGTGAGACGTGGTGTAACGAATACGGTCAATACCATCAATCGTGGCAATTAAACGCAATAATTCTGAGAAACGACAAATAGTACCGTCATGCGAGTCACCGCGGTAACCATTAACGTTTTGCCCTAATAGATTTACCTCGCGAACACCTTGTTCTGCTAATTGGGCAATTTCATATAATACATCATCAAGCGGGCGACTAACTTCTTCACCACGAGTGTATGGCACTACGCAGAAGGTACAATATTTACTACACCCTTCCATAATCGATACAAAGGCGGTTGCACCATCGGCTTTTGGCTCAGGTAAACTGTCAAATTTTTCAATTTCAGGAAAGCTAACATCAACGATGGAGTCTTTATTACCGGTGACTTGTTTGATCATTGCGGGTAAACGGTGCAATGTTTGTGGACCAAATACCATATCAACATAAGGTGCGCGTTTACGAATTGCATCACCTTCTTGTGAAGCAACACAGCCACCAACACCGATAATAAGATCAGGGTTGTCGTTTTTTAAATTTTTCCAACGACCTAATTGATGAAAGACCTTTTCTTGGGCTTTTTCACGAATCGAACAAGTATTTAGCAAGATCACATCTGCGTCTTCAGCCTCTTCAGCCAACTCAAACCCGTGGGTCGAGTCTAAAAGTTCAGCCATTTTCTGCGAGTCGTACTCGTTCATCTGACAGCCCCAAGTTTTGATGTATAACTTTTTGCTCATTTATTCGCGCCTAATCTTTGCTATGAAATTGATTCTAGTTTTTGCTAGAGAATTTAAGGGGGCATATTTTACTCTTTCTTCGCCTTTGATGCTAGCTTAGAAAAACACTGGTGAGAAAATACTTTTTATAGTGCTATGACATATTCATTAATGGAATCGATATGATTATTTCACTACCATGTTCTTGATTATCGTAAGTATGAAAAGTGGCATTGAATTTATTGGCAATTTGGCGAATATAGTACATCGTCATATTAAAGTTAATTTTACTACTAAATTGAGCAAAACTTTGCTCGTTGTCAGTAATTTTTAGCCAAACTTTATTATTTGACTCATTGATATGGACGGTGAAAACACCACCATTGCCATTGTTAATTGCTGCTAGAATTGCTTCATAAGTAATGCGATAAATCGCTATTTGAATAGCATAGTCAATTTTTTCACAAGTGATGTCGAGTTTTAGTGAAACAAGGACATGATATTGTTGGTGAAAGTAATCAGCTAAATAAGGCAAGGCTACCACTAATGAGCTACCAGATAGACTACTGGGCTCTGCGTGGCTATTTTGTGTTTTAAGCTCTGTTAAGCATTCACTTATAAGGTGCTGAACTTCTTCGCACTTGAGAGTTGACTGCTTCTGGCTTAGGCCCTCACTATGTTGTATTTTAGCTGTAGGGTTGATTAAGTTTTGCACTCTTTCCAATTTACGACGAATAATTGAAGTGGATTGACCATGTGTTTTAATCTCCTCGTTTAATAGCTGATGAATATGACTGATTGACCGGCTACGCAGATATAAAAGCCAAAGGACTAATAGTACAGTAGCTATGATTAATACCGCGTAGACTATTCTAGTGCTAGGGTGCCAATACCAGGGGTATGCAACAGTTATATCAGCATAAGCTTTAAAGTCACTCCATTGTCCTAAGCTGTTGGTGCCCATAATTTCAAGGTGATAATTACCTGATGATAGTCCTGTAAGTGTTAACTGGCTGCTATTTACTTTGTGCCAGTTACCATTATTGATCTTATATTTGAATTGTTTTCTTTTGCCGGGACGAAAATCTAAGCTTGCTAATTCTAATGTAACTACATCATTAGATGAGTCAATTTCAATATTATGACTTAAAAGTTGAGTTTTACCAGAGGCGATGGTTTTACTAATGTATATTTTTGATTGTATATTTTTAAATGGTGTTAATGACACTTTTAGTATTCCACCATAATGGCCAGCGTAGACCATATTATCGTATAGTATAGGCCTTTTGGTAAAAGTTATCTCTTCAGTATTAGGTACCATTTTTACCTGATAAGTATCAGGGTTAATAATGTGTAGCCCAGGGTGGCCGGGTGCCCATATCTCTCCATTTAATAAAGCCATGTAACCAAAGCTTTGACTTTTTGCTAAGTGTGCAAGTAATTCTCCTTTAAGATTGTAGACAAATATACCATCACCTTTTGTTGCTACAAAAACCTTGCTTTTATATTCTAGTAATGAAATGACTTTACTTTGACCAAGGCCTATCAGTGTTTTACTCGAATTACTTTTTGTACTATATATATCAACACCAGAAGACGTGGCTATCCACACTTCTTCATTGTCTAGTGGTAATGCATTGATGGCTTCACTAGAAGACAACTCTTTGCCTTCTATATGTTTGAATAATTGTTTTTTATTGGTGTCGTAAATTAAAACACCATTTGTATTCGTTGATAAATAAAGCAAATCGTTTTTGTAGCTTATATCTAATAATAGCTTATTGTTCTCAGGAAAATTAACTCTTGATAGTTGCTTTTCTATCGCATTGTATTGCCATAAACCATCAAACGTAGAAATATAAATTATTTCGTCTAGGGGATACAAATCGGTAATTATTTTAGCTCTTTTACTGAAACTATCATTGATTTTTTTAGGTAATAATAGAGGGGTGGAGTTGAGTTCATTTAGGCCCGAACCATAGCTACCAATGACTATACTGTTGCGATGAGACGTAAGCATTATTCTATTACTAAACACGTCAAAAATAAGAGGAATGTTTTGGCTTACTGATGGTATTAACTGCTCAACTCCATGGTTTGTTATTACCCATAATACTCCGGAGTTATCATGGTATAATTTTTTTATGTAGGTTTGATTAATATTGGGATATGTATGAGAAACAGTCGTAAGTTTCTTGAGGTCATACATTTTAATCTTACCTAGTTGGTTAACGCTGAAAAAACTGTTTAGCGTGTTTGATTTTGCCAGAGCTAAAATTTTATCTTCAATATTAATGCTATGCTGAATACCACTATCGTACAGAATGGTAAGTTTATCATCGTGGGAATAAATGACTTTATCAGCAACCGTTTCCATTGCTGATATGTTTCCAGAAACTAATAATTGTAGTTTTTTTCCGTTAAACCGGTATAAACCTTTACTAGAAGAGATGTAAACGAAGTCATTAGTATGCTTTAAAGCTTTAATACTGATGTTTTTTGCCAGTACTGTAGTTGCTAAGTTCGTTGAATCTATTTGGTATAACTTGTCGGGAACATCTAAGTAATAATAACCTTTATGCGCAATAACCTTGTAAATGCTTTTTCTATGAATATCAATGTTTAACTGTTTCGCTTCGCCTGTGGAAGTATCAAAAAGCCATAATTGATGAGTTTCTGTCGCTAGTAATAAATTTTTTTCATCAATAAAATGAATGTCATTGATCCAATTAAATGGTAGCGGCCAGTTATCATTGTTGCTATTAAAGGTAATGCTATCGTCGCCACTATGCCTCACTAAACCCGTTGCTGAAGCTAGCCAGATAAAGCCTTTTTGATCTTGGGCAATGCTGTCACCATCTGGGAAATGAACTTCTGGCTTTTGCGCAAAGGAAAAACTTGAAAAAGACAGCATTATTAAAAAAAATGGCGAATAAAATCGCCATGTTAAGTTATTAATTTTCAATGGAAGTGTTAGATTTTTATGTAATGCTTTCAGGTGCTTCTTTAGGTGGATGTACACCTTCACCGCATGCAGCATAAACATTTGGTACTTTATCATCAAGCATTGGCTTTTGTACCAATAGGTAAGTTGGTTTTCGTGGTGCACTATCATGTTGTTTCTTTGCCCATGCTGCACGCACTTTATCTGCATGCTCTTTTCCATATTTCACTTCAAATGCTGTGGCGATCATCTCGACACCAAAATCATCCATCACCATGATGGCATTGTCATGGTAGCCACTTGTGGTATCAAAATCTATATCAACTGTTAAAATTTTGTCACTTGGCAAGACTAAATCAGCTCTTAACTTAGCAACAACGGCTCGATCTTCATAAGCTTTAAGTTGACTTAAGTTAGGTTTCTCAGATAAGTCGTAAACTAAGTTTATATCTTTAGCAATACGTTGTTCTTTTTTTAATGCAGACATAATTATTCCCTTTTAATTTTAATATTCTTCAGAGTGGTGCGTTAACAACTTTTGATTATAACGGACAATAATGTTAAAGATAGTGCCAATAGAATAATTTTATTTAGGTATTTTATTTAATGCAATGGTTTGAAAAATTAGAAAAAAAAGGCTTTGTACAAATTAGTGATTTTTTACCTCACAGCGAAGCCTTGCAGTTAAAGAATAAAATAATTAAAAATAATCACTTTAAAAAATGGAACTTGTTGACTACTCCCTATCGACCGTTAACAAATATAAAAGATAGAATTTCTAGTAATGTTATCAATAAGCAAAGGCATACGCAGGCACTGAAATCTCTCGACCGTAAACAATTTTCATTTTCTTTTTATCGCTCAAGCAATAAACACGCAAAGCAACATGGGCAAGCAGCATTACATCGAGATATTGGTGATAAGATAAAGGCTTTGTTGGAAAAACATTCATTGATTGATGATGGGCAGTTGCGGGACACATTTTTTGCCATGTTTAAAAAAGAACAATTCATTAGCTACCATACAGATGGCAGTGCAGGAAAATATGCTTTTGTTTACCAGCTATCTCAAGGCTGGAAAAAAAAATATGGTGGCCAGTTAGAACTATATCCCAAAAAAATTAAATTCTTTAGAAAGCAAATAGAACCAAAATTTAATAGTTTAGTGCTTTTAAAGTTGTCGCACCCGATGCCGCATAGTGTTAAGAAATTAAACAATCCTGCACATAAACATCGAATTACCATCTCAGGTTGGGTAGAATAAAGCTATATTTGTCAGGGTATTAATCTTGTTATGAAGCAATTTGATTGTGTTGTTGTTGGTGGTGGAATGGTGGGGGCGGCAAGCGCATTATCTTTGGCTGAATTAGGCCTTAAAGTGGCTGTCATTGAACGTAACAAACCAGTAGCGTATAGCTCTGAACAGGCTTTTGATTTAAGAGTTTCTGCTATTTCATTAGCATCAGAGCAATTATTGAAACAATTGGGAGCTTGGCAGCGATTGCAACAATGTCGAACTTGCCCTTATAAGCGACTAGCCGTATGGGAGCATGAACAAGCTTATACAGAATTTAATGCCGCAGATATTGACCAAAGCCATCTTGGCCATATTATCGAAAACCGATTAATTCAACTTGCTCTTTGGCAGCAAATAGAAAACCACAATAGTATTGAGATGTTTTGTCCCGAATCACTACTTAATCTTGAGCAATTTACAGCTCATGTTAAGCTGACTTTATCTTCACAGGCTATAACAGCTAAGTTGGTTATTGCGGCCGATGGCGCTAATTCACAAGTGAGGAAGTTAGTCGATATTGGCACTACCGGTTGGGATTATGCACAATCAGCTATGTTGATAAATGTCAAAACTGAGTTATCGCAGCAAGATATAACTTGGCAACAGTACTTTTCGACGGGCCCTGTCGCAATGTTACCTATGCCGGAAAATACGGCTTCACTGGTCTGGTATCATGAAAAAGAAGAGATCACTCGATTAGCCTCATTGTCTAATTCGAAATTAGAACAAGCAATAAAGCAACATTTTCCGGAAAGGCTTGGAAAAGTTAAAGTTGTTGCTAGAGCGCCTTTTCCGTTAACAAGACGCCACGCAAATCAATATAGTAAAGGTCGTGTTGTTCTAGTTGGTGACGCCGCCCACACAATTAACCCCATGGCAGGCCAGGGCGTTAATTTAGGCTTTAAAGATGTTAAAGCCTTACAAAGTGTATTGGCAGAAGCAATAAGCAATGGGGAGTCATGGCATGACGTAAGGGTTCTTGCTCGATATGAGCAAAAACGTAGAAAGGAAAATTTAATTATGATGACAGCAATGGATGCACTATATTTATCATTTGGTCATGTATCTCCTTTAGTTAAATTTGCACGTAATACCGCATTGTCATTGGTAAACAAAATTCCTCTCATTAAGAATAAAGCATTGGCATATGCTTGCGGAATTTAAACACAGAAATAAAAGAGTGAGCTTCATAAGCTCTTTTTTGTGTTTTAATTGATTGTTAGGTGCTGTGATAGCTATGCTCGATAGGTAAGAAAATGCTTTAGAGTGAGTCTAGGAATAAAAAAGTATAAATTAACTTTGGAGAATTTATTTTGAATTTAAGATAAACAATGAAATGGTGCGGGAGGAGAGACTTGAACTCTCACATCTTGCGATACTGGAACCTAAATCCAGCGCGTCTACCAATTCCGCCACTCCCGCATTTCTAGGTAGTCTTCTCATATCTTATGAGAATTATTTTAATCAAAAAGTGGCTGGGGTATGAGGATTTGAACCTCAGAATGACGGGATCAAAACCCGCTGCCTTACCGCTTGGCTATACCCCAACAGGATACTTTTATGATGAAGTTAGTAACATTGGTTAACTTTCGAATAGTACAGAGTATAAAAGAAAGTGGCTGGGGTATGAGGATTTGAACCTCAGAATGACGGGATCAAAACCCGCTGCCTTACCGCTTGGCTATACCCCAGCAATGTACTTACTTTCGTAGCTATTATTTTCATACTAGCTACATTGAAATGGTGCGGGTCAAGAGACTTGAACTCTCACATCTTGCGATACTGGAACCTAAATCCAGCGCGTCTACCAATTCCGCCAAACCCGCATTTCAATTCTTACTTAGATAGAAGTGGTGGCTACACCGGGATTTGAACCTGGGACCCCATCATTATGAGTGATGTGCTCTAACCAGCTGAGCTATGTAGCCTTTTCTTCTTTCCTTCTTGCCTCTCAGCAAGTGGCGCGTATTATGCAAATCTCATTGCAATACGTCAACCGTTTTTTGGTAAAAAAATGATACTTTTTTACTGTTTGGCTAATCGCTGTGCAATTTGTCGTATATCTGCACAAAAAAATAGAAATATACAGATGCATCCATTGTGTTATCGGTAAAATGGATACATTTGTATAAGTGGCTGTAAATCTATTCTATACGTTTGTTAGCGACTTTAGCTAAATGAGCTGAGTGTTCTGTTACCGCAGCTAGGTTTTCTGTTACTGTTTTTACTGGTAATTTCCCTATAACATACTCGCCCACATCTAAAGCATTAGAAGAGGCCGCAAAAACAAGTACATTTTTACCATTACATCGAACACTATCGAATATAGTACGCACTTTTAGTTTGCTTGATTTTAAGTATTTTCGTAAACGTTTTTTATCATTAATAGAGACATACTCACAAATGCGTAAAGACATACTATCTTCGAATGCAAATGTTTGTGGTGTATATGATAAGGCTGTAGCAAGTACGAGAGAGGTTATTAGAGTAGTTTTCATAAATTTCCTAAGTGTAGTTTTATTGTTGTTATAACAAGTTTAATCTGAATATCTAAGTTTGCCAGTATTGGTGACAGATTTAAGGCTAGTTTGAATAATAAAATATTCTTTGATGGTATTTTACGTATACATGTATTTACTTGGCTCAAAGCAAAGTGCTTGAGCGTCAGTTTAACTGAGTATTCTTATTTAAGAAGTACTAACGTAATGACGATATTGAACTAATGCCCTCTATCTTTGGATAAAAAAAGAGAGCCTGAGCTCTCTTTCGTTATTATTAATGATAAAACATTAAACATTAAATCTAAAGTGCACCACATCACCATCTTTTACGCGGTATTCTTTACCCTCTAAACGCCATTTTCCTGCTTCTTTAGCGCCAGATTCACCATTAAACTCGATAAAGTCTTCATAAGCGACGACTTCAGCGCGAATAAAGCCTTTTTCGAAGTCAGTATGAATTACCCCTGCTGCTTGTGGCGCAGTAGCATTTTGTTTTACTGTCCATGCACGAACTTCTTTAACACCGGCAGTAAAATAGGTTTGTAAGTGAAGTAAAGAGTAACCAGCATTGATAACACGGTTTAGACCTGGTTCTTCAAGGCCAAGGTCTGCCATAAACTCAACACGGTCTTCGTCATCCATTTCAGACAGCTCACTTTCAATTTCAGCACAAACGGCAACAACAATAGCACCTTCAGCATCAGCTATTTTTTGTACTGCATCAAGGTAAGGGTTATTCTCAAAGCCATCATCGTTAACGTTAGCGATGTACATTGTTGGTTTGATCGTTAAAAAGTTTAAGTAGGCAACTGCTGCTTTTTCCTCTTTAGTTAATTCTAAAGAGCGGACCATGTGGCCGTCTTCAACATGCTTTAGTATTTTTTCTAATACTGGCATTTCAAATTTAGCGTCTTTATCTCCACCTTTAGCTTTTTTCGCTAAACGGAAAATAGCGCGCTCAGCAGTATCCATATCAGATAGTGCTAATTCAGTATTGATAACATCGATATCATCAGCAGGGCTTACTTGATTAGAAACATGAATAATATTTTCATTGTCGAAACAACGAACTACATGGCCAATGGCATCAGTTTCACGAATGTTAGCTAGAAACTTATTACCTAAGCCTTCACCTTTAGACGCACCAGCGACTAAACCAGCAATATCAACAAATTCCATTGTAGTTGCTAGAACGCGTTCAGGGTTAACAATTTTCTCTAATGCATCTAAGCGAGGATCTGGTACCGGTACTACACCAGTATTAGGTTCAATTGTACAAAATGGAAAGTTAGCAGCTTCAATGCCCGCTTTAGTAAGTGCGTTGAAAAGTGTTGATTTCCCGACGTTGGGCAAGCCAACAATACCACATTTAAATCCCATGATGTTTACCTATAATGTTGTCGCAATATTTATTATTGCGCTTTAAAAGAATGTAGACGATTTTGAGCTTTTTTAATATCGTCTTTTTGCCAAATTTCAAAACAGCGCGCAGCTTCGTCTATTGCTTGGTCAATTAAGTTTTGTTCGTTGGCAGGTGCTTTTCCAAGTACATGCCCAGTAACGCGGTCGCGGTGACCTGGATGATCAATACCTATGCGTAACCGATAAAATTCTTTGTTATTTGCCATACACGAAATAATGTCGCGTAAGCCATTGTGGCCACCATGTCCGCCACCTTGTTTGATCTTACAAACGCCAGGTAACATATCTAGTTCATCGTGAGCGACTAAAATGTTTTCAACGGGGATACGAAAAAAATTTGCTAATGGTGCTACAGCTTTGCCACTACAATTCATAAAAGTGGTTGGTATAAGAAGGTGAACTAATTGTCCTGCAATTAATCCTTTACCGTAGAGGCCGGAGTATTTTTTTTCTGGCTTTAAAGAAATGTTGTAACGTGACGCAAGTTCTTGAACAAACCAATCACCAGCATTATGACGTGTTTTACTGTATTCAGAACCTGGATTGCCTAAGCCGACTACTAATTGAATCGTCATCTAATAGTTTACTCTTGTTATTCAAACTTAAGGTCTATAAATTCAAGTATATCTGAAACTAAAAAGCTTAAAGGGCATGCCGTAAAACATATTCCTTTAAGCTTTATCATCAGGAGTAAATTAAATATTACTCAGCAGAAGCTTCTTCAGTTGCTTCTTCTGCACTATCATCACTTGCGCCTTTAGGAGCATTTAATGAAGCAACAGCTTGGTCATGGCTTTCGCCTTTTGCTAACTCATCAGATGTAACGCCTTTTGGTAAAGCAACGTCTGATAAATGCAATGTTTGACCAACTTCTAGGCTAGCAACATCAATTTCGATGAACTCAGGAATGTTTGCAGGTAAACAGCTAACTGCAATTTCATTCACGTGGTGAGCCATTTTGCCACCTTTTTTCTCAGCAGCTTCTTCGTTGATGAAGTGAACTGGAACATTAACGTGAACAGCGTGAGTTGCGTCAATGCGCAAGAAATCTAAGTGCATTACTACTTGCTTGAACGGATGACGTTGCATATCTTTTAAAAGACACTCAACTGGCTTACCGTCGATGTTGATAGTTAATACGTGAGAGTAAAACGCTTCTTCTTGTTGTGCACGGTAAACATTTTTGTGCTCAAGTGTTAAAGAAACCGGCTCTTGGCCTTCACCGTATAAAATTGCTGGAACTTTGTTCGCGTGACGTAGGCGGCGGCTCGCACCTTTCCCTAAATCTGTACGTACTTCAGCTTCCAGTGTAAATAAATCAGTCATGGTTAATATCCATTATAAGTAATAATTAAAAGTCGTTGTTTTTTGCGACCAAAAACAACCTGTTTCTTGATTAACTCAGTAATACAGGAGTAAATAAACCTATATTAAGTTAAAAAAGGCGCGGCATAATAACACCCAAGTAAGCGGAGATCCAATATTTATCGGTAAATTTGTGGTAAAGCGCCTGTTTTCTTTGTTGATTGCACAGGGGGGCTCATTTTATCAATAAGACATTTGATCTTTTAATGCTGCACCTCAAGTGTGCAATAGCACCGTTAAGGTGATTTTGCACTAAAAATTAGAGCTTGTATTTTTTAGGTTTTATTCTCTAATGTTTTGATTTTTAAGTTTTTGTTTGGAGAGTTGTTACAGTGGTATTAAGCTTGCTGAGTAGTGTGCTGAACTATTAAATTTTCTTAAGGACAAATTGTATGGCAGAGCAAGCTGGGATTAAAATTTTTTCATTTGTCGGTAAAATGAAAATATTACATTTAAGTTGGATGGCGTTCTTTATTACCTTTGCCGTATGGTTTAACCATGCACCTTTACTCTCCGTTATTGCCGACAGTCTTGGCTTATCAAGTTCGGAAATAAAAACATTATTATTATTAAATGTTGCCCTCACCATACCTGCACGGGTAATTATTGGTATGTTAACTGATAGGTACGGCCCACGTTTGGTTTATGCCTTGTTGTTAGCCATATGTAGTATTCCTTGTTGTATGTTTGCTGTTGCTTCAAGTTTTGAACAAGCAGCATTGTCTCGATTTTTACTAGGCTTTATTGGTGCTGGCTTTGTTATTGGCATTCGTATGGTGAGTGAATGGTTCCCCGCAAATGAATTAGGAACGGCTGAGGGCATATATGGCGGCTGGGGCAATTTCGGTTCAGCTGCTGCCGCCATGTTGCTACCTAGTTTAGCTTTGTTTTTTGGTGGTGAAGATGGCTGGCGGTATGCGGTGGCGATAACGGGAATACTGAGTTTAATTTTTAGTTTTATTTGGTATTTTAATGTCACCGATACGCCACAAGGTTCAACCTACTTCAAACCTCGTAGTAGTGGTGCCATGCTAGTGACCAGCCGTAATGACTTCTTTTTATTGATTTTAATGAAATTGCCTATGTATGGCGCGTTAGCTTTATTAACATGGAAGTTATCGCCAAATGGCGTCAGCTTACTTTCAGAGCAAAATGCAGTTTTAGTTTATTTAGGGTTATGTTTGTTGTTTATTGCTGAGTTAATACAAACCTATAAAGTAAATATTAAAGTTTTTCAAACTACCATTCCGGCAGCACAACAATATAAATTTAAGCAAGTGGCGGTATTGAACGTATTATATTTTGCTACCTTTGGCTCTGAGCTTGCGGTGATTTCTATGTTGCCACTTTTCTTCGCAGAAACCTTTGCCTTAGATATGGTGTTCGCGGCAATGTTGGCATCAACTTACGCCTTTATGAATTTAATGTCGCGTCCGGGTGGTGGTTGGTTAAGTGATAAATTTGGCCGTAAGAAAACATTATTAATTTTAACCGCCGGTTTAGCATTTGGTTATTTCGCCATGTCATTAATTTCCGTCTCTTGGCCATTGGCATTAGCTGTTGTTACAGCAATGCTATGTTCTTTTTTTGTGCAAGCTGGTGAAGGAGCTGTTTTTGCTGCGGTACCGTTAATTAAACGTAGCCTAACGGGGCAAATTGCTGGCATGACAGGCGCTTACGGAAACGTTGGCGCGGTTGTATATTTAACTGTATTAACCTTTGTTCCTTATAGCCAATTTTTTCTAGTTATTGCCGTAACAGCAGTAATAGGATTTGTCGCCTTATTATTTATGGAAGAGCCTAAAGGTAGTATCGCCGAAGTTCATGAAGATGGCACCGTAGAGCTAATAAGCGTCAGTTAAGATTATGGTTGCAAATAAAGTAAATCACCAAGGTGATATAGTAAAAAGCGCAGCGAAAATCAGTGCTGCGCAACCTCAAGGTAAAGCTATTTTAGAAGTTGTCATTGGCGGCGCATCTAAAGCAGGTAAAAAAGCTGAAAACCAAGATGCTTTTGCGGCATTGCAACCTAGTGCGGCTGAGCGAGAGTCAAAAGGTATCGCTATTGCTATTGCAGATGGCGTTTCAAGTGCTAGCCATGCAGCTCAAGCATCGCAAATGTCAGTAACACAATTTATCCAATCTTATTACGCGACTGCAGAATCATGGTCAACAGATAAATCTGCCGCTAAAGTACTAAAAAGTTTAAACCAGTGGCTATTTTCTCAGGGTGAAAGAGCTAGTGATTTTGAACTGCAGGGTGAAAGTAACAGTCAAAACTCTCGGCAAAATCAAGCTAATGTTCATCAACATAGTGTTCAATGGCTGACCACATTTACTGCGTTAATTATTAAATCATGTCGTGGATATATTTTTCATGTTGGTGACACGCGTATTGGCAAATATCGCCATGATGATATAAGCGCTGGCATGTTCGAAAGTATCACCAGAGATCACAATCAAAAACATGGCCTTAGCTCAAGTGTACTGACGCGAGCTTTAGGCGCTGACAGTCATTTAAAGGTTGACCAATATCAGCTGCCTGTCGACGTTGGTGATGTTTTTGTCCTTACTAGTGATGGTGTGCATGAATATTTATCTAATCAGCAACTAGCTAGCTTATTATCTACTATTCCTAAGCAGCCAAATAAAGCCATGCTTGAACAAGCAAGCTCAGAAATTATCGCACAAGCAATAGCTGCAGGTAGCCAAGACAATCTCAGCTGTGTATTAGTTTATATCCAATCAACGCCGAAGCGCGACTTAGCTGAAATTCAGCAAGACTTATTAACACAAGTAATACCGCCGGCCTTACAGGTAGGACAGAAGCTTGATGGTTACCAAGTGAAAAAGATATTACACGCTAGTGTACGCTCGCATTTGTATTTAGTTGAACATGCTGACCATGAAGCTCCTCTGGTGCTAAAAGTACCCTCAGTAAATTTTATTGATGATGCTATTTATATTCAGGGCTTTCTTCGGGAGGGTTGGGTAGGTGAACGGATAAAACATCGTAATGTGATGCGGGTCATTGCTAAGCAACAGCGCAGTAAGTCTTTATATCATGTTTGTCAATTTATTGATGGCCAGCCGTTAAGTGAATGGATGCATGATAATCCAAGCCTAAGTATTGCGCAGGTGCGAGATATTGTTGGTCAAATAATCAGTGCGCTACGTGCATTCCAACGTCTTGATTTAGTGCACCGAGATTTAAAGCCTGACAATATTATGATTAACACTGCAGGGGAAATAACCTTAATTGATTACGGGACAGTGTTGATTGCGGCTCAAGATGAGGCGACTAATACTTTGCCCGAAACTGTGCCACAGGGCACGTTAAATTATATTGCACCAGAAACGCTATTGACTATGCATGCTGATCACCAAAGCGATTTATTTTCATTAGGCGTGGTTTGCTATGAAATGTTATCAGGGGCTTTGCCATATAAACCGATGGCGTCTAGTCATGAAAAAGCGAAAGATTATCCATTTTGGCGATATCATAGTATTAAAGGCTATCGTCCTGACTTACCATTATGGCTAGATTTAGCGTTGCAAAAATCTGTGCAAGCTGATCCAAAAGCACGTTACCAAGCTTTTTCTGAGTTTCTAGCTGACTTGAATAAACCAAATGTTGATGTACTACAAGAATATCAAAACCTACCTTTAATAAAGCGTTACCCGGTGCAGTTTTGGCAAACGGTAGCGTTTGCCTTGTTTATTACACTATTAACCTCGCTTGCTTTTTAGCAGCCATATTTTCTCTTAACTTTTTAGAGCCCTATAAACTTCACTTTAATCGTTAATGTTAACTGCACAGCACTGGTGCGCCTGCATCATCATGCTAGTGCATAATTTTATTCTTTAGTTTTTGAATTATCCTTACGCATTGTTTTTATTAGTGAAATTTAACTGGCATTGGCTTTGCTATTACTATGGCTAAGTAAAGTTAAGTGAATCTAAACTCAATAACCTAGCACCAAATTTTAGTGCTAGATTGTTTAGTCTGCCGCTTTTCTTCGGTTCGGCATAAGCAATGATAAGTAGGTATATGAAGATGGATAGTCAGGTAGATAATCAGGTAGTCGAAAAAACAAAAGTTGTTGTGGTTGGCAATGGCATGGTTGGTCATCACTTTGTTGAACAACTTGTTGAGTTAAGTGCAAAAGAGCAAGCAATTGAAATAACCGTACTTTCGGCTGAATCTCGACTTGCTTACGACCGTGTGCACCTCTCTGAGTATTTCGCAGGTAAGTCTGCTGCCGATTTAGCCATGACAGATGAAGAAACCTATCAAAATTGGCAAGTTAATTTTACCCTTGATGCCAAAGTTAGCTATATCGATAAAGACGAAAAATTTGTAGAAACAGAGCAAGGACAGCGCTATGACTACGACAAGCTAGTATTGGCAACGGGCTCTTACCCGTTTGTTCCCCCCATTCCTGGTAAAGATCAAGAACATTGCTTGGTATACCGCACTATTGATGATTTAGAAGCCATTAATGCCAGTGCAAAAGTTAGCAAAGTTGGTGTTGTTATTGGCGGTGGATTACTGGGTTTAGAAGCCGCTAATGCATTAAAGCAATTAGGTCTGAAAACGCATGTAGTTGAATTTGCTCCACAACTCATGGGCGTACAAGTAGATGCAGGTGGTGGGCGATTATTAAAAGATAAAATTAATGAACTTGGTGTTGAAGTTCATACCTCAAAAGCCACCAGCGAAATTACTGCCGGCGAGCAATGTCGTTATAAGTTGTGCTTTAGTGACGGTAGTGAATTAGAAACTGATTTGATCTTATTTTCAGCTGGTATTCGCCCATTTGATCATTTAGCACGCAGTTTTGATTTGGCTATTGGTGAACGTGGTGGAATTGTCATTGATAACCAATGCCAAACTTCAAATGAGAATATTTATGCGATTGGCGAATGTGCATTATGGAATAATTTTATTTTTGGTTTAGTGGCACCTGGCTATGCCATGGCAAAAGTCGCCGCAGAACATATTCTAGGACAAAGTGCAGAATTCACTGGTGCTGATATGAGTACCAAGTTGAAATTGATGGGCGTTGAGGTTGGCTCAATTGGTGACGCTCATGCAAAAACTGCAGGCTCTCTTTGTTACACCTATGAAAACCAGCCAAATGGCGTTTATAAGAAAATAGTGGTTAATGGCGATAAAACTCAACTATTAGGCGCGGTACTTATTGGCGATACCAGTGAGTACGACACCCTTTTACAATATATGCTTAATGGTATTGAGTTACCTGAATCTCCAGAAGCGCTTATTCTCCCAATGGCGGCTGATAAACCTGCGTTAGGTGTTGATGCCTTACCTGATAGTGCGACTATTTGTTCTTGTCACAATGTTACCAAAGGCGACATTGTTAGCGCTATAGATGGTGGTGCTTGTACTGTGGGTGATGTTAAAAGCTGCACCAAAGCTAGCTCTGGTTGTGGTGGTTGTACAGCGCTGGTTAAAAATGTTACCGATAGCATATTAGAACAACGGGGCGTGGAGGTTAAAAAAGATATTTGTGAGCACTTTACTTATTCACGCCGAGAACTATTTGATATTGTGAAAGTGGAAAAAATTACCACCTTTGAACAATTGCTCTCTTCACATGGTCAAGGTTTAGGGTGTGAAGTTTGCAAGCCGCTAACGGCTTCTATCCTCGCTTCAGTATGGAATGATTACATTTTAGAAAAATCCCATGTTGGCCTACAAGATACTAACGATACTTTCCTTGCTAATATGCAAAAAGACGGCACTTATTCCGTTGTACCTCGTATTGCTGCTGGCGAAATTACCCCAGACAAACTGATAGTGTTGGGTGAGGTTGCGAAAAGATACAGCTTATATACCAAAATAACTGGTGGCCAGCGAGTTGACTTATTTGGCGCTCGTGTTGAGCAATTACCCTTAATTTGGCAAGAGCTGGTAGCGGCAGGTTTTGAAACAGGGCATGCCTACGGTAAGTCATTAAGAACGGTAAAATCTTGTGTTGGTTCAAGTTGGTGTCGATATGGCGTACAAGACAGCATAGGCATGGCAATACTGTTAGAGAATCGTTACAAGGGCTTGCGTGCGCCGCACAAAATCAAGTTTGCGGTATCTGGTTGTACACGCGAGTGTGCTGAAGCGCAAAGTAAGGATATTGGTATTATCGCCACAGATAAAGGCTGGAACCTTTATGTTTGTGGTAATGGCGGCATGAAACCACGCCATGGTGATTTATTTGCCACTGATTTAGACGATGAAACACTGGTTAAGTATATTGATAGAGTACTGATGTTCTATGTTAATACCGGTGATAGATTACAGCGTACGTCAGTGTGGATGGATAGCTTAGAAGGCGGCTTAAGTTATTTACAAAGCGTTGTTATAGAAGATAGTTTACAAATATCGGCTGAACTTGAAAAGCAAATGCAAAGTATTGTCGGTACTTATCAATGTGAATGGAAAACAACCCTAGCGGACCCTGAAGCATTGAAGCGCTTTAAGCCATTTGTCAACTCAGACAAGGCTGATTCAAATATAGTGTTTGTCGAAGAGCGCCAACAAATTCGTCCAGCATACCCACATGAGCGTATTCCAGTTCAAGTTAGCGATAATGAACCAGAAACTTCGCTTGAAAAATCATCAGCGCAAAGCGTTAAAATTGTTGAACCTACCTAAGGAGCAAGCCATGTCGTTAAATTCAGAAAATAGCCAACAATGGCAAACGATTTGTCATCTAGACGATTTAGTATCGAATGCTGGCGTGTGTGCCTTACTGGAGCAAGGTAGCAGCTCCTTAAATGACAGTGAGCAAGTCGCCATTTTCCACTTGCCCAATACCAAGCAGCAAGTTTATGCCATTGGCAACTATGATCCTATTGGCCAAGCTAATGTGCTATATCGCGGTATTGTCGGCAGTATTGGGGAAGAATTGGTGGTTGCCTCTCCGTTATACAAACAGCACTTTTCATTACAAACAGGGCTGTGCTTACAAGAGAGCGTTAGCGTTAAAAACTACCCAGCACGTATTGTTGATCAGCAAGTGCAATTACTGGTTTAGCATTAGATAGGATGCTTCCATTGAGCTTGTTATTTAGGTCGTTCATCAACCTAATTCGCAAGACTGAATTCATAAAATAGGCCATTTTGCATATATGCAATGGGCCAAAGGGGAATGTTGTGCAACCTGAGCAAATTGTCGAAAGTACCTGTGCTTATTGTGGTGTTGGTTGTGGAATCGATATTACTAAGCAAGGAGGCAAGGCTACTAAGCTAACAGCGAGTGCTGGTCATCCGGCAAATTTTGGTCGTCTTTGTGTGAAAGGCAGTAACTTAATCAATACGCTTGATGTAAGCGGGCGCTTACTTGTACCAAAAGTTAACGGTGAAAGTGTGTCATGGCCGGATGCTATCGAGCAAGTGGCTAGTGGCTTTGCTGACACCATTAAAAAATACGGTAAAAACTCGGTGGCGTTTTATGTTTCAGGACAATTGCTAACAGAAGATTATTACCTCGCGAATAAACTCATGAAGGGCTATATCGGCTCAGGTAATATTGATACAAATTCAAGGCTTTGCATGTCTTCGGCCGTAGCTGCTTATAAGCGTAGCTTTGGCGAAGATGTGGTGCCGTGCAATTATCGCGATCTAGAAACAACGCAGTTGTTATTGATCACAGGTTCAAATGCGGCATGGACGCATCCGGTTTTATTTCAACGTATAGAAAGAGCCAGACAAGTTAATCCTAATATGAAGGTGGTGGCTATTGACCCTAGAGCAACGGCAACCACTGAATCTGTTGATTATCATCTTGCCATAAAGCCTGGAACAGATGCGGCATTTTTTAATGGCTTACTAAGCTATCTTTCGTTATACGGCGGGCTCGACGATAACTATATAGCACAGCACACCGAAGGCATTGATGACGCATTAGACGTGGCTAAGCTATGGCCGATTGAACGTGTAGCGGCGTACTGTGATATTAAACTCAGCCAACTGGTGCAAGTGTATAGACTGTTTTCTCAAAGCAGTTCAGCTATCACCATGTATTCAATGGGAATTAATCAGTCGAGCTCAGGCGTTGATAAGTGCCAAAGTATTATTAATTGCCATTTAGCAAGTGGCAAAATAGCCAAGCAGGGCAGTGGCCCGTTCTCAATTACCGGACAACCTAATGCCATGGGCGGGCGAGAGGTTGGTGGTTTAGCGAATCAATTAACCGCTCACCTTGATATAGAAAATGCTGAGCACCGTGATTATGTGCAAACCTATTGGCAATCACCCGTCATGGCTAATGCTGCGGGCAAAAGTGCTGTCGCTATGTTTGATGCGATAGAACGCGGTGAAATTAAAGCCGTGTGGATCATGGCCACGAATCCATTGGTGAGCTTGCCTGAACGCAATAAAATAGAGCGAGCGTTAACTAACTGCCCACTTGTTGTTGTATCTGACTGTGTAGCGAATAACGACACGCTTGCCTTTGCGAATATTAAGTTACCGGCAACACCTTGGTTGGAAAAAAATGGCACTGTGACTAACTCTGAACGTTGTATTTCTCGTCAACGTTCGGTGCAGCCTGCGTGTGGCGAAGCGCGTCATGATTGGCAAATCATTGCTGATGTTGCCAGTGCTATGGGTTTTAGTGGTTTTGAGTATCAGCATGTTAGTGACGTGTTTACGGAGTTTGCTGGCTTAACTGGCGCTAAACAACCGTCTGATCGGTTATTCGATATTTCAGGCTTAGCTGATTTATCTATTAAAGAATATGACAACCTAAGTCCAATGCAATGGCCTATTAACCAAAAGCACCCCAATGGTTGCTCGCGTGTATTTGAAAAAGGTGTGTTTTCGACTAAAAGCAAAAAAGCGCAGTTTTTTGCTGTTGAACCACAACTGGCAAAACTAGCGCCAACAAAAGTATTTCCTTTTAGCTTAAATAGCGGAAGGTTACGCGACCATTGGCACAGTATGACACGAACAAGTTTGGCAGCTGAATTAACTCAGCACACCACTAAGCCATATCTGTATATTAATGCAGTTGAATTGGCTGCCCTTGATATGCTAGAAAATGATATTGTTGCGATTACCTCAGCGTGTTCTGGTTCCGAGCCCGTTTTAGTGCAAGCAAAGCTTGATAATGGACTTCGCAAGCAGCAGTGCTTTATGCCGATTCATTGGAATCAGCAGTTTGCCTCTGCGGCCAATGTTAGTCGTTTGTATCCAAGTATTGTTGATGAGGCCTCAGGACAGCCGGAATGTAAGCAAGTGCCAGTGGCTATTCAGAAAACACAATTTACTCAGTTCATTGAATGTCATATCAGTGAGGTGTTGTTAAATAATATCAAGCTTGATTCGTCTTTGAAAAGTATTGGCTTTTGGCTGAAAAATAACAATGAATATGGCTTACAGCTAAGTATGGCAAACGAAGTTGCAATTGCGGATGTTTTACTTTGGTGCCAACAACTTGTTGAAAGTAACCAAGCTATTGAACAATCAAGCAATATTGAGTGGTTGAGTTTTGGTGATGATTCAACATGCTCCATCGTTTTGATGACCAATAAAAAGTTGCTACTTTCCTGCAGTGTTGGCGGTAAATGGCTTGAAATAGAAAGTACCTGGACACAACATTTATTTGCTAAAGAAGCATTGGCGTTTAGTGATATTCAGGCGCTATTACTGGGTCAATCGAGTAGTGAATTTAGCCTTGGGAAGCAAGTTTGTTCATGTTTTAATGTTGCTGAAAATAGCATTGTTGACGAAATTAAAATCGGTACTAATACTATTGAAGGGTTGGGAAAGAAGTTAAAGTGCGGCACTAATTGTGGCTCATGTAAGCCCGAGTTGACGCAACTGATAAAACAGCATAATAAAAATATGGTCGTTGAAATAACAGAAGTGGTATAAGGCTTATTACTTTCAACCGATTTTTGATATTAAAAAAGCACCCTAAGGTGCTTTTTTGCGCTGTTCACGAGTTTACTACATTTGATTAAGCATCAAACATCGCAGAGATAGACTCTTCGTTACAAACACGGCGAATTGCTTCTGACAACATACCACTTAAGGTAAGTTGACGAACATTGCCTAGCGCTTTAATTTCTTTTGATAATGGAATTGAATCAGTAACAACAACTTCATCAATAACAGAATTTTTTAAGTTTTCAGCTGCATTGCCTGAAAGTACCGGGTGAGTTGCATAAGCAAATACGCGTTTAGCACCGTGTTCTTTAAGCGCTTCAGCTGCTTTTGCTAATGTGCCACCAGTATCAATCATGTCATCAACGATGAAACAATCACGGCCTTTAACATCACCAATAATATGCATAACTTGTGCAACGTTAGCTTTTGGACGACGTTTATCGATAATGGCTAAATCAGCATCATCTAATAATTTTGCTACTGCACGAGCACGTACAACACCACCAATATCAGGCGATACAACAACAGGGTTCTCAATATTTCTGTCTAACATATCTTCTAATAAGATAGGTGTTCCGAAAACATTGTCGACAGGAACGTCGAAGAAACCTTGAATTTGTTCTGCATGTAAATCAACCGTTAATACGCGGTCAACTCCAACACTTGATAGGAAGTCAGCAACAACTTTTGCTGTAATTGGTACACGAGCACTGCGAACGCGGCGATCTTGACGAGCGTAACCAAAGTAAGGCATAACGGCAGTAATACGGCCAGCTGATGCACGACGTAGCGCATCAATCATCACGATTAGTTCCATTAAGTTATCATTGGTTGGCGCACAAGTAGATTGAATGATAAAAACATCCGCTCCACGCACGTTTTCAGTGATTTCTACACTAATTTCACCATCACTAAAACTACCAATCTTAGCCTCGCCTAAAGTAATATATAGACGGTTAGCAATTTGTTTGGCCAGTTCAGGGGTGGCGTTACCCGCAAAAATTTTCATGTCAGGCACGGTCAGTTCCTCAGAAACTTTTGACATTTACATTACAATACTGAAATTGAACGGTGTGTTAAATATCAGCAAATTATTTTGGTTTTGCCCGTTTTACTTGGCAATTAGATGAAAACTCATCCTCGCTTAATTTTTTCAATCGCCGCAATCGCGCTATGCACGGGCGACTGATTTAAGCCTTTAGCAACGAACGATTCAATACCGTGTGGTAATTGAGACTGTACGTCGATCGCCTCTTTTTCTGAATCAAATCGCGAGAAAATACATGCTCCCGTTCCTGTCATCTGAGACGGCGCGTATTCTATCAACCAACCCAGTAGTTTGGCAACCTCAGGGTAATGTTTTATTACCCAAGTTTGGCAATCATTATGGTAATTTTCGATGTCGATATCGCTGTATCGTATAGTGGCTGTATCTCTGGTTAGATCTTCAGCAGTAAAAACACTTTGGGTAGAAATACTGCAATCTGGCTTTGAAACTAAATACCAATATATTTTTGGTGAGGCCGGTGTTAATTGCTCACCAATACCTTGTGCGAAAGCTGCATATCCGTGAACAAATATAGGCACGTCTGCGCCAAGCTTAACGCCAAGATTGGCAAGCTCTTCAATTGATAGTTGTGTATTCCATAAAGCATTTAGCGCTAGTAGCACTGTCGCTGCATTCGAAGAACCTCCACCTAAGCCACCGCCCATAGGCAATATTTTCTCAAGTTTTATTTCGGCGCCTTGCTGACATTGAGTATGCTCTTGTAATAGCAATGCTGCTTTAACAATAAGGTTATCGCTATTATTAACATTAGGAATAGGTGTTAATAATGTGATGGCGGTTTTATGCTGATTGATATTGTCATTAGTGCTGGTTGCTCTAATGTGCAAAGTATCGCTGTGGTCTAAAAACTGAAAAACGGTTTCTAACTGGTGATAACCGTTATCTAACTGACCAACAATATGTAAAAATAAATTTAGTTTTGCTGGCGCAGGGAATGAATGGAATACTTGATTGTTCACGACTACCTCGTTAAATTTTCCAAGCATGAATAACAATTTTTATCCGTAAATCGTCTTGGAGAATGGTTAATTGTTTTGCCAGTTGAAAAGGGCCTATATGATGATATTTACTGTAACTAATTTGCCATGCTTTATTATTGTAATGACTGGTTAATGATTCAGGTAATTGTGTTTTTTCATGATATTTAACTTTATCTGAAGACAAGTAAGCTAAACCCTTTAACCAGCTGTTCATGGCACGAGTTGGTAAATTTAAACCGGTTAAATTATAAATCAAATTATCTAAATCTTGGGTCTGGTAGGTTTGACCATCAACTTCTAAAGTAAAGTTACTTTTCTCACGTTTAAGCTCTAATACCTTAATACCAAATAGGGTGGAAAGATTTAATGCTTCACTTTCTGCTGTTTGATCTTTTTGCCAATGCAATGTGGCACTTTGGCGCTCCTTACTGTTAATAAAGGCTATTTTTCCTGTAATAGTCCAACTATTAAGTTGCGCTACTTGCTTATTTCGAGTGTCAATATCTTGGTTTAATTGATTATTTGCCACGGGAACATCACTAATGCTACTACAAGCTGTAAGTATGCTTATAAAAAATAGAATGAAAAGTTGCTTACTATACATGTTATTCCTTTGCTGATTCGTGTTACACACGGCAATTTTGCTTAGTTTTATTAAGTTAGCGTTTACTTAACGTTAGCTTTAAATTGTCTCAAAACGTTCATAATATGCTCTTGAAATAATAATAAATAACGAAAGCTTATCAGTAATCGTTATTTGCGAGCTTTCAATTTAATGTGATCTTTCGTAAAATTATCGCGATTTTTTGTCGCAGATCATAGGTTTTTTTCATTATCTGGCCGATAATAGAGTCGATTAGTCATTGCTGGCTTATAATTAGCTTTAATATGATTTGTCATTCGCAGCAGAATTTGCCTGCCATTAAAATTTTTTTTGGACCCAATATATTCATATGTCGATAGTTGCAGTAGGTATCAATCACAAAACCGCGCCAGTTGCCGTTAGGGAAAAAATATCATTTAACCCTGATAATCTGAGCATAGCTTTACAAGAACTGGTTAACTCAGTTGATTGTAAAGAGGCGGCTATTTTGTCTACCTGCAATCGAACTGAATTATATTTGGTACAAGATGGTGAATATACTTTAACGCAAGAACGTATCGTTCGTTGGTTAGAGCAGCACCATAATGTTCCCGCTTCAACCATAACTCCAAGTTTATATTGGCACCAAGACCAACATGCTGTTAATCATATGATGCGTGTGGCCTGTGGTTTAGATTCTTTAGTATTAGGCGAGCCGCAAATTTTAGGGCAAATGAAACAGGCCTATAACCAAGCTAAAGCTGCGGGTTCTATGGAACTGGTCATGGATCGACTTTTTCAGCGAACCTTTGGTGTTGCTAAACAAGTTCGTACTGACACTGAAATTGGCGCAAGTGCAGTTTCTGTTGCTTTTGCTGCGGTAAATCTAGCCAAACATATTTTTGCTAGTTTAGGTAAAGCGCGTGTATTACTTGTTGGTGCAGGCGAAACAATTGAGTTAGTGGCTAAACACCTTTACGAAAATAATGTTGGTCATATGACTGTGGCAAACCGTACGTTAAGCCGTGCGGAAAATATGGCTAAGCAATTTGGTGCTGATGTTATTACGTTAGCGCAAATTCCTGAAATGATGGCGAGCGCCGATATTGTTATTAGCTCGACAGGCAGTACCTTACCTATTATCGGCAAAGGTATGGTGGAAAAAGCATTAACGAAAAGAAAGCATCGCCCAATGTTTATGGTTGATTTAGCTGTCCCTCGAGATATTGAAGAACAAGTTTCAGATTTAGAAGATGTATTTCTTTATACTGTTGATGACTTGCAAAGTATTATTGCTAAGAATTTAGAAAACCGCCGTAAAGAAGCTGTTTTAGCTGAAGAAATTGTTTCTGACCAATCATCGAGCTTTATGTCATGGTTACGTGGTTTGAATACTCAAGATACGGTAATTTCTTATCGTAAACAGTGTTTAAATAACCGCGACCAGTTGATAGAAAAAGCCATGCAACAATTAGCGGCTAATAAAAAGCCTGAAGCCGTTATAGCTGAGCTTGCCACTAAATTAACCAATAAGTTTATGCATGCGCCAACTAGTGCTATTCAATCTGCTGCTCAAGGCGGCGAATTAGATAGGCTTGTTTACCTGCGTGATATTTTTAATATTGATCAGCAAGAATAGCCATTAACTTATTATTAGTGCTGTTAAGTGTTGAAAGCCCTTAATGATTCCTGTTGTTCCCCTTTCACAAGCATTGAAACTCAACGCTAAGCTCTTTATACTGCCCGCATGCTTTTCTAGCTTGAATAAACTACTGCTATTTACCTGCTGAGTTGAATATAATGCGTGGGTAATTCATCAATTATTGACTATATAAGATCATTTAATGAATAAATCTGTTTATCAAAAACTTGAGATACTTGTCGAGCGCTTTGAAGAAGTTCAAGCCTTGTTGTCTGATCCGGAAACTATTTCGAATCAAGAAAAATTTCAGGCCTTATCGAAAGAATTCTCCCAATTAGAAGTGGTTACTTCTGCTTTTCATGCTTATCAAGAAGCTGAGGATGACTTTGCCACTGCTGAAGAAATGCTCAAGGATGATGATCCTGATATGCGCGAAATGGCGCAAGAAGAGTTTAAAGCGGCTAAAAAAGCGGTAGAACAAATGACCGACGAGCTGCAAATATTACTTTTGCCACGCGATCCAAAAGACGATAACAATTGTTTTCTTGAGATTCGTGCTGGCGCTGGTGGTGATGAAGCAGCGATTTTTGTTGGTGATTTATTTCGTATGTACAGCCGTTATGCTGAAAAGCAAGGTTGGAAAATTGAGTTAATGAATTCTAACGAAAGTGAGCAAGGCGGCTTTAAAGAAGTTGTGGTTAAAGTTAATGGTGAAGGTGTTTATGGGCAGATGAAATATGAGTCTGGCGGGCATCGTGTACAACGTGTGCCTGAAACCGAATCACAAGGCCGTGTTCATACTTCTGCATGTACCGTTGTGGTAATGCCTGAAATTCCAGCTTCAGAAGCTATTGAAATTAACAAGGCTGATTTGAAAGTTGATACTTTCCGAGCATCAGGCGCGGGTGGACAGCACGTTAACAAAACTGATTCAGCAATTCGCATTACGCATATTCCATCAGGTGTTGTGGTTGAATGTCAGGACCAGCGTTCTCAGCATAAAAACAGAGCACAAGCGATGTCAGTATTGCAAGCTCGTCTGCAGCAAGCTGAAGATGAGAAACGCCGCAGTGCTGAAGAGTCATCTCGTCGTAACTTAGTTGCTAGTGGTGATCGCTCTGAACGTATTCGTACCTATAATTTCCCACAAGGGCGTATGAGTGATCATCGTATTAACCTGACACTTTACCGCTTAAATGAAATTATGGAAGGTAGCTTGCAATTGGTATTAGAGCCAATAATGCAAGAAAGCCAAGCGGACTTATTAGCAGAGCTTGCTGAGCAAAACTAGTGTCTGAGTTAGCTACACCGCAATTGTTATCGGTTGAACAATTATCATCGATGGCAATTGCGAAATTAATTGCCTACGGACAACAACATTTATTAGCTACTTCTGATAGTGCTAAATTAGATGTTGAGCTACTCATTTGCTTTGTTATTGATAAGCCAAGAACCTATTTGTTGACTTGGCCTGAGCAAATACTGTCATTAACGCAAACAGCACATTTTGCTGAGTTGTTATTGCGCCGTATTCAAGGTGAACCGATTGCTTATATCGTTGAAATGCGAGAGTTTTGGTCACTGCCGTTACAAGTCTCTCCTGCCACGTTAATTCCTCGACCAGATACTGAAGTTTTAGTTGAACTGGTACTAAATAATCATTCAGCTGAGGGGGTGAGTTGCTTAGATTTAGGAACAGGAACAGGTGCAATTGCATTGGCATTAGCTTCAGAGCAGGGCTCTTGGCAAATAGATGCGGTAGACTTTAGCAATGATGCTGTTGCGCTAGCAAAAACCAATGCCAGTAATTTGAATTTAACTCAGGTTAAGATTTTTCAAAGTAATTGGTTTAGCGCCGTTGCCGAAAATAAGCATTACGATGTAATTGTGAGCAACCCTCCTTATATCGATGAACAAGACTGCCACTTAGCGCAGGGCGATGTAAGGTTTGAGCCTAAAACTGCCTTAGTTGCTGCTGATAGCGGTTTAGCGGATATAAAAATTATTGTCAGCCAAGCGCGAAATTATTTTAACCAGCTAGGTTATTTATATATTGAGCACGGATTTGAACAAAGCATTGCGGTGCAAGATATTTTAGCTGATCACGGCTATGAAAAAATTCAAACCTTTAAAGATTACAACGATAACGACAGGATCACCTGTGGTTGTTTTATCATTGATTAAGAATTAAAAGCTAACACACAATAAATATAACAATAAATGGAGAATTCTGTGCTTAAACACTTACATATGACAGTTGCTGCAATCAGCATATTACTTTTTACTTTTCGTTTTGCCTTAACCTTGGTTAACTCTGAAAAATTAACCTTGAAATGGTTGAAAATTGCTCCACATATAATCGACACATTATTGTTGGGTTTAGGTATAGCTTTATCAATAAAGCTAGCAATTAATCCCGCGGAGCAGTTGTGGTTAGCTGAAAAGCTATTTGCCGTTGTTGCCTACATTTTTACTGGTTATTACACATTAAAGCTAGCCCGTAACCGTACCATGCAAATCATTGGGTTTTTAGGTGCGTTAGGCTGGGTTATGTTGATTGTGCGCATTGCAATGAGCAAAGAAACCGTATTTTTAGCTGGCTTGTAAGCGACTAAAATAAAATTTTACTATTGAAAGAGAATTCATGAACGATTTGTTGTTGTCAGAAATTAAATCTGAACAAAATGAACCACTACAAACTTTCTTGTTATTAGAAGAGTATATTTTTGGCGCAAGTGATTCTGGTATTAGTGAGCTAGATGACTTAGTCAAATTGTGCCAAGAAGAAACAGATAAAGTAAAAGAGCCGATCGAAAAAGCAGAAGTGCTGATTAACACCCTATTTGTTGATCAGCTTTTTATCGATAAGCACTTACCTGTTTGGCCTACTATCGCACATCAATTATCACCTGCGCTTAGCCATAAGTTAATTTCGCCAACATTGAAGGCAATATTGATTGCTCATATCGCCAATGCTTGTGACTGTAAAACAGACATTGTTTTTGTGCCTGAAAAAGCGATGATCAGAATTGTGTGTGATGACCACTATGCGATTATATTTGACCCGATAACTGGTGAGTCGCTAAATTGGCATGAGTTGGATGCTCGTATGAGTGAGATTTCAGGCGACCCATTTGAAATACAAATGGATGTAATGAAGTCAGAAAGCCTAGTGCTTGAGCATATTACTAGCTTAAAAGCGGCTTTTATTCGTGAGCACGCCTACGATAATGCGTTGAAGTGTGTTGATATGCTACTTGCACTGAATCCTGATGACCCGTTTGAGCGCCGTGACCGTGGTTTTTTATTGCATCAACTTGATTGTTTTAAAGTTGCTTATGATGACTATCAATATTTTGTTGAGCAATGCCCGAAAGATCCCGCAGCTCAACTATTAAAACTACAGCTAGATAAAATTTCAATTTCAGATACGATATTGCACTAGTAGAAACTGAGTATTTAAAAAAATAATAAGCAATATCACAAATTGTAAAAATTAAAAGGATAAGTAATGCAAGATACAGTTGTGGCGAATGCGCCATTGATTACTAACGACGCTACCGTTCTTGGTGTTCTCGCACTCATTTTAGGTTTCGTTTTTTATACCTCTAATAGCAATAATGCGGCTTGTCGCTCATTTTATAAATATGTACCTGCATTGTTAATGTGTTACTTGCTACCTTCTTTGCTTAATACTTTTGGTATTGTTAGTGCTGATGTTAGCCAAGTTGATGAAGTGGCAAAATACTATTTACTACCGGCATGTTTAGTTTTATTAACTTTAAGTATTGATATTAAAGCGATTGCTGGTTTAGGCAGTAAAGCGGTCATCATGTTTTTAACCGGTACTGTCGGCGTGATTATTGGTGGTCCTCTGGCTTTATTAATTGTTTCAGCTATTTGGCCTGAATTAATTGGTGTTTCTGGGCCTGATGCAGTTTGGCGTGGTATGGCTGCACTAGCGGGTAGTTGGATTGGTGGTGGTGCAAACATGCTTGCTATGAAAGAGATCTACGGCGCAGACGGCAAAATATTTACCATTATGGTAACAGTTGATATTGTTGTTGCTAACATTTGGATGGCGGGTTTGCTTTATATGGCAGCTAATCATAAGCGCATAGACGCTAAAAATGGTGCCGACACGTCAAGTATTGACCGTTTAGTTGAAAAGGTTGAAGCTCATACAAAAGCAAACTCTAAAACGCCAGAATTAAAAGATTACATGCTTATTTTAGCTGTTGGCTTAGGCGCAGCAGGCATGGCGCACTTAGCCGCTGATTACCTAGTACCGTTCTTCCAAACAAATTACCCTGAACTGAAGAAATTTAGCTTGCACAGCAAATTATTCTGGATCATCGTTTTAGTGACTAGCATTGGTTTGGCATTATCTTTCACCAAAGTAAGAAACTTGGAATCAGTAGGGGCCTCAAAAGTTGGCAGTAGCTTCCTTTATGTTTTAGTGGCAACGATTGGTTTGCATATGGATATTTCGCAAATTGTTGAAGCGCCTAAATATATGGTGATTGGCTTAATTTGGATGGCAGTACACGTAGTATTATTATTTGCAGTCGGTAAGTTTATTAAAGCACCAGTCTTTTATTTAGCTGTTGGTAGTAAAGCGAATATTGGTGGCGCGGCATCGGCACCTGTTATCGCCTCAGCATTTCATCCATCACTTGCACCAGTAGGTGTTTTGTTAGCTGTATTAGGTTATGCATTAGGTACTTATATGGCATGGCTATGTGGGCAATTACTACGAATTGTTGGTAGCTAAAGCAATAATTAATAGTGGGCTAACTGTTTAGCCCTAAAATAAATATTTGGAAAATATTATGTCAAAGCAATTAATTACACTTGGCGATATTGATATCGCAAATGATAAGCCGTTTGTATTATTTGGCGGTATGAATGTACTTGAGTCTCGTGACTTAGCAATGACTATTGCTGAACATTATGTTGAAGTGACACAAAAATTAAACATTCCTTATGTATTTAAAGCCTCTTTCGATAAAGCTAACCGTTCATCGGTTAGCTCATACCGTGGCCCTGGTTTAGATGAAGGTTTAAAGATCTTTGAAGAAATCAAGTCAACCTTTAATGTTCCTGTGATCACTGATGTTCATGAAACTTACCAAGCCGCTCCGGTTGCTGAAGTTGCTGACATTATTCAGTTACCTGCATTTCTTGCTCGTCAGACAGACCTAGTGGTAGCAATGGCCAAAACGGGTGCCATTATTAATGTAAAGAAGCCACAGTTTCTTGCTGCCCATGAAATGCGACATATTATCAATAAGTTTGGTGAAGCGGGTAACGAAGATATTATTCTTTGTGAACGTGGCAGCTGCTTTGGCTATAACAACTTAATTGTTGATATGTTAGCGATGGATGAAATGAAAAACTACGCACCTGTGATGTTTGATGCTACCCATGCACTGCAACAACCTGGTGGTCGTGCAGACTCTGCTGATGGCCGACGTGCTCAAGCAGCACAATTAGCGCGAAGTGGTATGGCAATTGGTATTGCTGGCTTGTTTATTGAGTCTCACCCTGATCCGTTAACAGCGAAGTGTGATGGCCCATGTGCATTGCCGTTAGATAAACTTGAGCCATACTTGGCGCAAATGAAATCATTAGATGATTTAGTTAAAAGTTTTGAACCGCTAATTACAGGGTAGTTTCATTAAATTACTTGTATAAAAAAGAGCGCTAATAAGCGCTCTTTTTGTATAAAATTTCTACCTAGTACTTTCAGAAATCGACATTAACATTGAAATAATTACTTAGCTTTTATCTAAATGATGAAAGTCAATATTTTCAATGTTTTTTCCAGCATTTGCATCATTAAATACCGCTTCATCGAATTGGTTTTCAGATTTACCAACTACAACTGTTACCATGCTATCGCCGGTAACGTTTACTGCAGTTCGGGTCATATCTAGTAAACGGTCAACACCAATAATTAAAGCGATGCCTTCTACTGGTAATCCTACTTGTTCTAACACCATTGCTAGCATAATTAAACCAACACCAGGTACGCCTGCTGTGCCGATAGATGCTAATGTCGCTGTTAGTATCACCATTAAGTAATCAGTTAGCGTTAGATCTTGAGCAAATACCTGCGCGATAAATACTGTAGCAACACCTTGCATGATTGCAGTACCGTCCATATTGATAGTAGCGCCAAGTGGTACGGTAAATGAAGCAATGGAGTTTTTAACGCCCATTTTCTTGGTTGTTGTTTCTAGGGTAATTGGTAATGTTGCATTACTGCTTGATGTTGAGAAAGCAAATATAGCGGTATCGCGCATTTTCTTTAAAAATATTAATGGGTTCAAACCGGTTAATAATTTTAATAGAACAGGGTAGGTAACAAAGGCATGTAGTAATAAGGCAAATACCACAACAAAGAAATATTTCAATAAGTTACCAAAAGTACTTAATGACACATCAGTAAATAGCCCAGCTAATAAACAGAATACACCATAAGGTGCTATGTTCATCAAAATAGTAACAAGACGCATGATAACTACGCTCATATCTTCAAATAATGAAGCTATGCGCTCACCCGCTTTGCCTGAAAGAGCAATGGCGATACCAAATAATAAGGCGAAGATAATCACTTGTAGCATATTACCTTGAGCAAATGCAGCGAAAGGGTTACTTGGAAACATTTGAATAATGACTTGTGCAAGCGACGGCGCTTCACGGCTAGCAAAGGTGGTACCTGCTGTCATGTTTACCCCTTCACCTGGGCTGACAAGTAAGGCTAGAGTCATGGCAAAACTAATCGCGATAGCGGTTGTTAGTAAATATAAGCCTATCGCTTTACCACCAATGCGACCAAGCTTAGTGGTATCTTTCAATGAACAAGTACCACAAATTAGAGAGACAAATACCAGTGGCACCACTAACATTTGTAAACTAGAAATAAATATTTGTCCACCAACTTCAAACACGCCATCAACTAAAAAACCACGTAATGAAAGATCAAATAAATATAAAGGGATAACAGCATCAGAGCCATCAGGCATTAGCCATTGTAGAATTGCACCCACTAATATCCCGGCAACCATGCCTGTAACGATTCTCGTGGTCAAACTTGCTTGCTTTTTTTCAGTCATATTATTCTTGTTTTATTAAGCGATAGCGTATTATGTTGTTGCTGCGAGTAGAAATCAAATAATGAGATATTGTTTTTTAAGCTAATCCCTGACCTTTTAAGATAATTTCGGTTAATATAGAAAGAGTTGATGATATATATTACCCAAAGGAAGATTTTTATGGCGCTCGTACAACGCTTTAGTTTTATTTTACTCTTCGCAGCTTTATTTAGTTTAGCTGGCTGTGGTGGTAGCAGTGGCGGATTTGATGATACTCCGGATGGTGGTACTACGCCAGAGCCTATAACTATCACGTTGGCTATTTCTGATAAGAATGTTTCTCGAATTACACCTCAAACGTTAACAGCAACAGTAATGCAGGGCACAACACCGTTGCTAGGAAAACTAGTTACCTTTTCAATAGACAATACAGATTTGGCAAGTTTTAATAATGATGTTGGTACTAGTAGTACTGAAGCTGATGGTCGTGCTTTAATTGTGTTGTTGGCAGGTTCGAGCAGTGGCTCTGGTATAGTTACTGCTTCCGTCGATGGTATTGACTCCACACCTGTAGTATTTGATAGCGCAGGTGATGGTGGAGACATAGGTGTTCCAATTGCCAGCGATATTAGTTTGTTTGCTAGCAGTCAACAAATAGCGTCAAGTGGTAACGAAGAAGTAACTTTGACCACTATAGCAAAAGATGAAAATAATAACCTTGTCGAAGGAGTTGCTATTTCCTTTATGACAACCTCTGGACAGATTCAAGTTATAACTCCTGTAACGGGACCGGATGGTAAAGCCACTGCAATATTAAAAACAAGTAATGAGCCAACTAATCGTGATATCACTATTACCTCAGAAAGTGGAGGGATCAGTGATGCAGTTAATGTGGAGGTGACAGGTACAACGATTAATTTAACCGGTTCATCTTCTCTAGCTATTAATGATGAAAATAGTTTTTTTATTCAAGTATTGAACTCTGAAGGAGTTGGAATTCCTAATATTGTTGTGGACTTTTCTCTTTCTGGAGTTGGATCTGAACCTGTAGCAGATATTGCTATTGTTGACTCTGTAACTACGGATATTACTGGCCAAGCAAGCTTTTCTGTTATGGGAACTTCTGGAGGAAGTAATACAATTACAGCAAGGGCTGTTGGATATAGTGTGTCGCACATTGTTTCTGTTCAATCAGACTCTTTTTTATTTAGCCGTTTTGATAATGGCGAACAAACGGTAAGCCCTGAAGTTACAGCTTTACCGGATGTTCTATTATCGAAAGATGCATTGATTGAACTGACTTGGACGCAGTCTAATACGCCGATAGCTGATGGTACTATTGTTAGTTTTACCTCTACACGAGGAGTCGTGACTCCTAGTTCTGTGGCAATTGTTAATGGAAAGGCGATAACGAATATTCGTTCTACTAACGCAGGTAAATCACTAGTAACTGCGTCAGGAACTAGTGGAAGTGTAACCTTAAGTAATCAATTAGAGTTTGAATTTATCGCTGAAACCGCTAGTACGATCGTAGCACAAGCATCACCTAACTCAATTGCGCCCAATGGCGAAACCTCAACGATTTCAGTTGTCATTAAGGATATAAATGGTAATTTAGTAAAAGGGAAAACTATTGACTTTTCATTGTCTGGTACGAGTAGTGGTAGCATATTACCTGCAAGCGCTGTAACTGATAGTAATGGTACGGCAAGCACGGTGTACACTTCTAACTCTGTTTCTGCCCAAGATGGTATTTCCGTTATTGCTACTGTAAAAAGCGAACCTTCTATTTCAGATGCAGTGACTTTAACGGTAGCTGATCGAGAATTATTTATTGCATTAGGAACGGGTAACGATTTGATTGAATCAGATTCTACTTCTTATAATAAGCAATATTCTGTATTTGTAACTGATGTCGATTCGACCCCACAAGAAGGAATTGTATTGAAAGTCTCTGCGGTACCAAGCGATTATTACAAAGGGCAATGGGCTAAGTCATTAGATGAAGAGGGAGGGTTTGCTTCTTGGCAGGCCAGTTATTCGACCACTCCACCATGTCCAAATGAAGATCTTAATATTGATGGTATATTGGATGTTGGGGAGGACACCAATGGTAATGGTATGTTAACACCTGGCAATGTGGTTTCAGTATTAGGCGAAGTAACTACGGATGAATTTGGTCAGGCAATTATCGATATTCGTTATGCCCAGAGTTTTGCTACTTGGGTAAATATCAATCTAATTGTTAGCGCAAAAGTTAGCGGCACAGAGAGTTTGGCGCAAACTCGTTTTACATTACCTGTATTAGCGTCAGATGTACTTGATGAAAATGTTACCCCACCTAACACTGGCATCGGCCTTATTGGGCCTTTTGGGCAAGTAGGGAGCTGCACTAACGCTGATTAGTGGTTAGTTCTACCTAAAAAAAGCCGTTCGTGAAACTAATGCCATTTAGTTAAGTATGTTTTTTTGAATGGTGTAACTGACTTTAGAAACTCTAACGGCCCTATATTTGGGCTGTTTTCTTTTTAGATAGCAACAACCTTTGCACTTTCGCTCACATAGCTTTGAGCTTATTCAAGGTTGTGCCTGTTTTTGCGTGGCTACGCAACACCATTGACTTTTCAAGCCGTTGATATTCTATTTTTCCATAACCATTCTTGCTTTCCCACCATTATCGATAGTTGTGAAGTAAGTCACTATTTGGACATTATCTGGTATTAGTCAATGAAAAGTCTACTCCACAAAATAATTGATTGAACGGCTCTATACAATCTTATACTGACACTTCACCACCCCTGAGGTACCGCACGTCACTTTTGGCGCCCAATATTTACTTTGCTTGCTATCTTAAGTGCCGTATTAAAATACTTGAGAGGTAAAGTTTCTGAAAGCGTTTACGTTTTCTGACTAAATAAAGGTTTGAATATTATTCGTAAGTAATCTGAACTCTGAATAATGAGTGACTGATATTTAAGTAGGTCAATGGCTTAGATGTTGAAGTAAATGCTGTAGCAAGATAAACGTAACTATAGATATCATTAATGCTTTCTTTTATGCCATTTCCAAGGAAAAATAGATTAATAGGGAGTATTGAGCAAGTGCTGCTTATCCAGAATTCAGGCTAAGTGATAAAAAATAGCCTCATCAAAAGATGAGGCTATTTTTGTATAATTGTTTATCTATAAACCTATCTGTTTTTTAACCGTTCAATATTGGTATGAGTGCTTTTTTAATATTAAAGTTAAACGCTCAATCATTGGTGTGAACGTAGTTCTAAGGTTGATGTACTTGCATCATAAATTAATACTCTTTGATAAGCCGGCATTAAATAACTTTCAGTTGTCAGACCTAAGATTACTTCTGACCAAAGTTCGACTTGAGCATTATTATATTTACTATAAGTAATACCTGTTGTCGATATTGCCGGATCAAAGCGAAACCAGTAGCTATTGTCACTGGTATCTATCGTTGTATTAAACGTTTGAACGTTGGCGTTATTCTGCAGTAAGCCATTATCAGTATAAACAGTGCCGTCGAAGCTTGCCCATTCGCTGGTATTGTTGGCACTATATACGGTGTTACTATCCTTGCTTAAGGCAAAGCGCGATAAGTTTGTAAATGCGTTATTGATATATGATGGTGCGCTCATCGCGGTTATCATTTCATTGGCATAAGCATTATAGCTTAGGGTTAAACGCTCAAGGGAAGTTGTCGTTTGTCTGTACGCCATGATTACATCAGCACTGTTGGCTTGGGTAATCGATGAGACAAAAAATGCATTTTCTTGATCCCAATACTGACGTACTAAATTCATGTCGGCATATTCAAGAGTTTGTGTAATAACCACTGGAGCGCCGGCTATCATTTTAATCATGATAGGACGAAACTCAATTGTGATATTTTCGCTATTGATTTGACTAAATTGATAATTATTTAAATCAAATTGATAGTGATTAACACGAGTTTGTTCAACGTCATCTTCATCTAAATAGGTTTCAGTATTAGAAGCTAATAGCATTGATCCGTCAGGATGCACCACAAGGTTAGTTAAGTCTTCAGCTGCTAGTAATGATGTGCTGCTATTGATTAACGCGCCAGTGATAACATGATAGGTATTTAATTGATCACCATCAGCAATATAAACATATGGGCGCATAGGATCAAGCGCAATACCAGAAGCGTTGAAATTGATATCGCTAATATCAATATCTACACCATCAGTTGTGCTTTTATTTAGTGTAATATTTATTGCCCCTGATAATGCAGTGCCTGCAGTTGTTGGCAATAAGGTAATTACTGCGTTGTGAATACCATCAGTAGCAATATTGGCTGGTATCGCTGTAATTGTTAGAGTGTTGTTAATATTATCTGCTGATAGAGATAACCAGTTGACATCCGTTGTTGCTTGCCACGCAATCTCCATTTCACTGTTTGAAAGTACATCGATGGTGTGAACTAAAGTTTCTTGCGTCGCTAGACTGTTAAATGCCAAAGCAGGGTAGTTACTGGCTAACCTTATAGCGTCAACGGCAAGTTCAACAGTAATCGTTTTTGTTGTGCCACTTTCAGGGTCATAGATAGCGATACTTGCTGTCATTAAGCCCCAACCAGTTATTAAACTTCGATCAATATCGATTAATAGACTGTTGCCACTATCATTATTTTGTTGTGTCAGTATTAACCAAGGGGCGTTAGCTGTTGCTTGCCAATCTGCACCAACACTCGACAAGATAAGTTCTTGCTGCGAAATAGCACTATCACCTAAATTTGTTGTAAATGAAAGTGTATCACTTGAACTGCCAAATTGGCTTACATTAACCACATCAACGGCGTTGGTAGATAACAGTAATGCGCGACTATCATCATTAGTAATTTGTATCGTTCTTGGTGGATTTAAACCTAATTCAATAGTGTTGGCAATAGTTTGTTGTTCGTTGTAAACATCAATTTTAAAGCCGGTGTTAGTTTCAAATCGAACGTAATGAGCGCGATCATTTGAACTATGTGTTAAAGCTAAATTAGTTATAGCATCATCAGTATTAATTAAGCCATTATCGGTAAATGCTGTTCCATCAAAGCTTATCCATTCACTCGTTGGGCTAATAGCATAAATATTTTTTTCATCTGCTGTGATATAAAAGTCTGTAATTTGGTCATTTACGCCTAACAACTCAGGGCGATAACTGTGAGTAACTTCTGTAGTCACTGGATTACGGCCAAAGTCATTTACTTTTGCGTTCAGTCGTTTGATTGTATTTAATTCTGTTGCGGTGCTGGCATCTAATGCAAATAAGCTTTGATTCTGCTCTGCAACATTAAAAGCGCGGGCAAGAAAAGCATTAGCTTCATTAAAACCAACGCGGATTAAGTTTTCGTCAGCAAATTCTAAAATTGAGGTTGCAACAAAGTAGCGACCGTCAAGTCGGACAAATTTAGCTGGTTCGTTGATAATATCAAAATCAGTTATTTCAACAACGCTCATATCACTTAAGTTGATTTTGTACCTATGTGTGGTAGTTTCACTGGTATTTTCATCAATAACGGTTACTTCATCAGCTTTAGCAAGCATCATGCTAGCATTCGGGTGGATGACTAATTGTTCTAGTAGTGTGCCATCAGGTGAGATAACGGTAGTTGATAATAATTCATTGGTATATAAATGATAACTACGTAGCTCGTTGTCTGTTGCAATATAATATTGTGGTAGCAATGGGTTTGCTACTAGGCCATTACTATTAGCGATAATATCTAAGTTAAAATTTTCCGTTATTGCATCACTTTTATACAAGCTAACTTGAACTATTTCTGCTATCGCAGTGGTTTGTTCGTTACCCGTAATCGTTATTGTTGCAGTCGTGGTGGTGTTATTCGTTAATGTTGTTGCATCAGCCGCAATCATTAGTTGATTTGTATCTGAATTCGCAGTTAGCGTTAACCAAGTTGCATCAGTCGACGCTTGCCATCCCCAAGGTAAAACACTATTCGAATTTATATTCAATGCTGCTTTGTTGTTACTAATATTAGCGGTTTCAACCAGAGCAAGGGTAGCTCTGTCTGCAAATAGATGAATGTTATCTAGACTCAATTCTACCGGGTATTTTGTCGTGCCAAGCGGGCTGGTAATATCAATGGTTGTTGAATATAGGCCTGCTGCAGTAAGAGAGCTGGCATCAGGTGTGGCGGTAATCGTAGTAACACCATCGGTAAAAGACTTTTCAACACTAAGCCAAGGCTCCGAGGTTACTAAAGTTAAGTTATCTGTACTCGAACTTATATCTATTGTTTTTGCTGCTATGCTTGCGGCACCATAAGTGTCATCAAAAGTTAGTGCTTGCCATATGAGTAATGATACATTGATATCCTGATGGGCAAAATTTCTTGTGGCTGGATCGCCGCTAGATAATCTTAATGTAGTGCTGTATAAGTCAGCATTAATTTGGTTAGCGTTAGTCACATCAATATGAACTGTGGCGGAAGTTGCTGTTAAGTTTTCAATGCGATAATTCAACCAAGCAACAGGAGTTGCAGTAGGGGCAAAGCCAAGTAGCAAACCATCACCATCAAAGTTAACCTTTACTGCAATAGTATGTGTTTCTTCTTGTAAAAATTCATTGGTAAATGTCACAGAGGATATATCGCTGTTAATAGCAAAGATTGGAGCTTTATCGCTTGAACCGCCACATGCCTGTAAAAATAATGTGCTAAATAAAATCACTAATGCTAAACGCATGTTTTTAATTTGTCCCTTCATAAAGTTCCCTGTTTTTATTAGTTGCTAGAACTTAGCTTTATTGTGCCAGTATACTGAGTTTATTTTGCGTGATTATTAACATAATGTAAAACTTATCATCATTAATCGTATTTTTTACATATCTTTGCTGCTTTCGCTCTAATTAAGAAAATTATACTGACTATGTGCGTTGCACCTAATGTTGAAAAACAGGTGACTGTCGAAATCTTAAAATGAATTGACTTGAAAGGATGTAGTGGGGAAATTGTGCAAATATTGCCAATAAAAGGTGAAATTGATTGGTATCTTCAAGCAGAGCTTGCGTATAATAAGCGCATTGGTGCGTCCCTAATAATATATTAAAACGATAAAGCAAAACGAATATGCTTTATGCAACCACATGATTTCCAATAAGTGAAGCCATGACATTATTAAACGCGTAAACAGACTTAATTTTTAGAAAAGTTGGAAACATACATGATTGAAACCAGCGCGCAATTGCGTCAGGCATTTTTAGATTTTTTTGCTTCTAAGCAGCACCAAATTGTTGCTAGCAGTTCTTTAGTACCAGGTAACGATGCAACCTTGCTATTTACTAATGCGGGTATGGTGCCATTTAAAGACGTATTTCTTGGAGGGGATACGCGCAGCTACACTCGTGCAACTTCTTCACAGCGTTGTGTTCGTGCTGGTGGTAAACACAATGATTTAGAAAATGTTGGTTATACCGCTCGCCATCATACATTCTTTGAAATGCTAGGTAACTTTAGTTTTGGCGATTACTTTAAAAAAGAAGCTATCCATTATGCATGGGAGTTTTTAACCTCAGAATTAGCATTGCCAAAAGAAAAGCTTTTAGTCACTGTTTATGAAAGCGATGAAGAAGCGTATAACTTTTGGTTAAATGATATTGGCGTTCCCGCGGAAAAAATTATTCGTATTGGTGATAAGTCACCTGATAAAAAATACGAGTCAGATAACTTTTGGTCTATGGGTGATACAGGACCATGCGGTCCTTGTTCTGAAGTCTTTTACGATCATGGTGAAGAAATTTTTGGTGGACCTCCAGGCTCTCCAGATGAAGACGGTGATCGCTTCATCGAAATTTGGAATCTAGTATTCATGCAATACAACCGCCATGCTGACGGAACAATGGAAGCTCTACCTAAGCCTTCTGTTGATACTGGCATGGGGTTAGAGCGAATTGCCGCCATTATGCAAGGCGTGCATAGCAATTACGAAATTGATATTTTCCAAGGTTTGATTCGTGATACTGCATCATTATTAGAATGTAATGACTTGGAGCATAAATCATTACGTGTAATTGCTGATCATATTCGTTCATGTAGTTTTTTAATTACCGATGGTGTTATGCCATCGAATGAAGGCCGTGGCTATGTGCTACGTCGTATTATTCGCCGTGCTATTCGCCACGGTCATAAATTAGAAGCTAAGTCATTTTTCTTCCATAAGTTAGTTGCTTCGTTAGCAAAACAAATGGGTGACGCTTATCCTGAGTTAGTGCAACAGCAAGCAATTATTGAAAAAATATTGCGCATTGAAGAAGAGCAATTTGGTCGTACACTTGATCGCGGTATGGCGCTACTTGAAGATATTTTATCAGAACTTAAAGGCGATACTATTGCCGGGGGTGACGTATTTAAACTTTACGACACTTACGGTTTTCCAGCTGATTTAACTGCTGACATTGCCCGTGAACGTGAACTAAGTATTGATCACGATGGTTTTGATGCTGCAATGACGCAGCAACGCGTACGAGCTCAAAAAGCCAGTCAATTTGGTACTGATTATAATGAAACCATTAAATCAGATCACAGAACAGAATTTAAAGGCTATACCCGTAGCGAGATGTCATCAACCGTTATTGAACTTTTTAATAGTGAATCATCAGTTGCTGAACTAAATGCTGGTGAAACAGGTATTGTAGTATTAGATAAAACACCATTTTATGCGGAATCTGGTGGTCAAGTAGGTGATGCCGGTTTGCTACATATAGATGATGGTGTTTTTGAGGTTACTGATACCTTTAAACTTGGCCATGCTTTTGCTCATAAAGGCATCGCTCGTCACAATATTGGTTTGAATCGCCGTGTTAAAGCTGAAATCAATACTGAACGCAGAGCGGCTATCATCAAAAACCATACTGCAACGCACATTTTGCATGCCAGCCTTCGTAAAGTTTTAGGTGAGCATGTTACGCAAAAAGGCTCTTTATGTGATGCGGATAAACTACGCTTTGACTTTTCTCATTTTGAAGGGCTTACGCGAGAAGAGCTAAATACAGTGGAACGTATGGTTAATCAACAAATTCGTGATAACTTGTTACGTGAAACTAACTTGATGCAGATCGATGAAGCGAAAGCTAAAGGTGCTATGGCATTGTTTGGTGAGAAGTACGATGACGAAGTACGTGTTGTAACTTTAGGCGGCTTCTCAACTGAACTTTGTGGTGGCGTACACGTCGAGCGTACTGGTGATATTGGTTTATTTAAAATAGTTTCTGAATCAGGTATTGCTGCTGGTGTTCGTCGAATTGAAGCCGTTACCGGTGAAAGTGCTTTAAATTACTTTGAAGCGCAAGAACAAACGTTAAACACTATTGCTTCTTTAGTAAAAGCTGATACTGCCAATGTTTCAAGTAAAGTTGAGCAAGTTTTACAACGCAATAAACAACTCGAAAAAGAACTTGAGCAATACAAACAACAGTTAGCTAGTCAGGCTGGATCTGACTTAATCAGCCAAGCAGTAGACTTTAATGGCATTAAAGCATTAATTGCTAACTTAGACGGCGTAGAAGCAAAATCTTTACGTGGCATGGTTGATGATCTTAAAAACAAAATGGGCTCAGGCATTATCTTATTAGCAACAGCTAGCGATAATAAAGTTAGCTTAATTGCTGGTGTAACTAAAGATCTTATCGGACAAGTAAAGTCTGGTGAGTTAGTTAATGTTGCCGCGCAAGAAGTTGGTGGTAAAGGTGGCGGTCGTCCTGATATGGCACAAGCAGGCGGTAGCCAACCCGAAAACATTGATGCAGCTTTAACAGCAGCACGAAACTGGTTAACAGATAAGTTGAGTTAATCACTCTATATACCCAAACTATTTGAGAATGCAGGATTCAGCGAGTCGAGAAAGGGTCAGCATCAAGGCATTGATTGAAGAGAATGGTTGTTCCATTGTAGAAATCAATAACGATGGAGATGACCCTTTATCGCCTTGCCCAAAGGGAGCTAAGCTAGAAAACCAGTTCAGCGTTGCAGCACTTGATAAGGGAATAACCATTACCTTTGTGCGGCGCCTTGAACTAATTCCCTAGCTTAACTCTGAAACTGCATCTTCATGTAGCTTGGGTATAATAAGTAAATAAATTGAATAAGGGGCTTTTTAGTCCCTTTTTTTATGCATTCTTCTAAGAAGAACAATAATTAATTAACTATTAAAGTGAATTTTTTTGTTATCTTCTGGGTCTTATTGTTAACAACGTGTAAAACATAAGGCTATTATTAATACTTCATGATGAAAAGTTGACTTAAATTACAAAAAACTATCGTTTTGGTGTGTATTGTTTCATCAAGGTTGTTAAAATAAGCATTAATATATGCAAATGCAGTCTACACTGGTTTTTAGTTGTTTTCTGCTTAACACTGGAAATTCGACATTGTCTTAGGAATATTCAATGTTTAATAAGTATTTTAGATACTTATTATGAACTTTAGTGCACTTTTGCAAAAATTAGACTAAATTTAATTTGTTACTAGCTTATAAATATTTAGTGGATCCCGTTTTAAACATAAAGGAAATTAGGATGTTAATATTAACTCGTCGAGTTGGTGAAACGTTGATGATCGGAGACGACGTCACTGTGACAGTATTAGGAGTCAAAGGTAACCAAGTGCGCATTGGTGTAAATGCTCCGAAGGAAGTGTCAGTTCATCGTGAAGAAATTTATATGAGAATACAATCTGAAAAAGCAGAGGGCGAATCCTCAGGGAATAAATTCTAACTGCTTTCTCATAATTAAAGCCGACACTAGTCGGCTTTTTTGATCTTGTAGCAAAATATATCAGGATATTTTAATGGCTGTTTAGTAGATAACGTTTGAAAATCGAGCGTGTTGCTTGAATTCTCAGCAAACAGTCAAAAAATAGAAATAAAAACATAAAAAAGTTTGACTTATTTTTATAATCCCTTATTATTCGCACCCATTGGAGAGGTGGCCGAGTGGCCGAAGGCGCTCCCCTGCTAAGGGAGTAACTGGTTTATCCCGGTTCGAGGGTTCGAATCCCTCCCTCTCCGCCATTCTTCTTAGATTGGCATCGTTTGAACAACGATGATGAAATAGTTCATTGTGAATGTAGGTAGTATTTACTAGGTTGTTTACCTAAGTAGATAATATTTAGTTCTCTATCTCTTAAACTAGAGATATTAATAAACGGTTTAAAATGGACGCGTAGCTCAGCTGGATAGAGTACCTGGCTACGAACCAGGCGGTCGCAGGTTCGACTCCTGCCGCGTCCGCCACTTTTCTTTAAGTGGTTAAATAAAAAAGAGTAGCTAATATTAACGCTAGTTAAAAAATAAATATATGTAAGTACATTGTCTAATTAATTTGGTTAATTAATGTTGATGACAATGATAAGGGCTTATTATCTTAAGCATAGATATAAAACAGTTTATTATGAGCACGTAGTTTAGTTGGATAGGTTATCTAATGTTAATGGCTATGAACCATGTTCGTTATCTCTTAAGCTTGAGATATAAAAAAACAGTTTATTGCGGACGCGTAGCTCAGCTGGATAGAGTACCTGGCTACGAACCAGGCGGTCGCAGGTTCGACTCCTGCCGCGTCCGCCACATTAAGAGAAACCAGTCTAACGACTGGTTTTTTTTGCTTTTATATTTTGATTATAAAAATCAAAATATAAATTGGAGAGGTGGCCGAGTGGCCGAAGGCGCTCCCCTGCTAAGGGAGTAACTGGTTTATCCCGGTTCGAGGGTTCGAATCCCTCCCTCTCCGCCATTCTTCTTAGATTGGCATCGTTTGAGCAGCGATGATGTAATTGTTCGTTGTGAATGTAGGTAGTATTTACTAGGTTGTTTACCTAAGTAGGTAATATTTAGTTCTCTATCTCTTAAACTAGAGATATTAATAAACAGTTTGTTATGGATGTGTAACTTAGTTGGATAGATTATTCAATGCTATTGGCTACGAAGCATGTTCGTTATCTCCTAAGCTCGAGATATAAAAAAATAGTTTGTTATGGATGTGTAACTTAGTTGGATAGATCATCTAACGTTATTGGCTACGAAGCATGTTCGTTATCTCCTAAGCTCGAGATGTAAAAAAATAGTTTGTTATGGATGTGTAACTTAGTTGGATAGATTATCTAACGTTATTGGCTACGAAGCATGTTCGTTATCTCCTAAGCTCGAGATATAAAAAAATAGTTTATTGCGGACGCGTAGCTCAGCTGGATAGAGTACCTGGCTACGAACCAGGCGGTCGCAGGTTCGACTCCTGCCGCGTCCGCCACTTTTCTTTAAGTGGTTAAATATGAAAGAGTAGCTAATATTAATGCTAGTTAAAAAATAAATATATGTAAGTACATTGCTTAGTTGGTTTGTTAATTGATGCTGATAACAATGATAAAGGCTTATTATCTTAAGCATAGATATAAAACAGTTTATTGCGGACACGTAGTTTAGTTGGATAGATTATCTAACGTTATTGGCTACGAATTATGTTCGTTATCTCCTAAGCATGAGATATAAAAAAACAGTTTATTGCGGACGCGTAGTTTAGTTGGATAGATTATCTAACATTATTGGCTACGAATTATGTTCGTTATCTCCTAAGCATGAGATATAAAAAAACAGTTTATTGCGGACGCGTAGTTTAGTTGGATAGATTATCTAACATTATTGGCTACGAATTATGTTCGTTATCTCCTAAGCATGAGATATAAAAAACAGTTTATTGCGGACGCGTAGCTCAGCTGGATAGAGTACCTGGCTACGAACCAGGCGGTCGCAGGTTCGACTCCTGCCGCGTCCGCCACACTAAGAAAACCAGCCTTATGGCTGGTTTTTTTTCACCTATAAAATATCAACAGTTTTCTTCACTATTCTTCGAATATCAAAAGCCATGCTTATCGCTATTTTCTTTGCTTGGTATTAAAATTTTAAATTAAAAAATATCTACTCTAATACCGAACATCCTTAATTTTTGATAAGTAATTTTAGATCAATAGCTTATTATCTAATTTTCTCCCGCTGTAGGTGCTAAAGTGCTGATAATTAGTCCACTTTTATAGAGGGATATCTCGCTGAAGGAATGAAAAGTAGTGCTAACCGAGCGTAAAATATCATTACCTAGTTGTTGCTTTTGCGCAACTACCTTCGTTATTGGCCGTATTTCAACACTAGGTATTCACAACTTGTGGGAGAGGGGGTTAGTAGAGAATTTTACTGTTTTGTAATATAACTGTAATTATGCACTTTTTAACGTCCATATATACGTGTTTAAGTGTGATCTTTTCTCTTCTTTTGTTGGCTTTTTAAACAGGTTAAACTGACTGTTTGGTTAAGTTATTTAACATTGGATATTGTATACTTTTTGTGTTTTTCGTGTTGTGATACCCGCTATTCATGGTTTTAATATTGTATACAATAACGTTTGTATATCATTATTGTATATAATAAACATGAAAAAACATTAAAAACAGCCTGTTTTGTGTACGATTTGGTCTTGACATTATTTTTTTTAGCAAAAATATTAAAATTTGTTTGCTTTTTACATATTGGAGTGATTATTCTAATTATATAAAAATTACTTGAGAGTAAAATAATGGAAAATCTTCAAGCGTTGTTTATTGAAGCGGGTACGTTAATGTTTGCCGGAATGGTTTTTGTTTTTGCCTTTTTAGGCTTGTTAATTATATTCATCAATACTGTTCTAGTGCGATTAGCAAAAAAATATCCCGATGCCATTGTTGAAAATAAAACTCAACGTAAAAAGAATAATAAAAAGCAAGACGATAAAGGTGTTTCGCCTGCTGTCGTTGCAGCAATTTCATCTGCGGTTACGCAATATCGTCAACAACAATCTGTACAGAAATAGGAAATGACCATGACCAAGCCTTTAGGAATAACTGAAGTCGTGCTACGCGACGGCCATCAATCATTGCTTGCCACACGTTTACGTTTGGAAGATATGCTACCCATTGCAGCTAAAATGGATGATATAGGCTATTGGTCAATTGAGTCTTGGGGTGGCGCTACGTTTGATTCTTGTATTCGCTACTTAGGTGAAGATCCTTGGGAACGTATTAGAGCACTGAAGAAAGCAATGCCAAAAACCAAGCAACAAATGTTGTTTCGTGGTCAAAATATTTTAGGTTACCGTCATTATGCAGATGATGTGGTAGAAAAATTTGTCGAGCGTGCTCACGTTAATGGTATTGATGTATTTAGAATTTTTGACGCAATGAACGATGTACGCAACTTAGAAACAGCAATTAAATCAGCTGTAAAAGTTGGAGCTCATGCTCAAGGAACATTAAGTTATACCGAAAGCCCAGTACATACACTTGAAGGCTGGTTGACAATGGCCAAACAGCTTGAAGACATGGGCGCGCATTCTTTATGTATTAAAGATATGGCAGGTTTATTAAAGCCTTATGATGCTGCTGAGCTTATTGGTCGTTTGAAGGAAACTGTAGCCTTGCCTATTGCCTTACATTGTCATGCAACAACCGGCTTGAGTGTTGCAACGCACATGAAAGCCATTGATGCTGACATCGATGTTATTGATACTGCTATTTCTTCAATGAGTATGACTTATGGTCATTCACCAACAGAGACTATTGTTTCTATCGTTGAAGGCACGCAACGTGATACTGGCTTAGATATGGTTAAGTTAGCGGAAGTTGCGACTTACTTTCGTGATGTTCGTGAAAAGTATGCACAATTTGAAGGTAGCTTACGTGGCATTGACGCCCGTATATTGTTAGCTCAAGTGCCAGGTGGCATGTTAACTAATATGGAAAGCCAGCTTAAAGAACAAGGCGCAGCTGATAAACTTGATGAAGTTTTAACTGAAATTCCAAAAGTGCGTAAAGATCTTGGATATATTCCTTTAGTCACGCCAACATCACAAATTGTTGGTACACAAGCGGTACTTAACGTACTAACTGGCGAACGTTATAAAACCATTACTAAAGAAACTGCAGGTGTTCTCAAAGGCGAATACGGTACAACAGCAGCCGAGGTTAATGCTGAGCTACAAGAAAGAGTGCTTGACGGTAAAGAAGCGATTACATGTCGTCCAGCTGATTTACTTGACCCTGAAATGGATAAACTTTCAGTTGAGTTACAAGAAATTGCTACAGAGAAAAGCATTTCTTTGGCTGACGATACTATTGATGACGTATTAACCTATGCTTTGTTTCCACAGATTGGTTTGAAATTCTTAGAAAATCGCAATAATCCAGATGCTTTTGAGCCTGCACCCGTTAAACCTTCTGCCAAAAAGTCAGTCGCTAGTTCAGCTCCAATTGCAAGCTCGGCTAATACAGCACCTGAAAGCTACGCTGTTAGTGTTGATGGCAAAATTTATGACGTTGTTGTCGCACCAGGTGGTTCAATTGAGAACATTCAAGCATCTACTAATGCACCAGTTGCTGCAAGCTCAGCAGGTGGCGAGCCTTTAAATGCGCCACTGGCTGGTAATATTTTTAAAGTGCTAGTGAATGAAGGTGATGAAGTTGAAGAAGGCGATGTTGTTATCATCATGGAAGCGATGAAAATGGAAACTGAGATCCGTGCAACCAAAGCAGGTGAAATATCGACGGTAAACATCAGAGAAGGTGATTCAGTTGCCGTTGGTGATACCTTGTTAAGCTTGGTATAGGATAACTCATGGAATCATTAAAAGTATTATGGATGTCTACAGGCTTAGCAAACTTTGAGTTAGGCCAAGTCATCATGATGTTAGTTGGCAGTGGTTTACTTTACCTTGCTATCGCACGTAATTTTGAACCATTATTACTTGTGCCTATGGGTTTTGGTGCTATTTTAACCAACATCCCAGTCGCTGGCTTTTCAGAAGTTGGCGGTTTACTGCATTACATTTACTATGCAGGTATTGATACTGGCATATTCCCATTATTAATATTTATGGGTGTTGGCGCGATGACTGATTTTGGCGCTTTGATCGCCAACCCTAAAACCTTATTATTAGGCGCCGCCGCACAGTTCGGTATTTTTGCTACCTTATTTGGTGCTATAGCGTTGAATTATGTCGGTTTAGACTTCTCAATGAAAGATGCTTCAGCAATAGCCATCATTGGTGGAGCTGATGGTCCTACTGCAATATTTTTAGCATCTAAACTAGCGCCTGATTTACTTGGTGCCATAGCCGTTGCTGCATATTCATATATGGCTTTGGTTCCGATTATTCAGCCGCCAATTATGCGTGCACTGACCACTGAAGATGAACGTAAAATTGAAATGGCACAACTACGCCATGTAACACGTGTTGAAAAAATCATCTTCCCACTTGCTGTGTTATTGATGACAATATTCTTTTTACCGGCAGCAACTCCTTTGGTTGGCATGTTTTGCTTAGGTAATTTGATGCGTGAATGTGGTGTTGTAGACCGCTTAAGCTCTACCGCACAGAACGAGTTGATTAACATTGTTACTATATTTTTAGGCTTAGGGGTTGGCTCTAAACTCAGTGCCGAGCAGTTTTTGAATGCAAAAACATTAGGTATACTAGCACTTGGAGCGGTAGCATTTTCTATTGGTACAGCTACTGGCGTACTCATGGCGAAGCTAATGAATAAATTATCAAAAGATAAAGTTAACCCACTCATTGGTGCCGCCGGTGTTTCTGCAGTACCTATGGCTGCTCGTGTTGCTAATAAGGTTGGCTTAGAGGCTAACCCGCATAATTTCTTACTGATGCACGCAATGGGACCAAATGTTGCAGGTGTATTAGGCTCTGCGGTTGCAGCAGGTATATTGTTAGCTTTAGTTGGCTGATAATACTAGCGAGAACAAACTGAGTTAGAAAGATATAAGTATAAAAAAGGGAAGCAGTTGCTTCCCTTTTTTGAATCACAGGTTTAGTCGAACTTACGGCTGTAACTTAAAGTTTTCCCAAGTAGCAGCTGATTTTTCAAAGCAAACACGATCATGTAATCGACTCGCTCTTCCTTGCCAAAATTCAATGTAGTTTGGCTTAACACGCCATCCGCCCCAAAACTCAGGTAACGGTACGTCTTTATTAGCGAATTTTTTCGTGTAGTAATCAACACTTTCAGCTAATTCATTCTCTGTTTGAATTTTACTACTTTGCTTCGATGCCCATGCGCCAATTTGACTGCCTCGGTCACGACTGTGAAAGTATTTTGCCGATTGTTCAGCACTGACTCTTTCAACACAGCCTTCTATGCGAATTTGACGTTGTAAAACATTCCAATGAAATAACAACGCTACTTTATCATTTGCGTTTAGTTCATTACTCTTTCGGCTAGCGTAATTGGTATAAAACACAAAACCATCAGTATCGAATTCTTTTAATAGCACCATGCGCGAGCTAGGCTGACCGCTCTCACTTACACTACTAACCGATACCGCTTCAGGTAGCAAAATACCGGATTTATTGGCATCGTCGAACCAAAGCTCGAATAGTGAAAAAGGATCTGCATTTTGATCAATGGCTGGCAAAGGTAGGGCAACACCTTGCCCAAAGGTAAACAAGCAACGCAGTTTTTCAAATAAGGTCATAGAAGGGCTGTTAGGCTAATGGCTAGTTGAGCTTATGATATCAGTTTTGAAATATAAACAAATATTTACAAGCAAATTTTTTGTTAAAAATGTTAAGTGATTTTGTGTTTAATCTATTTACACCTGAGTTGTCATTTTACGCTGAAAACGTGCAATAATCTGTATTATTAATAAGTTAGTAGCCTTTGATTTGAATATAGTTAAAGGAATGTTAAGTATTTAAACAAGAGTGTCAGTTAATTAATGAAGTTTTTAGTCACCATTTTTATTAGTGCTTTTTTACTGTTTCAGATTCAACCTATTTTAGCCAAAATGGCATTACCCTATTTTGGTGGTGGTGCAGCGATATGGACAGCTTGTATGTTGTTCTTTCAGCTGTTTTTACTTTTGGGATATTTGTATTCTCACTGCCTAACTAAATTATCAAATTTGAATCATCAAGTAGTAATTCACAGTACTCTTATTGGAGCTAGTTTGTACTTTTTGCCTATAGTGCCATTTTCGAGTGATGTTTCGCTCGGTTGGGAAGTGCCGCAGTTTGCAATTATTTCCTCATTACTTATTGGTGTTGGATTTCCATACTTTATCCTGGCATCTTCAGCGCCATTAATACAAAAGTGGTATAGTTGCATATCTAAAAATAATGAACCTTACCGTTTGTATTCATTATCGAATTTAGGCTCTTTGTTAGCACTTTTATCTTATCCATTTCTGATTGAACCAAATATCTCAACTGATCTTCAAGTTTATACTTGGTCGATAGGTTACGGCATATTTGCTGTATTAATATTACTCATCGGTTACCAGCTATATGGCCAAGTTTTTGAAGAACCGAAATTTATTTCAGTTAATGACCAGCGAGAATCAGCATCAAACTCAGTGAATGCTTTGCTTTGGTTTTTGTTTTCCGCTGCGAGTGTAATATTAATGATTTCAACTACTAGCGCCATGACTCAGAACATACCGCCCACTCCTTTTCTATGGATATTGCCACTTTGCATCTATCTGCTTACTTATATTATCTGTTTTAATAGCGATAAATGGTATGTTCGAAACTATTGTTTCATATTGTTTTCTGGTTGTTCAATTGCGGCTATATTAATGTTTTTTATTGGTACTCAATTTAGCATTTTTATACAAGTGGCCATTTATTCTTCAATTTTATTTTTCGCCTGTATGTTATGTCATGGAGAACTCGCTCGATTAAAGCCTAATAATAATAAGTTAACATCGTTTTATCTGGTGATGGCTTTTGGCGGGGTTATGGGCAGCATATTTACTTCGGTAGTTGCAGAGCAACTCTTTACTCAATATTACGAATTTCCGGTAGGTATAGCGATAGTTTATATACTCTTTTCTTGTTCGTTATGGAGAGAAAGCAGAAATAATAAACTGAGTCGAAGAATGAAGAAACAAAACATGTACTTTGCCGCGGTAAGTATTGCTGGAGTTTTTGCATTTAGTCTGTACTTTCTTAAACTCAATAATGTGTATTTCAAAGACGATGTTTACAATAGTCGAAACTTTTATGGCACTTTATCAGTAAAGGACTTCGATGAGATTGAGCGTCCAACTAGAATGTTATTTGATGGTTCGACATCACACGGAACACAATCGTTATCCGAACTGGAACGTGATATTCCGACGAGTTACTATCGACTTGATACTGGCGTTTCATTAGTGTTGCAGGAGTTTGCTTTTAATCACCCTAAAAAAGTCGGTGTTATTGGTTTAGGGACAGGAACGCTCGCAGCATATGGTAACATAGGTGATGACTATGTGTTTTATGAATTGAATCCTGATGTAGAGTTTGCTGCTAAAAATTACTTTAGTTATCTTTCAACGTCAAAAGCTGATGTCTCTGTTCGTATAGGCGATGCCAGAGTTACCTTACAAAATGAGTTTGCAGAGAATGGTAGCCAAGAGTATCAAGTATTGATTGTTGATGCATTTTCTAGCGATTCTATCCCTGTCCATTTGTTAACATTAGAAGCTTTTCGCTTGTATTGGGAACACCTAAAAGAGGATGGCTTATTGGTGTTACATATTTCTAATAATCATCTCGATTTATTACCGCTGGTTGCGACATTATCTGAAAAATTAGGAATGAAAATGCAACACTTTTATTCTGCTTCAGATAATAGTCATGCGCATACCGCGGAATGGGTTGTAGTGACTAATAATAAAGATTTCTACACTAATGAAGAAATAGCGAGCAGGTCTACTTATTTTAAGTTAAATAATGAGCAAAAGGTTCTATGGACAGATGCATATTCTAATTTACTATCTGTAATTAAATAGTACTTACTCTAAAGTTTACTGGGGCGTGGCACCTAATGAATATAAGTTAGCTCTCAAATAGTTAAACTACATGTTTTAAATTGTTTGTTTAGATTGTAATTTCGCTCGAGAATTTCGACGTTAGTAGCCTTAAAACTAAATATCCCAATCATCGGAGTCATCTAAAAGTTCTTTCAGACGCTTTCGCTCTAAAAGATCATCAATACGTTTTCTAACTTCAGTGTTATGTGCTGCTTGTTCTCCTTTGGGCAAGTCTTTGTCGTAACTTTTTTGTTCGACGGGTGGTGTCATATTATCTGTAAAATTGTTGTTCATTGATTATACCTAGAGTTTTTTATAGCATTTGCTGCCATTACAATAAAAACATTGCCACAATCGATTTACATATTATTTAGTCGACTTTAAATAATAAAATTTATCTTAAATTGAACATAGGCAACAAGCAGAAAATATTCAAATAATAATTTTTCATATTTAATTCAAATATAATTTAATTCGCTGCAGAATATTTAGTTAGGCTAATAATTTGGCTTACAATGAAAACAAATAATTATGCGAAATAGTATTATGCTCTGATAGACTTATGCCTTAGCAGCTTAGGTATAAGCTTGAAAGTTTTTAAGGTTAAATTGATTGATGTCGAAAGAAAAATTTGCTCATTGGTATTGCCAGTTACAACAATTATCGCAGCATAATCGTTGGCGTAATCTTGTGGTTTTGGAAGGTGATTTTGATTGGGTACAGCAAACTGTTGAGTCAATACTTTTTCGAATAGCTACAGCTTCACATAACGCTAATGGCAATGATTCTCTGGGGCTAGTTTACCAACCAGCAACTAGTGAAAATGATTACTCATATTCAAAATACCAGCAAAATATTACGGCTGTTAATCGTAAAAATTATGCTCAGCAGTTAGGTACAGAGCAACAAGTCGTTATTTTTCCGTTTGCCGACTTTGATAATAAGATTGAAACTAGTGAATATAGCTTTGATGTTGATGCCTTTGCTGCACTTTCTGGTACATTGGTGGCAGGTGGCACGTTTATACTCACTATTAATAATAGCGAGTATAACAGTGTTGACGACTTAGGATTACCCGCAACAGACTATTTCTTACAGCGCTTTTATCAAAGGTTAAAGGCGAGCAATAGTCAAATCATTAGACAAAATGATTATCAATCAGCAATATTTCCTAAATTAATTAAGCAAGATGCCCTCTTTATTGCTGAGCAAGCTGAGCAAGCTTTAGCACTGCCATATGCTTGTGTAACACAAGAGCAAGTAACGGCTGTTGATGGTATGTTAAAAGTGATGTTTGGCCATCGAGATCGACCTTTTGTATTAACCGCCGATCGCGGACGTGGGAAATCCTCAGCAATGGCGCTAGCTGCTTGTCAATTATTAACCAATGCCAAACAACGCATCAATATCATCATTACTACAGCAAGTCGGCAGTCACTGAAGGTTTTTTTTCAGCAAATTGAACAGCACTTACCTAATGCAATAATGAAAACCAATAGTGTCGAACATGCTAATGGTGAAGTAACCTTTCTACCGATTGATCAACTTTTAAAAGAGCAACCACAAGCCGGTTTAGTAATGGTTGATGAAGCGGCGGCATTGCCGGTTTATTTATTACAACAGTTATTGGTTAATTATCATCGTTTGATTTTTGCTAGCACAGTGCATGGCTATGAAGGAGCAGGGCGTGGCTTTAGTATTAAGTTTCGCATGATCCTTAATAAGTTAAAGCCGCAGTGGCGTAAAATGCACATTAATGAGCCTATTCGTTGGGCTAAAAATGATCCGCTTGAGGCTTTCGTTTTTTCCAGCTGTTTACTCAATGCTAGCTTGCCTAAGTACCCTGAAAGTAAACTGATAACAGCTCAAGAGCAGCCAACAAGTTATTCCGGTTATCTTGTTGAGAAAATTAGCGCTTTACAGTTATTAGAAAACGAAGCGTTATTACAGCAAGTGTTTGCGGTTTTAGTAACTGCGCATTACCAAACCTCACCAAGTGATTTAAAGTTTTTGCTAAACAGTGCCACCGTTTCATTATTTATTGTTAAGCACCATGGCAATATTTTAGGTGTCGCGATGTTAATGCAGGAAGGGCAATTGGCCAGTGATTTGGTTGAGTTGGTAAAAGATAATCAACGTCGAATGCGCGATCAGTTTCTACCGCAATCACTATTAACTCATTGTGGTATTAACGACAGTTTTGAATACAGTTATCAACGGGTGATGCGTATTGCTATACACCCACAATTTCAAGGACAAGGGCTTGGAAAGCACTTTCTTGGTGAAATTGAACAGCAAGTGCAAGCACAAGGCATTGACTTTATAGGGTCGAGTTTTGCTGGCAATGCTAATTTACTTAGCTTCTGGCAAGAAAGCGGTTTTGAATTAGCGCGTATAGGATTTAATAAAGATAAAGCCAGTGGTGAACATTCTTGTTTAGTCATTAAGCTATTAAAGGTTAAGGTGACTAAAAAGCAGCAAGAAATATCTCAGCGTTTTTATCAGCAGTTTGATTACTGGCTAACCGATGAGTTTAGCCAGTTGCCGGAGAAAATGGTTTGGCAAGTGCTGCATCACAACTCCCCTCTGAAGAATAAGGCTAGCATCAATGGGCTTGATGCTATACATCATCAAGCGGTGGCCGATTTTATAAGCGGTCAGCGACAATTTAGCAGCTGCGTACTTGGCTTGCACCACTGGCTACTGCTGCATTGTTGTGAACATTTTGATAGTGAAATTCTACCGCTAATCGCCCGGATACTGCAAAAGCAAAGTATTGAAGATGTTTGCACTAACTATAACTTCACCGGTAAGAAAGCCTTAAATCAACATCTGATTAGTTACATCAATAAGCATTATCTAGCAGTTATTACATAGCCTGATACTTAGCGAATATCAGCATTAGGCAATTTGATAGCGCCACAGCCAATAATTCTTCATTTTGTAGTAGCTACAGTGGCGATCGGCAAGTTGGTCAAAATCGTCGTGTTGCATAATCGCATTGACGCCAAGGCATATTTTAGCGAGTAATTGTTTATTTGATGATTGACTATAGCTGCTAATAAAGCTTTCGAGCCAAGCTTCTAAATAACTAATTTCAGCAACGGGTAATTCAGTGGTCATGGTATTATTCCCCAATACTTAAGTTAAGCAGTGATTGCCAAAGCGTCTTTCTTGCATTGTTGTCTAGGCATTTACATTCATTGCCAGCAAGTGCGCCAGAGCTGATTAATTCGGCTAATAATACTGTTGATATTTCAACACGGGCTGTGTTGTTGCAGCCTTCGCTTACTTGTCTAATGCCCATGGTTATCTCCTATCGTCACTAAGTTTTCTTAAACAATAGTAGAATTTCCAAGTTAATGCAAATGATAATCGTTATCATTTGTAAAGTATTATCTTTGTTGTATTAATATTTTTAAGTAGCCGTTAAAATGCGAGAAAGCGAATTATTAAGGTGTGTTATGCAAGAAGTTATTCGAGTGGAAAATCTCACCAAAAGCTATAAAGATGTTGTTGCGGTTGACCATATTAATTTTTCGATTAAAAAAGGTGTGTGCTTTGGTTTACTTGGGCCAAATGGAGCTGGGAAAACCACGACCATCGAAATAATGGAAGGCATTATTAAGGCGACGAAAGGTCAAGTTTTTTATCACGATAAACCTGTTGATGAGTCGATGTCGCAGCAAATAGGTATTCAATTTCAACATACCGCATTACAAGACTTTTTAACGGTTAAAGAAACCTTAAATCTATTTACTTCTTTTTATAAACACACCGTAGCGCACGAAGAATTAATTGAGTTGTGTGATTTAAGTGAGTTTTTAGACCGCGATAACCGCTTACTGTCTGGCGGGCAGCGCCAACGACTTTTATTGGCGTTAGCATTAATTAATGATCCTGAAATTGTTTTTCTTGATGAGCCCACTACGGGTTTAGACCCGCAAGCTAGACGTAATTTTTGGCAGCTTATTAAAAATATTAAAGCGCGCAATAAAACGGTTGTGTTAACCACACATTACATGGATGAAGCGCAACAACTTTGTGACGATGTTTTGATCATGGATCACGGTAAAGTCATTGAGCGTGGCACGCCACGAGAATTACTGAACAAGCACTTTGAAGAAGTGTTTATTTACTTACCTGCTGAGCAGGTGCCTACTGAACTTAGCCAGCAGCTAAACTGGCAAGTACAAAACCAACAAGTTGAAATTACCACAACGGATGTTGAAGCAACTATTGCATTATTGCTCGCCAAAAATGTTTCACTTTCAGGGCTACACGTAAAATCTCCGAATTTAGATGATTTATTTTTAAAGCTTACCGGTCATACCATAAGGGATTAATAAGATGAATTTTTCACGTTTTTTTGCCGTGGTTAAAGCTCGAAATATTGAATTTTTTCGTGATCGCTCATCCCTTGGTTGGAATTTGTTTTTTCCTATTTTAATGCTGGTTGGTCTGTCGTTTGTGTTTTCTGGTGACGGCCGAGCAGTATATAAAGTTGGTGTGATGAATTTGGCGCAAAGCCAATCAAGCTTTTTAGATACTAAGCATGTTGGCTTTATTGACTATCAAGAAACCGCTTTGGCTAAAGTAAAGCTTGAGCAGCATAGTATTGATTTACTAATTAATTTTAATACGCAGCAATACTGGGTAAATCAAGGTGCGCCAAATAGTTACCTAGTAGAAAAGATATTTTTAAGTGACCATAAAAATTTTCAACGGATAGAAACTCAAGGTAAAAAAATACGCTACGTCGATTGGGTGCTACCAGGTATTCTTGGTATGAATATGATGTTTAGCTGCTTATTTGGCGTTGGTTACGTTATTGTGCGTTATCGAAAAAATGCAGTGTTAAAACGCCTAAAAGCGACGCCATTGTCAGCGTTAGAGTTTGTTTCAGCACAACTAGTTTCACGGCTATTTATTGTGATTTTCATGTCATCAGTCGTTTATCTTTGCTGTAATGTGTTTTTTGATTTCTACATGTTAGGTAGCTATTTTGATTTGCTCGTCATTGCCATATTAGGTGCCTTTAGTTTGATAACGTTAGGTTTATTAGTGGCAAGTCGTAGTAAAAGTGAAGAGTTAATTGGTGGCTTATTAAATTTAAGCTCATGGCCAATGATGTTGTTATCAGGTGTTTGGTTTAGCTTAGAAGGCGCACCTAATGCAGTGAAAGTTTTTGCTGATTTTTTACCGTTAACACATTTAGTCGCTGGTGCTCGTAAAATTATTACCGAAGGGGCAACCTTAGCGGATATTAGTTATCACGTGTCAATTTTGATGGGTATGAGTGTGCTATTTTTAGCATTAGGTGCCTATTTTTTCAGCTGGAATACTGAACGTTAACAATTTAACAATTTAACTATTTTTAGAAAAGGAAGTTACTCAACAATGTTGTTTTCCATATTTCGTTGGCCTTTGATCACAATATTCTTTCTATTCTCGCTTAATGGGCAAGTTAGCGCGTTTGAGGGTAACAAATTTGACTATAGTGATGGGCCATATGTTACATGGGAAAACAGTCAATTGCGTTTTGACTGGATTTGCAAAAATGAACATAAAAGTCGCTTTTTCTCAGCTGAAACCTTACCAATTAACTTTGACGAATGTGGGTTAAATGTAGCGCTTGATCGAACAAGTTTTCGAGCAAAAGATCTTGTTTTTACTACGGATGAAAATATTGCCGCGATCAGCGATTTTCATGGCCAACTTGAGCTTATGAGCAAAATATTTATCAATAATGGCATTGTTGATAAAGAAAAAAATTGGTCTTATGGCAAAGGGCACTTAGTGATCACCGGTGATGTTTTCGACCGAGGAGATAAGGTTACTGAAATTCTTTGGTGGTTATTTTCTCTAGAGAAACAAGCAGAGCAAGCTGGCGGTAAAGTGCACCTTCTTTTGGGAAATCATGAAGTGATGGTGCTCAATGGTGATTTACGTTATATCCATGAAAAATACCAATATACGGCTAGTGAGTTTAACCAATCCTTTGAGCAGCTGTATGGAAAAAATACTTTGCTAGGGCAATGGTTGAGAAGCAAATCTGTATTGGTGAAAATTAATGATATGTTATTTGCACATGGTGGTTTTCATCCTGAACTTGCAACTGAGAAACGTACGTTAACCGAAATTAATCAAGTATTTAAAGCTAACTTAGTTAAAGCTGAATTAGATGAAGCACGCAGTGGTTGGGGAAAGTACTTACATAAGCGAAACGGACCTATTTGGTATCGAGGCTATTTTAATGTACTTGGGGCTAGCGAACAAGAAATCGATTTATTATTAAAACACTTTGATATTAGCTATTTAGTGGTTGGACATACCTCACAGGAAAAATTGGAAACCCGCTATAACGGCAGAGTGATCGCTATAGATTCTAGTATTAAAAATGGTCAGTACGGAGAAGTACTGTTAATCGAACATGGCAAACAATACCGTGGCTTACCTGTTGGCAATAAACAACCGTTTTTAGTTGTAGAGTAAGCACTTAATTTAGGAATATATCGTAGAAAATGTTATTAAAAATAGCTGGATTGTTTTTTGTTGCGTTGGCTTTTATTGGAGCATTTTTACCTTTGCTACCAACCACGCCATTTTTATTAGTTGCCGCCGCATGTTTTGCAAAATCGTCACCACGCATGCACAAAATGTTATTAGCAAATAAAGTATTTGGACCAATGATTTATCACTGGGAACAGTCTCGCAGTATTCCTAAACGAGCAAAAATAGTTTCGTTAAGCTCTATTGTGATAGCAACACTTTGGTCGTGCTACATTCTGCCTTCATTAGCACTTAAGTTGTTAGTGGTTGGCTTGGTTGCTTGGCCGTTTGTATTTTTATGGCGCTTACCACTCTCTGATGGCAATAAAGAAATGATAACGGGTAAAGCGCCTGAACAAAGCAATCCTAACCAAGGTCAATCCGACCTTGGTAAATCCGGCCAAGATAAGCCTGCAGAAAGCCAGTCTGTCGAAGAAAAATAAGTTAGGGCTAAGCCAATGCTTTGCCAACTAACTGAGCTAAATGAGGCGGCAAAGTTAATGATAAGGCTATTTCTTGGCCTTGCGTTGACATTTTTCGCCAAGTAAGTTGCACAATACGAATAATCTTATCTTCTTTATGTTTAGCGGCAAATTCATCAAAGTAATATTGTAAAAATACTAAGCAAGCGACATCTTCTAAGGTTTGACTATCGTTATTTGATTTTAGCTTTTCTTTACGAATAATAGCGGCTGTTGTTTCGGCTGCTTCTTCATTGTAGCCATGCTCAAGCATTAACGTTTTGGCCGTTGCTGCATGAAAAATACCTAACTCTTTACGCCAAGTTAAGTAACCTTGTTTGCCAATAGCGAAATCAGCGCGCTTTAAATGCCAACGTTTTACATGTTGTGCGCGTACGGCAATTTGCAAATATTCGTTTGCCTCGGGCCAATATTGCTCAAGACATGTTGTCATATACTGACCGTATAATAACTCTTTTGGATGGCTGACACCGTCAACAACGGTGGTATTGATATCGTTTTTATTAATCTCGTCGATGGCGTCTAAAACGCTTTGCAATTGAGTCATAGTATTTTATTTTTGTTCGTGAAGGAAAAGTAAAACGCCAGTTTACCCCGTTTTTAAATCGTTACACTATCGCTTTCTGACAAATCGTCGAAATATAATTAAATTTTGTGCAACTAGATGGCCTGATCATATTGTCGTGAACGTGGCTTTTAAGTATAATGTTTTCCCGTCCTACTAAATTCATTTGTTTGCCAAAAACTAAGTCAATTTAGTGCAAAATTCTGTTTTTCCTGACTCTGGGTATCGCATGACAACTAGATATATTTTTGTTACTGGCGGCGTTGTATCGTCTCTTGGTAAAGGTATTGCTGCAGCTTCACTTGCCGCAATTCTCGAAGCGCGTGGTTTAAAAGTTACCATGTTAAAACTTGACCCTTATATTAATGTTGACCCGGGCACGATGAGCCCAATTCAGCATGGTGAAGTTTTTGTTACTGAAGATGGTGCAGAGACAGATCTAGATTTAGGTCACTACGAACGTTTTATTCGTACCAAAATGACCAAACGTAACAACTTTACAACTGGCCGGATCTATCAAGATATTCTAGCTCGTGAACGTAAGGGTGAATTTTTAGGTGCCACTATTCAAGTTATTCCTCATATTACTAATGATATTAAACGTCGAGTAATTGAAGGGGCTGAAGGCTACGATATCGCTATGGTTGAAATTGGTGGTACGGTAGGTGATATTGAATCACAACCATTTTTAGAAGCTATTCGTCAATTAGGCGTAGAGTTAGGCCGTGAACGCGCTATGTTCATGCACTTAACACTTGTACCTTACATTGCTGCTGCCGGCGAAATTAAAACTAAACCAACTCAGCATTCTGTTAAAGAATTACGCTCAATTGGTATTTTCCCAGATATTTTAGTTTGTCGTAGTGAACGCGCTATTCCTGCCAACGAACGCGCAAAAATTTCATTGTTTACTAACGTTGAAGCAAAAGCTGTTGTTTCAATGCGAGATGTTGACTCAATTTATAAAGTGCCAGCTTTACTTAAAGCCCAAGGCACTGATGAATTAGTGGTTAAACGTTTTGGTTTAGACGTACCTGAAGCAGATTTATCTGATTGGGAACAAGTACTTTATAAAGAAGCTAACCCATCAGGCGAAGTCGTTATTGGTATGGTAGGTAAGTACACTGAATTACCAGACGCTTATAAATCAGTAAACGAAGCATTAAAACATGCCGGCATTAAAAACCAAGTTAAAGTTAAAATTCAATATGTTGATTCACAAGACGTTGAAGCAAAAGGTGTTGAAGTATTAAAAGACTTAGACGCGATATTAGTGCCTGGTGGCTTTGGTGAACGTGGCGTTGAAGGTAAAATATTAACTGCACAATATGCTCGTGAAAACAAAGTACCTTACTTGGGTATTTGTTTAGGTATGCAAGTGGCATTAATTGACTACGCACGTAACGTAGCAGGTTTAACTGATGCACACAGTACTGAATTTAATCCTGAAACGCAGCATCCAGTAATTGGTTTAATTAACGAATGGTTGGACGAAGAAGGTAAGGTTGAGTACCGAAATGCTGATTCTGACTTAGGCGGCACTATGCGTTTAGGCTCACAATTGTGTCACATTGTGAAAGGTACCAAGACGTATGACGTATATGGTAGTGAAACAATTTACGAAAGACACCGTCACCGTTTTGAGGTAAATAATAACTACCGTGAACAATTAAGCAAAGCTGGTTTAGTGTTCTCGGGATTATCTACGGATAAAACCTTAGTTGAGGTGATTGAAAATCCAAATCATCCATGGTTTATTGCTGGGCAGTTCCATCCTGAGTTTAATTCAACTCCTCGTGATGGCCATCCACTTTTTGAAGGCTTTATTGCTGCTGCATTTGAGCATCAAAAACAACAAGCAAATTAAATCGAACTAATTAAAACCGTAGCTTATTGCTGCGGTTTTGCTTTTAGCTGATAACGTTTTGTTAAAGCTAAAATTTACATGAATTCATAGAAATTTAATCATTTAATTTATCGTTTATAACCTGCCATGCGCAGTTAGTAAGGAATAGGGAACATAATGTCGAATATCAGTAAAATTATCGCTCGCGAAATCATGGATTCTCGTGGTAACCCAACGGTTGAAGCAGACGTATATTTAGAATCTGGTGCTTGGGGTCGAGCTGCGGCTCCTTCTGGCGCATCAACCGGTTCTCGTGAAGCACTAGAACTACGTGACGGCGACAAAACACGTTACTTAGGTAAGGGCGTATTAAAAGCCGTTGCTGCTGTAAATAATGACATTGCCAATGCACTTAAAGGCAAAAGCGCTTTAGAGCAAGCAAACATTGACCAAATCATGATTGATTTAGATGGCACTGAAAACAAAGAAACTTTCGGAGCTAACGCTATTCTAGCAGTATCTTTAGCGAACGCTAAAGCGGCTGCAATGGAAAAGAAAGTTCAATTATTTGAACACATTGCTGATCTTAACGGCACGCCAGGCCAATATTCTTTACCATTACCAATGATGAACATCATCAATGGTGGCGAACATGCTGACAACAACGTTGATATTCAAGAGTTTATGGTACAGCCGGTTGGCGCAAAAAGCTTCAAAGAAGCATTACGTATGGGCGCTGAAATTTTCCATGCTTTGAAGAAAGTACTTTCTTCAAAGGGTATGAGCACAGCGGTTGGTGATGAAGGTGGTTTTGCGCCAAACCTAGAGTCAAATGCTGATGCGTTAGCAGTAATTAAAGAAGCAACAGCGGCAGCTGGTTACGAATTAGGTAAAGACGTAACATTAGCACTTGATTGTGCGGCATCTGAATTCTACAACAGCGAAAAAGGTATTTACGACCTTACTGGTGAAGGCAAGCAATTTACAGCCAATGAGTTCTCTGACTTCTTAGCAACACTTTGTGAAGAATACCCAATTGTTTCAATTGAAGATGGCTTAGACGAGTCAGATTGGGATGGTTTCAAATACCAAACTGATTTGCTTGGCGATAAAGTGCAAATCGTTGGTGATGATTTATTCGTTACAAACACTAAGATTTTAACACGTGGTATTGAGCAAGGTATTGGTAACTCTATCTTAATAAAATTCAACCAAATTGGCTCATTAACGGAAACATTAGCAGCAATTAAAATGGCGAAAGACGCTGGCTTTACTGCTGTTATTTCACATCGTTCAGGTGAAACTGAAGATGCAACCATTGCTGACTTAGCTGTTGGTACTGCTGCAGGCCAAATTAAAACTGGTTCACTATGTCGTTCAGACCGTGTTTCTAAGTACAACCAATTGTTACGTATTGAAGAGTTCTTGGGTGATAAAGCAGTATTTAACGGTTTGTCTGAAGTAAAAGGTCAATAATAGCAACTTCAAGTGGCTTAGATATAAGTTCTGCGTACCTTACAATATGCTTATTGCTTCAATTGCATAATGGTGCTGGTGCTTTAATTATTATTTAGAATATTAAAAGCCACTCGAAAGAGTGGCTTTTTTATTTTGTGATTTTCACGTATTATTTATTTCAATTGGTATAAATATTTACATGCATTACCTTTATAGATTGTGAAAATTTTAAGTGGTGTATTTAAATAGTTTTACTTATAAGTTTTCTATTGTATGGCGTATTAATATGATGAGTTCAGATCACATTTTGCTAAGGATGCTATTCAGTGATTGAAATAGATAATAAAAAGCTGGCATCTGTTGTTTCTAGTTTTCAAGTGCCTGCTAAGCCGCAAATACTTACTGAAATTCAGTCGTTAATGGCTGATGATGAGCCTAGTATAGATAAAATTGCTGAGTTGATCTCTAGTGATGTAGGGCTTTCTTCAGCTATTTTAAAGATTATTAATTCACCTCTATACGGCGTAAACCGTAAAATATCGAAAATTAGACACGCGGTGATGGCATTAGGGCTAAAGGCTGTTGGTGGTTTAGTTGTCGCTTTAGTTTTAAAGTCTACAATGCGAGGTGAGAGTAGTATTTCATTGGAATCTTTTTGGAAGGACTCGTCTGATCTCGCCAACGCCATGTCGTTTATTGGCAGCCGTATTGATGTGAAAGTTCCTCAAGAAACATTATATAGTATTGGACTATTTCAAAACTGCGGAATTCCAATTTTGGCAATGAAATATAGCGATTATGATGAGGTACTTCTTGAAGCTGGTCGTGCAGGCACAAATTCTATTGAACTCGAAGAGATAAAATATAAGACTAATCACGCTGTGTTAGGCTATTTTGTTGCAACTTCTTGGCATTTACCTAATGAAATATGCCGAATCATTTTGCAGCATCATGATGTAGAGTATTTATTTGAAATAACAGGTAGCACTGAACAATTGGCTTTTGCGATACTAAAAGCAGCTGAAAATTTAGTTGAACGGGTAAAAAGGAATGATGTTGCTCCCGATTGGAAATATGTTGAAGCACGTGTTTTTGATGTTTTAGGGATCTCAGCGATGGATTACATTGAACTAGAAGATGAGTATACCTCTCGGCATTAAGTTTTCTTAATGCCGTAGTGCAGCATTGGTAGTTGCTTAATTATTTTGTGAAAAATCTTTATTTAATTCCTAATTCCTAATTTCTAATTTCTAATTGCGTTTGCTATTTCCTGTGTGCTTCTCGGCGCATAGACCATTGGTACTCTTACAGGCGCTGATTTTAATCAACAATATGTAATACATGGTAATTTTAGGTATCTAGATCTTGGTGGTATTAGTTTTTTCATTGATTTTACCTTGCTAGATGTAAATGTTCTTATGGAATATTTAAGTAGAAAGAAGCTGGCTGAAAACTTTATCCGTTAATTGTGTAAATAAACTTATTGCTGAGTGGCAGTTAATATAAAGCGCTAGTTGATAGCTGGCGCTTTAATACGGAAGATTTAACTAATGTTTATGTTATTTTTCTTCTTGCTGAAAAACCAAATAAAGCTAAGCTAAGTAATAGCCAAGTTGATGGCTCAGGCACTGAAGCCGTAGGGAGAGGGTTTGCTAAGCGCTGAGCAGAAAGTAAGTTATTTGTATCTGAGAAACTCATGCCTAATGTATTCCAAGCATCTGAAATACCGCCATCCTCTGCTTTTACGGTTAGTTGAGTTACGACATAAAAGTACTGATTTTTATTAAGAGAAAAATTAAGTGTACTTTGCTTATTTACATCTTGCTCTTCGGTAATATACAAACTTGTATAATCTATTCCAAAACCTTCAGATGGCTCAAGGAACACTGTGGCAAAGTCATAACCAAAATAATAATCATCATAGCCGTTTAGAGGAGAAAATCCCGCATCAATAATACCAACATCAGCTCTTATACCGTTTCCATAGCCTGTGCCACTTGAGCTACCGTGAAGGTTGATTGATAAATCCAAATCAAATGATGATTGACCGGTATATTGAAACGCTTGAATTGAAACTAAGCGACCATAGCCGTTAGTTGAAATAGCTTTTAATGTGGGTAAGTAATTATTTGTTTGTAATTGACCTAAAAGGTTAACTGAGTCACTTGAAAAAGTAGCAGATGAACTTCCTGCTCCACCATTATAGCTGCCATTACTATAAGCGGTCACACCGTATTTGTTACTTAAATCTGCAATATCTGTTTCCATTAATCCAGCTTGTGCGTTGAAAGTCATTGTGGCAAGTGTTATAGCGGCAATCGCAATCTTTTTAATCATTAAATCAATCCCTTATGTGAAATTCTAAAATTAGAAATCGCAGGTGAGCATGATTCATGCCTATAGTTTTTATTTGTTTTATATCATGTGCTTATGTTGATTTTGAAAGTTATGTAGTTACAAGGTGTAAATTTACCTGACAAACTTTATTTTTTTCATGTGGTTATAGTAGTACTGATAGTGGAAGGAGTGTAAATTTAGTTATTCATTACTTTCTTTGGTGAGGGGTTTGCCTTTATTTTTTATAATCGCTGAAAGCTCGATTTTATGAGCTTAAATAAGATACACCATTCGTGAAAATACGATTTATAATGTGAGTGTATTAAAGATGATTATGGTACTGCGACAGACCATAAAAAAGAAGATAAAGTATTCGAGAAAAATAATGTTTTTCATATCTTATTAAGCATTATTTGTGGCTAAATATGGCAATTAAAAGCCAAACATCAAGTTTGACTTTTTAATGTAGTTACTGTCGTTCATTTCGTTTTAAAGTGTGGCGTGTGGACCAAACACTTCATAATGAATATTACTTTCACCGACGCCTAGTTTTAGCAATTGCTGTTTCGCAAATTGCATAAAACCGATAGGACCACATAAGTAAAAATTACCTTTTTCAGTCGGTAGGTCAACTGAGGCGAAGTCCATCATGCCATTACTAATATGAGCTTGCTCAGCTTCTTCATTTCTATACCAGATATTTTGTTGCCAGTTGTTATTATTAATTAACTCGCTAGTACGTTGTGAAAATGAATGTTGTTCGCTACCTTCACAGGCATGTAAAAAATGCACGGGCTGATTATGATTATTATCAGCTAATGTTTCTAACATACCTTGCATTGGCGTTATACCAACACCAGCGGATATGAGTACGGTAGGTGTTTGACGATCAACGAAGAAAAAATCACCTGCTGGTGCGTATAACTGTACTTCGTCGCCAACGTTAACCTCATCATGTAAGTAATTAGAAACTTTACCTGGAACGCCTAGCTGCTCTCGTTTTACTGAAATTCGGTAACTTTTTCCATTAGCTTTGTCTGATAATGAATATTGACGAATTTCTTTATAGTCGTTACCAGTAGGGTGAACTTCAAGCCCTAAATATTGCCCGGGTGTAAAGCCAATAACTGCTTGCTGGTCGACTGGAGCAAAGATAAAACTTTTAACCAGCTCTGACTCGATAACTTTATCAATAACTTTAAATGCTCTAGCGCCTTTCCAACCGCCAATCTCTGCTGCTCGTTGTTGATATAAATCTGATTCACGGTTAATAAAAATAGTGGCTAAAAATTGGTATGCTTGAGTCCAAGCTTCTTCAACTTCTGTGGTGAACGCTTCAGTGGCAAGTTCTCGAAGTGTTTCAATTAAATGATGGCCAACAATAGCGTAATGATCAGCCTGAATGTTAAAGCTGGTATGCTTTTGCGCGATGCGTTCTACGGCAGTGGTTAGTACGCTCAAATTTTCAATGTTTTTAGCGTAGGCAGCTATTGCTTCAAATAATGCTACCTGCTGGCGGCCTGTATGTTGATTCGACATATTGAAAATGTCTTGCAGTTCAGGGTTATGCGCGAATAACCGCTGGTAAAAGTGTGCCGTCATTGCTGAACCAGCGTTCTCTAATAGTGGAATAGTGCTTTTAATTATGTCGATGTGCTTATCAGTTAGCATTGTTGCTCCTAAATTAACTGAATGAGTAAAGTCTATGATGTTGATTATTTAATGTTCATAGGTTGTATGGAAATAGGTTAAGTTTTCTGTTGATATTGTTACTAAATACGGTTGCGTTTGGGTTTGGTTAATACCGGCATATAAATGATTAAAAACAAGCTAGCTGCGACTAACCAAGTCGATAGGCTAATATTCCATCCAAGTAGTGAGTGCTGAAACATTGGCATTAATACACGAGTGATTGCACTGATAAAAATTAATAAGAATATCCAGCTTACAAATTTATGTGGCAATAAGGCTCTTCCTGTATGACCTAGTGATACTCGCGCCATCATGGCAAATATCATTAAGCCCATCGCCGCAATAGTGATGACATGAATTGCATCCGAGAAGCTTATATAAAATGGACTTTCAATAACGAATAAGTAACTTGAACCAAGTAATATCAGCCCTAGGCCAAGTGAAAAATAAGATAAATGCAAAGACCAAAGTAATGAAATTTTTAACGTTGATGTTGTGCGCCAATAGCTGAGGCGGATCAAATGCGCTAAACCTGCAATGATCATTAAAATAGCAGGTGTAAAGGGTAGTTGAATAAAGTAACCACTGAAGAATGCTAATATGCCCAATAACGATAACGTGGTTATTAGTGGGGTAAGCCAGTTAGGTTGCTGTATCGCTGAAGTTTTCGCACCTGAAACGGTGAAAAATGGAATTACACGGCCACCAAGCACGCCCATGAGTAAGCAAAATAGCAGAACAGCGGTTCTTGCAATGTGCAGACTAAGCGCTTTATCGCCATTAACATCTAAGATTAATAAGCTGATATTCGTTAGCATTAAGGCAATGAATAAAGGGACGAAAATGTAGTTACGTTTGTTTTTACTGCTAAGCACTAATTTAGCAAACACTAAAATTGAACCAAGCCACCAAGTTAACTGTAAGGCAATTGCAGTATATAAAAATAATGATTGGTTAACTTCTGTCTCAGCAATTAAGCTTGCTACTAAACACACTCTCACTATTAACCAAAGCGTGATAAAGCCTAATACTGCTAAGCCTTTAATGCTAGCTTTACCCGTCCATGTTTGCGCTGCTGTTAAAATAAAACCTACTGCAACCGTTGCGGCAAAACCAAATAGCATTTCATGAATGTGCCAAGTGGTTGGGGAAAGCTGGCTTAAACTTATATTGATGTAGCCATTGAGAAAAGCACCCCAAATGGTCAGAGCGAAAATAGAACATAAAACTGCTGAGAGAAAATAGCTTCTAAAAGGTAAGTCTAGCACCGCATGGTGATGAACTTTATTTAGTGGGCTTTGGTGTTGCTGATGATTGAGTTGTATAAGTTCAGTGTCTTGAATAGTAAACATCTTAAAAGTCTCTCTTGCCAAAAGCATGTAAAGCCACGCAGCGTATGACGTAGCCAAGTTTTAATGCGCCAGCAGAAATGATAGTCGCAATATGACCAGAAATTTGTATTGCCATGCCAAAGTGGCCATCGAATACAAAAGTAATTGCAATGCTTAGTGAAATGATGACGAGTGATATCAGCATCATGTAGTTACCTACAATCAGACACTTTTGAAAATTAAGCGCGTTATCAATCTCTGGTAGCTGATTGGCAATAGAAAACTGCGAGTACATCACTAACTCCTGAATTAACGTATCAACGTTGTCATTAATATTGTTATGTACTCATATAGCAATACTGATGCCATTAATTAATTGTGTTTTTAATCAATTGTTTAGGTTGTTTTGTGCCATTTAGGTAGTCATATGGACTCTTTATTTTTGTGGTCAATATGACTCGTACGTGTTATTTTGTTGTTAATTAGGTTTTTATGTGCGGTAAAAATTAAAATGAGCCAAATATCATCAACAGCCATTATTGAGTTGGCGTTAGACTTAGCCAGTAGTCTTAACAGTAAAGATAGGTTTGATCGCTTGCTTGATACGGTGCGAAAAGCGATAAGTTGTGATGCTGTAGCATTGCTGTCGTTTCATGGTGATATTTTAACGCCAATTGCACTGCAAGGCTTAAGTCGAGATACCTTAGGTCGACGCTTCTATGTTGCAGAACACCCACGCTTTGCCGCGCTATGCCAATCAAGCCAACCAATCCGCTTTGCTGCTGATTCAACATTGCCTGATCCGTATGATGGCTTACTAATCGACCGTGAAGGTGATTTACCTGTGCATTCATGTATGGGCTTACCGTTATATTATGATGATAAATTACTCGGCTTATTGACCATAGATAGCTTAACGCCACATGAGTTTGAAGATATCCCAGAACGCACACTGGTAGTGATTTCAGCTATGGCGGCTGCAACTCTGAATACTGCCTTTTTAATTGAACAACTAGAGTCGCGTGCCGATCACTCACAAAAAGTTGTCGAAGAGTTAACTGAAGAAGCTTGGAAGCGTGATGGCGGTGAATTAATTGGTGAAAGTCCGATTATGTATCAGCTTAAAGAAGAATTAAATATTGTCGCAAATTCAGATTTTAATATCTTAATTTATGGTGAAACTGGGGTCGGTAAAGAGTTAGTTGCTCGTACATTGCACCATAAATCGTTACGCCAACATGGCCCAATGGTTTATGTTAACTGTGCTGCTTTGCCAGAAAACTTAATTGAAAGTGAGTTATTTGGTCACGTTAAGGGCGCGTTTACTGGCGCTGATAAAGACCGAGCAGGTAAGTTTTCATTAGCAAACGGCGGTACCTTATTTCTCGATGAAATTGGTGAACTTCCACTGGCCGCACAAAGTAAAATTTTACGTGCTATTCAAAGTAATGAGATTCAACCGGTAGGGCAGGACGAGGTTGAGCAGGTTGATGTACGTATTGTTGCAGCAACGAATAGGGACTTAAAAGAAGAAGCAGAAGATGGCCGTTTTCGGGCTGATTTATATCATAGATTAAGCGTGTATCCAATTCGAGTACCTAGATTGCAAGAGCGCGTTGGTGATGTGCAAGTATTAAGTGGCTATTTTGTTGAGCAAACACGACGGAAGCTGGGGTTAGGGCAATTGAAAATAACGGCTGAGGCAGTCTCTCATCTTGAACAATATAACTGGCCTGGCAATGTACGCGAGTTAGAGCATGTTATTAGCCGAGCAGCTTTAAAAGCACGAGCTCGACAAAAAGATAAAGCCATTATTGCGATAGAAAAACAAGATTGTGGTTCGTTAGTAAATTTACAACTTAATGAATTGAGTAATCAGCATACAATGGAGGTAAGTTCGAATAAAAACACTGAAAAAATTTCTGAAGCAGCACTTTTGAACCTACGCGATGAAACCGAGAAATTTCAACGACAACTGATCAGAAATGTTTTAACCGAAGAGCATGGAAATTGGGCTGCAACCGCAAGAAGGTTATCTACAGATAGAGCAAACTTAAATCGTATTGCGAAAAGGTTAGATATTAAAGTCGTTAAAAGTATTATTTAGTCATCAAAAAACCTAGTTAGTAAAATTAATATCTATATAGCGAGTAAAAGCTATAGCTAACAAAAATGCCTAATTACAACAGTCGTTAGGCATTTTGTTTTTACTTTAGGCTTACTTAAAGTACTTAGGCTTTTGCTTCTTCTTTCGGTAAAACTAAATTTAAACCAATGGCAACCAATGCGCATAAGCTAATACCTTGAATGCTGTAGCCGCCTAAATTTAGCGCCATACCGCCGATACCGAAAACTAGAACAATAGCAAAAATAATAAAGTTTCTCGGCTGGTCAAAATCAACTTTAGCTTTTACCATACTGCCTAGGCCAACGCTGGCGATCAAACCAAAAAGTAACATCATAATTCCGCCCATTACAGCGCCAGGTATGGTTTGCAATAATGCGCCTAACTTACCAACAAAGGCCATAATAATTGCGGCACAAGCAGCCCAAGTCATAATTCTTGGGTTAAAGGCTTTCGTTAACATTACTGCGCCAGTTACTTCTGAATAAGTGGTGTTTGGCGGCCCGCCTAACATTGATGCTGCGGTTGTTGCTATGCCGTCACCTAACAATGTGCGGTGTAATCCCGGCTTTTTAATGAAGTCTTTACCCGTTGCTGAACTAATCGCTAAAACATCACCGATGTGCTCAATCGCTGGGGCAATGGCGATAGGTAACATATAAATAATGGCTTGCCAGTTAAATTCAGGGGCTGTGAATTTTGGTATCGCAAACCAAGCTGCGTTTTGTACTGGTGTAAAATCAACAATACCGTGATAAAGCGATAATAGATAACCGACAACTATACCTGACAATATCGGCATTAAGCGCATAAAACCTTTACTGAATGCTGAAACCAGTAGGGTTGTTAGCAGGGCGGGTAATGAAATACTTAAAGCAAGAGACTGATCAATAAGTTGTGCTGAACCATCACCTGTTTGACCCAAAGCCATATGTACGGCAACAGGGGCAAGTGATAAACCAATAACCATAATTATTGGGCCAGTCACGATAGGTGGTAAATACTTACTGATAAAACCAACGCCGCGCATTTTAATAATACCGCTAAAACACGCATAAACTACACCAACAACAGCAAGGGCGCCCATCGTTGCAGGAATGCCCCAAGTTTGAGTGCCGTACATGATAGGGGCAATGAATACGAAAGATGAAGCTAAAAATACGGGTACTTGGCCTTTGGTAACTAATTGAAATAGTAAAGTACCAATGCCGGCAGTACACAAAGCTACGTTAGGATCTAAGCCAGTGAGCAATGGCATCAATACCAAAGCGCCAAAAGCAACAAACAGCATTTGAGTGCCAGTTAATACTTCTTTAAAGAGTGATTGGGGCTTATTTTCAGAATTCATATTTTACTCAATAAAACTGCCAGCAAGCTGGCAGTAAAGTGATTGTTAATGTTCGCTATAAATTAAGATGTTATCGTTATTTTGTACCGAAAATCTTATCGCCAGCATCACCTAAACCTGGCAAGATGTAACCCGCTTCATTTAAACAGTCATCGATTGAAGCTGTATAAAGTTCGACGTCAGGGTGTGCTTTTTCTAAAGCCGCTATACCTTCTGGTGCAGCAACTAATACCAATGCTTTAATATTGCTACAACCACGCTCTTTTAAAAGATTAATGGTTTCCACCATTGAGCCACCTGTAGCAAGCATAGGATCAATGACTAATGCTAAGCGCTCATCAATTTGGCCGGCTAATTTTTCAAAATAAAATACTGGTTCTAAGGTTTCTTCGTTACGGTACATGCCTACAACTGAAATGCGAGCGCTTGGAATAAGCTCTAAAACGCCATCCATCATGCCTAATCCAGCTCGTAAAATAGGTACAACTGTTACCTTTTTCCCTTTAATTTGCTCTACTTGAATTTCGCCATTCCAACTATTAATGGTTTTGGTTTCAAGTTCGAAATCTTTTGAAGCTTCATAGGTTAATAAGCTACCAACTTCTGCAGCTAGCTCACGGAAACGCTTTGTGCTGATATCACCTTCGCGCATAAGGCCAAGTTTATGTTTAATTAGGGGATGATTTACTTCAATTATGCTCATCGTGTGCTCCAAAGCTTGTGAAAAATATTTTTTATATTATATGCCATTCATCAACTTATGTACTTAAAAGTGATATGAAAATTACAATTTTATACACTTAAAGATGCCGATGATTTATATATGATGCAACTATTTCAATTCTATTATTTATTGCTCTTGTTGGTTTTGTCGATGATCAACAAATTACACAAGTATTGAAATTAATTTATCTGTTCAGTTGGCAGTATAGAGGTTGGGAGTTTGAAGACATGTTCGTAATTTAATTTTATATTAAATTGTTAATTTCCATTTTGCTATCGTTTGTCGATAAAGTACGCTTTGACGATTTTATCTTTAGACAGCAATCGAGTATGCTTAAATTATCATCAGTGAACTATAGCAGCAGTTAATTTATGGTTACTCAATCGTTATTATGGCAATCAGAGCAGCAGTCGTCCGACTTCGCTGAGCTATGTAATGCTTTATATGAACGAGAGTTATCTATTTTAGCAATGAATGAGTTTGTATCGGTTGCAGCGTTGCAAGGACGAGTAAAAAGTCTACCTCATTATGTCAAAAGCGCAGCGCACGCATTGTTAAACGCCGATACACCATTAGATTTAGATATTCAAAATGCCAGTTGGTCAGCAAAACAAACGCAGGTGATGCCATCAACACGTCAGTTGCTCGATTACCAAGCTAATGTACTGACGTGGTATAAAGCTCAAAAGCTTGCTCATGGCCTAGTGGTTCCTATTGCGACAGAAAACTGCATTGTGCTTGATTGCATTGATAGAGTCGATACCGAAAAACAAAGGTTTCGTACTAATGTTTATGGTTGGTTCAGCTTAACTGAATCAAAAAATTTAGCGGAGCTAAAAATTCAAGGAAATACTGGTTATTTACTTAAGCCGAGTAAAAAAGTAATGACAGCTGCCTGTGTTGGACACTGCTGGAAAAATAGTCGTAAAGTTCAACCTATTATTCCTTCATTACGTGAGCTTTTATTGTCTTGCGCTATTAACTGGCGTAACTTTAAACAACCTATTGTCACAAACAATTAATATTAAATTCGCTTTGGTGTTTACAGCAGGCGGTACGCACTTATAATAGCTATTCAATATGTCTTTTTGATATCAAATATAGATAGTTTATGCGGCTTATCACGGCAATTTTAGTTATTTTTTTAGTGCTACTACAATATCGACTCTGGTTCGGTAAGAATAGTGTGCCTGATTATTTTGCATTAGAAGATGAAATTACCCGTCAACAAAGTAATAATAATAAATTAAAACAACGTAATAAGTTGCTTTATGCTGATACAGATGACTTAAAGTCAGGCACTGAAGCTATTGAAGAGCGTGCTCGCCATGAGCTTGGCATGATTAAGGAAGGGGAAACCTTTTTTCGTGTCATCCCAAGCGATACTAAAAAAAGGGAACGATCGCGATAATGAGCAATTCTTTGGGACCGTATACTGTGGTAATGCCCGCTGCAGGTGTTGGAAAACGTATGCGCGCATCTTGCCCTAAGCAGTATTTGACCATAAAAGATAAAACCATTCTAGAACATACCGTGCAACGTTTATTAAGTCATGAGGCTATTTGTCATGTTGTTATTGCACTAGGTGAATTTGATGAATATTTCCCAACAACGTCATTGGTGAGCAATAACCGCGTTACTTGTGTTATTGGCGGCAAAGAACGTGTTGACTCGGTGCTGGCAGGTTTACAAAGTTTACATGCCGAGCAAGAACAATGGGTGTTAGTCCATGATGCGGCGAGACCCTGTGTACAGCACAAAGATTTAACGAAGCTAATGACTTATTGCATTAACAATAATCATGGTGGAATTTTAGCTGCGCCTGTGCGTGATACTATGAAGCAAGCGACATTAAGAGGTATTGTCGATAAAACGCTAGATCGCAGTCAAATGTGGCATGCATTGACGCCACAAATGTATAAAACTGCAGAATTAACTGCTGCCATTGTTGATGCTCTAGCAAAAGGTATCACCATTACTGATGAGTCCTCAGCGATGGAAGCATCTGGTTATGCCAGTGGTTTAGTTAGCGGTAGCAGCGATAATATAAAAGTTACTCAGCCAGAAGATTTACGTTTGGCTGAATTTATCTTGCAGCAGCAAGAAAGAGAATTTCATTTAGAGGCATTATGAGAATAGGTCACGGTTTTGATGTACATAAGTTTGGTGGCGAAGGGCCACTCGTTTTAGCCGGTGTTGCTATTCCTTATGAATTTGGTTTTGTTGCTCATTCTGATGGTGATGTGGCAATTCACGCGTTATGTGACGCGATATTAGGTGCACTATGTTTAGCTGATATTGGTAATCACTTTCCAGATACTGACGGACAATATGAGAATATTTCTAGTCGAATATTATTGCGTCATGTGGTTGGGTTAATGCAGGAAAAAGGTTATTGCTTAGGTAATGCTGATATTACGATTTGCGCTCAAGCGCCGAAAGTTGCTCCTCATTTGATGCCAATGCGAACTTGTCTAGCTGAAGACTTACAAGCCGATATAGAGCAAGTTAATGTCAAAGCGACAACGACTGAAAAGCTTGGCTATGTCGGTCGTAAAGAAGGAGTTTCGGTACATGCCGTGGTCTTGTTGATGAAAGCTGAGAAATCAGGCGAGTCACTACCTAGTAAAGAATCAAATATAGAATCGAGCAAAGAACCTAAAGTAGAAACTGAGAAAGAAGTTACTTTAAAAGAAAAGAAAGACGCGCAAAGCGCGATTACAGAAGAGCCTGAAAAAACTGTAGCAAAGGCGCTTGAACAGATCGTTGAAAATAAATCAGAGCAAGTTATCAGCGCATTGCCTACATTTGCCTATTTATATGGCAAACCTGCTTCTAGTGGCTTATTACGCAGCCAAAAAACTGACTTTAAAGTATTTGAGCGAATTCCTTTCGTTCCTTGTGGTGAAGGTGAGCACCTTTTTATTCATATACGTAAAACGGGCGCTAACACTGCATTTGTTGCTAAAAAATTAGCGCAGTATTTTTCTGTTAAAGAGTCATTAATTTCTTATGCTGGTTTAAAAGACCGATTTGCCGTGACTGAACAATGGTTCGGCGTGCATGTCCCTGGTAAGCAAGTATATGATCTAAGTGATCTAAACATCGAAGGTGTTGAAGTGTTGTCTTCGAAACGCCATAACAAAAAACTGCGTATTGGTAGTTTAGAAGGCAATTGTTTTGAAATTACTCTACGTAATGTTTCACAAATTGATGAACTCGTCAGACGCTGGCATGTGGTGAGTAATTTTGGTGTGCCAAATTATTTTGGTGAACAGCGTTTTGGCATTAATGGCGGCAATATAGAAAAAGCCCAGTACTTATTTTCTGGTGGTAAAGTTAATGATAAGAAAAAGCGCGGTATGTACTTATCAGCAGCACGTTCATTAATCTTCAATAATGTCATCAGCCAACGTATTGAAAAAGAAAGCTTTGATACCTTAATGAATGGTGATGTACTCATGCTAGCAAATACTCAGTCAGTATTTTTAGCAAAAACCATTGAAAAAAGTTTAGAAGAAAGGCATTTAAGTCATGATGTTGATATAACTGCGCCTATGTGGGGCGCAGGGGAGCTGATGACAACAACTGAGGCTTCGGCATTTGAACAAAGTGTTGCAGAGCAACAGCCAATATTTTGTGAAGGCCTACCACGTTTTGGTTTAAAACAAGAACGTCGTCGAATTCGCTTAGTAATGAAAGAGCCGAAAATTGAGGTTAATAATGATACGGTAACCTTATCGTTTTTCTTACCTGCTGGCGCATATGCCACCACAATTATGCGTGAGTTAATTAATTACACCGATATGACTGAACGAGTTAATGTCTCTCCAAGTAAAAAAATCAGCATTACATCAGCCGAAAATATTAGCGTTGACAATAATGTGTCTGAAAATAAAGGTCAGTCATGAGAATATTATTAAGCAATGACGATGGTGTTCACGCTAGTGGCATAAAAGTACTTTATGATGAACTAGTTAAAATCTATGATGTCACAGTCATTGCGCCTGATCGAAACTGCAGCGGCGCCAGTCATTCATTAACCTTGATTAACCCATTAAGAGCGCAAGTGATGGAGAATGGTTTTACTGCTGTTAATGGTACGCCTACTGACTCAGTACATTTAGGAGCAACACAGTTAATGCATCCAACTCCTGATTTAGTTGTTGCCGGTATTAATCATGGCGCTAATTTAGGTGATGATACTATCTACTCTGGTACCGTTGCTGCAGCAACTGAAGGTCGACATTTAGGCATGCCTGCTATTGCCGTGTCATTAGTAGCTAAATACCCTGAAAACTTTCAAACTGCAGCAGTAGTAACTGCTAAGTTTATCGAACGTTTGAAGTTACATCCGTTACCAAGCGATCAAATAATCAATATTAATGTTCCTGATTTGCCATTGCGTGAATTAAAAGGTATTAAAGTGACTCGCTTGGGACATCGCCATAAAGCGGAAACGATGAAAAAAATGCAAGATCCTTGGCAACGAGATATTTATTGGTATGGATCGTTAGGGAAAGAACTTGATGCTGGTGAGGGCACTGATTTCCATGCCGTAGCCAATGGTTATGCTTCTATAACACCGTTAACTATCGATATGACAGCATATAAAAGTATGACACAAATGACAGAATGGATTAATGAACTTTCAATATGAATCAACGTAATATCAATGCCAGACTAGGCAACAGTATCGGTGGAAAATCGAGTCGAAGTGGAGAACTGCTGGCGCAAAAGTTACTGGTTGAAGGTATTCAAAATCAACAAGTACTCCAAGCTATTGCACGTTCACCTCGTCATACTTTTGTGCCGGAGATATTAGCGCATAAAGCTTATGACAATACTGCATTGCCTATAGGGCAGGGACAGACTATATCTCAGCCCTATATTGTCGCAAAAATGTCAGAGTTATTATTAGCTGATGGCGTGCCAGAAAGTATTTTAGAAATAGGTACAGGCTCGGGGTATCAAACGTCTATTCTCGCACAGCTAGTTCCTAAAGTGTTTTCTGTTGAGCGAATTAAATCGCTGCAATGGCAAGCAAAAAGACGATTGCGATCAATGGATTTACACAATGTTTCGATGAAACATGGTGATGGTTGGCAAGGCTGGCATAGCAAAGCGCCATTTCAGGCCATTATAGTGACCGCAGCACCTACTGAAGTACCTGCCGCTTTATTAGAACAGTTAGCTGATGGTGGCCGTTTAATTATACCTGTTGGTGGGCAAAGTCAAATATTAAAATTAATTACACGCCATGGTGGAGAATATCAAGAGCAACAAGTTGAAGCTGTTCGTTTTGTTCCTTTAGTACCTGGCGCACTAGGATAGTTTGTGAAAATATTTTCTGCATTATACGAATGGACATTAAAATGGGCCGAGCATAAGTTCGCGCCAAGAATTCTTGCTTTATTGACTTTTGCCGAGTCAGTATTTTTTCCTATACCTCCAGACGTGCTACTTGCACCTATGGTATTAGCGCAAAGAGAAAAAGCTTGGCGCTTTGCCACCTTAACTACCGTAGCCTCTGTTATCGGTGGTGTTGTTGGTTATGGCTTAGGTTATATGATGTTTGAACCTTGGATACAGCCATTAATTACAGAATGGGGTTACCAAGCTCGGTTTGACAAAGCGATGACGTGGTTTAGTGAGTGGGGTGTCTGGGTGGTATTTATTGCTGGTTTCTCTCCGATTCCTTATAAGCTATTTACCGTTAGTGCTGGCTTTCTGCAGATGGCATTTTTACCTTTTTTACTTGCGTCAGCGATTGGTCGAGGAATGCGATTCTTCTTAGTTGCTGGCGTTATTCGTTGGGGCGGAGCGCCAATGGAGCAAAAAATTAGGCAGTGGGTTGATGTACTCGGTTGGCTTGTTGTGGCAGCAATTGTTGTTGCTTATTTAGCCACTCGTTAAAGGTTGTACTCATTACTATGGCGAAAAGAATGATATTCGATTTATTTAACATTAATAATCTGCTGGTGTTGATTATGGTGTTGGCAATAAATGGTTGTTCTAGTCGCTCAAAACCTGCACCCGTTGTTGATGTTCAAGGCTCACTACCGTTGAGTCAACGTATCAAGCAGAGCGTCAAAGGAAATGAATATATAGTTAAAAAAGGTGAAACTTTATACTCAATTGCCTGGCGTGCTGATGTCGATGTCCGCACGCTCGCTAATATAAATAATATTAGCGCTCCTTATAATATCTATCCATCTCAAAAATTATTTTTAAGCAAAAAATCTAGCCAGCCAAGTAAAACTAGAGTTAAGAGTAAAAGCTTTAGAACAACAGAACCAAAAGTTATAAAAAAACCTATTGCGCAGAAGAAAAAGCAGGAGTATGGTGGAAATGTAACTGAGCGAAAAGTAAGCAAAAAGGCTCAGCAACCAAAAACTGCATTTTCACAAAAAATTAGAAAATGGCGGTGGCCTGCGAAGGGAAAAGTGATACAACAATTTTCTACCGCAAAACAAGGGAATAAAGGAATCGACATTGCGGGGCGACGCGGTGATTCGGTAAAAGCAACTGCAGACGGCAAAGTAGTTTATGCTGGTGATGCGTTACAAGGATATGGCCAGTTAGTCATAGTTAAACATAACGATGATTATCTTAGTGCTTATGCCCACAATGATCGCATTCTGGTGAAAGAGCAACAAGTTGTAAAGTCGGGTCAAGTAATTGCCAAAATGGGTGATACTGACGCTGAAAGGGTTATGCTTCATTTTGAAGTACGCTTTCGCGGAAAATCAGTTAATCCTATGAAGTATTTGTCGAAATAATAATAAAAATTTATAAAAAATAAATTGGAGTCAACGTGAATATTTAGTCAGTTAATTTAGCTATTCCTAAGAGCGGGAGATATAACATGGGCATTAAAAAAACAATAGAGTGTTCTGATGTTGCAGAGAAAGAAAAGCCTGAAAATGTTAAGGCTGAAGACAGTCCTTCTAACTTAGACGCAACACAAATATATTTAAGTGAAATCGGTTTTTCTCCGTTGTTAACAGCTGAAGAAGAAGTTTATTATTCTCGGCTTTCTCTCAAAGGCGATGAAGGCTCTCGTAAACGAATGATAGAGAGTAATCTACGTTTAGTGGTGAAAATAGCTCGCCGTTATAATAACCGTGGTTTACCTTTGTTGGATCTGATTGAAGAAGGAAATTTGGGCTTAATTCGAGCCGTTGAAAAGTTTGATCCAGAGCGTGGTTTTCGTTTTTCTACTTATGCGACTTGGTGGATTCGACAAACTATAGAACGTGCTATTATGAATCAAACTCGTACCATTCGATTACCTATTCATGTGGTTAAAGAGCTTAACATTTACCTGCGTACAGCCCGTGAATTAGTTCAAAAGCTAGACCATGAACCTACCGCTGAAGATATTGCAATTGAACTTGATGTTCCTGTAGAGAGTGTCAGTAAAATGCTGCGCTTGAATGAACGCATTGCCTCAGTTGACTCACCATTTGGTGGTGAAGGTGAAAAAGTGCTGCTTGATGTTATCCCTGATGAGAAGTCAGGTGGTCCAGAAACGAAACTACAAACTAATGACATTAAACACAGTATTGTTGATTGGCTTAATGAGCTAAATTCTAAACAGCGTGAAGTACTTGCTAGACGTTTTGGCTTATTAGGTTATGAAGCCGCAACACTTGAAGATGTTGGTGTTGAAATTGGCTTAACACGTGAACGTGTTCGTCAAATTCAAGTTGAAGCTCTGAAACGCTTACGAGACATTTTAAGTCAGCAAGACTTATCGATTGAAGCTTTATTTCAAGTATAGGCACTACCGTTATATTCTTTAAGTTTTTAAATACAATCGGTAGCTAACTAAAAAATCAGCTGATGCTGGTTTTTTAGTCTCCCGTATTTATACTCTATAGAAATTATCTTATAGTAATCAAACTAGTTCTTTCAATTTATATAATAAATCCAGAGCCATTTTAGGACTCAAGTCATTTATATCTGTAGCGCTTAATGTATCAACGACAGGGTGACTAGTATCCATTAACGATAATTGCTCAAACGCTTGTGGAACATCATTCATAATTGAAGGTGCTTCCATTTTTTCAAGCTCTGACAAACGTTGTTTTGCCCGTTGAATAACAGGCTTTGGCACACCTGCAAGTTGTGCAACTTGTAAACCAAAACTTTTGCTTGCTGCACCTTCTTGTACTGCATGCATAAAGACAATGCTATCGCCATGTTCAACCGCATCAAGGTGAACATTTGCTAAACTATCGATTTGTTCAGCCAAGAGTGTTAATTCAAAATAGTGGCTGGCGAATAAGGTAAAAGCTTTAGTTTTTATGGCTAGCATTTCTGCACATGCCCAAGCGAGTGATAAACCGTCGTAGGTGCTAGTGCCACGACCAATTTCATCAAGTAACACTAAGCTTTTGTTGGTGGCATTGTGTAAAATATTGGCAGTTTCGGTCATTTCTACCATAAAGGTTGAGCGACCACTAGCTAAATCATCCGAAGCGCCGATACGGGTAAATATTCTATCAACCATTCCTATATCTGCAGCACCTGCAGGCACGTAGCAACCGATATGAGCAAGTAAAACGATTAATGCTGTTTGGCGCATGTAAGTTGATTTACCGCCCATGTTTGGACCAGTAATGATTAGCATTTTACGGTTGTCAGTCAGCACAACAGGATTGGCGATAAAAGGATCGACAGTCATTTGCTCAACAACGGCGTGACGACCCGCTTCAATATTAATACCGCTCTCTTCTTGCAGCTTTGGCTTGACATAATTTAATGTTTCAGCCCGTTCAGCAAAGGTGTTTAATACGTCAATTTCTGATAATGACTGCGCAAGCAATTGTAGATTTTCTAACTCAGGTAATACTTTATCAAATAGCTCTTCGTATAAGCGCTTTTCAAGAGCGAGGAACTTACTTTGCGCTGATAATACCTTTTCTTCATGCTGCTTTAGCTCATTGGTAATAAAGCGCTCATTGTTTTTTAATGTTTGGCGGCGAATATAATCATCCGGTACATCCATTGCTGATGTACGGCTCATTTCAATGTAGAAACCGTGCACTTTGTTGTAGCCAACTTTGAGCGATTGAATGCCAGTACGGGCTTTTTCTCGTTCTTCAAGTTGTGCTAAAAACTCAGTGGCACCGTCACTTAAATCTCTCAGTACATCTAATTCAGCATGATAACCAGGGGCAATTACACCACCATCACGAATAAGCACGGGTGGATTATCAACAATGGCACTCTCTAATAATGTTTGAACTTCAGGCAAAGGCTGACACTGAGAAACGAGCGAGTTCAAATGAACTTGTGAACTGCTCTGCATTAATATTTGTAGCTCAGGTAACAAAACAAGTGCATTACGTAAACGGGCAAAGTCTCTAGGGCGAGCTGATCGCAAAGCAACACGAGAAACAATACGCTCGATATCGCCAAACTGCTTTAAGTTGCCATTAAGTTCAAAAGTAAGATCTTGCTGTAGCAATTCTTCAATAGCATTTTGTCGGTTATTAAGGATAGTTAGATCGCGTAATGGAAAATGTAACCAACGCTTAAGTAACCTAGAGCCCATTGGCGTAGCGGCTTTATCAAGAATGGCAGCTAAAGTATTTTCATTGCCACCTTGGAGGTTTTGAGTAAGCTCTAAATTGCGTCTAGTTGCGGCATCAAGAATAACAGCACTGGCAGCACTTTCTGCGATAATAGCTCTGATATGTGGTAAAGCGGTACGTTGACTGTCTTTGACGTACTGGAATAAACAACCCGCTGCCGCAATACCCAATGGTTTATTATCAACATCAAAACCTGATAATGACTTGGTGCCAAATTGCTTATTGAGTAGCGTTTTGCTGGTTTCTAAATCAAACTCCCAATCAGGGCGTCGGCGCAAACCTTTACGTCCAGCAATAATGCTGGTAGCTGCTAATGATTCTGGATATAACAATTCGGCTGGCGCTAAACGCTGTAGCTCCGCTTGTACTTGCTCTTCGGTATTAGGCTCAATTAAAACAAAGCGGCCACTGGTCATATCCAAATAGGCAAGACCAAAGCCCTGTGGTGTTTGATGCACAGCAACAATTAAATTATCTTGTCGGTCAGTCAATAATGCTTCATCACTAACAGTGCCTGGGGTTACCACACGAACAACTTTTCGCTCTACTGGGCCTTTGCTGGTAGCAGGGTCACCAATTTGTTCACAGATAGCAACAGACTCTCCAAGCTTTACAAGTTTAGCTAAGTAGCCTTCAACAGCATGATAAGGAACTCCGGCCATTGGGATCGCGTTACCACCGGTTTTACCACGTGCAGTTAATGAAATATCTAATAAATCAGATGCTTTTTTCGCATCATCGAAAAATAATTCATAGAAATCTCCCATACGATAAAAAATTAAAATATGAGGGAATTCTGCTTTAATGGTCAGATATTGACGCATCATAGGTGTGTGGCTTGAAAGGTCTGCTGTTATTGTTGTCATTGAAGTGCTGCAACTCGTAAATTTATTAATATGTTATACCAAGGCTCTTTATTTGAGATTTGGTATTAAGTAAGTAGATTATGCCATAAGCCACGTATTTAGATCTTTCTATTTTTTATAATAATTAGTACTGAGGCAGATAAATAAAAACACCTGTATAACAGCAAGAAACTGTATTAGTAACTTTTAAAGGTGAAATTATTAAAAGTTACTAATGTAGATAAAGTTGTTGTTTATCAATTAGTAATAAGTATCGTTTGTTTTGTTTTAATAATAAAATAAAATAAATTGATAAAAACCTTGATACTGTACGACTATACAGTATACTTTGCTTCATCAAAACGAATTAACCACCTAAACCATCGTGGAGCAACAAATGAACGATAACAAAGAAAAAGCATTATCAGCTGCCTTAAGCCAAATCGAACGTCAATTCGGTAAAGGTTCAATCATGAAGTTAGGTGACAATAACACAATGGATGTAGAAACAATTTCTACGGGTTCATTAGGATTAGATATCGCCTTAGGTGCAGGTGGTTTACCTCTTGGCCGTGTTGTTGAAATTTATGGTCCTGAATCAAGCGGTAAAACCACCTTAACGCTTGAAGTTATTGCTGAAGCACAACGTAACGGTAAGGTTTGTGCTTTCGTTGATGCCGAGCATGCACTTGACCCAATTTACGCTGAAAAGCTTGGCGTAAACATTAATGACCTTTTAGTTTCTCAACCAGATACTGGTGAACAAGCATTAGAAATTTGTGACATGCTAACTCGCTCTGGCGCAATTGACGTCATTGTTGTTGATTCTGTTGCAGCACTGACACCAAAAGCTGAAATCGAAGGCGACATGGGTGACTCACACATGGGTTTACAAGCTCGTATGTTATCGCAAGCTATGCGTAAATTAACCGGTAACTTGAAAAAATCAAACACCATGATGATTTTCATTAACCAAATTCGTATGAAAATTGGTGTGATGTTTGGCTCGCCAGAAACAACAACCGGTGGTAATGCATTAAAATTTTACGCTTCAGTACGTTTAGATATTCGTCGTATCGGCGCTGTTAAAAACGGTGATGAAATTGTTGGTAATGAAACGCGCGTAAAAGTCGTTAAAAATAAAATTGCTCCGCCATTTAAACAAGCTGAATTCCAAATTTTATACGGAGAAGGTATAAATAACTTAGGTGAGTTAGTAGACCTTGGCGTTAAAAATGAAATGGTTGAGAAAGCAGGCGCGTGGTATAGCTACAAAGGTGATAAAATTGGTCAAGGTAAGGCAAATGCAGCTAAATACTTGAAAGAAAACCCTGAAATAGCACAAGAAATTGATACGCGTTTACGTGAAGCATTATTAGCAAAAAGCAAACCTGCTGCAGAAGTTGAAGAAGCAGCGAAAGAAACTGTTAAATAAGGCTCACCTCGTTTAACACTTAATTAATAAGCCACTGTAAAGTGGCTTTTTTGTAGCATCTTTTTACTAGCAATACCTGTATACCCAAGTAGTTTGGGTATACAGGTATTGGTTAGTGCGCTTTTCGCGCTGCGAAACTGTCTTGAACTTGTTATGATGAATTAAATGCACAGCTTCTATTGCTGGCCACTAAAAAGAGATTTTTCATTGCTAAATAACCATTCTCATTTTTCATTACTCGATTATTACTTTACCCAAGGTGATGAACTTGATTGGGTAATGGCAACTATTGTGAATAAAGAGGGCTCTAGCTACCGATCGCCTGGCGCTATTATGCTTATCAACAGCATTGGCCAGTCATTTGGTTTAGTCAGTGGGGGCTGCTTAGAGGCGAATATTATCCTTCATGCCAAGAAAGTATTCGATAGAAAACAAGCATATTATGTTGAATATGATATGCGTGAAGAAGGTGATTATGCCGCTGAGTTGGGTGTAGGCTGCAAAGGTAAAATAGGAGTGTTATTACAGTATTTAACAGCTGAGCATAAATCATTGTTAGAACTGCTATTTCAGCGTATGAAAAGTGGCGTGACAAGTTATTTACAGCACACTTATCAAGCCGAAAATGAAGTTCGAACACAACTAAATAGTTTAGCTATGCTCGATAACAAAGGTCAGCTTTTAGTCAGTACTCACCAACAAAGTGGCGAGTTTCATTGCGAAAATAAAACCCAAGCAATCGCCCTAGGTAAGCCTCATAGCAATGCCGTTACTGATAAATATGAGTTATCACTGACCAAGATTTTCGCGCCATTTAATTTATGGGTTTTTGGTGGTGGCTCAGATGTTATTCCTTTGGTGTCAATGGCCGCTCAGCTCGGCTGGCGTGTAACCGTTGTAGATCATCGTTCAAGCTATGCGCGTAACAGTGTTTTTAGGCAGGCAGTTGATATTTTTAGGACTCACCCAGATGACTTTTTTAAATCAGAGAATAGTGAGCAAGTTAAAATATTTCAACAGCTTGATGCGGCAGTATTAATGACACATAACTTAACTTTAGATGCTGCTTGGTTGAAGTTATTGCATTCGACTAATCAAGCTAAGTATATTGGTTTACTTGGCCCGCTTGAAAGGCGAAGTAATGTTGATACTCTAAGTGGCATTGCTGATAGAGCTTGGTTAGCCCGTGTTGTGAATGGCCCTGTTGGTTTTGATATCGGCGGTGAGTTACCTGAATCTATTGCTTTATCTATTCTTGCGCAGTGTCATAGTGTGTTACATAATCGAAGTGGTTTAACATTATCTGGTAAGTTTATTAATAGCTGATCAGCACTGACAAATTTTCGAATTATCACTATTTATACAATCTAATGTCATTGGCTTAGTCCTTTAGTCTAGTTAGCAACAATTGTCGTTGACGTTTGCTAAAAAATTGTTACGTTAATGGATTAAAACCAATTAATTTGCGTTTATTTACTTGGTTAATATTAAAAGATCATTAATCTAAATATTAGGTTATAAAATAAAATGACATCAAATACTAAAATCATCATTGCTGATGATCACCCACTATTTAGGCAAGCGTTATCGTTAATGCTGAAGTCTAGCTTTGTTTGTTCCCATTTACTTGAAGCTGAAACAATCCCTCAGTTGGAAGATAAGTTAGCAACAATAACTGATATTGATTTGATCTTATTAGATCTCGATATTCCTGGGGCAGAGGGGTTTAATACCTTACACAGTATCCGAAATTTATATCCTGAAATTGGTGTTGTTATTATTTCAGGTTTCGAAGAAACAGATACTATTCGAAAAGCCATGAGTTTAGGTGCGGCTGGTTTTATTCCAAAATCAACACCAGTGCCTGAAATGATCAAAGCTATCAATGATGTTATTCAAGGAAAATTATGGGTACCTGATGGTGAATTTAACCCTGAAGAGCAAGTCCTAGAGCAGGAAGATAAATTAGCCTCATTAACCCCACAGCAACATAAAATATTACTGATGTTTGCTGAAGGTTTACTCAATAAACAAATTGCCTATGAGCTATCACTGTCAGAATCAACGATTAAAAGTCATGCGAGTACGATATTCTTAAAGTTAGGCGTTAAAAGCCGTACTCAAGCTGTTATTATGCTAAATGAGCGTAAAATGGCCAATGCTTCATTTACCTCTTAGTCAACACGCTGGATTCACTGAAATTACTATCAATGAAAACTATCTGGAATATAATTTTGTTCCAATTGCTTAGTCAGTAATGAACTCATTAATGCACGTAATGCCAAAGGCTTAATTATTTTCCTTAAATAACCAATATCAGCTTGTTGTGCTTGCACTTGTACCGATTCATCCGTTGTTGCTGTGATCAATATGGCAGGCAATGGATAGTGGCTTTTTTCTCGTATGTAATTGATCAGTTCAATACCATTGAAGGGCATTTCATTTTTAGAGGAAAAGTTGTTACGTTGAGCAAGCTGATATGGCGAGCTAAGTTCAGGTTGTTCGTGCTTTTCGTCTACTAATTGGTAATCCACCAATAGAATATCAATATCTTCTTCATGTTCTTGATAAATTTCTAAGGCTTGTTTGGCATCAATTGCGGTAAAAACACGGCATTTCCAAGCGGATAATAATGCATTCATCCCTGAAATAACCTCGACTTCGTTATCAATACATAGCACGCCAACACCTTGCAAGCTTGCACTTGCTCGTACTCGCTTAACTTGTTCTTGCTGAGGTGTATTGGCAATAGGAACTTCAACACTAAATAGGCAACCATGGCCTGATTTTGATGTAAGTCCCAGATCATGCTGAAGAATATTAGCTAAACTTTGTGCGATATTTAAGCCTAGGCCCAATCCTTTTGGGCCCACAAGTTTTGTTGATAGCTGGGTAAATTGCTCAAAAACTTGTTGTTGTTTATCTTCTGGAATACCTGGACCATTATCAAGCACTTGAATGCATAAATTTGGGCCCTTGCGACGACAACCGAGTAAAACTTTTCCGTGATTAGCATAACGAAAGGCGTTACTGAGAAAGTTTTGTACAATCCTTAACAATAAGGTTAAATCACTCTTGATGTAGAGTTTGCTCGAGTAGCAATGAAAATCAATATGATAGTCTTTAGTTAGCGCAGAAAATTCTGACTGTAATATTGAAAATAATTTCTGTACTGGAATAACAGAAATATCAGGACTGATATTTCCACTTTCGATACGGGCAATTTCATTTAAATCTAGTAGTAAGTTATTGGCTAATTCCAGTGAGTTATCGATTTGTTTTATCTGCACCCGTTCTTGCTGAGAAACTTTTGAGCTTAAATTTACCGCAGAAGAAAATAAACGGGCTGCGGAAAGAGGTTGCAACAAATCATGGCTACAAGCTCGTAAGTACTGGCTCTTTTTTAAATGTGCTTGTTCAGCTTTAAGCTGTGCATTAGCGAGTTCTTGGTTGGCTTTTTCTAGCTCTAAGTTCGCTTGTTCTAGTTCTTGGGTACGGGCAAGTACACGACTTTCCAAATCAGTGTTTTCTTCTTTTAAGTGACTTTCTGCGCGACGAAATTCGGTAATATCAGAAAAAATCATCACAAAGCCGCCACCGGGTATTGGGTTTCCTTCGATATGGATAATTTTACCATTTGGTAGAGGGCGTTCTGATTTATGCTTACTTCCCGCTCGAATATACTTTAAGCGTTTTTGAACTTGTGCTTCAACATCATGGATATAACGTTTTTGATTCCCAAGATTGTAGCGAATAAGTTGGCTTATTGGGCAACCGATATAGATGAAATCCTTTGGGTAATTAAAAATATCTAAATATTGCTTATTCCAAGCCACTAAGTTCAAATTCCCATCAATAACCGAAATACCTTCACTGGTGTTCTCTATGGCTCCTTGCAGTACAGAGCGACTAAATTCAAGTTGTTGAGTTGAATTGTCTTCTACAATTTTTGCGACTTGATCAAACGCAATATCCCTACCACCTAAAGCAAAAGAGATAACTAACCTTGCTGATGCTGAACCCATGACTCTGGCAAGTGTGCTTTCTGCATGAAGCAGCAGGGCTTCATTGTAGGTTTTGTGTTTTCTATTTTTATGTTTTTTATTAAATTCGGCGAAACAATCTGTTGATTTCTCTTGGCCAATAAAACGTGCAACCAAGTATTCTAACTCCCGAAAATCGATTTTTGGCTGTTTCGGTAGATGAGACAGTGGTTGCTTGACCTCAGCATAGAAGAATTTGCTTTGCATTTCTTCACGAATGTTTTTCCGCGTCAGTGAAGAAACGATATACAACACCAGTACATTAATACAAAGACCAAAGAGTGTTACCAACGTTGTTTCAGGCCAGCCTGTGCCGGCTAAAGGGTGTTGATAGAAGCCGAGTTGCGGTAGTAAGTTGCATAATGTCCAAATAGAAAACCCACTACTTATACCCCACAGCACGCCTTTTTGAGTCGCCTGTCGCCAAAAAAATGCGGCAATTAAAGCGGGACCTATTTGCGCAATAGCCCCAAAAGCAACTTCACCTAATGATGCTAATGTATCGGGCGGAGATAACAGTAACATACCATAACTGAGTGTAATAACAGCGATAACTAAGCCTTTACGAATCAGTAATAGTCGAGATTGAAAGTGCAAAAAATCATGATTTTTTCTCGGGGCAAGCTTAAACATTAGTGGAAAAACAATTTCATTACTGAGCATGGTACTTAACGCGATGGTTGAAACAATCACCATAGAACTGGCGGCTGAAACTGCACCAAGAAAGGCGAAAAGTGAAAGCCAAACCTGACCATTATAAGCAGGAAGAAATAATACATAAGCATCAGCCTCTAATGACTGGCCATAATTTAGGGTGCCCGCAAGGCCAATAGGGCCAGCAAAAAAGGCGAATACTAAAATATAAAGTGGTAGTAACCATCGAGCCAAATTACTGGTTTTTTGCTCTTTTATCTCAACGAACATCACTTGAAATTGACGTGGTAAACACAAAAATGCCGACATCACGATAATTAGCAAGCCGAGCATCCCGATTAAACTTTCACTTTCAAATTGTTGCGCAATAGTGAATTGATTTTGGGACTGCTGCCAAATATCTATTGGTGAGTCATAAATGACAAAGGAAACAAAAATACCGACGAGAAGGAATGCGATAAGTTTCACCACCGATTCAAAGGCAATTGCTATCATTACGCCAGGATGACGCTCAGTAACATCAATGGTTCTAATACCGAAAATAATGGTAAAGCCAGCTAGGATACCACTGACAATTAAGCCTAATTGCCAAATAGGGAAGTCTTGATTTTGTTGAAGTATTTTGTATGAGTAAACAATAGCTTTAAGCTGCAAAGCAATATAAGGCAGAGTGCCTATCAAAGCTACTAACGTAACAATTAAGGCTAAACTTTGTGACTTACCAAAGCGTGAAGAGAGTAGGTCTGCAATTGAGGTTATTTTTAACTGTAAGCTAGTTTTTATAACTCGCTGAATAAAGGGCCAAGCAAAAACAAACAATAAAATTGGGGCTAAATATACTGATATATAAGTAAAAGAATTATGTGCGGCTTGTGCTGATGTGCCTAAAAAACCCCAAGAGGTACAGTAAACGCCCAAAGAAAGTGCGTAGATAATAGCATTTTGTTTTTCTAGCAGTTTATGACGATATTTACCGCCTAAATAAGCAATCAGAAATAGTAAGCCGATATAGCCAATACTGACACAGACTAATAACCAATTTGAAAACATATCTCTCTTCTTTTGATTCGTGACTTATACCCGAGTGGCTTGGGATAGTCACGTTTCTTTATATTTTTCACCATCTTAACGCTAGCCATTTTCCTCGACAAGTCTAATTACAAGCTCTTGGACTAAAGGACTAAGCGTATGGTGCTAAGTCTTATTGCCAATTGTTGATTTTTTCGACTGCCCTAGTATTGATCAAACAAAATACACAGGGAAATAGCTAGATGTTCAATTCAAATTATAAAAAAGTACTTTTTGCATCTTCGTTAATGGCAGCGACTACTTCAGCGTTTGCTGGCTACGAAATAAACTTAACTGATAACGATAAATTAACTTTTGGTGGCTACATAAAAGTTGATGCTCGCTATGTTGATGGTGACGTGGCTTACCGAGACTTTTGGATTGGTGATGGTACAGCGCTCTCCGATAGTGCTTCACAATTTAAGATTTATGCTAATGAAACACGTTTTAATACTAAGTATGTTCATGGGGATGTAACTGGCTTTATCGAAATGGACTTTTGGGGAGGGGGGGGGAATGAAGTTGTTTCCAACTCAGCACATCCTCGTATTCGCCATGCTTTTGTAAAATATAAAGACTTAACTGTTGGTCAAACCTGGTCAACCTTTATGAATACTAGTGCCATTCCAGAATCTGCTGACTTTGCGGGTGCAACAACGGGTTTGGTATTTATTCGTCAAGGACAAATTCGTTATAACCTTGGTAACTTTCAAGTTGCACTGGAAAACCCTGAAAGTTGGGGTGGAGACACGTCTAATGACAACGTACCTGATGTGATTGCTCGTTATAATTTTAAAGGCGATTGGGGGAGTGTTTCTGTCTCTGGCCTTGCCCGTCAATTAAATACCAAGCTTGGCAATAGTGAATCTGCGTTCGGTGCTTCGGTTGCCGGACGTATTAAAACTAGTGGTAAGGATGATATTCGCTTTCAAATTCATAAAGGTGAATTAGGCCGTTATGTCGGTGTTGGTGCTGTTAAAGATCTTTACGGTGAAGAAGCAGAAGATTTAACCTCGGTATTGGTATCTTATCGCCATTTTTGGAACGAGACATTACGCTCAACTGTGCTGTACGGAAGAGTTGAGGGCGATGTATCTGACCGTAAACGCACGCAATGGGGCGTTAACGTCTTTCAAGATCTCACAAAAGAGTTAGCAGTAGGTATTGAAGTGGGTAACTTTTCAATGGACGAATTAGATAAAGACTCTAACTACGTGCAAGCAACCATGCGATACATGCTGTAAATCTTTTACCTTTTAATGTTTGAAGCTTTCGTAACTTTCCCAATCGTTGTTACGTTTTGAGAGGGGCTTGTCCCCTCTTTTTTTTCTAAGTTTCAATTTTCAGATTTTTTCCATTTTAATTTAGGAGGTTGAGTATGACTGCGTCGATACTCAATATTGAGCAAATATCACTGGCTTTTGGTGGCGTTAAAGCGTTAACCGATGTCAGCTTTTCAGTTAAGCAAGGTTCCGTTTTTTCTATTATCGGCCCAAACGGCGCAGGAAAAACCTCGATGCTTAATTGTATTTCAGGCCGTTACCGCCCTAATAGCGGAAAAATAATTTTTGATGGTAAAGATGTTACTCATTTACGCCCAAATGATCGTGCTGACCTTGGTATGGGGCGCACATTTCAAAACTTAGCATTGTTTGCCCATATGTCAGTATTAGATAACATTATGGTTGGCAGACACCATTTATTAAAGAATAACTGGTTAACTGGGCCTTTATATTGGGCATCTGGCGCGCAAAAGGAAGAACTAGCCCATCGAAGAAAAGTTGAAGAGGTTATCGACTTTCTAGAAATTTCCCATATTCGAAAATCAATTGCAGGCACCTTGTCATACGGTTTACGTAAGCGTGTTGAATTAGCGCGTGCAATGGCCTTAAACCCTAAACTCATTTTACTTGATGAACCTATGGCAGGCATGAACCTTGAAGAAAAAGAGGACATGGCTAGATACATACTCGACCTAAATGAAGAGTTCGGCATTACCGTGGTGATGATTGAGCACGATATGGGCGTAGTGATGGACATCTCTCATGAAGTGATGGTGCTTGATTTCGGCAAAAAGCTTATTTCTGGCTTGCCTGAAGAAGTGATGGCAGATCCTTATGTCAAACGTGCTTATTTAGGGCTTGAAGAAGAAGCTGATGTGAAATTGGAGGAGGTGAGCTAATGTCATCAATTAATCAACACCAGAACGACTTTGAAATGGGCGAGTTAGATACTTTTCCCAAAATTTTGCAGCACAATGCAGAACATTGGCCTAATGATGTTGCCATGCGAGAAAAAGAGTTTGGCATTTGGAATGAATTTACTTGGACAGATTATAACGACCGAGTGAAGTGGTTATCGCTAGCGCTATTAGATATGGGCGTAAGCCAAGGTGATGCGATTGCTTTATTGGGTGATAACCGTCCTGAGTGGGTGTGGGGAGAAGTTGCAGCCCACGCAATGCGCTGTTATTCCATAGGAATTTACCAAGACTCTATGCACGAAGAAGTGGTGTACTTGCTTGATAGTAGCGGCGCTACGGTGGTTATCGCTGAAAATGAAGAGCAATGCGATAAGCTACTAGAACTTGGTGATGATATTCCACAAGTGAAGTTCATTGTTTATTGCGACCCTAGAGGTATGCGTAAATATAGTGATGCGCGCTTGGTTGATGTTAACGTACTTTATAAGCTAGGCCAAGAAATTGAAAAGGCCAATCCCAAGCAATATCAACAGCTACTTTCTGCCACCACGCCTGATGATATCTCTATTTACTGTACAACCTCAGGCACTACATCTAAACCAAAAATTGCACTACTTAATGGCGGCAATTTTGTTAAGCATTGCAGTTCATACCTTCGAGCGGATCCTCGTAATGCTGGTGATAATTATGTTTCTGTTTTGCCATTGCCGTGGATCATGGAGCAGGTTTATGCCGTAGGGCAAGCGCTGATTGCCCGCCAAATAGTTAACTTTGTTGAAGAGCAAGAAACCTTAATGTCAGACCTACGTGAAATAGGACCAAGTTTTGTCTTATTAGCACCAAGAGTCTGGGAAGGTATTCTGGCTGATGTACAGGCCAGAATGATGGATTCGACACCATTAAAAAGAAAACTTTTTAACTATGCAATGAAGCTGGCAGAAACGAGTCAAGCACAAGGTAAAAAGTCTTGGTTGGCTGATGTACTGCTGATGAAAGCACTACGTGATCGCTTAGGTTTTTCATTTCTAAAATCGGCGGCAACAGGTGGTGCAGCAATGGGGCCAGATACCTTTAAATTCTTTCAAACGATTGGTGTGCCTTTACGTCAACTTTATGGCCAAACTGAAATGTGTGGCGCTTATACCATTCATCAAGAAGATGATGTTGATTACGACAGTGTTGGTGTCGCTTTTGATAATGCGCAAGTGAAAGTGATTAATACTGACGAAGCTGGCGTTGGCGAAATCATCTCGAAAACCGTCGGTATGTTTACTGGCTATTTGAATAATCAACAAGCCTATGACGAAGATGTTGTTGATGGTTGGATGCAAACCGGTGACGCCGGTTACTTTAAACCTTCGGGTCACTTAGTGGTGATTGATAGAATCAAGGATCTTGCTTGTACTAGTAATGGTGCGCAGTACTCGCCGCAATACATTGAGAACAAATTGAAGTTCTCTTCATTTATCGGTGAAGCGGTCATTCTAGGTAAAGATAAACCTTACTTGTCAGCCATTATCTGCATTCGCTTTAGTATTGTGGCGAAATGGGCTGAACAAAATGGCTATTCATTTACTAACTATACCAACCTATCTACCTTGCCTGAGGTTTATCAAAAGCTTAGTGAAGAAATATCACGGGTAAATGAGTCACTTCCTGAGGCACAAAAAATTCATAAATTCTTATTACTTTATAAAGAGCTTGATGCCGATGATGGTGAGCTAACCCGCACCCGTAAGGTTCGTCGTGGTGTTATTGCTGAAAAGTACGGTGACATTATCTCTGCAATCTATGACGACAAAGATGTTGTTGATATTGACACAACAGTGGTTTTTCAAGATGGCACAAAAACGCGAATTCAAACTCAGCTTAATGTTAAGACGCTACTGCCTGGTACACCACCGAGCATTGGCATTATTGAGCAACAGAATATTGAACGGAGAGTATCATGAACTTTGAATTACTAACTCAGTTGATCGTCAACGGCTTAATTGTTGGTTTGCTTTACGGCGTTGTGGGGATGTGTTTTGTCTTGGTTTATAAATCAACACAAATAGTTAACTTTGCCCAAGGTGAATTCTTATTAATAGGTGCCTGGATTTGTTGGGCACTACTGATTTACTTAGAGCTGCCCTTTATTGTCGGGTTTCTACTGACTATGGTCTTTATGGCAGTGTTTGGCATTTTGCTGCAAATGATTGTTCTACGCCCAATGATTGGCGAGCCTATTATCTCAGTCATCATGGTGACTATTGGCTTATCGATATTTTTTCAAGCATTGATGAAGTGGATATTTGGCGTTTCAGCGCAAAGTTTTCCGAAAGTGTTCGAAACCGAAAGCATTCAAATACTAGGTTTAAATATCGAAGTTGCTTACTTAATGAGTACTGTAATTGCACTGATTATTATGGTGGCATTTTATCTATTCTTCAAACATTCGAAATACGGTTTAGCCATGCGTGCTACCGCTTTTGACCAGCAAATAGCGCAAAGCTTGGGTATTTCAGTAAAACAAGTTTTTGCTATGAGTTGGGGCATTGCTGCAACAGTTTCAGCAACAGCTGGTGTGGTTATCGCTATGGTTAGTGGCGTTTCAAATTCGCTATCAATGATGGGTATAAAAGTTTTTCCTGCCGTCATTTTAGGAGGATTAGACTCCATTGTAGGTGCGATTGTTGGTGGCTTGATTATTGGGGTGCTTGAAAATGTTGCTGAGTTCTTCGATAGCCAATATTTGCATATCGGTAACATGTACGATATTGCACCATTTTACGTCTTACTGATCATTCTTTGGTTTAAGCCCTACGGTTTATTTGGCACTAAAGATATCGAACGCATTTAGCACTTTCGCCAAATTCATTATCACAAGCGCTATCTAGTATTTGATAGCGCAGATTTATAGCGAAAAATACAAGTTTTTAGGAGTTTATTATGTCGAGTTTAACGATGCGTCCGTGCGGTGATTTTCGTACTAGCTATAAGCAAGATAACACTATTTTTGAAACCAAGACAATTAAGAATATAGCCATTATTACTATTGCCTTGCTATGTAGCGCACCATATTTGGTTGACGCATATTACCTGACTTTATTTATCCAAATATCATATTTAGGTATAGCAGCCTTAGGTTTAAATATCTTAGTCGGTTATACCGGACAAATATCGCTAGGGCATGGGGCATTTTTTGGTTTTGGTGCGTTTGCATCGGCATGGATGAACATATCTTTTGGGATTCCTGTCGTGTTTTGTATTCCGCTGGCAGGATTTTTAACCATGGGTGTCGGTATGGTGTTTGGTTTACCCGCATCGCGTATCAAAGGGTTGTACTTAGCCATTGCGACACTGGCGGCGCAATTTATTTTAGAAGATTTTTTTGCTAGAGCAGATTGGTTTTCAGGTGGTTCAGCGGGATCGTCAGCAGATCCTATTAACTTATTTGGTTTTGCTTTTGATACCGACGAAAGCTTTTTTTACATAGCCTTGTTTGCCCTCGTATTTATGTATATTTGGGGCTGCAACTTAATGCGTAGCCGTGAAGGCCGTGCGTTTATCGCTGTACGTGATCATTACCTTTCCGCTGAAATTATGGGCATTAAACTAAACAAGTATCGTTTGCTATCGTTTGGTGTTTCATCATTTTATGCCGGTATTGGTGGTGCTTTATATGCTCATTACTTGGGTTACGTCTCAGCTGAAGGATTCACACTTTTCATGTCAATTCAGTTTCTCGCCATGATCATTATCGGCGGCTTGGGATCAATTAAAGGCACCTTGATGGGCGTGGTGTTTATGGTGTTTTTGCCTGAAGCACTCGAAGGTGGCGTTGGCCTAATGAAAATGACCGAGTGGGGCAACATTCCTATGGTAGTTGACGGCTTAGCTTATATAAAAGAAATGGCGATAGGCTTAGTGATTATTTTATTCCTTATTTTTGAACCTGAAGGGATGGCGCATCGTTGGGGGCAAATTAAAAACTATTGGAAGTTCTACCCGTTTTCATATTAGTCAAGTAACGAAACAATATGTATCAAAATAATAATTAGCAAAAAAATTAATACAACAAGTCATTGGCAATATAGCCATTTAAAAGAAGAAGGAAATAGTCATGCAACATAAAGCAAAATTAAGTTCTCTATTCGTATGCTGTGCTTTGGGGATGAGCAGCCAAGTAATCGCAGAAGATTCTGTATTTGTTGGCCATTTGGCCGACATGTCAGGCCCAACTGCATTTGTGGGTAAAAATTACGCTGATGGAGTTCGAGACTCTTTAGCTTACATTAATGCCAATGGCGGCATTAATGGCACAAAACTAGAGTATGAAACAATTGACTATGCCTACAAAGTACCACAAGCGATAGCGTCGTATAAAAAGTGGCATTCACGCAAAAAAATGGTCGCAATGCAGGGGTGGGGAACAGCAGATACAGAAGCATTAATATCCTTTGTCGCTCGCGATAAAACGCCAGTATTTTCAGCTTCATACTCAGGACATTTAACCGACCCCACAGGTAAAAATCCCCATACTAAAAAACCTGCGCCTTACAATTTCTTTTACGGTGCGTCTTATTCAGATTCGTGCCGAGGTTTAGTGCAGTGGGCAGCAAAAGACTGGCAGGATAAAGGCAATAAAGGTAAGCCTAAATTTACCCATATTGGTGCTAATCATCCTTTTCCAAATGCACCTAAAGCGGCTTGTGCTGAATATGCGACTGAACTTGGCTTTGATGTTCAGCCACCTGTGGTTATTTCCATGAAACCCGGTGACTTTAAAGCACAATGTTTAAGTTTGAAAAGTTCAGGTTCAAATTATGGCTATATCGGTAACTTAGGTGGTTCAGTGTTATCACTAGTGAAGTCATGTAACACCGTCGGCACTGACATTCAGTTTATGTCGAATATTTGGGGTGGTGATAAGAAAATATTCAGCGCTGCAGGTGAGGGGATTAAAGACTATGTATTCCCTACCATGACACCGTTTTGGACAGATCAAGTACCAGGGATGAAACTGGTGCGCGAAATATCTAAGCAGTCAGACAAGTCAGGAAAAGAGCAACGTGTTCATCATTATATTCGCGGTGTTTGTTCAACTTTCTTCATGAAAGAAGCAATGGAATGGGCAAAAGACAACGGTGGTATTACCGGTGAAAATATCAAAAAAGGTATGTATGCCCGTAATAATTGGGTACCGGAAGGTCTTGAAGGTGTTTGTTTAGCGGCAAACTGGAGCAATGAAGATCATCGTGGCATTAACCAAGTGAATATTTACAAAGGTAACTATAACGGTGGCGATATTGCGGTAGAAAAAGTTTCGCAAGTAACCCTTGACCGTCGTGATGACTGGTTAGGTTATTAGTTTTATTTTTCAGGAATATTATGTTGTTGAGGAAAATAATAACTTTGCTCAACAACTACTTCTCAATATGAACTTAATTAGCATGAATTTAACAGCATGAATTTAACAGCATGAATTTAACAGCATGAATTCATCAGTAAAATTATTACGGAGTATGTATGTCACAAGCGGCTACAAAACTACAACCAGCATCACCAATATTAACAGTGAACAATATCGAAGTCGTATACGATGAAGTTATACAAGTACTTCGAGGCGTTAGCTTAGACGTTCCTGAAGGTGATGTGGTTACACTTCTTGGACCTAATGGAGCTGGAAAATCGACCACCTTAAAAGCTATATCAGGATTGTTGAAAACTGAGAATGGTGAGGTTACCAAAGGTGATATTACTTTTATGGGCGAGCGTATCGACAGTAAAAATGCTGAAGATGTAGTGCGAAGCGGCTTATTTCAGGTTATGGAAGGGCGTCGTATTGTCGAAGATATGACCTCACTAGAAAACCTTAAGTTGGGGGCTTTTACTCGTAAAGATTCACAAATAAATCAAGATATAGAAATGGTATATCACTATTTTCCTCGTTTAAAAGAACGTACAGGACTCGCGGGATATTTGTCAGGTGGTGAACAACAAATGTTAGCCATTGGCCGTGCATTAATGGCACGCCCCAAAATGATTTGTCTTGATGAACCGTCAATGGGCTTATCACCATTACTGGTAAAGGAAGTGTTTGGCATAATTAAAAAAATTAATGTCGACCAAGGGATCACCATGCTGCTGGTTGAGCAAAATGCTAACTATGCATTAAGGGCGGCTAATTATGGTTACATAATGGAGTCAGGGAAAATTGTTTTAGATGGTACCCAGGAACAATTGATGAGTAATGAAGACGTTAAAGAGTTTTATTTAGGTGGTGGCAATGAAGAACGAAAAAGCTTTAAGGGCTTGAAGTCTTATAAACGTCGTAAGCGTTGGTTGTAATACAGCACTATCTAATCGTCGTCGTTAAAACTATTTTAAACCATATTTTTGTAACATTGTTGAGCCATTATGACTGATTTTTATCATCAAAAAGAAAATATATCGGCAGATGTTCGTGAACAAACTTTGTTTTCACGTTTGCCGAAGTTTGTTTCACTTGCCAAGCAGCAGTCTAGTTATTATCAAGCGTTATTAGCTGATATTAATGCAGACAATGTTGACTCTCGAGCGCAATTAGCAAAACTACCCATAACGCGAAAGTCAGACTTACTGCGCTTACAAAAGTTAAGGCCACCGCTAGCGGGGATAAATACTCAAAGTGGTAATGTAAGTCGAATTTTTCAATCGCCTGGGCCAATTTATGAGCTAGAGAATTGCCAGCAAGATTGGTGGCGTATGGGACAAGCTTTTTATGCTGCAGGCTTTAGAGCGGATGATTTGGTACAAAACTGTTTGTCGTATCATTTAACCCCCGGCGGCTTTATTCTTGATTCTGGTGCGCGTGCTTGTGGTTGTGTCGTTATTCCAGCGGGCCCAGGGCAAACAGAGCAACAACTTGAACTTATAAGTGATTTAAAACCACAAGGCTATTGCGGCACGCCATCTTTTCTGAGCATTTTACTTAATAAAGCGCAAGCACAAAACCGTGATATTAGCAGTATCAAAAAAGCGCTAGTAACAGGTGAAGCATTGCCAAAAGCATTACGAGCAGAATTTACAAATGCGGGTGTCGAAGTTTTACAAGCTTATGCAACGGCAGATATCGGCTTAATCGCTTATGAAAGTATTGCAGATGACGGCTTAATTATCGCTGAAGATCTCATTGTAGAAATTGTTCGCCCCGGCAGCTTAGAGCCTGTTACTGATGGTGAAGTCGGGGAGGTGGTAGTAACAAGCTTTAATCGTGATTACCCATTGATTCGTTTTGCTACGGGGGACTTGTCAGCGGTAAAGTTTGGCGCAAGCGCTTGCGGTAGAACTAATATACGTATTCAAGGCTGGTTAGGGCGTGCTGATCAAACTACAAAAATAAAAGGTATGTTTGTTCACCCTGAGCAAATAGAGCGAGTACGGTTAAGTGTCGAAGCCGTTGATAAAGCTCGTTTAATTGTTACGCAACAAAATCATCAAGATAAAATGCACTTGCAGTGTGAGTTTGATGAAAATAGCCCCATTCGTGAAAAAGAGCTATTGATCACTGCACTAACGGCAAACTTAAAGCAGTTTACTAAACTTAATGGCAGTGTTGAGCTTGTTAATATTGGCAGCTTAAAAGACGATGGAAAAGTTATTGATGATCAAAGAACTATTACCTAGAACACTCCCATAATGGCCAGTTGTAAAAAATGGATCATAGATAAGGAATTATTCATGAATAAGATTGCTTTTCAAGATTGTTACCCTGATGAACTTAGTCATTGCTACGGCTGTGGTAAAAACAATAGTGACGGCCATCAATTAAAAAGCTATTGGCATACTGAAAATGGTCAAATTAGTGAGCAAATTGCTGAAAATACCATTGCTCATTTTACGCCAAAACACTGCCATATTGCCATTCCTGGCTTTGTTTATGGAGGCTTAATTGCATCACTTATTGATTGTCATGGTACTGGTAGTGCGGCAGCAATGGCATATCGTCAAGCTCAAAGACCAATGGGCACCGAGCCTGCGCTGCGTTTTGTTACCGCAGCGTTAAACATTAGTTATTTAGCACCAACTCCTATGGGAAGGGAACTTGAATTAATTGGTGTTTTTAGTGAAGTTAAAGAAAAAAAAGTCGTTGTTGAAATTACCGTTTATGCAGGCGATATTATTTGCGCAAAAGGTACCGTTATTGCGGTAAAAATGCCCAGTTCTATGGTAAAAGAACATTAATTATTTCAAAGGAAACCTTGTAGTGAGCGAATTCATTTTAATAATATATTGAGGTAATGAATCGCTCTGATGTTTTTCGCTATAAGTTTTTATAAAGCATTAATAAATGCGCTGCGCTCCAGCTAAAGTTTGTTGCGCCTTGCATAGCTCCCGTTTCAGGGTTGTAGTTTTCACTAATAGTACTACTTTCTATTAAACCTTCTGCATTTAAATAAAGCTTATTGCTGAGTTGCTCGGCTTGTTTATCATATCCATAATTTTTTAAAGCAATGATGCCAAAGTAATGTTGGTCTAACCAAACTCGACCGCGCCAATATATATTCGCATCATAAGCTGGATTTGATTTGGCGGCGGTGCCTAACGGAATAGTGCTATTAAATTCTCTTTCATCAAGCATGGTATTTTTAACTTGCTCTGCTTTGCCTTTATCAGCAATACCGGCCCAAAGCGGGCTCCAACCTTCAGGGCCACGCCCTCGATATGTTAGTAAGTTGCCAGAGCAAGAATCTAGGTTAACATTTTTGTTTATCGGCATAGTTACGGCAATGGCTCTATCATAATAAAACCCCGATTCCTCATCATAAAAGCAGTGATTAATTCGTTTTGATAGCTGCTTTGAAGCGAGTTTGAATTGCTGAGCTTGCTTAGGCATGTTTAATAGGTTTGCCATTTGGCTAAGCAATGACTTTTCTTGAGCAAGGTAGGTATTTAGTTCTACTGACTCTTGGTTAATTGAAAAACCGAGCAATTCATTGGTTGTTGATCTATTTTCAAAAAAACGCACTTGCCAGTCAATACGAGCTTTTTGTAAGTTTCCTGCATAGGTAATATTGGCATAATTTTGTAATTGTTCAGCAGTGATAAAACCAAAGCGGGCAGCATTGTCCATGCCAGACTCCCAAGCACTGCCATGTTGAGCGCCAATATCAATTGCGTGATATTGGCCATCAGCTAACACGGTTTCATAGTTTCTTGTGCCACTACAATGTTGCCAGTTGTCTTCTGCCAACTGACATTTACTTAATACTTTTTGTAAACCATTGCCAAGCATTTGGTTTGCTACTTTGTACTGCACACTAAAGCGTATATTGCCCTTATCATCATTATGGTACCTATGCTTAGTGGCACCATATTCAATCAAACCATTTCTATTATGATCACGGTTGCGATACCACCATTGGTGGTAAGCTTTCAGCTTAGGGTACATTTCGGCAATAAAATCACGGTCATTTGTTGCTTGATAAACTTGCCATACTGCCCAGCTGGCAAGAGGTGGTTTGGTGTTTCTTTCATTCCAATTACCCCCATCGCCATCTCTAGCAGAGTCTTTATTATAGAAAATGGCATCGACAACCATGCCATGATCTTGTGGGCGTAAAGGATCGTCAGTTGCTATTTGATAATCAAACATTGCACGAATATTATCTTTCGCTAAGTTTGGATTTATTGCCGCCATTGCAACTGCATGCTTCCAACTGTCCCAAGCCCATGTGCCGTTGAACCAACGCGCGGTAACCGAAGGTGTAATACTGTCATGCAATAAACTGCCAGCAGCACTTCGCCAATTACCAATTAATGTTTCTAATGCTTTGACTGCAACCCGTTCTCGACGCTGTGTTTTTACCGATAAAGGCCGGTCATTATTTGATGATTTACTAAGGGTATTATTCAGATAACCTTGCCAACGACTTTGGCTTTCTTGGACTAAATTCTCAGAGTTTTCTATGGCTTTGCTAAGGTCACTTGCTGCAAGCTTTATTTCAGCATCATTATGGAAATAGCTTTGTATTGTGTATATTTTTTTAATTTTTTGGCTTGGAATGTCAATATTTGCGCTGCTTAGGTATTGATGTTTCTTTTGCATAACTTGCGTGTTGGTAGGAATAGATCGGCGAATATCATATTGTGAAGAATTACTGGTTAATATATGCCAAGGAGAGCGCTGTTTCGAAAACAATATGTTTATACCTTTATCGGTACTTTTTATATGGCGTTGCCAATTAGGTAAAGCTTGCGTGACGTTTTTTTTATCATCCCACTGCGACAATAATTTGCCCGACCACTGCAGTGCTAAATTAAGTTCGTCATTTGATTTATTGATTAACGTTGTGCGAATAACTGCACTACGATTTGAAATGAAATGCAATGATAGCTCAACAGTAAGTTTCTTGAACTCATAACGTTGTATTAATGCACCCGGCTGAGAATAAAGTTTTCGTTGGGCACTCTTCCAGCCAAACTCTTGAGCACTATGTCGATTTTTTATCGTTAATTGTTCTAAATTTTTTGCAATAAATAAACCGTATTCTTGCGCAATTACCATTGGCCCCGTAAAGCCGCCTAGGCTTTGCTCGCTCGCCGGAAGTAGAAACCCGTGCCAAGCACCTAAGTCAAAAAGCGGATTAAACTTTTGGTTTTTATAACCATCATAATCTTTGTGTTGTTGTGGTTCTCCCGTACGATCAATAAGGTTTTGAAAGTTCTTATTATTAATGTCTTTAAACGCTGAGACTGTTGTTAGGGAATTTGCTAACGAGCCAAAAGCGGCTAAAAAGCTAGTGATGATAACGAATATTAATGGCGTTAAATTTATCAATTTACCTACTTTCAAAATGCCCAGCTTATGATTTTTATTGTTTTGTTAACTTTAACTTTTTTATTGTATACTTTATACCTTGTTTTATAGGGCGGTTACTAAAAAGTTACTTCGGGATAAATAAATAACAATGACGTTACTTTGACAATAAGCGTATTAGTTATTATTGTGTTGAAAAAAATAGAGAAATTTTGAATTAAATGGAATTTAGTAATCAAACCGAATGCCTTAATTGCGGCCATACACTTAACACTGATTTTTGCGGTCATTGCGGGCAGGAAAAAGCACAGCGCATTACCTTTAAAAATTTATTGTTGCTCATTCAACGCGGTACTTTAGAGCTGCGTTCTCCGTTATTAAAAACGTTTATCGGCTTAACATTAAGGCCTGCGGTGACCTGTCGAGAATACCTTGATGGCAAACGTGTTAACTATTTCAACCCTGCGAAGTATGCTTTTTGGCTAGTTACTTTTTCTATGGTGCTAGCGTCATTTTTGAATGTAAATATGGTTGAAGCGAGCATGGAAAGCTTTACGTCGGGCGAACTCTACTCAGAGAACTTTGATGCGGTTAAAGGCATTTTGCAAAATAGTTTAGTGTATTTCTTTTTTATTACGGCGTTTTTAATGGCTGTAGCATCAAAACTAGCTTTTAGAAAAGCAAAATATAATATCTTTGAGCTTTATGTGGTGTATTTATTATTAAATGGCCATTTAACGGTTTTGTCTATAGCTTTACTCGCGTTTGGTCAATACAACAATCTTTACTGCCAAATCGGTTTATTAACTCTATCAGTTATATATCCAGCAATTGTTATTGCGCGCATATACCTGCCGCATAGGCCATTGGCTTATGTTAAGTCGTTTGCTGCAGCTATTTTAGGTTTCTTTTTCGCCAGTACCATGTTTGGTTTTGTTGGTGGCTTTACGGCGGGTTATTTAGGGTTGTAAAGCTATACTGCTTTCGATATGAGTTTGCTGTTCTGATTTTAATGGTTATTTCTTGAATTAATCCAAGACTATTGGTGCGAAAAACACGATAATTAGCAACATTGAATTATTTTGCCGTAGTGGCAGTTATACGTGGACCCCGTTAATGGAAATCAAAGTTAATTTTCTCGACAACTTAAAAGTTGAAGCTAAGTTTGACGACTTTACTGTCGTTGCCGACCAACCTATTCGCTATAAAGGTGATGGCTCTGCTCCTGGCCCATTTGATTACTTTCTAGCTTCTTCAGCTATGTGTGCCGCATACTTTGTTAAGGTATATTGTAACTCTCGCGATATTCCGACAGAAAACATTCGCTTATCACAAAATAATATTGTTGATCCTGAAAATCGCTATAACCAGATTTTTCAAATTCAAGTTGAATTACCAGAAAGCGTTTCTGAAAAAGACCGTTTAGGCATTATGCGTTCTATCGATCGTTGTACCGTGAAAAAGGTGGTGCAAACGGGCCCTGAGTTTAAAGTTGATATTGTTGAAAACTTAGAAGAAGACGCGCAAGCCATGTTAATGGGTCATACCGAAAGTGACGCTAGCACCTTTATTTTAGGTAAAGATTTACCACTAGAAGAAACCATTGCCAACATGACTGCGCTTTTGGCTGATCTTGGTATGAAAATCGAAATAGCTTCTTGGCGTAATATTGTGCCAAATGTTTGGTCACTGCATATTCGTGATGCAGCGTCACCTATGTGTTTTACCAACGGTAAAGGCGCAACCAAAGAAAGCGCATTATGTTCAGCATTAGGCGAGTTTATTGAGCGTTTAAATTGTAACTTTTTCTATAATGATCAATTTTTAGGACAAGAAATTGCCAATAGCGATTTTGTTCATTACCCAAGTGAAAAGTGGTTTAAGCTCAATGAAAATGACGAGCTACCAGTAGGTATTTTAGATGACTACTGTTTAGATATTTATAATCCAGACGATGAACTTTGCGGCTCTCATTTAATTGATACCAACTCAGGTATGGCTGAGCGCGGTATTTGTACTATTCCTTATACGCGCCATTCAGACGGTGAAACGGTTTACTTTCCGTCGAATCTCATTGAAAACTTATTCTTAAGTAACGGCATGAGTGCTGGTAATAATTTAGCTGAAGCGCAAGTGCAGTGTTTGTCTGAAATATTTGAGCGTGCGGTTAAACGTCAAATTATCGAACAAGAAATCGTACTGCCTGATGTACCGAAAAGCGTGTTAGAAAAATACCCGAGCATTTTAGCCGGTATTGAAGCGTTGGAAGAGCAAGGCTTCCCTGTAGTTGTTAAAGACGCATCATTAGGCGGTCAATTCCCTGTCATGTGTGTAACTTTGATGAACCCAAGAACTGGTGGTGTATTCGCTTCATTTGGTGCACACCCAAGTTTTGAAGTAGCGCTAGAACGCAGCTTAACTGAATTGTTACAAGGCCGCAGTTTTGAAGGCTTAAATGATGTTCCTCGTCCTACGTTTAATAGCATGGCGGTTACTGAGCCTGAAAACTTTGTTGAACATTTTATTGATTCAACAGGTGTAATTTCTTGGCGCTTCTTTAGTTCACAACATGACTTTGAGTTTGTTGAGTGGGACTTTTCTGGCACCAGTGAAGAAGAAAATACTGCCTTGTTCGCCATTATGGAAAGCTTAGGAAAAGAAGTTTATGTTGCTGTTTTTGATGAGCTAGGTGCTACCGCTTGTCGCATGTTAGTACCTGATTATTCAGAAGTTTACCCTGTAGAAGATTTAATTTGGGACAACACCAATAAGGCACTAAATTACCGTGCAGACATTCTAAATTTACATATTCTTGATGACGATGCTTTAGAAAGTTTAGTAACACGCTTAGAAGACAGCCAGTTAGATAACTACATTGATATTAGAACTTTAATTGGCATTGAATTTGATGAAAACACCGTTTGGGGCCAACTGACAATTCTTGAATTAAAAATTCTAATTTACTTAGCTTTAGGCGCATTAGAAGATGCCAATGAGTTAGTCGCTGAGTTTTTACAATTTAACGATAATACGGTAGCACGTGGCTTGTTCTACCAAGCGATGCAGGCAGTACTTGAAGTTGAGTTAGACGATGACATGGAGTTTGAACATTTTATCGAAAGCTTCAATAGAATGTTTGGTAAGGGAGTTATGGAAAATGTTGTTGGTTCAATTACAGGTGAAGTTAAGTTCCATGGTTTAACGAAAACCAGTATGAACCTTGAAGGCTTAGACAAACATCAGCGTTTAATTGAAAGCTATAAAAAGCTGCATCAAGCGCGTGCTGAAGCAAACTCTGAATAATAGTAAAATAAACTAAATAAAGGCTTATTTCTCTACTTGGGGAATAAGCCTTTTATTTTTTTAAGTGTGCTGCTGCCATTTACTCAATATCGGATAATTAAGCTACTTTGAAATGAGTTATTCGTTATTTTAATTGCTACAAACAGCTACTAAAATATCCTATAGCTCCTCCTTTTACCGTTCCAAACCTGAACAGAATGGTAATTAAAATCAATGTCTTGAACCCTAAGCCTTACGGTTTCCATCAGTCGTAGGCCGCTACCATACATTAACTGACAGAGTGATAGATGTTTTGTGTTAACAAAGCGAAATAACGTTTTAATTTCTATAGGTGTGAGTACGATGGACAGTTTAGGCTGTACTCGCGATTTATTAAAGTTCAGCTCTATGCTAAGTGGCTTATCCAAAATATGTTTATATAAATAACTTAATGAATTTAATGCTAAAGCTTGAGACTTAGGTGCTAGATTAAGGCTATTTGAAAGGTAGTTCAAAAAGCGTTCAACTTCACTATCGTGACAATTATTCGGGTGCTGTTTATCAATAAATATAATATAGGCTTTAATCCAATATAAGTATGACTCGATCGTTTTTTTAGCGTACCGCTTAGTCCACATATTTTCTTTAATATGTGACTGAAATTCAGATTTTCTCACTTTCTTTTTTATTTCTTTTGTTAACTGTTTATTTATACAGTTTGGCCGTATTCTCCTTTTCATTCGAGAAACCGAGAATTAGTCTCGCTTTCTCGAATGAAAAGGAGATTGAAATTAGATTAAGGTATTGAAGATAAAGCTAAATGTAAGTATATTAAAATGAAATTTTATATGTTTTTAGGACAGACACACTAAAAGAAAGCGTGATCTAATCCTACTAATAAGTTGTTAGGCATCAAGTATAAAAGGCTCACATTTGTTAATAAAATTAAGTCGATTGAAGCTAGAAGTAAGTTTACTTGTATTAAGCTTTTCTTGGGTACTTTTCAGCTATTTTTACTCTTTTGGGCAGGAACCGGACGCTTTTTTCGCAAGATCTGGTGCTGTAATGGTTTTGCTCGCTGTCATTGTGGAATTTAGACTGAATAATGAGTTATTTAAAGTCATGCAAAATAACTTTTATGGTAATTCTAGCAAGGTTAAATCAGTTCCATCGTTGCCGCCAAGACATAAAATAATTTCAAGGTTAGCTCACTTATTTGTAGTAGTAGGTACCTTTATTTGGGGCTATGGAGATATTATCTTCTAAATAATGCCTAACAAGGCAATCAAGTGGGACTGCTAAAGCTTGGCTCGGTTTCGCTTCGCTACACAAGTTTAGCCAAGCATTATCAGCCCCTTATTGGGGCGTTAGGCTAATAATCAAACTTTAGGATTTTACATGGATGGAAGAAAAAAGTGGCAAACAAAACCACTTAAGAAGGGAGTCAAAGAATTTGAACTGTCCCATTGGAAACATTTTTCTGATTTTATAAATACAGAAATGCTCGACTACACTTCATATGTGTATAGAGGCCACTCTTGTTGCGAATGGAAGTTAGAACCTACCTTAGATCGATATATACAAGATCCTGAATCAGATATGAGAGATATTCATCTTGAAAAGTTTCAATATGAAACACGTGGCCGAAGAGGAGCAAACCCTTCTAAAATTGATGAAGATAATGATTGGTGGGCTCTAGGGCAACATCATGGTTTGTTTACTCCCTTGTTAGATTGGACTGAATCTCCCTTTGTCGCTTTGTATTTTGCTGCTATTAATGCATCTTCAGAAAAAAGTAAATTTATTACGGTTTACGCTCTTGATCAGACATCTACCAATGAAAAAAATGAAGAAATTAAATCTGCTAGTAAAGTAGCTACGGTTAATGGTCATAGACCAACTGTTAAAATAGTTCGCCCTATGAGCGATGAGAATAATCGTTTAGTGAGCCAAAGAGGCTTGTTTACTCGTAGTCCAAACAATATGGATATAGAAAGCTGGGTTAAAAAATTCCCATCTAAATATAGTGAAGGTTATATGGAGCTAATAAAAATAAACATCCCAAAAAAAGATTTAGAATCATGTTTAAGACATTTAAATAGAATGAATATAAGCCATTCTACTTTATTTCCCGACTTATCTGGAGCTTCAAGTTTTTGTAATACACATTTAAAAATAGATTCGTATTAGCCTAACAAGCTAATAAATAAGGACAAAAAATAGTTGGCTGTTTTCGTTCCTCAACATTTTAGCCAACAATTTTTTGCCCATTATTAGGGCGTTATGTGTAAAAGGATTTCACAATGTCTGTAGGAATGAGTCTAGCAATGAAAGCTAAGCAGCCGAAGCAAAAACGCTGTGATAGATGTGAATTATATACACCGGAAGCAAGCGATAAATGTATTCATTGCTCTGCTTTAAATGAAGCACAATTGGCTCAATTAAAAGCGCAGAATCAAGAAACTCTCGAAGATAATTCTATCTTTGGTAAATACCTATTATTTGGTTCGGTAATTATAGGTTTACTATTGGTTCTTAGTTTTTTATAGTTGGCATATCAGCAGTTTACACATAACAAGTAATTAAACAGGGACTAAAAATAGCGGTCACTTTTTTCGCTCCGCTCAAGTTTAGCCCACTATTTTTAGCCCGTTAATTGGGCGTTATATGGCAGCGAATATGAAGCTAGCATTGTTCTCTCTTTTAATATTATTTAATTTTACTTCTCATGCTTGTAGTTGCATGCCCTTAACTGAGGATGATAAATATAATAATGCAAAAGAGATTATTCATGTTGTTATTCTTTCAACAGAGTATATTGAACCATCGGAAGGGATTTTTCGTGAAGTTAAAGTAAATTACCGGGTGTTAGAAAGCTTCAAAAAAAGTGACGTTGCACTAAATTATGTAACAACAGGTTCAGGTATGTGCTCTATTGGGTCGCAAGTTGGCCATGAATTTATTTTATATATTCCTGAAAGTAGAGTGGTAACAAAGTGCTCTGGGAGTCATTATTATATTTCAAATAGTGAAAGGACAGAAAAAGAATTAGCTGGTCTTCGCCTTAAAAAAGCCATATAACAAGCCACTCAAGCAGGACAAATAACAGTTGGCTTTGTTCGCTTCGCTCTCTATTATAGCCAACTATCATTTGCCTCTTAGTGGGGCGTTAGTTGCCTAGGGATAGCATGTACGAAAATAGTCGAGTCCAAATAACTGACATGATCACGTTATTGGAGGAAGAAAAATCAGATTGGTGGTTCAAACATTTTAAGCGAGCTCTATCTGCATTTGATTCTTGTGAATACTTAAACTGTGCCAACATTATAATGTCTGGTAGTGGTGGTATGGGCAGCTTAAATGATTTGGTATTAGGCCAAACTACTAACGCTAAAGGTGAGTTCTGTTGGAAACCTAATGCTGACAAATTAAATAAAGAATATATGCATTTGCTAGGCGAGCTTTATTCATTCTCTAAATCGGTACAAAAGGCAACTAACAAGCCAATCAAGCGGGACTAAAAACAGTTTGCTCGGTTTCGCTTCGCTACACATTTTAGCAAACAATTTTTAGCCCCTTATTGGGGCGTTAGTGCCTATTCATTCAGCTTTGGCTTTATCGATCAATAACATTAAAAAGGAAATAATAATGTATCCAGAAAAATTTACAGCGTCTACACAATACAATGATTGGAAAGGGACTTCAGCTGCTGATGATGCAGACGAAATTGGAATGAATGAGTGGCTCAAGAAAAAAGGACATAAATTAGATAACGAATTTTTAATTGGTGTAAAAGTCTTTGCGGGTGAAAACCACGGTGAGCATAAAGACCCAGTATCAGTTGAATTTCTTCTCGTAGAACTAGCCGGCTTTGATACAGTAGAAGAAAAATTTAAGAGTACGGCTGGGCCTGTTGAACTTAAAAGTGTTAGGGTCGATATGCCCATTATTGAGTTCTTAGGGTTATTTAAACGTTTTAGCATCGGTTTATCGAGAAGTGAAATGTTAAATGGGCGTGAATATATTCGTTCAAATTAAAACTACGGCACTAACAAGCGCTTCAAACGGAAAAAATACAGCTGGCTGTTTTCACTCCGTTCAACATTTTAGCCAGCTATATTTTTCCGCTTAAGCGGGCGTTAGTTTACAAAAGGATTTTGGTAGTGTTTGAAAGTATTGCGATCTATTCAGGGTTAATTGCAACAATCTGGATTTTCATCGGTGTTTATGTAGCAAGTAGATTTTATGCTGGTTACAGCCATTCTAAACAATTTTGTAGCGAGTTAGGTGCAACTGGTAGCCCAACTGAAAAATTGTCCCCTTTAATTAATAATTATCCTCTTGGTTTTCTATTTTGCTTTTTCGGTTGGTATCTGGCACAAATCTCAAATGTTTCAACTTTAGTGAATGTTGCTGGTTGGTTAGTTATATCTCATGGTGTTGGTACATGGGTCGCAGGTTACTTCCCAATGGACGCCGATCCATTTACTAAGAACCCAACTTTTAATTGTAAGGTGCATTCTTGGGCAGGTTTTATCATGTTGCTTTCATTAATTGTGGCACCAATATTAATTGCTATAAGTCCAACAACTGAAATTATTCCATTATATTTCCGTATTTTTTCACTGGTTTCTGTTGTCGCTGCTGTTTATTATCTTTTTGCAATGGCTAAAGCCGTAAAATCCCAAAGCTGATGCCGCGCGCGAAAACTTTATGCGAAAACTGCGAAAACTGCGAAAACTAAACATTTCGATTATTGAAAAAGGGTTTCAATAATCGAAATGTATTATAGCTTGTTGCTTATAAATCTCTGACTTTGATGCAGTAATGCCGAGTGATTGATGTATCCTCTGAGTCGATGATTAGCTTTACAGTTTGATAACCTATCTGACCCTCCTTAGCTTTGAACGATACAACGCCATCAAGTTCACTTACTGTTTCAACTTTAAGACCCCCTATATCAACACTTGTTAGTGTGTATGACTTAAGTGTCCGACCCTTAAGCCACTCCCTGATATCTATGCCGTAATACCTCTCATCAAAGATCGCACCTAATACTTGCTCAAAGACAGGATATGCGACACCTTGAACCTTTTGCCCATAATTTGGTGCTGACATACTTTATACCGCCGCAGGTGATGTAGCTGGCACAGAGAGGTTGAGTGATGTGATTTTTGACATTCCACCTTGAATATACTCAGGCAATGATACAAGCATGTGGGCATTAGCCACGCCACAAGTTCCTTGCATACAAACCTCATTATTAGCATCAACAAGTCGAAAGAACGCAGGAGCACCGTTAGCTATTGCGGCTATGTCTGCAAATGCATTAGCACTCAAGCTACCCGTAGTTGCTGAATCCTCAAAACCATCACTACCGTAACTTGATAAGTGCTCTGCCAGTAAGACCTGATCTGTTATACCTACATTTTCGTTTGCAGGTATCCCTGAGCCTAAGCTGAAAATAAGTGCTTTCACTGTCTGCGCTCCAACTTCAATGGAAGAAGCAGCCCCCACAACCATTCCGTTTCGTACTTTGTTTGATATGTGTAAAAGATTTGACATGATATAAATTCCTATTGAAGCGTTAGTGTTTGATTTGTGTCTTTTAATACAAGGTTTGTTAAATGCTCTCTTAATATGATGATGCAATTAAGTGTTAATTTAGGCGCGTCATAATGAATAACTGTATGCAAGCTAGGTAGCGTGAGTGTCGCGATGGCAATGTAAGCGGGCAATGAATAATCTACTGATGAAACCGACATTAAGCCTGGTAACGGCAACATGCCTGTGGCCAGAAAATCTAATCCAGTAAATGCAGCAGTCCCATCAACCACCAATGACGGCAAATCAACTGCTGAATTAGCACTATAAACTGGTAATGAATAATCTATTGTTCCGCTCGCCGTTAAACCTGGTAATGACAGCATGCCTGTGGCCAGAAAATCTAATCCAGTAAATGCAGCAGTCCCATCAACCACCAATGACGGCAAATCAACTGCTGAATTAGCACTATAAACTGGTAATGAATAATCTATTGTTCCGCTCGCCGTTAAACCTGGTAATGACAGCACACCTAAAGCCAGAAAATCTAATCCAGTAAATGCGGCAGTCCCATCAACCACCAATGACGGCAAATCAACTGCTGAATTAGCACTATAAACTGGTAATGAATAATCTATTGTTCCGCTCGCCGTTAAACCTGGTAATGACAGCACACCTAAAGCCGAGAAGTCTATTTCCGAAGATGTAGCGACACCAATAATACCGCCACTAGTCAATCTGGCTGTATTTCCAGTAGACAAAGAGCCTAAATCGACAATACCGAAACTCGTTAACCTGATGTTTGTTGGTGTTATAAATGTAGGCATATTAAGTGCCTATTTGAACAGCGGGGCAAATATAAACATCGGCATTGGGCACAACTAAATTTGCGTTAATAACGATATTAGTATTGCTTACGTTCGAGTAGTCAGCAGCAGTCAATGTAATATCAACACAATAAGCTTTGAAATTAACGGGCATTGACGGACCCTGCCAAATTTCATCACTTGATTTCAACTCTGTGCCAATTGCTAAATTATCAGCTAACCTAGTCGACACAGTATGCCCCAATGTCAACGCATCATTACTACTGAGCGCTAAATCAACCCAAAAGTCTGTATCTGTTAATGCATTAACCGTGTCTGTGTTTAATAATAAATTCACTCTGTACGTTGTATCTTTTACCGATAAATCTTGCGCACAAAGCTCGATAACTTTTACAGCGCGACCATTACCAATTTTGTTGCAAATTGACTTTGTTTCGACTAACAAGCTAGCGCTATTTATCTCGTCATATTGATAGTGTAAATACACATCACTTATTGTTGATAAAATGTAGAATGAACTTTCTACATAGTAATTATAATATTTATTTACATCACTGATTGAACAACCATTGAGTTCAACGAGCGGTTGCAACATCCTGTATGTACTAACGCCAACAATGGGTAGGTTTGGCATTTTGCATTGATGAAATACTATCCCCCCAGTCGTACCAGACAGGGCCATCGTTGTAGCTTCTGAAAAGTCACACCGATAAAATGTTAATGTTGAATTTCTAAAGTGATACCCACTAAATGTGTTTGTCATCTTACATTCAACGAATGACACATCAATAGATTCAAGTCTGAAATATGTCAATTCACAATTTTTAAAAACTGCAATCCTTGAGCTGAATCTGGCATTAGGCTGTAAGATGATGCATTCTTCAAATATCGCTTCAGACGCAAGGTGTGTGTTGGCATCTATACTGCCGTTTTCCATACTTATCACTAAACCTTTAATTTTATAACTGGTTTTTTTTGATGCTCTTTTACCTACTGAAATATTGCCAGTGCAATTTATACGGGCAGCTTTAGGTTGATATGAATAATCAACGATAGACGTTGAAATAATTAATACACTTTTATCAGATGATACAGTGCCAACGTTTAAAGCTATATTGCCTACGTGGTTTTCAACGTGGTCACTAGCAACAAACACTACACTGAAATTATCAGGCAATTCAGTGTTAACGGCGGCATCAAAGACAGCTTTTATACTGACAAAGCTTTTACTACTATTTGCATCCCAAGCACCAACACGTTTAATATCAGATGCACCGCCAATGTTGCCTATCTCACCCGTACAACTACCTGTAAAATCGGTCCCGTTATCTCTCACATAATAAAACTTCATGATATTGCAGGCTCATAGTTATCAAAATTGTCTTTAGCTTTTAGCAAATTTCTTGCTTTTAGCATCGTTGCATCAACCCATGCCTGATCTTGTTGATATATCGTCATCAATTCAGCATCAGACACAAGTGATAAAAAAGGCAAACCGTTGTAAACTAATGCATCTGTCGCGGGTAATGACAAAGCATCATCAAGCACAGCACGTAACAACTCAGACCTAGTATTCCATTTTGATTCATCTAAAAATGGGTTGACTTTCTGTCGAATACTTTCTTTATATTCTTCAATTTCTTCTAACTTTTTAAATGCTAAATGCGCTTGCTCAACTAACGAACCACTGTTTGATTCCTCGTGATTAAATATACCCAAAATTTCAGTATGTTCATCACCTAAAAGATCAGTTAACGTAACTTCGTAACGGCGACGAACAATACCATTAACAGATAGTGATTGCGTTTTTACTGTTATCATTTTTACACCTTTCCTCTTTCACTAATCGTTCGCCATTTTTTATCTGGCTAAATGCGGCGCTATCAAAACCTGCATTTTCAATAAAGGTTTTAAATGCTTGGTAGTCTTGACGTGTGAACTGCTCATCAAATCGCATCATTAAGTTTTCAACATGTGCTGTGCCATCGGTGATGGTAATCAGTGCATTAGCGCTATAAGCCTCGCCAAAATTTTCAGCCTTAAAGGCTCTAACTTGCTTAAGCTCAAATATCCAGCCACCTACTTGCACATGCTTTTTCATTTACGCGTTCACAACATCAAATTCAAGCATTGGCATTTCAATTTCAAAAGGTAGGCCAATGGCTTTTAGTGCTTTGTTCATGCGCTCTTGCGTAACGACATAATTACCTGATATTTCAAAACCACTCGTTGAATCAATCGCTAACGACGTTGCATCAATTAACATGTCAAAACGTACATCATCAATTACATCAAGCGCATTACCGCCCCGCACGCGCTCAGCCATTACCGTTAACTTTGCTTTTGGTGTGTTACGTGCTGTTAGTAATTGCGCTAACGCATCATTTTTATCATTTACATCGGCTGTTATCGCAAAGGGTAATTTAGCTTTTATGCTGTGAATATTGTTGGCACTATCAACAACCACATTATCTGATTTGATAATGAAGTTTAATAGCTGTGCGGTTTTTGACGTGATTATCGCTTCACCTTGACTAACAACATGGCCGTTAACAAAGTCATTACCAATATTTCCATTTTCTAGCATCGGGAACCAATTTACATCAAGCGCTTCTTCAGACTCAGCAATATTGACGATGGCCTCATTTTCTACAATCGCATAAATCATTACGTCCACTCCAAAATAATTACACCTTTGCCACCAGGCATATAATTACCATAAGAGCTACTTGCGCCTGTACTTCCATCTCCGCCATACCCAGCACCAAAACCTGATACACCATACTGAAAGCCCTCAGCGCCTCTTGTCGGGCTACCTGATGTCTCAACAGAGGTATCAGCTTTTTTACCGCCACCACCTTTTGCAACCAAACCCGCAAATGTGGTGTCTCCCGATGAATTTCCCAAAGAAGCCCCTGCACCAATCACTGCAGGTAAAACTTGGCCTGGTGTCACGTCTATTCGCCATCTAAATAATACTGCCCCAGCATTTCCACCACTACCTGACCTGCCTGAGCCGTAAGCCGAGTTACCAATGTCGCCACCGCCAACCAAGGTAACAAATAGCGTTCTTTTGCCTTTTGGCACTGTAAAGTTTTTTGATGAAGTTATAACTTCACGATATGTTAAATGCGGCGTTTTAATAGCTTCTATCGCTAAGCGTGCCGCATTAAGATTAAAAACATCATCACTCGATGTTGTATCATCAACTGCAGCTAGTCTCGCATTTAATACAGTGAGGAAGTGTGATGGGTCTAAATCTAAACCAACCACTTCAGTTGCCCGCGCTAAAATATCATCAACTGAACTCAGTGGTGATAAGGTTAATGAATTAAGGCGCGCTTGCATTTGCGCTTTAAATCCCGTTAAAACTAACGTCATAATACTAATCCTATACGTGCGGTTAATTTGGCTTTATCAGCAATGCTAATGGCTGTATTGCTGCTCTGTATTGCGATGTTAGCTTGCTGCAATACGGTGGTTAACTGTACTGGGGTAACAACACTTTCCCAGCTTATCGATATGCCATTAGTTACTAGTGCTTTGCCGATATGAGTAGCTTGACTTGGTAATCCACTTACGGCAATTGCTTCAGCATTTTCTTGATGTACTGCCGCCAACGCTACTTGCTGCGCCGCTAAAGCCACTTGTTCAATGGCGTCATCCAGCGCTTGTTGCGCGTCAAGCTTAGCCTGGTCAATATCACCCACAGCATCACTTAATACTTGTAGTTGCTCTACGTGTTCAGTGCCCGACATTCCTATTGTAAATTTAGCCTTTGCCATTACACTTCCCTCAGTTTCATTGGTGTGCCATTAAAGTTTGCATTTCTTATTGTTGTCGTGAAGTCATCTAAAAACTTAGCTGCGAACGCATGAGCGTTGCGTTTTTTGGGTGATGCATTGGGATACATTGAGATGTAAAAATCTTCGTGATTTCCAACAACATCATAAAAAGAATCTAGCATTGGCCAATCAGTTTGATGCAGCCAATTAAGTTGAATATCGATAACACGGTATGTTTCATGTTTAATGGTATGAAACCCGCCATCAGCTGTGTCAATGCCACCTTTTTTAACGGGTATTCTTTTTATTTTCGCGCCTTCGCTAAAGTTCCATCGAGGGCTACTAGCAAGACCATTAAAAATGCGCTCAATATCGATGTAGCCAAACGTATTATCTGGATCGTTAATAATGATTTCTTGTGTAACCACCGCTTTTGCATCGTGCCAAATCTCAGTTGAGCGCCTACGTGGGTTTTTATCTTCAAAAACCGTGGCCCCTAAGTCATCAACACCCAACACAAAATCAGCAAATGATTTCATTTCTACAGCGTTCATTAAGCCAGTATCTATAACAGGGCTTCCCGTCCAATCTACGCTTGTATAGCCTCTCCACTGCACGGTTGCCGTCGTTGATAGGTTATGCCGCCATAACGCCAGGCCAGATACAAAATTGCCTTTTAATGACTTAATGCGAATGACCACGTTGGTTAACGTATCTGTTCTAAATGCTTCACTGCCATCGTATGTTTGCACATTGGCTATCGGCATCAGCTCATTAACACCCACGGTGCTTAGCGTCGCATCATCAAAATGCTTGTTATGCATCATTTTTATGTTGCTCATGCTAATACCTCCACTACGTCAGCAACGTTATTAATTTTGTGGACATGGCCAACAAGTACGGCATCTTTCCCGTTGGCAAAATAGCGTGAATATTTCACTGTTGAGGTTTCCCCCTGATTATGTTTTTTTAATGGCGTTTCAAAACTGTAAATAGTCCTGGCATCTTTACTTAATGCTAAACGTCTCGTTAGCTCGGTTTGTGCATCTATCGCATTAACAATTAGTGTACTTAGCGTGATATCAACCGCAGCTGCAGCGTTAGCAACAACGTTAGTGCCAGGTAATAGAGATTCTTTCTTTCGGTACAAATTCGCTAGTTCAGGATTGCTTTCAGTAATGGCAGCGGCAATACCGTCGGTTTGCTCGGTCCAATTTCGCTGGTAACCTAAGCTGATTTTTTTAACAGCAGGTAAGCGTTTTTTAACGCGCATTGAACCTGCTTTAATGTGTCCTGGCTTAATGCTGTTTGTTGGTGCTTTTTTACCTGTGTAAAGCTGAAGACGAAAACGGCCAAGCTCGTCAAAATACCAATTAGCACCAACACTTTTGCATATCTCATCAATGCAACTGATAACATCACGCTGGCTTTTTATGTACAAGCCTAGTGTATAGGTGGGTAATACATTGCTATCGATAGACGGCGCAATACCCAGCAAATTAAGTAAGTAGTTAATCATCTGCTCAGCTGTCGTGATGTAAGTGCCGTTATGCTTAGCGCCCTGTATATCAACTGTTATACGGCCCGTTACATTCTTATTGATGATTAATGTGCCAGTAATTAGACTCAACGTGTAGTTACTTGGCGCGATCACAAAACCGTTTTCTCGCACCGCGGTTATTGCTTGGTGCTCACCGTCATTAACTTGATAAGTACGGGTGATTGCATCAATTAATAACGGCTCAACATTAAAGCATTGACCAAGCGCTCTTGACTTAAATTCTCCCTTACTTGGGCCCGCTGTAACAACGGTTGATAACGCGCCTTTTTTTAACGATTCACTCATATCAACAAAGGTAATACGGGCACGCACATCATCAACAGGTTCAATGATTTTTCCTTGACATAAAAACTTAGTGATGAATTTTTCGCGTGGCCATGTGGGATCGCCAATTAGCACTTTTATCGGTTGGCCATTAAAATCAGCGTCAGTAATTAAATGCTCAATACTTGGATGTAAAAAAAACTCAATAGCACTAGTGCCAGTTTGGGTTTTCCCGAATAGCGCAACAGACATACGCTGTGAAAAACTGATGGTCGATGAAGCATTAAGCCAGTTCTTATAAGCTTTGTTCGGCAGTGCATCCGTTGGCTCAGAGCGAAAAGCATGGTTGCTCAAATACAGCGTTTTAATGACTCCCGCTAACAGATAATTCACTTCAACTAAAATGCAACGAAAGTTACTTTTATTTGATAACCACTTGGTTTGCTCAGGCGTCAGGCTCATGCTTGCTGCTCCAACTTGTCATTATTTTCAGCTAAACGCATTTCAAGTGCTTCTTTAATGTTGTTACTTTGCTGAGCCAAAGCATTTTGCTTTTCAATTGCTGTGGTTTGCGCTTCAGCTAACGCATTTTGTTTTTCAACTGCTTCAGCTAATCTTTTGCTGTTAGGGTCAGCAGGTGGCAGAGGAGCAGGTGCGCCAATTTCACTTTTCGGTGGAAAAATAATAATAGGTGGCGGGGTAATAGGCGCAGGTATTTGAATATTACCGATCGCTGTTTCAACACCACCAATTGCGCCGACAATAGCGGTAGTTTGTGTTTCAAGCTTCAACGCTAATGTAGCAGTTTGCAATACAAGCTCATTATTGAGTACTTCAGTTTGCGCAAGTAAATCAGCATTTAAGGTTGATAACCTAGTTTCAAATACCGCTTTTTGCTCTGCCTCAAGGTCACCTGTTAACGTGCGTAGCTGCGCTAAATCAACAATTAACTGCTCACCTAGTGCAATATTATCATTTTGAAATTGTAATACTTCACTCGGTACACTTGGCGCAGCCCCCGCACTCGCTGAGCTAAAAGCATTGGTTACTTGGTCAAATATCGCTTGGTATTCACTGCTTGCTGTGCCGCCGTATTGTGCTTTTGCCAGGTTTAAATATTGCTCGCCTGAAGAACGTAAATTCTTAATGTCGCCTGTTGATAATGCCTGCTGAAAATCAGACTTTGCCAGGCTAAATTGCTGCGTGTGCGAAAGCGTTGATAAATCGCCAAACTTCAAGCTTTTCGCTGCAGCGCGTAAATCATCAACTAATGACAATAACTCTTCATGACGAGATACTTCAGCTTGATGACGCTCGGTTGCTAAGCTAGCCAACTCGTTATTTTGTGCTATCTCTGCATTGTATTTATTAAGCAGTGCGTCGTTTAGCTCATTGATAACACTTAAACGTTCATCTGCAGTGCCAGTGTTTAAATTACCACGTAAGTTTGTTATTTTTCCGGACTGATACGCGGCTTCATCCCAGCCTTTAAAGCTTCGTCGTATGGTTAAAATATTGTTGGCAATAGCGGCATTCACGCTATCAAGCGATGCAACAAAGCGCTCATGGTCAGCTGTTAATTTTTCAACCGCTTGCGTGTGGTTACGGTTAAGCTCAGCAAGTGATTGCTCATGCTCACGATTTAACGTGTCTAACTCACGCTTATGGGTATCATTAATACTTGCTAACGCATCATCAATAATTTGTTGACGCTCTTTAGCATAAAGTGCTTCAATTAATTCTGTGCCTAAGCCATATTCACTTGCTTGCTCTCGATATGCATCAAAAGTCTTTTGTAAATCAGCCAACTTAATTTGCAATGGTGACATGTCTAAACGTGCTAACTTATCTTCAAAACTCGCGACAAAATCAATACGGGTTTGCGCTAGCTTCTCTTCCGCTTTGGTGGCTTTTTCTGTTGCATCATAATAGCCATCTAATGAACCAATCATACGAAGCAGTGATGCATATAATGCTTGGCCACTTTCAGTCGTTCTATCGATACCATCCATCAAGGTGATGAATTCTGCGCGTGTGTCTGGCAGTGATAATTCAAGGCCGTCAAACAAGCCTGTTATTTGTTTTTTAAGGTGGCTAAATTGCTGCTCGTCAGTTAAAAACTCACTGAAATAAGTAGAAGTATATTCACGAAAGTTCTCTAAACCGCCCGTAAGCGTAATAATAGATTGGGCAATCTCAGTTTCCATTTGTTTAGTCATACCAGCGACGCCACTAATACTGTGGCCCATCGCGTCCATGGCACTATTGAAAATCGCTTGCTCCTGGGCAACACGCACAAGCGTATCGTATAAGCCTTCGCCGACTTGTTGGAATTTGGCAATTTGTGGTACCAGGTACTGCACCATTTTATCCGCTTGCTGCGATATCATGCCTTGTAATGCTTTTTCAATTTCCTCGCCGCTCATGTCTTTAAACGACATTTTAGGCAACTCAATTTCAAAGTTTTCTAAGCTGCGCGTCGCACTTTCAGAGATGCCCGTTGCAATACCTGACGTGAGGTTTTCAAAATAAGCTTCAAAGCCTTCACCATCAAACCTTCTGTTATTAATCAGGTTGCTAAACGTTGCTGTTTCTTTGGCAATATCAAGCCCTAGTATGTCAATTGACTCATTAATGGTTGTGCCTAAGTCATTAAAAATAAGCCCTAAGCTACGGTTGAAGTCGCTACCTAAATCTTGATATTCCGTGTTGTAACTTGTTTTGCTTGATAAGCCCCAAAACTTTTTCTTCTTGGTTTTTATATCAAAGTAGGCTTGAGCATTGACCAAGCCACTGCTCATTATTTCGCCCAGCGTTTGACCAACAATACTGATGCCCGAGTCCACCAATGATTTTTTGGTTTTTGAAAAGCCGCCGATAATTTTTGACACTAAACCTGTTGGGTCAAAAGCCGTTAATGATTTTTCAAGCAAACCAGAGCCTGGTAAACGACCTGTATTTACGCTGCCTAATTCACCGCCATAATTGTTTTCATTAAAGCTGCCAAACATCCTAACTAAGCTTGCAACGAGTTGCGGAATACTTCGGTCTAAACTACGTAAACTGCTATTCATTTCTTGTAAAACAACGTATTGATCGAGTTCTAATTGCTCAATACGTTCAAAGCTGTTGCTAATAGATTGTGAGTGCGCAGAGCTATCACCAAGCACGGTGCCAGTGCCTTGGCTCGCTTGTCGATCTGCCGCTGAAATACCGCCACCTGAACCACTGCTAAAAGCAATACCTACTGCGCCTAACACTCCTGCCATTATTGCTGCCATCGCCGCAACGCGTGCAGGGGCCGAATATGGGTCGCCACTGGTGCCCGCGTTCGTTACCGCTTCAGTGGCATTAAGGATAGATTTTTGAATACTTAACACCATTTCAGCCGCCATAAAGCCAACTTCTAAACGATGAAGTGCTTCACGGCCTTTCGATTGTTCGCTAAACATTTCTGAAGCCGCACCCGCAATTGAGCCATAAGCGCCAAGTTGTGCTTGAGTGTTTTGCTTAATCACATTATTTTCAAATGTTTTAAGTTCAGCTAAACCTTTAGTGCGTTTATCGATATCAGCAATATTATTGATGGATTTACGTTTTACTTTTATTGCTTCAAGCTGTTTAAGGTAGCCGTCTTGCATCTCGCCCAGGTTAGCGAACTTATCGGCCATGCTGCCAAAAGTATCAATAATAGTATTGCCCACATTTGACCAGGCACTACCATAATTGTTGGTTTGCTCGGTTAAATCAGACAAATCTAAGGCATCGTAAGCGGCTGTTTGGTCGTAAAGGGTTTCGGTAAGTTCTCGAACCTTCTGCTTTTGTTCATCAGTTGCATTGGCTGATAATTGACTGAGTTTTGCAGAAATCAGTTTTTGTTTATCGCTTAGTTTTAACGCTTTAAGCTCTTGGCCAAGTGATGCGATCAACTTTTGATTAGCTTTGGTTTCAACTCGCACTTTTTTTTGACTCTTAAGTAAGTTGAGTTTTTTGGTTTCTAGGTGCAGCTGCAGTGCTAGTTCGCTGCTAACGCCTTTTAAATTACCACTAGTGAGTTGATAATCTAATTGCTTAACTAAGCTTAGCTCTCCAAACAGCGCTATTTGTTGCTGAATTTGTGCTAACTGTCGCTGCGCGGCAGGGTCAACTTTTTTAGCAATGGCTTGATTGTTTATTTCTGCGCTTTGCTGTTGCTGTGCAATCAATATCGATGCAATAAGACGTTTGGTATTGGCTAACGATTTTTCATTTTCTTGTAGTTGCAGTCCGTAATCAGTGGCAAGCTTAGAGGTTTTGCCATAAGTACTGTTTACTGATTCAAGGTTGTTATGCATTGAAGCAATTTGCGCAATTAACATCGCTTGTTTTTGATAAGCTGCTTGCAAGTGATCATTCATATTCGATGATGGTTTTTGTGCGACTTTTGCCAGCGCTGCCGCTTTCGCTGCTTCAGCAACTTTTTTCTCAGCCTTGGCTAATCGAATTGTCGCATCCGCTGACTTATCAATTTCGTTAGGCGCAAAGGCATCATAAATCATATAGCCGGCAGTAATAGCTAAGCCAATCGGGCCTAGCAATGCTCTAGTGGCAATGGTTAATGCACGCGTAGCAATTGTTGTGGCTGTAATCTTTGTGGCAGTACTCGCCACCACTTGGCCATATACATTTGTTGTAATGGTGCTAGCGCGCATTGCCGCAACTTTTCCTAAAATGCTCTTAGTTGCTGTGCCGCTAGCAATAGCCATTGTTGCAAGGTTGACGTTAAGCTTTTTAAGGAAAATCAACGCCGCAATGCTACCGCCAATGGCTGCAATCGTGCCAGCTAGTTCTTTTAACTCACTGGCATTCATGGCATCAAGCGCGTTGGCAATATCATCAAAACTTTTTGCAATAGCTTTTGTTGTGCCGCTCACTTCATCTAAACGTGAAAGCGCTTTGCCGATGGAGTTATCCATTTTTTGGCCAGTACTAGCAACAGACTTATCAATGTCATTAAAGTCAGCATGAACTTGCTGGGTTTGGCTTAATATGGCTCTAAAAACATCTTTTGACAATAATTGGCCGTTAAGCATCATTTCACGTAATTTACCCACCGAAACACCTAAGCCTTTGGCCATGCGTTGTGCCACTTCAGGTATGTTTTCAAGAATTGAATTAAATTCTTCAGCCCTGGCAACATTACTGCTTAGCATTTGTGCTAGCTGAGTTTGGCCAGCTTGAATGTTGGTAAGGCTTGTGCCGCCAATAACGCCTAATTCTTGAATAGTGTCGGTAAACACAAGCATTTCAGCATTGGTTGCTTCAAGCTCTGCACGCGCTGAAGACATGCGTTGAAACATTTCCACAGTGCTTTCAAGGTTTGCACGGTTGTCTTGAGTAATTTGATAAAGTTCAGCGTTAACAGTAACAAAGTCACCCGTGGCTTTAGTTGCCGTTTCAATACGTTGTGTTAGCACATTAAAACTATCGGCCTTATTGATGCCGCGCATCGCACCGTTAAGCGTTACGTAACCTGTGACCATAAGTCCCATGTTGCGTAACATACCTTGCAATTCGTTTGATGCTTCTTTTGAATGACGAGTAAGATTTTTAGCGCCCATGCTCGCTTGTTCAAAACCCTTACGTGCGGTTTGGCCACTTTTAGCTGTGCCTGTTAAAGAGTGATTCACTTTATCGGTGGCTGCATCAATTTGTTGTAAATCTTTTACAACAATTTTGCCACCTTCAGTGGTTAATCGTATTGCTAACTTTAAATCATCACTCATGCGTTTTTTCTTCTCGTTGTGTTGACCAAACTTTTGAACAAGCCATTTCCATAATGTCTAAGCCGTTCCAAAGTAGTTCTAACGCTTCGTCATCAAGTTGTTTATACCAGGCTAGTTTTGATGCCCGTGCTTCAACTTTTACCGGGTCTAAATACAAAGGTGTGGCTTCCATGCCGACACGTTCCCAATACTTAGCAACAATGAAAAACAAGTGAACAATAAGGGCATTGCCTGGTTGTATTTCTAATGCCTCATCGTGTTGTTCATTATCACGTTGCTGTTGAGCAATAATTTCTTTAATTTCGCTCTCATCAACCTTCATATGCCGAAGGGTTTCAATGAATTCATTGTCACCCATATCATTTGCGCTTTGCCCAGCTGACTTGCTCGCCCATTGCTCGGCTACTTTTGTAAGTTTCCCACCAGTTTGTTTAATTTCGCGTCTTGGTTTTTATTAATTTCATCGTTATAGGCATCTGAGACGTTTTCGCGAATTAAACGAATATCGAGCAGTGCATCAATGGTATCGCTGCTTGGTTTAATTTCAGCTTCACCTTCTAAAAACGGAAACGGGTGCTTCGGGTGTTTTTCAAAGCTGACAAAATACTTTTTGATAAAGCCGCGGATAAGTGCTTGTTGCTGGTCTTGTATTTCTTTGTGCTGTTCATACGTGCCACTTTCACCTAACGCACTGAGTTTTTCTTGTAGCTCATCAGTGGCTTTTTGATGCGCTTCACGTTCTTCTTTTGACACATTGATAAACTCGGCAACAAAGTGTGCTTTGTTATAAATGGTTTGGCCTGCAGCGTTTAACTTTTCGCTTGGCACTTCAATAATTACTGGCTTCTTAAAACGACCTTCTTTAAGTGCTGAAATTTGAAATTGCATAATATTCTCTTTAGTAGTTAGTTGTTGGTGATCACAATTAAGTTAAAGACACGCTAACGTGTCTTTAACTGGGTTAAAAAGTCGTTAGCGTTGCTTCATGGTAATGTCGTTATTGGCGGCTGTTGGCACACACTTAAACGTACAGTTAAGGTAAGCAACTTTGTTACGTTCGGTTTGCGAAACGCCTGTTAATTGTGCATTGGCGGCATTGGCTTCAAAAATATGACCTTCATCAACCACGTCTTGACCTATTTGCAAATCAATCGCGCCATAAGTAAACATCAGGTCGTAAAAGTCTTTAACGTCTGGCGTTGGCTCTTTAAATTCGATTTCGAGCATGACTTTGCGATCAACAATTTCAACAGAGCCAGATTCAGGCAGATAAGCCACTTCGTTTTCAATTTTAATCACGACTTTTGAGATAGACGCGTTATAACCAAAAATATTCTTAGTAATAAATCGGGCGGGGTCCGTTGGTCGCGGGTTTTTAAATGCCGACAAATCAATACCTACAGGTTTAGCGCCATTAGTTTGCTTGTTGTATAGGGCTTTGTAGTTAGGGCAACGAACCCGTGGCAAGCTATCAACGCTAAATTCAATTTCACAGCCCATGCGCGCCCCAGGCTGAATCTGCGATGCAGTACCACGATAAAACATGCCCTTTATTGAGCCCGCTGCAGTAATATCACCAAGGGCAATAGCGACATGGTCTGCTGCAGGTGTTACGGTCAAGCCTGCAGCTTTCAACAATGGGGTAATAGCAGATGGCACATTTTTAGTACCTGAGCCAGCGTAATAACCTGCTAAGTCACCCGTCACCATACGGCGAATTTCAACTGAGCCTTTTTCACCAATGACACCTGCGTCATAATCCATATCTTCAGTTTCCACTTCAGATAGGGTTAAGTTGGCTTTTACGCGCATGGCATTGGCTGCGGCTGTTGGGTCTGGGCCACCTGCATAAGAGCTTTCTAAAATAGCAAGAAATAAGTATTCACCCGTTAATATAGATTGACTCATTATTTATTCTCCTGAATTTCAGCTAAACGCTTTTTGCGCTCAGCTTCAATGTGGCTACCATCGTTTTTAGTTTGAGTATTCGCAGCATCAACAGCCGCTTGCTCAGGCTTTGAAAGCGCTGGTTTTTCATCTTTAGCAACCGCTTTGGTTGCTGACTTTTTATCAATATTGCTCATAGGTTGATTCCAAAGTGTGGGTTGTTTTAAAATGCTGCATCCACCAAATACCGTTAGACGCTAAGCTAATTAACTGGCCAGTACCTAACGTACAAGCGCGGTAACCTCTATCAGGTGAAAAGCCAATAAAACTTGTTTGCAAACATGCCAGTAAATCTTGCAAAATTTCATTGCCTTTTTCCCCGTCTCTATCGTTAATACTTTTAATGCCAATTAAAATGCCAAAGGTCGTGGTAATTTCTTCAATGCTGCCGCATTCATCGTTAAGTAAGTTTTTTGGGTCTGTTCTTACTGGCACTACATACGCCACATAACGCCCTGGTATATCTTTTTTCTGTACATCAGTGACACTTAATACTGATTTCACCCAATCAAACTTCAATTGGCCATCATCAAAGCGTAAGTCTTGAGTGCGTTGGCGAATATTTTTATACATCAGATAAAGCTACTTGAGTTATTGCGTGAAAATACGCTGCCTGCACTTTGTACTTCAGCAAAATCAGTACTGGTGGCTTGTGTGCCTTCAGTGCTAATACCTAACGTCACTTCACCTTTGGCCACGCTTTTTAAAAACTTAATTTGATTGTTATAACGGGTTACCACTGAATCGCTAGGGCTGTTGACGTACAGTCTGTAAATAGTAATGTCACAAGCAATCGATAATAAGATTTCAGGCACGTGTGATAAAGGCAGTTGATATCGGCTACCGATATAACCGTCCATTTCAGCACTAGCGTCTTTTATGGCACGCTCAAGTACTTCATCGTTTATCTGGCCCATTGAATTGCGATCAGTTAAATCAATTAAGTCTTGTTGGCCGAATTGGTTTATTAACGCTTGCTTGTGACAGTACATATGATTAACTCAACTTAGCCTGGTGTGTGATTAATGACGTTGTCTAAATAGTACTGCCACGCTGCATCACGTTGGGCACCTGTTGGCTTAGTTTTAACTGGCAGCACTTCTGCAGAACTTTCACCATCTTCACCTTCAGGTTGGGTCAACACATCAACAACCAGTTCATCAACATTCGGTTTTTTCGTTAACGGCGTTTCACAATGCAATTTATGAATGGCGGTAATAAATGGCGCGAGTTCTTCACCCGCCCAGGCAAAGTTCATTTCAACTTTTTCACCTTCAGGCACAATGCTTGTGCTTTTATCTTGAGTGCTGATATCAATGTCTTCTTCAACAACATTTACCGTTAAATTTTTATCGCCATCGAGCATTGAAAATTGGTCTTCATCAACTTCAGGTAAATAATTCTCACCTTGGTTTAAGCAAAAACCAGCACGACGATAACCGTTGTGCATAGCGCTAATCACTAAACAGGCGATGAGTGTTTTTTTATGTTCTGAACTCATGATTAAGTCCTTAGTAAAGTAAAATTAAAAAATAGGGTTGAGCGTCCTTGCTCTAGCGAATCACCATTCACCAAGTCCTAGAGAAAAACTAACGCCTTAATCGAGCCAAGGCACAACCACCACTTCTAATGCTTTGTAGTTATGGTTGTCTTCACCATTGGCCAAGCGCATATTGTCAATAACCTTTTTAGCGGCTGCACGGTTTGAAGTGCCGCAAATAAGCTTTTTAGGCATTACGCCAAGTGGTCGGCCTGCATCTGATTTCAATGCCCCCATAGACGCAATACCTGCATCTAAATTATCGTGTGTTAATGCCGCTTTTGAGGCGTAAGCCAACTGCCAAATGGCAAAAGCTGAATTGACACGCGCATCAACGCCATACAAGAATTCGTCACGCATAAAGACATTTTCATCATCGTCTTTGGTCATCGACTTCAAGCTGTAATCTTTACGCTTTTGAAAAATCATTGGCTTAATTGGGCGAGAATCGTCAATTAAAAACCAAGGATTACCCGCACCGTCTTGCATGTTTGACACTGACTTAATTTCGTTTTCTTCATTACCGACGGGATGGTCAGTATCAAAGAAGTTTTGACCATCAAACCCTTCGCTCGCAAAACCTTGTGGCAATAAGCCATAAACTAGCTGGTCAGGGTGAACCGCGACGCTATTGCCCATCATTTCAAAGCGCTTACCAAAAATTTGATATTGGTCATCTTCAAGTTTGTCTTTAGCAATACCTATGGTTGCTTCAAACTTTTTGTTTACTACGCGGTAGCCTTTAGCGCTTAAGCGTTTAACATGACGATCACCTAACCATTCGCGCAAATCTGGGAACTCGCCCAATTCGTGGTAAATGTTTTCACTGGTGGTTGATGGCATTTCGGTGGCAATGTGCTGCCAAAACGTTTCTTTTATCGTTAAACCCACGTTAAAAGAGGCTTGTAGCGAAACAAATAAGCTCGCCAAGTTTGCTGAATCTACAATCATGATATTGTCCTTACGCTATCTCAACCCAAACGCCTTGCGCGTCTACGTCGATAATTGAACCTAAAGCGGAGCGTGTGCCACCACTTGCTTTTGCAACCGTTTGGTCGTCAACGACATACGCTGAATTACCAACATCAATACGGGCAATAGAGCCGTCATTCATAAAGCGGTGAACACCTTTACGCGATGCAATAGACGCTGCACCCGCTGCGCCGCCAACGTTGTTGACTTCAGCACTGGCAACACCACGCGCAATTAAGTTAGTGGCTGCTTTACCTTTCACGGCATTTTTAGCCGCATCGAGCATGACAATGCTGCCTTGAAAGATTTTTTCACCTGCCGCAACAGGGTCGTTTACGTCTTCGCCTTTACGCCAAGGCGTGGCTCTGTTCTTCGTAAGTGCAGGCATTATTGTTCTCCTTGCTTAGCAAGTTGCTCTTTGAATGCAGCAGTAGTAATGCCCATGTTTTTACAAATGGCAATTTGCTCGGTGCTTAGTTCATCAGCATTGGGGTTGGTTGGGGTTGCCTTGTCTTTGGTTTGCTGATTAGTTAATGCAGCAATGGCAACACGAGGCTCAAGCGCCGCCTTTAATGCAGCAACACCACTGGTTTTACCTAAGCTTTCTAAGTAAGCGCGGTCAGCTACGCCAAATACTTTGGCTGCATTATCGTTCAGCAATTGCTCAATTGACGTTTCATCAGAGCCATTTTTAAGAGCAACGACTTGTGCAGCCATTTCGTTATACGCCGTAATAGGCACAAATTTAGCAGGGTCAACTGTGCCGCCAGATGCTTTTAAAGCCACTACATTATTGCGCTCTGTGTCTAACTCAGTTTGCAATAATCCGGCTTTATCCGCTTTGGTTTTCAGTGCCGCAATAGCGACATCAGCTTTATCTTGAACAGCCTTAAGTGCGGCTTCGTTAGTGAAGTCGACACCCTCTGTTGGCACGCCAAGCAATCCAAGCAAAAGTTTCATTGCTTCATTCATGGGGTTTTCTCCCGTTGGGGTTGTTTTAGGGTTAGTGTTCGATTGTGCTTTAAGCGCAGCAATGGCTTTCATGCCATCAAGTGCTGGGTCATTGGTTAATGCCGCATGCATTAACGCAATGGGGCGACCTGTTTTTGTGTCATAGGAAAAAACAGAAGAGGTAAAACGATATTCGTCATCGTCAATATGGCCTTGGGCTTTACCTGTCCATTTCACATTATTGGTAAATAGTCCTTCGCCTGGAATGTATTCTAAATCTCTGAACCAACCTGCAGCGGGTGCAGGCTCGCCATTTTCTTCGCTGTTAAGGGTTTGATGTTCATAATCGAAAAGGTAATCGTTCGTGCGCTGTGTTGCAGCGGCTTTTAAACTGGCGAAGGCTTGGGCATCCATTAACCATTTTCCACCTTCAACATCAAAGGGGCGACCATCTTGCGCGGAAAATTCGCCATCAGGCAGTAATTGCACACGCTGGCTGTTATCAACAGAAAGTGAGCCAACTGAAAAAGTTAATACGGCCGTGGCGGTATCAACTTTTTTTGTCAGTGCCGCTATAGCGACTTTGTTTTTTTGGAAAGTTTTCATGCTGCCAGAATGACAGCACCGGGTGCAGTTAAATAATAACCTGTATTAGTAATTGCACGGAGAATTTAAACTATAAATCGAATTACGCCTAAACCTAACATTTAATGTAATTCATGAACGTGTCACAAGTTATTTTAAAGTACTTTTCATCTTGCAACGACACATTATGCAAATTAGCATCTAAAACAGCTTAAAATGCGTTTTAGCGCGACATGGCAATAAAACCTATTTCGCTATACTTTTACTGTTTGGTGAACGGTAAACCTTTTTCTTATTTTCTGCTCTGCTTGCTGGCTCACCGCCAATGCGTAAACCACGGCAAACATATTGAGCGCGAATATTTGTCATGCCATCTTGCTTGCAATGTAAGCGCAATAGCTTGTCAGCCTGAATACGGTAAACCTCACGGTCAAGCAAGTTCATGCGCATAAGCTGATAAAGCGCGTCATGTACTAATGACCCACGCATAAAGTTATCGGTGTCAATTGTTGGGCCGCTTGGCCCGTCCCAGGCATAACCGTCACGTATTGTTAATAAACCATCTTTGGTTAGCGTGATGTACTTGGTTTTAATATCTTCTAACGGCTGCAGGGGAATGTGTTCCTGGTATGTTTCAACCAGTTGGTACTTGTAACCTTTTTTGTAAGCTGCCTGAAGCATAGCTTTCGCCTTATTCAATAATTAAATGGTCGCGTAAAATCTCACGTATTTCAGCACGCTCAAATGGTGCTATGCCTAAAAACGGTCTGGCTTCAATACCAGCTTCAAGTCGGCCAAATTGATGCGTTGCCCCGTATTCAAGTGGTGTGCCTATCGCTAAATCATCACCATTGAGTTGATAATTAATTAAATCAGCAAGGTTGCCTTCTTCGGTTAAAATTCTGTCGGGGCGTTTTTTCTTGGCGAGGGTTTCATTATGCAGTGGTGCCCATGGTGTACCGTCGGGGGCTTGCATATCAATAAAACGCCGCTGCGTTGATTCAACTAAGTACTCACCAATGTCTTGCAATGCGGGGGTTAAGTCTTGACCTTTTTTTATGGCTCTACTAATCGCTTTGCTAATATGCGATATGCCTTTAACGTCAACCTTAATAAAGCTACCCGACATATTATAAGCTCGACTCATAGGTTTTAATGGCAATCAATTCATCTTCATCAGCTGACGCATAAAGTGCTTCAATAATGTATTTACTGCGTTCACGTTCTGCGCCACCAGCTGCGGTTGCATCATCAAGTAGCTGGTAAATTTGAGGTAAACGTTTTTGCAATGGCGTTTCCGTATTTGAAACCAGTTTAAGCGCTTCATCAACAATGGGTGTTGAAAAATCATAGGAGAAATTACTGTCGCCAATAGCATCATCGATGCGCGATAACATATCAGTCATTGTTTATTGCCTTATTCACTAAGTTATCCATATATTGTGCTATATCATCATTCCATGCTGCTAGGGCTTTTCTGTCAAGCAACCAAGCAACAAACATTTCTGCATGCCATTCAAAGTTATTCTCTTTGGCATAGCGGGTAATGGTGTTGTTTTCACCCATTTTTATACGAGGCCGATATGGCATACCCGCCTTGTAATGTATTTGATGTCCTATTTCATGTATCCAGTCGCTAACCATTGAGCTATTGGCACCGCCATCACCAAAGGTTTTTAACACCTCAGAAAAAGTATAGGCACTTTTTCCCGCTTTGTTCAATGTAATTGCTGCGCTAATAGCTTGTTTAATTTCATTGCTAACCGCTTTTGAAAACACGCCTTGGGCTTTCATTACCACATGGTTAAACGAACGGCTGGTGTAACCATCAGCAATACGATATTGGTTATCGGTGTATAACTGCAGTGTATGCAACCTAGCGTGTTTACCCAAATAATGTTCAATATCATCTTTTACTTTAGTGGCAGCCACGGCCCTTGGGTTCATTTCTTTTTGTTGAAGAAATAATGTTTTTGTCTGGTGTTTATCCAGGAACAAACGCAGCTTCTCAACTTCAGGCGCAGCGGCCGTGTTTTTTAATTCAGCTAGCACTGAGTTTAAGCCGTGAATATCAGCACCGCGCACTGTGCTAAAAGCCGTTGGTGCGATGCGTTCTGGCGGCACATGAACGGGGGCTTTCTTCTTAGCCAATTGTTTTTGTTGTTTCACAACCGTTGATTTTCTTGGTGCATAATCAAAACTTGGATCAATTCCTTTTGGTATTTTATGTACTTCACCCGTGGCTTTATCTGTCCATTCCCAAATGCCATTATTGGGCGCTTTATCAACCGTGATGCCTTTGCGTTTTAAGTAACGTGCAGAGCGGCCGCGAACACGACACTTACAACCCCAACCATTGCTTGGGAAATGTGTTTGCCACCATGGATCGTCTTTGGGTAAAACCAATGTATGCCAGGATAAATGCAACGCTCTTGGTTGGCGGCTATCGCCGTGTTGATATTCCCAAAAAGGAAAATTTTGTAATTGCTCGAAACGTCCTGCGTTGTAGGCTTGGCGCATATTTGTGTTGTAAATAATATTGCTGCGCCAATTAGCATCACCTGTATGGCTCCAACCGTGCTTAGCGGTAATGTTTTTAAATTCTTTTTGAAACCAACTTATTGATTTGCCCTCAGCAATGGCACGGTCAACCGCTTGCCTAAAATCATTAAGCAAATCATCTTTAAGGGCTCCGGCCACCATAAAACCGCTATTGTGGCCATCACGCCAAACATCATTCCAACGTTCGGTTGGTATGTTTAATTTGTTTTTGAAAAAATCAATAGACTCTTGAAACGGCAGTGAGCCATAACGGGCTTCAGGCATTTTTTACTCGCTTGCTCGTCATATGCTCGCACCAACGATGATAACGTTTAAGGTATTTATTCAGCACGTTTAGTCTCCGTTCTCTACATCAGCCATACCACTAAGCTCTGCAACAACTAGAGCTTGCTGCATTACTGTGGTGGCTTCATCAATGGACAAGTCCATTTCATTAAGTTGTGTTTGCAAGTCTTCAAGCGATTTGGCATTAAGCACCAGGCTTTCAACTTCTTCGGTAAACTGCTGCAGTACAGGCGACATTTTATCGGCAAGCTGTTCACTGAAAAGCTCCGCCGCATCTTTATCATTGACCTTTTTCAACGCGGCTATTTTATGAATAGCGATAGATTTTAACGCGGCATTGCCTTGGCTTTGTTTATTGCTAAGGGCTTCTTTAGTAGTTTTATCATCAGCTTCAACTACTGGCGGTTTAACTGTTGGCATTGGCGTGCCTGAAGAAGAAGCAGCAACCAAAATATCTTCGCCGTCTTTGGCTTCAGGTATTTGTGCTTTATCTTGCACCCATCGTGTCGGTATTTTAAGACCTAAATCAACAAGACCAGGTAAGGATTCTGAAAGGAACTTTAAGTCTTCAGGCTCTGTGGTATCAAACTCTAAGCGCGGTGAACGGCTGGCCTTTTTATAGCTAGCACAATTAAGCATATACATTGGCAAGACAATATCACGCGTTGTAGTAGCTTCAATTTGGCTCAAATCGCTGTCGCGTAGTTCTTCACGCACTTCGTTATGGACATTACCAAGGGCATTGGTTGAGCTTTTACCGTCGGCTTGGCTAGTTAACGTGCCGCCAAGAATGGCTTTGCTCATGGTTTTTTCCATGAACTCCATCATGTAGGCAAATGGCTTTTCACTACCTTTAGCGGCTTCTTGAAATTCCATGTCCATGCCTACGGGAATAATGCCACCTGCATTATGGCCAATGGACATGACCGCACGCAGCAAGGTGTTTTTCTCGCTATTGCTTGCCCCTGTGGGGTATCGACCTAGACGCAGTGGCAAACCATAAATTTCGTTAAACTCGGCTAAATCACGCACGCTAAAGTTTTTAAAAATATATGGCCATGCTAGTACTCGTGCTAAACCATTACGAGATAAGTAGCCCGATTTTGTGCGGTGAACGTGCGATACCCAACCGAACGGTTGCAAAGGCTCGCCATGCTCTGACGAGTCACGCAAACGTAGTTCATTGCGGTTTTCAGGGTTAAGTCGAAACCAGCTAGGATCTCTAAAATCAAAGCACTTTGGCAACCAAAGCTTTTCTTCTTGGTGCCAAGTAATTTCTTGGTTAGAAAAACCTTTTAAAATAGCGTCAGACATATCGAAAAACATATCACCCAAATGCGTCATGTCTTCAAGCATTTCTTGCAACATTTCAGTATCGCGCAATTCAGCTTTATCAGCGTTACGGGGAGGAACAAGTTTCCAAGGTACGCTTTTCATGCACAAACGGCGCTTTTGTAATTCAGCGAATAAATGACCGTCTTTCTCTTCCATGTCTTCCGCTAGTTCACATTGCGACATTACATCACCTTGCTCAGCACATTTTAAAACAACGGCAAGTTTAGCCGGTGTTAATCCTTTGCTTGGATGCTCTGCATAGTACTTGTGCAAATGCGCGAGTTTCGCGTCTTCAGTTTGCGGCGTGGTTAAATCGTCTGAGCTAATTGACTGGCCGTATTGATCAACAATCATTACCAAGCTCCTTTTTCGTCATTTGGAAAATCATTATCATCATCGTCTTCATCTCGGTTTTTATCGGGTAACGGCGTGAACTCAATTACGCCACCCTCCATTTTGCTCGCACGAACCAACATAGCCACGGCAACCGCTGCATCACCATGTCGTTTTTTGTCGACTTTGCCAGCTTTAGCATCTTTTTCAGTAGTACGGCCTTTGTCAATTTTGGGTACACCGTTGATCACATGTATATGGCCAAGGTCATCAAATTGGTTTTGGTCTTTAGGAAGTTTTATTGTGCCTTCATCAAATGCATCTTTTACTTTTGGCATCCATTCTCGATACCATGATTCAGAGAGGTGAATGCAATCTACCATTTGAACGCCATATTTGAGCATGGCAACCTCAGCTAAATAACCACCGTTACCTGTTGCATCAAATGCCGCACCACGTAAGCGCGGTAGCCTATCTAATATGAAGTACACAATGATTTTCTGACATTCATAAGGAATATCACGAAGCTCAATATTAAAAGGCACATCAAGATCCATTAATGGCGTTATCTCACCGGGCATTAAAACGGTTAAATCACCTTTACGGGCAAAATCTTCACCAAAGGCGTGGTATCTATCAGGGTTAAGCTTGTCTAATAATGGTTTTAATTCTTTTTCACAAAAGTCTCTTATTTCATTTCTGCGTTGGTCTTCTGTCCACAATAAAAAACCATCAGGAGCGGTATAACGAACAACGGGGCGACCCGCCACCATAGCGCGTTCACGAACGGGCCGTGTTAAATATTGCCCACCACTTGCGCGAGGAATACAGCCGTATTCCTCTTCGGCCATTTCTTTAGTGGGTGCATTTTTATAAAGTTCATCACGCCACTTTTGTTCTTTTTCTTTAGACCATTCTTGACCAGACACATAGCAAATGCGCTTATAGAGACCTTGTTCTATAGCATCGTCTAATGATATTGAATGAATGCTATAATCTTTTTTTCCTGCTCTAGCGTCTTGTATCCATTGGTTGAATAAATTACCAACACCATTATGGGTTGAAATAATACGAACTTTAGCGCCCCACATGGTTAGCGCTTGTGCAGCTTTAAATAGTTCATCGAGCTCAACATGAAAAGAAGCTTCATCAATGGTTACATCACCTTGAAGGCCACGTAAATTTGAAGGGCGAGAGCTTAAGGCTTGAATTTTTTTTCCCGTGTTAGGGAAGCGGATCATGTAGGCAAGAATTTCTTCTTTTTTGTCTTTGTCCCATCAGGTTTGTTCGTAAACGTCAGCATCAGCTAATTGGTTGAATGCTTTTGCGAACAAAGCACATGCTGCAATGTATTCAAGCGCCATTTCTTGTTTAGAGCCAACATAGAATACGTTTCTACCGCCACGCCTACGAGGCTTTGACGCGGTAATAACATCTTTACCTGCTTGTGCCCAAGTTAAACCAGTACGACGGCTTTTTTCGGCAATAGCATAAGTTGAATTATCTAAGAACCACTTTTGTTGATAAGGAAGGAATACCGCCTCTTTGGATGGGTCAGGAAAATTATCTTCAGTCGCTGGCTCATACTCAACACCTAAGATTTCACATTCATCTGACAGGTTTATTTTTTTAGGGGAATTAAGAGCAACAACACGTTTGCTTTTTTCCCAAGGCTTGTCCATTACTATGCTAGCCATTAAGCTTTCCCCATGAGAATACCTGTTATCTTGGCTTCAAGCTGTTCGCTCATACCATCTTCACCACGAAGTTCTTCGGTAACTGCAGCAGCAGCTTCTTCTGCATAGGCTTGTCTAATTTGTTTTTCTTTTTTCATATTTGACATAGCCGCATCTTCTAAGCGCTTTAATGTCAGGGCTAAGGTGTTTATGGTTTTAGCATCAAGTAAATTATCTGGATCAGCATTGGCATTCATCAGCAACTTAAAATGCTGAGTTTTTAACATTTCAAGTAGCAGCTGTGTTGTTTCGCCTGTTGGCTTGCTACCAAACTGAGCAATCCACATTTCAGTTGACTCACGCATGGCCCTTATTTCTTGGCCAACCGTTTCCATTTCAGTGCTGTAACGACTTAAACCAGATTTACTAATTTTTTGTTTAGTAAGGCCCGCTTGTTCAATGCGTTCATTTATTGCGTTGAGTATATCGGCCTGTGTATGGCTTTTATCACGTAATAAGGCATCAAGTTCAACTTTCAATTTAGGGGGCAACAAATCGATTTTTGACGCCTTGCCACGCTTTTTAATGTTACTCATGACTTGGTTTCCATCTGCTTTAGGTAGTCTTGACGAATTTTAGGCACTTCACGACGAATAGCAGCTAATGCACGCTTGGCTTCAGGGTCATTTTTAAAAACTTCTTTCACCCAACTTTCAGCAACAAATGCTTCATTAGGCTTTGCTTTTTCAAAAGCAGGTTTTATGCATTGCTTTTCAATTTCAGCGTAAACAACGAATCGAGCAAAGGCAGAAACCAGTCGTTTTTCAGCAGCGTTATAAGGTTTTTGTTTCTTAGCCATAAGTCACCTATGCACTTGGGCGTTTAACGCCCTCTACAAAGCTTTTGCCTTGGGCCACGTCTTGGCCACGACTAAGCAATGTGGCATTCATAATGTCGCCCACGTTTTCAACAGACACTAAACCTTGCTCAGCTAACCACCCTAAATTGGTACGTACCTGGTCACGGCTCATTATGTTGTGAAACGCTTCGCACGTATCTTGGATCATGCTGTCGTTGCTTCTGTAGCCAAGTGCCTCTAATGCCCGCAAAATTGAAAGGCGATGATGCTGGTTTTGAATCTTTTGAAGAGCCATGATTTATCCTTTAATTTCGTTTTCAACAAGCATGTTTACGTGGTTATTAATGTTTTTCAGTAGGTCTTTCATACCGTCAACACTGCCTTTTAACTCGCTAACTTCTTTTTCAAGTGAGTGCCTGTCTTCACTTGAGGGAATACTTTTTAGCTTTGTTTCAATGGTTGTTACTTGAGTTGCTAATGCTATATGTGCTTTGTCGGTGCTGTAGGTATCTTGAATTTTTTGCACTTGAGCTTTTAATATTTCGTGGTCTTTGCGTTTAACAAAAACTAAGACCAAAATAAAAATGGCAATAGAAATAATTGCCGACATAGCAAACTGAATAATTTGAAAATTATCTTTTAAAAACTCCATAACTACTTCCGTCTGTTATTAGAAAACTCATTTAATGTTTGGCAGTCAACACAGCGCACAGCATCAACTGCTTCAATACGTACTTGGGGAACAGGTATTGCACAATCTAAGCAAATGCGTATTCCGTCAATAATCAAAGATTGTTCTTTAACTGGTTTATGTGAAGACAACGCTATATCAAGCGCTTGCTGCTCTAACTTTGCAGCTTGGTCAAATTGGTCAGCCAAGGTTATTCCTTATTTTTTGTTGTACCAGGATATGTTTGTTTTGGCGTTAGTAGCGCATCAACAAGGTTTCTTGCCATGCAAAAATCAACACCGATCACAACGCCTTGTCGGGCCAATGCTCGTTTTAGTGCAGCCCGTAAAATAGGGTCTGTTGATTCACAATAACTTTTGGCAATGCTATTTACTTTTGTTGAAATATCACCGAACTGATAAGACGTTGACTGACAACCAAACAAGGCGACTAGCAGTAAAATGACAATGAAATTTTTCATGTGTTTTTCCTTTAATTGATTAACCAAATAATTAAGGTGAGGATGCCGATAAGGTTATCCAGCAATATGATTGCCATACCGATACCAAAGTAAGCAATGGGCTCATAACTTCTAAATATGGCTGGCTCAGCCTTGTAGCTTTGACATGCAAGGGCGATAAACGCTAAACCCACAATAAGCAAAAAAATGATAACGAGTGACATTTTAAACATGATGAGCCCTTTTATTTGAGGCTGCGTTTTGTGTTGCACGTAGGATGGCCGTTTTAATATCAACTTCTGTTACGTTGTCCCAACCACGACGATATTGCTTTAGTTGTTCAGGACGCTTGTAAATACACTTAAAGGCAATTGACTTGTTAGCTGTTGCCATAAGTATTTCAGCTTGAATTCTGGCGTTACGGCCTTCTTGATAGCGAACATCAGACCTATTCATGCGTACTTACCCCAAAGCCTGCAATAATTTGGCATTCAATAAGAATGTCTAATGCGCGGTCATTCCAGCCTTCAACGTTAACCACTTGACTAATATCAGCTTGCACAAGGTTGTTATAGGCTCGGCAACGTTCACGGGTGAATTGAGTTAAGAATATTAATGAACATGCAGCAGCTGCCGCATTAAGGGTTTTTGGCCCGATAATGCCGTCGACTTTTACTCGTAATAACTTCTGCAGGGTTTTGCGGGCAAAATCGCCGCCTTGATTCACACAGGCATCGAAGAAGGTAAGTGCCAGTTCGTCGGGGAGTAGTCCGCATTGGTTGAAGTTCCAATAGTCTTGAAAATAGATATCTGCCGCTAAGGGGATTGTTAAGTTGGCAATATCAACATTGGGATACCAGCGTTTAGTAATACCGTATTTTGTTTCTAGGCCACGGTCACTACTTGCTACGTTATAGCCACCTTCTTCAACAAGAATTCGGGCAATGGCTTGACGCGCGATACTGGGTATCGTGTCATCAATAAGTAAGATTATTTCGTTTAAGTTTTTCATGCTGCCAGAGTGACAGCATATACAAAGGCGTGGTAATAACCTGTATTAGTAAATTATGGAGGTGGGGCTACAGCTGCTCAATAACAGCTTTTGATAAAATAATAATTATTTTCCTTTCAATACTAAACGTAATATCTTCGTAATTATCCTCATCTGGATGATTGGAAAAAATATTCTCATAATGGTCAAAGTAGAAAGAATGTAATAATGAATCTTTCGTATTACCTAAATAGCAGTTTATTTTTCCATAATAAAAGTCTGTTCGATCACTATACGGAGAAATAGTAAAGTCTATTAGTATTTGAGTACCAAGCATCGTTATAAAGTGCGCTGTAGATGATATATCTGTAGCAGTTGAAATACTCATATCGAACTGATCATAATTAGGCTGTTTATATGCGCTTAACTTTTCAATGATTTTGTTGTAGACCTTTAACCCACTTGAGTAATTTCTATGTGCAAATTGAACTTCATGATCTTGCATTTATTTAATCCTTTATCGCAGACGGCCAATTAAACATATTGGCTGTATTAGCCTTAAACCAATGAACATTATGAAAATACGCTTTATCAACTTTTAAGCGTCGAGCAATATCATCATGACAAACTTCTAATAACAATTTACGAACAGGTGGTTCTTGCAATTCAATAGATTTAATTTTCATTTGCAGATCATTAAATTGGAGCTCTGTAAGAGCCGAGCCATAATTTAAAAGCTCATGTTCCAACATAAGATACTTGTTACGTAAATCATTATGAAGAGAGCCTTGCCCGCGAGTGTCAATAATTAAATCTACAGCTTGTAGCACAGCAACAATAGCTGCGCAAAAAATACCTATTTCTAACTTTGAACTTATTATAGCTACCGCTGATGTCGAGAATATAAGAGAGAATGCACTGACAAAGCGGTGCCAAGCGTTAAAATAGCTTTGGCGTAACATATGATAATAAGAACCTATTCCAAGATGGAATTGACACTGAAACACTTGTTCACTTGACGTCATAGCACTTCCTATTTTTTGGTTTTATCCCCTGAAACTTTATCAGGATTTGGTGGTGTAGCAAAATGCGTTGTAATAGTGTCGCTTCTTGATTCATTACCAAAGTGGAAACGGCCACTCTCACTTTTATTGTGCTTTCTATTTTCGACCAAGCTTTCGCCTGAATCACGGAAAATTACTTTGTCATCTTGCTTTTTAGTCATTATAGCGACTCCTTTAAATTTAGTTTTTTATTTATTTGTATCTAGTTTTCATTACAACATCGAAATTTTGTCTAATATCCATCTACCACCTGTTATCCCTGTAACTTTACATGAATAGTTATTGCGTATTTGTGCGCCAAAGCTATTTTGTGCATCAACATATCCAGTCACTAGATATTGAATTTCATTCTTGCCGCCACGACGTGTTTGTTTTAGTTGGGTAACGTTAGAATTTCCGTAGGAAGAGAAGTCAGCACTTGATGGGGACTTTAATTGACTTTCAACAAACCCCATACAATGAACAAAAGCATAACTGGGGGTTGGTTCTCTTGTTTTTTCCTTTTCTGCGTAATTATCAGAACAAGATTTAAAACCAAAGAATATAGAGGCAAGCACAACAAGCACAAACACGGTGCTAAACAGCTGAATCTTTATGGAGTCTGCTGGATTACTTACGCCACAATGCGGGCATTTATCAATATTTACTTGTACTAGCTGATCGCATTTCTTACATGTCTTTGTTTTATTTTTCATTACTGGCTTTATATTAACAGGCGCTACTTTAGCATAAGGTTCTTCATCTGTTTTTTTATAAACTCCGGCTACTTTCTTCCATAACTGACCATGCTGATCTTTATAAAAATCAGTGCCGTCTATACGGGTTCTTTGTAGTATTTCCTTATCCATTTACCATGTCCTTATCATGAACTATTTAGCCTATATCTTTGGCAATCCAAACTACTTGACCAACAACATCTAATGATTCAAAGCTGTCTTTAGATAAGACCATTGGCTCATATGCCATATTATCGCTGATAAGCTTTAAGTTACCATCAAGTAAGCGCTGAACGCGCTTAACTAATAAAGTGTCATCTTGTCTGATTACATAAATGCTACCATCTTGAATATTGTCAATTTTAGTCATAATCAATAATGAATTGTTGTTCGATATAGTCGGTTCCATTGAGTCACCTTTGGCGAACACTACCACTAAATCTTTTTCGTTAAAGCCTCGGTATTTTAACCATTTATGCCTAAAAGCTAGGTAACGTGTAGGTTGTTCATCACTATTGATAGCACCATGCCCCGCACTTACTTGTACGTTGTAACCGGGGATCATAGCAAATTCATTAGCGTTATCTTGTTGGCCATGGCGATTTAAATAATCGATAAAGCCTTTAAGCTCACTGCTTTCACAATTTTTTTGTAATGCTAATTTAAAAAGCATTGCTTTCACTAATTCGTAATCTTCAGGCGCAGCGTCGAGCACCAAATTATCATGTATATAGGCAGATGCCTCTTTTATCTGCTTCGTTATAGGTACATTTCGTTCTTGTACTCGCTTCTCGGCCTCAATATCACATGCATACACGGAAAGAGCAATATCGTGACGTTGCTCTTTATCGTGTGTCGACAAATGAGACAAGCTAGGTTCACCTTCACCTGTTAATAGCCAATGAATGTTTATCTCATTTTTTTTTGCGTAATTAATAAAAATATCAAAAGGCGTTGTTCCTCTTTTTCTCCATTGGGCTGGATTACCACGATTAACACCAAATTCACGTGCAATGGCGCTATCAGTTGATAACGCGCTCGGTGATAAGGTGTTAACTCTTGATAACATTTTTTTCATTTCTTCTGAGAAACCAGAAAACAAGTCTTCATCTGTTGACATATTTAAAGTTAACCTTAATAATGTGTACTCACTTGATAACAACTTAACCTTTATTTTATTAAAACCTAGCTGCAACTAGGCACTAACAAAGAGAGTCTACTATGGATTATGAAACAATCAAAATTGAGTTAAGCAATAAAGGCTATTCAATGTCTATGATTGCCGCCGCATTAAAATGTACGCCTGTCAATATTCATCAAGTTTGTAAAAGAGCCAACCGTAGTCACCGTGTTGCTAATGCCATTGCTGTGGTACTTGATAAAGAAATCAAAGATATTTTTCCTGACGTTGAGAGTTATCACAACGTTAAGGTATTTGACACGTCTCGCGAAGAACGCATTGCAGACCTTCAACAGCGTCTTGCTAGCTAGGGGAATACCGCCATGCTTCATACTTATCGTCACACGCCACTCGAAACCACTCAGGTAATAGCGGTTAACCGTTCTTGGATCCCGCAAGTAGAGTTGCTTCAAGAGTTGTTCAAACCGGTATTGGTTCATGTGCGTTTGCCAAATGGTGTTCATGTTGTTGCGCCATTACAGAAAAAGTTGAATTCAAATTTATACGAGCTGTTATTTCCAAGCCAGTTGCTTGTTTGGAAAGACAATAAAAAGGCGACTTCTAATGACTAAAACATATTGGAAAAAGGTGGTGCCACATAGCATGCCGCATGCTTTGCAGCTGACTAAGCAGCACGGCATTGAAAAGAAGAACATGAGTGTTGAGCGCATTGGTGATCACTTAAGTGAAACAGGTGATTTAATTTATAAGTGGTTAGGCACTGCCAAAATGCCTGTAAACAAAGTGATTGCCTTTGAACAAGCCTGTGGTGCAAATTTTGTTACTCAATATTTGGCACACAGCCAAGGATTTTTACTTGTGCCAGCGCCAACAGGTCGCAAAGCAAAGCATAAAGATTTAATTGACTTACAAGCTTTTATGATTGAAGTGTCTGGCTTATTGATGCGTAACAGCCAAGAGCAAACGAGTAGCCAAGAGACTGTTGATGGCATTAAGAAATTAATGGAGTCGTTAGCTTTTCATGAGCGCAATATTAGCTCTACAGAGCAACCGCAACATGAACTTGTTTTAGGAGGTAACAATGCTTAAGTCATCATTCAAGCATTACGCACTTAAGCTTGTAGCCAATACATTAGGTGTTCTTTTGATTTTTTCAGTTTTCTATTTTGCACTTTACATTGAAGCGGTAGTTTTATCATGAGCCATAAATATTTTAGCGGTTCACAACATCGTATGAGCATTATTGTCATGTCACTAGTTGGCGCTGAGGCCAATGGTTTGACTATGGCAGATATTTCTGAAAAGTCTGGTGAAAGCAAATCAAACGTTCTTAAGACCTTAGCAAATTTAGAAGCAGTAAACTGGGTAGAGAAGCACCCAGCCAACGACAAGGTTTATCGCCTTACACCATTGTTTAGCCAAATAGCTAATACCATTCAAATAGGTTTGCGAACTGCTGTTCAGCAGCTTGAGCAAGACCAAACCAACTACAACAAAATTATCTAGGAATTCGTTATGTCAAACACTGACACAAAAGTTACAGAACCGACTAAAAAACAAAAACCACTCAACGACAGCAGCCTAAACAAGCTTGTAGAGGCTGCTAAATCAGGCAAAAGAACAAACAAAAAACCGACAAGAACCGAGCAGATCATGCAATTAATGTCTATGGAAGTAGGTGCTATGGATGTACGCAACTGTATGTCAATGGCAAGTGACATTACGAATACAGAACATTATCGCTTGATTAGAGATCATGAATTATTTGTTTATCAAATGAGCTTCCTTAAAACCATATCAACATGGGAAGACTATTGCATTGAAGTGATTAAAGCCCCTGCAAACATAGTGAACAAAGAAATTGATGAGCTACCAGAAATGATAGCTGAATATGAAGAGCTAAGAGCAACGAGAAATCTCCCAGATATGTTAACTGAACTAATGAAAAACAACCGTATTTTAAAGGAATTAGTGTAATGAATGACGTTAGCACCGATTTATCCACTGAGCAGCAAAAAGCCGTTATTGATACCAAAGAATCAGTAGAAAGACTTGAACAAGTACTTTTAGATTTAGGCCAAGTTCGCGCATTCGATTTTTTAAGTAAACTGGTAACGGTTTCCAATCTACGCACTTTACAAAGCATCAAAGAATCCAAGTCCTACAAGGGTTTAACCTATCGAGATAAAGATAAAAAACTGGTAACGGTTTCCACTTGGGATGATTTTTGCCAACATAAATTACAAGTATCCAGAAAGACTATTGATAACAACTTACTTAACTTCAATGAATTCGGTGAAGAGTTTTTTGAAGCTTCACAACGTATTGGTCTAGGTACACGTGAACTTCGTAAACTTCGCCAATTACCTGAGCCACAACAACTAGCGGTAATCAACAGTGAAGAAGTTGATTTAGGTGATAAAGCCGCTGTTAAAGAGCTTATTGAAGATTTGGTTGTCAGCCATACCAAAGAAAAAAAAGAGCTCGCCAAACAAGTCAAAGAAGCTAACAACACCGTAAAAGCTGCACGCGAACTTTCTTCTGAAAAGCAGCAAGAACTTAACGCGATAAAAGAGCAAGAATCAATTCGCCAGTTTAGCCAAGCGCCTTGGCACCGTAACGCGTTAGATAGCGTTAACGCGATGATTGAAGCGCGCGCTTCAATTTCTCAAGGCGCTAACCAGTTACTTGATGTATTAAACAACTTAAGCGCAAATCACGACCTTGACGAAAAAGCCATTGAGCATATTGGTCGCAGCTTGTTAAGCGAAGCACAACACAATTTAAGTGTGGTGAGTGACTTTTGTAATGATGCGTTTTCTCTGCTTGGCGATAAGTTTCACCCTGATTTAACAGCTGATGAATTGTTTAACCAGTTGCATTCGAACAATGATAACGAAGTTACAGATAGCACTGAATAACCGTAAGCCATTAACTTATTAGTAGGTACATTATGATTTCCGACGTAGCAATTAGCATTCTAAAAAATTACGGTGAACAGCTTCAACATGCTGCCAATGGCGCCAAAGGCGCTATTTTAGCAAGTGCTATGGCTGAACTAGGTTGGAGTAAAGACAAGGTTTACCGCAATTTAAAAAATATTGGCTTTAGTAGTGGTAGAAAAGTACGTAAAGATGCAGGTACTACTAGCCAAGATGAACAATCGTTATTAACACTTGCTGCCGTAAGTAAAACGAGCGCACGCGCTAACGGTAAAACCTTGGTTGAAACCACCGATGCTATTAGCATTTTAAGCCAGAACGGACATAAGTTTTTATCACCTAGTTCGGTTAACCGCTTATTGCGCGATAAAAATTTAACCGCTAAACAAACCAAACAAGACACCACCCACGGCTACATTAGAACGTTGCACAGTAACCATGTGCATGAAGCTGATGCTTCATTGTGTGTACTTTATTACCCGCCAAATAATAAGGGCGGCAGAATTCAAAAACACACCACCTTTGCTGAGCAATATAAAAACAAACCTGAGCAGCTTGAAAAAATAAAGCGTTTACGCGTTTGGCGCTATGTAATGGTTGACCATTACAGCGGGTTAATTAGCGTTAAGTACTTTGAAAGTGCAGGTGAAAACCAACAAATTTTGTATGACTTTTTATTGACCTGTTGGGCTAAGGCAAGCGGCTCGCCGTTTCATGGTTTACCTAAAACGCTTTATTGGGACAAAGGCAGTGCCATGACCAGTAAGGCAATTAAACACGCGCTAAGCTGTTTACAAGTTGAACATATTGCCCATACCACCCATTTGGCCCGCGCAACGGGCGCTGTTGAAAAAGCGAATGACATTGTTGAAAAACGTTTTGAAGGCCGTTTGTTTCTTGAGTCTGTAAACAGTGTGGAAGAACTAAATGCCATTGCGCTGAAATGGCAAAACGCTTACAACGCTAATTTAATTCCTAATTACAACGCTAAGCATAGCCGCCATGGTATGGCACGTACTGATGCCTGGCTAACGATTATGCAAGCCGGAAACATTCAACATTTACGTGCTTTACCTAGCCTTGATTACTGTCGTTATATTTTCAGCCATGAGCCTGTAACGCGTATTGTTAAACCTGATTTAGAAATTACTTTTTCTCACCCACAAGTTAAAAAGTCGCTTACGTATAGCCTGGCGAACTTAGACTGCATTTCTGCTGGCATTAAAGTATTGGTTAGCCCCTTGGTTGTTGGTGATGAATGCCGTGTATTAGTGACTATTGAAAATAAATTTGGTGATGATGTATTGCATGAAGTAGCGCCGCTTGAATTTCTTGAAATGGGCTTTCGTGCTGATGCTGCTGTATTTGGTGAAGAGTTCAACACTAAGCAAGATAGCCAAATTGATACCAACCAAAAAGAAATGGACAGGCTTGCTTATCCTGGCTTAAGCGATGAAGACATTGCCAAAGCTAAGAAGAAAAAAGCCATGCCATTTGAGGGCAGCATTGATGCCCTTAGCCATATTGCCAACATTGACGAGCCAGCAGCCATTACGCCGAAAGGCAAAAAGTTTGATGTGCCTGAGCAATTCCAACCGGAAGAACGCAAACCACTTTCACGTATTGAATTAAAAATGGCAGTACTTAAGCAGCTTGGCCGTGATTTAGAGCCGTTTGAAAGTGAGCATGTTGAGCAATTCACTCAAGCATACCGTGAAGACGTTGCCACCATTGTTACTGAGTTGCATAACGGCTTAGTGAAGCCTTCAGCGCAAGTTTTTAAGTTAGTTAAATAACGTTACCTAAACAAGGAGTTTTATATGTCAGCACTATTAAAAATTCATGCTTCAACCGAGTTTTTGTCAATTGGCGATGTGATGGCCAAGCACGAGATCAAACAAGTGAGTTTGGTTCGCCAGTTGTGTGCTGACGGTATGCCATGTAGCAAAGGTACTGCACGTGCATTGATGCAGGGTATTTGGCCTAAAAAGTACAGCCAACAAGCTGTTAAAAAATCAATATTGCGGTTATTCAATGGCCGTTTAACTGGGGAGGAAACGAACACTATGTTCGAGAATGCCGCTGAGCAAAACAGCGAACCACAAACCTTTAGGGCTTCGTTTTTACTGGTTAAATATAGCTTTACCCAAGTAGATGCAAACAAAGTACTTAAAGAAGCGGGGATAAATGTTAGTCCGGCCACGCTCAATATGTTTTTGAATAATGGCTACACCACAACTAAATACACACTAGAGGATTTTCAACAACCACTTCAAGTTTGGTTAACTAAATTTGCCACAAAGGAAGAAATAAAAACCATGTGGCAAACCACCGCCCGTGAGCATAAGGGAACGACGAGAAAAAACATTTTAAAAAACAATTTTGTTGAAAGTATGGAGCCTGAAATGTTAACCCAAAAAGCAATGAAGCACTTTCGTGTTTCTCAACACCCATTTGCCGACGAAATGCGTGGCATGGGTGATTTATACCTTAGTCATCATCATTTACGTGTACGTGAAGCGATGATTCAAGCCGCACAAAATAGCAGTATTTTAGCGGTGTCAGCGGAGTGTGGCGCAGGTAAAACCACCTTACGCGAGTGCTTTAATGAATACACTAAAACTGAAATGCCTAACCTGGTAATTATTGAGCCTGAAGTTACTGATAAAAAGCTACTTACGGCGGCGATGATTTTTGAAGCGATAGCCGACGAGCTTGATATTAAAAATTTAAAAATGGGCCACGAAAAACGTTCTCGCCAAATTAAACGTGAGTTGATCAAAAGCGTTAAAAACGGCAATAGCCATGTGTTAGTAATTGAAGAAGCGCACGATTTAAGTAATGCGGTATTAAAGCATTTAAAACGTGTTCATGAGCTACGCGAAGGTTTTAGAAGTTTACTAGGTATTATTTTGGTTGGCCAAACCGAGCTTAATAAAAACCTAAACAATTATGACGTTCGTGAGTTTTCATTGCGCTGTAACGTGGTTGATTTACCGCCGTTAGGGCTTGGTATTACTGATTATGTTGCTCATAAGTTCAGCCGTAAAGGTGTTGACCATACAAAGGTAATTGACCAGGGCGGCATTGATGCGATTAAAGAACGTTTGCAAGGATCTACTAGTTTCGGCTTAAAACGCAGCCAAGAGGCTAAAGATATGAGCTATCCACTCAACGTTAACACTATGTTGGTTAAGGCAATGAACCTTGCTTGCAGCATGAGTGAGCCGTTGATCACTAAAGAAGTTATTGAAGGAATTAAGTAATGATTGAACAACAAGAAAAACCGACATTTTTATTAAATGCCCGTGGATTTCAAACGCCTATTGACGATATCAAGCCTCAAGACATTTTAAAGCATGACTTAGTAACTGCATTAGCTAAAGAAGCTAAGGCACTAAGTAAAACTCATTATGATTTTAAGCGTAAAACATTTACTGAGGTAAATAACTTAATTTCCTTGGTAGCGGGTGAATACGACGTAAACATTGGTGGTGCAAAAGGTAATGTGTCGTTAACTAGCTACGATCAAAAGCTTCGCATTCAAGTTGGCATTGCTGACCAAATAAGTTTTGGCGCTGAAATTGATATCGCGAAGCAATTGATCACTGAAGTAATTGAAGACGAATTAAGTGATACCAACAGCTTTATAACTCAGTTAATGCGAGACGCATTTGAAGCTGATAAGCAAGGCCATTACAACAAAAATCGTATATTGGCTTTACGTAAATATCGTGATGCAAATAAAACTGAAAAATGGGAAGCAGCAATGAAAGCGCTAGATGAAGCCATTATTTGCAGCGATTCAAAAACCTACATTACCTTTCAAGAGCGCAATATTGAAGGTGCTTGGGTGCAAATTCCGTTAGTTAGTAAGAGTTTGTAGGGACGCATTATGAATGGCGATATGTATCAAGTGTTTGTAGGTAACAATTGTGTAGCAAACAAGATCAAAGAAGCTGATGCAACACAGCAGTACTGGCAGTTATGTAATCGCCATCCTGGCAAACCTGTTTATTTGGCTAAGGTTACGGTTTTAGCCACTAATTCGGCGGCAAATGCCGCCTTACAACAACGTAAGAAGGTGTAACACATGCCTCATAGTAAATTAATACAAAAAATTAAAATCGCAGAAAAGCAGTTTCACGATGATGATGACGATATGAAACGCTTAGTTAAGCTTGAATTAACGGGAAAAAATTCATTAACGGCGATGACATTAAGTGAAAAACAAGACGTTCTTGATCATTACAAAGACCTGGGCTTTGTTGTTCAAGCTAAAGCAAAGAAAAAGTTAACGGGGCCAGCCGCTAAGCTGTTCAGTATTTGGCAGCAAATGGCTGATTCAAAACTTATTCGTGATCGTCGTTATTCTGCTTTAGAAAAATGGGCTATTGAAAACTGTAAGGGTGAAAACAACGGTACACCTATCACTAAGCTTGAATGGTTTACTACGGCTATGCTGCACAGCGCAATTGAGCAGCTAAAAGCTTGGCAAACCCGAGCACAAAAAGCAGTGAGTGCGTAATTATGACCGACAAGCAAGAACGTAACGGCCAGTTTCTTTTTGACCTACTTGAGCTGAATATTCAGCTGTTAAAAGATTCAGGTATTGAAGAAAAAAAGGCGTTTGATATGGCACTAGAAACCTGTCAAACCTTGGCTGGTCGCTATGCTGGCTTACAGTTCTATTTCCCTAAAGGAAAAAAACTCTTGTCGATCATTAACCAATCAAAAGTATTTCAAGAGTGTAACGGCAGAAATATTGACGAATTGGCCATTAAATATGGCTATTCAGCCGTTCACATTTACCGAATGCTAAACAAGGAACATAAGCAGCGCCAGGGCGATATGTTCGATACAAATCAACCGAGTTTATTGGATTTATAAAATGAATTTTAAATTTTACAAAACTAGCAACAAGGCTTTCTTAGACAAACTACGTGAAATTAGAGACCTGAAAATTAAGTTTGACGACAACATCAATTTAATAATGGAAAGTGTGGGGGCCAAATCCTGGCAACAATACACATCAGGCTCAGTTGCTTGTTTTAATTTTGACAAACAACCTTGTAAGACTATTTGGAAAAAATCATGTGATGGCTATTTACCTAAGTTATCAAACAAGGAAGGTAAAAAAATTATAGTTAAAATGAAAGCTGTTGATATTCCTAGTTCGTATAATAACGCGCTTGATTTATATAGCTTTCCTAAAATGGTTATGGGCGAACCAACCAGTAGAGGTATTCCTATGCACGACTCTAGGTTGTGCGGAAAGTTTGAAAAAAACACCTTCTTTGTGAAGGTGCCACAAGAAAACGGTAATGATTTTCAACCGCCATTAGAAATATTTACAGAGGTTAAAGAGTGGGAAATGCTCAAGTTTATGGAAAAAGAATAGATGAAAAATTCAAATTTTATAAAAGTATTGAAACAAACAGGCACTAACGGCATTGCTGAGAAATTAGAACTGATGATGGTGCATAACCCTATGTTATTGGTTAATGCACTGTCTGAAGCTATAGCTGCAGAACATCAACGAAAAGGCTTACATTCTGTGCCTTTTATTCCAACAAAAAAAATGATTGCCGCAGCAGCTGGTGCCAAGTACAGCAAAGAAGATAAAACACTTGTTACAAAAGAGTGGCAAACCATGATTAATGCGGCGGGTAGTTAGTTATGACAGCAAAAGTAGTTATCCAATGTGACGCAATGAACTGTCACAGAGAAATAGATAACAATGGTACTTCTGATGATGTTCAGCAACTGATTGAATGGCATAAATGGAAAAACGACCCAACAACTGATGAATTTCATTACTGTAATGGCTGTTGGCCTAAGTTAAAACATGAATTTGAAGGAAAATTATAAGATGCATTTAACCACTTGCCCTGTATGCCATAGCGCAATTGATTTACTTTCGTTGGTTGAAGATGAAGCCAGTAGTGAGCTATTAGGGGAGGTTTCAAAGCTTGAGTCTTGGTTAGCACCAAATGTTCTGCTTTATATAGGGCTTTTTAAACCAGGTAAAAGCAAATTGAACAACTCGCGTGCTTTAAAGCTATTAAAAGAAACGTTAGCGCTAACCAGTAATAGCCGTTTACTTCTCAAAGCTTGTGAAGCAACAGTTCTTAACATTAGAGAGGCCCGTAAAACTCAAAAAGCAAAGCCATTTAAGGATCACGCTTATTTAATACGAGTAATTGACAGCATGGCTGAATCAACGGTTACTGTTAACGAAGGGAAATCAAACCTTGGTCATGCAGTTATAAAGAAGCAAGGCCACACAACCACGAAAGAAGAAGATGCAATGGCCCATGCTGCAACGTTAGAAAAATTTAACTACAAACAATAAAAAAAGGCTCCTTACGAGCCTTTTCCATATTTGAAACAACTTTTCTAATATCGTCCCACTTAATTCCACACCGTCCCATGTAATCCCGCAATTTTTCGCAATTTTATGTTAATCTTTTCTTACTTCCCTTCACAAAGCAATCCTGGCATCCATCAGCGTATTTCATATGGTTTTCAGCTCATTTGGCTAAGTGCTTTTTCATTAGTATTGGTGTAATTGTAAACTAACAAGTCATTAAAGCAGGACAAAAAACAGTTGGTTTTTGCTCCTTCGTCGCTTATTTTAACCAACTATTTTTAGCCTCTTAATGAGGCGTTATAGCTACCTAGTTTTTGGAGTATGACTTGAGTCAGGATGACAAAGCAGAGTATAAATATAAGGAGCCATTAAGGACTATTTTAATGGTAATAATTCTCGTGTTTCTTTCTGGCATTGGCCTTTTTGCCAACCTTAAAATAATGAGTCCAAATGAACATTCGGTATTCTTTAGTTTGGGTGAATTTGAAAGACTTGGTGTGTTTATTCTAATAATGATAAGCCTCATTTTTCTTGTAGCTAAACCGTTGTTAAGGCTTGTTCTAGGTCAGCGAAAGTAGCAATAACAAGTCATTAAAGCAGGACAAAAAACAGTTGGTTTTTGCTCGTGCCTCGCTCATTTTAACCAACTATTTTATTGCCTCTTAATGAGGCGTTAGTTTTATCGGAGGTTCAATTTGGCAACAACTATTAATACTCAGGCAACAGGTGGATGGGGATACCATCTTGATGTAACAAAAGATCAAGCTGAGGAAATATTAAATGCATCGGAAGGCGATATTATCCCTTTAAATGGGAAGAATGAAACAATAACCGTTGGCTCCAATACAATGGGCCATTATAGAGATAAGGAAGGTGGCGGGAATACTTTCGAAGAACTTGTTGCTTCTGATTTTAGGGAACAATTGCAAAAGCTTTAATAAAACTAACAAGTTACTCAAAAGGACAAATAACAGTTGGCTGTTTGCTCCTTCGTCGCTTAGTTTAGCCAACAATTATTTGCCTCTTAGTGAGGCGTTAGCAGGTTAATTAAAATGGAGATTATCAAATGGACTTTTTTCTAAATATTCTAATTACATTAGGACTTATACCAGCAAAAGATTTATCAGATTCGATGCAAAAGTCGAAAACATTAACAAGTATGGTAATAGTTGGCGCTCTACTCTTTGGGGCTTTTGTATTCTTTCTATTTCATATGGCAGGAAAGCAATAATCACAGTTTGGTGCTGTAACCAGCTAACAAGAGACTATGGCGTCAATAGTTAATTAATAACTTTTGGCGCTTCCCACATAACTCCGTCTCTTAGCATTGAATTTAAGATCACAATCATCTTTCTAATACAGGCAATAACCGCTACCTTCTTAGGTTTTCCTGCAGCCAATAATCGCTGATATGTCGCTTTGAAAACGGGATTAGATTGCATTGCTGACATCATCGCCATGTATAAAACGGTTCTCACTTGTGGCCTTCCTCCTTGAATTTTTCGCTGTCCTTTATATCGACCACTATCTCTATTCATTGGTGCTACACCAATTAAAGCACTGGCTTGTTTGCTGTTAATATAACCCAACTCTGGCAAATTACTGATGAGAGAAGCTGCTGCAATTTTTCCTATTCCCGTCATGCTTTGAAGTATCATATTTTTAGCTTGATATTCAGGGCAGCTTTCGATGAGTTTAACTATTTTATTTTCAATTTTAATTATCTGATTTTTGAATAAAGTCAGTACAGGTTTTATTGTCATCACTAACTCTTTAGGCATGATTTGAAGACGGTTTTTCTCCATCGTTTGCATGTTGAGTAACTGATTCCTTCGCGTTACCAAGTCACTCATAGCTTGCATGGTGTCAGGCTTTAGGCGAGAGAGCTTAGGTTGAATTGCTTCACTGTAATGGGCAATTAATTGCGCATCAAGCTTATCTGTTTTTGCTCGTTGGCCAAGTGCACCAGCGAACCTTTTTATATGAACAGGATTAGCAATGGTGAAGGGTATATTGGCATTCGCACAAGCCAATATAAAGGGCATTTCAAGACGCCCTGTAGCCCCAATAACAACACGTTCAGGCTTGTGTTTTTTAATGATTTTAACGGCTTCTTTAATACCTTTGTCATTGTTTTCTACCGTGAAGTAGATATCTAAAGGACGGATGTAAATATCGAGTTGGTATTTTCCGGTATCAACACCGACGTTAATTTTTTGATTTGTTTTAGTATTCATAATAAGCTAACTCTTACTTGCAAAATGCGGGTTCGAGACCCAGTAGACTATTCGAGTGTGGTGCTTGGAGTCCTTTGTCGCGTTCGTTCTTGTTATCGGTCTCTCAACAGAGGAGCCTTTGCTCAATCGAACTACGACAAGGAAAGCTTAAGTTGCTGCTTAAGCCTGAGTCTCACATTACCCGAAAAGGGTGCTAAATAGTAATTAAGATGGGCGTATTATCCATAAAAGCTGTTAAACAAGGACAAAAAACAGTTGGCTTTTGCTCCTTCGTCGCTAATTTTAGCCAACTATTTTATTGCCTGTTAACAGGGCGTTATGCGTATCAGAGGTTCACTTGAATAATCTAGTTTGGGATGATCTAAATGATATTAGATTCGATGCCTTCTCCAAAATATTTCATAAAAATAAGCAGGAACAGTATGTCGCATTACTGATGACTAGAGTTACAGAGTTAAGCCAAGATACTCTTTTGCTACTAAAAGAAAATCGTATTGCTTCAGCGCCAATTATTCTTCGCAGTGCATTGGAATCATATGTTGACCTCATGTGTGTAATCAATGAGGTCAATTATATTGATGAAATGAATAAATCGTTTGATTTTTATAAGACAAAGACAACAGGAAAAAAAGTTAACTTTAGAGAGTTAATGTCTATTTCAAAGAAGTTTGAACTCGCGGGTGAAGTAGATATTTACAATGGCTTTTACTCGCATTTATGCCGTAATTCTCATGGTAACTTGGAGATGTTAATTAATTTTCACTCTGTTGGCGAACAAATTTCTATTGGGCACAACCCAAAAGAAGATGAGGTTAAAACCTTAGAAAATCAGACTATTGCATTGTCTGCTACGGCATTAATATCTGGATTAAAATTTTTTGGTGGGTTTGAGAGCCAAATCGTTCAACTTGAGCATATCCAACAATGTGCTGGCAGTGGAAAATACGCATAACAAGGCATTCAAACGGACAAAAAACAGTTGGTTGTTTTCACTCCGTTCAACATTTTAACCAACAATTTTTTGCCGCTTAATGTGGCGTTATGTGCTCAAGATTTAACAACAGCTGTAGCTTATTATTTAATTTAATAAATGGAAAATTTTAAATGGAGTTTAAAAAGATGGTACTTAATAAATTGTTCTTAGCTGGTGTCGTTTGTGGTTTTTTTATTGCTGGATGTTTAATTCTAGGGCTGAAATACAATAAAATTGATAATCCGGAGAGTTATCAACTCTCACATCTTCCTCAAATAAAGGAAAATAGGATTAACGATTTCAAACCTCAATCAAGTGATAAAAATGTTAAATTATCTGTCCTTAAAGAAAATCATTTTGCTAAAAAAAGTCATGATGAATCTATAGAGCACCCCCATAGTAAAATAGAAATGAGTAATTCGGAACAATTTGAGGATAAAGTAAAGCCATCAGGTAAAGGTTTTGTTCCTATAGAAAATCAAATAGTAGATGTTAAATGGGCTCCGGTATTTACTAATAAATTAGTTGATACCTTCCAATTATCTGATGAATTGTATTCTTTGGGGATAATTACAGCAATCGAATGCAAGACAACATTATGTGAAATCAAATTTGACTTTAACTCGCCTGAGGACTTCAACGCAGTTTTTAAAATTAGGGACGCTTTTAAGCAAACCACGTTAAAAAAGCATGGTTTGGTTTTTGATTTCCTTGAAAAGGAAAATATGGTTAAAATTTTGGTTGGTAGAAGTGATGATAGCTTTGTAGGTATTTACCAGTAAAATTTGGTAAATAGAATATAAGCCCTTAGCACATAACAAAGATGCGCATTGCTGCTGGTATTAGCTGTGTTTTATATATTCCGTTATTTTTAGCTGTTTACTTCTATGCATTTTAAACCTAACAAGGGTTTTCAAGTCGGACTCGTAACAGTTTGCTCGGTTCCGCTTCGCTGCACATTTTAGCAAACTATTACAAGCCGCTTAAAACGGCGTTATGTGTTCAGTCAAACAAAGTGTCCCCAAATTTAATCAGGTATCTTTGTAATAAAAAACCTCAATTGAAGACTATTACTTTGAAACAGCAATTTATCGCTGAACTGGCGTTAATTACAAGGAATATATATATGAGTACATCAGAAGGTAGTAATGAGAAATTAGAGAGTCCAATCATTTTTTGGGCTTCAATAGGAGTATGTATTGGGTGTTCGTTAGGAGTCACTATGAAACTAGATAGTGTTGCACTTATTTTATCTGGCTTTGCCGGTCTAGCTATTGGTTTGGGCGTTGGTTATGGCACTAAGAAGACTCAAGATAAAAGTGACGAACAAAATTAGAGTAAAAACACATAACAAGCTAATTAATAAGGACAAAAAAAGTTGGCTGTTTTCGTTCCTCAACATTTTAGCCAACAATTTTTTGCCCATTATTAGGGCGTTATATTTATAAAAATATCGGTGAATTATTCACCAACATTAAAGCTTAAGGATGAGAATATGAAAAAGCCACTATTAGTGTTGTCTGCATTAATTGCTCTAACTGCATGTAATGATTCGTCATCGGATGTAAAAGAAGAAGTACAAGAAACCCAAGAAATAACTGTATCTCTTGAAACAAACAAAGTTCAACTGCAATTCAATTTACCTGCAAGTTCAGAGGTATTAAATACAGAAGAAATTTCACTTGATGACCCCCTTACATATAATGCTAGTGTCAGTACTTATATATGTGAGCCATCAGGAGAACAGGCTTTATTACATATATACTTTCTAAAAAGAGAACCTCAAAAATGGGATGTATATTATAGCTTAGATGACGACTTACTTGACATTGATGGTGGTGTAATTGGTGGTACAGGGCAAAACAAAGCGACTCTAGAGTTTGATGAATTAGGTAATTTCGTTAGGCAAGTACCTTATATATTAAATACAACTGAACTCCAATATCCAGAAAAAAATTACAGTATTGAATTTGATTTTTATAGTGATTCGACTACAAATTTAGACGAAAATTTTACTGCTAAAAATCTTGATTCTAACGGTTGTTAACAATAAATATAACAAGGCGCTCAAAAGGACAAATAACAGTTGGTTTTTGCTCCTTCGTCGCTTATTTTAACCAACCATTATTTTCCGCTTAGCAAAGCGTTAGTTGCAACAAAGAGTCTGCATGCATATCAAACTAAAACCTTTATTTATACCTTTAACGTTGCTCTTTTGTAGTTTGAGTGTTTTTGCTTTACCTCAAAACAATGATGTTTCAGCTGAACAAATCATGACTTCTTTAGAAAGTGTATATAGTAAAAGTAACTCCTATTCAGATTCAGGACTTGTAAAAACAACATTTTTTACAGAAGATGGTGCACGAGTCAGTGGAAGACCATTTGCTACTGATTTTATTCGTTCTAAAAATTTTAGATTTGAATTCGCCTCAAAACACCCATTTCCATTTGCAACACTAGACAGAACCATAATTGTAAAAAATGAAAATGGTGTTTTTCAGTGGCGAAATCATGACTTAGGTGAAGACAAGAAAGGTATTCATGAGGAGAATAGTCTTGGCTTAGCAATCGCGGGCGCTACAGGAATATCAGGAGGTTCCGCTTATAGAATGCCATCATTATTAGGTGTAAAAGGTGTGGGTGGATGGAAAAAAAAGCTAACTGATTATAATGAAATTTTACGAATTGAAGATGGATTGTTAAACGGAGAAACGTATTACCGTATAAATGCAATTTATCAAGGGAAGAAAGATAAAACAAAATCAATAGTTTTATGGATTAACAAAACTACTTATTTAATACATCGTATTGACTCCAAACATCAGTTTCCAAAGTTCCGAACGGAATCTACTACGACTTATAGTCCATCCGTTAATATTGATATTAAGAATAGTAGATTCATATTGAATAACGATATGTAATATACAACTAACAAGGCAATCAAGCAGGAAAATTTACAGCTGGCTGTTTTCACTGCGTTCAACATTTTAGCCAGCTATAAATTTCCTCTTAATGAGGCGTTATAAGTACATAAACAGGGAAGTGCAAATGTCGGAAAATGAGATCAAATTAATAGTTAAAAAGTATAAACGCAAAGCAAGCCTTACCTTGGTGCTATTGTGGTTATTTGCTGTTTTAATTCATTGGCTTTTAGTTAGTCAGTCAATAGAAAATCACGCCAATTTAGGCGTTCTCTACAGTTCATCAAATACAGGTTTTATCCTTGTTGTTCTTACTGCCGGATTGTCCGCAGTATTTCATTCATGTGTAAATATCACTGAAAAAGTACTGATTGAGATGTCCAATAAAGAAGTTGAAACAGCGGAGTAATTGCACTTATAACAAGGGTTTTCAAGTCGGACAAATTACAGTTGGTTTTTTGTTCGTACCTCACTCATTTTAGCCAACTGCAATTTGCCGATTAAAACGGCGTTATATTTTTTTGATGTTGGAGTATCCAAATGGCTCAAGGCAACAATAAGAAATTACTAACCAAAAAGGTTCGTAAAGGTGACAAAGGTTACCCTATAGCAACGATAGCTTTTTATGGTCCAAACAATGATCTTGCATCAAAAGCAGTATGCGCAATTATAATGCATGAAGGTGCAGAAACAGAACCAATGAAAAAGTGGTTTTCTTCAACAGACTTGAGAAAATCAGAACTGGTTATGAGTGAAATACTAAATTTCATTGATGAAAACGGAGCTAAATCCGTTAGCATGATACAAGAGATAATAGGTTGCCCTCATGAAGAAGGAATTGATTATCCTGTAGGTGACTATTGTCCTGAATGTAATTATTGGAAAGGTCGAGATAGATTCAGCGGCGAGATGGCGCATTAAAAATATAACAAGGGTTTTCAAGTCGGACAAATAACAGTTGGTTTTTGCTCCTGCGTCGCTTATTTTAACCAACTATTTTTTACCTCTTAGCGAGGCGTTATAAGCAATCATTGGATAAGGAGTATTAAATGACTAATGATGAATTAATCACAAAATTACGGAAAGCGAAAATTAAAGTTATTCTCTATGTGTCAGGTGTATTCCTAAGTCTGATATTATTTGACTTTTATTTAGCAAACTACTCAGAAATAATATCAGAAAGTATGCTTTCTCGTACACCATTCGCTATGGTTCTTTTTGCATGTTTGCAGCTAGCTATAATGCTTACTTTTACTTACTTAGAAAAAATACTCATTGGCATTAATCAAACTAAAGATAATGTTAGGGTATAGTTGCTTATAAGCCACTCAAGCAGGACAAATAACAGTTGGTTTTGTTCGCTTTGCTCTCTATTATAACCAACTATCATTTGCCTCTTAGTGGGGCGTTATATGCACAAGGAGATGTATGCGTAACTGGAAAGATTTGAGTCTAATTCAACAGGTGGTAATCGGCTTATTAATTGCTGTATCAACTTTTGCTGCACCAGAAATGATGATTCTATTAGATTTTGGAGGTATGGAGTTAGCCTTTGGCTTTTTACTTGTCTATTGCAAGCCTTTTATAGTTTGGGCTCAACCAAAAATCAATTGGGTATCTTCACAAATCAACATAACTAAAGTCGGTTTTCTTAATAGTGCATTGTTTCAGCCTAAAGTTTTTACCACACATGCAGTATTTTGTTCAGTTGCCATGATATTAACGGGTTCATTGGTTTTATCTGTCGGCTTCTTCTTACCAGCATTATTAGCAAATGGTCTCTTGGTTTAGTGTAATTGTGCTTATAACAAGCGCTTCAAACGGAAAAAATACAGCTGGCTGTTTTCACTTTGATCTTGCTACACTATTTTAGCCAACTATTTCTGGCCTCTTAAGTGGGCGTTATATGCAAAGGATGGTTCATTGAATAAAATTAATATTAGTGAAAAATTTGGACTGTTTTCAGATGAGTGGACGCCAAGAATTTTAGCAGAATCCAATGGTCAATTAGTTAAAATAGCGAAAGGTACGGGGGAACTTGTTTGGCATACACATGATAATGAAGATGAATTGTTTATTGTGTTTAAAGGGCAACTTACTTTACAGTTAAGAACTGGAAATATTGTACTAAATGCAGGTGAAATGTATGTTGTACCTAAAGGCATAGAGCATTGCCCTAAAGCTGAACCTGATACGCACTTTATGATGGTAGAACCTTCATCTACAGCTCATACAGGCAAACTTGAAAGTGAAGTAACAGTATCCTCTGACAAGCAAGAGTGGATTTAGCATATAACAAGAACATCAAACGGAAAAATTACAGTTGGCTGTTTTCGTTCCTCAACATTCTAGCAAACTGTTTTCAGCCCCTTAAATGGGCGTTAGGCATACACGAATAGTTGTATCTTTTGATCGTGTTGAACTTTATTTTAAAATCTGGAATATTTACAAAATTATGGATGATATCGAAGTAAAAAGTACTAAAGGAAAATATATCAGTTATTCTCAAATGTCTAAAACCTCAATTGTTTACTGCATATTTGTTTTTTTACATAACTTGAGAGTTACTGATACCTCTCCTTCGGTTGAAGTGATTTCAGTTAATATTTCTATACAAGATTTGGCATTATCTTGCCTTTGTATTTCGGTGTTTTATGGAATGTTATATTATTTTAATACTGCACAGACTCCATATTTCAAATTAAGAAATCGTATTTATTCTAAAATTTTTCCTACTAAAAGTTTTATTTTTAATCGTCAATTTAGTTTCTTAATAGCAGGTTCAATGTTCCTTTTAGGCTTTAATTGATACAGTATGCCTAACAAGAAATTAAACAAGGACAAAATACAGTTGGTTTTTGCTCCTGCGTTCAACATTTTAGCCAACTATAAATCTCCTCTTAATGAGGCGTTATATCTTTCTCACCAGAGGAATTGCATGGAAAGCGCGGTAAAAATTTCAAATAGAACAAGTGTAAAATCGAGTATAAAATTTCTGTTAATCTTTTTACCTATGCTTGGTTTACTTGCAGGTGTTGGTATTGGATTAATTGTTGGTAACTTAAAGTTATCTACTCCTCTTCAATTGTATGGCCAAATTGCCACTATTTTGCTTCCATCTTTGGCTATTATGATTTTTGGTTTAAGTTCTTTGTTCAAAAAAATAAATTCAATTTAGTAAAAAATATAACAAGTAATTAAACTGGGACTAAAAGCAGCGGTTACTTTTTCGCTCTGCTCAAGTTTAGCCCACTATTTTTAGCCCTTTATTTGGGGGTTAGCTATTAAGGATAATTAGGCTTGAGATTCAATATTCCAATATTCACATTACTACTTTGTTTCATTGTTTTGACCGTTTCATTTTTGGTAGCTTATGAGGTAAATGGCTCAGTTTTGAGCAAAGTAAGGATATTAGACTTAAAAAAATATGGTGGTGTTACTTTTCAACAATTAAGGGAGTTTGAGGTTTGGCGTTTAGTTTCCTCACAGCTAGTTCACGTAAAACCTATTCATATGCTCTTTAATGTTATCTCACTCTTTTTTATTGGCATGCTGATAGAGCGTAAAATTGGCGGTCAAAAACTACTTCAGTTGTTTTTTGTATCTGGAATCATCGGTACTTTAGCAAGTATTATTACTGTACCTTCACCTTATGATGTTGGTACTGGGGCATCCCAAGCTGTGCTCGGTTTAACTGGCTGTGGCGTATTATTCATGGTTAAAGGATTAGATAAATCTATTTGGTTAAAGCTCGCCCTTATATTTTGTATTGCCCCAGCATTGGCTCTAGATATAATTTATTCGGGCTATCCTAAAGTGGGTCATATAGTTGGGTTTACGGTAGGTGTGATTTTAAGTTTATTCTTTATCTCAAATATAAAAAAAACAAAGTATGTGCAAGTTAATAGCTAACACGTCATTAAAGCAGGACAAAAAACAGTTGGTTTTTGCTCGTGTCTCGCTATTATCAGCAACTATTTTTTGTCTCTTTATGAGGCGTTATGTATGCAAGAGGAGATGAGGGTGTTCATTGCATCTAGTGAATATATTGCTAAAAAAGCTGATAGTACGATATTGGCAATAAAAATCAATATCGGAACCCCTGAACCTGACCCTGTTTCAAACGGGGCGGATTATCGTTGCAAGATTGAAATTTCAGAGCTTTCATTTCGTGAATACTCTTATGGCGTAGATGCAGTTCAATCATTGTGTCTAGCTGTTCAATGTTTGAGGTATGTTATAGAGCCACTAACATTACAAGGTTGGAAGTTCTATTTTCCTCAGGATTTAGAACATGAGTTAGATCTAATGTCTATCTTATTTCCAGTGCACACATAACAAGCGCTTTGAACGGAAAAATTACAGTTGGCTCGCGCTCCGCGCAGTTTAGCCTAACTGTATTTTTCCGCTTAGCTTAGCGTTATAGGGGAAGAAGGTGTTGGTGAATATAGAAGTTAATTTGGTCAGCTCGTTTACAGTTAATGGCAAAGGCGGAAATCCTGCCGGTGTTGTTTTTAATGCTAACCAACTTTCGGATGCTCAAAAATTAAAAATTGCACAAGGTGTAGGGTATTCGGAAACGGCTTTTGTTTCTAGCGATGACGAAGCTGATTATGAGGTCTCCTTCTTTACTACTACAGGAGAAGTTGACTTTTGTGGTCACGCTACTTTAGCTACTTTTTCCACAATGTACAAAAAGGGTATTCTTACAGCCGGCTCTTATGTTCAACGCACAAAAGCTGGGATGCTGTCAGTGATCATTGAGTCAAATGGTAAGGTAGTTATGGATCAGCAATTACCTCAAAAAATAGATTGCTTTTCATATCAAGAAATATCAAATGTTATTGGCTTAGAAAGTAGAATACTAGAAAGCACGAAGTTGCCTATTGAAGTTATTTCAACAGGACTACCTGATGTGATTATTCCTGTTCCTAACGGATATTTAGATGTAATACAGCCCGATGATGAACTTATCGCAGACTTCTGCAAAAAGCATAAAGTTGTTGGCTTTCATGTTTTTGAGCTTTGTGAGCCTGAAAGTGAGGTTACAGCAAGCTGTCGTAATTTTGCTCCATTGTTTGGTATATCAGAAGAATCAGCTACAGGAAGCTCTAGTGGTGCTTTAGCATGCTACCTTACAGAACACCTAGCTTTAGGTGTTGATTATGTTTTTGAACAAGGTAGAGCTATGAATTGTACTTCCATAATTACAGCATCTGTTGAATCTGATCATTCAACGATAATCAATGTAAAAGTTGGTGGTTTTGCAAGTAGTATTGGTACGGTGGTAATCCCCGTATAACAAGCTGTTAAACAAGGACAAAATACAGTTGGCTTTTGCTCCTTCGTCGCTTATTCTAGTCAACTATATTTAGTCTGTTAACAGGGCGCTATGTACCGAGGAGATGTCTTGAGTTCTCGATTTAATAAAAAGTCTTTAATTCGATGGAAGGTCTATATAGATCGTTCAAAAATGTATATTGGCTATGTACAGTTTTTGCTAATAATTTTCGTTTTCATAAAATCTCTAGGTGATAACCCCGTAACTGAATTTGTATTTAACAGCCCAATGATTGCAGTGCCAATTATTTTAGTTATCTTTGTTATAGCTTCTTTGCTTCTCGGTTATTTAGATTCAAGACTTGGATTTCGTGAAGAAGAAATTAGAAATCACTCTAAATCTAATCCTGTATTAATGGATATTCAAAAATCTCTTAATGAGCTAAATGATAAAGTAGCAAAAATGGAACGAGATAAAACAAACAAAAGTACAGGCGAAACAGATACATAATAAGCTATTCAAGCGGGACAAAATACAGTTGGCTGTTTTCGTTCTTCAACATGTTAGTCAACTATATTTAGCCTGTTAACAGGGCGTTATGTGTTTTTGACGTTAGGTGTGTAATCCATTCACGTAATTCTTAAAAGGATGTATCTTATGAACTTAATCACGGATAGTGAAATAAAGCGTATTGTTAAAAAACATACGGGTTTTGCTATTTTTTTAGTATTTGTGCCAATTATATTTATACAATTAATTTCATTTTTTTCAGATGATAATCAACTAAATTATTTATTATTCTATGTTGTCCCAATTTCTGCTGTTGGGGCATGTGCGCATTTTATCCAGTGCGTTTTAATCGATATAAATGCCAATAGCGCAGTAAACACATAACAAGCAAATTAATCAGGACAAGAAAGAGTTGGTTTTTGCTTCTGCGTCGCTTATTTTAACCAACAATTTTTTGCCCGTTATTAGGGCGTTAGCTTTCTTTCAAGGATGTGTGTATGTTCCCAAAAGTTTTATTGCCTATTAGCCTTTCTATTTTTTGCACTTTCGCTTCCGCCCAATCACTCTTAGTTAATCAAGCTGAATTAGAATACGAAATTAAAGGTAACGGCGAAAATATTGTACTCTTTGAAGCTGGTGCTATTTCAGGGATGTCCGGTTGGGATTCTATTTGGGAGGAGCTTCCAAAAAATACTACAGCAATTAGATATTCGAGAAGAGGTGAAGGGAAATCCTCTTCTTGTGTTGGAGACTTAACCTCAAGTGATTATGTTAAGGACGTAGAAGAGTTAATGCAACAGTTAAAAATTAACAAACCCTTCATTTATGTTTCTCATTCTTATGGTGGGAAAATTGCTAGAGAGTTTGCCGTGAGAAACCCAAACAAGGTTTCGGCTATGTTGTTTATCGATCCTATCAACCCAAGAGATATTGAAATTATTGAACAACTAGATCCCATAGGAGGAAAGGAATCTAATGAAAAGCTGAAACAAAGTGATATAAAAATGGGTAAAGAAAATAGTTGGTGCTTAATAAATGACATATGGGACAAAAAGCCTTCATTAGCTTACGGAGATATCAAAAATATTCCGATAACATTGATTGCAGGTGTAAAGAAATTTATAAATCCAGAGCGCCTTTTTGATACAGATAAAGCGCGTGAATTATGGGGCACTTATCAGGCTGAATGGGTGCTAAAGTTTCCGAAAGGCGAAGCTGTCATGGCTACCCAAAGTGGTCATTTTGTGCAAGATGATCAACCAGAGTTAGTAATTTCAGAATTCAAAAAATTAATGTTGAGAGCTAGCGAAAGCTAACAAGCAATTTAACAGAACTAAAAATAGCAGACTGTTTGCTTCACTCCATTTTAGCCCACTATTTTTAGCCCATTAATTGGGCGTTACGCAACAAGGAGTATTGTTCAGCTATGGAAATTAGCTTGAGAGAAGTTACTAAAGATAATTGGGAAGATATTATCTTACTAGAAATCACAAAAGAACAAGAAGAGTTTGTCGCTTTAAATGCAGAATCAATTGCAGGTTCTAAGTTTAACGAACACTATGTTAATCGAGCAATCTATTTTAATGACGAACCAGTTGGCTTTATCCAGTACTTTCCTAACTACGAAGATGAAAAGCCAAATGAAATTTACATTGATCAATTTATGATCGATGTACCGCATCAAGGAAAAGGTTATGGCACGAAAGCAATCAAGTTAGTTATCGATGAAATCAAGCTTAGAGAAGACTGTAAAGCTATTTCAATATGTTACGTTGAAGGGCATGATGTAATGAAAGGCTTCTTTGAGCGATTTAATTTTAGTGTTGTTGAACAAGATGAATTTGATGAAACTATCATGGTTCTAAATATTGCCTAACAAGGGGTTTCAAGTCGAACAAATTACAGTTGGCTTTTTGTTCGTACCTCACTTATTTAGCCAACTGCAATTTGTCGCTTAAAACGGCATTATGTTGCAATGTCGTGGTGCTGTCGGGGTGAAGTCGTTGCCGACAGTGCGCTGTTTGATTGATTATGGCCTCACAGAGTGATGAGGAATTATTATGATTGTAAAAAAGCTGAGAGATAAAAACGATTGGTCGCAGGAACAACTTGCTGAATATTCGGGTTTAAATGTTCGTACGATCCAACGTGTCGAAAGTGGTCAAAAAGCGAGTGTTGAAACATTAAAATGCCTTGCCTCTGTATTTGAAGTAAATATTTCAAAATTAACAGAGGAGATTACCGTGATAGATAAAGAAACTGAAAAGTGGAAAAAACTACCTTGGTGGTTCAAGGCTAATATGTTCGGAGTTAACTCTCGGCGTCATGTACAAGTTATGGAGTTTACTTTGCTAGCAGTTGCATTTGGTTCATGGTTTTTAAAGCCTGAAATAATAACAACCCCCACTTGTTTCTTAGCAGCATATTTAACAGGTTGGATCATCAGGTTTGGTGACAAAAATGACGTGTGGTAAAGCAAAATAACAAGCACCTCATCAGGACAAATAAAGCTTGGCTCCTGTCACTGCGCTCCATATTATAGCCAAGCATTATTTGCTAGTTAAGTGGGCGTTAGGCAACTTAACTAATTCTGCGTAATTTTGAGTGCTGTACATAAATACAGTTGCATGTATAATTTCCAATAATTTATATAACTAATGCGCAGGGAATTTATGCTAGAAGATATAGACGTTAGTGCACCAACAGACTTTGATTTTATAATTGGTGATTGGAAAGTACAACATCGTAGGCTAAAAGACTTATTAAATGATTGTGATGAATGGGTTGAATTTGAAGGAAGTTCTTCCACACGAAGAACTATGGGTGGGTTTGGTAATTTAGAAGACGTTCACCTTAAATTTCCTGAGTCATCATTTAGAGCTGTTGCCCTCCGCTCTTATAATGCAGAATCAAATTTATGGTCTATCTGGTGGTTAGATGGACGATTCCCTGACGTATTAGATGTGCCAGTGGTAGGTAGGTTTACTGAAGGTGTAGGAGTGTTTTTTGCAGATGATGTACTCAACGGGGTTAATATAAAAGTTAGATTTAAGTGGATCTCGTTAGATCCAAGCAAGCCAAGGTGGGAACAAGCATTCTCAAAAGATAATGGCGAAACTTGGGAAACTAATTGGACTATGGAGTTTTCACAAAGTCAATAATATACAATACGTTGGCTAACAAGCAGCTCAAAACGGACTGTGAATTTCCCCCGTTTTAGTGGATACCTCCTCATTACATTGAGGAGGCTGTAATTCCCAAACATACCGAACCTAAAAAAACATGGTTCTATCCTGTCGATTTCAAAATCAAAGTAGTACAGCTAAGCTTAAGAGACGACGTTTTATCTAAGGCTGTTGCTCAAGCACTCGGTATTCATTCGTTCATGCTTTCTCGCTGGCGAAAAGAATATCGAGAAGGTAAGTTTTCAATCAAACAGCGCTATAACAGCAATAATGAACTTATGGTTAAAATCCTAAATAAAAAAGAGCTGAATAAAATCAAGCAACTGAAAAAAGAAAATGAACGCTGAAAGTTGGAGAATGATTTACTAAAAAAGTGGCAACGGTTCCTTGCACAGAAACATCAGGAAGATATCGGTTCATCGAAAAACTCAGAGCCGAGATAAAGATCACGAAATTACGGAAACTTTTAATGTTTCAATAAATGGTTTCTACGATTGGCGTGAGCGTTAACCGAGTGCTAGAGGAATTATTTACTGCTTAATGCGATGTTATATACCGGTAATAGCAAAGTCGATTGCTGCAATAATTTCATCTCTTAATGACTCAACTGATCCAATAGGATCTTTGAGTGATTTGGATGGCATTGAAGCAACTTGAGGAGTGAGTAAAACATATTGTTCATCTTCATACTTAATCAATGGAATTAAGCCACCCATTTGCTTATTTCTAAAATACTTGAACTTTCCTAATGGAATTACAATTCTTGTTGTAATATCGCTAATTAATACACTCTGAATATCAATAATATACGGATATGCTTCACGACTTTTTTACTTGGGTTTGTATAGGCATCTAATTGCGACATTAAAACTCTCTAAACTCATCACCAAAACATCCATTTTCATCGACAAAATCATTGTAGGCTTGTATGGCATTTTTATTTTATTTTACCCACTTTTTAGCTTCAATATTTTTCAATTTATCTTTTAATGCTTGCTCTAAAGTCGCAGATAAATTAATGTTAAGTGCTCTTGTTCTTTTTAGTAAGTCACTATTTAAACTGAGATTTGTTGCTTTTTTGGGGCATCAAAATCGTATAATGGTTGCATAATATGTCTCCAAGTCATTATTGCATTAAGTATGCGCACTCTAATGCGTATTGTAAAGAGCATGTAACAAGCAAATTAACTAGGACAATACAGTTGACTTGCTGCTTCGTCGCTAATCTTAGCCAACTATTATTTTCCTTATATTCCCTAAATGGAGTTTAGATGAGGTCTGAAACAATCTATAGAATATCAATTATTATTCTTTGTTTTTCTAGTTTATTTATAAACTATATGACAGGTGATTGGGAATATAGTGCTGACATAATCAATGCGATGGATTGGCATGGCTTTAATTCTCAAATACCACACTGGTTTAAATTGTCGATCGTTGGCCCTTTACAGGTTGCAGCTTTAATTATGCTACGTTTTAACCTGATAGCTAGGAATATATTTGCAGTTTTAAGTTTAATCGGTTTATCAATTTCATTGTTTGAAGGTGTCGCTGCATACAGTGCGTTTGAAATCTTTATTGTGCAAATTTACTATTTTTCTACTGGTGTTGTTCTGACTCTTTCTTTTACTCTTTTAAGTGAAAAATTTCGATCACCCTTAAGCCGTAGGAGTGTACAACCGGGAATATAACAAGCAGATTAATCAGGACGAATAATAGTTGGTTTTTCTCGTGACGGTGAAATTACGATTTTAGCCTCAAATAACTTAAAGAATCCAAAAATTAATATCATTCTTCTAGCTAGCTTTATGAAAGATAAAGTCGCTTTTGAAGTTTACGGCATAGCCCATTCAATTTATGAAACATCTGATATGGTTTGCTCGTGCCAATTCCTAATTAATCAAAGCACTAATGTTAGTTCATTTACTGAAATATCTATAAGTACGGGTAAGGTGCATGGTGCCTTTATTAAGCCTATCTCAGAGTGAGTAAAGGCAGTTAAAAATTGGCTTTTTCTTATTCGTCGATAATTTTAGCTAACAATTTTTCTCGCTATTAGGGCGTTAGATAGCAAAAAAATTTGAGTTTAGGAATAGTATGATAAAAAAACTTAATAATTCGACTGGATCAGCTGCAGCGCAGATTTTTACAGTTTTTCAAAACTCTTATAAAATTGAGGCTCAACTTATTGGAACTCTTAATTTTCCTCCTCTATTACGGAGTGTTAAAGACATAGAGAACTCAAAAACACAATTTTATGGCTTTATTGAAAACAAGTGCCTTGCTGGTGTTATAGAGATTGATTTAAAAGGTGAACAATTAGAAATCAATAGTTTAACTGTCGAGCCAAATTATTTTAAAAAAGGTATTGCGAGCAAATTAATAAATCATGTTCTTGGGGCTTTTAATTTTTCTGTAGCAAAAGTAGAAACCGCCGTTGTTAACTTACCTGCAATAAACTTATACAAGAAACATGGTTTTGTTGAGTATAAAAGGTGGACACCATCTCATGGTATTGAAAAGCTAGCATTGTCGGTGAGTTGCTCTCTAGTAAACTAATTAATAAGGACAAAAAAAAGTTGGCTTTTTTCGTTCTTCCATATTTTAGTCAACAATTTTTTGTCTCTTAATGAGGCGTTATACATTTACGGATAGTTCTTAGTATGATCAACTGTTTTATTCCCGACTCTTTCGAAGTTCCAGAAACTTTTGTTTCTGAGCATTTTTATCTGAAAGTTCTTGATGAAAATATTGCGGAGTTAGATTTTGAGGCTGTGGTGTCTAGTCGAAAAAGACTACAGGGAATATTTGGCCCCAAGTCAGCGTGGCCTAAAGATAATATGACCCTTAAAGATAATATAGATAGCTTAAAGGTTCATAAGCAAGAGTTTGAATCCAAGGATGCTTTTGCTTATTCAGTATTCAACAGCACAAATGAAAAGTGCTTAGGCTCTGTTTACATCGATCCAAGTCGCTCATCAAACTATGATTGTGAAGTTTATTTATGGATTCGAGATGATAGTATTGTCTTGGATAAATTGCTCTACCGAACAATGTTGAATTGGCTTCAAGTCGATTGGCCTTTTTCAAAAGTTGCATTTCCTGGCAGGTGCATTTCATGGAAAAATTGGGAGAATGCGTTAAAAGCAGTATAAGAAGCTTTTCAAGCGAGACAAATAGCTGTTGGATGGTTCGCTTTGCTTCATATTTTAATCAATAATTTTTTGCCTCTTAGCGAGGTGTTAGCATTACAAGGAAGTCATATGAAAATTCTAATATTAGTTCTTTTATCAACGTTTTTTATATCCTCATGTTCAGAGGAAATAAAACTCAACCGAGCACAAACTAAAGCCCTAGAAAGAGTAAACCCCAAATATCCAATCCAAGCGGCACGGGATCGTATTGAAGGCTATGTCAAATTATCATTTGATATCAATGTGAAAGGTGAAACGGATAATATTAAGGTTATAGATGAAGCTCCTGAAAAAACTTTCAGGAAACAAGCTGTTTTGGCTGTGTCAAAGTGGAAGTATGAACCGTATGTTGTTAATGGTAATCCTGTATTGCAAAAGAATATTTCTGTTCAATTAGATTTTAAGCTTTAAATTCAGTAAGGCTAAAAAGTCATTAAATCAGGACTAAAAATAGTTGGCTTTTGCTTTTTCATTGCTTCTGCTGGCTAAAGGTTATTAGCCTCTTGGTAGGCATTATAGACCTTGTTTAGTTTTCGAAGTGCGAGACGAAGATACATTTGGGTTTCTCTCGCGAAGTTAAAAATTTAAAGAATAGGAATAATCAGGATGACAATGTGTTTATGGACTTATAAAAGATCATTTCAATATGATGATGACGATTATGAAGTGAAATACTCCTTTTCACTTAAAACTTATACGTCACAGCTGTTTTGTAATGGAACACTAGTAGACAAATGCACACATTCATTTGATGATTTCAAAGTGGTTGTGCATAAATTTCAACCTATCAGCCAACCAAACGGTCGAACTAAAGAAGTAACAGTTTCTGTTGGTTACTTTAGTTGGCTAAGCGTCGGTATCGTAGTTAGGGCAGGTAGCGACTTAATTTACGAAAGCCATCCAGGTAAAAATATTCACTTTGCAACTAAAAAGCTAGAAAACTTAGGTATTTCTGACAATTCAGTAAAGGAAAATGAAAAAAGAGAACTTCAAAGTGAACAATGGCGAAAAAACAAACCTTCTATTTTTGCTGATATAGGTATAGGAGCTGCATTTTTTGTAGTAGCAAAAGTGACTGGAGACTTAAGCGTAGCCGCATTTACGGGCGTGTTATTAGGAGTCGCTCTCGTTATTATTCAACGCTTTGTTAAAGTCGACTTATTAGGTGGCTTTGCAGTTTTTGGAACGATTATGCTCTTAGTATCAGCAATATTTGCCATTGTCTTTCAAAGTGAGTATTTAGTGCAACTTAAGGGCACATTGATGGGATTACTGAGTGCAACAGCGCTTATGGTAGATGGTGTGTTTAATAAGGGAGGGTACTTTGGCTCCCGTTTTGAGCGCTACGTAAACTCACCTATTCAACATAGGTACTTTGTTCTAGGCTTAGCATTGATTGGTTTATGTATGGCAGGGCTGAATTTTAGTGTTGCGACTCAATTAACCCAAGAGCAGTGGCTCACGTATGATACGTTTGTTGAAACACCTGTTTATTTCGTGATGTTTTTTATTCTCGTTTGGCGTGCTGGTAAAAAAGCTAGCCCAAAAGTTTGCTAAATTAGACAGATAAGTTGAAATTGGTTTATAACAAAGCACTAAAGAAGAACTCGTAACCGCTGGCTCGATTCTTCTTTCGCATCATATTTTAGTCAACTATTGCTAGCCTATTATGTCGAGCGTTATAAGTTACTTACACTTGAGGGAAAATAAATGAAGTTAGATGTTTCAAACTATTCAACGGAAGAGTTATTCCAATCTTTGGAAAGCGTAGATGATATTCAATTTCCTGAACAAGCATTATTAGTTTTAAAGGAGTTGCTGGCTAAATCAGGACTTACAATAGAGCAAATACAGGATTCATTTAAAAGTGGGAATTCTCTAGATATAATTGGCACGTTGCCAGTTTTTTCGACCATTGCTAGTGATATTTTAAATGCGAATAATGATGTTTCTGAGAAGTTAAACCGCCTTTCGATTAAGTTATAGATAACTTAAACACGCTAATAAAATGAACGTTAAACAATTAACTAGCGTTGTTCTTTACGGGGCCTGATTGTTATCCCTACATTTGTACTGCCTTCTGATTTTATGTTGGTATTGTTATTGTTATTGGTAGTATAGAGCAATATAGGGTTAGTAAATCAAGATAATAAGCTATTAATTATAGTAAAAACAATTGGCTATATTTGTTCCTTAGTACTTTAATTAATCATTTGTTAGCCTGTTATTTGAGCATTATATGCCTTTAATTACACTATCAACTCTGGAGTATTAGTTGACACAAGGAAAATTATCTTTAAAAAACGAAGTTAGCTTATATCTTTTTTTAACGTTTTCTTTTAGTTCAATATTCTATTATTGGATCTCTGTAAGTGATAATGGCTGGCTAACCTTTGGATTAATGTGGTGCCCTGGCATAGCGTCAATAATTACATATTTATTAATTAACAAAACGATTAAAGGCTTCCATTTTGGCTTTGGAAAAATATCATATTTATTCTTTAGCTTTTTAATTCCCATACTCATTTTATTTATTGTTTATGGAATAATTTGGGTAACTGAACTTGGAAGTTTTAAAGGCTTTGAATCCAACTTCATAACTAAATTATCATTCATACCTATGATGTTACTTATTCTTGAAGGAAGCTTTTATTCTGGACGTTCAGCCTTAGGCGAAGAGCTTGGTTGGCGTGGTTACCTTACACCTCGATTGTTAGAAAAATATTCTCCAAATCAAGTATCTCTTTTGGTAGGTATCATTTGGTCTGTATGGCACTTCCCACTTATCCTTACTGGTAATTACGGCACAGATACACCAGTATTTTTTCAGCTGGTTTGTTTTACTTTAATGCTTACTGGTAATACATATATTTATACTTGGTTTCGTATAAAATCCGGCAGTTTATGGACTGGGTGTTTAATACATACAAGTCATAACTTGTTTATATTTCATGTGTTCAATGATTTAACTATGAGTAATGAAATAACGCCATATTTTATTGATGAAACAGGTGTAATATTTGCAATATATGGTTTAGTGTTAATATTGCTATTTCAAAAGCTTGGCTGGGATTGGCCTGGTGATTTAAAACGGTATATAACAAGCTAATCAAATTAGCACAAAACAATTGATTAACTTTGTTCTTCGTAATTTTAGCCAAATTATTTTATTGTCTCTTAGTGGGCGCTATGCACTAATCCGATACTCGTGCTAAGGATGATTCACTTGAAAGATGATGATAAAAACAAAGTCTCTAAAACTAGTAATATGGGGTTAGCTATAACTATGGGAGCTGGAGTGGGTCTCATTTTTGGCGAATTAGTTTGTGATAATGTAGGTGTTGGTCTAGTTATCGGAGCAGGAATTGGTATTGCTTTTAGCAGTATTAATAAAGTTAAATGAAATTAAAATTCTACGCAATAACAATCGTATAATAAGAAAATTAATCAGGACAAAGAGTAATTGGTTTTTTCTCCTGTCTCGATTATTTTAATCAACTATTATTTGCCCATTATTAGGGCACTGTAGTTTTACTAGGAAAGTTTAACGTATGAGTCTATCGTCTGTAGTTCTTGAAAAATATGATCCTTCATGGCCAGAGAAATTTGAAATAGAGAAGGCTCAATTATTGGTGGCCGCTGGACAGTGGAATTATGGGAATGTTGAACATGTTGGAAGTACTTCAATTGAGGGCATGATAGCTAAACCCATCATAGATATTATGTTTGGTGTGAAAAGCCTTGAAGATTCAAAGCTGGCAATTGATGCTTTAGTCAAAGCAGGCTACGACTATTGGCCTTATAAAGCAGATTTAATGCATTGGTTTTGCAAACCATCAGATGCTTTTCGAACTCATCACCTTCACTTAATTCCTTTTGAAAGCGACTTGTGGAAGGAGCGTATTAAATTTCGTGACAAATTACGGGAGAATAATAAATTAGCTAATGATTATGCAAATCTTAAGCGAGAATTAGCTTCTAAATATAGAGAAGACCGCGAGGCATACACTCAAGAAAAGTGGCCTTTCATTCAAAAAGTATTGCAGCACTCGCAAAGCTAGCAGGGACTATGGCGTCAATAGTTAATCATTAACTTTTGGTACTTTCACATTACACCATCTCTTAGTATCGGGTTTAAGATCACAGCCATGCACAAAATTGTTCTAATTTGTGGCCTTATTCATCGAATTTTTCGTTGCCCTATATAGTGACCGTTACCTCTATTCACTGGTGTACTACCGATAAAAATACTCGTTTGTTTGCTTTTAATATAACCCAACGTTTGCAGGTGATTTAGGAGAGAAGTTGCAGCTATTTTTTATTATCTGATTTTTAAACAAAGTTAGCACAAGCCCATTTGCTATTATTAATGCTTTAGGCATAATTTTCGCCCAACTTTTATATGTGGTTTGCATGTCAATAACTGCTTTCGCCGTGTTACTAAGTCGTTCATCGCTTGCATAGTGCTAGGCTTTAGACAATATAATGGTGGCGATTGGCATGAGCACAAGCTAAAGTAATGGGTGTTTCAAGTCGATCTGTTGCTTCGATAACAATCCGGTCGGGTCTATCTATTATGGTTCTAGCCGTTTGTTTTTTGACTGTTTTATGTTGTTTCCACTTGTCATTTGTATTCACTCCATGGATACTAAAAACTAATATGGACTCTCTTTTATTGCATATTTATAACACCTTTTAATATGGTGCATTGATGCCAATTAGTGGGAAGGAGTCAATATCATACATTCGTTGCCAAAGAGGTTGTATCATGGAAGAGTCTACAATTGAGGCTGTATTTATTCTATTTGTCGCTGTATTTCCTTGCGGTATTTTCGGTTATTTGATTGCTTTTAAAGAGCGTAGGGGCTTAATTTCTGGTTTCAACGATAAGAGTTTTTCTAACCCTAAAGCATTTGGAAAAAACGTAGGTATAAGCCTAATATTATTTTCGATATCTTTGGCATTTATCGCTTATCTTTGGCATTTAGGCGATGTTACAGAAAACCAAATGTCATTTTATGTTATCTTTTTAATTACTGCTGTTGTGCTAAATTACATTTACGGCATGATTAAGTACCGTAAGAAAAGTAACTAATAAATTGTTAAATCAGGATTGAATACCGTTACCTGTGCTTTGTTTTTTCCTCGATAAATGGATACAAAAACCTAGCTAAAGGTGAAGTTTTTTATGCAGAAGTGCGACAGTCGAAGTCAAACTTGAGAATAAAAACAGTGATAGCTATTGTAACCTCTTGCGGTCGTTTACAAGCTTAAATTGTTCAACTTATAGTGTATGCCAGATAATTGTTTAGGTGTTAAACAACAGGTGAGATATGAAACAGCTATTATTATTTTTGACTCTCACATCGTCAGTGTTTGCGTCAGAGTTTAACTTAAAACCCTATTCAACTTCGTTAGACTTTGCGCAAGTCAATCATGTTACTGCTTCTCAGAAAGCTGATGGTAGCTGGTGTTTGTATACGGAAGTACGACATAACGATCAAGGTTGGGAGCATTATGCTGATGGCTGGGAAGTACTCGATTTAGCAGGCAACCAGATAGACTACCGTTTATTGGCTCATCCTCATGTTAATGAACAACCTTTTACTCGAAGTAAGTGTGGTATTCAAATACCAGCGACAATATCTAAGGTTGTGATTAGAGCTAAATGTAAAAAGCATGGCTTTGGCGGCAAGCCGGTGGTAGTTGATTTAAATCTAAGCAAAGGAGAAGGGTTCTTAATTCGTAAAAGCAATTTAATTTATCCATAACCTTATTGAAATAATACTTAATAAGACTGTAGCTAGTCTTCAACTCTCTATTTGTGATGTAGAGTTGCTATATTTAGAAAGGTACAGGTAACAAGTATTTTTATGCCTATTACCTGAAATTCTCAGTAAATCTATGTTGATTTGGCTATTATTCCTACCTCTAGCGCCTCAAACCAATCTAAGAAACGTTTAACATCATCACCTTTGAATATTCGCCCATGTTGTGGACACATCATTTCAATATTGAGCTTTCGTACTCTGCTGATCCAATCATTTTTAGCTCTATTTGATGGCATCCATCGTTGGTGGAACATTTTCATTTTACTGATGTGTTCATCAAAATTATCAACAAATAATGGTGCGTCAACACATTCTAATGCCGCACCAATATCGCCAGACATTAATATTTTAGCTTCAGCATCGTAGACATTAAAATTGCCCGATGAATGAAGGTAATGAGCAGGAATGAAGTCTAAAGTCACTTGGTCTATTTTTAATGAGCTACCTTCATCTGGAATAGCTGAATAAGAGATGTTATTCATGCCGAAATGCTTAATGAAACTTTCCCATATCCAAGGAGAATGAAGGGTTGCAGAGGGCAATGCTTGGTCCCATAAACCCAATGATGAAATGATATCAGGGTCTTGATGTGAAGCGAAAAGGTGAGTTACTTTATCAGCTGGTAATTGCTTGATCACTACTGAGAGCATCGCTGAAAAAAGTTCTATTCCACCAGGATCCATTAATAGAGCATTTTTATTAGAAATTACCATATATTGATTGGTATCAATGATTTCATTGGGTTTTTCTTCGTCACGCCCAAACATCAGCCATGTATGTGAATTATTCTCAAAAAGTTTATGCGTTCTCATTTACATTCCCTGTCTATAGCTATTATTAGTGCTGTTCTAGTATGGAAACCATTTGTTGTGCATAGCGGATATGCTCTCTGATTTTATTGGCCGCCCCTTCAACATTATCTGCAACATTTGTCAAAGCACTTTGGTATTGTTCACCGGCCTGAGAGGCTTCTACGCGTGATAATGTCGCTAATATGACCGCATTACGCAATTCACTACTTAGCATAACTAATTCTTCACTGAGGTAGGATATTTGTCTTTTATAGCTGTTTTCTAGCTGTTTTTGTTTATGTTGGCAGCGTTCAAACACCTCATCGAGGCTGTGAATGAATTTGGAATCGTTTGCCTTTATAAATATGGCGTTAAAATGTGAAATTGCTGAATTTGCTCGCTCTTTATCAACGGATGTTTGACTTAAAGCTGCTGCAAGCTTGTTGATGTTTTTTGATGATTTAATGGTAACTTCAGCTAGTCGGTCAATAAAGTCGGTCAATGGTCGAAAGCCTGCTGCTCGCTCTCCAGCACGAAGAGCTACGGCTCTAGCATTACTTGCCGTTAAAGATAGTTGTTGTGCTATACGAGTTGTTTTATCAAGTTTAGCGGCAATTTCCGCCGCTGAAATGAAGTAATTATTTGAAAGTTCAGACATCAAATTTATTATTAGCTAAGTTATCTAACAACTATAGTCACTACTGATAAATATTGCATAGTGAATTTTACTTTTTGATGCTGAGCTTAACTTGATGCCAAATGTAATGATTTTCGAGCCGACTCTAAGGTAAAGTAACCAATTATGCTATTGCATTTAGTACAGGCGTAGGTAGTACTATTTCCGTTAATAAACTATCTTGTTGGCAAAGTAATTTATACATATGTAATTGATTTTTTGCTCTTACTAAATTGTGTGTGGCGTAGCTGGTTTTAAAATATTTATCACCATTTAAAAAGTCAGTTAAAAACCGTATACCAAGCATTAAGGGCATCAGCTTGACGCCGAACAATAAACTTTTACGCTCTATTTCGCTTAAAGATCCATTAAACCCTGCAACATAAGCATTAGTTAATGCAGCTAAAATATCAAAGTTAATCGACATATCTGATAACTCGGCGCTATCTTCGCTGATAGATGAGCAACAACTACGTACCATATCGCCAAAATCATGCATTAAATACCCCGACATACAGGTATCTAAATCGATAACAGCGATAGGCTTATTCGTTTTGTTATGAAATAGTAAGTTGTTAATTTTTGTATCGTTATGAGTAACGCGAAGTGGTAATTGTTTAATTAATATACTGATTTCTTGACAGAAAAAATGTTGCTCGGCTATGTAGTTAATAGTGCTTTGTGCTTGTGCTATAAGCTTGCTTGAACTTTCATTAACAGCGTTTTCTAATTGGAGCAATCGTGCAGATAAATTGTGAAAGTCTGGAATGATGTCGGCCAATCGATGACAGTCAAAGTCTGCTAATGCAGCGGTGAATTGTGCAAATGAATTAGCGACATCGTGAGCTTGTGCTGTATTTTGGATCGCTTCTAAGGTTCGACAATTTTCGATGTAATGTAAACAGCGCCAATATTCACCAGAAATTTCGACATGATTTTTATGCACAGTACTTTGATGTTGCCAAATCGGCTGTAAAGCATATTCTTGCGCTAAATATTTTGCTTTTAAATGCTCGCTGATAAGATCAGCGTTGTCAGTGACTTGTTGAGGCTGATTAAATACGTTTTGATTTAGGCATTGTAACACGACACGTTTATTATCTAGTTGCACCAAATAAGTATTGTTGATTAGACCATAGCCGAGCGGCGTAATTTGACATTTTTCTGCTGTATAACCAAATTTAGATAATACTAATGGCAGTGATATATTCTTTTGAGATGGAGGCATTCTAATCTAGTTTACTCTTGGCTAATTGAACACATAAATGCGCCAAATTTTAGTCATATGTTAAGGTATCCCTTACCAGATGGAAAGTTTTTCATTATGTAGCTAATGAAAATTATTTTTCTTGTAAAGAGAGCGGTAATGAAATGATAAAACAAGCACCGGACGTAACTGTAGGCTGTAAGGTTTTAATTGTTTTATTTTTCAATTGGTTACTTGAGCTACTATTTGGTTTGTCGCGAATGTTATTCTTTGCACGGATAGAGCCATTATGCCAATGAATAACTTTAGCTGTTATTGCTAGCCCTAAACCAAAATGGCCTAATTCTCTGGAGCGGTCTACATCAAGCTTTACAAATGGGTCAAAAATACTTTCAATACTTTCTTCTGGAATGCCTTTGCCATCATCTTCAACAGTTATATATAAGTAATTGTTTTTTTGATAACTAGTAATAGTGACTTTGTTTTGTGCGTACTGCACTGCATTGCCTAACAAGTTTTGAATTGCCCGATAGCACCAATGAAAATCAAGAGATAAACTGGTAGGTTGCTTGATACACTCTGCACTTGCTTGGTATGTCAGCTTAACGTCATGCTGTTCAGCGAGGGATTGGAAATCACTGTTGATAGTATTGAGAAAATCATTGATGTTAACCAATTGACGCTTTAAACGAAAACCTTGACGTTCCATACCAGCATATTCTAAAAATGCTGTGGTCATATCTTCCATACGGGTTAATTCTGCTTCCATCCGGTTAAGATATTGATTTTTTTTATCAATGTTTTCAGTATCAAGCGCAGCTTCAACGCCAAAGCGTAAGCAAGACATTGGTGTGCGGATATCATGTGACATACTACGAGCAAGTATTTTATTATCAGCAACTAACTTTTCAATTTGTGTTGCCATGCGATTAAAGCTGTTTTCTAGCAAACTAATATATGAAAATCGGCTTAACGGCATGCGTGCGGTTAAATTTCCAGTACCAATTTGTGTTGCCATATTGGTGAGCAAGTATAGTCGCCGCGTTAATGGAAATAACCAAGCAAGTAAAATGATACAAACACCTAGGTATAATGTTGCCGTTAAGATCATATTAATTTTATGGTCTTCAATTTCCATGATGGGTAAAGAAAGTTGGATTACATAAGCGGGATATGATGTTAATTGCTTTAGCAAGTAGGGTTGGGTTTCTGAGGCTAATAAAAGCCCGCCCTTTTGACTAAGCTGTGTATTTAATTCAGCGGGTAAGGCAATATTTTTACTTTTATCGAGTTGTAGTCCTATTTGATAGGTTTGACTTAGTTGCAGGCTAAATAAGGTTAAGTTATCGAGTGGTTGAGATGAAAGCTGTCGATCAAAACCTTCGATTAACTGATGGTAAATAGCATATTCACTTTGCGCTTGAATAGGCTCCTGTTTGGCAACAATTTTATCTAAGCCCCAAGTGATAATGAAAAGTGAGCCAATAACCGTTAATATAATGCTGATGTATAAACGACGCATATTTAACTGTTTTTCTCTATTTCATCATTCCATGCATCGGCAACAAACAAATAACCTTTACCCCATACTGTTTTGAATTTTTTAGGCTTTTGCGGATCGTCGTTGAATAGCTTTCGTAAGGTTGAGAGCATGACATCGAATCGGCGATCTTGGCCATCATATTCACGATTTTTTAAGGCTTTAAATACGGTATCACGATCAACCACTTCACCTGCATGATTGGCCAAGAAACATAAAAATGCGAATAGGCTAGTAGAAAGCTCAATTTCTTTACCTTGATAAGTAACACGGTTTGCTTCGATATTAATTAGAAGTCCGCCATGCTGGATGTCTGAAGAAGCTGGGATTGTTTGTGATGTTTGCTTTAATGCACCTGATATTCTAGCTAGCAGGGCTCTAGGGCGTACAGGTTTAATTACATAGTCGTTTGCTCCAGCTTCTAAGCCTATTACTTCATCAAACTCGTCTGCTCGTGCGGTCAACATAATGATCGGTGTTTGCATTTTTTGTCGTATTTGACGGCAAACTTCAATGCCATTTAAACCAGGTAACATAACATCAAGCAGAACTAAATCTGCTTGAAAACTATCAAAGCAGGCCATCACTTCATCGCCACGAGTGCAATGTTTAACAACAAAACCTTGTTCGGTTAAATATTCGCGTACCCAATCACCTAAGGTTAAGTCGTCTTCGACTAATAAAATATGCTTTGCTTCGGTCATAATATTTCTCTTAAAATAAGCGCCATCGACGTTTTCTTGGCGATGCTTTGTGTACCCAACTCACTTCTATAGCTGTTGTTGATATAATTTTGTCATAGTCATAGGCAACGAGTTGATAATGCAAAGTTTCGCTTGATTCAAACTCAAATATTGCGGTGTTTTGCTTTTGATTGAACCAGCAGTCTAATGCTTCTTTATTACCTTCTTGATATAGGCAGTAGTTACCCTTTATGGCTGTTTTCCAAGTAAAGGTTACGGTGGCAAAGCACTGTCGTCCTTGTGTTAAAGTGATACATTTTGCAGGTAGCGCTGAAAACTTAGTTTGAGCAGTAAGCTGCGCAGGTATATCTTTTTCGTCATTTTTTTGCATAGGTACTTGCTGTGCTGAAGCACTTGAAAAATTTCCGATAAAAAATATTAATAAGACAAGTCCTTTGTCTTGCTTAGAAAACATAAATGACTCCGAGCATTACTTGCGTCAAGTTTTGCGTATCGACTAAAGGGCTTTTTTTAGTGCTATCGGAATAACGATTAAAGGTGACACCACCAGAAAATGACCAACTATCAGAAATAGGGTGCTGGGCAAAGAGTTCTAGTTGCAAACGGTAACCGCTATCTGCTTCATATAGCGTGCGCTCGGGAGTTACTTCGTTAGAGTTAATACCATAGAAATAGTCCATCACTTTTTCAGAGTAGTGAGTGTAGCCTGTGCTCAAATAGATATCCCAATTGCGGTAAGGAAGCACGTAACTATAAAAAATATCAACTACCCAGCCATTCGTCTTACTTAAAGGGGCTAAAGTGGCGAAGTCAACTGAGAGTGATGCGTTACGATGGTAACGTGTGTAACGTAACCCAATCCCTTCTCCGGCACTTCTGTCAGCAAGTCCTTCCAGTGTGGGGATTTCTTTACTGGCATTATCTATAATATTCTCTGGCTCATAGGCAGAGATATAGGTTTTGCTGATGATATCCAATTCCCACTCAGGCGTAACTACCAATTGGTAACCAAGTTCAGCACCTTGAAGCAAACCTGAAGCTCGTCGATGGTTTGATTGAATAAAAAAACCTTCATAGTAAACGTCTAGCAGCAATGAAGCGCCCATATAATCAAAGATATCTTCTTGATCATGGCCTTTTAGTAAGGATGGATTGTAAATGGCCGAAATATTGCCCATCACTTGCCAGCTGAAGGTTTCGTTAAAAACAGTGGTTTCATTTTCTGGAATTTTTTCATTTGCTAAACTAGGTAAGCAAACGAACATCAGTGTTATTATTAGGCATTTAAATCGCATAATATCTACTTATTCTCGATGAATTATTGTCAGTAGTATGCTGAGAATTACTCGCTAGACAAAGTCGACAATGTACCTTCTTAATGCACTCTTTATTGTTATTTTTTTTTGACATTTTAGCTTAATTTATTATTCGTTAAGGGCTTTGTTAATAATTACATTATCGTTGCATGATGAAGTGACCATTAAGATGAACTTTTAAACCATGGTACTTTGTCACATATTATCAAATGTAACTAATTGGCGTTAGTTTATACGCTCTATAAAGTGTTTAAAAAATGTAAGAAAAGCTAAATATATGCAACATTCTTACTTTTTTATTGTCTCGATACTAATTTGCATGCTTAATAGCCAATCGCTTCAAAGTGTCAACGATTTCAGAAGATTGACTATAGGCTAAAACAATTTCTCTGGTTAATTGTAGACTATCAATCGATCTAAAAACGACATCGCTCTGGTTTATTATTTCCGCATGTGCAGGTAAAAATGCACAACCTATGCCTGCATGCACTAAGCCTATAGCATAATCTATGGTGGTGATTTTCGCGCGAATATCTAAACTTATGCCTGTCATTGCTAGGGTATCTTGTAAGTTATTCCAAGCACTACAAGGGGTGCGTTGGATAAAGGGTAAGCCATCAAGCTGCTTTAACGTTACTGCGTCATTAAGCGCTAATATATGGTCATAAGGTAGAGCGAGTAAGTAGTCTTCTTGCCACATATCAATAAATAGTTCACCGTCTTTTAATTCATCTTTTAGAATAATGCGAGCATCAACATTTTCTAAATGTGATACTAAAGTTAGCTCTACAAAGGGTTGCGCAGCGGTAAAATCTTTTAGTAGTAGGCTCATTCTTTCTACACCTAAACCTCGAGTAACTCCTAAGTTAAATGCTCGTTTGTTGGCTTTTTCGGTGAATATTGTTTTAATTGCGCCGGCTTGACCTAAAAGCTGTTTTGCTAGAGGGAATAGTTTATCTCCATGCTCTGTAGGGGTTACGCCACGGGCGTGTCGTTTAAATAGTTGTACGCTAAGTTGTTGTTCTAGTTGTGCAATTGCTGATGATATTGAGGGCTGTGCAATGAAGCAAGATTTCGCCGCAGCGCTAAAGCTTTTCAGCTCATAAACCGAAGTAAAATAATAAAGTGACTTTAAGTCCATAGAGTTACTTGTTTAACTGGGGTATAGATAAAAACTATAACAGATAAAGGAAAAGAATATTTTAACTTTGGCTGTTATTTGCTTATTATTTTTGCACTTTATTATTCACCCGCTAAAAAATAGGTAATTTCATGTCTAGTTCAAGCAGTGCTAACCGTCCTTCATTTAAATGGGAAGATCCACTTTTATTCGATTCTTTATTATCTGAAGAAGAGCGAATGATCCGTGATAGTGCCCACCAATATTGCCAAGAAAAGTTGATGCCTCGTGTACTAGAAGCTAACCGCAATGAAGTATTTGACGTTGAAATAATGCGTGAACTGGGCGAGTTAGGTTTACTTGGCGCAACATTGCCTGAAAAATACGGTTGTGCTGGCGTTAATTACGTAACTTATGGTTTGGTGGCTCGAGAAGTGGAGCGTGTTGATAGTGGTTACCGTAGTGCGATGAGCGTGCAATCATCATTAGTGATGCACCCAATTTACGCCTACGGTAGCGAAGAGCAACGTATGAAGTATTTGCCTAAACTTGCTACTGGTGAACATATTGGTTGTTTTGGTTTAACTGAGCCAAACTCTGGCTCAGATCCCGCGAGTATGACGACTCATGCTACTGCTGTTGAAGGCGGTTACCGCATGACAGGTAATAAAATGTGGATCACTAACTCTCCGGTTGCTGACATATTTGTTGTTTGGGCAAAACTTGACGGTGTTATCCGTGGTTTTGTTTTAGAAAAAGGTATGGAAGGTTTGAGCGCGCCTAAAATTGAAGGTAAGTTTTCATTACGTGCATCGATTACTGGTGAAATCGTGATGGACAATGTGTTTGTACCAAGCGAAAACATGCTTCCTAATGTTAAAGGTTTATCTGGTCCATTTGGCTGTTTGAATAAAGCGCGTTACGGTATCGCTTGGGGCGCATTAGGCGCTGCGGAATTCTGTTGGCATGGTGCCCGTCAATATACACTTGACCGTGAACAATTTGGTCGCCCGTTAGCAGCAACACAGTTAGTACAAAAGAAATTAGCGGATATGCAAACGGATATCACTACTGGTCTATTTGCTTGTTTACAGGTAGGTCGATTAATGGATTCAGGCCAATTAGCACCTGAAGCTATTTCACTGATCAAACGTAACTCTTGTGGCAAAGCCTTAGAAATTGCTCGAATTGCTCGTGACATGCATGGTGGTAACGGTATTGCTGATGAGTTTCATATTATTCGTCATATGATGAACCTTGAAGCCGTTAATACCTATGAAGGGACGCATGATATTCATGCCCTGATATTAGGTCGAGCGCAAACTGGCTTACAGGCTTTCTTCTAAAGTTAACCATAATTAAAGGCGTATGGGTATATACCATACGCCTTTTGTTTATCAGCTTAACGAAATTCAACAATATTCAAAAATCACAATTTCCACTGGAGATATGATGTCTGATCGTAATCAATTGGTGAAAGAAAATTTTATCAATTTTGTTCGTGCACAAACGCTACCGCAATCCTCGATTAATTTAACTCCAAGCGATGTCGGCTTATCTGCGACAGATGTTATCGACTTGTTTGAAACTCAGGCTATGAGTCGGCACTTAGATTTACAGTCACGGGTAATGCAAAAGAAAGGGCAAAGCTTTTATACGATAGGCAGCTCAGGGCATGAAGGTAATGCGGCTTATGCAAAAGCTTTTCGTCCAACAGATATGGCATTTTTACATTATCGTAGTGGTGCTTTTGTTATCCAACGTGGTAAGCAAGTGCCGGGGCAAACTTCGCTATATGATATGTTGTTATCCTTTGCGGCTTCGAAAGACGATCCTATTTCCGGTGGACGTCATAAAGTGTTGGGCAGTAAAGCGCTGTCTATTCCGCCACAAACCAGTACCATAGCTTCTCATTTACCGAAAGCGATGGGCGCAGCTTACAGTATTCCTCTCGCTAAGCGCTTAGCGCACCAAGGTGAAATACCTGATGACGGTGTGATTATTTGTAATTTTGGTGATGCATCTTCTAATCACTCAACAACCCAAGGCGCAATAAACAGTACCGCATGGGCAGCGTATCAATCGATTCCTATGCCAATAGTGTTTGTTTGTGAAGATAATGGCATTGGTATTTCAACCTCAACACCTGATGGCTGGATCGCGGCTAATTATCAAAATAGAGCCGGGCTAACTTATCTTTATTGTGATGGTTTAAATATTTTAGACACTTATCAAACCGCGAAAGAAGCAGAGCGGATTGCACGTGAAATGCGTAAGCCGGTATTTTTGCATGTTCGAACTGTACGTTTATTAGGACATGCAGGCTCAGATGCTGAGTTTGTGTATCGTGATATGGCTGATATTACCGCCACTGAATTTCAAGACCCACTATTACATACCGCGCGCATTATTTTAGAAAACAATATCTTAACGCCTGATGAACTAATCAATATTTATCAGCAAGTAGAACAACGTATTGCCGTAGTTGCTGAAAATGCCGCGAGTAAAGAAAAACTAACATCTGCTGACTCCGTTATGGCCAGCATTGTGCCGGATATTGCCAAAGCACGAAGCTCTGTTGCGGTTAGTGAAGATCAGCGTCGCGAAATTTTTAAGCACGAAAAACATAATTTAAAGAAAAAACAGCACTTAGCTAAATTGATTAACTGGGCATTAATGGACTTAATGGCTGAGTATCCAAACATTGTTATGTGTGGTGAAGATATTGGTAAAAAAGGTGGCGTTTATAATGTTACTGCTAAGCTTTGTGAGCGCTTTAGTAAGAATAGAGTGATTAATACCTTGTTAGATGAACAAACTATTTTGGGCACCGCGATTGGGCTTGCTCATAATGGTTTTTTACCTATTCCTGAAATTCAATTTCTAGCTTATGTGCATAATGCAGAAGATCAGATTCGAGGTGAAGCAGCAACATTACCGTTTTTCTCTAATGGCCAATTTACTAACCCTATGGTTATCCGCATTGCTGGTTTAGCCTACCAAAAAGGTTTTGGTGGTCACTTTCATAATGATAATTCTTTTGCTGTTTTTCGTGATATTCCTGGATTAATTATTGCCTGTCCGTCAAATGGTGCAGATGCCGTGGAAATGATGCGCAGTAGTGTGCGTTTGGCGCAAGAGCAACAGCGCATGGTGGTATTTTTAGAGCCGATCGCTTTATATATGACCAAAGATTTGCATCAAGAAGGCGATGGCTTGTGGACGCATGAATATCAGGCTCCAGCATTGTCAGATAACAGTATTGACTTAGGTGTTAAGGTCGCTGGCTCAGGCAAGCAGTTATGTATTTTAACTTACGGTAATGGCTATTATTTATCACGCCAAGCGCAGGAACAACTTGCAGCTCAAGGTATGGATGTTCGTGTGGTTGATTTACGTTGGTTAGCTCCGCTTGATGAAAAAGGTATTTTGGCGCAGGTTAATGATTGTGAAAGTGTACTTATTGTTGATGAATGTCGTCAAACCGGCTCAATTAGTGAAGCGCTAGTGACTTTGATTCATGAGCAAGCTGAAACGTTGCCTAAAATTAAGCGAGTTACCGCCAGTGATAGTTTTATTCCTTTAGGCGCGGCTGCTTATGAGGTGCTGCCATCGGTAGAAAATATAGTGACAGCGGCTACGGAGATTTGCCAATGAGTTCATCAGTAGAACAGTCAGTAAAAAAGAAGCAACGCGCAGTGGTTATTTGTCCTGGTCGCGGCACGTACAATAAAGAAGAGTTAGGTTACTTACAGCGCTTACACGGTGATAAAACAGAAATTATTTCTTTAATAGATGATTATCGTGATAGTCAGGGACAAATGAAGGTTTCTGAACTTGATGGTATGGATAACTATAGTATGCGAGTGCATACCGCTGGAGAAAATGCTTCAGCACTTATTTATGCTTGCGCACTGTCAGATTACAAAACGATTAATGAAGAAGAGTTTGATGTTGTTGCCGTTACAGGTAACTCCATGGGCTGGTATATCGCCTTAGCGGTTGCTGGCGCATTAGCCCAGCCACAAGCAATAGAATTAATTAATACCATGGGTTCAATGATGACTAACGGCTTGGTTGGCGGTCAGATGATTTATCCAATTATTAATGATGACTGGAAAATAGAAGCTGAAAAAGAGCAGCAAGTTATGCAATGGCTAGCCGAAGTAAATCAAGATAGTGCTTGTGATGTGCACGTTTCTATTAACTTAGGTGGCTACATTGTTTTTGGTGGTAATAAAGCAGGCTTAAAAGCGTTAGAAGCCGTATTACCTGTTGTGCAAGACAGATATCCGATGAATTTGTTTAACCATGCTGCTTTTCACACACCATTGCTAACTGATGTTTCTAAGCAAGCTATGCAGCAACTTTCAGCCGATATGTTTTCTGCTCCGAAAGTGCCACTTATTGATGGCTTAGGGCAAGTATGGCAACCCTATAGTTGTGATACCGAACAACTTTATAATTATACTCTTGATACGCAAGTGGTAGCGCCATATAACTTTTCGAAAGCGATTGAAGTAGCGATTAAAGAGTTTGCCCCCGATAAGTTAATTATTCTGGGGCCTGGGGCAACATTAGGCGGCGCTGTTGCGCAAAGTTTAATTGCTCATCAATGGTTAGACTTACAAACCAAGGCTGATTTTATTGCCCAACAGAAACAAGATCCGTTTATTCTTGCGATGGGATTAAGTGAACAGCGTAAGTTGGTTGTTGAATAAAAGAAGATAAAACACTGGGTATAAAATAAAAAATGGCTGAATATTTTTTTATTTTATACAATAGGCGTTAGATATTTCCGTTTTGAGCTAAATAATGACAACAAGCCGTAAAAAAAATGAAGCAGAATTAATTTTAGCATTTAAAGCTTTGTTAAAAGAGCAATGCTATGGTTCGCAAAGCCAGTTGGCTGATGCGCTTGCTGAGCAAGGCTTTAAGAATATGTCGCAAGCGAAAATATCACGTTTGTTATCTAAACTTGGCGCAGTAAAAATGCGTAATGCCAGTGAACAAGTGGTTTATATTCTACCTGACGAACTTGCTGTGCCTAAATCAAAGCAAGCCATTCAATCTGTCGTTATTAGTGTTAAACATAATAATATGCAGATTATTTTAAAAACAGGTATTGGTGGCGCACCGTTAATTTCAAGAATGTTAGATAGCTTAGGTGAGTCGACGGGAATTCTTGGTACGCTTGCTGGTGATGATACAATCTTTATAGCGCCCACTGATGTAAATCGTATTGATGAAATAACTAAAGAAATTAGCTTGTTGCTAGGAGTATCAACGCAAAATTAAGTAATTTGACAAAAAATAAAAAAGGGTAAGCATTAAATGCTTACCCTTTTTATATTTAGTATCTCGCCCTAAAATATTTTCTACGTACAGTAAAAATACAAATTTAATCAAATTGTTATAAGAAAAATTAGCAGTTTAAACTCTTGGCTAATTTCTTTTCAGCTTTCTTCTCCGCGCGGCGACGTTTGAAAAATGCTGAAAGCATAGCGCTACACTCTGTTGCTAGTAGCCCTGATTTTACTGTTATTTGATGGTTATGCTTTTCATGGTTAACTAAGGCGAAAGCGCTACCGGCAGCACCTGTTTTAAAGTCTTCACTGGCGAATATTAATTGCTTTATTCTGCTGTGCACTAGTACGCCTGCGCACATGCAACAAGGCTCAAGTGTTACGTATAAGGTGCAGTTTAATAGACGATAATTTTTGATGTTTTTACCGGCATCACGAACTGCCATCATCTCGGCGTGTGCTGACGGGTCGTTGTTCATTATTGATTGATTAAAACCTTCACCAATAATTTTGCCATCACAAACTATTACAGCACCAACCGGTATTTCATTGTGACTTTCGGCAATCATTGCTAATTCAATAGCGCGGCGCATGAACTTTTCATCTTCAGCTGAAAAGTCTGCCGCTAATGATAAACTTGTATTAAGTGGTGAGGTATTGTCAGCCATAAGTTATAAAAACATTTCTAATAAATCATTAAGGTATCTGTGGCCTAATTTGCTGACTGACCAAAGCTTGCCATCGAATTCCATCAGCTGCTTTTCTTGCGCATGCAATAATGTCGGTAAAACAGCTTGCTCACTCAGGCCTGTGTAGGCTTTAAATTCATCAAGCGAAAAACCAGCATGTAAGCGCAGTCGGTTCATCATGTACTCAAACGGCAATTCTTCGTCTGTCACCGTATGAATTTTGTCGAGCGCTTTTCTGCTGGTGTCTAGATAACCTTTCGGGTGTTTTACTTTCACTGTGCGATAGATTTGTTGATTATCGACATCAGTAATTTTGCCGTGTGCGCCACAACCAATGCCGAGGTAATCGCCAAATTGCCAATAGTTCAGGTTATGCTGACATTGGTATTCAGGCTTACTGTAGGCTGATATTTCATATTGTTGATATCCTGCTTCATTGAGCAGGGCTATGCCTTGGTCTTGAATATTCCACAGTATTTCATCTTGCGGTAATTTAGGTGGCCTAGAATGAAAGGCGGTATTTGGCTCAATGGTTAATTGGTACCATGAAATATGAGTGGGCTTTAAACTAATTGCAGTTTTTAAATCATCGAGTGCATGTTCAACGGTTTGCTCAGGTAAACCATGCATTAAATCTAAATTAAAACTTTTAACACCGCATTCACTAGCTAAGTTTGCTGCTGTTTTCGCTTGTTGACTGTCATGTATACGGCCAAGCTTTATCAACTTATCTGATTCAAAACTTTGCACACCCACCGATAAACGAGAAACACCGCCGTTAAAAAAGCCGATAAACTTTTCAGCTTCAACCGTGCCAGGGTTTGCTTCTAAGGTTATTTCAATATCAGCTTTATGTTCAAAACGTTGCAGCACTTGTGTTAATAACTGCTCAATTGCTGGCGCTGAAAATAAGCTTGGTGTACCGCCACCAATAAATATTGAATGCAAAGGGCGCTGCTGCAAATTGAAACGCGCTATATCTGTGTCTAAATCTAGTAATAACTGCGCTACATAATCTTGCTCAGGAATTGCATGTTTTAAGGCATGAGAATTAAAGTCGCAGTATGGACATTTTTCCACACACCAGGGTATGTGAATATATAGCGATAATGGTGGTGCAATTAACATATTAAATAATTTCTTTGGCAAGTAGTGGTACTAATTGCTGCAAGGCTTGACCACGATGACTCAGTTGATTTTTTAAATCTCGAGGTAATTGTGCTGAAGTCATTTTATGTTGCTCTTGCCAAAATACCGGATCATACCCAAAGCCTTGTTCGCCTTGTTTTTCACGACAAATGCTACCTTGCCAAACACCGTGACAAATTAGTGGTGTTGGATCGTTTTCATGACGCATATAAACCAATACACAATGAAAACGAGCACTACGCTTTTCGTCAGCTACATTTTCCAATGCAGTTAATAGTTTATTTGTGTTGTCATCATCACTAGCATTTTCACCTGCATATCGAGCAGAATAAACCCCAGGAGCACCATTTAAAGCATCAACTTCTAATCCAGAATCATCAGCAATGGCAGGCATACCTGTAATTTTAGCAGCATGACGGGCCTTGATAATGGCGTTTTCAACAAAGGTGGTGCCGGTTTCAGCAACGTCAGGCACATTGAATTCACTTTGTGGTTTGATTTCAATATTTTGCTCTGCTAACAGGCTGGCGAGCTCTTTAACTTTGCCCTTATTACCAGTTGCTAATACGATAGTCGACATCACTAAACCCTTTGAATAAATTAATCATAACAATGGCGCGCATAATACCTTAATCTAAAGCAAAGAGGGAGTAGCTTTGTGATAACTCAGAGGTAATATGTCGTTAAAAGATACATTGATTGCATTGGTGATTATTTTTATCTGGGGTTTCAACTTCATCATTATTGCGTGGGGTGTTGAGTCTATGCCGCCATTGTTAATGGGGGGATTAAGGTTTTTACTTGTCGGGCTTCTAGGAAGCTTATTCATTCGTAAGCCTGATATTCCATGGCGTTGGATGGCGCTATACGCTTTTACCTTATGTTTTGGGCAGTTCTCTTTGCTGTTTTCGGCGCTCGCTGTAGGTATGCCAGCAGGGTTAGCGTCACTAGTTTTACAATCTCAAGCAATATTCACCTTACTGTTTTCTGTCATAATTCTAAAAGAACAAATTAAAGCTAATCAAGTGTTGGCAATGCTGATTGCGGGCGCTGGTTTGTATATTATTGGTAGTTCAGGTCAAACAAGCAATATGACGTTAATTGGCTTTGTCTTTACTATTGCTGCCGCCATAGCATGGGGCTTAGGTAATGTAGTTAATCGAATGATTAACCAGCATGGTTACCGAGCAAATATTGGCTTAGTGGTGTGGTCATCTTGGGTTGCTATGCTGCCTTTTTTCCTCACCAGTTATATTGTTGAAGGAGAAGATGCCATTAAGCAAAGCTTATTGAATTTAAATTGGCTGAGCTTTGTAGTGCTATTTTATCTGGCGATTGCCGCATCAATTATTGGTTATAGCTTATGGAGTTATTTACTCACCCATTATCCAGCAGGGCAAGTTGCACCACTTACATTGGCGGTTCCCGTTGTTGGTATGGTATCTGCGGTAATCTTGCTTGATGAAAGTATGTCGGCGCAACAAATTTGGGGGATTTGCATCGTGATGCTAGGTTTATTAGTAAATACTTTTGGTCATAAGTTGTATCAGCTGATACGAGTTAAGCCTATTTAAAATATGAAGTTTACAGTCATACCCAAGAGAAAAATACATACGCTCTTGTGCGTCCATTCCCCCCGCGTTATACCGTACTTCCTGTACATAAAAAAGCGACAATTTAATTGCCGCTTTTTATATTTCAAAGTAATCATTACCTTTCGTAAATATAACGTTTTAAAAACTATTTAATTTATCACCAACTAATCAACATAAAACTTTTGCGAAAACTTTAAGTTATGCTGGTTGCCTTTATCACTGATATTGATATCGAAATAAATTGTTTCTTCATTGCTATAGCTAACTTGTGCTAAATAGTAAACTGCATCACCTTCTTTTACTTCGGTAAAATCGAGCGACTTTATTTGGCCGACATCGTTACGCGCTTTACCATTGATGAAAACTGTTTTAGCGGGATTACCTTTCTGGGTATTATCCAAAATTGAAATATTGATCAAACCTTTGTAACGACTGCGCTCAAGACCATAAGCTTTTGCAATTTCTGGCGTTAAAAATGTTGAGCTAAGTGCAATGTAATGAACATTAATATCGTCCATTTTTTTCATGTTCTCGGCACTAGTTGTGCTGATAAATGATATTGTTAAGAGAGCAAGTAACACTAATTTGTTTATGATGTTTTTCATGATGATGACCTTAAAGATTCAAGTCGTATAGCTTAGAGTATATACGACTAATTCAGTTAGGATAAATAACTATTATATCATTGCCCAATAAGGCACCCAGCCACGTAATAAAATATTGATGACATTGAGTAATAGAAAGGTCACGAGTACTGACAAGTCAAGGCCGCCAATGTTAGGAACAATGCGTCTCACTGGTGCTAAAACTGGAGCTGTTAATTGGTGAAAAATCATTTGTGTTGGATTGTAGCCTTGAACGACCCAACTCATTAATGCCATGACCAGCATAATGATAAATAATAATATACCCGTTTGTTTAATCAAATAAATTAGGCCTAAATAAAGTGCCATGACGATATCAACAGGGCCACCATTAATTAATGGAATGATGATAAAAGTTAATGTTGCAATTACGTAAGCCAAAATAACGGTCGATAAATCGATACCACCTAGGCCTGGAATTATACGACGTAGTGGGATCACTAAGGGGTTACTGACTTTAACAATAAACTGACTCAAAGGATTATAAAAATCAGCTTTTACTAGCTGTAACCACACCCGCAACACTAAAACCATTAAAAAAGCGTCAAAGACAAATTTAAGCAAATAATTAATTGCTTCCATTTAAAACTCCAAAATTATGAGAAGGGATTGTACTTACTAAATATGTTGGGCAGTAAGTAAGAGATATCAAGTTTTGAATTGGCCAGTAATACACTGATGCTTCAATTAACTGATATCTCAATTAAGGTGATGTTAATACGATTAGCTATTTTTCGCCATTTCTTTAGCACGATCCAGTGCCGCCGTCATTGCTTTTGTTACGAGTTGTTCCAAGCCGCCTTCGCTAAGGGAGCTTATTGCAGCCTGTGTTGTACCGCCTTTAGAAGTAACATTTTCGCGTAGTTTGCTAATAGGAAGTTGGTTTTCTATCACCATTTTTGCAGCACCTAAGGCGGTTTGTTGCACTAGCTCTCGGCTGTCTTGTTCGTTAAAACCATAAGTACGTGCTTGTTTTTCCATTGCTTCCATAAATAAGAAAAAGTAAGCAGGAGCCGAACCCGATACCGCGATAATGTGATCGATCTGTGCTTCGGTTTCAAGCCACTTAACAATACCAACAGATGCCATTAAAGTTTCAGTAAAGGCTTTCTCATCGTCAGTTGCTTTTGCATTAGCATAAATACCCGTAACACCTTCCCCAATTTGCGATGGTGTATTCGGCATTGTTCTAAAAACTGAACATGGTTGAGCCAATGCTTGCTCAATTTGCGTAAGCGTTGTGCCCGCAGCAACAGAAATAAATGACTTACCTGTTAGATCGATACTCTCATTTAATTGCTGGCATACTTCGCTAATTAAGTAGGGTTTAACACCCAATACGATAACATCAGCAAATTGCACTGCTTCAATGTTGCTTTGGGTTTGTTTAACTCCCAAGCTTGCCTGTAATGCTAAGCGCTTTTCAGCTGATGGATTAGACACTATGATATTTTTAGCTGCGTAACCACTTTGTACTAAACCTGAAATAATCGCGCCGTTCATATTACCTGCGCCAATAAATGCGACTTTTTTCATAATTTACCTATTAATAGTTTATTGCTTATTTTGGTTGCAATCTTAATTGTGATAGCGATAGTTTTAAAATTTGTTTAATTGTAACGAATGCGCTATTTCGTGAGTAGGCGACTTTCGTATTAGAGTTTATACTTTATTTATGGGCGCGAATGCCAAATATTGCTGAACCAATACGTACCATGGTTGAACCTGCGTTAATGGCAAATTGCATATCTGCTGACATGCCCATAGAAAGTGTATCAACACTTGGGTATTGCTTTTGTATACTGATAAATAAATTTTGCATACAGGTAAAACTTGCTTGTGAAGCGTTTTTTTCTGGAATTGCCATTAAACCGCGCAAAGACAAATTTTCACATTCAGCAATGGTATTAAGCAATGCCGGTAGTTCATTAACTGAAACGCCAGATTTACTTTCTTCGCCGCTAATATTCACTTGTAAACAGATGTTTAGCGGGGTATCTTGACCAAACCTATGCTCATTAAGGCGTATTGCGACTTTAGCTCTGTCGATGCTATGCACCCAAGAAAAGTTTTTGGCGATTAGTTTGGTTTTATTGGTTTGAATTGGACCAATAAAATGCCAACAAATGTCTGTTTTATCCTGTAAGGCGGTAATTTTTTCAATGGCTTCTTGTACATAACTTTCACCAAAATTACGCTGACCTGCTTCATAAGCTTGTTCAATCATGGACATAGGCTTGGTTTTACTAACAGCAAGTAAAGTGACTTCAGCAGTGTTGCGATGAGCTTGTTGACAGGCAGAAGAAATTTGCAGTTCAACTTCAGCAATATTATCTTTAATAGCAATCATATTGTTTATTTCAGTTCTCAATGATTTATTCAGTTGTTAGTTAAATTATTAATTCGACTTAGAGGTTTGTATGGATATTACCGAATTACTCGCATTTAGTGTGGAAAATAATGCATCCGATTTACATCTGTCATCAGGCACGCCACCGTCTATTCGCGTTGATGGTGATGTACGTAAACTAAATATACCAGCATTTGATGAGAAAGATGTTAACGCTTTGGTCTATGATATTATGAATGATCGCCAACGCAAAGAGTATGAAGAAAATTTAGAGGTCGATTTTTCTTTTGAAGTACCAAATTTAGCTCGTTTTAGGGTCAATGCTTTTAATCAAAATCGTGGCCCCGCTGCTGTATTTCGTACTATTCCGAGTAAGGTATTATCATTAGATGATCTGGATTGTCCTGAAATTTTTCGCGATATATCAGAGTTTCCACGTGGTTTAGTGTTAGTAACAGGCCCAACAGGCTCAGGTAAGTCAACAACATTAGCCGCCATGGTCGATTATATTAATAAAAACAAGCATGATCATATTCTAACGATTGAAGATCCTATTGAATTTGTCCACGAGAGCCAGTCATGTTTAATTAATCAACGTGAAGTTCACCGTGATACCTTAAGCTTTAGCGCGGCATTACGTTCTGCGCTACGTGAAGACCCTGATGTTATTCTGGTTGGTGAAATGCGTGACTTGGAAACCATTCGCTTAGCTATGACTGCTGCTGAAACGGGGCACTTAGTTTTTGGCACCTTGCATACTACCTCAGCGCCTAAAACCATTGACCGTATTATTGATGTATTTCCTGGGGAAGAAAAGTCTATGGTACGCTCTATGCTTTCAGAATCATTACGAGCGGTTATCTCGCAAACGTTAGTGAAAAAAGTAGGAGGAGGGCGTGTGGCTGCGCATGAAATCATGATGGGGGTCCCGGCAATTCGCAATCTGATCCGTGAAGATAAAACTGCCCAAATGTATTCCGCGATTCAAACCGGTATGACTCATGGCATGCAGACTATGGATCAATGTTTACAAAACCTAGTGAATCGAGGAATCATCACTAAACAAGATGCAATGAGTAAAGCGCAAGATAAAAATCAATTTATGGGTTACTAGTTACTTTGCCTGTATCGAAAGGGTAGTTAAATGAATTTTAATGACTTATTACAAAAAATGGTGCAAAAACAAGCATCAGATATGTTTGTTACGGCTAAGCTAGCGGTGAGTGCAAAAATCAATGGTGAAATGACGGCGATTGATAAACAAACTTTAACGCCAGCACAAGCACTAGCTTTAGTACATGACGCTATGTCAGATAAGCAAAAAATTGAATTTGAAACAAGCAAAGAGTGTAATTTTGCTATTTCAATTGATGGTATCGGCCGCTTTCGTATTTCGGCATTTTGGCAGCGGGATATGGCGGGTATGGTTGTTCGCCGTATTATTACCGAAATACCTGATGCAGATGACCTTGGTTTACCGCCAGTATTGAAAGATATAGTGATGTCAAAACGAGGTTTAGTATTATTTGTTGGTGGCACAGGTACAGGTAAATCAACCTCAATGGCGGCATTAATCGGTTATCGAAACCATAATTCTCGAGGTCATATTCTAACTATTGAAGATCCTGTCGAGTTCGTGCATGAGCACGGTAAGTGTATGGTCACTCAACGTGAAGTCGGCTTAGATACTGAGAGTTTTGATGCCGCACTAAAAAGCTCATTGCGCCAAGCGCCTGATGTTATTTTAATTGGTGAAATTCGTAGCCAAGAAACCATGGAACATGCTTTAAGTTTTGCGGAAACAGGGCATTTATGTATTGCTACCTTACATGCTAATAACGCTAACCAGGCAATTGACCGTATTATGCATTTAGTCCCTGCAGAGCAACACGGTAAATTACTGTTTGATTTAGCCTTAAACCTTAGAGGTATTGTTGCTCAGCAACTTGTACCCACCTGCGATGGTAATGGTCGAGTTGCTGCTATCGAAATATTACTTAATTCACCTTATGTGGCTGAGCTAATCAAAAAAGGTGATATTGGCAGTATTAAAGAAGTAATGAATAAGTCGACGGACCAAGGTATGCAAACATTCGATAAAGCGTTATTTAATTTACATCAAAAAGGTTTAATTAACTATGCAGACGCGTTGCACCATGCTGATTCACCTAATGATTTACGCTTGATGATTAAGCTGCGAAGTAATGATAACGGCGGTAGTGGGTCGTTATCAGGTGTGACCATCGATGGTTTAGAGCCAAATTAAGCTTAACCATACTTTAGCAATACATGAATAAACTTATATAAAGCATACTATTTTATGGCATGTTTTTTATTTTATCAGCGTTTACTACATTCTTAATTCAAAGTAAGTAAATGATAAAATATAAATAATACCAATTATAAAAAATGGAGAATTCGATGTTATCTATAGCACGATGGTTAATGATCGCTGTAGTTTTTACTACAGCTAATAATGTGCTGGCAGGAGCTAATAAATTTGCTGCAGGTCCAGAGATAAAAAATTATGGCCAGCATGCCAATGTTCAACAGGACTTAGTGTTTAATAATAAGACTAAATTTAAGATTGCCTTTGATATTGGTGAGCAAGGTAAAGCTGGTGCAATAAATCGTAAAATAGAAACTTTAGCGCGTTTTATTAATATGCACGTGGCTAATGGCATTGCCGCCGAAAATATTGAACTTGCACTTGTTGTGCATGGCAAGGCCGGCTTCGATTTGATGAAAACAGAACTATACCAAGAGAAATTTCAGCAAAATAACGCCAATACAGAATTACTGACGCAATTAATGAAAAACCGAGTAGAAATTTATTTATGTGGCCAATCCGCGGCTTATTACGATATCAATAATGAAATGTTGCAACCTGGAATAAAAATGGCACTTTCTGCTATGACAGCTCACGCGGTTTTACAAAGTGAAGGGTACAGTCTTAATCCATTTTAGCCTTTAATACTCCATTACTCTTTAGCATTATAAAAGGTAAGTGGAATATTGGTATTAGCCATTAGATTATATTTTAAGTAAACGTCACGATAAAACTATCACGTTAAAGTTAGTAGAGCATTAAAAATACTACTTTTGGACCGCCACTGTTTGAAAAAATATGCGTGCTAAATAGTGATACGCTAAAGCAAGCTTTGACTTAATAAATATGTCATTTTAAATAAATATGTCATTTTAAATGAAAATTCATTATATGACTGAAACTCCGGATGAGTAGTGTCTGCTTAATATTCTATTTTATTCCACTTCCTGCTTTAAATATTGATAAATGCCTCTTTAATATCATGCTATTAGTTTTTCTTGTAGGGTGAGGTGCGTTGCTGTCGGCGTATACAGCTAGCTTAATTTCATGGGTTTATGTAAGTTTTAGGTTTTAATGTGATGCCTTATTGGATGTTATCCTGCAGCATAATTTATTTAATAAAATAATATAAATAAGGTTACTGAAAAAGTAAGAATATTCGGCTTGCAATCGAATGCATTTTGTATAAATACGCTAAGCATGGTATCTATGAAACTAAGAGAGTGCTGAAAATATTGACTATTTAAGAGACTGAAAAATATATTGTTCTATTCAATAATAAGTAAGCATCATTTGTATAGGTAACTGTTTACCAAGAGGTTATAAAATGAAATTAGAAATGTTCGATATTGGCGTATTTATCGTCTATGTTCTCGGTCTGTTGGCTGTAGCACTATATATTTCGCGCAGCGATAAAAAAGACGGTGCAGATACCGAGGATTATTTCTTAGCAGGAAAGTCACTGCCTTGGTGGGCAATTGGTGCTTCTCTTATTGCTTCTAATATTTCAGCAGAGCAAATTATTGGTATGTCTGGTTCTGGTTTTGTTATGGGAATGGCGATTGCCTCTTATGAATGGATGGCAGCCATTACATTAATTTTAGTCGGTAAATATTTATTACCCGTTTTTCTAAAAAATGAAATATTCACCATGCCACAATACTTACACCAACGTTTTGACCACAGAGTTAAAACTACATTAGCGTTGTTTTGGTTGTTAGTTTACGTTTTTGTAAATTTAACTGCAGTGCTTTGGCTAGGCGGCTTAGCCATAGAAACGGTTGCTGGTGTTGATTGGTGGCATGGCATGTTGTTTTTAGCCGCGTTTTCCATTGCTTATTCACTTTATGGTGGCCTGAAGGCTGTTGCTTATACCGATATAATTCAAGTGATATTATTAATCTTTGGTGGTTTATTATTAAGTTATCTCGCACTTGATGCGGTTTCACAAGGGCAAGGTATGCTGGCTGGCTTTAGCAAGTTAACCACAGAGCTACCTGGGCACTTTGATATGATTTTGTCGCCTGAAAATTCACAATACACAAATTTACCGGGTATTTCAGTGCTGGTGGGCGGAATGTGGGTAATGAATATTTCCTACTGGGGTTTTAATCAATACATCATTCAGCGTGCACTTGCCGCTAAGAATCTGCAAGAAGCACAAAAAGGTATTGCGTTCGCCGCTTATTTGAAACTACTTATGCCAATTATTGTAGTGCTACCGGGTATTGCTGCCGTCGTTTTATATCCAACACTGCCAAATGCTGATCAAGCTTACCCGTCAATGATGGAATTAATGCCCGTCGGTATTAAAGGTTTAGTGTTTGCTGCCTTGGTTGCCGCAATTGTCTCTTCGTTAGCATCAATGACCAACAGTATTTCGACAATTTTTACTATGGATATTTATCGCCCAATTAAGCCTGATGCTAGCCAGCAGCACTATGTGCGTGTTGGACGCATTGCAACATTAGTTGCTTTGGTTATTGCTTTGTTTATGGCAGAGCCTTTATTAGGTAAGTTCGATCAAGCCTTCCAGTACATTCAAGAATTTACAGGGGTATTTACGCCCGGCATTGTAGTGATTTTCTTGGTAGGTATGTTTTGGAAAAAGGCAACGTCGATGGGGGCGCTTTCAGCTGCTATTGGCTCAGCAGCGTTTTCTTTTGGTTTACGAATGATGTGGCCAGAACTACCCTTTATGGATCGTATTGGCTTAGTGTTTCTAATGTGTTTGGCATTGATGGTGTTGGTATCATTAGCTGGCAAGTCTGAAAGTAGCGACACCAGTGTTAGCTTGACTGACGTTAGTTTTGTCACGGAAAGAAGTTTTAATATTGCCGCACTGGGTGTAGTTATTATTTTAACTATTTTATACACCATGTGGTGGTAGCTTCTTAAAAATAACTAAATTCAGCTAAAAAGTATTTGGCCGCTAAGTTAACGCTTAGCGGATTTTTTTGTTTTAAATTAACAGAGCAATTAAAAAATTAACAGAACACTGACTCTGCATTGAGCAAAATGGCTTTAAGTCATTGCGATAAATTCTTTGGTTGAAATACCTATTTAACCAGTAAAAACATCTTCAACAATTTATCAGGCACAATCTGGAGGAGGGCTACTGCCTACAAATCAGCGTTATGGGGCGAATTACTGTGAAAAGGCTGTTTTAGTGGCTATCAATATGAACAAACATCAATTCTGCTTTCTATTAGTTATAATAGGTTTAGGTACCGATATTGATTATTAGCTTTAATATAAAGTGAGTGTCATGCTAGATAGTCTATTCAATGAGCTATGGAGAGTCGTTAGCAAATTTTAATGTAGGTAGTAATAACCAATGGATTAGCTCTGATTTTAGCTCGGCTTTTTGATTGCATCACTATCATTATAAGGTGTTGAAACAACTGTTGATTCGCCATTAAATTAGCGTATTCTACTCAGTTATATATATTCATTTATTTGGCAGAACTCTATTGAAAAATATAGCGCAAGTTATTCTATTGTTATTCGTACTTTCGAGCTTATCAGGTTGTATTGCCGTTACTGCTGTATCTACGGTTGTAGGTGTCACTACAACCGTTGTTGGTGGAGCTATCGATGTTGTTGATGCAGTGACGCCAGATATTCTTGATGACGAAGATGATAATGATAATGAGAATGGAGATAATTAAATTACTTGGGGTGATAAATAAGTTGCTGGAAGGTGATTACACATACTTTATTCGATGATATTAACATACGATTTACTATCTTTTTTCTGTACTTTTAGTGCTCAATTTTGTGTTGACTAAATAGCAATGTTCATTGGTGATGGTCTATTAGCCTTATGTAAAGTAAAAATTTCAAAGGAGCTTTTGATTCAAAGTTAAGTTTAGTTAGTTAGCTGGATCAAACCTTCGTTAAGCAATTTTAAAGCATTTCTAGTATCTTTTGATTTGCTAAATGCAACATAAATATCGCTGCTGTGGTTAGTTTGACCTTTTTTTATATCGTTAGCATGAAGTCCCATACTTTCTAATTTATTTTTAACGATTTCATCAAACATGATCGCTACTTTTATTCTTTTTTTTCTGAGCAGTTGAATTAGTTGTTCTTGGTTAGCCACAGTGACTTCTCTAAAACGGTTTTTATTTCTTTCGTAGTTATTACCATACTCATACCCAATGATCACTCCAACAGAAGTGGTGTCGGGTATTTCATCTGTAGAGGTGAAGTTCATTGTAGAGTCGTTATGGTAGTAAAATGATGCAGTGGCTTGCAATATGGGAATCTCACCGAAATTGAACCTTTTAATTGTGCTCTTTTGTTTTGTCACGTTAAAAGCACCGTCAACTTGTCCATGTTCAGCCATCTTTAGCGCTCTTGAATACGGAACGGCAATAAATTTAACTTCGACATTCATAGCTTGGTACGCTGCTTGAATAATATTTTTAGATATTCCATTACCATTTTTGTCTGAATAAGGTGGCCAGCTATTTTCAGCTGCAAGTGTTATAGACTCAATAGCTGAACAATTTTGACATGATATGAAAACGAAAATATAAACTAATTTTCTAATGAAAAACATGAGCATATAACCTTCATAAAGTAATAGAGTTCTTATCTTACGACTATGGTTTTAGTGTGATTTCAGTACGATTTTTGGTCAACACCTTTCACTCATAAAATAAATTTTTGGTTGGAATTCAAGTATGGAAAATCCACTTGTACTCTGCTTTTTATCTGTACTATTGCAATTGAGATAAATATCTGATTATTCTAAATAGGTTTAATCACTCAGTATCTGTGTTGCTTTTAAATCTTAATAGCTAACTATTGTTGAATAACTGTTTCTGTATTGTTCAACCTTGGCTGTTCATGTCCAAATCGAGTATATCGTTATTGAATATTTTTCTCACTTACATAATTCTATTTATTTTAGCTGATAATTGTTAAAAATTTATCCTGTTAGCTTTGTACTAGATCAAGGCCTTAAGCGGTAATTTCTGTAAACTGCTATTCGCTTTAGCCGTTTGTAGCTAGACGTAAGACAACCCAGAGAGATTCTATGCTGTATTTATATTTAGGTTATATTTTGGCGCAAACATTTGCGGTAATTGAAAAACTAATGACTGCTACTATGTCACCATTAGCATTGTTTTTTTCAATTGTAGCGTTCGTAATATGGTCTGCATTCCCTATGCTTGGCTATTTATTAGCCAAGGTGTTTAAAGCAAAAGGTAATTTAAACAATAAAACGCTATTAGCTAGTGGCTTTGCTTTAGGTTTTGTCGAGAATATTTTATTTCATTTTGATATTCTGCCTTACGGTTGGGAAGGAGCAGGTACATTTATTGTTGCTACTTTAGCATTCTGCTTGGCGTTTGTTTGCCTAACGAAGCCAGTACAGTTGGTTCGTTAGTAATTACTTCGTTTATATCAATTAACATATTGGTTTAAAAGTGATTATTGAAGGGAAGTGTTAAACATTTCCCTTCATTCTAGTTCTTCATGTCTAAGTCGACTCGGCCTTAGACCAGTACGCCATGCTTAATTTCTTGTTGGGTTTGCTCAACCACGTCTGCCAGGATATTAATGATTTTATGTACACTACTAGGGAGTTGGTCAACATCAACGGCGTCAATCAAATTTTTTACTTCTAGGCCTAACTCGGTATCACCTTCAATGTGCAAACGACGTTGAAAAAATAAGGTGTCAGGGTCTTGTTTTCGCCCAGCAATAAGCAGTAAATCATCGCCAGAAGCACTAAAACTAACATCTTCTGTAATCGCTAGCTCTGGCGCTGCCATGATAAGTCGATCTTGATCAAAGCTAATCCACCAATGTAGATCAATATCGGTAATGGATATTTTCAACCATTTGTCAGTTAGAAATTCAAAGTCGCCGTCTTCAATTGCTTCTTTAAATACCGAGTGCAATGCAGGTATCAATATTTTATTTTGTGCGCTAAATGGCACTAAGCGTAAGCTCGGTTTAAGTATTTTAGGCAATAGCGATAAGGCGCTGCTTCGTATGCTAAACGGCAAGTTCTGTAAGCTAATTCGTTCAGTAATTTGATTAATCAAGGTAAATTCCACATGCTAAATAGTGACTAAAATAGGACTGCCAATACTTTAGGTTCACTCATTTAAATTATGAGCATTACATTATCATGTGAGCTCTAGCGTTATTATGAAGCAGATCAAAGTTGAACCTGTATCTTCATGTTACTTGAAAACAAGCTTTTATTTTTAACTCACTGGCTATGAATTAGTTATTTTATATCAAATAATCTCTGACTGAACCTAGGTACACTGCCAAGCAAAATAATTTCTGGTTCGGATGATATGGAACTTTTGTGTCCTGCAGGTAATCTACCTGCGCTAAAAACAGCGATTGATAACGGTGCTGATGCAGTTTATATCGGTATGAAAGATGATACTAATGCACGTCATTTTGCTGGCCTTAACTTTAATGATGGTAAGTTAGTAAAAGGTGCAGACTATGTGCATGAGCATGGCAAAAAATTACATGTAGCCATTAATACTTTTGCTCATCCTGATGGCGAAGAACGCTGGCGTAAAGCAGTTGATAACGCTGTGGCTATTGGTACTGATGCTTTGATTATTGCTGATTTAGGTGTGCTTGATTACGCGGCAACTAAATACCCTGATGTTGAACGCCATGTTTCAGTGCAAGCATCAACAACCAACTTAGAAGCGATTAAATTTTTCAAAAATAACTTTGATGTTGAACGTGTTGTATTGCCGCGCGTATTGTCAGTGCAACAAGTTCGCCAATTAGCAAAAACCAGCCCTGTAAAGTTAGAAGTATTTGCCTTTGGTAGCTTATGCATTATGTCAGAAGGGCGTTGTTACTTATCTTCTTATATGACAGGCGAGTCACCAAATACGGCGGGTGCTTGTTCCCCTGCAAAATATGTTCGTTGGCAAGAAACCGATAAAGGCTTAGAAAGCCGTTTAAATAATGTCTTGATTGACCGCTATCAAAGTGACGAAAATGCCGGCTATCCGACCTTATGTAAAGGCCGCTTTGAAGTTGATAACAATGTTTATCATGCCTTAGAAGAGCCGACGAGTTTAAATACCTTAGAGCTGATTCCTGAATTGGTAAAAATGGGCATTGCCTCGGTGAAAATTGAAGGGCGTCAGCGTAGTCCTGCTTATGTAGAACAAGTCGCGAAAACTTGGCGCATGGCGTTAGACCGTTTTGCCGAAAACCCAGATGCTTATGATGTTGAACAGGCTTGGATGAATACCTTATCAAACCTTTCTGAAGGCAGCCAAACCACGTTGGGCGCATATCACCGTAAATGGCAATAAATATTAATAGTTGGAAATGAATATGAAATTTTCTCTTGGTCCCAGTTTGTTTTTTTGGCCCAAAAATGATGTTGAAGCTTATTATCAACAAGCATTAAACAGTAAAGCCGATATTATTTATTTAGGTGAAACCGTTTGTTCTAAGCGCCGTGAGCTACGAGCGAAAGACTGGATTAACCTCGCCAAAGAACTCAACAGTAATAGCGATAAACAGATCGTATTATCAACTATGGCATTGCTGGAGTCGCCGGCAGAAATTCAAACTATGCGCCGATTATGCGGTAATGGTGAATTGCTTATTGAAGCAAATGATTTAAGCGCCGTTCAAATGATGTATGAGCTGAACTTGCCTTTTGTCGCAGGCCCGGCAATTAACTGCTACAACATTGCAACCTTAAAAGTATTACTTCGACAAGGTATGAGCCGCTGGGTAATGCCAGTAGAAGTTTCTGGTGATTGGCTGAAAACTTTACTGCAGCAAGCAGAAGAAGAAAACATTCGTGACCAATTTGAGTGTGAAGTATTTTCGTGGGGCTATATGCCGCTTGCTTATTCAGCGCGTTGTTTTACTGCTCGTTCAGAAGATAGGCCAAAAGACGATTGTAAATATTGCTGCATTAAATACCCTGAAGGGCGAAAAATGAATAGCCGAGAAGGTGAGCGCGTGTTCATTTTAAATGGCATTCAAACCATGTCAGGCTACCAATACAACTTAGTGAATGAAGTACCTGAAATGGTAAATATGGGAGTTGATATTGCCCGTATTAGTGCTGATAACGAAAAAGCTTTTACCATGCTTGACCGCTTTGGTAATCAGCTAGTGACCCCTGAAAAATATCCGCTTGACGGAGTGGAAGAATGTAATGGCTACTGGCATAAAATTGCTGGCATGTCTGTGGCATAAACTAGAACAAGTTAATTGTTGTTTAGGTAAATGCTAACCAACATTATTTGGAAAAGCTGCCAATAAACTGATGTTAATTGGTATGAATGAGAACATAAAAGGTTATTAATATGGTCCAGTTAAATGCTGATGAATTCAACCAAGAACATTTTTTACGTGAATATTGGCAGAAAAAACCTGTGGTTATCCGCCAAGGGTTTAAACATTTTCAAGACCCAATTAGCGCTGATGAAATTGCCGGATTAGCCTGTGAAGAAGAAGTTGAGTCGCGCTTAGTGTATAAAAAAGGTCAAGAATGGCAGGCTGAATTTGGCCCATTTGAATCTTACGAGCACTTAGGTGATAAAAACTGGTCGCTGGTTGTACAAGCTCTCGATAACTGGTCGGAAGAAGCGGCACAAATGATAGAACCATTTCGTTTTCTTCCGCATTGGCGCTTAGATGACTTAATGGTCAGTTTTGCAACCCCTGGTGGTGGCGTAGGGCCACATATTGATTGGTACGACGTATTTATCTGCCAAGGCTCTGGCAAGCGACATTGGCGTGTTGGTGATGAAGGCCAACATCGTGAGTTTGCAGCACATGCAGCGCTTTTACATGTTGAACCATTTGAAGCCATAATTGACGTTGAGTTGGAGCCAGGTGATATTTTATATATTCCACCAGGCTTTCCGCACGAAGGGGTAACCTTAGAAACAAGTTTAAGTTTTTCAGTTGGCTTTCGCACGAATTCGGCGGTGAGTTTACTCAGTGGTTTTGCCGATCATTTGATTGACAATGAACAAGGTGGTCAGTTAATTACCGACCCTGAACGCCAAGCAACACAGCATAGCGGCGCAATTGATGCGAACGATTTTGAGAAAATAAAGCAGCAACTCACCTCGTTAACAGATAATGATGAAATTTTACGTCACTTCATTGGCGGATTTTATACTCAAGCTAAGCACGAATTAGACTTACAACCTGATCTTGATTTAATTGCTGATGACGATATTAAAGTTGCCATTGCAGAGCATAATTTAATGCGCTTAGGTGGTGTGAGAGCGTTTTATTTTCCTGAAACTGTCACTGAAGGTATTTGCTACATTGATGGCAAAACCGTTGAATTCCCCAAAGCTATTTCGCCTATTGTGCAGCTAATGTGTGATCAAGTTGTTATTACGCAAGAGCAACTTGCTCCGTGGACTAACAACAGCGATTTTATTGACTTTATTACTGCGCAACTTGGTGCAGGCTACTGGTACTGTGCTAGCTGAGTCAGCAACCGCAACTAGTTTAGCTATAGTCTTGCTAAAATAATTTAAATGGCGATAATAGCGTCGCCTTTATTCTATTACTTTGTTAGCGACATCATTTCCTATGCGATTAGATAAATTTATTTGTAAAAGTACTGAGCTTACCCGCACCGAAGCAAAAAAATTGCTTAAAATGGGTACGGTACTAGTTAATGATGTTGTTATTAAAGACCCGTCAACACAAGTACATGAAAATAATAGCATTACTATTGATGGTGAAGAGTTAACAGCCCGTAGTTCTCGTTATATTATTTTGCATAAACCTGTCGATACCATTTGCTCAAATGTGGATGAAACTTATCCGTCTTTATTACACTTAATTGATGTTGATAGAGCATTCGATATGCACATCGCTGGGCGCTTAGATGCTGATACAACCGGATTGGTTTTAATTACCGATGATGGTCGTTGGTCGCACAATATTATTTCGCCAAAAAAACAGTGTGAAAAAGTCTATCGCGTATGGCTACGTAATCCATTAAAAGATGATACTGCAGAAAGGTTTACTGCTGGCGTGCAATTGCAGGGGGAAGACGGCTTAACTCGTCCTGCCAAATTAGAAAAAATTGATGAACAAGAAGTGTTGTTGACGATAACCGAAGGTAAATATCACCAAGTGAAACGTATGTTCGCCTCCGTAGGCAATAAAGTTATGGGTTTGCATCGTGAGCAGATTGGGCCAATAAAGTTAGCAGATTTACCCTTAGGTGAGTGGCGCTATTTATCACAAAATGAAGTGGATGCATTTTTATAAGTAACGCTTATTTTTTATCTACTCATTAACCGATACAATAATAAATCATTTTTCACGGTTCTAATCGGCACTTACTTTAAGTGCTAGAGCTTTTGAGTGCGTCAACAATTTACCATCGCCAATTTTTCCATGTCCAGGCACAACTTGTTTAACTGTTGGGTATTTATCAATTAAATTCTGCATTGAAGCTGGCCATTGTGCAATATTAGCATCACCAGTGTAACCGAGTGTTTTACTGCTCAGACTCTTGACAAAGCAGCCACCAAATAATAGTTCATGCTCGGGCAACCATACGACTATGTTATCGTGAGAATGACCTGCACCCGGATAGAATACTTCAATAACACCATTAGCAAATGAAGGTTTGCTTACCGAGCTGTTATTCATTATTAAGTCATGTTTAGTCGCTTGTTTATTATTTTTCGTTAATAATTCATTAGTTAATTTGCTAGCGTAGGTGTCGATGGATAATTTATTTAGATAAGGAACACCACCAGCGCGATCTTCATGAGAGTGCGTTGAAATACTACTCTTAAGAGTCAAGCCTTGTTCTTTTATCCAAATGACTAATTTTTCAGTATCTGCTTCTGTCCAAGGAGTATCGATAATATAGGCACTTTTACCTTCAGTGACAATCAAACCATTAGCGGGCACCATGCCATAACCTTTTATCTTCTGGTATGAAATATGTTGAAAAACATTACTAGTTATTTGGTTAATGATCAGTTGATATTTTTTATTTGCCGTTGGAATAGGCTTAACTGTCGTTTGATGGGCATTGGCTAAATTTGTTGCCAGTATTATAGCGGTTAGAAATATTGTTGTTGTGTAGTTAAAGCGCAAAATACTCTCCTAATTTATAGCCGTGTTTACCATACATGTTTGATGCTTTTTTGTCGATTATTCAATGAGGTGAAGTTCATTTATTGATGAAGGTATTGGTAAGCATGAAGTGTTCGAGTTGCTTTGAAATTATAGTCTAAAAAATAGTTAAACTTTTCTTTTGTATTGCCGATTAAATGAACAACTAAAACAGTATTTGACGGAGAAATATTCATGGACGTTATAGCCGAATTACTGCCACCAAGTTATACCGCTAAAGCGGAGCCTTCAGTGAAAGATCGTGAGAGACAAAGCCAAAGAGAAAAAATGCTGCGCAAAGAGCTTGCCATTGTTTTCGAACCTGAACAGAAAACAATGGAAACAACGGTAAAGGTTTTACCGGAAACAGATCGTCGTGTAGGTGAGGATCGTCGACAACAGAAAATAAGTCGAGGTCGATGGTTAGAATCTCGCGATAGAAATGATCGTAGAACAACAGAGTCAGCGATATCCGTTAAAATTTAACGGGCAAGTTAAACCATATAAAAGCAAGGTTAATCTACGATAATAAACTGAGTTTCTTCGCCGTATTTAAAGTTACTTCTTAGAGTTGTACTCATTAAATTTGGCCATTTGCTCATCAGTCGCTGGTAACTGATGTTTTTCTTTCCACTCACTGTATGGCATACCATAAACCTGTTCACGAGCCGTATCAATATCGACGTCTACGCCTAATTCTTTTGCTTCAGCAACAGTCCACTTTGAAAAACAATTGCGACAAAAACCGGCAAGGTTCATTAATTCGATGTTTTGTACGTCTTTACGGTTGTCTAAATGTGCTAATAAACGGCGAAATACTGCCGCTTGAATTTCAATTTCTTTATCCATAATGTCCTCTGAATATTGTTTCTATTTCTGATTAAGATATTTTACTTATCTTCTTCAGGCTTAGGTTTTTTGTAAGGTCTAATTTGTACGATCATGCCCATGTAAGGGTGATCAAAATAATGCACTTCACCACTAATAACGCGCCGGTTTTGCTTAAAGCGAATAGCTTTCGCTTGTACTTGCGTATTTGGTGTTGCTATGGCGGAGTTGTCAATAGGGCCATTATCTGCTGATGTGCTGTTAGCTAATTGTGCTGTAGCAAGCTCAGCTAAGTTTTTGTCTAAAATTGTGAAGTCAGCAGTGATAAACAAGTAGTGCTTCAAATGAACATTAAATAAACCATCAATGAACCAATCTTGCACTGGTGGTATTGGTGCAATGTTATCTTCATTTGTTAAAACAGTATCACTATTGATTTTTAATGATAAGTCGTCATGTTCAATTGAGTTTAATAGCAACTCAGTGTCATCTGATACGGATGATACTTGTTCTACAATATTGGCAATGCGCTTTTTTTTCGCTTGTGCCAGTAGCAATTCTTGATTGGTTTCAACAGCAATGCCGTTAACTAGCGGTGATTGTTCAACTTGGTCACTGCCTAACTGAAGTAAGTCTAGTTGACGCTTTTCTAATTGGTATTGCGTTAACTGTTTTTGATAATCAGCGGCAAAATTATCACCAGCGTATACTTTCACCGGAATAGATTGCTTTTTAGGTCGAGCGACTTGGCGCCAGCCCATATGCAAAATAGGACGGAAATTTTTGGTGTACCTTAAATCTTGTATAACATCGCCAAGCTTTAACGATTCTTTACTTAGCAGATGCGTGATATCACTGTTGATGTCTTCAATAGCATTGATTTTCAATGGCATTTTATCAACAGTAAAACCGTTGTAATCAAAACTTGGATCATTAGCTTTAATTTCTGCGAAATAGGCTTCATCAATTCGGCACATTATTTTTCGCGAAAGTTTATCTGAACTTTGTGAAGCTGATTTAGGAGTGTATTGAAACTTTATATCACTGAACTCGGCTTCAGCAGCAAGCACTAAAGCTTGTATCTCGGCGCGCTTTTCATCAGAAAGCTCAGCGGTTAATTCATTTTCGAATGAACTTACGTTTTCACTATTATTTTGCGATGCGACAGTGTCAGTTTCTATTGGCCGAGTTGTTGCTTCTGTACTTGTGGTAAGAGTTGCCGTGCCGTCACCGAAACTATTCGTGCTGTTATTAAGCTCATTTAATGTTACCGATGATTCAGTTGCTAAAGACTCTGATAGCGATGACAGTTGCGATATTTCAGTTAATGATTTCCCAGTGAATAAAGCTGGCAATTTAGCGTTTTGAGTTGCCAAGTCGGGCTTGTATTGTGGTGATTCACAGCTTGGTATTAGCTGTTTTAAACTGGCAATGTCAGGATTTAAATATCTCGCGAGTAAGTCTTCTGTTCGACGATATTTCGGCAGTTCACTACCATCAGGAAAGTTTTCTTTTAACAGGCTTTTATCGCCTAATTGACTAAATAAAATGACTTCTATTTCGAACCATCGGTCATTACTTTTTTGAGGCGCAGCACTAACCGTATTAGGTAATGCGATTGCGATGGCACATAGTAAAAGCTGCTTAAATTTCATTCAGTTTCCAGTTGTTAGTAGCCGTTGTCGGCAATGACAATGTCGATGTTACCACCGGATAATAGCAAAACTAGATCAATACTTAAATTATCAATCATTTAGCTTTGCTTATTAGTGTAGTGTTTTTACTCATGGCTAGCGGTTTAGTTAGCTATTTTGCCCGTAAGTGATTACCTAGTTCGTTGATCATGGTAGTGATTAATACAAAGCGTGCTTTAGCATCTTCAGTTACTTGCTTAAACTTAAGCTTATTACCACCTTCCATTTGATAAATTTTAGGTTGCTGCTGAATTAAGCCGATGATGAACATAGGGTCAATTTTAGTGTCGCTGCTAAACTCAATCGAGCCACCAGCAGGACCGGCATCAATGCGAGATATGCCTATTTTCTCAGCTTTTAACTTAAGCTTTGCAATATGCACTAAATTCTTCGCAGGCTGTGGTAATAAACCAAAACGGTCGATTAGTTCAACTTGTACGTCGTCTAATGCTTGCTTGGTTTTACTGCTAGCAATGCGCTTATATAAACTTAATCGTAGGCTGACATCGAAAATATAGTCATCAGGCAGTAGGGCAGCAACGCGTAAATCAACTTCTGTTTGCGTTTTCATTACTTGATCAAGAGTTAATTGTTTGCCGTCTTTTAATGCGGCAACAGCAGCATCAAGCATTTCCATATAGAGGCTAAAGCCAACTTGGCTCATTGAACCACTTTGGTCTTCGCCTAATAACTCACCAGCACCACGAATTTCTAAATCATGAGTGGCTAGGGTAAAACCAGCACCGAGATCTTCAAGTGAGGCGATGGCTTCAAGACGCTTTTTAGCATCTTTGGTCATACGTTTTTCATGTGGTGTTAAGAGGTAAGCGTAAGCTTGATGGTGCGAACGACCGACACGACCACGCAGTTGATGTAATTGTGCTAAGCCTAAACGATCGGCTCTATCCATAATAATAGTGTTGGCACTAGGTACATCGATACCGGTTTCAATAATCGTGGTACAAACTAATACGTTGTAACGCTGATGATAAAAGTCACTCATGATGCGTTCTAGCTCACGTTCACGCATTTGTCCGTGTGCGGTTACTATTTTTGCTTCTGGCAATAATGCTTGAATATCGGCTGCGGTTTTATCGATGGTATCAACATTGTTATGTAAGAAATATACCTGACCACCACGCAGTATTTCACGTAATATTGACTCTCTGATCAGGGCGTCATCTCGTTCTCTAACGAAAGTTTTTACCGCTAATCGCTTCGCTGGAGGCGTGGCGATAATAGATAAATCACGCATGCCGCCCATAGCCATATTCAACGTACGCGGAATTGGTGTTGCCGTTAGGGTAAGAATATCGACATTTGAACGTAGCTGCTTGATTTTTTCTTTTTGTTTAACACCAAAGCGATGCTCTTCATCGACCACCAATAAGCCAAGATCTTTATATTTAATGCTATTTTGCAGTAGTTTGTGAGTGCCAATTAAAATATCAATTTGACCTGATTCAACGTCTTTAATAACGGCATTTTGTTCTTTGGTGGTTTTAAAGCGCGAAAGTACTTCTATGCTTACTGGCCAATTGGCAAAACGGTCACGGAAGTTTTCATAGTGTTGTTGAGCTAGCAGTGTTGTTGGTACCAATATCGCCACTTGTTTACCGTCATTAACAGCAACAAATGCCGCGCGCATGGCCACTTCCGTTTTACCAAAACCAACATCACCACAAACAAGGCGGTCCATGGCTTGTGGAGATAGCATATCGCTGATCACCGCATTAATCGCTTGTTCTTGATCTAAGGTTTCTTCAAAGCCGAAGCTGTCAGCAAATGCGCGATAATCATTTTTATCACGTTTAAAACTATAGCCATGATTACTGGCGCGTTTTGCGTAAATGTCGAGTAACTCCGCGGCCACATCGCGAACTTTTTCTGCCGCTTTTTGCTTAGCTTTACTCCAAGTGTCATTACCAAGCTTATGTAGTGGCGCATGCTCGGCATCAGTACCAGAATAACGGCTAATTAAATGTAATGAGGCAACGGGCACATAAAGTTTGGATTCGCTGGCATAGCTTAATACTAAAAATTCGGTAGTTATACCGCCATTTTCTATGGTTTGTAGCCCCATATATCGACCAATACCATGATCGATATGAACCACTGGCTGGCCAATGCTCAGCTCTGCTAAGTTTTTAAATATAGCGTCGTTTTGAATATCTTGTTGCTTGCTACGGCGGCGCGTTTGACGAACTACATCACCAAGCAACTCAGCTTCAGTTACTAGCGCGATAGAATTTTTCTTAGCACTACCTTTGGCTTGAAAGATAAAACCAGCACTTAAGGCATTTACGGTAATACCGACATCGCTGTCACTATTAACAAAGTCTTCAATACTATCGAAATTAGTGGGTTTGACTTGGTTACGTTGCAGTAACTCTAAAACGCTTTCGCGGCGACCTTGGCTTTCAGCAACAAATAACAATTTTGTTGGTGTTTCTTTACTGGCAATAAAATTATTTAATAGCTCAAAAGGCTGCTTTAATTTATGGTCAATAGTTAAGTCAGGTAATGCGTTGACATCAAATTGTACTTGCGCCGTTTTAACATCTTCATCGATAGTTTCTGGTTTTAAATTGATGCGGTCAAAAGGTTTTAGTGCGCTATATAGTTCTTCGCTATTGAGAAATAATTGACTAGGCGGTAATAACGGGCGTGTTGGGTCATAACGCCTGTCTTCATAACGGTACTCAATATCAGTCCAATGACTGGCAAGTGACTTGTCGATATCGCCACTAACGATAACCAAAGTATTTTCTGATAAATAATCACACAAGGTATTAGATTGTTGGAAAAACAGCGGTAAATAATATTCTATACCCGCTGGCATAATGCCATTGCTGACCTGATGGTAAATAGATTCTTTATGAATAGTACTGGTAAATTGCTCTCGATATTGACTACGGAATAAATTTACCCCGTCAGTATCGGTCGGGAATTCATGTGCCGGTAACAAGTCAATACCGGAAACTTTGTCACTTGAGCGCTGATTTTCAGGATCAAATAAACGAATTTCATCGATTTCATCATCAAAAAAATCTAAACGAAATGGCGTATTACTGCCCATAGGAAATAAATCAAGAATGGCGCCTCGAGCTGAAAACTCACCATGCTCCATTACTTGGTCAACATAGCGATATCCGCTCGCTTCAAGCTCTTGTCGCAGCTGGTGTAAATCTTTCTTATCGCCTTTTTGAATAATTAGACTGTTCGCTTCTAAATATTGTTTTGGCGCTAAACGTTGCATGAGGGTGGTTACCGGCACGATAACGATGCCTTTTTCCATGCGCGATAATTGATATAAAGTCGCTAATCGCTGAGAAATAATGTCTTGATGTGGCGAAAATGTATCATATGGTAAGGTTTCCCAATCAGGGAATAAACAAATAGATAATTGCTGTTGCTGATTTAAACTAGACAGTTCTTGCTCTAAACGTATTGCTGATGGCGTGTCATGAGTTAATAATAAAATCGGTTGTTCAGCAGATAATGCCCCATGATAAATGGCGAGACTGGCACTGCTACCTGGTAAGTTTTGCCAAACTTTTTTGTCGGCATTTTTACCACGACTTTTTGCTAAAACTGGATTAAATAGATTAACGTTTTTGCTCATGACTGCTCTTTTTTATTTTGCGTTCAACCTTGGCGGTTAAAATAATTACTAATGTTTTAACTGCATAATTTCGCATATCTTAGCATGAGTTTTACTTTAGTTTTAACTGCTAAATTTTGGCAGAAAATTAGATTTGCCGTATTCAATTGCGATTAAAGCCACCGAGGTAAAGATCTCGTAATTTAAAGCGTGTATAATATCGCGTAATTGAATAGCTATTGTATTGTTTTTCTTTTAAGTAGAAGCTCTATAAATGTTTAGAAGTTAACTTATTAATAAAAACGGTACTAACCAACGAAAATCGTTGGTTTTGGAGAAGTTTGTGACTAATAACGATGTTTTACGCCGCCTAAGATATACCTTTAATTTTAATGATCAAAAGGTGATTTCGATTTTTGCCTCAGGTGATTTAACCGTGACTCGTGATCAAATTAGTAATTGGTTGAAAAAGGAGGAAGATCCAGCTTATGTTAATTGTACTGACTCAACGTTCGCTGCATTTTTAAATGGCTTTATTAACGAGCGCCGAGGGAAAAGAGAAGGTGAAGCACCGAAAGCTGAAAAACGCCTAAACAACAATATTATTTTAACTAAGCTTAAAATTGCTTTTAATCTAAAAGCTGAAGATATTATTGATATGCTGGCATTGGCAAACTTTAAGCTAAATAAACCTGAATTAAGTGCTTTTTCTCGCAAGCCTGAGCATAAAAACTATCGTGAATGTAAAGACCAAGTATTACGTAATTTTTTACAAGGTATTGATAAAAAGTTTCATGTTCAGCGTCGTGCAAAAGCACAGGTAAAAAATTCAGCAGTTGAGAATACACCAGATAAGTTGGAAAAAGTATTAGCTAATAAGAATTATAATGCCGCGAAGCCTAACGCAAGTAAGATTTATGTTAACCCTAATAAAGCAAAAGTTGAACGTAAGCCAGGTGAACGTAAAGTATTAAAGCTGAAACCAAAAGATATTTGGGGAGAGTGATTTTTAATTAAAGAATTCATAACTTTGTGCTATAAGTAGCAGATAAAATTCTTGATAATTAAAAAAATAAGGAAGAATTATGTCTGAAAATACGCTAGTTGAAAACAAACAAGCTCCAGAGATTGTTGCTCTGCCTAAATGGTTTAAAATTGCGGCGATTTTAGCGCTTGTTTGGAACTTACTTGGGGTTATGGCGTTTGTGGGGCAAATGATGATGACGCCAGAAATGATTGCTGAATTACCGCAAGCCGAACAAGATTTGTATGCCACTACGCCAGTATGGGCTACTTTTGCTTTTGCCTTTGCTGTATTTGGTGGTGTGTTGGGGAGTTTGGCACTAGTATTGAAGAAGAGCGCGTGTTATCCGTTATTTATCGTTTCATTTATCGGTGTTATTGTGCAAATGTTTCACGCATTTTTTATCAGTAATTCGTTTGAAGTATATGGCCCCGGTGGCATGATTATGCCTGTGATGGTTATTGTCATTGCATTTTTCTTAGTACGCTTTGCCGCTAAGGGTATTAATAATAAGTGGTTTAATTAACGATTAATCTCTTTGTTTTTTGAAATTATTTTAAGCCTGCAGTTGCAGGCTTTTTAATGTTTAAGCTATAGAAAAATAATAATATTGTCATCACTAGTGATACAATTTATCCATACTCTTCATAAACATAATTTTTACGGTTTGACCTATAAATGCTGGAAAATTTTAAAGCTAAATTACTCGGTACAATGCTGTGCTCGGTTATAGCCAGTGTAGCGGCGATCATTGCTACCCGTTATCAAGCCCCCGTGATGTTGTTCGCTTTATTGTTAGGTTTAACTGCCCATGCTTTTTATCGTAAAAGCAATATTCAGCAAGGTGTAAATTTCTGCTCTCGTGAGTTACTGCGTTTATGTGTTGGCTTACTGGGCGTGCGCATTGCTTTTGCTGACATTGTTTCGCTGGGGATTACTCCACCGTTAATTGTCATGATTAGCATGGCGTTAACTATCCTATTTGGTGTTTTATTTGCCCGAGTGTTAGGTTTGCCGAAAACCTTTGGCGTACTTTCTGGTGGCGCGGTTGCCGTGTGTGGTGTTTCTGCTGCTGCAGCTATATCAACGGTGTTACCCAAAGATAAATCGCAAGAAAAGTATTTCGCGCTTACCGTTATTGGTATTACTACGTTTAGTACTTTATCAATGATTTTTTATCCTATTCTCACCGGTTATTTAGGTTTCTCTGATCAGTTAGCCGGGGTTTTTATTGGCGGTGCTATTCATGATGTTGCACAGGTGGTTGGTGCCGGTTATACCATATCTCCTGAAGCAGGAGATGTAGCAACTTATATAAAATTATTGCGAGTAGCGCTATTAATGCCCATTGTGATGATGGTATTTTTTGCTTTTAAAGAGCGAGATAGCAAAATGAGTGGTGGCGTAAGTGCCTTTATTCCAGGCTTCTTAATCCTGTTTTTCGTCTTAGCTTTTTTAAAGAATATTGGCGTGATGCCTGTGTGGCTAATTGATATTATTCGAAGCTTATCGAGCAACTTACTGGTGGTAGCAATTGCTGCTATTGGCGTAAAAACTTCGTTAAAACAAGTAGTGTCGGTCGGCTGGCGACCGGTTTTACTGATGGGTTTTGAGACTGTTTTTCTAGCAAGTTTGATCATTGGCAGTATCTTATTCTTTTACTAAAAAATGAACGCTAGATACTGTTATAAATAGCAGTAGTTAGAACTCACTATCTACTGCATTTGCTTCACCAATTCGGGCTATTCTTGCTTCTTCTTCTTCAAAAGCGGCTTTAATTTCTTCTAATACCGTATCTACGTCAGCACTGGCGGTGTCTTCTTTGAATAAACCGGTAAGTTCAGACTCAGGTGTTAGTTCGCCACCTTCAAATAATGCCCACATTTCATCAGCATATTTACTTTGCTTTAACGCTGGGCAGAATTGACCATAATAATTGGTCATATTGATAACATCGCGTTTTAGCATGGCTTTGGCGTTGTTATTAGCTGAAGCGTCAACCGCTTGTGGTAAATCAATAATGACAGGGCCGTAATCGTCTACTAGCACGTTAAACTCCGATAAATCACCATGAATAATACCAGCGCAAAGCATTAGTTTTACGTAGTGCATAACAAGCGTGTGATCTTCTAACGCTTGTTCTTCAGACATCACAACATCGTTTAATCGTGGCGCAACATCACCTTCATCATCGGTGACCAGCTCCATCAATAAAACGCCATCAAAACAACCAAAAGGGTGAGGTACGCGAACACCTGCTTCGGCTAATTTATATAGTGCGTCCACTTCAGCATTTTGCCATGCAGATTCTTGCTGATCACGGCCGTATTTTGAGCCTTTTTCCATTGCTCTAGCACGACGACTGTTTCGGCTTTTTCTGCCTTCTTGATATTGCGCAGCTTTTTTAAAGCTACGCTTTATCGCTTCTTTGTAGACTTTAGCGCAGCGAATATCTTCGCCACAACGAACCATATAAACGGTGGCTTCTTTACCACTCATTAATTGGCTTATTACTTCATCTACTAAGCCATCATCAACAAGTGGCTGTATGCGTTTAGGTACTTTCATGGCGTCGTTATACATTAGTTAGGAGACGGATGATATAACAAAATTATAAGTTTTTGTTTATCAATAGATTAAAACGTTGCTATGTTGAGGTAAAATAGAAAAATTATCAAATAATAAGTGCGTGATTATGATCCCTTTTATCAGTCAACTAGCAAAAAATGAACAAGTTTTATGGCTTCAAGCACTTAATGAAGCGCTACCCGATGAAAATATTGTTTTAGCGGATGATGTGCCCCAAGAGCAAAAACACCTTTGTACGTTAGCCATTGTTGCTAACCCCGATTTAGCAACATTGTCACAATTTAAAAACTTACATTGGTTGCATAGTGTGTGGGCGGGCGTTGAAAAATTGATGGAAACATTGCAAAAGTCAGCGATTAAAGTGGTGAGGTTGGTTGACCCTATGCTCAGTCAAACGATGGCGGAAGCGGCACTGGCGTGGAGCTTATATTTACATCGTGATATGCCTATTTACGCTAAGCAACAGCTGAATAAACAATGGCTGCAGCAAGCTTATGTTCCAGCTAGTCAAAGACGTATCGGTATTTTAGGCTTAGGTGAATTAGGCTGCGTTAGTGCTATGCAGTTAAAAAATAATGGTTTTCAAGTGATGGGGTGGAGCCGCTCTGCTAAAATCTTAGCAGGTATTTTGACCTTCAATGGTGAAAGTGGCTTAGCTGAGATGGCGGCAAAAAGCGACATTCTAATATGCTTGTTACCGCTAACGCCTGCGACCAAAGGGATAGTTAATACAGTGTTACTTAATAAAATGCCGAAGGGGAGTTCTGTGATTAACTTTGCTCGTGGCGGTATTATTGCTAATGATGACTTATTGAAAGCATTAGATGATAGGCAGATTAAGCATGCGGTACTTGATGTATTTGAACAAGAGCCTTTATCAAGTCATAGCGAACTTTGGCAGCATCCGAATATTACTATTTTACCGCATATTTCAGCACCTACCAATATGAATTCTGCCTGTACTATTGTGGCGAACAACATTGCGCATTATCGACAAACGGGACAATTACCTGCGTGTGTCGATAAAGTTAAAGGTTATTAGCTGTTAGTTATTAGTTATTATTTAAGAATGAAGGCTGTTATGTCGCTAAGTGTTTACTTAAATAATCAACTAAGGCACGTATTTTGGGCGAGAGTTGACGATTATGCGGATATACCGCCCATATGCCTTCATCGGCTTCTTGAAATTGGCTTAGTAATGGCAATAGCTTTCCTTGTGCAATAAAGCCTTTCACGTAATAGTCAGGTAGCTGAACAATGCCTAAGCCTTTTAATGCCGCATCGGTTAACCCCGTGCCGTTATTGTAACGAAGCGAGCCTTTAACTTTAATGGTTTTTTCTTTTCCAGCCACTTTAAAGCGCCAATAATCTAGTGTACCTAACAAACAACTATGATCACTGAGTTCAGATAATGAATGTGGCATTCCGTATTTTTCTAAATACTGCGGTGAAGCGCAAAGATAGTTTGTTCGACTTCCTAGCTTCTTCGCCATCAATGTTGAATCAGCCAATTTGCCTAAACGAATGGCTAAATCGAAACCTTGCTCAATCATGTCAACTTTTTGGTTACTCAAGTATGCACTGACCTGAACCTCACTGTGCTGTTGAATAAAGTCATTGACTAAGGGCAGTATTTTCTGTTCACCGTAGGTTACGGGAGCAGTTAGTTTTATATGACCTTGCGGCTTTTGTTGTAGGTTAGTGACCACACGTTCCGCCTCTTCAATACCGTCTAAAACATTGCGACAATGCTGATAGAAAAGTTGACCTTCTTGCGTTAGCGATACTTTGCGAGTGGTTCGATAGAGTAACTTTACGTTAAGCTTCTGCTCTAATGCGGTAATTCTACGACTTACGTGTGCGGTAGATATGTTGAGCTTCTTTGCTGCCAGAGTAAAACTGGTTGTTTCTGCAACATAAACAAACTCGCTAATACCATCAAAGTTCATACGCCTAGCCTTATTTCCATTACTTACTTCACTCTTGAATCTCTATTGTTACATATAAGTAAAAGTAATTTGTTGTTTTGTTATATTATCATTTATTAGGAAACAAATATAATGGCTTCATCAACAAGGTTTAAAGCACAGTAATACTCCACTAATACCTATTCTCAACTATAGTTATGGATAATTTTTATATAGGCTGAGCAGACTTGTGAACAATTTAAACTATGTAACTAAGCGAAAATAAACAACTTAGCGGCATGCAAAAAAATAAACTTTTTTAAGTATTGAGGATTTGAGATGACTGATAAATTTATTAAATCAAAAGCGGCGATTGCTTGGGGCCCTAAGCAACCATTATCAATTGAAGAAGTTGATGTAATGTTACCGCGTAAAGGTGAAGTGTTAGTTAAGGTTATCGCTTCAGGTGTTTGTCATACCGATGCATTTACTTTGTCAGGTGATGATCCTGAAGGAATTTTCCCGGTTATTTTAGGTCACGAAGGTGGCGGTATTGTTGAGCAAGTTGGCGAAGGTGTTACGAGTGTAAAAGTGGGCGACCATGTTATTCCGTTATACACACCTGAGTGTGGCGAGTGTAAATTTTGTTTGTCAGGCAAAACTAATTTATGCCAAAAAATACGTGAAACTCAAGGTAAAGGCTTAATGCCTGACGGCACTACGCGTTTTTACAAAGATGGCGAACCTATTTTTCATTACATGGGCTGTTCAACATTTTCTGAATACACGGTTTTACCAGAAATTTCTTTAGCGAAAGTGAATAAGGAAGCACCATTAGAAGAAGTTTGTTTACTCGGTTGTGGTGTTACCACAGGTATGGGCGCAGTTATGAATACGGCAAAAGTTGAAGAAGGCGCAACTGTCGCTATTTTCGGTTTAGGTGGCATTGGCCTATCAGCGGTTATTGGCGCAACTATGGCAAAAGCGAGTCGTATAATTGCCATTGATATTAATGAAAGTAAGTTTGACCTTGCTAAGCAATTGGGTGCAACTGACTTTATCAACCCGAAAAACTTCGATAAGCCAATTCAAGACGTTATTGTTGAAATGACAGATGGCGGTGTTGATTACTCTTTTGAATGTATTGGCAATGTTAACCTAATGCGCTCAGCGTTAGAGTGTTGCCATAAAGGTTGGGGTGAATCTGTTGTTATTGGTGTTGCGGGCGCTGGCCAAGAAATATCAACACGTCCATTTCAGTTAGTGACTGGTCGTGTATGGCGCGGAAGTGCTTTTGGTGGTGTAAAAGGTCGCAGTGAACTGCCTGATTACGTTGAGCGCTATTTAGCGGGTGAATTCAAGTTAAGTGATTTTATCACCCATACTATGGGCCTAGAAGATATTAACGAATCATTCGAGTTAATGCACAAAGGCGAGAGTATCCGAAGCGTTATTCATTTTGATAAGTAGTTTTTAAGCTTATTGCATATAAATTTAGTGCATAGTAAATACTTGCCTTGAAACACTTCAAGGCAAGCTCAGGGTTCAGTTAAAAGGTTTTCCAATGACGATAGAAAATATCAGTGCCAATAAAAGTTTTGGTGGTTGGCACAAACAGTACAGCCATTATTCAAACAGTGTTAATGGCACTATGCGTTTTGCTATTTATTTGCCGCCACAGGTTGCAAAGGGGGAGAAAGTCCCAGTACTTTATTGGTTATCAGGGTTAACCTGTAGCGATGAAAACTTTATGCAAAAAGCAGGCGCGCAACGCATAGCTGCGGAATTAGGCATCGCCATTGTGGCGCCGGATACCAGTCCTAGAGGTGAAGATGTTGCCAATGATGATGGCTATGATTTAGGCCAAGGTGCAGGTTTTTATGTTAACGCAACACAAGCGCCGTGGAATAAGCACTTTCAGATGTATGATTACATTGTTAATGAATTGCCTGAATTAATTGAAGCGACATTCCCGGTATCTCAGCAACGTGCAATATCAGGTCACTCAATGGGCGGACATGGCGCGTTAATGATAGCACTGAAAAATGCTAGTCGTTATAGCTCTGTATCGGCATTTAGCCCTATTACTAATCCGGTTAATTGTCCTTGGGGGCAAAAGGCTTTTAGTGCTTATTTAGGTAATGATAAAGCAAATTGGCTTGAGTATGACGCGAGTGTATTAATGCGTAACGCTACTGAATTTGTGCCTGCAAGAGTTGACCAAGGTAAAGGTGATAACTTTTTAGTTGAACAATTAAAGCCCGAAGCGTTAGTGGCTGCAGCAATAGAAAGTGATTACCCGCTTGAGCTAAATCAGCATGAAGGTTACGACCATAGCTATTACTTTATTGCTAGCTTTATAGAAGATCATTTACGTTTTCATAGTGAGCATTTTGTAAAGTAGTAAGATTAATTTGGCGCTGAAACTGCCTCTTTAAGAGGTTTGGTATAGTCCAAAGCTAGCCTGTTGAGTTATCAACGGCTAGCTTTTTCATTTTTAAGGCTGGTCTTTAAATATTGAAATTTACAAAAGCTTGGCGGTGATGACGTAACGTTCGTTAGTATCGTTACCTATGGCGTTAAATGGATAACAGGTAATGAGAATTAAGCTGCTGTCATTGGCTAAAACCGGTAATTGCCCAGATGACGCGTCAACAATATCAATAGCTTCAACTTGATATAACTGACTTTGCCCGTGTTGATCTGTCATTGAAATAACATCTTTCATTAATATACCCTCCAAAAAAGCAAAATGACTATCGCGATGTCCTGCAACGACAAAAGGTTTAGTGCTATTGGTTTGATTAAATGGTGCTATCGCACCAGCTGAAAAAGCTAAAGTCGTTGGGTCGCCGCCATTTAGCACAACAATGTCTTCTTTTAGGCGCTTAAAAGACAACTCAGCAATGGGAAAAGTATCAGCCCATGGCCAAGGTTTAATTGCAACTTTCGTATTTGTTACCTTGTTTTCATTTCCTTGGGCGCGGCCTTTCTCAAGGTGGTTTTGTATCAGCAGACTTTGCTGCGCCATTGACTGTTGCCAGCTATAACTAATTAATGCTTGTGACAGCCATGCTTTGGTTGGTAGCCAACTGGCATTAATGCACAGTAAGCTACCAACAAGTAATAACGCTTTAAAGGCGATAGTCGACATGTTACTTCGACCAAATACGAAGAGTTAAAGGTGCGATTAACATTAATAACAAGCCAAGTAAAAACTGCTGATGCCAACCTAGTGCTGTTTTAGGCATAGCAACCATTAAGTTTTCATGGGCTTTTGCTAGCATGTTCGACTTTTGTGCTGCTGTTTGTAAAGAAGGCTCAGGTTGTTTTTCAACAGCAATGAAACTGGTGTATGGGGAAATAATTTGGTGAGCAATTGAAGTTGTGATGACCTGATGTTTTACTTGCTCTTTATCAGCGCCCATTACGAGTCCATCCAATAAGTCTTCAATCTTACTGCGTGCCCATACTGTTGATATACCCTGTGATTTTTGGCTGTCATCAATAATCAACTGCTGATACCAAGGCTGAGACGCGGTATCACCAGTTAGCTGCACGCTAGTAATAGGAAATTTAGATTTAATAGCGACTTGCATGGGCTCATCAAGGTATAAATCGGTGATCTTTTTCGGATAAACATCAACTTGCTGATGAATTTTGTTGTCGAACATTAGCTCAATGTTACTGACCGCAGGTTGGCTAATTTTAGTCATTAAGGCTGACATACTTGCTTGTACGTCATTATTGTTCTGAATGAATACGTAGCTGCCACGACCAAACTGCGCTGCTTTCTTCATAAAATAACCATTTGGCGCTGCGCCAATACCAACGGTGAATAAGCGAAAGTCTCTTTGAGCACCATCAAGCAATTGCATTAATTCAAACTCATTGGCAACGGCGCCATCAGTAATAAATACCACTTGGCGAATAGCTTGTGATGATTGTTGGCTATTTTTTGCCATGACCAATGCTTGGCTTAATGGTCGGTACATTTCGGTGCCGCCATCGGCCTGTAAATGGTTGATAAATTGCTGTGCCTGATTGATGTTACGACGATTGACCATTTGGGTATTGCTAAAGAGCAAATTAACCGAGTCACTAAATGCGATAATGTTAAAACTGTCGTTATCATTTAGCCGCGATATAGCATGTTGCAAACTCGCTTTTGCTTGCGCCATAGAGCTACCTTGCATAGAGCCAGAAGTATCAACAATGAAAATAATATCTCGCGCTATTACTTCAGTGTTATCAGCACGCGGTGGAAAAAAGGTCAGTAAGGTAAAATACTCGCCATCAACTTGTTCAGTAAAACTGCTAATTTGTGGCTTTTGGCTTGGCTCAAGTTGCCAGGTTAAATTAAAGTTTCGATTGGCAATACTTTGAGCTTTAGATAGGGTGATTAAATACTGCGACTGTTGATTATCAATTGCCTTAGTATTAATGGCATGGCTACTGCTACGAACAGAAGATATCGCCACGCCAGCGTTGAGGTTAATATTTATTGTTGCCTGACTTTTTGCCAAAACCTTGCTGTTTGGTGCATTAAGATTTAACGCTGGAAAGTCTTCTGGACTATTATTTGATACGCTGCTGTATGACGCATACTCATGTGAACTATTTTCCTCTGAGGTATTTTCGTTTAAGGCGCTTTCATTTAAGGTTATAAATTCAGCTGGTTTATTTTCTGAAGACAGCTCAGCAGGAGACTGTTGATAATATGCGGGTTGATAACGTGTGGTCATGGCTAACGGTAAATTGATATTTAGCTCGTCGTTAAAAAATGTCACCGGCATAAGAAAAGTTAAAGTAACTACCACGGTTGATTGCGCAGGAATGTTCGCAATATTATTGGTAAATAAATTAGCTCGTTGTTGCTGCACTAAACTGGCTTTTTTACCTTGACGCTTCGCCTTGTTATAAACTGCTTTAGCAGCTTTTTTCTCCATTATTTGGCCAACGATTTCTTTGTCACCCACTTTGACCGATAAATGTTTAATCGCGGAATTTTCGGGTAATGGAAATTGATACTTGCCCTCAAGCTCAAGATTATATGGATTGATAAAAACTTGCTTTATTTGTGTGTAGGCCATTAAACCACTGACCTCGATATCTGCGGTTATATCGATTGGTAGTGCGACGCGTTTGTTTTTATCAGGGTGATTAAACAATAACTGTGGGCCGTGAATAAGACTTTTGCCATTTTTCTCTCCATTGAATAATTGAGCTGAGTCCAGTTCTTTGTTGATGTTTTGACTTTGTGCCAATGGCACAATAACCGCCACGAGTAGTAAAAATAGTGTAATAACCAAAAAAGCTTTCAACCATTTACGGCGCGCCTTTTTACGTTTTTGCTGATAAAAATATGAATCTTGATAATCTATTAGTCTTAAGTTTTTCTTTGAATTGAACACCTGTATTCTCCAATATCCTTGTGATATTGCTTATTTAAACAAGAGAAAAAGTGTTGCTTGCGATTAAATCAGGGCAATGTAATGAGCAATTGTGGCTAAATTATGGCAGGTGTGAAACACCAGTGCCTACGAAAGCAGGCGCTAGTGTCGAATGATAGTGTTACTATGTGCTTTCTTCACCATTTTTTGTAGGTCGAAATTGTAAGACGAAAGCTTTATCCTTTGTTTTCATATTGTCGAATACTCTGCATATACCCTTAAGTTGAGGTTATTGAACTATACCCAAACCGCTTGAAAATGCAGGATTCAGCAAGTCGTAAAAGGGTTAGCACCAAGGCATTGATTGAAGAGAATGGTTGTTCCATTGTAAAAATCAATAACGCCGGAGATGACCCTTTATCGTCTTGCCCTACGGGAGCTAAGTTAGAAAACCAGTGCAGCGTTGCAGCACTTGATAAGGGAATAACCATTACCTGCGTGCTGTGCCTTGCTCTGGTTTCCTAGCTTAACTCTGAAACTGCATTTTCAAGTGGCTTGGGTATATGCAAATACTACTAATCAGTTCTGGGAAAATAACAATTGTCGAAATTAAATAATGAGCTTCATGTACTTAGTGAGCTATACGACATTAATCATCAGCTTATGCCATTAAAGGATTTAGCTGATAGAGAGCTTGCTTCTATTCGCGGGCTAACGGGCATGGTTTATACACCATACTTAGACGATTATATGCAAGTCGCTATTAAGAAAGCTGAGATAGTATCTTGCTTGAAAAATCAAAAGCTACTGCCTTTATCAGAAGTTGAAGTGATTCATTCAGCGTTAAATGCGCTATACAGTAGAGCAAGGACTCGCAGTGTTGTTGAATACCAAGGTCGCAACTATGAACGTAGGTTTTTGCCGTTAAAGCTGAGTAAGTCAGGTAAAAATGTTCAAAAATGGGCCAAAGTTTGGCTTTTGCAAGACGATAATGGCAGAGTTGTACCCGCTTGGGAAAGCCAAGTACGAGAGATATGGCCAACGTACTACTTAATTAGATCTATCGACATATAATCTAGCAAGCTTTGGTATTGGCCATTTGAAGTTTTTAATATCTTAATTGCAGCTAAGTTTTTACTTTTGCTTGCAATTTCTTATGAGCTTTTGACCAAAACTGGCTGGTTATTTTATTGATAACATTTGATTCAGCATTGATCAGTACGGCAAAACCAATATCTAAATCAGGTGAATAGCCGATATCAGCTCTAAAACCTGCAACCCAACCTGAGTGATAAACTATCGGGTGATCACCAAATTGATAAATACGCCAGCCATAGCCGTAGTGCGCATCTGTTAAGTGGTTTCGCCAATAGCGACGGCGTAAGTCTTTTTTAGTTTTAATGCGTGGTGTGGTCAGTTCATCTAATAATGCTGGAGAAAGCACGGTAGGTTGATAACCTAAATTAGCAATTAACCATTTCGCTAAATCTGTAATGCTGGCATTAATTCCTGCTGCGGGCGCGACTTTATAGTAATCGGGTTCAACATCGACAGTACGCCAAACATATTTTCTAATATCATTACCTTGCTTGTCTTTTCTGCCGGTTTTTATGCGCTTTCTTAATATATGGGGTTTAGCGGTATTGTTGTTGTTACGAAAAACATCAATTCCCACGGAAGCATTTGCCATTTTTAGTGGCGAGAATATTCTTTCTTGTAGCAAGGTTGAATAGTTTTTAGTTTGGCTCGCTTCGATTGCTGGCTGTAAAAAACCATAGGCGATATTTTGATAACCGTAGCATTTGGCTGGCTGACATATTGGCTTAACGCGATCAAAGCGGTTAATTATTTTTTCCATACTCCAGTTTTCATGAAGCAAATTGTCGTAAGCATTGGGCATTAGTCCGCTAGAGTGACTTAGTAAATGTTTTAATTGAATTTTATCAGCAGCACCTTTAGTGGCGAGAGTAAAGTTAGGCAAATACTTGGTAATTGGGTCGGACAAGTTTAATTGCTGCTCTTGCGCCAACATAGTGGTGATAGTTGCGGCAAATGGCTTTGAGACTGAGGCTAAACGGAAGACTGTATTGTTGTCGACTTTCTTTGATTTTTTGGTATCGGTATAACCAAACTTCTCTAATGCGATGACCTTATTATTTTTTACGATGGCATATGCGCCACCAGGAATATTGTGCTTTTTTAATTCTTTAGCAAAATCAGTCGCGAGTTGTTTATTTAAACGCTGTAGTTCGTTTGCATTGGCGTTAAGACTTAAAGTGCTAGCAAAAATAAGAAAAAATGAGATGAAAATTGTTGGAAAACGAACAAGCATGAATTGGACTCAAATTGAAAAAACAGCTAATTCTATAGGCTTGCTAGTAAAATACAAAGTAAAAAAGTTGATAGTATGAAAAACATGTAGTTACGAAGTGTAAAGGTAAAATCAATTTTCTTTCATTTCAAATTGAAATATCTCATAACAATTAACCTAGATAGTAAGCTAAAAAATATTGATCTACATCAAAGTGTTGGCCGGAAAGTTGACTAAGATGGCACTGTAAGCGAATTGTCGATAATGAAATTCGTGTAATTTGTATGTCTTAATTTGTTATAACCTTGAACAAGTTAACACTTTGGAATATGTAATGAAAAACAATAAGCCATTAGTTTTTTCTTGTTCTGGCTGTTCGCACTTAGCAACAATGGCGAATGATATTGCCTTAACACTCGATAGTGACGGTATAGCTGAAATGTCATGCATTTCATGGCTTATGGCGGCTTCTGATGAAAAAATTAAAGCTAAGTGTTTAGGTCGAAAAGTTATCTTAATCGAAGGGTGTGGAGATTCTTGTAGCCAAGACTGTTTGATCAAAGCCGGTGTCAACATTGACGCCCATTTTAACATTTCTGACTTAGGTTTTATTGCTCGTTCAGCGAGTGATGGTTCGCTGCAAGAAAATAGCATTGCTATGGCTCATGTTTATGCTGAATTAAGTCGCTTAGGTTTAAGTACTACCTGATGTAATTGCCTTCTTCTTATTTATTACTTCTCTATTTAAAGTATCTCTTCTTGTGGTAGCATGTTAACAAAAAACTAATGGTTTCAATGTTATGCCCACCGAATCTACCTCCCAAGCGTTAGCGATATTGAGAGATACTAGCCAGTTTTCTTGGTATGTAATTCCTTTATTATTGATTGTTATTTATGTCTACGCTCAAGAAGCTGATCGTGGAAACTGGTCTAGGTTTCTTGCTGGGTTGGCATTTTGGGGCATGGATTGGTTTAATGAAATATGGAATTCATTAGTTTTTCATTTTACTCAACATGCACCAGTTTGGGCTGCCCCCGGTGACACTGCATTTTTAATTTTCATCGGTTTAAATGTAGAAATTTGTTTCATGTTTGCCATCTCGGGTATTGTGGCAACGCTTGCTTTGCCTAAAGACCCAAAAATGAAAATTTTAGGGTTAAATAACCGCTGGTTTTTTGCCATTCTTTTTTCAATGCTTAGTGTTCTGGTGGAAATAACGTTAAACCATATTGGTGCGCTAACGTGGGAGTGGTCATGGTGGAATGCTGATGCTCCTTGGTTACTTTTCTCTGTTGGCTATTTGAGTTTCTATAGCGTTTGTTATTGGGTCTACGACATGTCATCAAGGAAAAAACAGATACAGGTAGTTGGCGGCTTATACGCAATTAATATTATTGCCATCGCCGTTTTGGGTGGTGTAGTAGGTTGGATATAATATAATTGACATTGTTTGAGCAAATATAATGACAAGAAAGATAGTAGTGGATAATTACAACTGCAACTGGCCCTCACAATTCCAGCAAGAACAAGCAGCGCTGAAAATTGTATTTGCTGATAGCAATGTTGCTATTCATCATATTGGCAGCACGTCAGTTCAAGGTTTGTCTGCTAAACCTATTATCGATATTCTAGTTGAAGTTGATTGTTTGTCTTGCTTTGAAGGTAAGCATATAGGACTTGCTGCGTTGGGATATATAGCCAAGGGTGAGAATGGTATTGTTGGCCGTCGATACTTTCAAAAAGGTGACATAAATCGTAGCCACCATTTACATGGTTTTAAACGTAATGATATTCATGCCTTAAAACATTTAGCTTTTCGTGATTATTTGCGTAGTAACCCGACTGTAGCCTTGGAATATGGTGAATTAAAACGAGGTGTAGCCGAACAATGTTTACACGATATTAATATCTATATGCAAGGTAAAAATAGCTTTATTCAGCATCACCTTAACATAGCAATGAAGACACAAAATAATCATTTATTAGATTGATTCTTTTGTGCTTTTAATCGCAGTGTAAGCAGGTTATTAGGAGTAACTTTTAGCGCTAAACCAAAAATTCATAAAGTCAGCAGTGAGCTTATTTTCTATTTCCATTGCTCGTTCTGTAGGGCAAAAAATAGTAAAAATTACTTGGGTATCTCCTAAGTTAGACGTAGCAACCTCAATATGTGGCTCAGGGCCAGCGATATTAATATCTAAACGGTTTTCAATCACTTGGTTGTATCGAACAGCAACATCGTTAAAGTCGGCGCAGTAGTTATTAGCTTTTTCTTTTAGTGCATCAATAAAGTCAAAAGGATTAACACTACCGTCGCGGGTAATCGTAAAGTGATGGACGGCATAGCGTTTTAAAAAGTTTAAGTTTTTTATCGGACTAGTAACTAGTTGGCTATTTGGAATAAACAAGGTTTTACCGGTAAATTGATAATTATCTATATTCACTTCTAGAATTGTTAAGTTTATCCAATCCATTGAGTTTACTTCACCATAATGCTTGCCAACCTGCACCCAGTCACCTATTCGAAATGGTCGATTAGATATGACATAGATAAAGCCAATAAAGCATTGAATAAATTCTCGTGTTGCTAACACTATTGCAACGATAAAAGCGGCGATAGAAAAAGCGAATTTTTGAATCTCTACAGACCAAATATTGAAAACCATAAAAATAAGTGCAAAGTTAAAAATATTATTGAGTAGATTAACCGTAAAGCGCTTATCTATTTTCTTCTTTTTAGCGTGTCGCTTAATAAATCGCGTAATGAGTAACTTAAAGGTAATAATGAGAATGGCTAACACCGCCGTAATAAAGCTTTTGTTCTGTAACAGTGTGTCAAATATCTGCATGGTCGTTGATTCTCAGGTAAAGCCAAGCGTTGGCATGTAAACAGCAATAATGTTGATTGATTTCAAGTGAAAGGTAGATGATTTTTATCAACAAATCGAGATAAATATTGCCTTAATTGTTAACTATTCAGTGGAATAAATTAAGTTTTAGCAATACCCGTTCAGCTAGGATTAATGTTTGATAGCTTATTCTTAGCCGTGATATTAAAAAGTACTGATAAGTTAGAAACTTATTCTTCATTACATGGTCATAATTTTGCTAGTTTAACTATCTAATCATGATTTAAATTAATATGTAAATAGCTGCATTGCTTTCATTAGTGGTAGTTATTCACCTTTATAAATTTTTTATTAGGAACGCCTATGAAACACTTAACCTCTATTGGATTACTGGTATTTTCCACATTAACTTTTTCTGCGCTTTCGTTAGCCAACACCAGTTTACCGAATAATCGCCATATTGCTGTTACCGGTAAAGCTGAAATGATGGCAATGCCAGATATCGCTATTGTGCACTTAGCGGTAGAAAGTAGTAAAAAAAGCAGTTTAGATGCTAAAAAAGATGTCGATGAACGGGTTAACAATTTACTTGATGGTTTAAGTGATTTTCAAATCGACGAAGCCAATGTGTCTGCGTCAAATATAGCAACGGAAGTGCGCTATTCATATAATAAAGGTTCACGCGATAAGATAGATGGTTATATTGCTCGTCGGACACTTAAAGTGACATTAAATGATATTGAAAAATTAAATGCCTTTATGGATTTTGCCTTAAGCGTAGAAATTGACGCCATTAGAAATATCGAGCTTAAGTCCTCTAAAGAGCAAGCACTTAAAGCCGAAGTTGAGGCACTGGCTGTTAATAATGCTAAAGCACAAGGAAAAACTTTAGCGAATGCCTTCGAGGCGAAGTTAGGAAAAATTTATAGTATTAATTCTAACGCTAATCAAAGTCATCATAGGTTTGGCGCCAATAGTGATGCGGAAAATTATGGTGTCAGTGCTCGCATGGGAAGTAGTAGCGCTAAGCCAGGTCGCTACTTACAAGAAAATATCGTTTTTTCTGCATCAATTAGCGTTGTTTTTGATCTTGAGTTCTAACTTTAGTCATATAAGGTTGATTGAGAGCATTCTTTTTTTAGGTGTTATGTGAATATTCTTATTATGGGCGCATCAGGCTCAGGGCAAACAACATTAGGAAAAGCGTTAGCAAGTAAGCTAGCGTTCACCTTTTTGGATGCTGATGACTTCTATTGGCTGCCAACCACCCCCGCTTATCAAGAAAAGCGCGACATGGACTCTAAGTTGTCGCTGATCTTAAGTGCGATGGAGTCTAAATCTGTGGTTGTTGCAGGTTCAATCATAGGTTGGGGCAGTGCGCTAGAAAATAGCTTTGATTTGGTGGTTTTCCTATCACTAGATACGGATATAAGAATAAGCCGGTTAAAAGTTCGAGAGCAACAAGAGCTAGGGTTTGTTGATGATGAATTTATTACCTGGGCAACAGAGTATGAAAACCCTAACTTTTATAGCCGTAATCGAGTTAAACATCTTAATTGGCTCGCTAGTCAACAAGCAAAAGTTGTTTCAATTGATGGTGACTTAAGCGTTGAGCATCGAATGATATTAGTGTTATCAGCAATGAACAAGGCTACTGAATAAGCTAATTGATTTTTATGATCAAGTGTTATCAGAATAGTATCTTGGTCTTTGAGAACACTATTGAACACCTTTTGACTCAGGTATTAATGTTTAAAATCAGAAGTTTGTCTATGTTTTTTTTGTTTTTAAGTGGCCAAGAGTGAACGGTACTTGTTGTTAAAGCTTCCTCGGTATTTTTCCTTATATTGAAATACCCATTTCATGATTGATTCAAACATGGTTCATTTTTGATTGTCGACAACTAAGGCGGTAAAGTAATATCAGATAAGGTACTAGGGGGTGTTGAACTTTGTTTGTATTTTCAGCAATAGGCTGATTTTAATGTTAGTAAAGCAGAATGAACGAAGTTTGGTTGTTCCAAATAAGTAAAACTTTAATGCAGCTAGCGTTAAAAGCAGTCATTACTCAAGGGCTGAGGCTAAAGTCGTCTTACTTTGTGTTGAAAATAGTTGATTTAGACGACTAATTTAACCATTTTAGCCCTAATTAAGTCGACTTTATCTCTCAGCTGAATTACTAAACAAAAATCAACAGTCCCTAAGTACTCTGATAATAAAGCTTAAAAATATGTTGCTTCCATTAGCTATAGTTCATTAAGTTCAATCGAAAAAAGCTACAATTAAAAGGTGTGTTATATGATATTGCGAGAAGTAGCTGATAGATTGTTGTTTTTAAAGCCATTGCTAAATTTTATTTTTTTGCTTGGTTTTGGTGCAATAATTTATCTTTTTTTATTTTCTTCCATTACGCTGCAAAACCAATATGCATTACCTAGCTTGCTGTTAGCTTTGTGGAGCTTATTATTTAGTGCCTTACTGGGGGTGTCAGCTAACGTACCGAATGAAAAGATAATAGGTAACAGTAAGTTAAAAAAAATTCGATATAAATTAGCCAAAGGTTTATTTACAATATCTATCATCGTTTTTATTTTTATGACCCTAGCCGTGCTACGTATAACTATTAAGCTTTTATCTGTCTGGTTTTAATTTTAGTTATGAAGACAAAAATTATTACAAATGTTACGAATAATCCTGCTAGGCTAATATGCCCTAGTGCAGAGCTTTGCTATGACGACTAAATATTTACAAGCTAAAGGTGTTGTTGAAAAAATATTCGCTGATGATAATAAAGGTAGTCGACATCAAAAATTCACCGTGAAGTTAAAAAATAATAAATCGATTTTAGTCGTTCATAATATTGATCTTTGCCAACGAGTTAAAGCTTTAAAGGTAGGTGATATAGTTGAGTTTTATGGTGTATATCAGTGGAATCGTTTTGGTGGCTTAGTGCACTGGACTCATAAACCTAAGTCATCTCAAGAACAGCATAAATCTGGTTGGATAAAGCATTGCAATATTATCTATCAGTAGTGTTACATTTCAAATGTAAAAGAGCTTAATTTTAGTACCTTCTTTATTATTAACCTGAGCTCTGAATAATGAGCGTTGTTTGTCCAGAGACCAGGTTTATTAAGACGGTGTTGTTAGAACAGTGCCTTCAAAAGGATTAAAGGTCTGTTAATGCAATGCTGAGTGCTTTTGCTATACCCTCACCATATGCTTTATCTGCCATTAAACAGTGGCGGATATGACGCTTTTTTATATCAATAGAAGCGCCGCTAATTGAATCAGCTGTATTGGCAAATAGTGCTTGTTGCTGTTGTGCATTCATTACGTTAAATAATGCGCCTGGTTGTGAGAAATAGTCATCATCTTCTCGGTGATCCCAACGCATAGCAGCGCCAGATAAATTTAATGGCGGCTCTGAAAAGTCAGGTTGCTCTTGCCACTCTCCTTTACTATTAGGCTCGTAGCCAATAGTGCCGCCAAAATTACCATCGACCCGCATTGCACCGTCACGATGGTAACTATGCACTGGGCAACGAGGAGCATTAACTGGGATTGAATGATGGTTAATACCTAAACGATAACGCTGAGCATCACCGTATGAAAACAATCGTCCTTGCAGCATTTTATCGGGTGAAAAGCTAATGCCAGGTACAACATTTGCGGGGTTAAATGCGGACTGTTCAACTTCAGCGAAAAAATTTTCCGGATTTCTATTTAATTCTAAAATACCAACATCAATTAAAGGATAATCAGCATGCGGCCATACTTTTGTTAAATCGAAAGGATTGTATGGTGAATCTTGAGCTTGTTTATCGCTCATCACTTGAATTTTAAATTGCCAAGACGGTTTTTCTCCCGCTTCTAATGTGTTAAATAAATCAGCTTGATGGCTTTCTCTGTCTTCACCAATGAGCTTGTTTGCTTCGGCATTCGTTAAGTTTTTTATACCTTGATTTGATTTAAAATGAAATTTCACCCAAGTACGTTCATTGTCGCTATTTATTAAACTAAAAGTATGGCTGCCAAAGCCATCCATATGACGGTAGCTAGCTGGAATACCACGTTCACTCATTACTATCGTTATTTGATGCAAAGCTTCAGGTAATGATGTCCAGAAGTCCCAGTTGTTTTGTGCGCTTCGCATGTTGGTGCGAGGATCGCGCTTTACCGCATGATTTAAGTCAGGGAATTTTAAGGGATCACGCAGAAAAAAAACCGGTGTATTGTTTCCAACTAAATCCCAATTCCCTTCTTCAGTGTAAAATTTTAAGGCGAAACCTCTAATATCACGTTCGGCATCAGCAGCTCCTCGTTCGCCTGCAACGGTGGTAAAGCGTGCAAAAAAATCAGTTTTTTTACCGATCTCAGAAAAAATTTTTGCTCTGGTGTATTGGCTAATATCATGAGTTACCGTAAAAGTACCGTAAGCTCCAGAGCCTTTTGCATGCATACGTCTTTCAGGGATAACTTCACGGTCGAAGTGGGCTAATTTTTCTAAAAACCAGACATCTTGAAGTAATTGTGGGCCGTTTTTACCTGCGGTAATAATATTTTGATTATCTGAAACCGGGCAACCAGCACTGGTGGTTAATTTCTTTTTCATTTTCTTTTTCCTCTAGTTAATAATAACGGTTATTAGCGTTAGCATAGTAGAGTTAATTAAATCTGAAAAATTGATTGTTCGTATGATTACAATAGTTTTTTTAGATTGGTGTGGTGAGGGGGATTAAATAAGGCAAGGGCAAGACTAAAAAGCCCTAATCAACACAATAATTAGGGCTTAATACTTAACTACTTAGTTTATGGCGCTAAGTTATTAAAATTGTGATTTACGATACTTCTCACACACTTCTTCGTCTTCACATTCGCCGTATAAGTATAAGCTGTGGTTCGTTAGCTTAACTTTGTGTGATTTAGCGATATCTTCTTGACGCTGTTCAATAACATCATCTTCAAATTCGATTACTTTTCCACAGTTTAGGCAAACTAAGTGATCATGATGCTTTTTATGGCTTAATTCAAATACCGACTTTCCACCTTCAAAATGGTGGCGAGTTACAATACCAGCATCATCAAATTGGTTTAAAACACGATAAACTGTTGCTAAGCCAATTTCTTCTTGTTGCTCAAGTAAAATTTTATATACATCTTCAGCACTGATGTGTTGGTTGTTTGGATTTTGTAAAATAGCCAAAATTTTAATGCGCGGTAGAGTAATTTTTAATCCGGCTCTTTTTAATTCTTCATTTTGTTCAGGCATTAACTTATGTCTCATGCATCAGGCTTTCATTTATAGAAAATTATAGGGGGTTATGCGCTTGGTTGAAAGCGTTAGTTGCAACTGATTGTTAATTTCACTGGTTTTATTGGTTTAAATGCTCATAACATACTAACTGGTCTGATGAGTTGGCGGTATAGACCTTGTGAATATTGTGTGTACTCGATGTTTATTATCATATTTAAGGATAATTATGCTGAAAAAAGCTTGGCTGTTGAAATTCTTACTGAATATTTGGCCGCCATTTTTTTTCAGTGGTATTAAAGTCGTGAAACTCTCGACAGATTTTCGTTCGGCGCAAGTTCGCCTTAAGTCGAATGCATTCAATATGAATGCTGTTGGTGTACATTTTGGCGGCTCATTGTTTGCCATGACAGACCCATTTTACATGTTAATGGTTATGGGCTGCTTAGGAAAAGACTACGTTGTTTGGGATAAATTTGCTGATATAGGCTTTATCAAGCCAGGAAAAGGACAAGTAACCGCTGACTTTACAATCAGCGATGCCTTAATTAAAGCAATATTGGCGCATACTGCTGATGGCGAAAAGCATTTGTCTGAATTACCTGTTTATGTCAAAGATGAACATGGCGAGGTGGCGGAAAAGTTGAATAGGAAACTGTATATTCGCAAGAAAAAATCAACCTAATCATTGAGGTAAAACAAACAATGCTATTGTTTTATTTATTAATCATGCAATTTTTCATATACTCAGGCTTTATTTTAATCAGGACGATTTAAATATGTTCCCATCATTATCTTTAGCAAAAAAAATTAATATTATTTTAGTGCTTTTTGCCATTATATTTCTGAGTACAACTGTTATATTCTTTTGGTTTGATGAAAAATCTCTTAGCGAAAAATTTGTCAAAAATAACCTTGAAAACCTTGCGTTAAATTACTTTGACTCTATTAATACCATGATGATAACAGGCACTGCGGCTAACCGGAAAATAGCTCAGCAAAAAGCTCTTAGTCAAGAAGAAATAGTTGAAGCTCGTATTATTAGAGCACCAGCGCTGATTAAAACTTTTGGTAAAGGTTTTGATGATCAAACCGCCTTAGATGAATTTGAGCGAAGTGGGTTGTTAGGTAATAAAGAGTTCAAACATATCGAACAAGACGGCAAGAATATGATGACCTTTATTATGCCTATTCATGCAAAGAGCGACTATCGCGGCACAAATTGTTTAACTTGTCATCAAGTTGCTGAAAATGAAATTCTCGGCGCAGTCAAAATTACTTATGATTTAACTACTGTTGATGAAGAAATTAATGAATCAATATTTAAAGCAGGTTTATTGCAATTAGTTATCACAATTATATGTTTTGGCTTACTAAGCTTTATGTTTAGCAAATTAGTTATTTCACGCTTACGCCGTTTAAAACGCACCATTAATGACGTTGAGGCTAATTTAGATTTAAATAAAACTATTAAAGTGAATTATGATGACGAACTCGGTGCGGTGAGTGTTGCGCTAAATAGCATGATGGAGAAATTTAAAGATAGCTTCCTTTCCTTTTCAAGTGCTACAGAACAGCTGATAGGATCGGCAAAAAATGTTGATGAAATATCGACACTAACACGTGAAGCCGTACTTAATCAGAAAAATGGTACTGACTCTGTTGCCGCCGCCATTAATGAACTTGATGCTTCAGCAGATGAAGTACAAAGTAATACTGAGTTGGCAGCAGAAAAGTCAGTACATGCAAGTGAGAGCGCATCTCAAGGTTTAACATTAGTTGATAGTGCAAAAACAGGTATTAACCAATTGCGTGATCAAGTGGTTGAGAATACTTCAATGATCACTGAACTAAGCAATAAAACTAATGAGGTTGGTAGTGTACTCGACGTTATAACAGGTATTGCAGAACAAACTAATTTACTCGCGCTTAATGCGGCGATTGAAGCCGCGCGAGCCGGAGAGCAAGGTAGAGGCTTTGCTGTTGTTGCTGATGAAGTAAGGAGTTTAGCAACTAGAACGCGTGAATCCATTGACCAAATTCAAACTACCATTGGTAGTTTGCAAGTTGATGCTAAACAAGCGGTAACATCAATGAATGAAGTTAGTGAGCAGGCCAGTGAGAAAGCACAAGACGTTACAGATGTGGCAAGTTTATTAGAGGGAATTGCTAGCCAAATTCAAGAATTAGATGAGTTGAACTGCCAAATTTCTAATGCAGCTAAACAACAAAACATTGCAGCTGACGAAATCAATAAAAACGTTGTCGATATTAGTAACGTTGCTGAGCAATCAAGTGAAGACGCGATTAAAGGTAAGCAAATTAGTGAGCAATTATTAGAACTCGCTTACGAACTGAACGCTCAATTATCTAAGTTTAAACTCTAAAAAACCAGTTCAAATACTCTATTAAGAAAATAGAGTATTTGACTTTTCGTCGCTCAAACTTCATCTGACAGGCAGTAATAAGCTCAAAGCTGCCGGTGTAATTTCACATATTAACGTTAACTTAATGATCATAGGGGCAATGAGAAACTCGTTAAACCTAATTATTTTTAGATGAATAATCTTCTAAAAATCTACGGTGTCTTTTCTTATGCCAAGTCAGCATTTTATCCGAAAATTTAACAGCATCTTTTTGGTGTTTTATAGCTTTTTTAAAATCACCTATTTTGTCATATGCTTTAGCTAGATTATGGTGACTATAGGCATCTTCAGGGTAGCGTTTCACCATTTCTTTAAAGACCATAAGCCCATCTGCTTGAGAAGCGTTTAATAAAAAAAATCCTAATGCGTTAATTGAATTTTTTGGCGAGACTGCGAATCCATATTTTTCCTCTGATAAATATTCATAATGTTGAACAATAGCTTCAATTCCTTTTTGAGAAATTTCAGATTCAGGTGCTAACCCTTGATGAATATCATCAAATATTTTTTCTATTCCCATGATTACAGAAACTAAAGGAAGAGACATAAAGTAATTGCTATCAAAATGTTTGTAATGCCAGTCTAATTTTTTAGGAGCATATTTTTGAAATATTGAATGAAGCTGACTGTACAACTCATTTTGGTGCTCCTCCTTAAAACTCGTACCATGACTAAATAGTAGGAAGCGAGGTTTATTGTTAAGCTTTGATAATTTTTTTGATGCTGTCGAAATAATACCAGCATGATTATCTTTTAACTCAGGGCTAATCGCAATGTAAGCATTAAACATATCAGGTTTGTTGATCAAGGTAGATAACACAATGGTTCCGTTGCCCCTGAATCCACTCATTATTTTAAAGCCATTGGTTCTATATTTTTTATCTACTTCTGGCAGTAGCTTTTTATCAAAAAAATCTAATAATGGTGTGGTTTTACCTGTCGCATCAAATAACATTCCCACTCTATTACCAACAGCGGGAGTTACTATAATTGTTTGAAGCCAAGGCCACTCTCCATTATGACTCATCCAATCATGCATACCTCTGAGGTAAGTATCTGATTTTGGATGAAAGTCGAACATCATGACATAGGATTTATTTGTGTTTTTAGAATAACCTGATGGAAGGGTAATATTGAATACTAATGGTTCAGAAAACCCAGGGTAAGCAATTTCTATCTGCTCTTGCTTACTGGTAGCGTTAGAAATAAAGCTTGTTAATAAAAATATAAGTAAAGTTAACTTGCTAAATAGATTCATTTTTTTCCTTAATTTAAAGTCAGTCTGTAGTAGAGTTATTATTAATCAGTTCATTAACTCAATGTACCCTTTATTTTGCTAAATAAAATGAATAAAGCTGAAGTTTAGCTAATTTATCACTGAATACTTTATCTTTCATGAAGTTAAGAGATAATATTGCTTTTAATATGAGCGTGGTTATACAAAAGTTTAATGTCCGCAATTGACTAATAGCCGAAATTATCAGTTAACTCACTCAAAGCTTCCACTTCGCGCACAAGGTTAGCATTAGCAGTTTTATGATGAAAAACCGCTTTAGTGGCTTTTGATACCATCACATTAGGTTAAATGAGCTAAATCACTTAAAGGGCCTTATTAATTGCATAGCCTTTTTTAATGCGAGCTATTTTATTTAGACTTCTTAGCATTATTGCTTTAGATTGAGCCGCGTTGACATCAACTACAAGGAACGTATTGTGAAATTATTCATCCCCCTCTTAAGCATGTTATTTATTGGTACAGGTGTTTTACCCTGTTATGCCAACAGTGATCCAACACCTACCGTAAATACGCCTATCGTAAATGCCTCGGTCAAGTTACAAGCGCTGGAACAATGGATAGACGAGCAGGGTAAAAGTGGCCAGCTAAGCGGTACTTTTTTATTTGCGAAAAAAGGCAACGTTCTCTTAAAAAAGGCGGTTGGTAAAGTTCATCCTGACCAAGACAAGGCCATTGTTTTAGATTCTTCATTTAACATAGGTTCAGTATCTAAACAATTTACCGGCATGGCAGTGATGTTACTCAGTTATCAGGGGAAATTGGATTACGATGCCAGTGTCCAGCAATACTTACCTGAATTTCCCTATGCCAACATCACGGTTCGACATCTACTTAATCATACTTCTGGGCTTGCGGACTATATGGATTTAGCCGAAGAGCATTGGAATAATACAATTTTTACTAATCAGGATATGCTCAACTTATTCGTTAAGTATCAGCCCTCATTGGAATTTGTACCCGGTAGCAAATTTGCCTATAGCAATTCTGGCTATGTCACGCTTTCTGCGGTTATAGAGCGAGTGTCAAAAATGTCATTTGCTCATTACTTAGATAAACACATATTCCAACCTTTGAATATGAAACATACCAAGGTGGTGAATTTATTATCAGAGCCAAACTTATTGCCTTCTAGAGTGTATGGTCAAAATAGTGATGGCCTAGATGATTTAGTCTATTTAGATGGAGTTTCGGGCGACGGAGCTGTTTACTCGTCAATCGATGATCTTTTAAAGTGGCATTACGGCTTACTAAATAATAAGTTACTACCTAAAGAGCTACAGCAAGCCAGTATTACTCCGACAACATTGAACGATGGTTCATTATTCCATTATGGATTTGGTTGGTTTATCGATAGAAAATCACCGTTTATTGTTGCACATTCCGGTGGCTGGGTAGGATTTATTTCTTATATCGCCCGCAATACTAAAAGTGATGAAATCATCGTTTTTCTCACTAATAAAGTCGGTGGTGTCGAATTTGAAGATCTGCAAAAAAGAATTTTCTCTGCAATAGATGCTAATTTTGGCGAGTTTGAATAATTATTTGCCTAATGACTAGCATTTAACAAGGTTACAATATGACATTATCAAAGTTCACTATTAAACACGATAGCCCAACTGCAGCAGCCTTTATTGATTTAAGGATGGCGATTGGTTGGGGCGGGTCGGATGTTGCTATGGTTGAGGCGAGCTTAGCTAACTCACTTTTTCATGTCACTATTTATCAGGAAAATAAACTCATTGCTATGGGCAGGGTGGTTGGCGACGGCGCAATGTATTTTTATGTACAAGATGTTGTCGTTGGTCCTCATTATCAAGGGCAAGGTATTGGTAATAGCTTAATGAATGAAATAGAAGGCTATTTAAGCCAAACAGCAAAGTCGGGAGCTACTATTGGACTATTAGCGGCTAAAGGTAAAGAAGGCTTTTACCAACATTTTGGCTACCAGCAAAGGCCTAGTGATACGCTCGGAAATGGTATGTGTAAATTTATCACCTGAATAGTTTTTTAGAATTAAACCGTAATTTTGTTTTTTTCAAAGAGTTAATTTAAAGGGGTTACATGAAAAATACATTATCTATTCGTTCTTATAGCCGAAATAAAAAAGGTCATAGTCACCCCTTTCATCAGATAGTCTTGCCATTGCGGGGAGCAATAACTATTGATGTCGACGGTTTTGCAGGCAAAGTGACTCCCGGCGAATGTGTGGTGATTAAAAAAGGCAACGAACATCACTTTACTTCAGATACTGAAGCAAGGTTCGTGGTTGCCGATATGGCTGAGTTGCCAGAAAATATCTTGTTATCAGAAGTCATCGTGTTCTCTATTAATCAATCTCTTTTTCGTTTTCTTAGCTTTATGGAAGCGCAATTAGAACAGCAAGTAAATGCTGAATTAGAGCGGATTTCTTACCTGATGTTTTTTGAATTGCTCAGTAAACAAATACTATTAAAACAGCTAAATCATAGAATTCGAGAAGCTGTTGAATTCATAGAGATACACATTACTGAAGCGCTGCCCATAGACAGGTTGGCAGGTGTTTCATGTTTGAGTTCAACTCAGTTTAAGAAGTTATTTAAGGCTCAGGTTGGACTAACCGCTGCACAATACGTAACTAAACTGCGCATGGAAAAAGCACAAGCGCTTCTGATTCATACCGATTACCCACTGCAAATTGTTGCTGAGCGTGTTGGTTATGCCGATTTCACGGCGTTCAGTAGACGATTTTCCCAATATTTTGGTCTTTCGCCGTCAAGAATGTCAGAATAATTGCGTCTGTATTGTAATGATAAGCGTCTTATCAGCAAAATAATTTCATTCCATCTGTATATGCTAATAGTCACTGTAAAATAGAAGGTGAAGCAATTATGTTGTGGCGAAATGACGTGTTGGGTGGCGTAATAAGTGTTGTTCTAGCAAGTGTTCTGTGTGGAACAACAGGTACCGCAGCGACCCTTACTCCAGATGTTAGTCCTATGGCGACGGGGGCTTTTGCAATGGGAATAGGCGGCCTGTTATTACTTCTTAATGCTCGTCAGGCATTAGTGAACGATTTAAGGAAGTTAACTTCTCAAGCTAAACTTCTCTTTATAGGAGGAGTCTCGGTAGCGATTTATCCCTTAGCATTTTATACCTCAATGAAATGGACAGGTGTTGCCATAGGTACCGTTATATCAATTGCTAGTGCTCCTTTCTTCACTGTGATATTAGAGCGTCTAATTAGCAAAAAGAAGATCTCCTTACAATGGATGGTAAGTTTTGCTTTTGGAGCTTTGGGGATTATTTTTCTAACTTTGGGTAAACAAAAGGTTTCGGATCTCGAAGTAGATGCTGTTACTCAATATTTGGGTGTTGTACTCGGGATAATTGCTGGGCTGGCATATGCTACATATTCATGGGCTGCAAAGCGAATGATAGAAGATGGCATAAGTGCTAAATCATCGGTAGCTAGTATGTTTGGAATCGCTGCGATGCTTTTACTACCTTCTTTGTTTTTTACTGGTGATAACTTATTCGCCTCAACAACTAATTCAGCCGTTGCGCTTTATATGGCTGTAGTGCCTATGTTTTTTGGCTACTTTCTGTTTGGTTTAGGTCTGCAACACATAGATGCGAGCAGAGCAACATTAATCACATTGCTTGAGCCAGTAGTTGCCACCTTATTAGCTATTGTTATCGTTGGTGAAATGTTTGATTTTAATGGTTGGCTTGGAATATTTTTTATTAGTGTTTGTTTGATGTTTCAAATGATAAAGTTACCAAAAAAATCACTAGGTGCATGATAGACAATTTGAAGATCATCTTAATTTACTTATTAACGTCGGTTAACAGGCACCTTATAGTGAGTGGCGCAATGTTGGAATATATTAATACTCCAAAAAAGCCAGCAGAAGCTGGCTTTTACAATAGTCTAATCATTATCTAGCTGACATTTACAGAGTGTTTTACCTCATTGTTGATCCTCAACAAAGCTAGAAACTCAACATAACGTCATAAGGTAAGAATAAGTTATTCTTTCATTATAATAATTTTTATTAAAATTTATAGCTAACACCAAATTTTACTGTTCTAGGTTTACCGACATTAATTTCGCCATTTTCACCACCCGCTAAATAACCTTTATCAAACAAGTTTTCGACATTCAATCTTACTAGTAAATCATTACCTGCCAATGGCACAGCGTAACTTATGCCTGCATCAAAACGGGTGTAACCAGCTTTTTCTAGACTATTTTTAGCATCGGCATAACGACCACCTTCATAAAAAGCACCGACATTAAGCGCAGCATTTTCCGAAACTGAATATTTAAGCCAAGCAGAAGCGGTTAGCTCTGGTACATCTTCAGGACGATTCCCCTGATATTCATTGTGGGCGTCATATTTTGCGTTCAAGTACATTGCAGAGGTGATCAGTGATAAGTCTTCATTGATCTCACCAATGGCCCCTAGCTCTAGTCCTTTATGGCGTTGAATGCCACCTTGTGTTGTGATTATTTCAAAGTCAGGATCATTTTCCAAGTTAACTTCAAGCACTATGTTTTTACGTTTGATGTCAAAAGCGGCGGCATTCAAACGTAATTTACCTGAAAATAATTCCCACTTGGCACCAACTTCAACCATGATGCCCTTTACAGGATCTAACTCAAGGCCGAAGTTAGCATCTTCATCATCAGTTACATCACCTTGAGGTTCAAAACTTTCACTGTAATTTGCGTAAATAGAGGCATTTTCGCTTGGGTGATAAATCAAACCAAACTTGGGTAGTACAGAAGAATTATCAGCATCAGCTTTTTCTTGCTTATCGAATCGAACACCCAACAATACTTGCCATTGGTCATTCACTGTGATCAAGTCTTGCGTGAAAACACCATAATACTTATAGGATTCATCCTTTGCTGTAGCATCAGTATAATCAAGCACTTGGCGAGGAATAATAGTACTTTCGTTAAGATTTGCTTCCTGTTTATCGCCCTTTACTTTTAAGGAAGTGTATTCATGCTTTAAATAATTCCCGCCGAGTAATAAATCATGAGACATACCCGCAAACTCAACCGAGCCGACAAAGTCGAAATAAAATGCCTGTTGCTTCCAGTCTTCTAATTTATCGTAAGGTTTGTTTTCATAAAGACCAGTTTCGGGATCGAAATCATCTTGCGTTTGTGGCTTACTCTCCCAACGTTCACGTTCGTTATGTTGGTTGTTGTATCCAGTTTCTAATTTCCAGTCTTCATTAAGTTGATAACTGATATCTGCGCCATAGTTTTGGCTTTGAGCATCAATTTTTGTCCATGGCATATCCCAAATAAGATCATCACCACCGATCACTTTACCATTGTCATCAACCAAAGCACCGCTGTCTTGTCCAGCTACTTCATCTGAGCTGTCAAAATGAAAAGATAGCGTCAAATCATCGCTGACATCAATATCTGTCATCAAGCTGCCAACAATAAAATCACTTTCTTGCGCGCTACCGCTTTGATATTCTCGCCAGTTCTTATTGTCTTCTTTTTCTACAATAGCGCGATAACGTATGGTCTTTTCTTCATTTAGACTGCCACCAACATCAAGCCCCATTCTTAATGAACCATTCTCGTCACCTTTAATCGAAAGTTCAGCAAAGGAATCAAACGTTGGTTTTTTAGTGACTAAGTTAACTAATCCACCAGGTGTTGATTGCCCGTAAAGCAAGCTCGATGGCCCTTTTAACACTTCAACATTATCGATTAGTGCCATAGGTAAACGATATTTAGAAAAGTGCTGATGGCCGTTTTTTAGTAAGTTGGTACTTTCCTCAAGTGTGAAACCACGTAAGCTAAAGCGCTCTCGGTCGGTTGTCACTCTGCCAATTGAAACACTGGCGTCGTTTCTTAATGCATCGCCTAATGTTACTACTAGTTGGTCATTCATCACTTCCACGGGAATAACCGTTACGGCTTGGGGGGTATTTAACAATGATACATTCGAACGCATTGCAGCATGTGCTTCATCCGTTTTATAATGAGCATGTTTGCCAATGACTGTTAAAACTTCGATATCCTTATCGATTTTATCATTTGCTGTCGCAAATGCGCTTGTTGGTTGTAAAATCACGGCGATAACGGCGGATATCAATTTAACTTTTGTGTTCATATGTTCTCAATGCCTGTACTTATGCATTTTAATATACACAGTACGGTGGGAGTTAATAATTTTGGAAGATGGTAGTGGTAATGAGAATTATTGTCAATTGCAATCGTAAAAGAGGAGCTGAATATATTAAAATATCTAGCTCTTTGTGATCTACATCAACGGTTGCAGTTACTATTTGCAGGTTATTTATAAGTTAGTATTGTCGACAGCTGCGGTGAAAACGGTACAGATTCATTTTTGGGTAATGCAACATTGATAGTGGTTAGCACAACTCCTACAATGCAAATGATGATAGTGAGTATGCCTGATATTCCTTGCCATTTTATCACTGAGGGCTGCTTACGTTTAGCTTTAAGCCAAGCCATATATATCCCCGATGCGATCATAAAACTCATAAGCAAGCCAAAAATAAACCAAATGATTTTAGAGGTTAAGCCGAAAAAACTGCCAAAATGAATTAAATCTACAGTATCTGTTAAACGGGAATAGGCTGATAATTCAGCCGCCGGCTGCACCTTTAATACTTCAGCTGTAACAGGGTGAAGATAAACACGGTTGGCGCGATCAACCACCAAAAAATCATGATTAAACCCTCTGATTTCTATCGGCTTTTTAGTGTTGTTTGGGTAACGTATATAACTAATCTCTAAGCTTTTAAATGCTGCCTGAGCATTGATTAATATCTTAGTTAAAGATGCGGGTTTAGCGTTAACTTCGGATGATTGAATTTGCGGTTTCTGCGGGTAATATTCAATACCTGCTGTTTGCAGTGTTTGGTCAATAAAATACCAAAAGCTGGTGATTGAGACCGTTGCAATAAACCACCATGACCATAAACCGATAATTTTATGCCAACTAGACCAAGTTGCACGTGTTGATAGCTTAAGTTTATTTGGTTGCTTAAAAAAATGACGCCACCAATCCTTATAAATAAAAAAGCTACTGACTAAGGTAATTAATAACAATAAGCTTAATGTGGTAATCAAGAATTTACCTGCATTTCCCATCGAAAGTTTCCGGTGAATATCGCGAAGAAAACGAGTGAGTCTCCCCCAGTTTCCTTTGCCTAGGATTTTCCCTGTATTGGGATCAAAATAGATAAAACTCAGTAAGTTATTAGTTACTATTTGTGCTTCGCCTGAAAGGTATCTTTCTGGTCTTATTTGAATGCGTTGTAGATAACTATTGGGGTAGGCTTTAGATAACTCTGTTTCAAGCTGTTGAAAGTCTACTTTTGTTCTTGGGGTAAGTGCACGAAATTTTTCATCGATTAAATATTCAATTTCATGGCTGACACTCGCAATTGTGCCGGTGAAGCATACAAATAATAATAATGCGCCTAAAAATACTCCTGCCCAAGTATGAAGCTGAAACCACTGCTTATTTGTCACTTTAAAACCTTTCTAAAACGCTATCACTGACGACGATAGCTGATATACCCTGAAATTTCGCTGCCACTATAGCAGCTAACTACCAATAAGCACCGCTTTATCTGAGCACATTTCCCTTGTGAAGCATGAGCAAGAAACATTCTCCTTGATCATTTAACGACAAAACATCCTCTCTATTTTGAATTAAAATGGTGAAGATAACGATGATTCTTAGGCTAAAAATTTAGAAAATAAGAGTATTGGTACCGTGCTATCGGTTATTGATCGTATAATATTTTTCAGTAATTCAAATTCTGCACCTGTTAATATTTACAATAATAAGCCGTTAACACTGCATCATTAACGAGTTTTTAGCTTAATTAAGTTATTTAATCATCAAGTGAATTAATTTTTTTAATTTAAATAACGAATATATAGTTCTATCAGAAACTTATGATGTGCAAATAATAGTTTTTTGATAAGACCTTTCAATCATCATTTTTATATTGTGTCGGTAACTTAAAAATAAGGAGTTATCGATGAACGTTAACCTAACACGCTATTTTTTAACATTTACATACATAACATTATTCACCCTCACACCATTGATAAGCTCGGCAACTGAGGCTGAAAGCTTTATCGACAAGCTTAAAATGCATTATCAAAATGCACCAAAACTTAAAGTTTTCTCGCTCAATTATCATTACTTAGGTGCGAGTCCTTATCAGGGCTGGGACTATCAATTGCCAGAGAGGTATATGGCCTTAAGAATGGTGGAAATCGATCTGATTAAAAAGCACTTTGTGGAAAATGATATTCATCACTTTCCTGATGGTATGACATTTAACCGAGTGCAGTTTCAAAATGATAAAGAAAGTTTATTTTATGATAAAAACGGCCTGACCTTGGGTAAACGTATTATTAAACAAAGTATGGATAGCTTTGAGGAGATCAAAGGCCATATTTTTATGAACATAGATTTTCTCGCGGTAAAGCCTTTGCTTGAAGAGAGCAATGTAGCCGTAACTATTAAGCTTCATCACGATGTACTATCAGGTGTCATAACGCTCACACACAGAATTTCAGATTGTACTGTTATCGATTACGTATTTAATGTCAGTTCGTTACGTTTGCTATCAATTAATAATAAATCACAACAAAAAATTTATGTTTATGATGACTACCAAACCACCAAAGGTATTACCTTTGCCCGCTCTATTACTAAATATTATGATGGTGCAACGACGCCGAGCTTTATACACCGTATTGATCAATTGAATATTATTGAAGAAATTGAAACTTCAAGGTTTCAGGTACCTAAAGAGTTTGGTCCGATAATCCCCGAAAGCGATAGTAGTCTAGTATCAAAAGAAATTGCTCAAAATCTTTATCTAGTCAGTGATGTTGGGGCTTGGCGTAATAGTTTATTTAAGGTAAATGGCGATGAAATTACAATTTTTGGTGGCTCGGTCAATATCGAGTTAGCAGAAAAAACTCTTAAGCTTATTCGTGACCAGTTTCCGAATAAAAGCATTAACTCGATTTATGTTACTCATCCTCATAGTGATCATATCGATGGCCTGCCAGTTTATGTTAAACAAGGGGTTACGATACTAGCCGATGCTTATAGTATCGCTGCTATTAAAGCCTATCCGCCATTTGCAAAAGATATTGCAGCATTTAACTTTCAATCGATAGAGCATAATCAAACGATTGATGATGCGCAGTTTTATGTCTTGGAAAGTACCCATGCTAAAAGACAAAGTTTTGTGCATTTCAAAAACAGCAGTATCATATATCAAGCCGATTTTCTTGACGCTGCTTTTGATAATACCACTGCCCAAATAGTGCCTAATTACACCAAAACTTTTATTGATTTTATTAGAAATAGGGCATTGAAATTCAATCGAATGGTAGGGCACCATCGTAATAACAATATATCATCAGCACTAGTGAATAATATCTACAACGCCACTATGTAAGCTTGCAGGGTTACCTCTAAAAGTTAGTGAAACTGACGCCTTTAGAGGTTGAGGGCAAGCAACTTTATTTGGTTCACATTGCGCCAATCTGTAGTGGCATTGTCATTAATGTATTGCGAATAAAAGTCACAATTTACCTGTTGGTTACACAAGAGTAATGCGGCATCTAAACTCAAGCTAGGATTTCCTGCGAGTTGTGCCTGTTCGAAGGTACGCTGAGCATGATTGATCATTGCACTTGTTTGCTGTGTTGCTTGGGCCATTATGGTTTTTAAATAAGAATTGTTGTAGTTATCGGCCGTCATACTATCAACTAAGGTTTGGGCATCAATTAGTCGATTTTGTGTGATGTAGTGTCGTACTAGTTGTCGTCGACTAGACTGTGCAACCCAATGTTCAGGTGTCAGCATGGTCAGTTGTAGCACTTTTTTAAGGTGCGGCTCTTTTTCTGATAATGCTTTAGCGAAAGTCGCATAACTATAAGAAACTTCAGCAGTATGATAAATAGGAAAGTTATATGCTGCCATTTTTCGTTCAACTTCTTGCAAATAAAGATACTTGTCGTCGTTGTTTTTATGATCATGTGCCAATGACACTAAAGTGATCAAAGACTCTATTTCGCCCAATTTATTTTTCGCACTATAAGCTAATTCTGCAGCTTTTAATAAACTAATTTTAACCGCAGGATAATCATTTTGGTAGTGAGCTAGCCATGCTTGGTTATACCAAGTTTGCCATTGATGTTCTAAGTCATTTATCTTTTCAAACTGCGCCATGGCTAATGTTAGTTTGTCTGAGCTTAAATCATACAACTGCTTTTTTCTCAATATTTTACTTTGATAGAGTAGACCCCTACCGATATGTTGTGAATTATTTTGCGACTGTGCTAGTTTTATTAATTTGTCAGCCAACGCCATCGCTTTATCGAGTTCATTTACTTTCAGATATGTAATACTCAATTTTCGTAATATGATGAGATCATAGGGTGATACTTGCTGGGCAATCGATAACTTGGCCAGCTTAAGTTCAGGTGGCTGATCGGTGGTTATTAAGTCATATATAACTTGTAACTTTAAATGTTGTTGCAGCTGCTCAATAACATTAGCTTTTGATGAGCCGGTTAATTGACCTTCCCAATTTGCAGCAGGGCCCTTCAACATAAAATCTAAATAGGTTCGTTGCTGATAAGTTCGTATTTTTCCGGTTAATATAAAAGGATGATTCTGCGATAACTTAGGATATTCAATTTCAATTTTGTTGGCGAATAACTCAGTATTAAGATCAGATAAGACAGTGAAATCAAAAACAGAATTGTCTTGTAAGGTCATTTCTTCATGTTTTTTGTTGCTAGTATCATCAAGGTTAGTGATTGGGATGTAAGCTAACTTAATGGTTGAGCTATTCGTTTCTTGTTTGAATGCATTTTGAGTGTAAATTATACCGATAACTAGGAAAATAATAGTGATAAGAGCTGAAAATTGCCAAATAGAACGTTTTTTGTCGACTGCTATCGTACGAGGAGGTTGCTGCACTTGGGGTTGCAAACTGATAGATTGATTTAGTGTTTCTGGGGAAATAACTTCAGTGTTTAGCTGCCATTGATAGCCGCGTTTTGGAAAGGTTTTAATCGCGTCGTTACCAAATAAGCTTCTTAAATTACTAATGTTTTGAAAGACCACTTGCTCAGATACTACTTTACTTTGCCAAACATTACAGAGAATATCTTCTTTGTTTAGCACTGTTTCCAGTTGCGTCAGTAATACCGCTAAAACTTTTGCTTCGGTATGACGAATAGCGAATGCTTCACCATTTCTAGTTAATAGCAAACTTACACTGTTAAATTCAAATTCATTAAATCTATAAAGCATTTTTACTGTGTGACTTATGAGTCTTGTTATTTATCTTCATCTTAACTTATCGGCGTTAAAAAATACTAATATTGCGTGATAACTTGCTTTATACGATATTCACAAACAAAAAAGCCAGCTAGATGCTGGCTTATTAATTACTCAAACTGTGTTTAGTGTTAAATTAGTCTTCTAATTCAGCTAAACAAAGTTCGTCGTAAATTTGTTTAACCCAAGCATCAACACGTGCTTCAGTTAGTTCTGGTTGACGGTCTTCATCAACACATAAACCAATAAAGGTATTTTCGTCAACTAAGCCTTTTGAAGCTTCAAACTCATAACCTTCTGTTGGCCAGTTACCAACAACAATAGCGCCTTTTGATTCGACTATATCGCGTAAAGGTTCCATTGCATCACAGAAATACTCAGCGTAATCTTCTTGATCGCCAAGGCCAAAAATCGCGACTAATTTATCAGTGAAGTCAATTTCTTCAAGTTCCGGTAAAAAGTCATCCCAGTCACATTGGTTTTCACCGTAATACCAAGTTGGGATACCTAAAATCAGTAAATCAAACTCTGCGATTTCTTCTTTGGTACTTTTGGCGATATCTTTAACATCAACAAGCTTTTTGCCCAACTTCTTTTGGATCATTTTGCCTACTGCTTCTGTATTACCAGTATCACTTCCGAAAAATAAACCTACAATTGCCATGAATATAACCTTTTATGTCTAACTAAACTTTAATATTGTTGGTGTTTAGCGACTGAACTAATAGGCCTTCTATCAATTCACTACGACTAACACCCTTATCTTTCGCTAAAGCGTCTAAACGTTCAAATACATCTTGATGTAATTTAAACTCTACACGTTTTAGGCCATTGTTCTTATCACGCTTAACTTGATTACGTTTGTTTATTTTAACTTGCACGCTGCGTGAATGTGGATTCGTCTTTGGTCGTCCCGCACGCTTTTCATCGCTAAATAAGTCAATGGTGGTTAAATCTGCTACTTCTTTTGCCATTTTATTACTTACTTATCCAACGCCTTGGCTTTCCCAAACAAACTGAATTATGCCTTTGGCGATAAATCCAGCACATCCTAAAAATAATACAAAATAAACTACGATCTTCCCCATTTTGGGAACATCGTTTTTCTTCATTACATCATGGATTGATAACCCAATGAAAACAAAGATAAAAGCAAAAAATAAATTCAGCCCGATGGCTTCAACTAATTCAAAGTGTTCTGCTAACATAATCAACCCTAAAATTTTCAGGGCGCACTATAGCATATCGTTGCTTTTAAACACATTAATTTTGTTATCTTAGGCACTTTTACTAGCTTAACTCTGCTAGTTCGATACGTAAAAGACAGTGCGAACTGCGATCTAATTGCATTAATTATACAAACTTTACCTGTACAAAATTAGAGCTGGATCAATCACTATCTAAAAAACTTACGACGCTTCGGTTAAAAGCAACTGTTTTCTCAGCATGCAGCCAATGGCCAGCACCTTGAATAATACGGGCTCGACTTTGCGGAAATAGTCGTATAATTTCGGCTCGATGTTCTGGCAATATGTAGTCAGAGTTGGCGCCTTTGATGAACAGCGTAGGGGCGTTGTAGGTATTGCTACCTTGATAGGTTTTCATAATACTTGGGTAGTTAATATCAATATTTTCAATATTACACTTAAAAGAAAATTGATTATTCTCACTAACTAAGTTGCGTAATAAAAATTGGCGAACGCCAATATTATCAACATATTGTGCTAACTGTTTGTCGGCATCTTTGCGTTGTTTTATAGCGGTGAAGTCAATTGATTTTAAACCGGCAATAATTTGGTTGTGGTGCGGCGGGTATTCCACGGGGGCAATGTCGGCAACAATAAGTTTTTCAACACGTTCAGGTGAAGTAAGTGCCAATTCCATGGCAATTTTTCCGCCCATAGAATGACCAAGTATTACGGCGCTGTCGATGTTTAAGTGTTGCATAATGCCAACAACATCTTGTGCCATGGTTGGGTAGTCCATAACACTGTCGTGGAATGAATCGCCATGATTACGCACATCAACGCTGGTTACACGATAATTTTCAGCAAGCACTTTCGCGACCATATTAAGATTTTCTAAACGACCAAATAAGCCATGTATCAATATAATGTCTTTTCCGCTGCCCATTTGTTGATAGTTAAGTCGTCTGGTCATTTATCTCTCATTGTTGCTATCGTGTAATTTTGTACTAATTTGTTGGCGAAATTGTGCGGGTTTTTAGTGTTTGATGCAATGATTTGCATTAATGAATCATTATTATTTATCGACTAAGGCTTGATACTCGACTCGTTTTAGAAAACTATTTGAAAAAAATCACTATCTATTGCTAATCCACTATAGAGACTTGGTATTAACGTAAGTATAATCTTGCTGCGATCTATAATAATTTTCCTAGGGTCATCAATGAAAAACATCGAAATAGATGAAGAACTTTATCATCACATTGCGTCAAATACCCAGTATATTGGCGAAAGCGCGTCATCGATCTTACGTCGCCTCATTAATTTACCAGACGAAGCTACTGCGGAAGTTATTGCTGAACCTGCAGCTGTAATTGTTGAAGTGGAAGAAACTGAAGTGGTGGCTGTTGAAGCGCCAGCACCAACAGTAGACACAAATGGCTCAGTATTTAACTATATTAATAAAGAAGAGCTAGCCATGCAGCGTGGCGCTGTTGGTCGATTTTTACTTATTTTGGCAGCACTATATCGTGTACATAATCAGCAGTTCTCTACTGTTTGTAATATTAGAGGCCGCGACCGTTTATACTTTGCTGGCAGCGAAGCTGAATTATCTGCTAGTGGCAGCAGTACTAAACCTCGTCAAATTCCTGATAGCCCGTTTTGGGTTATTACTAACTCAAACACCACGCGCAAGAAAATGATGTTGACAGAAGTTGGTCGTACATTGGGTTATAACGAACAAGACGTGGAAGATATTCGCGATTTACTTTAGTCGTTTGCATAGCAATACAACGGCTTAAGCTTTATAAGGGACAAGGAATTTAAATGACAATTCATCATCATGCTGGTAAACCTGCAAGACCAGAAGACAGAATTAATATTGGTCGTTTGGTTAGTGATTACTTTTTACAAACACCAGATGTCAACATTGCTGAGCAGAAAGTAACTTTTGGCACTTCGGGTCACCGTGGTAACGCCAGTAAATTAAGTTTTAATGAACATCATATTGAAGCTATTTGTCAGGCTGTTGCTGAATATCGTCAGACGCAAGGTTTTAAAGGACCATTGTATTTAGGTAAAGATACACACGCATTATCTGAGCCTGCATTTGCTTCTGCGGTTTCTGTATTAATTGCTAATAATGTCCCTGTGGTTATTCAAGCCGATGATGGCTTTACACCGACGCCAGTAATTTCACGTTTAATTATTGCTCATAACAACACTCAATCAGTACAAGCTGATGGCCTAATTATTACGCCATCGCATAACCCTCCGACTGATGGCGGTATTAAATATAATCCACCTCATGGCGGGCCTGCTGAAGGCTCAATAACTAAAGTTATTGAGCAACGAGCTAACGAAATTATTGCTAATAAGCTTGTTGATGTTAAACGCACTGATTATACCCAAGCTTTACAATCGTCATTACTATTTCGTGAAGACTTCATTGAATTTTACGTCAATGAATTAAGCCAAGTCATCGATATGGAAGTTATCGCAAAAGCAGGTGTGCATATTGGTGTTGACCCTTTAGGTGGTTCAGGTATTCATTATTGGCCAGTTATTGCGAAAAAATATGGTTTAAAACTGGATGTTGTTAACCCTGTAGTTGATGCTAGCTTTGCGTTTATGCCGTTAGATAAAGACGGTAAAATCCGTATGGATTGCTCATCGCCATATGCCATGTCCGGTTTGATTGCACTAAAAAATAAATTTGATATTGCTGTTGGTAATGATCCTGATTTTGATCGCCATGGCATTGTCACTAAATCGGGCGGATTGATGAACCCGAATCATTATTTAGCGGTATCTATTCACTACTTGATGACTCACCGGAATTGGCCCGCAAGCTGTCAAATTGGTAAAACATTGGTCTCAAGCTCAATGATTGACCGTGTTGCTAAACTTATTGACAGACCGCTTTCTGAAGTGCCTGTTGGCTTTAAATGGTTTGTTGATGGCTTACATGATACAAGCTATGCCTTTGGTGGCGAAGAAAGTGCAGGTGCAACTTTTATCGCGCGTGACGGCAGTTGTTGGACAACAGACAAGGACGGTTTTGTAATGACCTTACTTGCTGCTGAAATGATTGCGGTAACGGGCAAAGACCCTTACCAGCTATATCAAGAACTTGCGCAGCAACTTGGCGAGCCATGTTATGGACGTGTTGAAGCCGTAGCTAACTTGCAACAAAAGCAAGTATTAACATCATTAACACCTAAAGCCATTACCACTGATATTTTAGCTGGTGAGAAAATCACCCAAATATTGTCACATGCGCCAGGTAATAATGCTGCGATTGGCGGCATTAAAGTGTGCACCGAAAATGGCTGGTTTGCTGCCCGTCCTTCTGGCACTGAAGATATCTACAAAATATATGCAGAAAGCTTTATTGATGATGTGCATTTGCAGTTAATTATCAGTGATGCTCAAAATTTAGTCAGTGCTGCCTTTGTTGCTGCTGGTTTGTAACTTTTATAAAAGAGGGCTTTGAAAAAGTATTGTTGAATAAGTTGCAGTGTACGTTATTCATAACAAAAAAAGGTGCTAATAAGCACCTTTTTTTGTTGTTTTAGTTAGTATCAATGATTAACCACAAGAATCAAAACGGCAAACTAGCTTTCTTTCGATGTTCATTATTTCGTGATAAAAAGTACAATTTTTGATCTCAAAGGTGTTTGTTTGAATTTTATTCGATACTAGTTTCAGCATAGTTAAAATTTTTTTATAATATGCCTGTATTTTTCATAACTAGACAAAGTGATGACAGAATTAATTTGGACCGAAGGAATGAGTGTTGGCAATGACGCCATTGACGAGGATCATAAACAGATCATCGCCATACTAGCCAAATTGACTTCAGCCGAACACGGTGAAACATCAGAACAAACAATTAATGAAATATTTATTGAGTTAGAGCATTATGTTTCTTTGCATTTCAGTAGAGAAGAAGCGCTACTAGAAAAGGCTGGTTACATTGAAGTTAAAGCGCATAAGGCGAGCCATCAACGTTTTATTGATCAATTGCCTTTGCTGAAAAAAGAGTGGTTAGCACAAGACTGCTTAACTTGTAGTGAAAAAATCACTACATTTCTTCATCAATGGCTTATTACCCATATCCTAGAAGAAGACTTAGACTATGTTCCATGTCTTCATGAGTTTTCTCACTCTGCGGCAAGAGAAGAAAATCATCCCCAACCTTCTGTCATTGCAAAAATGGCGTATGGTTTATCGCAAAGAATAAAGCTTAGCCAGCGAGTTTTTATTACCACGCTATTACCAATTTTAGGTGTTTTACTGCTTAGTTTTATTATTTTATTTGATAATTATAAAGACTATAAGAACGTATCTCTTGCTTTGGGATTGAATGATGTTATAGCGCAAGTTAATGATATTAGTCATTCTTTACAAGCAGAAAGAGGTCTTGCTAGTGGGCTGATCAGCTCTAATTATCAATATTTTAACAAACAATTCAATGCACAAAGCCTAATGACGGATGAGAGTATAGAAAGATTTTTAACTTTACTTGAAAGTGGATTGGATCCCGCGGTAAAAGATAACATTCGCTTCTATTTAGCGCAGTCTCGTGATGAGTTTATAGAATTAAAGCAATATAGAAAGAGATTGGCTGATCGAACTGTAAGTTTTATAGATACATATGAAGCTTATATGCGTTTTATAGAGCAGTTGCTATCGATATCTGAACATTTAACACATGTTGATATGAACTCGCGATCAGCAAATGACATTTCAGCCATTAGCGCATTATTACTTTTTAAGGAATATACAGGGCAAGTAAGGGCATTAGGAATGAATATGCTTTTAGCTCAGGATCATGATATTTTTAGTAACGCTAGCATGAGTATGTTGCTTGGCAAGCAATTAACTATTTTACGCGTCTTTCATTATTCAGCGAGTAACGAGCAGAAAACTTTATGTGCAACAGCTTGTGATGCCCAAGAAAATCAGCAGCTACTTAGGCAACGTTTTTCATTCGTAATGGATGAGAAAAATATTGAGCAACGTAGTAAGTACTGGTTTAATTTAATGTCGGCAGATATTGATAAATTAAAAATGATCACAGATGAATTAACTGCAAATTTTAGGGCAAAAGTTCAAATAGAAAATCAGCGTTTAGAAAATAATTATTATGGTGTTTTATTATTATTAAGTCTTTTTTTAGTCAGCGCTACATTATTCTCTCTAATACTAAACCATAGCATAATTAACCCTATTAGATTGATAACTGAGGCATTAAATAAAATGGCTCAAGGTTATGGAAATATGCAATTTAAGAAAAAGCTTACGGATGATGAAATTGGTGCAATGCAAACGGCTTATGAAAAATTACGTCGAAAACTGCTACAAGTTGATATTTTTCAAGCGATAGTTGACCGTCAACAAAATGAAATTGAATACCGGAAATCTCAACAAGCGCATTTGAAAACGTTAGCCTATACAGATGCATTAACTGGTGCCGTTAATCGTCGTCATTTTAATAAAGTACTGGCGGATGAAATTTCACAAGCTGATCATGACCAGCTACCTCTATCGATAATGCTATTAGATATCGATTATTTTAAGCAAGTTAATGATAGATTTGGTCACGCTGTCGGTGATGAAGTTTTAATTATGTTTTATCGAGCATGTAAAGTTGCTGTGCGCTCAAATGATGTTGTAGCGCGTATTGGTGGTGAAGAGTTCGTTATTATATTGCCAAAAACGAACGAGAAAAATGCTTTCCAATTTGCCGAACGTCTTCGGGATAAGGTTCAGCAGCTAGAAGTAATTGTTGATGAAAACAAAATTGACTTAACAGTAAGTATTGGTGTTAGCCAATGGAATAAATACTCTTGTTCTTCAGCAGAAGAGTTTGTTGCTAACGCTGATAGGTTGCTCTACCAGGCGAAGGATCGTGGCAGAAATAGAGTTGTAATGTGACAAACTTATTAAATACCTGTGTTATGAGTAAAGCCTTCTATAAAGGCTATTTTGTAGTTTTATTGTTGCCGGCTTTTCTGAGAAGATTGAAGACATATTCGATTTTAGATATAAGACACGCGAACAGTTGATTTTTACGATATGCAAAAGCTGATTAGCCTAAGCCAGGGGTAATGAGAATGAAAAACAACTATTTCGATGTATTTTCAAAAATTTACTGTAGTGACTTACTTTTGTGTTCGAAATCACTTGTTAACTTTATTAGCGGTTTACAAAAACGTATAGCAGAATTCGATATGTTTGAATATTATGACGGTAAGATTAATCTAAAGCTTTAAAACTACCACTATCTTCTAATTTGAGTTCTTTATTGCTAGGAATTTGTCTTGGTTATTGTTAAAACGAAACGGCTTTGTATTCGTCAAGTAACGAATGAAGATGCTAAAGAACTCTTAAAAGTACTTGCTGATCCTATTGTTATGCAATATTCAACCGTTGGTGTTCATACTAAGGAACAAATTGATGGTTATATTGCCAATTGTAAAAAGCAATATAATATAAATGGTTATGGGCATTGGGCGATTTATAACACTGAGCATAATGAGTTTATAGGTGTGTGCGGCCTTAATAAACATACAATAGAGGCGGAGGATATTGTACATATTAACTACCGCCTAGCCACTGGCCAACAAGGAAGGGGGTATGCTACAGAGTCTGTTGCTGGGGTTTTAAGTTTTGCTAAAAAGCACTTAAAATTGAATATTGTATATGCGTTGATTGAGCCAGCAAATGCTAGCTCAGTTAAGGTAATAAACCGGGCTGGTTTTAAGTTTGTTAAATCTTCAGTATTTCGTGGTTTTATTGTCGATATTTATCAAACAAATTTATAACGCTAAACAAATGTCCAAGCTAAGACTCTAGTGATTTTATTCCCCTGTTTCATTTCTATTTCTCGTACATCGGTTGCACCAAGTTTTTGAATTAGTTTTTTTGCCGGTTTAACATTATCAATTTTAGATACCAAGCTGGTAAACCATCGACATTGAGCTGAGAAGGTTTGGCTTTCTTTGATGAGTTTTTTAAGGAACATGCGTTCACCACCTTTGCACCAAAGTTCTGCGTCGAGACCTCCAAAATTTAAGGTAGCGTTATTCTTACTTGGACTCGCTACTTTTTGTTCTCCGCGATTACGGGCAAGGTTGTCGAGTTTACGCTTGCTGCCTTTTAACGCTTCTTCTTGCGAGGCATGAAATGGTGGATTACACACCGTGACATCAAAATGTTCGCTAGCTCGAATAATACCTTCGAAAATATGACTTTTATCGCTTTGTGTACGCAGTTCGAAACAATTTTTTAGCTTAGGGTTTTTTGCGATAATCGTAGATACGTTATTAATCGACTCAGTATTAATATCACTACCAACACAATGCCAATTGTATATTTGACAGGCTAATAGTGGATATATACCGTTGGCTCCTGTGCCTATGTCTAGCATTCTAACGTTGCGCTTGCCAGTAGTTCTATTACTAATTTTGTTTGTAATTGGCTCGCCAATGCCTAGCAATTCAGCGATGTAATGAATGTAGTCGACTCTGCCTGGAATAGGAGGGCAAAGCGCACCCTGTGGAATATCCCAATTGTTAATATTGTAATGGTGTTTTAATAGTGCCGCATTCAGTGATTTTACTGCTTTTGGATTTGCAAAATCAATAGAGGTATTGCCATGTGCATTCGGTTTCACAAATGGAGCTAATGACGGGTAACTTTTTACTAGCGCAGAAAAATCATAACCATGCTTGTGCAGATTTCTCGGATGCAGGTGTTTGGGATTAGACTTAGGTGGGGTATTTTTATTTTGGTTAAGTGTGCTCACAAATAGTTGTCCGAGGTTTAGGGTTCAAAAGTAATGGGAGGGTGGTTATAATTGGCTATTATAGCCTTAATTGATCACACATAAACATGTATAAAAGAAAGCAAGACACTAAGCCGCAAGTTATTTCATATGAGCGGGTAAAATCATACATGCTTTGGCTGATTGAACGCTATGGTGATTATTCAGCTAAAAAGCTGCTGCAAAAGGCAAACTTACTGTTTAAAGATGACACTCAGTTTAATGAACCGGCATTAGCTTATCTTGTAGAACGAGACATTGTGAATGATCTGCGCTATGCACAACGTTTAACCATAAGCTTTTCAGAAAAAAACATTGGCCCTAACAAGATAAAAGAAAAGCTCTATGCAAAAGGCTTTTCATCTCAAATTATCGATGAATGTGTTAGCGCGATAGAAACAACAGACGAAGATTACTTTGATAAAGCCTTAATATTAAAAATAAGAAAGTTTGGTGTTGAGCCAATTGACGATTTGAAGCTAAAACAAAAAGCGTTGCGACACCTGATCACCAAAGGTTTTTCGTACTCTATCGCTAATAAAGTGATTAGCCATTCTGGCGAAGAGGATCACTAGTTCATTGCTAGCGAGTTATACTCAGGGTAACTAGTATTTAATTTAATATAGGTTTAGATAATAGGCTGTGAAGTGGAATATTTTTTATGTTTACATATACAGTAATTGTCGCAATTATTTTGGGCCTAGTTTTTGGCGGAATTGTTGCCTTATTTAATAAACAAAATAAACTCATATACTTTCAACGTACTTTTTGGCTATGCCGCTACGGCCGTAACAGTTTTTATCATGCTATACATTTTTATTAAGTAACCCTAAATAGATATTTTAATTAATGCTACAGCCTTCAGCTAATAGCCATGATTTAAAACACTCTATCACAGGCGAGGACCGATGTTGAATAATGTAATAACCAGTATTTGCCTCAATAGGCGTAAAGGGGGATATTAACCGACCGCTTTTGAAATCATTTTCTACCAAGGCATAGCGAGCAAGTGCGACTCCTAATCCCGCTTCGGCCGCAGCCATCGACATATCAGTACGGTTAAAAAAGTGCCCTTGATTGCTTTCGGTTTTAATTTTCATTTGGTTAAACCAATAATACCATTCAGTATACCTTTTTGCATGTCGCCACGGCATAGCGTCGTGTAGTAAGGTGACTGATTGCCAGATGCTGTTTTGGTTTTCTAATGAACTATCTTGCCAATTAAAGCGCTTAAAATACTGTGGGCTCATTACTGGAGTAAATCGCTCACTAAGTAGTAATTCCGCATTCGGGTTAACATAAGGCGTTTGTCCGTAGTCTATCGCAAGGTCGAAGTCTCTGTCTTGATAATCAACTAATGCACCTTCGGCGTATGTTTGGATACTAATATTAGGGTATAGGTTATAAAATTTCTGAAGGCGAGGGATAAGCCACTTATAGGCAAAAGATGGTGTGAGTTTGAGTTTTACTTCACCATCAAGTGATTGTCCTTGCTGTAAGTCATTAATAACATTTTCTATATCAGCAAAGTGATGTTTGACTACTTGATAAAGTTTTTTTCCATCTTTTGTTAATTCAATACCTCTAGAGTGCCTTTCAAATAAGGTTAATGACAACTGATTTTCTAACAAGCCTATCTGCTGGCTGATAGCACCTGTGGTGATGTGTAAATAATCTGCCGTTTTAGTAAAGCTACCTAGTCGGGCTGCTACCTCAAAAGTAACTAATCCAGAAAATATATTGCCTTTCAGTGCCATGCTCATCTCTGTCTATAGAATAACTAAACACAGATGTTAATAAATATCGTTTGATAAAGACATGTTATTTTCGCATTGTGTCTTCATGTTTGAGTGAAAAAGTTAGCATTATTGGTATGAAAATTATTGTTATGGGCGCTGGCGTTGTTGGTTTGACATCGGCTTGGTACTTGGCTCAAAAGGGCCATCAGGTAACTGTTATTGATAGACAGGCAAAGAGCGGTGAAGAGACTAGCTTTGCTAATGCAGGCCAAATTTCTTACGGTTATTCGTCGCCTTGGGCAGCCCCGGGTATTCCGTTTAAAGCGATTAAATGGTTAGCTCAAAAACATTCGCCATTGGTTATAAAGCCGGATATGTCACCAGAGTTATACCTTTGGACTATGCAAATGTTAAAAAATTGCACTGAAAAAAGTTATCGAATCAATAAAAGTAGAATGCTACGCGTAGCAAATTATAGTCGGCAATGTTTGCTAGATTTACGTGATGAGCATCAAATATCTTATGAAGGGCGCCAGCAAGGGACCTTACAGGTTTTTAGGAATCAGTCACAAGTCGACAGCGTAGAAAAGGATATGAAATTGCTAGCCGATAGCGGTACGCGTTTCAAATTGCTAAACGTTGATGAATGTGTGACAAAAGAACCCGGCTTAGCCTTAGTGAAGAATAAAATAGTCGCTGGCTTATATTTACCAGATGATGAAACCGGAGATTGTCATCAATTTTGTCAGCAACTGACTGAAATGGCTAAAACAGCGGGTGTGAAATTTAAATTCAATCTGCAGGTAAGCAGTCTCTTAATTGAAAATGAAAAAATAGCAGCGGTTAATACATCGATAGGTACATTGAATGCAGATGCCTATGTTGTTGCATTAGGCTGTTACTCTGCACAACTATTAAAACCGTTGGGGATTAATTTACCGGTATATCCTGTAAAAGGTTATTCGCTAACCATTCCTATGGAAAATGCTGAGTTTTCACCTATTTCAACAGTGATGGATGAGAGTTATAAAGTGGCGCTGACGCGCTTTGATGACCGTATTAGAGTTGCCGGAACAGCTGAGTTGTCTGGCTTTAATTTAGGTTTATCATCAAAGCGAAAAGCCACAATTGCTATGGTGGCTGAAGATTTATTTCCGCAGGCAGGTGATATAACAAAAGCTGAGTTTTGGACTGGCCTTCGTCCAATGACGCCTGATGGCACACCTATTATAGGTAAAACTAAAATTAGCAATTTATATACTAATACTGGTCACGGCACTTTAGGCTGGACTATGGCTTGCGGCTCAGGAAAGTTACTTGCCGATATAGTCTCGGACAGCCAAGTCGAGATTGATACTTGCGGGTTAAGCTCATTTCGTTACTTATTATAGTTTTTAGATAAGTGATTAAGGCTTTATTTTATCTGTAGAAAGTTTCGTTATAGTTTTATCTCAAGCGGAACTGTTGCTAACAAGCTTGGCATAGCTATAAAGCAGCTCACTGCATAAATTTTACCTTTAGTTGAGTCAAGCTCAGTATCGCAAAGACGCCAACGAGTAAACCTTGTATAATAGCGCGCAATAATTAATGAGATCAGTTGCCGTTTGTTCTGCACGACTCAATTAAATTCAACTCTGACAGTCGGATATGACATTTGACTACTACATTCGACAAAACAATAGGTGAAACCGCGTGAGTGATTTATCCAATTCAAGTAACCAAACCAATGCCTTCGCATCTGCTTTACAACAAAGCGGTGACTTTTTATCAATAACTCGTGCCAATGAATGGTCACTGCCAGGCGGCGCTTTCAGTTTTGAAGTTTGTCACCAAGCGTCTCAAACAATGAGTAAAGTTTCGGTATTAGAGACAGGATTAATTACCTTCGAACCGATTGATCGTGCAAGTAACCATGACATTGTGCTATCAAGCGCTGTGCATGGTAACGAGACAGCACCAATTGAAATTTGTAGTGATATTATTGGTCAGTTAATTCGTGGTGAATTAATACTGGCCGAACGTGTATTATTTATTTTTGGTAACCCAGCATCGATGAACATTGCTGAGCGTTTTGTTGAAGAAAACATGAATCGCTTGTTCTCTGGTGGCCATTCTCAAGACCAAGGTAATGGCGCAGGTTTAATCAACAAAGAGCGCCATCGTGCTTTGCTCTTAGAAAATACAGTGAGAGCATTCTTTGAAGCAGGCAGTAAATTACCTAGCGCGACTGGCGGCGAACGCCAGCGTAGCCACTATGATTTACATACTGCTATTCGTGCTTCTAAATGTGATAAATTCGCTGTTTATCCATTCTTGCACGGAGCACCACGCAAGAAAACCCAGTTGCAGTTTTTAAATGCCTGTGGCGTTAGCACCATTTTATTGTCGCATTCACCAACAACAACTTTTAGCTATTTCTCGTCGAACGAATTTGGCGCAGACGCTTTTACCGTTGAACTAGGCAAAGTACGTCCGTTTGGTGAAAATGATATGAACCAGTTTATTCAGGTGCGCGAAACCTTAACTAAGTTCGTTTCGGGCCAAGATCTTGAGTTAATGCCGTACCAAGCAGAAGACTTTAACTTGTATGAAATTTCACAAGTTATTGATCGCCACCACGAAGATTTTTCATTAACTTTTGCTGATGATGTTGAAAACTTTACTGATTTCCCACAAGGCCATGTATTAGCCATTGATGGTGATGTTGAGGTGAAAACCCAACAAGATGGTGAAGCTATTATTTTCCCAAATGCTAATGTTGCTGTTGGCCAACGCGCAATGTTAACCGTTACCCCTACAACGCTTGCATAACTAAGCAAATGGTCAACTATTTAGCGGCGAGTGATACTGTAAAGAATTATGCTCGCCGTTAGGTAAATAAAAGCGCTAACTTTGATCACTAAACTTGTTTTTCAGTTTACGTAAAGGTAAAGTGCTTGCGATTATTACAACCAACAATTCATAACAATGACATAAATATTCATCTTGCCGTGAAAGCTTCTATACTTTCGGTGGTTAATAATTAATGAATATCAATGTCACCTTGTCATTCAAGGTTAATAAAAAAGAGAAGGCTATGAACACTGACATATATAACGAAAGCCCGGTAGTACATCAACCAGCTTTTATTGATGGTCATTCAGTTGAAATTCCAATCCTTAAAATATTGAAACAAGATGGCAGCATTTATGAAAATGCTATCATGCCAGAAATTGATCGAGAACTTGCCACAAAAACCTACAAAACTCTCGCTTTTCATCGTGTATTAGATGAACGTATGGTAGCGGCACAGCGCCAAGGTCGCATCAGTTTCTATATGGCAGCACTCGGTGAAGAAGCTGCAAGTGTTGGTGGTGCTGCAGGCCTGAAAGATCAAGATATGATCATGGCACAGTATCGTGAACAGGGCGCATTAATGTTTCGTGGCTTTAGCCTTGAAAACTTTATGAACCAAATGTTCAGTAATGAACAAGATTTAGGTAAAGGTCGTCAGATGCCAATCCATTACGGAAGTAATGAGTTGAACTACATGACGATTTCATCACCGCTAGGTACACAAATTCCACAAGCCGCAGGTTATGCTTACGGGCAGAAAATGCAAGGTTTAGACGCTGTAACTATCTGTTACTTCGGTGAAGGTGCTGCCTCTGAAGGTGATTTCCATGCCGGTTTAAATATGGCCGCTGTTCATCAGTCTCCTGTTATTTTCTTCTGTCGTAACAATGGCTACGCTATTTCAACGCCATCAGATGAACAATACGTGGGTAACGGCATTGCATCTCGCGGTGTTGGTTACGGCATGAAAACACTTCGAATTGACGGTAATGATATTTTAGCGGTAATTGCCGCTGTACAATTAGCGCGTGAATATGCCGTTAAAGAAGGTAAGCCTGTGCTGATTGAAGCGATGTCTTATCGCTTAGGTGCTCACTCAACGTCTGATGACCCTTCAGGCTACCGTACGCGTGAAGAAGAAGCTAAATGGCAAGAACATGATCCCATTCTTCGTATGAAAAACTGGATGTTGGCGCAAGGTTGGTGGGACGAAGTTCAAGAAACCGCATTGTTCGAAAAACTACGTGATGAAGTTTTAGCAGCAGTTAAAGTATCAGAGAAAATTGATAAGCCACCGGTTGAAGACTTAATTACTGATGTTTACGACCAAGCACCACCATTGTTGCAAGGTCAGTTGGAACAATTGAAAGTACATATTAAGAAATATCCCGATGCTTATCCATTCACTGCTGGGAGAATTAAGTAATGGCGCAAATGAATTTATTACAAGCGATTAATAACGCGCTTGATACAGTAATGGCCGAAAATGATCGTGCAGTTTGTTTTGGTGAAGATGTTGGCCATTTTGGTGGTGTATTTCGCGCAACAAGCGGTTTACAAGAGAAATACGGTAAAAGCCGTTGTTTCAACACGCCTTTAGTAGAGCAAGGTGTTATTGGTTTTGCTAATGGTTTAGCAGCTCAAGGCAGTACGCCAATTGCTGAAATTCAATTTGCGGATTATATTTTTCCAGCCTTTGACCAAATTGTAAATGAGTCAGCTAAATTCCGTTACCGTAGTGGTAATGAATTTGATGTAGGTAAGTTAACAATTCGTACGCCATACGGCGGCGGCATTGCCGGTGGTTTGTATCATAGCCAATCACCAGAAGCTTACTTTGCTCATACGCCTGGTTTAAAAGTGGTTGTGCCACGTAACCCGTACCAAGCTAAAGGTTTGTTATTGGCGTCAATTCGTGACGACAACCCAGTAGTATTTTTCGAACCAAAACGCTTATACCGTGCCTCGGTTGGTGAAGTACCTGAAGAAGATTACCAATTGCCACTAGGTAAAGCTGAAGTTGTTCAACAAGGTAGTGACATCACGTTATTAGCTTGGGGCGCTCAAATGGAAATCGTTGAGAAAGCGGCTGAATTAGCTGCTGCTGATGGTATTTCATGTGAAATTATCGATTTACGTACTATTTTACCTTGGGACGTAGAAACGGTTGCAAATTCTGTGACTAAAACAGGTCGTTTTGTTGTTAGCCAAGAAGCACCATTAACAGCAGGTTTTGCTAGTGAAATTGCCGCCACTATTCAACAAGAATGTTTCTTGCATTTAGAAGCGCCGATTGCTCGTGTATGTGGCATGGACACACCATACCCATTAGCGCTTGAAAAAGAATACGTTGCAGATCACTTGAAGATCTATGAAGCAATTAAAAACAGTATGACTTACTAGGATTTTAGAGCATGAGCATTGATTTTATATTACCAGATATTGGTGAAGGTATCGTTGAATGTGAACTGGTTGAATGGCTAGTAGCAGAAGGCGATGTGATTGCAGAAGATCAGCCCGTGGCTGACGTAATGACAGACAAAGCTTTAGTACAAATTCCGGCAATGCATTCAGGCGTTGTTGATAAGCTTTATTACGCCAAAGGCGACATTGCGAAAGTACACTCGCCATTGTTTGCTATGACACCTGAAGGTGAAAGCGCATCTGTTGCAGCTGAAGTACCAGTGGCACAAGCGGTTATTGAAAGTGCACCAGTTGCTTCAGGTACACAAGTAGAAGACTTTATCTTACCTGATATTGGTGAAGGTATTGTTGAGTGTGAATTAGTTGAATGGCTAGTTGCTGAAGGTGATGTGATTGAAGAAGATCAACCGATTGCTGATGTCATGACGGATAAAGCTTTAGTACAAATTCCAGCTATGCATAATGGTACGGTTGTTAAACTTTATTATGCTAAAGGTGAAATTGCTAAAGTACATTCGCCCTTGTTTGCAATAGAAGTTGCGGTTGAAATTTCCTCAACAGAGCAAGCCGTTGTTTCTGCCCCTATAGCTGAAGCACCGAAAACGTCAGCGCCAAAAGCACAAATACCAGCAAAATCAGCAACATCACCAGTGCAAGTCGTTGCAGCAAAAGTTGTTAATGAAAAAGCGGTAGCAAGCCCAGCAGTGCGTCGTGTTGCTCGTGAGCTTAATGTGAATATTCATCAAGTTCCAGGTAGTGGCAAAAAAGGCCGTGTTTATAAAGAAGATGTCGTTGCTTTTAATGAAGCGCCGGCTGTTTCTGCAGCAGCGGCGGTAGTTACTGGAGCTGCTTCAGGTGGCACACGTGTTGAGCCTATTCGTGGTATTAAAGCGGTAATGGCAAAAGCTATGGTTAATTCCGTATCGACTATTCCTCACTTTACTTACTGTGAAGAAATCGATATGACTAATTTGATTAAATTGCGTGGCGAACTTAAAGAAGTTTATGTTAAGCAAGATATCAAATTAACCATGATGCCTTTCTTTATGAAAGCTATGTCGTTAGCGTTAAAACAATTTCCGTTAGTGAATACACAAGTTAATGAAGATTGCACAGAGCTAACTTATTTTGACGACCATAATATTGGGATGGCGGTTGACTCGAAGGTGGGCTTATTAGTACCAAATGTTAAACAAGTACAAACTAAATCTATTCTAGACTTAGCTAGCGATATTACACGTTTAACCAATGACGCACGTTCAGGCCGAGTACCTGCGGCTGATTTGAAAGGTGGTACTATCACTATTTCAAATATTGGCGCAATTGGTGGTACGGTGGCAACGCCTATTATCAATAAACCAGAGTCTGCAATTGTTGCCTTAGGTAAACTTCAAAAATTACCACGCTTTAATGATAAAGGTGAAGTTGAAGCGCGTTCAATTATGCAAGTTAGCTGGTCTGGCGACCATCGCATTATTGACGGCGGCACAATTGCTCGTTTTTGCAACTTGTGGAAGTCATTCCTTGAAGAACCAAGCAACATGCTAGTGCATATGTCTTAGACTGTATGATTTAATACCTAGCATTTACCGGTGTTAACGTTATTAAGAAGCCTGCTTTATCGCAGGCTTTTTTATGTACAGGAAGTACGATATGCCTCGCTCATATGGCCTTTCATAGCCATCCTTGGCTACAAGGCATTAATACTTCCATGTATGTCGATGTGAAAGAGAGGCGATATCAAGTTCTTTTCAAATATTCTACCTTTATGACAACGCTGCGAAACCTAAGTTAATTTTCTGCATTATTCATAAATAATGTGTAATAAGTGATATCAATTAATATTGAATTCAATGATAATTTATTTGAAATTAGGCGTTTGCTATAAGGAAAGTAAATGGCAGAAAAGAAACTCCAGCACTTTTACATCGCCGAAGAACAATCGATTTACCTGCTTAACCATGAAGATGCTACTAAGTTAAAGCAATGGGTTGAACTTTGTCAGCAACAACTTGGCTTGTTGGGTTATCAAAATATTTCGTTAATCGGTAAAGGTGCGTACGGCTTTGTATTTGGTGGTGAAGACGAGCATGGACAATCACAGGTTTTTAAATTCTCTCGAATCAACTTACCACAACATGTACAAGATCGTTTAGCCGAAGAAGCTGAAATTCAAGCGCAGTTAGCGCATAGTCGCATTCCTCAGATCATTGAATACTATAAAATCAAACGCCAATCCATTGTTCATATGCAAAGAGCCCCAGGCATTGATCTTGAGCAGCTATCACATAAGCGTGGCCCTTTACCTGCTGAATTGGTTATAAAAATAGCCTTACAACTTGCTGATATATTGAGCTATTTACGTGATGTTAGTCAGCATACTAAAGGCAAGCCATATGTGCATGGTGATATTAAACCTTCGAATGTGGTTTTTGATCCTGAAACTGAAAAAGTATATTTGGTTGATTGGGGCTCTGCCGTTACTGCACAACTTGATGTCCAAGGACAAACAACGGCAAATAACATCATGGATTTGATGAGCAGTGATTTACAAAACAGCAATGCGCGTTTGGGTGATGTTTATTTTATTGGCCCTGAGCAAATTAATGGTGAGATGTCATCGCCTCGCTTTGATGAGCAAGGGCTAGCGGCGACATTATACGCTATCGCATCAGGGCAATCTTGTCGCTATGGTAGTGCGGTGATCACACCTTCATCTTTAGGTTTACCTAAGTTGTTAGCGCAAGTGTTAGAAGGGATGTTGAGTAGTGATAGAACGATGCGTAATAAAGCTGGCGACTATTTTTTTAAACACCTTCACTTACTTAAAAATATGGTATTGGCTGATCCGCCATTAGCGATTAACATTGTACCTTTAGTACCGGTGTGGTGCAAAAATTATAATAAAGACATTGATACGGTTGTGTATGGTTCACGTAAATCTTTTTTAAGAGAATCGTCTGGTAAAGAACAGTTAGATGATATTGATGATGTGCAATTAGAAAAATATTACAAAAACTACCTGATGGGCATGGGTGATACGGAAAAAGCATTTGTTGCGGCGGTAAGCCGTTTAGCGAACTTTCCTGTCGTGGGTGGCTTGGCGGTGCGTTGGGAAAAAGACGGGGTTTATATTGATTCAAACTTGTCGCTATTTGATCCCAAATTAAAGGCGTCATTTCAAAGTGCAGTGAATAACATGGTGCGACTTGCTCAAGGTATATTTAGAGTTGGTGTATTTAAAAGTTGTTTGTTTGACGCGCGTAATACTTTGCACGTAGAACGAGAAAGCGATGCTATACCATTTCAAGCTAGCCCAGAACAGGTAATAAAATATGATGTCAGTGATGTTGCTGATATAGATGATGTAACTCGTTTACATTCTTATTTTGAAGATGGAAAAGATCCTGATGAATACCTATATTTGCCAGACGAAATTATGGTGGTATTGGCAAGAATGAATCAGATTCATCATACCGGTTGTATCATTTTTGAAGTATTACCTAAGCATTTGAAAATTCATAGTTACCTTATGTTACTAAATCACGATAAAGAAGCAGAGTTTAAACAATGTTTGGTGGAAATATTACAGTTATTACCGACAATAACGGGCTTTGGCATTTCAGGTTTTATGAAGCTACCTTATAAAGACACACGATTTTTTGAACATATAAATGTACTACCTGATAAGTTTTATCCAAGAAATCCCAAAAATTCAAAAATATAAATGGAGATAACTAATGAGCGACAACAAAATTGGCACAATGGCATGGCTTGATTTGTCTGTAGACAACGCTGAAAGCGTTAAGTCTTTCTATGAAGATGTAATTGGCTGGAAAAGTGAAAATGTATCGATGGGCGATTATGATGATTACGTCATGCTTGAGCCTATTAATGGCGAGGCGGTAAGTGGCATTTGTCATGCTCAGGGTGTAAATAAGAATTTACCGCCTATGTGGTTACCGTATTTCTTAGTTGCAGATATTGAAGCGTCAATTGTCGCTGTTAAGGCTAATGGCGGCGTGTTAATAACCGAAATAAAATCTATGGGTAGTGACAAGTATGCGGTAATTAAAGATCCCGCTGCTGCGGTTTGTGCTATTTATCAAAAAGTACTTTGAGTGTTTATTGTGACATTGACCTTGCTATAATAATTGTTTAACTACCCAGGTTATATACTCATTTGGATATAAAACCCTCATTATCTCTAGCCTAGCTAAATGTATGATTGATATTTTAGCTTTATAATAGATTATTATTTTTAATAAAACGAGTGAGGAATTATTGTGGTAGTGAGCAGGTATTATTTTAGAAGCTTTTTAACTTCTACTTGAATATGGCTAATTAGCCAATCTGTTAGAAAATAAAGTAATTCTTTAAAAATGATTTTAACGCTTTCCAATGCAATGATCCGATCTAATTCTTCAGTAAAGTGTTTATGCTGTAGGTGATGAAGTAAAAAATATGCTTCTTCTGCTTGAAAGTGCAGCTTAATGTAATCATAAAGCTATTTTAAACAGTGTTGAGATAATGCAGGTTGCTTTGTTATTATCAATGTTACAAGCAAAGTCATTGATATAATTAATTAATCTTTTTATATTGAGAATCAATGTTCTTTATTCCATGTTCACAGTTCCAAGCTCACAAGTTACTTATCCCAAACTACTAAATAATTTTTTGATATAACCTTACTAGTTCATTAGCACACGTGGTTCATAATTTAGCGCTACTCTATCAGTTTAATATTTTCTATATTTGATGTGGCTACCATTTTTGCAAATTCATCAGCCAAAATATCGGACTCTTTTAATACGGTTTGCCAATATTTTATCCGTGTTGCTGCGTCTAAATTAGTAAAATCTTTCCTATCGGGAATTTTTCCAAATGGTAAACGAGCAATAAATTCTTTAGATGGTACTAACATCACAGTATTTTGGTAATGCTTCACACTCACTTTTCGTGCTAAATTTTTATCAAACCAACCCGCTTTAGGCGTTGGAGAGAAGTGTGGGTAAAGTGTTAAACCAGCATTTGGCGATATACCAACGTCAAAATGGTAATCAATAATTCCGCCATCGCGATACATGCCTTTAGGGGAGCCAGTTATATCTCTAATACCCTTCATTACTATCGGTATAGAGCCTGAGGCTAGTAGAGCTAAAGATAAATTTTTCTGGTTAAGTGCTTGATATTGGCTATTGAAATTAAAGTCATCCTTGATGGTCAATTGGCTTGTTGGGTGATGATAAACAAAGCGTTGATATTGTTTAGCCAGCAAACCTCGGTTAACTTGATTCAACGCCATGCTGGAAATTAGACCAAATAATAGCGGTAACTTGTGCTCAAAAGCCGTTAAACCATGGCATTTAGCGACAATAAAGTGTGCTTTAAATACTTTATTGTTAATTATTTCTTCACAGCCGTTATCACCTAATACTTCATCGAGTAAAGCAACGGCTTTCTCGGTAATTTCTTTTGCGTTAGCAGTTGAAGAATAGGTTGTTTGTGAGTACAAAGTAGCTAGACGGGTGATAGCGGCAACAGGGTTTTGCTGGCTAAGGGCGGCAAATCGAAATGCGCCGGCAGAAGAACCGATTAAATTTAATTCAGCTGTCCGGTCTTTAAAATACTCACCAAATAAATATTTGTCTAAACCAAATAATGAAAACCACTTAGGTCCACCACTTGCGCCTAGCATAGTGGTAAAGAGTTCTTGTTTGAAACCTTGTTCTTGGATGGTTTTTAAGGCGTTTTCGCCGGCATAAATTTCTAGCATAATTTAAATATTGTTCTTCAATTTTATAAGCAAGGTCTTGGCATTGTTGATTGCATTTTTATTTGCGAAGTAACGATCAACTAGCAAAAGCAATTGTTCCTCGTTTTTTAATACACTCGCTAACGTTTTTATCATAAATTTATAATCAGTTTTCTCTGTCTCAACGGTGAGCATTTTATTGAGCCATAGCCACATTTTTTCTTCACCGATTTCTTGTTCTAAAGCTAACCAAATGATGGGGGCATAAGTGTAGACATATAGCTCTCTATCGTCATAATCTGCACTTTTTTCGATATTTTTAAATGCCGTTATTTTTATATTCTTTAACTTACTAAGCTTTCTATTTATATTTCCTAAGTATTTATTATCACCTAGCAAATTTTTTGTTAATTTTAGTGAAAGGTACTCTGCTAATGATTCTGTAAACATGTCACCAAGTTCAGAGTTAAATTTTTTGTAAGTACCAAAATAATAATGCGCTAATTCATGAGCAATAAAAGGCTTGAACCAATTTGAATCAGTTTCTTCAACTAAATTACTTAAGCCACCATCATTATGATTCATTAACACTATGGATGGGTAGGCAACAAAAAGCCATGAATCATACTTTGATATAGGTGCTGTATGGATATAAACAACACTTTCACCATACGGAATGGATAACTTATCTTGGTAATATCGTTCAAAAGTAGCTGTCATTTTTCCTAGTTCTGACATTTGCTGTGTTGATAAATCTGAATTTAAATAATAGCTATTTTCGTGCTTACCAATGTTGTAATCACCGGCAAATAAAGTCAGAGATGTTGGCTTTTCTCTTTTAAATACTCCGTGAGTTGATGAAATTGGTTTACTGCCATTAACATAAATTGACTTACAATCTAGGCAAACCACTTCAATATTATAAGTAACTTCGTCATATCGTTTATCTTGCTCAATATCATATAAAATTGGATACCAGGCGGTTTGAAAGCCATCTGTACGAATAGTTTTACCATTAAAGGCAATATTACCTTTCCAATCACCACGGTCACTTGCTTTGCTTATATCAGTAATAACAGGAAATTTTCCCGTATATTTGAATTGTATGATCTCTGGTAAAAATTTATTTTTAGTTGCATCGTTTCGAAAAAAGTATCCAAAACTTTCTTCCGAATATTGAGTGTTATAATCTTTTTCATAAGTGTAATTGTAACCCTCTTTTTCATTTCTAAAACTTTGAATGTTAAAACCAGCATTTAGATGTATTAGATAGTTATTTAATTTTGGAATATTCTTAAGCTGAAAGTTTGCATCAATAGTGCCGCTTTTTATTGATATTTCAATGGTGCCTGAAAGCTCTATAGGTAATTCAAATGATAATGTGAATGTTGAAAAAAGTAAGGCGAGGACTATTAGTATTGTTTTCATATGATTTCCCTATTAAACAGTCGATTGTTTTACAAGAATTATAAGGACGCATGATTTTTTGTCTACATTATTGTTTTAATTGTGATTTGTTCTATCGGGGCTATATGTTTTAAATACCTATATTTAGCTTTAAAAAGGAAAATATTTAGCACGGTAGAAAACGCAATTCGAATTGTTTATAAAGATATTGAAATGAAGGTATTGATTTTCTAAGTTACTACCAATGACTCTAACTATAAAATAAAAAACGCATTAAATACTCCACTTGATTCAATATAGCTTCTATCTAATGCGTTTAGTGGCCTAAGTCTTTATCTAGAATTGGTACGTTAAATTAACACTTGCCTTAGTTGGTGCACCGTAAAAGCCAATGTTTTTTAAGCTTGTGATATATTTTTCATCGGTAATATTATCAATATTCGCTTGTATCTCGAGATCCTCTGAAACATTCCAGCGAGCAAAAGCATTAACTAGGAAATATGAATCTTGTTTAACTGTTGCGGCAGTATTTTCAGTTTTTGACTGCCACTTGCCACCCAATCCCATTGTTAACTCGGGTAATTGTGGCAAGCCGTAGTCGAATGAAAACTTAACAAGATTTTCTGGCTCCCATGAACTTGCACTTTTGCCTAATTCATCTTCTATATTTAGGTTGGTATAAGAAAAGTTAACGTTTAGGTTATCAGATAAGTGGCCTACAAGTTCTAATTCGAAGCCACTAGATTCTGTTGTCGTGCCTTTGTAATAATACTTCCCTGAAGCATTAATACCAGCGAAAACGGCTATGTTGTCTTGCTCTGCACGAAAGAGGGCAAAGGTAGCAAGTAGGTTATCGTCGAACCATTGGGTTTTTACACCAATCTCGTAATTCACCCCTTTGCTAGGCGCTAAGAAGCGGCCTTCGTAGTCATATTGTTCTTGTGGTTGATAAATATCTGAATAACTAACATAAGCATTGATGTCATCGCTAATAGCATAAGTTGCGGCAAGGTAAGGGCTAATTTCGCTTTCATCATTATCAACATCGCCACCAGAATTATAGCCTTTACGACTGTAGTTAATGGCATTAAAACCAGCGATAACGAATAAGCTATCCATGATATTTAACTTAGTTGAACCAAATGCGCGCGTTAGTGTTACATCAAGTTCAGAATATTTAGTTTTATTAAGCCAATCAGGTTCAGAAATGGCATCCGAAGAATATGGAAAAGCCGGAGGAAATGTTACCGTAGAACCGCTATAGTCAAAGTAAGGATCATTAGCAATGGCAGAGTTGATAAAGGAAGTTGCAGTGCTTTTAGATGTGCTAGTACCAAACATTAACTCATGGTCTCGGCCAAATAAGGAGTACTGGCCCATTGCAGTTAGATCAAATAAGTTTGCGCTAAATTCTGAGTCGTATCGTCCTGGTAAGCCAACTAAACCCATATTGTTTTCACTGTTGAAGCTGCCAAGAGCATCATAGACATAAAATAGCTTACTTTGATCTTCAGAGTCTTGTCTATTGTAGGTTACTTTTACTTCCCAATCATTATCGAAGGTGTAAGCATATTCAACGAATGCGTTTACATTACGAGTATCCCACATAGTCCAGTCCTGAGTCGGGCTGCTACTGACGTCAAAATCAGCTTGGGTACCATCGGCGTAGGCCAGAGGTAGCCCGCCCCACATAACCCCATCACTATTGGCATCTTGGTATGATGCACCCAAGGCGAGTGTTGAGTTGTCTGTTAGCTGACCATCAACGACAACAGAAAGGTATGTTCGATCATTTTCTAAGGCATCAAGGTATGAACCTGAGTCTTGTATTACAGCAACAGCACGTGCCGCCCAGCTGCCATTGTCAGTTAACAGCATTGAGTAATCGGCTTGCAAACGTTTCAGGTCATATGAACCCAATGTTAGGCCAATTTCACCTTTATTTTCGTTGGTTGGGCGTTTGCGGACATAATTAATGGTACCAGCAGCATTACCAACGCCAGTTAGTTGACCATTCGCGCCGCGAATGACCTCTATCTCTTCATAGCCATAACTTTCCATCGCACCAGTAACAAGGCCCCAACCATTAGGTAGTCCAATACCGTCAATTTGAGTACTTTTAATATCAAAGCCACGTGAAGTATATCTGGTGCGATTTGTTTCACCTTGCTCTACCGTAATACCTGTCGCCATTTGTAATGCGTCATCAATACTATTAGTGGCAAAATTCTTAATTTGATCTGAGCTTATGACACTGATCGATTGTGGTGTTTCATTAAGTTCAATGGTTAAGCCTGTAGCTCCTTGGCTAACTCGGTCTTGGCGTACGCCTACTATGAGTATTTTTTCGATATTTTCATTATCAATTTTAATACTTTTTTCAGGCTGTGCTGTTTGTGCATAAGCTGGTAATCCCATAGCCAAAACTAATGAAGAAAGTACAAAAGTGCGTTTAAGTTTCATGTTTACCCTTGATTTGTTTTATTAGGTTTTTCTAAATTTTTTCGCTATTATATACCTAGGTACTAGTAATGCAAATGATAGTTGTTATCATTTGCGTTGACTTTTGTCAGTATCATTATGCTCTCTTAATCGATGTTTATATTTTATTAATTCGGAAAATTTATGGCAAAACTGAGTAATCGTTTCTGGTTCCAACTGCACGGTTGGTTTTCACTCCCCATTTGGATGTTATTTTGTTTTGTCTGCCTTACTGGCACCATTGCTGTTGTTAGTCAGGAGCTGACTTGGCTTACTAATATTAATTCGCGGGCGAGTAATCCAGAAAATACCGAAATGAAGACAGCGCCAGAGTTAATTTCGATTGTTCAGGCTGCCTATCCTACGGCTAAAATAACAACGGTAGTGACTTTTGAACCTTACCTTATCCATGCTGTTATTTTCACTGATAAAGATAAGCCTCAAGCCATTGCTTATGTTAATCAATACACAGGTAAGATACAGGAAGTTAATCAGGGTATTACCTTTAATGGTTTTATGCGTTCATTGCATGGTTGGTTGCTGTTCCCGTGGGAGAGTAACTACAGTATTGGCTATTATATTGTCTGTGCCATGGCCATTGTAATGCTGGGGGCCTTGATCACAGGTTTAGTTATTTATAAAAATTTTTGGCAAGCTTTTACTCGACCTAAACTTAGAGTAAATCAAGGAAAAAAAACACTCCTTACTGATTTACATCGCTTGGCAGGTGTTTGGTCCCTTTGGTTTTTAATTTTGATGAGCATCACGGGGTTATGGTATTTACTTCAAGCTATTCTGTGGCATGCAGATTATGACATTGAGCCACATGCGCCTATTGCGACCGTAGAGCAACTTCCACCAACTCATCAAGCCGCTGTAGCAGAAAAAATCACATTAGCTAGTGCGTTAGAGATAGCTAATATAAGATTTCCTGACTTTAAAGGCACCTATCTAATGTTGCCTGAGCATAATCGCGACACCTATAAATTATATGGTAGTGGAGATTTTGTTTTTTACGATAAATACTCCTATGGTGTCATTGTCAACCCTTGGACTGGCGACATTGTTGCTGAAAGAACACCCGATAAAATGACTGCATTACAAACCTTATCTCATATTGCAGACCCTCTTCATTATGGAACCATTGGCGGTATTTGGACTAAAATTATTTGGTTTGTTTTTGGTGTTTTTTTAACGGGTATGTCAATTACTGGTTTTTTAATTTGGGGCAGTCGCACAGTAAAAGCGAGTAGAGATATTCAAACGAAAGCAAAAACCGTGGAAGCAGTTGAATCGCTTAGCGAGAAAGAAATATTAATTCAACGGAGTGTAGAATAATGGCAAGAATTAATAATAACTTATGGAATAGATATCGGTATAAAATCAATGGATTTCTACTTATTTTACCTTGTTACTTTTTTTATCAATCATTATTTCCTGAGTTTCCTAATGCATGGGAGACCAAAAGTATCGGTGAATTTAGTGTGACACCTACACCATATAACCTTAAGCCACCTTACTTGCATCATGGCAGTTATAGTAAAGACTTTATGCTCATGTTTAATAAAGGTGACATTGATGACATTCGCCAGGCTTATTTAAACATAGGTAAAGAAGCACTGCCTTTAACAGTATTGCAAGTAAGTGATAAAGGTATATTACATGGTAGCGTGCACGGACAAGAAGTGCATGCCATTAGTGCCAATGTTTTGAAGCCGAGTGATAAAATTTGGCTTACCATTGAAAATTGGAAAGGGCAGCAATTTATCACTAGTTGGTCGCTGCCAAAAGAGCTGTTAAATTGATCTTATCGGCGGTATAGCTGAATTTTCTTACGATTAATAATCGTGTTTTCCAAAATCTGCTTGGCCTATAGGTAAAAATAAGGTTTGGTACAATCTTGTAGCGTACTCGTCTGTCATACCTGCAACATAGTCGGCAATGATACGATATGAATTTTGTCCTTTTTGTTCTGCTTGTTGCCACCGGATAACCGTATTTTTAGGTAATAATCGTTCAGGATCCGACGCCAAAGCTTCAAATAATTCCATGACTATTTGTTGACCACGGTACTCAATTTGCTGAAGTGATGTTTGTTTTATAACGTATTGGTAAACAAAGTCCTTAAATATTTGTAATGTTTTGGCGGCAATAGTGGGATGCACGGCATTCATTTTAAGTAGCGGCTCTTGAAAGTTGGTTGCTTTTATTTCGTTAACATTGATTAACTCTACCGCGGTGATTAAATAATTTACTAAGCCTCCAATAGCTTCCTTTTGGATGAAACGTTGATTAGCAAAAAGTTTATCGGCTAACGTTGTGCTGTAGGATTGCATCCATTGATTATTAAGTTTCTTCAATCTATCAATTACTTGGCGAATAAAGTCTTCTTTTGATACTACGCCTGTGACAATGGCGTCTTCCAAATCATGGATTCCATAGGCAATGTCATCAGCTAACTCCATAATTGAGCAATCTAATGATTTATAGATAGTTTTTTGATGACCTTTAGTTTTGATAAGTGTTTTTTGGAATTCTGTTTTGTCGCTTGTAGATAGAGGTGAAAGTACCCAATCTATCATCTCGATATCATCTTGATACAAACCTTTTGGGGGATGCCAATGATCAGCTTTTAATTCTCTATTCGATTTAGGCTGCTTCGGTGAAGGTGTACACTGTAATTTATCTAACACTTGTGGGTACTTTATTAGCCCCAGTAGTGTTCGACGGGTTAAATTCATGCCAAAATTTTCACTAAATGGCTCTAGGTGAGCAACAATACGAAAGGTTTGTCCGTTCCCTTCAAAGCCACCGTGATCGCGCATCATATAATGTAAGGCAACTTCGCCACCATGGCCGAAGGGCGGGTGGCCAATATCGTGCGCTAAACACAGTGATTCAATTAAGCTGTCATCAGCAGGGAATAGCTCAGCACTTTCTTGAGGGTACTTATTACGAATTTGTGCAATAATTCCTGAGCCAATTTGCGCTGCTTCTAGAGAATGAGTAAGGCGTGTACGATAAAAATCACTTTGGCCACTACCCATTACCTGTGTTTTTGATTGTAAACGACGAAAGGCTGCAGAGTGCAATATTCTAGCGCGGTCTCGCTGAAATGGGCTACGATGGTCTTGATGTCTTTTGGCAACTCGCTCTAATCGTCTTGCTAACCAAGGATTATCCATGATACCTCTATTTTTAATATGTTTTAACAATATTGCTACATATAGTTTATTATTGTTTACAGGGGGACTTGAGCATCAATATTAAGTTATTTGTATTTTTATTCTGATATAAGTACATTACCCAATTTTCTCAGGTAAGCGCAATAGTCAGTGCGTTTAATTACGACTAAAGTGGCGCGAAAATGGATCAATATATTGAAGACAGTACTTTTTAGCACATTTCGTTTTTTATTCTTAGCTCTCCTGGCTCCTTCAGTTAGCGCTACTTCGATTAGCGAAGAGTTGACTGAGTCTAGTCAAAAGATGGGTAGTGCTAATCATGCTTTACACAGTATTGATATGGTTGCTGGCTTACCTAAACCACCGTTTATTATTGAAGAGAATGGTGCAGGGTTACAGTTGGATCTTATCCGAGAAGCTTTTATCAGTGTTAATCACCAAGTGAACTATACTCATCTACCTTTAGGCAGAAACATTAGTGGCTTTAAACGTTTTAATGCAGAAGGCATTGCGATATTACCATCTGATTATCAACATCCAAGCATATTCCTATCTAAGCCTTATATTACTTACCAAAACGTCGCAGTAAGCTTAACTGATGATGACTTGTCTATTAAAACAATTGCCGAGCTATCGGGGAAAAGTGTTATTGCTTTTCAAAATGCTAAAAAGTTTTTGGGTGATGAGTATAATACTAGCATTAGCCTATCGACAGATTACCGTGAAATAGCGGATCAAATGCAGCAAATAGAGATGTTATTCTCACGTCGTACTGAAGTGATTATTCTTGATGTCAGTATTTTTAAATTTTTTGTTAAATCACATGTTGGTGGACGATATAGTCAAGGCTATACCATTCACCCTATATTTGCTGAGCGTGGATATGCCGCAGGTTTTAATACCAAGCAACATAGAGATATGTTTGATCATGGAATTACTTTGATTAAAGAGCAAGGTGTTTATCAACTGGTGTTAGACCGCTATCTACAATAATGAATGATAACGGTCTTATATAGCTGTGAGTGTTGCTGAAGGTTATTTATTGGCTATAAATATTGCACGCTTGGGTGCTGGGTAACCTTCAATAGTTTTACTTGCATCATTTGGATCGAGAAAGTCTTGTAGTGACTCGGTATCTATCCAGTCAGTTTTTCGCTGTTCATCGAGTGCGGTAATATCGGTATTTACTACGCGAATATTTTTAAAACCACAGCGCTCTAGCCAAGCACACATTGCATCGCAGCTAGGCAAGAACCATACATTACGCATTTTAGCATAGCGCTCACCAGGGACTAAGACGGTATTTTCATCACCATCAACTACTAAGGTTTCAAGTACTAATTCGCCGCCAGCAGCGAGTTGAGATTTCAGTTGGTAAATAAAATCGATAGGTGAACGACGGTGATATAAAACGCCCATCGCAAAAACTGTGTCAAAAGCATTCAGCTCAGGAAGTTGCTCTACCCCCAAAGGCAGTAAATTAACGTTATCGTCTTGAACAAAGTGTTGTATAGCTTGAAATTGTGTTAAAAATAATTGTGTTGGATCAATTCCAACAACAAACTTAGCTCCTGCACCACGCATACGCCATAAGTGATAGCCGCTGCCACAGCCAATATCTAAAACATAACGATTACTTAAATCACTAATATGTGGTGCTAAACGGTCCCATTTAAAGTCTGAACGCCATTCGGTATCAACATGTAAGCCGTGAATATGATAAGGGCCTTTGCGCCAAGGCTTAAACTTTTTTAGCAAATTTTCAATACGCTTGTATTCACCGTCGTGAATATCGCTACGTTCACCTGCACGAACGGTAGTACTGGTATCAACGCTTGAGGGCGATGTTTTAGGTAATGCAGCGATAGTTTTTTGCCACTGAGCAAACTCACCGTGTAAGTGATGCGCTTGCCACTCGGTTAACTGTGCAGGTAAGGTATTAAGCCAATGGTTTAAACGGTTACCCGCTATTTTTTGGTAAAATATATTAAATGAAATCATAAAAAATAAAGTCTATTATTTAATGGCAATAAGAGAAAAAAAGTTAAAACACTGAAACCATGGTGCATTATGGCTAAGTCCAGCCTGTTTTAAACGACTTAAGTGGGTATCTAAGGTGTCAGTGCGCATGACATTTTCTAATGCGGTACGTTTCTGCGCTATTTCAAGTTCGCTATAACCGTTAGCGCGCTTAAAGTCGTGGTGTAAGTCAATAAGTAGTTCGTTACAGACTTGATCACCATGAGCTATTTTTTCAGATAGTAACAATAAGCCACCAGGCTTGAGACCTTTGGCTACCTTTGTCAATAGTTGCTGGCGTTGTTCAGGAGCAATAAATTGTAAAGTGAAGTTGAGCACTACCATCGAGGCATTTTTAATTTCAATATCTAGAATATTACCTTCAACTATTTCGACTGGCGTATCACCTCTAAAAGCATTTACATGCATTTTACAGCGTTCAACCATAGCACTTGAACTATCTATTCCTATTATTTTGCAATTTTTCGCTGTTATCGCTTTACGCATTGCCAATGTGGCGGCGCCGAGTGAACAACCTAGATCATAAACTTGGCTATTATCGCTAACAAAGCGCTGGCTAAGTCGACCGATAGTATCGATAATAGTATTATAACCGGGCACTGAGCGGCTAATCATATCAGGAAATACTTCAACGACATGTGCGTCAAAGGCAAAGTCTTTGATTTTACTTTGCTTATTAGAGAAAATTAAATCGGTATCTGATTCTTGCATGGTGTCGAAACTATATTAATATTTAGATTAATGTTGTATTTTACCTGATATTTTCAGTGATAAATACGTAAAACCAAGTTAGCAGGGAAATTATGTGCGTTATTATTTACGTCATACTTTTTAAGTTTTCCCAAATGATATTTTAATTAGAAAATAACCATGAGTAGATAATTTGCTTTTTCGAACTTTATTACAATGCTTCATCGTACTAGTGCTCAGTAGTGCCTTACTTGTTGGCCAAGTTTTAGCGCAAGAGGTTAAAACTTCCTATCGTATCGCTATTAATAAAACCTCGTACCCTTATCATTTTCTTGATGAAGAGCTTAAACCTCAAGGTTTGATGGTTGATATCTGGAATTTATGGGCAGAAAAACAAAATGTTGATGTTACGTTTGTGCCGTTAAATTGGCAACAGACTATTACACAGGTTAAAAGTGCGTCGGTTGATATTCATGCTGGTTTATCGAAAAATGCTAACCGAGAACAAATATTAGGTTTTAGTCAGAAATTTTTTACTCAAAAGAAACACTTCTTTTTGCATCGCTCTATAGCACATATTCGTGATATTGAGCAGTTAACGCCTTATAGCATTGGGGTTGTTGCAGGCTCTAGTCATGAAACCACCCTTAAAACAGAACATCCAAATTTGACTGTGCGTTTATTCACCGATAGGCACGCTTTATATAATGCGGCGATTAAAAATGAAGTATTAGTTATTGCTGGGATCGAAAAATTATCCAAAAATTTTAACAGTTACGCTTTATTGAGTCAGAACTTCCCAGCCTTTGCGCGCATTGCTTATCATAGCAATGATTACTGCATTGCTGTTGCAAAAGAAGATGAAAATTTGCTTGAGTTTGTGCAACAAGGTATTGATAGAATTACCGTTGAAGAAAAATCTGCCATAGAACGAAAGTGGTTGGGCATGGATAAATCTGATAACACCATAACCTTGTCATACTCAGGTGAACAAGCACCATTTTCTGATACTTCAGTAACGGGTCGCGCGCAGGGGTTCTTTATTGATTTGTGGCGCTTGTGGGCTGAATCTAATGGCCTCGAAGTGGAGTTTATGTTAGACCAATCAACTGAACTGAATCAGTTAACTCAGGAATTTGCTGACATTCATCTTGATAACATTTTAGCCTTTAATGATAGTCCCAATTTATTGCTTGGCCCGATTATTTATAGTGTTGATTATAATCTATTTTTGGCCAACGATATTGAACATATTAACCATATTTCACAGTTGAGTAATAAAACAGTTGGCGTACTGTCAAATGCTAAATTTATTACTGATATTCAAGATAATGTTAACAAAGCTGAAATTATTATATTTTCTAACTACAAGGCATTGTTTAAAGCAGCTGAGCGTGGTGAACTCGATATCATCGCCGGCCAAAGAGATTTAGTTGAAAATTTGTTAGTAAAAAGTAATCTGCAATCGTCATTTTCACGCTTTAACGCATACAAATTTACCCGTCCTATTCATGCACTGTTAAATCAATCGCAACCAGAGTTGGCACAATTAATAAAAGAAGGCTTTGGTGAAATGCCGTTAGAAGGCTTAGTTGCGCTAGAGAAAAAATGGAATTTCGACCAGTCATCAGGCTTTTATAAGCGACAATTGGCGATGCTTAAGTTAACTGAAGCTGAATCTTTATGGTTAAAAGATCATAGCACGATTAAGTTTGGTGTTACGACGAATTGGCTGCCAATAGAGTTTGTGGATAAGTATGGTGATTTTAAAGGGATAAACTTAGACATTTTTGAACTTGTTGCTCAACGTTTAAATGTTAATGTTGAATATAGTGCCTATAAGAACTTTGGTGAGCTCTATCAAGCACTATTAGATGGAGATGTTGATGCTATAGGCAGCGTGATGGAGACCGAAGTACGTAAGAAACAGGTTTTATTTACCGACTCCTACTGGAGTATGCCCTGGGTAATCGTTCATCCTAGAGAGTTAGGAAGTCAGCTGAGCTTAGAAAACTTTAAAGGCAAGTCTTTGGCCATTGCCAAAGGATTTTATTTAGTGTCTGTGATCAGAAAAGAGTTCCCTACGATCACCTTAAAATTAGTTGATGACAATGAAGAAGGTTTATTGGCCGTTCAAAAAGGCATCGTAGACGGCTTCATTGATAATTTATCTTCAGGTACAAAGCTACTCAGACGTGAAAGCATGATCAGTTTAGGCATGTCGGTATTAGATGAAGTGGATAAAAATGGTAATCATATTGCGATTAACAAAGAGTTGCCAATATTAGCCAGCGTATTGAAAAAAGCTGTGTTAACTATTAGCGATGTTGAAAGCCAGCAGATTTATGAAAAGTGGTTTGATATTAACATCGAAACGGGACTAAATAAGAGTGTCGTGATGCGGGTTGCCGCTCAAATTGGTGTGCTGATTGTTATTATCATTATCATTATCATGGTTTGGAATCGACGTCTATATCGTGAGATTAAAAACCGTAAACGTCTTGAGGAACAAATGAAATATATGGCGACTCATGATGAGTTGACAGGATTAGCGAACCGAATTTTACTGAAAGATCGTCTTAACAACGCAATTAGGTTTCATCAACGTCAGCAATTATCAATAGCGGTTTTATTTATTGATCTTGATGGCTTTAAAAATATTAATGATAATTATGGTCATGATGTTGGTGATGAATTACTAATTGAAGTGGCTTCACGGTTAGAAGGTTGTGTGCGAGATTCAGATACTGTTGTGCGTTTTGGTGGTGATGAGTTTGTACTTTTGCTAACTGGTTTGCATCATCAAGATGAAGCTGCTTATGTCGCTGCCAAAGTATTAAAACTCATTCAACAACCTATTGAATTATCCTCAGCTGTTACCGCTACCATAGGCTGTAGCATTGGCATTGCAATGTACCCTGAAGACGGTGAGTCAGACAATGACTTACTGAAAGTTGCCGACTCGCTAATGTATAAGGTCAAAGCCTCGGGGAAAAATAACTATATCTTTAACCATCAAAAAAGTTAGGCCATTTAATTACTAATAGAATGTCGGGTGACTTTGCCTGATATTGCTTTATAATGTCGGCAATTTTTTATCATAACGAGCTATAGAAATACGCTATTTTAACCGCGATTTCTGTCGTCAAATTGAACTTCAAGGTAAATACATGCGCGATCTTTATTGTGGTGAGGTGAATGAATCTCACATTGGTCAAGAAATAACTTTATGTGGTTGGGTAAACAAACGTCGTGATTTAGGCGCTGTTATATTTTTAGATTTACGCGATCGTGAAGGTCTTGTACAAGTTGTTTACGACCCTGATTTACAAGAAGTATTGAAAAAAGCGAATACTTTACGCAATGAATTTTGTGTACAAATTAAAGGTAAAGTAAGAGCACGCCCTGAAGGCCAAGTAAATAAAGATATGGCAACTGGTGGTATTGAAGTATTGGGCTTAGAGCTAACTATTTTAAATAAGTCGGCGCCATTACCACTAGACCCAAATCAAAATAATTCAGAAGAACAACGCTTGAAATATCGTTATCTTGACTTACGCCGTCCGGAAATGACTGAGCGTATGCGTTTTCGTGCGAAAGTAACTTCGGCAGTACGTGCATCACTTGAATCACAAGACTTTTTAGATATTGAAACGCCAATTCTTACGGCAGCAACGCCTGAAGGTGCGCGTGATTACTTAGTACCGAGTCGTACACACAAAGGTCAATTCTTTGCATTGCCGCAATCACCACAATTGTTCAAGCAATTGCTAATGATGTCGGGTATGGAACGTTACTATCAAATCGTTAAATGTTTCCGTGATGAAGATTTACGTGCTGATAGACAACCAGAATTTACGCAAATTGATATTGAAACGTCATTCATGACCTCTGATCAGGTGATGGCTGTTACTGAAAAAATGATCCGTGAGTTATTCCAAAAATTACTTAATGTTGATTTAGGTGAATTCCCACGTATGCCTTACTCTGAGGCAATGACACGTTTTGGCTCTGATAAGCCTGATTTACGTAACCCACTTGAGATTGTTGACGTTGCTGACATTCTAAAAGATGTTGAGTTCAAAGTTTTCTCTGGCCCAGCCAATGATGAAAAGGGTCGCGTTGCTGTTATTTGTGTACCACAAGGCGCGGCTAAATTCTCTCGTAAAGGTATTGATGAACTGACTAAGTTTGTTGGTATTTATGGCGCGAAAGGTATGCCGTGGTTAAAAGTGAATGACCGTGACGCTGGCCTTGAAGGTTTACAGTCACCAATTCTGAAGTTCTTAACCGAAGATGCCGTTAACACATTATTAGATCGCGTTAATGCAAAAACTGGCGATATTATTTTCTTTGGCTCAGACACATACAATGTAGTAACTGAAGCATTAGGTGCATTACGTCTTAAAATTGGTGAAGACCTTGAGTTATTACAAGGCGAGTGGAAACCACTTTGGGTTGTAGACTTCCCTATGTTTGAAGAAGTTGATGGCGGCATGCATGCTATTCATCATCCATTTACGGCCCCAACTAATTTAACAGCAGAAGAATTAGAAGCAAACCCTGTTGGCGCATTATCTGATGCTTACGATATGGTATTAAACGGTTGTGAATTAGGCGGCGGTTCAGTTCGTATTCACAACCAAGATATGCAGTCGGCAGTATTTAGAATTCTAGGTATTAGTGATGAAGAAGCTCAAGAGAAATTTGGTTTCTTATTAGAAGCATTACAATATGGTGCGCCACCACATGCTGGTTTAGCTTTTGGTTTAGACCGTTTAGTGATGTTAATGACGGGGGCTAGTTCAATTCGTGATGTTATGGCATTCCCGAAAACAAACACAGCAGCTTGTCCATTAACTAATGCGCCAGGTACGCCGAACCCAGCACAACTTGTTGAGTTAGGTATTACCCGTATAGAAACAGAGCAAGACACTGACGAAGCAGCAGAATAATTTTCTGTTAAATGCTCGTTAATGTTGGCTAATAGCTAACATAAAGTAAAATTAAAACGCACGAATAATGCTAGATTGGCTTTATTGGTGCGTTTTTTTTCATTAGAATTATTTAACGCTTTTAAAGAGTAAATCATTAGTGAGCATTATTTTAGGCATAGATCCTGGGTCACGATTAACAGGCTACGGCGTTATTAAACAAAATGGTCGAAACTTTACGTACCTAGGCAGTGGCTGTATTAAAGCGATTGCTGCTGGCGATGACTTTAGTGCCAGGTTACAAACTATTTTTGCAGGTGTTAGTGAGTTAATAGTGCAGTTTCAACCAGATATGTTTGCGATAGAGCAAGTTTTTATGGGGGTAAATCCTGGTGGCGCGTTAAAACTAGGACAAGCAAGAGGGGCTGCTATTGTTGCCGCAACCAATACTGGCCTTAGTGTTGCGGAGTATTCTGCGCGACAAATCAAACAATCTGTTGTTGGTACTGGTGCAGCAGATAAAGCGCAAGTACAGCATATGGTGAAAACTATTTTACAGCTTCCCGGTACACCACAAGCCGATGCAGCTGATGCCTTAGCTGTTGCTTTATGTCACGCCCATAGTCATGACAGCATCACTAAATTGTCAGGCCAAGCAAGTAAAACTGTACGTGGGCGATTGCGTTAGACTTTGGTTTGATGTTATTTAACCTGATAAAACTTTACTGTATAAATATCTAGTGGTATGGTGGCGACATTATATTTTCAAGTGATAGGTTTACGCAGTGATAGGACGTTTACGCGGTATTTTAATCGAAAAAACAGCGCCAGAAATTTTAATTGAATGCCATGGCATTGGTTATGAAGTTACCATGCCAATGACCAGTATTTACGCCTTGCCTGAATTAAACCAAGAAGCAGTAGTATATACTCACTTTGTTGTACGTGAAGATGCACAATTACTTTATGGTTTTGCCAATAAAGTTGAGCGAAAATTATTTCGCCTGTTAATAAAAGTTAATGGTGTTGGTCCAAAGTTAGGCTTAGCTATTTTATCGGGTATGTCTGCTGATCAGTTTGTTAGTTGTGTTGTTCATGACGACTTAACCACCATTGTTAAAATTCCAGGGGTTGGTAAAAAAACTGCAGAACGTTTATTAATTGAAATGCGCGATAGATTAAAAGATTGGCAAACCGATAGCAGTGATGCACTTGCTCATATGATGCCAATGGACGTTAATCAAGGAAATAACTTTGTTAACGATACTAAAGGTGATGCAGTTAACGCGTTAGTTTCTTTAGGATATAGTCAACAACAAGCAGATAAAGCGGTTAAAGCGGTATTCGATGCAGGAAAAAGTAGTGAAGACTTGATTCGTGACGCGTTAAAAGCCATGTTATAAATTATAAGCAATAAATTTAGTATCAAAGCCGTAAACTTTCCTAAGAGTAAACCATGATAGAAGCCGATCGACTAATTGAACCGATAGCCAGCCGCGAAGATGAAACGGTTGATCGAGCTATTAGACCAAAAATGCTATCCGATTATACCGGACAAGAGCATGTAAAATCACAAATGGAAATTTTCATAGCTGCAGCTTTGAAGCGTGAAGAGCCACTTGATCATTTATTAATTTTCGGCCCGCCAGGTTTAGGTAAAACAACGCTGGCTAATATTGTTGCCAATGAAATGGGCGTTAGCATTCGCACCACATCAGGTCCAGTATTAGAGAAGGCAGGGGATTTAGCCGCACTACTGACTAATCTTGAAGAAAATGATGTCTTGTTTATCGACGAAATTCACCGCTTAAGCCCTGTTGTTGAAGAAATACTTTACCCTGCAATGGAAGATTATCAGTTAGATATTATGATTGGTGAAGGGCCGGCTGCTCGTTCGATCAAACTTGATTTACCACCCTTTACTTTAATCGGTGCTACTACCCGAGCTGGCGCATTAACCTCACCACTGCGTGACCGTTTCGGTATTGTTCAGCGATTAGAGTTTTATAACACTAAAGAATTAACAGAAATTGTCATTCGCTCCGCGCATTTTTTAAATTTGGAAATTGACCAAGAGGGCGCATTTGAAGTAGCAAAGCGCTCTCGTGGCACGCCCCGTATTGCCAACCGATTACTGCGTCGTGTTAGAGATTATGCTGACGTCAAGACTGGCGGCATTGTTAGTCAATCAACGGCGGCGAGAGCGTTAGATATGCTAGAAGTTGATAATGAAGGATTTGATTTAATGGATCGCAAGCTACTTGAAGCGATTATTGATAAATTCGGTGGTGGTCCTGTTGGTTTAGATAATGTTGCTGCTGCCATTGGTGAAGAACGAGAAACGATTGAAGATGTTTTAGAGCCGTTTTTAATCCAACAAGGTTTCTTACAACGTACGCCAAGAGGGCGAATAGCGACTAATCGAGCATATTTTCATTTTGGTTTAGACTTCCCTGAGAAATAGCCCCAAAAAAACAAATGAAAGATAAAGCACCTTTTGGTGCTTTATTTTTTATCGTAGCAGGAAAATCATACTGTAATATTATTGGTAGTAGGTATGACGGTTTAAATCATAGTTTTTAGACAAAAAAAAGCCCACATAAAACTATGTGGGCCAACTTAGAGTGTAAGTTGTAGAAGGAAAATAAGTTCCTAGGGATATGTCAGAGAGAAAAGTTGAATACTATTCAACAGTTTATTGGCTATATGGAAATACCTGTCAGTTAGACAAATATTCTGCGCTAGCTCAGAAAACAAAAGCATTCTAGTCCGATGAGTTAAATAGAACAAACGAAAAAAATTTATATTGCCCATTAGAAAAACTAATGCGAAGGCTTCTGTTTAGAATAGACCCCGTCTATCGTGGCTGTCACCATCGAATGATTAGGGTTGTAGCTCTTTGCTTGTAATTTCAGCAATAGACTGATTTTAATGTTAGTAAGCGCAATGAATAAGGTTTGGTTGTTCTGAATAAGTGAGGATCTAATGTAGCTAGCATTAAAAAACAGCCATTGCCCAAGGGCTGAGGCTAAAGCTATCTTACTTTGTGTTGAAAATAGTTGATTTAGTTTGCTAAATTACATCATTTTCGCCTTAATTAAGTCGATTTTATCTCTCAGTTGAATTATTAAACAAAGATCAACAGCTCCTAATAACAATATTTTTATATTTGAAGGGATTAAATCACACTTTTTGCAGAAATTGTTACAAAGAAAGGCGTTAAGGCCTTGTGGCACGTGAGCCTTATCTATTATGATAGGCTGATAAAATTCCCTTAAAAATATTCGAAGTTATTAATGTCGTTAAATAGTTATCAGCACGCCGTTCGCATTTATTACGAAGACACCGATGCTGGGGGCATAGTTTACTATGCTAATTATTTAAAATTTTTTGAGCGCGCTCGAACTGAATGGTTGCGCTCTCTTGGTATTAGTCAATCAATATTTTTAGAACAAAACATTGGTTTTGTGGTCACAAAGGTAGAAATGGACAATAAAGCATCGGCAAAACTTGATGATTTGTTGACAATTACTACGACCATTAGCCGATTGAAGTCTGCTAGTTTAGTATTTTCTCAACAACTCGTTAATCAACACCAGCAACTATTATGTGATGTTGTGATTAAGGTTGCCTGTGTTAATTTGTCTATTGCTAAACCTTGTGGTATTCCCAAAAGCATATTAGGAGCATTAAAACGTGTCAGCTGAACTCTCATTTTTTGACTTATTTTTAGAAGCAAGTTTATTAGTACAACTGGTGATGTTGACTTTACTTGGTTTTTCAATCGCTTGTTGGGCGATGATTTTTCAACGTCGTAAAGTTTTAAATGCCGCCCGTGAACAATTACAAGAGTTTGAAGATAAATTTTGGAGTGGTGCCGACTTAAGCAAGCTTTATAGTGAAGTCTCTGCCAAAGAGCAAGTTGATGGTATTGAGAGTTTATTTGTTTCAGGTTTTCGCGAGTTTGCGCGTTTACGTAAAAGTCACACCTATGCTCCACAGATTATTGTTGATGGTACACATCGTGCCATGCGCGTTGCACTATCACGTGAAGTTGATAGCTTAGAAACACACCTACCCTTTATGGCAACGGTTGGTTCAATTAGTCCTTATATTGGTCTGTTTGGTACGGTCTGGGGAATAATGAATTCATTTATTGCTTTAGGCGCTGTTGAGCAAGCTACGCTTGCTATGGTTGCACCAGGTATTGCAGAAGCACTAATTGCAACAGCAATGGGGTTGTTTGCTGCGATTCCAGCGGTAATGGCATTTAACCGTTTTAGTCATAATGTTGAAAAGCTTGAAAATAGTTATGGTAACTTTATGGAAGAGTTTTCAAGTATTTTGCAAAGACAAACAGCAACGGAACAACAAACGTAAGGTTGGAGCTAGCTTATGTACAATCGTGTTAGGCGTCGTAAAGTAGCTGAGATAAATGTCGTTCCATATATTGACGTTATGCTTGTGTTATTGATCATATTTATGGTTACCGCACCTTTAATTACGCAAGGAGTTAAGGTTGATTTACCACAAGCAGACTCTGAGCCTTTAAGTAAAGACAGCAAGCCGCCGCTTGTGGCATCTGTAGATGCAAAAGGCCAATATTATTTAGCGGTTGGTACCAGTAAAAATGAGCCGATGTCAGCAGAAGAAGTGGCGACATTAGTGAAGGCACATTTAAAACTTGCCCCTGAAACACCGGTAGTGGTTAATGGTGATGGTGCTGTTTCTTATGATGCTGTCATTCAGTTGATGGTGCTTTTACAGCAAGTAGCAGGTGTGCCATCTGTTGGCTTAATGACTGATACGCCGGAGAAAAAGTAGTGTCATTTAAGTACGCGACTCCAATAGCATTGAGTTTTGGCATACATGTCGTATTAGCTGTGGTGTTGCTACTTGGCGACTTTTCTACACCACCAAAGGCGACTCCAACAGCTGTGCAAATGGAACCTATTCAAGCTGTTGTGATTGACAGAGGTAAAGTAGAAGAACAAATTAACAAACTTAAAAAGAAAAAAGCTGATGATGCTAAGAAAGTAAGAGATCTCGAAAAACGTGTTGCTGCGGCAAAAAATAAACGCAAAAAAGAAGAGCGTCGTATAAAAGAGCTTGAAAAACAGCGTAAGAAAAAAGCAAGAGAAAAAAAAGCAGCCGACAGCGCTGCTAAAAAAGCGAAAGCTAAGGCCAATGCTGCTGATAAAATACGTAAGCAGAAAGAAAAAGAGAAAAAAGAGGCAGATAAAGCGGCTTCTGATGCGAAAGCAAAACGTTTAAAAGAAGAGCAAGCGGCGAAAAAAGCTGACCAATTACGTAAGAAGAAAGCCGCTGAACGAAAACGCAAAGAACAAGAAGCACTTGAACGAGCTGCCCAGCAGAAAATGTTAGAACAACAAATGGCCGAAGAAATGGCAGGTCGTCAAAAAGCACGACGCCAACAAATGATGACAGAAGTTGGCCGCTTTCAAGCATTGATAGGGCAAGCCATTCAGCGTCATTTTCTTATTGATGAAGCAACCATGAAAGGTAAGTCTTGTAAATTAACGATTAGTCTTGCACCATCAGGCTTTGTCACCAATGTTGTTGTTGGCAAAGGCGATAGAACGGTTTGTGAAGCAGCAAAAAATGCAGTATATAAAGCGGGGACTTTACCTGTGTCGAAAGACCCTGAAGTATTTCGCGAAATGAGAACTATCAGTTTAACGGTAGCACCAGACAAATTTAATTAAGTTTTGTATTTATTAGGAACATAATCAACAATATGAAAAAAGTAACCCTGTTTGTACTCCTTTTTGTCGCTTTGATGTCAAAGCAGGCAATGGCCACTTTAGAAATTGTTATTACTGAAGGTGTAGACGGCGCAAGGCCAATTGCCGTAGTGCCATTTAAATGGAGCGGTACTGGTGTAATACCTGAACGTTTGTCAAAAGTCATAAGTGATGATTTATTGCGCAGTGGTAAGTTTAGTCCAATTAATGTATCGAATTTTCCACAATCTCCACACGATGATAGCCAAATAGATTATAGTGCTTGGGCTGCTGAGGGGGTTGAAGCTGTCGTTATTGGTGAAATTAGTGAAGCATCTATTGGCCGCTATCAAGTGAAATATCAATTAGTAGATGTGATTCGTGGCCAGGTTACTGGTGGCCAAACACAAATGTTGAGCAATGGAGAGTTGGTTCAAACATCAGATCATATACTAGATGAAAGTACGGTTGAAATTGGTAGCGATCAATTTCGTCGATACGCACATCGAATTAGTGATGTTGTTTATGAAAAGCTGACTGGCGCTCGAGGTGCATTTTTAACGAAGATTGCTTATGTTATCGTGCGTGACGAAGGTGAATATCCTTATCAACTTGCTGTTGCAGACTATGATGGTTTTAATGAGCACGTATTACTTAGTTCGAAAGAACCACTAATGTCACCTGCGTGGAACCCTAATGGTAATCAGTTAGCTTATGTAACATTTGAGAACCGCCAAGCACAAATTCACATTATTGATATTTATTCTGGACAACGAAATTTAATTACCTCATTCGATGGAATTAATAGCGCACCAAGGTGGTCTCCTAATGGCAAGCAACTAGCAATGGTGTTGTCTAAAGATGGCAACCCTGAATTGTATGTTATGGACGTTGCTAGTAAAAAACTACGCAGAATTACCCGTCACCGTGCCATTGATACCGAGCCAAGTTGGACACCAGATGGAAATTCATTGGTATTTAGTTCAGAACGGGGTGGAAAAGCACAGCTATATCGCGTAAATTTAATCGATGGTAAAGTAAGACGCTTAACTTTTGATGGTGAAATGAATCTCGGCGGTTCATTAACACCGGATGGAAAGCAACTAGTAATGGTTAACCGCACACGTGGTCAATATCATCTAGCTAAACAAGAATTTGATTCAGGGATTTTCCAAGTGTTAACAAAAACACGTTTGGACGAATCTCCAAGTATTTCACCTAATGGTGGAATGATAATTTATAGTACTTTACACAATAACCGTCAGGTATTGAGTTTAGTTTCTGTAGATGGAAGATTTAAGGCAAGATTGCCTGCTTTAAATGGTGAAGTGAAATCGCCTTCATGGTCGCCATTTTTATAATAATAATTAGTAATTTAATTTGTAAATAATAAGGACACTTAAAATGCGTTTGAATAAAACAGTAAAGGCCCTAGCGGTTGTTTTACCTATTTTGGCTTTATCAGCTTGTAGTTCATCTGATTCAGCTAGTGAAGATACTAGTGCTATGCAAACTAATGAAGCAGCGATGGCTGAGCAAAAAGTTCGCGATGAAGCTGAACGTGTAAAAGTAGCAGCAATGCAAAAAGCTGAAAAAATTAAAGCTCAACAAGAACGTGAAATAGAGCGTTTACGTTCAGAGCACATTGTTTATTTTGATTTTGATAAATCATCAGTAAGTGCTGATTTTGCAGCCGTTTTAGAAGCTCATGCTAAGTTTTTAAATGAAAACTCAAACGTGAACGTATTAATTGAAGGCCATGCTGATGAACGTGGTACACCAGAGTACAACATTGCTTTGAGTGAGCGTCGTGCAAAAGCGGTTGAAACTTACCTAGAAAATATGGGTGTTTCAGCGTCACAACTTAGCACTGTAGCCTATGGCGAAGAAAAACCAATGGTTAAAGATCGTAGCGAAGGCGCGTTTGCTAAGAACCGTCGTGCAGTATTGGTTTATTAATCAGGTATTTAAATGAAACCCAATAGCATTCTATTCGGGATGTCCTTTGCTGTTGCTGCTAATTTAGCAGTGGCGGCAGAACCTGCTCCTGTAATTGAAGTAAACGCTGGCACAATGGCAAGTAATACAACTTCAAATCTAAGTGAACAGCTTGGTAGCCTTGAACGCAAATTAGATGCGCGTAATCGAGCGCAAGTTAATGTACAACGTCAACTTGATGAATTGCAAAATGAAGTCAATGAATTACGTGGCATTACAGAGCTTCATACCTATCAACTAAGTCAAGTATTAGATCGTCAACGTGAGTTGTATCAAGAACTAGACCGGCGTGTTTCCGAAGCACTAAAGCCTGCTAATCAAGCACCCGCTGCACTTATTGCGCCATCGAATAATGTTGATGCCGTAAGTTATAGTAATAACTTAACTGAAAATGAAGCCTACGACCGCGCGGTTAATATGGTGTTAAAAGATAAACGCTACGAACAGGCCATTCCTGAATTCGAAGCTTTTAATCAAAAATATCCTGATTCTAGCTATGCAGCGAATGCGCATTACTGGTTAGGGCAGTTATTATTCAATAAGAGCGAATTAGCTAAAGCACGTAAAGAATTTGATTTGGTGGTTGATCAATATCCTGATTCAAGTAAACGTAGTGATGCCATGCTGAAACTTGCGATGGTTGAACAAAAAGAGAATAATTTAGGTAAAGCGAAAACGATTTATCAGAAGTTATTAGCGGAATACCCTAACTCAAGTGCAGCGAAATTAGCACAGCCAAGGTTAAATAGCTTAAAATAGTAAAAAGTTGCTGTTAAGTTCTCCGTTTTGCTGTCTTTTTGTTCGAACAGTCAATAAAGTCAAAAAAACTGAAGATTGTTGTTGCACTTAAAAAAATTATGAGTATTATATGCCCCGCATTGGACGAGTAGCCCAATGAAAACAAATGTCGGTCGTTAGCTCAGTTGGTAGAGCAGTTGGCTTTTAACCAATTTGTCGAAGGTTCAAATCCTTCACGACCGACCACTTTCTTTACCAAGGATAGTGTTTGGCATTTGTTGTAGAGTATATCGGTCGTTAGCTCAGTTGGTAGAGCAGTTGGCTTTTAACCAATTTGTCGAAGGTTCAAATCCTTCACGACCGACCACTTTTTCTTCATTGAAATTGCTGGTTTTGAATTTATTCATAGTAAGTTCATTGTTAAAAATTAAAAGTAGTTTATCGGTCGTTAGCTCAGTTGGTAGAGCAGTTGGCTTTTAACCAATTTGTCGAAGGTTCAAATCCTTCACGACCGACCACTTTTAGTTCTCGAATATTTCTTAAAGTATACTGTTTTGTTCATTACCAATTCATTATATTAGTTCATTGTTAAAAATTGAAAGTAGTTCATCGGTCGTTAGCTCAGTTGGTAGAGCAGTTGGCTTTTAACCAATTTGTCGAAGGTTCAAATCCTTCACGACCGACCACTTTTTATTACACAACATCTATTGAAATCCTCAAGCATATTCCTTGTAAAATTATTAGTCTGTAATACCTGTTTTATACTTCTTTATTTATTATCTTAATCTGTTCTTAGCTAGGATATATTCTTAGTACACATTTAATCTTCTATACCTTATAATTCACGCGATTTTTAGGTACTTATCGAGATGACACATGACACAAGCAAATTTAGCCGTAGACTTTGACTTTCAATTTCCACAAAAGCCAGCACCACTAAATGCTGTAGAACGTGAAGAATATAAAACACGTATTAAAGCCTTATTGAAAGAAAAGAATGCTGTGCTTGTTTCGCATTATTATACTGATCCAGAAATTCAGGCTCTAGCTGAAGAGACAGGTGGTTGTGTAGCTGATTCACTAGAAATGGCTCGATTCGGTAATAACCACCCAGCAGAAATCTTAATTGTTGCTGGCGTTCGTTTTATGGGTGAAACGGCAAAAGTCTTAACACCTGAGAAAACCGTTGTGATGCCAACATTAGAAGCAACCTGCTCTCTAGACTTAGGTTGCCCTATTGAAGAATTTAATGCTTTTTGTGATCAACACCCAGATAGAACAGTTGTTGTGTATGCAAACACTTCTACTGCGGTAAAAGCGCGAGCCGATTGGATTGTTACCTCATCATGTGCATTAGAAATTGTTGAACATTTAGATGAACAAGGTGAAAAAATCATTTGGGGACCTGATCGTCATTTAGGTACCTACATTGAAAAGCAAACCGGTGCTGACATGTTAATGTGGCAGGGCGCTTGTATTGTTCACGACGAATTTAAAACTAAAGCATTAAAGGACATGAAACACCTTCATCCTGATGCGGCAATCTTAGTTCATCCTGAATCTCCGTACGAAATTGTAGAGCTTGCTGACGCTGTGGGGTCAACTAGCCAGTTGATTAAAGCTGCGCAAGAATTGCCAAACAAAAAGTTTGTTGTTGCTACTGACCGTGGTATTTTTTATAAAATGCAGCAGTTATGCCCAGATAAAGAATTTTTTGAAGCACCAACGGCTGGCGAAGGTGCAACATGTAGAAGTTGTGCGCATTGCCCTTGGATGGCAATGAATGGTTTACACGAAATTGAACAAGCGTTGTTAAATCCAGAAGGGCGTGAAGTCTTTGTTGATATGTCGTTACGTGAGGGAGCGCTTAAATCGCTTGACCGTATGCTTCAATTTAATGCGGAACTTAGTAAAAATAAGTAATTTAATAACATTCTGTTCTATAAATAGGCAGTTGTTACTGCATTAACTAAATTTTGTTGCGTTCTGATAGGATTTTTTCTACCATAGCGCAGCTTCGAGCTAGAGCAAAATTATTACTTTAGAACAAAGCGTTTAAAATGGTGAGGTGTCCGAGTGGCCGAAGGAGCACGCCTGGAAAGCGTGTAAGGCGCAAGCCTTCGAGGGTTCGAATCCCTCCCTCACCGCCATATCTATTAATATCATTTCCAGTGAGTGATATTGAAAAGAAAGCCGCTAGTTAACTAGCGGCTTTTTTGTATCTGTTAGTTTCTCTTGTATACAAACACCTAGCATAACCAGAGTAACTTCCGGTAATAGAAATAACTACTTTCATTTTATAGTTAAATTTATGGGTTAAAATTTAACTTTTATTTTTCATCCAGAGTTTAACTAACTAAAGATTGCTTTGTTTCTTAGGAATAATTGTAAATAAATAGTCGATACAACTCTCAGTAGGTGCATACTTGTACGTTTTGTATAATTAAAGAGCAAACGATTCACTTTATGATATTTAATTGAAATTAAGTGTTGACGTGCTCTGAAAAATCGCCATAATGCGCTCCACTTCTTCGGGGCAACCCAAGAAGCTTGTTTTAAAGAGTTAACTACACTGGTTTAGGCCAAAATAGCTGACTTAACGTTATAAAGTAGGGTTTTGAATCTTCTAAAAAGAAAGTTCAAAAAAACACTTTTTTATTAGAAATAAACGTTGACTTTAAAACACGGAAGCGTATTATACGCATCCTGCTTCAGGCAAGGCTTGTAGCAACGAAACAAAGCGAATGAGATTTTGTTTCGGTTAACTCATCGAGTTAACGTTCTTTAACAATTAGTTATCATGCAATTTGTGTGGACACTCACATTAACGTTGATTTTACATAGTTATCC
>NZ_NBOF01000025.1 GCF_002104475.1 Cognaticolwellia mytili
AGATTGGTTGCGGGAGCCAGATTTGAACTGACGACCTTCGGGTTATGAGCCCGACGAGCTACCAGGCTGCTCCATCCCGCGTCCGAATGACTTGATAATTAATACCAAGAAAGCCTATAACTATTTAATTCTGTTATAAAAGAATTACAAATTTAAACTTTTGTAAGTAGTTGGTTGCGGGAGCCACTATTTCCGAAGAGAGTGAACTGACGACCTCAGGTCGTACGCCCGATATAATATTTATTTAGTCTCTTATACTATAAGAAGAGATTGGTTGCGGGAGCCAGATTTGAACTGACGACCTTCGGGTTATGAGCCCGACGAGCTACCAGGCTGCTCCATCCCGCGTCCGAATGAC
>NZ_NBOF01000026.1 GCF_002104475.1 Cognaticolwellia mytili
GCGACAATAGCGACATAGCCCCACCTGATCCCATTCCGAACTCAGTAGTGAAATGTGTTAGCGCCGATGGTAGTGTGGGAGTTCCCATGTGAGAGTAGGACATTGCTAGGCTTCTATTAAGAAAAGCTCGTTACTAATGTGACGGGCTTTTTGCTGTTCGGCGTTTAATAAAAGTATTAATAAAACCAGATTCCTACTCCTTGAATTTCGTCTTTCGTTGGCAGAAAGCTTATTACTGATAGTTTTTAGTAAAACACTATGCTGTTGTCTTGCTAATTTACTAAAATAACGAGCAAACTCTGATACATGCAATATGTATCGGCAGAAAAAAGCTATAAATTTGGGCTGAGCT
>NZ_NBOF01000027.1 GCF_002104475.1 Cognaticolwellia mytili
CGCTCCGCCCGGGCTCGCGCCCTGGGTTTTGCAGCGACCGCCGCGCCCTCCTACTCATCGGGGCTTGGTCCTTGCCCCGACGGCCGGGTATAGGTCGCGCGCTTTAGCGCCATCCATTTTCGGGGCTAGTTGATTCGGCAGGTGAGTTGTTACACACTCCTTAGCGGATTTCGACTTCCATGACCACCGTCCTGCTGTCTTAATCGACCAACACCCTTTGTGGGGTCTAGGTTAGCGCGCAGTTGGGCACCGTAACCCAGCTTCCGGTTCATCCCGCATCGCCAGTTCTGCTTACCAAAAATGGCCCACTTGGAGCTCTCGATTCCATGGCGCG
>NZ_NBOF01000029.1 GCF_002104475.1 Cognaticolwellia mytili
ATCAGCATCAGAAGCTACAAGGATGGTTGAAGTCGTTCTGTCGAAGAGCACAAAAGCAAAGTTTCCATTCAAATGGCCAAGCATGAAGCTGGCAGGATAAGGAGCTCTGTCTCGGAGAGCCTTGTAGGCCTCTATCACCAGTAAAACCTCATTTGAGTTTTTAGAGAGGCCGTAATGTTGAATCAAGTTTCCTAGGTTGTCTAGTATTCCTTCAAATATGCAGAAGATCTCATCTTTTACAGCAAATAATCTTGGGCGGAAGGGTGAATCGCCGACGCGAGAGTGGACAAGATAACCGTCTGAGCCGAGCTGAAGCGAG
>NZ_NBOF01000030.1 GCF_002104475.1 Cognaticolwellia mytili
GTTGAGGATGGTGTTGTTTTGTGGGATTCGACATCAGCAACATCTATTTAGCGGTCTCTTTTGGGGGAGTCAGGCCAATTCATTAGCGGTTAGCCAGTATTGTCGCTGCTGTCCATAATCACTATCTCTAATATATTTGATCTTGCGGTCTCCATATTTTAGCACTTTTCCTCCAGTTCTTGGTGTGCTGCTCCTTAATTTCCTTCCTGCAGTTGATTAATTTTTGAAGGACCGTGGCCAATTTCATCAAGTCTGTGCTCGGATTTTACTGAGTCAAAATCTCAACGAAATCTGCAGAAAACTTGAGGGATTCAGTGGC
>NZ_NBOF01000031.1 GCF_002104475.1 Cognaticolwellia mytili
GCCACACATTATTTCATCCTCTGTTACATATATAGCACTACACGATATTGACCATTGAAACTTTTATTTATGACATGAAACTTTTATTTAAGAGGAAGGATAATAACTGAAAGAAGCCACTTCCACAGCCCTTTAGTATCTACTACACCACCAACACAAGGATGGTTGCCGGAGCAAACTACTGCTTTTATGCAGCCTTTAATGGCGATCACCGCCATATCCACCACCGCCATCGCCACCGCCATATTCACCGCCACCATTGCCACCGCCATATCCGCCACCATCATCGTCACCACCACCGCCACTACCATCACCACC
>NZ_NBOF01000033.1 GCF_002104475.1 Cognaticolwellia mytili
GAGCAACCTGCTTTCGATAAGAAGCAGTTTGTCACCTTTATGAAACGCTATATCAAGAATCTAACACCCAAATTGGACGCGGAGAAGCAAAACTTGTTCAAGAAACATATCGAGTCTGCCACTAAATTTCTGCTTTCAAAGCTCAGCGACTTGCAATTCTTCGTGGGTGAAAGCATGCATGATGATGGAGGTTTGGTCTTCGCTTACTACAAGGAAGGTGCTACTGATCCAACTTTCTTATACTTTGCTTATGGACTAAAGGAGATCAAATGCTGAATGATTATCTTTCACCTCTCCTGTGTTGTTGTACGTCCC
>NZ_NBOF01000004.1 GCF_002104475.1 Cognaticolwellia mytili
AAAAGCCCGTTACTAATGTGACGGGCTTTTTGCTGTCTGACGTTTAAAGTTTTAAAATATGAATTAGCGTCGCTGGTTCATAGCGAGTGGGAGTTGTTCTCTATTATGTGAGTCCGTTCCTGCACATCCATGTGCTTACGGCGCTTGCATGTCCTATGCGTCAGTAGCACACAACTCTTTGCCATCCTGGCATCGTTGCATTAGAAAATTCATGCACGTCATTGCTAGACTTCTATTCAGAAAAGTCCGTTATAGATGTAACGGACTTTTTTTGCCTGGCGTTTAAATAACACTTTCAAGCAAATCAAATATCTTTCTATATAGCTAACGAAGATCAATTTCCAACCTTTAATTACTTTAGCAAAGTGGAGTTGTTTAGAATTAAAGTGTCTAGATAATTAAGTGGAACATGCTCTGTATTGAGTTGATATTAATTTAATATTTGCATTCGGCAGCTTTTCTTTTTTATCAGTGATAAAATCTGCCTTATATTATTGAATAGTTATTAAAGATTTATTATGGCGATTAATTGGTTCCCAGGGCATATGCATAAAGCCCAGAAAGAGATTAAAGAAATTTTACCTCAAATTGATGTGGTGATTGAAGTTTGTGATGCTCGTTTGCCTTTTAGTAGCGAAAACCCGATGATCACGGAAATTCGAGGTGACAAGCCTCTAATAAAAATTTTAAACAAATCAGATTTAGCTGATCCTAAAGTTACTGAACTATGGCTTAACCATTTAGAATCTCAGCATAATGTAAAAGCTATTGCACTTACTACCGAGTCACCGTCAGTAGCTAAAACTATTCCTGCTTTAATTCGAAAATTGGTTCCTAGTAAAGATGAAGCAGGCAAGCAAATTAATGCTGTTATTGTCGGTATTCCAAATGTCGGTAAATCTACTCTATTAAACACGCTTGTTGGTAAAGCTAAAGCAAAAGTAGGCAATGAGCCTGCTGTAACCAAAGGTCAGCAAAGAATACGTTTAGAAGATGGTTTATATTTATATGATACCCCTGGCATGCTTTGGCCTAAAATAGTGAATCAAAATAGTGGCTACCGATTAGCGGTTACTAGTGCGGTTAAAGATACAGCCTTTGATCACGAAGAGATTGCCTGCTTTGCTGCCGAATACTTATTAGAAGCTTACCCTGAACGATTAAAAGAACGTTACAAGATTGAAGAGCTGCCTGAACAAGAGGTTGAGCTAATTGAAGCTCTTGGTAAGCGTAGAGGCTGTGTAAGAAGTGGTGGCCATATCGATTTCCATAAAGCCTCAGAGATTTTAATTAACGAGATCCGGGATAAAACTTTAGGCGGCATAACGTTTGAGACACCTGAAATGGTGGCTAAAGAAATAGTTCATTTTGAAAAGGTTGAAGCAGATAAAGTTGCCGCACGAGAAGCTAAAAAATTAGCACGTGGTAGAGGGCGCCGTAATAAGCGCTAATATGTATAACTTGCAAGGTATTAATATGAATTCAGAATTTGTTTTACACCCACAATTAGCAAATGATTGTTTTGTTATCACTGACTTTCCGTTGTCACGTTTACTATTATGCAATGATAGTGCGTATCCTTGGTTTATATTGGTACCTAAAATTGACAATGTTCAAGATATTTATCAATTAGATTGGCAAGACCAACAACAGCTATTGAATGAGTCTAGTATGCTTAGTGAAGTACTGATGCAAGAGTTTAATGGCGATAAAATGAATGTAGCTGCATTAGGTAATGTTGTACCGCAACTGCACTTTCATCATATTGTTCGTTATAAAACTGATCCTTGTTGGCCTAAGCCTATTTGGGGGCAACAAAAATTGACGCCGTACACTGATGCAGAGCTTATTGAAGTGAAAGAGCGTTTAATGTCTAAATTGGTAGCCATACTTGCTAGTTAAAACTAATCGAAACAAAGTTAATGCACTAGGATTTTCTTATCTCCCCTACTTATTGATTAAGTAGGGGAGATAAGCCGTCAGGGTTACTTGAATAAAAAGCCTAATCTATAGCAGTTATGCAACAGCTCTTTTATCTGCAGCAACCTCAATTAATGTTAATGATTGTTCCAAATCAGCCAATAGATCTTCAACATTTTCCAATCCAACAGATATTCTAATTAAGCTATCGCTGATGCCTGCGGCTAGTCGCTCCTCTTGTGTATAAGGCGAGTGTGTCATTGACGCAGGATGCTGAATGAGTGACTCTGCATCACCTAAACTTACAGCGATAGAAAATAACTTCATTCGATTAATAAATTGACTGCCGCCCGCTAAGTCACTATTAATTTCAAATGCAATAACGCCACCTGCTGCTTTCATTTGTTGGCCGATAAATTTATTGCCCGCGTGGCTCTTCAGTCCTGGGTAATAAACTTTAGATACTTTAGAGTGCTGTTCCAGAAATTCCGCAAGCTTTTGCGCATTACTACAATGACGTTCCATGCGAATAGGTAAGGTTTTTAGGCCTCGCATAATTAGCCATGCATCATGTGGACTAATAGTAGCGCCAATATCTTTTAATACAGTCATTTTAATATTCATGATCATTTCGCTACTGCCACAAATAATGCCAGCAACTACATCGCCGTGACCGTTAAGATATTTGGTTGCACTATGAACAACAATGTCGATACCGTATTTTTTAGGCTGTTGTAATACTGGTGTTAGAAAAGTGTTGTCGACAATTGAGATAATCCCATGTTTTTGTGCAATTTTTCCAATAGCTGCTAAATCGTATACTTCAAGATTGGGGTTTACCGGAGTTTCTAGAAAAATAACTTTGGTATTTGGTTTTATTGCCGCCTCAACTTCTTCTGGATTTGCCATATCTACAAAGCTAACTTCAATGCCCCAGCGTGTTAGTTGGTGGTTCATTAGAGCAAAAGAACAACCATAAACTGCTTTTGAAGAAATTAAATGATCACCACAAGATAAATTAGTTAACAAAGCTCCTGAAACTGCGCCCATGCCAGTTGCAGTTGCGGCAGCATCTTCCATATCTTCCATAGCTGCAACACGCATCTCTAATTGCCTGGTTGTTGGGTTGCCTAAACGACTATAGATATAACCATCAGCTTCACCTGCAAATCGGTCAGCACCTTGCTGTGCATTGTCAAAGATAAATGTTGAAGTTTGATAAAGTGGTGTAGCCAATGAGCCAAATTGTTCATCATTGATACGACCTGAGTGAATCGCTTTAGTTTCAATATGCTTACTATCAGACATGATTTTCCTTCTCTTTCAATATTATTGTTTTTGTTATAATCGCACTAACGCTAGCGGAAATCGCTATTGAATTTACTAATAATCAGTACAAGCAAAAAGATTGCCATGATTTATAGTCAATATAAATCAATAAGTTACGGAGTGTAGGTCTTTAGTTTGTCTATTGTTGTAATAAAAGTATTACGGTAGTGTGGTTGGGGAGCTAAGCCTATTCACCTCGTTACAATGTTTTAGTGAATTTTGACAGAAATTTAAGGAACTTAAGTTGTTTTTGCTTGTTGTAATAATTATGGTACATTGTAATTTATTTATTACATGTTGTTTAAAAGTATATTATGCGTATCGAAATAGCGTCAGAAGATAGAATTGGTATAAGTCAGGAAATTTTAGCTGCACTCACGTTACTTAAGCTTGATATAAGTGCTATGGAAGTCGCTACTCAACGCATATTCGTCCACCTTGCATTTACTGATATAAGCTTTGCTGATATTGAAAAAGCATTATTAGGTATTTTGGGAGTTAACAATTGTCGAACGATTGATTCATTACCAGCAGAAAGCCGAGAACGGCATCTCAGAGCATTATTAAATCGTTTACCTGATGCGATTATAGATATTGATGAAAGTGCCTGTGTGATGGCGTTGAATTTAGCTGGAGAGAAGTTGTTAATTGCCCATCAGAAAAGCAAAGGTGTAGATCCTATATCTGTGACTAAGCTAAAAGGCTCTCAAGTTACCAGTTTACTTGATATCGAAATAGAACAACCATTGCTTGATAAAGTGAGCTCGCAAAGTATTGATATTGCGGGGCAAAGTTATATCGCTGAAATTAGCCCAATAAGCGAAAATGAAAGTAATTCAGGGGCGGTAATATCGCTAAAATCGATAAGCCGCTTAGGTCGACAAATTGCCATTATACAAACCCGTGATGAGCAGGGCATCGACCATATCATTGGCCACTCTGCGAGTATTCAACTATTAAAAGAGCAAACAACTCGATTTGCTGAATTAGACTTACCTGTGCTGATTAATGGTGAAACGGGTACTGGTAAAGAGCTTGTTGCTAGAGCTCTGCATAATGCAAGTTATCGCCATCGTGCGCCGTTTCTTGCGGTTAATTGTGCGGCACTACCTGAGCATTTGTTAGAAAGTGAACTTTTTGGCTATGCCACGGGCGCATTTACCGGAGCGCAAAAGGGTGGCAAACCAGGACTTTTTGAATTGGCTGAAGGCGGTACGGTATTCTTAGATGAAATTGCTGAAATGTCGCCTTATTTACAAGCTAAATTATTACGTTTCTTGCAAGACTTTAAATACCGCCGTTTAGGCGGTACTAAAGAGTTGCATGCAAATGTACGCATTGTTAGTGCTACGCATCAAAACTTGTTAACAATGATTGCAAAGCAGCAATTTAGGGAAGACTTGTTTTATCGACTTAATGTCTTGAATTTAAGCTCGCCACCTTTACGAGAGCGTTCGGAGGATATTGCGCTATTAGCTGAACACTTTGTAATATTGGCAGCTAATCAAATGAATTTGCAACAGCCAATGATCGACCGTGCAGCAATGCAATTATTAGTTTCATTTCCTTGGCCGGGTAATATTCGAGAATTGCAGAATGTTTTGTTTCGCGCGGTTGCATTGAATGGAGGTGAAAATATTTCCTCTCAAGGCATATCTATTGCGCTTGCACAATTTACTCAAAATGAAACCAGTATTGACGCTGTTATTGAAAATGAGGTGAGTAACTGGGCGAGTGCGCAAGCGCAGTTCGAAAGAAAACTAATTACCGAATTATATCCACATTATCCTACCACACGTAAACTTGCTGAACGACTGCAGGTCTCGCATAATAAAATTGCTATGAAGTTAAGACAGTTAGATATTAAGTTATGAATGTTAATATCTAACTGCATTTTCAAGTGATTTTGGGATATAAAATATTATTTGTTTAATCTTCTAGAATTTTATAAAGAATTTTTTTAACGTTTTGTGGCTCAAATGGTTTGTCACACATTGCGGTGACGCCTTCTGTTAGGATATTTGCTAAGTGGGTGTCATTGCTTTCACTTGTTACCATCAACACTGGCAAGTGTGATTGCTCGCTTTCATTTCTTATATACTTGGTTAGCTCTTTACCATCGACTTCTGGCATATTGTAGTCAGTAACGACTAGGTCATACATATTACCTTTTAATAAGCTGATAGCTTCGCTACCATCGGCAGCTTCAGTGATTTTTAATAGGCCCAAGTTATTTAATACCCGTTTAATATGATTTCGAGCCAGGCGGCTATCGTCGACTAATAATACTCTAACTTCATGAACATCAAAATATTCTAGCTCAAGCTCATCAGTAGAAAGTAGGTCAATAGTTGTATCAATAGCGGTTGCTAAGTGATCGGGAGTAAAAGGTTTAGGTAGTAGAGCAATAACACCAGATTGCTTAAACTCTTCTAAATGCTCACGGCGATGCTCACTAGTCACTAGCATAAAAGGTGTGTCAGCAATGGTCGGGTTATTTCTAACTTTTTTCAACAAGTCAATCGCCGTACCGTCATCAAAATACATCGCACTGGTAATGAGATCTCGTGGGTGTGTTTCAGCGCTAGCATAAGCCTCTGCAATGCTTTTAGCCTCTGATACTTGGGTAATACCTTGCTGTTTTAGTTGCTTTATAATGATTTTTCTTTGTAAATCAGAAGGCTCAACAACCAGTAAGGATAATTCGTTTGGATTCATAATATGACTCATTATTGTTATCAGAAGAGTGTTTATCTAGCCACCAACAAACTTGACTTTAAAACCGTTTTTTTCAAGTATTAATTTTATCTCTTCGCGCTTATCACCCTGAATTTCGATAATTTCGCCAACAACACTACCGCCTGTACCACAAGTTTTTTTTAATTTTTTGGCCAGCTCTTTTAGTGCTTTTTCATCAAGGCCAAGACCCGAAATGGTAATAACGCCTTTACCTTTTCGTCCTTTGGTTTCACGACGTACTTTGGCAAAACCGTCTGATGCTGTTACCGTTTTTTCTGTTGATTGTTTAATCCTTCCTTGTGAGGTTGAATAAACCAAATCATCATTATTGCTAGCTGAACTGTTATCGTTATCAATAGTTTTGCCAAAAGCGCCGGCTAAATCACTAAGGCTAGAAAATGTTTTTGTCATAATAGACTCTAATCACCATATTTTAGATAAAATAAAACCACTACAAGAGTGGTTTTATTATACATGATTTTTCAGGTGAGAATATTAGCTTAAAGCTTACTTTCTAATTCAGGAAGAGCGTCGAATAAATCAGCAACAATACCGTAGTCCGCTACTTGGAATATTGGCGCTTCAGCGTCTTTGTTGATAGCAACAATGATTTTTGAATCTTTCATACCAGCTAAATGTTGAATAGCACCTGAAATACCAACGGCAATGTATAAGTCAGGGGCAACAATTTTACCTGTTTGGCCAACTTGCATGTCGTTAGGTACAAAACCAGCATCAACAGCGGCACGTGATGCACCAATAGCTGCGCCTAGTTTGTCTGCAATACCATCAAGAAGCTTGAAGTTATCGCCATTTTGCATACCACGACCACCAGAAATAACAACACTAGCAGCACCTAAGTCAGGTCTTTCAGATACTGAAAGTTCGTCGTTTACGTGGCTAGACGTACCAGCATCAGTTGCTTTATCTAAAGCAACAACTTCAGCACTACCGTCAGTTGCTACTGCGTCAAAACCAGTAGGGCGAACGGTGATTACCTTTTTACTATCTAAACTTTGCACGGTAGCAATGGCGTTACCTGCGTAAATAGGACGAACAAATGTGTCGCTACTTTCTACGGCAATAATATCTGAAATTTGTGCAACATCTAACAAGGCAGCAACACGTGGCATAAAGTTCTTACCCGTTGTTAATGCTGTTGCAACGATGTGGTCATAGTCAGCTGCTAATTCAGTAACTAACAATGAAACGTTTTCAGCTAGCTGATGTTCGTATGCTGCGTTATCAGCAACTAATACTTTAGCTACGCCGTTAACTTTGCTTGCTGCATCGGCAACAGCTTGACAGTTATAGCCAGCAACTAACAAGTGAATTTCGCCACCCATTGCCTGTGCGGCAGCAACTGTTTTTAAGGTATCAGCTTTTAATTGGCTATTATCGTGTTCGGCAAATACTAATACGCTCATGAGATCACCTTCGCTTCATTTTTTAATTTTTCTACTAATTCATCAATACTTTCAACAACAATTCCTGCTTGACGTTCAGCAGGTGGCGTTACTTTTAATAAAGTAGTACGTGCTGTTAAGTCAAGGCCAAAGTCAGCCGCTGGTTTAACTGCTAGTGGCTTACGCTTTGCTTTCATAATGTTAGGTAATGAAGCGTAACGAGGCTCATTCAAGCGTAGGTCAGTAGTAACAATAGCAGGCAAGTTTAGAGCAACAGTTTGTAAACCACCGTCAACTTCGCGTGTTACGTTTACTTTCTCGCCATCAACATTAACTGCTGAAGCGAATGTACCTTGCGCCATACCGGTAAGTGCTGCAAGCATTTGACCCGTTTGGTTATTGTCGCTATCGATTGATTGCTTACCAAGAATTACCAATTGAGGCTGTTCTTCTTCAACAACTTTTTGTAATAATTTAGCTACATGTAAAGAGTCTAAGTTTTGGTCTGTGTCGATTTGAATCGCACGATCAGCACCTAGTGCTAATGCTGTACGTAGTTGCTCCTGACATGATTTATCGCCAATTGATACTGCGATAACTTCTGTTGCTGTTCCTGCTTCTTTTAAACGAACCGCTTCTTCAACTGCGATTTCACAAAATGGGTTAATTGCCATTTTTACATTAGCAAGATCGACATTTGAGTTGTCTGCTTTAACACGTACTTTTACGTTATAGTCAATAACGCGTTTGATGGGTACTAATACTTTCATCGTTGCCTCTGATTGTGCTTGTTGTTGGTAATATTGGTTAAACTAAATAAAATTCAGCTTAACGCTATAATTATGGTTTGAAAGACTACTTGTAGATTACGTTTACGTCAACGTCTTCTGTCGATATCGTCAATCAAATTGCGCTTAAACAAATATTATCAGTAAATATTGCAATACAGGATAGTATTTACTTCGAAAATATCTATAATGTTGGATGTTATCAAACAGGTGTTTGAAAATCAAACGTGTGTTTGAATTCTTCATAAAAAATTGAATGATGGGAGATGTTATGGAACGCGAATCAATGGAGTTTGACGTTGTAATTGTTGGAGCTGGTCCTGCAGGCCTATCGACTGCTTGTCAATTAATGAAACTTGCACAAGAAAAAGAACAAGAATTAATGGTGTGTGTAGTAGAGAAAGGCTCGGAAGTTGGAGCTCACATACTATCTGGTGCTGTTTTTGAACCACGAGCGTTAGGTGAATTATTTCCTGATTGGAAAGAAAAGGGCGCACCTTTAAATACCGCTGTAACAGGTGATGATATTTATTTGTTTAATGGCGAAAATAGCGCTGTTAAATTACCTAGTTTTGGTGTCCCTAAAACTATGCATAATGAAGGCAACTACATTGTTAGTATGGGCAATGTTTGTCGTTGGTTAGCAGAACAAGCAGAAGAACTTGGTGTAGAAATTTTCCCTGGTTTTCCTGCACAAGATGTTATCTACAATGAAGATGGTAGTGTTGGCGGTGTTATCACTGGCGATATGGGGTTAGATGCTGAAGGTAAAGCAAAAGATTCATTTATGCCGGGTATGGAGCTAAAAGCGAAGTACACTGTTTTTGCCGAAGGTTGTCGTGGCCATTTAGGTAAAGAATTGATTGCTAAGTTTTCTTTAGATGCTGATAAGTCGCCGCAACATTACGGTTTAGGCTTTAAAGAAATTTGGGATATTGCGCCTGAAAAACATCAAGAAGGCTTAGTTGTACATTCTGCAGGTTGGCCTTTAGAAAAAGATACAACGGGTGGTGGTTACTTATACCATGCGGAAAACAATCAAGTGTTTGTTGGCTTAATCGTTGATTTAAATTACAGCAACCCGCATTTAAGCCCGTTTGATGAATTTCAACGTTATAAGCATCATCCAAAAATTGCCCAATATCTTGAAGGTGGTAAGCGTGTTTCATATGGCGCTAGAGCAATGGCAAAAGGTGGTTTTAATTCTCTACCTAAAATGACTATGCCAGGTGCTGTATTAGTTGGCTGTGATGCAGGTACGATTAACTTTGCAAAAATCAAAGGCAATCACACGGCGATGAAATCAGGCATGTTAGCCGCTGAGTCGATATTTGAAGCGCTAGCTTCAGGTGATGAAGGTGGTAAAGAACTGACGAGTTATACGGAAAAATATAAAAATTCGTGGCTATATGATGAGTTATATAATACCCGTAACTTTGGACCTGCCATGCATAAATTTGGCACATTCATTGGTGGTGCGTATAACACGCTTGATCAAAATTTCTTCGGTGGTAAATTACCGTTTAATTTTAAAGACGATACCTTAGATCATACCCAATTAAAACTGGCTAAGGATGTACCGGTGATTAATTATCCGAAACCTGATAATAAATTGAGTTTTGATAAACTGTCATCAGTATTTTTATCAAACACTAACCACGAAGAAGAGCAGCCATGTCATCTGAAGTTGGCTGATAGCAGTATTCCAATTAGTGTCAACTTGGCTAAATACAATGAGCCGGCTCAGCGATATTGTCCGGCAGGCGTTTATGAAGTTGAAAGTACCGACGAAGGCGATAAGTTTGTGATTAACTCTCAAAACTGCGTGCACTGTAAAACTTGTGACATTAAAGACCCTGCGCAGAATATAACCTGGGTAACACCTGAAGGTACTGGTGGGCCAAATTATCCAAATATGTAATTGGCTAGTAGGTTAAGTGTCTGCAGCACATCGTCACTCTTTCGCATCCATGCGATCATGACATACCGCTCATCCTGAACATAAAAAGCCTGCAATTGCAGGCTTTTTTGTACTTGTCATAAAATAAAATTAATTGGTTTCTATTAAATTGAATTCAGACAAGGCTGGAATTTCAAGCTGTAATCTATTTTCTATTTCATCTAACGCTATTAGTCGAGCACAGATTTTTTCAGCTTTAACTTCTAAAGCATTCGCTTGGTTGCTTATTCCTAGCTTGATGTCGTTAGCCATGGTTTCTATACGTTGATCAAACGTTTCAACACGCTGCTCACTACTTTGCTCTTCACGATGTGTCATTGCTTCACCGACGGCTATTAAAATAGTGCCAACTGAGTCTGAAACAATAGATTCTATTTCTTTTTCAAACTCACCTGCAAAAATTTCATCAAAGTCATCAAAGTCTTGTGGCGCAATATAGTAGCTGTCATCACTATGATTAAATCTGGCACGTAGACGCCATTTCATTTCATCAAATTTTTCTTGAAACTGTTGGTGTGATGCACTGTTTTCGCCGGTTAAGCCACTAATAACTTTATTAACTGCTTTTAAGCCAAGCTCTACACCTTCAATAGCAATTGAAACAATCGCCGGTACTTGCTCTCTGATACCTGCTGTGTATTCACTTAATTGTACTTGTTGCTCTGCATTTAATTTTACTTCACGACCATTTACAAATAGTTGGTGTTCGCCATTAACTTGCACATAGGTTTGTCCTTGACTAACAATACGAATATGAGCAGGGTCAATAATGACACCATGAGCAAAGTTGATGTCACATTGCTGTGCTTGCACCGTACCTATAAACATACCGATAAATAATAAACTGCGAGAAATAAATGTCATGGCATACTATACCTTTAAATAGTCGTAATAATTAGAGCAAAACAAGGGGCCAAAATGTTATGTTGTAATGATGGGGTTGACATGAATTTTTCGTTCTTTGTACACTAATCGGCTTGGGCCATATTCGCGACGAGTTTTGTCATGAAACTCACCAACGTTGAGCTCTACGCCATGGTATACTTTTTCAGTTGCTTCAACATAAACACTTATCATATATTCTTGCAGTACTTCTTCAAGTGACTCTTTTTCTAATAAGTACTTGCCCATGATTTTGGCATGATATTGATAAGTTGATAACACTTTAGTTAACATTGCTTGGTTAGCTTTATCTTTCGGAAGTTTTTTAAGTTTATTTGCTGCTGCTTGTAGTTCAGAAGTCTTACTAGATTCATGAGTAATTAAGTTATCAAGGGCCGAAATTTGTTCCAAGTATTGGTTTACTTTATCTTGAAAAGAAATAATCGTTGAACTACCGGCTGTTGCCCCTACAATACCTGCTGATACGGACTCTCCTGCGCGAATATAACCAGCAATAAGTTTACCATTCGCTTTTTCTTCTGTACCAACCCAGAGTGTAGAGGTAACATTTACGATATTGTGCATCAATTGATTTTCAATGCGTAAAGAGTCGCAAGTGATCTCAGCATACTGACTATATTTTGCGAATACCTTACCGCCAGCTTTAATGTTTGCACTCATGTTAATTTGCGAAACATCTAAGTCATCAACTTCTTGTTTTTTACCTATAATACCGGTACCTATAGTTATGTCACCACCTGCCTCTAAGGTAGCCGACTCAACAAAGCCACCAATAGATATATCACCCGTGGCATGCACTTTCATACCTTCACAAACATCGCCATCGATAATAATACTGCCCTGAAAATCTACATGGCCAGTGCTAATGTCAACATTTTTTATTTGGTAGATATTGTCAACTTCCATACCGTTTTCAATAATTCTAGGTAAGCCAACTAAAGTTGAAACTAAGATACTATTATTTTTTGAGCTTAAAGTTGTGCCATCTCCAACATGCATTTCTAAGTCTTCACCAGGTGTTGGCTCTAAAATATCGCCAATAACGGTGTAACCTTTAATACCATCGGTTAGAGGGATTTTCTGGGCTAGTGGGTCGCCAACTTTAACACAGATAATATCACCGAGATCACGCATATCAACACTGCCATCCTCACGTTTTTTCGGTTTTAAAATACGTTCTTGTGCACTTTCAACTAATAGCTTTATTCGAGAGTCCTTGCCATCGATTGGTAATTTCCCTTGCGATATTTCGCCTTTAACTGTTGAACCAGCGGGCTCTTTAGCAGCTTGTTTGGCAAGCTTAACTAATTGTTCTTTACTAAACCCTTTGCAAACGCCTGCATCTTGTGCTGCATTTAAAATGCCTTTTGCGCTCATGTGTTTACCACCGAGCGCGGTAGATACTTCTGCAGAGGCGGACATACTATCTTTTTCTATATTGATAGAAACAGTAGCATCACGACGTTCAAGAATTTGATACTTTATTTCGCGACCAGGCTGATTTTCCTGCAACGGTTTTAGTACGCTGTTTAGCTCGGCAATGGCATTTTTAATGTTGCTATTGTCGACATACAAGTTGCTAAATTCAGAGTCTTGAATTAACTCATGAATAGACACTTCAGTTAACGGTGTTTTCGTTTTAACTGGAGATAGTATTAAGTCTATATTATTTTTATTATTTGCTACTAAACTTGCCTTACTCACACGCATATAACTCCATTACGTTGCAAAAACAGCTATACCTTAAATATAATTTTCTTGATGGACTTTGATAAAGTTTGCGCTGCCGATTTTTGAGTAGTCAATTTTATATTCTTTATTGTCTAGTGCTTGCACGAATATCAGAGTTTTTTCTTCGCCAAAAACTTCAGCCATACTAACATCAACAACTTCTTGATAAGCTTTTTTAGCTTCAGAGCGCTTTTTAGGAATGATGCCTGTATACAAACCCATGCCGACATTACTTACAACAACAACAGGGTGAATGCCATTAACAATGAGTAGATCAATTTTTTTGTTTTTATGAATGATGGTATTTCGACCACTGGTTATATAATTTTTATCAATCAAAATATTCTCCTTTTGAGAGCTAATTACTTACAGATTATAACTGTTAAACGGTGTTTTTTCTGAAATTAACAGTTAATTACACCGAATATATAAAGATTTTAATTACTAAGCAATAGAAAAGCGATTCAGCATGGCATTATATCGCTTGAATTCACTTTAACTTATCATTATGAAGTATTTCATTACTTTCTATTAACATTTTTCTGACTAAGTTTAGACTACGTGCGCTAACACTTTGCTGAAAATGCTTTCTTGCTGCTGGGATGCAGTAATACCTTGCTTGTAAGTTATCTCTACTTCCCCACGCTATCCAAACTGATCCAACGGGTTTTTCTTTACTACCGCCATCGGGACCAGCAATACCTGAAACTGCAATGGCAAAGTCAGCGTCAGCACTTATCAAAGCGCCTTGCGCCATTGCCAAAACTGTTTCTTCGCTGACAGCACCATGCCGAGTGAGGGTTGACTCAGGCACATCAAGCATTTTTATTTTCATTTCGTTTGAATATGTAACGAAACCTGCTTCGAATATCTCTGACGCTCCAGCTATTGCGGTAATTTGACTAGCAATTAAGCCTCCTGTGCATGACTCTGCAACAGTGATTTTTTGCTTGGATTTTATTAACAGAGGAACAAGGTAGTCGGCAATGGTGGTATTTTCATTAGTACCACTTCCTAAAATGTAATCAGTTAATAAAGGCGCTAATTTCTCAAGCAATTGCGGCAGTAGTCTTTTACCTTTTTCACAATGGGTTATTAATTTTAATTCGAGAATTGGCATGGCAGCTCGAAAGCCAATAGCTATCACTTTTGGCCAATCGGGAAAAGTCTGATTAATTAACACTTGTAGGCTAGATTCACCGATACCAAAAAGGTGGAAACGTTGTATTTCTGTATAGTTAGGGCTAGAGAAGCTATTTTTTAATAGCGGTACTATCTCCTCTTTTAACATACAGGTTAGTTCACTCGGTACGCCAGGTGTGCAGATAATAATACATTGATTAAATTCGACACTAAAGCCGACGGCACTACCTATTTTATTAGCTATTACAGTGCTATTTTCTGGCAGGTAGGCTTGTTTTAAATTAGGTGTATTTAATATGGTTTGCCTTTTTTTAGCCCATATTTCAAGATGCTGATGAGCTTGCTTATGAAGGACTAAGTCAACACTACAAGCAGTTGCGAGCACTTGAGCTGTTAAATCGTCTACCGTTGGTCCAAGGCCACCGTTTATGATTAACACGTCTGACTCTTGGCTGAGTAGTGCAATTTCTGTGGCAAGTAAGTCTTGAGCATCACCAACAGTGACCTTTTTATCAATATTCAAGCCAATACCATTTAAATGCTTAGCAAATACCACTGAATTAGTATCAATGACGTCACCATTCATTAATTCACTTCCGGTTAGAAGTAAGCTTACTTTTGTCTTCATAGTGCAACTAATCTCGATATTATTTAGTCTCGTTATAGTAGCTAAAAACGGTTGGTATTACCTTGAATATAAAATGATATTTTTTATATATATTAATTTTAATTAGTTTTAAACCTTTTTGATTAATTGAGTTACTAACTAGTTAAACAATAATGATTCGATAGCAATAATCAAAATACTAGGAAATATTATGCGAACTTCTTTTATAAAATTAATTTCAACTACTAGCGTTATTACTTTATTAAGCTTATCAGCGTATGCAGACGTGACTGACGAAATAGAAAAATCGTTTGCTGTTAATGAAAACTCTTCATTTAGACTTGATAATGTTAACGGCTCAGTGCAAATATCGTCATGGGATAGAGCCGAGGTTAAAGTGGTTGCTGTCATCACTGCCGATAACCAAGACGATAGAGAAAATATTGTCGTAGATATGCAGCAAACCTCAGTTGGTGTTGCCGTTCAAACTCGTTATAAAGAACGCGAAAAATGGGGCAGAAACAGTAATTCGGGTAAAGTTGAATACACTGTTACAGTGCCAAGTGGTATCTCATTATCAGCTATTGATTTGGTCAACGGCTCACTGAAAATTGATGGCGTAAAAGGTGAGGTTAATGCAGAACTTGTTAATGGCTCAATTAAGGCGCACGGTTTAGCAAGTAACAGTGAACTCAGTTCAGTTAATGGCAGTATTAAAATTACTTATGATGAATTTGCAAAAGAGTTAGACCGCATTGATGTTGAAACGGTAAATGGTAGTATTAAAGTGTCAGTGCCTAAATCACTTAGCGCGACAGTTAATGCTGAAACCATGCATGGTAGTATTAAAACTGATTTTGGCTTAGTAGCTGAGAAAAATATGTTTACCGGAAAGCATTTAAGTGGTGATGTTGGTAATGGCGACATAAAAATCACCATGGAAAGTGTAAATGGCAGCGTTAAACTGATGAGCCATTAAATTATCTGTATAGTGTTATTCTATATGAACTGAAGCTAAGAGAGCCATTCGTTTAATAACTGAAGAAAAGCGAGTTATAACTCGCTTTTTTTAATTCCATTATTTGGCTAATATATTTCGCGATTTAAGCGTATAATGGAGGAAAGTGAGCTTTTCTGGATTTTCAATTGAAACAAGTTATAAATACTAAACGATTGATTGTATTTATTCGATACATAATAGCTTGTTGCTACCTTTCAATAAGCACCTCTCAAGCACAGGAATACATAATTGGCGTCGAAGATATTAGCTATTATCCCTTGTATGATTTCGCGCAAAAACCCTATAACGAAAGTTTTACCAAAGAACTCTTAAGTGCTTTTTTCCATCATAAAGGTTATCAATTTAAGTTTGTGGCATTACCATTAAAACGTTTTGATAAATGGTATACCGAAGATGCAATCGATTTTAAATTTCCTGATAATATCCGTTGGCGTAGTGAGCAATCTAAAAACTTAAATATTTCTTATAGTCAGCCAGTTATTCAGTTAGTGGCCGGTTCATATGTCTTAAAGAATAATAATAGTAAACCTGAAAGTATGACTAGCCTAGGCACTATTTTAGGTTTTTTTCCTACACTTTGGTATGACAAAATTAAGTCAGGGGCTGCTGAATTGGTTGAGGTTACTTCGCCTTATAGTCTTATTAAACATTTACTGCGTGGTAATGTAGATGTCACCAATATTGATAAAAATGTTATTAACTATAATTTGAAGTTGTTAGGAAGAAAAAGCAATGACATTGTTCTTAATGAAGACATTAAAAATGAGTCATATGCTTACCATTTTTCATCGATAAACCATCCCGAAATTATTAAGGAATTTGACGAATTCCTAAATGAAAATCCTAAAATCATTGCTCGTATTAAAACGAAATACAGCATAATAGAAGCAGACCCTACCAAATACCATAATCAATAATTTATAGAGAGTTTCATACGTATGACAGATCAAATCGAGTGTTATCATCGATCCTTCTTATTTGGCAAATGGTATCGAAGTGAACATGATGAAGCAGGCAATGCTTTTACTGAATATGCACAATTGTCAGACGATGGTCATTACGAGTTCACTTTTATCCAACATGATGATGTTGGTAATATTAGTGAGCAAACTGTTGAGTCTGGTGATTGGGGACTTGTTGGCGATATTCACTTTACTATCAGTAAAAGTGAATTTATTGATAAAGAGCATTATGCTGCAGACTTAACCCATGAAGATAACTATCATGCTTATCGCGTATTAACGTTAAATAGCCAAATATTCGAATATCAGCATATCTTAACTAATGAAGTGTTTATCCTACGCCGAGTTATTGATAATATCGCACTCAGTTGAGACCTAAGTTAAAGTCCACACACTTATTACCCGTTTATATTAATTATCTTGTTGAGAATTCGAATGAAGCAAATTAAAGCTGCCAGTTTAATTACTGCGATTAAAACACCGTTTAACGCAAAAGGTGACATTGATTTTAATACGTATGACCAATTAGTCGCTCAACAAGTAAAAGCTGGTGTTGATGGTATTGTTGTTGGTGGTACAACTGGTGAAGGGCACTTACTAACTTGGGAAGAACATTTAATTCTTATTGCCCACAGTGTTCATAAACACGGTAAAGACTTATTAATTATTGGTAACACAGGTAGTAATAATACGCGTGAAGCGATAAAAGCAACGCAACATGGTTTTGCAACAGGTATGGACGCAGCACTGCAAATTAATCCATATTATGGCCGCAGCTCTTTTGCTGGCGTTAGCGCACACTTTGAAAAAGTGCTCGATATTGGTCCGGCATTTATCTACAACGTACCTGGTCGAACTGGGCAAGATTTAACGCCAGACTTAATTGAACCGCTTTCAAAACACAAGAATTTCATTGGTGTTAAAGAATGTGCCGGTAATGATCGTATTGCTTATTACGAAGCGCGTGGTATTGCTTGTTGGTCAGGAAACGATGACCAATGTGCAGTAGGGCGTCATCAACATGGCTCACATGGTGTTATTTCGGTAACTTCTAATATAGTGCCTGGCTTAATGCGAAAATTAATGGATACGCCAAACGAAGCATTAGATACACGCATGCAACCGTTAATGAATTGGCTGTTTTGCGAGCCAAACCCAATTGCGATTAACACCACCTTGATGATGACTGCAGCGGTAGCACCTATATTTAGAATGCCTTATAAAGCATTAACTAAAGCACAACGTGAAGAAGGCTTAGCGTTATTAGCTGAGCTATCTCAAGATGAACGCGTTGGTGAGCAGTTAAATTTAATGACAGATGAAGAGTTCAAATATAGCTATTAGCAGTATTTATTTAGCTAGTAAGTTATTCTTTAAACGGTGAGCCTATGCTCACCGTTTTGCTATCTGAAAAACTTATTCTAAGCCTAGCTTTGTAAATTGTGGACGCAAATTTGCTGGTAATGCAAAGTTATGATCAATATTATGAATCGGACAGGTAAATTTAAGCTCAACCGCGCAAAGTTGCAAATCAACTTGCTGGTCTAGTACCTCACTGTGCTCTTTACTAGGCTCATTAACTATTGTTAGTCCGTGAAGCCTGTCGCCAAGTACGGGTAAACCTATGCTTGCTGCATGAATGCGAATTTGGTGCTTACGACCTGACTCAATATTAACTTTCAATAATGATAAGTCGTGCTTCATATCATAATCAATATGCGTAAAATGACTACAAGCGGGTTTACCACCTACTGCTGATCCAATAGTTTCTGGTTGTGGGCGTTGTTGGTGATTACCGTGAACAATAATCTGGTAGGTTTTTTCTAATTGATGCTGCTCAAACATCAGGCTTAACGCTCGCGCTGCTTTTTTGCTATGAGCAACCAAGATTAATCCTGTCGCTGCACGGTCAAGTCTATGTACAGAGAAAACGGCTCGTTCAGGTAGTAAGTTTTTTTGTGCCCAGCGGGTAATAGTGCAATGGTCGCTCCATTTCGAACCCTGAGATAACATGCCATAAGGTTTATACCAGACACTATATTCTACTAAGTCAGCTATTAATATTGCCGGAGTAGGGAATTGGGACAAAACAGTAAAGTCGTAATAAAAATGTAGCTTGTCACCAATATGTAGAGGTTTCTTTAGGCGGCGACAACGTTGTGTTGTTTTACCGCGACTATGCCACAGTGCGCCTTTATCAATCGCCTTTTTTATCTCGCCAACACTCAAATCACATTGAATTTTTAATGCTTCAATGATGCTAATATTACGATCAATGTTGATATGACATTCAAATTTTTTCAAAACAAGCTTACCTAATATTTTATTGCAGTTAGTTTACCAAATTTATTCAGTGAATTGGCACTTGAATCGATAACACTTACTTTGGCGCGGTAAAACGAAATTAAAATGTTATTATCTGTTATATTTTGCACAATTGAGCTTGGTTTTTAGTGTCATAGAACGATAAAATGGCGGCAATGGTAAACCTAATTGAGAGTACAAAATGCAACGTAATGAAGAATTATTTCCTTTAGATAATGTCGGTAACGCTTTGTGGCAAATGTTAGAGAGTGGAGATGATCTAACTATCGAAAGAGAATTTGAATTCTCAGTTATTTTTTCTGATCAAGAGCAAGCGTTAAAGTTTGGTCAATTGCTATTAGAGAATAATCAAAAACTCTCATTTTGCCCGTATCAAGGTGATGATGCCTTCCCATGGGAAATTACCGCTTATCCATTCATGTCGGCAACATATGAGAATATTGCCGCATATCAAGAGCTCTTAACCACAAGCTGTACGCCGTTCTCAGGTAAGTATGATGGTTGGTACTGTATAGACTCAACAAAATAAGTTTATTATCGATTTACCGAAAACTTAGGAAATCACATGGATGAACAACAATTTAGCCGACTAAAAAAAGTTAGTGCTAAATCATTTAATGATCAAAAAGCCTTGATAAAAAAGGTGTTAGCAGGGCGAAATATCGCCTGTCAGCAATGTGGAACACCGATTAGAGTAGTTCTACCTGAAGACAAGAAAACAACGGGGTTATATTGTGCTAAAGGTTGCACCAATATTGCTTTAGATTTCGTCCTATAAAATAGTGAAGGAGCTAAACGTTAATAAACGTCACGCTACTTCACTTTTTCATTAGTGGCTCACTACAAAAATGTTGCGATATCGTTGAGAGATTTTTTTGTCGTTGCGTGATGAGGCACAGTGGCATCATCGCTCGGGTAGCCGGCGATTAATAGCATATATGGTCGACTATTATCTCCTTGTCCACAGACTTTGCTTAGAAATGACATTGGTTTTGGCGTATGAGTCAGTGTCACTAAACCACTTGAATGCAAGGCATTAATTAAAAAACCTGTTGCGATGCCAACCGACTCATGGACATAGTAATTAGTATTTTTGTCTTCAGTCGACAAGCCCCCTTTCTTCTCACTAAATATCGCAATTAGCCAAGGCGCATGTTCTAAGTAAGGCTTATTTGCATCTGTGCCTAAAGGTTTTAAAGCTTCTAACCATTCATCGCCTGCACGTCCTTGATAAAAGTTTTGCTCGTGAATTTCTGCTTGCTCACGTATTTTCTTTTTTACATCAGTACTGTTGATAGCAACAAAATGCCAGGGTTGGTGATTAGCGCCATTTGGAGCGGTACCTGCCGCTTTTATACAATTTTCAATAACTTCTTTAGCAACAGGGCGGCTACTAAAACTTCGGATACTATGGCGTCGCTTAATGTTTTGATAAAAATCTTCTGAACGCTGTAGCATTTCTTCGCTAGAGTATTCTATATAATCGTTCAATGGTGAAGCGTCGTGGTCTTGCATAAATATTCCTATTATTATTTTTTATAGATTATCGATAACCAGCTTAAAAACGCAAGTTCGTACAAGTGTTACAGATATTTAATGTGTAGAAAATTCTGTACGGTAAGCAAAGTTGCTATGTAACATTCAAATAGGTGATGAAAAATTATTAGTGGTGTAAATGCTTTTGTTGACGTAATTTTTCTTGGTACTGTATTAACCCCTCTTTACGGCGAGTTGTTTCTGCTGCATAAATGCCAATAGAAAATGAAAAGAGCATAATTGAGATAATAAGCAATATATTAACCTTCTGAAAATAAGCTGAAGCCAGTGCAACAAGCAACGCGCCAACCACGCAATAACTTAGCACAATTCGGAACCATAAAATGGAAGATGTTAAAAAATGCTTAAATTGAATATAAGATTTCAAAGTATATAAATTAATGGTTAAGGTAACTAACAAGTATAATTTACAAAATTAGAATATATAACCTATTATCTATTCAATATTAATATAAGAAAGAGTCATAATTTCTATTCAACATTTGTCATTGTTTGTTGGTAGCCGAAAATGGACTGTTAGAATTGAGGTAGCTTAAAAATAAGGGGAAGTTTTTAAACTAAGTTTTCAAGTGGTTTTAGTATAGTTGTCGTGTATGAAAGCTAATAAATAAAAAAAGCGCCACCGGCGCTTTTTAAAACCTTAATTTATTGGCAATAAACTTAGCCGATAAATTTACGTGCGTTGCGGAACATGCGAACCCAAGGTGAATCTTCTTGCCATTCATCTGGGTGCCATGAGTTGGCTACAGTACGGAACACACGTTCTGGATGAGGCATCATAATAGTGACTCGACCATCAGTTGTTGTTAATGCCGTAATACCGTCAGGTGAACCGTTCGGGTTAGCAGGGTATGTTTCAGTTATGTGACCATAGTTATCCACATAACGCATGGCAACCGTACCTGATTCATTGGCAGCATCAATAGCATCGTCAGAGCTGAATTCAGTACGGCCTTCACCGTGAGATACAGCGATAGGCATACGAGAGCCTGCCATACCATCAAAGAAGATAGATGGATTTTCTTGAATTTCAACTAAACTAAAACGCGCTTCAAATCGTTCAGACTTGTTTTGCACGAAACGTGGCCAAGCTTGTGAGCCTGGGATAATTTCTTTCAGATTTGACAACATTTGACAGCCGTTACAAACACCTAAAGAGAAAGTATCTTCACGTTCGAAGAAAGCTTTAAACATGGCTTTAGCATCTTTGTTGAACAAAATTGATTTTGCCCAACCTTCGCCAGCACCTAATACATCACCGTATGAGAAACCGCCACACGCCACTAAACCGTTAAAGTCAGCTAAATCAGTACGACCAGACAATATATCTGACATGTGTACATCAATTGCCACAAAACCTGCACGATCAAATGCTGCGGCCATTTCTACATGAGAGTTAACACCTTGCTCACGTAAAATTGCGATGCGAGGATTTGTGCCGTTTTGCGCATCTTTAGCGATAAGTTCTGCAACAATGTCTTCATTAATGTCGAAACTTAACTCAGCGTTTAAACCTGGATCTTCCGTATCGTATTTTACATCGTGTTCTTGTTGTGCACATTCAGGGTTATCACGTAATGATTGCATTCTAAATGTGGTTTGGGCCCATAGCGTACGGAAGTAAGTACGAGAATTTTCTAATACTACAGCACCGTCACGGCTAAAACGTAGCGTATCTTCGTTATTAATACGGCCAATATCAGTACAACAATCTAAAATACCGTGCTCAGCTAATACCGAGTGGATAGCATCAACATCGCTTTCACGAATTTGAATAACCGCACCCAACTCTTCACTAAATAGTACATCAACATCATTACCTGACGTCGAAGTTAACTTAGTTAAGTCAATATCAACACCGGTATGGCCAGCAAATGCCATTTCAACAACCGAGGCAAATAAACCACCGTCAGATCTATCATGATAAGCAATAAGCTTTTCGTCACGCACTAAAGTTTGCATGGCGTTAAAGAAGCCTTTTAATGTTTCAGGGCTATCAACGTCTGGCGTTTCATTACCGAGTTGTTTGTATACTTGCGCTAAACATGAACCACCTAAACGGTTTTTACCTTTTGATAAGTCGATAGCAACAATGCGAGTATCGCCTAAGTCAGTGCGTAATTGTGGTGTGACGGTTTTACGAATATCTTCAACAACACCAAAAGCGGTGATGATTAATGACATAGGTGATGTTACTGACTTTTCTTCGCCATTTTCGTCCCACTTGGTTTTCATCGACATAGAGTCTTTACCAACAGGAATAGTTAAACCAAGCGCAGGACAAAGTTCTTCACCAATAGCTTTAACTGCTTCGTATAAACCCGCATCTTCACCCGGGTGACCAGCTGGAGACATCCAGTTTGCAGAAAGCTTAATACGGTTTAAGTCTCCGATATCAGTACCAGCAATGTTGGTTAATGACTCGGCTACAGCTAAACGAGCAGAAGCACCAAAGTTAAGTAATGCCACTGGCGTACGTTCACCTAATGACATCGCTTCACCGTGGTAAGAATCAAGCGCTGAAGCAGTAACACCACAGTCAGCTACAGGTACTTGCCAAGGACCAACCATTTGGTCGCGATTAACCATACCCGTTACCGAGCGGTCACCAATAGTAATTAGGAAAGTTTTTTCAGCAACAGTAGGTAAAGATAAAATTCTGTCTGCAGCATCACTTAGAGTAATATCAGCAACGACTAACTCATCACCAGTTGCAGCTTCAGTCGTCACGTCTTTAAATATTTTTGGCGTTTTACCTAATAATACATCTAATGGTAAATCAATTGGTGTGTCTAACTTGTCGTTGCCGGCAAAATGTTCATCAGTTACCGTTAAGTGTTCTTCTTCTGTTGCTCGGCCAACAACAGCATAAGGAGCACGTTCACGAGCACAAATATTTTTAAAGGTATCAAGGTTTTCATCTGATACCGCAATAACATAACGCTCTTGAGATTCGTTACACCAAATCTCATGTGGTGCCATGCTGCGCTCATCGTTTGGTACGTTGCGAAGTTCAAATACACCACCGCGCCCACCGTCTGAAACTAATTCAGGGAAAGCGTTTGATAAACCACCAGCACCAACATCGTGAATAAAGGCGATAGGATTTTGCTCACCTAATTGCCAACATTTATCGATAACTTCCTGACAACGACGTTCCATTTCCGGATTTTCACGCTGCACTGAAGCAAAGTCTAAGTTTTCCGCTGATTGACCTGAAGCCATTGAAGAAGCAGCACCGCCACCTAAACCAATGTTCATTGCTGGGCCGCCAAGGGCAATTAAATGTGCGCCGACAACAATTTCACGTTTTTGTACGTGTTCATCACGAATATTACCTAAACCACCGGCAAGCATAATCGGCTTATGGTAACCACGTACTTCGCTGCCGTTGAAAGAGTTAACTTCTTCTTCATAAGTACGGAAGTAACCTAAAATAGCAGGACGACCAAATTCGTTGTTAAATGCCGCACCACCTAATGGTCCTTCCATCATAATATCGAATGCTGAAACGATACGACTTGGTTTACCAAAGTCTGATTCCCAAGGCTGTTCAAAATTTGGAATACGTAAATTCGATACTGAGAAACCCACTAAACCAGCTTTAGGTTTAGAACCAATACCAGTTGCGCCTTCATCACGAATTTCACCGCCAGAGCCGGTAGCGGCACCAGGATATGGTGAAATAGCGGTAGGGTGATTGTGAGTTTCAACCTTCATCAAAATTTGAATGTCTTCATGGTTGTAACCATAAACATTCGTTTCAGGATGTGGGAAGAAACGACCGCCTTTGTTACCAACCATAACCGCTGCGTTATCTTTGTATGCACTTAAAACAAAGTCAGGGTTTACTTCATGGGTATTGCGGATCATTTTAAATAATGATTTTGGCTGTTTTACGCCATCAATAGTCCAGTCAGCATTAAATATTTTATGACGACAATGTTCAGAGTTTGCTTGAGCAAACATATAAAGTTCGATGTCGTGCGGGTTGCGACCCAGTTTACTGAAGTTTTCGAATAAGTAATTAACTTCATCTTCAGCTAATGCTAAACCTAAATTAACATTTGCTTGTACTAGTGCGTTTTTACCACCATGTTCAATATCGATCGCGGTTAATTCGCCCGGCTCAGCTGTGGAAAATAGACTAGTTGCTTGTGCCATCTCAGTGAAAACGGCTTCCATCATACGATCTGAAATTAAGTTATCTAACTGTACTTGTTGGTCAGCGGTTAATGTATCGCCAACAATGTAGTAAGCAATACCGCGCTCTAAACGAGAAACTTTTGCAAGACCACAATTGTGTGCAATATCGGTAGATTTTGATGACCAAGGCGAAATTGTACCTGGACGAGGTGTAACTAATAAAAATTGCCCAACAGGTTCATGTTCTTCAATTGTTGGTCCATACTTAAGAAGTTGCTGTAAAACTTGAGATTCTTCAGCGCTTAGTTCTTCTGTAATATGTGCAAAGTGGGTAAATTCAGCATAGATATCCGTGACGGGCAGTTGCAGCTCAGAGCACTGATTTAGTAGCTTGTTTACTCTAAATTCAGAGAGTGCTGGCGCACCGCGAAGGGTTTTCATCAACATCGACATAGTCTATTTCACCGGTTAGATTAATTAAGGATAAAAAACGCGCGTATTATAGATGAAACGGCTAAATTATAGAAATGATTTGTCTCGTTTTGGCTAATTTTTTAGTGCTAAAAATCATAAATATTCAAAAAGAGCTTTTTTAATAAATGAATTCACGTGACAATGGAGGCTATGATAAAAAAACAAATGAAATCATTTACTAAGAAAGCTGTTGGTAATCAACTATTAGCGGTGTTATTTCTACTATTCTCACTCTTGCTATCGGGCTGTAAATCGGAACCATCACCTGCTAGTTTGCAGCGTATTATTGATCGCGGCTACATTACTGTAGGTACGCTTTATGGCAATACCAGTTACTATCTTGACGCTGAAGGACCTGCAGGTTTTGAATATGAACTAGCGAAGAAGTATGCCGCCCATTTAGGAGTGGAATTAAAGATGATGCCGAGCTATAACCTCAACGACTTATTTGAACAACTGAATAGCGGTGAGGTTGATTTACTCGCAGCGGGGTTATCGGTAACGAACGATCGTTTGCAACAGTATCGTTTTGCGCCAAGTTATGATGACGTTAGCCAAAAGTTGGTGTTCAAGCAAGGGAATATCAGACCGAGAAAATTAAGTGATTTAACTGGCAGCTTGGCGATTGTTGCGGAGTCGAGTCATGTTGAAAACTTAACACGTTTAAAGCAATCTAGCCCTGAATTAACTTGGACAGTAAGCCATGAACTAGATAGTGAAGAATTATTACTAAGTGTACTAGCCGGTGAAATTGACTACACCGTTGTTGACAGTAATACCTTAGCCATTAATCGTCGTTATTATCCGGAAATTAGTATCGGATTTACTGTACATAAAGCTGAGCCCCTTGCTTGGATGCTTGACAAAAATAGTGATGATAGTATTTTGGCTAGTTTAGTCGAATTTTTTGGTCAAGTTCATCACAATGGTGTGTTATTAGCTTTAGATGATAAGTATTACGGCCATATTGAAGAGTTTAATTATGTTGATACACGGATGTTTATTAAGGCGATTGAGGGGAAGTTGCCTAAATATCAGCCATTGTTTGAGAAGTACGGCCAAGATATGGACTGGCGCTTATTAGCCGCGATTAGTTACCAAGAGTCACATTGGGAGCCTCATGCTCGCTCGTTTACCGGTGTACGTGGCATGATGATGCTAACCTTGCCGACGGCTAAACAAATGGGAATCAAAAGTCGATTAGATGCAGAACAAAGTATTCGTGGTGGTGCAAAGTACATTAAGCAATTAGTTGAACGAATGCCCGCGAGAGTACCTGAGCCCGACCGTTTATGGTTTGCCTTAGCTTCTTATAACATTGGTTTAGGACATTTAAATGATGCTCGCACCATAACCAAGCAACAAGGCGGTGACCCCGATCGTTGGGTAGAAGTAAAAGAACGATTGCCGCTATTAAAGCAAAAGAAATATTATAAGAAAACCCGATATGGTTATGCTCGAGGTGATGAACCCGTGAACTATGTAGAAAATATTCGCCGTTACTACGACACCTTGATTTGGATGGATAATCAAACTAAAAAATTAACACCTCAACCAGAGTTAGCGGTAAACGTTGTTGACGAGTAGCTAAAAATAATACTATTGATTGGAAGCTTGAATTTTTTTTTTATTTGTTTAGTAAAAATGTAATCAAATGAGGTGCTGTCATTAAACTGTCATTATTACTGTTTATGCTAACGAAGATCAGGAAACAGCACAAAAACATTAGATCAAAATAAAGTATGCGATTAGGCATACTAAAGAGGTAAAATGAAAACTAGAAAATGTTTATCAAATAATCAGAGAAAAAGAACATTACATCGCAATAAAGTAAAACTTGCTAACCGACGCCAAACGCAGTTCAGTGTTGAACAATATAGTAACGAAGAGTTATCAGTTAGTGACCGCAACTAGCTAATGCATTGCTAACTTCACTTACAAAAAAAATAAATTGTTAACTGAAAACTTTAGTGGCAAAGAGAAAAGGTTTGGATATTCCCCCGCTTTTAACCGCTATATGTGAGTAAATGGAAGCAATTTTTACTGGCATTTACCACACTGTTTTTCATATCTAGCTATTCCTGCAAAATTAAACAATAAAATGGTGAGAAAACTCCATTTTTTCAACAAACACCTTTACACTTTGATCATCAAATAAAATACTGAGAATATCTTTGTTGCTATCTAATAAAGTGACAATACGCATTAAAAAAATACTGTGGATTGATTGTCTAAATTTATTTATGGACTTATTTTCTGTATTAAATTGGTGTTAAAAATGTAGCACGTTATATAGTTTAGAGGTTATTTATACTTCGTTTGGCTAGATAATTATAAAGTAAGATGTGCTTTAAGTTTAGGATAGTTATTGTGTCATCTTATATGACAAGGTAAAGTAAAATTGAATATTATTCTATTTTGAGGTGTTACTATTTCTTCTTCAGTAAGAGAGCAAGTATTTAAGCTGTCAGATTTAGTGGGCGGCCCGTTAGATTTAGCTAATCATTTGCCATTTCGCGTCGCCGTCGTAAGTAACTTGTTAGCGCTTAATCGTGATCTGAGCATTTGCTGCTTATCTGATTTAGAGCAAAGAGAGATGCGAGTGTTACTTAATATTGGCTCGTACATGCCGATAAAGTCTGCTGATATAGCTTATCAATCTAGAATCGATTCATCTAATGTTAAGCATGCAGTGAAAGTGTTATTAGCAAGAAAGCTGATCAACGCAAAGCTCGATCCTACGAATGAAGACATTCAATATTTATCCTTAACTGCTTCAGGTACTAGTTTGTATAAAGAGTTAATCGAGATACTTGAGCCTAGAGCTCAAGCACTTGAGAGTGTATTGTCAGAAGAGGAAAAAACAAGCTTCTTTCAGAGCTTAGCAAAAATTGAAGCGAAAGCTGAACAATTACTTTCTCAGCAAGCATTGTCATTTGTCAACCAAGGTATTGAGATCCCAGCAGAGCAAATAGAATTGTTACGTTGGTATAAGAAAAGTCAGGAAAAATAGGATACATGCTCAGCGCCCGTCAAGTTTTTGTGGTTGAATTTTGTTCAAAATAAAAGCATTTTGATTGAGGTGATTAGCGTGTAGCCTGGTCATGCTAAACAAATACTACTCACAGTTCCTGCAACTCGTTTTTCGCAGAATCTTTTTTACAGTGGTTGTTGGAGGTTTTTACAGTGTTATCACCTTTTTATGTGCGGCTATCATATAAAAGGCTTCGCCTGGTATAAATGCCTAACAAACCGCTGTAAAAAAACTCGAAAGATCAACAAACCTTACATTTAATTACAGTCATGGAGTGCCTTATGACAATTGAACATGGAAGCTATTCCGTCACTCTTGATGGTAAAGTTCTGAGCGTTACTTTATCAGGTATGTTTAATGAGTTTGCGACAACAACCGTTTGCCAAAAAATTAAAAACCAAGTGGACAGTCTTAACAAAGAGAACTTTGGAATATTACTTAATTGCGCAACCTATGAAGGCAGCACGCGTGAAGCACACAAAATATCTAATTTGTTTCTATTATGGCTGAATAAGCAAACTTGCAGCGCTAGAGCTATCATATATAGTCAAAAGCTTTATTTTGATATTGTTAAAAATGAGCAGCCGGCGCTATTTGAATTGCTAAATCGCAAAGAGTTTTATGATCTAACTGAAGCAAAAGCTTGGCTAGCTTCACAGCTTTAAGTTACCCTGTTGTGCTTCTTTCAAGTAAAACAGCACCTGAATTATCATCACCTAATTTATCTTCGGGGTTATAAATAGGACAGCTTTTCATTGATAAGCAACCACAACCTATACAGCCATCAAGTGAATCTCGTAACTTTTCTAAATAAGCTATTTTTTGGTCTAAACCTTTTTGCCAATAACGGGATAATTGCTGCCAGTCATCTTTGGTAGGGGTTCTGCTGTCAGGTAATTTAGCAAATGCTGCTTTTACTTCTTCCAAACTGACACCCATTTTTTGTGCAGCTTTAATGACGGAAATTCGCCTTAATACTTCGCGCATGTAACGACGTTGATTACCTTGGTTTCGTAAACTTTTAATCAAGCCCAAGCTCTCATAGAAATGTAAAGTTGATACTCTAACGCCACAGCGTTTTGCCACTTGCCCAACACCCAAGTTTGCTTCTTCTAACATAAATATCCCTTTTAATTTATTTGAAAATAACGCTTTACCTCAAGAGTACTTGAGGTTTTATGCTTGATTTCAACATTAACACAGGAGACTAAATAATGAAAAAACTAGTGGATAAGAAAAATAGTAATAACGTTAAAGACAAACTAACGACCAATAAAAATATGGTATTACGAAGGTTTTTCCAAGTCTATAACACAACCTTGAGTAATAAATAACGCTACCTCATTAAGAGAGCTACTAAGAAACGATAATTGAAATAAATAAAAGGAAAGTATCATGTTGTATTTAGAGCATTTAAATTTAGTGGTTAGAGATATTTCTCAAGCTTTAGCATTTTATCAAGCAGCATTTCCACATTGGCGTATCCGTGGAGAAGGGCGTTCTACGTGGCGTGGAAAACCTAGGCGTTGGTTACATTTCGGTGATGATTACTTATACCTTGCACTAAGTGATCATGGCGAAAGTAATATTCGTGACAATAGCGGCTTTGAAGTTGGTTTAAGTCATTTTGCTTTCGTTACCGATGAGCTAGAGCAAGTAACACAAAGATTAGCTGATGCAGGTTTTATTGGTGAGAAGGGGGATGGGGCACCCGGAACTCGTAATAATACCTACTTTATTGATGCTGATGGTTATGAGATAGAGTTTGTTGAATATCTAACGAAAACTATCGAGAAAAGAAATGATTATTAATATACTTAATCTGAAACCTGGGTAATAAAAATGAAAAATATAATTATTTCAAAGTATTACTAAGTTTCAATCTATAATCGTAGAATTAGACTTTAACAGCGCTGCTGTAGCATTTTGCTTATCCTTCGTCAAAGTACCTTTTATAGCATTAAATTCGAATGCTATAAAAGGTAAGTAGTTAATATCCAGAGTATTAGTGGCAATGTCACAATTGATAGCAAGGTTGTAACCACTACTACACCAGCAGTGGTATCTTGATGCTTGTCTTGTTGTTTTGCGATTAGATAGGCATTCACACCGGTAGGGCTAGCACTTAAAATAACTAATGTAGCGGTTATTATTGCTGGAAATTGCCAGAGCAGTTGACAACTTATAAAGACTAAAGCTGGCAGCAAAAGTAATTTTAAAATGCTAGCAGAGAGTATAAACTTAACTTCACTACGAATATGATAAAACGCTAATGAGGCACCAAGTAAAAAAAGTGCCAAGGTAATTGCGGGCCGACCTAATAACAATAAGCTGTCATTGATCATGTTGGGTAGTTTAAATCCAAGTAAATTAACGATAAAACCACCGGTTATTGCAATCAATAACGGGTTATAAAAAGTTTGTTTTAAGAACAACCGCCAATTAAATTGTTTATCATTTGTCGCCAAAATACTGGTGAGCCCAAATAATAAAGCACTATGTAAACTTACGACAAGGAATATGGTCGGTAAAACTCTATCGCCAAGTACCATGAGAGCTACAGGCATGCCGACAATTACGTTATTTGAATAGCTGGCTGCTAAGGCATAAACGGCCGAAGCAGGAGCGTTAGCTTGTAACTTTTGATGAAAATAGAAATTGAAAGCCCACCCTAGCCCATAAACCAATAATACTGGCAAATAAAATGCCCCATAAATTGATAAATCTACCGTGGTTAAGTCAGCATTAGCTAACTGCTGGAACAAAAAAGCCGGTATCGCTAAATGAAAGGTGAATTTACTTAATGCGTCAATTTGTGCTTTGTTGAACCAATTTTTTTGGGCTGTTAAAAAACCAATTAAGCCAACCATCACTAATGGGCTAATAATTGAGATGATATTCATAAGGCTTTTATACCAATTTGGTTAAATTATTGCTCGCCAGACCTTGTTAAAATAGCTCAGTTAGCGTTGTTCTCAATCTTAATAGCTTACTATTACTTAATTGAGCGCCGTGCCCTGAAATATTTCTACTACGAATAGCAAGTTCATAAACTTAATCAAACTGGCGCTATTCACTTAGTATTGGCGATGAAAAGAGGATTATAACGCTATTTATTACAATAGCGTTTGATAATTTATGTGCGACTTAGTTATGAATACTGACTCTCAAAGAAACTTTCAATAATCAATTTTGCTGACTCTGCGTCAATATTATCTTTTTTAAGGTTACGATAACCACCTTTTGCAAAGAGTGCTTCTTTTGCGGTTGCTGTAGTTAATCGCTCGTCTTGAAATTCGACTTTAATACCAAATCGACCAGCAACACGGTTACCAAATTTTTTCGCATCAAGAGTCAGTTGTTGCTCGCTACCATCCATATTTAATGGCAAACCGACGACAATAAAATCAGGTTGCCATTCATTAATAAACTTAGCCATGCTATCCCAATGTGGAATACCATCATTGGCTTTAACTGAGCCTAAAGGTGAAGCTGAACCTGTTAACTCTTGACCAATAGCAACACCGATATATTTTTTACCAAAGTCAAACCCCAGTATCGTTCTTTCTCCAATGGGAGCTTTACTTACCATTACGCGTGTCCAATTTCGTTAGATAAATGTGCTAAATCAATACCTAGCATAGTCGTTGCTTTTTTCCAGCGCTGTTCAATTGGGGTGTTAAATATAATGTCGCCGTCAGCAGGGGTGGTTAACCACGAATTTGCTTTGATTTCCTCTTCTAATTGGCCAGGGCCCCAACCGGCATAGCCTAATGTCACCATATACTTTTCGGGTGCTTCCTCGGTACCTAAGGCTAATAAAATGTCTTTTGAGGTAGTGATCATCACCTCATCACTCAGCGCTAATGAACTATTCCAACCTGCTTGAGTACTGTGTAAGACAAACCCACGGTCTTGAGAAACTGGGCCGCCAGTTAATACTTGCTGATCTAACTCAGGTGACTCAGCTTTGTCTTCATCAATTTGTGTTAATAGCTCATTTAATGAAACGTTGATAGGTAGATTGATGATCAAACCCATCGCGCCTTCGGCATTGTGCTCACAAATATAGGTCACGGTTTTATTAAAATAGGAGTCGTCTAAACTGGGCATAGCAATTAATAATTGATTTTCTAAACTGTCCATAAAATTCCCCTGTCGCTAATAAAATAAAGTTGAAGAACGCTCTGTAAAGAGCGTTCTAATCTAGATTAGTTTAATTCTTGCGGGTAATGTTTTGTTCAATGGCGTCCATCAGTTTGCCACTAATATTTATTGGATATGCAGCTTCTATTTCACGGATACAAGTCGGGCTGGTGACATTGATTTCAGTAACTTTATCGCCAATCACATCTAAGCCAACAAAATATAAGCCACGTTTTTTCAATTCTGGAGCAATGGTTTCAGCAATTAGTTTATCACTGGCACTTAGTGGGCGGGCAACACCACGACCACCAGCCGCTAAATTACCGCGTGTTTCACCTTGTGCAGGAATACGCGCTAAGCAATATGGCATAGGTTCACCATTAACGATTAATATACGTTTATCACCATCAACAATTTCAGGCATGTACTCTTGAACCATAGCATACTGCGTTGAATGTGCTGTTAAAGTTTCGAGAATTACGCCAACATTTGGATCATTTTCACCGATACGGAAAATTGAAGAGCCTCCCATACCATCAAGCGGTTTGATGATTATATCTTTGTTTTCTTTATGGAATTCTCTGATTTTTTGATTGTTACGAGTCACCAATGTTTTTGGTGTTAACTCAGGAAACCAAGCAGTAAATAGTTTCTCATTACAATCACGTAAACTTTGTGGCTTGTTAACAATCAAGCAGCCTGCAATTTCTGCACGCTCTAACATATAGGTAGCATAAATAAATTCGGTATCGAATGGCGGATCTTTACGCATCAGTACAGCGTCTAGGTCAGCAACATTAATGTCTTCTTGCTCGCCCAACTCATACCAGTGTTCAGGATCATTAAATACTTTAACTTTTGCTGTTGTTGCCCGACAAACACCTTGTTCTAAATAAAGGTCTTGCATCTCCATATAGTAAATTTCATAACCACGGGCTTGTGCCTCAAGCATCATTGCCATTGAAGAATCTTTTTTTACATTGACCTCAGAGATAGGGTCCATAACAACGCCAATTTTTATGCTCATGTTTTTTCCTACTGTTATTTTTATAAATGCTAAGGCATTTTTGAATATTTACAGACAAGTAAATATCTAATTGTCTATTTAAGTCTACGGAGCAAGTTATGCTAAATCACCGTAACGACATTGTAGCGCGGTTATTGCGGTTAATGCTGCTGTTTCAGTTCTTAGTACCCTTGGTCCAAGTAAAACATCTTTAAAATCAGCGTTATTTGCACGATAAATCTCATCATCACTTAAACCGCCTTCTGGGCCGATGAGTAAACGCACACGTTGATTCTCTATCGGCAAGCCCATAATCGAATGTTGTGCTTTTGGATGCAAATTTAACTTCAATGCACTGCTTTCTTGTTCTAGCCATTGATCTAAATAAATCGCAGGTGCTACAACTGGGACCGTGCATCGGCCACTTTGTTCACAGGCACTAATAACTATTTTTTGCCACTGCTCACGTTTTTTCTCTAAACGTTCATCATTTAGTTTTACGCCACAGCGCTCAGTAAATATTGGCGTTATAGTATTTACACCTAATTCAACTGACTTTTGTAAAGTAAAGTCCATGCGTTCGCCGCGTGAAATACCTTGTCCCAAATGAATATTTAATGGTGACTCATTATTAACATGTTCTTTGGCCAATATTTCAATATCAGCACGTTTCTTACTAACGTTGCAAAGCTTTGCTTGATATTCAAAATAACAATTTTGTTCGCCACTTTTTTCAACGAGGCCATTAAAGAGGGTGATTAAATTACCTTCTTTAAGTCTAAGTACTCTAACCGTGTGACCAAAAGCGTCGTCACTCAATGGTTGTACTTGTCCAACAGTAAAACTTTGGTTTTGATAAATTCTAGGACTACGCATAAATATTATCCATGGTTATACTAGTTGCACATGATGAATATTTTAATTTTTCGTGTGCGCACAGATGATGAAAATCAATATTCGCTTATAATAACCTTGTTTGGCAAGGGAAGTTAGGCGTTAATTCACTTTGTTGACATAGCCAGTAAGTAAGGGCAATTTACTGCAAATTCAATTGTCTCTAGAAAAATAGTTCGATATGTTGTGATCTTTGCACAATATTTTGTTAAAGCTGCAGTAATAAAGTACCAGCTCATTACCTTCTGAACTAATGTCTCGCCTCAGAAAGTCAACACTTTACCAAGTACGATTACAGCTTATATTAAGGCCTAAGCTATATTTTTGGGAATAAAAAAGCCGCCCGAATGGGCGGCTTATTATTTGGGATTACAGAAAAGAGAGATTAGTCTGCTTGCTTAGTCATTTCCGCAGGCGCTTTACCACCACTAACGAAGTATTCTCGAGTTAATTTAATAACCATCGGACTTAACAACACTAGCGCAATAAGGTTTGGAATTGCCATTAATGCATTCATCGTATCAGCAAGTAACCAAATGAACTCTAATGAACCGATCGCGCCTACTGGCACAACTAATATCCAAAGTACACGGAATGGCATAATTGCTTTAACACCGAAGAAGTACTGTACACATTTCTCACCGTAAACACTCCAGCCTAAAATAGTTGTAAAAGCAAAAACAGTAAGTGCAATCGCAACAATATAGTTACCGTAAGGAATGGCTGTCGCAAAAGCATTTGATGTTAATTCAGCACCAGTTGAACCCGATGTCCATTCTCCAGAAACAACAATAGCTAAACCAGTAATAGTACATACAACAAGTGTGTCAATGAATGTACCCAACATGCCAACAAGGCCTTGAGCAACAGGGTTGTTAGTTTTAGCCGCCGCGTGAGCGATAGGAGCACTACCTAGACCAGCTTCATTAGAGAAAACACCACGTGCGACACCAAAGCGAATTGCAGCCCATACAGCAGCACCAGCGAAACCACCTTTAGCAGCTGTTCCTGTAAATGCACTTTCAAAAATTAATGCGAAAGCGGCAGGGATTTCATTGGCGTGTACGAATAATACAACAACACCCGCACTGATATAAAATATAGCCATTAGCGGTACAAGCTTACCAGCAACATCGCCGATACGTTTTATGCCACCCATAAGCACTAAGCCAACAAGTATCATTAGAATAATACCCGTCGCAACAGGTGCTATTCCAAAGTTACTTTCAAGAGCGTTGGCAACAGAGTTAGTTTGTACAGTATTACCAATACCAAAAGCTGCAATCGAGCCAAATAGTGCGAATGCGCCACCTAACCAGCTCCATCGGCTTGATAAGCCGTTTTTGATATAGTACATCGGGCCGCCAATGTGGTTGCCATTTGCATCAACTTCACGATAACGCACAGCAAGAACTGCTTCCGCGAATTTAGTAGCCATACCAACTAATGCAGTACACCACATCCAAAACAATGCGCCTGGACCACCAAGAAAAATAGCCGTAGCAACACCTGCAATATTACCAGTACCTATAGTAGCTGATAGTGATGTCATTAATGCATTAAAAGGACTGATTTCGCCTTTAGCATTCTTATCTGTGTCTGGAATTCGACCACTCCAGAGTAGCTTAAATCCTGTTCCTAAATTAATGATAGGCATAAAGCGTAAGCTAACCATTAAGAATAAACCTACACCCAGTATCATAATTAGCATGGGGACACCCCAAACTAAACTATTAAGACTGGAAATCAAACCCGTTAAAAATTCCATAATAACCTCATTGCTGTTGTAATTTTATTTTTTAGTACTAACTTTTATTGTTGGTATTTTTGTGATTATTCAACAAATCGAAAACATGTTTTTTCGTTTCCAATAAGAAACAAAGTAAATACTTAGGAAAAAATAAGCAACCTTTAATTACAGTTTATGTACATTATTTTACATAAAAATAAAAAAATGGAATTAAAACATAATCTTATTATTTTCGATAAAGCTGTTATAAATTCTGTTATTTTCTCTTTAATCAAATTTATTGCGTAATTATTCATGTATATTGCCATGGCAATATAATAAGGCAGTGTTTTAATGATCGTTTTTAAGCTGAACATGTACTATTGAATAATAAACAAATAATATAGATGAACAATGCTGCCTTCAAAATATAAGAAGGATATTTAATAGAATTAATTTCATGTTTTTGAAAAGAGAATGCTTATTTTAAATTTTAAATAAGCTTTTAAATTTTTTTTAAGACTAACACGCGCACTTGAGTTGTTGTATTTTATGGTTTTTTGTTAAAATTTGCGTGCTAGTCTGCAGTTACCCACAGAATAACGGCATCTTCTTCGCTCACTGAAATAACTAAATGCCCCATCGTGGCATCATAATAGACATTATCTCCTTTACTGAGAGTCATCGGCTCATAAAACTCAGTAAGTAGTTGAACCTCTCCTTCCAATACCAATAAAAATTCCTCTCCTTCGTGACGAACCCATTCGCCAAAATCTTCAAAACTTCTGGCATATACGCGGCTTTTATAAGGCATCATTTTTTTATTACGAAACTGTGTTGCAAGCAGTTCATGCTCATAAGTTGACGTTACGTGTGACTTCCCTGTACTTTTTAGTGTTATATCTCTACGTCCCGTTGCCTGCCTTGCTTTAGGTTTAGTAAATAACTGAGGGAGTTCTATATTAAGGCCTGCAGCGAGTTTTTGCATAACAGTAAATGTTGGTGATATTTGCTCATTTTCTATTTTTGATAAAGTAGAACGTGCTAAACCTGTGCGCTTACTTGCTTCTTCAAGAGTTAACTTATTGTTAGTACGAATCGCTTTTAATTGCGCGCCAATAGTAACCTTCTCAACTGCGCGAACATTTTCTTGGCTGTCAGCCACTACCATAGAAGGGTATATATCTACCTTGTTTTGCTCACTCATTTTATTTACGAACCTAAAAAATACTGATGACCTAATTGTTACATATCCTAAGCAGGCAAAAAACCCGAAACATCAAAAAATAAACAATTAATAAAATCAATGCTTAAGCCCTATTTTAGTGGATAAAATTTCCAATAGGAAATAAAGTTATTGAAATGGAAAGTTCTGGCTGCTATGTTTTAAAAACGTTGCGGGATTGATCGTTAGCATAAATATTCGGAGTTAGGTGTGGCACATAGTATTTTCGATTTATTCAAAGCCAATATTGAGCTATTAAGTTCATATACTTCTAAGCCTATGATTGCTGATAATTGTTTTATCAAACTGCTTACTAAACCTCCCGTACTTACTCAAACATCTAATATACAAGCTAATCCTTATAACTCATTGGCATTAACTGGCAAAAGTCATACCACTGATATTGCTTGTACATTGAGTTTAATACCTCAAACACCAGACCTTGCGAGTTCAGATAAAATTCCCGGTCTATTAAAGAAACTAATGTTTAGCCTCTTTGTCGATCAAAACAAGGCATTAAAGTGATTTAGGTATGGTGAGTAACTATGAAGAAACCATCAAAAGATGGTTTAGCGATAGATGTTGTTGCCTGTTAAATAATATTCAATGCCAATTGTGTTGGCACACTCGTTAAGCATTTTGATGTTTAGCGGTTTAAATAAAGGATAGTAAAGATGAAAAGTCATTATACGTCTCATGAACTAGAACAATTTTTTTCAGCTAAATTGCCTGAAACTGATGGCGCTATACAAGTGGCTATAGATTTAGAAATTAAACGTCAAGAACAGCAAATTGAACTTATTGCTTCGGAAAATATTGTTTCTAAAGCTGTAATGGAAACACAAGGTACAGTATTAACTAATAAATACGCAGAAGGTTACCCAGGTCGTCGTTATTATGGTGGTTGTGAACATGTCGATTTAGTTGAAAAATTAGCTATTGATCGTGCAAAGCAAATTTTTAATGCAAAATTTGTTAATGTTCAACCACATTCCGGTGCACAAGCTAACGGTGCTGTAATGCTCGCATTGGTGCAACCGGGCGATACCATTCTAGGTATGTCATTAGATGCTGGCGGTCACCTTACTCATGGCGCGCGCCCAGCACAATCAGGCAAATGGTTTAATGCAATTCAGTATGGTGTTAAAAAAGACGACATGCGTATTGATTATGATGAAGTGCTAGCATTAGCCAAAGCACATCAGCCAAAATTAATTATTGCTGGCGGCTCAGCTATTCCTCGTCAAATCGACTTTTCAAAGTTTAGAGCTATTGCTGATGAAGTAGGGGCGCTATTGATGGTTGATATGGCTCATATTGCTGGCTTAGTTGCGACAGGCAACCATCAAAATCCATTACCGTATGCTGATATTGTAACTACTACAACGCATAAAACACTACGTGGTCCACGTGGCGGACTTATTCTAACTAATGATGAAACCATCGCGAAAAAAATTAATTCAGCTGTTTTCCCTGGTTTGCAAGGTGGGCCATTAATGCATGTTATTGCTGCTAAGGCCGTTGCATTAGGTGAAGTACTTGAACCTGAATTTAGCGCCTACATTAAAAAAGTGTTGAGTAATGCTAATGTGCTAGCAGCCACTTTACAAGAGCGTGGTTGTGACATTGTTACCGATGGTACTGATACTCATTTAATGCTGGTTGACTTAAGACCTAAAGGCCTAAAAGGCAATGCGGCAGAAGAAAGTCTAGAGCGCGCAGGCATCACCTGTAATAAAAATGGCATCCCATTCGATCCTGAAAAGCCTATGGTGACATCAGGTATTCGACTTGGAACGCCAGCGGGCACAAGTCGAGGGTTTGGCAATAATGAATTCGAATTAATTGGCCAACTCATTGGTGATGTATTAGACGGACTAGCCTTGAATCCAGGCGATAATAGTGTTGCTGAAAAAGCAGCACTAGAACATGTCAAATTGCTATGCGAGAAGTTTCCTTTATATAGCTAATTAGCACTAAAAGTTGACGCGTTAATTGGCGCGTTAACGTAAATTCCTCGCCCTACTAAAATGATAATAAATCATTGTTGAAGGGAGCCATAACTTAATTTTGGAGTCAATCATGAGTACAGTAGAAAAAAATTATAAATTTGCCACTAGTCATGAATGGGTTAAAGATAATGGCGATGGTACGGCAACACTTGGTATTTCTAATCATGCACAAGAACTATTAGGTGATGTTGTTTTTGTCGAGTTACCGGAAGTGGGCGACGTAATAACTGTTGGAGAAAGCTACTCTTTGGTTGAGTCGGTTAAAGCTGCATCTGATGTCTACGCACCTATTTCTGGCGAGGTCGTTTCGGTAAATGAAGCGTTAGATGATAGCCCTGAAATGGTTAATGAAGCACCATTCACCGAAGGGTGGATTGCTAAAATTCGATTTGTAAACCATGCTCAACTAGATAAATTGCTAGGTAGCGATGCCTATTATGCAGGTATTGAAGAATAATTTTAGTCACCTTTTTAATTATAACGATAGATTAGCTCATAGAGGCTATTGGAGTAATCATGAGTAATGAAAGTTTATTAGCGCAATTAGGTGATGACTTAGATTTTATCGATCGCCATAACGGCCCAAACCTTGCTCAAAAAGAATCTATGTTAAGTGCGTTGGGTTTGGCATCAAGTGGTGACTTGATTGATGAAACGGTGCCAGAAAATATTCGTCTTCACCATCCAATGTTACTTGCTGATCCCTTGAGTGAAGTTGATATGCTTGCAACATTGCAATCTATCGCAAAAAAAAATATCGTCAATAAAAGTTTTATTGGACAAGGGTATTACGATACTCATGTGCCGAAAGTAATCTTACGAAATGTATTTGAAAATCCTGGTTGGTATACCGCTTACACGCCATATCAGCCGGAAATATCACAAGGACGTTTAGAGGCATTACTTAATTATCAACAAATGATCACTGACTTAACGGCTATGGAGTTATCTAATGCTTCATTGCTTGATGAAGCGACTGCGGCGGCAGAAGCGATGAGTTTATGTAAAAGAGCCGGTAAAAATAAAAGTAATAATTTCTTTGTTAGTGATGATGTTCACCCTCAAACATTAGATGTTATTCGCACTCGTGCTCGATATTTTTCTTTTGAAATCATTGTTGCGCCAAGTAGTGACTTAGATCAATACGACGTTTTTGGTGCGTTGTTACAGTATCCAGGTACAACGGGTCAAATACAAAACTTAGAGTCATTGATATCTCAAGCACATAGTAAAAAAACATTAGTTGCTGTAGCAACTGATTTACTTGCCTTGACACTATTGAAAGCGCCAGGTGAAATGGGGGCAGATGTTGTCATTGGTAGTGCACAACGATTTGGAGTGCCTATGGGCTATGGTGGTCCTCATGCTGCGTTTATGGCAACGAGCGAAAAATATAAGCGAACTATTCCAGGTCGTGTGATTGGTGTATCCATCGATACTAAAGGCAAGTCTGCCTTACGTATGGCTATGCAAACACGTGAACAACATATTCGTCGTGAAAAGGCGAATTCGAATATCTGTACAGCACAAGCTTTACTAGCCAATATGGCATCATTTTTTGCTGTATATCACGGACCTGATGGTCTGAAAAAAATTGCCCGTCGCGTAAATCGTTTAACTTCCATTTTAGCTAAAGGTCTAGAACAAGCTGGTCTCAGCCTTGTTCATGAACACTTCTTTGACACTATCACCATACAAACCAATGAAAAAACGGGAGCTATCTATCAGCGAGGACTCGATAAAGGACTTAATCTACGTCGACTTCCTGAGCAATTAGGTATTAGCATTGACGAAACGACTACTGCGGATGATATTGAAGCCTTATTATTTGCCATTACTGAGCAAGTGATAAAAGTAGCAGAAATAGAACCATTATTGAGCGAAGAGTTTCACTATATTCCAGAGCTGTGCCGCCGTAAAAGCGAGTTTTTAACTCATCCAGTATTTAATAGTTACCATAGCGAAACACGTATGTTGCGCTATTTAAAAAGCCTTGAAAATAAAGATTTTTCATTGACTCATGGCATGATCCCACTTGGCTCATGCACAATGAAGCTTAATGCGACTGCACAAATGATCCCAGTAACTTGGCCCGAATTTTCACGCATGCATCCTTATGCACCAAATGAGCAATGCTTAGGTTATCAAGCATTGTCAGACAGCTTAAGCGAAATGTTATGTAATATTACGGGATACGATGCTTTTTCCTTACAACCTAACTCAGGTGCACAGGGCGAGTATGCAGGACTAATTGCCATTCAACGCTATCACGAGTCTCGCGGTGATCATCATCGTAATATTTGCCTTATTCCAAGTTCAGCACATGGCACCAACCCTGCGAGTGCAGCCATGGTATCAATGCGTATTGTGATTGTTGCTTGCGATAATCTCGGTAATGTTGATATGGATGATCTGGCGAGTAAAATTGAACTCCATGAAGAACAATTAGCAGCGATTATGATCACATACCCTTCAACACACGGTGTGTATGAAGAGAGCATTAAAGAAATATGTCAACAAGTACATGATGCTGGCGGCCAAGTTTACTTAGATGGCGCCAATATGAATGCACAAGTAGGAATAACATCACCTGGTTTTATTGGCTCCGATGTTTCTCACCTTAACTTACATAAAACATTTTGTATTCCGCATGGCGGTGGTGGACCGGGTATGGGACCTATTGGGGTTAAATCTCATCTGACTGAATTTCTTCCTGGCCATTGTACCGAGAGCTCTTCAGGTGCAGTTTCGGCGACAGCTATGGGAAGCGCCTCAATTTTGCCTATCTCATGGGCATATATCGCGCTCATGGGAACTAAAGGTTTAACCGAAGCAACTGAGTTAGCCATTTTGAATGCTAACTATATTATGGAAAAACTAAGCCCGCATTATCCGGTGCTATTTCGTGGTCATAAGGGTCGTGTTGCGCACGAATGTATTATTGACTTGAGACCAATAAAAGAGTCATCAGGGATAAGTGAAGAAGATGTTGCGAAGCGTCTAATGGATTTTGGTTTTCATGCACCCACTATGTCATTCCCTGTTGCGGGTACACTGATGATTGAGCCTACCGAAAGTGAGTCGCTTGAAGAGCTTGATAAGTTTATTGATGCCATGGTTACTATTCGGCATGAAATAGCGAACGTTGAAGATGGTACATGGACTTTAGCGGATAACCCCCTTGTTAATGCTCCACATACATTGAGTGACTTAACCGAAGAACAATGGCCACGCGCTTATTCACGCATGACAGCATGTTACCCAAGCAGCACGCCAGATAAAGCCAAATTTTGGCCGTCAACAAACCGCATCGATAATGTTTACGGAGATAGAAATTTAATTTGTGGCTGTCCGGGTATTGATACCTACAGCGATTAATTTATATGCTCATTAGAGCACTTAACTAGAAGCAATAAAGTGTTTAACACTGAAGTTGTAGTAACTGTAAAAACAGAGGAAAGAAAATGAAAAACATGAAACTAAAGTTTGTATTACTCCCTATTGCTTTGGCAATAAGTCCAACATTTATGGCTCAAGCTGCTGATGCAGATACACAAAGCCAAATAGAAGCCTTGCAAAGACGTTTAGCTGAGCTTGAAAGTGCCGACAAGAAAGAAGAAGCAAGAAAAGAAAATTATGGTGTTACTGTTTATGGTAGTTTTCGACCAGCGTTAACCTATAATGACTTTGGCAATGGTGATAGTAGTACAGATGTAACTGATTTTTTCTCTCGTATTGGCTTTAAGGGCGATATTAAAGTAAACAATGATATTACTGCTTTTTATCAAGGTGAGTGGGATGTTGATGTTGAAGCTGATGCTGATTTTGGTGATGCACGTCTAGGTTTTGTTGGCTTAGAAGGTAGCTTTGGCCGTGTTGCTCTTGGTAAGCAATGGAGCCCTCATTACAATATCGTTGCTGAAGCAACAGATTTATTTAACAATCGCTCGAGCCCATTTGGTTATGATGAAGCAAGTCCTTTCCGAACAAACCAAATGGTTACCTACTCATATACTAGAGGCGGCTTTAAGCTAGATGCTGGTTTACAGTTTAACGGTGACACTGAAAATTCTGCTGGCGGTGATAATTCAGAAGCAAATAGCACTGAGCATGTTGATTCTGGTTCAATCGGTGTTAGCTATAGCTTTGGTGATTTTTATGTTGGTGCATCTTATTTAGATCAGCAGCTAGGTGACAATGACGAAAGAGATTTTCGTGCTGTTGCAGGTAGCTGGAAGGTAAATAAAGATCTTTATGTTGCTGTAACATACCAAGATATCGAACGTACTATGGGTACTGCTGTATATGACCAATCATCATTAGATATTGCTGCATCATACGCTTTAACTGAAAAATATACCTTCAAAACTTCTTATTTTGATTGGGATGGCGACGGTCAAGGCCGTACGTTTGACGGCTACAACTTTACACTTGAAAATCAACTCAATGATTCAGTTCGAGTGTTTGTTGAATGGTTAAGTCGTGATTTTGAAGGCGCTGATACACAAAAGAGTGTAAGTGTTGGTATGCGTTATGATTTCGAAGGCTTATTTTAATAGAAAATGTTAAAAATTAATGCTCGCGCATAAAAAAAGTGGCTGAAAAGCCACTTTTTTTTATTCGAAAGAAGCCCGAACCTTATGGCTTCGACAAGGTTAGTGTCGCTCTTCATGATGATAGTGTCGTGTATTGCTTAATCCGAGCTGAGGTTATTTCATCAGATATAAAAAAACCGCTCAATGAGCGGTTTTTTGTTTAGTTAACTCTTAACCGTTAGTTAAAACGATTAGATACCAGAAGAAAGGCGAAGCGCCTCCGCTTTATCCGTTTTTTCCCAGCTAAAGGCTGTGAAAGTATCATCACCAACAGTCATCTCAAATGGTTCGCGACCAAAGTGACCGTATGCCGCAGTTTGCTTATACATAGGGTGCAAAAGGTCCAACATTTTAGTGATACCGTATGGGCGTAAATCAAAATGTTCACGTACTAATTCAACTAAACGCTCTTCTGATACTTTACCTGTACCGAATGCGTCAATTGAAATTGACGTAGGCTCAGCAACACCAATCGCGTAAGAAATTTGAATTTCACAACGATCAGCTAAACCGGCAGCAACAATGTTTTTCGCAACATAACGACCAGCATACGCTGCACTACGGTCAACCTTTGATGGATCTTTACCTGAGAAAGCACCGCCACCATGACGAGCCATGCCGCCATAAGTATCAACAATAATTTTACGGCCTGTTAAACCACAATCTCCAACCGGACCACCAATAACAAAACGACCAGTAGGGTTTACATGATATTTAGTTTCAGGTGTTAATAGTTCAGCTGGTAATACGTGTTTGATAATATTTTCCATTACCGCATTGACTAGATCTTCTTGTTTAATATCCGGGTTATGCTGAGTAGATAGTACAACCGTATCAATTGCTACTGGCTTATTATCTTCATAGATAAAAGTAACCTGAGATTTAGCATCTGGACGTAACCAAGGTAGAACCCCTGATTTTCGGGCTTCAGCTTGGCGCTCAACTAAACGGTGAGAATAATACAAAGGAGCAGGCATTAACGTTGGTGTTTCGTTAGTCGCGTAACCAAACATTAAACCTTGGTCACCAGCACCTTGTTCTTCAGGTTTATTACGGTCAACACCTTGAGCAATCTCCGGAGATTGTTGGCCAATTAAATTCATAATGCCACAGGTTTCACCGTCAAAACCAACATCAGATGAAGTGTAACCAATTTCGCTAATAACGTTACGCGTTAGCTTTTCTAAATCAACCCAAGCGTTAGTTGTTACTTCGCCAGAAATAATCGCAACACCTGTTTTAACCATAGTTTCACAAGCAACACGTGCATTTTTATCTTTAGCGATAATAGCATCTAATACCGCATCAGAAATTTGATCGGCAATTTTATCTGGATGTCCTTCTGATACTGATTCAGAAGTAAAAAGGTGTGTAGACATAAACCCTCTGTATAAATTAATTGAAAAACAATAGCTGCTTTTAATAGCGACATTCTAACTGTTTAGTTAATATTTTCCTAGAGTTATTTACGCCTAGATGGCTAAACGTCTTTGTGCTGAGTCAAATTTATCGCAAAATCTCTGAATTACTCTCGTACTTAGCGCAAAAAATAAGCTTATGGAAATTTATGCAGTGAAAGTGATTGCTGCCATATATGCGAAAAAAGTTGCTGTTGTGAAATGCTATTTTGAGAACTATAAAAAGTAGCACTCCCTACATGAGTTGATAAATTTATGAGCTGGTGAGCTATTAATTGACGTTGTAATTGCTCAGTTACTGGCTGTGCTGTTTCCATGATCGTAATGTTATTGCCGCATATTTCATGAATTAAGCTTGTTACCAGTGGATAATGGGTACAACCCAAGACAATAGTATCAACACCTTTCTCTATTAGAGGTTGTAAATAAGCTGTTAGCATTAATTCGCAATCCAATGAATTTTTTTTATCTTGTTCTATAAGTTCGACCAAACCAGGACAAGCTTGAATATAAATTTCACTGGTATTGCTATATTGTTGTACTAAGGCTAAAAAACGTTGATTTTCAGCCGTTGTTTTAGTGACCAATATAGCTACTTTTTTCTGCTTACTCTGTTGAGCTGCTGGTTTAATTGCAGGCTCCACACCTATTACGGGAATAGCAAGGTTTTGGCGTAATTGATCAATTGCGCTCACTGTTGCTGTGTTACAGGCAACAACAATTGCTTTGGCATTTTTCGCTACAAACCAATCAGCAATGTCATTGACTCGTTGCTGAATAAATACTGTTGATTTTTCACCATAAGGCGCATTTAAAGTATCTGCGACATAAAGTAAGTTCTCATTGGGTAGCTGTTGCTTAATGCAGTGCATAATCGATAAGCCACCAATACCTGAATCAAAAACCCCAATAGGCCGAGAACTGGTATTTTGCTGCTTCACTAAATCGCTAGTGATAAAAGTGTGAGTGTTTGCTTTTGGCTGTGTGGGCATTAAGTCTACGTAGGTTAAGAGCTGAAGTAAGTTTGTCTGCGTTAAGTATATTATTAACAGGCAAACAAGGTCTATCAATTAATTATAAAGTTGTCTGTACTATTACATACAAGGCAGAAATGCATATACTTGAATGTGTTTTTCTAAATAATGTGCGGCAATATTAAAGATATTTTTTGAGAGTAAGAAAAGATAGTGACTTCCAAAGTGCCGCCGTTTACATTAGTTCTGAATATAGGGTGTTTACTCAGAGTTGCGCGGAAATATTGTTGAGATTGTTTGTCTTCAATTGAAGTAGGAAAAATTTTAAAATAAGTAGAATATTAGAAAGAGATATGACTTCCAAAGTGCCGCCGTTCACATTAGTCCTGAACATCGGGTGCTTTTCTAGAGAGTTGCGCGGAAATATTATAGATATTTTTGAGAGTAAGAAAAGATAGTGACTTCCAAAGTGCCGCCGTTCACATTAGTCCTGAACATCGGGTGCTTTTCTAGAGAATGCGCGGAAATATTGTTGATATTGTGTGTCTTCAATTGACGTAGGGAAAATTTGAAAATAAGTAGAATATTAGAAAGAGATAGTGACTTCCAAAGTGCCGCCGTTCACATTAGTCCTGAACATCGGGTGCTTTTCTAGAGAGTTGCGCGGAAATATTATAGATATTTTTGAGAGTAAGAAAAGATATGACTTCCAAAGTGCCGCCGTTCACATTAGTCCTGAACACCGGGTGTTCAGGGCGGAAATATCATTTTAACCGTAGGCTTCCCGATACGAGCCGGGCTTGCACAATAGCTAATAATCAACATCCTTAGTTAAAACTTATCGGCTCAGGGACATAGTTCACAAACGAACACTCCAGAAGACAAATTCATTATAGCTAATAATGTCAGCCGTATTAAGTCTTTTATCACTTGTAAGACCTGAATGCTTAATGCTTGAACAGATTGAAGTTTCTTTGAACAAAAATATTAAAGACAAAAATATATCAGATAAATGCTGATATTAATTAAGCACTTTTTGGTGAATTAACGGCTTGTTCTATAGTGGTTTGTAGCAATTCAATTTTGCTTTGCATTTTTTCACGTTCTTGCTCAAGTTCAGAGCGAGCTTGAATTAAGTCGTTGGCAAGGTTAAGCGACATCATTACCAGTGCTTGTTCGGGGCTCTTCATTACAGCACTTTTTTTAGTGTCTTTTTCTAAACGTTTGTTGATTTCTTCCGCCGCTTGTAAAAGCGCAGATTCATGACCAGCAGGACAAGCGATTTTTAATCGTTTGTTGGCAACATTAATTGTTACTGTGTGTTGGCTCATTACGTCACAATTCTCAAAACATTAACTTAGTTCATTGAGTAAAATACTCAATATAATTTTGCTGTTGGTGATTAATCGTTTACAGCTAACACTAAGAAAAGTAAATGAATACTAAAACTCAATGTACAATAAAGAGGAACTATAACGGTGAGTGTTACACTATGCAAGTGATCTCTATGGTTTTTTCTGGAATCGAAACAATGCCAATGTTACGATAGCGGCTAATATACACCCTATTGAAATTATATTTTTATGTCTGATAGCAGTTCTTTAGATTTTCCCTCTGCGCAAGCAATTTTAACCAGTGAAAGTGTTGAAGCACATGCCGCTGAAATCCACGGTGTACTTACCGGCCTTGTTTCGGCAGGCTTTGAATTTGAAAGCAGCGATTATATTGCCATGGTTAACGATATGCTTAATAACGCTGAAGGGCTACCAGTACGCGTTAAAAGCTTAATAAAAGATATGTATAGCGACATTTGGCAACAAATTCTTGATGAATCATATAGCTTTCAATTGATGTTGCCAGATGATGATGACTCCATCGTTGAGCGTGGTCACGCATTAAGTAAGTGGGTAGAAGGTTTTAATCTCGGTTTTGGTTTACAGCAAACTAAAACCACTACTTTTTCTGATGATGTAAAAGAAGTACTTGCCGATTTTGTTGAAATCGCTAATTTGTCTGATGAAATGGAAGAAGACGAAGATACCGAGCAAGCTTATTTCGAAATTGCAGAATACGTTAGAATTTCTGCCTTACTTTGCTTTACTGAATTGGGTGCTCCGCCAGAGCCTAAAGATAAAGAAGCAACGCTACATTAGCCATAAAATAGTTTACAGCTAAGTAATCAAATACGTACAGCTGAAGTACACTCTAATAAATTAATTTTACTAAAGAAATTATTTAGCTGTAGATAGACCACTATTAAATACTGACCAATATGATCAAAAATACTTTATTACCTGCTGCTGAGTTTTGTCAGCGTAGAAGTGATTTTATTACGAAAATGCCAGCTAATACTATCGCATTAATTTCTGCGGGAAAGGAAGTTACCCGTAGCAACGATACTGAGTACCCATTTTGCCAAAGTAAAAACTTTTATTACCTGACTGGTTTTAATGAGCCAGATGCAATTTTAGCGTTGGTAAAAGGAGAGGGTGTAGAAGCAGAGCAAAGTGTTTTATTTTCTCGTGAAAAAGACAGTTTTCAAGAAGTATGGCATGGCCGACGCGTTGGTCAACTAGCTGCAGTTGAAAACTATCAGTTTGATTTATGCTTTAGCTTAGCTGAAGTTAGTGAGCAACTTTTACCATTAATTGAAGGCAAAAGCTCGGTGTTGATTTGTCAGCAAGAGCATGGCGTATTTGAACAACAAGTGTTGTCTTGGTTAGCTGAGATCAGAAAGTTAGCTCGCACTGGTGCTAAAGCGCCAAAATCATTAGTAGATTGCAGTGAAATAATACATGAAATGCGTTTGCACAAGTCAGATGCCGAGCTTGATATTATGCGTCAGGTTAATGTTATTAGTGGCGCAGCCCATCAAAGAGCTATGCAGCGAACATCAGCTGGTAAGTTTGAATATCAAATTGAAGCTGAACTCTTGTATGAATTTGCTAGCAATGGTGCGCGTTATCCTGCGTACGGCTCTATTGTAGCTGGTGGCGATAACGCCAATATTTTGCATTACACTGATAATGATGAAGCCCTTATCAATGGTGATTTATTGTTAATTGATGCGGGTGGAGAATTAGCCGGTTATGCCGCGGATATTACTCGAACATTCCCTGTTAACGGTCAATTTAGTGTTGAGCAAAAAGCGATTTATCAACTGGTACTTGATAGTCAAAACTTAGCAATTTCAGCGATAAAGCCGAAGCAAACATTTGCTGAACTTAATCGTTTAGTGTGTAACTTTTTGACTCAAGCTTTATACGACTTAGGAATTTTAAAAGGCGACATAACGTTATTGTTAGCCCAAAATGCCTGTAAAAAATACTTTATTCACGGCCTTGGTCATTGGTTAGGGCTTGATGTTCATGATGTTGGTGACTATCACTCTAATCAGCAACGTGAGCAATTACGCCCGTTTGCGCCAGGCATGGTGATGACGATTGAACCGGGAATTTATATCCCACTCAGCGATAAATCAGTTGATGAAAAATGGCGTGGTATTGGCGTTCGCATTGAAGATAATATTGCGGTAACCGAATCTGGTTTTGAAAACTTAACTGTCAATGCTGCAAAAACTATTGCTGATATTGAAAAGGTGATGGCTAATTAGTGTTCCTTTGTGCGTAATCCATTGATTAAGCACAAAGTGATAACGCTGATAGCAAGTTAAACTTAGCGTCATTAACGACAGAAAAATAACAATAGGTTAACGATGAACAACAGTGAGCAAAACGCTAGTACTAGCAACACCAAAGATGCACAGCACTTTGACGTAGTCATTTCTGGTGGTGGTTTATCAGGTGCTTTAATGGCATTAAGTTTATCTAGCCTAGTTACTCATCAACAAACCCCTTTAAAAATCGCCATTATCGAAGCTAATCCGGTATTGACTGACCCGTCACAAAGTTTTGATGATCGCGTGTTAGCCTTATCACATGGTAGTGCTGCTTATTTAGAAAGTGTTGGCGCTTGGCAATATCTAAAAAACCATGCTGAGCCAATTAAAAATATTCATATTTCAGACCGTGGGCATTATGGCAAAGCGCGACTGTATGCTAAGCATCATCAAGTTGACGCCTTAGGTTATGTTGCTGAAATGTCATTTATTGGCTCGGCATTATTAAAAACCTTAGCGACTAAAAACAATATCACTTGGTTTGCCCCTGACAGTATTGCCAATGTGCAATGGCAACCTGAGCAAGTCAATGTAGAGTTAAATTCTGCTACGCAGTTAACTACCGCGCTATTGTTGGCTTGTGATGGTGCGCAGTCTGCGTGTCGAAAATTTGCTAATATTTCCACCACTAGTCGTGATTATCAGCAATCGGCATTAATCGCTAATGTTGCTACGGCAATTCATCATAAAAATATTGCCTATGAACGTTTTACTCAAACTGGCCCTATTGCCATGTTACCGCTTTCAACGTTGCCACAGTCAAATTCGACTAGTGTAAATGGTCAACAAAGCAGTGCAGGGCGTTGTTCACTGGTGTGGACACTAACGCCAGAGTTAGCCGAAGACATGCTAAATTTATCTGATGATGAATTTGCTGCACAATTAGAAAAATCGTTTGGCCGCTGGTTAGGTAATATTACTCAAGTAGGTAAGCGCGCGGTTTACCCATTAAAATTATTACAAGCAACTGAGCAGGTTTATCACCGTATGGCGTTAATAGGAAATGCTTCTCATACTATTCACCCTATTGCTGGCCAAGGTTTTAACTTAGGTTTACGTGATGTCAGAGATATGACTCAAGTGATAAAACAAGCATTAGCGAATGGGCAAGACATCGGCTCATTTAGTAATTTGATACAATATGCCAAATCTCGCCAGCAAGACCAAAAACAAGTGATCGGCCTAACAGATTCACTGGTTACCTTATTTTCTAATCAATTACCGCCGTTAGTTGTAGGGCGCAACATTGGTTTGAAAGTAATGAATTATTTACCTGTGCTTAAAAATGCCTTGGTTAAGAAAACTATGGGCTATTGATGTGTGGGCGATTAATACGTGAATTACTAGCAAATTACGAAAAGAAAATACAAGCGGCTCGCAATATTATGCGAGTTACTAGACATAAAATGAATGTGAAAAACAATGCAAAAATTTGATCTATTAATTGTTGGTGGTGGCATGGTTGGCTTAACGTTAGCATTAGCTATTCGCCAACAAACTGAGCTTAGCATCGCTATTGTTGATAATACACCTGTCGATGAACTGGGCAGCGAGCCTGAAGTGCGCGTTAGTGCTATTAATGCAGCAAGTCAACAAATGTTCAATAACCTCAATGTTTGGCAAGATATAATTGCACAACGTGCGCAGCCTTACCATGACATGCATATTTGGGATAAAGCGGGGTATGGGCAATTAGATTTTGCTTTAAAAGATGTTAGTAATTCAATGGCCACTAGTAACCTTGAACAGCTAGGCTTTATTATTGAAAATAAAGCCATTCGCAATGCCTTATGGCACAAAGCTGAACAAGACAGCGGCATTACCTTTTTTACTGATAACAAATTAGATCAGTTAAATTTTAGCGACAGCGAAGTGTTTGCTACTTTTGCTGCGAATAGTGATACGGACAAGCCACAAATGCCAGTGATGGCAAAACTTGTTGTTGGTGCAGATGGCGCTAATTCATGGGTACGTCAGCAAATGAATGTGCCATTAATATTTCGTGATTACGACCATCACGCCATCGTTGCCACTGTTAAGTGTAAGCAAGGGCATCAAAATACCGCATGGCAAGTGTTTCTAAAAAACGGTCCATTAGCTTTACTGCCTTTATATCAAGACAACTTATGCTCAATTGTATGGTCAACAACTCCTGAAGAAGCATCGCGACTAAGTACTTTGTCAGCCGAAGACTTTGCCAAAGAAATAACAGCGGCCAGTGATGGTAAGCTTGGTCAAGTATCACTGGAAAGTGAACGCTTTACTTATCCTTTAACTATGCGTTTTGCTCAAGAATTTGTAAAAGGGAGTACTGTTTTAGTTGGTGATGCTGCTCATACCATTCATCCATTGGCGGGGCAGGGAGTTAATTTAGGTTTGCTTGATGCCGCCGCATTAGCGCAAATAATTAGTCAGCAAGTGAGTAAAGAACAGCAAAAGGGTAGCCTTGATGATAACGCATGGTTAAGCGATAAGTCGTTGCAGCAATTCGCTCGCTGGCGCAAAAGCGAAGCGGCAGAAATGATCACCGCAATGGAAGCCATTAAGCAAACTTTCACGCCACAGCAAGGGGCAATAAAGTTAATACGTGGTTTAGGTATGTCACTACTCAATAATATCAAACCCGCTAAAGCCTTAATGATTAATCAAGCATTAGGTTTTAAAGGTGAGTTGCCAGAGTTAGCTAAGCCTATTCAACGGCAACAAAAGTAAGCTCTTTCCGCTATTTTAATTGACCATTCAGTCAAGAAAGCCCCACTTTTACCAGCTAATTTAAGTAAAATTAGCTGGTCGATACCTTCGTTAAGTTAATTCTTTACATCAATTTAAAATTTTTATTTGCCACAGAGGATGTTTGCATACTTGTTGGTGAATTATATTTTTAAAGGTGAGTTATTTGGAAATATAATTTGGAATATTTTTATTTGTCCATTTTAAATTTTTTAAAAGGCGTTTTATCTGTTGAATCAACAGCAACACACAGTTATAATCTTGGTCACTTTTTGTAAATCTTCCGTCTTTATCCTAGTTTTACATGAGTATATGTCAGTGGTGTGTTTCCTTAAAACACACTGAAACTACGATAAAGCAACTAACGTGAGTGAAACGAACGATGACAAATAAAACAGTATTACATGCTAAGCACATAGAAGCCGGCGCTAAAATGGTTGATTTTTACGGTTGGGAAATGCCTATCAATTACGGTTCTCAAATTGAAGAACATCATGCGGTGCGCACAGACGCTGGCATGTTTGATGTTTCGCATATGACCATTGTTGATGTTAAAGGTGCAGACGCACAAGCATTTTTACGTAAACTAGTTATTAATGATGTGGCTAAATTAGACGTTGCTGGTAAAGCGCTATACACAGGCATGTGTAACCACGAAGGTGGTGTTATTGATGACTTAATCGTTTATTTTTTCACTAATACTGACTACCGTTTAGTAGTTAACTCAGCGACACGTGTAAAAGATTTAGCATGGATTGCAGAGCAATCTGCAGGTTTTGATGTTGCCGTTACTGAACGTCCCGAGTTTGCCATGATTGCTGTTCAAGGCCCGCAAGCAAAAGCGAAAGTTGCAACACTACTTAACGCAGGCCAATTAGCAGCTGTTGATGGTATGAAGCCATTCTTCTCAGCGCAAGCTGATGATTTATTCATTGCAACAACAGGTTACACAGGTGAAAACGGTTATGAAATCGCTTTACCTGCTGACCAAGCCGCTGATTTATGGCAGCAACTACTTGATGCTGGTGTTAAACCTTGTGGCTTAGGTGCTCGTGATACTTTACGCTTAGAAGCGGGTATGAACCTATATGGTTTAGATATGGACGAAAATGTTTCTCCGCTAGCGGCGAACATGGCATGGACAATTAGCTGGGAACCAGAAGATCGTAACTTTAACGGTCGTGAAGTTATTGCGGCACAACGTGCTGCTGGCGACCAACCTAAACTTGTTGGTTTGGTACTTGAAGAGAAAGGTGTATTGCGTACCGGTCTTAAAGTTGTATCAGCAGAAGGTGAAGGTATTATTACTTCAGGCACTTTCTCACCAACATTAGGACACAGCATTGCCATGGCACGCGTTCCTCGCAGTGTCAAATTAGGCGATACTGTTGAAGTTGAAATGCGTAAAAAGCTAGTTAAAGTTCAAGTAATTAAGCCAAGCTTTGTACGTAATGGTAAGAAAGTTTTTTAACAACTTTGCGTTAAATCAACTTTCATTAGTTGCTTTGCAAACTAGCTTAAAAACACTGAAATTTAGGCTATAGTATGAACTGAGTGGCGCAGGCCAAACTTTGTACTATAGAGATTTACATAATAATTTAAAAATACAAATTAGGAACAAAATAATGAGCAACATTCCTTCAGAATTAAAATATGCAACATCACACGAATGGGTACGTAACGAAGGTAACGGTGTCGTTACTGTTGGTATCTCTGAGCATGCACAAGGCCTTTTAGGTGACATGGTGTTTGTAGAATTACCTGACGTTGATGATGAAATCAGTGTTGGTGACGACGTTGCAGTAGCTGAGTCTGTAAAAGCTGCTTCTGATATCTACGCACCTGTTTCAGGCAAAGTTATTGCTATCAACGAAGATCTAGAAGATTCACCTGAAACTGTGAATGCTGATGCATTTGGCGACGGTTGGTTATTTAAAGTGCAATTAGCTGACGAAGCTGAATTAGACGCATTATTAGATGCTGAAGGGTATGCAAACTCGATCGACGAAGACTAGTTTAACGTCGCTAATCGATTTATGCTGCATTGTCTACATGGATGTAGGTAGTTAGGTTAAGTTTGGAACAATTAGCCTGTGCCTAAAAGTCGATTATCTTAGTTAAGCAATATGTTTAAGCCTCGAAAATTCTTTTGAACATCGAGGCTTTATTTTAGAGTCTGTTGATCTTTCGAAATTTTTTTTGCAGCGATTTGTTGGGTATTTATACAAGGCAGAACCTTTACCATGTGGTTGTTCCACATAAAAGGCGATAACGTTGTAAAAATGTCTAACAAACACTGTCCAAAGGATTTGGCTAAAAGCTCTTTGTTGAGTAGTACTTGCTTAGAATGACTAGGCTACACACTACTCGCCTTGAATAAGCGTTTTTATCTCGAACAAAATTTAATCGCGAAAGATCAACAGATCCTATTTAAATATTTTTAATTACGATTAACTTACGTTAATCAGTAAACTATTTTATAGAGAAGCTGTTTTATGACTACTCAATCATTAAAAGACCTAGAGCAAAACCAAGACTTTATTCGTCGTCACATTGGCCCTAATGCCGAACAAACTCAAGCCATGTTAAATGATATTGGCGCAGAGTCTGTTGATGCGCTTATCGACGAAATCGTTCCTTCAGACATTCGCTTAGCAAATTTACCAGCGATTGAAGAAAGTAAAACAGAAGTACAAGCACTTGCTGATTTAAAAGCAGTGGCGAGCTTGAACAAAGTAAATGATACCTATATTGGTTTAGGTTACTACGGCACATTAACGCCGAACGTTATTTTACGTAACGTATTAGAAAACCCAGGGTGGTACACCGCTTATACACCTTACCAACCAGAAATTGCTCAAGGTCGTTTAGAGTCATTATTAAACTACCAACAAATGTGTTTGGACCTTACCGGTTTAGACTTAGCATCAGCATCATTGCTTGATGAAGGTACTGCAGCAGCAGAAGCTATGTCATTAGCTAAGCGCGTATCTAAAAACAAGAAATCAAACCTATTTTTTATCTCTGATGACGTATTCCCACAAACTATTGACGTTGTTAAGCAACGTGCAGAAATGTTTGGCTTTGATATCATTGTTGCGCCAGCGGCAGACGCAGTGGAGCATGATATTTTCGGTGCTCTTATCCAATATCCTGGTGCTTCAGGCGAAGTAACTGATATCAGTGAATTGATTGCTAAAATTCACGAGAAAAAAGGCATTGTTGCTGTTGCTGCCGATATCATGAGCTTAGTGTTATTAAAAGCGCCAGGCGAGCTAGGTGCTGATGCCGTAATCGGTTCAAGCCAACGCTTTGGTGTACCAATGGGCTACGGCGGGCCACACGCAGCATTTTTCACCACATCAGACAAATACAAGCGTTCATTACCTGGTCGTATCATTGGTGTATCAAAAGATACTCGTGATATGCCAGCATTACGCATGGCAATGCAAACACGTGAACAACATATTCGCCGTGAAAAAGCCAACTCAAACGTGTGTACTGCACAAGTATTATTAGCGAACATGGCAGCGTTTTACGCGGTTTACCATGGTCCACAAGGCTTAAAAACGATTGCTAACCGAATTCATCGCTTAACTGACATTTTATGTTTAGGTACTGCAACGAAAGGCTTAACCGCTATTCATGCAAACTACTTCGACACATTAACGTTCAACGTAGATAACAAAGAAGAAATTATCACACGTGCATTAGCTGCTGGTGTTAACTTCCGTACTGATGTTGACGGTCAAATTAGTATTTCATTAGATGAAACCACAACTCACAAAAACGTTAGCGGTTTATTTGATATTTTATTAGGCGAAGGACATGGCTTAGACGTTAGCGAACTTGATGAGAAAATCATCGCGAGCGGGCATTCTTCAATTCCTGCATCACTTGTACGTGAATCAGCAATTTTAACTCACCCAGTATTTAACTCATACCATAGCGAAACAGAAATGCTTCGTTATATCAAAAAACTTGAGAACAAAGACTTAGCATTGAATCATTCAATGATTTCTTTAGGCTCATGTACGATGAAACTAAATGCAACAGCGCAGATGATCCCAGTATCATGGCCTGAGTTTGCTAACATGCATCCTTTTGCACCAATTGACCAAGCGGTTGGTTACAAGCAGATGATTGATGAGCTAGCACAGTGGTTAGTTGAATTAACGGGTTACGACAAAATGTCAATGCAGCCTAACTCAGGTGCACAAGGTGAATATGCGGGTTTAATCGCTATTAGCAAGTATCACGAAAGCCGTGGTGACTCACACCGTAACATTTGTTTAATTCCTGCTTCTGCGCACGGCACTAACCCAGCGTCAGCCATGATGGTTGATATGAAAGTTGTGGTAGTTGACTGTGATAAAGAAGGCAATGTTGACATGGCCGACTTAACTGCGAAAGCGGAAGAGTTACGCGATAACCTTGCTTGTATCATGATCACATACCCATCTACGCATGGTGTATATGAAACAACGATTGCAGAAATTTGTAATATCATTCATGACAATGGTGGCCAAGTTTATCTTGATGGCGCAAACATGAATGCACAAGTAGGACTAACTTCACCAGGTTTCATTGGTGCTGATGTTTCTCATCTTAATTTACACAAAACTTTCGCTATTCCACATGGCGGCGGTGGTCCAGGTATGGGTCCTATCGGCGTTAAATCGCACTTAGCGCCATTCTTACCTGATCATGCATTAATCAATGTAGATGAAGAAACTAAAGGTAATGGTGCGGTTTCAGCAGCACCTTACGGTAGTGCTGGTATTTTATGTATCACTTACCTATACATTGCCATGTTAGGTAAAAAAGGTGTTACAGACGCAACTAAATACGCAATTACTAACGCTAACTACTTAGCAACGAAGTTAAGCCAACATTACCCTATTTTATATTCAGGTAAAAATGGCCGTGTTGCACATGAATGTATTATCGATTTACGCCCAATTAAAGCTGAATCAGGTATTACTGAAGTAGATATGGCTAAACGCTTAATGGATTACGGTTTCCACGCACCAACCATGTCGTTCCCTGTAGCGGGTACGTTCATGATTGAGCCAACTGAATCTGAATCAAAAGTTGAACTTGACCGTTTTGTTGAAGCTATGGTGTGTATTCGTAATGAAGTACGTAAGGTTGAGTCTGGTGAGTGGTCAAGCGACGACAACCCATTACACAACGCACCGCATACACTAGCGGATATTACTGATACTTGGGATCGTGCTTACTCGATTCAAGAAGCAGTATTCCCAGTGCCTGCGGCAGCAGCGAATAAATTCTGGCCAACAGTTAACCGTATTGATGATGTGTACGGGGACCGTAATTTAATTTGTAGTTGTCCACCTGTTTCTAGTTATCAAGACTAGTAACTAGTTGATATAAAATAAAAAAAGCGAGCTACGGCTCGCTTTTTTTGTGTTTGTATGTCAATAATACTATAGCTTATCTCATACGTTTTCGTGAAAGCATAATCTAATACTCATGGGGAATATCTGTAATGTCACAAATCATTTTTAACTGGGAAGACGAAATTGATTGTAAATTTACCAATGAAAAAATACCTGCTGATTCGCTCGGAAGAACTACCTTGGCAAACTTTTTAGATAGGCACCTTCAAAAGTATAAAGGCACTTCGTACGTATTAAATTTAAACGGAGATTGGGGGGCTGGGAAAACGTATTTTATAAAGCGATGGGCGAATTCAATTCATTGCAAACACCCAACGGTTTACTTTGATGCATGGGCTAATGATTTTCACAATGATCCTTTAGTGTTAGTTGTGAGCCAAATTGTTGAGCAAATAAGTAGTTTAATTGAAGGGAAAGGCCAAAAGGAAAAGAAAGATAAACTAGTAAAATCCACAACTAATTTATTCAAATCAGTTGCACCTGAGCTATCAAAATCACTAGTGAAATCTCTATTAAGAGTCGACATTGATGATATAAATGGAAGAATAGAAGAAACTCAAAACTCTGGTAAAGATCTTGAAAATATTGTATCAGCAGCAACTAAAGGGTTATTAAATCTTCACAATAAGCAAGCTGACTCCATTAAAGATTTAAAAAACCTAATTAAAGCAACGCTTGAAGATGTCATTACTAAAAATAATGAAGATAAAAATAAGCGCTGGTCTCCGATGTACATATTTATTGATGAGCTAGATCGTTGTCGGCCTAATTTTGCAATTGAGGTGTTGGAAGTTATTAAACATATATTTGATATTGAAGGGGTTGTATTTGTAATTGCTACAAATACAAATGAATTACAACATTCAATTAAATCAGTGTATGGAAGTGGCTTTGATGCAAATAAATATCTGATGAGGTTTTTCAATCGGACATATGAGTTACCTGCTCCTGATTTGTCTGGCTTTCTAAGTTCTTTACCCTCTTTCCAGTATATAATTGAGCGAATTGTTAATACAAATAAATTAGAAATTATTGATTGGAAGGAGGAAGCCATTATTAAGGTTGCGAGTAACCTATTTAATGCTCTTAATATTGATTTAAGGTCAACAGCTCAAATCTCAGATCGAGTATCAAGTGTATTAGCTATGAATCAGAGTGAAACAGGAGCCCTATGGATATTGGTTCTTGAATCTTTACGTGTCTCTCTTCCTAATTCTTATAAAATGATGGTTAATCAACAGCTTAGCTCTCAGTCTTATGAAGAGAATGGCCTTAGTCGAAAAATATTTATCCCCCTAAGAGAAAAAGCGAAATCGACCGAATACATATCAAAATCTGAAACACTAGAACAACATGAAAAACTATATGGTAATGATTTTTCTCATCATGTGAATAATAATCGTACAAAGACTCCTAAAGTTTTTAATATGGATGTGAGTATCAGAGAAATGATTACTAATATTCAAAAACATATAAAAGATCTGCAAATAAGTTCTAGACAAAGTCAGTCTGAATCTTTGATAGAGTGGTATATGGTTAAAACTCATAGCGATGTGAGGGTGTTTATTAATTACATCGAACTTGCTTCTCACCTAGAATAAAGCACTGTATGAATTTCAGTACCTGATATATCGAATTGAGTGTTATTGTCGCGGTGGCGACGGCACCCAAAGAGGGCTATACGCCGAACCCTCTTTGGAAACTCCCAGCGCTGCTAACAAACTATTATCTTCAATTAATAAAAGTGTATTCGACACTTATTTAAGTAATAGCGCTGAACGCACTGCGCTCCTTGCCATCCATGGCACCGCGCTTTACCGTTCATCCTGAACATAATCCATGCCCTACATCGCTTTGTTCATCATCCCTGATGAACATACGTGAACGCTTTTATTAATATCAGCGTTTGTTCAAGAAGACTTTGGTGACCGCAGCTTTTTTCGTATTCCTATTAGCGGCTTGGCTTGCTGGACAGTTTTAACGATCACTAAATCCCCGTCTCAGCGCTGAAATATTAATTTTTAACGGCAGTTTATCGAAGACAGCCATGGATGGCTGGAACTGACGTAGCGCAGGGACGAGCATTCGTCAGGAATCGATAACTGCAAAAATTATTATTTTAGTGTTAGCTGAGCAGGGCACAGCGGGGGATGCAAGGGGGAGATCTGTGTCTATCTCCCCCTTGCGTGTAGTCGGCACCCCGACGCCAAGCAGTTAATCAAACTCCAAGCAAACTATGGTGATCGCTAATCTTCCGTGATCCTCTTAATCTAATTATTCTCACGACCGAACAATGATCACCAAATTCCCATCTCAGTGAATAAAGACCTATTTTGATTAGCGTCAGTCAATTGGAGCCATGGCCGATCTTAGGTATCCATACCTTCGCGGCATTAGTGCATCCCTGCACGTCGACGTCGAGGGCTGCCGTTGTTCATGGATGATAAATCGGCAGGTATCGTGGTTTACGCTAGTTGATGGTTAAATGTTTTGCTGAGTAGGGCGCCATGGGGAGTCCAGAGGGGCTTTTGGCGTGCAACGCTCCTCTGGGTGTTGTCGCCACCGCGACGCCAAACAGAGAATAAAATCCCAAGCGGGCATTGGTGATCGTTAGTTTTCCGTGTTTCTCTGCTGGTAGATTTAGGCACTCAAGAGTAACGATCACTAAATTCCCGTCTCAGCGCTGAAATATTAATTTTTAACAGCAGTTTATCGATGACAGCCATGGCCGCTCATAGGCATCCATACCTTCGCGACATTAGTGCATCCATGCAGTCAACCCCGACACTAAGCAGCTAACTAAACTCTACATTGTTGATGGTTTCGCTCTAATTAATAGGGCATATCACAAGTAATACGCCTATTTGTATTGTGATATAAATTACTACTTAGAAACTAATTCTGCTTCTTTTAACTTTTTAATAAAACTGCTAACTTCTTCAATACCTGGGTTTTGTACTCTAGCAATTGATTCTGCAGCAACCTCAAGGCCGACTACTGTTGAACAGGCAGCGTGGTATTGTAATGCATCTCTAATCGATGCATTTAGTGAGTAAGATAAAGCAATTTTAGACTCCGTTTTTATCTTCTGAGTTTCTTTGTTTTTTAACTCAATTTTTTCTGTTACGGCTTTTTGCGTGCTATCAACTGACAAATTCGTTCTTTGTGCTAAATACATATTATGCTGCTCTCTGCGCAAAATAATATTTTTAAGTATTTCTGATCTACGGGCGTTGATCCCTGTAGTAATAACTTCAATTGCTTTGTTTGCAAAATAAGCTTGTTGAAATTCAGAGTTAATACCACTAAAGACAGCACCACCAGCTGAAAATGCTTGCGCTGTTGGCATGTGAGATAGCACCGCCCCAGCTCCAGAAAACAATGTTGATAGACTACCCCAAAAAACTTCGGTATCACCTTTTTGAGCAAAAAGAGCTCTCATGTAATCTCCGCACTTTTGGTTTGACGATGCTAAAACTCTATCTTGAACTTCATCACGAATTATTCCAAAATCAGCAATAAGTAATTTCTCATGATCAATACTACAATCAGTTTTGCTTGAACTAGAATCATTGGTAAAACCATAATTTTTTAGTAACTTACAATAATCTAATGTTCCAAAGCTATCGCTTTCATCGCTTAATGAGAATACTTTTGGTTCATAAAATATACTACCGGCCCCCGCTATATTTGTTCTATTACTATCTCTGTCAGTATAAATAGCTGAACAACCAGATGTTACTGCCGTTATTATCACAATATTTAGTAATTTCATAAAATCCCTCTCTAGAAGTGTCCTGGTTAAAAAGTGAACAGGTGTAAATCTAGCGTAGTTTGAGAATATTTCAACTATCCTGCTGCTTTTTGGGATTAGTGGGGAGTTTGTGTCAACATTGATATTGATCGGTTTGGTTAAATAAATGCGGGCAGGTTGAATTTAATAGTAATGTTGCATTGGGTATCCCAAAAAAATAATTGTTATGCGGGGGATGCAAGGGGGGAGATCTGTGTCGGTTACCTAAACTTATAGGCCTCTTGTGTGCATTCGCCTCGGCAACTGCTCTTCGATAATTGCTCCTGCATTATTCTCCTTCCGCACGTCCTGTGCTGACAGGTTGCTCTATCTTCTGCATCCATGCATCCATGCAGTCAAGCCCAACGCCAACTAGTCAGTAAAATTCCAAACGTTAGCTACTGTGGCAATTAACAGGACACTCGCTTTAAATTGAACTAAGAAAGTGTACTAAAAATTAGTCGTTAAACGCTTGCCGATAAATGTAGACAACAACCTTTTCCTGCAAAAGTTAACTGATAACCTGGCTCGCTATTGCTAGCAGATGGTGAAACTTTTTCTAACATGCCTTTTTCGATTAAAAAGTCCAACATGTTGGTAGATAGCTCGCCTAGTCGAGTCTTCGCGGTAATTTCCATTTTGGTCGCTACCCCCTTGAAAGAATACATAGCTTTGATGATTTTAGCCTCTGCTTCAGACAACTTTGGCATGCTGCCTGTGTATGATGGATACTGGTGTAATGGAAATTTACCTCGAATAGTTTTGTAAGAAGCTTGCATTGCTTTAATGTCATCCTCTTTGTTCTCAGTTAATTTAAAGGTATGAAAAACGCCAGACTCTTTACTTAAGTAATCTACTTTGGCTAAAAAGATTGGTAATCCACAACCTTGGGCAACGTGGTAAAAGCCTGTTTTCCATTTAGGTACTGCGCCGCGGGTGCCTTCAGGGGTAAATAAGAAGAATACTCTCTGCAACTTTTGGCTGTCGATAAAGTCTTTTATCTGCTGAACTTGGCCAACACCTTTTTCTGAACGGTCAATTGGAATAGCACCTAGGTACATTAGCCAAGTGCCTAACACTGGAACTCGGCAGATACTGTCTTTAATAGAGAAATATATTTTCACATCTTGTTGTATGGCGGCACCAAGTGCGTAGAAAAAATCCCAATTTGAAGTATGAGGTGCTGCAATGGCAACTCCTGCTCCTTCTGGCGCGTTTTCGCAAAGCTTCCAACCCGCTATTTTAAACCAAAGCGTGAAAAGAAACTTTAAGAAATATTTTGTGAAAATACCGTCGAAGATAGTTTTATCACGAATGATGAGTGGTTTTTTGGCCATAAGAATAGAGATTTTTTCGTTGAACATAGCTAATATTCTAGCATGTAAGCAGTAGAAAACATTGATATAGTGTAAAATTTTGTGGTGGTTTTTTTTTGTTCATCAGAGATTGATTTTAAGGGAAAAAGCGCTTTTGTAAGAGTCAGTAACCACGTAAATATTAGAGCTATCGTTTTATTGCGCGGTAAGCATCAATTATATGTTGAACGTTATTTTCTTTACTCTTTAAAGTAGCCTGTAGAGAGCCTTGCTGAATACGTTGATAATGGCTAATCGTTTTCTGCAAATATTTATCAACAACTTCAGCTTGTTTACTTGATGTTGACTGCCAAATTTTATTGCCAACGGCGCTTATTTTGTTGTGTTTTTTATCTAAACTCTCGTCTAATTTTTCACTTAGGGATGAAACTAGCAATATTTCATAAAAGCGCCGATTCTCTTCAATTAGCACTTCGTCTTTCAGGGTAAAATCAAGTTTGATTAACTTTTGACGTAATGAGAACTGGTGATGGACAGGGCAGAGTAAAAAATCAATATTCAAGTTTTTGTGTTGCTGATGAATCGCTTCAATGAATTTAATCATCAAATCACCACCAACACCGGCAATAATAATCAGGTGTTTGCCCTTGTATTGGGTTAGCGGCAGCTTCGCTACATCGAGGCAGTGAGTTTTCCAAACTGAATTCGGGTAAAAACGCTCAAGTTTTTTTTCTACATCAGCCATAAGTTCAGCAACGATATCGACAAAATGAACCTTGCTGTTAGCTTGGCTTGATAATAATGCAAAGCCTAATAAGCCATGATCACAACAACAATCCCAAATATGGTCGTATTGTGATATCACCATTTTTTCAATTTGCTGCAAACGGTTGCTGATTTTCAAGATAAGTCTCAGGTAAGTATTTTCTAATAATTTAAAATGGCAATATTGTATCGCTTAGTGGCAGCTTAATGGCATTGCAAATAAAGGTTGTCTGCTTATTGCTCATTTTGGGACTCTTCATCAAGAATAACGACTCTATTAACAGATATCATTTTTTTGGGCACCGTTGTGTAACCTAGCTCTTCGCTATAACCCACTTCTACTTGTGCAATAGCCTCAAGTATCTCGTAACCTTCAATCACCTCGCCAAAAACAGCATAGCCCCATGAGCGTCCAGGATCTAAATTGGTATTGTCATTGAGGTTAATAAAGAATTGGTTAGTTGCTGAATGAGCATCGTTGAGCTGTTTGGCCATTGCAATAGTACCTTCTTTATTTTTTAAGCCATTACCTGACTCATTAAAAATAGGCTCATCGTGTTCGACATCGAAATAGTTAGTCATAAAGCCACCACCTTGAATAAGGTATCCTTCTTCTACACGGTGAATAAGTGTTTTGTCATATTGTCCTCGGGTTACGTACCCTAAGAAATTATCAACCGTAATCTTTGCTCGATATCGGTCAAGTTCAATAACGATACTTCCCATTGAGGTTTCTATTCGAACTTTTGGAGATAAATTATTTGGCTGAATATACTGTCCCTTGGTATTGACGGCAAGTAATTGAAATGACATTAGTGCAGAGATAATAAAGATGAAAAGTCTGATCACGGTGACGCCTTTTGTTAAAATGCGATATAAAAAAATAATATTTTAACAGCTATTATCTTTGCTTATCAAAAGTATTTAAAAACGATTAAAATAGTGGTGATTCATGAGTTACAGGTTAATTATCTTCGCTATTATTGCTATATCACTCTATTTTATGACTTTATTTATCAACCTGAGTTGTAGCTTGTTAAATAAACAAAGAATAAAAAACATTAAAAACTTAAGCGATTACAAAACCATAACTGTCAGTTATATTTTGTTTTGTCAAAAAGTAAATAAATTAGTCATTGTTTAAAGTCACTTGCTTGTTTATATTGACAAAGATTTTACAAATATAGTTTTAAGGGATTAATGACAGTATCAACACAACAAGCACCATCAGTATCACACGGCTTTGAACTTCAACCCGGAAAAGTAGTTGATGTAGAAATTAACCATCCAGTTAAAGTTCGTATTAAAGTGCCGTTAATTGGCTACGAAATGGGCAAGTATATTATTTTGAAACACCCAGTTTCGTCGAGGCCAAGTGATTATCAAGATGTTCTAGTTGACGGTAATGTGGTAATAGTTCGTTATATTTTAGAAGGTGAACATGGGCAATGTTTTGCTTTTCGTTCGACAATAAAACATATCACTAAATACCCTGAAAGCTTTATTATTGTAAACTACCCTAAAAAAATTGAAAGCCGTCAATTACGCTTGCAACAACGCATTATTACCCATTTACCGGCAAGTATAATGGTTGACTCAGAAAATGGTGACCAAAAAAGTCTCCGTTTAAGTGGTGTTATTGGTGATATATCGACAAAAGGCTGTGGTTTCGCTTTTAAAGCCGATAACGCTAAAATAACAGTAAACAAACGCGATGTTTTTGTTTGTATTCAGCATCCTAATACTGGCGAAGTTAAAATCCCTGCCACTGTTTGTAATAGCCGAAATGAACAAGGCAAGGTAAGTGTTGGTATCAAATTTTTTGATGATGATGAACAAGTTGGTAGTTTACTTGAGCAACTATTCATTGATCAAAATATGCTGTAAAACACTAACCTTTGAGAGAGTAGAGTTTTCGTAAACCTGAATGCCGCTTAAAATAGGGTGTTCAGTCATAATGTTTTTACATATTTATCATAATTCGACTTATCATTTAGTCATTTTACAAACTAATAGAATGGCACCAATTGTTAAAGACAATTATCACCATTCTTACCATCTCAATTTATTCGTAATTTTTGCTTATAGTGCCAATTTAAATTCATCTGCGTCTAGAAATGCAGGGAAGTCATCTTTGAATTTGTTGAGCTTGCTAAAGTCGAGTTGTGTGGTAATTATTTGTTGTTGATTGTCAGTGGCGGCAACTATGGTTTCACCGGTAAAATCAATTATGGTTGTCCCTCCTGAATGAGCGGTATCAACACCATCTGCACCGACACGATTAACGCCAACTACAAAACTTTGATTTTCCATTGCTCGCGCTTTTAATAAGGTGTCCCAAATATGGCGTCGTGCTGCTGGCCAATTAGCAACATTAACCATCAGGTCGTAGTCTTGGCGGTTGCGTGACCAAACAGGGAAGCGCAGATCGTAGCAAACTAATGGCAGTATTTTAATGCCATTAATAGTGATTACTTTCCGTTCTTGGCCTTGTTCAACATGGTTTTGCTCTTTACCTAAACGAAATAGGTGGCGTTTGTCATAATGCTCAACTGTGCCATCAGCAAACACCCAATAAAAGCGGTTCGCCTTTTTATCGTTTTGGCTAACTAAAACACTGCCAGCAACAACACAGTTATATTGCTGGGCAATTTTTTTCAGCCACACTAAAGCAATACCGCCATTTTCAGGCTCTTGTACGTCTTTTCTGTTAATACAAAAGCCAGTTGAAAATGTTTCAGGTAGTAGCAATAAATCAACAGAAGTGTTTGCTTTAAAATAGTCTGAAATTAGCCGCTCTAAATGTTTAAAGTTCGCTTGTTGATCTAACCATTGAATATCGTATTGCACTGCTGCTATGGTTAAAGTTGACATAATATTTCCGCCGCTTTTAGTAAAGTATCGTCATTTTTTGCAAAGCACAGTCGAATGACTTTATTATTTTTATGATATTCCTGCCTTTGTTCAGCAGGGTATAGTGGGCTAAGCGGAATGGCTGCTACGCCTGCTTCTTTCGTTAACCATTGACAAAACTCACGGTCATTAAGCTCTGATATTGCTGAGTAATCTAACAATAAAAAGTACGTGCCTTTTGATGGCAGTAGCGTGAAACGAGAGCTTTTCAAAGCATTAGTCAGCACATCGCGTTTTTGCTGATAGAAGTTCGCTAACTCAGTAATATGTGATGGTTGCTCTTTAAGCATTTGCGCAATGGCAATTTGTGCAGGCGTAAATGAGCAAAAGGTCACGTACTGATGAATTTTTCTAAACTCGTTCATCAGTTCATTAGGCGCGGCGCAATAGCCCATTTTCCAACCAGTACAATGAAAGGTTTTACCAAAGCTAGAAACAACAAAAGCACGTTGAAATAATTCAGGGTAGCGCAATACACTTTCATGACGTAAACCATCAAAGGTCATGTGCTCATACACTTCGTCGCTGATGACATATAAGTCATACTTTTCAACTAACCCTTGCAAAGTATTCAGATCAGATTCACTTAATATAGAACCGGTTGGATTGTGCGGGCTGTTAACAATAATGGCGCGAGTTTTTGCATTAATGCTTTGTTCTACCTGTGACCAATTTATCGCATAACTTGGCGTATCAAGCGTGATATGGCGACATGTGCCGCCCGCAAGTTCAATCGCTGGTTCGTATGAGTCATAAGCAGGATCAAATATAATCACTTCATCGTTTGGCCTTACAAGTGCTTGTATAGCAACCCATAACGCTTCAGTAGCACCTGAGGTAATGGTTACGTTATTTAATCCATTAAGTTTTTGTTCATCGGTTAAATGTGTTTGATATTGTCGGTGTACCATATCGGCAATTTGCGTTAATAGTTCAGGCAAACCGTTTGACGGTGAGTATTGATTTCTCCCTTCACTGATCGCCTGATTAATTTTATCTTTTAAAAAAGCAGGTGTATCAAATTCTGGAAATCCTTGGGATAGGTTAATCGCCTGATGTTGATTTGCCATAACTGACATTTCGGTAAAAATACTCGTTTCTATATTGGGCATTTTGCTGGTAAAAGAAGATGACACAAAAAACTCTCTTAATTTAATTAATAGCTACACTTGATTCATTTAAAAGACAATGAACTGAATAAGAGGATGTTAAGGCTAACGGCTGATGAGTTCAATTGTTATCAACCGTTAATCACTTACTGGGTGTAAATGACTAACTAAATAAAATCAGTAAAAGGGCGTTTTTCAATAAGTGACAGCGATAAAATGCTATTTTAGTGTTACTAAAAATGAGGGCAGTTGAGTTGCAAGGGCGGCACAATGATATACCGCCACCAACAACCGCTAAATTTTTATTAAACAACTAGCACGCTCTCTTATCGCTGTGCTTTTCTAACTGTTACTTGGAATAAAGCGCGACTTCTTCGTCAAGAACACTTGCTAATAATGGACTTGATTCTGAGCGGGCAAAGGCGTCATCAATATTTTTGAAGCGTTTTTGCAGCACTTTGCGATAATTCGGGTGAGTAAAAATATAAAGTTCTTTATTGTTAATGGCTTCTACAACACGCTCACCGACAACATCCGGAGATAAACCGTTATCAATCACCGATTGCATATGCTTCGCCATTGGTGAATTGTTCATACTTTTAGTATTTTTTTCACGTTCACTTTTCAGTGCCTCAGGTTTATTACGGGTAGACAAATTAATCCGTGTTTTAACAAAGGCTGGGCAAAGTACAGAAACTTGAATGTTGTGTGGTTTAAGTTCTGCGTACCAACTTTCAGACATGCCAACAACGGCAACTTTAGTGGCGGTGTATGCGCCAGCACTAGGCACACCCACCATGCCAGCCATTGAGGCAACGTTGATTAACCAACCGCCTTCGCCGTGTTGTTTCATTAATGGCACCATGGTTTGTGTACCATAAATAACGCCCATTAAATTGACATCAAGCACCCAGCGCCAGTCTTTTTCGTCGGTATGTTCAATGTTGCCTGGCATACTTCCAACACCTGCGTTATTCACTAACATGTGCACTTTACCAAAGCGCTCAACAGCTTTGTTTGCTAAGTTTTCCCATTGGCTTAAGTCAGTCACATCCATTGTTACTGTTAATACGTTAATGCCTTCATTTACCAATGTTGTGCGTGAAATTTCAAGCTGACGGGCATCAATATCGCCTAAAACAACATTCATTCCTTGCTTACCCATTGCTCGTGCAATACCAAAACCAATGCCTTCTGCACCGCCACTGATGACGACTGTTTTACCTGCATATTGACTCATGTAAGTGACCTGTTCCTTGAATTTATTGTTGGTTATATACTCCCATAGCCAACAATAAATCAAAAATTCTAATTCTTGATACATGGTTATATGTATTAAGAATAGAGCAGAGGAACGTACACTTAATGTAAGTGATTAAAGTTGGAAAAACTGGCGTGGGTTAACTCAGTGAGATCTTTTCGATTGTTTTAAGCATAGGAAGCGGGGTAAACAGGGATTACTCACCAGAACAACGAAAGTAGCTGCCGTTGTTCTGGTATCCAGTTAAATTTAACTGAGTTGAGCTACAACTTTATTTTATGATCTTTCTTGATTGTTATCTTGCGTAATAAGTTTAGCGTTGCTAACCACCATTTTAATTGTGTTAAAAACTTCTGTATTTGGATAACCGTCAGCAATCAATTGATGTTGTAATTGAAATGATCGAATAGCATGTCTACTTTTAGGCCCCCAGATACCGTCAGGCTCGCCAGTTTCAAAGCCTAATGAATTAAGCAGGCTTTGTAGGTTTTTCATTTCTACAACGCTATAAGGCTGCACTTTATTTTTTTCTTTTGTTAAAAAATCAATGCCTTTAGCGCCAACTAATTCATTTGCTAATGCTCCGACAGAAAGCGCATAACTCTTTGACAGATTCCACGTCATGATGACATTAAAATTTGGATACAGTAAAAATGCAGGACCTTTATGGCCAGAAGGCAGGTAAAGTTCCGCCCGAACATCATAACTTGGCAATGCTTGCTTATTAGTTTGTTGAACACCTAGCTGCTGAAAATAACTAAGTGGGTAGTATTTATCAAAAGAGACTTTATCAAAGGCAAAGTTTTCAGGTAACTTCACTTCTCTGCCCCAGCGCTCTTTGCTTTGCCAGCCGATCTGGTTTAGGTAATTGGCGGCGGTTGTTAAGGCATCTACTTCGCTTTGCCAAATATCTACCTTGCCATCGTTATCACCATCAACGGCATATTTTAAAAATGCGGTTGGCATAAATTGCATATGGCCCATTGCGCCTGCCCAGGAGCCTTGTAGCTGATCAACAGAGACTTGTTCGCTTTCAATTAGGGTGAATAAGTTCAATATCTCTAGGGTGAAAAATTCACTACGGCGCTGGTCGCAGGCTAGGGTTGCTAGCGAGTTCAGTACTGACATTTTGCCTTTATGTTTGCCAAAAACCGTTTCCAAGCCCCAAAATGACACCAAATACTGCCGCGGAATACCGTACTCTTTTTCTAACTTGTCGAACAATTTCTTGTTTTGTTTTAATTTTTCTCTTCCCACGCGAACATGATAACTGGTAACTCTGGCTTTAATATATTGCTCAAAAGTTTGGGTAAACTCGGGCTGCTTTTTATCTAAGCTGATCACGCGTTTAATTGGTGAAATATTATCAATAACAGTGTTGGTTATATAAGATGAAAACCCTGCATTTTCAGCGCGTTCAGCTAAATTAATTTTACACTGATCGAAATTTTCATCGGCAATAGTTGCATTAGCAAAGATAGGAGAAAGTGCGGCGACAATAATAAGTTTTCGAAAATGAAAAAAGCGGCCTATTTGCTTAATAAAAGTGTGAGATGACTTCATGAATGAGTATTCCTAATTAACACTGAAATTTGAATAAGTAGTATGCACTACACCATGGCTAAATTTTACCTTGATGACAATAAATAAATCATGGTTTTCATTAAAATAAAATTAATTTCTAAATGTGAGACGTATCTCTGTTAGCCTTGAGAACATTACCTTTGGTGATAACAGCCTAGCCGTTTATTTATAAATGATATTAGGGCGTATGCAAAATACTTAGCAACTGAGTTAAGTTCTTTTGATAAAATATAAGCAGAATTCTGCATCTTGACGTAGTTTGGGTATATAATGTTGCTCGCTCTAAATAACGTTATAGGTACTGAGCAACAAATTTTCACTAGTTTGATGCCTCACATATGATGTTTATACGCAGACGTTATGGGGTTTATAAAACCGCGAATAACACTAAAATAAGAAACAAGCCCGAGTAGTATGGCATGCAGATATTAGAAAAAGATTATCAAGTCAATAGTGTCCGTAAAGCGATAGATGCGGGAGTTAACTCCATTATTGCCTTGCCTACAGGTGGTGGTAAAAGCATCTGTATATTGAAGTTGTGCCAGGCAATGCCTGATAAAAAAGTTGTGGTTAGCTTGAGAAATGCAGCCTTAGTTCCGCAACTATTACACACCCTTACGGTAAATGGTTTGTCTGTTAGTGTTGTTAAATCAGGCTATAAGTATGTAGCTGGTGGTGATGTTACTCTAGTGATGGAGCAGTCATTTGGCCGAAGAAAACACTTAAACATACAATGTGATGTGCTGTTACGTGATGAGTATCATGTTGGCTGTATGGGGGGCGTCTATATTGCCATGCGTGAAGAGCTATCTCCTGAATTAGTTATCGGACTGACAGCGACCCCAATTGACAGACTGGGTGTCTATATTGATCAGTCGATGGAATTGATTGAAGAAACCACCACTAAGTTGTTAATTGAGTCGGGTGAATTAGCCAAGCCAGTTTATAAAGTACCTCGTTTATCTCAAGAGATAGATTATAGCGCTGTGAAAATGTATCGCGGTGACTTTAGTGTCTCAGGCTTAGACCTTATATTATTAGAGCATTGCTCTCTTGTTGCTCAGCAAACTGTTGACAATGCGCTCTCTAAAGGTCGCAAAGTTATGCTATTTGCTAACTCGATTAACCATGTTGAAGCGCTGTCCGAAGCTTTTCATCTTCTCGGTATTAAACACGAGCGTGTTCATTCAAAGCGTTCGATTGATGATAATGATGAAAGTATCCGCCGCTATAAATCAAACGAAGTTAGGCTAATTATCAATATGTCGATGTTAACCATAGGCTTTGATGATCCAACCACTGACTGTGTTGTTTTAGCTAGGCCAACTAAAATATTACGGTTGTATTTACAGATTATCGGTCGATGTTTACGTGCATCAAAGGGTAAGAAAGATGCACTAATACTGGATTTAGCACAGTGTATTTCTACTCATGGCTTTGCTGAGGATTATCGCGATTTTACCCGAAAAACAGCCAAGTCTGCGGCAATCATGTCCGAACGCCTAAGTGTGACTAATATTGGCCAGTTTGTTGATGGTGAGTTTGGTTATAGTGAATCAATAGAGCGTAAAGTTATTAAGAAAAAGCCAACAGTTCGACGCATTAAATCCCGGCCTAAGCCTGTTAGTAGTAAGAGAGTTGTTGAGAAAGCGTCGAGTAAACGTGATGAAGCATTACTTAGGCTTAACCCAAAAATGGAAAAACTTGTGAGCACTATTGAACTCGTTAATGCCGTTTATGAACAGCAGAATGAAAGTTATAAAATGCTTGATGAAGCAGCTATGGTTAAGTTGGTTGCGTTAATGGGGTTCGCTTACAGTGACTCATTAGCTGACAATTGTACTAACTTGGTTGAAGGTTTACATGAGCAAAACAAATCTATTGGCGGCTTATTACAGAGAGTAAGCACCTTGATAACAGCTATAGCTAAAAAAGAACTTGTTGGCTAGTTAAAAGCTGAATTTATGTGTGTAAACCTAATTGGTATAATTAAAACATGAACAAAACTATCCCTAGCTGCCTCAAATGTGCATCTGAATATGTTTATCAAGACCAGTCACTATTCATTTGTCCTGAATGTGCCTTTGAGTGGAACCCATTAGAAGTTGCCGCAGAAGATATAATTGAGGTTAAAGATGCAAATGGCGCTTTGCTTAGCGAAGGTGACAAAGTTACCGTCATTAAAGACTTAAAAATTAAAGCGAGTTCACAAGTGATAAAAATTGGTACTAAAGCACTGATCAGGCGTATTAAAGATGCTAAAGATCATCAGCTTGATTGTAAAGTTGACGGTGTTGGTGAAATGATGGTGACCGCCAAATATGTAAAAAAGGCTTGAGTTAACTTTATTGCTTTTAAAAGATAGAAAATTGCTTATGATAGTAAAATGTTTGCCGATAAGTGATTTTTGTCATGTTATTTTCACCAATTGTACAGTTCGATAAATTCAAACAATTCAAACAAAATTTCGCTATGATCAAGCTATTTCTGCTGGCTTGTAGCTTATTGACTCCCTCCTTTGCCTATGGCGCTGATTTACCTAAGACAATTTCTGAAGAAATAGCTAACAAAACAAATGTCGAGCTTTATATTGCAGATTCCGGCATTCCTTGGGGAATGGCGTGGACACCACAAGGCGACATGTTTATTACCATGCGTGGTGGAAGCTTAAAGTTAATTAAAAGCGGGCAAAGTAATACAGTAAATATCGCAGGCTTGCCAAAAATATCAACGGGTGGTCAAGGAGGGCTGCTTGATATTACTTTGCATCCTGATTATGCCAACAACGGTTGGTTATATTTTTCCTATGTGAAAGCCGATAGCAAGGGCAATCGAAGTACCGCGATAATGCGAGCCAAGTTAAATGGCACTAATTTAAGTGATCAAGAAGATATTTATGTCTCCGATGCCTATAGCAGAAAAGGCTCTCACTTTGGTAGTCGGCTAGCTTTTGATAACCAAGGTTACCTGTATTTCTCTATCGGAGATCGCGGGCAAAGAACTATTAACCCGCAAAATATCACACGTGATGCCGGAAAAATTTATCGAATCCATGATGATGGTCGTATCCCAATTGATAACCCATTTGTTAATGACGATAGTGCTAAAGCCGCTATATATTCATATGGACATCGTAATCCGCAAGGTATGGCAGTGCATCCGTCAACAGGAAAAATTTGGAGCCATGAACATGGCCCTCGTGGTGGTGATGAAGTTAACTTAGTTGATAAAGGTAAAAATTATGGTTGGCCGATAATTAGCTATGGCATTAACTACTCGGGTAGTAAGTTTACTGAGCTAACTAAAAAGCAAGGAATGGAGCAACCACTTTGGTATTGGAACCCGTCTATTGCGCCATCAGGAATGACTTTTGTAACCAGTGACAAGTATCCAAATTGGCAAGGGAATATGCTGGTTGGTTCACTTAAATTTGGTCAAATTGTTATGTTAACTTTAAATGGTGAACAAGTTATTAAAGAAGACGTTGTTAAAGATAACCTGACCCGTGTTCGCAATGTTAAGCAAGGCCCTGATGGTTATATATATGTTGCGGTGGATGGCAAGGGGATTTATCGATTAATCCCCAACTAAATTCTTTTAGTTTTTATGGTTTAGTCAGCATTTGATCTTACAAATTCAAAAAATAGAGTTTTAGATAAACTGAAAATCATACCTCTTTTTCGGTTATTAAAAGGGCCGCTATTCTGGCTTTGCAGTCATTAAGTTTTTGTGAATACACGTTCAAACTCAAGACAATTCTAACTAAATTTAACTGCTTGTTTGTATGACTGTTTTAAGCTAATTACTTGTTAATCTTGAGCCTTGAAGGCAATATTCAAACAGGGCCTTTCACGTATAAAGTCGAGAAGTAATTGATATTAAGTATTAGCTTCTTAACGTTAATGTGATTAAGACAATGCCATGGTCGGTACTTTCGCCGTCACGGTCAAAAATAGGATTTATCAAATGTCGATCGTAAGTGTCATAGCCACTAACTTGATAAAGACTGTCGTGATAACTGGCATCGAATTCACATGACAAAAGCACATAATCAAGCACTGAACTAGTGGTGCCAAAATAATGCGTTGGTGCTCGTGGCGCTATTACTTTCCGACTAGTTTCATTTTCTTCATTGCCTTCATTGGTTAGGGCAACTTCAAATAAATTCCAGGCATCATTTAAACAATATTTAGCAAGGTAAGCGTCACGGTCAATGTTAGAAACAAAACGTAATGTGTTGGTGAGTAAGTGACTCAACACCCCGTCGGTTAAGGTGTTATTAAAGTCACCCATTAATAACATTGGGTTATTTGTCGCCTCGCGCCGTTCTATCATCTCAATCATCAGCAGTGCGGCTTCACTACCGCGTTGTATAGTTGACCCCCAACCACCAGCCACACTTGCTTTCAAGCTTTCAATAATAACTTTCTCTGGTGACCACTCATTGTTTATTTCATCGACTTCAATCATCGAACGTTTAGATTTAAAGTGCACAACATAACAGTCACAATTACCAATATGTGGTGCGTGAATTGTTGCTCTTACGACTTTTCGACTAAAACAAAAGTCATCGGCTAAGCCTAAGGTTTGTGCAAGCTTTGCATTAGCTTTTACTGCAGCAACATCAACAATTGGGTAACGTGAGGCTATGGCAACAACCGGGCTACGATAAATGAAATCATCAATAACTTCAGGTTGATCGACAAAAGCAAAGTAATGATAACCCTGCGTAGCGACTAATTCTTTTAACGACTCAGGGCTAAAAACTTCTTGAAAACCAATAATGTCAGGTTGATATTCACGTAAATATTCAGCGATCCACTTTTGCTTTTTAACCCATTGCTCAGCACTATAAATGCGCTCAAAATCGTAATAGGCATTAGGTGGCTCGAGATAATTAAATAAATTAAAGGTAGCAATTTTAAGTTGGGTGTTTGCAACCGATACCACAGGTTCTTTAGAAGCGGGGAGTGGCTCTATTACTTTTTTATCGTGGTGACTGATGATATTAACTCGAATAAATGATGTGAAATAATTATACCCTATCGTTTATAATAACAAGCAATTAAAAACCAGTAACATAAATTAAAGTCCCGCTAGCAGCAAAGCAAGTAATTAATGGTTCAACATAGCGACGGTATGACTTTAACAAGAGTAAATATAATGCAGTTAGAAAGACAACTTAGTAAAGAAGATATTAGAAAAACCAAACCAACAAGAGAAGAATACCTAAAGCAGCCAAAGTTACCACTTGTATTGGTATTAGATAATGTTACCAACAGCTACAACGTAGGCTCTTTTATCCGTTTAGCGGATGCTTTTGCGATTGAAAAAATTATTGTTTGTGGCGAGTTAACTATTTCAGATAAAAAGCTTAGAAAAGCGTCGAGAAATGAAGCTAAATGGGTTTGTGTTGAGTATAGCGATAGCACAACGCAAAGTTTACAGACGTTAAAAGACAACGATTACGCAATTTTTGGCGTAGAGCTATGCCATGAGTCTGTTGATTATAAGGATATCAACTATCCATCACGCTGTGCCTTAGTCTTAGGCAATGAGCGTAAAGGTGTGAGTGAAGCTGCATTAAAATTAAGTGACCAGCAGATACATATTTCTATGTTTGGCATGGGTAATTCATTAAATGTTTCTACAGCGGGTGCGATTGTTTTAGCTGAGTGTGCCAGTCAAATTAGAAAAAATATTACGGTTTAAATAAGCTAATTTCATAGCTATGGCTATTTAAAAGTATGCCTGTCAATAAATACGGAAAGTGTGAATGCAAATATATTCATTGAAGGTATTGCTATTGCATTAGCGTAAACTTTATTGATTTAAAGATTTTTTGGCCTTGTGCAAGATCAACTGAATTTTTAAACTCGATTAGCATCGAAAATCGAACTTTGCCTGATACGCTTGGAATAGTTAACGCCATTTTTTTATCCTGTAGCAATAGCTTGCCATGGTGGCCATCAATAATGATTGGCTCAGAAACCGCATTAGTGAGCTCTTTAAATTGTGAAGAGTACCAGCCTAAATCATAAGTTAAAGTAATGTTACTATCATTTAGTTGCCCGGCAATAGAGTCGATACTTTGTAAATCAGCAGGTATTAAACTTTTTGGGTGCGTAAAGCAAAATTGGTCACTTGGACAAAGTTCAAGCCATTGTTCTAGTTTTTGATTATTTTTGCTATTTGAATAGGCGATATAAAGTAAAGCAAAAAGAGGGACGATTAAAAGAAGTTTGTTAAATTGCATTATAATTCCGTGGGGATACCAACACTTATTGAGAGTTTACTATAACAAGTGTTGGTTTAGCGCATAGCGTTTTTTACTTACTTTTTTTCAAGCCATTTTTGAATAAAAAGCTAAACGAGAGTAGCAATAGTATTAAAGTACTAGGCTCAGGTACTGGCAGGGGATTAGTTGCGGTAGCAACAATAAGTATAGGGTTAATATCAATCCAAAAATCTCGACCATTAGTTTGTACTAACGGACTGTTATGAATACTACTAACTTCTTGCGTTGTTAATGTTGTAATGTTGTTTAAAGTGCCATCCATTAGAAAAGCACCTGACATATGATCTAAGCCTAAATTATGTCCTAACTCATGTGCTAATAATTCGCTACCATGACTGCCTGCAGCTGCGGAAGATTCAACAACGAAATCATTACCCGGAGTTTCACCACAACCAACAATCCCCGTAATTACAAAGCTACCACATGCACTGATGGTATCTATAAAGTAAAAGTTAACAACATTAGGGCCGCCAATATGAAAATTAAATAACTGATTCACTTCAACGTCGGTTGTAATATCTAGAAAGTCAGGAAGAACTAGTTCAGATGCTGCGCCAATACGTATATCAATTGGTTTTAGGCCAAAACTGGTCTGTGAAAATATTGCATCGAGCGCTGATTCATTAGTGGTGATAAATCCAGCTTTTGCATGAGATGCGATTAAAAACCCCGCAACTAATAATAACACTTGTAATATTTTCAAATTTAATCCTTAAAGTTAACAACTTGTTTTTCTATCTTACTGATTTTAAGCAAAAAATAGGCCGTTGTTTTTTTGTTTATTTAAAACAGTCTATTAGAAAAAGCAAGTTTCTAATTTTTTTTAAAGTGTTAAAAATGATGACAATAAACCTATGTTTTTAATGTGAATTATAATTTTTATTTTCTAGTCGTTACTGCGATTATTCGCGTGAACTACTCTTTGTTGGTCTGTTATTGTCTAAATGCTCGTACTGTTTATAAAATAATCACTTAAATGTGAATTTTAGATGGGGCTCTTGGGTTTATTCCTGTATAATGCGCGGCCTTATTATGGTGACTGAACAGTTGTTTACTTTGAACAATTACTGGGTTATCGGAATTTACAGTATTAACTATCCATTTAAAGCTATCCGTTAGCTATAACTAGTTAATGATTTTAGTTAACGGAAAATAGGAAGACTTTCTTTGATCACTACATCGAATATTACCATGCAATTTGGCGCTGAGCCTTTATTTGAAAACATTTCGGCTAAATTTGGCAACGGTCATCGCTACGGTTTAATCGGCGCTAATGGTTGTGGCAAATCGACATTTATGAAAATACTTAGCGGTGAGCTAGTACCAAGTTCGGGTAATGTATCAGTTAGCACTGGTAATAAAGTAAGCACCTTGGGACAAGATCAGTTTGCCTTTGAAGAGCATAATGTTATTGATACGGTGATCATGGGAGATATGCCGCTATGGAAAGTCAAACAAGAGCGTGATGCTATTTATGCGCAAGCTGAAATGAGTGAAGCTGACGGTATGCGTGCGGGTGAATTGGAAAGCGAATTTGCTGAAATGGACGGTTACACCGCTGAAAGTCGTGCTGGCGAAATTTTGCTGGAAGCGGGAATTGAAGAGTCGTTTCATTACGGGTCTATGCAACAAGTAGCTCCTGGTTGGAAACTACGTGTACTACTTGCCCAAGCACTTTTTGCTAATCCAGATATTTTGTTACTCGATGAGCCTACCAACAACTTGGACATTCACACTATAAGTTGGCTAGAAGGTGAGCTTAATAAGCGTAAATGCACCATGATTATCATTTCTCACGATAGACATTTCCTTAACTCTGTTTGTACTCATATGGCTGATATTGATTATGGTGAGTTACGTGTTTATCCAGGTAATTACGAATTTTTCTTACAGCAATCGGCGTTATTACGTGAGCAGTTATTATCAGGTAATGTTAAAAAAGCGGAAGAAATTGCTGAGCTACAAGATTTTGTTAATCGTTTTGGTGCTAATGCTTCAAAAGCCAAACAAGCCAGTTCACGTGCTAAAAAAATGGATAAAATTAAACTTGATGATGTTAAATCATCAAGTCGTATCACGCCAAAAATTGCTTTTGCACCTGGTAAGAAAATGCATCGTCAAGCGTTAGAACTTGAAAATCTTGGTCATGGTTTTGATGGCGAAGTATTATTTAAAAATGGCGAATTATTATTAGAAGCAGGCGCTAAGCTAGCTATTATCGGTGAAAATGGTGTCGGTAAAACCACATTGTTGCGTTGCTTAATGAATGAACTAGAACAGACCGAAGGTGTAGTTAAATGGTCTGAAAATGCTTCTGTAGGTTATTGTCCACAGGATAGCGGTCATTTTTTTGATAACGATTTAACCCTAATGGATTGGATGTCGCAATGGCGTAGACCTTGTCATAATGATTTAAGTGTTCGGGGCATGTTAGGTCGAATGCTATTCACAGATGACGACGCTAACAAAAAAGCCCGTAATTGTTCAGGTGGTGAAAAGAATCGTTTGTTATTCGGTATGTTAATGATGGGGGACGTTAATGTATTGATGATGGATGAGCCAACGAACCACATGGATATCGAGGCCATTGATGCGCTAAATAACGCATTAAAAGACTTTGAAGGAACCTTGATTTTTGTTAGCCATGACCGTGAATTTGTTTCAAGCTTGGCAACTCGTATTATTGATATTAAAGATAAAAAATTAGTGAATTTTCAAGGTTCATTAGATGAGTATCTTGATAGCGAAGCTCAAGTGGAAAAATAATATAGTAGTGAAAGTTAACTAACGTAAACTATAGATATTTAAAAGCAAGGTAACGTAAAGTGGCCTTGCTTTTTTTCTTATCATAAGAAAATATTATTCACTATGCTCATTGTTATTTTATTGCTTATATAGGCAGGAGGGCAGCTAAAGACTATTTGGTTTGTTGCTCGGGAGTTATTGTGTGGCATTAGATTAATCAGCAGTAAATATATTATTCACTGCTGATTTTTCATCTGTTATTTATAATGATTGATATGATCTTAAACTCATCATGCTATTACACAATAAACTTAGATGTTGCATCTTTAATTAAAGTAGCATTACCATCTAGCTGATTTGCTACCTCGCCGATTTCTTCAACAGCAAGGCTGGTCGCACTAAAGCTTTCGTACATATTTTCAATGTTACTCACTACAGTTTCTGCAACGCTTGATTGTTCTTCTGTTGCAGCAGCAATTTGATTGTTCATTGAGCTGATATGTCCAATTTGTTCTTTAATCTTAGTTAATGAGTCATCAACCTCTCGTGAAATACTCTCGTTACTATTAGCTTTTTCTTTTGCCGATTCCATTGATGTTACTGACATGTCTGCTGCTGAAATAAGTTTATCAAGTAACTCTCTAATTTCAGTGGTAGATAGTGCTGTTCTTGATGCTAAATTTCTTACCTCATCGGCAACAACCGCAAACCCTCTTCCTTGTTCGCCGGCGCGAGCTGCTTCAATTGCAGCGTTTAACGCTAGTAAATTAGTTTGCTCGGCAATACCATTGATAACATCTAGTATTGTATTCATATTTTGTGAATCTTCAGCCAGCTGATTGACTACACCAGAAGCGTTAGCTATTTCTTCGGTCAATTCACCAGATACAGACAACGAACGCATAACATTTTCCATGCCTTGATTAACTTCCTGCTCACCTGACTCGGCAGCATTTGCGGCTTGCGAAGCTGATTTTGCAATATCGCTGACACTGTATTGCATTTCAATCATTGATTGTTTTGTGGTTTCAGCAATATCTGATTGACTTCTCACGTTATTATCAACTTGCTGTACTTTGTCAGCAAGTTGTTCAGCACTCAAGGTTAATGGTGCAACAACAGCAATTACTTCTTTAACAATGGCACGTAACATTTGCGTAAAAATATTAAAGTGAGTTACAACACTGCCTAGCTCATCTTTGCTTTCTACTTCAAGTTGATTGGTTAGGTCGCCATCACCTTCCGCTAATTCTTTTAGTGAGCGGTCAATGGAAATGACAGATTTACTAATTAAACGAGCAATAAAAATACTTAACACAGTCATTAGTGCTAATAGAAATATTCCAAGTAAGATGCTTAAATCTCTCGACTCATTAGAATTCTCAACCGTTTCTTCGACTAAGTCACGGAACATTTTCGATGCATCTACTTTGTCTTTACTTAAGGTTTGAGAAACGTCTTTGAATAGACTTGATTTTTTCTCTATTGAACCTTGTGCTGATTGAAAGTCGATTTCTTCGTTAATAAAACCTAATGATATCTTACTAGCAATAGCATTATATTCAGTGGCTTTATTTATAAGTTGATTAATATTTGAAAATGAAGGATCCAGTGCTTGAATTTTATTTAAGTTAGAGAGTAAATTATCAAGAGCGTTACCGGCGTCAGTCAATAAATCTTCATCTCCAAATGAAACACTTTGAGTATATAGCTCGTCAATTCTCTGCCAAGCAGTAACATTTTCACTGGTTAAGTTGACTAAGTTTATACTGGTATCTTTTATTGTCTGTAATAGGATTTGATTCTTGGAAATAGCGGATATATTTATGGTTAAGTTGACCACGAAGCTCAATATGGCAACGGCTAAAATGGCAATAATTTTATGGAATATCTTAAGCTTTTTAAACATTATTTGAGTAGCCTCTAATTTTGCGCAAGCCAATATTTACTAAAACGTCTAAATCCGTTTGTTATTGTTTTAATAAGGTATAAAGAGGTCGCTATAGCAGTGACCTCTTACGTTAGTATAGATTAAAACTTAGCAATTACTTTAACATCACCAGTAACCGCGCTACTGTCAACAAAACCAATAGTCGATACGTCTGCTTTAACTGCATTTAGCATATCGGCAGCACTTGCTAATTCTTTAGCTGGTGTACCTTTACCAGTGAAAGCAAGCTTTGACCAATAAGACTTAAACTGACTGTTAGACTTTTTCAATGCACTTTGGCGAAAGCTTTCGGTTGCCGGTGCATCATCTTTTAGCGTCAGTACGGTTACTTTGCTGCCACTAGGAAATGCTTTCATTTTACCTAGGTAGATGCGCTTAATTGTTTTAGCATTAAGTGTATCGGCATTGGCATTGTTCACGATAACTGAAACTTCAGCAAAACTGGAAAAACTTACGAGTAAAACCGTAGCAGTAAATACTTTCTTTAATAAATTCATTTTACATGGCTCCTTAATAAACAAAGTCTATGCCAAAAGTAACTAAATCGGCATTTTCATTTGATAAATCATTATTAATACGAGTGTATTCGAGTTTGTATGCAACGCCTTGATCAGCGTCATATCTTAAATGAATACCTTGGGCATCGTATGGAAGAGGTTTAAATAAGCTATCAGTTGTCGCTTTAACAAATGAGTTGACATACGGATCAGAGGAGTTTGCTTGTTCATAATCAAAGTTATTATCTAAATCTTGGTGAACAAATGAGACTACGGCTTTATCAAAACGGTAACCAACGGAGAAGTACATAACTTCTGTTTGTTCACTAAATGAATCATCAATTTCATAAGAGGCATATTCAGCATTTACTAACCAGTTGTTGTGATCAATGGTGACGCCTGTTGACCAGTAAAGCGTAGAATCTTCATCGGCATATAAGTCATCCATGTTGTAAACAGCTGTGCCTAGTGGGTTGTATGCCATGCCGTTTCTTAGTTCGTATCCTGCGCCACCTAATGCAGCATTAAACCCAGCATCAAAGCTAGCACCAATAGTAGTAAACGAAGCATCTGCACTTAATATACCCGCGAAAATCGAAAACCATTCATAGGTATATTCTGCTGAGCCTTGAATGATATTATCAAGTTCGAAACCAGAGTTGTTAATTTCGCCTGAGAAAGAGCCGAATGAGCCTTTAAGAGTCAAGTCTCCGTCACCGACAAAGGTACTATGCATGATGCGAATACCTTCGATGATGTCATACTCTTCGCCAAGGTATACAGACGTTGGCAAACGAGTATAGTTATGACTGTAACCAATGTCCTGTGTATCTGAATTTCTAAAGTATGGTAAGGCAAATCGGCCGAAAGAAAGTGTAGTTTCAGGCGATAATTCGTAGCTTAAATAAGCCCAGCGTGCTTCAACATCAAAATCCTCTTCACCACGAGCTTGTAGTACAAGAGTAGCATTCCATTTTTCATTTAGGGTTGCTTTGGTTTGTAAGGCAAAAAGAGATTCGTTTTTAAAATCTACTTTGTCATCATACCCATAGTATCTTGGTGTGATGTCGTCGTTAACTAACAAGCCACCACGAATTGACCCGTAACCACTAAAGTTGATATCAGCTGCTTGAACAGAGCTAGCTAAAATAGCTGTTAATAAGCTAGATGCTAATAGTGTTTTTTTCATTTTTGACCTCGCGTCATGATTTATAAAATTTGTGTAAACAGTCAAATTCACTGTTTAAAATATGCTTATTATTATTATTATGATGCGGTTATCTATTCAGAAAAGTTTATTTTTATGTATCTCACTCTACTAACTAGATAGCTTGATTCCATTCAAAATGGGTATTTTCAAAGTGAATGTTAATACCCCAATATTGCGATTTTCTACACTAACAAATTATACATTACTTATATGTTTATGCTTCTTTTTTTTAAAAAAAAAAGCTGTAACCAACTGCATTTAAAAAATAAATTAGTAAAAACCAAGTAATTCACAGTAATCGTAATAAGACTGATTTTTGTTTGTGCGATTTATTTTGTTTTTCTTTTTTGTACAATATGTAGTGCAGCCGAGATATGTGATAACTAGCACGCTATGACAACCAAAATAGACATTTCTATCTGACTAATAGTTGCACAAGTTGTAAAAAGTTAGATTAACTCTTGGCACTGAACAACAGTGCACATGCTGCTGGTATATGCCGAGATTTATGATAAATATGGATAATCTATTTGAGATGAAACGGGAGTATTAGGTGGCTTTTTGAACCGGTATGAGAAGAAGGATGAGGTGGGTGTCAAGTCATCATCTTTAGAATTTACAATTAAGTTATGACGTAATGCTTTTTTGAGTGGTAGCTACAATGTAAAAACAGTAAATTTTGACTTGAAATACCTCATCTTTAAATACTATTTGCTGTAATTACTAAAGGTTGATTTACTGTTTTTTAGTTTTAACTTTATAGAAATATTATTCCCAAACTCATACGCTCTGATCAAGAAAACACCATTCAGATAAAAGCTCAGGTAGGTAATCGTTGAATTTTAGGCAAAAAAAAGCGTTTACTAAAAAGTAAACGCATTATAAAAACATGAAACACTAAGGGAAATAAAAGCTTCTCGTATACTATGAGTGCTGTGTTTTAAATTAGTTCAAATTGTTTTTAAATTTTATCTGAAATGTCGCTTTTACTTTTTCTATTGTACTTCAACAATAGAAAAAACTTGATATTTTATCGATGTGTACGCACCTATATAAATAGGTTTATATAATTTATGGTGTTTTATATCGCTATGCTGTCCTACTTTCTTCCTGTTTTTATTGGCGTGGTATTAATTGCTTTTTTAGCAGGGAAACCTTATTGGCATGAATACAAGCGTTCACTTATTAAGCGCAAGCCGTTTAAAAAACAATGGCGTAAAATTATTCAGCAACGCATGCCATATTTTCGACAAATGCCTGCTGATTTGCAACTGCAATTAAAGCAACATATTCAAGTATTCTTAGCAGAAAAAGAGTTTGTTGGCTGCAATGGCGTGGTGATCACCGACGAAATAAGAATAACCATTGCGGCGCAAGCATGCTTATTATTGCTAAATCGAAAAACAAACTATTACCCTAAATTACGTACTATATTGGTTTACCCAAGTGCATTCGTAAAACAACAACAAACACGCAGTGCTGACGGCGTTCAGTTTACCCAAAAAGTGGTGTTAGCTGGCGAGTCTTGGGATTTTGGTAAAGTAGTTTTATCATGGCAAGATACACTTGATGGCGCACAAATTCCTGATGATGGTCGTAATGTTGTTATTCATGAATTTGCTCATCAGCTTGATCAAGAAAATGGCCCAGCTAATGGCGCGCCAATTTTAGATGCTCAACAAAGTTATCAATGTTGGTCAGAAGTTTTTTCAGCACAGTTTGCTGTTTTACAACAACAAGCAAGAGTAGGGGCGCCGTCGTTATTCGATTATTATGGTGCAACGAATCCTGCGGAGTTTTTTGCTGTCGCCAGTGAAGTATTCTTTGAGCAATCACAACAACTATCCCATGAACATCCTAAGCTATATCGCCAGTTAACTCAGTATTACACTATTGACCCTATGCATTGGTAATTGAGTTTAGTTGCTAACCATTCTGCAAAGCTAAAAAACGGGCAAAAAAAAGCGTTTACCTAAACAGTAAACGCATTATAAAAACATGAAACACTAAGGGAAATAAAGCCTCTCATATAGTATGAGTCGTTATTTAAAAGAAAGTTCCAGTCAGTTGAATTTAATTTTCAATTTTTAGTCATTTCTTATGTTTAAGCCTCAACAGCTCAGTTAACTATTTCTGTGAGGAGAGGCTTATTTTAATCAAAAGACTTAACGGTATTACCTTCATTCAAGTACTTACAAAGCCATTGATGAATTTTTTATCAACATCATTTAAGGCATAAACTTCAGCTATAGCAGGTAGTTCATCGCTAGAATCAAAAATCAAACCAACATCATAAAAAAAATAGAATGTTATCTTCAAGTTAATCAATTTTAGAAAATACATCTTTAGTTCCATACTCCATTTCAGTTATTTAAAAGCAACTTTTAAAGACATGAGGAATTAATAATGCTTAAAAAAACACTCTCAATGACAATCGCAGTCTCAGTCGCCATCTCTACAATGGCAATGCCTTCTAGGGCACTAGCTGAAAATGGCGCGAAAACCAATCAATTTTGGTGGCCAGAACAATTAAACCTTAGTCCACTACGTCAGCATGGCGTGGAGTCTAATCCTTACGGTGAACAATTTAATTATGCCGAAGAATTTGCCAAGCTTGATTTAACACAGCTCAAAAAAGACATTCAAACAACATTGACTGACTCTAAAACTTGGTGGCCTGCTGATTGGGGACACTATGGTCCTTTAATGATTCGGATGGCTTGGCATAGTGCTGGGGTTTATCGTGTACATGATGGTCGCGGCGGCGCATCAGGTGGTCAACAACGTTTCGACCCACTAAATAGCTGGCCAGACAATGTTAATTTAGACAAAGCTCGCCGACTACTTTGGCCAGTAAAACAAAAGTATGGTCGTCAAATTTCATGGGCTGATTTAATGGTACTTTCAGGTAATGTGGCACTTGAATCAATGGGCTTTAAAACCTTTGGTTTTGCAGGTGGACGAACTGATGATTGGGAGCCCGACTTAGTCTACTGGGGCTCAGAAAAAACTATGCTGACGGACGAGCGAAGAGATAAAAAGGGTAAATTAAAAGGTCCTCTTGCCGCAGTTGAAATGGGCTTGATTTATGTTAACCCGGTAGGCCCACACGGTAACCCTGATCCACTTTTAGCCGCGAAAGATATTCGAATGTCTTTTGGCCGTATGGCGATGAATGATGAAGAAATAGTCGCATTAAGTGCCGGTGGTCATACTTTTGGTAAAGCACATGGTGCGAAAAAACCAGATAAGTGTATTGGTGCTGAACCTGCCGTAGCCGCTATTGAAGAGCAAGGTTTAGGCTGGAAAAATAAATGTGGCAGCGGTGTTGGCGCAGACGCCACAGGTAGTGGTTTAGAAGGTGCTTGGACCGTTACTCCAACGCAATGGTCAACCAATTATTTAGATAACTTAATGAACTTCAACTGGGTAAAAACTAAAAGCCCAGCAGGTGCTATTCAGTGGAAACCTGATAGCAAAGCCGCAGCTAATTTAGTGCCTGACGCGCATATTCCAAATAAGCGTAATGCGCCTATGATGTTTACTACCGATATTGCCTTAAAAGAAGATCCTAAATTCCGTGAAATTGTTGAACGATTTAGAGCTGACCCAAGCGAATATGAAAAGTCGTTTGCAAAAGCTTGGTTTAAATTAACCCATCGAGATATGGGCCCTCGTGCAAGATACCTTGGTGCAGAAGTACCAAGTGAAGTACTGACATGGCAAGACCCTATTTCTGCGGTTGATTACCAATCGATCACAAGCAAAGATATCGCAAGACTTAAAAAACAAATACTTAACTCAGGTTTAAGTAATGCAGAATTGGTTAGAACAGCATGGGCCTCGGCCTCTAGTCATCGTGTAACCGATATGCGCGGTGGTGCCAACGGTGCTCGTATTAATCTTGAACCTCAAAAAAGTTGGGCTGTAAACAACCCTAAAGCGTTGAATAAAATATTGAATAAGCTTAAGTCTATTCAAACTGCATACAACAAAAAGTCGTCAAAAAAACAAGCGTCTTTAGCTGACTTAATTGTATTAGGTGGTGCAGCGGCAATAGAAAATTCAGCTAAAAAGGCCGGTCATAAAATTGAAGTGCCTTTTATCGCTGGTCGTGCTGATGCAACACAGGCACAAACCAGTGTTAAATCATTCAATTACTTAAAGCCAAATGCTGACGGTTTCCGTAATTACTTTAATGAAGACAGTTATATGTCTCCAGCGGAAATGCTTATCGATAAAGCGAATATGCTGAGTTTAAACGTACCTGAAATGACCGTACTTGTTGGTGGTATGCGAGCACTTGATGCAAACTACGATGGTTCATCTTATGGTGTTTTCACTAATCAACCGGGTGTATTAACGAACGATTTCTTTGTCAACTTATTAGATATGTCTACCGTATGGACTAAAAATGAGTCTAAAGCAGGAGTTTATATAGGACACGACCGAGCTTCTGGCAAAGAAAAATGGCAAGCAACACCCGTTGATTTGATTTTTGGCTCTAGCTCGGAATTAAGAGCCATTGCGGAAGTTTATGCGTCAGCTGATGCCGATAAAAAGTTTGTAAATGACTTTGTTAACGCATGGGTGAAAGTCATGCAGTTAGATCGCTTTGACTTAAAATAGTCATTCATTATCGTTAGCACGTCAAATAGTCGTGCTAACGATTTCACCGATTTCATCCATACCACCTTGGCATCGTGTGAATTACTCCTCGACAAGAAACTAAAGGTCTAAGCTAACAAGCCTGATCTAAAAAACTTAACCTAAAAAGCCTAATCTAAAAAGAAGAACATTATGATAAAAAAATCACTATTACTGCTTATTCTATTATCTGGAAGCGTCTTTGCTACTGAAAAATTAACGATAATTCCCGAACTATCGAGCGTTAGTTTTGCGACAATTAAAAAACAGTACGTTATTGAACCCGCTGTAGTCGACAATATTCAAGGAGAATACTCTAATAATACGTTTAATTTAGCTATAAATTTTAAGCATATAAAAACAAACATACCTATCAGGAACAGCAGGGTTAATGACATTTTTTTAAAAACAAATCTATATCCGTTAGTAAAAATTAAGGGATATTTTGAGATGGAATCAATCGTAAAACCGATAACGAAAACAAGCATAAAGGCTGATGTTGATTTTTATGGGCAGATAAAAACATTTGAAATACCGGTGATTATTCATAAATCAGCAGGTCTGCTGAGCGTTAATTCTTATAAACCGACAATTGTTAAAGCCAGTGATTTTGGTATCCCGACAGAAAATCTTATAAGTTTAGCTGCTACTGTCGGTGGAATTAGTATTTCAGATACTATTCCATTGAATATTAATCTAACGTTTAGCGCTACTGCTCAATAGCTTGATAGAAAGTGAGCTTTAAATTTTTCACTTTCTTAAAAGCTAATACATGCAAATTAAATGGGCTTGCTAAATGTTCGACGATCCCATTATTTTCTTACTTTTATTGCCATTGTTCGCGATGACTAAAACAACTGACTGAAGTTAACTTATGAGTAAAAATTATTATTTATCAACATTATTACTTGTCAACATTGTACTTGTTTACTTTATGAGTATTAACCAAGGTTATGCGCAATCATCAACACACGAAACGGTGCTATCCTTCTTTGAGCCTCTGCCACGTACCATGCTAGGTGCTGAAAAAGATAGCTTAGCGTTGATTAACTTAGGCAAAAAATTGTATTTTGAAACAGCGTTATCAGTAAACCATACTCAATCATGTAATAGCTGCCATAACATCATTAATGGTGCCTCAGGCGTCGATCATTTAAAAGTATCAGTAGGCGCCTTAGGAAACTTAGGTGAGCGAAACGCGCCTACTACATGGAACGCGGGTTTCCATGTTGTGCAGTTTTGGGACGGGCGAGCCAAAACATTAGCACAACAAGCAAAATTCCCTATTTTCAATGTAAAAGAAATGGCAATGAGCTCTGAAAGTCAGGTCGTTAAACGCCTTAACCGGAAAGGGTATTTAACTAGTTTTAAAAATGCTTTTCCAAATCAAAAACCGCCAATAAGCATAGAAAACATTTCACAAGCACTGGCTGCATTTCAGAGAACATTAATCTCAAAAGACCGATTTGATGATTACTTAGCAGGTAATAAAAATGCGATAAATGAAAGTGAAAAAGCAGGCTTATTGGTATTTATAGATAAAGGCTGTGTCGCTTGTCACAATGGCTCAGTACTGGGTGGTCAGCTCTTTATGAAAATGGGCTTAGTGCATCCGTATCCAAATAAAGTCGATAAAGGTAAAGCGCAAGTAACAGGAAACCCTGCCGATAATTATTTTTTTAAAGTTCCTTCACTACGAAACATATTAAATACCGCACCTTATTTTCATGACGGTGCAGCGGCAACCATAGAGCAAGCCATTATAGATACGGGTTGGCATCAACTAGGTATTAAACTGAATGAACAAGAGGTTAAAGCTATTAAAGTGTTTTTTAATAGCCTTAATAATCAAGCGAAAGTAATTGAGCCGAGTGAAGAAACTGATCTTTCTGAGTTAAATTAACTTGTTATTAATTAATACAGGTAAACCCTTGAATCTGCGGAGAAGACTGACATTTCATGTGCCGGTTAAATAATGTCTTCAGCTCTGAAATCTACATGTGGTCAGTACAAAATAATGCATCAAGCTTATTCAATTACACCTATATCAGCTAGCTGTAATAAAGCGAGTATTTGCAGCTTAGAACTGATGATACAGTTATTGATAATTGATTGATTAGAAGATAGTGTTCTGTTTTTTTATGATGTGTTTTATTCTTTTTAAATCAAATTGTTATGTGTAATTTTTAATGGTAAAGGGTATGGGGCTGGTCTGCTTCGTGTGTATGGGCTAGTATAATTTAAAAAATTGATTAAACTGTGTTTTATGTTCAATAATAACTATCAACAGTACATTTTACAGTGCTATTATGGATAACTATGATCTCATTAAAACAACTACATTACGCCTTAGCCGTTGAAAAAACGCTGCATTTTAAAAAGGCTGCCGATGCCTGCAATGTATCACAATCAGCGTTAAGTACGGCAATTATCGAATTAGAAAGGCAGTTAGGCACGACCATTTTTGAACGTAATAACAAGCAAGTGCTTATCACCAGTAATGGTCAGCTAATACTTAATAAAGCAAAAATGGTTAAATTAGAATTAGACGGGCTGATGCAAATATCTCAGTCAAATAAATCAGCGTTTATTAACCCAATGACTATCGGCATTATTCCAACCATAGGTCCGTACCTTTTACCGAAAGTGCTACCTGAAGTTAGGCGACAGCATCCCGATTTTAAATTAAAAATTATTGAAGAACAGTCACACATTTTAGTTGATATGGTTAGAAATGGTGACATTGATGCGGCGATTTTAGCCTTACCGTTCCCTATTGAAGGCCTAATGAGTTTTGATTTTTGGCAAGAAGATTTTTATTGGGTTAGCCATAAAGATGAGTGTCCAAGTCAACTGCAAGAAATCACCAGTGAAGAGCTAGAGCTTGATAAATTAATGTTATTAAAAGATGGTCATTGCCTTAAAGATCACGCGTTAGCTGCTTGTAGCCTAAAAAACGACAAGCAAGACACTGATTTTGATTCAGCCAGTTTGCATACCTTAATTCAAATGGTGGCAGGGAAGTTAGGCACAACACTTGTACCGCAGATGGCGTTAGATCAACTGATTCATAATGAATCTGAAATTAGGGCTATTCACTTAAATGAACCTGGGCCGCATCGTACGATAGCTTTGATTATTCGTCCTAATTACGTCAGAACTAATGAATTAACGCTCTTACGCGATATATTCAGTGAACAATTAGCGATTAAGTGCTGTTAGTGGCGGATATTTAGCTACCTACTTAAACTCATTAGATGCATCTGTTTTTTAGAATGACTTTATTGATTTTATTAAATTTACTGAATTAGATGAGTAAGCCATTATAGATTTACTGTTAATCAAAGAGGTCAAAATTATGAACCACATCATTGAAAGCATTAAAGCGGTATTACATTTAAATAATGAAAAAAATAGCCATTCAAATAACAGCCATCAGCAATTGGTTGAATGTAACTATGAGAATAACTATTACGGCGACCAACAATGTCAATTGAAGAAAACAAAGTAATAAAGGCTTAATTTATAGCTGTTTATATGGTGTTAACGTGCTTTAATACTCGTTATATTCTTCTAAAAATAAATTTTAAAAATGGCGACTCTTCAGTATTCTTTACCACTAACAGAAGCTGTCAATACGCAGCTTTCTCAAAGTGACGTACCTGCATCATTAACTGTTGAACAATGTGCAAAAGCACTTGCCATGAGTATGACGTCTTTTCGACGAAAACTGGCACAAGAGGAAACTAGCTATAAGCTTATTCAAAACAAGTTTTTAAATGAACTAAGCGTAGAAGCCTTATTGGAAAATCAGGCTAATATTGATGAGTTATCTTTTAAGCTAGGCTATTCGGAAAGAGCAACTTTTGAACGTGCATTTCGTCAACGGTTCGGTACTACACCCTCAAAATTTAGAGAGTTGTCGCTTGTTAATAGCGCACAAAGTAGTTTTTTAAAGCTAACTGAAATTGCACAAAATATTCCGCCGATGTCTGATAGTTGTCAACAGCTACTTGAAGAAAAAGACAAGGGCAACTTGGATTTACAAAGAGTTACTGAAATTGTTGGAAAAGATGCTATTTTTTCTGGTCGATTAATGGGGCAAGCGAGTAAAGCAATATACGGGAAAACGCCTAAAAACTTACAAGAGGCGATAAGCCGTAATTTAGGCGTTGGCACTGTGGTTAATTTTGCCATTATTTACGCCATGAAAGATGCCTTGCAAGATCATGTCGGTCAAAAAATTATTGAGCAATACAGCCAAGCTTTTCTATTAGCACCGAAACTCTTTCAGCGTTTACGTAAATTGCTAAAAAGGCCTGTTGACTTTGATATAGCGTTGACTGAACAAATATTAGTTTTTTCATTACTTGGTATATTCTTGCTTAGCCATAAAGAGACTTACAAACATGAGCTTATGTTACATTCTTTGATTGGCATTGATGATTTACGCTTGTTAAATCATCACATTAAAGAGTCGATGGGGATCAGTATTTTTTCTGCTTCATCATTAATGCTATCGCTATGGCATATAGACGCCAATTTGGTTAAACAGTTAAATCATTTAGAAAAAGTGAGTCAGTTGCAAATTAAGAGTAATGAGCAAAGTGAATTGATTTTGTTTATGTTGTCTTGTTTATATATTGCCGCGACAGATCATGATGATTATAGTGCTTTGGAGCAAAAAGCAGAGTTACTAAATATTAATAGTTTTAGCGAGTTACAAGAGCTGTTAGTAACGGTATCGTGAGATACATTTTTCGTTGAGCTAATTGATATGAACTTTCTCGGCGGCCAAGCAAACTTGGGGGCTGGCTATTAACCGAGAAAGACATACAGAAATTTTTTAGTGCATCCACTTACGTTTACGTGCAACGATGAAGCTTACTCCGATAGCAAACAATATAAGCATCGAAGGCTCTGGTACTGATATTGCTGGTCGTAATGATTGCTGCTGCGTTAACGACACGTTATCAAGTAAACCGCCTAAGGTATTTTGTTTACCGAAAGCGCCAAAGCTTAATGCCATTGATTCTGCTTTGGCAGTAAACATAACAGACTGCAGCGACCAATCTGGTGCTAGCCTCTTAGTACTTTCAGTGCTGAAGTCAACTGACATATTAATATCAAAATCAACAGCAGCGTCATACCAAAAAACATTAATACCATTATCATTCACCGCATTGGTACGAGCTTTATAGTAAAACTCTAATAAATAATTAGAGCCAATCGTTAATGAATCAAGCGTTTGTGTCATTACTGAATTTGATGAGCCATATTGATGTGAGTCTAATTCAACGTGCTGTGAGCCGTTTTGTGAACGAGTAACCACATTCTTTTGCAGTTCAATACCATTGCCATAACTAGTTACCCAACCTGGCAAGGTGTTAAAAACATCCCAAGCACGGTTTTTATTTTGGAAGGCTTGTAAATTGGTATTGGAAACTATGCCAACTGATTGTGAATTGTCAGCAAAGTCTAGTTGTTCAAAGCTGCCATTGGTAATTAATGAGGCATTAGCGAATGTGCTTAATGCCATTAAAGATACCGAAAATCCGATTTTATTGATAAGTTTAAACATGTATTAACCACCGATATAAGTTCCACTATATGTTGATTAGTATGAAGAAGATTGATGATTGAGAGTATGGCTAAACTGTCCAATTTAATAAATTGGACAGTTCGAAATGGATTCAGGTTGTTCAGAGGTTAGTTGCTAATGCTGACAAGAAATTAGTTGGCGCTGTCAGTTGTTAACTTGTGGCACAGTTGTTGGCACGAATTCTTTTGGTAAACGTTTTTTAAATTCTCGTCGCAACAAATAAAAACTTAGTGATGCTTGCAAGCAAACGGTTGCTACTGAAATAGTCCAAAGTTGTTCAATTTCAAAGTTATTTTGTTGTGACAACCAAAGCGCTGGAAAAATAAAAGTGAATAGTCGAGTTGCTGTGCTTAATAAAGCTGGCCATGTGTTACCAAGTGATTGAAACATGCCGGAGCAAGTGAAAACTAAACCAGAGGGTACAAAGTTCCAACATATAATTTGTAAAAACGTAACACTGATAACAATGACGTGTTTATCACTAGAGAAACCTTGTAATAAAAACTCTGCTTGCCAAAGACATATTATTGTTAGCAAGGCCATTAACGAGCAAGTCATAATAGCCGACCAGGTAAAGGTTTCTCTGACTCTATGAAAGTTCTTGGCACCAAAATTTTGCCCGGCAATAGCTGGTGCTGCAAAAGCAATGGCCATTGCAGGTAAAAACAGTGATTGCATCACCCTTGAGCCTAAACCAAATGCCGCTTGAGCGTCGGCGCCAAAGCGTTGAATTAACCAATAAATTGTTGCCATATAAATGAACATTAAAAAGAATTCGCCGCCGGCTGGCATGCCAATGGCCAATAACTTTTTTAAGCATTGTGTATCGACTCGCCATAATGAAAAGTTTACACCGACATATTTTTCTGCCGTTTTAAAGTAGTAAACCAACATCAATACCGCCGCAACAACGGAAAGAGAACTGGCTAATCCTGCGCCAGCAATACCCATAGCATAACCTGTACCCCAGCCCTCAATTAACATCGGTGATAAGATTATATTGACCAAAATAGACAGCATTTGGATCACCATAGTCGGTTTGACTATGCCAGTGCCGCGTAAGGCCGCACTGATGGATACCATGAGAAACTGCAGTGCCATACAGGGAATAAACCAGTATAAATAGCTTAAGCCCATAGCAACTGTGCCGGGGTCTTGAGATACAATATTGAGGTAACTTTCTGCGCCAAAGTAGCCAATAATACAAACTAAGACACCGATAAAACTTGAGAGCATCATCGATTGATTAAAAATGTTATTGGCATTCTCTTGTTCTTTCGCGCCAACAGCATGAGAAATAAGGGTGGCAGTACCAACATTAATAATTTGGGTTAAGGCAAAAATTAAGAACATAGCATTACCGGCCAAGCTCAAGCCTGCCAACGCGGTTGAACCTAATTTCCCAACAAAATAAAGATCAACAAGAAAATACAGAGTTTGAACAAACATGCCTATCATCATGGGCATTGCCATGGTAATTAAGTGCTTTGGAATTGAGCCTTGCGTAAGATCCTTCATACTTTTGAAATCCATTAAACAGTGGGAATTAAAAACTAAATATCGTTTGGTTTTGAAACTAACAACGAAATAGTGATGTTTTTGGTCGATAAGTCTATCGCATTTCTTGTCATTAAACTTGATTAATCAACTTGCTATCATTGCCAATACTCTCACTTCGAAATGACGACATGTTAATTGTAAGATTTTGTTCAGGGCTTGTAAGTTCCACTTACATTAATATCACACTTTATAAATATTAATAATTTGTTAACGATCTACAATAGCCTCAATTGATTTACTTACTCGCAGGAAAAAAAATGAAAACTTTAATCGCTATGGTATTTGTAACAACTTTAGCCGCATGTTCTTCTGTCGCCGTACAACCCCAAGCAAATGGTGTGCGCTTAACGCATAATGAACCAGGTAACGAATGTACTTTTTTAGGTGATGTTACGGGCAGTCAAGGTGACTTCTTTACCGGCGCATTTACTTCGAATGCTGATTTAGAAACAGGTGCTCGTAACGACATCAAAAATAAAGCGAAAAGCCTTGGTGGTGATACTGTGTATATTTTAACGCAAAGAGCGGGACAAACAGGTAGTTATAACGATGATTTTGGCGGCGGTAGTCAACAAACTAATGTAACCTTATCTGGCAATGTTTATAAGTGTAGTAACTAATAAATAAACAGTGCAAGGTAAAGTATTTACGATTTTTTAAGCTGAAGCTTATTCTATCCAAACAACTTAAATAATGGCAGGATAGTTATATTCTGCCATTATTGTATTTTGTGCTAGCTTTATCAACCTGTGTTATTTGTGTGGTTGAAAAGTACGCGTAACGTGCTATTTCTTATTAGTCTAGGGCATAAAACCTTGATGTTACGTGTTAGCAACAATTTTGCTTAACTGTTCACGTTGCTGAGAAAGTAATTCAAATAATTGCATTTGATTTTTTGCCCGCTCCAAATTGTGCTCTTGATGCTTTATATGAAAATAATTGTCGCCGTCAAGATAGTCAGTTAAAAACCGAACCGCCATCATAAAAGGTATCAATAGGGCGCCAACGATTAAACTGTCTTTTTCTATTTTACTTATCTGTTTATCCAGTGTCGAAATATAGCCTTTGGCGAGCGCATTAAATATGTCGAGTCTTACCGTCATTTGTACGAGTGTGGTGCCATCTTCGGGTAAATTCGAGCAACATGTTCGTACCATATCGCCAAAATCATGCATTAAAAACCCAGGCATACAGGTGTCAAGATCAATTACTGCAATGGCTTTATGAGTGTTCGAACTAAACAATAGGTTATTAATTTTGGTATCGTTATGAGTAACTTTTACAGGTAGAACTTTTATTAAATCAGCCACTTCTTTTATAAATTCTTGCTGTTCAAAGCAATAATTAATTAATGCTTGGCAATGTGGTTTTCGTTTTACTTTATCAATGTTAATAGCCTCAGTGAGTTGCTGTAATCTGTGTGCTAAATGATGAAAGTCTGGAATTATTTCGGATAATTGCTCAGCGGGAAAGTCACTTAATGCCGCGTTAAATTCAGCAAATGCATTGGCGACACTTTCCGCTTGCTCTGGTGTTTCTACAACTTCTACAGAATAGCTACAGGGAATAAACTCTATCGCTCGCCAATAACCGCTGTCCAACTGTAGTAGCGTATCATTTTTCTTATTTGTCAGTTGGCTGATAGTGGCTAAAGGGTAATAACCTTGTTGCTTTTTCAATAGCAAATGTTGATTGATAAGATCGGCATTACGAGTAACCAACCAAGGTTGTTGGAATACATGATCATTAATGCGCTGTAATACAAACGATTTTTCTTTCGACTTGATCAAATAAGTATGATTGATTAAGCCATTGCCCAAAAGGGAAGTTGAACGTTCAGTTGAGGAATTTGGGTAGTATTCTAGTACTGTTTCTAATGTTAATTGAAGCTCGTTTTCTATTGTTTTTTTATTCATACATCTACGCTTTAAAATGACTTAGGAGGCGAGAAAATTTGGTTGATTTTGCTATCGACAAATACAGAGTCTGCTGAATAAGTGACGCCAAACCAATCATCTTCAGAAATTAATACATCGACATTAGCTCGTTGTTGCTCTAATTGGCTCATGATAACCGTAGGCAAGTAACATTCTGTTTTATCATCTGCCTTGAGGGTAAATTGATTGATAAGCTCTTGCTCTATAGCGGAAAATATTTTCGGGTTAAATGCCCAAAAATTCATTGATACCAAAGTATTATTAGTAATTGATACTCTTTGTTGTGTGATTGATGTTTTGCCTGAAATTACGGTGTTTTTATCTTTTTTTGAGCGTTGAATATTTTCTACTTCAGTGACCTTTTTAAGCTGCATTTTATCATTATGCTCACATAAACCACGGTTAACGCCACCATGATCAGAGAGTGTATTTTGCACTAGGTAGGCAACCATCGTATAGCTATCGTTTTTAGAACTCGCAACCTGTTGTTTGAGTATGTTAAAAGCTTGTCGGCCATAATAGTCATCAGCATTTATAACAGCAAAATTATCACTAATAACATCTTTGGCGCACCAAAGCGCATGCGCGGTTCCTAAAGGTTTAGTTCTTGTCGGCGAAATATGACAATTTTCAGGTAAAGCATCGAGTGATTGAATGATAATGTTGGTGCTTAAGTTTCTAGGTAAGCGTGAAATAACCTCTTGCTTTAATTGTTTTTTTTGAGAATTTTGAGTGATAAATATTACGTGGTTAAACCCTGCATCCATGGCGTGATGGATATTATATTCCATCAAGGTTAATTGCATTTTCCCAAAACAAGCGAACTGCTTTGCACCACCAAAACGGGAACCATTTCCAGCGGCAAGTATCACTAAGGTATTTAATTGAGTCATTTAAAATACACTTCCGGTGGCTAGGCAATAATGCCAAGTGGTTTAGCGCTTTGCCAAACACCCCGTGTAAAATCTGGAATATCTTTCGAATTACTTCTATCAGTTACCGAGTCAGCGCTCAAAGGAGCAATAGCAGACCATGCAGCAGCATCGTATACATCTTGATCAAGTGCTTCGCCATTTCTTAAACAATAAACCATGCGCCAAAGCATTAAAAAGTCCATACCACCATGGCCCCCGTTACGCTCGGCTTCTTGCCCCATATTTAACCACATAGGGTGATCAAACTGTGCTTGCCATTTTGCAATATCTTCATCCCAACGGTGAAAGTTCTGTAGTTTTGGCTGACGACCTTTACTACCAGCAGCGCGCCATTCAGTTATTTTTAGCTGATATTCTGACTCATATTGAGTCGCTATTGCTGGTGGAATATTTTCTAACGCAATGCGATTTGGAAAGCCAGCGAATACACCATTAATCCCTTGAATATAATTATGACGTGAGTATGGGCGAGGGGTAGTGGTGTCGTGTTGAACCATAATACTTCGGCCTAATTTTGTTTTTATCAGCGTAGTATTCATATCGCCAGCGATATATTTTAACTGGTTTCTTTCATGTTCCGCTGCGAACTCTCTTTTAGCATAAGCTTGTCTGCCTATCGCTGGTGAACTTGTTGAGGTCAAGTAGTCAAACCTGTCACCGCGATTAATATTCATATACTGAGAAACGGGGCCTAAGCCATGGGTAGGGTATAAGTTACCATTAGTTTTAGTATGCCAATAGGTACGCCACGAACCCGTTTTACTGTCAATTTCTTTCATTTGCCAGCGCAACTCATGAATATAAGCGGCTTCACCATGCAATAGGTCGCCGAATAATCCTTGGCGTACCATATTTAGCACCATCAGCTCATCTCGACCGTAGCAAACATTTTCCATCATCATGCAGTTTTTCTGCGTGCGTTCAGCGGTATTGACTAGCTGCCAACACTCTTCAATTGTGGTTGCTGCAGGTACTTCTACAAACGCATGTTTGCCACTTTCCATTGTTTCTACGCACATTGGCGTATGCCAAGCCCATGGTGTGGAAATGATGATAATATCGATATCTTGACGATTTAGCATTTCACGGTAGCTATGTTCTGTACCGGTATAGCGAGCAGGCCGAGGGAAGTTTTTGCTAACTACATATTCAACTGATTTATCTAGCGCTATTTCATTAGTATCACAAATGGCTTTAATTTCTACACCATCAATATGGCAATAATGTTTAACATGACCAGAGCCTCGTTCGCCAACACCAATAAAGCCAATGCGGACAACGTCCATTTTGGGAATTGTAAGCCCCATGACTGACTTACCTTGGGAAGGAATAGCCGGTGAATTTTTTTCAGCGTTATTTGATGAAGAACAACCAGACACAACACCAGCTGCGGCAGTAACCGCGATAGATTTTAAGAAGTTACGGCGGTCAGTGCTAGCCATAGGTATTTCCATATTAATTTTCAGCAATCAATAATTTACGTGACAGCGTTGTCAAATGCAAGCGGCGCAATGTTCTCTATAGTGAAAGAAATGTTTTAGGAGGTGTTAACCGGCGTTAAAAGTGGGTATTCTTAATGTTTCTCTTTTTAGTAAGTTCTCTGCTACTTCTGCAGGGACTTGATAAAACCCGCCAGCATACTCTTCGGCATTTAAGTACTCACGAATTTGCTTTTTAATTCTGCATGGGTGCATGCATTTTAATGAATAAACGACGGTATAATCACCAGGGGTTTTCGCAGAAAGAGCTATTGCATGTTCGTTAGGATCTATTCGCGTACAGCCTATTTTTATTACATCACTAAAAAATGAATGAATCATAACGTAGACGCTACCATAAGATGCATCCCTACACTTCGTTTCCTTTTCTGCCTTTTCCATTATGAAGACAACCTAATGTTATGATTTTTTTAAATGTTATTTAAATGTTCTGCTGAAAATATTATAGCAGTAGTTTTAACATAAATCATATGAAGACTTTAGTCATATTTACTTTTTTAGAAATGAATATTGGTCGCCAATGTTACAATGAAAGTTCAGCTGCACGGTATTTGTTATTAATGTTATAATCCTAATAATTTTGAGGATAACCATCTTTATCCTTATATAGCACACACCTAAAGAGGCCTTTAATGCCATTTTCCCAGCTTGGATTGTCAACTCCGCTATTAAATGCGATAGCTGACTTAGCTTACGTAGAACCTACCGAAATTCAAAAGCAGGCAATACCCGTGGTTTTATCGGGTAAAGATATTATTGCTGCAGCACAAACCGGCACCGGGAAAACCGCAAGTTTTGTTTTACCTTTATTGGAAAGGTTAAGTGCTGCTGAAAATGATGAAGAGCGAAATTTACGTGGTAAACGGGTTCGTGCTTTGATATTAACCCCGACACGCGAACTTGCTATTCAGGTTGAAGCGAGCATTGCGCAATATGGAAAATACATAAATATTAGCTCAATGGCGATGTATGGTGGTACTGAAATAGAGCCACAAAAACAACGTTTGATCTGGGGCATAGATATCTTAGTGGCGACACCAGGCCGGTTGCTTGATATGGCACATCAACGCGCGGTACATTTTGATCAGCTTGAAACTTTTGTGCTTGATGAAGCCGATAGAATGTTAGATATGGGTTTTATTGACGATATTAATAAAATCATTGAACGTTTACCTGAACAACGACAAAATTTATTGTTTTCTGCCACAATTTCTGACGATGTTAGGGCATTAGCAAAGCGCACAATTCATAACGCTAGTGAAATATCTATTGCTAAAAATAGTGCATCAAAACCGAAAATAGCTCAATGGTTGGTGACGGTCGATAAAACAAATAAGTCAGCATTATTGAGTTATTTAATTAAAGAACAAGCATGGCAACAAGCACTAATTTTTATCGAAACTAAACATGGTGCAGCAAAGCTAGTGAGCCAACTAGAAAAGCGTGGCATTAAGGCTGAGTCTATACACAGTGGTCGAACACAAGCCATACGTGAACAAATATTAAATGACTTTAAGGCCGGGGAAATTAACTTTTTGGTGGCGACGGGCATTGCTGCACGCGGTATTGATATCGGTGAGCTTTCGCGAGTGGTTAACTATGATTTACCTGATAAAGTTGATGATTATATCCATCGGATAGGCCGCACCGGTCGTGCAGGTAAAAGCGGAGAAGCGGTTTCATTTGTCGCCAAAGATAACTTTAGAAACCTTTGTGCAATTGAAAGTCACTTAGATCAGGTGATTGAACGTAGAGAGTTTGAAGCATTCCCTGTGAAGAAAATTGTCCCGGTGTCTATTTTAAATTATGTACCGAAAAATAAACGCAGCTAGAAGGTGTTAACGTAAAGTAGATAATCGCTTTTTAAATTGATTATCAAACTGATAGAATATCGGCAATTCGTAAGTGCGAACTTCGTGAAGCAAAATTAAATTAATGTAAGCGTAAATAGGAAATTAGATGAACCCAATTATTGCAATTTTAAAAGAACACAACGTTAGTGAAGAGCAAACCAAAGAAGTTTTTCAAGCACTAACGGAAAATCCGCTAATGGCGATGGCAACAGTGCAACAATTAGGTATTCCACAAGATAAACTACAAGCAATGATGATGTTATTGATGCAAAACCCTGCGTTGATAAAAGAAGCTGTAGATGAATTAGGTTTAGATTTTAGTAAAGTTGAGGCAGCTAAAGCTGCGTTAAATAAATAAGTTATTAAAAACGTTTTAAATAGAACAAGGTGAAAGATCATTCACCTTGTTCTTGATTTACCTAAGGTTCACAGCGATTAACTCGCTTTTAGTCCAACCCTATTCAACACGAATACTAGCTTTAATTATTTTTACTTCTTTTTTCGTTCGACCTGAACGACTGCCTAATTCTTCTATTGTGCTAAGTGTTGTATCTAAACCTTCAACAACTTCACCAAATATAGTGTGTTTACCGTCTAACCAAGGTGTTGGTGTAAAGGTAATGAAAAACTGGCTACCATCAGTATTAGGTCCCGAGTTGGCCATGCTTAGTAGACCCGGTTTATCATGAGTTAATGTGCCGTCAAACTCACCTGCATATTTATAGCCAGGGTTACCCGTGCCGTTTCCTAGAGGATCACCGCCTTGCGCCATAAACTTGTTGATTACGCGATGAAAAATCAAGTCATCATAGAAACCTAAGTTAGTTAAATATATGGTACTTGTTGCGTGCATTGGCGCAGTTTTTGGGAATAATTCAACCACTAATTTTCCTTCGGTAGTTTCTATATCCCAGTAATACTTAGCTTCTGAATTAAACTCAACTATTTCTGGTTTTTCTAACTTAGTTTTCCAGCCATCTTGAGTTTTATCTGTTCTTTGTTTTTCAATATAAGCATTGACTGCTTTCACCGCTGGATCAGGATTAAAACAACCGCTTAGTGTAATTAATAAAACTGTGATTAAGCATGCTTTTACTGATGAAAAATGACTTTTCAGCATTCTATTTCCTTTTATATTCATTTGGCCGATTTGATTTTATTAGCTTTCATGTCGCTTTGAATTTAACGGCTATGTATAACAACAGGCGACAGGTTAGTGAATTGTCGAGCGTTATTCAATAGTAATTTTAATGAACTATAATTGAGAGTACCGATGATTTTAGTAAATATTTATTTATACAATAAAGCTATAGCTCTAGTAATATTTACGTAAATAAAATACTAAACTGTTGTAAGTTTACTGTTAGGTTGAACCAATTTATTAGTGGTAAACTGGTTCAATGTACAGAAGGTAGGGGCTACGGTTTAAATTGAATAGTTTTTTAAACATAGCCTTTTATTGCTTGCTGAAAATGCTATTTAGTCTCAATCCAATTTTATGAATGCCATAACACTCTCATAACTAACATATTACTTCATATAAGATAGTATGTAGGGTATAGACAATCGATTTAAAAATGATTATCTATGTAAACTATTTTATTCAATGTCAATTTTTACAGTACTTGTCATGCCGTCATAAGATGCTGAGATAATAGCAATGCCAGTAGTACTAGAGGTGCTAGTTATTTTATACGTGGCTTCATTTGTTCCTAAATTAATTAATTCGGCATTAATTAGGCTGCTACCGTTAATACTCCATTCAGAAAATTCACTGATATTCAAACTTGTAGGTGTTGAGGTATAGTTGCCCGTTAGTGTTAATTCAATCGAATTTAATGGTGCTAAAGAAATGGTATCATTGCCATCATTAATCTCGATTGTATCAAGATTAGCTTCACCCTTTACTTCTAAGGTTGCTATTGATTGTTTTCCACCACAAGTGCCGATCAACTGCGTAACGCCGGGCTTAAGTGCGAATATAGTGCCTTTATTATCATCTTTGGTTGTTATACCTGCATAGCCCGTCTCTGCTTGTGACCATGAAATAGTATCGTTAATGATAAAATTAGTTGTAGTAACGTCACTGTTTAAACTCGCTTGCCCATTAACTAATACTCGCTCGCCAATGTTAACTGTGATTAAATTAACTGCTTCATCGTCTAATAAAATATTTAAGCTTTCCAGGTTCACAGGATCGGCAGTGACTGTTAATTGCCCTGAAATGTTACCTGTTTTTGCAGTAATTATTGTGTGTTCAATTACTGCTGCTGAAGTGTATAGCGTACCATCAGTCTCAATTATGGCAGAGGTGTCGTTATCGAGACTAAAGTTTATGTCTCTTACTGTGTTTAAAGATGTATAGCCGTCAGCATAACTTACATCGCCTTTAATGCTAGCCTTAATACATGTGTTAATACTGCCTGTCATTGGTTGAATTTGTTTTAAATTGATTGTTGTTACTGCTACATCGCTGACTGACATTTCACCGGTACCAAAAATATCATTAATAGTGGTCCCTGTAATTGTAACTACACCCTGATTGATGGCAGAATTAGCGAGCGCAGTAACTAAGCCTTTACTGTCGACTGTCGCAATGCTGGTATCACTTGAGCTCCAAATGAGCTCATTAGTTATATCTCTAATGTCATCATTACTATCTATTCCAGTTGCGCTGAGTTGGTGGTTTTCTCCAACTCTTAATCGAGTATGGTCTCCAACTATAGTAACGGACTCTATAATAGTGCCTTGTGAACGCTGAGTTTCCAAATCTATTGCTTTCGCTAATTCATCAGAATTATTATCTGATCCACAGCTAGTCAAAAGAGTGCAAGTTAATAAAAGAGCGATAATTGATGATTTAGAGGTGTACTGTTTTTTCGTAATTTTCATTGAAATACCTTTTATATAAGCAAGCTTATATTGGCTAAAATTGGTATGTAAAGCCAAGAGAAATGGCTGTTATTTCGAGATCACTGTCTTTATAAAACGATTGATAGCCAAGTTTAACTTGTGCTCGTTCAAAATAAGGCAATTGTTGATGGATAGCTACTCCCCATGAGAAACCACTATATTGATCTGTGCCGTTAAATGTTTCTTGGGGGCCTGAAACGATTATATCTGTCTTAGCATATCCGAGAGAAACGTCTAGGCCAAAACCGTTTTGAATATCAGATTGCATGACAAAGTAGAGTGCAATACTTTGTTCTAAATCGAATTCTATACGGTAAATGTTATCGGTACTATTAGCCTTGAGATACTGAGCTTCAAATGCCATATTATTATTGCTCGCACCTATCCGCACAGCCGTTGATTTTGGTTTTGCACTTTGATCGACAAGCTCAATGTCTGTCAATACATAATCGATCCCAATGTAAACTGAATCAGCAAAGCATTGAAATGAGGTACTAAACAATAATGCTAGATAGAAAGCTTTGTTCATGTGAGGTTTTTGAAATCCTTATTTAATTATGAGTGTATGGTATATAATCAAGATTGAGATAGCTATTTATAAAACTTTGTTTTATGTAAAAAGGTTATAGTTAACAATGTAGTGTGGGAAATAGTGAAACAACATTACTGTGAGTATAAATGTGTATATAGCTAGCTAATAAATGATAACATCATTTTAATCGATGTATTGAAAATTGATTATTTAAATGATGCTTATTTTTGGAGGGAATTGCTTTTCAATTTTTTTAATTTTAATTTCAAGAGTTTGCAAGCTAAAAGGTTTGACAATAAAGTCTGTAACATCACAGGCTATAATTGCTTTTATACGAGATTTTTCATCTTCACATGAAACCATAAGTACGGGTAGGTCTACTAAATCTTTGTTACTCCGTATTGATTTAAGCAGTTGTCGCCCATCTATTTTCGGCATGTGGTAGTCAGTAATAAGTAGATCGTAGGACTTTTTATTCAATAAACCTAAAGCTTGTAAACCATCGGCGGCCTCATCAATATCTGTATGACCAAGACTTCTGAGCATGTGTAACATAACATGCCGCATTGAAACCATATCATCAACTACTAATACTTTCATCGCAATAATTCCTTTTGCTTGATAGGACATTAATATATCACTCTGGCTAAAGTAAAGTGACAAAGAAATACACCCAATAGTATATGTCTAGCATATTCTTGTTCTAGTACAAGTTTTTCTTGTTATTTTACTAAATGATAATTGACTTTTTATTATCTAAATTATAGCTAATTACCTGTGAAAATTGCTTTTCGCTGAAAGCTTAATTTTGCATGATTATTTAATTCAGGTTGGCCATTTTTTATGTCAATACCTAGAGATTTTAATAATGATAGATACTCAGGGATAGCGTAGCTTGATGAGAATTCAGTCAATAAAGAGCTAAAAATTTTACTTTGGCTTAATTCATCAAGCTTTTTGACTATTTCTTCTACGCTTAGATAGCGATTAAAGCAACACTGTTGTAACTGCTTTAAGGCTAAATCTAATGAATGAGGACTAGCTGTGTTTTTAGTTGATTCTCGAAGCGCAACGTCCGCTTTTAGCCAATATAAAGCACCACTCCAATAAATACGCATATAGTTACGGTTCTGGTCAATATTATCACTGACATAACTCAATGGCTGGTGATTATATTGCTGCTGTTTATTACCGCGCTCGAAACCATTGTAGAGCTTTTGCCACATAGTTTGTTCGTCAAACATTCCTACTCTAGCTTGGGTAATATTTTGGTAATAACTCGCTAACCCTTCTGAAAACCATCTTGCGTCGCCAGCATCATAAGGGATGAGTAAATGACTCAATTCATGGTAAATTGTCCAATCGGCTTTTAAATCCTTTAGTCTACTTTTAGTATTAATAATTAAAGTGACTTCTGGCGGTGAATACCGGTTCACTTCTCCCCAAGGAACCGCAGCAGTTCCTCTATTACTGGCTTTAATTATTGTAATATAGTCATCAACTGGCAGAGTGCCATAAACTGAACGTAAAGCATTTTCAGCGTGATTTACCCAGCTTTTAAGCATGTTTTTTTTATGGTTGGGAACATTATCAGCAAACTTGATTTTTGTGGCTATTTTAGTATTTTCTGTTTTGCTATGAAGTGATTCTGCGTGGGAAGGCGCTATCATAAGTAAGCTGCAAGCAATAGCATTAGAGAAAAATCTATACGCCAGTGATTTTTTATTTTCGATTAAATCTTTCATTTTATCTCTATTTAAGGGCTCCCTTATTTAAATGTTAGTGTAATTTATAATGATAAGCTTTAAATGAATGCAAGCTAAATTGTTACAGTTTTTGTGCAACCAAAGGTTACCTTACCCATTTCACTAAAATTTATAACGATTAAAACGCAACTTTCTTAATTTATTCAATGCTAATCTTGCCGTAATAATCTTACTACTAAGTACTTATAAATTTGCATTTATGGCGTTATTAAGCACACACTAATATACCTAAGTAGATGTTAGTGTTAGTCTAATTGGTATAACCCTTACAAGGAGTTGCAAGCATGACTAAAACTTACTTAAGCGTTTTAAGTGGTTTTTTATTATTACTAACTACTTTGCTTTTTAGCCAAGAAGCTGCGGCTACAGCAGAGTCATCACTCGCGAAAGAAAGTGTTCCCGAAATCCTAACGCCGTGGTTACCTTGGGTGATGAAGGGTAATGAACACTTCACTTGCCCATTTATTAATCGTTCAGATTTCAATAAAAAACAAAATCATGTTTGCGCTTGGCCGAGTACCTTAAATTTAGCGGTGCAAAACACCTCTGCGACTTTTCAACAATCATGGCAAGTACTGGCAAATAGTTTTATTCCATTGCCAGGCAACTCAAAAAACTGGCCTTTATCAGTTAAAGTTAATCGGCAGTATAAACCGGTGGTGTTGCATCAAGGTAAACCTGCTATTGAATTAGAAAAAGGTCGCTATAATATTACTGGACAATTCAACTGGCCTAAAATTCCTGAAAGTATTTCAATTCCCAATCAATATGCCTTTGTACAAATGACTCTTAATGATCGGGTTGTCGTTTTTCCTAAAATTGAAAACAATGAATTATGGCTACAAGCATTAGAGCCGAATCAAAAAAAGCGTGACTCAGTTGAACTTTATGTTGCCCGTAGAGTAGCTGATGGCAGCTACATTGAGTTTGATACTTATTTAAGTCTTAATGTTTCAGGAAAAATGCGTGAAGTTATTTTGGGTGAAGTGCTACCCAAAGGTGTTGAGCTTATTGGTATTGAATCAAAACTGTCGGCATTTTTAGATGCTGATGGATTATTACACGCAAAACTAAAACCAGGGTCTTGGCAAATATTAGTACGCGGTTATGCAAAGCCTGCATTGCTTGAATGGCAACGACCTCAGCAGTCTCATGTTTGGCCAAAAGATGAAATTTGGGTCTTTAAAGGTGATGAAAGCTTACGCCTTGGCAAACTAAGTGGCGCATCAATGGTTGATAACACCCAAGCAGAGATGCCCGATGCTTGGTATGAATTACCGAGTTATTTATTACGTGAAACTGATGTACTTAGCTATGAAATTCAGCATCGAGGCAAGCCACTTCATGTTGAAAATCAATTAGCATTAAATAGAACCTTATGGCTTTCTTTTGATAGTTCGAACTACACCTTTAGCGACCATATTACGGGCGAGATGATCAGTGATTGGCGCTTAAGCATGAACACGCCTTATATGTTGGAGTCGGCTGAAGACCAAGATGGCTCGGTATTAATCACCAGTCAATCAGCCGATGAGCGAGGACTAGAAAATCGATACCCCGGTATTAACCTCAGCGCTCGCGGTGTGTTTGAAGCCGACAGTAATATTGCTATTAGTGGTTGGCAAAGCAATTTCGAACGTGTGTCGTTAACGCTTAATTTACCACCGGGAAATAAATTATTCGCCGTATTTGGTGCTGATAGTGTTTCTAATAGTTGGTGGGGCAATTGGAGCATTTGGGCAAGCTTTATTGTTTTATTGTCAGCCTTTATCGCCAGTCGACTTGTTAGTGTTAGCGCTGGAGTAATTACCGGGTTAATGCTAATTGTGACTTATCAAGAGACTGGCGTACCTCTCATTGCTATCGGTAACTTTTTACTCGCCATCGCGATTAAGAAGCATCAGCCATTTACCTCATTAAAGTCTATTGTGAATAGCTATTGGGCGATCAGTATTGCCATTGCTGTTGGCTCAATCTTATTTTTTAGTGCTACGCAACTAAGAACAGTAATTCACCCACAATTAGAAGCTCATGCTTCTGCTGTTGAAAGCTTCGATAGACGCAGCCAAATGGATATGAATGTTGTGACAGAAATGATTCAATCAAAAACGGCTAAACAAGCCTATTCAGCGATGGAAAGTGTGGAACAAATTGAAGTCACTGGCAGCAAAATTAAAAAAGCTGATTTGTTGATGGAACGTTATCAAACTGATGCTCTTATTCAAGCTGGTTCGGGTATCCCGAACTGGCAGTGGAATGCATATCAAATTAACTGGCATAGTCCGGTGGCAGAAAACCAAATGTTTGATGTCATTGTATTATCAAAAAATAGTTACCGAGTGGTTAAAATTGCTGGAGTTTTACTATCGTTGATGTGGCTAATATTGATGCTAAAAGATTTAATTAAACCGCGTATCAGTGATTTTCGCGCGCAAGCGTTAACTGTAATATTAGCTATGTTTGTATTATTCCCTGGCGCTTCAGTGACTACCGAAGCGGCTGAATTTCCACAACAGCAATTACTAAATGAATTAAAACAACGCGTATTGGCTGCCCCTAACTGCGCGCCATCCTGTGCTTTGATCAACCAGCTTACCGTGGATAGTGAAGAAAAGTCACTTCAACTTACCTTAGTAGTTCATGCGAATGCTGATACTGCAGTGGCTTTACCTCGATCTGAGTTTTGGCGACCAGAGAAATTATTGCTAAATGGCAAGCCGATCAATAGTTTATTAAAGCGCGGCGCATGGATATATATTCCGGCTTCAAAAGGTATATCGACTTTTACTTTATTAGGAAAAATAGCGCCGGTAGATACTTTTCAACTTGAATTTAAAGATATTCCGCAATATATCGAGGTAAATAGCAGTCGTTCATGGCAGGTTGTTGGTAGCCAAGCTAATAGTTTAAGCGGTAATTCCTTGGCGTTTCTGTCTATCATCAAAGAAAAAACAGTCAATAACGAGACAACGTTGGATGAGGGTAAAGTATCGTCTACACGCTACAGTGCTCGGCCTTTTGTTAAAGTGACTCGCGAACTTTCAATCGATCAAATATGGACACTGAAAACCACGGTTGAGCGCATTGCGCCGAGTACAGGGTCAATTAATACTCGTATTGCTACATTAGCTGGTGAGCATGTGATCAGTGCCGATATTTTATTAGAAAATGGTCAAGTAGAAGTTACTTTGCCGGCAGGTAAAAATCAATTTATTTGGCGTTCAACCATCGATAGACAGCAATTATTATCGCTTTATGCTAGCCCTGAATCTGCTTTAATTGAACAATGGCAGGTTATTGTTAGCCCGTCATGGCATGCTGAAATTAGTGGCTTACCGATGATTTTAGCTGAACAAAAAAATAACGACTATTTTTCTTACTTATTTTACCCTTACCCAGGTGAAACACTAACGATTTCCACCACAAGGCCGAAGGCGGTTAAAGGTGATGTTCTAGCGATTGATCGGGTCAAGTATGAAATTGAACAAGGGACTCGTGCCTCTAAACTGAAGCTATCATTTGACTATCGAAGTACTCGCGGTGGTGAACACATTATTGATTTGCCACAAAACTATCAGCTAAAAGAAATTAAAACTGATAGTAAATTAATAAATTTGCAGCTAGAACAGGGAAAGTTAGCCATACCTATTTTACCTGGTAGGCATAATATTCAGATATTAATGCGAGCAAATATTGCAGACCAACTAGTTCTCACTGCACCAATAATTAACTTGAATGCTCCAATTAGTAATATTACCAGTGCGATGAATTTAACTCGACAACGCTGGGTGCTGTGGGCGGATGGTCCTGTGCTTGGTCCTGCGGTATTGTACTGGGGGGAGTTATTGGTGTTTATCTTCTTAGCACTATTAGTGGCTAGAGTTCCATTTTCACCTTTAACCACGATAAGCTGGATTGCCTTAGGTTTTGGTTTAAGTTTAAATAATTGGGGCATATTAATGTTAGTGGCGGTGTGGTTTGCGTCATTAACAGCGAGCACTTATCGACCTAAAACACTTAATCGTAATGCCTTCAATTTTTCGCAGTTATTACTTTATGGCCTGTCGATAATTACACTACTTTCTTTATTAGCGGCTATACCAACTAGCTTGTTAAGCTCTCCTGATATGGGCATAACAGGCAACAATTCATATGGTAACTACTTACAGTGGTTTGCTGATAAGTCTGAGGGCCTGTTACCGGAAATTTCAGTTATTAGTGTTCCTATTCTGTTTTATAAAGGCCTAATGTTAGCTTGGGTGATTTGGCTAAGTTTTTCAGGCTTAAATTGGATGAAATGGGCTTGGAGTAAGTTAGGCTCACAAGGCTATTGGCAAGCAAAAGAAATGGACACAGCAGAAAGCAAAGTATCAAAAAAAGCTAATTAAATTTAGGTCATTATTATTCAGGTGCTGGCTAAGCTAATTGGTTTAACGTTAATCACACTAGAACATTGATCTAGGCTAGTTAGCAATATGCTAAGTAATGCTAGCATGGTGAATGACTTTTGCATGGCAGGCAGTTTCAATGCAAATTAGCTTAGTATTATCGGAGAATAAGGTGAATAATAGTAAAGTAGATACCAACAAAGAAGTGTTTCAGTACGTTGGTTTTTGGGTACGATTTGGAGCCAGTATTGTAGATACCATTATTCTAATTATGATCACTTTTCCTATTCTGTTTTTAATTTATGGCGGCGAGTACTTTTATCGTGGTGAAACAGTTCAAGGCTGGCTAGATTTTATCGTTAGTTATGTATTTCCTATCGCGGCTATTATTTTATTCTGGGTATATAAATCAGCTACACCGGGTAAAATTGCCCTATTAGCGAAAATTGTTGACGTGAAAACAGGCAACAAGCCAAGCATTAAACAATCAATCATTCGTTATCTTGCTTACTATGTTTCATTAATACCTTTGGGATTAGGCTTTCTCTGGATTGCTTGGGATGCTAAAAAGCAGGGTTGGCATGACAAAATTGCTGGCACCGTTGTGATCCGAGTTAGAAATAATATAGATGAAAGTACTTAGTTATATAGCAAGCGACCTTAACTAAAACATCCAAGTATTTCCTTATGTAAATTCATGTTTCAGTAAGTTATTTGACCGATAATACCATCATTCTATCTCATATTAATCGCAGGCTACTTTTAATTGCACTACAGTTTATTTGCGATTTTTAAGGGAGTATCGAAATGATAAAAATAACTAAAATACTTGTCATATTAGGTTGTTGTATTGCGTTTGTTGGTCATGCTAATGCTGGTAGTAAAGAAGATCAGCTCATTGATAAAGTGGTGGCTGCTTACGGTGGCAAGCAATTATTAAAAGTTAAAAGCCTTAATATAAAAGACTATTATAAAGGCTTCAGTTATGGTCAGAGCCATAACCCAACAATGGTTGACTTAGTCAGTTACCGCTCAGATAGTATGATTGACTTGAATAAAAAGCGTAAAGATTTTAAATGGATCCGCGGCGGAAAAAGTAGCTTCTCTACACAACATCAAATATTCGACGGTAATCAAGGCTATCAATTAAATCATACGCTTAAAACATTATCCCCAAACGCTAGCTTAACTTATGCAAGTGCTGATAGACGTCATTTCTATTACTTAGACACAGCACTAGCTATTTTACTTAACGAGAATAGAGCAGATGCCAAGCTCTTGTTAAACGAAAAATCAATTGCAGGTTCAGAAATACAGTTAAGGCTAACGATAAAAGGTTATGAAGAACTAACCTTATATATCGATGAAAAAACGGGCCTTATTGCCAAAATGTCAAAACCTCATTGGGCTCCAGGAAAATTATCTGTCTATAACTATTCAGATGTTAAACAACAACAAGGTGTTCGGTATGCAGGCAGTACTTACGTTACTAAAGCGGGTCAACCGTCTTTTGTTTCGATTTCACGAACATTGGTCATAAACCCTGACACAAGCAATTATTTTAAATTACCTAATGATTATAAAGAAAATGCTCCCACACTGAGCTTTTCTGAAATGATGGTAGAAAAAATCTTTGATAATATTTATATAGCAGGTAAAAGTTGGGGCTTTTCTGTATTTTTAGATACCGGCGACTACTTTATCGGCACTGGCGGTTATGAAGATTTAAAACAACGGTTTTGGGCTGTGCAAAAGTTTGCAAATATGGATAAACCATTAAAATATCAAGTGGTTAGCCATCATCATACCGATCACTTGGAAGGAATGAAAGAAGCAAACGAACTTGGCGTAACCTTCATCAGTGTTGAGGAACACCAAGCCTTGATCAAAGAGCTTGCTCAAGTCGATATCAAACAAGACCGTTTTGAGTTTGTAAAAAACAAAGCAAGCTTTGCTAATGGTGCACTTCAAGTTTTTGACATTGCCAGTGGCCATGCGACGCACAATTTGATCACTTACTTCTCACAGGCGAAGCTACTTTTTACTGCTGATATGTTTTTTTCTAGAAAAGTTAAAGGCTCTCCCAATGGTGGAGCAACTTTACAGTTATTGAACAAGCGCTTGCTTAAAGAGCAGTTAGATGTTGATTATTTTGCTGCAGCCCATAGTGGTCGAGTGTTAACCGCAGAAGATTTTGATTACGCCTTAAATCATATTGTTAAGGCACAGTGTCCTGAAAATTGGCAAATTTGTGAAGGTTACTAAGCTAAATAAAGTTAATCAAAACGAGAAATAATGAAAGGTGGCAATAACCACCTTTTTGCTTTCGTAATCACGATATTGAATTTAATCATTTTAGTTTAAAAAAACAGGATACAAAGAGAACACCAGTAAAGCGGCCATTGAGCCATTGAATATTCTTAAGCGCTTTTTGTTGGTGAGAAAAACTTGCATTTTTTGGCCTAAAACTACCCAGCTACTGATACAAGGAAAGTTAACTAAACCAAATACTAGTGAAACAAAGAGTACTGCACCTAAGTTTTTTGTTGGTGCGTAAACACTAATAGCTGTTAGCGCCATAGTCCATGCTTTAGGGTTCACCCATTGAAACATGGCGGCTTGCACAAAAGTAAAAGGCTTAGCATTGCTGTTGTCTGTTTCAATTGATGAATTAGACATAGCTATTTTTCCAGCCAAATGCAGCAGGTAAACAATGCTTAGTACTTTTAATATTTGATAACTTATTGGGAAAATATCAAATAACTGCATAATACCTAAACCTACTAACGCCACCATCACTGTAAAACCAATTCCGACACCTAATGCGTGTGGCAAGGTTCGTTTAAAGCCATAATTTGCACCAGAGTTCATTAACATCAAGTTGTTCGGGCCAGGTGTTATAGATGAGACAAAAGCGAAAATGGCTAAGGCCGTTAGTATTTCAGCGTTCATAAAGTTCATCCTTTATTGCAGTAAGTGTTGAACAAGTATAAATTGATTTCTACACAAGAACCGTGCAAGTTGTTGGTATAATAAATCTAAATGGACAACAAATGACTAAGTTAGATAGATATAACCGTGAAATATTGCGTGAACTTAAAATTAATGGCCGAATTGCTAATTCAGAGTTGGCGGAAAAGATAGGCTTGTCGCCATCTGCATGTTTACGTCGCGTGCAAGAATTAGAAAATAGTGGCTTGATCAAAGGCTACCGTGCTGTTTTAGATGCAGACTTGCTAGGTATTAACTTTATTGCCTACATAAGTATCGGCCTAGGAGAGCATTCTACCGAGTCGCAGCAAGCATTCGAAAAGGCGATTAATATTGCTGATGAAGTAAAAGAATGCCACAACATGACTGGCGCATTTGAGTATTTATTGCGTATTGAAACCAAAGATATTAAATCTTTTAAAGCCTTTCATGCCAATGTACTTGGCGCCATTCCACAAGTTCGAACCATTACAACTCACGTGGTAATGGACTCACCAAAAGATGAAAGAATGTAACTTTTGCTTACTATGTTTCATATCAATTCGTTCAAATTTAGTCAGTAATCAAGTAAACTGCGGGTCATCTGCTACTAAATAGTTACACTCATTTATGTCGAATAAATCTATTCTAATTACTGGTTGCTCATCAGGCATTGGCTTACACGCCGCACTTACCTTGTCTGCACGCGGGTATCAGGTATTTGCCACGGCGCGTAAAGAACAAGATGTGGCAATGCTGCAAGAAAAGGGACTAACAGCATACTTGCTTGATGTTACCAAAACAGAAAGTATTGCAGACACACTTGCCAAGGTACTTGAACAAACAGACGGGCAGTTAGACTTCTTATTTAATAACGGTGCATACGGACAACCCGGCGCGCTAGAAGATTTATCGACCGAAGCACTAAAAGCGCAATTTGACACTAATGTTTTTGGCTGGCATGAACTAACCAAGCAGGTTATTCCCGTGATGAGACAACAGGGGCATGGCCGTATTATTCAATGTAGCTCTGTTTTAGGTTTTGTTTCTATGGCTTACCGTGGCGCTTATAATGCTTCAAAATATGCCATAGAAGGGTTAACCGATACATTACGACTAGAATTAAAGTTGGCAAATATTGATGTTGTGCTTTTACAACCAGGGCCTATTAATACACAGTTTCGTGCTAATGCCTTAGCAGCATTTCAGCAAAACATTGATATCGATGCTAGCGCACATAAAAAAGAGTATCAGCAACAAATTGAGCGCTTAAGTAGTGGAAAATCAAACGCTGCTTTCACGCTAGAGCCCTTAGATGTTACTAAAGCACTTATTCATGCATTAGAAAGTAAACGACCCCAGTTGCGTTATCGCATTACCACGCCTACGAAAATTTTTGCAGTATTTAAGCGTATTTTACCAGCGCGTTGGTTAGATTTTATGCTGGCAAAAGGTTAGTTATTTTTTATAAACTTTAGCAATATAGGCATTATTCTATATGTCTATGTTGTCCCATTCTTACTTGTTAGTCTGCACATTTAAATTCCAGTTAAATTAATGCTGTTAATTTTATAAAAAACCACTAATATACAAATCGTAATACGAACGATTATTAATAAATAAGTGAATTTAAATGGAACTTACCGTTTTTTTAACCTGGATTGCCTGTCTTTTAAGTTATTCCGCCTCTGTAAATCAAAAATTGTTTGATAAACCGCTCAACAAGCGCTTCGCCTGGGCTGGTTTTATTATTTTAGTCAGTGTTGCCTTGTTGTCAGCATTGCAGTGGCATATCGCTGTAACAGCATCGTTTTATGTTCTTGCGTTGGTGATGGCATTTTGGGGGATTGTTATTTTTATGCATGGCCATATCAGTAATAAAAAATTTCCCTCAGCTATTACTGCCGTGATGTTTTTATCAGTATTAGTCAGTGCTGGAGGGCAATATGCTGCATAAAACACTGGTGGCTATTTTGGCGGGTTGTCTGTTCTCTATCTCAATTATGCTTAACCTCAATTACCTTTTGCCGTTAAATATTGATCAGAAGTTGATTATTGGTTTATTAGTGGCTTTTCCTATGTGGGCGATTGCTATGGTGATGAGTTATTCATCGAAATCTGCGAAACAAGCGTGGAAACGATGTGGTTATCCGTTAGTGGTATCTACGTTTATTAACGTTTTTTACTTTATGGCTTAAGCAATGAAAAAACATACTTTAACAAATTTAACAGACGCACATGGCTGGATTGGCATTATCATCTCCAGCTTACTTTTTACTATTTTTTTTGCGGGCTCTGTTAGCCTTTTCCGTGATGAAATTTTTCAATGGTCGGTACAACCAACACAAGCAGTTGAACAAGGTGAAATATTATCAGTAAGTGAAATTATGCAATTGGCGATAGCGGGTCGCCCGTTTAATGCCAAAGAACATTTAACCATAATTCCACCTTCAGAAGAAAACCCTTACTATCAGGCATATGTAGACTTAATCGAGGAAGAAGCAGGGCGAGAGTATATCGGTTTGCTGATGGATCCTGTTAGCGGAAAAGTAGTAGGTGAGATTGACCAGTTTATTTTAGCTGAATTCATTTATCATCTTCATCGTGATCTAAATATTCCCTATGGTGTTTACCTGCTTGGCTTTGTTACGTTATTTTTCTTTTTCATGCTGTTATCAGGTATTTTGATCCACGCGAGAAAGTTAATCGGCAACTTCTTTCAGTATCGAACTCAGTCGAATTCGCGTAGTAAACTGCTAGATATGCACAATGTTATTGGCACTATTAGTTTACCGTTTACTTTAATGTATGCACTCAGTGGCCTAATTTTTAATTTGGTGATTATTTACCAAATAGCTTTTGCGGTTATTTTGTATAAAGGTGATCAAGACGCCTTGCTAAAGGATGCAGGTGTACGCAGTGTTGAAGTTGAATGGCAGAGTCAGCCGTATCAATATCAGAATATTGATCAATTAGTTGAGCGATATAGCCTTGAGTTTGGCCATATGCCAGTAGTCATTCGTATGTATAATTATGGCGATAAAAGTACAGCCATGCACCTAATAGGCCTAGTTGACGGTATGTTTGCGCAACGTTATGAAGTGGCACTTAACCTAATTGATGACTCGATCATTTTTAAAGATGATGCAGAGCAACATAGTGAAGTCCGTCACGGTATAGATACTTTAAGCGAATTGCACTTTGGCGGTTTTGCGGGCTTAGACTTACGCTTTATTTACTTCATCTTAGGCATTGCGGTTTGTGCGTTGATTGTTACAGGTAATATGCTATGGATTGAGAAGCGCCAGAAACGCCTGAAAGCGTCACAACGTTCAGTGAAAATTGTCACCCATACTACCTTAATCAGCACGTTAGGTGTTGGGTTAGCGTGTTGCGTAGCCTTTTTAGCTGAACGACTATTACCCGTTACATTAGTAAACCGTGCCGACTATGTTATTTATGCTTTTGTGGCTTGCCTAGTATTGTCTGCAATTGTCGCCGTTTTTGTTAAAAAACAAACCTTACTCGTTGGTAGCTTTGCGCTGGCCAGTGCGGTGTTGTTACTAACAATATTAAGTGATTGGATGATGTACGCTAAAAATCTGCAATTACTTTGGCAAGCTGGTGAATTAACAGCCTTTGGCACGCAAGCAGGGCTTGGCTTTGTTGCTACGTTCTTTGCTGTCGTTGCTTATAAGTTGACCAATAAAAAACGTTCAAGCCGAACAGAAATTAATAGCAAGAGCAGTAGTGATAACGAGCTCGCTCCTGCATAAAAAAGTTCGGTAAATATAATCACGATAAAGAAGGGACACTTCATCGTGATTATTTATACTTGCATATAAACTTTACACTCCAATACTTCTTTTGAAACCTCACCGTACTCTCCATTGTTATTTTTAGGTACGTGATAGAACTCGACCGTTAGGTGCTTCTGCAGACAAAGCATAATGTACGAAAGATGCGCAAATCAGAAGTTAGAATTCCGTTATATCTAATGCTTATTCTAAGTTGTAACTGCCATCGAGCTTTGATCTTTAAACACGATTTATTCAAAACTGCTGGCTAATAGCTTGTTCATTTTAGGAAAAAATCTAAGCAATAAAATACAAAAATAAAAAACTATCGCTAAGTTTGCATTAATTGATTCTTTGTTAAATACTGTCTTATATTGTTACATAGAATATAACCACATAAAATATAAGGAATAATATGAAGGCAAAACTTTTTAGCCTAACACTTTTTTCAACGATAATTTTTACTACTTGTACTCAAGCTGCTGAGAATGCAAAACATATCCCCGGAGTATTTATTGGTGCTACGCATATTGAAAGTGAAACTGAATTCACTTTTGGATTTGAGTATGAATATAAGTTAAATAAACAATGGGGTGTAGGCGCAGTTTTTGAGCGTACAAATAAAGCACATCACAATGATGGTGTTGCTGTGGCATTAGCATCAATTTATTACCATCCAACGAAAAACATTCGTTTAGGGGCAGGTATAGGGCAAGAAAGAATTGGTGGTGGACATCCGCATGAAGAAGATTTATATCGAATTAGCGCCGCTTATGACTTTCATGTGAAAGATTTTGGCATTGCACCTACAATTGCTGTTGATTTTGTCGATGATGAAGAAGCTATTGTTTTTGGCATTGCCTTCACTAGACCTTTTTAAACGCAATAAATAAGATAATTTTAATGAATAGACATGGATGTTTTTCTCTCGCTTAATTTTGTAAATTCACCGGTAGGAACATTACATGCTCTCTAGATTAAAAATCACACAAAAGGTTTACCTGTTAGGTGTTACCCAATTAGTATTAATGCTTGCGATGGGGCTAATATCCCTTTCTCAAATGAACAAAATTGGTAATGAATTGGTTGATATTGCGGAAAATGACATTCCTTTATCCAATAGAATTACAAAAATTGCAGAGCACCAATTAGAGCAAACTATTCTATTTGAACGTTCTTTGTTAAAAGCAAACTTAAAAGAAAGCAATATTTCAGGTGCCTCACAGGAGTTTACAAAACTAACAAGTGAGCTTACAACGTTAAGTAAAAAAATTAATAACGAATTTAGTGAAACACTGAGCTTCATTAATAGCTCCGTCAACACATTACACTCCACTCAAGCAAAGGAAACTTATCGGCGTTTAGAGACTAAATTAAAAGAAACAAACGCTGAATTTACAGCACTAACGCTAGAGATTAATGAAGTATTATCTCGTACTGAGCAGTACAAAATTACAGAGCTATATAGCGATATAAAAAAAATAGGAGTGCATGAAGATAAAGTTGAACACAGCATTATAGAAATATTGGATAGCATTCAAAAATTCACCTTAGAAGCAGCATTAAAAGCTGAACACGATGAATTGGCAGGTATAAAGCTTATTAGCTATCTGTTTATCTGTGCACTAGTTATAGGTGCGGTATTGCCCACAATTATAAGCCGCTCAATCACAATTCCTATCAATAAGCTACAAAAAGGGCTTGTAGAAGTTAGTGAGGGTGATGGTGACTTAAGTTTTAAGCTCAATGAGAAAGGTAGGGATGAAACGGCTAAAGTTGCTATGGCCTTTAACAATTTTCTATCAACACTAAAAAGTACAATTCAAGAGACTAACCAGCAAGCAAGCGCATTAGGTGGTTCGTCAGATATAGCAACTCAGATAATGCAAGACACGCTAATTAACATTGAAGCACAGCAATTAGAAACTGAAATGGTATCTACTGCGGTTGAGGAAATGAGCAGTACAACCATAGATGTTGCTAATAATGCGCGTAGCGCTTCAAAAGTAACAGAAGATGTTCGCAAGAAAGTATTGCAAGGAAAAGCGGGCGCAAAAGAAACGCAAGATATTATTGAGCGTTTATCTCATGAAATAAATGATGCAGCAGTCGTTATTCAATCTTTAGTTTCTGAAACTAATAATATTGGTAGTGTTTTAGCTAATATTCAAGGTATAGCAGAGCAAACAAACTTACTGGCATTGAATGCCGCCATAGAAGCCGCTAGAGCAGGAGAAACTGGCCGAGGCTTTGCCGTTGTTGCCGATGAGGTAAGAACACTTGCACAACGAACACAAACCTCCACTGTCGACATTCAAAGCTTAGTTGAGCGATTACAAAGTGAAGCTAATAATGCTGTTAAAAGTATGGAAAAAGGCACTGATATTGCGGGGCAATGTTTAGCAAAAAGTGGTGAGACATTCACAATATTTGAAGATGCCTCTCAAGCCGTTGATGAAATCTCTGAATTGAATACCCATATAGCAACAGCGGCCAATGAGCAATCTCATGTTGCAGAAGAAGTTAACCAAAACCTTGTTAATATTACCGAAATAGCCAATAAAACTACTCAAGGTGCAAGAGATGCTTCAGAAGCTAATGGCAATATAGCAAAAAGCCTTGTAGAGCTTTATGAAAACCTGAATAGGTTTAAAGTGTAAGTATTTTATTTATTGCAAAGTACTTAAATAAAATTAACAGAGAATTTATTTGTTGTGACTAGTTTATGTTGGTCGTTTCGTTATATTTTCTAATCGCTAAGGAGCCGAAAACGTCATAAAATAACGTTTCCAATGTCGCTAGCGCTGAAGGAAGCGACAAGAGGGTGAAATTTAAGCAGGCATTCATTTTTAGTTACTTTGCTTCTGTTACTCACAAGTTAGCCAATATAAAAAGCGCTCAAATTGAAATTAATAGCAAGAGCAGTTGTGATACCGAATTCGCTCCTGCATAAAGAAGTTTGGTCAATATAATTACGATAAAGAAGGGACACTTCATCGTGATTATTTCTATAAAAGTATAAGGATTACAGGCCAATACCTCTTTTGAGATCTTACCGTATTCTCCATAGCTTTCTTTTTATGATGCATGAAAGGCACCTACTATTTCTTACATCTGCAAGCAAAGCATAGTGTTCAGCGTTGTACGCTAAGCAGAAGCTAGTAACTTGTTAATCCTAATACCTGTTGTAAACCATTGGAGTTTCGTTTTTTTTTGTACTCACGGTAAGCCGAAAGTAAACAATATTTTTATATAAAAACTGCTGGTAAAAGCGGTTTGTTTAATAACTAAACTTAGATGGCCTTGCGCAATCTTATTTCGTTTTAATTTAAAAAACTTTATAGGACATTGCAACTTTCCCTTTTTTAACCTTTATCATGTCAGTGGTATATTTTTCAGGCACTTCCATTACATAAGATAAATAAGGTTTCATACCGGGGAATGATGCATTGTCGGCATAAATTAATGCACCGTTGCTGAGCCTAGGCTCTAATAGTTTAAGTATTGGAAGATAGAGGTCGCTCCATCCATCAAGTATTAATACGTCAATATCATTTTCCAAATTAGCAAGCGTTTCTAACGCATCACCTTCTCTTAACTCTATATACTCAGTTAAATCGCATTGTTTAAAGTTTCTTTGTGCTACTTTGCACTTTTCAGGCAATAGCTCAGATGTAATGACTTTACCGCCAGTCTCTTTTGCCCCTGCTGCTAAATAAATTGTTGAAATACCGAAGGATGTACCGAATTCAACGATGCTCTTTGACTTATTTGAAACAATGTAATCATATAAAAATTCACCTTGATTCCTATCGAGAGGCAAATAAGCATTTTGACAATCTACAGGTTTCAGTTTTCGAAATAGAAATTTGAATATTAAAGGAAACATTTTTTTAAAGTCTTTTGAAGCATCACGATAAAGTGAGTCTAATGTATTCAAAATTAATGTATCTTTGATGTATTTCATATAATTACCTTAAACATTTTTAATGTACCTCTAGACTTATCTATACAAGTTCTAATATAGTTGACTTCGCTCAACTATAATTATGATTTCAAAATAGTTGATGCAAGTCAACTAAATTTTTAAGAAGGTTATATGAATCAATTTAAACTTGTCGAATCTATATTTAAATTTATGAAACAATTTCGTACACGATTGGATGAAGAGTTAGTATTGGCTGAAATTGATTTTTCGCCTGCTTTTATGAAAATTTTAAAAATGGTTGAAAAAATACCTGATTGTAACGCTCAAAAGATAACCTCAATATTTGAAAAAGATAAAGCGTTAATTACGAGAATTATTAAGGACATGGTAAGCCATGAGTTGCTTACACAAAACCGAGATAAAAAAGATAGCAGAGTCAAGATATTGTGCCTTACCGACAAAGGTATAGATACATTAAAAACATTTCGAATAATTGAAGATAAAATAGAGAAGTCAATGGTTTTGAATATTTCACCTGATGATTTAGAAATATTTGTAAATGTGTTAAATAAAATCAGAAATGAATTATCTTAAATGTATCTTAAATACCAAATTAAAACACAGACAAATACTTAGCATTAATGTCTACTAGGTAAGAGGACGGCCTTTAGTGGGAAAATATTCAATAACCGCTATGGTGGCTAAACGGGCTGTTTATTGTGATAAATTCTTGGAGGGATTAGGTCCATTTTTTGCTGTTGTTCGTTTCCATAGCGAAAAAGGCCGATGCTTTTTTTAATAGCTGATTGTCACTTTCTAATTGCTTAACTTGTCACTTTCTAATTGCTTAACTTGTTTTTCTAATGCTTGAATGCGTATATACTCTGGCGTTAATGCATTTGGTTTCGGTGCAACACCTTTTTATTTTTTGCGATACAAGCCCATCCAGCGTTGAATGGATGATAAGCCCACATCCATCGCTGTAGCAGCATCTTTATGTTTATAACTACTAACAATGACTAGCTCTGTACATTCACGTTTAAGTTCGCTTGATAATATTTTCTTTGGCACGTTGACCTCGTTATTTAAAGTAATAATATCTCTAACGAAGTCTCTAGTTAAACTGTACAGTTAATAATGTTAAAAGATGTTTCTTTGAAAACGAGTCGGCAGGTCACTTTAATGTTATTCGTCGCAGTTAGCGTACCGAGTATCGTAAATTTTGATGAACACTAAATCAATCGATACTTTCAATGAGTATCGACAACATGAAATGTTACATTCAAGAATGAATTAATTTTTTCATTTTGCGTATCTTGTTAAAATACATGAATAACAAAACATGATGGTGTAATGGATCAACCGCTTAAAAATTGGTTTACGCAGGAAAAAATCTCTAAAGTCATCTGGCAATCAACCTTGCCGATGTTTGGTGCGATTTTAGCGCTTCTTGCATACGATTTATTAGAATCAAGCTTGCTAGCCTTTAATGGCGAACAAGCGTTAACGGCACTTGGCTTTACGTTGCCAATTACCACGGCAATTACCGCTATTGCTATTGGTATGAGCGTTATCACTAATAATAAAGTGGTTAAGTATGCTTGCTTGCACAGTAATAAATTGGCTAAAACAGTGGTTATTTCCTTGTTACAAGCCAGCTTCTTTACGCTGATACTTGCGATCATTTTTTATTCGGCTAACGAACAGTTACTGGCGTTACTGGGCAATCGTACTTGGTCATCAGGACATATTGGAGATCCGCTAATTGAGATAATTCATAGTCAAATGAATTATCTTGATGCGCGTTATTTTAGTTGGGTTTTTCTGGCGATTATTTGGCAAGTTAATGCTATTTTTCGAGCTTTAGGCAATTCTAAACTTGCTAGCCGTATTATGATGTCTTGGTTAGCTGTCAAAAGTGCTTTAGCGGTATTACTACTTACGCCAGAAAGTGGTTATTATCTCGAAAATTTGGACGGGCTAGCGGTGGTTCATAGCAGTGTTGATAGTCTATTTTTCGTTATCTCAATATTACTTTTACATAAGAATCTTAATCTAGTTTGGCCTTCATTTAGTGAACTACTCCGAGCAATATTTTCTACCAAATTGAATAGCGTTGTTATTGTATTGCAGCAGCTTATTACGCCTTTAAGTATTGCATTGCTGACGATCATTGCTGCCAAAATTAGTTACTCCTACGTTGCGGCATTTGCTTTTATCTTTCGAATGGAGTCGATATTCCTTTTATTACCTATGATGCTTACAACGACAATGCCAAGCATTATCGGCATGAATTATTGGTTGGGGCATTTCAACCGCGTTAAGCAGGCATATTATATTGCCTTTATCTCGGTTGCTGTTGTTCAATTGCTAGTGGCAACTTTATTATTAATAAATAACAATATGTTGTCTTATTTTATCTGCCCAGAAGGGGAGGTTGCGGAGTTATTGACTATTTATTTAACTTGGGTTCCTTTTGGCTATATTGGTGCCGGCATCGCTATTGTTTACCAGTCGTGTTTGAACGCTGAAGGCAAACCTTTGCAAGCGTGCTCTGTCGGTATTATGCACCGCTTGGTGTTGTTATTACCATTTGCCTTTGTTGGTGGACTTATTTCAACAGACTCAAGTTTGTTTCAAGCACTTATGATTGGTCACTTTACTGCGGCAATTTACGTTATTTATCTCTTTAAAAAAAGAAAGGTCAGTATTCAAAAGCAGGCGCAAGAATCAGCGGTACCAGCGCTACTTAATCAATCTCAAAATGGTAATTTAGGAGAACAATTATGAAAATAAAATCAGCAATTTTAAGTTTAACTATATTAACGGCTTTAACGAGTACAGTGGCGGTAAGTCATGATACTAGTGATAGCGCCTTTGCAAAAGCGTTGCAGTCAGAGCAAAGATCTCAAGCGGATCGTGAGCGAGATGCTGGCCGTATGCCTGAAAAAGTAATGGAGTTTTTTGGCATTAAGCCAGGTATGACAGTGCTGGAAGTACTTTCAAGTGGTGGGTACTATACCGAAGTTTTGTCACATCGTGTTGGTCATAAAGGCAATGTTATTGCGCAAAACAATAACTTTATTCTAGAAGTTTTTGATGGCCGATTTGCAAAAGAGTTTGATAAAAGAACGGCTAAGCAAAGGTTACCGAATGTTAAGCATTATAAAAAAGAATTTGGAGAGTTTGATTTAAATAATGAAGTGGATGTAGTGACTGTGGTGCTAAATTATCATGATCTTTATTCTGCTGCTTCAAAAGAAAAGCGTATGAAAATATTAGCTCAGTTGAAAAAAGCACTAAAACCCGGTGGTGTACTAGGTTTAATTGATATGCAATCAACTGCTAAGGATCATGATCCTAAGCTGCATCGTGTCAATGAAATGTATGTGAAGCAAGAATTAGCAGAAGCGGGCTTTGAACTTGACTCAGAAGCTGCATTTCTTAGAAACCCAAATGATGATTACACTAAAGTGGTTTTTGATCCGACAGTACGCGGTAAAACAGATAGATTTGTTTTGCGCTTTAGAAAACCTGTTTAATACTAGCCTTAAATTAATAGGCTTAGCTGTACTGATGGGAAAGTGGACTTTATTGCAACATGGTACTTTGAGAACCTTGACGTAGGTACAGGTGAGCAAGAAATAATGGCGATAAAAGCAGGAGAACGTATTGATTTTGAATTGCGTTTTATTAAGCCATTTGAAGCCAATGAACCTGCTTTTATGACAACAACCCGTATTGCTGAAAATAAGACTAAAGTGACTCGGGGCTTTAGTGGTCATATGGATTATCCAATGAATATCATGTTTTTATTTCTCGACTTTGAACAAATGATAGGCGATGACTTGCAAACAGTCTTAAATAACTTAAAAGTGATTCTAGATAAGCAATAACTTGGGATCAAATCACGTTGAAGTCCTGAAACTTGCTCTTTGAAGTAATACGAAGATATAACTCTCGCAGCATTAGGAGCTGTTAAGCTTTATTTCTATTCTCAGTAATAGGCTGACTTTAGTGCTAGTAAAGCACAATGAACGAGGTTTACTTGTTCTAAATAAGTGAAATTCTAATGCAGCTAGGGTTAAAATGAGCCATGCGCAAGCGCAGAGACTAAAGTTGTCTTACTTTATATTGAAAGTAGCTGATTTAGATGACTAAAGTACGCTACTTCACCTTAATTAAGTTGACTTTATCTATCAGTTGAATTGTTAAACAAAGATCAATAGCCCCTAAACTTAGCTATATTTCCTCAAAGCGACTAGAGGGTGGTTTTTGTCATGGTATGGCTTCATTTTTGTGTAAATCTTCAAGTCTAAAATGAGCTAGTTCTCCCCAGTCGCATTGACTTATTTCAGTAAGCCATAGTGGAGCTTGCCCTTGTTGGTAAGCTTGCTTAGGTAACTCAATGTTTACATTAAGTTCTTTGGCAAAATGTTTTAGTAATGAAAGCTGCAATTTTCGATCTTCGATGTTGTACAAGCTTTTTTCGAGCTGTAATAGCATGTGTTTGTTGAGTGTTAGCCCTTGTCTGGTTTTAAAGACAGTTTTTAGCCAAAATAGGGTGCTTTTTCTTGTCTCATTAGGAAAGGCCTCTGTTAATCTAGTAATCGAAGGGGATAATCGTTGATAGTTCTGCTGCTGGTTTCGAATTAAAAAAATTTGTAGTAAGTTTATGCCACTAAGAACATTGCCTGAACGGTTTGAATTAAGTTGATACATGGCAAGCGCATTACGAAAGTAAGATTCTGCCATAATAATATTATCGCTCTCTAAAGCTAAAACGCCTAAATTGTTTTCAATTGTTGCTAGCAATGTGGTTATATTTTTATCTTTCGCAATATGTTTTGCTAAATTATAGGCCTTAATAGCGTTTTCGTTTTGGTCTAAATGTCTAGAAACAATAGCAAGGCTTGTCAGTAATTTCACTTTTTTGTTATCAGATTTATTATGCGTAAGAGCACAAAGTAAGGTTTGTCTAGCCTGTTTTAAATAACCTGATTTTCTTAACCAAATTCCAACGCCACTTAATATTGACACTATTTGATGCTCAAACTCAGCTGAGGATTTATGTGCCAATAGCTGTTTGATTGAAGACTCAATAAGAGGCAAGTTATTGAGTGAAACTGCAGCCCTTATGATAGTAATATGCCAGCGAAAAAATTGTGACTCTGATAACAGAGAGAGGTCGGACTTAATTGATAACATTGCTAGAGATTTTGATGGCTTTACCGATAAATAATCTTCAGCTTCTAATAAAACCAAAGAAAGTTGCCTTTCATTGGCCGTATCACTCGCTTGTACTACAGTGATAAAGAAAAGCACGATGATTAAAATTATCTTTGGCAAGCTCAGTGTCCTATATCAAAAGTATTTGATCCGTTATTACTGTAATCAACGTAATGAAAATCCTTTTTATTGGAGCACTGTCAATAGGCTCTTTTTGTTAGCTCATCTCCCTTGTACCTTCATTTTATAATGATAGCAGTCGTCGATGTTCTTTCACAGAAAGTACATAATATATATGACTCAAACTTGAGTTAGACAAATTTCATTTTATGTCGCTCGAAGATTATCTTTTATTTCAACTCATCATTCATACTGATAACTTATGAGTTAGACTATAATTAACTAGTGAAGAAAATAAAGGTGGTTAGACCACTATTTACATTTTTATTTAAGGTTTTATAATTAAGGGTCAACCTTTAAAATTGAACAATAATTGTATTTTGAAGAAAAATTTATTCATTCCAGAGGTGTCTATGTACAACCTACCATTAACAATAAAACAAAAAATAATAATGGGGTTTACCACGATAGGGATTTTATTAGTTGCAGGAAGCATCTTTTTTTATAACTCACTAACACAAATCAGCACAGCCAATAGTAATGTAGAACGTTTAGCGGTACCTGTGCAAAAGCAAAGTAGCGCTTTGCAGATTAAACTACTAAACATGATTAAAGTTGGGGCGCTGGGCTTTACCCAACAAAGCATGCCAAACTTAGTGAAAAGTGAGCAAGAATACAAACAACTGAATCAAGAATTTAAATCTGCAGTTGCAGTGCTTCGCAGCAAAGTGATGGATCAGCCAAAAATGTTAAAGGCCTTGAAACAGGCTCAAATACATTATCAGGAATATGTTGCGCAAAGTGAGCAATTTTATTTAGCGAAGAAAAACGTTGCTTCTGCGAATGATGCATTTACTGAACACTATCAATTGTTTATAGATAGTCGTGATCAAGCCAGTAATTATATGCTCGATCTTGAACTTATAGAGCTCCCTGGAAATACTCAATTACTTGACGATATTATTGGTAATGGTGCTCGTATTGACGATATGTTGTATACCTTAAAAAACACCATGTCGGGCTTGAATCAAGTTTTTGAACTCGATACTTTGGCACAGCATCAAGAAGATGTTGGTTTTTTATTAGCGAATGCTAAAAACAACTTTGATTTTATGCAACAGCTATTTGAAAGTATTGATGATAAGTCCTTATTAGATGACTTTGCTAAGCAATACGTTATTTTAACTGAGTTGCTGGTAGAGCCAGGACAACTTTATCAACAAAAACAGCAGAGCATTGATGATGCTATTAACGCCAATATCGCTTACAACAATTCAGTTAACAGCTTTAATGCTAGCTACCATCAGCTAACTTTACTACTGTCATTAGCTGAAGCACGGTTTGATGAGTTGCAATTAATGACCAAAGATAAAGTTGAAACAGGTGAGAGTCTAGCTGTTTATATGGTTGTAGTATTTTTGGTATTAGCAGCATTTATTGGTGTAATGACGACGAGAGCAATGTTGGGTCCTTTAGCTAAAGCGAACTCATCGCTTGCATTGATAGCACAAGGTGATTTAACACGTAGGTTAACTATTGAAAACCAAGATGAGTTTGGTGACTTGTTTAAAAACATTAACAAACTCAGTGATGATTTAACCTCATTGTTGAAAAACATAAGTCAGAATTCTTATTCACTTGATGAGTCAGCAAAGATTACGAGTGAACAGAGTCACCGTATTGCTGAATCTACGTCTGCACAAATAACTCGAGTAGATGGTGCAAAGGAAATAGCAGAGAAAATGTTTGCTAGTTCTACTAGTGTTACCGATGAAGCTAATTTAACTGCTAATAACGTATCTGAGGCTTCGAAGCATAGTTTTGAAGTTCGTTCTATTGCTGATGATAATAGTAACAGAATAGTTTCACTGTCGGATCGCTTGAGCGAGTCGGTTGATGTTATGGCGCGATTGAGTAAACACAGTGATAGCATTGGCGGCATTCTAGATACCATTGGTAGTATTGCGGACCAAACCAATTTGTTAGCGTTAAATGCTGCGATTGAAGCGGCGAGGGCAGGAGAGCATGGTCGAGGATTTGCAGTCGTTGCGGATGAAGTGAGATCGCTAGCATCTCGCACTCAAGCGTCAACTGCGGAAATTCAGCATATGATTGATTCCTTGCAAAAAGAAACACAAATGGCGGAACTAGCTATTTCTCAAGGACAAAGCCAAGCGGCTGAATGCGTCTCGCAAAGCCAAGAGTTGAGTAACGCTATTAAGCAAATTGAAAGTGCATTGCATACCATTGATGAAATGAGTAAAAGCATTAGTATCGCTTCTAACGAGCAGCTTGGTTTTAGTCAAGATATTGAAGCTACAATGAGTGAGGCAGCTGAAGCGGCTACACACAATGCCGCAGAATCACAAGACCTCTCAAATCGCAGTGAAGATGTTAATAGATTAGCTGACTCGCTAACGGCTTCAGTAGCTAGGTTTAAACTGTAAGCATAGGCTATGCCTGAAAGAGTAATAAATTTGAAACTTATTACTCTTTTATTGCTCGCCTATTAACTGTTACTAGTTAATGTATAACCGTTCTCAGGCCGTTGGGTTTTGCTCCGGGTGAATTCAAAAGATGTCTCTCCATAAGGAAGTGTCTGCAGGCCTTAGAACAAAGTACTTTTAATCGAGTCGTGTAAGCTCATTATTTTTTGAAAACCAGCGTAATTCACAGTGTAGATTAAAGCGCCAATGGTGATAAGAACTGGTGATATGCTTATAACTTTACCTTTTTCTGCTAATAATTGTGTACATCGATGTGTGCATATATTAAGAAAATCCCGCAGTTTAGATGCTTTGTCCATAATGACATTAATATTATTTAAATTGGCTTGCACACTAATGTATTTTTCTGGTTTGACAACGTCTCTTTTTAAACCTGAAAACTCCCGTGTTGTAGAGAAAACATACTGTTGCTCTAGCGTAAAAAACTTTACTGATGTGTATGCCTGAGTTGATAGTAGGTTATTTTTAGCTATTAATTGATTATTAATTTACTCTTAAGTCGCTCTATAAATATTTATTGAGTAAGCAGGCAAATGCTTGTTAGCATTTAGCCAGCATTATTAATGCAGAGTAAGATTGTTTAATCTGAATTCAGGGTAAGCGCTGCTGTAGATATAAAGCTGGTAATGCCTTGAAATAATTATGTCTTTCATTATCATTATTTCGAGTTCAGGCTAGTTAAGATGTTTGTAAACTAAGATACAAAAAATGGCTCGAAGATATTGTTCCCCAAAGTAAAATACCAAACTAGTTTATTGTTAGTTCACTAGCTCTTTGTTATGGCTGACGTAGGTAAACTTCACTCCTGATTAAACCAATAGTCAGCCAAATAAAGAGAGTGCTCCCTGATATGTACGTTCAGGAGAAACATGTACTCTTGTTAAGTGTTTTCATCAAAGTTTAAAATACTATTTAAATTGCTATCTAATGCACTTTGCCAACCTTTACCTGGTACCGTACAAGTGTAGGTTAAGCTGTTATTCATCATTATTGCCAATGATTGTAATTGGCTTGAAGATAGTTCAGACTCTAATGCCGCGTCACTGCGATACAGCTTAGTTTTACTATTGAACAAATAGCCACGCTGTTTACCATTAATAACACCCAGCGCGATTAAATCGCATTCTGTTACCTCACCACCAAGAATTTTTGAGGTAAACGGTGTTTTTGCTCGCTGTTCGAGTAACGTCACACGTTTAAGCACGCTAGTTGATGATTGACTGCTTAAAGTAATTTGCTGGCCAACAATTGGCGCTAAATCATTATCAAACTCCATCATATAATCCACTAGACCTTGGCGAGTAGCTTCATCAGGAATACCAACTTCTCCTTGGTTAAAGTGACAGCCATAGCGTTCATCAGCGCCTTCTGGACATCCGGTTTCACCATTATCGAATACAGCACCTTTTAAGAAGTTTAATAACTGGTCTGTAGCGCCATCATGTAAGAAGCCAAAGCCTCGGATTTGGTCACCTTGATGTTGCTTAGTATGTGATGGTAAGAAGCCTTCTCGGTCAGGCAGGCCAAACATACCAACGCGAGTATATAAATTTCTTAATTGTGGCACTTTTAATATTTGAATTTCACCACCGTGAGCAATTTCGCCACGGGTTCCGTAGAAACCTTTACTGTGGTCAACGCCATGACAACCTTGACAATTTACGCCATCTGCAGAGCCACCATTAATTGGTGTGTCATTTTCAGCACCGTCAGAACGTCTTGCGCCATGAAAGAAGTCAGCGCCTTTTTGCGCCGAAGCTGAAAGGCTGTTATCAAAATTTCTAATCGGGTTGGGTGGCAAAGCAACTTTTAACATAAAGTTTGCAAAATCATCTATGTCATTTTCAAGGGCAATAACATCAGCGCTTTTATTGCTTACTTCAACAGATTTTGGCAGATCAATATCTAGGCCAAGTAGGCCCTCAAATGCGACAATAAAGTTTTTAAACGAAGTATGTTCATCAAGTGTTTGTGCTTTATCATTGCCAAAATAGCCAGTTGAGCGATCGCCACGCCAGTGCATATGACCATGGTTATGCATACCACGCATGGTTTGTGTACCCATAGGACCTTTCATAGAGGCAAATGTTCGTTTATCTCCATCACCGTTAATAATTTCAAGTAACTGACAGCTTTCGTCTTGGGGGCCTATTAATGTACAGCCCAGCTCAGATAGATTCTCGGTCGGAAATGGTTGTGGATTTTTACCGCTATTGGCGTCCGGATTACCTAAATTCCAACTTAGGTGATCGGTATCTCCAAAAATATGGCAACTAGCACAAGCGGATTCACCGTTTGAAGAGGATCGATTAGCGTCATATAACATTGTACGGCCGGCCATAAACTCTGCAGGCTCAGGCGTGTCCAATGCAATACGCTGACGCTCAACGTTATTAGTTAAGTCTATGGTGACGATGGCATTGTCGAAACGAGTAAAAACATATAAACGTTTTTTACTTTCATCAAGTAACAAACCTGCGGGACCGCCAGCTACGTTTAAATAGTTTTTACTTAGTACTTTAGGATCAAATTCAATTCTTTGACTATCCCAATAGCTATCTTGCTCTAATTGTTTTGTTGGCAATTTAGCTATTTTATTTGAGCCAATGATCGCGCTATACAGTGTCGAACCGTCAGCAGTTACCGCCATTTGTAAGGGGGTAGATAAACTATGTTGCTTAACTGCAGTATTACCTTTTAAATCACTGTAATCAATGTGACGATTTAAGTGACGCGGTTTAATACTATTTGTATTAGGGTTAATCACGGTAATACGACTTTGAGCTATATTTCCTTGCACCGTCGATTTTCCAAAACTGCCGTTGCCTTCAAATCGAGTATCATTGTTGGCATCAAGGTTACTAACATAAATATTGCCATTAGCTGGGTTAACGGCAAGATTAAATAATGTTGTTCCAACATGTTTAAAAGCTGATGTTTGCTCAAGGCTTTTGCTATCGATAGCAAATACGTCTAAATCAGGTAAGTTAAAGCGAATACCGTTAGAAAAATTTCGCCCTTTAGTATCAAGCCATTGACCGGAGTCGTTATCATATTTTACGATCATACTTGTCCATGGTTGTGGATCGCCATTAGCATTAATACCAGGTGCTGTTCTTCCGCCGGGCAAATAACCATTTTTAAGACCATTTGGGCTGCTAATTTTGTCAAGGACTTGGCAAGGATATGCACCATATTTGTCATCTTCAAAGCCATAACATAAAACGGACTCATGTACTGCCGTTGTTTGGTTTCCTGAATTTAAGACACCTGCGTAGACGGTAGATTTATCGGGGGTTACCGCTAATCCTCGCAAAGTATCACCGAATAAAGACATTATTTTTAGTGGTTTACCGCCTAAAGTATTGCCTTGCTCTGTTGCATCAAATACCCATATATCAGCTCGCCCTCGGCTAGCCTCATGTAGTTCTGGATCGCCAGCACCTTCAACATGAGACAAGCTTGGATACATTCGTTGTTGTCCACGGTGTGCGGTTGTTATAAAAGCTTTACTATCTGCAAAGACAATATCTCTAGGTTCATCACCAACGAGTAAAGTTCTAATTAACTTTGCTGGTCTTGTTGATATATCAACAAGACTAATTGAATCAGAAACATGGTTAACAACCCATGCAGTTTGATTATGGATAGCAACGGCGACAGGCTCTAATCCAACAGGTAATGATTGAATTAAATTAAGTTCCCCTTCCCTATTTGTTGAAAATATTTCTAGGCTGTTGTTCGAAGTATTAGTGACTAAAACTATGTTGCTATCATTTGAGTGCGCAATAGGTCGTACAGGCGCTGATTCAAAGCCTATGAAATCTGCTGATTGTTTTGGTGGCTTAACCGTTGGTGGTGTTGGCGGTATAGGGGACGTTGGTGGTGCTGTTGCAATTGGAGGCACAGGTGTTCTTATTGGCTCAGATTTGCTTATTGAACCACCACAAGCTGAAAGTATAGAAAGCGTGGTTATTAAAATTATTTTTTTCACTAAAAACTCCTAGTAAGCTATAAATTTTCATTTTGACAATTTACAGCTTATGTTGAAAGTTAATATATTGTCAAGATGACAATATTTATTTTGTAAGATATGATGGCTGCATCTATGAATGAAACACATAAAAGCAAGGAGACTCTTTATGGCACGCCCAAGTATGGCTGGTCAGCGAAAAGAAGAAATTTTGGATGCACTTGAAATTTGTATTTTAGAAAAAGGAATTCAAGCCACATCTTTAGAATATTTAGCTGAAACTGCAAAAATGAAACGTACTATTTTACGCCATTATATTGGTAATCGAGATGAAATAATTTGCGCCTTAAGTGCCAGGTGGACAGCAGCATATGCGCAACAATGGCAAGATACGTTAACTTGGCTACCAACCAATAATCGCGCTGATGCGCTGATAGATATATTGTTTTCCTCTCGCTCATCTGAACATATAAATAAAACTATTATTGGCGAAGCCTTATTTTCAGAAGCTAAACGATTGCCAGAGATTAAGCTTGACCAAGAAAAAATAATGGCAGAGTTTACCTCTCATTTAATTACAGAGTTAAGTAGCCAATATCCAAATGCCGTAGATGAAAAAGTGGAATTAGTGGCTGTTGGTGCCTATGCTAACTATTTAATGAGTGAATCTTTATTACCGCTAGCAATGATAGATGAAGTGATTACATTAAAGAAATCAACTCTACTTTTACTTTCTACACTCGCTTAGTTTTAAAACATAGTTGTTTGTCATATTGACAATCAACTATGTTTTCTGTATATTCTACGCATCTAAACGTATTTTATGAGTATTCTATGAGTTTATTTACTTCGATTCTAACCAGCATCATTATTGTACTAGCCGTGTGGTTTGGTGTGATTTATCAACCGACACCATCCTATGCAAAACCGATCGCATCATCTACGACTACAGAAGCCACTGAAAATAATGCGGCAAATGAATCGGTGTTATCTCAGGCGAAAGCTATCAGTGATAAGGCAAAAAGAAGTTTGAAAAATCAGGTAAATAATACACCTGTTAATAATATCGCTGGCGTTCAGCAGCATATGATGATTAGTGATGTTGGTAAGCTTTGGTCTCAATTTGATCGTAATCAATCACTACACTCAAAACTTAAGGATTACCCGTCAGCAATTTATGTTTTATATCGAAATATTTCGAAGGACTTTACAAATGCTGATATTACTATTGGCTACAGCGACCTTGAATTGAAAGCGTCAATGAGTATTACTATTGTACCTAACGGAAATTATCAAAATGTCATTTCAGGTAATGAGCTTTCCGCAATTCAGCTAGAAACAGCATGGAAAAAGTTAGATTTTAATCAAAATGTGGTAGCAGTTATTGAGCGTCATCAATTGAATAAAAGTGCTGATGTTATAAATGTCACTATGCAAGTTCTTTATAAGTAGGGGGGAGACATGGAAAGCTTATCGAATATTTTATCTACTGATTTTATCTATGGTTGGCAAGTATGGTTAGATGACTGGTTTCTTGTATTTGCCTTAGCGCTATTCGTTATTGAACTACTTAGATATACCATTAAGAAAAAAATGTCATGGAACCTATTGGGGGATAGTGTTGCCAACTACGCTACGTTAGCAATGTTTATTGTTATTGTTGCGTTAATAGCTGGGGTATATGCCGGTGTTTTCTTTTATGTTTATGACAATTTTCGATTGGTGGAATTGCCACTTACTGGTTGGACTATTTTAGCCTGTATTGTACTTGCTGATTTAGCTTATTACTGGGAGCATCGATTTTTACATATGAATGGTTTTGGTTGGGCAACACATACGGTTCATCATAGTTCGCCACACTTTAATATTTCAGTTGCCTATCGACATGGTCCAATGGATTGGTTTTTTCCATTATTCTTCTACTTGCCACTTGCGTTGCTAGGCTTTAACCCTGTTATTATATTTTTAGCTGAGGTTATTGTGCAAATTTATCAAACGTTATTACATACTGAAGCTGTGAAAAAATTACCTAAGCCAATAGAAGCTATTTTTAACACACCGTCACATCATCGTGTGCATCATGCAACAAATAAGCAATATTTAGATAAGAATTATGCTGGCATATTTATAATTTGGGACAAGATGTTTGGTAGCTTTGCTGAAGAAAAAGAAACGGTAAACTATGGCGTGTTTCCAAGGATTAACAGTGTTAACCCTCTGAAAGTTTTCTTTTCGGGTTATGGTAAGTTTATTCAGCGTTTATGGCATGCGCCATCGTGGTCGTATAGATGTAAATTGTTTTTCAAATCGCCGACGTGGGCATGGCAACAAGAGCAACAAGAAAAAAAGCAATAACAATTTGGCTTATGAGCTAAGTTTGTAAACCAGTAAAAATAAAGCCTCAATTAATCGTTGAGGCTTTATTTTTTTGAGCAGCTTAAAGACAAAATAATTTATCGTGGTGCGTTTGAGTAAGGGTCAAACGACTTATTGCTATTTGAGTTATCACTTGATGATTCACGAGAAGTTGCTTTACTATCATTACGCGATCTTTCAGGGCGATTATTTTCTCGATTACGCCCTTGGTTATATTCTTTTTTATGCTCAGGTTTACTGCGGTGAGTTTCTTTAAAGCTATCTTTGCTTAACGGTACAATAGCTTCACCTTTTACTAATACTTTTGGCTCTTTGGCTTTTATATGCAAAGGAATAATACGCTGACGTGGTGGAATTTCGAATTCATCTTCACCTGGCTCAGGTAAGTTCTTATAACTATATAAGTAGAAGCGTTCGAGTGTTTCTCTTGCCCACTCAGTTTTACGTAAAAACTTTAAGCTTGATATAACGCTGGGGTTATTTTTAAAACATTTTATTCGCGTGTACTCTGCCAAAATATCAAAGCCATAATGCGTTATTAGTTCATTTAGCAAAATGTCTAATTTTAATCCGTGTAAAGGGTTATTTAATTGTTCGTTTTCTTGACTCATTGTTGACTTAGTTTGGCTGAACTTGTCGATATTATACACCTAAATGCCAGTGTTATAAGCGTTGATTTTCTCTCAATGTTAAGTTGTTGTGAAAATTAAGCCTATAAAGCGTTATATCCCCTTATGTTAAATGTTGTACACTAAGTTATTAACTAAATAATAACTTATAAAATCTACGGAATTCATTATGAAAAAACTTATCGTGCTATTAACTATTTCAACTTTAAGCACTTCTGTACTTGCACAAGAAACAAGCTGGCTAGATAGTTTGAAAAACTTGGTTGGTTTAGGTGAAACTAAAGAGCAAAGCGTAGACGCTAATGCTTCAGCAATGCCAAGCACTGATGGTTTAGTTGATATGTTAACAGGTTCATTAGATGTTAATAGTGATCAAGCGTCTGGTGGCATGGGGGCTATTTTAAATTATGTTAAAAATAATGTTTCTGCAGAGCAATTTGGCCAACTTGCTAAATCATTACCTGGCGTAGAAGGCCTTGTTGGTCAAATGCCTGATATTAGCAAGCTTAGCTCTGGCGAAGGCTTAGGTGGATTGCTTGATAAAGCGTCAGAGTATAGCGATTCATTAAAATCAATTAATGACGTAAAAAAACAATTTGAAGCATTAGGTTTAAAACCAGAAATGATCAGCAGCTTTATTTCTAGCGCTCAAAGCTACTTAGATACTGAGCAAGGCCAACAAGCTAAACAAGTTTTGACCGACGGTTTAGGTAAATTATTGGGTTAATTTCGCCTTTGTGTTAACTAATCGTTTTTATAAGATTACTTAGTTAGCTATTAACTTAATTCGAAAGCACGCTGTGGTAAATTATTTTTACTACAGGGTGCTTTTTCATTTTATACACAGTAACAAAACTTATTAGATGAAATGCAAAAAGGAAATAATGATGTTAAGACGGCGTTTTATAAAAAACCTTGCAGGTTATAGCTCCATTTCTATTTTAGGTGGCTGTTCAGCTACTTCGTTTTCAAGGGCTTTACTATCTGACCCACTAAGCCAGCAGAGCCCAGCTAGTAAGTCTAAACGACTTTATGTCGATGGTTTGTCATTTATTCCTGAAGATGTTTTAGATGTGAAAGCATCACAAGTTGATAGTTATATCGCGGATATCTCTGCCATTGAAGAAGTACAACTAGCTGATGGTAGTGTAAATTATAAACGTACTTATCAGGCTTGCATGAAAAGTATCAAAGAAAAAAGGGCACAAATGTTGGCGAGCCCCAATATTTATCAAATAGCGGAAACGGGTAGTGATATTCTTGTTGCGAAAGCAGATGATAAATGCGCGGTTTTTTTTCAAATTCAAGGGGCTGATTGTGTAGAAGGTAGTCTTGAACAAGTTGACGAATTTCATCAGCTTGGTTTAAGAGTGTTACAGCTAACCCATCATTATAATAATTTATATGCCGGCGGCGCACTAAGTCTTGAACAAAAAGGGTTAAGCCAACAAGGTTTAGCGTTAATTGATAAGTTAGAAAGCAAAAAGATGCTGATTGACTTATCACATTCAAGTGCTGTCAGTGCTGAAAATACGTTAGCAAGGGCAAAAGGACCTATAGTTCAAACACATGGGGCGGCTCGAGCAATTATTAATAACGCTCGCTGTACACCTGATCATATTTTAAAAGGCATTGCTGATAGCGGCGGTGTATTTGGCGTGTTTATGATGTCGTGGTGGTTAACTAATGACAAAACTCCAAGGCCTGAACATTATATAAATCACTTAAAGCATGTGCGCAATGTTGCGGGTATTGATGCCGTAGCCATCGCTAACGATTACCCGTTACGTGGTCATGAAAATGCCTTAGCATCAGGCAATAATAATGCCGTTGCTATTCAAGGTTATGATAGCTGGTGGCAAGGTTTAGGTAAAAAAGGCGTGTTAGGTTTTGATCAAGATGTTAGTCATATTGTTATTCCTGAGTTAAATCATATTAAACGCATGCGTTCAATTGAGTATCAACTATTAAAAGCGAAATTTACCCATACAGAAATAGACAAAATTATGGGGAAGAATTGGCAGCGGGTTTTGGTTGACGTTTTGGGCTAGATGGAACGTTTTCTCAAAAAGTCTTCGTCTTTATAGGTTTGGTTTCGTCTTACAGGTTATTCCTATAGGAGATTAGATTTTATGAAATTTGAAGAAAAGAAAAGTGCAGCACAAAATAGCTTTATTCGTAATAGCCAATCAATGCTAAAAAATATTTTTGGCACCACAGACGTTACACCGTTTTGGATAGCAGATATGGATTTTACAATCGCTGAGCCAATTCAAAAAGAATTACAACGACTTGTTGAGCGTAACCAGTATGCCTATGAGTCTGACACTTGCGGTGTTTTTGAAGCCATCACCAATTGGTATCAGCGCCGACATAACTTAACTTTAAACGTTGAACATTTTGTACAAGTGCCTGGTGTCCTTGCTGGTATTGCTTTGCTCATTCGTGAACTTACAGAAAAAGGTGATGGGGTTTTGATCCAAACGCCTGCATATCATCAGTTTTCAAAAGTTATCAGTAGTGCTGGCCGCGAAGTGGTAAAAAGCCCATTGCAATTAGTGAACGGTAATTATGAAGTTGATTATGATGACTTGGCACAAAAGTTAAGTGCTGAGCATGTGAAAGTGATGATACTTTGTAATCCACATAACCCCGTTGGTCGAGTTTTGCGGAAAAGTGAAGTTGAAAAAATACAGGCAATAGCTGAGAAGTATGACGTTACCATTATCAGTGACGAAATTCATGCTGATATTATTCACAGTGGAAATCGATTCAATAGTCTAATGGCATCTGGCGCTAATAAACATGTTGCTATGATTGGTTCTCCTGCAAAAACCTTTGGCATGCAAAGTATTTCAAACGGTTATATTTATACGGAAAATCAAGAAATATTCGATACTATGCGTAATCTAACGCGATCACTATACCTTGACCACGGTAATGCGCTAACAACTTTTGCCACCATCGCGGCCTTTAACCATGGTGATAGCTGGCTTGATGAGTTGTTGCAATATTTACAAGAAAGCATTTCTTGGATAACGTTATTCTTATCAGAGCAATTACCCAGTGTAACCATGACGCCAGTTGAAGGTACTTATCAAATTTGGTTAGACTTTTCGGGCCTTGGCTTTTCAAATAATGGTTTAATAACGTTATTTGCTGACGCTGGCTTTGCCTTATCTCCGGGTAGCTGGTTTGATGATGATGCTGGTCAATTTGCTCGAATGAATATTGCAGCGCCTAAAGTCGATATTGAAAATGCCTTCAAAAGGCTGAAAGAAACCATTCTTTCGTCGACGGGGCAGTATTCGGCGTGTAGTGGTGCGTCTTCGTCAGGCGGCTGTTGCTAAGTGACTCTGGTTTGTACGCTTAAAGTTAAGTTATTATAAAGTTAATCTAAAGTGATACTGGGCAGTAATTACTGAGTCAATATAGTAATTACTGAGTCAATATAGTAATTACTGCTTGCGCATATAAAACTATTTTAACTGATTGATTTTTTATTTCCTTATAGTAAATAACTGAAGTAACTATATAAAAAGGGTTTAACTTTTGACGAAAATTTCAGCAATGTGTAATGTTTTAATTACTTTTACCATTATTCTCTTTAGTGGCTGCGCTTCCGTAACTCAAAATCACAACGAACTGCTTCAAATCGTTGGAGACTACTTTAATGTGTATTCTCAACGCGATGACTTTAAACGTTTCATGTCTTTTTACGCTGATAATGCACAATTTGAAGATATTATCTATGGTGCTAGCTTTGAAACTAAACAAGAAATCAAAGAATTTTTAGACTGGGAGCGAGGTGAGTTTTCTGTTCCATCAGACGAGCGAATTTTAACGATCACAACACAAGTACTAGAAGGGAATACCGCAATAACACAAGGCTTTTTCCATGAATTTAACTACGATGGAAAAAAACTGGGCCCATGGCTATTTGTCATTATTCAAGAGTTTAATCCCCAGAACAAAATTATTAAGCAAACAGATTGGATTAATTATACACCTAAAGAGGATTTTTTAGGGGGGGAGAATATGAATAATGTGCTAATTAATAAGTAGTTACATCCAAGCTAGCGCTTAAAACTGAACTGTTAAAGGCTTGTTCAATTTAGCTTTATTTAAGGAAATTTATTAGCTGTATTATCTCTTTCGCTAAGGTGAAAAAATGAATTCTGATTACTAGCTCACGATTAAGCTGCTAATTTATATTAGCAGTAAAAGTTATGATAAATAACATTGCTTTAAATGATAATATTCATCGTTGTTGGTACTAAAGTAGCATTCTCCTATCATTAGATTTTCGACAAGATTAACCTCTTATATTTAACCTTATAGCGATGTCATTTCTATGCTTAATTTATCTAGAATACTAATGTTGATGGCTTTTTCATTAATATTGTTTAGTCAAAGTACATTGGCAAATTTTACCAAACTATTAAATTTTGACAGCAACCCAGGTGAGTTAACTGCAAGCTATTTCCCCGATAATAGTAATAATAAGAACCTTGTTGTTTTACTACATGGTTGTGTGCAATCAGGGGAGGCTCTAGCGAAGCAAAGTGGTTTTCTTGGACTAGCCGAAACATATGATTTCTCATTGTTAGTACCGCAACAAAGCCAGAGTAATAATATTAAAAATTGTTTTAATTGGTTTTCAGAACAAGATACTAATAAAAATAGCGGTGAAACGCTTTCAATCGTTAATATGATCACGGCTTTAAAGCAAAGGCAATTAGCTGATAATGTTTATATTGTTGGCCTATCTGCTGGCGGTGCGATGGTAAGTAGCTTATTGGTTCATTATCCTGACTTATTTACCGCAGGTGCGGTGATTGCTGGTATTCCATACCCTTGTGCTAATAGCTTGATTAAAGCCATTTCGTGTATGCGTCAAGGACCGCCACAGTCAGCTAGCGAGCTAGTAAAGGAAATCAATGAATTGATATCAAACCGTAAAAAATTGCCGTCGCTATCGGTCTGGACTGGCGATGTGGACAATGTTGTTAACCCGTTAAATGCAGAACGGCTGGCCAACAGTTGGGGTATGATAATAAGCCCGGACGCCACTCCCGTAAAAACATTTCAGCAAGGTTATCAACGTACGCAATGGCGTGATGATCAAGGAAAACCTCAGGTTGAGCTAGTTGAAATAGCAAATCTTGGCCACGGTATTCCCGTCAATTCATCAGAAAAAAATGGAGGCAAACAGGGCGATTTTTTACTGGAAGCACCCGTTAGTGCCGCAAAAAGCATTATTGATTTTTGGCAAATCAACAAATAAATAATAATAAAATGATTTTATAATGCCTTAAAATCAATCTGTTAGAGGTGTTTTTGGTTGGTATGGTACTATAGTAGAAATTATCTTTAAAATAAATTGCTATAGAGTTTTACCCATACCAATAAGTTCGTCAGCTGCTAAATAAGCAAGCCAATAATAATTAAAGAATATGGGGAATAACATGAAATATGCAATTAAGCTCAGTACCGTCGCATTGGCTGTCGCCAGTGCAATAACTAGCCCGATAACGATAGCAGAAGAAAAAGAGGCAGGTTTAGAGGTTATTGAGGTTACCGCACGTAAAACTGTTGAAAGCCTGCAGCAAGTACCTGTAGCAGTAACATCAATTAGCGCTGATGAGCTTAATGAAAAAGGCATTGAAGTGCTTACCGAAATTCAGCAATTCTCTCCAAATACAACACTTCAGCGCAGCCGCGGCACTAATTCGACTATTACCGCTTTTATACGTGGTGTTGGTCAACAAGACCCTCTTTGGGGCTACGAACCTGGTGTTGGCATTTATATTGATGATGTTTATATGGCACGACCACAAGGTGCAGTGCTTGATTTATTAGACATTGAGCGAGTTGAAGTGTTGCGTGGCCCGCAGGGAACCTTGTATGGCAAAAATACTATCGGTGGCGCGATTAAATACGTGACTAAAGAAATGTCAGGTGATGCAGAGCTAAATTTACAAGGTACTATAGGGAGTTATAACCAACGTGATGTAAAGTTAACAGGGCAGTATCCGGTTATTGCCGATAAGCTTTATGTTGGCTTTGGGTACGCGAACTTACAACGTGACGGTTATGGCGAATTTCTCCAATCAGATCTTTCAGGTCAAGATAAAGAGAACTATAACAAAGACGTAGTATCAGCGCGATTGTCAGTTGAATATCATCCAACTGACGCACTGTCATTAAAATTAAAATGGGATAAAACTGAAGATAAGTCGAACTCAAAGGGGGGCTACCGCTTATTACCCAGTATTCTAACCGATGCGCCAGTGCCAGATAGTGTTTATGATTCATACACCAGCTTGCCTACTTGGAATAAGGTTGAAGTGGAGGGCGTTAGTTTTACCGCGAATTGGGATGTTAATGATACAACAAGCTTGAAGTACGTATTCTCTGATCGAGAAAGCTACTCGCCAACCAATATTGATTTTGACAATACCGCATTACGTATTTTTGATGTGCCAGCAATTTATGATGATGAACAAACTACACATGAAATTCAGTTAAATAATAGCGGTGATAATTACACCTTTGTTTCTGGATTGTATTTTTATGACGGTGACTCTTGTGGACAGTTTGAAGCAATTTTAGAAGTACTAGGGCAAGGTGCCTTTGGCGCGCCTGGTTTAACTCGGGAAGTTAGTGGTTGTAATAACTCAACCAGTAAAGCGGCCTACGCACAGTTAAGTTACGATTTCACGGAGAAGTGGTCACTGACTGCAGGTGCTCGTTATACCAAAGATGAGAAAACCGCTAAAGTTAACAACGGCTTAATCTTTGATACCGTATACCCAGAGTCGGGCTGGATAGATGGCTATATTCGTCCAGACGGTGATTTAGTGCCAACGGTATTAGATGATAAAGAAGATTGGTCTAAATTTACCCCACGTATCGGCGTAGAGTATCAAGCCAATGATGATGTGATGTTTTTTGCAAGTTTTTCTCAAGGATTTAAGTCAGGCACGTTTAATCCACGTGCATCAACCGCAGAGCCAGCAGTAAAACCAGAAGATGTTAACTCATATGAAATTGGTGTTAAAAGCCAGTGGTTAGAAGATAAGCTCCGCGCCAACGTAACTTTATTCTCACTTGATCATAAAAATAGGCAATATATTTCAGTGTTGCCTGGCGATACCGCGGCCGATCTTAATCAACGTTTAGGTAATATAGGTACCTCAGATGCGAACGGTATTGAAGCGGAATTCACCTATTTAGCAACAGAAAATTTGATGTTGTCAGCAAGTTTTGGTTACATTGATACTGACTTTAAAGAAGTTATTGATACTGACCCCGCAACAGGGGAGTCATTTGATAAGTCGGATCGTTTTACTATTTCTAATACCCCAGAATATACCTTTAATCTTGGCGCGAATTACACCATAGAGTCATCGGTTGGAGATTTTATTGTTAATGCTAATTATTATTACCGTGATGATTATGTGTTATTTGAAGAAGATAGCCTGTTAACACAAGATGGTTATGGTATCGCCAATTTAAGTCTTAATTGGTATAGCATTGAAGGCGATTGGAGCGCAGGTTTGCATATTAAAAACTTAGCTGATGAAGAATATATGGTTGGTGGTTATCAATTTGTCGCACCATTGGATGATGGTGGTTACGCTCCGGGATTAGGTGGTGACAATACGCTAATTGCTTACTATGGCGATCCAAGAACGGTTTCACTAACCATAGGTTATCAATTTTAAAACGTAAATTTACCGTTTGATAAATGAATAGGTATAAAATGAAAGAGCTGGCGAGTGTCAGCTCTTTTTCTCATAATAGGCACTCGATAAAAGTTATTGGAGGTTATCATGACAAATTCTGTGGCGATTGAGCCTAAAGTTATCATCGCGGATGATCATCCGTTATTTCGCACGGCACTAAAGCAAGCAATTGTTGAGTGTATTGATGATACTAATACTTTAGAAGCGGAAAGTTTTTCAGAGCTTTTGACTATGATTGAGCAAACACCATCGCTTGAAATTGTCTTTCTTGATTTGCATATGCCAGGCAATAATGGTTTTACCGGTTTAACGCAGTTACAAAACCATTATCCTGATTTAGTGGTGATTATGGTGTCCTCTGATGACAATAGTGACACTATGCAAAAAGCGGTTAATTTTGGTGCTGCCGCCTTTATTCCAAAATCAGCTGATTTAACAGTGATTGGCTTAGCCATTGATACCGTGCTCGATGGGGAGATTTGGTTACCTGAAAACATTGAAGCTAACATAGATGAGCAGCAAGTTATTGCGCATCAAAAGCTTGCTAAGCAGTTAGCGCAATTAACGCCGCAGCAATATATCGTTTTAACACAAATTGCTGATGGTCAGCTTAATAAACAAATTGCCTATGATTTAGACATCAAAGAAACCACAGTGAAAAAACATGTGTCGGCAATACTATTAAAGTTAGAGGTTAATAATCGCACTTTGGCGGGTTTAGCTTATCAAGAGCTAATGCTAGCAAGTGCAGAGAACCCACAAACTAGCCAAGCAATGGAAGCGTAAGCTATTTTTATCTTATGCTAATAATTGCCGTATAGTGCGCTTTAGCGCTAAGGCTTTTACTGGCTTACGCAAAAATTGAAAATTTGCGTCGCTGGTATGTTGTCTAACGAGTTCTGAAGGATCGGCAGAGCAAATAACACAGGGCACTTGCCAATTGAATTTAGCAAATAAATTTTGCAATAAATCGACACCATTTTTATCATCATCTAAGTGATAATCAGCAACAATAAACGCTGGTTTTATTGCTGAAATTTTAAGTTTACTTTCCGCACTAACCTGATCTTTTGCTGTGACAACTGTAAAGCCCCAATCTTTCAATTGTGATGCCATCGCGGTTAACATCAAGCTGTCGTTGTCGATAACTAAAATTGGCTCCGATAACGGGTTAAATCGCTCAGGTTGTATTTCACTGCTAACCTCTCGTGGTTTCTGATAAGTATTAATTTCTGCTGCACCGCGTGGTACATCAATCATAAAAACAGTACCTTTGCCTTCAATTGAGCGTAATGATATTTGCAAACCGAGTAACTTAGCGATGCGCTCAGAAATGGCTAAGCCAAGGCCTAAGCCGGGTACTTCTCGGTTTTGTTCTAAGCGCTCAAATTCCTGAAATATCCGTTGTTGATGACTGGGTGCTATACCAGGACCATTGTCCCACACTTGGATACGAAGATGATGTTTTAGCTGCCTGACACCAAGTAGAATTTTATTCTTTTGTTGTGCTTTGCTGGCATTTTTGTCATTACAATAATGTACGGCATTTGATAAAAAGTTTTGAATGATACGACGCAACATACGTTTGTCGGTGTTGACATAATGCTTGCTTTCAACATAATGAAATAAAATCTGCTCTTGTTCAGCGAGTAAGGTAAATTCATTTTTTAATGGTGTTAGCAGTTCATTGATGGCAAAGTCTTTGTTATCGACTGACAGTGATGTGCCGTCTAATCGCGATATTTCAACTAAATCAGACAGTAACGCTTCGACCACATTGAGTGAATCATCAATGTGGTTAGCTAGGTCCGCTAATTCGTCATTTTTTACTTTCTTTTTTAGCATTGAGGTAAATAATGATAAGGCATTAAACGGCTGCATTAAGTCATGACTCGCTGCTGCTAAAAATCGCGTTTTACTACTGTTTGCCGCTTCAGCTTCCGCTTTGGCCTGTTGCAATTGTTCTGTGCGTTGTGCGACTCTTTTTTCTAAGCTTTCATTTGCTTGTTGTAGTGCTTTTTCTGCTTCAATATGAGCTGTAATATCGGAAAAAGTACTAACAAAACCACCTGCTGGCATCGGTTGTCCACGTATTTCTAAGACAACTCCGTTGGGCATCGTACGTTGAAAATGATGTCTGTTGCCTTGGCGCATATGTTCAAGACGACGGGCAACAATATTATGTGCTTCATCACCTTTAATTACGCCCTGGTCAATATTGTAATGGATCAACTCCTCAATCGGTTTGCCTGCATTAACTAAGCCCTCAGGATAATTAAGTAAATGAATATAGCGTTGGTTCCAGGCAACAACGCGCATATCAGCATCAACAACACATATGCCTTGTTCAATATTCTCAACACCCGATTGCAACAATTCACGATTAAAACGAAACATTTGGTTGGCTTCATCAACAATACTGACCACATCTTCCAATGGCACATCGTCTGAGGTGGAAGCTGCTTTCATCACCATTCTAGTTGAGGCAGAGCCTAATACGCCTGAAAGTTGAATACGGGTATATTCAATGAGTTTATGGTGTCTGTTGTCAGTCTTATTCGTATGCTGACTTTCTGTGTTTTTCGTGTAACTTAGAAAATCGTCAGCGGCGTCTTGGTCGATAAAGCGCAGCAATAAGCTATATAAATCATCTATGCTTAAATCGCGCTCAAATTGGCGTTGGCTTTTGTTAACAAATAATTCTGCTTGCAGCTTTTCACCAACGCTGCGATGGCCAAGTGTGGAAATTGAAAAATAGCAGAGCACATTTGCCAATAAACTCAGGAAAACGCCGTGACTCACGGCATCAAAGGCGGTAATGCCAAATAGCGAGGTTGGTTTGAGCCAAAGTAGTCCAAAAGCACCATTTTCTAACCAAGTAGCTTCTGGCATTAACGCTGGGATAATGGCGGGTAATAATAGGGTGTAGAACCACATTAGACTACCAACAATTAAGCCAATAAAAGCGCCTTTTGTTGTTGCTTTTCGCCAGTATAGTGCGCCTATTGTTGCTGGTGCTATTTGTGCTAACAACACAAAAGAGAGTAAGCCAATACTGGCAAGGTGATTCTGCTGATCGAGTATCCTCTCGAAGGCAAAAGCTAACAGGAGAATTACCGCGATAGATATACGTCTTAAATTAACAAAAACCTTTGATAACTGGCGGCTTGGTTGCCGTTGAAATAAGCGTAATTTTAAAATGGCAGGGGTTAATAATTCTGTTGAAATGACCGTGCTTAAGACAATAGCAGCAACGATTACCATACTTGTAGCCGCTGCTAAGCCACCAACAAAAACTAATACGCCAAGCCAAGCTTGTTGATAGAAAAGAGGAATAGTTAAAACATAAGTATCTGCATCAACACTACCTCCCGGAAAGGTTAGTTGTCCCGCAATGGCAATGGGCAGTACAAAAATATTTATCAGTAATAAATAGCCAGGATACAGCCAACGAGCACTTTTTAGCTCTTGTTGATGATGGTTTTCTATCATCATCATATGAAACTGTTGCGGTAAGATAAAGACCGTGATGGCGCCAAGAGTAGCTTGTGCAATCGCCAAATAGAATGAATTACTGCCAGTTAATGTGTCGGTTGCTTTCCCTAAATTTTGCTGTTGAGTCAGTAAGTCATTAAAACCGTCAAAAATAAAGAAAGTGGCGAATATACCTATAGCTGTTAGCGCTAATAATTTTACTACTGAGCTAAAGGCAATCGCTAACACTAAGCCCTGATTTTGCTTACTGGCGGCAATTTGTCGGGTGCCGAATAAAATACTAAAGACGATTAGAACTGTAGTGACAATAAATGCGGTACTGATACCTGATTGGTATGTTCCGGTGAGTAAATCAAAGCTTGTACTAATGGCTCTAAGTTGTAAGGCAATATAAGGAATAGTCCCCACTAATGCTATTAGTGCAACGGTTGCAGCAATTTTGGGGGATCGGTCGTAACGAAAAGCAATAAAATCAGCAATTGAAGTTAAATTTTGCTGCTTAACTATTTTTAGTATTTTAAGTAGCATTGGCCAAGCCAGCACTAAACATAAAATAGTGCCAATATATATCGGTGCTAACCATGCACCAGTGGTGGCAGCTTGACCAACTGTGCCGTAAAAAGCCCAAGAGGTACAACTGACACCAAGAGATAAACTATAAATCCACGGCTTGCTTTTCCAGTGCTTTATTGACTGGTTCTCACCCCAATAGGCAACAACAAATAGTGTCGCCAAATAGGCGATAGCAATAAATGAAATAAACCATGTATCGAGAGAGAGCCAAGCTAACAAATAAAGTCCTATATGTTAAATACTGAAAGTTAATTGAATCTAAGTTCTTTAACTAAAATAACAGCATACCATTTATTGGCTAGCTCAGTAGTGAACTAAGGTAGTAGTTATTTGCTAATCGTCATACGTTAATCTATCTGCTGTTTGTTGCCAAGGTTAGATAGAGAAATATGAGAATAAATAACAAGTACTTGATAGAAGCATTAGTTTTTACAAGTTATGTATTATTTGCCATGGCCTGGGTCGGCGGCGCAGCCAGTATGGCGCAAATAATGGCATCATTAAATATAGAAAGTTTAGCGGCGGCAAGCTTTATAAGTGGCGCAGTGACTATTGCTAAAATTGTAGGTACTTTCGTCGCGGCTTGGGTTGCAATAAAGCTAGGCGTTAAATACGCATTTTTCTTATCCAGTGTATTGATTGTTATCGGTATTTTTACACCTTATGCCGCCAACTATGAATGGCTATTGATCAGTCGTTTTTTAATGGGACTAGGTGGCGCTTTTATGATTGTTTACTTCAATCCTATTGTTATGCGTTGGTTTGAAGTGAGTGAACGCCCCATTATTAACGGCTTAAATGCCGTTGCTTTTAATGTCGGCACCGCTATTATTCTTTGGTTTATGCCAACAATTAATGTTGTGACTGGGAGTTGGCAGAACAGTTTGATTTTGTTTTCTATCGCTAGCATTGTGGTGGCATTAGCTTGGCTTCTTGTTGAATTTACGCCAGAGAATTCAGATAGAACGAATAGCAACATTGCTTTAGATAACTACTCTTATATCGATGGTTTAAAAGATAAATTTAATTGGGCTTATGGTTTAACCTATTCAGGCTTGTTGGCATTTTATATATGTTTATTTACCTTTTATCCAAAGGCAGGCATTAGTCAAAGTAAATGGGTGATAGGTTTTGGCATTATTGGCACCTTAGCTGGAATTGTTTACAGCAAAAAAATTTCAGCTAGATTGCCCGTTATTCGTTGGTCAGGCGTAGTTATTGTGCTAACAATCGCGGGTTTATCCTTTAGTCAGTCAACATTAGTACAAACCATTTCAGCGATGATATTAGGTTTTTTTATCTTCTTTCCTATCACTGCGTTAGTTTCTATTCCACATGAATTACCCAATATGACAGGGCAACGAGTCACGGTTGTTTTTAGTTTGTTCTATTCAATTAGCTACTTAGTTTCTACCTTCATTTTGTGGTGGTTTGGAAATTTAGTTGATAGCAATAACGGCAGTTACACTCAAGCTTTTACATTAATTACTATTTTAAGCTCAAGCTTTTTTATCGGCAGTTTTTTCTTACCTGAAACTGGAAATAAAAACATTAATACAAGGATGAAACCATGCGAGGAATAGTCAGTGAAAAGCTAAGCGAGTTTATTGAACAAGTTAATATTGCAGCTTCAGATGCTCGTGCTAACAACGTCAATTATTCACCCGAGTTAGTGCGAGCCAACTTAAACAAGTTGTCGGCGTTTCTTGATCCAGGCCCAGAGCTTGAATTTGTTGAAGATCGTGTGCTAGTGACTGCTAGCCACAATATTAAAGTGCGTATGTATAGTCCGGCAATAGCTGAAAAGTTACCGGTTGTTTTGCACTTTCATGGTGGCGGCCACATGTGTGGCGGTATTGATTTATACGATCCTATTAGTCGAAAAGTAGCGAAGCAAGGCCACTGCATTGTTATCTGTGTTGATTATCGTCTTGCGCCAGAGCACCCATTCCCGGCAGGTATAGATGACTGCGAGCATGTTTTGTTAAACTATCAAGAAGTTTTACAAGGCTTAAATTTCTCTGGACAAGTTTATACTTTAGGGGACAGTGCAGGGGGGGCAATTTGTAGTACGCTTGCTATGCGCTCAAGCCATAACAGGGCAATAAAAATTGATAAGCAAATTTTAATCTACCCGAGTGTTGACTACACCATGCGTTTGCCATCGGTTGATGAAAATGGCAGTGGTTTCTTATTGGAAAAACCACGTATTCAATGGTATTTCGATAATTACTTCCAAAATAATGAATCACGAATAGATGCTTCTCCATTATATAATTTGCACAATAATTTACCTAAAACTTTAGTGTTAACGGCAGGCTGTGATCCGCTAAGGGATGAAGGTGTTGCCTATGTTAATTCACTACGTGAATTGGGTGTTGATGTTGTACATCACCAGTTTGACCATATGATCCACGCTTATATGTTGCTTGAAAGCATGGTGAAAAGTGAATGTCAGCAAAGTTACAAAATTATCGCTGATTATATTCAAAGCTAAATAAAACAGAATCTTCAAGAAACACTTTCATAAATTGGCTATACCGATAACGTTGCCGGTATAGCTAAAACTATCTCCTTGCTATTACCGTTTTTTAATTGATCAAGTCGAACTGTTTAGTCGCAGTGTATGTTTGTAGGCCAAAATGTCCTAATGCATAGCTGTAGCTAGCATCTTCGTTGCTTATTTGACTTGAGTGAATACCACCAACCGTGCAAACACCACTGCCGCAGATAACTTGATCACTCCAACTTTTAATTGAGTAAACACGACTAGCGATAGTTTTTCCGTCTAACCAGTCTAAAAATGGGCTCGAGACAGACAGGCCGTTTACCCCGCAGGTGGGTGTAGAAAAATTCCAAGGGTATACGCCGCATGTCCACAATCCTCGATATGCGCCAGCTATACCTACAAAGGCATCAACATTGGAATTTTCATTTAATTTGATAACTTGTTGTGCAGCTAGTGTGACGCCCATTGAATGGCCAATAATGTCAATTTTTCCAGTGCAGGAGTTAGCTATTGCATCGGTAATCGCATTTCTTACAGGCGCTTCTTCCGAGCCACTGTGATTATTACTGCTAGCGAAAGCGCTACCCCAAGACGGACGGTAGATATTATTACTTTGGTAACCGTTAGTTATGAGTTTATCGTAGGTATTGTCCCAATCAGAGGGGGAGCCGGCATTGCCATGAACTAAAACAACATTATCAACACAGGCGGCGTAGGCATATGCTTGTGCGAAAATAAGTGTGAGTGAGCCAAGTAGCTTGCTAAGTTTAGTCGTTAGTGGATTTTTCATGATGACCTTCTTATTATTGCTAAGTTAATTTTTTGTTCGATTATTAAACAGAACTAACTGTAATCAAGAAGGCTCGAAAAAGAAGTGCTACCTTAGTGCTACTACCCTTTATCAACTGCGGCTAAAATAATAAAAAAAAGCCATGTTAAAAATTACATGGCTTATAGGAAAGGTAGAGCGTATATCAATTCACTCTACATGGAAAAGTACTGAAATTTATAGTTAGCACGTTATTGTGCGGTCCAAGCACCATCCATAGGCAGTGATGAACCGGTAATCGCGCGGGCACTATCGCTACATAAAAACAAAATAAACTCACCTATTTGTTGAGGTTGCATCATTTCTGGCAGCGGTTGCTTAGCGGTAACAAGGTTATATTGTGCTTGTTCGAAACTTAACTGGTCTCTGGCGGCAATATCGATGATTTGTTGTTTAATTAACGGTGTATCAACCCAACCTGGACAGATGGCATTGACTGTAATGTTTTGTTCTGCATTTTCTAATGCTACTACTTTCGTTAAGCCGACAATGCCGTGTTTTGCCGCACAATAGGCCGATTTATTTACAGACCCTACTAAACCATGAACTGACGCGATGTTAATGATACGACCCCAATTGTTCTTTTGCATTGCAGGTAGCGATTGTTGAATGGTATGAAATGCTGCAGATAAATTTATTGCAATAATATCGTTCCACTTAGCAGTAGGAAATTTAACCGCACTTTCAGTGTGTTGAATACCGGCATTATTGATTAAAATGTCAATATTCCCTAATGCTAACGTGACGCTATTGATAAATGCTGTTATGGCAATAGCATCTCTTAAATCAGCATTGCTAAAGTGCACTTTTACAGCGTATTTTTCTGAAAACTGCTGTGCAAGATCTTTACCTTCTTCATCAGTTAATAGACCATGCAGTGCAAGGTTAATCCCTTGGTTGGCAAGCACATGAGCGGTTGCTAGCCCAATACCGCTGGTTGAACCGGTAATAAGCGCCACCTTTCCTGCTAAAGCTTGTGTTGTCATTTAACATCTTCCTTTTAGAGTGCTTTATACGCTGAATGCAAAGCGGTAGCTGAGCTACAAGAATTTTAATCGTTAAAGTTTACAATAAGTAGAAGTTGATTTAATTGGCACCTTAGTACCATTGAAAATATATGCAATTACAGCGTTTATTGAATTTTTACTTGTAAATAATATGAATAGACAAACATTTATTGCTAGTTGAATATCTGAAAATTTACTGCTAACTTGCTAAATACATTATGAATTGCCATTTTTCTGAACTAATTTAATCAGTGCTTTGTGCTTTAATTCATATTGTTGATTACACGCTTAGGTTGGTAAAACTCCACTAATCGAGCGTATAACTTTATTGGAGTTATTAAAAAAAGGATGTACAAGTGAAGAGTGTTTTTTTCTTTGATTCGATGTTGACCCCGAAAATAATTACCTTTGTTTACTGGTTGATGCTGTTAGGCTCTTTAGTTTCAGGTATTGGATCTATGTTTACTGAATATGGTGGAGGTTTCTTTACCGGTTTAGCTATCATTATCGGTGGTGCTATTGGCGCAAGGATCTGGTGTGAGTTATTAATAGTTTTATTTAAAATTCATGAGAATTTACAAACAATAGCAAACAGATCAGAAGAAAATAAATAAGATTTTTTGCTGAATAATCACAGTTGGTGGTAACTTTCAACTAACTGTGATTTATAGGGTTTAACTAGTATTTAAGTGCCACATGTGGCGTTATATTTAAGGATGAGTTAATTTGAAGTGTTTTTGTTGTAAGTTGTTATATTTGTTTGCTTATCTATTAATTTTTTGTGTTGATGCTCAGGAGTTTGTTGAAAAGGAAGAAGGGGTTAATATTAATGATAAAAGTTTCCCTTGGGAGTTGGTTATTGACCGAGGAAAAATATTAGGCTGCGTGTATGACAATAGATACTATACCTTGGGTTCTATTCTCATTTTAGAGTCACTTCCTCGAAAGTGCGGCTTAGCAACTGATAGAAATGGTGTTTGGCAGCAGTTATCCGAGCCAGAAATGCTTCACTTCAAAGAAAGTATTGAAATTCAGCAAGCATTAGAAAGAGAGTCAACCTACATAGGTAGCGACCCAATCAATAGAGAAGAGGCTAGATTGATTCGATACTTACGTCGTGTTAAAGAGTTTGCGGATAAGGATAAAGGTTAATTGCCACTAAGCTTACTGAATTGTTGAGTATTTGTTTTTATTTAAAAAAAAACAACAGGTTGGTTGTTATTGCTATTAACTTGTTGAATCTATTGTGAAATTATAAGTAAAAAGATTTTTTAGTGAGAATGCCTATTATTGCTTTGTCGCTAGTTTCTTTATGCAGCTCTGCTGGTGATTATCAACCTGCTGCTGGCTTAGGGCAGCAATATGGTGATGTTTTAGGTACACAGTTTGCGTATACAACTGAGGCAAGTAAATACTTTGTTTCTTTAGGTTTAGTTGGCTTTTCTGCAGATTGTTCAAACAACGTTTAGTGAAAATCCAAAGCGAAGATGGCTTTATTTTTGCGACTTATGATTATCATTTTAATGGTTTTTCTAATCCTGGACTGGTGATTGGAACCGGAATAGGCATTACACGTGAAGACGAAGGTGGTTTTTTTTCAAATGCAGGAAAAACAGAAACATCAACGTCTCTGACATTAAATATTGGTTATAAATTTTAATATTTAACACCTTATTAAAATAGAAATAAAGATGAACTTATTTCGCTTAATTTTATTGTCAAATAAGGCTTATAAAAAGTAAGCCTTATGTTTATTTGATTACTGGCAATATTCACTCTTCATCTTGAAAGATTTCTTCAATACTAAGCTTGAATAGCCGTGCTGCTTTAAAAGCTAGCGGTAAACTTGGGTCAAACTTACCTTTTTCAATGGCATTAATGGTCTGACGTGAAACCTCTAATGCGTCAGCAAGTTGTGCTTGTGTCCAGTCTCTTTCGGCACGTAATACTTTAAGTTTATTTTTCATTGGTAATTTCTACTGCCAATAAACGTGGCGGTTAAATAGGTAAGACCCATAAAAATAACTAAATGAGATATTTCAGCATGAAAGCTGATCAAGTTTACCACATTTAAGTTCGAATAGGTTAAGCCAACGATTAAGCTTAACCCAAGTGTGATGCCCATGGCGTTTAACTGGATTCGTTGCTGCATTTCATCTAACCCTTTAATATGTTTAATATTTACTAACACCATTTTTAGGCCTAATGCTAAATTTAATATCACAGCTGTTATTGTTAAAACTTGGTCAAAGTCCCATAAAAATCTTGGCCCAAAGTTGGTGAGTGCCATTGTTAAAACCCATGTGGCTGTCCAAAAAGCAAGTCTTGCGGTATTTATTTTATTTGCTTGCTGCCAGTCTGTAGGTTTGCTTCTAGCGTTATTAACATCGTTTGTCATGTTTTTAATCTCCGTGTCCGCTTTCTTTTACTAAAAGTTAAGTGTGCTTTACATCTCTAGGTTAGAAAAGAAAACACCCTTTGTCAAGTGTGCTTTACTTTTTGTTTGTTCTGCTTGATTTGTACCTGATAGATTAAGTAAATGAATAGCGATAAGTAAGAATAAATATCAAGTGTAGTGGTTTGGGGGGGATAGCTAGACGTTAATTAGAAGATTTTATGTTTACTTGATATTATTCTTTCTGTATTCCCCCGGTTTTTGACTGGTTAATTTATTAAACCAACGATAAAACGATCTTGGCTCTGTAAAGCCTAGTTCAGTACTTATTTCGTTTAAGTTTAATATGCTCTTCACTAAATGTTGTTTTGCCAATTTAAGCCTAACTTCATCCAATAGGGTTTGAAAATTTAATCCTAGTGCGGCTAAGCGACGCTGCAAAGTCTTTGCGCTAATATTAAATTGTTGAGCTATTTCTTGTTGATGAAAATTTCCTGATTTTAAAGATTTTTCAATGGCATTTTGTAGTTGAGTGATAATATCAGTCTCAGTACTTAAATCAGAAATTAGTGCTTGTGCATGGCTTTCTAGTGTCGACAATAGCTGCTGATCGCCTTTATTTAAGGGTAATGAGAGTAAAGCTTTATCAAAAACAATCGCATTTTCTTTCTGGCCATAGCTCACGGGGCATTTAAAGATTGCTTGATATTCATTTTGTTGATCAAGAGATGGCTCTTTTCGGCTCAATAATATTTCACTTGGGTTACTTTTTTCACCAACTAAATAGCGTGCAAAGGTTAGCCAAGAGCCTAAACAATTGTCGATCATATGGCGCTTAACAATAGGGTCAGTAAACTGACAATGCCAGCTTATTTTTACCTTATCACCAAATGATGCAAAGGTTGTGGTGCCCATATCACCCACCAATTTCTCGAAAGGTTGAATTTTGGTGATTGCTTGCCCAAGATTTTCACAATTCATTGAGATGTAACCCAAAACGCTGTAAGAGCCTGGCTGTACATGCTTCGCAGTATGCAGGCCAAACAAGTCATCGCTAGACAGCGCTAGTAACGTGGCAATAAGTTGTTGAAACTGCAGGCCAGTGATCTGCTTGCTATTATCCGATAGTAAGTGTTGATCTAAGTTGATAGCTTGGCATATTGCCTCTGTGTCTAATGCTTGCTCTGCAGCCAACTGTAAATACTGATTAACTGCCGGTACTGACGCTTGTCCTAAATTTTCATCTAAACAAGCATCAGCTGCCTCAGTTAAACGCTTATGAACTTCATTATTTGCAGTATTCTTGAACTCAGTCATTGTTGTCCTACTATTGCCGCATTTCTTTATTTATTATCATTATTTTTTGCAATATGGTGACAATACATCCGTTATTGTCCATAAATGTCACCTTGACTGTCTTTTTAGGACATTTTGTCACTACGTTCTTCGTTTTATCATAACTGATAATGAACTAATAGTTAATTAACCTAATTGGGTTAAAAGGGTAATAAAATGAGACGTTGGAATGGCTGGGGTGATGAAAGTACCTCAATGGATTTACCACCATCAGCAGGTGTTTTTTTAACGCAGTTAGTCGGTGAAGGCACATGCCTTGTTGATGCTGACTTAGGTAATGTTATTAAAACTGTTCCGCAAACACGCTTATTAGCACATCCGTTAATTTCTGTAGATGCTGAGCAACGTGTCCGTCATGCAAAAGGGCAATCATTACCCGACTGGTTAGCCATGCACAGTGGTGATATTAGTTGCTTCCCTGATGGTGTTTGTTTTCCTGAAAACTGCCAAGACGTTAAAGATATCCTTAGCTACGCGAAAATAAATAATGTTGATTTAATTCCCTATGGCGGGGGCACAAGTGTTGCAGGCCATATTAACCCTAAACAATCTAAGCGCGCTATATTAACCGTTAATATGAGCCGAATGAATCAATTGCTGCATCTTGATGAACAAAGTCAAATTGCTACTTTTGGCGCGGGTACGCCAGGGCCTATGGTGGAAGCACAACTATTAGCGCGTGGTTATACTTTAGGGCATTTCCCACAATCTTTTGAGCTTTCAACTATTGGCGGTTGGGTAGCAAGTCGTTCAAGTGGTCAGCAATCATTACGCTATGGCCGTATTGAGCAATTATTTGCTGGCGGCAATATTGAAACATTTTCTGGTTCACTTGATGTTCCAACGTTTCCAGCATCATCAGCGGGCCCTGACTTACGTGAATTACTCTTAGGCTCTGAAGGACGCTTTGGTATATTAACTGAGGTGAAAGTACGGGTTAGCAAAGTCGCAGAAAAAGAAAAGTTTTCGGTGATATTTTTCCCCAATTGGCAATCCGCTAGCCAGTTTTGTAAAGAGAGTGTGCAGCAACGCATCGCCTTATCCATGTTAAGAGTTAGTAATGCGGTAGAAACTCAAACTCAGCTAAAGCTAGCGGGTCATGAAAGCTCAATTAAATGGTTAGAACGCTATTTATCATTACGGGGTTGTGCCGATGAAAAGTGCATGTTGACCTTTGGCTTAACAGGCACTAAACAGCAAATATCAGCCAGCCAAAAGCAATTAAAGTGCTTTGTTAAGAAATTCAAAGGCGTCAGTACCGGTGAGTTACTAGGTAAAAAATGGCAAGCGAATCGCTTTCGTTCACCTTATCTGCGAGAAGCCTTATGGGAAAAAGGTTATGTGGTAGACACTTTTGAAACGGCGACCGACTGGGCCAATGTCGATAATTTAATGGCAAAAGTTGAATCAGCAGTACGTGATGGATTAAAAGAAGAAGGCGAAAAGGTACATGTTTTTACTCACCTTTCTCATGTTTACAGCCAAGGTTGTAGTTTATATACCACTTATGTTTATCGAAATTCAGCTTCTTATCAAAAAACGCTGGCGCATTGGAAAAAATTAAAACATTTAGCAAGTGAAACAATCGTTAGCAATGGCGGTACGATTAGCCATCAGCACGGTGTTGGTAAAGATCATGCCCCATACCTTGGTGTTGAAAAAGGTGAGCTAGGGATGAAAGTATTAGAAAACTTGGTTGAACATTTTGATGCCAAACAACAACTTAATCCAGGTACACTATTGCAATAAATTGCAGGGATAAATGTTGGATAATGGGTGTGATAAAGGAGAAACCATCACTGTGAATACGCTTAATGAAGACCTCAAGAAGGCAAACGTTGCAGCTGACGTAACTGAAGGTGAGGTTAAGCAGCCTACTAGCGAACTTAGCCTTAATGTTGTGATGACACGTGAGCAGCGTATTGCTGATATTACGGATACGCCTTGTTGGGATTTGGTGGTTATTGGTGGTGGTATTACTGGCGCAGGCATTTTAAAGCTTGCCAGCCAAATGGGTTTGAAGGTTTTATTATTAGAACAAAAAGACTTTGCTTGGGGCAGTTCAAGCCGCTCTTCTAAAATGGTACATGGCGGTTTGCGTTATATGGCGCAAGGGCAGGTGGCATTAACCCGAGAATCTGTTACTGAGCGTCAACGGCTGCTTAAAGAGGGGCAACCTTTGGTGAGTAAGCAAAGCTTTGTGATGAGCCATTATAAAAAATCTTTTCCAGGGCCTTGGGTATTTAATCGATTATTGTCATGTTATGACTTTATCGCGGGGGCTAAGCAGCATAAGTTTTGGCCTAAATCGGCTTATTTATCATTAGCACCGCAAGTTGACGAGTCAGAATTACTGGGGGGAACACAGTTTTTTGACGCCTTGACAGAAGATGCTCGTTTGGTGCAGCGATTGATCCAAGAATCGTTACAGCTTGGCGGACAAGCGATTAATTATGCCAAAGTATCTCAACTAAATTCATTGGCATTTGATAACCAAATAACCGTTGAGTTGGAGGGGCATGAATTAGCATTAAAGCTTAATGCTAATGTTGTGATAAATGCTTGCGGCGCGTGGTCCAACTTACTTGAAAGCAAATACACTGAGCTGCAAGGTTCTAACTCACTAACAGCCAAATCCGATAAAAAACCATCGATGCACATGAGACCATTACGTGGCAGCCACTTGGTGATAGCTAATTGGCGTTTACCTGTGGCAAGTGTTATTTCTGTTCAACATGCAGAAGATAAACGCCCAGTGCAAATATATCCTTGGCAAAATGTCACTATTGTTGGCACTACAGATGTTGAACATAACGCTGATATGTCTTTTGAAGCAAAAATTAGTCAACAAGAGTTCGATTACTTATTGGCAACCATTAAGCAGCAGTTTCCATACGCTAATATAACGAAAGACGATATTATTTCGACATTTTCTGGTGTTCGTCCGGTGATCACAAACAGTAGCTCAAAAGTAAGTTCAAAAGCTAATTCTAAAGCACCATCGAAAGAAAAACGTGAGCACCATATTGAACAACAGCAAGGTATTATCTCGGTAACCGGCGGTAAGCTAACCACTTTCAGATTGATTGCGGAGCAGGTATTAACGCTTGTTTGCCAGCACTTAGATAACAAAGGTAAGTCTTACCACACAGAGCTTAATAGTTCGCTAAAAGCCGCTTGTCAGCAACCGATACTCTCTCAATTGCCCAGTAATGTAGGCTCAGTGTTTCGTGATGATATTAAACAGCAAATATTGGCTTGTTATGGTGAGTTTAGTGCGTTATTTGCTAACACGAGCAGCAAAACTGAATGTCAGCCAATACGTTATAGCAAACATTTATGGGCGGAGTTAATTTGGTCTGTACGGTTTGAACAAGTACAACATCTTGACGATTTATTGCTGCGACGCACACGCCTAGGTAATGTTCTGCCACAAGGTGCTCGTGAGCTTTTACCGAAAATTAAAACGTTGTGTTCGCCTTACTTATCTTGGAGCGAGCAAAAGTGGCAAGAAGAAGTTAGTCGATATTTAGCCATTTGGCAAAAGGCTTATAGCTTGCCAAGCATTGAAATTTCAGAAAAATAAGAAAGTCTATGACAAAAAATAGCTCGACAGAAGCACCGACGAAAAATCTCGGAGATTTAATTTTAACGATAGATAACGGCACGCAAAGCGTTCGAGCTTTGATATTTGATTTACAAGGTAACTTAGTCGCTAAAAGCCGCATTGAACTTGAAGCCTATTTTTCAAATAATCCTGGTTGGGCTGAGCAAGAAGCTGATTATTTTTGGCAAATGTTGGCGCAATGTTGCCAGCAATTATGGCAACAAAATGATGTTATTGAAAATGGCTACCGAGAGAGAATTACAGCAGTAACAGTCACCACACAGCGTGGCACAGTGGTCAATTTAGATAAAAACGATAAACCGCTGCGTCCGGCAATTCTCTGGCTTGATCAACGTTTATGCCAACAAAATAAGGCTATGCCTTGGTATTGGCGAGCGGCTTTTGCCACTATTGGCCAAAGTAAAGTTATTGATTACTTTCGCCGTAAGTCGCAAGCTAACTGGCTAGAGCAAAATGAGCCTAGCGTTTGGCAACAAACAGAGAAGTACCTTTTATTGTCGGGTTTTTTAACGCATAAATTAACCGGGCAGTTTAAAGACTCTGTTGGCAGTATTGTGGGTTACTTGCCATTTGATTACAAAAAACAAAATTGGGCAGGGCGTTGGGATTGGAAATGGCACGCCTTACCCGTAAAACCTTCTATGCTACCAACCTTAGTTAAGCCCGGTGAAGTTCTCGGCACAATTACCGAAACAGCGGCTAAAGCAACAGGTTTAAAAGCAGGAATAAAGCTCATTGCCTCAGCGTCAGACAAAGCTTGTGAGGTCTTAGGCTCTGGTTGTATTAGTCCTGATACTGCGAGTTTAAGCTACGGTACTACTGCAACCATCAATACAAATAATGCCAAATATGTTGAACCACAAGCTTTTATTCCTCCGTACCCGTCAGCAATCCCAGAGCATTTTAATAGTGAAGTGATGATTTATCGCGGTTTTTGGATGGTCAATTGGTTTAAAAAAGAGTTTGGCCAAAGCGAAATTGAAAAAGCACAAACTTTGGGCGTCAGTGCTGAGAGTTTATTTGATCAATTGGTTGCACAAGTACCACCTGGCTCGATGGGCTTAATGTTACAACCGTATTGGTCACCAGGCTTGAAAAATTTAGAAGCAAAAGGGGCTATTATCGGTTTTGGCGATGTTCACACTCGTGCTCATATTTATCGCTCAATATTAGAAGGTTTAGCTTATGCGTTACGAGAGGGAAAAGAAAGTTTAGAAAAACGACAAAAGAAAAAAATTACCCGTTTAATCGTTTCCGGCGGCGGCTCTCAGTCGGACGCTGCACTGCAGCTTACCGCCGATATATTTAATTTACCGGCGCATCGACCACATACTTTTGAAACTTCAGGGCTGGGCGCTGCAATTAATGCTGCGGTAGGTAAAGGCTACTTTGATAATTATCAACAAGCCATTGATGCAATGACGCGTATCGAACAATCTTTTTTACCAAATAAACAAAATGTCCAGCTTTATAACAAACTATACAGCCGAGTATATAAAAAAATGTATCGACAGCTAAAGCCGATTTATCAAGATATTAAAAAAATAACGGGTTATCCCGAATAAGTGTTAAAAAATAAAAGTGTGAAAAATTAGCATTGTAATATAAAAGCAATAAGGCATTTAATAACTGTCATAAAACCAACTTAAAATGCCGAAAATTTAGAAAAAACTATAACAATAATTAAATAATGAGTAGGAAGGGTCTTAATATGATTTATAACCGTCGTAAATTTATAAAAACTTTAGCAGTAAGTGCTGGCGTAGTCGTGACATCAAGCCTGATTGGTTGTGGCAGCTCTGATAAAAAAGCCGATGTTGTTGAGCCCGGTCCTGTTGAACCGAGCCTTTTAGATGGCAGCCAATATTTTCCACAATCAGTTGTTTCAGGTGATCCAAGAGCAGATTCTGTTATTCTTTGGACTCGTGTCGATGATGCTTCTGGCGCTGATATTTCATTAATGCTGCAAGTGGCAACCGATGAAGCTTTTGCTAGTTTAGTCGTTGAGGAAACTTTTGATGCACTAGCGACTTATGATAATTGTTTAAAAATTCGTGTTACAGAGTTAAATGCTGGTCAACACTATTATTACCGCTTTGTTTATCAAAGTGACGGTAAAAATTACTCAAGCCGGATTGGTCGTACTAAAACTGCGGCAGCGCCAGACAGCGATAGTAAAGTAAAGTTTGCTTATGTTTCTTGCCAAGATTATATCGGTCGTTACTTTAACAACTACCTATCGTTATTAGACAAACGATGATTTAGACTTTGTTGTACATTTAGGTGATTACATTTATGAAACTACAGGTGACTCACAATTTCAGTCCGTTGGTGGAGCTCGTAGTATAGAGTTTACTGACAATGAAGGAGCACTAACGATAGGTGTTGGTGATAATAAAACTCAAGCAGCCAATAGCTTGGATAACTATCGTCAGCTTTACAAAACTTATCGTACTGATGAACTATTACAACGTGTACATGAACGCTTTCCTATGATCGCGATTTGGGATGATCATGAATTTTCAGATGACAGCTGGGGCGATACTGCCACCTATTTAGATGGTGCGGGTGATGAAAAACAAACCCAACGTAAGAAAAATTCTGAAATTGCCTATTTTGAGTTTATGCCAATTGATCACGAACAACCGCATACTCAAGCTGGTTTAGCCGCTGGTGCAATTGGTATTAATGAAGAACATTTATTCCCGAATACTCGTATCTATCGTGATTTTCAATTTGGTCAGCATTTACACTTAGCCATGACTGATTTTCGTACCAACCGTCCAGATCATATTTTGCCAGAAGATGCTTTTCCTGCCGCAGTAGCGATGGACCAAGCTACCTTAAGTACCTTTTTATTAGGCGCAGGTATGGCACAAGCGAGGGTTGACGGTATTGTTAGTCAAATGTCACCGTATGTGAATATTGATGATGCTATGTTTGCACCATACAAAGCGACATTCTTAGAGGTGTTTACTGGCCTTTATATGCAAGAATTAATGGCTCGTGTTGAGTTAAGTCAAGCAGATGCATTCGCACAAGCACAACAACGAGCGGTTGCTGCTGTAAAAGGTAACTTAACGACAACTTATTTGAATCAAGTACTCGCTGGCGCTAAAGCAGCTCTACCGGCAGAGCATCCGATTCAAATGTTACCGGCTTTGCCTGAAACAGATATCGCGCAAGGTTTAGCATTTTATACTATGGGTAAAACTTCATTGTTTGGCTTTATCGGTAGCCGTTACTTAGTGGTTAAAGACACATACGATATTTATGCGGGTTACCGCGAATATGTTGCGAACCTTCAAGGTGGTACAGCACAGAAAGCCTTTGATGATAGACAAACTAACTGGCTAGCACAAACCTTTGGCACTTCAACTAGCACCTGGAAAATGCTTGGTAGTTCGGTATCGTTCTCTCCTTTGATCTTTGATTTATCAGCAAGTCGTGCCGATAGTGGTTTAAGCTTACTAGAAGGCGTACTTGACTCTGAAGCAATTCCTGCGGCGTTAAAGCAGCGCTTTTATCTTGAAGCGGATCAATGGGACGGTTTCCCGCAGTTTAAATCAAGTTTCGTTGATAATGTTATGAGCCAATTTGGCGTGATTAGTTTAGGTGGCGATGTACACAGTAGCTATGTCACTGAGCACAAACCGAATGCAGTTACCGGTAAAAGGTCATTTAACTTTACTACTTCGTCAGTTTCATCAGGCACATTTGGCTCATTTTTAGAAAACGGAATGAATCAAATATTTGCGCAATTAGGCGAGGTACCAGCAGCATTGAGTGATTTACCTTTTTACTTTGATCCATTAGTGCAAAGTGCGACTAAACGTGATGACATTACTGATGATATGGTGTTTTCTCGTATGTGGGAGCATGGCGTTGCCATTGTTGAGGTTGATGCTGAGCAAGTATTAGTAAATTTCCATAATACAGGCAGTACATTTCATAATATGGACACTGTGACACGCAATTATTATGATGACGCTGAGAGCTTCTTATCGAAAGTGCGTTTGTATAAGTTTAAAGTTATGGATGGCGTGTTAACCCAGTTGTAATTCTCAGGTTTTATAAGAATGAGAGGAAATCAAATAGCTCACATTAGTGTGGCTATTCTCTCAAGAAGGGCTGTTTATTCTTAACGTAAACAGCTCTTTTTCGTTCTAAAAATTAGGGGAAGCGTGTAGAGGAATACCACCGTGAAGTCGCTTAGGTGTATATTGGTTAATGGCAAAGTAAGAGTCAGAAAATTGCGTTAAGATTTGAACCAAGAAAATATGGTACTTGAGGTGTTCTTATCGGCTAGAGACGGCAAATAGCATCAATTACTAATGATTTAAGTTTAAAAGTAGAGTAAACATGATGACATTTAAAAATGTACTGATCACGGGAGGGTCAAGCGGAATAGGACTGGACTTAGCTAAAGCTTACGCGAAGCAAGGTGCTAACGTAATGTTGCTTGCTCGTAATCAAAGCCGTTTAGAAGATGCTGCAACAGCATGTACAGCACTGTGTTCAAGGGCTGACCAAAAGGTTATAGCGTTTAGTGTAGATGTTGGTAATAGTGAAGCATTTAATCACTTGGTTAATGATATTAAAGCTCAAATAGGCACCTTAGATTTAATTATTTTAAGTGCCGGTATTGTTCAAAGCGTTAAGTTCATGGAACAAAGCGAGCAAGATTTTAATGACATTATGTATACCAATGTGGCGGGTAGTCGTATCGTAGCAAAAGCATTTTTACCTGATATGATCACACAAGGAAAAGGACAGGTTTGTTTTGTTGGCTCATTAGGCGGATTAATCGCTACTTATGGGTATAGTGCCTATAGCGCATCTAAGTTTGCAGTAGTAGGTATGGCGGGTGCATTACGACAGGAACTTTATTCTTCAGGTGTTGGGGTGTCAGTTTTGTGTCCCCCAGAAGTGGATACGCCTATGGTGGCTAAAGAAGCGAGTCATATTTTACCTGAAACACGGTTCGTGAAAGACATTGGTGGTTTATTGAATACTACTACCGTAACAAAAGCTGCTATTAAAGGAATTAATAAAAATCAATTTATTATTGTGCCGGGCTTCAAGGGAAAGATGTCTTATATACTAGCTCGCTATATGCCCAATATATTTGCTTGGGCGATACAAAAGCTAGTTGGTTTGGCAGGAAAGTTTATAAAGTAGCATTATTTCGCAACGACAAAACTCAGTGAAGTGGCGCTGCAAACGTAACTAGTTATAGAATTTTGATTTCTTCAAGCAATATTAGGCTGTCATGACTGATTTTAAATCACATTTCAGTTTATTTTAACAGCAAGGAACATTACTTTTTAATTGTTGATATAGCGCTATCGTGTTTTTACTTAGTTGCTCAGGTTTAATTTCCTTTAAAAGCTGCTTTGCTTGGCTATTTTGGTTATTTTTTTGTAATGTTTCGATAAGCCGTAGTTGGGTATAATTTTTAGCTTCGATAGAATAATTTCCCATTTTTACTGCTGGTATCATCCACTCAAGTGCTTTCTTAAATGCTGGGATAGCTTGGTCGTAAGCTTTTTTTCCCTGTAAAGCTCGTGCAACATTGTGATAACCCTCAGCAGTTTCCAAATGATACTTTGTTTCAATAAAGCCAGTTAAAGCATACTGATAATGCTTTAATGCTAAATCATAATTGGTAACATTAATATAAGTATGAGCAATGGCTGTTTGTAGTTTGGGAAAATAATGGGGAGGCCCCATATTTTTGATTTGCTGATTAATCCATTGGATAAATTCAGTAATACGTTCATGCTGACTCAATTGGCTGTATAAAATAATGATTTCTGCATATCTGTCAGCATCGAAACTAACGTTATTCACTTTCTTGATTAATTCAACGGCCCTGTTAGCGTATAAAGTTCCTTGTTCTTCATTACCATCAGTAAATAGCATTTTTGCATGCAATGTATATAAAGTGGTTAGAAAAACAGGTGGAGCATTTTTTAAGTCTACATATTGATGAAGCTCTTTTTTTAATAATTCAGTATCTCTAATCTCCCAAATGGCTAACATTTTAAAATTAATTAGACGATACCATTGTCTACTTTGCTTTTTAATCTTTCCGATATTTTCATCTATTTGCTTCAGACATAAATGAGGAGATGCAAGGCATGATTTTTTATTTTCGAGATAGAGGGACGTACTATTGTAGACAGATGCAGATGCTTGAATGGCTAAGAAGAGCCACGAGCTATATATAAATATATAAGTAGGCTGTAAATACTTCATATCATTTCACCCATCATTAATACAACATTCGCTTTTGATCAAGTTAAAAAATTATGATGCACGCGGGAACGTTATTCTGCAAGATAATTATTTGTTTTTACACGTATTTGATCGAAGTATCAATACACTAGATGTGAAGTATACTTTATCAATAAAGCTAATTTAAAGTGGAAAGCTCAGTTTTTTGATAATAATAGAATCCTATCTATTCCTTTAGACTTTTGAATATAGCCGAACATAATGGTAGCCGTTAATAGGAAAGAGCATAATTTATTATTCGTAGATGTCAGTTTTTTTTACAATTAATCGGCTTTAGTGAAATGTGCTGTAATTATTATAGCGACAGTATTGTTATATGCTTGCCACAAGACTTTCAGAGATTAATAGTAGCGTTAATTCATTGTCTTTCATGGAGTTGATGACGATTTTTTAATTAAATATCGTTAAATCTATTTGAACTGTAATACAAAATAAGGGATATATTATGTTAAAAAAACTACTCACTGCTGGAATATTGCTTTGCGTTAGTTTATCAATGTCAGCTAATGCTGCCTTAATGGGGATCAATGGTTCTTTTGATGTTTTTGGTTTGGGTGAAACAACATTAAATGCAGCAGGAGAAGTTACAGATGTAGATTTTTCATTTAATTCTTTTGATTTAAGACCTCAAATTATTTCAGGCGATTATCAGGGGTATTTTGATAACAACTCAATTTTTTCTGTAAAAAATCCTCTAGTTTTAAGTAACATTGTTGGTGTCGACTTATGGACAGTAGAAGGTTTTACTTTTACGGGTACTTCTATTCGCGAAAATAAAACTACGGGCACAAGTACCGGTTTATATATTATTGGTAATGTTTCACATGCCGATTTCATCACAACGGAAACCCAATGGTTTTTTTCAACTCAAGGCTTATCAATCAACGGAACAACGTTGAAGAGCTTTTCCTCGACAATAACCTCTCCAGCTCCAAGTGTTGTATCTGAACCAGGGACATTAGCATTATTTGGCTTAAGTTTTCTTTTTTGTGGTTTACGCCGTAATAAAAAATAATTTTAATCTAGTTTTCTCAATAGCTCTATTTAGCTAGCGGCAATTAAAAAACACCAGGCTTATAATCTGGTGTTTTTATCTTTCTACAACTTACTTATTTTCTATCTCCTGACGGTAACAACATCATAAATTGACTCGCCGCTCTAAGTTGTTTTAGAGAGCTAATTGAAATTCAGGCATTGAAACCTCTTGATATGATGTACTAAGGCGTATTGCTATGTAGTGCGATACGGTTACCTTCAGAGTCATGAATAATGACGCGAAAGCCATGTCCACCCATTGATATCTTCTCTTCAACTAGTCGGCCACCGTGCATTTCAGATTGCTTTACCGCATCATCTAATCTGCCATTTACATTGAAATAAATAAGTGGACCGGTGGTAAATATTTGCTCGGGTGGGGAAGGAACTAAACAGCCGGAAACATTGGTTTCGGCATGAGGTAATATGCCAAAGGTGAAATGATCAAACTCTTCTATTTTAATCTCGCCATTTAGTAAGGCACTATAAAACTCGCTAGCACGGGTGAGATTTATCACGGGAATATCAACCCAGACAATTTGATTTTCCATATTGCTTTCCTTTGTTGTTTATTTTATTAACTTTCAAACAAGGGCAATGCTTATGTATTTTTTTCTAATGCTTTAGTGAATACCTTATTAAAGGCATAGAGCAAGTATAGTTGAGGAATTTAATAAGCCATATTTGTCATGCCTTATTAGACTTTTTTGTACAATAACAGGCAAAACATCATTGCTTGCTAACTACCCTCTACATAGCTTTCTTAGCTAGTTAGTAGCAAGCTTGCCGCATAGTCGGTAGAATAATTGCTTTGGTTTTTATGACTTTGGCGTTTCCCTCAATTATGCGAATTATTCACACTTCCGACTGGCATTTAGGTCAACATTTTTACGGCAAAAGTCGAGCACGTGAACATCAACAGTTTTTAAATTGGTTAGTGGAACAATCACAAAGCCAGCAAATAGACGCCATTGTTGTCGCAGGTGATATTTTTGACACCGGCACGCCGCCGAGCTATGCCCGTGAAATGTATTTTGATTTCATTGCCAAGTTGCATCAAGTGCAGTGTCAATTAGTGGTGTTAGCAGGTAATCATGACTCGGTTGCTATGCTGTCAGAATCACAAAACTTATTACAGCAACTATCAACACGGGTGATATCAGCAGTTAGCGAAGATATAGACCAACAAGTTTTTGTCCTTAAAAGCCTTAAAACTCAGCAGCAAGCGGTGATATGCGCTATTCCCTTTATTCGTCCGCGCGATATTGTTAAAAGTTACGCGGGTCAATCGGCAGACGAAAAACAACGTTCTTTACAACAAGCTATTTCTGCTCATTATCAACAACTGTTTGAACATGCGCAGGTATTGTCAAACGCGAATCAAGTTGACGGTAATCGATTGCCGATTATTGCTACCGGGCATTTAACCACTATTGGCGCAACCACCAGTGACTCTGTGCGCGACATTTATATTGGCACGCTAGAAGCCTTTCCAGCTAGTGAGTTCCCTAATGCGGATTATATTGCTTTAGGCCATATTCACAGACCGCAAAAAGTAACGAAGAGTGATCATATTCGTTATTGTGGCTCGCCTATCGCATTAAGTTTTGATGAAGCTAAAACCCAAAAGAACATTGTGATTGTTGAATTTGAACATGGCGAGTTTAGCAACGTAGAGTTAAGTAATATTCCCTGTGTACAACCATTAGCCATGGTAAAAACTAATTTAGAAAGTTTATCTGACGATATTGCTGCGGTAGTCAAAGATAACAAAGCGTTAGGAGGACTTGATAGCACTAACGAAAAAATTTGGCTCGATATTGAAATTGAAAGTGCGGAGTATTTACAAGATTTAACTGCGCGTATTGAACAAATTATAAAAGAGTTACCTGTTGAAGTATTACTGGTTAGGCGCAGCAAAAAATCTCGTCAACAAATGCCAAGCCAGCAAGAAAAAATAACCTTGAGTGAATTGAGCGTGCAAGAAGTGTTTGATGCCCGTATGGCATTAGAAGAGTGGCAAAGTGAGGAACAACAAAACCGTAAAATGCGGTTAAATAGTTTATATCTTAATATTGCTGAGCAAACACAATTAGCACTTTCGCCAGAGCCTTTATCTGTTGAAAAACCATCAAGTAAGCGAGCTGAAATTGATAGCAACTCAGATAAAAAAGCGGAGCAAAGTTCATGAAAATATTATCGCTTCGCTTTGAAAATATAAACTCGTTGAAAGGTCATTGGAAAATTGACTTTACGCAATCACCATTTGATACCAGTGCGCTTTTTGCCATAGTTGGGCCAACGGGCGCAGGTAAAACTACCATACTCGATGCCATGTGTTTGGCGCTTTATCATCAAACACCACGCCTAACTATTTCCGATAAGCAAAATCAACTGATGACTCGCCATACCGCAAATTGCATGGCGGAAGTTGAATTTGAAGTGAAAGGCCAAGCTTATCGAGCATTTTGGAGCCAACGCCGAGCGAAAAATAGTATTGAAGGGAACCTGCAAAAGCCTACTGCCGAACTAGCTAAGCTATTATCGCCGGCTAATGGCGATGTTGAAAGTGCGGTTGAAGCGGGCGAAGCTGAAGTTATTGCCACAAAAGTTTCTGATATTCGCACTGAAATAGCACGACTAACGGGTTTAGATTTTTCTCGATTTAGAAAGTCGATGATGCTATCGCAAGGTGAATTCGCTGCCTTTTTAAATGCACCTGCCAACGAGCGGGCTGACTTGTTGGAAGAGTTAACTGGCAGTGAAATATACGGTGATATTTCTAAAGCCGTATTCGAACAACACAAAGATGCGAATAACCAATTAAAGCTATTACAAGCCAAAAACTCTGGCATGCAGTTACTGACTGAAGAGCAACAACAAGAAATTAGTCGTGAACAAAGTGAAGTTACTGCACAACAACAACCAATAGAAGCTCAATTAGCTCATTGGCAACAGGTTCGACAATGGCTAGTGAATATACAAGAAGCGAACAAGCAGCAAGAAACTGCTGAGCAACAGAGAGTTTCTGCCGAAAAATTACAGCTTGAAAATGCCGAACAACTGCAAGTATTATCCTTGTCTGAGCCAGCAGAGCAGTTGCGCGCGCAGCATCAAGAATTACACCATTTTAACCAGCAATTATCACAACTTAATGACCAACGTAAGTTACTTGAAAGCGATGTTACTAAAAATAATGCCGCTGTTGATGCTGCGAATGAGTCATTAACTGCTTTTATGCTTGAGCATGAGAAATTTATTGCCCAACAACACAGCACAGAACAATTAATTGTTGAACAGGTATTGCCGCTTGATCAAAAAATTACTCAGTTAGAAGAACAGAAAAATAAGCAAGCCAGTCGATTAGTATCGGCAAGTAATGAGACTGCGCAGAGCAAAGCAGCATGTGAAAAATTAGCGGTTAGTAAGCAATCACAACAAGAAAAAATGACCAGCGTCCAAGCGTTTATTCAGCAGCAACAGTATTTAGCGGCATTGCCTGAAAAACTACCTTTATGGCGTAATATATTAGCGCAATTGGTTAATGAGAAAAAGCTAACCTTTGAGTTGCTTGCACAAGATAAAAACATGCAGCAGCAAGCGGATAGTTTGGCAAATAACCTAACCACAGCGCAGCAACAGTTAGGTCATTTTGAAACTGAGTTTAAACAGCAACAAGTAGAATTAACGGCGAAAGCAAATGCTGTTGGAGAACTGTTAAACCAATATCAATGTCAGAATGAGCAAGAACTTACGCAGCAATTGCATAACATGCAATCGACAGTGGCAGAGCAAGCGCAAGTATTAATTAATGCCCAACGTTATCAGGCATTAAGCACTGAATTACATGAAATTGATAAAACGCTTCATGCTAATAATCAGCAATTGACGCAATTAGCGCAGCAACTAATTCCATTGCGTGAACAATATAAACGCCAGAAAATTGCGTTAACCGACGTTCAGTTAATTGTTGAACAGCAAAAAACTATCATGTCGTTAAGCCAGCACCGAACTAATTTAAAAGCCGATGAAGCTTGCCCGTTATGTGGTTCGAAAGAACATCCTGCGATAGCTGATTATCAAACGCTAAATCACGAAGCTGGTAACGAACATCAACTGCGCTTAAAGCAATTAATTAGCGAACTAGAGAAACTTGAACTTCAAGGTAAAGGCTTATCTGCAGAGCAAGATAGGCTAAAAGAAAAGCTTATTCTAATAACTGAAAATCAAGGTGTTAAACAACAAGAACAGCAACAATTGACCGACAAATGGTTACAACAACGTGAGTTATTACAGCTTAACCTTGAGTTGTCTGCTTTCGATCTAATTAAAGAAAATATTCAAGCTCGACAACAGCATTTTGAACAACTCAATAATGCTAATAGTCAATTACAACAAGTAAAACATGCTCACCAGCAACAGCTTGAAGTTGTCTCTTCACAAGAGAAAACACTACTTAATCAATCGAACTTAATTCAAACACAAACCGTGCAGTTTACTCAACTTCAGCAACAAGTTGAGCAGAACAAGCAAAGCATCAAACATAAACAGGCATTGGTTGCTCAAGAATGGCAGAAATTGTCAGAGGCTATGCAAGGCGCTCAGCTTGCTATTGCTGAGTGCTTTGGCGTTTATGGTCAAGCAACAATACCTGACAATGAGCAAACAATAGATAATAGCGTGACAGGTAGTGAAATTACGGAAAATGCATTTAATGAACTAGTGCAATTACAACAAAACTGGTTCACTGAAATTGAACAGCAAAGTAGTCATTATCAAACCGCATTAACTGCAGTGAACACTGATAATGAAGTGATGCAGCAACTTCAGCAGCAATTCGCCATTACCGAGAGTAAAGTTCAGCAATTAACATTAGCTGAACAAAGTCTGCAAGCTGAATTATCGCAAATTGAAAAGCAATGGAGTGGTGATAAAGCGCAGCGCCAGAAATTATTTGCAGATAAAGATGCTCAGCAAATGCGTCAACAATTAAAGCAGCAATACTTAGAGCAAGAGCAGGCACTTACTAAGCAGCAAAATGCTGTTAATGAACAAAAAATTCAGCTGCAAAATTGTGCCGGTATGCTTCAAGGTAATGTCGAAGCAATTAATAATATTACACCGCAGCAACAAGCGGCTGAACAAGCTTGGCAAGCAGCCATTGATGAAAGTGTTTTTGCGACACATGAAGATTTTGTCACGGCATTATTAAGCCCTGAGCAACGTAAACAATTACTTAACGTGAAAGCGAATATTGAGCAACAAAGTCAGCAAGCACATGCGCAACTGCAACAAGCTCAACAACAGTTATTGTCATTAACGCAAACTAAGCTGGCGTTAGAAGAAAGGACTCAGCAGTTAGTTGCATCGTTGCAAGCTGATAAGGCGGATGGAAAGATTGAAGACTCTTTTTTAACCCCGCTGTTATTTGCCGACAATGCAGCATTAGCTGAGAATTTAGATGTTAACGCTTTTGATGCTAAAGCATTAGCGTGTACTGAAATGTTGAAGCAATTACAAATGCGTCAAGGACAATTAAGTCAACAAATTAGTCAAGACGAAAAACAACGCGGCGAACAACAAAGCTTATTGGCTGAAATTGTTAAGCAACAAGATGAACTCGATGATTTATCGCATCTTAATGGTTTAATTGGCGCAGCAGATGGCGCTAAGTTTAGACGTTTTGCGCAAGGTTTAACACTTTCGCATTTAGTGTATTTAGCTAACGAGCAGTTGAACCGTTTACATGGTCGCTATCAATTGCAACGTCAACAAAGTGATAGTTTAGCGTTAGAAGTACTTGATACTTGGCAGGCGGATAGCGTACGTGATACGAAAACTTTATCAGGTGGTGAAAGCTTTTTAGTAAGTTTAGCCTTGGCATTAGCTTTATCAGACTTAGTGAGTGCGAAAACCAGTATCGACTCACTGTTTCTTGATGAAGGTTTTGGTACGTTAGACAATGATACTTTAGAGATAGCTTTATCAGCACTTGATTCATTAAACGCCAGTGGCAAAATGATTGGCGTGATAAGCCATGTTGATGCGCTTAAAAAGCGTATTGATGTACAAATTGAAGTGAAAAAGCACAGCGGTTTAGGGGTTAGTGAGCTTGCTGAACGTTATAAATATACCCAAGTCACTTGAAACTGCATCTTCAAGTGATTTGGGTATATATAGCTACCGCAAGTGAATAGTTACTGTTGCCTAGGTCAAAGACAAGTGTTTTTTAGCACTTGTCAGTACTTTGCCTGATAAGCTCTGATAAAGGCGTTTAGACTTGGTTGCTTAACAGGGTATTAGCGATTTAACTCTCAGAGCAACTATCTGAATAATTTTCAGAGTAACTCTCAGAATAACTCTCGACCAAATGATCAATAAAAGCCCTGATGCGTGCGGTTAAATGACGATTTGGTGGGTAAACGGCATGTAAACCAATACTAGAAACTTCACTTTCTTGAAATAGCACTTTTAAACCGCCATTTTCTATATGTTGCTGGACAGTATATAAAGGGCAGCGACCTATGCCCATACTACTTACCGCCATGTGTGCAACTGCTCGTGGTGAGTTTGCGCGAAAGTTGCCGCTTACTCGAAAGCTTTTCCTTTGCTTGTTAATCAAAAATGTCCACTGTTCAGGATCTGTCATTGCTGATCGTGTTAAACAATTGTGTGTGACTAATGCATCGGGGTGTTTCGGCTCTCCGTATTTTTCCAAGTAATCAGGAGAAGCAACCACCACAACTCTCATATTTAATAGTTTTCTCGCAATTAATGAAGAATCTTTTAGTTCACCAAAACGAATGGCTAAGTCAAAGCCGCCATCAACAATTGGCACTAATTGATCCGATAAAAACAAATCAATGTCGACTTCAGAATGGGCTAATTGAAAGCTTTTTATCGCCTCAACAAGTTCTTTGCCGCCAAAGCCAGTTGGTGCGGTAATTCTTATTGGGCCTGCCAATTTAGACTGTCGAGCCTGCACTAAGCCTTCTAGCTCATCGAATTGATCAAGCAAAGGCGCACAACGTTCCACATAAGCTCTACCAATGTCCGTTAATGTAACGCTACGAGTTGTTCGATTAAATAACTGCGCACCTAAATGTTGTTCTAGCTGCTGCACATATTTACTGGCTAATTTCGTTGTTACACCGAGTTGGTTCGCACCTTTGGTGAAAGAGTTTTGTGACGCCACAGCGACAAATGCACTCATACACTTAATAGTATCCATAATACTTTTTCCTTAATAACTCTATACGAACTAGCTTGCCATTTATTGTCTCTGTTTTGTACATAAAGATTCCATATTTAGGCTTATTGTCTCTATTGTTTGCTTGTACTATATTTCTAACCGAACAGAAAATAACTTAATTATTTGAGGATAAAATTATGTCAAACGCAATTCGTATCTACAGCTTCCCACTATCAGGACATGCACATCGTGTTGAGTTATTCGCTAGTTTAGCGGGGATTGTTCATGAGATTATTAATGTAAAACTTGCTGAAGGTGAACATAAGCAACCAGCCTATTTAATGATTAATCCTGATGGGCAAGTACCTGCCATTAAAGATGGCGATACGGTTATAACCGATTCAAATGCAATTTTAGTTTACTTAGCACGCAAATATGCTCCATCTTATTTACCTGAAAACCCTGTGCAAGAAGCTGAGGTGCAAAAGTATTTAACCATGGCTGCTGGTGAGCTTGCTTATGGTCCCGCCGCTGCGCGCTTAATTAATGTCTTTAATGCGCCACTTGATGCAGAATTTGCCAAGGCAACGGCTGTAAAACTATTAGCTAAACTTAATACGCATTTAGAAAATAAAAACTTCCTAGTGGGTGATAAGCCCAGTATTGCTGATGTTGCCATATATAGTTATACAGCTCATGCGCCAGAAGGTGGTGTTTCGCTAGAATTTTATCCCAATGTAAAGCGCTTATTATCGAACATTGAAGGGTTAGCTGGTTTTAAACCAATGCCTGTTACTAATGCTGGCTTAGTTGCTTAATGCAGGCAACATTGCTCGCTTATATCAACTAAATGTACGCCGAAATATTTAAGCGAGCTATACCCAAACTACTTGAAGATGCAGTTTCAGAGTTAAGCTAGGAAATCAGCACAAGGCGAAGCAGGCAGGTAATGGTTACTCCCTTATCAAGTGCTGCAACGCTGAACTTTTTTCCTAGCTTAGCTCCCGTAGGGCAAGGCGATAAAGGGTCATCTCCGGCGTTATTGATTTTTACAATGGAACAACCATTCTATTCAATCAATGTCTTGGTGCTAATCCTTATCCCGTATCTTCAAGTAGCTTGGGTATATACTATTGCTAAGATATATAAAGTATTGAATAACTCACGGGGTGAAAGATGGAAAGCAAAAATCAAAGTCGGCTCACAAATACATCTTCACCTTTTCATGCCGGTGAACAAGAGCTGCAGTCTAGGTCAGGTAAACGTGATGCTATGGAAAAGTTCGGTCAGCGTGCCATTCGTGCCTTTATGCCTGATCAACACCGAAAATTTTTTGCACAATTACCTTTTATAGTTATTGGTAGTGTTGATAATAGTGGTTGGCCTTGGGCTTCAATTTTACCGGGCCGCCCGGGATTTGCATCTTCGCCAACACCAACAAGGTTAGATATAAATATTCAACCAATTAATGGCGATCCATTGGCACAGAACATTCAAAATGATGCCGCGCCATTGGGCTTGCTTGGCATTGAATTACATACTCGTCGAAGAAACCGTTTGAATGGCCGCGTAGTGCAAAATAATACAAGAGGTTTCTCTGTAGCTGTTGATCAATCTTTTGGCAATTGTCCGCAATATATACAACACCGCAGTGTTGATTTTATTCGAGAGCCTAATAAATCAAGTCAACTAAGTAAGACTAAAGCTTTCAGTAAATTTTCTTCAGATGTTACTGCCATTATTGGTAATGCTGATACGTTTTTTGTCTCTAGTTTTGTGCAAAGTAAAGATCGACCAGACATTGAAGGAGTCGATGTTTCTCATCGTGGCGGCAAGTCTGGTTTTGTAAAGGTTGATGGGAATACCTTAACGATTCCCGATTATTCAGGAAATTACCATTTCAATACCCTAGGTAATTTCTTAATAAACCCTAAAGCAGGGCTCATTTTTACGGATTTCACCACGGGTGATATTCACATGCTAACAGGCACCGTAGAAATTATTTGGGATCTTGATGAAGAACTATCAACGTTTCAAGGGGCAGAGCGTGCATGGAAATTTACCTTAGATCATGGCTTAACGCTGAAAGATGGTTTGCCCTTTAGAAGTACCCTCGGAAATTTTTCACCAAATTCACTATTGACCGGTAATTGGGCTGAAACTAAAGCATTAATTGCAGCAAAAAAATTGAAAGGTGCTTGGCGGCCATTTAATGTCACGAGAATAGAAGATGAAAGCGACAACATTCGCTCTTTCTATTTTCAAGCTAGCGACAGTCTTGGATTGCCGACTTTTGAAGCTGGCCAATTTATTACCTTGAAAATTACGCCTGACAATGTATTAGGCAAAGCGGCAAAAGATATTATTCGCACATATACTGTTTCTTCTGCGCCTGGCGAAAACTACTACCGAATTTCTGTAAAAAAAGAGTCTCAGGGTCTTGCATCAAAATACTTACATGAATTAGTAAAGGTTGGCGATGTTATTGAATTAAAAACACCTCGAGGAGAATTCTTTATTGATTCCTTAAAAGAAAGGCCTGCAGTTTTAATTGCTGGTGGTGTTGGCATTACCCCTATGATGTCGATGGCACAACATATTTTCAATGAGGGTGTTCGCCGTCGCCACTTAAGGCCTTTATTTATTTTTTACAGTGCAAGAACAACAAAACAACGTGCTTTTTCCGAACAGTTAAACGAACTACAGCGTCGTAGTGATAACAAAATTAAGTATTATTCATTCATTACCGCGCCCACTGCAGGGGAAAAGGTCGGTGTTGACTTTAATAGTGATAATCGAATTTCAATAGAGGTATTACAACAAGTATTACCACTTGATGCTTACGATTTTTATTTGTGTGGTCCTACAGGTTTTATGCAAGATATGTATAACAAACTTCATTATTTAGGTATTGCTGAACATCGTATTTTCGCTGAATCATTCGGCCCTGCGGTAATATCTCGTTCAACAGAAAACTCACCGACTACTGTAGCCAATTCAATAGAGCCTGAAGAAGCAGAAGAAAGCATAATAACGTTTGCTAAGTCAGCTTTTGAACAGCGCTGGCAACAAGGGGGCAGTACACTACTTGAAGTGGCTGAAGCTCATGGTTTAACACCTGAGTTCGGCTGTAGAACGGGCGCTTGCGGCGCATGTAAAGTCAAGCTTAACGAAGGTAATATTACTTATAGAACAAAGCCAACGGCAGAGTACGGTAAAAATGAAGTATTAATTTGTTGTGCTGTGCCAGAAAAAAACTCTGAAAATATCAGTATTGATTTATAAAGTGGTTGCTTAACGTATTAATTGTGCGGCTGCATTAAAGAAGTAGCCGTACAGCATCATAACTTTGGCGAGATTTGACTGACACCAAAATTTAGGTTGTTTAATATTATTATCAATAAAAGTTTACTTTGTGTTCAATTAACTATATAGTCCGCGGCGTTAATTATTCCCATCTAGTTTATTTAACCGATTGTATGCTGATATTGGCAAAAATATAATCGCGTTTTGTCTTTCCCTTTCACAGTTAGTCATTACATAATTTATTAAGCTTAAATTATTGTTAGTTTTGCGAGCAAGTGTTTCGTAAAAATTGTTATTCTTTAAAGTTTGATTTTGAAAAATTAAACTTAAGAAATATCAAAGTTTCACGCCACAATAATATAGCTTTTGTTATTTATGCGCATAGGCGCACATTAAAAGAGTTTATTATGTCTTATACATATCAAGGTACGATCTATTCGATCGCATCACCGGTTCGATCAATTTCTGTTAACAAAAACAATGTAGCAGTGACAGATCAGCAGGGCACAAAATTAATCCAATTTACTAACGTAAATGATTCAAAATCTTTTTTAGCATGGATTTACCAAAGCTAAAATTACTAGGCTGATTAATGAGTAAATCAGCCTGAAGCACCGACATCGTGCTTTATTGAATTATTCACCAAGAAAATCTATCTACTAAACAGCATTTACCGACTGAATAGAACCCGTTTAAGTTTTGTTTTTACTGAGCGCCAATGAGTTACAGGTTTGGTTGGCGCCAAGTTAATCAATTTTTGCCATTCGTTATCTGATAATTGCACTTTATCGCCATGTGCCAATATCAGTGATTGAGCATTCAGCGCTTTAATTTTATTTAGTGATGAAAGATATTTTTTCGGATAAAACACTGGGTAGGGGGGAATAAATGCTTCTCTCACTTTAACCATTAAATCTGCAACATAAATTTGATCACTAGGCTTATGGTGTAGCGATATATCTCTATCGGTATGGCCTTGCGTAAAATGCACCTGCCAATCATCAAAGCCAGGTAAATAAACTTGATCGCTCAAGTAATAATCAGGTGTTAAGGTACTTGGGTAATAAACAAACTTTTTCGCTTTTTTCTTACGACCAGCTACCCACAAGGTTAGCAATACATCCGTCAAGTGCATTAACTTGCCATCAATTCCTGAATACCACTGTCCAGCCACGTTAGATACGGCTATTTTGCAGCCATACTTTTTTCTTAAAAAACTTGCAGCGCCCGCGTGATCTGGGTGCATATGCGTAACAACAATTAGCGCTAAATCAGTCATTTTTCGATTGAGTTTGTTGACAATAAAGTCTTCAATAACGTCAATGTCAGCACGACAACAGCCATCAAGTAAAAGTAATTTATCGTGGTATTCAGCAATTAAAATACGCTGAATGTAACCATCAAGTGAATGAAGTTGATGCATTAAAACCTTGGTTGTTCAGTAACTAGTGCTTTTAAACTACCTTGTTTTTAATTTTCATTCAACAGGTTAGACCAGTGATTGGCTATTGCTTAAGCTCTACTTGGCCAGTGTTCAGTAAATTAGTTAGTCGAGTTACCTGTATTCGTTGTACTTTATCAACAATGGGAGCAAGTTTGGTCATGCCGCCGCTAACGTAACCAGAAACTTGATAATGGAAAGTGATTTTAGTGTTACTTTCATCAATGGCTTCGAATTTCCATGACATGCCGCCATTGACTCCCATCATTTGCAATGGGCCTAATCCACCAAGCATTTTTATTTCGTTGTTTGGGTCAACGTAAGATACGGTCATGTGATTGGCTTGTTTTTCATTGTCCTGTTCGCAAAAACAGCCGCCAACTGTCGGCGTGATTGTAAGGTTCTCAGCTTTGCCAAACCAAGTATGATCAGGGTGCCACCATTGATCGACTCGCAAAAACTGCTGATATGCCGTTTTTTGATTAACCTTAACTTGGCGTTCAATTTTAATTTGAAAACCATGGTTATCACTGCCAATAACCTGAGCGAAGCTAATGAAAGGGGTAAGTGCGAGTAATAAAAGTAAGCGCATAATTTATTCCTATGGGGGATATAAGCGATTGGCCAAACGGATAATGTAGCAGGCTGTTGGAAGTACTGCTAGCTTGACTGCGTTGATAGTTACAGGATAACGCTTCTATATAGATGATTTTAATATTGAATATGTCAACCCAAGTACATTGAGTCATAGTATTTGTGATCGCTGAATCATACAATGGTTATTCATACATTTTTGTAGGTTGAGGATTGCTTGGAAATTTGGATTTACTTCACTTTGCTTGCCGCTTTAATGCAAGCAATTCGCACGGCTGGGCAAAAGCAGCTGACACAGCACTTGAATGCGATGGCAACAACAGGTGTTAGGTATATTTATGCTTTGCCGTTTGCCTTGTTATATTTATGGTGGATGTTAGATTATCGTGAATTGCCGATGCCGACATTACATGGGCAATTCTTGCAATATGCACTTATCGCCTGTGTCATGCAAATTATTGGTACGGTTTGTTTGGTTGCAGCATTTAAGTATCGTAATTTTGCTGTGGCCACCAGTTTGGCTAAAACGGAAGCTATTCAGGTAGCTGTTGTTGGTGTTGCACTTTTTTCAGCAAGCTTGACGGGACTAGGCTGGCTTTCGGTGGTTATTGGCGTAATTGGTGTATTGCTAGTTTCAAAAGTTAAATTTACCTTGCGCGATATTTTTCAAAATCCAGGTGCTGGCTTTGGCCTTGCTTCTGGTTTAGCTTTAGCCATAACTACTTTGCTAATTCGTCAGTCGAGCCTAGCGCTTAATACCGATTTAATGTTGAGTGCAGCGGTAACCTTGGCTTTTATGATCACAGTGCAATCGCTAATTTCTGTTATTTACATCTTTGTTCAAGATAAACAACAATTCATCACCATGTTTAGTCAGTGGCGATTGTGTCTATTTGTTGGCATTACCAGTGTTATGGGGTCAATTGGCTGGTTTACCGCGACAAGCTTTCAAACTGCCGCCTATGTAAAAGCATTAGGGCAGGTAGAATTTTTTATTACCTTGTTTATTACTTATCGTATTTTTAAAGAGAAAATATCGCTTGTAGAATATGTAGGTATGTTTCTTATCATTGCTAGCGTGGTGATTTTATTACTTTGGGCCTAGTATGATTAGCTCTGATGTATGCTAGGTAATTGATTGTGGTGCGGCTAATAGTATTTTGCTAAACTCTCGGCAAATATTTTCACCATTTTTATGGTGAGCGACGAAAACTTGTTTGGAAATAAAATGAAAATTACTGATAAAACCGTTGTTCAGTTTCACTACACTCTTAAAGATGAAGCTGGCGTTGAAATAGAAAATTCACATGCTACAGATCCACTAGCTTATCTACACGGTTATAAAAACATGTTAGTTGGCGTAGAAAATGCGTTAACAGGCAAAGAAACTGGCGAAAAGTTTTCAGTTACATTACAACCAGCAGATGCATACGGCGAACGCCAAGAAGACGCGATTCAACGTGTACCAGTCAAGCACTTGCAAGGTTTACCTACGCCAAGCGCAAAATGGAAAGCAGGAATGACTGCAGTAGTAAATACTGACGGTGGTCAACGCCAAGTTACTGTTATTAAAGCAGGTAAATTCATGATCACGGTTGATATTAATCCGCCATTGGCAGGTAAAGTATTAACTTTTGACTTAGAAGTTGTTGACGTACGCGAAGCAACTGCTGAAGAAATTGAACATGGCCATGCCCACGGCGCAGGTGGTCACCAGCACTAAGCAATCCATTGCTTTATCGCTTATCAAACCGGCAAATAGCCGGTTTTTTTATATCTTAGAAAAGATATTTTTAAGCAAACATTTTTGCTCTTTACTTGGCTTAAGCTTTCTTAATTGTTGTTTAGCTGAATAAACTTTCAGTTTATCGAATTCACTTGAACATTTTTTTGCCATACTGTTATTGTCTCTATTACATTCCGATCAAAACAATAACAATAAGGCTTAGCAAATGTTTACATTCAAATCTTCAATGACAACGATAGCGCTATTAGTTAGTGCAGCATTGTCTCCGTCAGTTTTGGCAGATACTTCAGTTATTCATGCAGGAGAGTTGCTGGTTGTTGCAGGTGAAGCTCCACTAAAAAAGCAAACGCTAGTGATCACCGACGGTAAAATATCAGCACTTAAATCGGGTTTTGTTGCGGCAAGTAACTTTGCGAATGATGCGCAGTTAATTGATTTATCATCAAGTTTTGTTATGCCTGGACTAATGGATATGCATGTTCATCTACAAGGTGAACTTGGGCCAAATAATGATAGTGAAATGGTCAATATGTCTGACGCAGATACGCTAATGAAGAGTGCTTATTTTGCCAAGAAAACATTGATGGCTGGCTTTACTACCGTACGTGACTTGGGCAGCAGTGCAGAACAAAGTTATGCTTTACGTGACGGTATTAAACGCGGCTGGGTTGAAGGGCCAACCATTGTTGCTGCAGGATCAAGTGTTGCGGTTACCGGTGGCCATGGTGATGTAGATGGTATGGCACCAGATTTAATGGAGCTTCACACTGCAAAAACCGTTTGTGATGGACCTTATGACTGTCGAAGAGCAACACGTAGAGCAATAAAATTCGGTGCTGATGTTATTAAAATCACTTCAACTGGTGGTGTATTGTCTGATACCGATACCGGCACAGGCCAACAAATGGCTGATGATGAAATTAAAGAAGTGGTTGATACTGCTCATTCACTTGGGCGTAAAGTTGCTAGCCATGCCCATGCAGCTGCCGGCATAAATGCAGCTTTACGTGCAGGCGTTGATAGTATTGAACATGGTAGTTATGCCAATGAAGAAAGTATTAAATTATTTAAAAAAGGTGGTGCTTATTTAGTACCTACGCTGATGGCTGGAGATACCGTTGTTAATTTGGCTAAGACAACTAATTTTATGTCGCCGGAAATCAAAGCAAAAGCCATCCGTGTTGGTGGTGATATGATAGAGAACTTTAAACGCTCTTATAAAGCAGATGTGAAAATAGCATATGGTACTGACAGCGGTGTTTCAAAACACGGTACCAACGCCAGAGAAGCAGAGTTGATGTTTGAAGCTGGCATGACACCGCAAGATATTTTGGTTTCAGCAACACTTCACGCTGCTGATCTTATCGGAAAATCAAAAAGCTTAGGTACACTTGAAGTTGGGAAGGTGGCCGATATTATTGCCACCGATGCTAGCCCATTAAATGACATAAAAGAGCTACTTGATGTTGATTTTGTGATGAAGTCAGGCAAGGTTGTTAAACAGCAATAGTTGAGAGAGTCAGTTACCTTTATGTGACTGATTAAAAATACTTGATAAACATTAGGTTAAAAAGAAAGGCTGTTTTAATAACAGCCTTTCTTTTTTAGCCTCTTTCCAACGTCCTGTCTTTCGAGGCATTAGTGTATCCATGTATGTTGATGAACAGTTATTTTTGTTATCGATATAAGTACTCGACTACTTTATTTAGCAGATACCCTGATGCTATAGATGGTAAGAAATGATTATGTGCTAAGCGACATCACCTTCGTTTAATGACACCTGTGGTTAATGCCACGCCAATAAGTATTACCACACCACCAAGTAACATGGTTAAGCTGATCTTCTCGTCTAGAAATAGCGCGCCCCAAAGAATACCAAAAGCTGGAATTAAATAAGTCACTGAAATGGCTTTTGCAGGGCCTAATTGCGCGATTAAGCGGAAAAATAGGATATAAGCCACGCCAGTACAGATAGTACCAATTAACAACACTGAGCCTATGGCTGCGGAGCTTGGCATTTTTTCAGGTATAAAAAATAAACTAATCGGTAAAAGAATGGCGGTCGCAGAAATTTGGCTACCAGCGGCCAGCGCTAAAGGTTTAATACCTGTGAAGTGCTTTTTGGTGTAGTTGGCAGAAATACCGTAGCACATGGCGGCGAGAAGGGCGGCTAATGTCGGAACCAAGGCGTTAGTGCTATTACTTTGTCCTGCGGAATCACCAAAGTGTAAGTTTTCTGAGACCAATAAATAGACGCCGATAAAGCCAATAATTAAGCCGATGGTCGCACTGAGTGTTAATTTATCTTTTAGCCAAAAATACGCAACGATAGCGCCGAACATTGGCGTTGTTGCATTGATAACCGATGTTGTCCCTGCTGTTAACGTAAGCGTAGCATAACCAAATAATGCGAAAGGAATTGCCGTGTTTAATGCGCCAACCACGAAAATCTGTCGCCATCGTCCTGCCAAGGCACTAGTTTGTTGATACTTGATTAAACAAAAATATAAAAACAGCGCGGCGATACCAGTGCGTAATGCGGTAAACAGAAAAGGCCCAAACTCAGGGCTACCAACACGCATAAACATAAACGAAGCGCCCCATAAGGCAGCTAAAGTAACTAATTCTATACCTGATTGGTAATTTTGTAGTGCTTTCAATGCCGAGGCTCTCTTAAAGTTAATTACAATTTAATAAACGTTTGAATTGTTGCACCAAGTGTACAGCTTATTTCTAATCAACTAAGCGATAATCGGACAGAACATCTTATTTAACCTGAACTCTGGATAAGCAGCACTTGCACAACATTCCCTTTTATCACATTCTCAGCGTTAAAACGTCGATAAATAGCCCGCTATTCAGAAACGTTTTGCCTTGGTAATGGAATAAAATGATACGTTGATAGTGATATGCTTGCTTAGTTTTTATTGTATTTTTTATTAAACTACATAAGACATTGATTTTACTTAAACATCAAGCACTCATTATCCAGAGTTCAGGTTATTTATACTTCTATGCTTTGAAAATAATATAATTGCTAGTTCAATTTTCAGCTGTTGGCTCAATGTTTTTCACTACTAAGCAGTTCAGGCTGACCATTTGCCAAGTGATATTTAAATCGTACAAAGCCATGCCATAAACTTTATCGTCAACTTTTTGATGTTTATATGCTGGGCGAGGGTCTTGGCTTAATACCTGCTCAATAAGCTGCTGCAATTTGGGATGTTGCTTTGTAAAGTACTCTACAGCGGCAATGGCCTCTGTTGAAAAAGCTATCTGAATTTCACTCTCAGGTTGTTGATGGGCGTAACCACCTTGCGCATTTTCAATAATATCGGCATAAGGCACATAAGGCTTAATATCAACAATTGGCGTACCATCGAGTAAGTCTAGCTCGTTAATATGTAAAATTACTTGTGAGTCTCTCTGTTCAATAAGATCAAGCTTAACCACTGACATTCCGATAGGGTTAGGCCTAAAGGTAGAGCGAGTGGCAAGAACACCGAGCTTTTTGTTACCACCTAAACGAGGAGGGCGTACTAAAGGTTTCCAGCCTTGATTTTGGGTGCCATGAAAAACAAATAGCAGCCAAATGTGGCTAAATTGCTCTAAGCCTCTAACTAGCTCAATATTGTTTGCTGAGCCCGTTAAACGCAGCTGGCCTTGGGCAGCAGTGACAAGGCCAGGCTGGCGAGGAATAGCAAACTTTTCTTTGTATGGTGAATCGATAGTGCCAATAACATTAAAATTAACGCTTTCAGTCATTACTTGGTTGCTCAACTTGGTACGCGCGGCCATAGCAAACCGTTGATGCTACACAATACTTGGAAGCTTGATCTGCTTCTATCATCACACAACGACTGAAAATAATGGCGTTAGCTTCTAATTCGTAAGCTTTTCTTCGGGCTTGTGTACGAGCATCAATTTCATTTGGCGCAGCATGATGGGCTTTTGCTTGACAAGACTCACCTTCAACAAGTCCGACAAACTTGTACTTCCCCGTTAACTCTTCTTCACTTTCAACAATATTTACTTTGGCGGGAGAGAAGTAATGCTTGAAATTATCGCGGTCAAGGTTAGTTGATATATCGTTAATTTTTGCACAGCCAACCGCTAGCGAAGAGACAAGTATTACGGTAGCTGTATTACGTTTGCTAAGCATTATGTTTTTGATTTTTCTACTGAGGTTTGCTTTTACATTCATTGTTTTAAATTCACTTTGCTTAATGTTCTAATTTGATTAATTTAACTTTATTTAGACTATATACAGTTGCTATTCGGTCTCAGGCAAAACAACTAAGCTGGAGTTACCTTCAATCCAATAGTTGAATAATTTGTCAATAGTTTTGCTTTGTTGTTTCATTGAGATCCAATTACGCATAAATAGTTCAAAGGCGTGGTCATTCTTGTTAATTGGAAAAGCCATATACAATGGCGCTAATTCAGGTTTTGGCACCACAACGGTATAGTCAGGGTTAAGTAGTGTCCATGCTGAAGATGCTGCTGCGCCAAAAACCATGGCATCAATATGCGCGTATTCTGGTTTAAAAAATAGTCGAGGTGTTGATATCTCCCACGCTTTACCTTTAGTAAAATTACGTGCTACAGCCTTTTGATAAAAAAATGTTTCTGGAATACCTAAGGTGAGATCTTCTCGCTGCAATATTTTTTCCCACTCAGTAAATTCTGCGCGCCTTTGATCTTTAACCACAATAGCAATGTTTTGTGAGCTATAAGGCATGGTAAGCGTGAATTGCGCCATGTTATCAGGAATAACGGGCACGCCTGAAGTAATATCTAAATACCCTGATTCTAGTAATGGCTTTGCCTGATGATGGAATATTTTGACAAATTCGATATCAACATTTAAATCGATAGCAAGCTGATTCATAATTTCAATATCAAAGCCGACAAGTTTGCCGTTATGATTATGGAATGAATAGGGTAGGTCGTCACGAAAGTAGCCAACACGTATAAAACCACGCTGTTTAATACGAGTTAATACGCCAACAAAAGGTTGTGCAGTATTACTGTTAGCTTCTGGTTCATTGAGGTAGCGACTTTCAACGTTTTCCATTAAAAAATCTCGTTCAATAAACTTACTATAGCCTTGGTATTGATAGCTAATAGCGCTAAATGCGAATTTTAAACTGATAAAAGCAACAATTGAAAGTAGCGGAATAACGGCAAGGTTACGCACTAAAGCAACTTTTTTAATTCGAAAGGCTTTCGCCATACTCGTGGCAATAAGTAAAGGTAAACAACTGGCAAAAGTGACTGATAATAAAGCAGACAATCGGCCAACGGCTAGGTTTTCCGAGACAATGAAAAAATCGAACATTGAATTGGAAACATTAAATAACTCTAACAAGTTATGCATGGCTAATGTACTGGTACCGAATAGCTGAGGAACGCCAATAATTACCAACTTGATGTAATCTTCTAAGCCAATATAGGCTCCCGAAAACCAAGCAGAAAACAAGACAAACAGTAACGATAATAGTTTGCCACCAACAGGCAGACTAAAGGTAATTGGTACGACAACTTCAGATACCTTATCAGCATCGTTGCTATGCGGATATTGCTCGGTGATTAGCTGCTTTGTTTTCTTAACAATGATAGGAATAACCACAAAAAAACTACCAGTAGCAAAGGCGGTTACCATGGCTTCACGTGATGCTTTTAAAATAGCTCGGTAACTAAATGGAGTAATGGTGGCTAATAGGGCGGGAAACACCACGAAAGACAGTAAAATGACGAGCACCATAGCACTGGCAACATAAATCATTAAACCATCAAGCTGAGAGGCATCAAGCGTTGATGCTGCGCGCCAACCAATACAAAAAACACCAATCGGCGCAAAACGCATTACCAAGTTACTGATGTTACTAACAGATTGTTGCAAGCTGCCAAGTACGGTTAAAACCTGACGCTTATTTTTTAATGGCATTAATCCGATACCAATAAAAACACTAAATAAAACGACAGACGGTATAACGGCATTTGCAAAAGCATTAAATGGATTTGACGGAATAAATAATTCGATTAAGTTAAATTCTTGGCTTACTTTAATGGTGCTAGCACTATAAAACTCGGCGCTTTGCCAATAAGGAAATGATAACGGTGCTAAAAGTATAAAACATAGCATTAAGGCAATAAGTATTAATAACCAGAGTAAGCTACTTTTTAAAGCGCTTTTGGCTTTATGTGCCGACAAACTGCCAATACCAACCATTAGTGATAATGAAATATAAGGCAGTGCCGTCATTTGTAATAACATGATAAAGGCATTCGCTAAATGATCAACCGTTGAAAATAGCGAGGTTCCCACACCGCCAATAATTAGACCGAGTGCCATCGCGACAATCATACGAACAGATAATGGTATTTGGTTAAATTTGAATTTGCTCATAGTTGGCTAAGGCTATGTCTTATTTGAGTTATTATTCGTAGATTATAGTAAAGCTAAGGGAATAAATATACTTAAGCCATGCCTAATGAGTACTTTGGTATTCAAAGGCTATCAACGACCGTGTGATCATGAAAGAGCTTACATAAATTAGTTAATATGTGTTCCCATCAAAAATATTCCATTCAAATATTAAGTTAAGGTTTTTGCAAATGACTGAAAAATTTCATAGTCTAAAGCAACGATTCAGTAATGAATGCTATTACATCAAATTGGATTTATTGGTTAAACTCTATTCAGATAAAATATATCGTTGTTTTAAAAGAAAAACATATGTTATTTCGCTGAGCTGTGGCATAACTAAATATAGTAAAATACTCCTACGATTAAAAAGGATTTACGTTGTGAGAGATAAGGAAAAAATCGCATTATTTATTGATGCCGATAATGCGCCAGCCGCCAAAATAGACATCTTCATGGTACTACTGGTCACGAAGATGTGTTCACTGATTACTGCGAGCATCAACAACTGAAACGACGACAAAACTTGAGTCATTGCAATAAACTCTTTGTATAAACAGTTTACTCATCAAAAAGCATCAAAACTTTTAATTAGGCTTATCCTGATGACTATTGCTTATAAATAGCTAATCTCGGTTAATCAGAGTAAAAAAGGCTACTTTAGCTTATGGTATATGACTAAATACCCACCTTACTTATGATTTCTGATGGGTTATCTAAATACTGATTGTTGTGCTGTTGAGATAATTTAGAGTGAGTGATTATAAATTTTTTTCATTTTTATTCCTTATAAGATTATTCTTTTGATGCAGCAATACTGTTAGTACTTTTATAGGTTTGGCTGTATAAAACTCGCAATATCCAATAGAGCATCGATAACAGCACGATAACGACAGGAAGAGCGAGATATTCAATTTTCCTTACAGGTTCTGGAATTAGCTTGGCTTGACCAAGAAAAAAAGCAGCTGTTGCCATAAACATGGGAAAACACATACGCCAAAGGTGACGAATGATTCGATGTTGCTCTCTAATACCTTGGTTAAATATCATTTTTAGATCTAGTAACGCTGCAACAGTTGCTACAGCTGCAAAAAAGTAAAAGACTTGAGGCCCAAAACCATTTATTTTTCCTTCAGGGCTTTGCGACGCTTCTGTACCAAAATTAACTAACATTCCTGCGATTGTTATCGCAACAAAGAAAGCGAACCACTCGAATTTACCAATAGTTCCTGCTTTACGCCTAACTGCCATCCATGCGGTAGAGACGAAGTAGCACAGAAATATACCATTTACAAAAGAAAGCATGATAGAACGTGATAAAGCTATATAAATACCTGTAAGGCCGAGAAATAAAATTGCTAATACAAAAATATTACCTACTGTACGATGAGATTTTGTACCCTTACATGATGACAATGCCGCAAAGCCAGACAAAATAGCAATTGATCCTGCAATAGTATGAATAATTATTAATAGATATATGGCCATGCCTTATCCTCCAAAAAAATTTTAAATTAATCCTAATTATTTAATGAAATATTGGCTTCATTTTTGATAGGAAATATTGTGAGTACGTGTACCCATAATTCCTTTGAATACATGCACCAACAGCCACACGATAAATAAACTCTTTATTTGAATTTTAAATATTTAATTCATGCGCTTTAGAGTGCAGAGCAGATATAATGCCAATCTTGTAACATCTTGATTTTAATTGGTAAAGTTGTGGTGAGGCAGTTGTAATAGACCTGTATCCCAAAAATGGGAAGAAGAAAGAGGTAAAATCCTAAAAATGGGACTAAGAGAGGTGCTTGATATGATCATTCGTCGACAAATAGTTGAGTTGGCTCAATTACGTAGGAGCCGAACGAGATATATTAGTTAAAGATAACTATGATTTATTTACCTCGTTATAATCTAATAGTATTGATATGGGATCTCAGTTTTAAACAGAAAATTGAGTATATGCACCACTGAATTATAGTTTTTAACACGCTTTGAGGCGTTAGTGTCATAGAGTTGATCTCTCTAATAATTAGGTCGGCTTTGTGGTAACACTGAACATAAGAGATCAATCTCAGCTATTGACTCGATTCTCATTATTTATGATATCTCAACATAACTACTCAAAAAACATGTAGGTACTTAATTTTTGTCTGTAACATAATAATTGATCGTAATTCGACGTGCATGTTCTTACATGGATGTAGGTACTTAATTTTTGTCTGGAACATAAAAATTGACCGCACATCCTGTACATAAAAAGGCAAACCGATATTACGTTTAATCTACGTAAAAGGTTTGCCTTAATAATTTTCTTTTCGCTGTTTAGGTGTAACGCTTTAGTTATTACTTAACACGCATACCCGCTTTAGCACCGTCATCTGGATTTAATATCCATAAGTCTTTATCACCAGGACCTGCGGCTAATACCATGCCCTCAGACATGCCAAAACGCATTTTACGTGGCGCTAAGTTAGCCACCATGACTGTGTGTTTACCGATTAAGTCTTCTGGGTTATAAGCTGATTTAATGCCGGCGAAAACTTGACGAGTTTCTGTGCCTTCTTCATTAAGAGCTAAAGTCAGCTGTATTAATTTATCAGCCTTTTCAACATGTTCAGCATTAATGATTTTAACGATGCGTAAATCAATTTTGGCGAAATCATCAAATTGAATTTCTTCAGAAATTGGGTCTGCAGCTAATGGATCAGCAAGCGCAGCTGAATTATCAACTACCTTAGCAGCCTTCTTTTTCTTAGCTGGTTTCTTTTCTTCTTCTGTTGCAGCACCCGCTAAACTGTCTTTTGAAGCATCAGTCATCGCATTAACTTTATCCATATCAACACGTTGAAGCATCGCTTTAAATTTATTGATTTTATGATCAGTTAATAAGGTTTTGTGTCCTTCCCAAATAAGTTCGTCATTCAAGAAAGCCGCTGTGCTATCGGCAAGTACCGGTAGTACAGGTTTCAAATAAATCATCAGCGTGCGGAACATGTTGATACCTAATGAACAAATGTCTTGCACTTCTTGCTGCTTGGTTTCGTCTTTAACAAGCTGCCATGGTTCCTTAATCGCGATGTATTCATTTACTTTATCAGCAAGCGCCATTATTTCGCGCATACCGCGGCCAAAATCACGTGCTTCATAATGGGCTGCAATACTATCACCTGCAGCCATGACTTCATCCGCTAATGCTTGGTTATCAATGTTAGTTGATAACATGCCGTCAAAGCGTTTAGTGATAAAGCTTGCGCAACGAGAAGCGATATTAACCACTTTACCGACTAAGTCAGAGTTAACACGTTGAACGAAGTCTTCAAGGTTTAAATCTAAATCATCAATTTTGTGAGTTAACTTAGTTGCATAATAATAACGTAAATATTCTGGGTTTAAATGTGCTAAATAGGTGCTCGCTTTAACAAACGTGCCTTTAGATTTAGACATTTTTTCACCGTTTACGGTCACAAAACCATGAGCGAAAACAGCCGTAGGTTTACGGAAATCAGCGCCTTCTAACATCGCAGGCCAAAACAGGCTGTGAAAATTAATAATGTCTTTACCAATAAAGTGATATAGCTCAGCGTCTGAATCTTTATTCCAGAAGCTGTCAAAGTCGATACTTGAGTCTCTATCACATAGATTTTTAAAGCTGCCCATATAACCAATAGGCGCATCTAACCATACATAGAAAAATTTACCTGGCGCATTCGGTATTTCAAAGCCAAAGTAAGGAGCGTCGCGGCTAATATCCCATTGCTTTAAACCTTGCTCGAACCATTCGCTAAGTTTATTCGCTACTTCTTCTTGCAAAGTGCCACTGCGTATCCAGTCGGCTAACATGTTTTCAAAAGCAGGTAAGTCAAAGAAGTAGTGTTCAGAATCTTTTAATACTGGTGTAGCACCTGAAATTGCTGAGCGTGGGTTAAGCACTTCTGTTGGTGAATAAGTTGCACCACAGTTGTCACAGCTATCGCCATTCTCATCTTCACTTTTACACTTCGGACAAGTACCTTTTACAAAGCGGTCAGCTAAGAACATGCCTTTTTCTGGGTCATATAATTGTGAAATAGTGCGGGTTTTAATATGGCCTTTGGCATGCAAAGCATTGTAAATTTTTTCAGAGTACTCTTTGTTCTCATCGCTATGCGTTGTGTGGTAATTATCAAAGCTAATGTGAAAGTCAGCAAATTCTTTAATACGTTCTTCACGCACACCTGTGATCATTTCTTCTGGTGTTATGCCAAGCTCTTGCGCTTTAAGCATGATTGGCGTGCCATGAGCATCATCGGCACAAACAAAGTAAGTTTCATGACCACGCATACGTTGGAAACGAACCCAAATATCAGTTTGAATATGTTCTAATAAGTGGCCAAGGTGAATTGAACCATTCGCATAAGGAAGGGCACAAGTAACTAAAATTTTACGTTTATCTGCAGATGGTACAGATGACTTTGATAAAGACATATAAAGTTTACATATTATTGGTGGTAATTATGCAGCGAATGGTACAGAATTTGTCGTAACTTTTCATTAAGAATTATCGCCTTTATGTGATAAAGGTTAGATAAAATGCGTTTTAAAAATGTTATCAAATCTTTTCTCCAAAAATAAAGCTGCCAAGCATGAGCTTGAAGCTGAAATTCAGCAAAAAATTAACCACTTTCTTGATGCATATCGCTCGGCTACTTTCCCATTAGGTTTTCTCAATGTCTGCGAATCACTTAGCATGGCGATGATTAAAAAAGACTTAGTTATTGAAGCCTTATTACCTTTCCCTTGTGATGGCGAGTTAAATGATATTGCAGAACAATTAACTGAGTTAGTGCAACTACCCGTTTATTTTGAGGTTAATTATCAAGTTCAGCCCGTGAGACAACATGCGATAAAAGGTATTAAGAATATTATTGCGGTTTCATCAGGTAAGGGCGGTGTGGGTAAATCGACTACTGCTGTAAACTTAGCTTATGGTTTAATTGCTGAAGGTTGCAGTGTTGGTATTTTAGATGCCGATATTTATGGTCCATCAATTCCAACCATGCTGGGATTGAAAGGCGAAAAGCCAACATCAAGTGACGGTAAGTTAATTACGCCACTTGAAGCGGATGGCTTATGTGCAATGTCGATTGGCTTTCTTGTTGATGATGCTAACGCTACAGTTTGGCGAGGACCCATGGCAAGCAGAGCGTTCTCGCAGTTATTGAACGAAACGGACTGGCCTGAATTAGATTATTTGATTGTTGATATGCCACCAGGTACAGGCGACATTCAATTAACGCTGGCACAACAAGTACCTGTTGCAGGTGCTTTGGTTATTACCACACCGCAAGATATTGCTTTAGTTGATGCCGTGAAGGGTATGGCGATGTTTGAGCAAGTGAAACTGCCGGTATTGGGCATTATTGAAAACATGAGTTATCACCAGTGTGATAATTGTGGCCATCATTCACATTTATTTGGTGAAGGTGGCGGTGAACGTATTGCTAACAGCGCTAAAACACAGTTATTAGGGCAATTACCGTTAGATATTCGTATTCGAGAAGATGCTGACAATGGTAGCTGTTTAATAAATGAAAATAGCACTGGTGAATTGGCGCAGCTCTATCGTAAAATAGCGCGAAATGTTGCCGCACAATTATATTATCAATTGGATATGCGCAGCCCCACAACGCCGAGTATTGTTGAAAGCTAGCATTGAAAGTTAACGTTGACAATAGCGTTTAAAGCTAAGTCTTTTATTATACATACTTAATGAAAGTGTAGAAATTTACTATTTTAAGCAGGCGTTTGGCCTGTTTTGTTAAACCTCAGCCTAAGAAGAATAATCATGAGATTGTGCGACAAAGATATAGAAGAAAGTATTAGCAAAGGCGAGATTAAAATCTCGCCAACACCTGACAGCAGTATGATTTCAGGCGTTAGTGTTGATATTCGTTTAGGTAATGAATTCAGAGTATTTCAAGATCACACCGCGCCATATATTGATTTAAGTGGCCCGAAAGATGAAATGCAAAAAGCAATGAATTCAGTGATGAGTGATGAAATTTTTATTCCTGATGGTGAAGCGTTTTTCCTTCATCCTGGAGAGCTAGCATTAGCCGTGACTTATGAGTCAGTGACTTTGCCAGATAATATTGTTGGCTGGTTAGACGGTCGTTCATCATTGGCGCGTTTAGGCTTAATGGTACATGTTACTGCACATAGAATTGATCCCGGTTGGTCAGGGCAAATTGTTTTAGAGTTTTATAACAGTGGTAAATTACCGCTAGCATTGCGCCCTAAAATGAAAATAGCGGCATTGAACTTTGAAACTATGTCATCAAGTGCCTTAAGACCTTATAACAAACGTGATGATGCTAAGTATAAAGATCAAGTTGGCGCTGTTGCTAGCCGTATTAGTCAAGATGAAAGTCAGAAGTAAAAACGCGTAGTTTGCGTTAGAAACAAAAAACCAACGAGTTCTCGTTGGTTTTTTGTTTTATTTTTTATTAAACAACTTAGTTTTTAACTCACCGCGCTGACTTGTATTGGCTTTATTTCATTTTTTGCTTTTGAAATGCAAGCGTTGAGCGCAGAAATTAACTTATCACGACTATGGTAATGACTAACCGTATCACTGCTTAATTCATGATGACAGACGCTTATACGCTTTGATACCACTGCTTTATCATGGCATATCGCGCTATCAATAGGTAAACAGCCTATATTTTCTTCAATCCATGCTAATTTTTCATCTAAAGTTAAATCTGCAGCAGGGCTATTTTCGGCAACAATATTATCAATAAAAACTCGATGAGCAGAGGTTTGTTTTAAGGCATTACTAATATCACGTACCAGTAGTGGCGGTATAATGCTGGTTAAAAAGCTTCCTGGACCTAAAATAACTAAATCAGCATTTAGTATTGCATCAATACAGCTTGGTAAAGTTTTCACTAATGGGGCTAACATTAAGTTTTTCGGCATTACAGGCATTTCATCAACGGATAACTCGCCGACACGGCAGCGTCCTTCAGGATAAAAAGCCATCAGATCTGTTGGGGTTTCAGACATTGGAAATACAGGGGTTTTAACGCCTAATAAACGTCGAACCAACTTTATGGACTCAAGCGGACGAGAATGTATTTGTCCCAAACCATATAGTATTAAATTACCCAGGTTATGACCGCCAAGTTCGTCTTCACCGTCAAAACGAAAATTGAACAGTTGGCTACCGACTGACTGATCATCAACTAATTGAGTTAGGCAATTACGTAAATCGCCCCATGCAATGGAACTGTTGCGCTTTCTCAACCGACCCGTTGAACCTCCATTGTCAGTTGTAGTGACAATACCAGTAAGTTGATTGCCTAAAAAGGAGAGGGTTGAAAGTACACGCCCTAGACCGTGTCCACCGCCGATGGCGACAACATTGAGCTCTTTTAGCTGCATATTACTATTATTTTTTTCAATTGAGCATTAACCATAACGCTAAGTATACGATAAATAAAGCGACAAACCACAGTTTCTAAGAGAATTGCTAGAGAAACAGAACGTTTAGCGTGTATTATTCGATTAAAGAGATGAATTACCAATAAATTTTTATTTAATCACTACGCTTTTATCTAAAAGTAACTAATATAAATAGTTGATAAGACAAAATTTAGTCAACTTGTTCTATAAGTAATCACTTAGATAGATTCTTTTAAAAAAATGCATTATTTTTTTAAATAAGTGTTGACAGTATCATGGTCGCTGCTTAGAATGCGCCTCGCTTTCAAGGAGTAACTCAGTTACTTTCCTGGAGGAGAAATAGAATAGGTATTAGGCCACTTGTTTTATTTCGATGTGTTCTATGTGGGGCTATAGCTCAGCTGGGAGAGCGCTTCGCTGGCAGCGAAGAGGTCTGCGGTTCGATCCCGCATAGCTCCACCAATATTATTTAGTAGTGTTAGTAATAACGCTAAGATAGTTAAAAAGATAAACGTAGTTGGATGCACCTTATAGGTTGTCGGATTACATAAACAAGCCGTAAGGTTTTGTTTTATCGTTTTAGTGTCCCTATCGTCTAGAGGCCTAGGACACCGCCCTTTCACGGCGGTAACAGGGGTTCGAATCCCCTTAGGGATGCCACTTCTTCGGAAGACTTCTAAGGAAGTAAAAAAGAAAATGAGTTCGTGTTTTAGACACAAACAAGAAATATATATGTAAATCATAAGTTCACTAGGCTAGAGCTTTATACGGTTTTATTATACTAAGTGTTTCGAGTTTATATGTGTCCCTATCGTCTAGAGGCCTAGGACACCGCCCTTTCACGGCGGTAACAGGGGTTCGAATCCCCTTAGGGATGCCACTCATTTTTAGTTAGAAAAAAGTTAGATAAGTTAATGGTAAGTGTTTTTTGACACATGCTATGAAATATATAAAATTGCCATAAGTTCACTAGGCTAGAGCTTTTTACGGCAACGTTATAACTAAGTATTTCATTTGGTATTGATGTGTCCCTATCGTCTAGAGGCCTAGGACACCGCCCTTTCACGGCGGTAACAGGGGTTCGAATCCCCTTAGGGATGCCACCATTAACTTAGATTGATATTTACTTTTATAGTATTTAACAATCAGATACAAAACGTGAGGTAGTTAATTTAACTATTATCATTTTGTTTTAGTGTCCCTATCGTCTAGAGGCCTAGGACACCGCCCTTTCACGGCGGTAACAGGGGTTCGAATCCCCTTAGGGATGCCACTTTTTATTTTACTTTTAGTAGATAGTCAGTGCATAAAAGTGAAATGAAGAAACCGACTTATGTCGGTTTTTTTATGCCTAAAATTTGGTGGAATAAATTTACTCGCTGTTGAGCCTTATCCCATTAAGGTTACTCATTTAGCACCTAGTTAGGATCCTTTGATCTTTCAACTGTTATCGTTAGTAAGACCGTGTTTTGAGTCGCTTGCACTTCATAATTGAATCGTTGACCGCTTTCATGAAAACCCTCTACAGCGGTGCTGCTTTAAACCCAAACCGGTACTGATAAAAAATTCCGTTAACGATAAATCACCGTCACCATAAGATACTTGGAATGCAGTAAAGCTGTGCCTAAAGCGCTTACGCCATTAAAAGGGAAGGCTGCTCTGAAAAAACAATAGGGTAGGAGTGCGATGCTATTTGAGTAATGTACTTGCAATACTTGCGTGAGATTCTTGTCGGTTCACTATCACTTTAGTAAACCGACATAGTATTAATGGAGAGTTAAACGCGGCTGGTATTGATTAAGTTGATACTTTCCTCAGCAAAACCGACACCTGCTTCATTGTAGAAGTTAAACACTTTATCAACACCAAAGCTTTCTAATGCGATACGCTCATCGTCGTAACGGGCAATTGCGGCTATTTTACCTTGATAATGCGTACGCTTTATTTGTGAGGTGATATTCATGATATCTTGCACCGAGGGCAGTGCCAAAAGAATCAATTCTATTTTACTATGATCGATAGTTTCCCAAAAATCAGCATCTTCAGCGTCACCTAAGTAGGCTTGAACTTTATTTTCATTTAGCCATTTTATCTTGTTTTTATCGGTATCTAAGCCCCAGGTTTGATTTTCACTTTGCGCATTTAGGGCTTTATAAGCCCCCATACCAACGCGTCCCATACCAATAATGGCAATAGGAGCCTCACAAGGTTGGTCAAAGTTATCTTCACTTAAACGCTTTTTACTTTCAAAACGTTTAAATTTTTCTTTGTTATTGGCAAAGTAACTATGGGCAAAGTTATACAAGACATTGGTCATGATAAAAGACAATGAAACCGCTAATGATAGTATTACTAACCACTCAGGCGATAACCAACCTGACTTGCTACTAAGTGCAGCAATGATCAATCCAAACTCGCTGAAGTTACTTAATGCCAAAGCAGATAAAAATGCTGTTCTGCCGCGTAAATTGAGTTTTACTAAAATAAAGAAAAACAACAAAAATTTAATCGGTAGCAATAAGGTTAATATCGATGCTATGGCTAACATCTCGATTGTTGGCAGGGCGGTAAAACCGATTGAAAGGAAAAAACCTATCAAGAATAAATCTTTGAAGCTGAGTAACGACTTTGTTATTTCACTGGCTTTACTATGCGAAGCTAAATACATGCCAACAAGCAATGCACCTAAATCACCTTTTACTTTTACCAATTCAAATAGTTCATAGGCGCCAAAAGCCAAGAAAAAGCCCATTAGAGGAAGAAGTTCACCATGCCCAACTTTATCAATTGCTTTGTTGATATATGGCTTTAATGGAATGAAAAGCAGCAATAGTGCCGCCCAAGCACTTGGTACTTTGCCGGTGGCAACAACTAAAAATATCACCGCAATAATATCTTGCATCACTAAAATACCGATGGCTAGCTTGCCATGGCGTGTGCGCATTTCACCATGATCTTCCATCAGTTTAACCACACAAACCGTACTACTAAAACTTAATGCGAATACAATAAGTGCCGATGTAGCTAAACTTAAGCCGCTAACAAAAGGAATGGTAACCAACGCTATTGCTTTTAATATCACTAAACCGACTAATAACCAAAGCACGGTATGGCTTAAACTACCTAGCCAAACTTCAGGTTTTATTAAATCTTTTATATTTAACTTCAGGCCAATGGTAAATAGCATCAGCGTGATGCCAATATCAGCAAGTGTGGTGACCATGCTATCAGCTTGATAACCTAAAAAATGTAGGATAAATCCTGCGGCTAAGTAACCAATTGATGGCGGCAATGAAATAAGCTTAGTTAATAAACCACAAGCAAAGGCAAAACCAATCCAGATAAATTCCATTTGAAATTAAGGCTCCATTAGTTCGTTAAGTTGCTGCTCAACATAGTCAGCAATTATTGGCTGTGCTTGTGCATTTGGGTGAATACCGTCGGCTTGCATTAAGGCTTTATTGGTTGCTACAGCTTCCATAAAAAATGGTAATAAGGTGATGTTGCTTGCTTTGGCAACGTCTTCGAAAACTTGCTCAAACATTTTATTGTAACGAGGACCATAGTTTGGCGTGATTTTTATCTTAATCATTGAAACTTTTATGTTTTTATCTTGTGCTAGCTTGATCATTTGTAACAAATTATTTTTAATTAACTTAGGTGAATAACCGCGTAAACCGTCATTTCCGCCTAATTCAATTAGCAAATGGTCAACTTTTTCATTGGCTAAAATGCCTGCTAACCGAGATAAACCACCACTCGTCGTTTCACCACTAACACTGGCATTTATAATTGTGTAAGGTTGTTTCTGTTGTGCAAGTGTTCGGTTTAATAAATGAACCCAACCTTGAGTGGGTTTCATCCCATAACTTGCGCTGATACTATCACCTAATAATAAAATATTGGTCGTTGGGTTGATACCTATGTCGTTATCAGCCGTATTGGTCTGTTTATCCTGCACAGCTGCGTTAGTTGTCGAGATAAGTAATAAGCTAATAAATAATATAAAAAGTGGATAATTTTTCATGCATGTAAATTCCGAGAGTATTTTAAGCGTTAGTAGCTTAACTAAATCAGTTCAAGTTGAAGATAAAACTTTAACCTTACTTCAACCACTTAATTTAAGGGTTGCTGCAGGCGAGTCAATTGCAATTGTTGGATCTTCTGGTTCTGGTAAAACAACGTTATTATCAATTTTAGCAGGATTAGATCTGCCAAGCTCTGGCGAAGTGTATCTTAAAAACCAACCATTACACCAGTTTAATGAAGAGCAACGCAGCCAAGTTCGAGCGCAACATGTTGGTTTTATTTTTCAGCAATTTCTATTGATTAATAGTTTAACCGCGCTTGAAAACGTGATGCTACCCGCGGAATTAGCAAACTTACCCGATGCACAAGCAAGAGGTGAAGCACTACTTGAGCAAGTTGGCTTAGCCGATAGACTTGATCATTATCCATCACAACTTTCTGGTGGTGAGCAGCAACGTGTTGCCATTGCTCGCGCTTTTATTTCTAAACCGGATATTTTATTTGCTGATGAACCAACCGGTAATCTTGATAGTAAGACCGGACAGCATATTACTGATTTAATATTTGATTTGAATGCCAAAGAAGGCACTACCTTAGTGCTGGTGACGCATGATCCTAAGTTAGCTGCGCGTTGTCAGCGTCAAGTTGAAATGGATAGCGGCATATTAAATGAAAAGGCAAATGCTGTTGTAACCGAAAATGTTGATGTAGAAAGTGCATCTGCTAACGATGTGACTCCCGAAACCTCTACGTCACAAGTAGGTTAACCATGATTGCTGTTAATCAAAAAAAATCATCAATGTGGTTAGCTCAGTCATTACGTTTATTACATCATGAGCTTCGTCGTGGTGAGCTAACCATTATATTTCTTGCCATCGTTTTAGCGGTTGCAACGGTATTTTCATTAACGGGTTTTTCAGGGCAAATTAAACACGCCATTGTTGCCAATAGTACCAATACTATAGGTGCTGATAGAGTTTTACGATTATCCACTGAAGTTGATAAAAGCTTTATTGATAAAAGTCAGGCAATGTCGTTAAACCACGCCCGTAAAATTGAAACAGAATCGATGGCATTTGCCGGTGACAATATGTTGCTCAGCGAAATTGATGCGGTTTCTGAGACTTATCCACTGCGTGGTGAACTGCGCATTAAAACTGCTTTAACGCAAGAAAATAGCGTTGTAGTGAATGCGCCTAAAGTCGGCACGGTTTGGGTCGAACCAAGCGTGTTAAGTCGATTAGATGTCAATATCGGCGACATTATTGAAATTGGTGTTGCGCCGTTAACCATCGCGGGCATTGTTACTGATATTCCTGATCGCTCTTATCGCGCTTTTATTGCTGGTCCAACGGTGATCTTAAATATTGCCGATATGCCAAAAACAGAGTTGATACAGCCTGGTAGTCGCATGACCTATAAGTATCTTTTTGCTGGTGAAACTGATGACGTTGAAGCGTTTGAAGACTGGGTTAAGCCACAAATTAACGAAGCTCAACGTTGGTACGATGCAAAAGCGGCGCAAAATCGCTTATCAAGAATTTTAGACACAGCAGAAAAGTTTCTCTCTTTAGCGAGTATGTTGGGCATTGTTTTAGCTGCGGTTGCGGTTGCGGTTGCAAGTCGTCGTTATGGCCAACGTCATCAATCAACGGTATCTATTTTCAAAGCGATGGGGGCATCAATTTCTCATGTGAGAAAGTTATATTGCTTACATTGGACGTTATTGAGCTGTTTAAGTATTGCTACCGGCTTAGTGGTTGGTTATGGCTTGATGTTATTAGGTGTTAATGCAATTGCGAGTTACTTATCACTAGCAGATGCACCGTTAACCTTTACGCCATTTTTAACGGCAATTTTTACTGGCTTATTGTGTGCAGTCGCTTTTGCTATTCATCCCATTAGTGTTTTAGTTAATAGTTCACCACTAAGCGTTATTCGTGGCTTTAGCCAACAAAAAGTTGCGCGTTTTGGTTGGCATCAAGTGCCACCATTATTAGCACTGTTCATTTTACTATTCCTATTCAGCCAAGATGCGGTAATGAGTGCTGCTTTGTTATTTGGTGGCATAGTCGTTTCTTTTATGCTGTTGCTATTCGGTCGAGGCTTAATGAGTGCGGGTCGCAGCGTTGGCACTAAAGCGGGTAAGTCATGGCATTTGGCATTAGCTAACTTAAAACGTCGCGCCAGTGAAAACAGTGTGCAGCTGGTTAGTTTCACTATCGCGATTAAGTTATTGTTGTTAATTACCGTGATGAAAAGTTCGATTTTATCGGAATGGGAACAGCAATTTCCTGAAGACACGCCGAACCATTATTTAATCAATATTAGCGAACATGAAATTCAGCCGTTACAACAATTTGTTGATGAAAACAATGTTGCTAACCAAGGCTTTTACAAGGTGTATCGTGGCCGTTTAGCGGCAATTAACGGCGAAAAAACTATTCGAGAAGAAGATGACTCGGAGCAAGAGCAAGAACAGAACGCAGAATCTGCCAGCACTGAAAAAAATTCTGAAAAAAGCACCGAAGAAAAAGCTGAGCAATCAACAGGAAGACGTGGTGCAGGGCGAGAGTTAGGGTTAACTTGGCGTGATGAACTTTCACCTGGCAATGAAGTGATAGAAGGCCAGTGGTGGCAGCTTGATGATACCAAGCCACAAGTTTCTATCGAAAGTTCAATGGCAGAGCGTTTAGAAATAGCACTTGGCGATAGCTTAACATTCACACTTGGCTCTGATGAATTTACTGTGCCGGTGACGAGCATTCGAAAAGTGAACTGGCAAAGCCGACAGCTTAACTTCATTATGGTGTTTAACCGTAGTGTGCTTGAACAGTATCCAACAACCGCTATTTCAGCATGGTCTGTTTCTGATCAAGATCGCGATATGGTTTATCGATTCATGGCTAATTACCCAACGGTAACCTTAATGGACTTTGCCGCCATTATGGCGCAGCTTAATAATATTATTGAGCAAGTGTCAGTGGCTATTCAGCTTATTCTTATTTTAGTGGTGCTTGCAGGCAGCTTAGTGCTGATTGCTCAAGTGCAAGCGAGTATGGAAGAACGAGAACGTGAACTTGCTATTTTAAGAACTTTGGGCGCTCGTGGGAAGTTGTTACGTAACAGTGTGTTATATGAATTTGTTGCGCTAGGTGCCATAGCAGGCTTAATGGCTAGTATCGGTATGGAGATTGCGGTTTACATTTTACAAAGTCAAGTATTCGAAATGGCTGGCAGTTTTCACTTTCAATATTGGTTAGTCGGTATCGGCGCAGGCGCATTATTTGTTGGCTTAATTGGTATGTTAAGTTGTTGGCGATTACTTAACTTATCAAGTGTAACCTTGATCCGCAGAACCATGTAATTTCATTTCAATCAAGACTATAAGCGTTTAATACTAGCTACTCAGCTATGAAATCGCTTATAGTTTTAATCACTTATATTTAATTTAATAATACTCAGGGTTTAGAAAATGGGTTTACAAGGGAAGTCAGACGGTGCGGTGAAGTTCTTATTAGTCACCGCGGCATTATTTGTTGTTTTAGCGGGTATAAAAACTGCGGCAACATTATTAGTACCATTTTTATTGTCGGCATTTATCGCCATTATTTGCAACCCGTTAGTAGTCAAAGCGGCACGTTACAAAATACCTAAACCGATTGCTGTCATCTTCATTATTGGTATTTTTGTGTCGATTGCACTATCACTGGCAGGCTTAATTGGTAATTCATTAAATGAACTGTCTCAGCAATTACCGGTCTATCGTGCACAATTACAAGAGCAGTTTGTATGGCTAACTCAACAGCTTGATACTTATAATATTAAGGTTTCATCAGCATTGTTGATTGAATATTTTGATCCTGCTGCCGCTATGGGTTTAGCTACTGATATGCTTAGTGGTTTAGGTGGAGTGATGGCGAACTTATTTTTGATTATTATCACGGTAATTTTCATGCTATTTGAAGCCTCATCAGTGCCGCATAAATTGCACTTGGCACTTGATGATCCTACTGCTCGAATGAAACAAATTGATCAATTTTTAGAATCAGTAAATAATTATTTAGCGATTAAAACCTTGGTTAGTATTGCTACCGGTATTTGCGTTTCATTAATGTTGTGGGCTTTTGGCTTAGATTTTTTCTTGTTGTGGGGCGTGTTAGCCTTTTTGCTGAATTACATTCCTAATATCGGTTCAATTATCGCTGCTGTGCCAGCAATGTCGTTAGCGGTATTACAGCTTGGACCTGCTGCTGCGGGGTTTATTGGTTTAGGTTATTTAACCATAAATACCGTTATGGGCAATGTGGTTGAACCGCGATATTTAGGGCGCGGTTTAGGGCTTTCAACGTTAGTAGTATTTATTTCATTAATCTTTTGGGGGTGGTTACTAGGCACCGTAGGAATGTTGCTATCGGTACCATTGACCATGATCATTAAAATAGCATTAGAAAGCTCTTCAGAAGGGCGCTGGTTTGCGGTGCTGTTGTCGAGCGAAGAAGGCTAATTTACGCCAACAAAAAACATGATAAAAGGTAGCGTTTGCTACCTTTTTATTTATCTCAGCTCCAAACATATCAGATACGCTTCTTACACTTTTTAACATTACGCCTTTGTTAACTAACAGTTTCCTTACTGAATTGAACACTCGTTTTCGCTTATTATTATCTTATTGATATAAAGCTAGACAAGTTCAAGGAAGCCGATGTTAATACTAAAAAAATTCCATAGCACAATGATAGTTCCCGTGATCAAATTTATCGTTACACCTTTACTGATGATGATATTTTTAGTTGTCTTTAGTGCTAATGCCTATCAAAGCCCTAAGTTCGGACTTTTCATTAAAAATGAAGTTAATGACAATGATTACATTTCGGGCATTGGCGCTGAGATGTGGCTTACCAATCGTGATTCGAACTTTGGTGTTTCAGTGCTCACTTCAATTGGTAAAGCTGAAGTAACAGACCAAGATAACATTCAGCACGACTATTTTGCTTGGGAAGCGGGATTAAAGCTAGGCTATTTTTCCAATGTCTTCGCTTATGCAGAAGTTGGTTTTGATCTCGGTGAATTAGCCTTTCAAGACAGAAATGAAGATGACGGTTACCACGTTTATTATGGAGATGAAGACAATGACTTTGTTAGCGTTAACAGAAAACGTTACGACGATTCAAATAATATTGATGGTTATGTCGGTGTTGGTACCGGCTTTAAGTTTGATCATTTACAAATTGAAGGCTTTGTTCGATTAAGGCAAGTTGACGGCGAGTATTGGAAGGCAAATAACCAAGTATTTAGCGGGGCGAAGCTGTCAGTTGTTTTTTAATGGTGAATTTTTCTAATGGTAAACTTTTATAGCGGTAAAACAAGCTAACTTATAGCAATAAATTGAGAGAGAAAAATTTACCAATTTATTGCTATAAAATTTTATTTATTACGCTTTGTAGCCAATTTTAAAATAACCCGTCGAAAGAAATTGTGTTGCTTCTTTACGCTTTTTAGCAATCAAAATAGCGCCATCATCCATAAACAAAAAGTTTTTCCAGCAGCGCTTAAATATAGCCCACGTGGTTTCAATGACATTATCACGTGCAGTACAATAATAAACTACTGTGTTATTGTCCCATTTCAGGTGCTCTAGAATTAGCTCTGGTAAAGCTTCTGTCTCGCTATCCCAAATAGTTTCCCACTTTCCGTTGTCAGTCCATGAACTGCTATTTTCAGGCCAATCACCTTTTTTAAAAAAATCAGGATGATCAACTTGTTTGCTAATATTGGCATCCCAGAGCATTTTTGCTCGGCTTGTCACCATAGGTTTTATTTTTGCTTTATCATTATCGCTAATAGGTAAGCTCTTATGCTTGAAGATCCAAGCGTTTTTTAATTCATCAACAGATATGTAATTCATAATGAGTATCGTAGTGACTTTAATGGCAATATAACAATAGTGCACATTATCTCATTAATTTATCGTAAATTGCAGCTTATGAAGCAAATAAAAGCACTCTAAGTAGCCGTTTAAGGTATTTATAAGGTTAGGCGCTAATTAGCGCCATAAATAAAGTGTTAATAGCTAGTCATTACTAAAGTATTTTTTTTATGTGCCGATAAGGCGATGAAAGACAAGCATAGGAAATGATGAGGAAAGTAAAAAATGGAATTACATGCCAATAAAATGCAACTAAGCATTCGTCAATCACAGCAAGAAATAGCCATAGCATCAAAACAAACCATTACCAATGTTGAAAGCTCTGAGGCTAAAGCTACCGGCAGTTTAGCTGAAGATAAGGTAACGATTTCTAGTGAAGGCCATGAAAAGAATGCTAACGATAAAAACCAAGCGGCATTTCGTAAAATGATGGGCCACGAAGAAGTAGAAAATACTAAAAAAAGTGATGGTAAAGCAGATATAGATGAAAAAATTGCTGAATTGAAAGAAAAAATTGACAAGTTGATGGAAGAGCTTAGCCAACTTCGTGGTAATTCAGATGAAGAATCAGAGCAAAAAATCAAAGTATTAGAAATGGAATTAGCCTCTCTAAATGCTCAAATGCTACAATTAGTGGAGCAAAAGTTGGAATCGAGCAAAAAGAAATAATAATTAAGCGCTATATGAAATCACTTCATCGGTTGTTATTTTGTGCTGCTTTTTTCTCTAACATTGTTAACTCACTACTGTGTCTGTCTTGTTGCTGGCAAATACTGAATAAATCATCGATAAAATAGTTAAAAGTACCGCGTTCAATTTTTTGTACTGAGCTTTGCTGCTTTTCAGTTAGCATGTGATACATCGTCGCTGCGTCAAAGTCGCCAACTATAATATTAGCGCTTTCATCAAATAGGGTGTTATGTGCGTATAAATCACCATGGCACACCTGATTTAAATGCAAGTGCTGAAAAATATCTCCCATTTGCGTCACTATCTTGGTTATTTCTTTCATAGTTAAGCTAAGCCCTTCGAAGAAGGTATCTCGAGAGCAGGTTTGAAAGCAAGGGGCTGCCCTAAATTGGTATAATTTTCAGGTATCAGTTCCATGATTAAAACTAAATAGCCACTTTCATTGACTTGTGCCAACGAGCGAACAAGGTTGTTATGATTGCCGGCTTTTAAATAAGCTTGTAGGTCATCTTCAGGATAGCCGTCACTGGTCACCGTACCTTTAAAAACTTTTACGGCAATTTCTTCAGGGAAAGCGGTTTGCTTATTAGCCCAAGTGGCTCGCGAAATAACACCAGATGCGCCTTGTCTAAGTACATTACGCAAAGTGTAACTTGACGCTGGTAATGAAGAAACCGAATCAATATTTACTATCGACTGGCTAAACGGGTTGCCAGAGAAAGCAAACCAAGCAAGCTTAGGTAAATTAAGTAGTTGTACTGGGCATTTACTTAGTTTATTAGCTGAAATTCGCATTAACTCTAGATTAGTCAATTTTGACATGGTCAAGGGCAATGTGGTTAACTTATTCCCTGCTAAGGCTAGTTTTTGTAGCTTTAGCCGTTCGCCTAATGTATCTGGTAAAGTATCAATCAAGTCATCGGTTAGTATTAACCAGCGTAATTTTTGGGGGGAATGAATTTTCTGATACATGGCTAATTTTATTTGATTTGAAGCCAATCATTTCCAAATTTTTACAATCGCCCAATACCTCAGGTAATGTTTCAAACGGGTTATTTGAGGCAAAAAATGTTTTAAAGTTTTTTTAGCTGTGCCAACTCTTTTGGTAGGGATGTTAATTGATTGTTAGATAAGTCGAGAATTTCTAAGCTACCGACTAATATGAGAGCCTCTAACTGAAACGAGGCTAAATTTTCAGATAGTGATAAACGCTGAGCGCCAATTAAATCACCGGACTTTAACTGAGAAATAGTGGGCATAATAGGTAGGCGGCGACGATAGAGATGCCAGTAAACTCACTTTGCAAGGAATAAGTCGCAAAACATAGTGTCTGGTACTAGTTTAAAGCGATGGCGTTTTATGATCTTTTACTAAATTAAGCGTGTTAGAAGTTTTAAGACATAAAAAAACCGAAAAGCTTATTAATAAAAACTTTTCGGTTACTTATCGATTCACAATGGAATCTGAATATGGTGCTCGCTACTGGACTCGAACCAGTGACACCTTGCATGTCATGCAAGTACTCTAACCAACTGAGCTAAGCGAGCTTATTGAGTTTTATCTCAACGGGCGCTATGTTAGCGATCTGTTTTATTATGTGCAAGTAGTTTTATGTAAAATAGAATCTGTTTGCTGTTTAATTCGGCAGACTGGCTTATATCTACGCATATTACTATGCAAGTGCTGCTTGCTCATCATCAAAGCGCTTTTGAATCACTTTTAAGCGCCATGCTAATAAAATAGCAGCCACTGTTAGGCCAGATATAAAACCAATCCAAAATCCGTAAGGACCTGTTGCAGGTACTATCCAATCAGTTAGCCCCAATACTAAACCAAATGACAAGCCAACAACCCAGTATGAAAAGAACGTGATATACAGAATCGATTTAGTGTCTTTATAGCCGCGCAGTGCGCCGGCAGAAATAACTTGTATGGCATCGGAAAACTGAAATAAGGCGGCTAAAAACATAAGACTTGCGGCTAACTCTAAAACTTCAGTTTCTATGGTATAAATTTCGGCAATTTGATGACTAAACAGCAAGGTTATTGCTGCAGTCACGATTGCAATGACAAGCCCTAATATCACCGAATAGCGACAAAGTTCTTTCGCTTTTTCTAAATTTTTATTACCTACTTCAAAACCGACTTTGATAGTAACAGCCATCGCCAAACTTAATGGCACCATAAAGACTAAACCAGAGAAGTTAATGGCTATTTGATGACTAGCGACAACATTGGCCCCAAATGGTACTAATAAAATGGCGACAGCAGCAAATAAGCTCACTTCGAAGAGTAATGAAAAGGCGATTGGAACACCTAAGGCTAAAATGGTTTTCATTTCATTCCATTCTGGCCAGTAAAACTTCTTAAATAATGGAGCATGCTTTAAGTGTTTTGAAAAATAAGCGTAAGCGAACATACCAGCAAACATTACCCAATAAACGATTGCAGTTGCAATACCACAACCGGCACCGCCAAGTGCAGGCATACCAAATTTTCCATAAATAAATATATAGTTGGCCGGAATGTTAATAAGCAAACCTAATATACTTATTATCATGGTTGGACGTGTATGAGATAAGCCTTCAGAATAATTACGTAGCACTAAATATAAGCAGTAACCCGGCCCGCCCCAAACAATGTAGCCCAAATAATCAAACATTAATCGTTTTAATTCCGGCTCTAATGAAAGGGAGTCAATCAGCATAGGAGTAGCAATATAATAAAGTATTATGATTATTACTGAGAAAAACACAGCTATCCATGCTGTTTGATATGTGGCTTTAGCGACATCATCAAAACTTTTAGCGCCCGAAAGCTGTGAAATAATGCTGGCTAATGCCATTACTAAACCAGAAATGGTCAGGATTAATGGCAGCCACACGCTACTGGCAACGGCAACCGCGGCCATGTCGGTGGCACTAACGCGACCCGCCATAACGGTATCTGCAAAACCCATTAAATTTTGGATCAATTGGGCGATTAAAATTGGATACGCCAACTTCATTAGATTTTTGCTATTGGAAAAAAATCGATTAATGCTCATTTAGGTAATTATTTCGCTGAACGTTATTGTTAGAATGAAAAAAATATTTATTTATCTGGATGATATATGTTTACAGGTATTGTGCAATCACAAGCTGAAGTAATTTCAATAATTACTAAAAATAATGCGATAAGCTTAAAAATTGCTGTTGAGCATCAATATGTGCAGAATCTTGAAACGGGAGCAAGTATCGCAATAAACGGCGTGTGTTTAACGGCTGTTGAGTTTGGTGTATTAGATGCGGAGAACAGTTTTATTGTTTTTGATGTTATCGATGAAACCTTACGAGTATCTAATCTTGCTGATATTGAAGTAGGTTCAAAGGTTAATATTGAGCGCTCGTTAAAAGTGGGCGATGAAATTGGTGGTCATATGCTAAGTGGCCATGTTCATACTCAAGCGAGTGTGAATAAGCGTATTGAAAGCTCTGATAATTGCACTTTGAGCTTTGGACTAGCAGTTGAATATCAAAAGTATATCTTTGCTAAAGGCTTTATCAGTATTAACGGCATTAGTTTAACGCTTGGCACTGAAGTTGGAGAGCACTTTTCTGTGCACTTAATACCTGAAACCTTAGCTCGAACAAATTTACAAAATGTGGTTGTCGGTGACAAAGTTAATATTGAGTTTGATCAACAGACCATGACAATTGTAGAAACCATTGAGCGCATGAAGCTTAACCTTTCATCTTTGTAAAGAGCATTTTGATAACACCGATGTTGTTTAAAATAGAGCTGTTCAAAGTAATACCAAAAAATAATTGTTAGTATTAAGGTAAATTAATTATTGCCATTTTGTTTTACTGAATCTTAAAATAAGGAAAACCAATGAAAATCAGCATAATAAAACGCATGCAACTGATGTTTTTAGTGGTTGTAGCTATCGTAATATCTGGTTGTGCAACGCTAGACCAAGGGCAATGCGTTACCGCTAATTGGTATGACATGGGTTATCAAGATGGTAGTTCAGGGAAGCCAAAAAACGGTATTGCAGACTATGCTAACGATTGTGCAGAATATGGCGTAAAAGTAGATGCAACGGCTTATCGCGATGGTTGGAGTAAAGGTATTCCACAATATTGTACGGCGAATAATGGCTACCGTGTGGGCTCTTACGGTAATTATTACGAAAATTCATGTATGGGAAGTTTAAAGGATGCTTTTTATAGTGCATATCTTCTTGGTAGTGCGGTTTTTGATGCACAATCTCGTGTGAACAGGTTACAAGAAGAAATTGATGAACTTGGAGATAAAGCTGCTAAAAATGATATATCTGATGAACGAAGAACTCAGCTTCGCAGAGACCGAAAGAAACGTAAAGAAGATTTACAAGATGCACGTTTCGATTTGTTGGCTGCAAGCCTTAGGGCGAATGAAAATGGTTTTTAAACTCACTTAATGGCTCGCAGGTGGTGTTAAATGAACAAATATTTATTTAAAATATTTGTTCATCATCACTATTTACCGTGAGTTGAATCTTTTGACGATATTCATCAACATGTAAATTTAAGTGCATTTCTCTGCAACAAGCAGGGCATTCATCATAATAATCCTGGTCACCTTCACTGGCATCTAATGCAATACGAATATTATGGCCACAATTGGGGCATTTGATAGGTTGTTCTTTGATTTCACTAGACATAATTTTTCCTCGATTTATCAAGAAAAGCTCTATTTCTAGTATGGTCAATTTTAGCTAAAGTGCGAACTTTTCAGTTTTACGTAAAATTTATTTTTGCTGTGGTGTAAGTGACCTAATGCAACGCCAAAATACGAGTTAAATTGGCTTTGCACTGTTCAATATAAATACCGCCAAATAAATTGGCATGATTAAGAATATGATAAAAGTTATAGACCAACTTACGCTTATCGTAATCATTATCTAATGGATATGTGTCTTGGTAACCTTGATAAAATTCATCAGGAAGTTGGCCAAATAATTCGGTCATCGCAATGTCTACTTCTCGGTCACCATAATAGCTTGCGGGGTCAAAAATAAAGACACCATCATCGCTAAAGCCTAAGTTTCCTTGCCAAAGGTCGCCGTGAACTAAGCACGGAGTCACTTGGTGATGTTGCAATATGTCATGGCAAGCATCAACGATATGCTTGATATCGCCAAGGTTAATCGACTTTTCTGCCAGTAATTGTAATTGCCAACCAATGCGCTGCTCTGCAAAAAATGTTCGCCAGTTACTTTGCCAGTCATTAGGCTGAAGTGTTGTACCAATGTAATTATCGTGCTGCCAACCAAACTGACCATGAGGTGATGATTTGTGCATCTGTGCTAATTGTTCGCCAAAATTGAACCATTCTCTCGCAGAAGCCGTTTTAAAGGGCAGGTATTCCAGCACTAAGTAGCTTTTATCTAATGTTGTGCCGGTAGCAATAACATTTGGGCATGACATTGCATTAAGTTGCTTAATTTGCGCAAGAGAATAGGCTTCAGATTCAAATTGCTGTAGTCGAGATTTATCGTTGAGTTTTATGAAGTAGTTATGCTGATAATCACTTAACCAATAGCATAAGTTAATATCACCACCGGTAACGGCTTGTTTGTGTTTAATGCTGAATTGCTGACCTATTACTTGCGTAATGTTTTGTTCAATGGCTCGCCACATTTTTTTCACCAAGTCAGAATAGACTATTAGCCATTATAGCTGAAGATGAAAAATAACGGTAAATTGGTAGCTTCTGAATGTGAGAAAAATCAGGGGAACAATGAGCAGGTAATGTATTTATTCAAACTCAGTGATTAAGTTTACTATTTTATTCGGCACGCCATCCCATTGTTCGGCATCATCAGGCGCGGGGATCACGTCAGTGATAACAGGCCAGTTTTTTGCTAATTCGGCGTTTAATTCAATAAAGTCTTTCTGATCGTCGGGCACATTACTCTCTTCATAAATAGCCTCCGCAGGACATTCAACAGGGCATAAATCACAATCGATACATGAATCAGGATTAATGACCAGGAAATTTGGTCCTTGATGAAAAGCGTCAGCAGGGCAAACCGCAACACAATCGGTGTATTTACATTGAATACAATTATCAGTAACTACAAAAGCCATTTTTTCTGCTCATTTTAGCTACTCAACTTATTAAAGTGACTAGCATACTTACATTGAAGTGCGGATCATACCTAGCTTATGAACAAATTCAATTGTTGTTTTCTGTTTGTATTTGGTATCGCTAGCACTATCAGGTAAAATGGCGCCAATTTTTACCCTTGTCTCGTTTTGGATACATATTATGTTGCGTTTAACTAACGTCAAATTACCGCTTAATCATCAGCCTGAAGAGTTAGAGCAAATCATTCTAGCTCTCTTACATATTAAAGCTGAGCAGTTAACGAGCTTTTCAGTTTTTAAACGCGGTTATGATGCGCGTAAGAAGAGTAATATCATTTTAATGTACACCTTAGATGTTGATACTACGGTAAATGAACAATTATTACTTCAACACGCTAAAAATCAAAATATTAAAATAAGCCCTGATACGAGCTATAAATTTGTTGGTCAAGCGCCTGAGAATTTTACCGAGCGTCCTGTTGTTATTGGTATGGGGCCTTGTGGTTTATTTGCTGGGTTACTTTTAGCGCAAATGGGCTTTAAGCCTATTATTTTAGAACGTGGTAAAGAAGTTCGAGAGCGTACCAAAGATACCTTTGGCTTTTGGCGTAAGAAAATTCTCAATACTGAATCTAACGTACAGTTTGGTGAAGGTGGTGCAGGCACGTTTTCTGACGGTAAACTCTACAGTCAAGTAAAAGACCCTAAGCATTATAGCCGTAAAGTGCTGCATGAATTTGTTGATGCCGGTGCTCCCGATGAAATTTTATATGTCAGTAAGCCTCATATTGGTACTTTTAAGTTAGTGACTATGGTTGAACAAATGCGTGCTGAAATAAATCGTCTAGGTGGTGAAGTACGTTTTGAGCAACGAGTCGAGGATATTCATTTTGAAAATGAAGAGGGCGATCCCGACAATATGCAAGTTACTGGTTTGACGTTAGCATCAGGTGAAGTGCTAAAGACTAAGCATATTGCTTTAGCTATTGGCCATAGTGCTCGTGATACCTTTGAAATGTTGTATAAGAAAGGTGTCTTCATAAAAGCAAAGCCGTTTTCAGTTGGCTTTAGGATTGAGCATGAGCAATCGGTAATTGATGACGCTCGTTTTGGTAAAAATGCTGGTAACCCTATCTTAGGTGCCGCGGATTATAAGCTAGTTCATCATTGTACTAATGGCCGTTCCGTTTATAGTTTTTGTATGTGCCCTGGTGGTACGGTAGTTGCCGCAGCTTCAGAAGAAGGGCGTTTAGTAACAAATGGTATGAGCCAATACTCTCGTCATGAACGCAATGCTAACAGTGCTATTGTGGTGGGTATATCGCCGGAAGATTATGATGAAAATGGCAGTAAAGATAACGTGCTTGCGGGTATTGAATTTCAGCGTCGATTAGAAGAAACTGCTTTTAAACTTGGTGGTGAAAACTATGATGCTCCAGTGCAATTGGTTGGTGATTTTCTAGCAGGACGTAAAAGTGGGGAGCACGGAGCGGTAACGCCATCTTACAAGCCGGGTGTGAAGTACTGTGATTTAAGTGAAACGCTACCAAAGTATGCTATTGAGGCAATTCGTGAAGCATTACCGGCATTTGAGCGGAAAATTAAAGGCTTCTCAATGGCTGATGCAACATTAACTGCCGTTGAGACTCGTACCTCTTCACCCATTAACATCACGCGTGACAAAGAAAGTTTAGAAAGTGTTAACACTAAAGGTTTGTATCCTGCTGGTGAAGGTGCAGGTTATGCTGGTGGTATTTTATCGGCAGGCATTGACGGTATTAAAGTAGCTGAGGCAATGGCGCTTTCAATGCTAAAAAGCCAACAATAAATCAGCAACAAGTTATTTTTGGTGAATAACTAAAAAGTAACAGCTTAAATTCGAGCCTTTTAACGTATGTTAAAAGGCTTTGTCTTTTCTAAGAGTTAATAATTCTTTTGCATAAACTTCTCGCGGTATTAATGCCGTTCTTTAATACCAGGTTTATGTACTTGTTGCCACTTACTATTGGGTAATTGTTCTCTGAGGTTATTGAGTGTGGTCCAAATGCCATTAAGCGTCATTGGTTTAGTCAGCCATTGAGGAATATTCCCGCATGGGTCTACGACAAATTGATATGTAACTTCTATTTGCCCGAGCGCCGTGGGAATAATTTTCCAGTGAGCACTGTGTACTTGCATACGAACAAAGCCTTTATTTTTCTCAATACTCGTACCTGCATCATCAACGGCAATTTCAACTGACAAGTCATTATTTTGCCAATAACGAGAATGCACTACCATTTCACGTGCGGACACCGGCCATAAACCATTAAAGTGGGTGATAAAAATGTTTTCATTAATCGTTATTTGCTCAATGATGCTTGCTGACTCAGCATTATCTAGCCACAAAGGCATTTGTTTAAGGTCTTCAATAAAGTAAATGAAACCTGAGAGACTTGAGGTAAGTTTCGCGTATGCTTTAATTTCAATTAAATTTTTATATTGGCTGGAACGATAAACAACACTCAACTTATCACTCTCTTTCCAATTTTTCCAAGAAGTTGAATCATTTGCTTGAGCGTTACTTGCGGATAAGATCCCATAGGTTAACATTACATAACTGAAGGTTTTTAATTTGTCAGTTAAGCTTGCGATAATAAGCTTACAATAAATACTGTTCAAACATCTATTCCTAGACAAATTAATGTCATTTAGCAAACGACCGATGGTTGTTTTCAATACTCACCAATTTCGTTGCTTATTAACTTTAGGTTAATTTAACGAAGTAATACATTAAGCACTACATTAATTAGCATGACTCATGATACTCGATGTTTTAGGCTTCCATACACCGGCGCCGTTGTGTGCAAGGTGCCCAACTCCCTGTTTTAATACCTTATTGCCTATATTAATTGAGCTTTCAGGCGGGCTAATTAAAAAGCCTTGAATGTGTTCTACACCTAACGATTTTAATAATTCGAATTGAATGATGTCTTCAATGCCTTCAGCAACAACTTTTAAATCTAGTTGGAACGACATATCGACAATAGATTTTAATATTTTTTTATACTTGACACTTGTCGTTGCTTCATTAATAAACATCCTATCAATTTTTATCACATCAACAGGTAATGTTGCCAAAATAGCTAAAGAACTAAATCCAGTGCCAAAATCATCAATAGCTATGAATATACCTGCTTGCCGAAGTTTCTCTAGCTCAACAATAATCTCTTCAGAGATATCAAGGAAGCACGACTCTGTAATTTCTAGCATCAAGGATGTTGGTGGAAGTCCAGTTCTAGCCAGTGTATCCATCACCCATTGATAAAGAGGTCGATGCCTTAACTGAATAACAGAAACATTGACGGATATCTTAGTTTTAGTCATTCCTGCACTGTGCCAAGCAAACATTTGACGACATGACTCATCTAAAATCCAATCACCTAAAGGAAGAATTTGATTAGACTCTTCTGCAATGGGAATAAACTCCATTGGAGAAATCATACCTTCTACTGGATGCTGCCAACGTGCCAGTGCTTCAAAATAACTTATAACACACCCTTCAGTATGAACTATAGGCTGAAACGTTAAGTAAAAATTATTACTAGTGATTGCTAATCTCATTTCTTCTAATAAGTAATGATAACGCTTAAGTTGACTGCCCATTTCAGGAGAGTAAATACGATAAATTCCCCGACCATCTTTTTTAGCGCGATACATTGCAACATCTGCCAATTGCACTAAAGCATTAGGTTTGTCCGCACTGTCCGGGTATAAAGCGATGCCAATGCTGGCGCTAATTTTAATGAGTTTATTACCTAGTACAAAGTCTCGCTCAAGCTCTGTTAAAACGTGCTTGGCAATATCAATAGCGGACTCTGAATGCTCTATATGTTGAATGAAAATGGTAAATTCATCACCACCTAGCCTTGCTAGATTCTTTTCAATACCTACGTTGCTTTGATTGAAGCTTAATCTACCACTGCGAACAATTGATTTTAGTCTCTCAGCTACTTGAATTAAAATTTCATCACCGAAAGAGTGACCAAAAGAGTCGTTAACCTGTTTAAAACCATCTAAGTCGATAAATAATAAACCGCTTTCTTTAGCTCCTTCATTGAGACTCAACTGCTCCTCGATGTGCTCAAGAAAAGTATGTCGATTGGTTAACTGGGTTAACTTATCGCAAAAAGCACCTTGCTCTGTCACCATTTTATATTGCGTAGCGTACTTTGCTAAGTTATCTAAAGCAAAGCTCAAATTCGAAAGTCGCGAATAAGATTGAAGAGGCAACTTTTCTTGGCCAAATATGCTGGCGATTTCGTCGGTAACATCACATAAATGGCGTAGAGTCTTTCGCAAAACTCTTTGTTGATAATTGGCAATAATGAAATAAGAACAAATGGCTACAATAGATAGTGCCATAATAGGATAGAAAACGGCCAATATTGCGTGAAACAGTACTATTTTTAATGGTGTAACAAACCAAATATCGTCTTTCTTAAAAATCTTTAAAACTAAACGTCCGTCGTTCTTTGTGACATTATCGAGTAGTAATAAGTCAATTAAATATTCATCTGAACTCGACATTTTTTGTTGTGCATTTAGCTCATATGCATCGTTAGGGGGAGTTAATCGTAAGTCATTGGTTTCTTTAGAAAGTACTGTAACGAAAAGTATATAACAAGAAAATGAATATAACATGATAAGTAGGCCAATCGTTTTCCAGTAACTGCCTGCATTGCTAACCATAGATGTTTCCTTGTGATTTTTATGTAATTAAGTTACGAAGCGCGATTAAGCTTACTAAAAAATTTAGTTCAGAAATTGCCTTCTTACAGTCATGCTTTATTTTTTTGTAGTAAATTTATACGTAATCGAATTATCGTAGCGTATAAACTTTACTTCAAATAACTAAGGGTATTTACCCTAAGTATCGTGCGATAGAGCAACTTAACTCACTACAATTATCGAATGTAATAATCGTTAATCTATCTATTACACGCGCATAAGACCTGCAAAAGCATAGTTTTCGTTCAACTATCTAAAATTATTGCTAAAAAAGCTGAGACTAAAGCCGCTTAACTTTGCGTTAAAATAACTAATTTAGGTGATTAAATTACGTCACTTTCGCCTTAATCTCAATAATGTAGCTAAGTAGCTTTGATAAGCTAAATGCAATAAAGACGTCGCTAGGCACTGTACATAAAAAGTTAATTCGGTTAATCTAGCGCGAAATTATCTTTGTTAACTTGCTTTTAATTAAAGTTTGAATTAGCAAGAACATATAAATTACTAAAAACTCAAGCGTCACTTAGTATGTGACGCCACTGAATAAGGAAAATACATGCCTGTTATTACTCTCCCTGACGGTTCACAACGTTCTTTCGATAACGCAGTATCTGTAATGGATGTTGCTCTTGATATTGGTCCTGGTCTAGCAAAAGCGACTATTGCCGGCCGTATTGATGGGAACTTGGTTGATGCTTGTGAATTAATTACTCAAGATGCTGCTTTACAGCTTATTACCAGTAAAGATAGCGAAGGTCTTGAGATTATTCGTCACTCTTGTGCACATTTATTAGGGCATGCGATAAAGCAATTATACCCAAATGTTAAAATGGCTATTGGTCCTACAATCGAAAACGGTTTTTATTATGATGTTGATTTAGAAGAATCAATTACCGAAGACGATTTAGTCAAGCTTGAAAAGCAAATGACTACGTTGGCACGTACGGGCTATGAAGTAGTTAAGAAAACTGGCTCTTGGCAAGATGCTTACGACGCATTTACTGAGCGTGGTGAAACTTACAAATTACAAATTCTTGATGAAAACATCGAGAAAACAGATGCACCTGCTTTATATCATCATCAAGAATACATCGACATGTGTCGTGGCCCTCATGTGCCAAGCATGCGTCATTGTCATCATTTTAAATTGATGAAGGTTGCTGGTGCTTATTGGCGTGGCAATTCAGACAATAAAATGCTGCAACGTATCTACGGCACAGCATGGGCTGATAAGAAACAACTTAAAGCTTATATTGTGCGTTTAGCGGAAGCTGAAAAGCGTGATCATCGTAAAATTGGTAAAACATTAGATTTATTCCATTGGCAAGAAGAAGCGCCAGGAATGGTGTTTTGGCACAATGATGGTTGGACAATTTACACTGAGTTAGAGAAATTTATTCGTGAAAAATTACATGAATATGATTACGACGAAGTGAAAGCACCAATGATGATGGATAGAAGTCTTTGGGAAAAATCAGGTCATTGGGATAAATATGCTGATGGCATGTTTACGACTGAATCTGAAAAGCGTGAATACGCGATTAAACCCATGAACTGTCCGGGTCATGTACAGATATTCAACCAAGGTTTGAAGTCTTACCGTGATTTACCATTGCGTATCGCCGAGTTTGGCTGTTGTCATCGTAATGAACCTTCTGGCTCGTTACATGGTTTAATGCGCGTACGTGGCTTTACTCAAGATGATGCCCATATTTTCTGTATGGAATCACAAGTTCAAGCTGAAGTGACGAAATGTATTGAAATGGTTTACGACGTCTATGGCTCATTTGGCTTTGAAGACGTTGTGGTTAAACTGTCTACTCGCCCTGAAAATCGTATCGGTAGTGATGAAATTTGGGATAAAGCTGAAGCAGGTTTAGCGCAAGCATTGACTGACAGCAATATTAAATTTGAATATTTGCCGGGTGAAGGTGCTTTTTACGGACCGAAAATTGAATTCACTTTAATGGATTGCTTAGGGCGCGCTTGGCAATGTGGTACAGTGCAGCTAGATTTTGCCTTACCTGAGCGTTTAGGCGCAACTTATGTTGGTGAAGACAACGAAAGATACACTCCAGTGATGATTCATCGTGCAATTTTGGGCTCATTAGAACGCTTTATTGGTATTTTGATTGAAGAGTACACAGGTAAATTTCCAACATGGTTATCGCCAATTCAAGCTGTTGTTATGAATATTACTGACAAACAGAGCGAATATTGTGAAAAAATTGCAAAAAAACTCAAAGAAAATGGATTTAGAGCAAAACTAGACTTGAGAAATGAGAAGATAGGCTTTAAAATCCGCGAGCACACTTTGAAGCGTGTTCCGTATTTGTTAGTTGTTGGTGATAAAGAAATGGAAGCCGGCGAAATTGCAGTACGAACTCGAAGTGGTGAAGATTTAGGTAAAATTCCTGTTGATGACTTTATTGCACAGTTAACTGAAGAAGTTAAAACGCGTAAGTCGTAAACGAAAATGACACTGTTTTAATTATTTAGGTTATAAATGCTTTATAGCCTAAGTAATCATATATAAGTTTATAATAAAAGTTCTTTGGAGGAACATGGCTATTAAAGGTGGACAACGAGGCGGGCAGAAAGAGCCAGCACATCGTTTAAATGAGTTGATTACTGGTATTGCAGGTAACGAAGTTCGTTTGATTAAATATGACGGAGAACCTGGTGGTATCGTCACATTAGATGAGGCAATGAACCAAGCTGAAGAAGCTGGTGTAGATCTTGTTGAAATTAGCCCAACAGCTAAACCTCCTGTTCTTAGAGTTATGGATTACGGCAAGTTTCTTTATGAGAAATCTAAAGAACAAAAAGAACAGCGTAAAAAGCAGAAACAAATACAGGTCAAGGAAATTAAATTCCGTCCTGGTACAGATGAAGGCGATTATCAAGTTAAACTACGTAACTTGAAACGCTTTTTAGAAGGTGGCGATAAAGTTAAAGTTACTTTACGTTTCCGTGGTCGCGAAATGGCCCACCAAGAACTCGGTTTAGAGTTGTTAACTCGCGTTAAAAACGATTTAGCAGAACTAACAGTAGTAGAATTCTTCCCTCGTAGAGCGGAAGGACGACAAATGGTGATGGTACTAGCACCTAAAAAATAATCAATATTTGGTATATGCAAGTAGCTAGCATTTTCGAATGTTAGTTCACCAGTATTGTTTTTAACGGGTAAACTTAGGCCTGCAAGTAGAATCTATAACTGTTTACAGTGACAAGATTTTCGCCTAATTTACTAAATTTCAATGGCAACACCTTAAATATGAAGATATTTATTGTGTGAATGCGGAGTAATATTCATGCCTAAAATGAAAACTAACAGTGGTGCTGCAAAGCGCTTCAAAAAAACAGCTAATGGCTATAAGTTCAAACAAGCTGGTCTTCGTCATATCTTGACTAAGCGCCGTACTAAAGTAAAACGTCACCTTCGTGCAAAAAGCATGATTGCGGCTGCTGACATTAAGTCAGTTAAAAAACTTTTACGTCACGGTTAATAGGAGAGAAATAGAATGGCAAGAGTAAAACGTGGTGTACAAGCGCGTGCACGTCACAAGAAGGTTCTAAAGCAAGCTAAAGGTTACTACGGTGCTCGTAGTCGCGTTTATCGCGTTGCTTTCCAAGCTGTAACTAAAGCTGGTCAATACGCATACCGTGACCGTCGTCAACGTAAGCGTCAATTCCGTCAACTTTGGATTGCTCGTATTAACGCAGCAGCTCGTCAAAATGGTTTATCTTACAGCCGTTTCATTAATGGTCTTAAAAAGGCTTCTATTGAAATCGATCGTAAGATCCTAGCTGACATCGCAGTATACGATAAAGCAGCTTTCACATTCTTAGTTGAAAAAGCGCAAGCTTCTTTAGCATAAGTTTGAGATATTAGCTCTTTGAAAAGGACGCCCTAGGCGTCCTTTTCTTTTTTCAGGATTTAAAAACTTGACTAAAAAGTCAGGAAAATAAAACCATATTGGAATGAGCTGTTAACTAAGCAGGTTCTAAAGGCGAATTAAGTCTGCTTAGTTAAAAGTTTAATTTAATCTCTAATGTAATTATAGGAATCAAAGGTCTTATTATGAGTCTAGCTGATCAAGTTTTAGCGGTAAATAATGATTTGCCTATTCGTACTGACGCCCCCGTGCACAGCGGTAAGGTACGCTCGGTATACTGGTTAACAGCATCTGACAGTCGTCGATTAATTGAAGAAAAAAGTTATGATGTTGCCGCAGATACACCGTTAGCTATTATGGTGATCAGTGACAGAATTTCTGCCTTTGATTGTGTTTGGCGTGGTGAAGGCGGCATGAAAGGCGTTCCAGGTAAAGGGGCAGCATTAAATGCTATTTCAAACCATTGGTTCAAGTTATTTAAAGAGCAAGGTTTAGCCGATAGCCATATTTTAGATATTCCACACCCATTTGTTTGGATAGTACAAAAAGCTAAACCTGTAATGATTGAAGCGATTTGTCGTCAATATATTACTGGCTCAATGTGGCGTTCATATACTAAAGGTGAACGTGAGTTTTGTGGTATTGAGTTAGCTGAAGGTCTTGAAAAAGACAGCAAGCTATCTGAATTATTACAAACACCATCAACTAAAGGTATTTTGGAAGGTATTCCAGGCGTACCAGCGGTGGACGATGTCAACATTACTCGTAAAAATATTGAAGATAACTTTACAGCATTTAACTTTAAATCATTAGACGATATTACGCTTTATGAAAAGTTCCTAACTGAAGGTTTTGACGTGATTTCTGACGCGTTAGCAAAGCTTGATCAAATTTTTGTTGATACTAAATTTGAATTTGGCTACGTAAAAGACCGCGACGGTAATGATAAGCTAATCTATATGGATGAAGTAGGTACGCCTGATTCGTCACGTATTTGGGATGGCGAAGAGTATCGTGCTGGCAAGGTTGTTGAAAATTCAAAAGAAGGCTTCCGTCAGTTATTACTGAATCATTTTCCTGATGCCGATATTCTTTTAAATAAAGATCGTATGCCGGAACGCGAAGCACTAGCTCGTGATAACGAATTGCCGGCATCAGTATTGATGGCTGTTTCGGAAACCTATACCGCGATTGCAGAAAAAATTACTGGTGAAAAAATTGTTTTATCTGAAAATCCGAAACAAGAAGTGATTAATATTTTGCGTGATGAATATCAATTAGTAGATTGATTTTTTAGTTTAATATATTTTTGATGGCCTCGCAGTTGCGGGGCTTTTTTATGTGATAAGAAAGAGTTTTAGTAAAAACTGAAGAGCCAGTATACAGTTTTGATGTGACTTATTAGTATACAAGGGAATATTTAAAATACTATGGTGAAAATATTTTTAGCGCTACCACCAATAATTTCAATTATTCATGTTTTCATTTCGTTAGCCATATATTATTTCGATATTAAATTTCAAGGCAATATATTTTTATTTGTCGGACTTCCTATATTATTCGTATTAGTGATACACATCATTATTGTCTTTATTGATAAATCAATGGGACTCACGGAACGGATAGGTTATGCGTTAATTCATATACCATTTTCTTTGGTATTCTCTATGTCTAGTTTGCTAATACTTAACTTAAGCAGTATTGACGCCAATGAAGCAAAAAGTACGCTCAACCAATGTGAAGGTAAAAGTAAGGTTCAGTGTATGAATAGCTTTTATCAACGTAGCGACGACACCTAGTACAATTATTCTTTACTCCTTATGGCTGGCGGATAAAAGCGAAAACGAATTTAGTAGTTAAAGGCCGTAATCATTTTTTCGCACCATTTGACTCAAAATAATCACTTTGCACCAATATTGCACTTAGTCACCATCCCTATGCACTAAATTGGTGCTTTAATATTTCTTTTTTATTTTTGTTTGTTATTAACTCTTTGTATTTATTGTTATTTTAACTGTGGGTATAGATGGTGCTTAGTACTTTCCAAATAATAGATTTAAAAACCTAACTAGATTGTCAATGCACTGAAGGTGAGCGAATGAAATTAGTAACCGCAATTATTAAACCGTTCAAAATGGATGATGTCCGTGAGGCTTTAAGCGAAATTGATATTGATGGTATGACTGTTACTGAGGTTAAAGGCTTTGGTAGACAAAAAGGCCATACCGAGCTTTATCGAGGTGCTGAATACTCAGTAGATTTCTTACCCAAAATTAAATTTGAAATTGCTGTAAAAGATGATTTTTATGAACGTGTTGGTGAAGCCATTGTTAGCTCCGCTCAAACCGGAAAAATAGGTGATGGCAAAATTTTTGTCACCAATATCGAAAGCATCACACGTATTCGGACCGGTGAAACTGATGATGAGGCTATTTAAACTTTGTAGTTTGACTGATTTATGTACCAAAACTTTGCTAGTTATAATTGAAAATTAGAATGTGGATGTAAAATGAAAAAAATAATGATCACACTGTTCGCTTTAACTTTTTCTTTACCCGTTATTGCGGAAGGACCTGCGCTTAATGGCGCTAATACTGCGTGGATATTAACATCTACAGCGTTAGTCTTACTGATGACTTTACCAGGACTTGCCTTGTTTTATGGCGGTTTGGTACGTAGAAAGAATATTTTGTCTATTTTGATGCAGTGTTTTGCAATTGCCGGTGTCTCCTCTATTTTGTGGTTTATTATCGGTTACAGCTTGGCTTTTGGCGAAGGTAATGCGTTGATAGGTGACTTTAGTAAAGTACTTATGGCTGGCATAACAAAGGAGTCGCTTTCTGGCGATATTCCAGAAAGCCTTTTTATGCTATTTCAAATGACCTTTGCAGTAATAACTCCTGCGCTTATTATTGGTGCATATGCGGAAAGAATGAAGTTCTCCGCGGTATTAATTTTTTCAGGGTTATGGCTACTAGTAGTTTATGCCCCAGTAACACATTGGGTGTGGGGTGGCGGCTGGCTTGCACAAATGAGGGTTTATGACTTTGCCGGTGGGATTGTTGTACACATCACCGCAGGTGTTGCGGCATTAGTTGCTGCGGTTGTATTAGGCCCGCGTCATGGTTTTCCGAGAACGCCGATGTTACCGCATAACCTTACGATGACGGTTACTGGCGCCGGTATGCTTTGGGTCGGCTGGTTTGGCTTTAATGGCGGTAGCGCTTTAGCTGCTAGTGGGGATGCTTCCATGGCAATGTTGGTAACACACTTATCAGCTTCTGCTGGAGCACTAACTTGGGCAGCTATTGAGTGGAAAAAATTTGGGAAAGCCAGTGTTTTAGGTGCGGTTACCGGAATGGTTGCTGGTTTAGGCACTATCACACCCGCTTCTGGTTTTGTTGGACCAGGTGGCGCTTTAGTTATTGGAGTTGCTGCCGGTATCGTTTGTTTCTATTCAACGGTCTATATTAAACAAAAACTTAAAATAGATGATTCTTTAGATGTCTTCCCTGTACATGGTGTTGGCGGTATATTGGGGACATTGCTCGCTGGTGTATTTGCTTCAACTGAACTTGGCGCTTTTAGTGGCTACGGTTATGCTGAAGGTATCAGCACTATGATAGGGCAGGTTAGCGTACAGTTGATCGGTATTGGTTCAACTATAGTTTATACAGCAATAGTATCTTACCTGCTATTTAAATTAGTTGCGCTTATGACCAAAGGTTTACGAGTGTCAAAGGAGCAAGAGATCACCGGACTTGATTTGATTGAGCATGATGAGTCTGGCTACAACCTTTAAATCATAACTTGAATGTTTACATGCTGAGAATAAAAGGCTTCTATAAAGAAGCTTTTTTATATTTTAAAGATGCAGCGTATGGCAGGTAGCATACGGACGAAAATTCTGAAGGACTTAAAGCAATGAAATTATCTTTAAATTTATTACTTATTTTTGTGTTTAAGTCGCAATAAGTGCTAATTCTTTTCTTTTTATAAATATAAAAGTTAACTAGTACTAACTTTTTGTTAAAAAACGTAGATTTACTCTACTTTCTCGACTGATTTTTGTGTAAAATCATTCACCATTTTATTAATCGAAAAAGTCTAGCTAAAGGCCATAATATTGGCCGATGTTAATGCGTTGTATTTCTATACTATTATGAATATAGCGGCTTTAAACACGCTTTAGAGGAACTCATGAATTTAGACGATATTATATTGCAGGCAGAACAAGCAATTGCTGCGGCAACTGATCCTGCAGAACTTGACCAAGTTCGCGTTAACTTTTTAGGGAAAAAAGGTTTGTTCACGGAACAGATGAAAGGCCTAAGTAAGTTACCAAAAGAAGAAAAACCCAAAGCGGGTCAAGTGATTAACATCGCTAAACAAAAAGTACAAAAGCTTTTGACTGAACGTGGTGAATTATTACGTGCCGAAGTTATTAAGCAGCAACTTGCTGCTGAATCTATCGATGTAACGCTGCCAGGGCGTGGTGACGAACTAGGTGGTTTGCACCCAGTTACTCGCACGATTGAACGAATTGAAAGTTTCTTCGGTGATTTAGGCTTTTCAGTTAAACAAGGTCCTGAAGTTGAAGATGATTTTCACAACTTTGATGCCTTGAATATTCCTGAACATCATCCTGCACGCCAAGATCACGATACTTTTTACTTTAATCCTAAATTAGTGCTGCGTACGCAAACATCTGGCGTACAAATTCGCACCATGGAAAAAGAACAGCCGCCTTTACGTATTATCTCTCCAGGTAAAGTGTACCGTAATGATTATGACCAAACTCATACGCCGATGTTTCATCAAGTAGAAGGTTTAATGGTTGATAAAGATGTTAGCTTTACGCATTTAAAAGGCGTTTTGCATGATTTTCTACATCATTTCTTTGAAGAAGAGGTCGAAATACGCTTTCGCCCGTCTTACTTCCCGTTTACAGAACCATCAGCAGAAGTTGATATTATGGGTAAAAACGGTAAATGGTTAGAAGTACTAGGTTGTGGCATGGTACATCCTAATGTTTTACGCAGCGTCGGCATAGACCCTGAAATATATACTGGTTTCGCCTTTGGTATGGGAGTTGAGCGTTTAACCATGCTACGTTACGGCGTAAATGATTTACGCTCATTCTTTGAAAATGATCTTCGCTTCTTAAAACAGTTCAAGTAGGAAAGCCATATAATGAAATTTAGTGAATCTTGGTTACGTGAGTGGGTAAACCCTGCTATATCTTCAGATGAATTAGCTCATCAAATTACCATGGCTGGCCTTGAAGTTGATGCCGTAGAACCTGTAGCTGGAGAATTTTCTGGTGTACTGATTGGTGAGGTTGTTGAGTGTGGTCCTCATCCGGATGCAGATAAATTACAAGTAACAAAAATTAATTTAGGTCCAGATTTTAATGATGGCGAGTTAGTCGACATTGTTTGTGGTGCTAAAAATTGTCGTTTAGGCTTAAAAGTTGCCGTTGCAACTGTTGGTGCAGTACTGCCAGGTAACTTTAAAATTAAAAAAGCTAAACTTCGCGGCGTACCATCACACGGCATGCTGTGTAGTGAATCAGAAATTGGCTTAGCTGAAAGCGCTGATGGCATTATGGAATTAGCTAATGATGCACCACTAGGGCTGTGTGTTCGTGAATACCTTGACCTTAATGACGTAACTATTGATGTTGATTTAACGGCTAACCGTGGCGACTGTCTAGGCCTTAAAGGTTTAGCACGTGAAGTTGGCGTATTAAATAGCTTAAGCGTAACTGAACCAACAATTACTGCGGTAACACCAACAATTGACGATACTGTTGCTATTACCTTGGCAGCAGAACAAGCATGTCCTCGTTATTTAGGGCGTGTGATTAAAAATATTGATGTAAATGCACAAACACCTTTATGGATGATAGAAAAGCTACGTCGTTGTGGTACACGTTCAATCGACCCTGTAGTTGATGTAACTAACTATGTGTTGTTAGAGCAAGGTCACCCGATGCATGCATTTGACCTAGCTGCTATTGATGGTGCTATTAACGTACGTTATGCAAGCGAAGGTGAAAAGTTAGTTTTACTTGATGAAAACGAAGTAACACTTTCAACACAAACATTAGTGATTGCTGATGACAGCAAATCTTTGGCTATGGCCGGTATTTTTGGTGGACTAGCATCTGGTGTAACTACCGAATCAAAAGATATCTTTTTAGAAAGTGCTTTTTTTGCGCCATTAGCTATATTAGGTAAAGCACGTCAATATGGTTTACACACTGATGCGTCACATCGCTATGAGCGTGGTATTGATCCGCAATTACAACGTGATGCAATGGAACGTGCTACAACTTTATTATTAGAAATTGTTGGCGGTGAAGCCGGTCCTATTGTTGAAGCTGTATCGAAAGATAATATTCCAGCAGAACGAACGGTAGCATTACGTCGTGCAAAATTAGATGGTCGTATTGGTCATCACATTAAAGATGCAACGGTAACTGAAATATTAACTCGCTTAGGTTTTAATGTTGCTGAAAGTGGTGAAAACGAAGATAAAGTATGGACTGTTGTAGTACCAGCTTATCGTTTCGATATCAGCATCGAAGTTGATTTAATTGAAGAAGTGGCGCGTATTTTTGGTTACAACAACATTCCAAATATTTCTCCAAAAGCTACATTGGCAATGCGTGAGCAAAAAGAAGCGGTGTTACCGGTAAGTAAATTACGTAACGCCTTAGCGAATCGCGGTTACCAAGAAGCGATTACTTACAGTTTTGTTGACCCTAAAATACAAGTGCAAATTCATCCTGGTCAAGCAACGATGACTTTGCCACACCCAATTTCGAGCGAAATGTCAGAAATGCGTGTGAGTTTATGGACGGGATTATTGCAGTCAGTTATTTATAATCAAAATCGTCAGCAAGGCCGTGTACGTTTATTTGAAACGGGTTTACGTTTCATTCCTGATGAAAGTGCTGAAAATGGTGTTCGTCAAGAAAACATGATCGCTGGTGTGCTTAGTGGTCAACGTAGTGAAGAGCATTGGGATATTGAAAAAGCCGCAACTGACTTTTATGACATAAAAGCTGATGTTGAAGCATTATTAAGCTTAACTAGCAACGTTAACGCTTATCAATTTTCAAAAGCAGAAATTGATGCTCTACACCCAGGACAAACGGCAGCTATTCATAAAAATGGTGTGCTTGTTGGTCATATTGGCGCGTTACATCCTGAATTAGAACGAAAATTAGGACTAAACGGTCGCACCTTGGTTTTTGAGCTTTTATTAAGTGAAGTTTGTGTGCGAAATATCCCGCTATCGCTTGATATATCTCGCTTTCCTGCGAATAGACGTGATATAGCCGTTGTTGTTGAAGATCAAGTTAGTGCAAATAATGTTCTACAACTTATTGAAAAGGTTGGCGGAAATTATTTAGTTGATCTAAACTTGTTCGATGTATACCGAGGTAATGGTATTGAATCTGGTTTTAAGAGCTTAGCAATTGCGTTGACATTGCAAGATATCGATAAAACCCTAGAAGAAAAGGATATCACTGACGTAGTTGACCGAGTGGTTGATACATTGAAAACTGAACTAAATGCATCTCTGAGGGATTAAAAAATGGCGCTAACTAAAGCAGAAGTAGCAGAACATTTATTTGAAAAAGTTGGGCTTAGCAAGCGCGACGCAAAAGATATGGTTGAAGTGTTTTTCGAAGAAATTCGTGAAACTTTAGAGTCAGGCGAACAAGTAAAACTGTCTGGTTTCGGAAACTTTGATCTACGCGTGAAAAGCGAGCGCCCAGGACGTAACCCTAAAACAGGTGAAGATATTCCAATTTCTGCACGTAAAGTGGTAACGTTCCGCCCAGGTCAAAAGCTTAAAAGTCGCGTCGAAGACGGCAACGGCAAATAAGTCAGCAAATCAGTTTTGCATTTTGTACAGTATAAAAGGTTGCTTCGGCAGCCTTTTTTTTGTGCTGGTTAAAATAACCCAAGGCTGCGTTGCTCACAAGAATGTGAGTACTTAGGTTTTGTCTGGAACTAAAAACCTGTGCTTTCAGTCCCAATAGCCAGCTATTGATCAATCAATTACCTAATTTGGGTTAGTTTTTCCTACGCACAACAAGATCACAAACTTAATGAAACCGGTATTATTTATAAGTGCTAGGTTTGCTATCAGCTATTTCACTTCATCGACAGGTTTGGTTTTAAAAGGAGCTCTAACGGCAATAATTAAAAGCTCTTTTAATATTAAGGTTGTTATCGCTAAAGTAACTCCGGTGGCTATAGCTTGCAGTTCAAGTGGAATGGCCATTGAAAAACTTTCTAAGGTAGCTACGGTGATTTGCTTATCTAAATGCCAAATAAATTGGTAAACGCTAGCTAAATAATCTGTTGCTTTGATCTGTTCTAAGTGAGCGTTTAAATATTCTACACGTATTGATAATCGCTCAATTAACTCACCGGTATTGATAATAGACGCTTCACTATTTCCTTTGTAGCGTGTAATCATAGTCGTCAAGCTGCCTTCAAAGTGCTGTTGAGCTATATCTTGAAATTGAGCTAATTGTAGTTGAGCTTCATTCAAATGACCAGAAAGGCGCTGTTGATACTGCTGCATAAACTCAGGAAGTTGCACACCTAAAATAAACGTGATTGTGAAAAAGCAGCGATCAAGTATGTTGTTCATTAATGCGAGCATATGACCTTATCGAAAAGTGTTGTAAAGATTGAAATAACCCTCTATTGCGTTAGCACAGAGCAAAAAAAAGATCATAAATAGCACTATAACATTGTATAAGCACTTTTTTGTAAACGCTATTTAAGCATCGAAGTTTTAAGAATTATTTCCCTAAATAGTGCTAATATAGCGATCTTTACTTGAGTAATACATTGTTGATGTGTTGCTAACATAACAGTCAGGATTTTTTATTAACTATGCGCAGACCTATTCAATCCGAACAGGAAGTAACGACCTTTAATTGGCGTGTAGTTAAGCTACTACTACCTTACTTATTTGAATTTAAAACCCGTATTTTCCTCGCGCTTGCCTGTTTGATTTTAACCAAAGTTGCTAGTGTCTATTTGCCGTTTATTCTAAAAGATATTGTTGATATTTTAGATAAACAGGAAGAAAACCGTGTTTTTCTTGTGCCATTCGCATTGGTGGGGGCATATGGTTTAATACGTCTTACTATTGTTTTATTTGCAGAAATTCGTGATACCTTATTTGGTCGGGTCACTGAACGTGCAATTCGACGTATTGGCTTAAAAGTGTTTCAGCACTTGCATAAGCTAGATCTCGACTTTCACTTAAATCGCCAAACAGGTGGTTTATCACGAGATATTGATCGCGGCACCTCGGGCATTAGTTTCTTAATGCGCTTTATGATTTTCAATATCATTCCAACCTTAATTGAAATTATTATGGTGGTGAGTATTTTATTGATAAATTACGGCATTTGGTTCGCGCTAATCACTACCATGTCAATTGTGCTTTATGTTGGCTATTCCGTATTTGCTACCGATTGGCGTATACGCTTTATTCGCGCCGCAAACAAGGCTGACTCTTCTAGTAATACTCGAGCCATTGATAGTTTACTGAACTATGAAACCGTTAAATATTTTACCAATGAAGAGTATGAGGCTAAGGCTTATGATAAGCAGCTAGAGAGTTGGGAAACTGCTAAGATGCAAAACCGTTTATCGTTATTTGCGCTAAATGGTGGTCAAGCGGTTATTATTTCTTGCTCTATGACCGCGATGCTTGCATTGGCAGCCTATCAAGTTACTCATCAGCAAATGACTTTAGGTGACTTTGTCTTAATTAATGCCTTTATGATGCAGTTATTTATTCCTTTAAACTTCCTTGGTTTTGTTTATCGAGAAATAAAAGGGTCTCTAGCGAATATTGAGCATATGTTCGAGCTCATGCTGAGAAAACCAAAAGTAGAAGACACTGACAATGCTGGTGTGTTGGCATTGTCACAGGCGGAAATTAAATTTGAAGATGTGAGTTTTGCTTATGATGCAAAGCGTCCAATCATTAAGAACTTATCATTTACGATAAAGTCAGGGCAAAAAGTAGCGGTTGTCGGTGAAAGTGGCTCTGGTAAATCAACGTTAGTAAAGTTGCTGTTTAGATTTTATGATTGTGACTCAGGGGCCATTTCAATTGATGGGCAAAACATACATGAAGTTAGCCAGCATTCTTTAAGAAAAAATATAGGGATAGTACCGCAAGATACTGTGCTGTTTAACGATACCTTGTTTGCTAATGTTTATTATGGTGAACCGAGCGCAGACACAGCGGCAGTAAATAATGCATTTGAATTGGCACATTTGGCAGACTTTGTTTCACGACTACCTGAAGGTGTTGAAACCATTGTTGGTGAGCGTGGTTTAAAACTATCGGGTGGTGAAAAGCAGCGAGTAGCCATCGCTAGAACCATTTTGAAGAACCCTCGTATATTAGTATTTGATGAAGCAACGTCGTCACTCGATAGCCAATCAGAACAAGCGATTTTAACCGCGATTAAAGAAGTTGCAGAGCACCGTACTAGCTTGGTTATTGCTCATCGTTTATCAACTATCATTGATGCCGATAATATTATTGTTATGCAACAAGGTGAAATTATTGAGCAAGGCACTCATCAAGAACTACTAACGGAGCAAGGACACTATTTTGCCATGTGGCAGTTACAGCAAAGTAATGATGGCTAAGTAGTAACAGCTAAATAACACCAGTTAAGTGGTTAGTCGATAAATAGTTAGATTATTAGTAAAAAATTGCAAGGTTTATAACAATTAACATGACGACGAAAATTGAAATAGAACAAACAAAACAGTGGCTTGAACAAGTGATTATTGGGCTGAATTTTTGTCCATTTGCAAAAAAGGAATTTGTTAATCAAACCATTCATTATCATCTTAGTGATAAAGAGCAAATTAAAGCTGCGCTCAAAGAACTATTGCTGCAGTGTAACTACCTAAAGGACAACCCTGAAATTGAAACAAGTTTGGTAATTTATCAACAGGGCTTTAGGGACTTTAATCGTTTTTTAGATTTAGTCGACTATGGTAATGACTTGTTGGTTGATGAAGGCTTTGAAGGTATATTCCAAATTGCTAATTTCCATCCTGAGTACTGCTTTTCTGACGTTGACTACGATGATGCTGGTAATTACACTAACCGTTCCCCGTACCCAACTTTACATTTAATTCGTGAAGAAAGTATGGCGCGTGTGTTAAAGGTCTATAAAGATCCCGAAGCTATTCCGGAGAACAATATTGCTTTGGCGCATGAGAAGGGCGCAGGGTACTTTCAATCTTTATTGAAAAATATTAAGCAAGAGCCGTAATGGCTAGCGTTAACACTAACATACAATGATGGTATATGCTTTGACATATTACTATGCACTATTACATTTAGTTTACCGTTCATTTTGGTTAATAAATAGGCAATAAAAGCCTCTAATATAGGAAGCTTTATGAAAACAAGTTATCAAGGTCAAGTTTACCAATTCAAGTCATTTAAAGGTTTCTGGCACTTTTATAGCGAGAAACTACTGGCGATTAAAAATTAGTGCCTTTATGGAAAACAGGGGAGATCTTATTCTTCTATAACGTAAATTATCGCCTGGCACCAGCTAACCTTATTTACTATTGTCTGTAACTTCTCTTTGATTCATTTACTACTTTCTAATTCATATTTAACTTCACAGGGGTTCAAAATACTCTGAATCTCTCTAAGATTGTTCACAGACGTAGGTTATTTACGATATACTGCAAATAATTATGCAGTAATGAAGTATTTGATTGCTTCTCATTTAGGTAAATATTTTTGTGGAAAAACTTCCTATCATGAAAGTTGGCGGCAGTATCGATACTGCTATTAAAGGTGAGTATAACCTTGATGTTGTAGCTATTTTAAAAGAAGCTTGGCAGATCACACTCAAATCTCGTATGGCGATTAATTTGGGACTATTTTTCTGTTTATTCATCGGTATGTTTGTTTCAATAATTGCAAGTGCGCCATTAGGTGGGATTGAAGAGGTCATTAAAGATCCGCAATCGATGACTTTACTGAATATTATTGTCACTTTGGTGGTTTACCCATTTTTAGTGGGTGTTGAAATGATGGGCGTATTTCATTCTGTAGGCTTAAAAACACGCTCTCAATTGGTTTTTGCCTTTTTGAAACGGGGTAGTTGGGTTGCTGTTTGTGCCTTACTAACCTCTACGCTTGTTACCATTGGCTTAACCTTATTTTATCTACCTGGCATCTTTTTAGCGGTTGCACTGTCACTAGCGCTACCTTTAGTTGTAGAAAAACGATTATCACCGATGAAGGCCATTACTGTTTGTATTCAAGCAACACGTTTTCAATGGTTTAAATTATTTTCAATATATCTACTACTGGCACTAGCGGTGATTATTTCTGCACTGCCTGTTGCTGCCGCTGGCGGCTCAGAGCTTGGTTTTATCGCGATTGCATTTTTTCTGTTTTGTTTAACCTTTATAGCGCCAATGTTTTATAACGTGAAAGGTATTTTATACCGAGAGATTTTTGGTTTACAGACGCAATCTTCAACAGATAAACCTGATTCAATCACTGATACATTTTCAGCATAATAAATGATAGTTTATGTGTTGCTTATTATGAGTAATATTTACCGACGACATAGGAAGTTTAAGGCTTGATAATAATTAATAAACAATACTTGCTTGGCTTGATATTTATAGTACTGCTTGGTATTGGCTTAATTGCCCCTTTTACATTTTTACCAGTGCAAGTTAAAAATAAAGCGCCAGTAATTGTCGTTGAAGAGCCGAAAAAGGTTCCTAAAGTGGTTAAAGTGATAGAGCAACCATTGCATGATGTGGTTTTGCCTGATTTTGCCAGTATTCGTGATGTTAAAGAAAAGAAAAAACAATTTTTTGCTTTTATTAAACCGGCAATACTAGCTGAGAATGAAAGCATATTAACCTTGCGTAATGAAGTTGAGCGTTTGATTGCACAATTGACACTAGAACAACCTTTTACTGAACAAGAGCATAGCTTTGTTGCTGACTTAAGCAAGCAGTATCGAGTCAGTAAGAAGTTTTCACTTTTAAGACAACTTTATGAGTTGCAATTGAAGGTAGATGTCATTCCATCAGCGTTGATATTGGTGCAAGCCGCGAATGAATCTGCTTGGGGGACATCTCGCTTTGCTCGAATTGGCTTAAACTTCTTCGGTGTTTGGTGCTATAAAAAAGGCTGTGGCATGGTGCCTAGCGGCAGGAATGTCGGAGCAAAACATGAAGTTGCTGCCTATAGCTCTGTAAAGCAAGGTGTTGCACGCTATTTAAAAAATATTAATACTAACAGTGCTTATATGGTTTTTAGGACCATTAGAGGGCAATTAAGAGAGCAAGGCCAACCTTTGTCTCCTGAAATACTTGCGACTGGATTAATACCATATTCAGAACGCGGTACCGACTATGTTTTAGAGTTAACGGAAATGATCCGTCATAATCGACGTTATTTAGCGCTTAACGTTGATTAGTTATGATTGACTCCTGCTAGCTAACCTTAGTTTCTTTAAGCCCTAAAACAAAAAAACTCGTTAATGATTAACGAGTTTTTTATATCTGAATTACACTGTTTTGCTTATAGGGCTATAGGTGAACCTTTACCATTGCGCTAACGGTGTTTTCATTGTTGATACCACTAATGCCAAACTTGTTATGCCAGTACGAATACTCAATACCCGCTTCAACAAACTTTGCTTTACCAAAGTATTTACCAACATCTAAGCGTACTTGTGGATTAAAATGAAAATCAGCACTGTGATCATCAGCTGCAGAAGACCAATCTAAATAACCATCAATAATAATGTCATGCTTACCAATCGCAATTGGGTAACCCCAAGCAACTGTTAACTGGTAGTCATTATCGGTATCATCATTTTCAGCTAAATAGATATTACTTTGTAAGTAGTTAAAGCCCGAAATATCCCATGATGCACCAACTCCCACTAAGTAGTTGTTAAAACCAAAACCAAAGCCGTCATTATTACCTGTATCATGTTCATAAGTGCCTGCTAGGTATAAGTCGCTAATTGGCCCCATCGCTATTTTGTTACCGGTTAAATAGCTTAAACTTAAACGCGCAGATAATTCGCCATAGGTTTCTTCATAACGACCGTTGTTACTGTCTTTGCTTGCGGTAATTCGGTCAGCAAAAAAGAAAACATCACCCCAGTTATGCCCTGAAGCATGCTCAAAAGTAATAACATTAATATTGTCGTTTTCTAATAATTGAAAGTCATCAACATTTTTCAAATAACTAATGGAGTTATCACTCCATAGCGTTTCAGCATTGACTGAGCTGGCTAATACTATGCTTGTAAAAAGCACCGACTTACAAATTTTTGATGTGATAGACATTGGTCATTTTCCCAGAGAATAAAAGTTTAAAAGCAAAAGTTAAGCAAAAAAAGCAAACTTAAATAAGAACAACAATGCTAGACATAAAACACTGAGGTTAATCTTGTTGAAGTGACCACTAAAAGCACGTACCGCAACATAGCTAATAAAGCCGAACGCGATACCATTAGCAATTGAAAAAGTTAAAGGCATGGTGATACAAATAACGGCAACAGGGACTGCTTCTGATAAATCATCCCATTGCACATTAACTAAGCCAGCCAGCATTAATACAGCAACATAAAATAACGGCCCCGCTGTTGCGTAAGCAGGTACCATAGCGGCTAGTGGTGAAAACATTAGTGATAATAAGAATAGGATACCAACCGTTACAGCGGTTAAGCCTGTACGGCCACCAGCAGCAACACCAGCGGTACTTTCTACAAAGCTTGTTGTTGTTGATGTACCTAAAACACTACCCGCGACTGTTGCCGTTGAATCCGCTAATAATGCTTTTCCTAAACGGGGGAAGTTACCCTTTTCGTCTAATAAATTTCCACGCTGTGCAACGGCAATAAGAGTGCCTGAGGTATCAAATAAGTCAACAAAAAGAAAAGCGAAAATAACGGAAAGCATACCCACTTCGAGAGCGCCAGTAATATCAAGCTGCATAAATGTTGGCGCAACAGGTGGTGGCATTGAAACTATGCCTTGATATTGAATGTCGCCGAAAATAATTCCTAACAAAGTGATCACTAAAATAGAGATCATAACTGCGCCGCTAACACCTCTATTGGCTAAACCAACAATTAAAAACAAGCCAATAGCTGCGAATATTGCAGGTAATGCAGTAATGTCGCCTAAAGTTAATAACGTTGCAGGGCTATCAACAACAATGCCTGCATTTTTTAAAGCGATGAAGGCGAGAAACAGACCAATACCTGCAGCAATACCAAAACGCAATGAATGTGGAATACTGTTGATGATCCATTCGCGAATATTAAATAGGCTTAAAATAATGAATACTAAACCCGAAACAAAGACACCACCAAGTGCAACTTGCCAGGTGTAGCCCATATCAAGTACCACTGTATAGGTAAAAAATGCATTCAAGCCCATACCAGGCGCTAGTGCGATTGGATAGTTAGCAAGTAAGCCCATCACTAAACAACCAATGGCTGCTGCAATACAAGTAGCAACGAAAACCGCGCCATGATCCATACCAGCATCAGCTAGCATCGCAGGGTTAACAAAAATAATATAGGCCATGGTTAAAAACGTGGTAAAACCGGCAATAATTTCTTTTTTTACCGTTGTATTATGTTGTTGTAGCTGAAACAGTTTTTCGAGCATGAGAAGCCTTGTTTAAAATTGAGCTAAAGTTAAGTTTTGAATAGTAGGATTATTTTATTTCGACAACATTTAGTAAGTCAGCGGCATTAACTTGTACGGTAGATTTTTCAACCGAATTTGTACTGACAAAGCCTTCTTGATCAAAAGCAGTATCACCACCGTCAATAATACCTGAGTCGCTATTAATTGATTTAAAGTCAAATAGTTCGCCATCGCATAAATGTGAAGGAACAACGTTTTGCATTGCTGTAAACATAGACTCAATTCGACCAGGATGGTTTTTATCCCAATCTTGTAGCATGGCTTTAATATTTTGGCGTTGCAGATTCGGCTGAGAGCCACATAAATTACACGGAATAATAGGGAAATGTTTTAACTGTGCATATTGAATAAGTTCTTGCTCTTTACAAAAGGCTAATGGACGAATAACCACATGCTCGCCATTGTCTGACACTAGCTTTGCTGGCATTGATTTCAGCTTGCCACCATAGAACATATTAAGCATTAAGGTTTCAACCATATCATCTCTGTGATGGCCTAAAGCGATTTTGGTTGCGCCTAATGCCTTGGCTGCTTTATATAACAAAGCACGACGTAATCGTGAGCATAAGCTACACGTAGTTTTACCTTCTGGAATTTTTTCTTTAACAATAGCGTAAGTGTCTTCTTCAACTATTTGATAAGCAACACCAAGCGATTCGAGATAATTAGGTAAAATATGTTCAGGAAATCCGGGCTGCTTTTGATCAAGGTTAACAGCAACAAGATCAAAATGAATAGGTGCAGACTCTTTTAAGCGCATCAGAATTTCAAGCATGGCATAACTGTCTTTGCCGCCTGACAAACACACCATAATTTTATCGCCATCTTCAATCATATTATATTGGGCAATAGCTTGGCCAACGTGACGGCGTAAACGTTTTTCTAGTTTATGTAGTTGTGTTTCTTGACCTGGCGTAAGGGGGAGATTTAAATCTGCGCTCATAATTAATTCCTAATAAATTGCGGCGCGTAGTATAGCTGATGAGAGCAAATGAAAAAAGTTGAACATGGCACTTTATCGACCAAATTCAACTTCAATTTCATAAAGCTTGTACTAGATCAGATCATTCAATATCAAGCGGTGAAATATAGCCGTCAGGTTTCAATGCCAGTACGTCACAATTAAGCCTATCGATGACATGCTCTGCAGTGTTTCCAATTAACGCAGCAGACAACCCTGTGCGGCCAACGGTACCTAAAATGACCAGTTCAGCATCTAAGTTATTGGCAATACTTTGAATTACATCTTCAGGTAAGCCTTCTTTAATGTGAGTATTTTCCTGTTCAATATCAAAGGCTGCTGCGTGCTCATGCATAGATTTCTCATGGTGCAATAGCATTGAACGATTATAATCACTGGCATTAAACTCCGGAATTTCTATGGCAATATTTACTGGAGTTCCTGGAAATGAGTTAACTAAATGCAAATTTGCTTTCATTACTTGCGTTAACTGCTTTGCTTCTGTGGTGATCTTATCATTGAGTGACTTGTGCTCGTCTTCAGCACTACCAATGTTTAATGCCGCGACAATGTTACCGTTATCAGGCCATAAATGCTCTTTCACCAATAGTACCGGGCATGGGCACTTTCGTAAAAGATGCCAATCAGTTGGAGTAAAAATAACAGATTTTAGTTTATCGTGTTGATGAGTTCCTTTAATGACGATGTCATAGCCATTTTTAAGTACTTGTTCAATAATTTGTTCAAAAGGACGATTATGCCAAATAACCTGACAATCAATATTAAGCTCTTCAGCATTTAATTCTGAAAGTGCCGACCGTAACCATTGTGCTCTATCGTTAATAACTGATTTGCGCATGGCATCACGCTCATTACTTGACAGCATTGTGGTCATTTCATAAGAAAAGTCATATATAGTCAAAAAAGCTGTAATGCGAGCATTCGTTTTACGGGCTAACTCTATGGCGCGTTTTAATGCTTTTTGATCGTCAGTTGTTGGGTCAACAATAGCGAGTATTTTTTGATACTTTTCCATATTCAATTCCTTTATAAATTGTCTACTATAATTATAACAATAGAATATTTTGAATCAAAAATAATTGTTTTAAATCAAATTATTATCGTTTCAAATATAAAAATAATTCACGCTAAGCATAGCGTGAATTATTAGAATAAGGAAATTTTTAAAAGTAGGGAGGGAACTAAAGAGCAGCGCACTCATTTAGTTTATCAATGTCTAGAATGGTGATTAGTTTACCATCAACTCGGATTAAATCATTTTTATGAAAGCGATTAAGTAAACGACTGATAGTTTCTACTGTCAAGCCAATATAATTTCCAATATCACTACGCGTCATGGTTAGACGAAATTCTGATGCAGATAATCCACGAGCATGGTAACGGCTGCTTAAAGCACTGATGAATGTGGCAAGGCGTTGCTCAGCATTTTTACGATTAAGTAAGGTAAGCATCTCCTGGTCACCACGAATTTCTGTACTCATCATGCGTAAAATTTGTTTTTTCAATTTTGGCATGGTATTCGATAAACTATCGAGTGTATTATAAGGGATTTCACAAACCATCGAAGTTTCCAATGCTTTGGCAAAGCTTGGATGTTCAGACTCAGCAATAGCGTCAAAACCTAATAAGTCACCAGCTAAATGAAAGCCTGTAATTTGTTCTTCACCTTGCTCATTGACGGTATAAGTTTTGAACGTGCCAGAACGAATCGCATAAAGCGCATGCATAGGTTGGCCATCATTAAAGATTTGCTCACCTTTATGAATAGGTCGTTTACGATCGATAATGTTATCTAAAGAATCTAATTCTTTATCGTTCAGAGTAAACGGTAGGCATAACTCGCTTATACTGCAGTTTTGACAGTGAATATGTTGCTGACCTGTACACGATTTAGTACTCATAACGACCTATGGATTATTTGCATTTTAATGATATGGATCATATTAGATGCGTTATAGATATGCAATAAGTATAGTATAAATACCGTATAAAATCACCAGAATGGCCGCTAGCTTTCTAAATAAAGGGTTACTCAGTAAGGACTTGACGCTTATTGTACCTAACGAAACAGAAAGTAAAGCAGGTAAAGTGCCAAGGCCGAAGAAAAACATGATTAAAGCGCCATTTATGGCATCAGCGCTTGCCAATGCCCAAGTTAACGTTGAGTAAACTAAACCACAAGGCAACCAACCCCATAAAGCGCCTAATGCGAAAGCACTACGGGTATTTTTAATTGGAATGAATTTTTTGGTATTTGGAGATATATATCGCCAAAGCTTTTTACCAATATGCTCAACATGACTTAACCACATTAGCCATTGTCCAAGGTATAACCCTAACAAAATAAGAAAAATACCGGCAAGTATTTTTAGTGCAAAAACGGGAACACCAATTTCTTTCGTTGCCATTGAACTAGTCAGTGCCACTAACGCTCCGATAATACTGTAAGAAACAATACGGCCAAAATTATAGGCAAAGACGATAGTGTACTTCTTACGTTTTGAAACATCTGATATTGCGGTAGTAAGCATAGTACTAATACCGCCACACATAACAATGCAGTGCCCTGAGCCTAATAGACCGATGATAAAAGCTGAGAAAAAATCGAGTGTCATAGCTGCACTTATTCTTGTTTTTCTTGTTGGCTAGTTACGGAGTCACCTTTGCTGTTATTTTCCTTTTTCTCTATGGTTTTATCATCAAACAATATGCTCATGCCTTGTTTTTCCAAGTCGTCAAATTGCTCTGTTTTAACTGCCCAAAAAAAGATATAGATGCCTATAGCAGTTAAAAGTACAGCAATAGGGATCAAAACGTAAATTATGCTCATTTTTTTAAAAGCCTCAAAGAGTTACTTACCACTAAAATTGAACTAGCTGACATGCCAATTACAGCCATATATGGCGCAATGTAGCCCATAACTGCTAAGGGTAATACGACAGCATTGTAGCCAAATGCCCAAAGATAGTTTTGCTTGATAATCTGTGTTGTGTGCTCAGATACGCTTCTTAATGTTTGCACTGATTTAAGCTTATTATTAAGCAATATAACGTCAGCGCCATTTTTGGCAATATCGGTGCCGCTACCCATGGCAATGGATAAGTGAGCCGCGCCTAAAACGGGGCTATCGTTAACGCCGTCACCAATCATGGCAACGGTATGTGTTGTTTGTTGCTGCTTAATTGCCGTCACTTTATCTTGAGCTGATAAGTTTGCTTGCACACTTTGTAGTTGCAGCTGTGCTTGAAGTTTATTACAGCCTACTAAATGATCGCCAGAAAGCATCAACGTCGTAATATTTTCATGGTGCAAAAAGTCTATTAAATCTTCAGCATCTTCGCGTATACCATCATGTAAATAAAATTCAGCCACTAAGGTTTCATTTTCCATTAACACACATTGCGCGCTATGGGCTTGCTGGCTGTTATCGCTTAATAACCATGAATTTTTACCTATTCGGTAATGCTCATGGTTAACTTCACCTGAAATACCTGCGCCGGGAGCAACAACAACTTGTGTGGTTTTTTGGTTAAAATCACGGTAAGCGCTAAATGCTTTAGCCAGTGGATGAGCTGAGTGTGCTTCAAGGGCGGCGGCAATTGCTAATACTTGCGCTTTACCATCAGCGTTGTTTTCTAATGAAAACTTACCGTAAGTGACAACTTCTGTAACGGTAAACTCACCTGTAGTCAGTGTGCCCGTTTTATCAAACGCCATAGCATCAATGGCAGGCATGGTTTCTAAAACATGGCCGGATTTAACCATAATACCATCACGGTTTAATCGAGTCGTTGCGCAAGTTAATGCCGTAGGTGTGGCTAGCGATAGCGCACATGGGCAAGTAACTACTAATACAGATAGCGTGATCCAAAAGGCCTCAGTCGGCTGGTGTTGTGACCAATAAAATGCCGTGCAAGAGGCAGTGAAAAGTATCAAAGCAACAAAATACTGCGCTATTTTATCTGATAATTTTGCCAACTTAGGTTTATGGGTTTGCGATGTTTCACTTAAGCGAATTAATTGGCTAAGAAATGACTTTTGATTATTGTGTTTTACTTTCGCGGTTAAGTTGCCATCACCATTTATCGTACCGGCGTAGATAATGTCTTCGATATTTTTTTGTAAAGGATGCTGCTCACCAGATAACATCGCTTCATTAACTTGGCTACTACCTGAAATGATTTCACTGTCGGCAGGGATGGTTTCACCTGGCTTAATTAAAATAATGTCACCAGCGTTTAAGTTGGTTGCGACGATAAAACTTTCTTGATTGTCGATTAACTTAGTAGCCGTCATCGGCATTAATTTCAATAAATTTGCCGAAACATCGGCAGCACGAGAGCGAGCGCGAAACTCTAGGAACTTGCCAATAAGTAATAGAAAGGTGAACATTGATACAGACTCAAAATACACTTCACCTTGTTGAGTCGCCGTTGCCCACGCACTGGCTAAAAAAGCTAGACCTATCGCGATGGAAACAGGAACATCCATAGATAGCTGTTTAGCTTTTATCGCGAAAAAGGCACTTTTATAAAATGGAAATGCGCCGTAGCTAACAATGGGAATCGTCAGTAATAAACTTGCCCAGCGTAGATATACCAAGTTGTGTTCAGCCATATCGGAAAAAGCACCAAAGTATAAACCAAAGGCAATCATCATTACTTGCATCATTAAAATGCCTGAAATACCTAAACGTTTAATGAAGCTCTTAGCTTGTTTCTTATTTATCTCTTCAGCGGTACTCGCCTTAAACGGCAGAGCATGATAACCAATTTTCTCAATCAGGCTAAGAATTTCACTTAGCTTTACCTGTTCTTCTTGCCACTGGACCGTCGCTCTTTGCGTGGTTGCATTGACATTAACCTTATTAATACCACTAAGCTTGTTGACCTGCATTTCAATTAACCAAGCACAGGCTGAACAACTAATACCTTCAATGGTTAATATGGTTTCTTTAAACCCATCATGATAATAAGCAAACTCACTCTGTAGGTTTTCATCATCGAGAATTTCATTGCGTAGTAATTGCTCAGGAATGAGCACATCACTTTTTTGTGCGGGGGCACTGCGGAAGCGGTAGTAGTCTGTTAAGTTATTATCAACAATAGTTTGCGCCACTGCCTGACAGCCAACGCAACACATTGGCTGATTTCTATTATCTATTTCTGTATGTAAATCAATGCTATTGGGAACTACTTCGCCACAATGAAAACAACCCAAGCTCATAAATAAATACTCATCAATACCGATTCACTACTTTACGTCGGTTGGATTCGGTGTAATATCTATGAACTCTGATTGCGGTAGATTGATCACCGATTGAATCTTCCAATGATTTTCAAAAGAGCTAATCGTAACGCGCCATTTACCTGAAGTATCTTGATCAGACTCAAAAAAATGAGTGAAATTACCGTTGCCATCAGCGGTTAATGCCAAGTAAAAATCTCTATGAGCCAAAGTTGGATGATAAAAATTAACATTTAATAATGGAAATTCTTTTTCGATACCTGTTGGGCGAATAGTTAGCTGATCACCGTCAAGTTTTAAACCAAAGCGCATACCTAATTTTTGAGCTTGTTTAACTTTACCTAATTCAAGGTTAATTGCTTTGCCTTTTTTATAATAATCATCAATAACTAAGGTGTCAGGGTTTGTATTGGCAATAATGAAAGTTGCAATACCAGCAACTACTGCGGTGAAAGGCAATATAAACACAAGCCATGCCCATGGCTCTTGATACCAAAATGTTTTCATGAAGTTTTCTTACTTTGCAGATAGTATTGACATTATACGGCTTTTCTCAAATAGGAACTATTAAAAAAGCGTTAATTTTATGAAGTTTAGCTGCAAGGTGGAGATAAAAAAGCCTTAGTGTCGTTAAACACCAAGGCTTTATTTTTAGTACTAAACTAATTTTTTAAAAAGTAGCTTTTACTTTTGCGATAAGCTGTAAACATAAGCACTGATCACGTGAACTTTTTGTTCACCTAGAATTTTATCCCAAGCAGGCATTACACCAGCACGACCATTAGCAATAGATGTTTCAACGGCACGCGGAGAGCCACCATATAACCAAGTATTATCCGTTAGGTTTGGTGCGCCTAATGGAATGCCCATTTCTGCACTGCCTTTACCTTCTACGCCGTGACAAGCAGCACACATTGCAAATTTAGCTTTGCCCGCCTCAGCGGCTGTAGCATCAACTTCACGACCGCTTAGGCTGATTACAAACGCAGCAACTTCTTTAACGCCTTGCTCGCCACCTAATGCAGCACTCCAAGCCATCATGCCATTAGCCTTGCGACCATGCATAATACTCGCTTTGATCACATCAGGTGAACCACCGTATAACCAATCTTTATCAGTTAAGTCTGGAAAGCCTGTCGTGCCACGAGCATCAGAGCCATGACATTGCGAACAGTTTTGTAAAAATAGGCGTTGACCTACTTTAAGTGCTTCTTCATCACCAGCTAAAGTTTCAATGCTTTGCGCAGCATAAGCCTCAAAAATTGGGCCATATTTTGCGTCAGCAGCAGCAACTTCACGGTCATACTGAACTAACATGCCTGACTCTTTCGAGTTAATAACACTCGCTTTTGATTCAGATAAATTCAAAATACCTTGATTTGAACTTTTCCAGCCTAACAGACCTTCAAAGTTACCTAAGCCTGGGTATAGTAATAAATAACCAAAACCCCAAACGATTGTTAATAAGAAGAAAGTACTCCACCATTTTGGTAGTGGATTGTTTAATTCTTCAATTCCATCGAAGGTGTGGCCCATAGACTCACCTTCTTCAACACCTGCAAAGTTCTTTAAGCAAAAGCGTAATAATAGGTAACAACCTACTAATGTACCTAAGGTAAGAACTGAAATCCAAATACTCCAGAAGCTAGACATTATTATTAGTCTCCTGTTTGTTATTTTTGTCGTTGTGTTTAATTTCCGTATCTTCTTCGAAAATAGAATTTGCTACATCATCAAACGCTGATTTGCGTTTCTTTGAATATGACCAAACCACAATGACAATAAATAATGCCAATATTAATAGGGCAATTAACCCTCTAAGCGTGCCGTAATCCATCATCATTATTTCAACGCATGACCAAGGGATTGTAAATATGCAATCAATGCTTCCATCTCTGATTTGCCTTTAACTGCTGCTTTAGCACCAGATATTTCTTTTTCAGAGTAAAGAGGAATAGCATTGCCTTGCTCATCTTTATGGCTACGATTACGTGTCAAAAAATTGAATGTAGATAGCTTCTTCGCAGTCAACTCACCATCAAGTTTATTTTCAGCCAACCAGCTATATGAAGGCATATTTGATTCAGGCACAACTGAACGAGGATCAAGTAAATGTGCTAGGTGCCAATCATCACTGTAACGACCGCCCACACGTGCTAAATCAGGACCTGTACGCTTTGAACCCCATAGGAATGGATGTTCCCAAACGCTTTCTCCAGCAACAGAGTAATGTCCGTAACGCTCAGTTTCAGCTCTAAAAGGGCGGATCATTTGGCTATGACAAACGTGACAACCTTCGCGAATGTAAATGTCACGACCTTCCATTTCTAAAGCCGTGTAAGGGCGTAAGTCATCAACGGGTGTTGTTGTTGCTTTTTGGAAAAACAATGGCGTAATTTCAACTAAACCACCGATGCTGATAGCAAAAATGGTAAAAATAAAGAATAAGCCGACGTTTTTTTCAACTTTTTCATGTTTGTTGATCATGTTCTGGCTCCTTAAGCTACTTCAACAGGCTTAAGACTTCCGTCTTTAGCACCAATAGTTTTGAACATGTTATAAGCCATTAATAAAAAGCCTAGAACAACCAATACGCCACCAACAAAACGGATGAAGTAAAAAGGGTAAGACGCTGTTAAACTTTCAACAAAGCTGTAAGTTAATGTTCCGTCAGTGTTTACCGCACGCCACATTAACCCTTGCATTACGCCTGAAATCCACATCGCAACAATGTATAAAACGATACCGGCTGTGTGCATCCAGAAGTGAATGTTAATTAAACGGATGCTATACATACGGCCTTGATTAAATAGCACAGGGATTAAGTGGTAAAGTGCACCAATTGAAACCATAGCAACCCAACCTAGCGCGCCTGAATGTACGTGACCAACAGTCCAGTCAGTGTAGTGAGAAAGTGCGTTTACTGATTTAATCGCCATCATTGGGCCTTCAAACGTAGACATACCGTAGAAAGACAATGAAACAATTAAGAAGCGTAGAATAGGATCATGACGAAGTTTATGCCATGCGCCTGATAACGTCATAATACCGTTAATCATACCCCCCCAAGATGGCAAGAATAATACGATAGACATAACCATGCCAACAGACTGAGCCCAGTCAGGTAGAGCAGTGTAATGTAAGTGATGTGGACCAGCCCAAATATAAAGGGAAACTAGTGCCCAAAAGTGAACAATTGATAAACGGTAAGAGTAAACCGGACGTTCAGCTTGTTTTGGTACGAAGTAATACATCATCCCCAAGAAACCAGCAGTCAATAAGAAACCTACGGCATTGTGTCCATACCACCACTGCATCATAGCATCGATAGCGCCTGAATATAGCGAGTAGGATTTCATCATGGAAATAGGAATAGCCATACTGTTACCAATATGCAAAACGGCTACGGTAATAATAAAGCCGCCAAAAAACCAGTTAGCAACATAAATATGTGATGTCTTTCGTTTAACTAATGTACCGAAGAATACAATGGCATAGCTGACCCAGACAACAGCGATTAAAATGTCAATTGGCCATTCTAATTCAGCATACTCTTTCGTTGAAGTGTATCCTAACGGTAATGTTATCGCTGCCAATACAATAATTGCTTGCCAACCCCAGAAGGTAAAAGAGGCAAGCTTGCCACCAAATAAGGTCGTTTTACATGTGCGCTGCACGACATAATATGATGTAGCAAACAGGGCACTGGTACCAAAAGCAAATATTACCGCATTGGTATGCAGTGGACGAAGACGAGAATATGTTAACCATGGTGTTTCAAAGTTTAATGCAGGCCAAATTAATTGTGCTGCAATAAGAACACCTACTAGAGTACCAACGATCCCCCAAATAACTGTCATTACGGTGAATTGACGCACCACATTGAAGTTATAAGACGGATGATCAAGCGTTGTTGTCATTTTTATTGTTCCGTTACTTGGTTATATTTTACAATAAAGAATAAAAATCATTCATTTTCATTAAAAATTGCTGAGAAGCAGTGATAAATGTCACACTCGGTTACGAGTTGTTTCAAATTCATTGTAATTTTACCTTTCGCCTATGATATAAATCAACTATAAAGCTTGATTTAAATCAATAAAAAAAACGAAGTTGCCGCAATCTTATACGGTATTCAACAAACAAAAATTTAGATTAATATGGTTGAAGAGAAAAATCACTGTTAAAGGTAGGTGAATTTATCGAAAACAGCGAATTTATGGTTGTTTAAAAATCAACCGCTATGATAAAAAAGGAAAAATTAATGTGCCGAATGATTATTCTAAAGCACATTATAAAGGTGATTGTTATCAGTTGTATGCAACATCTTGCAAGCCAGGTAAATCTAATATTTCGACATCTTTTGCTTGGATGGAAAGTAAACCTTTTTGCTGAAATTTAGAAAATATGCGACTTAATGTTTCGCGGCGAAAACCTAAATGATTTGCAATTACATCACGGCCAACGGGTAAGTGTAGTTTCGATTCAGTTTCTTGATATTGCGCATTTCTTTTTAGCATATTGAGAATAAACGCTGCTAATAGGCTTTCTGCGGTGTGCTTTGCAACAACAGAAGTAAACTCTTCACGCAACATCGAATTTTGTTTACTCAACAAGGAAATTAAGCTTAGTTGTAATTCAGGCATTAATTTTCCACATTCATTAAGCTCGTCTAAATCCACTCGGCATACTGTAGTATTGCCAACAGCAACAGCGTTGTAATTGTAATTTGGAGTATGAATGGCATCTTCACCAATAAGTTCGCCAGGAAAGCGAAAACCGATGACTTTCTCTTTACCTTCTGGTGATGTTTCAGTGAGTTTAAAACTACCAGAGCATACTGCATAAATAGCGTCGGCCTTTTCTTTTTCTTGAAATAACGGTGTAGAAATGGTGACGATATTACGTTTAGATAAATAGCTATCCATTATTGATATTTCAGTCTTTCCCGCTTTCAACGGCAAACAAACTGGTTGCATTGAACAACTGTCGCAGTCTATATATTTGGTTTTAGGTTGTTTAACCTTAATGCATGTTGTCATTTTATGTCCTGCTGCCACTTAGTCGTTTATTAAGTACGGTGATTAATAAAAAGGTGATATTGCATAAAACTATAGCAACATTGAATGAAACGAGTTTTGTTTCAAATCAAAAATAACGATTAAAAAAGTGATAAATATCACCGTGTTTTAGGTATCATAATGAGTAAATTATCCACCAATCATATTGCTAATGAAAAATAGTAAAAAAGTAACATATATTCCCTTACTTATCGGATTAACCTTTCTAGTCACTGCTTGTAGTGATAAAAGTGAGCGAGCAACTAAAAGAGCTGAAATGCCAATTCGCGAAATGAGGTGCCTTGAACAGCAAAGCGCATGTTTTTTTGATGTTGCAGATGGACGAGTTGAAATATTATTTGATGTTAATAAAATAATCGCAGAACAAGCCTTTAATATGTCTATCAATTATACCGGTGCTAAAACTATTATCGAGGTTAATGGCTATATGGAAGGTGTTGATATGTTTATGGGGAAAATTCCTTTATTTTTAGAAAAAAAAACAGAAATGGATAACCACGCTAAATTAAATGCTGTATCGGCAGATGTAATTGCCGACAATGCTGAATCAATGAGTCAAAACAACATTCAAGCCTTTCAGGGGGAAGTCTTAGTCGGTAGTTGCTCTGCTGAAAAAATGACTTGGAAAATATGGCTAACCTTTACTGATAATGACAAAAAAAACTATACAAAAATGCTAACTATCATCAGCCATCGTAGCTAAGTTCTGTTTTGGCATTAATTATTGGTTCCAGTTGCTTTCTTGTTAACAAGGATAATTAACTAGTTGCTAACCAAATCGCGACCATAATCATCAAGCTACCCGATACTTTATTAAGTAATTGTACGTTATTACGCTGCGTTAACGCTTTGCCAATAGTTTTTCCGCCAGTGGCGTAAATCGTCATGCAAATAAACTCAGATAGTAATATTACGGCTACTAGCATGCTTAACTGAGGAGCTAGCTGTAAATCGGGATTAATAAAGGGTGGAAGCAGCGATACCATGAATGCCCAACCTTTTGGGTTAGCAATTGCAGTAAAAAAACCTTGCTTGAATAAACTTGATTTATCAATTGACTGAGTATTTTGTTCTGCAGAAAGTGCGAGCTTTCCTTTCGCTCGCCACATATTAATACCAACATAGGCAAGGTAAAGCGCACCAAGTATTTTAAAGCCTTGAAACAATTCAGGCAGTTTGCTCATTAATGTTGCAACACCTAACACAGAAGCAATAGCGACTGTTGCGACTCCTAATAATTCACCATACATCATCCAAAATGTTTTTCTTACGCCTATGGTAATGCCTAAGCTCATGGCTAAAGTCATACACATGCCCGGTGTTACGCTAACGATGAAAAATGTTGGGATAAAAAGGCTTAATAAAGTAAAGTCAATCAATGCTTGAATACCTATCGGTGAATAATAAAAATAAAATACTAAGTTGAGTTGAATGGTACTGTAATTTAATCGCCTTTCGTAGTTAAAAGGTAGAAATAAAAAAACGTGGCATTAGCCACGTTTTAATAATGTTCAAGAAGTGGTGTTTACTTTTCTTGATAAAAGCCAAGATGTTGATGGAAGCGTACGTTTAGTTCTTCTTTGTCATCTACATATTCAAGCTTTTCAGCGATGCTGTGTAAAGCATGCTCTATTTGAATGAGGAACTTACCAAAACCGTGACTTGTTTTGTCTTGTTCACTCGCAACAAAAACAAATTGCACACTATCAACTAGCTGATCTGCAGACCATTTGCAGGTGTAACCGCCACTGGTGTTTTTCGGGTTATAACCCAGCATGATTAGTTCACCCTTAGCAATTGTGTTTTCATCATCACTACGACGAACGATAGGTACTAACCCGTTTGCAATCACTGCACCATTATTTAAGTGATGTTTTTTGGCTGCGCTAATAAAGGCGTCAGCAATAAAGTTATAAAGTGGGTTGTAATTTTCACCTTCACTATGGTCGAGTTCAACTAAGTTGCGTAAACGGCGGTTGATTGGCATATCAACAATAGCGTAAGTCAATTCATCAGTGTTTTCTGGTAATGAAATATCATCAGGGGCATAGCGATTTGAAATACTGCGCAGTTTATGAACTTGATTACCTTGAACGCCTTTGTCTTTAGCAAATAAGTCATAGGTTAAATGCTGATGATCGCATATGCGCATTTCATCTGTGGTGATACCTGTTTTTTCAGTAAATTTGGTAATAGCATTTAGTACTTTCTGATGAAATATTGCAGAGTTATGTCTAACTTCATCCCCATTGGCTAGAAAAACTAAATGAATTTTACTTGCTTGTTTATGACCATCGTAATGGGCACTTTGACTAAAATGATAACGAGAGTTATAAAGGAATAATATTTGTTGCTCAGTTTGAGCGGTTATTCTTTCAGGGCTAAATCGAATGCGGGTAAATTTGTCATTGGCAACAAATTGGCCACTTTCAATATCGAATTCTTCATTAATTTTAAAGAACATCTCGGATAATTTTTTATAAAACGGTAAAAATGGTTGGTCGCTATTTAAATCGACAGGGCCCGCAATTTTTTCAATTAATTGCTCGGTGATATTAAATTTGGCGAGTAAATATTGATTTTCACGAGCTGAAGACGGGATGTAAACTTTATGTTGTGTACTTCTTTTGCGGGAAAGCGGCATAGCAATTAACCTATTGATTGAAAACGTTAGTATAATAGCAACATTAAACAGGAGTAAATATGATTTATATCAAAGAGTAAGATAGCCTATTTTATTTAATAAATATGATGATTACATCCTATTGTCAATGTTATAAATTTGCTAAAACAATATTGCTATTCATTTGTAGCTCTCAAAGTGTATAAATTTCTCTGTTAGATCTACCTAACTCTGCCCGTATTTGTTTATAATCGTGGCGTCATCCGTAACTAAAGAATAAAAATATGAAAAAAATATTAGCGCTAACTCTGCTTGCATCGGCGACACTAACCGGCTGTGGTGCGGAAAATGTTGGAAAAAGTAATACCGCTTCAGATATTGCAGCAAGTTATGACAGTATTAATAAAGAACAGCTTACCGAACATATTAAAGTACTTGCCTCAGATGAGTTTGAAGGCCGTGCACCATCGAGTAAAGGTGAAGAACTTACGCTTGATTATTTAACTAAGCAGTTAACAGCTATTGGTTTTAAGCCTGGCAACGGTGATAGCTTTTTACAAGCTGTGCCTATGGTATCAATCGAAGCGTCGCCAGAAATGACTTTATCGATTGGTGGTAAAGATTATCAATATGGTCACGATATGGTTATGGGTTCAAGCCGCATTAGCGATTTTGAGCAACTTAAAGATTCTGAACTAGTTTTTGTTGGCTATGGTGTTAATGCGCCTGAGTACCAATGGAATGATTATGACGGGCTGGACGTAAAAGGCAAAACGGTTGTTATTTTAGTGAACGACCCAGGTTTTGCCACTAAAGATCCTGCATTATTTAATGGCAATGCTATGACATATTACGGTCGTTGGACTTATAAATATGAAGAGGCGAGTCGACAAGGTGCTGAGGGTGCAATTATTATTCATGAAACTGCACCTGCATCATATGGTTGGTCAGTAGTTGAACACTCATGGACTGGACCTCAATTTGGTTTTGTTCGTGAAGATCTTAACAAAGGTCGTGTTGCTGTTGAAGGCTGGGTTAACACCGACGTAGCGAAAGAGTTATTTACAAATGCAGGCTTAAACTTTGAACAAGCAAAAGCAAAGGCTGCTAAAGGTAGCTATCATGTTGATATGGGAGACTTAACGGCTTCTGTTACTGTGAAAAATACTGTTAAAAAATCAACATCATATAACTTTATTGCCACCTTACCTGGTAGTGTGAAATCTGATGAGCACATTCTTTATACGGCACATTGGGATCATTTAGGAAAAGATACCAGTAAAGATGGTGACCAAATTTATAATGGCGCCGTTGATAATGCATCAGGTACTGCAGCACTAATTGAAGTGGCTGAAGCATTTTCGAAATTACCTGTAGTACCTGAACGTTCAATTACTATTATGGCGGTAACTGCAGAAGAGCAAGGCTTATTAGGCTCTAAATTTTATGCTGCAAACCCTGTGATCCCTGCAGCTAAAACTGTTGCTAATATTAATATGGATGCATTAAACGTTAATGGTCGTAGTAAAGATGTTTCTGTCTATGGTCTAGGTCAGTCACAACTTGATGAATACTTAACGGTTGCAGCTAAAAAGCAAGGTCGCATTATTTCAGGTGATCCGCGTCCGGCAGCAGGTATTTACTATCGTTCAGATCATTTCGCCTTTGCCAATATCGGTATTCCAGCACTTTATGCTAAAAGTGGTCCAGAACCAGTTGATGCCGCGACTAAAGCCTTACGTGAAGTATTGAATCCTATTTTAGCTAAGTGTTATCACAATGCTTGTGATGAATATAATGAGCAATGGGATCTTTCGGGGGCAGTTGAAGATATGCAAGCTTTCTTTGAAATTGGTTACGAGCTATCTAACGTAGGTGTTTGGCCAGAATGGAGCAAAACCTCAGAGTTTAAACGTTAGTTATGTAATTACTGTCGAAGGCTAGCCAATAACTAGTTAGTGCTTATCTAAGACATAATTATAAATTATCAAAGCAGCAATTATTTAATTGCTGCTTTTTTATTTCCAGCTAAAAAATTTATTATTCATTGAAATAGCGGGTTGGATCAGGGACAAATGCCTGTTTGCTATAAGAGTACAGTCCCTTGCACTACCAGATGAGTCATTATGAGATAAGTTGACATCGAATTCAGAGCAAAAAAAAACCTGCTAAAAGCAGGTTTCTTAATGTGGCTCCTCAACCTGGACTTGAATCAAGGACAAACGCCTGTTTATTATAAAAGTACAGTCCGTTACTCTACCAACTGAGCTATTGAGGAATTGTTCTTTTTCTAATATAACCGCTAATAATAAATTAATAGCCATTATTTAATAATGTGGCTCCTCAACCTGAACTTGGATCAGGGACAAATGCCTGTTTGCTATAAGAGCACAGTCCGTTGTGCTACCAGATGAGTCATTATGAGGTAAGCTGATATCGAATTCAGAGCAAAAAAAAAACTGCTAAAAGCAGGTTTCTTAATGTGGCTCCTCAACCTGGACTTGAATCAAGGACAAACGCCTGTTTATTATAAAAGTACAGTCCGTTACTCTACCAACTGAGCTATTGAGGAATTGTTCTTTTCTAACATAACCACTATTAATAGTGGTTACTTATAATGTGGCTCCTCAACCTGAACTTGGATCAGGGACAAATGCCTGTTTGCGATAAGAGCACAGTCAATTGTGCTACCAGATGAGTCATTATGAGGTAAGCTGACATCGAATTCAGAGCAAAAAAAAACCTGCTAAAAGCAGGTTTCTTAATGTGGCTCCTCAACCTGGACTTGAACCAGGGACAAACGGATTAACAGTCCGTTGCTCTACCAACTGAGCTATTGAGGAATTGTTCTTTTCTAACATAACCACTATTAATAGCAGTTACTTATAATGTGGCTCCTCAACCTGGACTTGAACCAGGGACAAACGGATTAACAGTCCGTTGCTCTACCAACTGAGCTATTGAGGAATTGTTCTTTTCTAACATAACCGCTAACAATAAATTGCTAGCCATTATTTAATAATTTGTCTCCTCAACCCAGACTTGAAATAACCAACAGGGACAAACGCCTGTTTATTATAAAAGTACAGTCCGTTACTCTACCAACTGAGCTATTGAGGAATTGTTCTTTTTCTAATATAACCGCTAATAATAAATTAATAGCCATTATTTAATAATGTGGCTCCTCAACCTGGACTTGAACCAGGGACAAACGGATTAACAGTCCGTTGCTCTACCAACTGAGCTATTGAGGAATTGTTTTGAAAGCCGCTAGTGGCTAACGGGGCGGAATATTAAAGACACCTTGCCAGACTGTCAACACAAAATTTAGAAAAAAAATCATTTAATTGACTGTTTGCTTAAATTGCAGGCAAAGTTGTGAAGTTTTCTTCAAGTTTAGCTTGAAAAGCATTCAGTAGGCTGCGGATGATGCAAAAAGCATAGTTATCCACTTATTCTGTGGATAACTATGTGAGTTAAAGTGTAAAATTAGGTGGCCTAAACCGTATAATGCGGCTTGTAGCACGTCATGCTTTTTCTGGATGTTATGATAATAGCTATATATAACATGTTGTTAAGTTTTATTTGTTATGTTTTTTTACATGGTCGTGTGTTTTTTGTGCAAGGATGATCTTTCTCACATTTTCTGTGTATTTCTACGAAATTCAAGCTAGTTTAAAATGTGTTCAAGTAAATAACTTTTTAATGAAATGGCTTTATTATCTTAAATGCAATATTTACATAGCGAGTCTAATCACTATCTTTTACAATAAAGAATGCATTCTATTTACTTCTACATTTGAAAATATTAATGACCAAAACTCAAAAAAATCGCCAAATTAATTTACTTGAAGATCCCGTCGCACCGACCTTAAAAAATATGACCGTTCCGATGATCTATGGCATGATTTTATTGATGACTTTTAACTTAGTTGATACTTTTTTCGTTGGTTTATTAGGTACACAACCATTAGCGGCTATTAGTTTTACTTTTCCTATTACCTTTACCGTAATTAGTTTAACCATTGGCTTAGGAATAGGTACGTCAGCGGTTATTGCAAGAGCACTAGGCAAAGGTGATAAAGAGTCAGCAAAAAACTTAGCCACTAGCGCATTATATCTAGCTGCTGCTATTGTCGGTATTCTAGCGGTAATTGGTTATCTTCTTATTGATGAAACTTTTTTATTGCTAGGAGCAAGCGAAGTTCTATTACCTTTAATTCATCAATACATGGATATTTGGTTTCTAGGCTGTATTTGCTTAATAGGTCCTATGATAGGCAATGCGGTGTTACGTGCGTCTGGCGATACTAAAACCCCGAGTTTAATTATGGGCAGTGCAGGGTTGATAAACGCAGTGCTAGATCCTATTTTTATTTTTGGCTTTGGCCCTGTGCCTGCGATGGGCATTCAAGGTGCAGCCATTGCAACTTCAGTTTCATGGATATTCGGTTTGGGCTATGTACTATATATCCTAAGCGTTAAACGAGGGCTGATTCACAGCAAGCTAATGTCAGTTAAAGACTTTATTACCTCAGCGCGTGGTATTTTACATATAGGCTTACCGGCAGCCGGCGCGAATATGCTAACGCCGGTTGCTGCAGCTGTATTAACTGCCATCGTAGCAAAGTATGGTGAATCTGCTGTCGCTGCATTTGGTGTCGGCTCTAGAATTGAATCTATTGCGTGTTTAGTTGTATTGGCTTTGTCGATGACTTTACCGCCATTTATCAGTCAAAATTTCGGTGCCGGCAATATGAAGCGCGTTGCAGAAGGCTATAAAGCATCAATAAAGTTCGTTTTAGGTTGGCAAGTACTTATTTATGTTGTGCTAGTGTTAGCTGCGCCTTTCATTGCTGATGTCTTTTCTAAAGAACAAGCGGTAGCCGATATTATCAAACTTTTCATTTGGATTTTACCATTAGGCTATGGTTTACAAGGTGTAATCATTCTAACTAATTCATCATTTAATGCGCTTCATAAGCCAATGGTTGCGTTAATGCTAAGCATTGTTCGTTTATTTGTTTGTTATGTACCTGCTGCCTATTTGGGGAGTTTATGGTTTGGTCTTGAAGGTTTCTTTATCGGCGCCTTAATTGGTAATGTTGTAATGGCGGTAATTTCTTACGGTTTGTTTAACAAACAATGCAAGGAAGGCCGAGAAACGGTTGAGGTTGCTGCTTGATGAAAGCTTTAAAAATACATTCAGACTATATTCCAAGTGGCGATCAGCCAACGGCAATTGCTAAATTACTTGATGGTATTGATTCCGGGCTTGCCCATCAAACCTTGCTAGGTGTTACAGGCTCAGGTAAAACCTACACCATTGCTAATGTTATCGAAAAACTAAATCGTCCTACGATGATGTTAGCGCCAAATAAAACCTTGGCGGCACAATTGTACGGAGAAATGAAAGAGTTTTTTCCTAACAATGCAGTTGAATATTTTGTTTCTTATTATGATTACTACCAGCCTGAAGCTTATGTTCCTACAACAGACACTTTTATTGAAAAAGATGCCTCTGTAAACGAACATATTGAGCAAATGCGCTTGTCGGCAACCAAGTCCTTACTAGAGCGACGAGACGTTATTATTGTTGCTTCTGTGTCGGCTATTTATGGTTTGGGTGATCCTGATTCTTACTTGAAAATGATGTTGCATATCAGTGTCGGCGACATTATCAATCAGCGTGACATTTTAAGGCGATTGGCAGAACTACAATATACTCGTAATGATGTCGCTTTTCAGCGAGCCACTTATCGAGTACGTGGTGACGTTATTGATATATTCCCTGCTGAATCTGACCGCATGGCACTACGTGTTGAGTTATTTGATGAAGAAATTGAGCGTATAAGCGTATTTGACCCTTTAACAGGGGCAGTTGAGCGCACTGTAGCTAGAGTTACGGTTTATCCAAAAACGCACTACGCGACGCCTCGTGAAAAAATACTTGCCGCTGTTGATAGAATAAAAATTGAATTAAAAGACCGCTCAGCACAACTGAAAGAAAATAATAAGTTAGTAGAAGAGCAACGAATAGTACAACGAACTCAATTTGATATTGAGATGATGACGGAGCTAGGTTATTGCTCAGGCATCGAAAACTATTCTCGCTATTTATCGGGAAGAGGGGCAGGTGAAGCGCCACCGACATTGTTTGACTACCTTCCTGATGACGGTCTGTTGATTATCGATGAATCACACGTTACCGTACCGCAAATTGGTGCTATGTATAAAGGTGACCGTTCTCGTAAAGAAAATCTTGTGGAATATGGTTTTAGATTACCTTCTGCACTTGATAATCGCCCAATGAAGTTTGAAGAGTTTGAAGCGTTATCGCCACAAACTATTTATGTATCAGCAACACCAAGTAATTACGAAATTGAAAAGTCGGCAGGAGAAATTGCTGAACAAGTGGTAAGGCCAACGGGCTTGCTTGATCCACAAATAGAAGTTCGTCCAGTTGACACTCAAGTTGATGATTTACTTTCTGAAATTCGCAAGCGTGTAAAAATTAATGAACGTGTTCTGGCTACGACGTTAACCAAACGCATGGCAGAAGATTTAACTGACTACTTAGATGAGCATCAAGTAAAAACTCGTTATTTACATTCTGATGTTGATACCGTTGAGCGTGTGGAAATTATTCGTGATTTTCGCTTAGGAAAGTTTGATGTACTGGTTGGTATTAACTTACTGCGTGAAGGCTTAGATATGCCAGAAGTGTCTCTAGTTGCCATTCTAGATGCTGACAAGGAAGGCTTTTTGCGCTCAGAGCGTTCTCTTATACAAACTATTGGACGAGCTGCTCGTAATATTAATGGTCGTGCAATTCTTTATGCAGCTCGCATTACCGGCTCAATGCGAAAAGCAATTGACGAAACCGAAAGGCGCCGTGCTAAACAACATCAATACAACATAGATAATAATATAACCCCTCGTGGTGTTAAGCGCATTATTGCTGATGTAATGGATCTAGAGGGTGGTAAAGTTAGAGCAGAATATGCAGCTAAAGCTGCAGAGCCTGAAGCTAAATACGATACACTAACGACTAAAGAAATAGATGTTAAAGTGCAAGAACTAGAATCGTTGATGATGGATCATGCACAAAACCTAGAATTTGAATTGGCAGCATCAGTACGAGATGAAATTAAGTTGCTGCGAGACAAGCAGTTAATTACATAGACCTTACTGATTTGGTGGTAAGTAGCCGATTTTAAATACGACTAACACTTACAAACATTTCCATGCCCGCTGGCTGTTAGTAAGTGTTAGGGTTATGAACTGATTTTCAGTAAAAGTAGTGGGTAATTATGTTACAACTATTTCATTTCAAACATCATATATTGAGTAATGATATTTGCGACATCATCAGTGTTGCAGTGTTTTAAATTGCTCACGTCATTGATAATCTTATCTTGAATATCAACAGGAAACAGCATTAATTGCTCTAAATATAGATGAGCGTGGGTGTCGTTATTACTGTTGATTAATTCTATCAAGCGATTCGCATGGTTAGTCCAAATGGCACTCATACAAGCATCCTCATAAATCATTTCGAGCTCAAGTTTTATTACTTGAGCAACCTGATGACACCCAAGATATTGCATGTCATGACTTAAGTTTAGAGCATATGTGGCGGGGCATTATACGTATTGGTAATTAAAAAGAAACTTTGGTAATTAAGTAATCTAATACAGAAACATGCTCAGACAATCATTAAGCGAGTGCTAACTTTTTATTTCGAATTTTTCTAAGCGATATAAAAATGCTTTATATGACATATTCAAGTATTTAGCAGCTTTGGTTTTATTGCCCTGATTTATTGTCAGTGTTCTTGCTAAGCAGTCTCGTTCGAATTGCTGCCAGCAAAACCCTTGCTCTGGCATATTAAAAGCAGGCACGTCGCTTCTTTCTTTGCTTGAAAGATTAGTCGTGAAGTTTTGTGTTAACTCGCTTTCATCATTTAGCAATACATAGCGCTCAATGCGATTTGATAATTCACGAACATTACCTGGCCAATGGTAATCAAGAAGTTGACGATATAGTTCATTTGATAAACTTGGCGCATCACACTTGTATTGCTTTGCATGCTGGGCAATAAAATGATCCGCTAAAATGGCGATATCTTGCTGGCGTTCTCGAAGCGGTGGCATGTTAATAGGTACTACGTTTAAGCGATAATATAAGTCTTCACGAAAATCCCCTTTACTAACATCTTTAGGTAAATTTCGATGAGTTGCTGCTATCACGCGAATATCTAACTTAATTTCATCGTTACTGCCTAGGCGGGTAATAGTGCCTTCTTGTAAAAATCGCAATAAATGCGCTTGTAAACTAGGGCTTAACTCGCCAATTTCATCAAGAAAAATAGTACCATTGTTTGCGGCTTCGAACCGGCCAACTTTCAGGGTGTTCGCGCCAGTAAAAGCCCCTTTTTCTGCGCCAAATAGTTCTGCTTCGGCAATTGACTCAGCAATAGCAGCACAGTTTATGGCAATAAATTTCTCATGTTTTCTGTCAGATTTCTCATGCAATGCGCGCGCTGCTAGCTCTTTACCTGTGCCACTTTCACCAAGAATAAGTACCGTTGCATTCGTTGCCGACACTTTATCAATACGCTGATAAACTTTTTGCATGCAAGGAGCTTTACCAACAATGCCCACCAGCTTATTTTGTTCAGATAAGCGTGCAGATAACTCTTTGTTTTGCCCGCGAAGATTCTTTGCTTTTAGTGCTTTATCTATTGTTAATAATAGCTCTTGGCGCTTAAATGGTTTTGGAATGTAATCATCAGCGCCTTGTTGAAGCGCTTGTACTGCGTGATTAATAGTGCCGTAAGCTGTCGCGATAACAAAACCAATTTCGGGAATATTTTTTCGGCAGTAATTAAGCAGGTCGATACCTGATAGTTCGGCTAATTTCCAGTCAGAAAAAATCACATCTATTGGTGATTTTTTGATGGTCAATATAGCGCTTTCCACACAGTCAGCCTGTAAAACATTAAAGCCACTAACAGTTAAAATATTACAAATAAGCTCTCGTTGGTCTGGCTCATCTTCAACAACTAAGATAGTAACGACTTCACTCATGAATGTTCCTTAAGGTTAAAGTGGGCGGTAGCAATGCAGCCCGAGTCAGCTGCGTTTTCTAAGGCTAAACTTCCTTGATAATGCAGTGATATGATTCGATTTGCGATATATAACCCCATTCCCGCACCTTCTGGCTTAGTTGATATGTGAGGTTGAAATAGTTTACTTTCTACCGATTTTGCTAAGCCACAACCAATATCTTTAACGTATAGCGTAGTACTGTTATCTTTCTGCTTTTCAACGGAAATTGTCACTATACCGTTAATCGGGTTTGCATCGCAGGCATTATAAATTAAGGTATGAAATACACTGCGAATTTCCGATTCGGCGCCAAGCAATTCAATGTTGGGTGCTACATTAATGGTAAACTGTTGAGGCTTGTTTTGGCATGATTTATATTCAAGTACTATATCTTGTACCACTGCTAACAGCGGTACTTTTTCTTGGCGGCTAATCCCTGTCGTGGTTAAGGTTAACAACGCTTTTATATTGCTATCAATGTGGGTGATTTTATTTTGCACTGTGCGTACTAAGCTTTGGCGCTGCTGTTGTGACAACGACTCCTGCGCAAGTTGCTCAATGGATAACCCTATGGTGTGTATTGGGTTTCTTAACGCATGGGCGAGGCCTCGGCTGACTTCACCTAGCTCGGCGAGATGTGCAATTTCGCTATGATGTTTTGCCGCTTGTGTTAGTTCGCTAAGATGATTCACCATATCATTGAAATGGACAATGGTTTCGCGGATCTCATTAACACCATCTTCAGCAACTTGATGAGTATAATCACCTTGTGCTAGCTTTTTGAATCCAAAGCTTAAATTTTTCAGTGGTTGGTTGAATTTTGCACTTAGCCAGTAGGCGATAACAAGTGCGAATAAGCCACAAATTATTAATATCCATTGAATGTAATTAATCAGTTTACTCGTTCCGCTTTGTGGAATTTCAGTTTCGTGTTCAAGCCAATGTTCGCTGATTATTTCAGGTGAGCGGACGAATACCGCAATATCATTATCATCAGTTAACGTTACTTTATTATCGTTATGAATTTTTTCAACTAGCGACTTTAATTCTCGCCCAATAATATGTCGCTCGCTGATCACTTCAGTATTATTACTGCTACTTTCGTATGTAGTTGATTGAACACCACTAGTATTCGTTTTGTCTTGGTTATCAGATACTTTTTTAGGAATGATTTTTTGAATAACGGGGGACTCACCTTGCACTATTGTCACTACACTGTTTTCATTTTTGACGGCAGAGCCATCAATTTTTTCAATAAATTTGATATTCGGTGATATGTTTTTAATGATTTTTTCAAGCTCTTCTTCACTACGAAATGGCTCATGGGGTGAATTACTTTCTCTAATAATTTTATGACGAAGCACCTTATTGGTTTTACTTGCTTGGTCGAATTCTTCTAGTGCGAGTTCTATAACTTGCTCACTGAAAAACTTAGCTTTGATGTTTACCTCTTCAGCAAGGTTTTGCTCAATCCAGCGCACTAAAAATAACTGACTAATGGTGAGCAATACTATAAGACCGCCAATAAGGCTAAATAGGTAACTACGTAATGACATATATGTGTGCTTTATGAGTTGTTGAAAAAGTTACGACGAATATAACAAGTATAATGCCAATTTGTGCTGAATATTAAAAGCAAATAAAACAAACACTTAATAAACTGATTATATCCCTCCATCGAATTTTCCCCATATCAGGAAAGTGAGTTCCTTATATCAGGTTATTAAGATATTTATTTTTTCGAATGTTTAACCTTTAACTCTTTAAGTTTTTGATTAATAACGGATAAGGTGTTTTGGTATGGTTCTGGCAATATCCTTGTTGAAAGTACATTAATTTAATCAATGCAAATTGAAATACAAAATAGTCAACAAGGAATTATCAAATGACATTACTTAACAAATTAAATTTTAACCTTAACCTAAACAGTAAAAAAGCGAGTAAAATTACCGCTGCTTTAATTCTTTCGCTAGGTGGAGCTATTAGCAGTATGTCTGCTATTGCAATGGCTACAGACAATACCGAGTTGCGCACAGAGGTGCGTGAAATATCTATTGAAGCTGAGCACGGTAAAGAAGTAAAACTATTTGTACATGACAATGGTGAAATGGTAAACGTTACTATTCCTCACACAGCGTTGAGTGATAAAGAGCAGTTGAGTAGTTATTTGGCTGAAGTACCTGATGGAGTAAAAGAAAAGCTGCTAAATGAATTAGCCAATTTATCTGATAATGTGCACATTTTGGCGAACCATGACAGTGGTGGTGAAGTAATGCGTTGGGTAAGTGAGGGGGAAAGTGAAAAAGTTATCATTATTGAGCGTGATGGCGATGAAAGTGTTGATATTGAAAAGCACATTGTTAAAGAAATGATGGCTGATGGCCATCATAAAATATTTAAATTTGAACATGGCAGTGAAATGGGCGCTAAAGGCATTATTAAAATGCTACAGCATGGCAACTATAGTGCTGAAGAGTTAAATAAAATTCAGCAAGTGTTAGACTCGAAAAGATAAAAGCATTTAAAAAGGTTAGTTGTATTAAAATATGATTTTAATACAACGCTTTATAACTTAAAAAGCCAGCATCATACGCTGGCTTTTGCTTGTGGCTTTTTATTCGTAGAGCTTAGCTGTATAAAGCAAATATTAAAGTAGTGCAGCGATATCTGCAGCAATATCTGCTGGCTTTGTTGTTGGGCTATAACGCTTTATGACTTCGCCTTGGTTGTTAACGAGGAACTTTGTGAAATTCCACTTTATGCCTTTGCTACCTAGTATACCCGGCGCTTCACTTTTTAAATGTTGGTATAATGGGTGTGTGTTCTCGCCGTTGACTTCTATTTTACTAAATAGCTCAAATGAAATATTAAAATTAAGATCACAAAACTGCTTAATTTCAGTGTTATTACCTTTCTCTTGTTTACCAAATTGGTTACATGGAAAAGCAAGCACTTCAAAATCTTGGTCTTTGTATTGTTGATAAAGTGCTTCTAAGCCTGCATATTGTGGAGTAAAACCACATGCGCTAGCGGTATTAACAATCAGCAGTGTTTTGCCTTGATACTTAGCAAAATCAACCGTTTCATTTTTGAAGTTTTCAGCACCAAAGGTGTAAATAGTTTGAGTCATTCTGTTCAACTGGTCGGATCAATATTAATGATAGAATAAGATAATTTCTTGAAATTAACAACAATAGTACTTTGCATGATATTTTAATTGGTTGTGCTAATGACTATGGAAGAAGGGTATTAGAAGGATACAAATAGACGAATACCCTAAATGCAGTTGGTTGCTATGCTGAGCTTTTTATCTGTAGAAGCAAAAGGCGAAACTGATTATTAAGTTTCGCCTAATTTTGAGATATTATTGCTAAATCTGATACTATAGTTATAGCACTATAAACGTGTAAGTAAACTTGACGTGTCCCAACGGCCGCCGCCATTTTTTTGCACACCTGCATAAAATTGGTCAACTAATGCCGTTAACGGTAGGGTAGAACCGTTGTTTCTTGCTTCAGTCAGGGCAATATCGAGATCCTTCCTCATCCAATTAACAGCAAAGCCAAAATCGTATTCACCTTTTATCATGCTTTGATGACGATTATCCATTTGCCATGAGCCTGCAGCACCTTGGCTAATGACTTCTACCACTTGTTCACAATCTAAACCTGCATTTTGGCCAAAATGTAATGCTTCTGCTAAGCCTTGTACAACGCCAGCAATACAAATTTGGTTCATCATTTTTGCCAATTGCCCACTGCCAATAGGTCCTAATAATTTACTAATTTTGGCATACGCCTGAACAATTGGTTCTATTGCCTCGTAAGCAGCTTGTTCACCACCAACCATAATAGAAAGTTGACCATTTACAGCGCCGGCCTCACCACCAGAAACGGGCGCGTCTAAAAAGGCTAAACCAATAGACTTTGCTTGCTGTGCTAGTTCTCTAGCAACAGATGCTGAAGCGGTTGTATGGTCAACAAGTACGGCGTTGGCCTTCATGCCAGAAAATGCGCCATTAGTACCTAAAATTACTTGCTTTAAATCATTGTCGTTACCTACACATACAAAAACAACATCGCTGTCTTTTACTGCTTTTGCTGGTGTCGTGGCCATTTCGCCGCCGTATTGCTCTACCCAAGCTTGCGCTTTTTGCTGTGTACGGTTATACACGGTTACTTGGTAACCTGAGTTTTGTAAATGACCAGCCATAGGAAAGCCCATAACACCTAAGCCAATAAAAGATACTTTTTTCATACTGTTCAAACTATTACGATTAATGTTACTAATGTTTATATCATATCTTTAGTGATAAGTTTTAGCTATTTGACCTTGAAAATGTAGTTTAGGAATATGCTAATTTTTAATTTAAACAACATCACTATTTCGTCTGACTACAGTTTTAATCTATAATTAACGAAACTTCCAAGGATGGCTAACTTTTGAGTTGTTATTATGCCGTATCGCTACCTTGTAATTTTTATTGTTTTGCTTTCCTTACCCGTAACTGCTGTGCCTGTTTCTGTGCATTTGCTTATTCCTGGCCCTAGTGCACCTTTTAAAGTTAGGAACCCTTTTATTGAAAAGTTATTGAAACTTATTTTTTCGAAACAGAATATCGAACTTAAGCTAGAGTATGCACAAGAAGATATTAGTCAAGGTAGAGCATTAAAAGAGCTTAATAATAGCGATGTTATTGATTTAACTTGGAGTGTTACAACCCATGAGCGTGAGCAGTCGTTAATACCCATTCGTATTCCTTTATATCAAGGCTTTATTGGTTGGCGAGTTTTTATTATACATAAAGATAACCAGAAAAAATTTAAGCATATAAACCGCTTAGTAGAGTTAGAAAAGCTACTGGCAATACAGCGATTTGACTGGCCAGATCATCAAGTTTTTGTCGATAACAATTTAGCTGTGGACGGCAGTTTACCTTTTGCGCAAATGTATAAGGCAATTGAAAATGGCTTAGCTGATTATTTTCCTCGCTCTGTGCTAGAAATAACTCGTGAGCTCAATTCAGTACAATCAGAGCAGTTAACTATTGAGAATACTTTGCTTTTAAAGTATCCAACGTCGTATTATTTTTTTGTGGGTAAAGGCAATGTTGAGTTAGCAGAGATGATAGAAAAAGGTTTCGAATTAGTATTAGCAGATGGTAGCTATCAATTGTTATTTCAAGAGTGCTTTGGCAGTGCATTAAAAGCACTAAATTTAGAAAAAAGAAAAGTGTTTAATTTAAAGAGTTCACTCATGCCTAACCAGTAAACTCTTTAAATTGTTTACTGGTTATTTATTAATATACTCAAACAAGGCTTTTAATACCTTCATTTTTTCGGTGTTACTTTCATTTTCAAACGCTAAATTTTCCAACTTGATCATAAACTCATCGGCACTTAATAATCCTTTAGCACCATATTGAATACGATTTTGACAATGAGCTTGCCATTTTTTTTGCTCGCTATCAGTAAGGGTTAGTGGAAAGTTACGAGCGCGATATCTAAATAATAAAGTCGCTAATCTATCATCTTGAAATCTAAATGGGTGTGTACCTAATTGCTCTGGAGGTAATTGGTGCAAAATTTCCATTTGCGCTTTATCACTGTGTGAGAAAAACTTACCGCCGTAAAGCGAAAACTCGGGATCAACAGTTTCATCACCAAAATCACTATTGGCAAAAACATCCGTTAACTTATCTCTAAGTTCAGTAAATTGCTTAAGTTGTTTTAGGTTATCAAGACACAAATCACGAGGAATACTCAAACGCTCAGCATTTTCAGGTAATAAGGTTTTGGCCGGCGCAACAACAGGGCACTTATTCAAATGAATGAGCTTGATTGGAATTGGCAGTTCATCTTCAGCTAACTCATCAAAACGGGTATATAATCGCGCTTTAATTTCCTCACTCGACAACTCAAATAATGGCGTTGGGTCGCGCGCTAAATCTACCGCCACAACAGCATTTTTATTAACTGGGTGATAACAAACTGGCGCAAACCAACTTGTACAACCGTGTAGTGATGAAACTTTACTTGAAGTATGAACAACAGGCGTCATGTTATAAACGTCAATAAGTTCAGCAACTTGCTTTTTATTTTTGAGATTAAAAATAAACTCATATAGCTTTGGCTGTTTTTCTTTAATGAGTTTTGCCATGGCAATAGTGGCGTAAACATCGCTCATTGCATCATGAGCCGCTTCATGACTAATACCATTGGCTTGTGTCAATAGTTCTAAACGAAAGCTAACCACTTGTTCACCGTCACGTTCAACCGTTGGCCATTCAATCCCTTCTGGGCGTAGCGCGTAACAAGCACGCACCATATCGATGATATCCCAACGGCTATTACCATTTTGCCATTCACGTGCATATGGATCGTAAAAATTACGATAGAGCATGTAGCGAGTAACTTCATCATCAAAGCGAATACTGTTGTAGCCTGCAACACAGGTATCTGGTTGTGAAAACAAATCATGAATACGCTCTGCAAACTCAGCTTCTGTTAAACCTTCTCGTAAGGCTTTTTGTGGAGTAATGCCCGTAACTAAACAAGCTTCAGGTTGTGGCAAGTAATCTTGCGGCGGCTGACAATAAAACATCTCAGGCTCACCAATAATATTTAAATCTAAATCGGTGCGAATGCCGGCAAACTGAGACGGCTTATCAAACTTAGGATTTACACCCCAGGTTTCGTAGTCGTGCCACAAAATACTAGGTTGTTCGCTGGTGTTCAAAGATGTTTTATTATTCATGGCTTTTGTTATTAAACTCTATATTTTGTAGTTATTTAGTTTTATTTTTTGTCCGTAAAAGTCCACTGATGTTTTTTGTTCTCAAATCAAAAGTGTGCATCGTAATGTGCATCATAAAAGTGTAAGCTGTGCCCATAGACGGATTTTAACTGTTGAGTAAATACCTATGCCATTATCAGATAGCAAATTAAGAAACATTAAAGCTCCTTACGAAGGTAAAACGGAGCTAGCTGATCGTGATGGATTAACCGTTAGGATCACACGCAATGCAATCATTTCATTCAATTATCGCTTTAGATGGCGCGGTAAGCAACAACGAATAAAAATAGGACGCTATCCTGATATCAAACTATCAGATGCTCGAGCTAAAGCTTGTGAGTATCGGCAGGCGTTACAAGAAGGACTTGATCCCCGAAGTTATGCAACTCGCAATCAGGAAGGCCGCCTATTGGGAGAACTCTGCTGTGATTTTATGGAGAAATACGCACTAAAAGAACTATCACCTAAAACAATTGTTTTATACGAATCATTTTATAAAAAATACGTTAAACCAAATGAGAATATTGATATTGAACGCTATAAATATTTAGATTGGATTAAGTTTTTCGATGAAATTAGAGAAGCGACTACTGCGAGTAATGCTGGCAGCATATTAAAGCGGATTAAAACGATTATAAGGTGGTCGAAATCTAGAGGTGAAATCGAAAACTCTCATTGCTTGGATATTCCTGTAAAAGCCATAGGGGCTCACCAAACTAGAAGGGATCGAGTTCTAGAGTGGAAGGAAGTCACAGAGTTATGGAGACAAATAGAATCAAGTAAAGCTACACCTAAGTGTAAAATATGTGTTCAGTTGTTGATTTTAACCGGAGCTAGAAACAGTGAGATTCGTGAAGCGAATCGTGATGAGTTTGATTTAGATGATGCGTTATGGATTTTACCTAAAGATCGATCAAAAACTAAAAAAGCTATCAGACGCCCGCTTAGTGATAAAAGTGTTGAGTTAATTAAACAACTAGATCTTATTTACGGTAAAGACCGTAAGCACTTAATAGAGGGGGATAAAAAAGGCTCACCGTTAACTACTCATTCAATTAACCGTTTTGTACAGAGAATGAATAACCATTTAAAATTTGAGCCTTTTGTACCCCATGACTTTAGGCGTACAATTTCAACCAGGCTAAGTGAGAATAAAGTTCACCCCCATGTAACAGAAAATATGCTCGGCCATGTTCTTGGCGGTGTTATGGCTATTTATAATAAGCATGATTGGCTAGACGAGCAACGAGACGCTTACCAGTTATATTGGGAGCTTATTGAGAAAAACTTACGCTAGAATTGTTTAAATATGGTATATCCCTCACTTCACGTGTATTGGCATCAAATAAGCGACCTCAGAGGCTTTCCTAGGTATTATTTTAGTTTATTTTTAATCGCCCAAGTCTAATGCATTATGTTTTTCATTTATAAGGTCGGTTAATACTTTATTACGGGTAACTCCTAACTGTCGTGAAATTTCAGTCATTTTATCTTCGATATTTAATGGCATTGAATAGGTATAGGTTTTTTCCTTTTCTTTTTTACTTTCTTTTTTATTTTGTCTATAGGATTTTTGTCTATAAGCTTTTTTTAATTTTTCAAGAAATAATCCCTTTTCCAATTTGTCCATAGGCTCCCAGTCATCGTACAACTCAATCGCTGAATACAGGTAATTCTCAATTAGTGAGTCGGTTGTAAAGTTGATATTTTTGCTAGGAAATTTATCTTTCATATAACAATAAAGCCATTTATGTAGCGCTTCATTTGGTATAGCCCATTCAAAGTCATCTGTTGCTACTGTTGCTGAATACTGTTTCTTTAGTCTTTCAATATAATATTCTTTGCATTCTTTTCTAAGGTTCATTGTATCGATGGAAATGTTAATAGCATTTATTTTTCCCACAAGTGACGTGGCATCTTTTTCTATCCAAATATCTTCAGCGGTCGTACTTCTATAATTAGACGCTTGCGACGGTAAATAAAGGCGGTTAACCTCTATCATTGTTTGTGTTAATTTTTGATAAACAAAATAACAAGCTCTATGGTTATTTTCATTAACCCAACTCAATTTATCTTCAGTTATCAAATTGTAATCACACTTGTTTTTCAATTTTCCATAAAAATAGTTTTTGTCTCTGTTTTCTTTTTTGTATGGCGAGAGTCTAGCGCTCTCAATTCTAGACTTAAACTGTTCAATACTAGCTGGTAGATATTGGTGCCCTAGTGCTTGACTGTTCTCATGCACTATTCCCCAGGCTGCGCGGCAATACCTTACATTTATTAAGAAACTATCAGGCTGGTTTGTAACTGTCATGCTTAATTCAAATAAGTTTATACTACACAGTAGTGATTATGAGGTTTTTATGAGGTTATTTCGAGGTTTTTTTGAGGTGTTTTGCGGTAGGGGTTGAGTATATTATGAATTACTCTTGACTTTTGAATGTATTAATTCCCTATAGATACTGGCTTATATAGCCAAATAGCTTTAATAATCACGAGATATAATTATTTTTATCCATTCATTGTATCTGTTTCGTAATCAGGATAACTGAGCACTATTTTAGTTAACGCTAAGGTGTGAATCTTAGTCATAAATAGAAGTGAAAACTTCAGAGATACAACCCAGCGAATCTTTATGAGTTAAACAACAAGGATCACTCATGAGATTAATTAAACTAAAAGAAGTAATGCACTTAACTGCACTTGGTCGTTCAAGTATTTATAAAATGATGGAAGAAGAAAGTTTCCCTAAAAGCATTAATTTAGGCATCAGGTCTGTTGCATGGATCGAAGGTGATATTCTTGAGTGGATTGAAGAAAAAATAGCGAATAATCAATAAATGAATGACGAAGGTAAAAGCCTTAATGCCCACATTAGTTTTTAAAGCTAAATTTATAAAACCCTATACTATTATCAAAAAAGCCGTTTTTTGGAGTTTCTATCTGTGTAAAATTATTTATTGGATTTTAATAGGGGAAGCCATATAGACAAGGCTTGAGACAAAATAAAGGTACTTAAAACAATTCATATCTCTTTATATTCTATAGGTACTGTTAGGAGGTTATTAATCAAATTTTAAATGTAATAACGGGAGATTTTAATAGTTGTAGTAATATTAGGGCACAGTCATATAGTAAATAACAAACTTATTTGAAAATACAACACCGTAAATATTCTATGAAATAACATCATAGGATATAAACATGCAATCAATGCAAACACAGTTAACAAATAGAAATTATACATTACCACAGCAACGGGTTACTTCATTAGCCAATACACTTAACCATGCATTAAGTGCCTTTAATATAGTAGCCGCTGTCCGATTAGACTTTGCTTATTCAGGGAGAACAGTATTAGATCACCCATCCATCAGCATTTTTAACGCGTTTGATACTTTCATGAATCGTTTAAGAAGAATGAAAGTGAAAGGTGAAATAATTAACTTTTTTGTAAGTTGGAAGAAAGAGTTTTCTCAAGCTAAAGGTGAGCACATTCATACTGTATTTTATTTTAACCATAGTCGCTTTTCAAGTTTTGATGCCACAAGCCATATTTTCAAAAAGATGAATACTCTATGGCAAACATGCTCAATGAACTTACCGTTAGGACAAAAGGCTTATATTAATATTATCCCAGCTTATTATTGTGAGAACGATGATGTTTTTAGGGCTAAACCATCGAATAAGGTTAATGGGCACCAATATAAAATTAAAAATTATTTTACAATATTAACGAAGGATAAAATGGCGCGAGAACAATTGCCTGAATACCATAAACAAAAGCATTTGTTTCATAAAGCTTGTGGCTTTTTTCATTGGATTTCATATCTAGCAAAAACAGAACAACAAGCAGCAGTAAGAAAAAGTCTGGGAAGTGTACGAAACGGTTAAGTAAGTCAAATATAAAAAATAAAGGTGTTCAACACGCCTTTACTTAACTTGTTATAACCAGCTTTTAGCAAATATTAATTGCTGTTAAGTTAGTTACAATATGCCATGCTCAGCAAATGAATAACAGCCTTCACCCACAACAAAGTGGTCAAGTACGCGAATATCAATTAACTTTAATGCTTGCGTTAACTTTTCCGTAATCACCTTATCCGCTAATGACGGTTCGCTGATACCAGAGGGGTGATTATGGGCAAATATTACTGCAGCAGCATTAAACTCAAGAGCTATCTTAACAACTTCTCTTGGATAAACGCTGGCGGCATCAATAGTACCGTAAAATAATTCGCTAAAATTTATTAACCGGTATTGGCTATCAAGTAATAAAACAGCAAAAACTTCTTTGTCATATTTACCAAGTTTATATTTTAGGTACTCTTTACTTTTCTCCGAACTAGTAAAGCTTTCACCACGTAGATATTTATTTGCTAATATTTTTGCCGCTTGTTCAAGTATTTGAACATCAGAACGTGTTGTTTTGTTTTTGTAACTCTGGCTATGAATACATATAGGCTCATTCATATAGTGCTCCTGTGTAAATTAGTTTTAGGTGGTTGTTCTGTCAAGGTGTAGTATTAATCGTAAAATTGAGTTCGTTTTTTTGCCGTACAAGGATAGGTAGCTGGTGCTCCCTAAATTCAAAGGTATGTTCAATAAACTTAAACTTAAACTTCAAGTTCAATAAAGTCTTTATCAATTTCTTCTTGAGTAATACCAATGTAGCGAAGGGTAACGCCTTCGCTACTGTGTCTAAGCATTTTCATTACCCGTGCAATATCTTTAGTTTGTTGGTAAAGCATATAACCGCGGGTTTTTCGCATAGAATGCGTACCCAAATTAATGTTTAATTCTTCACCAACTAAAGCAAATGCTTTAGCAACCGCTCTGCGTGTTAATGGTTTAGGCTCACGATAAAGTGATTGTTGGTTACGGTACGATTGAAATAAATAAACATGTACAGGGTGTTGAACCTGTATTCGTTGAATAATAGTTAGAGCTTTATTGTTCAATTTAATACGCGCTACCTTGCCTGTTTTAGACTCGCAAATAATTAAGGTGTTATTTTTGATGTCTTCAAAGCGAACGGCTAACAAATCTGAAATACGTAATGCTAGGTTTAAGCCTACATTCCAAATGTCAGCCATTTGCTCACTGCATCGAATCGCCAACAAGTGACTAATTAAATTAACTTGGTCAATGCTTTTCACTGAATATACTTCTGCCATGTTAACTTCCTTTTTTGTGGTATGTTTTTGTTTTGGGTACTTCAACGCTTGTTTTTACTGCCAGCCCGTATATAAAAGGGGATGGCAAGTTCCCAAAATAGTAATTTGGGAACTTGAAAATAAACGACGAAAATTGTTGGACTGTTGATTTGGTTAATTGAGCTAAATGGTGACCGTTACTCGAAAATTTTCTATTGAATAAGGCATGCCTCCCAAGTAAAGGTTAGTCAGCAAAAATTAGCCAAATATAAAGATTTAAAATATTGATATCTAGACTCCTAAATATTTATCTGCTTGATATTCATATATATAGTGTAGGGTTGTAATTTTCTAAAAACACACTTTACGTTCAATTTTGATATAAATGAGTGAGGCTGAATATGATAAGCCAAGAGATAAGGCTGGAATAGCAAATTGTGTTCTGCAGCCCTCTATATTCAACGTTAAGTGTGTTCGCCCATAAAGCGAAAGAAGAAGCTGAGAAGGGGGCAACAGTCGTTATGTTAGTACCAGCAAGAACTGATACGCGCGCTTTTCATGAAAGTTTGGCTGACGGGGAAGTGAGGTTTATTAAAGGCAGGCTTAAGTTTCAACAAAATGGGAAAGAGAAAGACCCAGCACCGTTTCCTAGTATGGTTTGTGTAATGGGGCCTGATATAGAACCAACTATGAAAACGGTAAATAAGGATAGCCTGAAGTAAAAAAAGCAATAATGGTCTAGGTTGAGCATAACCTAGACTTTATGCAGTTTAAATAGTCTACATCAAAGAGTTATTGCATATGGTCGTTACAATAACATACATTGACCATTCCCCAATTTTCCCATATTCTCTCATTATCTTTTTTTATAAATTGACCCCCTCACGAGATAACACTCTGAATGGTAGACCAAATATTAACACTTAAAGAAGTTGCTGCTTATTTAAAGCTTACTGAAAAAACGGCTTATCGATTAGCAAGTGAAGGAAAGCTTCCTGGCTTCAAAGTCGGCGGATCATGGCGTTTCAAACGTGATGATTTAGAAAAATGGATTGAAGAAAGAAAGGCTAAATAAGGATGTAAACATGGACCAACATATAACACCTGAAGATCAAGCCAGATTAGTTATTGACAAAAAACTAGTCGAAGCGGGTTGGACTATCCAGAACAAAAAACGCATGAATCTTTACGATGGTAAAGACGGTATTCATGGTGTTGCTATTCGAGAAATGGATACATCAACAGGCCCTGTCGATTACATGTTGTTTATCGATGGTAAAGCGTGTGGTGTGCTTGAAGCGAAAAAAGATGGCATTTCATTGGGCGGCGTTGCTGGCCAAAGTGAGCGCTATAGCTTTTCAAAATCAGCCTTTACACAACGTTGGTTAGATGATTTACCTTTTACCTACGAAGCTAACAGTCATGAAGTGCGTTTTTGTGATTTCAGAGACCCTAAAGCACGTAGTCGTAATGTATTTCATTTCCATAAGCCCGAAACTCTTAAAAAGTGGCTTGAAGAGGAAAACACCCTTCGAGCACGCATGCATGATTTGCCTGAGCTAAATACTGACGGCTTACGTGATTGCCAAATAGATGCCATTGCAGGTATTGAAGACTCACTTAAAAAGAATAAGCCCCGAGCTTTACTGCAAATGGCAACAGGCTCAGGTAAAACCTTTACCGCAGTTACTCAAATATATCGTTTAGCTAAATACGCAAAAGCAAAGCGAGTTTTATTCTTGGTTGACCGTGGTAACTTAGGACGTCAAGCAAAAAAAGAATTTGAACAATATGATACGCCTTTAGATGGCCGTAAGTTTACCTCTCACTACAATGTAAACATGCTTGGCACAACAGGCGTTGCTGATACCACTAAAGTCACCATATCTACTATTCAACGTTTGTACTCACAATTATCAGGTACAGAGCTAGATGATGATGCCGATGAACGCTCAGGCTATGAAATAGAATCTAATACCGAATCAAAGCAACCACGTAAAGTGCTTTATAACGCTGAAATTCCAATCGAAACATTCGACCTTATCATTATCGATGAATGTCATCGCTCTATTTACAACTTATGGCGACAAGTCATTGAGTATTTTGATGCGTTTCTTATTGGCTTAACAGCAACACCTACAAAGAAAACTATCGGCTTTTTTAATCAAAACCTAGTGTCTGAATATACCCATGAAGACGCAGTAATCGATAAAGTTAACGTAGGTTACGACATCTATCGCATTAAAACAGAAAAGTCCGAAAAAGGTGACTTAATTGAAGCAGGTACTGCCGTACAAGTACGTGACCGCTTAACAAAAAAGAAACGCCAAGAAATTCTTGATAAAGACGAAAAATATACTAAAACTCAGCTTGATCGGAGCGTTATCGCGCCCAATCAAATTTTAACCGTATTAACAGCATTTAAAGATAATTGCTTACCCGATTGTTTTAGTGAACGTACTTGGGTGCCTAAAACCCTTATCTTCGCTAAAGATGACGACCATGCCGACCGTATTGTTGATAAAGTACGAGAAGTGTTTAATGAAGGTAATAGCTTTTGTAAAAAAATCACCTATCGTGTTGGTAAAAAAGCGGCTGAAAATACCATTAAAGAGTTTAAGATAAGTCCTCATCTGCGAGTAGCCGTTACGGTTGACATGATAGCAACAGGTACAGACATTAAACCGCTAGAGTGTATTATCTTCATGCGTGATGTACGTAGCCAAGCCTACTACGAGCAAATGAAAGGTCGGGGTACACGCGTTATCGATGTTGATTCACTGCACCTAGTCACCCCTGATGCTAAAGCAAAAACCAAGTTTGTATTAGTCGATGCTGTAGGCGTAACCGAAACTGATAAAACTGAAAGCCAAGCAATGGAACAAAAGCCGTCAGTTTCCACTGAAAAGCTCATGGAACAAATAGCCCGTGGTGACAGGTCGGCTGAAACCATACGTAGTTTAGGCAACCGCTTAATACGATTAGATTTAAAGCTTGATGATAAGCAACGAGCAGAACTAGGCGAATTAATGGGTAAGCCGCTGGCATTGGTCGCCGGCGAATTAATACATGCCACCAATGAAGATTATTTAGAGCAACAAGCAAAAATTAAATTCGGCACAGACGCACCAACTCAAGAGCAACGTGACCAAGTATTTAAACCCTTAGCTAATGCAGCAGTAAAACCTTTTCATAATCCTGATGTACGAGAAACTATCGAAAAGGTTAGGCGCAATACCGACCAAATTATTGATGAAAGTGCCGACGAGCTAATAGATGCAGGTTTTGATGAAGAAAAAGCACAACACATCATTGAAAGCTTTAAGCAATTTATTGATGATAATAAAGACGAATTAACCGCGATTGAGTTAATTTACAGCAAACCGTATCAACAAAGACATTTAAGTTACGAACAAATAGAAGAATTGGCTGAAAACATTCAAGCACCGCCGTATAATCTCGCCCCAATTGAAGTGTGGAAAGCCTATCAACAACTTGAAGCCGCGAAAGTAAAAGGTGTGCCGCCTGCAAAGCTTCTTACCAATATTGTTAGCCTAATTAATTATGCTACAGGTTTAAAAGATGTATTGGAGCCATTCCCGCAAGTGGTAGAACGTCGTTTCGATACCTGGTTAACCCAACAACAGCAAACAGGTGTTGAGTTTGATGATTCACAACTTGAATGGCTGGCGCTGATAAAAGAACAAATTGCACAAAATGCAGAAATGATGATAGAAGACTTTGATTATGCCCCGTTCACCCAACAAGGTGGTGTACTCAAAGCAAAGCAGTTATTTGGTGACAATCTAAATAATGTAGTTAATGAATTAAATGGGTATTTAATTGCTTAGATATCAAATGAGAAACTATGAAAATGATAACAGAACTACCAGAATCCTGGAGTTTAGTAAGCTTCGGAGACATTTTAGATATTCAAGGTGGCAGCCAGCCACCTAAGAGTGCCTTTAAAAGTGAACCAAGTGATGGTTATATTAGACTTTTACAGATTCGAGATTTTGGTAAGAAACCTGTACCTACTTATGTCCCTGAAGATTCAGTAACAAAACTATGCGAAAAAGATGATATTTTCGTTGCTCGATATGGAGCTTCACTAGGTAGAATCCTTACCGGTATGGAAGGTGCGTACAATGTTGCGTTAGCAAAAGTTATTTATAGTAAAAACCTATTCGAAAAAAAATACCTTTATTATCTATTGAAAACACCTATTTTTCAGACGCCTATCATGATGATTTCTAGGTCTGCTCAAAATGGCTTTAACAAAGGTGACTTATACCCAATTCAGATTCCAGTAGCGCCAAAAAAGCAACAACTTGCTATTGCGAATAAGATCGAAGAACTTTTTTCTCATATCGATGCAGGTGTTGAAGGGCTAAAGCAAGCGAAATATAAATTACAGCAATACCGCCAATCAGTGTTAAAAGATGCCGTAACTGGCAAGTTAACTGAAAAGTGGCGTAAACAAAACGCCGATAAACTTGAACCTGCAAGTGAATTACTTGAACGCATTCTAGAAGAGCGCTGCGAAAACTGGGAAGCTGAGCAACTCAAAATATTCGAAGTAAAAGGCAAAACACCTAAAGACGATAAGTGGAAAGATAAGTATAAAGAGCCAATGACGTTTGGGAATGATGAACAAGCTTTTGATATCCCAACGGCTTGGGAGTGGTGTTATTTTGAGGCTATTGGGCAAGTAACTGGAGGTCTAACCAAAAATAGTAAAAGAAACAATCTAGAGAAAAAGTTACCTTATTTAAGAGTTGCAAATGTATACGCGAATGAATTGAGATTAGATGAAATAAAAGAAATCGGTATTTCTGATTCTGAATTAGATAGGGTTTTGCTTAAAGATAAAGATTTGCTCATAGTCGAAGGAAATGGCAGCCCAGATCAAATTGGCCGTCTTGCTGTTTGGGATGATTCAATTCAACCTTGTGTTCATCAAAACCATTTGATTAAAGTCAGGTTGGTAGAAAAGTTACTCTGTGATTTTATTGTTTTTTGGCTTACTTCATTAAAAGGGCGAGAACAAATAAAAGCTGTAGCGAGTTCAACTTCAGGGCTATATACGTTGAGTATATCGAAAATCTCTGGCCTCCCTGTTCCATTACCTTCATTGAAAGAAGCAATCGAAATATCCAATATACTCTCAGAGAAATTATCGGCAACAGATAGAGCAGAAGAAGAACTTATAAAAAAAATAGAACACAGTGAACAACTTAAGTCATCAATATTAGCAGACGCATTTTCAGGTAAGTTAGTTGAGAATATCGAAACGGATGAAACTGCTGAACAATTACTAGAAAAAATCCAAACGGAAAAACTGCTTTTAGAAGAAAAAGCCAAACTTGCCAAAAATAAACCTACAGCGAGAACAAAAAAAATGGATAAACAGCCAATTATTGATGTGCTTAAAAAAGCAGCTGGAGCAGAAAAAAAAGATAAAGCATTGACTGTAGATGAGTTGTTTGAGCAAGCGGGCTTTCAAAATGACGTTTCTCCTGAAGGCATTGAAGCTTTTTACCAAGAATTAAAAATAGTTACGGAGAATGAAAACGTAACAGTAACGCCCGTTATGTTGAAAGAACAGAAGCAAGGTGACAAATTTGAATACAAGGAAGTAAAAGAAAATGAAGCTGGATAAACTATGGATCAGTGAGTTTAAAAACCTCAAAGACATTGAAATAGATTTTGATCAAGATGAACTAGTAACCGTTATTATAGGCTGGAACGGTGCAGGTAAATCAAATGTCATAGAAGCTTTGGTTATTATTTTTCGTGATTTAGATTTGCACAAAGCACCTTCATTTTCATATAAATTGGAATATCTCTGTCGTGGTAACCGAATTGTTGTCGAAGCCACTAAAACAGACGTTAAAAAAGAACAATATATAATTGGTTATCATCCCGTAATTAAGTCAGATGAAGAAAGTGAATTAATTCCATTAAGCAATAAACAATTTTTTGATGATAAACCAAGGCATTACTTACCTTCTAATGTATTTGGATATTACTCTGGACCGAGTGACCGATTAGCAACACATTTTTATGAACACCAACGAAAGTTTCGTGAGCAATTGTTGCACCCAGATAAACAAAAACCAAAGTTGGATGAAAAAACGCTGCCTTTAAGGCCTCTTTTTTATGCTCAAAAAGTGCATAGTAACTTTGTTCTGTTAGCTTTCTTTTTAGGTGCTGATGAAAAAATTAAGAAGTTCTTAAAAGATAAACTTTACATCGAAGATATTGAGTCAGTTCTATTTGTTTTAAATAAACCTGATTGGAAAGGAAGCAGTAAAGGTGACCCGCGTTTTTGGAATGCTACAGGTGTTGTACGGCCCTTTCTAAATAGACTTTACGATGCATCGTTAGCACCAATGAAAAAGACATTTACTCTTCCTGACCCTATGAAAAAGAACGGTAAAAAGGTTGATGCATTATTTTTATATTTAAAAGATTTAGAAGCATTAAAAGAAGTTGGTAAAGACACATCAGATAAAGATTTTTTTAAACTCCTAGAAAGTATTTATTTTTCAAATTTAATTCATGAAGTACGTATACGTGTAAAGATTAAAAATAAAAATGGAACAGATGAAACATTAACTTTTAGAGAGTTAAGTGAAGGTGAACAACAGTTAATAACGGTTCTTGGTCTTCTTCGTTTTACACGTGACGATGAATCGTTATTTTTACTTGATGAACCTGACACACATTTAAACCCTGCGTGGAGTATGGAGTACATTAGCTTCTTGAAAGAAGTTGCTGGTTTTAATTTAGATGTTAAAGAAGACTCGGATGAGGAAGGTTCTGATGCGGTTGATAATAGCCATATTGTGCTAGCAACTCATGACCCTATTGTGATTTCTACGCTGAAGCAGGAACAAATTAAAATAATGAAGCGTGATGAAGATAGCTTAAAGGTATTCGCTGCATCACCGCTTTATGAACCCAAAGGAATGGGGTTCTCTGGTATTTTGATGAGTGACATGTTTGGCCTACGCTCTGACTTAGATCCTAAAACACTAGAAAAATTAGATGAACACGCAATTTTATTAGCGAAAGAAGAACGCACAGCGCCAGAAGAAACGCGTTATAAGCAGTTACAAGAACAATTAGATAAATCAGGCTTTCTTGATGCCTATTCAGACCCATACTTCTCAGCCTTTGTTAAAGCGTGGGGAAGAAAGCATGGTGATAAATTGTTCACTCAAACCTTTTTGTCAGACGGAGATAGACAGCAACTTGCCGATATGACGGATGAAATACTCGCTGAGCTTGATGCAGAAGAGGCAGGTGAGTAATGCGATATATTGACATAGATGAAGTCGACTTGGAGCTTCCTGATAACTGGGATGACACAGTCGAGCAGGCTTGGGAATATGTGAATGGTAAGGTCGAAGAAGCGGAAGCTGCAACTATTGTTAAAGCAGGGGAAGAGGGGTGGACTCCTGAGCAGCAAACAGAGAAGATTGCTGTAGCTAAAGATAAAGCCCGAAAAAAAGCTATCGGTGCAAAAAGTAATGTATGGGGGCAATTAAGTACCATTTTGTCAAAGCGCTCACATGGTAAATGTTGGTACTGTGAAAGCAATGAGCTCAGGTCAGACAATCCAATTGATCACTTTAGACCTAAAGGAAAAGTCGCAGAATGCCCTGAACACCCAGGCTATTGGTGGCTAGCTTTTGATTGGGGAAATTACCGTTTTGCGTGTACTTTTTGTAATTCTAGACGTGTTAATGTAGAAACTGCTGGTGGTAAACAAGATCATTTCCCTGTTTTTATTCCACCAGACTGGAATAAGTCTGAAGGTGATAATAATTTAGAAAAGCCTAAACTGTTAGATCCTACAGATGAAGATGACTACAAGCTTCTTACATTTAATAAAAATGGTGAAGCTTGTCCTAATTGTGATGATGAAGAGACCGAAGATTTTCAAAAAGCAAAAGAGTCTATTGAAAAATTTCATTTGAATCATGGTCCAACAAAAAAAGCACGAAAGGCAATAAAACAAAAAATTATGCAAGTTGTCGCTGATACAAATGAGTTGTTAGCGCAAGGCATTGATATTAAATCAGGCCAAATCAAGTCTAATAAAAAGGAACTTATTAAATTAATTAGACCTTCTTGTACCACCACAAAATTTAATACTGCGGCAAAACTATATCTAAGAGAATTCGAAGATAATGTGTGGGTTAAAGAAATATTAGATAGAGACTAGTGATGAATAATGTAAGTACCACAGAAATAGTAAACCGCGTTTGGAATTATGCCCACGTATTACGTGATGAAGGTGTAGGCTATGGGGATTATGTAGAGCAACTCACCTATCTAATTTTCCTTAAAATGACCGCTGAACGAGTTGCAGGTGGTCAAGAAGGCGAAAGTATAGCGACAGAGCAGTGGACCAAGTTAGTGAAACTTGATGGCTCAGATTTAGAAAAAGAGTATCGTCATACGTTAGAAACACTTGGTGAACAAAAAGGTACTTTAGGTACTATTTTCCGTAAAGCTCAGAATAAGATTCAAGACCCTGCTAAGTTAGAGCGCTTAATTGACATGATTAATAAAGAGTCATGGTCCACATTAAGCATTGATGTAAAAGGGGCAATATACGAAGGCCTTTTACAAAAAGGCGCTGAAAGCGAAAAGAAAGGTGCTGGCCAGTACTTTACACCTCGCCCCATTATTGAAGCTATTGTAGAAGTAATGCAACCCCAACCAATGCAGATTATTGCTGACCCTGCATGTGGTACAGGTGGTTTTTTAACAGTTGCCCATGACTATATTACAAACAATAAAGCACGCCCACTTTCTAAAAAAGAAGCGCGCTTTTTAAAGCATGAAGCATTCAGAGGAAACGACATATCTGATTCAGTTGCTCGATTATGTGCAATGAATTTGTATCTTCATGGTATTGGTACTGATGAATGTCCTATATCTACTTCTGATGCCTTAGCAAAAGAAGTTGGCGAAAACAAAGTAGATATGGTGTTAGCAAACCCACCATTTGGTAAGAAAAGTTCAGTTACTATCATTAGTGAAAAAACAGGTAAAGTTGAGAAGGAAAAACTGACGTATGAACGTGATGACTTTTGGGCTGACTCATCAAACAAACAATTAAATTTTGTTCAACACATCGGCAACATGCTGAAAGTTGAAGGCAAGGCAGGTGGTAAAGCTGCGGTTGTTTTACCCGATAATGTTTTATTTGAAGGTGGTGCCGGTGAAACTGTTCGTAAAGAACTGCTTAACCGATTTAATCTTCATACGATTTTAAGGCTTCCAACCGGTATTTTTTACGCGCAGGGGGTTAAAGCGAATGTTTTGTTTTTTGATGCTAAGCCCGCGTCAAAAAAAGCATGGACCGAAAATGTGTGGGTTTATGATTTTAGAACCAACGTGCACATGACACTTAAAACTAAAAAATTAACACGTTCAGACTTTGATGAATTTGTAGACTTATTCTCAGCTTCAGACATTAAAAAACGCATTTCAAATTGGAAAGAAGAAGAGCGCGAAGAAGATGGCGGCCCAGGTCCTGATGGTCGCTGGCGTAAGTTCAGTTACGATGAAATTATTGCCCGCGATAAAACCAACCTTGATATATCTTGGTTAAAAGATGATTCGTTAGAAGATACAGAAAACCTTCAGCCACCCGCTGTTATAGCCAGTGAAATTGTCGAGCTGCTTACTGCAGCTTTAGAAGAGTTCAAAAGTGTAGAAGAAGCACTTGTTGACGATGATGAAGACGAAGTTTAATAAATAATAGAAAGGTAATTATGTAAAAACACATAGTTACCTTTCCTTCAATAAATGGATTTTTTCTTGTATTTAAAAAGATTTTTTACTGAATATGATGATTCATTAACACATACGTTAAATATTGACCCATTGGGCATGACAGTCATTTGGTCAGCGTTTGGTCAAAAAATATTTAACAACAGAGTCAGCTCTATTTCAAATGATGTACGTAATTACACGCTTAACTTGGTACATCACTTAGCGATTAAAGAACTGGTTGAATCAGGACTTACCCTTCAAGGGCAACTTGCCCATCTATACCCTCAAACAGATGTTCTTGAATTCAAACAAGCTTGTTTAATTCATGCAGAAAATCTATTCGTATACTCAATTTTAACCAGTGAAAAGCCAGTAGATACGTTTGGTATTCTAGGGGCTTCAAAAGGGCGAGCAAAATTAGGTAAAGGAGAAGGGATCACATTAAAATTTTCCCATACTGAAGTTAGCCACTTGTTAGTGCGTCAATTAACATTAGGGGTAAGTGGCCGTTATAAAACCCCGTTTATCGATATGAAATTCTTCGATAAAGATTACCGGTATAAGCACCCTAAATATGTTGAACAGTGGAATAAAACTTCCAAATTTATAAATAGTTGTGAAGAGTTGAAAAAAGTTAAAGACTTATTGATTGTTCATTTCAAAAAACTATTAAAAAGTACTCATAAGAAACCGACAATAAATTTTGATGAAGTACCTATGGAGTTAAATAACGCTTATCAAACGGCATTTAACTCTGCTAAGCACGTTGGCTCTATGTGTAAGGATTTTTGGCTTGATGTTTCTGAACTAAATATCGGTGCAGCTGGTTGTTTGTATGAGGTGATTCAAGCTAATGAAGAGCAAATTAATCGACAACAGGTATTTGAACAGGCACTGAGTTTAACTACAGATTTCGAAGTAAAAACAAAATTACAAAACATTATTGATATTGAACCATTTCTTGCTGAATGTGACCTGTTGTTTACGCTATTAATGAGTCAGCGAAAGCAAACAATACAAAATGTCTTAGAAAGTTATCAATTGCTAGGGCGAGATATTAATACATTACCGTCATTAGCGAGAGCACTTGTAGATAATATTCAAGTGAAAAATGTATTGGGAACTACTGCAAAAGGGCGATTTGAATCGTTATTAAAACTTTCAATGATAGCGCAAGGTGATGATGAAGATATTCTTAAAAGTATCATTTCTGTTTTGCTAAAATACCATGAAAGTATTATGTCTAAGCGAGGGCAAAGTGTCTGGGTTGAAAATGATGCGAATGGGAATTTCAGTTGCAACGTTAAGTTATCTAAGGTGCCTTCTGTTGAGAAAAGGCCTACAGCTACATGGTATCATCGATATTACCTTAGTGAATTTAAACAGCTTATTCATGGATTAGAAGGTCAGAAAGAAATAAAAGATATTGAGGCTGATGCTGCATGAAACTTTTAGAAGAACTTGCAGAACAAATAAAAGATTTAGGATCAATTAAACGAGTATGGTTCACATCGTTTAACTTAAACTTAGATTTTTTTGAACGACATGTTTTACCGACTATCTTACAAATGGATAAACCTAAAAATCGTATTGATTACGAGTTAATGCAACAGAGAATAAATGGAAGTATTGCTTTAACTGAAGGAACAGAAGCACTAAATAAATTGGATATTGCTATTTTTGCTGACGTTCGAATGTACGATGCTAGCGATTTGAAACGTACCGCTATTGATGTTCATTCTATAAACCCTAGTTTACTAAACAATGCAGTGAACTTTTCGAAGCAGACTCTTTTTCACCCCAAGGTCATTTACTTAGAAGCTGACGATGGTCGTGCAATATTAGGCGCTGGGAGTGCAAATTTAACGTTAAGTGGTTGGTCTAACAATCAGGAAGTCTTTGCGTTTAGAAAGATAGCTTCAAGTGAACAAAAAAAATCGGTTAAGGCTTTCTTTTCTCCCTTGTTCACTTCAATTAATCAGACTGAACAATCAACGTCTATTGCTCGTAAATTGTATTCAGGAGCAGATCAGCAATGGAAGTTTATTCATAGCTTTGCACAGCCTAACTTTTTAGAATCGTTATTTAAAGATTTAGCAAAGAATGAGGAGCATAAACTTGCTGTTTGGTCTCCCTATTTTCCTGCCGACTTACCAAAATACATTTCAAACTTAGAAGCTAAAATTCAGCGTATTACAGGCAACCCGATACCACTTTCATTGCATATTACCCCTGATAGAGTAGAAAATAAGCTCATTAGAACAAAATGGAGTGACGAGCTAGGGCGACTACAAAAATTAGAAAAACTAACTTTTTATAACAATGCGGTTGAAAAGCATGATAGCTGTGATTTATGTCATGCAAAAGTTTGGATGACGCCAGATCGCTTAGCCATTGGCTCATGGAATTTCACTACACCTGGCTCAAATTTATTATTAGGTAACGAGAACGCTCACGTAAATATTGAAGCTGGTTTTGTATTTGAACATGATGAGTTGTTAGATAAGCAACTTGGTAAAAACTTTATTGCTGATACATCTGACTTTATGAACCAAGAAAGTTTAGATAAAGAGGGGTTAGAAGTACCTGAACTATTGCCGTTTGCTATTCAAGTTAGCTTTGACTGGCGGTATCTGAAATACACTGTACACCTTTCAAATGATTCTTCTTTATTAGATGGTTATCAGCTTTTACTTCCGGATATAGATAATTTAATTAATGTCGAGTCGCTTAGCAACGTTACTACAGAGTTTCCTGTAATAAAGCCCCAGTGCTTACTTTCACAACACTCATATGAAGTTCGTCATCATAACCGTATTGTTCACCGTGGATTTATTATTGAAAAGCAAGCCGAACTTCGTCGCGTTGAAGACTTCGATTCGCTAGATGATATTTTTAGTAACTTGATTTCTGGTGCTGAATTGGAGGGTAATGGTAATACATCATTGCGGCGTGAGTTAAATACGGACCAAGATCCGGACGATGATAATATTAATGACTTTACTGATAGTGACGTTAAACCTGTTTCTCTTAGTTATTTTAGAATGTTCCAGGCTTGTGCTGAGTTTGATACTCGCTTGGAAAAAATTAATAGTGTTAGTCTTCTAGAACAATATGCTTTTGTTGTCCCTGGCTGTATGACAGAGCTAAAAGAGAAGATTGGAGTAGAAATAGAACGAGAGGTTAACGTGTTGAACTGGTATATGACACAAGAATATAACTCGTTAGTTAATAAAGCGTTAACCCTAGAAATTGGTATTGATGAAGGACTAAAACTACGTTTGAATTCTTTACTTATTGATATTGAAAAAAACTCTCACGAACCCAAAAAGCTAGGTTCAAAAAAATATCGAAACCTGATTCAGAAAGAGTGCAAATATGTCTCTTGAAAACTGGCCTCCTTTGACTGCGCTGGAAGTGTCCAAATTAATGACTTTCGAAAAAGGTATTACTGATTGGTGCTATCAAATTGATAAACTTGAAGCAGATAAAACAATGGCCGATAAACAGGCTGAAGGTGTTGCTTATCTTTGGAATTTACTCGGAAAAGAAAATTTAGCTATTCTGGCGGATGAAGTAGGAATGGGAAAAACATTCCAAGCGATTGCTTTGATACTGCATTTATGGCTCAGAAAACCTAACGCTAAGGTATTGGTTATAACGCCAAACAAAAACATTTGTGGGCATTGGCGCAATGAATTTAAAAGCTTTATAGCTCATCATTATCATTCGTCAGATATTAAAATTAAATTACCTCAGCCAGAAAGTAATTTAATTAGACTAGTCGACTCAATTAAAGAAAATAGCGATAATATTTTCTTTACAACAGTGCACTCTTTTAGCGGATTAACAAAGGGTTATGAAGGAGATAAAAATTTAGAGGCTTCAAGAGTTGGCTCATTATTGAATGAAAATGTAAGAAGTTACCTTGAAGATGGTGAGTTTGATTTGGTAGTCATAGATGAAGCGCATTACTTTCGGACAATTAATGGTGGTTCACAAAAAGTAAACGCTGCAAAAGCTTTTTTTGGTAGTGGTAAAATGAAGTTATCAAAAAAAGTACTGCTTATGTCTGCTACACCTACCCACTCTTCACCTGCTGATGTTTATAATATTTTGAGCTATTTTTTCCATGAGGAAACCATCAATGTTGGTGGTAAAAAAAGAGATGCGCGGTCTTTACTCGAACAGTTCGCCTTGCGGCGTTTTCGCTTGATGAAAGGCAAAGATAACGCACACCATTCTAAATATGATTATCGAGTAGAGACTGACTTACCTGTTACATTTAAAGATAATCCAGAAGCTGAATTGTTTTTTGGTTTATATCAACGCCAGCTTGTACATAGACTAAAAGAAAGTAGAAAAAGTGGTAATGCAAATAAGCAATATCTTTATGGTTACCTAGAAGGTTTTGAATCGTTTGGGGAGTACGATGAAGAATTACCAAATGACGCTACAGATGATAATGATGCAGAATCGGCGAAAGATTCTTTTAGTAAGGCAACAGACTCAGAAATGCTTCATAGCCTTAGTAAGCAATATTTTGATTGTTTTGGTAAGCATCCAGAGCATCCCAAATATAATGCGTTAGTGAAACAATTTGTTCCTAATACCTTAAGCTATGATGCTTTAGATGACATTAAACACCTTGTTTTTGTGCGCCGTATACCATCTGTGCGTGAATTAACTAAACGTACCAATAGCTCTTATGATGAACTCTTCGCCCCCCAAATAGCTAAAGCTATTGGCTTGAGTAAAAAGCAAATTAGAGAGTGGAAAAAAAGTAAGTGGGACCGTGAGTTGTTTAATAAATGGCAACGAGCAGAGGATGTATTAGAGGAAGCTGACGGTTCCAATGATGACCAATTAGACCAAAAACTGACTTCAAAAGTCGCTAATCTGTTTGTAGTGAAAAAAGACGAAAAAAATACTGTTTGTACAAATGTTGCGCTGAGATTTAAAAAGCCTGAAAGTATCTTCTCATTATTCTTAGAGCCTCTTAAAGATTATTTAACTGGTGATTATACATACCACTTTGAACATGATTCAGCGGGAAAATCCCGTGCTTTATATTCTAGTGCCGCATTACATGCAAGAATAGGTAAATGTAGCCAAATACCAGAGCAAACAAATATAGTTAAAGGTGGGTTTAATGTTACGACTATATGGGCTGATATTATTCCATTATTAGCGCCTGAGCAGCAATCGAAGTTAACAATATGGAAAAAGAATGATGAAAGAATATTAGAGAATTTTGCTAACTACCTAAAGGCAGGCCTTCTACATGCAAGTCCTGTAATGATTGAATTGTTTATTTGGTATTCTACGTTTGAAAAGCAACAGAAAATAAAAAAGGTTAAAAGTGCAGAGGTACGATACAAAAAATTTATAACTTATGTGAAACCTAAATTAAAAAAATCTTGGTTGCTTTGGTATTTCAATGCTGCGATTAAAACGTTTGAAGATGTTTGTGAAAAAATTGAGGGCGTAAATATCAACGACTCTGAGAATAAATGGAATTCGTTAAAAACACTGACTTCTCCATCTGCATTTGCAAGTGGTCAATCTGGAAATAGGCAGAGGCTAATAACCGGTTTTAACTCACCTTTTTACCCTAATGTATTAGTCGCTACCTCAGTGTTTCAGGAAGGGGTTAATTTACATATGCAATGTAATAGTGTTCATCACTACGGCATAGCAGGAAACCCAGGGGATAATGAGCAAAGAGTCGGACGACTAGATCGATTGTTTGGCAAAGTAAATCGCTCTCTTCAAGAGAACGATAGTGCTGAGCTTAGTATTAATTACCCATATCTAAAAAACTCATTTGATGAAGATCAGTTAGCATCATTCGTTGAAAGGAAATTCGTTGCTGAAGAAAAGTTGGATGCTTGCTTAGATGTTCGTTCGTCTAATGAAATCGATGGTAAAAAGGCAGGTAATTGGAAAGAGTTTCTAAAAAAACCAGATAAAGAAAGGCGAGAAGTTAATGACCCATACCCACCGAAGCTTTAATACAAATTTTATATGAAGCCATTTAAGGCTTAAATGATGTTATCTGCGAGACTATAGGGTGGTTACACAGATTTAGTTACAGGGTCGGTCTATCTACATCAAAAGGGAATTATTATTTCCCTTTTGTCAAAAACAACGTCAATAAAGCTCCAATAGCAGCACCAGTTAATACAGCTCCAGATGTATTGGCTTCTTTGGTGGTTGTAACGTTAACAGCGTCCTCTGTACTAAATGCTTCTACTCCCTTTGAAGCTTTAGAAATTATATTTTCAGGTTTAACCCCTAGCGCACCACAAACGACAAACAATTGGTCAATAGTGATCATGGCTTTGCCTTTCTCTAGCCTTGATAGCACAGGTTGAGATATACCAGTAGCGGTCGAGATCTCCGATTGTTCCTTTCCTAATTCTTTTCTAATGCTTTCTAGTTCAAACCCAACTAATGCGTTGTAGGTTATTTGTTGATTCATAGCAAATTCTCAAAATCAATTATTGACAACTATCCGATATAAGGATAGTATCCGTTTTGTGGTGTATATTCGTATTTAGAATATATGTATTTTTTAACGTAATATAAGGATAACAGAAATGTTGTTGAATGAGAATATGTTTACTGAGCAACTATTAGTATCAGTGACAAAGGTGTATAGAAAGAAAGTGTCTGGTTTAGTAGCTCATGCAGGATTAATGCTTAATTTCGAGCAGGGTGAGCAATTGGTTTTGCATACGAATCCAGAAAGAAATACTCATCTAAGTACTATTGAAGAGTTTTCAGATGGAGAACGCCTCGTAATAAAAGAATGCTTTAGTGCTACACAGGAGGTTGTAGAGAGAATTCAGAGTAGGTTGTTTACTGATTTGAAATATAGCGTATTTAATAATTGTGAGCATTTGGTGAATGAGGTTCTTACTGGTCTCCCAACAAGCGAACAATTAAAAACATCGTTAACTGTATCACTGGTTGGAACGGCCGTAGTTGCATGTAAAGCTGCGAATCGTAATGCAACAACCCTAATAATCGCAGCGTTAGTATTTGGAGGGCTAGGACTTTATTTAGAGAAACAAAACCAGTTGTCTTCGTAATAAAATGAATAACGAATTTTGTGAGGTTTTGCTGAAACTACCAAAGTTTCATAATTCTAGGCAGTTATGATACAAGGTGTTGATTTTTCTTGGGTTTCCTCGTAAGTTATTGAAAGTCCAATCGTTAAAGGTGTGTGCATCACAGAGTGCATCATGCCTGGCTTTAATTATATTTAATTACTATTAATCAACTGCTTATTTTTCAAAGCTCATAATCGTGCCAGAGGATTGTTGCTTGGTTATTTTTATCCATAACTGTCTGTTTTTGTCTTTAGCTAGTTGTTTTTATCGTAAAAATAAAATTTTCGATGATTGTTTTATTCAGTTTAATACAAAGTTGTTTAGCTTTGTCTATCAAATCTGTACACATAAAAGTGTCCAGAAAAAATGAGTTTAACAAAAACGAAATTCAATAAGATATTTGATGGTTATCATGATAAAGCTTTTGAGCTTGTAGATCGAGACACTTTAAGTGTGCTCGTTTTTGTAAAGGAAACATTCATTAGCGGTTTGTTGCGCCCAGGCACTGTATGCCAGTTCAGAAGGGTGAATACCGTCTTTTGCTAGATACTCAGGCTTAAAGGGCAAGTCAAATTTCAGTATCGTATTCTTCTGTTCACACGCTAGCGCCGTTATCATTAACTCATTGAGTTTATTAGCTTGCTTACCTAAGAAGAAGTTCAAAGGGAAAGGGATTGCCTTAAACTTTTCCATTGGCGGTACACCGGAAAATATCACATTAGGAGCGCCGAATTTAGTTTTTAATATATGCGCGATCGTGGTTATATTTTTTGACCACTGTTTGGCTCGTGTTAAGCCAGTTACATCATTCACGCCAACAGAAATCAGTACATAGTTGAATTGTTGTGAAGGTAGTGCGTTAAGCTCGGCGATAAGGTCAGATGAAGTGAAACCGGTACGGGCAACTAATAACCAATTTACTCGGTGTTTTTCAGCAAGACTTGTAGTTAATTGCCCACTTATTGCTTGCGCTTGTTTTGTTACTCCAACGCCTGCTGCGGCAGAGTCCCCAACAATCAGTAAACGCAATTCACTTCCGTCACCACAATATCCTGAGCGTTCGCCGTCCGGCTCAGGTAAGCGCAGTACGGTTAACCTTACTGCAATGGCTTGCAGCAATAATAAAGGGAATATTAATGCTGTAACCATAACGTTGCAGAATAAGTTTAGCTTCAACTTTAAACTCAATCTCATTTGCCTAGCCTAATATAAATATTGTACCCGCTGACACTTTAGCTACTTTTATTCATAAAATGAAGCTTAGTGCTTATTCTTTGATATTTTGTACCAATTACTGCCTGTTGACTTTTGAATAGTGTGCAAAAGTGAAATATTTGAGTAGATCATCACGAGTCAATAATGCTGAGTTATTTGGCTTAACCCGTGTTGATATTATTTATAATACAGCGTTGTAATTTTTAGTGACTTGATCAATTAAGTTATTGTAACTGGGAATATTATTATGTGATTGGACAATAAAACAATGTGAATTTAAATCCAAGCTTGAAGCTAACAATGTTTAGGTGACGCTGATGTTATGGCAGAATAAGACGCTAAATGTGCAACTTAACAAAGAACACTTGTTGCTGCGATGTAGTATACGAATAACATTGAAAAGTACTTTGTATAAGAGCGAACTGATTTATTTTCATCTAATCGCTTGGGTTTCAGCATATAACAAATTGAAATTTTTAAATGTTGAAGTTGGAGATGTGTGTCGATGAATAAGCTACGTGCTAGGTTCAGTGTTTATATTCTGTTTCCACATGGACTATTGGGAATAGAATGCGATCAAAAAAGCCAATTAATTGAATGTTAATTGGCTTTAAATATTAAGTTTTATGTAGGCGTTAATATGTTCTTTTGTTACGACGTTTTATCGTAGTGAAACCTAGAGCTGCTAGCATTAAAAGCACTAAAGAAGAAGGCTCTGGTACATTAATTACAGCAGGTAAGTTCGATACATTCGTTACTGTTAAAGACGCATCACGTATATGTAATCTATGACCACCACCACCACCTACAACATAACCGATTTCAAGAGTTGTTGGCGAAGAGGGAGCAAGAGATAATGTATTGACGGCTATTAATTCAGCACGTGTGATAGTAACTGATTCACTGAGCAAACGATGGTTAGCCAGAAGGCCTGAAGAAAGCCAATCAAAATTGTTTAGGCGAAAATTTATTTGGCCTTTTCTATTGCCCCAACCTTGGTCATACCAATCAAGAGATAAGGTCAGGGAATAAAAATCATCAGTAACATTAACAGTAAACCAACTTTGGGTATTATTACTTACAATTGAGGAATTAACATCCAATATATCATAGTTTTCTATTAGACCAGCTTGTGCGTTATTGATAAAACCAATAAGCAAAATTAGTGGGCAGAGTATCTTCTTAAGTAAATGGTTCAATTTTATTCCTATTTATAACTTAGACAACATATACTGAACGTGCAAAGCATTAAGTATGCCAATATTTTATTTTTGTTGCAATTCATATCACTAAGTCATGTTGACAGGTCAACCAGGTATGAAGTGTTAAAAAATATGACAACGGAATTATGGTGACATTAACTGATTGATTTTTAAGTGAAAATTTGGTTTTATGCTTGTTTTTGTTGTTAAGGCAGAAAAATGACATTAGCGTGCATATAAAGTAATAAAACTTTGTATGGAAAGGGCATAAGGCTGTAGTTAAATTGTTTATAAACCGAATGTCATGGCTAGTTTGTTGAGAAGAGATTATAGGCTACGAGTGGTAGTTCCTAGCCTATACTTTTTATTTTTTAATCCACTTTCCTGAAGTGTTTTTGATAAAGTGCCCAGATTGAGTTTTTGCTAAGGCTTTTTTACCTGCTAACGCAGTAACTTGCTGTATGGTAATTTTGTTTTTACGCGCTAAATTAATATAAATGCTTTTGCGTTTTTTATTAACACTCTCCACCAAGCTTTTAGCTTCAGCACTTTCAACAACCATGCCTAAGTAACCATTTTGCATTTCACCAACTAGACCTTGTTTTTTTGCGTCGCCAAGTGAAATTGCCCAAGCTGAAAAAGTCATTGCTGAGACTAAAACAGCACAGGTTAGTTTTTTTATAAATTTTTTGGTTAAATTATTCATTACATCTCCTTAAAATACGTCGCTTTCGTCACTAAATATGTCGTCTAGTTCTTTATCTACTTTGACCTTTATTTCATGATCAATTTTTAAATTTAAATTAATCGTGATTGGCTCTTTTGCGCTAACTTCTATTTTATGTGTGCAGGCACTCATTATAAAAATAGCTAATACTGCGGTTAGTATTTTACTCATACTTACTCCTTATTTTTTTGTAAACCTTTGATAATACTTTCTTCAAAACGTTGTGTTATTGACAAGGATTCAAGTAATCCTAGCAAGTCGTAACTTAAATTCAAATTGAGATTAACATCGTTATCGATATCGGGATTGCGACCTTTTATTACTGTTTCCAAAAGCATATAACCGTCGTCCGCCATAGAAACCTCAGAAGAAAGCTGATGGTAGTGCAAATTTTGCAGTGCATCAAACGCCAATTGCAGCTGACTATTACTCGCTTTTAGCTCGGCTACCGCAGGGTTGTTAATGACCTGAATTAAGCCATTACTAATATTGTGTAGTTCACCGTCTACAATAATATATTTTTCACCATCAAATGTAACGGGTAGTTGTCCTGAAATATCCCCAGTAACAACAATACCTTGCTTCTTGTCTAATGCTAATACTTGCTCTAAGTCTATACTTTCAAGCTGAACGTTTACTGAATGGCCGTGCTCAAAAGGCCATTGTAATTTTGTAATGGAAAAACTGCCACCTAAAACATCTGCTTTAAGTTTACTGGCTGAAAACGCAAAGCTTTTATTAAAAGTCCAACTAGTATTAATGGAAAGCTTTGAAATTGGCGTTGCAGTTTCAATTAACTCAACGGTTAAGTTTTCTTCTGTATTAGGTGTCGTGGTTATTTTTCCGGCCAGTAAGGTGAAATGTTGTTGCCAATTCAGCTCTTGCAGCCAAATACCATCAATATCACCACTGAGCGATGTCACTGCGACAGAGGTACTAAGTGGTGTGTTTTTAATGTCATTAAAGTTTGTTATTTGGCCGGATACGCTGTAATCCAATAAGCCGTCAACTAGTTCAATTTTAGTTGGCAGCTGTATATTTAATGACAATAAATTAGTTAGTTGCAAACCCTTGGCAGCGACTTGTACTTTAGGCGCTAGCACAGGACCAGAAATGACAATAGTGCCAAGGTTAACGCCGTCAGCATTGGCAGTGGCATCAATTTTAATGTCATCGAGATTACCTTTAATTTCACTAACAAGTTCAAATGATTTTATTTGTAGTGTTTTTGGGACCTTGATTTGTGATGCTTGGCTGCGTGCTTTTACATTCATGCTAAGTATATTATTCTCTAGCAGTTGCAAATTTCCCTCAAGCGTTGATGACAACGTTTTCAGGCTAATTAACATATTGGATTTTTCGATTGCACTAAGGCTTGCCTGCACATACTCTTTTTTATTGTTAACTTCCTGCTTAGCTTTTGGTTTAGTTTTCGACTTAGCTTTGGACTTATTTTTTTGCTTGGCGTTCTTCGTTGCCAAAGTAATATTTTTCGCAGTAATGATGGAGTTTTTAGTTAAGTTAAGCGCTATTTTTTGTTCGCTCTTTTGTAGTCCCCCTTCTAAATGCACAGAAACGGGGGCAGTGGTAAATGACGCTATATCAGCTAATCTAATTTCGCTATCGACAATAAAGCTTTCTATCGCTAAGTCACTACTAGGCAGTGAGAAAGTCACCTTGTTAAGCTCAACAAGGTGAGCCCGTTCATCACCGCTAGCCTTAACTTTAACACCGCTAAGGCTTACTTGCTTGTTGTCTAGGCTAACCGCTGTGCTGTCTGCTAGCGTCAACTTGAGGTTACCCAAGGGGTTATCTTTAAGTATTGCTATTAATGTTGGAGATATTTCATGGTCTTCTAACATTGAAATAAGGTGGGTTTGGCTATAATCCAATGCAAGAGTATTTGCTTCTATAAAGCTTAGTGTTATTTCAATATTAGGGCTGCTTAACTTTTCGTTAGCAGACAACTGTAATTGACTCCTGAAATTCAATGTACTAGTTAGTTTGAATGGCCCACTATTATTTATGCCACTTTTTGAAATGATTGCTAGTTTAGCAATTCTATTATGTACACTAAGTTTATTATTTTGATATGTTATTACTGTATTGATATCACCCGATATTTCACTATTGCTTAAGGTATTTTGTAGCGTAGGCGCTAAAGGGAGTTGGTGTGTATTGAGGAATTTTTTCAGTAAATTTAGCTTGCCGCTTAAATCGATGGCGAAACCTTCTTCATATTTTATTTTTTTACTGTCGATATTACTATTGTCTAATTTAGCGTTAATAAACTCAATGTTATCGGCATTTCTTAACGAAAAATAAATCATATCGCCTATAGCTGACAAATTGGCTGTGTAACTGCTTACCTGGTGCTCTTGGTTAGATGTACTTGAACTACTGATTGCATTAAAAGGCAAGTATTCAAGTTGAGTTACATTGAGATTAACAGGTAACTTTAATTGACTAATTTGATTAATATAAGACTGTAATGTTGACGATATTTGACTGTTTTTGTTCGTCTTGTCGTTTTGATTAGCATTATTTTGGTTGGAAAATAGGTGCTCAGTGCCTATTATTTGAGCCTGCCTGATATCAACATCTGTTACTTTAAATGTTGACGAATATTGCCATTGCACTGTGGTTTCGAGTATTTCAATATCCGCTTTAGGGCTGTTTAAACATAATCTTTCGATCATGATGTTCATATTGCTAGCAAGGCTAAAGTCTAAGCAGGTGACTTTCATATCAACTAAACTTAATTGCTCTGTCGCTACACTGTTTATAAGTGTTATACGAGCGATATAAGCGGTGGTCAGAATAATGAGCGATAGTAAAACAGCAATTAAAAAAACTTTGAAAAATCGCACCTAGGCTCCCTTGCCTGACATACTTTGCATATTAGGCAAAGTTAATGAGAATAAGCTAATGGTTATAATATTTATGATAATTGATTTATAAAAAACGATAAAATCATACACGATAGAGTAGCTTAATTTTACTCTATCGAATATACCTAGTGGCTAATTGGTTGATAAGGTTATTTCAGTAGTGTTCTTATCTTACGCTATAGGAAGGGCTGAAATATAAACAAAGATTAATAACATCAAAACAATAGATTAAAGTTGTTGTATGAGCTTCTTGAACAACGTTATTATATCGGCAATTTTACAGTAACAAATATTAAGAGATAAGCATGTCTTCAGCTCCGCTAGATCGTATTACTATTGAACCTAATGTACCTGCAACATCATGTGTTGTTTGGCTTCATGGCTTAGGTGACTCAGGTGATGGCTTTGCACCGATTGTACCTGAATTAAAACTCCCCCAAAATCACGCTGTTCGCTTTGTTTTTCCGCATGCTCCTCAACAGGCTGTAACGATTAACCAAGGCTATGTAATGCGTTCGTGGTATGATATTAAAAGTATGGATTTGCATAGCCGTGCTGATATGGACGGCGTATTAGAATCGGAAGTTAAAGTTAAGGCTTTAATAAAAGAGCAAATAGACAGTGGTATCCCTGCCTGCAATATCATTTTAGCCGGTTTTAGCCAAGGTGGAGTCGTGGGGATGTTTACTGGTTTACGCTATCCGGAAAAGCTTGCTGGTATTATGGCGCTATCTTGTTATTTACCTAATGCTGATGCTTTGCCTGAGCAATTGAGTGAGGCCAATAGTGATACAGCTATTTTACAGCAGCATGGCGATAATGATGAAGTTGTGCCGCTGAGCGCAGGTAAAATGGCTAATAGTTTGTTGAAAAAGAAAAACTATCCTGTTAAATGGCAAACATACCCGATGGCGCATAGTGTTCATCCAACGCAAGTTCGTGATATAGCCACTTGGTTAGTAGCTCAGTTAAAGCTTGCTTAAGTCATAGGATTCATTTTGTTATAGGAAAATACTATGTCAGAAGTTAGCGTTAAATTAGTTTTTGAAAAAGAAAATAAAAATAGCATTCGATTCAAAGAAGCCTCAGAGCCAGGCAAAGCTGAAGTATTAGGCAGTGTGTATCTACAAAAATGGGTTGCAGGCAAGGCTAAAGCTATTGAAATAACAGTAAAAGTAGCTGATGAATAACTTCTTAGCTTGAGCTGAGCTTCCTTAATCCCCAAGCAGCTTGAATATGCGGAATCCTGCACTTTCAGGCAACCGGTGGTATTGCATAAAAGTATGTGAGTTTCTCGACTAGCCTACTTTTTATTTTGCTTACCCCGGGCTCGGGTTACTTTGATTTCAGCTAAGCTTTGTAAACACTAATAAGCGATTATTAGCAGGCATTTCATGATCTTTGTCTAGCGATAATCCAGCGTTTTTTGCCAATGTTGTTATTGCCTCAATATCACGAATACCACTTTCGCTATCGCGCTCTTTTAGCCACTCATTAAAGTTAGCGTTGCTTTTGCTAGTAAATTTTCCCTGATAATTAAATGGTCCATAAATACAACATTTCCCCGCAGTGGCTAAGTGTTGCGATACACCTTGGAAAAATGCTTGTACTAAAGGCCAACTAATAATATGTAAGGTATTTGCGCTGTAAATGGCGTCAACTTGTGTAATTGGCCAAGGATTATTTAAATCGAGTTCGATGGGAGTAAATAAATTAACTGATGGATATTCGTTCAGCCATTGATGTATACCTTGATGATTGTTAATAACGTCACTGGTTTGCCATGATAACCACGGCATATTTTCAGCAAAATGTACCGCATGTTGGCCAGTACCTGAGCCAACTTCTAATAAATTTCTACTATTTGTAAAACTATCTGCTAAGAACGGCAAAATAAAGGCTTTGTTATTCTCGCAGGCCTGTGAATAGGGTTTGTTCATACGTTAATTACTCTTGAATGTGGCTGTTTTGTTTATTTACTATCTTTTTGACTGTGCCTAAAAGGCAATTGTTTCTGGCATTGCTGTAGATAGTTACGCATTTGCTCTTGCTCTTGTAAACAATAGGCTTTAATTGCGGGCCTAAATGCTTCATGTTTAATCCAATGATAAGAAGTTGTTAATTTTGGTTCAAAACCGCGTTGAATCTTATGCTCTCCCTGAGTACCAGGGTGAAATAAGCTCAGACTATTTTCAATACAAAACTCGATGCCTTGGTAGTAACACAATTCGAAATGTAGATTGCTATAGGGCTTCGTGCAACCCCAATAACGACCGTACAAGCAGTCGTTATCATAAAAAAACCAAGCACATGCGACATCTTCTCCATTACAGTTGGCGACGATTAATAAGATATTATCTGGTAGCTGCTTAATGACGGCTTGAAAAAATTGCAAGGTTAAATGCGGTGTGTGACCACGCTTCAAATAAGTTAGCTGATAGGCTAAGTAAAAAAAGGCTAACTCTTTTTCATTAATATCAGCGCCTTTAATACGTCTAACGTTAATACCTTGCAGGCCAATAGAAAGGCGTTCTTTGCGAGTGTTTTTTCTTTTTCTGGCGGTAAAGCTAGCTAAAAAGTCATCAAAGTCTCGATAACCATTATTAAGCCAGTGAAATTGTACGGTATTACGTTGGTAGACATTTTCAGGACTGTGCTGTGGTGATTGTTCAAGCTGATCTTCAGCTTGGCAATATAATAAATGCCAACTATTAATCTCTGATTGCTGACAATGCTCGCTCAAATAGGGAAATAGATCATTAACCCTAAGGTTTTGAGATAATAATTTATCGCTAGTTACGGGGGTAAAAGGCGCGGTAGCAACTAATTTAGGGTAGTAGGGCACATTGTGTTGTTGATAAGCATCGGCCCATGCCCAGTCAAAAACATATTCACCCCAGGAATGTGATTTGATGTACATCGGTAATATAGCGTCAACTTTATTAGTCTTTTTGTTGTTATGATCACTATTTAATTGCAGGTGGTGAGGTTGCCAGCCTTTAGCTTTAGAAACTGAACTACTGCATTCCAAGCATTTGAAAAATTGATAACTTGAAAATACCGATGACTCTCTGTTTAGTCTTTGCCAATCCTGTTCATTAATATCAGCAATGCTGCTTGCAATTTCAATTTTCAAACGAGTTTTCTATTACTTAACCGAAGAGTAATTGAAGCTTAACAGATGATTTGGATAATTTTAGTGTTTATATTGTCTAACTTTTGCCTTTATACGTTCTTAGAGTTGCCATAGAAGCGGTAAATATTGAAACTTAAATATTTAATTAAAGCTTAGAGTAAAGGTTTTTAATTACTATAAAGCCACTGGTGATTGTCCAGCGGCTTTATTAGTTAATATGTTTTTAGAACGAGTGGCCTTATGCTCTACTGCATATTAATGTTACAGCATTAAAAGTCGTAATTTACTTTTACATATCCCCGACGACCAATGGTATCGTAAGTAAATACGTCAGTATTAGCGTCATTCGTTGAAGTTAAAAATGGTGGTTGTTTGTCAAAAATATTATCAATACCAGCTGAAAATATTAAATCGTTGGACATGGCATAGCTTGCTTGGATGTCATGGTAGAAGACACTCGGTACTGAACTACCGATAGGACCACCACCATTTTCATCGTCAGCTTTGCCGATATAGCGAATGCTATAGTTAAACTTATAGTCTTGCGTTGCTACTGATATTTGGATATTACTTTTCCATTTAGAAAAACTGCCGCGGTCAGCGGTTATTTTACCTAAAAGTACTTCAGTTTCTGCGCCATCAAAAGCGGTATTTTCATGGTTTAATAAACGCGTTACGTCCCAGTTTAGTGCTAATTGATAACTGTTATACTCAGTTTTATATTTTACATTAACGTCAATACCTGCAACCTTTTCATTAGCGGCATTCATTGGACGCTTTTCAATTTCTGTCACTTGATATGTATTCTCATCACGGACAATATTATTACAGTATTCAGCATAAGCAACGGGGTCTGAATAACATAAACGTAGCATGTTTGACCCAGCAACTGAATTAATGGCGTTGTCTATTTCAATATCAAAATAATCTACTGTAACGGCTAAATCGTCGGCATATGGGCTTTGCCATACAGCACCTAATGTTAAAGTATTTGCTCGTTCTGGCGCTACACTAGGGTTGCCACCGACGCTGGTTTTAACCGTTGAACCATCTTGTGTAAAATTAACCGGAACACCGGCAGCAACACAATTGTTTTTAATTGCACCTGTAGCGCCCGCACAGGGGTCAACAGTAATAAGGTTTTCAGTATTTGTGCCACCAAATAACTCTGTAATAGTGGGTGTTCTAAATGCTGAAGAGCGCACACCTCTAAGCATGAACGTGTCGTTAATACGCCATGTTAAGCCGAGTTTAAACGTTGTATCAGAGTCAAATGTTGAATAATCTGAATAACGTAATGCAACGTCAGCTGCTAAATTTTCTGCCCAAGTAGTATTGCGTGCAAGCGGTACTGCAAACTCAATATAAGCTTCTTTTACTTGATAAGCGCCGGAAATAGCGTCCTCATCGCCATTTTGCTGGGCAACGGTGTCGGGCTTACGCCAGCCTTTTTCGTCGCGTTGCTCGATACCTGCAGCAAAAGCTAAAGTTCCGGTATCAAGCTCCATTAGGTCTCCGGTTAATTGGCCAGTCCAAGCGCGTAATTCGTTACCGCCACTACCCTCTCGTCGATAAGTGACATAATCGATCACTTCTTGAGAAAGTTCTCCAATACCAAAGTAGTCACCACATGGAATCGCTGCATCAACCTCAGTGCTACATACTGAACTGTCTAATGTCTGTGCCACGCGAGCATCATTAAAGTCATAGCTCCAACCATCAGTACCAGTATTTCGGCCATAGCTATAACTTAGCTGCCACTGCCAATCGTTAGCTAATTCACCATTAAGCATAAAGTTTGTTTGTAAAGTATTGGTTTCTTGAAAGAATTCAGGATTGTTAACTTCAACATTACGACGATTTTTTAAGGTTAAATCTTGGCCTGTTGGGTTGTAAATAAAATCACTGGCAACGTTCACTTTTGCAAAGCCACGTGGAGTAACAATTTGGCTAGAGCGACGATTTGCATAAATAAGTTCGGTACTTAATTGCACATCTTCGTTTACTTCGTAGTTCAGCAAAGTTGCAATGTTAAAGCGTTTCATCGGGCTATATGAGTTTAATGACTCGAACCAATTATAACCGTGTTCGCTATTATTATAAGTTGAATAGCTATTACCGTCAGCCATCGGGTTTTGATTAAATTGTACTTCACTTCCGTCAGAAAGTGTTGCGCGGCCACCAATCGTTGAACCTGAATAGAAGCACTCGAGCTTGCCGTCAACTTCTGTTAATGGGCAAGAGTTACGTTCTGACTGTAGCGCATTGCCAGTGTTAACATAGTTGGCATTCACTACTATGTTACCGCGGTCAAAGTTACCACCTAAAGTTAAGTTTACTTCTTGGTTTTCCGCATCACCTTTATCGCTAGCCCCCGTTTTTATCGTCAACTGCGCACCAGAGAAATCGTCTTTAGTAATAATGTTAACGACGCCAGCAATAGCGTCTGCTCCATATATCGCTGAGGCGCCATCTTTTAAAACTTCAACGCGTTTGATTAAGTTAATAGGGATCATATTCAGATCTGGGCTATCGTTTGCACCAGTGCCGCCAGCAACAATACGGCGGCCATTTAATAATACTAAAGTACGTTTAATACCAAGCCCGCGTAAATTTATTTGTGCGGTTGCATAGCCGTTGCTGGTCCAATAAGCATTGGTTGCGTTGCCTGCGGGGCCAGCGGCGGCCGTCATTTCTTGTAACAATTCTTCTACGCTAGAAATTCCAGAAAAAGCAATTTGTTTGGCATCAATAACGGTAACTGGGCTAGCAGATTCAAGATCAACTTGTTTGATATGCGAGCCAGTGATCTCGATTCGTTCGGTGGTTTGGCTATCTATTTCTTCGGCATTAACGTTAAAAGCAGAGATAAAAGCGATCGAGCAGCAAACACTTAAATAAGATTTTTTTAATAACATGGATAAACTCTATGGTAACAAATAATAATTGCGGCAACTATATCCGAAAAGTTCAACTTTTTACTGCGACATAATGTCGCACTTGTTATTGATTTATAACGTTAATTGCCTTTATTTGATTTGAAATAAGTTATTGAGTCGGTTGATGGAATTAGCAGCAGAAATTATTAAAATAAATGCTTGTTAATATTTATTAATGCTGGCTAAAGCTGCGTTGAGTAATATGATTTCCCCCCGTATAATAATGACAAAACTTTTAAGGTAACCTGATATTATGTCAACAGTAAGTGTACTTAGTACTTTTATAAAGCAAATTAAAGAAATACAAACTTTTTGGGCATTACAAGATAAAAGTAGTGAAGATTGGGTTGTTCTTGATTCTGTTAACTTTGAAAATACTGAAGTTATGCCCCTTTGGTCAACTGAAGCTTTAGCTAAAAAACATTGTGTAGAAGAATGGGCTGACTATGTTCCGGCGGCTATTAGTGTTGCTGATTGGATGGAGTTTTGGGTCGAAGACTTACTTGAAGATGGAGTTATTATTGGACTTGATTGGCAAGAAAGTGCAGATTGTTTTGAATTAGAGTTACCTGAATTTACCCAAGCACTAGCAGAAATTGAAACATTATAATTTAGTTAAAGTTTAGTAACTGACGACAAATCCTGCTCCATAAGGTATTAGCAATGAGCCGATGTTAATGATTAGTCTTCATTATTTTCGGCTTATTTTAATTACTTTTTATTTACACTCTAGAAAACTTCCCACCCTTAATACTGTTTATAATTGATTATCTACGTATAAACTGCAGAAATTTTCGACGTTTTTAAATTAAATTTAATTAAATTTATTTAGAAATATTTAATTATTTCACTGTATTTTCATCAAGCTTTCCTGAACCATTATTATTTATATAATTTCCTGATATTCACACCTTGTTTTTTTATTTCTTTAAATTCAATTGACTAAGTTTTTTTTTGCGAGCGTTTATACATAATGTTTGCATCTGTTTTTTTATCGAATTGCTATGAACTGTTAAGAGCGGTTTATATTTCAAATATTTTTTTTTGATATATTTTTCGATGATTTCTAAATAAAGTGATGAAATTACTCAATAACTTGTCGGGTCAAATTAAGCAGTTACCATGAGTGTCTTGTCATATTATTTAGTAGACTAGTGACAAATTGGGCTAAAGTTAAACTTAACGTTTTAAAAGAACAGGAATAAACATGGTTAAAACAATATTGGAAAAAGGCTACGGCTTACTAAATTCGAGCAAAAAATTGGATTTTCTTGCACCGTTATTGATGCGTTTGTATTTAGTACCTATTTTTTGGATGGCGGGAACACATAAGATTGAAGGTTTTGACAATATTGTGCAGTGGTTTGGCAATGATGATTGGGGCTTAGGGCTACCATTCCCATTTCTTTTAGCCATTTTAGCTATTGGTGCTGAAGTTGTTGGTGCTATCGCTTTATTATTGGGTTTTGGCGTACGTTTGATGGCAGTTCCTATGATGTTTACGATGATTATAGCGATGACTTCAGTTCATGGACAATATGGTTGGCAAGCGATTGCAGATGCTAATGCCCCGTTTTCTACTGAACGTGTACAGGCATCGGTTGAGAAAAAAGAAATTATTATTTCTATTTTACAAGAGCATGGTAACTACGAGTGGCTAACTAGCAGCGGTAATATTACTATTTTAAATAATGGTATTGAGTTTGCTGCGACTTATTTCATTATGTTATTGGCATTATTTTTTATCGGCGGTGGACGCTATGTCAGCCTCGACTACTGGTTTAAACGAAAAGTATTGCCAAAGGCATAAGAACGTATCACTTGAAGTAGTATAAACAAGCGATACGGACACAACTAACTTACAAAGATAATAATTCAATAGAACAATCGGAGAATATGATGAACCACAACACTAAAACTAAATTTCAAGGTGCTGCTGTTGCACTTGCTGTAGCTGGCTTAATGGGCTGTTCAGCTGTTTCAGCTGATTCATCTAGTAAAACTGCTGCATCAGGTAGTAATACTGCTGAACTAGCACATTGTTACGGCGTTAATAAATGTAACGGTCACAATGACTGTAAAACTGCTGAAAATGCCTGTAAAGGCCAAGCTGCTTGTAAAGGTCATGGTTTTGTTGCTATGGATACCAAAACTTGTGGTGACATTGGTGGTAAAGTAAAGGACGATTGGCGTGGAGACGTTAACACAGCTGAATTAACACATTGTTACGGTGTTAATGTTTGTAAAGGCCACAATGACTGTAAAACGGCTGAAAATGCTTGTAAAGGTCAAGCTGCATGTAAAGGACATGGCTTTGTCGCTCTTTCAGCGCAAACTTGTGACGATGTTGGAGGCACAGTTGGCGAATAAGCAAACTGCCAGCAACATGGAAGGAGAGCATTCGCTCTCCTTTTCTAAAGCTTGTGTGCCTGATCATTTTCTAGGATTTGGCTTAGGTCTTAGAACTGAACATTTTCAAGATGTTATTGACAACAAACCGGCAATTGATTGGTTTGAAGTTGTGTCTGAAAACTTTATGGTTGATGGCGGTAAACCTAAACATTATTTACATAGTATTCGCGAACATTACCCTATGGTGATGCATGGCGTGTCTTTGTCGATAGGGTCAACTGATCCTATTAATTTTGATTATTTACGTAAGTTAAAAGTGCTGACCAATGAGCTACAACCAGAATGGATTTCAGATCATTTATGTTGGACAGGCGCCCATGAAAAAAATAGTCATGACTTACTGCCATTACCCTATAATGATGAAGCGTTAACACATGTTTGTCAGCGTATTGAGCAAGTGCAAGAGTTTCTAGGCCGACCAATATTACTTGAGAATGTTTCAAGCTATTTGACTTACAAAAGCTCTGAAATGACCGAATGGCAGTTTTTCAATGAAGTTGCTCGCCGCTCAGGCTGTGAAATATTATTAGATATCAATAATATTTATGTCAGTGCTCGTAATCATGATTTCAATGCTGAAGATTACCTTAATGGTATTACTAAGGAAAAAGTGAAACAGTTCCATCTGGCTGGGCATAGTGATTATGGTGATTACGTTATTGATACCCATGATCACCCTGTTGCGGATCCTGTTTGGCTGCTTTATCAAAAAGCGTTGCAACGTTTTGGCTGGATAAGCACCATGATAGAACGTGATGACAACATCCCACCATTAGCAGAATTATTAGCGGAAGTAGATACTGCGCGAGCGATTGCGACAAAAACCTTAGGCTCACTTACTTAATTCATAGATAATTTTGTTATCAACAGCAAAATAACGAGTACGTTTCTTGTAAGTGAGTGGTTGAGCCACTAAAAATAAAAAGATGAGTGAAAAATAACGTGAGCGAACTTTCATTACACACGCTACAGCAACAAATGATAAACTACTTAATTGATGATGAATTAACCATTACCCATCAAGTTGAAGAGCATGGTGGTATTAGCCGCGATGCCCGTTTACATATCTATAAAAACGCTTATCAAATGCGGTTAAAAGAAACTATTGATAACGATCATGAACAATTAGGTATTTACCTAGGTGATGACTTGTTTGATCAAATGGTTGATGGTTACATTAAAGCTTATCCATCCAATAACACCTCATTACGTAATTTTGCAGATGCGTTACCTGAGTTTCTAGCTAATCATGCACCATTTAATGGCTATCCATTAATCAGCGAATTAGCACACTTTGAACGTTTACTGATGGTGGCATTTGACGCCGCTGACACCGAACGTTTTACCCGAGAACTGCTAATAGAAATTCCGCATGAGCAATGGCCAACGTTAGTTTTTCGCTTTCATCCTAGTTTACAAATTTGTCACTTTAATTTTAACACTGTGGAAACTTGGCAAGCATTAAAGCAAGAAAAGGCACCACAACCTGCAACTAAAATAGCAAATACTTGGTTGTTGTGGCGAAATAAGCAGCGTTTAACTCAATTTAGATCAATCTCTCAAGTAGAATTTTCATTATTAGAAATGATACTAAAGGGGAGTGACTTCTCTAGCTTATGTGATTATTTACTCACGCAAAACCTCGAAGAAGACGTTAGCCAAGTTGCACTGAACTATTTATTAGCGTGGATTGACGACGGCATTTTAGCTAACCGCTAGAGATGTATTTTTCTAACGGTAGCAATTAACATTTATTTCTGACTTAAAATAGAACCAGTTGATTGCTTTTCCCCTTCAACAGATAATATTTCTTACGCTTTTCTTACAATTTCTCAACAAAGTATCTATTGCCCTTACGTGCAAATAAGCTTAATTTAACCTTAGATTTAAGTCGTTAGCTTTATGGCTTTAAGCGGAGACTAATTTAGTTTTGTTGTTTAAAAGTGACAGTATTAAAGAACCTTTGGGAAATAGTATTATTCAGATGAACAAACACATTTCAACCAATGTCTTGGTGACCGTGCTAATTACTGTATTGTCTGGTTGTGCCTCATTACAATTTGCTGACATTTTTCAAGGCTACACTAGTCAAATGAAGCCAGTAAAAGCGGCGCAGAGACAAGGTGAGTTTGTTAAGGCGCAAAGCATTTTGGGGCAACGCTCGGCAAGTAACGGCAGTTATGTACTTAGTTTACTTGAACGAGCACGTTTACAGTTTTTAGCGTCTGACTTTCAGGCCAGCCAAAAAAACTTTGCTCAAGCTTATGTGTTAATAGAGCAGCAACGAAATAAAGCAAAAATACAAATTAGTAAAGGCATAGAAAAACTTGGAGCAGTAGTTAGCAACGACAATGCTATTTCTTATCAAGTGCCTTACTACGAGCAAGGTATGTTACATAGTTACCAAGCGCTAAATTACTTATTTCAACATGACTTTGAAGGCGCATTAGTCGAAATTCGCCGAGCAAACCTGGTACAAGAAAATGCCTTGAAAGCTTATCAAGACGAAATTTACAAAGCTGAAAGTGAGTTGGCTAATTCAGGTATGAGCTCTGGTAGTTTGGATGGTACTTATCCTAGCATGGCTGAAAGCATTGGAGAGGTGAAAAATGGTTTCCAAAATGCTTTTACTTTTTACCTTTCAGGCATTTTATATGAAGCAAGCGGCGAGCTAAATGATGCATACATCGACTACAAACGAGCAATAGAAATATATCCGGAGAATCATTACTTACAGCAGGATGTTTTACGATTAGCAACAAAGCTAGGTATGCAAGATGACTTAGACGAATTTGAACAACGCTTTGGCTCATATCAATCAGAAAAATCTGAAAGTGAAGGGCAGGTGGTTATACTTTTCGAGCAAGACATTGTTAATAGTAAGCAAGACGTAGGCTTAAATTTACCCATTGGTAGAAGCAATAGAGGTTTAAAGTTTTTTAGTTTCTCTTTGCCTGTTTATCGCGGAGCATTGCCACAACACAGTAATTTAACGGTAAGTAATGCGGGTGAAAGCTACGAGTCAAACGAATTGGTGCGTATTCAATCGTTAGCGGCAAAAGATTTACAAGACCAATTACCGTCATTATTAACCCGACAAGTTGTTCGAGTTGTTGCCAAAGAGCAAATGAGACAAAAACTTAGCCGTGAAGCTGGTGATGTTGGCAATATATTAGCAAGTATTTATAACATCGCTTCTGAAAGAGCTGATACACGTAGTTGGTCAACCTTGCCAGATGAAGTTGATATTGTGCGAATGAATGTACCAACAGGCAAACAATTATTGCAAGTACAGGTGCATGGGCAAATGCAAAATATTGAAGTAAATGTGCAGCCAAATAGAATTACCTTAATCAATTTTTCTGCTATCGGTAACTATACTGGTTATCAGAGCATTAATTTATAAAACAATGAAATCCACACAGCAAAACTGTGGCGGTAAAGTGACTAAACCAGGAGGAAGCATGTTGAATAGCAAGAAGAGTAAAACAACGAGTCAAAAATTTGCATGTAGTTTAAGTGTGATACTACTCAGTGCTTTTGTTATTACCGGGTGTGCGAATAGCAAGCCTCCTGTGACATCAGGCACGGGAACAAGCCCAATGACCCACGGTGACGACTTTAATAAACACCTTGAAATACATAACGATGAACTTGCAGAACGTTTATATATTAGCGATGTAAAGTCACGTAAAAATAATGGCTTATTAGAAGTAAATTTAGAACTTATAAGCCGCTACGAAAAGTCGCAAAAATTGCAATATCATTTTAATTGGTTTGATAGTGACGGCTTTGTTATCGAATCAAGAAAAACATCCTGGAAGCCTTTAGATTTACATGGTTTACAGTCAACAACATTACGAGGTTTAGCACCTAATATAAATGTTAGTACGTTTAATGTTTATGTTCGTGAAATCCCTGAAAAAGCATACGAATATTAATAGTTAAGGAAAAGAATTATGAACAAACTAGCACTGATAACAACCCTAGGCTTAACACTAACGCTTGCCGTTGGTTGTGCTAATAAATCTGTTGTACGTTATGGCGATGCCACGGCAGTAGAAACGACAGATATTAACTTTGGTTCAACAGACTTACAAAAAGTTGCTGCTGAAATGACTGACTCATTATTGCTTTCACCAGTAGTAGGTACCTTAACGCAAAATAAACGCCCAGTGATGTTCGTTGAACGCCTGAAAAACAAAACTAGCGAGCATATTGATACGGAATCTATTACCGACTCTATTTCAACTAAATTATTACGCTCAGGCAAGTTCCGTTTTGTTGATATGGGCCGAGTAGAGGCGGCACGTGAACAGCTGAAATTTCAACATGAAGGGGGTATGGTTGATCCAAATAAAGCTTTACAGTTTGGCCGTCAAATTGGCGCACAATATATGTTGTACGGTAACTTATCGAGTATCGTAAAAAGTAATCAAGATAAATCAGACGTTTACTATAAATTTACTTTACGCTTAATGGACCTTGAAAGCGGCCTTGTTGAATGGGCTGACGAAACCGAAATTCGTAAAACTAAAGTGAAAGAATCTGTCGGTTGGTAAGCCTATTAAACTGAATCTAGTAAGTTGAATTTAGATAGCTTCACAGTGTTTGACGTTATCTAATTAATGAATAAGGAGAACGATATGAAAGCTATTTACTTATCGTTGATGTGTTGGCTGGCGCTAATACCTTTTGCCCAAGCTGACTATGATAGAAATAAAGCCGTACCAGTAGAAAAAGTGCTATTTGGTCAAGTGTTGTCAGTACGTAACATTACCGAACAAGAATTGATTCAAGATAAAAACCAAGGTTGGAAAACTTTTGGCGGTGCACTTATTGGCGGCGCTATTGGTAATCAATTTGGCAGTGGCAGTGGTCGTGATGTTGCCACTATTCTCGGTGCGCTTGTTGGTGGCTCTATTGCACATAATAGAAACCCACAATACCGCGAAAAAACGCTACATTTAGTAGAGTTGATGATCAAAGTCGACAATGGCGATGAATACATGGTGGTGCAAGATTTAGATCGCCGAATGGTATTTCAGGCAAGAGATGAAATTCGCATGATTTACCTAGCTAATGGCTCTGTGCGTATTGATAAACAAATGTAGCTTCGCAGTATTAATTTTTTAGTTAAGGTTTCAGATAAAAGGCTTAGTAGAGATTCTAGGCCTGTATATTTTTAGTATCGTGATTATCACACGAGCATATGAAACTTAAACCGCAGTTACAATTTTATCAAGCATTCTGTTTTTCTGTTAGGCTAAAACGATTGGCACGGACGAGGCTATGAAAATCATTAAATCTGATCCCTTGTTCACGCATGACCTGATGTACTTCTTTCGCTATCAATTGTCTGATATAAAAAGGCTGACGGACATAATAATGATGAATGATGTGGGTGCTACCGAAATTACAGCATAATAACTGTATTGGGAACAACGCCCAGTGATTGAGTACTTGGCATTGTTTATTTAAGTGATCAACATCGCCATAGTAATGCAAGGTAGCGCTGATACCGTGAAGACAAAGTGCGCGTAAGGCATTGGGTAATAACCAAACAACGGCCAAAATATTTAAAAACTCAATCACCGCTAATAGCTTGTATGAATAATCTACCGATAAACTCAATACTGGCGCAGCAGCTTGATAACTATGAAAAATTAAAAAACTGTATAAGGCCAATAAGTAAATATAAGCCAGTGGAGCCCCCTTCAGAGTAAAGTCAAAATAATTAAACTGCTTTAGTCGACTTAATTCTTTTGCTCTAAGCGTGATCGAAATAAAAGTATCGAGAGAAATAAGTAACCGATAAAACCCAAACTTCATGCCGTTACCCAAAATACGCTCTTCTAAATCATTTTCAGTTCCGGATGTTTTGTGGTGGTTTAAATGCATTTTCTGGCGATACCAGGGGTTGACTGTGTTAGGGCGCATTAACCAAACGAGTGACATCATCATGTGGTAGGCAATTTTATTTTTGCGAAAATATAATCGATGGATTAAATCATGCTCAAGTTCGTGCGAAAGTGCAGCAAAAAAGGTGCTAAGTATAATCGTTAACCAAGCAGGAAAGCCCCATAAAATATATCCTAATGCAGAAGTTACCATACCTAAGAGTGCTATTGTCAATATGATTAAACCGATAGTGTTTTGATGTTCTAGTAATGACCAACGAGCTCGGCAATGGCCATCAGCTGTTGCTATCGCTTGCTGAATGATTTCTGCTGTCTGACTATCATTATAATTTTGATGCATAGGGATGGTTGATTAGCTTAATGATTGGTAGATGATGCTTATAACAAGTTGTAAGAGTTTACACGTAGCTATTATTTGCACTTAACTCACTACTATTTTATTTCTTTGCAATAAGATAGTAGTGATGCTTAAAACTTGAGTAATGTTAAACAGTGCAAGCTTGACATATTACTAGCCACAACACTTTTTATACTTTTTGTTACTGCCACATGAACAAGGATCATTACGGTTTGGCGTTTTTTCGAACGTCGTGGTAACAGGCTTGTTTAATACAGCATTAAGCTCATCGATATTTTCATCATTGGCACTATCTAGCGTGATCTCGGCAAATAGCTGATTATCGGCAACTAAGGTTGCGACGGCTAATTTTCTCTCTTCGCTAGTAACTGTTAGCGTTAATGGGTTTTTTTCAGTGCCAAGTTTAACGGTTCGTTTAGTGTTATAACCTGTTTTTACATGATTTTCTCTGGTGTGAATACGGCCTTTGTAATACAGATCGTGCATAATGAACTCCGCTAATTAAATACTTAATTTTAGCGCGGCAGTATAACGTAAAAAGTTAAATAGTCGACAGCTGAATTGAATAACTCAATTTTTATTTACTTGTATCAATGACAATATTAAAAGCCTTTATATTGTAATTGATGGCTTTTGCGAAAATGCTTTTGAGGTATCGTAGAGGCGAGGGCTTTTTTTAGCTAGCAAAAACCTGACTTGTGAAGGCATTCATTCTAAAAAAATAGTAGCGACTTATCCTCATGTAAATTTGATTCAGAAAAGCAAGTTTAATTATTTAGGACTAATATAATGTTATGTAATGTTATTTTGGCTTTTATAGACAATGAAATCATCCCAAATGAGTGATGCATTAATTCATCAATATATTATTAATGATCCTCTTCATCAATTATTTGATGCGGTGGATGCTATTTCTGTGCAAGGGTACGATGAAAAGCGTAGGGTTATTTATTGGAATGTCGGTAGTGAATTACTATATGGCTACTCTAAAAAAGAGGCGTTGGGAAAAAAATTAGAAGAGCTTATTATTCCTGAACCCATGTGTGATTTGGTGGTTGCTGCACATAGTGATTGGATAAATCAGGGGATAGAAATTCCAGCATCAGAAGTGACTTTACGGCATAAAAATGGTCATGAAGTTAATGTTTTTTCAAGCCATGTCATGTTTACCAATCAATATAATCGACAACAAATGTATTGTATTGATATTGATTTAACCGATGTGAGATATGCCCAAAACCAAGTTATATTGAAGGAAAACATGCTTGAGGCCGTATTTGAAGCAATTCCAGACTTGTTTTTTTTGATGAAAGAAGATGGCACTATCGTTGATTATCATGCGGGTAATAAGAATAATCTTTTTATTTCGCCAGAGCAGTTTATTGGCAAACTTATGGGCGATATATTACCAAGCGAAGTTGCGAAAAAATTCCGAATTCATATTGAAAAGGCATTACAAACAGAAGAATTTTCAAGTTTTGAATACGAATTAACTCTACCGCACGGTGCGGCTTATTTTGAAGCCAGAATTAGGCACTTACCTGAACATAATCAAGTGATAACTATTGTTAGAGATATTACTGAGCAACATAAGTCAGCTGAAATTATACGACAGCAGGCTTATTTTGATACGTTAACCTCATTACCTAATCGTTTTTTGGCGCTGGATCGTTTGTCCCAGATGCTTAATGAAGCTCAAAGGAAAAATGATAAAACAGCTGTACTTTTTCTCGACTTAGATGATTTCAAAAAAGTTAATGATTCATTAGGTCACGAAGTAGGTGATAAGTTGCTAATAGAGTCAGCTCATCGGTTAAATAAAGTTGTACGTCAAGAAGATACTGTAGGGCGCCTAGGTGGTGATGAATTTATTGTATTGCTACGCAGTATAGCTGATGATCATAATGCATTAGTTATTGCTGAAAACTTACTTACCACTTTCAGAAAGCCTTTTGAAATAGATGGACGAGAATTAATCCTGACATTGAGTATTGGTATTGCTATATCGCCTGAAAATGGTCGCTGTGCTTCTGATTTATTACGCAATGCAGATACGGCAATGTATCAAGCAAAAGCGCTTGGGCGGAATGCATATTCGTTTTTCACCAAAGAAATGAACATAACGATGATACGTCGTTTTGAAATTGAAGAACAAATGCGTAGTGCTATAGAACATGATGAATTTGATGTCTATTATCAGCCTCAATTTGATGCCAATAATGAAAGGATTATTGGTGCAGAAGCCTTGCTTCGTTGGCATAACCCGATGTTAGGTCATATAACACCAAATGAATTTATTCCAATTGCTGAAAATACTGGGTTAATTGTACCTATTGGACGATATGTCATTATGCAAGCACTTAAGTTTTTAAATAGATGGCAAAATATTGATCAACGAAAGTATACAATGGCGATTAACTTGTCCCCACGTCAATTTAGAGATGTCGATCTTCTTAGCTTTATTAAAAAATTCCTTACTCAGGAAAATATTAGTGCGAAAAGCTTGGAGCTTGAAATAACTGAAGGTGTATTAATGACTGGGCAATCATATATTGAAGATGTGTTAACAGAAATCCACCGTTTAGGAATAAAGTTATCAATGGATGATTTTGGCACAGGATATTCATCGTTGAGCTATTTGAGGCAATATGACTTTAATGTATTGAAAATTGATCGAAGTTTTATTAATGGCATAACATTAAATAAGGCTGATTATGACCTTGTTAAAGCTACCATTGCAATGGCGCATAGTTTGGGGCTAACTGTTGTTGCGGAAGGAGTCGAGAAACGAGAACAAATGAAACTATTGAAAGAACTAATGTGTGATCATGTTCAAGGTTTTTACTTTAGCAAACCTTTGCCAACTGAAGAGTTAATCGAGTTTTCAGCACACTATAAGTAACAAAAAAATCAGCTGTTAAGCACTCTTAAAATACTTTTAAATAGAACAGTTCTTAGCCCTAAAAGATAGACAGAGCTAATCTTCCTATAATTTTCTAATAAGAGTGTCTTGTTATTAATGAGCTTGAAAATAAACTATGCGATAATTCAATCGTATTTATTAAAGTTATTGAAAAGGAAGCGTTAGTGTTAGCTAGCTCGATAGTCGTACTCGATTTTGAAACTACGGGGTTATCTCCAGACCAAGGAGACCGAGCCATTGAAATAGGGGCGGTGAAATTAGAAAACGGTATTGAAGTTGATAAGTTTCAAGCCTTGATGAATCCAGGCCGTCGCATTAACAGTTTTATTGAAAACTATACTGGCATTACTAATCGTATGTTAGCGCCTGCGCCATCTTGTGCAAAAGTTATGGCGGAGTTTGCCGATTTTATTGGCGATAGTAACTTGCTTGCTCATAATGCATCATTTGATAGTCGCTTTTTAAACGCAGAATTGGCTCGTATTGATCGAGAAGTGCTCGGTGAATTTACCTGTTCGCTATTAGTGTCACGCCGTATTTATCAAGATGCGCCAAATCACAAGTTGGGCACCTTGATTAATTACAAAAACATTGCTGCTGATGGCAGCTTTCATAGAGCGTTATTTGATGCACAGATGACTGCTAAGCTTTGGTTGAAGTTACTTGATGATATTCGCGAACGTCATGATATTGAGGAAATACCGTTTAGTTTAATTAAGCGTTTGGCTAAAACACCAAAAGCACAGGTAGCAAAATTATTATCAAACTATGCGACTAAAATACGCAGCTAAAGCTTTTCACTGTCTAATAATAATTCTACAAAATAAACTAGAAATATATGAAAAAAAGGGTGAAGTATTACGCAACGTAAATTAACTTCACCCTAGTTTTATTCACAATTTTTGATGTTTAACTATTTACATCAACTCCTGCTGTATTCATGGTTATTCAACACCGGTAATGACGCCGTTTTCAAGTAATTGCACATCATTTGCTGCAGGGCGTTTTGGTAGCCCTGGCATACGCATGATATTCCCCGTCAACACTACTAAAAATCCAGCACCAGCGTTAATTTGAATTGAGCTTACGGTAACTTCAAAATCACGTGGTCGACCGTGTAATAAAGGGTCATCAGAAAGCGAACTCGGCGCTTTAGCAATACAAATAGGCAAGTGCGTTAAGCCAAGTTGTTCAACATGCTTTAAATCTTTTTCAGCTTGCTTTGAAAAGGCTACATCGTCAGCGCCGTACATAGCTCGGCTAACTAATCGCACTTTTTCTAAAACCGGTTCGTCTAATTGATATAACGGAATAAAAGGTTTACTTTTATCGACCGCAGACATCACCATTTTTGCTAAATCAATCGCACCTTTACCGCCTTCTGCGTGATGGCGAGTCTCAGCAAATGAAACGCCTAATTCAATGCAACGGTTACGAATAATACCAACTTCGTCGTCGGTGTCGGTCGCAAAGCGATTTAATGCAACTACTGCATGTTTATTAAAAAGTGCAACACTTTCGATATGTTTATCTAAGTTTTCCAAACCTCGTTGAACAGCGGTAATATCCTCTTCAACTAAATTGTTTTTGTCTTTCCCACCATGCATTTTTAACGCGCGTACGGTTGTTACTAAGACCACAACATCAGGGTCTAAGTCGGCAATGCGGCATTTAATATCAAAGAATTTTTCGGCGCCTAAATCAAAACCAAAACCTGCCTCGGTAATCGCCCAATCCGCATGGTGCATCGCCATTTTAGTGGCGATAACACTATTACAACCATGAGCGATATTGGCAAATGGACCACCATGAACAAAAGCTGGTGTGCCTTCAAAACTTTGCACTAAGTTAGGTTGTAAAGCGTCACGTAATAGCGCCATCATCGCGCCCGTAATTTCAAGTTGTTTAGCGACTACTGGCTCACCGTCGTAGGTATAGCCGATAAGTGTTCGGTCTAATCGTTCTTTTAAATCTTTTGCGTCATTTGCTAAACAAAGCATGGCCATTACTTCAGAGGCAGCGGTTATATCAAAGCCACCTTCACGTGGTATACCCTGCATTTTTCCGCCTAAACCTAAGACTATTTTTCGTAAACTACGATCGTTCATATCCATCACGCGACGCCAGACGATTTGTCGTGGGTCAATGTGCAGAATATTGCCTTGATAAATATGATTGTCGATAGCCGCTGATAGTAAGTTGTTGGCGCTAGTAATGGCGTGAAAATCGCCAGTAAAGTGTAAGTTTATACGATCGCCCGGCATTATTTGGCTATAGCCGCCGCCGGTAGCACCACCTTTCATTCCTAAGCATGGGCCTAAAGAAGGCTCGCGTAAGGCTAAACATACCGATTCATTTAACTGGGTGAATGCTTGCCCTAAACCAATAGTTGTGGTGGTTTTCCCTTCACCTGATGGTGTTGGTGTTGTCGCCGATACTAGGATAAGTCGACCTTGCTTACCTTGAGGTTTCTTTAAAGCATTAACATCAACTTTTGCAATATCACGCCCATAAGGGTTTAAATCTTCAGGTGATATATTAAGTGCAGTACTAATTTCTGAAATTGGACGTGGAGTGAACTGCTGTGCTATTTCTACATCGGTGGCCATATGCATTCCTAATTCTTGTTTAGTTTTTGTCTGATTATGGTATTAGTTATTTGCGTTAGAAAAGTTAATCTAACCTTAATTTACCGAGCATTAGTTGATTTGCAACAAAAGCTATACGTTTTGTTGTTTTAATAATGTCACTAACAGTAGCGTCTGCTTTCCACGTTGATAGTTAAGCGGTATTATTAAATGAGATTTTTATTTTTGTTAGTAGTTTATAGCCATTTATGAGTAGTAAAGTATCAGTACCTAGAGCTGAGTTGAAAGACCCTGCAATCACTGAGCTAGCGAAGTTTCGTTACCAAGCTCATGGACGAAAATTGCAATATGATCAGGTCATTGCTGAGCAGCCATTGCAAATACGTTTAAGCTGGCAAGTAAGCGAAAGCAGTAAATGCGAAAGCCAAATATTTTCGATTACCATGCGCACGCCAGGTGACGACAAAGCGTTAATTGTCGGGCTTTTATTATCAGAAGGTATTATTAAACAGTTTTCAGAGCTAGAAAGTATTCGCTCGGAAACAGGGTTAGATGATGAAGAGCTAGAACACTTGCAAGGGCAAGGCTCGAATTCATCAAGCCAACCTGAAGACAATAATCAGTGGGAAGTGAAGCTTAATACCGGTGTTATTCCTGATATTAAATCGCTTGAGCGTTTTCAAGTCACTTATAGCAGTTGTGGTTTATGTGGAACGACTTCATTAAAGTCGTTGGAAATGAAAAGTCCACCAGTGTTGAGCCAAGATAAACATTGGCTAGCATTTAGCGTCATTTGCGCAATGCCTGATATTATGCGCGCTGCGCAAGCACAGTTTGTTCAAACCGGTGGTTCACATGCCGCAGCATTATTTGATGCTACTGGCAATATTATTGATGTTAAAGAAGATATTGGCCGACATAACGCCCTTGATAAACTTTTAGGTAATAGTTTAATAGTTGGCAATATTAGCCAGGCACAATATTGCGTTGCTGTGAGTGGGCGCATAAGCTTTGAAATAGTGCAAAAAACGGTAATGGCCGGAGTTGCCGTACTTATTGCGGTTGGTGCTCCGTCTGATTTAGCAATACATGCAGCGAAACGATTCAATTTAACCTTAATTGGCTTTACGACAAAAAGCGGATTTAATTTATACCATGGTGATTGGCGATTATTGCCATTGGAGGAAACATGTCAAAAAATTTAACGGCACTGGCGAAACGCCAAGGTATTGATCAGACATTATTTCAAGAACTTGCTATTGGCGAAGACTCCAAGTCAAAAGCACAACGCAAAGCATTAGCTAAAGAGTTGCTTATCGGTGAAGCGGTTGTGCATGGTGCGGCTAGTTTTTATGATTTTATTGATGGTGATAACGCCAATAAAAAAGCTTACGTTTGTAATGGCTCTTCCTGTTTATGCGCTGATACTCAGCACAATGTAAAAGCAAAATTAACGCAGCACTTTGCTGCTGATGACATTGGTCACGTCACCTGTTTAGGGCGCTGTGCGCAAAATAGTGCCTTTCAAATAAATAAAGAAAATTATTCCGGTAATGATATTGAAAATCTTGCTGAAATTATTAACGCGGACAATGCTAAATCGTCAGAGCACTACTATGTTGAATCGAATTTAGCACAACCGATATTAACCGCCGAAATTAACGATGTTGCGCAGTACTATCAAGTGTTTTCAAACGCAATTGCACAGTTTACGGTTGATGAGTTGTTACAACAAATAACAGACTCTGGCTTACGTGGCCGTGGCGGCGCAGGTTTTCCAACGGGCTTTAAATGGCGTTCATGTCGTGATGTGGTTGGCGATGAAAAATACATCGTTTGTAATGCTGATGAAGGTGACGCTGGTGCTTATAGCGACCGATACCTATTAGAGCAACGTCCGCATGCTGTATTGTTCGGTATGTTGATGGCAGGTTACTTATCCGGCGCTGAAACTGGCGTACTTTATATTCGTGATGAATATCCTCAAGCCATTCGAACAACTGAAGCGGCCATTGCTGAATTTGAAGCCTTAGGCTTACTAAAAGGTATGGCTTTCAAGTTTAGTTTTAAAATTATTCGTGGTGCCGGTGCTTATATATGCGGTGAAGAAACTGCCTTATTGCGCTCAATTGAAGGACAACGTCCTTTAGTGTCAGTAAGACCGCCATTTCCAACCCAAAGCGGCTTGTTTGGTTGTCCAACCATATTGAACAATGTTGAAACGTTTGCACCAATTAACTTTATTCTTAGCGAAGGCGCGCAGCAGTACTTTGCTTTAGGTAACGGCAAATCAACGGGGAGCAAACTGGTGTCATTAGACAGTAGTTTTGCTAAGCCGGGAATATATGAAGTCGCGATGGGCATGCCAATGCTTGATTTATTTGCCATGGCTGGCGGTTTCTCAAAGCCGTTAAAAGCTTTGCATATTGGTGGGCCATTAGGCGGTGTAGTACCAATTTCAGCACTAGAAAAGTTAACGTTAGATTTTGAATCGTTTGCCGAAAGTGGCTTTTTATTGGGCCATGCCAGTGTTATTGGCTTACCTGAGCCGCTGTCGATGATTGACTATATTGAGCATTTATTTGAATTTACTGCTGCAGAATCGTGCGGTAAATGTTATCCGTGTAAATTGGGCTCAGTACGAGGTCAAGAAATGGTGCAAGATGCCATTGATGGTAAACAGTTATTGAACCGAGAGTTGCTTGATGACTTGTTAGAAACCATGCAACTAGGCTCACTATGCGCACTAGGGGGCGGTGTCCCTTTACCCATTCAAAATATCTTGCAGTATTTTGCTGATGAATTGAAACCATTTATTGCTGCAAAAAAGCCTGAGTCAGAACAATCAACATCGGAGCAAGCTAATGTCTAATTTAACCGCTGATATGATGACCAACAAAGTTGCTTTTTTAAATGGTGTTGCCCACAACATTATTGCTGATGAATCGGTGTTAGATTTTAGCCGTCGATTAGAGCAAAACAAGCAATATGATATACCAACCTTATGCGATGACAATCGCCTTGATGCCTATGGTAGCTGCCGTGTGTGTTCAGTTGATATTGCTTTATCTGCCGATGGCCCGCGAAAAGTGATGGCATCGTGTCATACGCCAATTGCAGACGGTATGCATATTTTTACTAACTCAACGCGAGTAGAAAAACTACGTAAAAATATTGTTGAATTAGTGCTCAGCGATCACCCTGATAATTGTGAAGAATGTCCATCAAATAATTACTGTGAGTTACAAGACGTCGCCGTTGCCACCGGTGTAAGAGAAATACGCTTTGGCAACGCAGAAAGTCGAGGAAAACAGAGTCGAGATACCTTACCGGAAGTGAGTAAAGACGACGCTCATCCCTATATGCGTATGGACTTATCGCTATGTATTGACTGTAATCGCTGTGTGCGAGCTTGCGACGAAATTCAAGGTGAGCAGGTATTATCTGCTGTTGGACGTGGTTTTGATAGCCGTATTATAAAAGGTCAAGACGTGAGTTTTGATGACTCTGACTGTGTTTCATGTGGTGCTTGTGCACAAACTTGTCCTACCGGGGCAATAAGTGATGTATTTCGCGCCAACCGCATGGCCGATGCCGAAAAAATTCGCACCATATGTTCATACTGTGGCGTGGGTTGTAACTTAGAAGTTTCGGTAAAAGATAACAAAATACTATCGATAGAAGCGCCAAAAGATGCGGCAGTAAATGCTGGCCATACGTGTTTGAAAGGACGATATGCATGGCGCTTTTATAATCATCCTGACCGTTTAACGACACCGTTAATTCGCATTAATGATGAACTAACGCCCGTATCTTGGGCGCGAGCATTTGAGTACTTAGCCGAGCGTTTACTCTCGATTAAAAATCAGCATGGCAGTGATGCGATTGCTGGTATTTCTTCAGCGCGTTGTACTAATGAAGAAAACTACTTATTACAGAAAATGATCCGTGTAGTGCTAGGCACTAACAATATTGATTGCTGTGCGCGGGTTTGTCATTCACCCACGGCTTACGGCATGCAAAAAAGTTTTGGTACCGGTGCGGCAACCAACTCAATTGATGATATTAAGCATACTGAGTTTATTATGCTTATTGGCGCGAACCCAACCGCAGCACATCCGGTAACGGGCGCTAAAATCAAGCAAAAGGTTATGAAAGGTACGCCATTAATTGTTATTGATCCGGTGGAAACGGAACTGGCTCGATACGCTCAATGGCATATTCAATTACGCCCGGGTACTAACGTTGCTGTGCTCAATATGATGGCTTATTACATTATTGATGAAGGCTTGGTGGATATGAGCTTTGTTGATAACCGCACTGAAGAGTATCAAAGTTATCATGATGCGATTATGGCGCTAAATATTGACCAACTTGCTGATATTTCAGGAGTTGATAAAGCCTTAGTGCGAGATGCGGCAATGGCCTATGCAAAAGCCAACAATGCCATGAGCTTTCATGGTTTGGGGGTGACTGAGCATTCACAAGGTAGCCGAGCTATTATGTGTATTGCCGACTTAACCATGTTAACAGGTAATATAGGGCGCAGTGGTGTTGGTATGAACCCATTACGTGGCCAGAACAATGTTCAAGGTGCCGCTGACATGGGTTGTCAGCCACATCAAGGCGCGGGGTACTTCCCGGTTGATACTGATGAGAATCATCGATATTACCAAGAACATTACAAAGCCGAAATGCCAAAAGAGGTGGGGTATAAAATTCCTGAAATGTTTAATGCTGCCTTGGCGGGAGATTTAAAAGCCTTATGGATTTTAGGTGAAGACGTGGTGCAAACCGATCCAAATCAGCAGCATGTTGTTGCTAGTCTTTCAAACCTTGAGCTATTAATTGTACAAGAAATCTTTTTATCCGAAACGGCAAAAATGGCAGATGTTGTCTTACCAGGCACTTCATTTTTAGAAAAAAGCGGCACCTTTACCAATGGCGAACGCCGTGTACAAAAAGTAAATGCTGCAGTAACGCCAAAAGTTGGTTGCAAAACTGATGGACAAATTATTGTCGAAATGATGAATGCTTTAGGCTATCAACAGGCTGATTATCAAGCAGATACTATGCTAGAGGAGATAGCACAAGTGGTGCCATTTTTTGCTGGTATAACCTGGGATAATTTAGGTGAGAACGGTTTACAATGGCCAGTTGCGAAAAATGGTAAAGATACGCAAATATTGCATCTTGAATCATTCAAGCGTGGCTTAGGACGTTTTCATTTTTATCCTTTTGAAGAAAGTGTTGAAATTGAAAAAAATGGTGCAGCATTTCCTTATATTCTGACCACTAGCCGAAACTTAGAGCATTACAATTGTGGCACTATGACTCGTCGTACTGGCAATGGTGATATTGTTAACGAAGATGTGTTGTTGGTTAACCATATTGACGCTCAAGAGAAAAATATCACCAATGATAGCCAAGTACGCTTATTTTCAGCGCGTGGTGAAATTGTGCTAAAAGCGCAGATAAGTGACAAAGTGAATCAAGGTATTTTGTTTACCACTTTTCACTTTCCTGAGTTGATGATCAACCGTGTTACTGGTGATGTTACTGATAAGCATACCAAGTGCCCAGAATATAAAGTGGTATCAGTTGGTATAGAAGCGGTTTAATAGCGAAATTTGAGTAGCCTTAATTAGCTAACTTTATTTGTTGTTGAACGGGTACTTACATTAAGCGCGATGACTATTTAATCATCGCGCTTTTTCCCTCAACTAGGCTCGATAATAGTATTGTGTAATTGTGCTTCAAGCCACTCAATAGCACTCTCACGGCCTAGCTCTAACCCTGAAAACTCCCTAATAATTAGTTTATCTACCTGGTGAACTGATTGTAAGCCTTTAGCCTGCTGTGCAGTGACTGCAGCGTAATTAATAATTGCTGCGGCTTTTAAGTTTTGAGTAGAGCCAACACAAAGCAGTGCTTCGTAAGTGTAGCTATAGCTATTGATTCGGTTAACTAAAACGGCGTAAGGCTCGTGAAAGTGCTTTTTTATGATCGCGTCGTACTCTTCAACCAATTCAATAGATACTTCAACACCTTGATTGATAATGACTTCTGCAAGCCTTGAAGAAATAAATCTAATTTGACCAAAACTAGTGATGAGATGCATATGTTTTTAGCTCCTAGATTGTTAAGTACACCTGGCAAAGTGTACTTTTAAATAGGGATTTAACTTATTCTTGTTGAATACAAGTTAAATTGTACTTATATACAAAATATTGTATGTGGTTACTGATAGCAAGGTAGTGTGCCGCATTTTTGTTGGCGATCTGTTTCTAAAATTAAAATATATACAATGCTATATGGTCTGAGGTTATCTCCAGGTAATGCTTTTAGTTATTTAATGAAATATTATGCTGATATTTATGTCTCTACTTTCACATTGTAAAGCGTGATTAAAGTAATTGATTATAACTTTATCAGAGTTATATAGTTAACGGTAACCTGATAATAAAGTTAGTTTATGAATTAGCTATTTCTCATTGCTATGTTCTTCGCTATATTGTGTTGTATTGAGATGATAAATAATAAAAACAGGAGCTTAGTTTGTCTGAATTGGCCATGGAAGTAGTAAAAGGTTTCGCATTAAAGCTGAGTGATGATAATGAATTAACATCATCACAACGGATTAAACTAACAGAAAAATCGCTGCCAAAATTACGTAAAGGGCAAGTGTTAGTGAAAATGTTGGCTGCACCTGTAAACCCATCTGATCTTGTCTACTTATTAGGTAAATATGGCTTAGCGCCGAACAATGGGGCATTTGTCGGATTTGAAGGTTGTGGTGTTGTTGTTGAGGCGAATGCTGGGCTTTATGGTGCATGGTTAAAAGGCAAACGCGTAGCATTATCAGCACAACCTGGCAGCGATGGTGTTTGGGCCGAATATGCTATTACCAAAGCAAATTTTTGTTTACCTGTGCGCAAAGAGTTAAGTGATGAACAAGCTGCAACTATTATTGTCAATCCCTGCACATCAGTATGCTTGGTCGAACGTGCGATTGAGTTGGGTGCTAAAGCGATTGTGATTAATGCGGCAGCGAGCCAAGTGGGTAAGGGGGTAATTCGTTATGCAAAACTCAAAGGCCTAAAAACGATTGCGACAGTACGCAGTGAAACTAATGTAACCGCATTGGAGAAACTGGGTGCTACTTCCGTGCTTTTAACCTCGAAGGAAACATTTGTTGAAAGCTTAAAGCAACAGGCTAAAACATTTAACGCGACTGTGTTAGTCGATGCCGTGGCAGCAAAAGATACGCCTATGTTGTTAAAGGCAATGCCGAATAGTTCAACGGCAATAGTGTATGGGCGTTTAACTGAAACATTTGATCCCTTTGGCGGCCTATTCAGTGTTGCTGATTTGATCTTTAGAGATATTCGCATTGAGGGGTTTTGGTTAGCCAAATATATTGGTGATGCATCGCCATTAAAAGTATTGGCATTAAGCTCAAAAGTGCAGAAACTATTTGCGCAAGGAATATTCAAAACAGACATTTATGCTAGTGTTGGCTTTGATGATTTTTCTCAAGCACTTGATCATTACGCGAAAAACAAGAGTGATGGTAAAGTTATTTTGTTACCAAATCAGAACTAAGTTTAGTTGAAATTATACTTTTTTATTAACTCTCGATAATTTACAGAACGTTTAAACTCAGTAAGTGCTTGGTTAAATTCAATTACATCAGCCTGTTTTTTAAAGGCAACTTTATAAGGGCTAATAGGAAAAATATGATGAAATTTAATTTTTGATTTTTCGGGTGAAATTTTAAGTTTATTTAAGTAATAGAGAAAAATTTTAATGTCCATCACCAGAACATCTATACGACCTAATAGTAATAATTCGAGTTGTTTCTCTTGATCAGAAACTTGAGTGAATACAGGACTGCTCGCTACGGCATTGGCAAACTCTTGCCCTAAAACTTTGTGAGCTAGTTGAAAAGAGGCAATTGAATAATTGGCTAAATCGGCAATAGTTGGCAGTAGAATGTTATTTATCTCTAAGCTAATTGCGACGTTCTGATAATTAATATAATTGCTACTAAGTAAAGTGTTATTTGGAAAGATTTGTTCATTTACCGTCATTATTGCATTGATGTCGTCTAATTCCAGCATTTTTTCAGAACGACCATAAGGTGCAAAAATAAACTCTACTGTTTTTCCTGATATTTTAAATAATTGCTCAATAAGCTCTAATTCAAAGCCCGACATACTTTCCTTTATGACATAGGGAGGTTTTGATAGTCCAACAACAACTTTTACTATTTGTTGGCTATAGCTGTTATTTGAGATAAAGATTAAAAAAACAAGAACAATAAATTTTTTTAACATAAAAATCTTATCTTAGCCGTTATTAACAAAGCTAATGACTATAAACTGTTGCTTACGATTTATTTGTTATTTCAGCATAGTCAGCCTGTAGAGAGAGTGCAAGGTGCTCAGGAGATAGCTCTATTTCTAGGCCACGCTTACCACCACTAATGTAGAATGTTTTCAATGTCTTTGCACTGCTATCTAGTAAGGTTTTTAAGGTCTTTTTCTGACCTATTGGGCTAACACCACCGAGCACATACCCGGTCGAGCTTTGTACTTTATTAGCATCGGCCATTTTTACTTTTTTAGCACTAAGGGCTTTGGCTACTTTTTTTAAACTAAGAGAGAGGGCAACAGGAATAATTGCAACGGCAAGATAGGAGTTGTCTACATCTACAACTAAGGTTTTAAATACGCATTCTTCGGCAACATTAAGCTTTTCAACTGCCTCAAGTCCAAATGACTTACAATTTGCATCATGCTGGTATTGGTGCAATTGAAAAGGTAGAGATAACTTATTTAATTGTGCAATGGCTGGCGTCATTTTTACCCCCGTATACTCATTGATTACTTTCTATGTTTTTTGATATCTTTTGTGCTAAATGCAAAACGACTTCACGCATTTTTTTAACGGCGTGAGGATAGCCATCATCGTTGAGTTCAATGGCGAACTTAAAATGATTTTCTTGGCTCTTTGCTGTGTTTTTAAACCTTAGAACTGAAGGTTTTAAGGTATAGTTCCCGACCAATATTACTTGTGATTGGTGCGTGGCTTGAAATGCTGTTATTTTAATCACAACGTCGGCTGGTGTTGCAGAGCTTACTTCTGGTGTGACAGAAACGTTATAGCGGCTATTTATTGTGTTTAAATCATGTGTCAAGGCTTGTGCTAATCCCAGGTTTAAAGGCTCTGCCCACATATGAAAGTTTGAGTAATGTAGTTGATGGTTAGACAACTGTAGTACTAAATTAGGCTGCGCTAAATAATTAGGTAACTCCAATAATGTTATCGATAGCGTCGATTTTTTTTCATCAGCTGATTTTACCGTAGCCGGCTCAACTGATATGGCTTTCGTTGGGCTATTTAGTAAATAGTACTGAGTTTTTGGTGTGTTATTTGAGCTACAAGCCGTAATTGTCATAACAGACAATAGCATGATGATTAACGCTGTTTTCATTGTTGTGCTCCACTACGTTTTGTTGGTGTTGGTTCAATTGTTTCACCGTCGTTGAATATCAAACTATTAGGCTTGTGCTTTAGCTGATTCAGTAATGGTTTTAACTCATTCATTGTCGCGGTTAGTGTTTTTAAAGTAACGCGCAAGTCTTCGTAGCCTTTTGAGCCTGATGATAGGTCGCTTGTTAAGGCATTTATGCCTGCTAAAGTAGTCGTTAATTGACTAGAAATTTGTTCTTGCTCAACTTGATTAAGTAATGAGTTCAAGCTTTTACTCACACCTTGTAATTCTAGTGCTGTTTGACTGACTTCTAGCATTAGTTGATTGGCATTTTCGCCTAAATGCTCAAGTGGAAGGCTGTTTAAATTATCCATAAACTGTTCTGCTTTGGCTGTGATTTGTGCGAAATCATCAGAACTAGTAGGAATAATGGCGTACTCGTCGTATTTAGCGAGTTCACTAATTGGTTGTTCTTTTTGGTGTTGAAGGTCAACAAATAAACTACCGGTTAAAATATTACCTGTGCGTAAAACAGCTTTTAGCCCTTGTTTAATCCAGTGGATATTCTGCTCCATCATTAAATTTGCGCCATCATCATTATCAGGTAGTCCAACTCTTCCTGGCTGCAAGCTTATCAATACCGGAATTTTAAAATCATCTTTTATTAGTTTATCTTGAGCACGAGACAGAATGAGGTTGGTTGAACGTACTTTACCTATTTGTACTCCGCGATATTCGACTGGAGCGCCAACGGTTAATCCTCGAATGGAGTCACTCACAAGTACAACAAATTCAATGGAGCTACGATATCTTTCATCATCAGCCGCTTCATAGTTTGCATAAATATCATAATAAGAGCGCTCACCAATTTTTTCACCGACATCCATTCCTTCAGGGATGCCAAAAGTCACCCCATTGGTTAACATGGTTTCAAAGTTGCCAGTTTTAACTGAAATACCATCGGCGTTTAAATCTAAACTTATACCGCTAACATCCCAAAACTTAGTGTTGCTGGTAATTAACTGGTGATAAGGCGCTTTTATAAAAGCATTGTAGTAAACAACGCGCTCTTCGAAGTTGAAATAAATATCTTCAAATTGCCCAACCGTTAAGCCTTTATAAATAATGGGGTCGCCTTTTGAGTAGGCAAATTGGTCATCACTATTAAGCGTTATATGTAAACCAGGTGTGCCAACCGGCGTAATTGGAGGGGATTTTAATGCGATATATTCATATGTTTCAATATCACTTTTACCGGGAGATATTTCAATATAGACACCGGATATTAATGTACTAAGTCCCGAAATTCCTGCATGAGATATTTGTGGTGAAACTACCCAAAACATACTGTCATCAACTAGAAAGCGTTCTGCTGATTTTTTGACTTTTGCGGTGACGATAACACCGCTGCCGTTTTCATCAAGCTGAATCTTACTGACTTCGCCAATATCAACATTGCGTGATTTTATTTTAGTTTTACCTGCTTCCATACCTTCGGCAGTTGCAAAGTTTATGGTTATTTCAGCGCCTTCATTGCTCCATTGGTAATATAGCATCCAACAGCCAATAAAGACCGCAATTAAGGGAATAAACCAAACTGTTGATATGGTTTTAATGGGTTTTACCGTTGCAGTTGATGTTTGCTTATCATTCATAATTGTTTGTATTCTTCCAAATTAATTTTGGTTCAAAGCTCATTGCAGCAAGCATAGTTACGATCACCACACCAGAAAAAGCTAAGGTGGCTGCGCCAGGAGTAATACTCATTGTCGGGCCTAGTTGTATTAAACTTGCTAAAACAATAACGACAAAAACATCGATCATTGACCAACGTCCGACAAATTCAGCTAATCTATACCATTTAACTCTTTCTAAGCTTAAGCTATCACTTTGTTTTTGAACACTATAATTTAGCCAAGCTAAAATCAGTATTTTAGCTACCGGAACAATGACACTGGCAATAAAAATAATGATGGCAATGGGGTACGAGCCTAAACTCCACAATAAAATAACCCCCCCAATGATTGTGCTTGGGTCATCTTGACCAAAGAGCCGTGTCGTCATTATCGGCAGTGTATTCGCCGGTATATATAGAACGACAGCAGTAATTAATAATGCCCAGGTTTTTTGTACGCTCAGCGCATGTGAGCTGGGATCTTCTTGTGCAACATGGTGCTGACTTAAAACAATATCGATATTGTGTGCTTTTTCAACTTTAGCGAGTAATGTGTAAAGCTGATTTTTATCAAGGTGTAATGCGACTAGTGTCATTGATAAAGAAAATAAAATAAAGGCATAAAATGACAAGCCAATTTCAATATCTGCCATGGAAATTATTTTAATTAAGCTAACCAAGGCGCCAATAAGAAATATCTCTACCATGCTCCATGGCAGCAATTTAAATACTAAATTAAGTAGCGAACGACCATGTTTTGGATATAGCCCTTTATTCATCGGAATTAACAAGTAAATAACCGTTAAAAGAATAATGGTTGGAATGGCAAATATAGTGAGAAATTCGATTATTGCTAATAACTGATAGTTATTGTTTATCAGAATAAAAAAACTGGCGCTGATATTGAATTTGTTTTCTAAGCCATTAGTACTAAATGACAAAAACTCAAAGGGCAAAGATGCAATTAAGAAAATTAATGCGGTAATGGCAAAGGCTACTATTCTCTCATTTGCGTTGCGATGAATTGCACTTAAGGTAAAGCCACAGCGCGGGCACTGTGCTTTTTGATTTTCTGCTAGTTTTGGCAGTTTTATGCTTAAGGCGCATTCATGGCATTGAATGTCATCTAATTGAGTTTCTTGGTTTTGCAAATTTCTTTGGCTTACTTGCAGCCAGCTCCGTCACAATAATCGTGGTGGGGTTAAACTAGCATAGATTGTCGATGATTTAATTAACAATTTTAGCTGTATTAGCTCGGTTTTGAGATGGCTAGCATTTATTTGAGCAAAATGAGTGCGAAAATTGGTAAAAAAAATATATTTAGCTATATTAATTTAATAAATTCAAACGTTTAATTGAGCCGGCTTTATGGATAAGAATAATTTTATTGAATTTTGTTTTTTGGCGGAACCAACTGATGTTAACTTTGGCGGTAAGGTTCATGGTGGTATGGTCATGAAGTGGATTGATCAAGCTTCGTATGCCTGCGCTGCTAAATGGAGCAAACGATATTGTGTGACTGTATCTGCCAATGGCATTCGATTTATTAGGCCTATTCTCGTTGGACAAATGGTGGTAGTGAAAGCACAAATTGTTCATACTGGAAAAACAAGTATGCATATATACGTGGCTGTTAGAGCTGGAGATCCTAAAGAGAGTGGCTCTGTTGTCACTAATCGTTGTTTTATTACTTTTATGGCAATTGATGAATCAGGCTTCCCAATTAAAGTGCCATCATTTACACCAAAAAATGAAGAGCAAAGGTTATTAGAAGAGGTTGCTATTGAAGCAAAACAATTTGCTAAAACACTTGATAATGATTTTGTTGAAAAATTGGGCTGGAAATAACATTATTGTTTGTCATTAAGTAAGGCTATTTGTTTATTATTTTATGAACATGTGCTTGTAGCGTCGGAACAACGTCCTGCTCAAACCAAGTATTTTTCTTTAACCAAATATTGTTTCTTGGGCTAGGGTGTGGAATCGGTATTATCGTAGGGGTAGTTTCATTATAAAAGTATTGCCAATTTTTAACTGTCTCTGTTAAAGTTTTTTCTTTTTTATCTGGTAAATGCCAATTCTGCGCGTAAGTTCCAATGGTAATGATTAATTCAATATCTGGTAATTGTTGAAGTAGCCGAACACGCCATTTTTCTGCACACTCTGATCTTGGCGGTAAATCGCCTGATTTTCCCTTACCGGGATAGCAAAATGCCATTGGTAAAATGGCGAAAATATTCTTATCGTAAAAAGTTGCCTTATCAATATCTAACCACTGTCTCAATCGCTCACCACTTTTATCATCGAATGGAACACCTGATTGATGTACTTTTATACCTGGGGCTTGGCCAGCAATAATAATTTTGGCTGTAGGCGATATTTGTAATACAGGATTTATTCCCAGCGGTAAAAACTCTTGGCAAAGTGTACACTGGCGTATGTCATTTAATAGCTGTATAAATATTTCTGACATTAACGATAACCTTAAGACAACTTTATAGGTGTTCTAGTTTTAGCTTAAAAATATGACTGATAGCAAATTTTTGAAATAAAAAAACGCTGTTATCAAATAATGATATCAGCGTTTTGAATTTAAATTTTTTACAATTAACGTTGAACAGCCACTTTAGTTTTTACACCAACTTTTGCCTCTATACGTCTATTTTCAGCATGTGCAGCAGCATTGTTAGCCATATTTAATAGCGCTTCTTCACCCATGCCCTGTGCTGTTAAACGTGAAGCATCAATACCAAATTTGTCAGTTAAAACAGCAACTATTGCATCAGCACGTTGTTGCGAAAGTGTTTTATTAAAAGCTGCAGGGCCTTGGCTAGATGTGTGCCCTTTAATAGCTAAAGAGGTATGTGGATACTTTGCTAAAAAGTCAGCAGCAACTTTAATTTTGTCTAAGTATTCTGCTTTCACCACGGCTTTAGCATTATCAAAGTTAACTTGTAAATGTAATTCATCATTTTCTTCAGTGAAAATTGTACAACCTTTGTGGTCAACTTTATTCATTGCAGGAGTCGACTTACACTGATCTTTACTATCAATGATTCCATCATTGTCGCTATCCGCCACAGCAGAAGTTGTTTGCTCGGGTGTTACCGGTTCTTTGGTTGGTGCAGAACGAACAACTTTCTTAGCACTATCACCAAAGAAGTACATAAAACCAATTTGAGCGCTTAGATCTGTGTATTTATTATCGAATTGATAATGACCATTACCTTCAAAATATACGGCACTGCGTTCACTAAGGTAATGACGATAGCCAGCACCAACGTTTGCGGATAAATCAGAGTCGATCACGTCAATAACACTTGCGCCAGCCATAACATAAAAGTTTTGTTTTGTTGGGAAGTATAAATAATTTGCTGCAATATTTTTTCCCGACGGAGTGCTAGGAGCCCAACCTGTTCTGGTTAAATTAAGGTGGGTATAAGAAAGTCTTAACTCTGAAAATTCAGATAAACGATGACCGAACTCAAGGCCATACCCGTTGGCGTGTTTAATAAAGTCGACGTCGTTTGGTGCTAATCTATCATCATCAGTGTTTATTCTCGTGCCATGAATACCAAGGTAATTTTTTCCGACCAGATCTTCTGCTTTCGGTTGTTCTTGTGCATTTATCGCAAAAGTACAAAATAAACTTGAAATTAATAGAAGGGATAGTTTTTGTTGGCGCACAATAAAAGTCCTTTTGATATTTTTGTTAATAAATTTATTTAATTGTAACTATTTTATGACAAATTCTTTATTTTTGCAGCATTTATCTAAAGTATCGTTAGATGTATTAATGAAGTGTAATTAACACAGAGCATAAATTACGCTGGAAATATTTGATTTTTGATTAATGAGGAGATATCTCAGATGAAAGCTTGCTCTTAATCAAGCTGACATTGGATTTTTTCCTTAACTTATATTTGAATGTTGTGTCCTCTAGGTATAATAGTCACATCAATAAAAACTCTGCCCGTGCGTTTTATGTCGTGCGAGTAACTAGGTAATGTTATGAAAAAAAAAGAAACTTATCCAATAGGTACACAAGGTGAAAAATGGACTGAAGTCGAAAAAAAACTGTGGTTTAATCAGCAAAATGTAAAACGCAGTTATTTGGCTGAAGTGGTTAGTAAGGTTACGGCACTAGAGCCTAATTTTACTATTGAACAGTATGGTTTATTAAACTATGCCAATGGAAAATACCCGCTATACGCCATAAAATCAGCTAATTGGCAGGCAAATAAACCTTCTGTTTTAATCACTGGCGGCGTTCATGGCTATGAAACTAGTGGTGTGCAAGGCGCGATTCGCTTTGTTCAGTCCAGTGCAGAAGAATTTCAAGATGAATTTAACTTTGTTGTTTTGCCATGTATTAGTCCATGGGGTTACGAAACAATTAATCGGTGGAATCCATTAACTATTGACCCTAATCGCTCCTTTTATACTGGTAGCCCTGCTGACGAGTCAGCTGCGGTGATGAAGTATGTTGAGTCACTTGCTATTGATTTTGTTGCTCATATTGATTTACATGAAACAACCGATAGTGACAACAGTGATTTTAGACCCGCACTTGCAGCAAGAGACGCAATAGAGCAGAAAAACTGGAATATACCTGATGGCTTTTATTTAGTTGGAGACAGCACTAAACCTGAAGATAAATTTCAAAAGGCAATTATTGATTCAGTTGAAAAAATTACCCATATTGCACCTGCTGACAATGACAATCAATTAATTGGTGTTCCTTTGCAGCAATTCGGTGTGATTAATTACGCTGCACGTAAATTAGGCTTATGCATGGGTTTGACCAACGCTCCTTTTGTTACAACTACAGAGGTTTATCCTGACAGTCCGTTAGTTGATGATGAAAATTGTATTGTTGCCCAAGTAGCGGTTATTACCGGGGCGTTGAATTATTTATTAATGGACTGAATTTACCAAGCTATGATCGCTCTATTATCGGAAGGGGGCCAAATTACGAATTAAGAGACTTGATGTTACTGTTATTACCGTAATAAAAAATTACTTTATCATGGCAACTCAATCTGGCCGTTAAAATGAAGAAAATCAAAACTGAAAAATAGCTTAATAGCCTCTAATTAGCTAAAGAATTTTCAAGCCAATCTATGCTCTAGCACAGTATAGCGCGCTATTTAGCATATATTCTCTTGCATAATCAGCAATACATGCTATTTTTCCTGCATTAATTAATTTAGGATGATTTTTAATGCCAAAAGCGAGTGATATAAAAAAGAATGCTGCGATAGAATATAACGGTAAAGTAATGATAGTTCGAGACATCGAACGTTCAGTTCCACAAGGTCGAGCAGGCGGTAGTTTGTATAGAATGCGTATGTACGATGTGGTTACCGGTGGCAAAGTTGACGAAACTTTTAAAGCAGAAGAAATGTTAAGTTTTGCAGACTTAACTCGCCGACCATCAATGTTTTCATACATTGATGGTGATGAGTATGTTTTCATGGATAATGAAGATTACACACCTTACAACCTGAATAAATCTTCTATTGAAGAAGAAGTTCTATTTATCAATGAAGATACACAAGGCATTCAAATTATCATCGTTGATGGCGTGCCTGTCGGGGTTGATTTACCCTCAAGTGTTGAACTTGTGATCACTGAAACTGATCCATCAATTAAGGGTGGGTCTGCTACGGCAAGAACAAAGCCTGCAATTTTATCAACGGGTTTAACAGTTCAAGTACCTGAACACATTTCTACTGGTGATAAAATTAAAGTGAATACTGAAGAACGAAAATTTATGGGGCGCGCTGACAAGTAACGTTTTCCTGTTATAGAAAATTAAAAGCCAATGATGAAAGTCGTTGGCTTTTTTATTGTTTTAAACTGATTATCAGTTGAAGGTTATCGACAAATGTAGCTGAGGATAATTGTACTCTATGGTGTATATTCGTTATTCTCTGATTTCTTTTACGTAGTATTTTTTGAGTAACAAATTTTACTCAAAGCTGATAATCGGACAAGGTTGATTCCATATTACTGAAATACCACCATGCTTGGAGCACTTTAGAAACCTATTTATAGTTGATTTTCTGATGACTCACTCAGTGTTAAATTAGTAAGTGAGAAAACCGTGTTTTTACGAAGTTAAGCCTCTTTGTTAGGACTTTAGTAATACCAGTGTATATCGTTAAAACATAAGAAGTGCTTTTGCTTCAATGCAAATATACGCTAGTTTTTCGACAGTAGCGGTATCGACGGCTTTTATCAAAAAATTAATATAAATTAGGCTCAATATTGGAGAAATATAACAAAATTAATTTGTTTTTATACTTGAAATGATCTTGTTGCATTTTTTTTCGCGTGTAAAATACGGCCATTATTTCTTTCTATTTTTATATAGCAAAACCTATCTATGTTCGAATTAAAATATCAAACACCAAAAGAGTGGGCAGACGTTGCCCTTAGTGACTTCGATGCCTTCTTAGTTGACCATGCTGCGGCCGAGAAAAAAGCCTCAGGGATGGCAATGTCAATGATCTCTCATTATCCTGACCGTAAGTCAGTAGTGAAGGCTATGGCAGACCTAGCTATTGAAGAGTTGATCCATTTTAAGCAAGTATTAAAGCTCATTAATGCTCGTGGAGGGCAGTTAGGTGCCGATGAAAAAGATCCATATATTAACCAGATACGAAAAGTATTTCGCAGCGGTAGTGATGTGTTTTTTATGGATAGATTAATTGTTGCTGGTGTTATTGAAGCGCGTGGTTATGAGCGTTTTTCATTAATCGCTGAAGCTTTGCCCGCAGGCAAAGACAAAGACTTATATCAAAGCATTGCCAAATCTGAAGAAAAGCATAAGAACTTATTTATTGAACTTGCTTATGAATATTTTCCACAAGCAGATGTTAATCAACGTTTAGATGAAATCTTAGATATTGAAGCGGATATTTGTTCTGCGTTACCCTTTAGAGCGGCATTACATTAATATGCTGCGAGCTTTAGCGAGTAAGCGATAGTATGGCTAATGTGAACATCGCTGCACAGTTAGAAAAAACTTGTAGTAAGTACTTAGCCCATTATGCCGAGCAGGAAGTGGCCTCATTGGTTTCATTTCCTAAACAGTTTGACTATCAACATGTACTCGTTATTCCTGCCTTTCAAGAGTCAGTACAATTTATTGAGCGTTTTATTGCTTCTTCGCTTGCCGAGCAACAGTGTTTATTGATTGTGGTTGTTAATCAACCTGATAGTGATTTCGGTCAGCAGCATTCACAAGTACAAGTAGATCTAGAGAGAGACATTTTAGCGTTAGGCTTGATGCTTTGGCAACAGGATAACTTACGTTTAGTTAGCTTAGTAAATAGCAGTATAAATCCGCAATCTAATAGCGCTGTACTTCTAGTTAACCGTTATACTCAGCCCATTCCTGCAGAGCAAGGTGTCGGGTTGGCAAGGAAAATTGGTGCTGATCTCGCTGCTGATTTGTTTCTTCGTGGCCGTATTGTGTCGCCATGGATCCACTCAAGTGATGCTGATGCCCATTTGCCTGATAATTATTTTAGTGCGCATTCAACTGAAAATATAGCGGTTACTCACTTAGTTGAAGCTAAAATTGCAGTTGCGACTTGCTGTAATTTTTACCACCACAGTGAACAACCTAAAATTCACCAGGCAAATAAATTATATGAAACTGCGTTACGTTATTATGTCGCAGGCTTACATTTTGCCCAATCACCATATGCGTACTTTACTATCGGCAGTATTTTATCTTTTGATATTTATGCTTATTGCCAGGTTCGTGGTTTTCCAAAACGTAGCGCAGGCGAAGACTTTTATTTATTAAATAAACTGGCGAAATTGGGTACTGTGCTTTATATACCCGAAGTGACGATTAAGCTTGATGCTCGTCCGTCTGAACGCGTGCCATTTGGCACAGGACCAGCAGTAAAGAGCATTATTACGCTAACAGAACAAGCGCGAGATTATACTTACTATAATCCAAAGGTGTTTATTGAACTAAAGACTTGTTTGCTCGCTTTTGATAGCTTATGGCAATATCGTGATGAGCCACAAATATGGCTTAAATTTTTACCTACTATTACGCAGCAAGCACTAGAAAACATTGGTGTGTTGTCATTTATTACAAAACAGCAGAAAGCGAGTAAAGCTCAATTTGATAAACAGCTTATTGTTTGGTTTGACAGTTTTAAAACCTTAAAGTTTATCCATGCTTTACGAGAATTAGGGTTAAATAACATTCCACTCGAACAAGCACTTGCTAAGGCGCCGTTTTAGCGCAGCATAATGAGAAACTACTTAGTCTAACCTTATAATATATAAATAACTAGATATCATAAGGCGAGAACCGTTACCTAGTTATAAGTGGTTGTTAACATTGTTAACAACATAAAATAAGCAGTCAGAGCGGGCAATATCGCGTTGGTTTGATGCCATAAATATTTTTAGTCCGGTGTTACATACTAATTTATCATCAACTAACTTAAAGTAATTATCGATAACATTCACACCTTGATCGTTGATCATTTCTAAGTTTTCTAAACCATTATCATCAAGCCAACCTAACAATAAATCCTCGCAGCAACCACCGTAGTTAAATTGCTCAATATTACTTCGTAAGGTAACTCCACTATAGTTTTCATCGTGCTCGCTAAAGGACAATTTTCGGTCAGGTTTAATCACTAAGCGTAATGGTTTATAAAGTATTTGCACCGCTTTATCTTGCGGTAAGGCGCAACTGCTGTCACATTTGGCAAATTGCTTAATACCATTATAAGCAACCTCATGAGCTTGATCATCATTGCTACCACCACATTCAATAGTCACTACAGGGCAAGAAAAATCGAGTTCCATCATCGCGCCAATGTTGATGTCAGACAATATTAAAGTATCGCAAAAATATGATGAGATCGATAAAACATTAGGGCTGATTAAGGTAGTAACAGCAAATGCTGGGCCGTTACCTGATGTATTATGCAAGTCGATAATTGCAGTAGGATCAACCTCACGTATTGCTTTTTCAATTAATTTTGCACGCTGAATGTAGCCATCAACATGTTTGCCTTTGTCATCTTTACTACTTTTAATGCCTTTTTCATTAAAACAACGGTTTAAGTCAACACCATCAGGTAGGTGTCGACTGCTGAATAGATGTTGATGAGTCGCTGCTTCGACAGATGAAATAATGATGCGAATATTCGTTTTGGGCTTTGGTAATTCATTTTCACTGGTAAGCCAACGATGAAGCGCAATCAGTCCTGAAGGTTCATTTCCATGTAGTAGAGTTGATATTACTCGCCATTCATCCGTGTTCTCACCAGTAATGTCAATAACAGTAAGCCCAATCAGAGAAAGCAGGAATTGCTGATAGTCAGCATGTAAAGTACGACTGCATGGGTTTACTAAATAACTAATTTCGCTAAAATCTATGTCCATAACTTGCCCCAGAGCGCGATAGTGACGTCGCGAGTTATATTAAATTAGTCGCGCTTGCTCGTTAAATCCTTTTCAGAATAAAGCGCTACTTGTCTTTATGTGTAAAAACGATATCGAAATTTAATTTCGTCAATGCATCGATTTAATACATTTACCTAGCATGACACAGAGTATTATTTAAGGTTGTTGACTAAGGTCAAGTAACTGTAATTTTTTCAACTTTTAATCGTGTGTTTTAATACTTTTTTGATCTCAAATTATTTTCTAACAAAGCTTTATTTTATAAGGACTTGTTTACGAATTTTTATCTTTTAGTAAATGTGACATATAGCACTTTTTTTTGTGATTTTTTGTACGAGTTTTTAGCAATAATAACGCGCATGATAATGTGCAATTGATGTGGTGTTCAGGGAGGGGTGTTTAAAATTTCGAGTCGTTAGCAATGCTGATAGGCTTAATATATTTTTATGCGCAAGTCTGAGAATGTTAATTTTTATTTGTGTGCTTACGTTATTAATTCTGTAGGTTTTGTGTTGTCGTACTCAAGTGCTGAATTAAGTGTGATATTCAACACCTTTAACTGTATAGTTTTTAGGTAATTCACTATATTTTTCTTAGCTTCGAGCTATCTCTTAAGTTTTAGTTGAAAAGAATCCACTGTTTTTGCTTACTATCTTCGTATAAAATTCACTTCATTATTTTATTAGGTAATCGGTTCTTTACAATGAAAGATTTACCTGATGATACCCTTCCTTTTTTCTAAAGCGACATAAAAAATTAATGAATGATATAACGATAGTAACGCACAATGGTAATTTTCACGCGGATGATGTTTTTAGTATCGCTGCACTTAAATATATATTCCCAGCTTTTAAACTTATACGTACACGTGATTTAGCTGTAATAGCCGAGGCGGATATTGTTATTGATGTTGGTGGTGAGTATGATGCTGATGCAGGCCGTTTTGATCATCACCAGCGTGGTGGTGCAGGTGAGCGAGATAATGGTATTCCATACTCTTCGTTCGGGCTAATTTGGCAAAAATATGGTGTAGAAATCTGTCAGGGAAATACAGAAATCGCGCAGTCTGTTGATAGAGGTTTAGTTTCAACTATTGATGCTGTTGATTGTGGCCATGTTGAAGGTATTGCGCAAGGTATTAGCCTGAGCCAAACTATTTCAATGTTTAACCCTACTTGGCAAGAAGATAGCCATTTTGATAGCTGTTTTGATGAAGCAGTTGATTTCGCATCACGCATCTTAGCTCGCTTTATTGCTTCTGCAAGCGGTGGCATTAATGCAAAAGATATCGTCGTTAAAGCCATTGAAAGCGCAGCAGACCCAAGAGTCATTGTATTGGAAAAGTATACGCCGTGGAAAACAACAGTGCATACCTTATCTAAGAAAGCTCTATACGTGATTTATCCATCAGGCTCTGGCCAGTGGAGAATTCAAACCGTTCCAGTTGAGCTTGGTTCGTTTGAAGATAGAAAGTCACTACCTAAATCTTGGGCTGGTTTATCTAATAAAGAACTACAAGACGTAACAAGTATTGAAGATGCTATGTTTTGTCACAATGGATTATTTATTGCTGGGGCAGAATCATTTGAAAGCACCATGAAAATGGCGACCATCGCACTAAAAGAATAATATTACTTTATAAGAAAGCTAGAAATCGTGCAAAATAAATTAACGCATGATTTTTAGCTGTCTTAGGGGATAGGTAACAAAAATAATGACCTCAGGTACACAAGGCTATGAAAGGTTCATTCCCTTATTTATAGCGAGCAGCCAAGCTTTAGATTTTCATATCGTTTGCAAAGATTTTGTTAACTTCTTGCCAGTAAAGTATTCTCATGTTCTTGATTTAGGCTCTGGCGCAGGTCAAAACGCCGCGGCACTAGATAAACTCGGATTTAAGGTTACGGCAGTAGAGCCAATGGGCGCTTTTTTAAATGCGGCTATCAATACTTATAAAAGTACTTCGATAATATGGCTTAACGATAGCCTTCCCGATCTTGTATGTTTAGATTCACATGAAAAGAAATTTGATTTTGTGCTAATTGATGCGGTTTGGCATCACCTTAGTGAAGAGGAGAGAGTAAAAGCGGCGAGTAAAATTTCTAGGGTAATAAAAAATAATGGCCGGTGTGCTCTTTCTTTAAGAAATGGCCCGCCCGGTATCGGTAGTAAGGTTCTTCCAACCGACAGTCATGATACCATTGAGCTTTTTGAACGCTATGGCTTTAAATGTATATTCAAACGATGTAATCAAGCGAGTGTTTTACCTAATAAAGAAAAAGTTAAGTGGGCACGTATCGTGTTAGAAAAGTCATCTAATGCCAATTGAGTTAAGTTGTTATAAAACATATTTAGTTAAAAAAGGAATTTAAGCTATTAACGCTAGCATGAAAAATAAGTTGGTAAATGGCCAGCATTTATCACTGGCTAATCAAACTGAGCTGTTGTCAGAGTTTGTTATGACAATTAACGGTATTCCTAAAGTGCTCGATGAAATATCTACGTTACCCAATGCTTGGCTTGGTGCAGGTACAATATTTCAAAATGTGTGGAATGTACTACATGACTATGAGCTTAATGCTTATATAAAAGATATTGATATCCTCTATTGGGATGACAGCGATTTAACTTGGCAGTCAGAGAATCGCTATATTAGTACACTCACCGAAGCGATTACAGATATCAAAATCCCTTTTGATGTTAAAAATGTTGCTAGAATACACTTATGGTATGAAGAGCGATTTGGCATACCAAAGGCTGAATATCTTAGTGTTGAAGAATCTATCGCTACCTGGCCAGTTATCGGCGCGTGTATGGCAATGCGCATGAAAGGTGGCAAGCTAGAATTTATTGCGCCTTATGGATTTCAAGATATGTTTGCTCTGCGTGTTAGGCCAAATAAAGTCTTGGTAAACCAAACGATTTATGAAAACAAAGCATTGAAGTGGCAAGAGCAATGGCCAATGTTGTCAGTTGAGAGCTGGTAATTGTTCATAGCTTAATCTATTGGCTTCTTACGTTAATGTTATTAATGCAATACTTAATTTTAGCCTATATGCTTTAACTCATGTTTTTCTGCTGATAGTTTATGCTTTGCTAGCTATTATGTGTCATAAATATTAGTAATATTCCTTCAAAATACAGTAAAATAAGCTTGTCGATTATCATAAAACAAAAACCTACTCGATAAGTGGTAATGTTTCGCATTACCTATTTCAAACACTCATTAGTTTCATGGAAATATAAATCATGCGAGTAGCCGTTACTCAGTTTGCCACCTCTATTAATGTTCAAGAAAACCTAGCAACCTGTATCCGTATGATAAATGAAGCCGCCGTGTGTCAGCCATCACTCATTGTTTTGCCTGAATATGCTAATACTCAACCTAGCTATGTTGATCATCAGCAAGCATGGGATGAAGCATTAGTTATTGACGGTGAGTTTTTACAAAGTATCGCAGCGCAAGCGAAAAAGTATGACTGTTATATCGTGATTAATGTGACTTTGCGACGAGACGGCTCTTCGTTGAAAAGTAAAGCCAATATTAGCGTAACTAGCTGTCTGTTTTCTCCACAAGGCGAGCTTATTCACCAAGCGAATAAACAAGCGTTAGTCGGGCATGAAAGTGAATTTTTTACTTATAAAGCTAGTGATGCTGAACTTGTTAATACTGTAACAACACCATTTGGAAAAATGGGTTTGTTGACTGATAGTGCCAGCTTTGAAAGCTCACGTTTATTAACCTTAAGTGGCGCGCAATTATTGTCTCATTCGTTAAGTACATTTGCGATGGACCAGAGCACTTTGCATAGTCCTGCTCGCGCTTGTGAAAACAAAGTGTTTTTAGCGCAAGCCAATAAAGTAGGAGCACTAGTTACTCAGAATAACGAGTATCAAGAACATCTTATAGGGTCAGGCCAAAGCCAAATTGTTGCACCTACGGGTAAAGTGTTAGCAAAATTAGCAAACAATGAAGAAGGCTTTATTTTTGCTGATATTGATTTATCTGAATGTATTGACAGTAAAAAAAATCGCCCAGACAGCACTAATATTATTGAACAACGTCGTCCAGCGCTTTATCAAAAATTAAGTGAACAAGTGAATTCAACCGTTAAGCATGAAACCAATGAGGCTCCAGAAACAGCTAATATCGCGATATTTGCAACTTATAAGTCGAATGAAGAAGCGATTGAAGATGTTTGTTATTACATTGAAAATAATCTTAGTGATATTACTCAATTACCTGAACTGTTCTTTGTTGCCGATAAAACTATCACCAATAACAATGAGCAATTAGTTGAAATAGAACGCTTAAGTAAGCAACTTATTGAACAGGTCAGTGCAATGTTACGACCTTTTCAATACGTTTGTACAAGTTTAGTGCTTGATGGCATGCATCAAGCGGTGATCATTAGTGAGCAAGGCTTATTTGCTGCGCAACAGCAATTACACTTTTGCCAACGTTATCAATGGACAACACTAGGAGACAGTTTAAATATTGTTGAATTGCCATTAGAGCAAGGCAATATTACTGTTGCCATGCTAGCGGCTGATGATGCAAATATCCCTGAAATGATTAAAGTTGCGGCGTTGAATAATATTCACTTATTGTTAGTACCTTTTGATATACAAGAGTCATGCGAAGTTGATTATAGTTTGATCTCTCGCGCTGCTGAACACCGAATTTGTATTGTTGCTGCAAGTCGTGAGAAAAGCTTTACAGCTGAATTAGTAAAAGATAACGGCGCGGTAAATACTGGTAATAAGAAAAAAGTAAGAGCACAAAAATCGGTAGGATTTATTGCTAACTTAGCTAAAAACTTTGTTATACCTATTCGGAATAATTCACCGAAGTTTGACGGTTATATCAATAAACCGTTAGTTAAAAATCAGCATGGAAAAATAACTAAAGCATTGATTTTCCCCATTGCAGCATGTAATAAAAGTTTGTATTAAGTTTGTATTATGTTTGAAATAGCTAAAATCACGACTAATAAAGCGTCAAGCATGATTAATACTAGCTTTTGAGTATGTTATATCGATAGACGGCTTTGGCCGCCTTACTTAGAGTAGAGTATCTAACTCAGGCATAGGATAATTCCTCAGTTGTGATTTGATAGGAAATCAGAGCGGGAACTATTATTGAGCATGATGATGTTAGCACAATTGCAAAATTCATCTGTGTCCCCTAATCTTTTATATATTGCTTTTTTGTCTTTCAGTTATTTTATAAATTATGTAGGTTTAAATTAAAGTTTTATAAAAATTGGTCGATAATAGTCTAATTACTGTTGTTAATTTACTTCGGAGTCTCCTTATGTCAATCAGTATCAATAACACCCCAAGTTTTGCCCCTGAAAATGGTGGTAATGGCACAATTTTAAAAGTGGCAGTTAAAGCAAAAGAGCTTGCTGAAGAAGAAGGGAAAATGGCATTGAAGTTGATTGAAAGTGCTGGCCCTGCTACGAGCTCAAGCGCACCAGTTGGCAGTGCGGGGCACAACATCAACATAAAAGCTTAAATAGATTAAAAAATAAATGTTTTATGATATTTTCATAGAGATCATAACTCGAGCATTTTTAATAACATTTATATAACCTGTGATAGTGCAAAAAATAAATTGTTCTTGATCAGGTTTTATCGTTATACCGTCGTTATAGTTTTCAGATTAGCCATAATAACTTGTGCACATTTTAATCACTAAACTTTATTTATATTTTAAGGGTAAAACCTAACCCACAATAAATCATTTTGTTTGATATGCCTCATTATCATATTTGCAGTCGTACGGTAAAAGAGACTTTTTTGTGCCATGTTATTCTCTTACTAATTACTTGATATTGAAGCTAAAATTTTAAGTGCCTTATTAAATTCGATATCTAGCAGACTTAATTCATCTGTTATTGAAAAGTTGATGTTTATTTTATCTTTTATGGCAATGTTCTTTACTATGGTATGCATATTTTCGTAAGATTTTACTAATGCATTAATCCATGCATCTTCAAACAACTGTTCTTCTTCTAAGCGTCTAAGCCATTTGGAAAAGTGATTATCCATCTCCGTTAAATTAATTTGTTTTTTTAAGTCGTCAAGTATCCATTGATTGATATTTTTAAACCAATGTTTGAGTATCAATTCAAATTGCTTTGCTCTTCTAATTTGTTGTGTTATTTCTTCCTGTTTACTCTCTAGCCATACTTGATTAGGGTGATAATTTTCAATCCATTTAACGAGACTCTCAGCTGGCATTGGTTTTGATACGGCGTAGCCTTGAACATTATCACAGCCCATTAAAAGTAACATTAGACCATGCTCTGTTGTTTCTACGCCTTCGGCAATAATATTTCGATTAAATGATTTAGCCAAGCCTATCACGCCATCAATAATTGCAAAGTCACTAGGGTCTATTAACACATCTCGCACAAAGCTTTGATCAATTTTGATTGTATCAGCAGGAAGTTGACGAAGGTGAGAGAGCGATGAATACCCGGTACCAAAATCATCCAATGCGATACTAACACCTAACTCATCACGGCAAGCGCTGATGATATTTCGAATCTTATCTAAATTTCCTAAGGTACTATTTTCTAAAACTTCTAAGTTGAAGTAATGAGCGTTGATACTAGGATGGCGGTTGATCGCATTATTAAGACTTTCAAAGAAGTTGTCGTTTAAAAACTGTAAAGAAGAGACATTAACGCTCATTTCGATATTAATGCCTTTATCATTCATTTGCTTGAGTTGTGTCATGCTGCTATTAATCACCCATTCTCCAACTTGAATTTCTATTTCTGTGCCTTCAATAAAAGGTAAGAATTCAATAGGTGAAATAAGCCCTTTACTGGGATGTTGCCAACGAATTAAAGCCTCAACACCTATGACTTTTCCAGAAGCCATATTAACTTTAGGTTGGTAATAAAGACAAAGCTCTTGGTTAGCTAAAGCGTGCTGAATTTCTTTTGTTTTTTTGTGTTGTAGGGTTGTGACTTGCAGTTGTTCTCTATCAAAAAACTGGAAGCTATTTTTTCCTTTTTGTTTTGCTTGGTACATAGCGTGATCAGCATGGCGTAATAAAGAGTCTAGCTCTATCCCGTCTGACGGAGATAGGCTAACACCGATTGAGGCGCTAATATTGATAGCGTGATCGTCGATGAAGTAAGTAGCGCTGATCGGATGAATAATTCTTTCCAGTAGTTCATAACACTGAGTTGTTGATTTTATTTCTCCAAGCAGCATTGAAAATTCGTCGCCACCGAGACGGCAAACCGTATCTTCAGATCTAACGGCTAGTTCAAGACGGTGCGCTACTTCTATCAGCAATTTATCACCAATTTCATGACCAAAGGTATCATTAACGGGTTTGAAGTTATCTAAATCGAGAAAACAGACGGCGAGCATTGTGTTTGAACGTATAGAATGGGCAATAGCTTGGTTAAAGCGATCAAGTAAAAGTGCTCGATTAGGCAAGCCAGTTAGAGTATCAAAGTGAGCCATTCGACGCATTCTTTCTTGCTGTCGTTTATTATTTGTTATATCAGTGAACATACCTAAATAATTGACTATGTGGTTATCTGAATCATTCAACGAAGAGATAGTCAGTAATTCAGCATAAATTTCGCCGCTTTTTCTACGGTTCCAAATTTCACCTTGCCAATGTCCTTGGTCATTAATTTCTTGCCACATCGCGTTATAAAATTCAATTTGATGCCTGCCAGAACTTAGTACACTCGGCTTTTTACCAATAACATCACCATGGTTATAGCCTGTGATGTCAGAGAAAGCAGGATTTACATCGACAATGACTCTATTTTCATCGGTGATCATTATGCCTTCATGAGTATCACTAAATACTCTTGATGAAAGTTTAAGCTTTTTTTCATTTCTTTTATGTTCAGAAATATCAACGATACTAATTGGAATATTGTGAAAATTATTGCTTGATGAAGGTGGTTGAAATGATATTAGAGCTTCTATTTCTTTTCCGTCCAATGTTTGAAGAGTAGCTTCAGAAAGAAATGTTTCTTGATTAGTCCAAATAGCACATAGTTCATTAATGAAAACGTCAATAGCATTCGAGCCAAAAGTTCGTTCAATGTTATGAATAAATTCTGTTTGATTTTTTGCGCCAAAAAGTTTTAATGTTGCATTGTTGACAGAATTAACTTTAACCATAGAGACTAAGTCCCAAGCAAAATCAATGTGTGCGTGAAGATACTTCTTTAGATCTAAAATGCCTTGTTGTCTTAAAGTATCTAGTGCGGTGATAACCGCTGAAAAATCCTCACTCCAAATGGAAACTTCGGCGTTATTAAAAAGTGTCTCAAAGCGTTCTTCGCTTTCTTTACGAGCATACTCAGCTTTTCTAACCAGAAGAATAACAAAAATAGCGGTAATGGCACCTAGTAATATGGTGAAAATAAGTAAAAAATAAAAGTAAGATTTACTTAAATCATAAGACTGTTGACTACTATTTTTAAACTCAAGGGCTTTATTACGAGCAAAATCGATTAACCCCCCCATCTTTTCATTTAATTTTTTGACATGCGCAGCGCCTTTTCCTGTTGTAATATCAGCCGCAAGTTGATGCTGACTGTTACGCTTTAAAGCGATGACCTCGTCACGAATAGACTTCCAATTAACAAATGCTCGATAAGCAAAATTGATTTTATCTTTGTCGCCAAGAAAACGTTTTTTAATCAATTCAAAATGACGATATACTTCTAACTCATGTTGTTCTACTAAAGAAATAGCTGTATTTAAAGCATCTTTATTCTGAGCGAGTACCACATCTTTCATATACCTATGCATGGAAATAATATTTCCATTTGCTTCTAATACAGCATTGCTAACAGAAAATGGGTGCCAGTACATTTTATCATTGAGATCAGCGTGTTTTTTGTTTTCATATAACGCCATAAGAGCAAATAATATTACAAACAGCATCATGATTATAAACCCTGCTGAAATTATCTGCGTTGAGGACTTCTTCTGCGATGTTCCATCATCTTTCATAGTAAGCTCTACTTTGCTAATAAAGGTGTTTTTTATAGGCCAATAGTTTTATTTTTCAGGACTTATCATTATATACCATTAAAGTTAAGGTTAGCCTATGGGTTGTTTGATATTAATACAATTAAAGCTTTATTAGTGTACAGGTGAATGAGTGGTAATATTTTTTATCTATAACATAATTCGTTTTTTATTGATCTTAAGTACTATTTCGTAGTTATTACTTAGAATTTTATATCAATTTGCGTTTTTCAACTTATTCACATAGTCGTTAAAAGTTAATTTTTGAGAGCGAACTAGAGATGATAGCCATCAATCCTAGTGTTATTGAGCTTGGTGTGGTTAAATTTAGCCATAAGAAAAAATGGCTAAAAAGGCACGCACTTGTTCTACCTTTACCCAGCTAACAAAATGGAAAGTTTGTTAGTGTTGCTCGATAAAATTCAGCAAATTTCTCCTCTTCCTGTTTTCGCTCAAGATACCGTTATTGTGCAAAATTCTGGTATGCAGCATTGGCTCAATATGTCGTTAGCAGAGCAGCGGGGTATTAGCATGAATATGCGCTATGCCTTGCCGTCGCAATATTTGTGGAATTTGATCCGTAACTTAGCCAGTGACGAAGATGTGCCAGAACAGTCGCCTTACTCGCGTGAAGTTTTAGCTTGGCGTATAGATACGTTGCTGGCGTCGAATGAAGTGATCAATGATACAACTTACCAAGTGGCCACTACTTATTGGTGTGTAAATCATTCAGGTAGTGAACAAAGTGAAACTTGTCGCGAAAATCATAGCGAAGCTGAGCAATTAAAGCGTTACCAATTAGCCTGTCAGTTAGCTGATTTATATGAACAATATTTAATATTCCGCCCAGAATGGATACACGCTTGGCATCAAGGCGAATTTATCGCTTATGACCAAGCTGATCAAGTTGACGAGCCTTCCACTGGCATGGAAAGCAGCGCTATTTGGCAAGGCAAGCTTTGGCACTTGTTGGTTAGTGAACAGCCTTATGATCCCCACGAACTGGTCGCGCTAGCCATTAGTAATCTTAATAATATCGACTTAACTGATAAAACAAATCCCAGCTCGAAGTTACTCCCTCAGCGTTTATCATTCTTCGGCATCAATGCCATGGCGCCATTATGGCTTGAATTTATTAATGCATTAAGTGAAAAAATAGACGTACACTTCTTCCATTTAAACCCCTGTTACGCGTACTGGGGCGATGTGGTGACTGAGAAACGTGCTATTGAAGCTTGGATAAAAGGCCAAGACTTTACCGTCGACGCTGATGAAGACGAAAGCTTAACATCAATGGAGAATTTGGCCGATATTAATCGCCAAGTGGGTAATCCACTGCTGGCAAACTTAGGCCAGCAAGGCCGAGAGTTTATGGCCTTGCTGTACCAATACAGTACGGTAAATATTGATGTTTTTGAGTCAGCCGTTGAAGACATAAATGTCAAAAAAAGTGACAGTGCTCAACCCCTTGAAACTTCTTTTGAAGAAAAAACTACAAGTAATATTTTAGCGCGAGTACAACAAGATATTCTGTCTTTGTCTGATGCTCGACCTAACGAACAAAAAGCCGAACAAAAGGCCAATGAAAAGGTTGAAGAAAAATCGACACTCATTGATGATTCAATCATCATCACTAGCGCTCACAGTGCTTTACGTGAAGTTCAAGGTTTACATGATTGGCTATTGCATCAATTTAATGATGATAAAAGCTTAACACCAAAAGACGTGTTAGTGATGTGTCCGCAAGTTGAGCAATACGCGCCATATGTTAATGCCGTGTTTACCCGTGGTTGGCAAGATATTGCAGACGAAGTACCGCCACTGCCTTGTTCTATTGCCGACAGGGTGAGTAAAGATGCTGAACCATTAGTTGCCGCTTTTGCCGAATTATTAAAGCTACCAGATAGCCGTTTTCAGGTTTCAAGTTTAATTGCCTTGTTGCGCTTACCGGCAATGCAAAATCGTTTTAGCATTAATTTAGAAGCTATTGAAAAAATTACCCATTGGCTTGAAGCCGCTTCAGTGCATTGGGGATTAGATAAAGCACATAAACAACAAATACTAGCGCAAAGCCAAGCAAAGAGTGGGCATGACTCTAGTACTGGTAATTCTTCTTCAGGTGGTGTTAATGGTACAAGCGATAGCTTTACGTGGCAGCAAGGATTAACTCGCTTAATGCGTGGTTTTGCTTTTGGTGATCACAGCGTGATTTATCAAGATCAAATGCTGTTACCTAATATTGAAGGTAGTGACAGCGAATTGCTCGGTAAGCTAATGCTGATTATTGAGCAACTGCAATTATCAGCCATAAGCATGTCAAAAGCGCGTAGTGCCGCACAATGGCAGCAGTTTTTATTCGATTTATTACAACAATTGTTTGAAGACGACAATGACAATGGCTTGAGTATTGTGCGCACAGCAACAGAGTCGTTGGTGGAATATTGTCAACATGCTGGTTATGACTGTGAAATTAGCTTGTCGGTTATTCGTGATTACTTAAATGCTCACTTTAGTCAGCCCGATCCCGGTCGTCAGTTTATGGTCGGGCAAGTAACGTTTTGTTCTATGTTACCTATGCGTAGTATTCCGTTTAAAATTATAGCGGTGTTGGGCTTGAACGACGGTGAGTTTCCGCGTCAACGTCAACCGCTAAGTTTTGATTTAATGTCGACAACACCTGCACAATTGGGTGATAGATCACGCCGTGGTGATGACAGATATTTATTCTTAGAAGCAATTATTTCTGCCAGACGGGCGTTGTATTTAAGTTTCCAAGGCCGAAATATTAAAAATAATAAAGAACGCCAACCGTCATTAGTACTAAAAGAGTTAATGGAGTACCTTGCTCGTGGTTACGGCTGGCGCTTGCTTGGCTTAAATGAAGAGGTGGATAAAGAGTCAGGTGAAGCGTTAGCTGAACACATCAGGCAGTTACCGATGCAGGCGTTTAGTGAGCAAAATTACCTTGGCCGTTATGCAAGTTTTGACGCCAATTGGTTAAATCTAAAACGAGCAAGCTCAGTTCAAGAAACTGATGCTACATTGAACTTACCTGAAGATAATGAACTAACTGACAGCGCAGTATTTGATAGTGCTAAAGTGGACAGTGCAATGATGGATAACGCTTCAGCAAGCGATATCGTTCGTTTTTATCAGCACCCAGCCCGTTATTATGGCCAGCGCTCACTTTACTTATATTTAGAGCAACATAATACCCTGATTAATGATATTGAACCTTTTGTGCCTGACAGGCTTGATAGTTATCTTTTAAGACAAGACTTACTCAATTACTATTTGTCGCCATCGCAAAGTAAGCAAAGCTGTGAAGATCTTTTACTAACAGCAAAACTTTCAGGAAACTTACCTGACTTACCGACCACTGATGATTTAATTCAAGGCTGGCAGAAAGACAGCGAAGACTTTAGTCACTTCATTCTTAACGAGGTAGCCGCGAATGAAGTTGCTAGCGTAGAATCAAGTGCAGAAATAGCCATTGAACCGATAGATTGCAGTGTTACCGTCGATTTAAGCGCAAGCAATACGCAGGTTTTTGATACGGATTTATATTCTGACGCTGAGTTAGAGACCTTAAAAACCGTGCTTCCCAAAAGTGTCACCGTTAATACTAAATTGCTTATTATTGCCGGTAAGTTAGTGTTTTATCGCAGCAGTAGTGCGAAAGCGAAAGACTTATTCACCTTGTACTTGCATCAACTTATTTTACAAGTTGCTCAAGCGGATGAGTCACAAACACACGCTGATGTTTTAGGTACGGTAGTTTCAAGCCATGGTTATTATTTTGATACTAAAACGCAAAAGCCAAGCGAGTTTTATTTCAGCGATATTGTTGATGCCAAATTACAATTGCAGCGTTTAATTGCAACGTTTTATTTAGGTCAGCATCAGCCATTATTACTTAACGGTGATATTGTCGAAAAAATGAGAAAAAGCAAAGTTTTTGAACAAGCTCAATTTGAACAGTTTTGGTCAGACAGCAACACCTTCCAAGCCTTTGGTGAAGATGCTTACATGCAATACTTTTGGCCAACATGCCCAAACTATGATGATATTTCACTGAAGTTACTCAGCTTATACCAACCTATGTTAGATGCCCTACAAGTGGTTAAGTCTTCAGTGAAGAAAGGAGCTAAGTAATGAGTAATGTAATGAAAAACTTAAATGCTAGTTCAATTGCACTGCAGGGAAAACACCTAATTGAAGCCAGTGCAGGCACAGGGAAAACTCATAACATTACTCGCATATTCCTGCGTTTATTACTGGAACGGGCATTACCCATAGAGCAAATATTGGTGATGACGTTTACCAAAGATGCCACTGAAGAAATTCGTGGGCGAATTGATGACTTTATTCGAGAAAGCTTACATAACTGGGATGATCTAATTGTTGCGGATGAGTATTTTATCGCGCTTAGTCAAAACTTAGCCGCAAATGGTATCGGCGGTGCAGAAGTTAAAGCACGTTTAACACAGGCATTACTGTACATAGATGAAGCGGCAATTTTCACTATTCATGGTTTTTGTAAACGGGTATTAAACCAATATGCTTTTGCTAGTGGCGTAAGTTTTAATGCCCAAATGGAAACCGACACTCAAGATATTACCTTAGAAGCTTGCCAAGATTGGTACCGTGTTCTTGCGCTAGGAACAGACACATCAGTAACTAATGAAACTAAAACAAGCCATTCAGATTTTAATCTAGTGACTGAGTTTTGGCCTGAGCCCAATAGTTTTATTAGCCAATTCTCGAAAGCACTCAATGGTCACAACGCCTTAAATGTGCAAGCGCCAGAAAATATTAGTGTTGAATTTAAAAGCTTGGTTGAACAAGCCATTGCTAGCTTAAATCAGCATAAAGACATGCTAACCGCATCGCTAATTGATGTTAAAAAGGGTGCAGACAGAGAAAAACGCCAGCAAGAGTTAGATGTACTGTTATCGTGGTTAGCCGAGCTTTCAGCCGATGTTGAAGGTCAACATGGCAAAATGCCTGACGCCTTTATTGATGGCAGGCGCTTTGCGCGTTCAAAAGTTAAAAGTGAATTAGTGGAAATATTTAGTTTTGTGAATGCGGTAAAGAAACAGCATCCTGCATTGGCTAAACACATTAATCGTGCGAAAGCATTATTAGTTGTCAGAATCGGTATTTACCAAATTCGCGAACAAATTATCCGTAAAAAGCTGCAAGCGAATGTTTTGGGTTTTGACGACCTGATTACCACGTTGAATAATTGCCTCAGTAACGAAAAGCTAAATGAACAGTCAGGTGAAAGTGATCAGGCATTAGCGAATAGTATCTTCAGCCAATTTCCTGTCGCACTGATTGATGAATTTCAAGATACCGATCCGCAGCAATTTTCGATATTAAAAGCGATTTATTACCATCAAGCACAAAGCGCTTTGTATATGATTGGCGACCCAAAACAAGCGATTTATGGTTTTCGCGGTGGTGATATATTTGCGTATTTATCGGCACGTGACGATTGTGATTATCAATGGCTAATGGATACCAACTGGCGTTCAAGTGCGGAAATGATCACCGGCTACAATCGCTTGTTTTATGGCAATAGCTTAACAGCGGCAGCGAATGACGTTTTTGGCTATAACATTCCATATCTACCTGTTAATGCATCGCCGAAAGCGGCAGGTAAAGTCTTTGCAGATAAAGAGTTTAATGCACTTCAGCTTGTGCATTTTAATGTTGAACAAGAAAGTAAATCTGGCAAAGATAAAGCCGTTAAGCAAAGCTATCGCGCCAATATGGCCAGCTGGTGCGCCAACGAAATAGTGCGCCTATTAGCTTGCCCTGAATTATCAATTGCCAGTGGCGATATTGCGTTACTAGTGCGTGACGGCACCGAAGCGGCCAACATTAAGCAAGCATTGAATGATTACGGTTTAGCCAGCGTGTTTATGAGTAATAGAGCCAATTTATTACAAAGTGAACAAACTAAGCAGTTGCTACAAGTGCTACAAGGCATTTTGTTTTTAGAAAACGATCGGTTATATACCGCGGCGCTAGCAAGCCCGCTAATGGGCTTTAATCGTGAAAAGTTAATTCAATTGCAGCACGATGAACAACAATGGCAACAGTTAAAAATTAGCTTTGAAAAGTTACGTAACGAATGGCAATTTAAAGGCTTTATCAGTATGGCGTTGCAGCTAATGCATCAGCACTTTCATATTGATGTTGAAGCGCATGACAACAGTAAAGCCGACCGAGCCTTAACCAACTTGCTGCATTTATTTGAGCTGTTGCAAAGTGCTAGCCAGCGCCATCGTCAACCGCAAGAATTACTGTTTTGGTTCGAACAACAAAGTCAGGTTGATAACCCTGAAGTTGAAGCCGAACTGCGTTTAGAAAGCGACGAAAACTTAATTCGTATTATCACTCAGCATGGTTCAAAAGGCATGGAATATCCGGTAGTTTTTGTGCCATTTGCTACGCGTCATAAAGACCCGCTTAAATTTGGCAATAAGAACGTTAGCTTAATTGAATTTCATGATAAAAACGGCGTGCTGCAACACAGCCTTGATGGTAATGAAGAAGCTAAGGCGGGCATGGCGGCAGAAGCTTATGCAGAAGCCATTCGCTTATTGTATGTTGCGGTTACTCGTGCTGAAAAACGTTGTTATATTTTAAGTACCGCGTTTGAACATTTTGATAAATCGCCGCTAGGGAAAACCTTAAAATGGTCAAGCGATACAGATATTGCTGCTGGCTTAGTGCTATTAGCACAAGACAACCCTAACGAAATTGCCGTAGAAGTTTTAGATGACTACATGGGCGATACTGAAGCTCAACTACAAGTAGCACATGATGTAAAACCTGACAGTGAACCGTTAGCCAGTGTTGCGCAATTTAACGGCAAAATTGAACGCGATTGGTGGCTAAGCTCATTCTCGGCGCTAAGCAAAAATTTACGCCATGATGGTGTTTCAGCACCAGATCGTGATAATCAAGAAGCTTCACCTGTCTCGAATGAATTGGATTATGGCAATAGTGCAATTGTGGAGAGCCGCAATGAATTGCGTTTCACCTTAACCAAGGGCGCGCAAACCGGTAATTTATTACATGACATTTTAGAGCACACCGACTTTTCAGCGCCAGATTGGCAAAAAAGTTGTCATTGGCCATTGCTTAAATATGGCGTTATTGATGTTGCAGAGGGAATTTTATCAGCACAAACGAACGGTGAAGAACTGCTAGTTCAGTGGCTAGAAGAAGTATTGCAAACACCATTTACCGGTAATCATCATTTGTCGTTAGCGCAGCTTGAGCAACAAGACACCTTGCGTGAAACTGAATTTTACTACCCAATGCAATCGGCAAGTAGCGGGCAGTTAACAAAACTGTTGACCGAACATCGTAATAATTACGCAGAGCCGAATAACGGTGCGAATGCACGGAAAAATCAACGAGTGCACTTACCGTCTTATCAACAGTTAAAAGGTATGATGCATGGTTTTATCGATTTAGTCTTTCAAGCCGATGGTAAGTTTTATGTTTGTGATTACAAGTCGAGCCATTTGGGTGATCAGTATAGCGACTACAGTCATGATGCAATGCGAGAAAATATTGAGAAGAGTCATTATGACTTGCAGTATCTTATTTATTCATTAGCACTGCATCGACATCTTAAATATGCCATGGCTGATTACGACCCTAAGTTGCATTTTGGCGGTGTTTATTATTTTTATTTACGTGGCATGAGCGATAAAGCAGAGCATCGAAATTGTGGCGTTTACTATCGTCAAATTTCACTGTCAGAATTACAGCAACTTGATGATATTTTTGCCGGAGAAACTACCAATGCCTGAACTAGCCGCTAATACCGCAACTGTCGACACTGGCATTAATCATACTGGCATTAATCACACTGCTATGAATAAAACACAGGTATATTCATCATTTAGCCATGCAGCAAAAACCTTAGCGGGTTTAGTTGCTGTCGATTACTTTTTTGCGAAAGAAATCATTCAATGCTTGCCGTTAACGTCGCTATCATCAGCGTCAACGTCGTCAAACCAACAGTGCTTTCATTTACTTGTTGCGCTTAGCGCTAGCTTGCGTGATGGTCATAGCTGTTTACCGCTAGATGCCGTGGCGAATAAACGCTTATTTGTTGACTTAGTTCGCCAACAAATAAGCCAAGTACCTTTTGGCTTAGCAGAGCAAGAACAACCAGCGATTAACAATGGCTTTTTGTTTGAAAGTACCACGGTGTTAACTGCCTTACTTGAACAATTATCTTTGGGTGAAGGTGCACAACAGCCAATCGTATTTAACAATGGTCGTTTGTATTTACGACGCTATTACCATTTTGAACAAGAGCTAAAACAAGCGGTTGCTGCGCGTAGAACTATCAAACCAATGTCTGAGCGTCAGGCACAAGAACAAGTAGAACTGATCAAAAATATTATTGCTCAGTTGTTTCCTGATTCAGTTAACAGCGATTCGAATGCAAGCATAACTGAAGACATTGACTGGCAAGCACTTGCTGTCGCTAATGCCATTAACAAAGACTTTGCTATTATTGCCGGCGGGCCAGGTACGGGTAAAACCTATACCGTTACTAAATTATTAGCGGCCTTGCTGATGTTGTCGTTAAATACTAAAGGCGATGAATCAACGCCAAGAATTTCATTAGTTGCACCAACAGGCAAGGCGGCACAGCGTTTGTCCGAATCAATTATTAATGCCGTACAAGGTTTTCGCGGTAGTATTGCTGATGATGTTTTAGATCTTATTCCTGAAAGCGCACAAACCCTGCATCGGTTACTTGGCGTTATTCCTGAGCAAGTAAATTTCCGTCATCATCAAGACAATTTACTGCCTGTAGATATTTTGCTAATTGATGAAGTCTCAATGGTTGATTTACCTATGATGACGCGGGTTTTTCGTGCTTTACCTGCCCATACAAAAGTTATTTTATTAGGGGATGCCGACCAATTGCCTTCGGTTGCTGTTGGTAGTGTTTTAGCTGACTTTGCGCCACGTCCTCATCCTGGCTTTAGTGACATTAATCATCAATACTTAACGCAAGTTACTGGCTTTGAAAGCCTAGCTAAACAAGCTGAAGATGCTGAATTAGCAGAGCAAAGCGCTGAGAAAAACTCAGAACAATGCCTAAAGCATTATAGTGTGGCTGATTGCGTAACCTTTTTAATGAAAAGCCGACGATTCGACGGTAAAGGCGGTATAGGTAGAATCGCTAATTATGTTATCAAAGGGCAATATCAAGAAAGTTGGCAATTACTAAAAGAAAGTAGTGAAGTTACAAGTAACGCGATAGACAGCGAACAGAAACAATTAACCTTGCTAAATGGCTCTGTAGAAGCTTGGTTAGCACCGTTAGTTAGCCAGTACTATCAACCACTGAGCGAATGTAAAAATATCGCTGATGCTTTTGATTTGTTAGCTAAGTTTAGAATTTTATCGTCAACGCGCAAAGGCCCACAAGGTGTTGAAAACTTGAATGCTTTGGTGATAGAAATACTACGAAATAAAAAAGCTATCCCTTATAAAAACTTTGCAGCAAGTAGTGATTTGTATCCGACACAGCCGATTATGATCAGTGAAAATGATTATCGCTTGGGCGTTTATAATGGTGATATCGGCTTGTTATGGCGTAATAGCCAAGGCCATTTAATGGCGGTATTTGAAAATGCTTCAGGAGAGTATGATTGGATCATGCCATCGCGTTTACCTAAATTTGAAACCGTATATGCGATGACGATACATAAAACCCAAGGCAGCGAGTTTGATCACGTTGCTATGGTGCTCCCTGAGCAAAAAGACAATAAACTATTGTCTCGTGAATTATTATATACTGGCATCACCCGAGCCAAGTCAAAGCTAAGTATCGCAAGCGCTGAAGGCATTTGGCAAAGTGGTGTTAGCCAGCAGGTGATACGCTATTCAGGGCTCGCCTTAGACTAAACACCGAAACATTATCGTCGTAAATAATAAGTAATTTTTTAGCAGTAATTAAGAGAATTTAGCATAATCATGATTTTAAAAGACATTGAAAAAGCCATTTACCGTAAACGCCTTAATATCGTTATTGTAAGTTTTATCGCCAGTTTATTAGTTTTATCGCTAGCTTATGGGCAAGGATTAATCGCTTTGTTTGCTGACAGCGTTAATATGCCCGTACCAGTAGCACCTGTAACCGAAGCTGCTGTTGAGTTATCGCCTGCAGCAGCACCAGAAAATAACTTTAAGCTTAACTTTTTCGGCGTATTAATGGCATTGTTAACGTGTGTATTTGCTTTACATCGCTTAAAAACTAGCGAGTTTTTTACTGAGGTTTATTATGTTTGGCAAGTAAAACAACAACAAAATTATATCTACCGTAAATTGAAAAAAATCAAAGCGGCTGCTAAAAATGATGATGTAGATGCGCTGATTATATTGAATTTTTATTATGCGAGTTTGAAACAAATCTACGTTTTAGATGACAATACCCTAACAATGTCTAAGCTCAATAAAGATATAGCTGAATTAGATGCGCAAATTCAAAGCAAGCAATTAACTATTTCAACAGAACAATATCAACAAGCAATGTTGGCTGCCTACTAACTTTATTAGTGAGATGATTTATTAGCAAAAATGCTTCATTAATTTGTCGGTGTTAGTATGCTTTCCATTACTAAATGCAATAAATAAGGAATATGCAATGATAGGTTACGTTACTTTAGGTACCAATGATTTAGACAGAGCTGTAGCTTTTTATGATGAATTATTTGCCACAATAGGTGCAGGTCGTTTTTTTGAAACTGAGCAATTTGTTGCGTGGTCAAAAGGGCCAGATCAAGCTGGTATTTCTGTTACCAAACCTGCCGATGGCCAACCAGCTACCGTAGGCAATGGCGTTATGGTTGCTGTCCAAATGAATTCTACTGATGAAGTTGACGCCTTTTACCAAAAAGCACTTGAGCTTGGCGCTACCTGTGAAGGTTCAGCAGGACCACGTGGTGAAATGACCGGTTTTTATGCGGGCTACTTCAGAGACTTAGACGGCAATAAACTTAATGCGTTTTATTTAGACATGCCAGGTGCTTAACGTTAGTATCAGTGGTATAACTTGAGTGTAATTTGTTAGCTATCAAGCCCAGCTATAATTAACCTTGAGCTTGTGCTTTAAAGCGTAATGATGAAGCTGATTATCAAAGCTAAAATAATAAAGGAAAATATACCGCGAATGAAGAAGTTAAAAAATGAGAGTGAACTATTAAAAAAAGCCATTGTTATTGGTGAAGGTTACGCAAAAAATCGTGGTTATAAAGGCTTTTCAGCTACCAATGCAGCGAAAGAGAAAATAGAAGCTTTATATCGTTTACTGGTAAATGATAAACTTATTCAGCCTTTACCAAAAGACGGTGAAGACTTAGCAAGCATGAAGCACAAATTAGCTTTATGGATTGCAAAACAATTACCTGCTGATCACCCTTTACTTAAATAAGCTAAATAAGCTAAATAAGCTAAATAAGCTAAATAAGCTAAATAAGCTAAGTAATTTCGATAGGTCAGTAATGGTTATTATACCAATTGAATCGGCGTAATAAGCCTATTCAATTTCCCAATTTGTACTAGCTAAATACAAGTAAGCTAAACACAAATTAAGTTAAATACATGCAAACAAAAGAAGCAAACCTGTTCTATGAATCGTAAAAAGAAAATCAATCAAGTCTTAAAAGCCAAGGTTAAAAAGATGAATGCTAAACAGCAAAAATCTAATAAGCCTAAGTATGTCTCTAAGGCTGAACGCGCTGCTATTGCAGCGAAAGAAGCTCAAGAAAACGCAACAGAGTCGAATGAAACTAGGTCGAACGAAACCGAATCGAGCACAACAGAAGCCAGCTCTGAAGCGACTTCAGTAGAAAGCTAAAGCTTTCAATGGTAGTGAAAATACAAGTAGGGCGGTTTTATGAAAATTGATAACAATCAAGTAAAGAAAATCGTCATATTTGGCAACTCGGCATCAGGTAAATCTAGCCTAGCCAAAAAACTTGCTTCAACACAGCAACTAGCCCATCTAGATTTAGACACCTTGGCTTGGCTTCCGCCGTCAGCATCGAAGTCAGCACTACCACCACAACGTCAAAGCATTGCTGTATCAATTGCTGAAATTAATGTCTTTATCAGCCAGAATCAAAGTTGGGTGATAGAAGGCTGTTACAGTGATTTGTTAACGCATACGCTAGCGGAATGTAGCGAAGTTGTTTTTATGAACCTTGCTGTTGAACTGTGTATCGAAAATGCAAAAAAACGCCCTTGGGAACCCCATAAATACGAGAGCAAAACAGCGCAAGATGCCAATTTAACTATGCTAATAGACTGGATAGCGCAATATAACCAGCGCTCTGATACCTTTTCAAAGTCAGCACACCAGAAGCTATTTGATGAATTTTTTGGCAAGAAAACTCAATATATAAGCAACCAACAATAGTCATTTACTAATCATTATAAGTATATGTTCCTAATGCTTTGAAATTATGTAATATTTATAATAAATAAATGTCATAGAACGAATTTTATTCGTGAATTTATACAACACACCGCTATTTTTAAACTTTTATTCATAAATCCGGCAACTTAGATCATGGTTTTGAAAAGACAATTAACTGAGGTGGATGCAGATCTACTTTCCAAGCTTATTTCAAATGATTCGAATCGTAATCAAAAAAAGGATTGGTCCCAAGAGAACCATGAATATTATTCTATAAATGAAAAAAATTCATTCCAGTATGATTACGAATCTTATATTAGGCGATTACGAAAATTAAGCATGGAAGAAAATTTTGATTCAAATATTGATTTTCATCAGCTTGTTGAACCTGAAATAATTGAAGAGAATAATTACAAATATTTAGTAAAGTATCGAATCACTATTCGGAATATGATCGTAAAGTGTAGGAGAAATCAGTTCATTATTCATGGTCTAGGTATGGATGAAATGATCGTTGAAGGATCAGTACTCAGTAAAGATCAGTATAAAGGTGGAATTTATTTATGCTTTGAAAATGTACTATTTGAGCCTTTAGTTCCTGATAAAAATAGTCATATAGTTGTTTCTTTGGGGGATGACTGTAGAACTCATTTTGAAAGCTGTGTATTTGATGATGTTGACTTGTATTTCAAAGCAGATGGCAAAAATATATTTGCGCACTTTGTAAAAAATAAATTCTTAAATCGACATACTACGTTAAACGGTGCTGCAAATTATGAAACTGAACGAGGTTATAGTTCGAATAATTATCGTATAAAAGCTGAAAGCCAATCAAAAATTTATGCTGCAAATAGGTTATGTGAGTTTGTCTATCAAAATGAAATGAAGGATGATGTTTATTCGAAACTTGCTATAGAAACAATGAATAAAATAGAGTCAGGAGATGATATTAATCAGAATGATGTACTAGCGTATTTCATCGATCAAGATCGAAGAGTTAAGATTGATTCCAATGATGTAGAATATGCAGGAAATAAGTCAGTCATTATTTCTCTAAGGGACAACATTGTTTCTGAATTGAAAATCGGTGGTAAAAGTTTTTACCTAATCGGTAAAAATAAGATAGACAAAATAACAATGAATTCTTCGCCTGAACATATTTACTACGGCCCATACAATGAACTGGATAAACTGGGAGTAAATGCGAGATCACATAAATCTATATTAATCTATTGGAAAGAATACGCTTTAAGAAGTAAAGACAAGTCCCAGGAGTTGATATTAAATCGTGAAATAATGAAAGCAGAAAGGCACCTTCTCCGGTTTGAAAAGACATCTTCATGTTTTCCATTCGATCCATCAAGTAAAGATCGTTTTATTCTTTGGTTTAATGAGTTTTCTAGCGATTTTGGAACAAATTGGTTTCGGCCAGTATATATAATAATGACTCTTAATCTGATTTTTGTAGCAGTACTATTTGGTGGGCTTGGATATTCTTTAAACACTTCTCTTCCAGTGATTCTAGATACGATAGGTATGTATTTTGAGCTTGTACTTCCAACTAAATCGGTTGCTGATGTACTTAAAGTTGAAGACCTAAATAGAGGTTGGGAAGCATTGAATATTGTTAAAAACATTATTGCTTCTGCATTTCTATATCAAATGGTTGTGGCATTTAGAAAATATGGAAGCAAATAATAAGCTTTCCAAGTGATCGTATTCTGTGGCTGTGAATAAGGGTGTTCGAAATATGTCTCAAGCTGTTCTATTAGTAATTCTAGCGTATAGCTGCTACTACTAAATAATAACCTCTTTAAGTTACAGTATCTGTTAAATATAAATTAAACATTACGCATCATAAATCGACTATTTTCATCTAATTGATAATCACCAAACGGCCCACAATATTCAAAACCAAAATTTTTATAAAGCGCTCTCGCAGGTTTGAAAAAATCCATCGAGCCTGTTTCTAAACTTATTTTTTTATAACCACGCTCGGTTGCGACACTTAATAAGTGTTTTAGTAAGGTTGAAGCGACACCAAGGTTTCGAGCATTAGTGGCTGTTCGCATTGATTTTAGTTCAACATGGTTTGCATTAAGTTCTCGCAGGGCCGCACAGCCTAATAACTCACCATTTTGCCAACAGCTGTAAAAGGTTATGGTTGGGTCTTTCAAGGCGTCTACATCAAGCGCATGCACGCTTTCTGCTGGCGATGTGGCGTACATATCCGTTAAATGCTCTTCAAGTAAGCGGATGACTTCACCACCCGCCAAATCATCACGTTTTATTTCCATAGTCTTATTTAAATACACCAATTTTATAGCTGCTAACTTAGTTCATTCCGACAAACGATAAACTTACCATTTTTTACGTGGTAAGAATGGCTTTTGTTGCTCTGCATCATGTGTTTGATTATAAACTTTTCGATGAACGTTTTTCCCCATTAACACTTTAAGCTGATAGTAAGACTCTCGAAATAAAGCCCAGCCTTTGCTACCTTGCCAACTTTTGTTATAAAGCTTTTTATTGGCGGCAAGTGCATCAGGTGATTTTGTCAGTAATGACTCGGCAAACGCTTGTGCATCAGCCAGTGGTGTTTCTGTTATTTCTGTTACTAGGTTTAGTGCTAGTGCTTGTTGGCCGGTAAATTCTTCTGCTGTCATGGCCAATTTTTTGGCTTGGTCAATCGGTATTAAATCACGCAGGGCAATAGTGCCACCCATATCTGGAATAAGCCCCCATTTTCCTTCTAGAATAGATAATGAACTGTCAGCTGTGGCAAATCTAAAATCAGCGCCTAGGGCTATTTGTAAGCCACCACCCCAACATCGACCATGAATGGCGCAAATAACAGGGGCGGGAATATCTCGCCAACCGGTGGAAACTATTTGGGCCAAATTCGCGCGCCAAGGCAAGGCTTTAAACAAAAGCTTTACCATACTGCTTGATGATTTCATGATTGATTTTACATCTAACCCTGAGCAAAAATCATCACCATTACCTGATACGATTACCGCACGAATACTACGATTTTTTTGTAATGCTTTGATAGCACTACGAATAGCAAGAAACATTACCATATCCAATGCATTAAGCTTGTCTGCACGGTTAAGCTTAACGTGGGCGATGTTATCGATAACTTCTACATTGACTCGTTGCTCGGTCATGGGCGTCCTTGTATTCCATTGTTAATTGGCAAATATGATTAAATTGTTAGTAATTAGTTTGATGATTTAACCATTGGTATGACCAGTACCTTAGCGAAAGTCGCTATTGATGTCTACTTTCTAGCAGCTAACCTTAAAGCGAATACTTGTAAATAAAGCTGATTTGTCGCACATTGTCGCTAGACCTTTATTTACAATCATTTTTCATGGCGAAATATAATGAATAAAAAGCTGCTTTTATCCAGTATTTTAACTTTAGTTAGCGCGCAATTATTTTTAGGTAACGCTGCGCAAGCTCATCAAGAACAAGCTTTTGCTATCGCAATTCATGGCGGCGCTGGCACAATAAATAGAAATAAAATGACTGATGAAAAACGCTTAGCCTATGAAACTAAGTTAAAACAGGCACGAGATGCAGGTTATGCTTTATTGGCTAAAGGTAAGTCTAGCCAAGCAGCAGTCATTGCCGCTATTCAAATATTAGAAGATTCACCGTTATTTAACGCTGGAAAGGGGGCCGTTTATACTTTTGAAGGCGAGCATGAGCTTGACGCTTCAATCATGAACGGTAAAACCTTAAATGCCGGTGCAGTATCTGGTGTAAAAACCGTTAAAAGCCCAATTGCCTTAGCCGAAAAGGTGATGGAAAAGTCAGTTCATGTCATGCTAAGTGGTGAGGGCGCTGATACCTTTGCTAAACAACAAGGATTAGCAAGCGTTGAAAATAGCTATTTTGATACTGATGCTCGATATCAGTCATTACTTCGAGCGAAAAAGAAGTTGGCTGAAAAGGAAAAAGAACTAAAAGATTTTCAAGCAGCCCATCAAACACTGGCTAATGAATACAAATATGGCACTGTTGGCGCCGTAGCGCTTGATAAATCAGGCACATTAACTGCCGGCACTAGCACAGGCGGCATGACCGCAAAACGTTTTGGACGTATTGGCGATGCACCGATTATTGGAGCGGGTACGTATGCGAATAATGACAGCTGTGCTGTTTCTGCCACGGGGCATGGTGAGTATTTTATTCGTTATCATGTTGCTGCAGATATTTGTGCGCGTATGCAATATCAGGGCATTAGCCTTGAAAAAGCAGCCGATGTTGTTATTAATGATGTATTAGTTGAAGCTGGTGGCTCAGGCGGCATTATTGCCATCGACCCTGCAGGCAATATTACTATGCCGTTTAATAGCACAGGTATGTATCGCGCGAGTAAGTCGTCAACAGGAGAAGAATTTGTTGGAATATTTAAAGATGATTAATAAAAACATAAACTTGAAAATAGGCGTTGCTGCAAAAAAATCAAACACGCTTGTAAAAGCATGTAATTTAAAAATTGCTGCGGCGGTGTTGATGTCAATGGCGCTAACGGGTTGTTCAGATGATGTTGGTAAAGTCAGTTTAGGCTTATTTACCACCAAAGATGTGGTGATTAACGCTAAGCAAGACCCAATTGTAAAAGGCGTAACTTGTCACATCAGTCATGTTGAAGCTGATTTAGACTTTTCTGATCCGTCAGACATGAGCATAGCTTGTCGACAAACCGGTGAAATATCAGCACAAGATTTGGCGCAAATTGATCGTTCAAAAAATGGTGAAGTGGTTTTTAAAGAATCAAAAAGTATTTTATTTAAAAGCCTAAAAGTCAGACGTATTTACGATGCTGAACATAAAACCCTTATTTACCTGTCTTATTCAACGAAGGAATCATCGGGTAGCCATCATCATTCCTTGTCTACTGTGCCTTTATATAATACCAAGGCGTGGGATTGGGCATTGGCACAAGATGTAAAAAATTAACCGTTGTGCTTTTAAAACTTAAAAGTAAGCGTCATAAATTAACCAAAAATGACTTTTATATTTCCGCCGTACCAGGCTGAAAATGAATATAAAACTCACTAAATGACAAGTAGTAAAAATTATGTTGGCAAACCTGTTTAGCCCGAAAGCAATTATTGATGAAAACACTAAAAACTGGATCCACGACACCTTTGCATGGGCTGTGGAAAATTTTGATATTAATGTGCTAAAAAATGACGCACGTTTGGTGCTACCGACTAATGATTTTTATCCGGGTAGTGTTAGTAGTATTGATGAAATGGCGCAAGCTATGTTCACTAATACCAAAAAATATGCTGGTATGCAGCAGTGGCCGGTACAAATTACCTCACGCGCAGCAGAAAGCCAGACTGCTATTGAAGATTTAACTTTAGGGAAAGTGGTTCGTGGTGATAACGCAGAGGTAGCACTAAGCGAAGGGAATGACGCCTTGAAATTAGGTTTCACACCTAATCAAGTGAACCAACCACAAGATTTAATTGCCGGTATTAGCCAAGCGCTTGCCAGTATTTTAGTGGTTTCTAATAAAGTATTACCGCCGGGTGGAAAAGAGTATTTACCGCAAGCGATTGACTTAGTTGCCTGCTTTATGGGCTTTGGCGTTATATTTGCTAATACGGCTTATCAATTTAAAGGCGGCTGTGGCTCGTGTAATAACGCCAGTTTGAATCGCCAAGCAGCGCTTACCGAGCCTGAAACATTATATGCTTTAGCGCTATTTTGTGTTTTGAAAAAAGAACCAATGAAAAATGTTAAAGGTCACTTAAAATCGCACTTACGAAAAGATTTTGTTAATGCTTATAAAGGTATTGAGAAGTCAATTTCTACCAGTACACAACCAGCCTTATTGGCGGTATTGAATTAATTAAGCCTTCGAAGAGTAGTAGGAATAAAAAATTTAGAAATAATTAGCTAAATGGATGATTTATTTGCAAATGCGTCTACAGTTAATGTTATATATTAGTGCTATTAAATATATTTGTACTTTTTTTGGGTATTTATCTTAATTTTTAGGAAACCTTCATGGAATCATTACAAGTAAAAGAATATATGAACCATTACCCTGTAACTTTCACCCCCGAAATGATGGTTGAAGAGGCAGCTTTACGTTTTTTAAAAACCAAACAAATTGGTGGCCCTGTCATTGATAGCAATAACCAATTAATGGGGTTCTTATCAGAAAGTGATGTTTTAGCTAAAATGATTGAAACTATTTACTATAATGAGCATATTACTGATGTTGCTGGTTTAATGCGAAAAGATGTATTGACCGTAAAACCCTATGACAGCGTTATTGAGCTTGGTCAGCAAATATTGAAAAATAAGCCTAAGGTATACCCAGTTGTCGATGATGATGAAAACTTACTTGGCACTATCTCTCGAAATGATGTACTTCGTGCTATCGATTTACATTTACGCTCAGGCTATAAAAGCTAGTTGATTTTGCGTTAATCAGTAATTATTACTGATAGCGCTTTATGCTTTAACTTGATATTTTAGTTAAACAAAAAATAGCAAAAGGCTACATCCGAAAGGGTTACGTATTCATTTGCTATTGTTTACCTGTTAAACTGTTTTTTTGTTATTTGTGTTGAGTCTGTTTTGTCTTCTGTTACCCCCGCTAATTCTGCTGCTACTGAAAAAAAATCTAATAAAACCAATAAAAATATCACGGTAAAAGCACTTTTTGACCGTTTACATCAAGTTAAACTGTCGGATAAAGCGCGGATAAGAAAACGCTTATTGGGCGTTAAAAAAATAACTCATGGCGACAAGCAGCAAAAAGCGCTACAACAAATTGCAGTGTCAATTGAGCAATCGATAGAGAACAAGCAAGTTCGCCGTGCTAATTTACCTAAGGTGAGCTACCCAGAAGGCCTACCTGTTTCTCAAAACGTCGATGTAATCGCTAAGGCCATTGCCGAAAACCAAGTGGTGATCATCGCGGGTGAAACCGGCTCAGGTAAAACTACACAAATTCCGAAGATATGTTTGCAACTTGGTCGTGGTGTTGACGGTATTATTGGTCATACACAACCACGTCGTATTGCGGCAAGAACAGTAGCAAACCGTATTGCTGATGAGCTTAATACTAAACTAGGTAATGCTGTTGGTTATAAGGTGCGTTTTAACGACCAAGTGAGTGAGCACAGTTATATCAAGCTGATGACTGATGGTATTTTGCTTGCTGAAATGCAAAAAGACCGGCTCTTGCGTCAGTACGATACTTTAATTATTGATGAAGCCCATGAACGTAGCTTAAACATTGATTTTATTTTGGGTTACTTGCGTCAAATATTGCCGAAACGTCCTGATTTAAAAATCATTATTACCTCAGCAACAATTGACCCTGAAAAGTTTGCGAAACATTTTTCGGGCGCCAACGGTGAACTAGCACCGATTATTGAAGTGTCTGGTCGAACTTTCCCCGTAGAGATGCGTTACCGGCCATTGAACGAAATGAGCGATGAAAGTAATGGTGATGCTGATATTATTTCAGGTATTCTCAATGCGGTAGACGAGCTTAGCTCTGACGGTCGTGGTGCAACGTCTGACGGTGACATTTTGGTATTCCTTAATGGTGAACGAGAAATTCGAGATACCGCACGTGTTTTAGAAAAGGCAAACTTACGTCATACCAATGTTTTACCTTTGTATTCGCGTTTAACCGTTGCTGAGCAAAATTTAATATTCAAGCCTCATAGTGGCCGTAATATTGTTTTGGCGACTAACGTTGCTGAAACCAGTTTAACCGTGCCGGGCATTAAATATGTTATTGATCCAGGTACTGCAAGAATATCGCGTTATAGTTACCGCACCAAAGTGCAACGTTTGCCGATTGAGCCAATTTCACAAGCCAGTGCCAATCAACGTGCGGGTCGTTGTGGCCGTGTATCATCAGGTGTTTGTATTCGTTTATATTCTGAGGACGACTACTTAAACCGCCCAGAATTTACCGACCCTGAAATACTACGTACCAATTTAGCCACCGTTATATTGCAAATGTTGTCATTAGATTTAGGTGAGATTTCAGACTTTCCTTTTGTGCAGCCACCAGATAACCGCAACATAAATGACGGCGTTCGTTTACTTGAAGAGCTCGCGGCAATTGATGCCAACGCGAATCAAGTTAAGTTAACACCAATTGGTCGCTCGTTAGCAAAATTCCCGATAGATCCGCGTTTAGCAAAAATGATTTTAACGGCGGCTGACTTAGGCTGTATTGAACAAATATTTATTATTGTTAGTGCCTTAAGTATTCAAGACCCACGGGAGCGTCCGCATGAAAAACAGCAAGCTGCCGACGAAAAACATGGCCGTTTTAAAAATAAACAGTCGGATTTTGTCAGTTTATTGAAACTGTGGAGCTACGTTGAAGAGCAGCAAAAGCAGTTAACCAATAATCAGTTTCGTCGTTTGTGTCAAAAAGAATTTTTATCCTACGTACGACTTCGAGAATGGCAAGATATCTACAGTCAATTGACGCATTCATTGCGAGAATTAAAAATTCCGATGAGCCGTATTGAATTAGATTTATCTGAAGAAGCTGAAAAAAATCCAGTAAACGGTAATTTAGATATTGTTCACCAAGCGATATTATCAGGGTTATTGAGCCATTTAGGCCAACAAGATGAAAACCGGGAATACAAAGGCGCACGTGGCAGCAAGTTCTTTATTTTCCCTGGCTCTGCGTTAGCTAAAAAATCACCAAAATGGTTAATGGCGGCTGAATTGGTTGAAACCAGTCGTTTGTTTGCTCGTATGGCGGCGAAAATTGACCCTTTATGGCTTGAGCCATTAGCTGAGCACTTAGTTAAGCGTAGTTACAGTGAGCCGCATTGGGAAAAGAAGCAGGGCGCTGTAATGGCGTTCGAACAAGTGACGCTTTACGGGTTAATTATTGTTGGTAAGCGTAAGGTCAATTTTAACAAAATTGAACCTGACACCTGTCGTGAAATTTTTATTCGAGAAGCTTTGGTCAATGGTGACAGCACCATTAAAGAAGCGTTCTTAAAAGACAATCGTCAACTGGTTGATGAAATTGAAGCCTTAGAGCAAAAGGCTCGCCGTAAAGACTTTTTAATTGAAGAGCAACAACTAGTCGATTTTTACACTGAGAAATTGCCTGAAAGCGCTATTTGTCAGCGCAGCTTTTTAGCCTGGTGGAAAAAACAGAAGCAGAGTGATGCCAAGTTACTAAACTTTACTAAAGCTTTCTTATTGAAAGAAACCGCTGTTAAGCTTTCTGCTAACGAGTACCCTGAAACTTGGCAGCAGGGGAGTTTAACCTTGCCGTTAAGTTATCATTTTAGTCCGGGTGATGCTGACGATGGTATTAGCGTTTTGATACCTGTTGGCATACTAAATCAAGTAGAAAACACTGGTTTTGATTGGCTAATTCCTGCTTTGAGACTTGAACTAATTACCGCATTGATCAGAGGTTTGCCAAAGTCATTAAGACGTAATTTTGTGCCCGCACCTAATTATGCGCAGGCGTGTTGCGCGGCAATATCAAATACAGACAGCACGTTAACCGTTGCGCTTGAAAAGCAATTATTGAGAATGACTGGTGTGCGTATGCCTGAAGATGCTTGGCAGGGTGTTGAACTAGTACCGCACTTATTAATGAATTTTAAAATTGTTAATGAAAATGGTAAGTTACTAAAACAAGGTAGAAACCTTGATGAACTAAAAGATGGTTTGCAAGGGCGCGTGCAAGCATCAATTAAAAAAGTTGCAGACAAAGGTATTGAACGTAGTGACATTGCTAACTGGGACTTTAAAGATTTACCTAAAAGCTACGAAAAGAAAGTCGCTAATATCACCATAAAAGCATTTCCTGCGTTGGTTGATAAGAACAAGTCAGTTGCTATTGAATTATTTGAGCACGAAAGCTTAGCAGAGCAAGCCATGTTAGATGGTGTCAGCCGTTTAATTTTATTAAGCATACCGTCGCCAGTAAAATATCTACAACAGAAATTGCCTAACAAATCGAAATTGGGATTGTATTTTAATCCATTTGGTTCAATTAACGATTTACTCGATGATTGTATTGTTGCCGGTTGCCAGTTCTTAGTAAATGAATATGGTGAATTGCCGCGCGCGCAACAAGAGTTTGAAGCTTGTAAAGAGCATGTGCGTGCTGAAATTGCTGATTGTGTATTAAGTGCCGCGATTAAAGTTGAACGCGTGTTGAGTTTAGCTCATGACGTACGTAAAAAAATGAAAGGCAAAATGTCATTAAATGTAGTGCAATCGCATGGTGATATTAAAGGTCAGTTAGAAGCGATGGTTTTCAAAGGTTTTATCACAGAAGCAGGTTATCAACGTTTAGATGATATTGCCCGATATTTAACCGCAATGGAACGCCGGTTAGAAAAGCTGCAAATCGACCCGAACCAAGATCGACTGAAAATGTTAGAAGTTGAAAAAACACAAAAAGCGCTAGATGCGGTTGTTGCACTACAACCTAAAGGGCAACCCTTGCGCAAAGAGTTAGTGCAAGGTTCTTGGATGATTGAAGAACTGCGAGTATCTCTTTTTGCACAAAACTTAAAAACGCCGTTTCCTATTTCCACCAAGCGAATATTGAACTACCTGAAAGAATATAGTTAAATTAAGTACAATGATTTGACAGTGATGATTACGGTGAGTATAAATAAAAGCCTAATTATAAAAATATATTGGAGTAGTAATGGTTAATTACGATGATAAACGTAACTTTTATCGGATGATGTTAAACAGTGAAGTGACCGTGACCATTATTGATGATGAAGCTAATAGTAAGGTTTTAGCAACTTGTCGTGATTTAAGTGCAACGGGAATTGCGATTGAAATGCCACATCCATTAGAAATTAATACCGCAGTGCGTATTAGTGTTGAATCTGCCAATAGTGCAGTGCAACCATTAGATGCGAAAGGAAAAGTGGTTAGGGTTACTGAAGAAGGTACTGACTGCTACTTAGTCGGTGTCAACATTTCTGAAATTGACTAATTATTACGAGTTTTAGTGAGTAAGACCCTGCAACATACTTTATATTTCAGGGTCAATAACCGAACTAAAAGCTATTCTACTTTTAGTAGCGATTGGTTTGTTATGAGCTTTAAATTATTAAGATAGTACCCAATTCGCAGCAAAATATACCCCAATGTAGCCAACGGTATAAGCAATGGTTAGATAGCCGATATTGCGCAGATAACTCATAAAACTCAACTCTTTAATTTTACTCATGGCAATAATACCCGCAGCTGAGCCTATGACTAAAATTGAGCCGCCAACACCTGTAGCATAAGTTAGCATTAACCATTCTGTTACTTTCATCTCTACATCTGCTTTTAACAATGCTGCTGTTAATGGCACGTTATCAATCACTGAAGACATAAAGCCGACGATATAGTTTACCTGCATTGCTGGTAAAAACTCGTATAGCTCGGTAAAGCCACTTAACACGCCTATTTCTTTTAAAATACCAACAAGTAACAATACCCCTAGGAAGAATAATAAAGCGTCGTATTCAACTTCTCGAATGTAATGCAGAACATCTTCATTTTTCTTCTTAGGTAACATGTTGGCGACTAGAAACATCACTGATAAACCAAAGAGGAAACTCAGTACTGGCGGTATTTGAAAGAATACGTTGAGTAGTAAAGTACCCGAAATAGTCAGCATAAAAATAATCGCGATAATGATGTCGGGCTTTTCAATTTTAAGTCGTGTTTTCGATAATTGAACGTTGCCCGAAAGCCCGAATGACAATAAACTCGCCAGAGTTAAAACGCCTAAGAAGGAAGGCAGTATTAGTATCAGTAAATTCGATATGGTGACTTTGTTTTCAAGGAAAATCATCAGTGTTGTTACATCACCAGTGATTAATGAAACACCACCACTATTGACCGAGAAAACAATTAGCGTCGCGTACTTTAAACGTTTCTTTACTTCGAGCTGCAAATTCATTACCACCGCAATTGCTACCAATGTTGCCGTGACATTGTCGGCAAAAGAAGAGAACACAAAAGCAAATATCGCGATGACGAACATTAAGCCTCGCTCTGAAATACTTTTAGGTAAAATGCGTTGCACTAAAGCGGAGATAAAACCTTTACTGTTTAAGTAGGCGACAAAGGTCATTGCTGACATGAGAAACAGCCATAAAGTCGCTATTTCTAATAAATTTTCATTTAGTTGATGATTAGTTTGAATACTGTCATTGCTGTTAATGGGGAATATGAAGGCCAATATCCAGCACAAGGTGCCGAAAAACAGCGTGGTTTTAGCTTTGTTTATATGAATTAAATCTTCAGTAATGATCATTATAAAACTGATAATGACTAAGATGAGAATAATCGTATTGATCATGATTTTTATTACCTGTAATACCAACCTCATTAAGTTTTTCGCACTTGTGCTGATTTATTTTAATCAGCAAAAACAAAGCACAAACTTAATGAAGTTAGATAACTAATTTTGGACATCGACTAAGCCCAATGAAACTTAATTAATTGGGGTAGTACGATGTAAGTGAGCTTAAACTTTTAACCTAAAAATTTAACGGTGGGTCACTATTACTTGAAAAAAGGCAGGTAAAACAGAAAATGGAAATTGAGTTAGCATTAATGTTGAAGCTAGTTTGACTATTGAATTCGATGGGTAAGCGATTGTGACTTGCTTCAGAAGATGAATTTTCACTGATGAAACATAGCTGACATTCATGCTCTGCAACAACAGCGTGTTCTTGAGCGTGAGCGATTGAGAATGTAGAGCTTAATAGCCATGAAAAGAGTAAAAAAGCGCGCAGCAAACAACTCAGTGCTGATGTTGGTATTCTTGAGTTGTTTTGTGAATTCATAAGGTCTAAATAATTTTATGATAATTAAGGGACTTAAAATTGTACTAAATAGCCATTGCTTTATGTTTCAAACACCTAGCTAGCACTTCACACTAGCTAGGATATTTATTTGTTACTCTACTTGGCAGACTAATCCTTTAAGGTAATAACCTTCCGGGTAGTTTGACGATACGGGGTGATCAGGTGCTTGATGAAGTCTATCGACAAAATAAGCCTTTCTTTTTGCATCTAATGCCGCGTCAGCCACTACTTTTTGAAATAAACTTGCTTCCATTAAGCCAGAGCATGAAAAGGTTAACAGCGTACCGTTAGGTTTTAGCAATTGCATGGCTAACATGTTGATATCTTTGTAGCCTCGACACGCACCCGTTAATTGAGCTTTAGACTCAACAAATTTTGGAGGATCAAGAATAATCATATCAAATGTACGCTTTTCATCACGGTATTGGCGTAATAGTTTAAAAACATCGGCTTTAACAAATGAAACGTTTTTATCTGTTAGTCCATTAAGCTCGACATTTTGTTTAGCAAGATCCAAAGCACTTTCTGAAACATCGACGTTGATAACTTCTTTTGCGCCATTGGCCGCACAATGCAGTGAGAAAGTACCAGTATAAGAAAAACAGTTTAATACGCTTTTACCTTTGGCATATTTACCCGCCGCAACTCTAGATTCTCGTTGGTCTAAATAAAAGCCGGTTTTATGGCCTTCAGCAACATTAACGTGAATTTTAATGCCATGCTCTTCAATAACGCATTCTGTTGAGTCTTGAGGCTCAGTTAACCAACCTGTAACAGGCTCTAAGCCTTCTTTTTTACGAACATCAACGTCTGAACGTTCATAAATATGACAACCAGGATAAAGCTCTTTTAGACATTCAACTAAGGTATAACGGTGAAAATCTGCACCAGCACTCAGGAGTTGGCAAACAACAAAATTGTCATACTTATCAATAGTAATACCAGGTAAGCCATCAGATTCACCCGCGATAAGACGATAGCCAGTTAAACCACCGTTTTCGATAAACCAATCACGACGAGCTTGCGCCTTTAACAATTTATTACGAAAAAAATCAGTATCTATTTCTTCGTCAATTTCAAAAGTCCAAACGCGAACTCTGATTTGAGATTCTGGAGAGTATGCGCCTTTAGCTAGCCAGTTTCCCTTATTGTCAAAGACATCAACAGTATCACCAAGCATTGGGTTGCCTTTGATTTTGTTGATGGCTTGAGAAAATATCCACGGGTGTTTTCGCAATAATGATTTTTCACGAGCAACTTTTAAATAAATTCTTGCTGACATATGCCTATACTTATAATTAACAATAATAATTGCGCGAGTTTAGTCAATGCATTAGTCGCGTGCAATGTTCTAGGTTAACTATTTCTCACTTATTGCGATAAATGAGAGTTTTTAAGCGAAAAATAACAAAAGCATGTAGTAAAAGGTAAGGTGAAAAATTATGAATGTAAGTTATATGGCGCATGTAAGCGGTAAAGTACAAGGCGTTTACTTCAGGGCTTCTAGCCAACAAGTTGCTATTGATCATGGTTTAAGCGGCTATGCACGTAATTTAACGGATGGTGATGTAGAAATATTGATGTGTGGCGAGCAACAAGAAGTAAACAAGATGCTTGAATGGCTAGCACATGGGCCTCCGCAAGCTGAAGTAGACAATATTGAAACGAAAAAAGTACCTTGGCAAGAGCACCACTTTTTCGCGATTAGCTAGCTTATGGTCAATTGTACTTAATATTCATCTGCAATGTGTGCAGAGCTATTGGTATTAAACGCTAGATAAGGCAAAATATTACATAATCTAGTTATTCCATTAGGAAGTAAGTTGCAATATTTAGCCATTAATGAACAGCAAATGCTGTATTTCTGTGAAACGAAATTGCCTGAAATTTCCAGTGATGAATGCTTGATTAAAGTTCGAGCGATTGGTGTTAATCGAGCAGATATTTTGCAAAAGCAAGGTAAGTATCCGGCGCCTGCCGGAGAGTCTGAAATTGTTGGCATTGAAGCTTGCGGGGATATTGTTGCCATTGGTAGTGAAACAAGGTTAAATGGTACTTTTTCTATCGATGATAAGGTTTTTGCTATTGTTCCAGGTGGTGCATATGCAGAGTATGTAAAAGTAAAAACAGCGCACCTTTTCAAATTACCGCGTAATTTTTCCTACGTTGAAGGCGCAGCCATTGCTGAAGCCTATTTAACGGCCTACCAGTGTTTATTTTTCATTGCTGACTTAAAGCCACATTCAAAGGTATTAATTCACGCAGGTGCAAGCGGTGTCGGTAGTGCTGCTATTCAATTAGCAAAAAGCTTACATTGTCACGTGACCGTTACGGTTGGCAATGACGAAAAAGTATCGGCTTGCAAGGTATTAGGGGCTGATGAAGTCATAAATTATCAGTTGACAGACTTTGTTAGTTACTCGAAAGAGAAAAAGCAGAATTATGACGTTATTGTTGATGTGGTTGCCGGGGCGTATGTAAATAAAAATATTAGCGTTTGCGCATTAGACGGGCACATTGTGATGTTATCAATGTTAGGCGGACGTTACGCTGAAAGTATTGATGTCGCTAAAATGCTGTTAAAGCGCATCAATATAACGGCAACAACACTTAGAAACCGCACTGATGAGTATAAAAATAAGTTAGTAAACGCTTTTAAAGCTGATTTTTATCAGCAACTTGAACAAGGAATAATAAGCCCTGTTATTTATCAACAGAGCTCGTGGCAAGAAGTTGAAAGTGTTCACCAATTGATGATGAACAATGAAAATATTGGCAAACTTATTTTAACCATAAATGATTAATTTTTTTGTGCTGGGTTTAATATTCTAAATACCGCAATTGAACATCATTACACGTTAAGAGCTTGATGCTGCAACTCCGGCAACACTAATTGCTGCTGCACCTGCTTGTTGAGTAGCAATTTGGCTGGTAATAACGGTAGAGTTTTGATGTTCACTAGCGATAATGCAAGTACCGTAGCCTAGTCCTTTAAGTTGGTTTTCCCAAATAATTTCGCCATCTTGAGCATTCAAACAATATAAATGCCCACCAGAATATGCGAATACGCTGTTGGCTTCATAGTAAACATTAGTGATTGTTGAGCTGCGTAGTTTCGTTTTCCATAACTCAGCACCATCTTTTTTATTTACACAAATCACATGGTTATTAATGCCTAAAAATAGTTTGTCCATAGCGTGTTCCTTTATTTTTATTTGTTAGGTTTTACTTGCCATTTTCCTGCCAATTACTTGCTAATAAACCGTAGTCATATTGATCAGTCCATTCATCACCCATAAGATAATGATCTTTAAAAAAAGCTTCTCTTTTAAAGCCTAATTTTTCCATGACTCGATACGAAGAAATGTTTCTTGGATCGCATTTAGCAACAATTTTGAAAAAACCAAGTTCTTTGATGATGTAATCAATCAGTAAGTTTGCCGCTTCTGTACAAATTCCTCGGCCAGCTGCTTTTTCGCTCAAGCGATAACCAATTTCAGCACGTTGATGCTCCCAATCTTCTATACGAAATACTACTTCACCAACAAGTGTGTCATCTTCTTGTAAGCAAATAACTAAACCGTTCCAATGTCCAGACGCCAAATTCCACGGTTTTGAAAGTTGCATTACAATTTCCATTGTTTCTTCATCACTTTCAGGCGGGCGAATATAACGACAATTTTCGGGATCTTGTCGATATACTTTTATTACAGGGTAATCTGCTTTGGTTGCCGGCCTAAGGTAAATGTTTTTAGATGATAATGCAGGAGCCAAATGTTGTTCATTTAACTCTATTTTCATAGCCATGTGCTTTGGTCTTATTATTGATGAGTGTTGGCTTTATTTTGCGCATGATATAATTGAATTGTAAATGATTTTTCTGCTTTCCACTGACTATCCTTTGCGAAGGACTACTGTATATTCGCTACCTTTGCAGATTATTAATCTATCTTTGCAAACAAACTAGATTTTTCATGATTTTTTTTAATAAAGTAAGTAATAGGCATAGTAAAAAGTTGCTTCATATAAGAACAAACGTTTTTGATAAAGCGATTCATTGCTAATAAGAAGGTTTTATTGAAATGATGTGTTAAGAAAATATAACGGTGTTTTTACGGGTTGTTGATTTATTGAAAGATGAAAATGACAATCTACTTTTAAAACTAAAAGGAAGTTAAAAATAACCCCCTATCAACTTTAGCTTCAGAAGCTAGCTTTCATCAGATACATATCGAAAGCGTTTGATGACTTTACCCTCTTTTTCAATTGTTTCGTCAAACATAGCAAGTGGCCTAACCCAAATTGCTCTTTCGCCATATTCAGGCTGATAAACGACCATGGCTTCTTCTGTTTCACTATGCGTTGCAATATGCAGTACTTGGTAAAAGTTACCTTTGAAATGTTGATAACGTCCGGCTTTTAGCATGGATAGTCTCGCTGTAGTTATTGTAAATAATAGTGTTATTTAGTCAGTTTTTTGTGCCATTGTTGTGAGGCATCATCATCACTATTTTTGGCGTCTAACCAGATGCTACCATCACTGGTTAATTCTTTTTTCCAAAAGGGTGCTTTAGTCTTTAAGAAGTCGATGAGGAATTCACAGGCGGCAAACGCAGCTTTACGGTGGGGGCTAGTTACACCAATAAAAACAATTTGTTCGCCAAGTTTTAAGTCACCAAATCGATGAATAATAGTCACTTTATTTAATGGCCAGTGCTCGCGTGCTTCAGCTTCTATATCAGCTAGTACCTTTTCTGTCATTCCTGGGTAGTGCTCTAAAGACAAGCCTTGAACATCAAGACCTTCGTTGAAGTCCCTGACTTTACCGATAAAGGTGACTACGGCGCCATCTTGGTTATCGTTTGCTAAGCATTGGTATTCATCTGCCACAACAAAATTACTCTGCTGTATTTTAATCATTTAACCCCCTGTAACTGGAGGGAAAAATGCTATTTCATCGCCGTCTTTTAATGGCTGTGACCAATCAGTAACTTCTTGATTAACGGCAACAAGTAAACTGTCGGCTGTCATTACTTTAGCCCATAATTCATTTTTGGCAGCAAGTTGTTGTCGAATATGATCAACTGTTAGGTTTTCACTTGCTTCTACTTGTAAACTGTCAGTTGATAATTGTTCGCGTAAGCGAGCAAAAAATAATACTTTAATCATCTCTACATCCGTTATTTAGTAGCAGGGTTATGAAGATAGTTACCAGATTTTCCACCACGTTTTTCGCTTAGATGAATGTTGTTAATAACCATATCTTTTTGAACGGCTTTACACATATCGTAAATTGTTAATGCAGCTGTGGAAACTGCAGTTAAGGCTTCCATTTCAACCCCTGTTTTTCCTGAAAGTTTACAAAGAGCAGTGATCTCCACACGGTTGTATTCCGGTTGAGCGATAATGTCGACTTCTATTTTTGTTAACATAAGAGGATGACAAAGTGGGATCAACTCGCTAGTTTTCTTTGCAGCCATAATACCAGCAATTCTGGCAGTAGCAAAAACATCACCTTTGTGATGCTTTCCTTCTACAATCATGGCTAAGGTTTCTGCCGACATTTCAATATAAGCTTGGGCAATTGCTGTCCGTTCGGTAACGTTCTTTTGGGTAACATCAACCATGTGGGCATTACCGTCTGCATTAATATGAGTAAAATTTTCGCTCATTAAAAATAGTCTCTTAATTATTAGCTATTCAGCTGTATGTAAATTATTGGCTTATATTACATGATATCACTGCTTATTTTGTGATTTATATTAAGGAAATTGTTATCTGATCATTGTTGTAATTTAGACGTTTAAGTTAAACTATGATAAAGTTAATATATAACTTGTTGGTGTAATGACTTGTAATATTAGTTTATTTCTACTTTTGATATTGTAATCAGGTAAGCGTAGATTGGTAGAAATAAATGATATTTTAACTAATGATTAAAGTTAAGTTGAGTGTAAAAAATTTACACACATAGTACTAAAAATTGTCGATTATTTTTACAATGTAGATTTTATAATATTTATTTTTACTTAAGTATAATGAAAATAAAAGAATTTATTAGTTGGTATTAAATTTGCATTTCGATTCATGTGTAAGAGTTTAATAGAATGTTTATCATTCTGAATGTTATCATTATCTTCTCTATTTAGAGTTTAAGGAAGCCGTATGAGTTCTAAAATCATAAAATTATTATTGATTGTATTTTTTTCAATATCTGTAATGAGCACTGCAAATGCTGGTTTAATTGTTGGTGATTTATATGCTGATGATGCTGGTATTCAATGGGAATATGTTGGTTTTTTTGATTTAGCAGATGGCCCTGATGCCTTTGGTATTGGTCCTATTCCTACGTCATATAATGGTGTTGATGCTGCAGTTTTTCTTTTTCCTGAGCTTTTAAGTGATCAAGTTGCAATTAGCTCGAATGATACTGGAATAGTAAATCATCAAGCTTGGTATGATACATACCTAGGTTTTTTGGTCGGTGCGTTTGGCATCATCGAAAAACATGAATCAGTATCTGTAACACTAAATAATGTGAATGGATTGTATGATGAAATTGGTGATACTTCTGCATTTGTTAACGATAGATCGCCTGCTGGGGATAATATAAACTATGTATTTAAATTGGTTTCCGTACCAGAACCGTCTTCAATCGCCATTTTTGGCTTTGCATTAATAGCATTCTCAGTTCGCCGCTTTAAGAAGTAATTAAAAACCGCTTTATTGTTATTTATTTTAACGGTATTTTAGTACCGTTAAAATAATATGCCTTTCATTTATAAGTTTTCACTTTATATTATTACTATAAAAATATTTACAGCATGAACTGTAAGTTTATTGCTAAAATTAATTACAATTTTCCTGTTGACTGTACTTAATTATTAACTCATAAGGTCAAGTTAGCTTTATTTTATTATGTCAAAGCCGTTATTAATCTATTCATTTACTTTTTAAAAGTTTCAAGATTAATAAACCATAAATAGAGACGTTATATCATGCAAAATTACATTAATTCGAAAGACGCTCAGGTTACCATGGTTAAAGGTGCTATTAGCACTGACTCTACTGTTAATAAAACTTTACAGGTTGGTGATATTGTTGAAGCTGGCGCTCGGCTGGTTTTATCAAAGAATAGTGAAATTTTGTTATCTTTTGATGATGGCAGTCAACAACGAGTGTATAACGCTTCTAACGAACTAGACGGCGCTGTTAGTGTTGAGATTATCCCCGCTAATGAGCCTTTAGTTGCGTTCGAAAACATCGATATTAATAATATTCAGAATGAAATATCAGCCATTCAAGACTTGATTGATTCCGGAGAGGATATTGAAGGTCCTGAAACTGCGGCAGGCTTAGTAGCTAACGAGGGAACAAGTTTTGTTACTTTAAATAGAGTAGCTGATGAAACCATAGCTCAAGCAGGTTATGACACCACAGAACAAGCCAATGCTACTATTCTTGTTAGTGACCCAGAAAGTTTATTAACTAATCTACCTACCCCTTCACTTGATCTATTAGATAATGATGAAGCTATTGCTACATTAGAGGACACTATAATAGCAGGTAATGTACTGACGAATGCTTCTAGTTCAAATGGTTCATCGTCGGTGACAGACTTTACTATTGGCGGTATTACGTTTGCTATAGGTACGACGGCGACATTAGCCGAAGGTGATTTAACCTTAAATGCAGATGGTAGTTATACGTTCGTTCCCGCTAGTAATTATAATGGTGCAGTGCCAGTCGTAACTTATACTGTGACAGATGGTGCAGGAGATGCAGATACCTCAACACTAACCATTTCAGTGACACCTGTTTCTGATTTAACAGATGATAATGAAATTGTCAGTACCAATGAAGATGCTAGCATCAGTGGTAATGTCTTAGATAATGGTGAAAGCGCAGACAATCCACTATCATTAACAGGCTTTACTATTGGTGGTGTGACGTATGCCATTGGTGCAACGGCGGCCTTAGCGGAAGGTGATTTAACCTTGAATGCTAACGGTAGCTATACTTTTGTCCCTGCTGATAATTATAACGGTGCAGTACCTGTTGTGACTTATATTGTGACAGATGGTGCCGGTGATATAAATACCTCAACATTAACAATTTCAGTGACGCCTGTTTCTGATTTAACAGATGATAATGAAATTGTCAGTACCAATGAAGATACTAGCATCAGTGGTAATGTATTAAGCAATGGCTCAAGTGCAGATAATCCATTGTCGGTGACAGACTTTACTATTGGCGGCATTACGTTTGCTATTGGTACGACGGCGACATTAGCCGAAGGTAATTTAACCTTAAATGCAGATGGTAGTTATACGTTCGTTCCCGCTGATAATTATAACGGTGCGGTGCCAGTCGTTACTTATACTGTGACAGATGGTGCAGGTGATACAGATACCTCAACACTAACCATTTCAGTGACGCCGGTGTCAGACTTGACTGACGATAACGAAGTGGTTAGTACGCCAGAAGACACGAATATCAGTGGTAATGTATTAAACAATGGTGCAAGCGCAGACAATCCATTGTCGGTGACAGACTTTACTATTGGCGGTATTACGTTTGCTATAGGTACGACGGCGGCATTAGCTGAAGGTGATTTAACCTTAAATGCAGATGGTAGTTATACGTTTGTTCCCGCTAGTAATTATAATGGTGCAGTGCCAGTCGTAACTTATACTGTGACAGATGGCGCAGGAGATACAGATACCTCAACACTAACCATTTCAGTGACGCCGGTGTCAACTCCAATACCAACACCGAATACCGCGCCAGTTGCTGAAGATGATAGCTTTAGTGTTGATGAAGGAACCAGTGTTTCTGGTAATGTTATTAGCCATAACGATGGTGATGGCGCTGTCGATAGTGATCCTGAAGGGGATACACTGAGTATTACTCATATTAATGGCGTCGCGTTAAGTTTTGATGCCAGTGTCGATAGCGGTTATGTCACAGTGAATGTTGAAGGTGGCACGTTACGTATCAATGCCCAAGGTGATTTTACTTATACTCATACGAGTAGTAATACTACCCCAGCTAACTTTAATTATACCATCAATGATGGAGCATCAAGTGCTGATGCGACGGTAACTATTGGTGTTACACCAACACCGAATACCGCGCCAGTTGCTGAAGATGATAGCTTTAGTGTTGATGAAGGAACCAGTGTTTCTGGTAATGTTATTAGCCATAACGATGGTGATGGCGCTGTCGATAGTGATCCTGAAGGGGATACACTGAGTATTACTCATATTAATGGCGTCGCGTTAAGTTTTGATGCCAGTGTCGATAGCGGTTATGTCACAGTGAATGTTGAAGGTGGCACGTTACGTATCAATGCCCAAGGTGATTTTACTTATACTCATACGAGTAGTAATACTACCCCAGCTAACTTTAATTATACCATCAATGATGGAGCATCAAGTGCTGATGCGACGGTAACTATTGGTGTTACACCAACACCGAATACCGCGCTGATAGCAGAAGATGATCGGTTTGTTATAACCGAAAATAATGCTGTTTCTGGTAATGTTATTAGCCATAACGATGGTGATGGAGCGGTTGACACCGGCACTTTTGGCAATACCTTAAATATCACCCACGTTAATGGCGTCGCGTTAAATTTTGAGGCTGCTATCGATAGCGGTTATGTCACGGTGAATGTCGAAGGCGGCACGTTACGTATCAATGCCCAAGGTGATTTTACTTATACAAGTCTTACAGGAACTCTTGCTCCAAATGATTTTCCGACTTTCGAATATACGATAAGTGACAGTCTATCAAGTGATAATGCGACTGTGACTATCGACTTCTCCCCCGATGCTTTTGATGATCGTAATTTCGTTGCTTTTAAAACCAATGAAGTTAATGGTATTACGGAAAGTACAAAAAGTCGGGTTAAAGGTAATGTTATAGATCGTGAAAGTTCGGGTGATCAGTCAGACAGTTCACCCGACGGCATAATTAGTTTGATGAAAATTGATTTTGGTGGACAAACTTATGAATTTCAATCTGGAATCACTGAGCTTGACATCGCATATGAAGTTAATGGTGTTGAAGTTGGTATCTTACATATTGAAAGTTCTGGGTATTACTTATTTACTCTTAATGCAGGGGTTGATGCTAATCTTATTCCAGCATCACTTGAGTTTGTTTACACCATTCAAGATGGGGATACAATAAACCCTGAAACAGATCAGGCAACGTTAACTATAGGTTTTTATAATGTTGGACCGGCTAGTACTCCTGGAACTTTAATTGATGACGGAGGACTGATTGACTTATCATTCAATGACGAAAATATTGATATTGTTATAGGAAACGAAGAAGGAAACTCTATCATTTCACCAGACTTAAGTGATCTTTTTGCCAATGAACATGCTGATGTTATCGACGATTATATCACCACCGATGAGCATCAAGATAAAGAAAATACGATTGCTAATGATGAATTGCCTTTAGCTGATATTGAGCAAGCAGAAGCAAAATTAGATTCGGAAGCAACGGTAGTCAATGGCTTCTTAGCTGAAGGAGCAACTTTACAAAGTGATGCATCAGTTGAAAATGTTCCACAACTAACAGAACTAGACTCTACCGATATTTTATAAAATGTAGTGAATATTAGTAAATGATTACAATGACCTAATGATGTAATATAGTAATATGTTATTAGGTTAGACGTTTTTAAGGAAGATAATACTCAGTGCAATCTACCGTGCAACCATCAGCTCAATGGACCATTAACGCCGCTCAAAACCTAAGCTCAGATCCTTTATTGGATAGCTTGGTGCTGTTAACTGAGCATTTTGGAAATCCATGCTCTGGCGACGCTCTTTCCGCTGGCTTACCTATTAATACTACTAACCTTACCCCAGAGTTACTACCGCAAGCCGCTTCTCGTGCGGGGTTAAGCGCTAAACTGGTACGTAAAGGTTTAAACGAACTACCGTCAATGTTGCTGCCATGCATATTGATGTTAAAAGATAAGAAAGCATTGGTATTGCAAGAGCTTAATGTTGAAAAAAATAGAGCTATTGTTTCTCTACCTGAAACGGGAGGTGAAGAGCAATTAACCATTGAAGAGTTGGAATCGAGCTTTGTTGGTTATTTATTTTTAGTCAAACAGCAGTATCGCGGTGATCGAAATTTTGACGTTTACGTTGATAACGCTAAAGAACATTGGTTATGGCAAAAAATTAAAAATGTTTCTTCAATCTATCGAGATGTGATTATCGCTTCAATAATGGTTAATATATTTGCCTTAGTTTCGCCATTATTTGTGATGAATATTTATGACAAAGTTATTCCTAACTTGGCTTTTGAATCACTCTGGGTACTTGCCATTGGCGCTGGTGTTGCTTACATTTTTGATTTTATACTAAAGCAATTACGTGGTTATTTAATTGATGTTGCTGGTAAAAAAATTGACATTGAAGTGTCGTCAAAACTATTTGCCAAAGTCATTGGTGTGCCACTTGAAAAGCGCTCTCCTAGTGTTGGAGGCATGGCGAAACAATTAAGTGAATTTGATAGCGTTAGAGAATTTCTGTCTTCCGCTACGATAAGCGCTTTAGTCGATTTGCCTTTTGCATTATTGTTTATGCTTTGTATTTGGCTTGTTGCCGGAGATTTAGTGCTATTTCCGCTTGTGGCTGCGGTTCTCATTATTACTTATACCTTGTTAAATCAGAAGAAACTTCGGCTAGCGGTAGAAGAGAGTAATAAATTTTCTAGTTTACGGCATGGGCATTTAATCGAGTGTTTAAGCGCTCTGGAATCTATCAAAGCCAATGGTGCTGAAGGTGTAGTACAAAATGCTTGGCAGCAGATGATAGGCCACACTGCAAATTGGCTGCTTAAATCTAAAATTATTACCAACTCCGTACTTAATTTTGCCAGTTTTATTGTACAAGTCTCTGTCGTTGGGGTTGTTGTCTTGGGTGTTTATCGTGTCTCTGATAATCTAATTTCAATGGGGGGAATTATTGCTTCAGTGATGCTAACGGGCAGAGCAATATCGCCGATTGCAAAATTGGCGGGTTTAATGACTCGCTCAAATCAAACTTTTAGTGCTTTAAGGCAACTAGATACCTTGATGGCAGAAGATGGCGAGTTTGAAGATAAGGCACACTTGGCCAGCAAAACTAAGCTTTCAGGAAGTATTAGTGCGGAAAAAATATCTTTTAAATACCCGAATGCTGACCAGACATTTTTACACCAGATGTCAGTCAATATCAAGCAGGGGGAAAGGGTTGCTATTGTTGGGCATAATGGCTCAGGTAAAACAACCTTAGCAAAACTGTTACTGGGCCTTTATCAACCAACGCAAGGCAGTATACAGTTTGATGGTTTGAACCATCAACAAATTCATCCAAGTGATTTGCGTAGGAACTTTGGCTATTTACCACAAGATATAACACTTTTTCATGGCTCTATTCGTGACAATATACTTTTTGGCACCAGACAGGTCACTGAATATCAGCTTATAAGAGCTGTGCAGCTATCCGGTGTTAATGTTTTTACTGATAATGACTCACAAGGCTTAGATCAGCAAGTCGGTGAAAGTGGTAGTGCGTTATCCCGTGGACAAAGACAATCAATCGTGTTAGCTCGAGCAATATTGAACTCGCCACAAATATTATTGTTAGATGAACCAACGGCTAGCTTAGATGCTAGAGCAGAAAAACAATTTATAAAATCCATTAATGCGACGGCAAAAGATAGAACCTTATTGCTGATCACCCATAAAATGGACTTATTAAAAATGGTCGATCGAATTATAGTCTTAGAAAAAGGAAAACTCGTTATTGATGGACCCAAAGATCAGGTGCTAGCCAAGCTAAAAACTGGCCAATTACATCAAGAGATGAGCCAATGAAGGTCAGTCAGCAAGATTTAGAAATGGCAGATGATGTATACGGAGCTATGCTGACGGAAGTTCCTAGCCTACACCGACTAACTATTTGGGCGATGGCTGCGTTATTGGTGAGTTTTCTTATTTGGTCTTATTTTTCTTCGCTACAACAAGTAACGTCCGGCATGGGGAAGGTTATCCCTTCAACACAGGTGCAAATTATACAAAGTTTGGATGGTGGCGTGTTGCAACAACTCTTTGTTCAAGAAGGTATGCAAGTTAGTAAAGGGCAACCGATAGCTAGAATTGACGATACACGCTTTCGCTCAGATTTTGCGGAGCAAAAACAAGAAGTCAGTAGTTTAAGAGCCAATGTTATTAGGCTTAGGGCTGAGCTAGCAAGTGTATTAATTGGTAACAATGCACAGTGGCAACGACAAATAGAAATAAATAAAAAGCTACCCGTTTATCCTGAAGATCTTAAAAAAAATGCCCTGTTAATGGTGAAAAGACAGCAAGAAGAGTATATCGGCAGGCTTGATAATTTGACTAATCAGGTAGCGATTCAAGGTCAACAAATACAGCAAAGAGAACAGGAAATAGCTGAGTTAGATTCGAAAATCAATACCTTGCAAATTAGCTATTCGATAGCGACTAAAGAACTTGAATTAACTCGACCATTAGCAGAGAAAAACATTGTTTCTAAAATTGAATTATATAAATTGGAGCGTAGTGTTAATGAGCTAAAGGGGGAGTTGGGTGCGGTACGTTTGTTATTACCAAAATTAAAATCTGCACGGCAGGAGTCTATATTAAACCGTCGAGAAACTGTTTTAGTTTATAGAACGGAAACGAGAGCAGAGCTTAATGAGCTGCAAAATACATTATCAAGAATTAATGAAGCACAAGTGGGAACACAAGATAAAGTTAATAAGGCACAAATTTTATCCCCCGTTGTCGGTACCATAAAAACAATACATATTAATACCTTAGGCGGTGTAGTTAAGCCAGGAGAAACTATAGTTGAAATTGTTCCAACTGAAGATAAGTTAATGGTTGAAGCAAAAATAAAACCGCGAGATATAGGTTTTATTTATCCTGGGTTGCCAGCCGTAGTTAAAATTACCGCTTATGATTTTACTCGATATGGTGGGCTATCTGGTAAGGTTGAGCATATTAGTGCTGATACTACGCAAGATGAAGAGGGCAATAGCTTTTATTTAATTAGAGTACGTACAGATGCCTCAAGTATCAAAAATAAAAATAATGAGGAAATGGCAATCATTCCCGGAATGTTAACCCAAGTTGATGTTATTACCGGTGAACGAACAATATTAGAATATATTTTGAACCCCATTTTACGAGCAAATGAAGCGGCATTGAGGGAAAGATAATGCTTCGTTACGAAAGAAAAATAACATAATGTATGGAATCTTTATGGGTAAAGTTATTAATAAAAAAATAATGGTTGGCGTGGTTAGTTTATGCGCATTATTTCCTGGTTCTATCAATGCGCAAAGTTTAGAAGAAGCTGTTGCTCAGGCGCTTGATTCGCACCCTGAAATTCGACAGTCTTTTGCTCGGTTTAAATCAAAAGAAGAGGATGTGAATAGAGCCTCTGCAGGTTATTTACCCACTGTTGATTTAACCGCTGGGTATGGTTATGAATATACCAATACCCCAGGTAACCGTAGAAGTGATCTTGGTACTGGCGATGGTGAAACTGAATTAGCACGCGGTGAGTTTGGAATTAGCATTAGGCAAATTTTATTTGACGGTATGCTTACCATGAGTGAAGTTGAGCGGACAACTTTTGAAGCCGATGCTGAAAGGTGGACATTATTCGCTACAGCAGAAGATATTGCTTTACGGGTAAGCAAGGCTTATTTGAATTTCTTACAAGCAGAACAAGTCGTTGAGCTTTCAGAGAAAAATATTGCAACGCACCAAGAAATCTATGCCCAAATTAAAGAGCGCACAGATTCCGGCTTGGGAAATATTGCTGATTTATCTCAAATTACCGGTAGATTAGCTAGGGCACAATCGAACCTGATATCTGCGCGTAATAACCATTTAGATGCAAAAACGCAATTTATCCGCTTAACCAATACTCAGCCTGAAGCGTTAGTTTTACCCGTGCCCGATGCAGATATGTTGCCTAAAAATAAAGGCAGTGGTTTAAAGTTAGCTATAGAACGCCATCCCGTCATAAAGTCTGCTTTGCAAGATATTAAAGCTGCACGCTCGTTCAAAAAAGCAGTTAAGTCTAAGTACTATCCTACTTTATCTTTAGAGCTTGCAGCAAATGCTGATAACGATATAGCAGGAGAAAGTGGCCTCAACCGGCTAGGACCTAATGTTGGCGGACATCGTAATGATGCAACAGCTATGCTGCGCTTAAGATATAATTTTTATGCTGGTGGCAAGGATGTAGCAAGTGAACGAGGGGCTGCTTATAAAGTATCAGAAGCACAAGAAATTAATTACAGTGCACATCGACAAGTGACCGAGAGCTATGAACTTGCTTGGAATGCCTATGAAATGTTGGGTTTACAAAAGGAATATATCAAACAACATATTATTACCTCGAATGAAACTCAGCTAGCTTATAAAGAACAATTTAGTTTAGGACAAAGAAATTTACTGGACTTACTTGATACTGAAAATGAACTTTTTGGCGCTCGCAAAGATTATTTAGAAGCAAGTTTTAATGAGTTAAGTGCTAGATACCGTTTATTAAATGCAACAGGACAATTGCTTGATTCATTACGAGTAACACGCTCAACAACATGGCAAGGGGAGCATGATTATGAGTAAGTATCTTTCAATAAATTGTGAATCGAAGTTTGCGACTGCATTAAGGCGGATGATTATTGTTTTTAGCACTGTACTTATAACATCTTGTGCTCAGAGTGACATCATTATGCAAGAAGATACGGTAGTACAAACTCATAATTTAGATGACTATGATCATGACGGTGTCATTGAAGCCAGAGATAAATGCGATGGTACTGTACTAGGAGCTAGCATTGATAATGCTGGCTGCGGTAGTCAAACGCCAAGCACAGAACCACTAAAAATTAACCTCAAGTTTGCTAATAACTCTTATTCTTTGCCAAATAACGCTGATGAGCAAATAAGAAAGTTGGCTGAACTCCTCAAAAATACTCCCAATTTACAAGTAAATATAGAGGGTCATACCAGTAACGTAGGTGGAATTGCTCTTAATCAGCAGCTGTCTGATAAAAGAGCTAAAATTTTAGCTGCCGTACTTATTAATGATTATAATATTCCTCCCGAACGGGTATCTACTATCGGCTATGGCTTCGAAAAATTAGAAGCGAAAGGTGATACAGATGAAGCTCATGCGGCTAACCGTCGAACTATGGCAGAGTTGACTCATGTTAAATATGTTGATGACATGAAATGGACAATTTATACGGTTGTTGAAACACTGTAAGTGCCATGAGTAATATGAAGATAAAACGCTTTTTTTTCGTGACGCTATTAAAGCCAATTAAAATACTTCTCTTCAGTATGGCATTGATATCAATACTTAATGCAAGCCCTGAAAAGCCACTTGATAGTAAAAAAATAGTAGCAGCGTTGGAGAAAAATTACGGTGCTAGAGCCGGTAAACGTGGTAAAGCTTGGATAAAATTGATGGAGCCGGAGCCATCTACAACTGAAATAGAACAGTTAAAGAAGGTGAATCGTTTTTTTAACTTATTTCGGTTTATTGACGATATTAAGCTTTGGGGAGTAAGCAATTATTGGGCAACGCCAGTCGAATTTATTGGGGTGAATGGCGGTGATTGTGAAGATTACTCTATAGCGAAGTATTTCACCCTATTAGAGCTAGGGGTGCCGGATGAAAAAATGCGTATTACTATGGTTAAAGCGACTAAACTTAATCAATACCATATGGTGCTTGCATACTATGACACACCAGCCTCGATGCCGTTAATATTAGATAACCTGGATGGCGTGATTAAACCAGCTAATCAGCGTAATGACCTTATTCCTGTGTATAGCTTTAACGCTAGTCAACTGTGGTTAAACAAGGAAAAAGGGCGAGGAGTACTCAGTGGAAAATCATCACAACTTAAAAACTGGCGCGATTTGCGTCAACGTATAACGACTTCAAAACTTAAACAACCAAAGCTAAAGATGGAGTTTTAATAAAATGACCTTATTTAGAGAAATAAACTCATTGCTGTTTGGACTTTTCTTGTTAGTCATGTCTAGCCTAGTTTATTTTCAGTTTACACAAACGCGTGATTTCATGGAACAACAGATGGAGTCGGATTTAAATAATACAGTCACCTCACTTGGCTTAATGCTACAGCCTCATATTGAAACTGGCGATATGGCTACTGCAGAAACCTTAGTTAATGTTATTTTTGAAGGTGGATTTTATCGTAAAGTTACGCTTAAGTGGCTAGTAGATGGTAAAGAACAGGTTTGGGAAAACCCCGTTATTATTGAAGAAGTACCGCAATGGTTTGTTGAATTAGACTTATTTGAAAAACAAACAAGAGAAACTTTGATCACTTCGGGTTGGTTGCAATTGGCAACGCTTGAAGTTGAAGGACACCCGGCATTAGGTTATCGAGGACTGTGGCGAGTCATGAATGATACGTTGATGATATTATCGTTATTATTCATCATTTCTATTGTTATTTTAAGAATTAGGCTTAACCGTATTTTAAAGCCTTTGCAGAATATAGCGTTACAAGCGAAAGGAATCGCTCAGCGAAAATTCGGCCAAGATATGGCGCTGCCAAAAACAGCAGAATTGAAAGATGTTGTTGTTGCAATGAATTTAATGTCAGGGCAACTTAAGCAAGTTTTCTCAACTCTAGACCAAGAAGTTAATGAACTGAAAAAAGACAAACTAATTGATCAAGTGTCTGAATTGCCAAATCGTCAATATTTAACAGCCCAAACTCATAACTGGCTTAATGAACCAGGCTATGGTGGCCTTATTTTGGCACAATTTGAATGGTTAGAAGATATTCATAGTAAATATGGCTATCAAGGCCGTGATGAGATTATAAAAGCATTGTCAGATAGAATGAAAGTGGAACTACCAATAATAGCTGACTGTATTATTGCGCGTATTACTAATACTGAGTTTGCATTTTTGATCACCAGAGGCGAGCATCACCAAATTGAAATATATTTACAAACGTTGATCCGAATAATTAATCAAGAAATTACCAAAGCAGGTTGTACGCCAAACACTAGGTTTGCTCTGGGGGTTAGTCAGCGTATTGATGATATGAAACCATCTGATTTAATGTCGCAATCTGACAATGCTTTACAGTTTGCACGCAGAGAAAACAAGATAAGCCATTGGATTGATGTAAAACAGCCACAAAAATATAACAGAGAGCAGTGGCGTAATAAATTAGAAGACGCTATTGATAATAGTCATTTTGTTTTTCAGTGGCAATCAGTTACCAAGATGGAATCACCTGATGTAATACACCGTGAAATATATTGTCGTTTGAATATTGATGACAAAGTAGTGAGTGCAGCCGAGTTTATGCCATTTATTGAGCTATTGTCATTAGGTAGTCAACTTGATAAGTGTTTATTAGAGACGATCGAACAACAAAAAATATTAGAATTAACGCCACAACCTGTTGCAATAAACCTCACGCACGATAGTTTACTTGATGCAGATTTTTTACTATGGATAAAAGCGTTTCTTAGAAAATCAAATCATGTTGATCGTATACTTTTTGAAATGCCTGAGTCAGCAATTATTCATTCATTTGAGCAATGCAATAATGTCGCACAAGCTATAACCTCAGCAGGGGCAAAAGTAGGAATAGATCAATGTGGACGACAAATTGGCTCACTTGATTATCTACAAAAAATACAGCCTTATTATATTAAACTGGATCAATCGTTTTCTTTTTATGAGAAGTCTAACCAGAGTAACGAGTTATGTCGTGCATTAATTAATGTTGCCAAGGGCTCAAACATTCAGGTAATTATTACCGGCATTGAAGATCAAGCGCAACTGGATAACTTTTCATTGTTAAGACCTGATGGTTACCAAGGGTATATATTGCCGCCAGAAGAGCTTTCTCTATAACAGTTTCACTAAATGGCTAGGCTAAAAATAGAAGATGTTAAATTCATTTGTTGGAAATCAATGTTTACTATTGAATGGCAAATGTGCTGATACGTTTAATTTTTCTGTCTAAAGTTGTGACAGAGCTATGTTATTTTGTCAGCTACAATTTATTGATGATAGTTTTGTAAATCAATATATCGGTAATTATTACGTTAAAACTTTAAATAAAAAATAGGATCAAAAATGTCCGATATCAAAACAGTATCGCAAACTCATATTATTACAGCAGACTGCCCTAGCCAACCCGGAACTGTTGACGTAGTTACACGTTTTTTGTTTGAACAAGGGTTTTATATCAATGAAATTCATTCGTTTGATGATACCGATGAAAAGCGCTTCTTTATACGAATAGAGTTTAGGCCTGATTCAGCAATGTCATTTGATCGAGAAACTTTTTGCAGCGAATTTGAGCAAAGAGCTAGCGAGTTCGATATGCAATGGCAATTAGCATCACGCCCAAAAAAATCTAAAGTGGTAATTATGGTATCGAAACACGATCATTGCTTAAATGATTTGTTATATCGTTATCGCACTGGTGATCTTGATATCGAAATTCCAGCAATTATTTCTAATCATCCGGACCTCGAAGACTTGGCAAAATGGCATGGTATACCATACTATCATCTACCTATCAGCAAAGAAACGAAAGTTGAGCAAGAAGCTAAAGTCTGGCAAATAATTCAAAGTTGCGAAGCAGACCTAGTTGTTTTAGCACGTTATATGCAAGTGCTTTCCAGCGATATGTGCAAAAAGCTTGCAGGTAGAGCGATTAATATTCACCATTCATTATTACCTGGTTTTAAGGGGGCGAGACCATATTATCAAGCCTATGACCGTGGTATAAAATTAGTGGGAGCGACTGCGCATTATGTAAGTGATGACCTTGATGAAGGGCCTATCATAAGTCAAGGAGTTGAAACAGTTGATCATGGCTATTATCCTAAAGACTTAGCGGCAAAAGGACGTGATATTGAATGTTTAACGTTGTCTCGAGCAGTACGTTGCCATATTGAGCACAGGATCTTCTTACATGGCAAGAAAACAGTAGTATTTTCAAAGTAACCTAAACTCTGGCTAATGAGAATGGAAAAAAATCATTTCAAAGTATTACCAAAGCTTTAATCTACAGTAGTGGCTTTTATGTCGAGTTCAATGCGCTTAAGTGTGCCCAATAACGAGCTATTGATGACTTGAACAGCGTAGAAATGGATTTTAATAGTGCTACTGTAGCACTTTGCTTACCCAGAGCTCAGGTTAAGTAGATATAATCAATGACAAGCTCTATAAATATTTAACTAAGCTTCGTCGTTGATTTTTACGTAAAGGAGAGTTAATAGTGAAAATCGATATCTCTATAGAAGTTGCATTTATCTAGTTTAAATTATTATAGAAAATTTATTGTTGGAATCGTTATTTTTGAAACGAATAAATTAATAACACTATAAAAGAGATTGGTTGCGGGAGCTGTTATTTCTGAAGAGGGTGAACTGACGATTTTAGATCGTACGCCCAATATGATGTGTATTTGATCTCTAACACCATAAAAGAGATTGGTTGCGGGAGCTGTTATTTCTGAAGAGAGTGAACTGACGGCTTTAGATCGTACGCCCAATATAATGTATATTTAGTCTTTGACACTATAAAATAGATTGCTTTCAGGAGTTGTTATTTCTGAAGAGAATGACTGACGATTTTAGGTCGTACGCCCAATATGATGTGTATTTGGTCTCTGACACTATAAAGTAGATTGGTTGCGGGAGCCAGATTTGAACTGACGACCTTCGGGTTATGAGCCCGACGAGCTACCAGGCTGCTCCATCCCGCGTCCGAATGACTTGATAATTAATACCAAGAAAGCCTATAACTATTTAATTCTGTTATAAAAGAATTACAAATTTAAACTTTTGTAAGAAGTTGGTTGCGAGAGCCACTATTTCCGAAGAAAGTAAACTGACGACCTCAGGTCGTACGCCCGATATAATATTTATTTAGTCTCTTATACTATAAGAAGAGATTGGTTGCGGGAGCCAGATTTGAACTGACGACCTTCGGGTTATGAGCCCGACGAGCTACCAGGCTGCTCCATCCCGCGTCCGAATGACCTACATGAAGTAGGAAAGCCAAGTTGTTTTAATTCAAACTTAAGAATACTTTTAAATCGCAATTACTTGCTCCTTGAAAGCGAGGCGTATAATAAGGATACCTTAGGTGATTTGCAACCTGTTTTAAGTTTATTTGGTGCTTTATTGTCATTTGTTTTATGGTTGCTGCATTTTTGCTCTTTAATGACTCGTATTTCGCACAATCTTTATAGATTTATAAAAAGTTGCCAATATTTAGCTAGCTATTTATGGTTACTTTGCTCAAATTTGTAAAATGGCTATAAGTAAAGAGGCTCTTTAGTTTATAATCGCGGGCATAAATTAGATTGGAAAACCTTTATGCAGCAATTTTTAGCATTAACCTCCCCAGGAATTGAAATATTACTGGCACAAGAACTTAAAGATTTAAAAGCCGAACAAGTTGTTCAAAAGCCTGAAGGTGTTTATTTCAACTCAACAATTGAACATGCATATCATATATGTCTGTATTTGCGTTTAGCTACTCGCGTATTGCTAAAACTAGGCGAGGGCGATGCAGCAAATAAAGAACAACTATATACAGCAGCCAAATCAATCGCTTGGTCTGAAGCATTCTCTGTTGATAAAACCTTCGCTATCGACTTTGTTGGTACGAGTGATGAAATTAGAAATAGTCAATTTGGTGCACTAACGGTTAAAGACGCTGTTGTTGATCATTTTCGCGAGTTAAATGAAGAACGGCCATCTATTGATAAGTCAGCGCCACAAATTAGTTTCCAAGCAAGACTGTTAAGAGACAAGGTTGCAATTTATTTAGACTTTTCTGGACGAGGCTTATTTAAGCGTGGCTATCGTGAAAATACCGGTGCCGCACCATTAAAAGAACATTTAGCCGCGGCAATCATTACACGTTCAGGTTGGTTGGATGATACAACTAAACCATTAGTTGACCCTATGTGTGGTTCAGGTACCGTTCTAATAGAAGCTGTATTAATGGCGGCTGGTTATGCTCCTGGTATTGATAGAGTGCAATGGGGTTTTGATTATTGGCTAGGACACCAAAGTGAAGACTGGAAGTCTGCAAAATCTGCGGCAATAGAAAAGTCGCATGTTGGTTTAACGCAGCTTAAAACTAAAGTATTCGGTATTGATCTTGATAGTAGAGTACTAAAAACAGCTCAGCAGAATGCTAAAAATGCTGGAATACAAAGATTTATTGAGTTCTCATGCAAAAATGCTAGTGAAATGAAAAATGCTTTTGGTCCAAAAGGCACTATTTTATTCAACCCTCCATATGGTGAACGAATTGGTGAATTACCAGAACTTGTAGAATGTTTTGCTTTACTAGGACAGAAATTCAAGTCTCATTTTATCAATTGGCGTGTAGCGGTATTAACGGCGAACGTTGAACTGTTAGCCATGATGAAAATGGTCAGTTTTAAACGTTATAAGTTTAAAAATGGCCCATTAGATTGTCAGTTTGCCATTTATAACTTAGATGAAAAGCAAGTGGCTAGTAGTAATGTTAATGCTGAATTTGAGCAAAAAGACTCAGCGTTTGCTAATCGACTACTAAAAAACAAGAAAAACTTAAAAAGCTGGCTTAAGCAAGAACAAGTTCAGTGTTACCGTTTATATGATGCTGACATTCCAGAATATAATGTTGCAGTTGATGTTTATGCTGATCATCTTGTTATCCATGAATACGCTGCGCCAGCCAAAATTGAGCCAGAAAAAGTGGCTAAGCGTTTACAAGAAGTGGTTTATTTTGCGCCGAAAGTACTTGAAGTGCCAACTGATAAGGTGGTTATTAAAACTCGTAGTAAACAAAAAGGTAAAGACCAATATCAGCGTGTTGAACAATCTAAAAAATCGATGGTTGTTGATGAGTACGGTGCAAAACTAAAGGTGAACCTGTGGGATTATTTAGATACGGGCTTATTTTTGGATCATCGAAAAACACGTCAAATAGTGGCGAAAAAAGCGAAGAATAAATCACTTTTAAATCTATTTTCTTATACCGGCTCGGTATCTTTGCAAGCTGCTCTGCATGGCGCAAGCACTGTAACCACCGTTGATATGTCAAAAACCTACTTGAGTTGGGCAGAAGATAACTTTTTATTAAACAACTTAAGCGGTCATAAATATCAGTTTATTCAAGCCGACTGTTTGCAATGGTTGAAGAATAATGAACAGAAATTTGATGTGGTATTTATTGATCCACCAACATTTTCTAATTCAAAGCGCATGGGTGAAAGTTTCGATGTTCAACGTGACCACGTAAGTTTAATTACTGACGGCTTGAAGTCTTTAGCTGAAGGCGGTGAATTAATGTTTACCAACAATAAGCGCAATTTTAAAATGGATTTCGACGCTATATCTGCATTGGGTTTAAATGTGCAAGAGTTGAGCGATAAAACGCGAGATAAAGATTTTCAGCGTAACAAACACATTCACAATAGTTGGTTATTTACCCGTAAGGCTAATTAGTATGTTGGCGAAGTTTAATTTATATGGCACTGAAGGTTGTCATTTGTGTGAGGATGCATTGGCATTGTGCGAGCAAGTAATGCCAGAAGCTGATATTAATGTAGTCGATATTATTGATGATGAAAAGTTAGTGGAATTGTATCGTATTAGTATTCCGGTGTTAGAGCGTTTATCAGATCAGGCGAAATTATTTTGGCCATTTGAACAGAAGCAAATTTTGGAGTTGTTGTAATTTATGGAATTAATTCGTATTTCACAAGGTGAGTTGGCCTTTGGTGAAGACAAAGTCTTAGATAAAGCAGACTTAAGTGTACAAACAGGTGAGCGCATTTGTTTAGTCGGCAGAAATGGCGCCGGAAAATCTACATTAATGAAAGTATTAATGGGCTTGCAAGTGCTTGATGATGGTCAAGTGCTTAAGTCTAGTACTATGCAAGTTGCGATGTTAGAGCAAGATCCACCAGAATCTTCAGATATTAGTGTGTTTGACTATATCGCCCAAGGCGTAAAGAAGAATGCTGATTTAATCAAACGTTATCATGTCATTATTCATGATGTAACTGAAGACCCTTCGGAAGCCAACCTGAATAAATTGGCGAATGTGCAAGAACAACTTGAGCTCGCTGATGCTTGGCAAGATGAACAGCGTATAGAACAAGTGATGACTACTTTGTCTTTAAATGCTGATGATAATATTTGTGATTTATCAGGTGGTTGGCTACGTAAGCTTGCATTAGCTAAAGCGCTTGTGACAGCACCAGATATTTTACTGCTTGACGAACCGACCAACCACTTAGATATAAAAAGTGTTTTGTGGTTAGAATCATTCTTAAAAGACTTTGCTGGCACGATACTGTTTATTAGTCATGATAGAGCGTTCATTCGTGGTGTATCGACACGTATTCTTGATCTCGATCGCGGCATTTTGAAAAGCTACCCAGGTAACTATGATTTATACATTGAGCAGAAAGCTCACGATATACAAGTTGAATCACAACAAAATGCACTATTTGATAAAAAACTAGCTGAAGAAGAAGTTTGGATCAGACAAGGCGTAAAAGCTCGTCGTACGCGTAATGAAGGTCGAGTAAGAGCGCTTGAGAAACTTCGAAATGAACGCCAAGCTCGTCGCGATGTACGTAATCAAAGCACGATGAATATTACCCAAGGTGATCGTTCAGGTAAATTGGTGTTTGAATCAGAGCAAGTGTCTATCGCGTTCGATGATAAGGTCATCATCAAAAGCCTAGATTTATTGATCACACGAAATGATCGCTTAGCATTTATCGGTGCAAATGGTACGGGTAAATCAACCTTGATTAAAATGATCATGGGTAAACTTGAAGCTACAAGCGGTAAAATGCGTTCAGGTGTTAATTTAGAAATTGCTTATTTTGATCAGCACCGTGATGCCTTAGATGTGAATAAAACTGTACAAGAAATTGTTGGTGAAGGTAAGCAAGAAGTCATGGTGAACGGAAAACCACGACACGTATTGGGTTACTTACAAGACTTTCTTTTTAGTCCTAAACGAGCAAGAACACCTGTTCGTGCTTTATCTGGTGGTGAGAAGAACCGATTATTATTAGCAAGATTATTTTTACGTCCAAGTAATTTACTAATACTGGATGAGCCGACCAATGATTTGGATATTGAAACATTAGAATTATTAGAAGAAGTCGTTGCAAATTATGCTGGAACGGTTATTTTAGTCAGCCATGATCGTGATTTCGTTAATAATTGTGTAAGTAGTTGCCTATATTTTGATGGTACTGGGCATATTACCCAAATAGTGGGTGGTTATGATGATGTCGACGAATACGTTGCTTATAAAGATAAACAACGTGAAGCAATGGCTAAGCCGATAGTTAAATCGAAAGTAGATGAAGAAAAAAGTAAAGTGGCAACTGCCGTTGTAAAAACAGAAGCGGCTAGTAAGAAAAAGCTTTCTTTTAAAGAAAAGAGAGAGTTGGAAGAGTTACCCGGACAGATAGACCAACTTGAAAATTTGATTGATGAATTACAACAGCAAGTCAATCAAGCTGACTTTTTTAGCCAAGATCAAGCGCTAAGTAATAAAATATTGAACCAGTTAGCAGAAAGTGAGTCCAAACTTGAAGTTGCCTACGCTAGGTGGCAAGAATTAGATGAATAATAACAATAGTGAGTTTAGTAGTTACATGAACAAATTTTTTAAATCGATTTTAGCGCTAGGTGTTACTAGTGCATTAGGAATATCCGCTGTTAATGCTGCAACATACCAAGTTATCGATAAAGGTGATGTATCCTCATTAAAATATACTTATTCACAACAAGAAAATAATAGTGGTGAAGCTGCTATTTCAGGCACTGATATTTATAATTTTCCTGTGCAGTTTCAATATTTAGATGTAGATGATTATGATGCGATAGTTTCATTAGCTGAAAATGGTCATGAGGCAGTTCATGAATTAGTAGACATTGAAGATGAAACCGCTTTACGCAATGGAACGCCAACGGCAAATGATTTATCGTGGGTTATTCGATTTTTAAAGGCAAGAACAGGTAATAGTCTATATCAAGAGGTTGGCGATGTATTTGCCATGACTAATTTTACTGGCCAAACGACACTTTTTAATGTTTTTGACGAAAAGTTTGTTGGTTCTGACGTTTATACACGTTCAACTAAAGAATTTATTAGTGGTATCACTAATGAAGGTTGGGTATATGGTACTGCGTCAGCGCCTTATTTACCGTTAGACTTTACTGAAAGTGATAATGATGAAGTGACTCATTGGGTACGTGAATTTACTACTCGAGGTTTTTTCTCGCCGGATGGTGGTGCCAATATCATTGAAATCATTCCACCAAGTGAAATCGACTTACCTGAAGCACAACGCTTTGGTGGCGAGTCAGCAATATTGGACATAAGTGAATCTCATTTCGCTGTTGGTTTTGCCAGTACCAGTATTGATCAAAATGCCATAGATTTCATTACTGATGAGACGGGAGGATGTGCAGATCCAAACGTGGTCGACGATATTCCATTTAAAGTTTGCGTTCAGCGTATTATTGCCAATATTTATAATACAGAAGCGATAAAATGGACAATTGATGCCGAAGGTACTGTATCTTCAGAAACTTTAGGTCATTTAGTAACCCCACACGAAGATGATGAGCGTGAATATGTAAATTATGCGCAAGCAATCAACAATAGTGGTGTTGCTGTTGGTTATGCTCATGGTTGGGTTGATGAAACAGAAACAAATCCTAGTGTAAGAGAATCAAGAAGTTTCTACGCGGTAGTGTATAAAAATGGGCAAGTGACAGATTTTACCGATGACCATGGTAAATATTTTGATTCTCGAGCTTATGATATCAATGATGCTGGTATTGCTGTAGGTCACGCAAATGTTTTCGTTAATGGGAATCAAAGAACTAAATTTTATCATGTTGATACCAATGCTGAAAATATGGAAATGATATTACCAACTGATTTTTTTGTTGGCAGTTCAAGTACAGCAAGAGCGATCAATGAAAATGGCATGATTGTTGGCGAAGGTGAATTTGAAACTCATAACGATAATGCAAGTAACCCAAGACGTACTCATGGTTTTTTATATGATACTACGGCTAAAACTTTTACTGACCTTAATAGTTTCTTAGCATGTGACAGTGCTTATACTGTTATTGAAGCGCGTGATATTAACGATGCTAATGAGATTTCTGCTACAGCACTAGTTAAAGTACCTCGTCGCGACTCAAAAGGTGAGTTAATGTTAGATGAGAAAGGTGAACAGTTAACTGAAGATGTTGTTCGTGCGGTGACATTAAAGCCAATAGCCGGTGAAATTGAAGACTGCAGTACCGTTGAAGAAAAAGTCGAGCGTCAAGGTGCCGGATTTGGTATTTTAAGTTTGATGTTTTTAGTGGTTGTGGGCATAAGACGTCGCTTTAATTAGTTAAGTCTTGTTAAGGTTTTAAAAAGCCAGCGATGTTGCTGGCTTTTTTATTAACTCATTAACAAGCTTTAGTATTGTTGTTACTTTACTCGTAAGGCCTTCTCACCACGAGCAATACCGACACAACCAGAGCGTACTGATTCAATAATTTCAGTTTCATTACCAAGGGTACTAATAAATGCATTTATTTTTTCGGCGTCACCGGTTAATTGAATTGTGTATACCTGCTTACCGATATCTATAATTGCCCCCCGAAAAATGTCTGTAATACGCATCACTTCAGTGCGTGACTTATCATTCATTGCTAATACTTTAATGAGTAGTATCTCTCGTTCGACATGTTGACGTTCAGTTAAGTCAGTAACTTTAAGTACATCAATTAGTTTGTTTACTTGCTTAACGATTTGTTCAAGAATCTTATCATCACCTTTGGTGACGATGGTAATGCGTGATAAGCTCGCATCTTCTGTGGGAGCTACTGTCAGGCTTTCAATGTTAAAAGCACGCTGTGAAAATAAGCCAACAATACGTGACAACGAACCCGCTTCATTTTCTAATAGTATCGCTAATATTCTACGCATTATGCTTTAACTCCTTTTTTGATCCACATTTCATCTATCGCACCAGTACGTATTTGCATTGGGTAAACATGTTCTTTTTCGTCAACTAAAACATCAACAAAAACGAGCTTGTTCTTGATAGCGAAAGCTTTAGTGAGTTTTTCGTCAAGTTCATTAAGTGAATTTATCTGTATACCAACATGTCCGTAAGCTTCAGCTAATTTTACAAAATCTGGTAATGACTCCATATATGAAGATGAGTGCCGTCCGCCATAAACCATGTCTTGCCATTGCCTTACCATCCCTAAAGAACGATTATTTAATGAAATAATCACTACCGACAAGTTATATTGCAAGCACGTTGAAAGCTCTTGAATATTCATTTGTATTGAGCCGTCACCAGTGATGCAAATAACATGGCTATCTGGAAATGCCATCTTTACCCCCATGGCCGCGGGTAATCCAAAGCCCATGGTTCCTAGTCCGCCAGAATTTATCCACTGGCGAGGTTTAGCAAATGGGTAATATTGCGCTGCAAACATTTGATGTTGACCTACGTCAGAACAAACATAAGCTTCACCATTTGTTGCCTGGTACATGGCTTCTATTACGCGTTGGGGTTTAATTTTGCTTCCCTTAACTTCGTTTTCGTAACCTATACTTTTTACCTTTCGCCATTGCTCTATTTGTTGCCACCAGTCTTGATTATCTTTCTCGTTGACCGAAAAGTCAGTTGCTTCAAGCTCGGTGAGTAATTGCTTGATGACAATGTCTACTAGCCCAACAACTGGAATATGTGCATTAATGGTTTTAGATATTGATGTTGGGTCGATATCGACATGTACTATGGTTGCATTAGGGCAGAATTTTTTTACATTGTTGGTTACTCTATCGTCAAACCTCGCACCTAAAGCCAGAATAACATCGGCATGTGCCATTGCTTTATTTGCTTCTAAACTGCCGTGCATACCTAGCATACCAATAAAGTTATCGTGTAAGCCGGATATGCCACCTAGACCCATTAATGTATTAGTAATGGGGGCGTTAAGTTTTTCAACCAGAACTTGAAGTAACTCAGCAGCATTGGCAATGATAACGCCACCACCAGAGTAGATAACTAAACGTTGTGCTTGCGATATTGCTTGTACTGCTTTTTTTATTTGACGGTGATGGCCTTTAACCGTTGGGTTGTATGAGCGAATTGATATTTCAGTAGTCATTGAGAATTCAGCGCTTTGTCCAGGCATTAATAGATCTTTAGGTAACTCGATAACAACTGGACCTGGTCGCCCTGTGCTAGCAATATAGAATGCTTTGGCTATTATATTTGGAATTTCGGCAATATCGCGACAATTAAAACTGTGTTTTATAATGGGGCGTGAACAGCCAACAATATCCGTTTCTTGAAAAGCATCATCGCCAATTAATCCTGTAGGCACTTGACCTGATAGCACAACCATAGGGATGGAATCCATATAAGCCGTTGCTATACCAGTTATACAGTTAGTAGCCCCAGGCCCTGATGTCGCTAAAACTACACCTACTTCACCGGTTGCACGAGCAAAACCATCCGCCATATGTGTAGCTGCTTGTTCATGGCGCACTAAGATATGTTCTACATCCTGTTGCTTAAAAAGTGCATCATAAATATCTAATACCGTACCGCCAGGGTAGCCAAATAGGTATTTCACATTTAGTGCTGAAAGTGCTTTTACCACTAATTCTGCACCACTATATCGCTCTGTAGTCATATTCAATTCCTTGCTTATCTAATAAATTTATATAAAAAAACCCTCGGTCTTTGCAGAGCGAGGGTTTCATTTTGGTATATTTTAGTTTACTTTTTATACACAATGTTGCCCACGCAATGGCTTAAAGACCATGACGACGATGAGAAGTGATTTAAGTGTATTTGATAAAAGCATTGCTAGCGGTAAAATAAATTATTCAAAAAAGTAATAGTTATAGTTTTAAGGTGTTTGCATACAAGTGTCAATGAAAAGTTACGATTTCGTCAATAATTCTTCTATTATGGAGGATGACAAAAAATGTACATGCCTTTAAACCTTACAGGGTCTATAGGGTAAAATGTAAGTTACAGGTATGTTTTACATAGCAGATAAAACTCAGGTACTTGATTTTATTTATAAGTTTGTTGGTATTGTTATAATAAATTAACAGCGATTAAGTTACATAATTCAACAAATTTTCATAACTGATATGTTAGTCTACTAGCTATAAATTGTATTTCATTGAAGTTGACAGGACGGATTTATGTTAAAAAATAAATTAATAATTATACTCGCACTTATTGGCAGTATTGCAGGTTGTGCGGCAACTCAGCAGGCGAGAGTGAATTTTGATCGGAATAGTGAAATATCAACGACGAGTTACAAAACATTTTCATGGTTGAAAGAAACTAAGATTTTGGCTGAACCCGTTGATGTTAATCCTGTAATGAAAGTTAGAATTGATAATGCTATCGAACAAGCATTTATTGCCAAAGGTTATCAGTTAATTAATAACGTAGAGCAAGCAGATTTTACTATATCTTACACTATGGGCAGCCGTGAAAAAGTTAGAGTTGACTCACTTCCTACAAGCTACCGTAGTCGTTTTTTATGGGGACATAGGTACTATGGCAGCATCGGTATAAGTAACGAAAATCAGGTCAGAAAGTATACTGAAGGTAAGTTAGCTATTGATGTTTATGATGTTAAAAGCCATCAGCCGGTATGGCATGGTTGGGCTGTTAAACGTATAAAATCTGCCGATCAAGACAACCCAAGTAAAGCTATTAAGACTGTTGTTGAACAAGTTGTTGCGCAGTTTTAATTATAAATGTAAGCACAAAAAAAACGCAGTTTTCTGCGTTTTTTTACTTATTTTTACTAGGGGCTGTCAACCTTACTTGTATTTTAAGCAGTTGGCTGATTTTAATGTTGGTAGAACATAATGAACGAGGTTTGGTAGTTCCAAATAAATGAAATGTTAATACAGCTAGCGCTAAAAAAAGCCATTGCCCAAAGGGCCGTTGCTAGAGTCGACTTACTTTGGGTTGAAAATAGCTAATTAAGGTAACCAAATTACACCACTTTCGCCTTAATTAAGTCGATTATATTTCTCTGCTGAACTATTAAACGAAGATCAATCGCACCTAAATATAATAATCAATGGCCTCAAAAAACGCTAGTTTCTTGAAGGGTTGTAAGAAAATTCGATACGATTACCGCTTGGCTCTCGGATCATCATATGAATAGTTGGTCCATTACCATTCAATTCAGGTGCAAACTCGATAATCAGGCCAGGGACTGACTTAAACCGCTTGTGCAATTCATTTAAAATAGCTTCACTGGTAACGCTTAAAGCAAGATGGTGTAAGCCGACATTGTTTTTACGATCAAATGGAACCGTATTATTAATATCCTTTGTTTGCCAAAGTGTCAAAAATAGCTTGCCATCAGTTACAAATATAGACGGATAATCAGGGTAGCCACCAGCTTCTTTCCAACCTAAAGTCTTAATAAAAAAATTACTCGATGCCTGTAAATTTTTAACAGTTAATCCGAGGTGATTAATCCCTTTCGTCATTACTTGTTTTTGGTTAATAGTATTGCTGTGGCTTTCAGTGGCCTTTGATATCGTTGGCGTAGATAACACTATCAACAACAAAGTGAAAATATATTTATTCATTTTATGCTCCAATTAATTACTCAACCTGAACTCTGGATAATGAGTGCTTGATGTTTTATTTTATTTTATTCTATTATCAAGGCGAGATGTTGATGAATAGCGTACTACTTATCAACACTTTAACGCAGAGAATGGGATAAAAGACCATATTGAGTAAGTGCTGCCTATCCAGAGTTCAGATTACTTATGGTAATTGACCGTGAAAAGTTAATTTGCTATTCAATTTAATTTAAGCCGTAGCTTATTTATAATTTACTTTAATTTCAGATGGTTATTTTGTTTTTAATGTTTTTATAGCAATGCTTAATTAAAGATAAGGATATAAATGAAAATAAAATTATATGGATTACTTACAAGCCTACTGTTAACTGCGTGTTCAAATACATATGTGCACCTGGTTAATGAAGGTTATTCTGAAAAGGAAATAAAGGACCTAACTGGTAAGTTGAATCAGCTACCGATAAAAATTGTCAACTCACGTATTACTATCCCTAAAGAATTTTCTCCTAGTACTATTTCTACGCACCCAAGTTTTACTGATATTAGTTTACTAGCTGAGATCAATTCAGTGCTCGTTTCATCAAATTTTGCTAGCTTAGCGCATTTAACCTTTGCCCAAGGAAAACACTTCTATAGTGAAAATCATCTTGGTTTGTATTTACGCAATGAAAGTAATATTACTCCCATCATGCCTGCATACTTAAGAACACAATCTTGTGCGTTTGCTGATGGCACTATCATGTTTTCTAACGATGAAGAGTTCGTGCTTGAATTTGAGAAAGGGCCTTATGAGGAAGACTTCATACTCATAAAAGGCCTATATAACTTTGATGGCAAGCGTTTGCAATTATCGACTCATACAGGTATCTCTCAATCATATGCCTTTTCCCAAGAAATGAAACAGACTCAATTTGGAGAACGTCCCGCCGATGTATTTACCCCTCAGAAGCAACTAAAAACTTTGAAGGCGTTAAATTGTCAGTTTTTGATCATTTATATGGATTAGATCAATGTTTATATTTAATCATATTTTGAATACGGTCTAAACTTAGTACAGAAAAGGGCGTTTATGTAAATGATGAGGTACCTATGAAATTTCGCTGTACTGTTCTTATTATCATTAGTTTTTGGCTATCCTTTGTACCTACTAGCAATAGTGCAAACTTAGCTCAAAATATTTGTGAATATATTGCCATCGATGACAAAGGGCGATTAAGAAAGCTACTTAAAACTAATCGCTTAAAGTTGCGTACCGTGTTTCATGATGTGAAATGTGACAACAAAAATCTTTTAATTTTTTCTGCTTCAAAAAAAGCATCTAGAATAGGTAAGTTATTAATTAAAAAACTTCCCAAAGACATCATAAAAATTGAACTGGATAATTTAGCCAAGCTATCTCCATCATTAGCAGATCTAGCTAAAACTCGTATCAATTAAAGTAATACCCTTTACCTTTTATTAAGTGTTGAAAGGGTATTCTACTATGTTAAAGCTAGTATCATTTTCACCAAAAATGAACAGTTTGCATTGTTGCCATGAATTTGGGATCTTCCAAGTGTTATTGTTTTCAATTGAGTAAACATGACGCTTATTGGCACAGCGAATATCCATTTTCGATAACTTGCCATTGATATTCGTTAACGAGAATTCATTTCGAACCAAGGCATGATGCCAATAGTCGTTTTTCTTAATATTGGCATTAACAATCAACTCTTTGTCGGAAACAATAAAATTATCAATACGCTTAATTATATCTTTATAGCTTTGTAGTTCTGTTTGAGATTGTGGTATTTTTTCGATGCTTTTAAAGGTGCTGTAAGCATATTTCAGCCGATTTAGTTTTACCTCTAACAAAAATCGTTGCTTGAGTACTGATAAACGTTGTTGATTATTTTTTTCACCTGCTGGAATTTTTACACTATAGAGATGAGAAAGTTGCAATGCGGGATCACCAATTTCACTAGCATATTGAGCATGAAGTAGTTGCAGATAGTTATTTTCAGACAAGTGCAGATACTTTATTTTTTTAAAACGCGCGAGGAGTGCTTGTGTTTTTGAATAGTTTTTTTCTTTCAGTGCTTCTTGTGTCTTAATATATAAGTCTTTGAAGCGCTTCGTTGCGCCAGAAGTTCCATTTTTTCTCATGTTAAAACTAAATTGCACATTATTGACACATTGCTGAACGGGATGACCGTTTTCTATTGCAGGCTCATATTGCCATTTTATTAGAGCTTTTTTCGCTGCTAGGGTGAGATCTTTACTTCCTGATGTTTCTTGAGTAATAACATTTGAAACACTGCCGTCTTTCTCGATAATAAAGCTAAATTTTGCCCAACCTTCACGACTGCTCCTTGCGGCATCTGCAGGATATCTAGGAGTAACACGAACTTTGGGAGTTGGCTCGATAGATGTGCTTAAATACTTGGATAGTTCAATGGCTGTTGTGTAATTTGAGAAAAAAATAGCGGGTAATAGACTAATAGTGTAAAGCTTATTCATTTTAACATCCGTGTATTTTCAATAGCTTAACATTAGATTAACATAAGCAAATTTTTATTGAAATATATAAGCGCAACTTTACTCCCTTCGTGTAAGCCATAACTTAAATGCTCTCTTAACAGCATTTATTACAGTAGGATCCGAGTTTTTGCTTAGCGCCATGCAATGCTCAGTATTGGTGTCTTGATGTAACTGAAAACCAACGACGAAATCATCGATGGTGAAATTGGTATGCTGTATTCGATAAATTAAAGCATCTTTAGATTGAATAATTGCATCTATTCTTCCTCTAAGTAACTTCTGTATATTATTTTCTTCGCTAGATGATACGGTTAAGTTTTGGCCCTCAATAAAACCACTGTTCAACATGTAATCGTGGCTATTATCATTACGTAATACGCCGACTACCGCGCTACTAATTGATGATAAGCTACTTATGTCAGTTTTATTTTTCTTCAATTTATATATGTTTACTGGCGTTTTCGCATGAATGGGGCAGAACCATATGAAATTAGGAGTGCGTTCAGATGTTTTATAAATAGAATAAATTAAAACATTAGGCTTATTTTTAGCTAAATAATAACTGCGGGCCCACGGGTAAACATTTATTTGATATTGAATTGGAGAGCTATCGAAGATAGCTCTAATTTTATTGGTAACAATGCCTGAAACCTCATCGTTAACATCAGTGCCTTGAACAATGTAAGGTGGCCAATGTTCACTAACAATTTCTAATACTGGCTCTTTTGCTTGAACATGCGCGCAAAAGTAGCTAAGAATTATTAGAGTGTATAAGAGTCTCAAAGAAGGCTTCCTATTGTTTTGCTATAAAGACATGAAAATAAGTTAAAGACTTTCGCCTGAATATATTTAATTAAATTATATTAAAAAAAAACAACCGAGGATATAGAGTTAAATCAATCAATAGGTCTTTTTAACCTTTAGTTATTAGTTTAGTTAGTATCGCCGCCGTTTCAAGTGGTTGCTCCATCGGAAAACAATGGTGATTACCAAACTTCTGCCATTGAATACTTTTATTCATTTTAGCAGCTCGTTTTACAGCTGTAGGGATGAAAAAATAAGTTTTGTTAGCGACTAAAATATTAACCGGCAGCTTAACTTTTCTTACTGCCTGCCAAAGTCCTTTCGGGTATGAGCCAAATATTGATGCTTCCCATTTTGGTGAGCAAGATAGCTCTACAGAGTTATCAGTGCTAGTGGTGGTTGAGTAATGGCAATAGTCATTAATGACTTGTGGGTGCCAAGGTTTATAAAAGGACTTAATTGCAATTTCACTTTCCATGACTTTTACGCTTGGCCATGTATTCGTGCGATTACTTACCGACTTTACCAAGGCTCTATGACGCCAAACACCGGTGACTCGCATTAATTGTTGGGCAATAATCATTTCGTTTTTGAAAAGTACCGGATCTAATAAAATAATTTCACTAAAAAGATCTGGATATTTTTCGGCGGCTAAAATCGTTAAAATTGCGCCCATTGAATGGCCTATACCAATTAATGGTCCATTTTCTTTTACGTTTGCTTGTTTATATATGGCGTCAGCCACAGTATCTGCCATTTTCCCCCAATGAGGCATTTTTTTTGTAGGCTGAGTTGATAATCCATGGCCTGGAACATCCGTCAACCAAATAGAGCTGTCATTAGGTAATTGAGATGCCATAGCTGCCATGGTCATGGCGGAAAAACCTGTTCCGTGCAATAAATGAATACGTTTCCCTGTTGCCTCTCCTGCACGGTAATAGCCGTTGACTGTCATTTGGCTTTTGGACTTTTGCTGCCACCTTTGGAACTCTTTGAATACAAGTGATTTGGTGACTTTTGATGATGTTGGGCTTATAGATTCTGGCATAATGGGATTTTTACGAATATCGCTATTTGGTTATTACAACATAGCAATTAACTGGTCTGATGTGAACGGTATTTTTTATAAGTTGTCAATTTGATTTTTATCGATTTTTACTGTAAATTTTTGAATTTTAAGTAGTTAGGCATGTTTGGTTGATAGCTTCTCTTGTTTAAAGTACCAAATCAATAACCTTTAAAAGGCGGACGAGGATCATAATGGCATATTTAGACATTTTTAATAAATTAGTTGTCACGACTTTATTGTATTTTTTACTATTGCCCATTGGTGCAGCTTATGGTGACAGTGTTAATGCAAACCACTTGGCTAAGCAATGTTATACCAATGAATGGAATCAGCAAGCTCTGCTAGATTTAGCTACAAGAAAATTTAATATTGAAAGTGATGTTGAACGTAACGAATTGGCTTTACAGTTAGTTAATTGCTTGGCAGTTCCACAAAGCAATATTCGTGATGGCGTTGCATATGCGGGACTTTCTGCGTGGTTAAGATCAAATCAATTACCCCAAAATACTTACCAAATGATGTATGAAAAATTATTGAATGATTTTGGTCAAGAAACTATTGATGATAATAAAATTTATCAGCCTTTTATTACGTTGATGCTGGCTGAATTAGCGCGAGTTGATAGAAAAACACCTTACCTGCCAGCAGATCAACGCGAGTTATTAGTCGTAAAAAGTGCAAAGTACATGAGCAATATTACTGATTACAGGGGATTTGATAACGTTGTTGGTTGGCGACATAATGTCGCACACACTGCGGATTTATTTTTGCAGTTAGCCTTAAATCCTGAAATAAACAAAAAACAATTGTCGACCATGCTTGAAGCAATCGGCCAGCAAGTTCTTCCTAAAAATGGCCATTTTTATACTTATGGCGAACCTAAGCGTTTAGTAATGCCATTGCTTTATATTTTTTTACAGGAGCAACATACAGAGCAAGACTGGAAAAATTGGTTGCAGCAATATATTACAAAAGCGCCAACGGCCAATTGGCAGCAGACATACAAGAATAATCAAGGCCTAGCAAACTTACATAATGCACGTGAGTTTTTAAATGCTATGTTCGTATTGATTGCGGATAGTAAAAACACACAACTTCAAATGCTAAAGCCAGCGCTAACTGCAGCAATAAAATCGCTACCGTAATATTTGAGCAAAGAATATAACTGAAGTCGCCTATCAATGCTTAGGTTTGCCTAGTAGCTAATTGCAAAGTAATCTTAATCTTTAGGTGCGCTCTGGTTAAATCTGTTGATATAATGCCGCCATAATACTATTTAAATTTTCATATTTTAGGGGTTCTGTGGATGTCGGAAGTTGAAAACCGTCCAACCAATTTTATTCGTCAAATTATTGATGCCGATCTTGCTAGTGGTAAGCATAGCAGTGTGCAAACACGTTTTCCGCCGGAGCCAAATGGCTACCTGCATATTGGTCATGCGAAATCTATTTGTTTGAATTTTGGTATTGCTCAAGATTACAACGGCTTGTGTAATTTACGATTTGATGACACCAACCCAGAAAAAGAAGATATTGATTACGTAAACTCTATTCAAGAAGATGTGAAATGGTTAGGTTTTCAGTGGGCTGGCGATATTCATTATTCTTCAGGCTACTTTGACCGGTTATACGGTTATGCGGTTGAGCTTATTGAAAAAGGCTTAGCTTACGTATGCTTTTTAAATGCTGAAGAAACTCGTGAGTACCGTGGTACGTTAAAGCAACCAGGTAAGAATAGCCCGTACCGTGATACGTCAGTTGAAGAAAATCTCGCATTATTTGAAAAAATGAAAGACGGTGGCTTCAAAGAAGGTGAATGTGCATTACGTGCGAAAATAGACATGGCATCAAGTTTCATGTGTATGCGTGATCCAATTATTTATCGTGTTAAATTTGCTCATCATCACCAAACAGGTGATAAATGGTGCATTTACCCAATGTATGATTTTACTCATTGTATTTCTGATGCTATTGAAGGTGTTACGCATTCAATTTGTACTTTAGAGTTTCAAGATAACCGTCGTTTATATGACTGGGTTATTGAAAATATTTCCATTGAAACCACACCACATCAATATGAGTTTTCGCGCTTAAACCTTGAATACACGGTGATGAGTAAGCGTAAACTCAACAATTTGGTTGAAGAAAACTTAGTTAGCGGTTGGGACGACCCACGTATGCCAACTATTGCAGCTTTTCGTCGACGTGGTTTTACCCCAGCTTCAATGCGTGAATTCGCCAAGCGCATTGGTGTAACAAAAATGGATAATACCGTAGAAATGAGTGTATTAGACGCTTGTATCCGCGAAGATCTAAATGACAACGCGCCACGTGCAATGGCGGTGCTTGACCCGATTAAACTCGTGATTGAAAACTACCCAGAAGGGCAAGTTGAAAACCTTGATGTGAAAAATCATCCAAGCGATGAAAGCCAAGGAACACGTGTAGTGCCATTCGCGAAAGAGCTTTACATTGAAGCGGAAGATTTTAGAGAAGAAGCAAATAAAAAGTACAAACGTTTAGTGCTTGATAAAGCCGTACGTTTACGTGGTGCCTACGTGGTAACAGCAACAAGTTGTGACAAAGACGAAGCAGGCAATGTAACAACCGTTTACTGTAAGTATGATTCTGAAACGTTAGGTGCAAACCCAACAGATGGCACTAAGCCAAAAGGTGTTATTCACTGGGTTGCTGCTGAGCAAAGCCTTGATGCTGAAGTTCGTTTGTATGACCGCTTATTTACGGTGCCGAATCCAGGTGCAGAAGAAGACTTTCATGCGGTGATGAACCCTGAATCATTAGTCACTATTGCTAATGCGAAAGTTGAACCACATTTAGCAACAGCTGAGCCAGAAAAAGCCTTTCAATTTGAACGTCAAGGTTACTTCTGCCTTGATAACAAAATTTCAGCGCAAGATATGGCTGAAGGAAAGTTAGTGTTTAACCGCACGGTTGGTTTACGTGATACTTGGGCGAAAATCTCAGGTTAATCAATGTAGAACACAGACGGTTAATATATTAAAAGCTCATAAGTTAACGCTTATGAGCTTTTTTATGTACACGATGTACGGTCAGTTTTTTGTTCCAGACAAAAACTAAGTACCTACATCCATTTAGGCAATGCCATGATCACATGGTCGTTCTTAGCTGTCCCTAGCTTCACGACATTAATACGCCCTGTATGTCGATGTGAAGGAATGGTGATGTTCACGATGAACGGTCAGCTTTTTGTTCCAGACAAAAACTAAGTACCTACATCCATGTATGCAATGTCATGATCACATGATCACATGATCACATGGTCATTCTTAGCTGTCCCTAGCTTCACAGCAAAATTAAAAGGACACTCATTCTAAATTGAGCAGTCCTAATCTTTGCACTAAGCTAAAACCACACCCTTATTCAAATTCGGTGAGTTATGGCAACGCCAAGAAAGCAACAAATCAGTTTAGCCGATACACCTTATTATCATTGCGTCGCACGCTGTGTTCGACGAGCATTTTTATGTGGTGAAGATAACGTCTCAGGGCAAAGCTATGAACATCGTAGAGGTTGGGTAGAAGATAAACTGCACTTTCTTACCCAAGTCTTTGCTATTGACGTTTGTGCCTATGCGGTGATGAGCAACCATTATCATGTGGTGGTATTTATCGATGAAGCGAAGGCAAAGCAGTGGAGTATGCAAGAAGTACTTGAGCGTTGGCATCTGTTATATAAAGGGACATTGCTTACTCAGCAATATTGTCGTGGTGAACATTTAACTAAACCGTTACTTGATATCGTTAAAGCAACGGCTGAAGTTTATCGAAAACGTTTGATGAAAGTTAGTTGGTTTATGGGTTATATCAATGAAAGTATTGCCAGAAAGGCTAACCAAGAAGACAACTGCACTGGTAGATTTTGGGAAGGACGATTCAAATCCCAAGCGTTATTAGATGAAACCGCGCTTGCCGCTTGCATGGCGTATGTTGATTTAAATCCCATTCGAGCCAAGATAGCCAAAACGCCAGAAGACTCCGCTCATACTAGTGTAAAGCTACGTTGTAAGCCGGCAGAAAAAGGCCAACAACCCAAGGCATTATTACCGTTTATCGGTAACCCTAGAAAAGCGATGCCTAAAGGCTTACCTTTTGAACTTGCCGACTATCTACAATTAATTGAATTAACCGGTCGCTGTATCAAAGAAGATAAACGTGGTTACATTGAAGAAAACCAACCAAAAATACTGAGTCGGTTAAACATATCTGCGGAAAATTGGTTAATCATCACCACTGAATTTAGCACACAGTTTCATGGCGCAATTGGTCACGAAGATGTTCTGAGTGATTATTGCCAACGCAATAAAATAAAACGACGACATAATTTGAGTCATTGCAATAAACTCTTTGCTTGAAGTCGCAGCTTAGCCATCAAAAACACTTTCAAAGTTTATCAGGCGTTACCTGAGGATAGTGATTGCCGGTTTAGTAGCATTATGCGGTTAAATAAAGTGTAATGACTGTTTTATTGACCTTATTATGATCAAACAATCAATATTGTCATCGCTGCTGATGGGATATCAATGTTAGTTATTACATTTTATTTAAAGTGAGTGTCTTATCGTTAATCTTAGTTATTACATTCTATTTAAAGTGAGTGTCTTATCGTTAATCTTCATCTTTAATCTATATGTTAAATCGAGCTTAAGTGAAATTTATAATGAAAAATATTATCCTTACTAAAAAACTATTATTTTTAGTGTTAATAGTAATTAGCCATCTTTCATATTCAGAAGATGACTTTTCTTTTGACGATCGTGGTGCAAGCTATAACCCGATGACCTATGTGCAAACAATAGAAACTGGCAATGGCGCCTATACAATTGAATTTAAAAATGAAGAAGAATCTTATTACACGAACTTTATTGTCACTTCAAAAGGTGTCGTAGCCTTCGACCCTTTATCTGATTCAGCAGCACAAGAATATAGTCGGATAATAAAAAAGTATTCTCCAGGTAAGCCGTTATTGGCGATCATTTATTCACATCTTCATACAGACCACATTGCTGGTGCACGTATTTTACGTAAAAATTTTGGCAGTGATGTTCCTATTATTGCTCATGAACGGACGTTAAAATATTTCAAACACAGAAACGTACCATTCATTGATTTGCCTACTGAAACAGTAACGGATAAGGGGAAAATTTATAAGTTTGGAGATAGGACAGTTGATTTGCGCTATTTAGGTGATGCGCATACAGCATCAATCCTTGTGCCGATATTTCCAGAACTAGAATTGGTTTATGTCTGTGATTATGCGAGCAACGATGTTGTCGGATGGACTGACCTTCCAGGTATTGATATCGATGAAATGATGACTATGCAGCGTCGAACATTAGAGCTAGAGGTTGCGATGGTAACTTTTTGTCATGGGCCACCTGACACCATTGAAGCTGTTAAAAGACAGCTTGATTACTATGAATCCGTACTTTTTGAAAGTCGTAAAGCACTCGAAAAAGGTTTGACAGAAGATCAAGCGGCAGATTTAATTGATCTTCCTGAATATAAACACTTTCGAAATTATAATGATTGGTTTAAAGAAAATGTACGTGCAATGTATCGTTGGGCTGATTTAAAGAGCCGGAAAAGATAAGCAGATAAATAGTTAGGAGAGATTGTCGCAGTATATTGTGAGTTATTCTACAACGTTGCTAAATAAAGTAGCCTAATCAAATACCGTTAGATTAGGCTATCCCATTCCGAAACAACTAAAGCTTAGTCGCCACCTTCATCGCAGCAACAAATTCAGATAATGCTTTTAGCATAGCGACATTATCATCTAAGTTATTTTCAATAATTTTTACCACTGCTGAGCCACTAATAGCACCTTTAGCACCTGTTGCTAACGCTTCAGTTACTTGTGCAGGTTTTGAAATACCAAAACCAATTACTGACGGTGCTGCTTGAAAGTTATCCAAGGCACTAATCAATTTATGGCCGGTCATTTCAGCTTCAGTTTCTGTACCTGTTACACCAACACGGCTAAGCACATAAGTATAACCAGCGCCATATTGAGCTACCTTTTCTATTGTCGCTTCACTGGCATTTGGTGGCGCGATAAAAATTGGTGCGACACCATTTTTAATAGCTGCTTCCCTGAAAGATTTACTTTCACGAATAGGCAAATCAGCAATAAGTACTGAATCAACACCTGCTGCGGCAACATCTCGGTAGAAATTATCAATACCACGGGCAAACACTAAGTTTCCGTAGAGCAATAAACCAATCGGCATATCAGGTGCGTACGCACGAACACGGGCTAAAATGTCTAAACAAATATCAGTATTGATATTTGCATTTAAGGCTCTAAGCGCCGCCATTTGAATAGTCATACCGTCAGCACTAGGATCTGAAAATGGAATACCCAACTCAAGCGCATCTGCGCCTGCATCTATTAGTGTTTTAATAATTTCAAATGACTGCTCGGCATTTGGATCGCCAATGGTCACGAAAGGAATAAAAGCGCCTTGGTTTTTCTCTGCTAAGTTTTTAAAAGCAACATCGTAGCGTGTACTTATTTGGTTAGCTTGGCTCATTATGATTCTCCTCTGTGTTTTACTTTGCTGTCATCGAGAGTACTTTGCTCTGCAGTTTCCGGAGAAATAATAGCGTTTACATGAGCTAAATCTTTATCGCCACGTCCTGACAAGTTAACTAAAAATACTGTTTCTTTAGTGACTTGATCAGCCATTTTTAATGCTTGTGCTAACGCATGTGAAGACTCAAGTGCAGGAATAATACCTTCATTGCGGGCTAGCAATTGAAATGCTTCAAGCGCTTCATCGTCATTAATTGGTACATATTGCGCACGACCTGAATCTTTTAATTGTGCGTGCTGTGGGCCAACAGCAGGGTAATCTAAACCAGCAGATACTGAGTAAGACTCTTCTATTTGACCATTATCATCTTGCATAATGTAGGTGTAGTTGCCGTGCAGCATACCTTTAGTACCTGCAACAAGGGTTGCGCCGTGGTGTGCAGTATTTATACCTTTACCACCAGCCTCAACACCAATTAATTTTACGCCTTCATCACCAATAAAGTCATTGAACATGCCAATAGCGTTTGAACCACCACCAACACAAGCAATAACATAATCAGGTAAACGACCTTCTTCCGCTAACAATTGCTGCTTCGCTTCTTCGCCGATCATTTTTTGAAATTCACGGACAATTGTTGGGAACGGGTGTGGACCTGCAGCAGTACCTAACAAGTAATGTGCGTTGTCGTAATTGGCAGACCAGTCACGTAATGCTTCATTCACCGCGTCTTTTAGTGTGCCACTGCCAGCAGTAACAGGAATAACTTCTGCGCCCATTAGCTTCATGCGAAAAACATTTGGCTGTTGACGCTGACAATCAACTGCGCCCATATAAACTTTACATTTTAAGCCCAATAATGAACAAGCAATAGCCGTAGCAACACCATGTTGACCTGCGCCAGTTTCAGCAATTATTTCTGTTTTACCCATGCGCTTTGCTAGTAAAGCCTGACCCAATACTTGGTTAGTTTTATGTGCGCCGCCGTGTAGTAAATCTTCACGTTTAAGGTAAATTTTTGCTAGTGGGTTTTTAACAATGTTACGACACAAGGTTAGTGGCGTAGGGCGGCCAGCATAGCTAGTTAGTAGTTTGTTAAATTCAGTTAGAAAAGCTTCATCAGATTGCGACTCGATAAAAGCTTGCTCTAATTGTTCTAATGCTGGCACTAAAAGTTCGCCAACGAACATACCGCCAAATTCCCCAAAGTAAGCGGGTAATGTTTTCTTTTCTGTATTTTTTGTAACAGTCATCTTAATAATTCCGTATTTGCGTGAATACTGAGTTAAGTTTTTCACGGCTTTTTACGCCTGGACTATCCTCAACACCTGAGTTGATATCCAAACCAAATAAATCTTGAGCGCTTTGTAGTGCTAATGCGCTATTAATGTTGTCTTGGCTTAATCCACCTGCGAGCATACACTTAGACAATAGTTGCTCACTTTCAGTTAACGATTGCCAACCAAAGGCTTCTCCGCTGCCAGGGTTTTTGCCATCAAGCACCCAGTGCTCAACATGCGCTAACGTTAGTGGTGGAATGGCGTTTTCAACTTTTACTGCTTTCCAAATTTGGCAGTTGCTTGGTAATGCCGCTTTTAATTGGTTGATAAATTCTTGATTCTCTTCGCCATGTAATTGCACGGCAAAAAGTGCTAAAGCTTTTGCATGTTCAACTATATTACTAATGCTTTCATTAACATAAACACCAACATAATTTAGGCTAGGCACACGGCTAACGATGTTTTGGGCTTGTGATAACGAAATACAGCGTGGCGACTTTTCAGCAAAAATTAAGCCGCCAAATTGCGCGCCAGTAGCAACGGCACTTTCGGCATGCTCTGCTGCGGTTAAACCACAAACTTTATTATTGCCGTAAATAAGTGTTCGACAAGCTAAATCAATATCATCTTGTGCCATGACTGAGCTACCCACCAAGAAGCCGTCGACTGCTGGCGCAAGCTCTCTTACTTGGTCGTTGGTATAAATACCTGATTCAGAAATCACAATGCGATCTGCTGGAATTTTCGGCGCAAAATCAAAAGTACGTGAAATATCCGTTGATAGATCTCTTAAGTTGCGATTATTAATACCAATAAGTTTAGCGTTAAGTGCTATTGCTCGTGTTAGCTCTTCGTCATTTGATACTTCGGTAAGAATCGATAAATTTAATGATTTAGCTACTGCTGCTAATGCTTGATATTCCGCATCACTTAATACACTTAGCATTAATAAAATGGCGTCAGCGCCATAATAACGCGCCAAATAGACTTGGTAAGTATCAATAAAAAAGTCTTTATTTAATACTGGACACTTTACGGTTTCGGTAACAATTTTTAAATAATCAAAGTTGCCTTGAAAGTACTTTTCATCAGTGAGCACTGAAATAGCCGCAGCGTATTTATCGTAAACTTTACAAATACTGGCGACATCAAAATCGCTTCTAATTAAACCTTTAGATGGTGAAGCTTTTTTACACTCTAAAATAAAACCTGCGTTTGCATTGCCTTGTTTTCTATCAAGCGCGGCATACATATCTTTTTCGCTTGGCTGTAACGAACTTTTAAAGCGCTCTAAAGGAAAGTCGATTTTTCGTTGCGCTACTTCAATGCGTTTGTCAGCAACAATTTTTTCTAATACATTCATTTTTAAAACTATCCTTGGTTTTTGTCGCTACTGTCGCTGTTTGATAATAAAACTAATTGCTCTAAGCTTTTTAGCGCTTTTCCTGAAGCTAGTACATCTTTTGCTAACGTCGCGGCAGCTTTTAAGTTGTCGGCTTTACCATGTAAGTAGAGTAGGGCTGCACAGTTAATAATAACGGCACTATTATGAGCGTTTTGCCCATGACCCGATAGAATAGCTTTAATAATGTCGGCATTTTCTTGTGGCGTGCCACCTTTGATATCAGCTAACTCATAACGGCTTACGCCGAAATCTTCAGGGGTTACTACTTTATGCTCTAGCTTGCCTTTGTTAATTTCACAAACATGTGTTTCGCCATGTAGGGCTATTTCGTCTAAACCACTGCCATGTACAACCCAAGCGCGTTCAACACCTGTAAGCATAAGGCTTTTTGCCATAGTAGGAATTAATGTTGGCGTATAAACCCCTAATAGCATGACTTTTGGCGCTGCCGGATTTACCAAAGGGCCAAGAATATTAAACAAGGTTCTAATGCCCATGGCTTTACGTACTGGCCCTGCATGTTTAAAGCCCGGATGATAAGCCGGAGCATAAAGAAAGCATAAGTTTGTTTGTTGTAAACATTTGCTCGCCGTTGCTGGCGACATCATTAAATTGACACCAAAGGCTTCTAATAAATCAGCAGAGCCCGACATACTTGAAACACTGCGATTGCCATGTTTTGCCATAGGTAGGCCACAGGCCGAGGCTAAAATAGCCGCGGTAGTCGAAATGTTGATGGTATTTGCACCATCGCCACCAGTGCCTACGCAATCACTAACCGCATGTGCTTGTGGTGGAAACGGTGTGGCATATTCTCTTACTGCAACGGCAGCACCGGCGATTTCTTCTGGTGTTTCACCTTTAATTTTTAGGGCAGTAAGTACGCTAGCGAGTAATTCAGGCGCAATATTACCTTGCATTACCTCACTGAAAAATGAATGAGACTGTGCTTGTGACAGTGATTGACCATTAACGAGTTGTTGTAGAATATTTTCCATGATTAATCCTTGCTCTGCGCTTGCTTGGCTATTTTATTTTGGCACAAACAGTCAAGGCTTTGCGCTAGTAATGTGCTACCAAAAGTGGTTAAAATTGATTCAGGGTGAAATTGAAAAGCAATGATGTTATCTTGCTTTTGCGCGATAGCCATTGGTAGTTTTTCACCATTATCAGTAATTAAATATGCTGTAGTTTCAAGTGCTTCAGGCATTTTTAAACCGACTAATGAGTGATAACGCGCAACGGGCAACGATTGCTGAATGCCATTAAATTCGTCACGCTCGGTATGGGTAATATTTGAAGCTTTACCGTGCACTATCTCAGGCGCTCTGCCAACATTGCCGCCATAATGCTCAATTAATGCTTGATGGCCAAGGCAGATACCTAACACCGGAAATTGACCAACAGCAAGTTTGATTAACGCCATTAAACAACCAGCATTAGCTGGTGTTCCAGGCCCTGGTGATAACACTAAAATCACGCCAGCAGGGTTTTTGTTTTGCTTTTCCTTTAACTTTTGAAAAATAAAGTCAGCACTCAAAGTGTTGCGATAAATTGTTAATTGGTAGCCTAAGCAGCGAAACTCATCAACTAAGTTATAAGTGAACGAATCGAGGTTATCTATCATTACAACCTCAGGTAAAGAGCTTGGTAAAGAGTCTGGTAAAGTATCAGACGTTAGTTTCGCTAAACTCATGATTGAACCTCCTTGTTGTTGCCGCTAATAATTAATTCTTTATTTTCAGCTTCAATAACCGCACTGATCACCGCTTGCGCTTTTTGTCTTGTTTCATTCGCTTCAGATTGCGGGTCAGAATCAAATACCACGCCTGCACCTGCTTGAACTTGTGCAATGTTATTTTTAACAAAGGCAGAGCGAATAACGATACAAGTATCCATATCACCATCACCGGTTAAATAGCCTACTGCACCGCCATAACTACCGCGACGTTTGCCTTCAACCTGTCGAATCAGTGATGTTGCTTTTACTTTTGGTGCGCCGGAAAGGGTGCCCATATTCATACAGGCTTGATAGGCGTGTAATGCATCTAGTTCGGTTTCTAATGTGCCGCAGACACGAGAAACAAGGTGCATAACGTGCGAGTAACGGTCAACTTTAAGTAAATCAGCAACGTGGCGAGTTCCCGGTTGGCTTACTCTAGCAATATCGTTGCGGGCTAAATCGACTAGCATAATATGCTCAGCCAATTCTTTTTTATCTAGGCGTAAATCAAGCTCTATTCGGCTGTCTAAGTCTGGCGACAAGCTTCCGTCAGCGTTAAAACCACGAGGACGTGTACCAGCGATAGGGTAAATCTCAACTTGTCGATTACTTTGTTGATATTTTAAAGCGGATTCAGGTGATGCGCCAAACATACAAAAGTCACTGTCTTGTAGATAAAACATGTAAGGACTTGGGTTGCGACGTTTTAATGCTTTATAAGCATTAAGAGTATTAGAGCAAGGCAAGCTAAAAGTGCGAGAAGGCACTACTTGAAAAATATCGCCGGCTAAAATGTTCTCTTTTAAATTATTGACGATTTGGCAAAACGCTTGGTCATCAATATCACAAGTTAAGCTGTCGTCAGTTGTACTTTGACTTGAAGTTGTTGAAGCTTTTAATGACAGTGTTGCGGTAACACTGTTTGCCAGTGTCGCTTTAATTGCCGCAACTTTATTTGTCAGTGCTGCCTTTGCCTCTTCATAGTGTTGACCAGAGAATAGGTTAGCAATAACTTCACTCGATTGTTTTTCATGGTCAATAACAATCAAGGTTTCAGCAAGATAAAATACAAAATCAGGACAGGTGTTTTCACTATCAGCAACATTGGGTAGCTGTTCACTGACTGCCATCATATCAAAAGCAAAGGCACCACCTAAAAATACCGCGAAAGGGTGGTCAGTTATATTAGTTAACTGTTGAAAAAGGCGTAAGCTTTGAAATGGGTTGACGGCAAGTAGTCGAGAGCGCTCATCTAGTTCTTCTGGCGTAGCCAAAAAAGTCGCGGTAAAAGCATGACTATTTGCAGTTTCAGTAATATCGGCATGGGTTACGAGTATTTGTTTGGCGAAAGCTAGGGCATTTTCGCCATTTTTACTGAGTGCAGTAAAAGATACGTTATTGCCATGACAAACAATTTTAACAGCAGTATCAGCAAGTAATAGACTTTTAAGTTGGTGCTTTTTATCGATTTCCGCCGATTCAAGCAAAAGGGTGTTTTCTTTTAAATTACCACTTTCATCACCACATAAAGTGTGGAAAACAGCAAGCGGATCGCTTTGGTAACTTAAGTGTTCAGTGAAGCTAGTAACCGCACCTAATTGCAGGTGTTGTTCGGTATTTTTATCTTGTTGGTTATTCTTGTTCATTGTTATCGGTATTCCTAAATAGTTTTAAATATGGTCATCCAGCGTAAATAGGCAAAAGCCACCATAAAAACCAACGTTTAACTTTAATTCGTAACATAGTTAATCTCTAAAATTTTAATTTATAAATGAAAAGTCAATTGATTCTTGATCAATTAAAAGCAAAAAACCCGCAATAAAGTGCGGGTTTTCGGAATTCTTACTTACAAGTAAACATCACAACCCACTTATGTAGAGTTATGCCACCACCAAATCAAAGAAATAGTTTGCTTTACTTGTATCATTATCTGTTATATCTCAGTAAAATTGTTTTATTCACTTGCCTAATAAGCGACTTAGCATTGCTTAAGGCATTTAAGTCCCTATAGAAGAACCGATCACAGTTATGTTGTCAACCACTGATTTTCAAAATGATAAAGATTTATCAAACTTACGCGTTGATTTACATAGTCATACTAATTGCTCTGACGGCGCACTGACGCCGCAAGAGCTAATAGAACGGGCGGTTAACTTTCAAATTGATGTTTTAGCCATTACTGATCACGATACGGTCTCGGGTCTTGATAGTGCAAAACAAACTATTTTAGACAAAAATATTCCATTAACATTAATTGATGGCATTGAAATATCAACCGAATGGCAAGGCTTTGAAATTCATATTGTTGGTTTAAATATAGACCCAAACAATGAAGCATTGTTGTCATTGATTGAACAACAACAACAGCGTCGAGAAACCCGTGCAATTACCATGGGCGAAAAATTAACCAAATGTGGCTTTCCTGATATTTATCAGCAAGCAAAAGCGTTAGCCGGTGCAGGCTCAATTACTCGTGCTCATTTTGCCAGAGTATTGTTGCAACAAGGTGCGGTGAGTAAAATGCAGGCAGCCTTTGACAAATATATTGGCAAAGGCAACCGAGCTTATGTAAAACCGAATTGGTGTAGCATTGAAGAAGCAGTGGCTATTATTCATGCTGCGGGCGGTGTAGCAGTGATGGCGCATCCCATTCGATATGATTTATCAACTAAGTGGTTACGCCGTTTAATTGTTCATTTTAAGGCGGTTGCAGGTGACGGTCTAGAAGTGGTTTTACCACAAATGAACGACGCTCAGCGAAAATTAATGCTAAGCTTTTGTTTAGAATATGAGTTACATGCATCAATGGGCTCTGACTTTCATCAGCCAAGTCGTTGGAGTGATTTAGGTCGTAACTTAAGAATGCCTGAGCATGCCAAGCCTATTTGGCAAATTTGGTAGAAGCTGCTACCCAGTCAATAAATTTAGTTATTAATCGGAGCTCATAATGAGTCAGTTTTTTTATGTACATCCTGATAACCCGCAAGGTCGGTTAATGAAGCAAGCTGCTGCTATCATTAGCCAAGGTGGCGTTATTGTTTACCCAACCGATTCTGGTTATGCCTTAGGTTGTCATATTGGTGACAAAAAAGCCTTAGACAGGCTTTGTAAAATAAGAAACATAGATAAAGAGCACAACTTTACGCTGATGTGCTGTGATTTGTCAGAGCTATCTGAGTACACCCGCGTTGATAACAGTGCTTTTCGATTATTGAAAAATAATACGCCTGGTCCTTACACCTTTATTTTTAAAGGCTCAAAGGAAGTGCCAAAAAGATTGTTAAATCCAAAACGTAAAACCATTGGTATTCGTGTGCCTGATAATGCAATCGCGCAAGCCTTGTTAGAAGAGCTAGGCGAGCCGATCATGTCAACAACGCTTATTATGCCGGGTGAAAGTACTGCTGAATTTGACCCTGAGCATATTCGCGATATTTTAGAGCATCAAGTTGACTTAATCATTAATGGTGGTCATTTAGGTGAGCATCCAACAACGGTTATCGACTTTTCAAATGATGACGTTGAAATTATTCGTGTTGGCGAAGGCGATCCAACGCCGTTTCAATAAGTCGGTAAAATAGTCAAAATATAATGTCAGATACTACTGAGTCAACATTGGAAAACGCCGTTCTTGATAGTACGAAAGCGTCAGGCGTTATGCTGCAACAAGTGCTGCCTTTTGCTTTTCTACGTGGCGAAGCCATTGTTGATAAACCACAAGATTTATTTATTCCGCCTGATGCCCTAGAAGTTATTCTGGAGATGTTCGAAGGGCCGCTTGATTTATTGTTGTATTTAATCCGCAAGCAAAAATTCGATATTTTAGACTTACCCATCGCGCCAATTACCACGCAATACATGGCATATGTTGAGCTAATGAAAGACATTAAGCTGGAATTAGCGGCCGAATATTTAGTGATGGCATCAATTTTAGCCGAGATTAAATCTCGGTTGTTACTACCCAAGCAAGCAGTAGAAGAGGAAGAGGGCGATCCTCGTGCTGAGTTAGTACGAAAATTACAAGAATACGAAGTAATTAAGCAGGCAGCAGAAAATATTGATGAGTTGCCACGCTTAGGCCGAGATAACTTTATGGCTCAAGTGGAACTAGCTGACAATTTTGTTCCTCACATTGAAAACACTAATGTTGACTTGCAGGAGTTAGTTGCGGCTTTACAAGGAGTGATCAAACGAACACAAGCTTTTGAACATCATCATATTCAAAAAGAGTCGTTATCAACTAGAGAGCGTATGGCTTACATACTATCAACGCTTAAAAGTGCTAGTGATAAAAAGTGTTATGTTGATTTTAGTGACTTATTTACGCTTGAAGAAGGTCGAAATGGTGTCGTGGTAACCTTTTTAGCAATATTAGAATTAATAAAAGAATCGTTAATTGATTGCCTACAAACTGAGGTTTATGGGCGCTTACGGGTTTGTTTACCTAAACTTGCAGAGTAAGTTCCTAAACTCTTAAGTTTTAATATTTTCCAAATACAGTACCGAGAAATATGAACGACAGAATACGCTTTAAAGATATCGATGATGATAAACTACAACGCTTGGTTGAAGCGGCTTTGTTTGTTGCTGATAAACCGTTATCGGTGCAGTCACTTAAACGTGATTTTTTAATAGAATATCGTGTTAGTAATCTTAAAATTCGTGATATAATTCTTGCCATTCAAGCCCATTATAAAGGGCGTGGTGTTGAACTTAATAAAGTCGCATCAGGTTACCGATTTCAAACACCAACAGAATTGAGTGAAGACTTAGCGCACCTCTATAAAGAAAAAGCGCCGAAGTATTCACGAGCACTATTGGAAACATTGGCGTTAATTGCCTATAAACAACCGATAACGCGTAGCGAAATAGAAGATATTCGCGGCGTTGCTGTTAGTAGTAATATAATTAAAACACTGACAGAAAGGGTATGGATTAAAACGGTTGGACATAAGGAAGTACCAGGTCGACCGGTGTTATACGCAAGTACCCAAGAATTTTTGGATTACTTCTCGTTGACCTCACTCGAGCAATTGCCTGAACTTATGCCAATGGCAGAGTTAACCGGCGAACCGAGTAAAGTATAAATTTTAAAACGAATCTAAACTTAGTTAAGGCCAGATTAAAACTGAGTTAAAGTTTAGTTAAACGCAAGGGGCAATATTCCCCTTACACTTAAAGAGACAGAGACGTAGTGAAAGTTAGTTGCATAGCAATACTTTCATCAAGTTACTGACGTAAGAGAGTTAAGACACATGTCTGAAAAATTACAAAAAGTATTAGCGCGTGCAGGCGCAGGTTCACGCCGTGAAATGGAAACTTATATTAGCGCTGGCCGTGTCAGTGTTGAAGGCAAAACTGCCTACTTAGGTGACCGTGTTGAAGGTACTGAACTTATTCGAGTTGATGGTCATCAAGTAAAACTGAAGCCTTTAGAAGAAGACTTGTGTCGTGTACTGATGTACAACAAGCCTGAAGGTGAGATGTGTACACGTAAAGACCCAGAAGGCCGTCCAACAGTATTTGACCGGTTACCTAAACTTGAGGGTAGCCGTTGGGTTGCTGTTGGTCGTTTAGATATCAATACTTCAGGTATGTTACTTTTCACCACTGATGGCGAATTAGCTAGTCGTTTAATGCATCCGTCTAAACAAGTTGAGCGTGAATACGCAGTACGTGTTTTTGGTGAAGTAAACGAAGCTATGCTACAAACCTTACGTCATGGCGTGAAGTTAGAAGATGGCCCTGCGAAATTTCAGAAAATAACTTACCGTGGTGGTGAAGGTCGTAACCATTGGTTCCATGTGGTGCTTTCTGAAGGACGTAACCGTGAAGTTCGTCGTTTGTGGGAAAGCCAAGACGTACAAGTGAGTCGCTTGATTCGTGTACGTTACGGTGACTTAGAAATGAAACGTCAATTACCTTTAGGTGGTTGGACCGAATTAGGCTTAAACGATGTAAACTATTACAGAAAGCTCGTTGATTTAGCACCTGAAACCCAAAGTAAGGTTAAAGTTGACGAAAAAGCGATGGATAATGCAAAAAGTCGCAGAATTCGTCGTTCAGTGAAAAAACATCAACATCGCAGCCAGCAAGCTACGCGACGTAAGCCTACTAAAAAGTAAAATTTAAATGACAGGTTATTGGAGGTATTTATACTTTCCTTTAACTCTGTCATTTTTCGTTTTGGCAAATACTAGTAAATACGATATTGTAACGATAAATAAGTTATCGCGATTTACAATACTCGCTTTAGCCTTTCGTTATAACAGTCATATAAAGCTAAGGTATACAGCCTAAATAGGATATTAAGTGCAAGCAGTTCTTGAAAAAATCTATGTCGAAGACGCTCAACAATTAAACCTAATTTGCCAATCATATGCGCAAGCCGACCTTCTCGCGATTGATACCGAGTTTGTTCGCACACGTACGCTTTATCCAAAGTTAGGCCTTATTCAGATAAATGATGGTAAAACATTGGCTTTAATAGACCCTGTAGCATTGCCTGATTTAACACCGTTTTGGCAGTTAATGGAAAACCCAAATATTGTCAAAGTATTGCATGCTTGTTCTGAAGATTTGGAAGTATTTCTGACCGCGGGTAATTGTCGTCCAGTTAATTTAATCGATAGCCAAATCATCATGGCGTTTTTAGGCCATGGTTTGTCATTGGGCTACGCTGCAATGATAGCGCATTACACCGGTATTGAATTAGACAAGTCTGAGTCACGTACCGATTGGATGAAAAGACCATTAACTGAAAAACAGCTTGAATATGCTCAAGCCGATGTTGAACACTTATTTAACATCTTACCAAAATTAATGGCTGAAATTGAGCAGTCAGGTTGGTTAGCGGCAGCGCAGCAAGAAAGTGAGTTGATGATTGAACGAAAATTCACTGCTATTGATGAATCGCAAATGTATAAAAATATAAAGATGGCGTGGCGTTTAAACCCACAACAACTTTATCGCTTACAACAACTAACCACTTGGCGTTATCAGCAGGCGAAGCAAAAAGATCGTCCTATTGGTTTTATCGCTAAAGATCATACCTTAGTGGCCTTGGCGCAACACAACCCTGATAATGTTGGTGCTATGGCGCGTATTGAAGGTGTTGAACAGCTAGATATTAGGCATAAAGGCAGAGCAATGCTGTTTGTGTTAAAGCAAGCTGAACAGCAAGCTAATGCTGAATTGCCAGCGCAAATAATTAGGCTTGATGAATATCCAGGTTATAAGCAAAACTTTAAAAAAGTTAAAAGCTTTATTGCCCTAGTTGGTACTGAAGCTGAGTTGTTAATTGAAAACTTAGCCTCTAAAAAGCAAATTAATCAGTTTCTCTCATGGTATTTTAAGCTTAATGGCGCGGAAAACAATGTTCATTTAGTCGATATTATGCAGGGGTGGCGCAAGCCATTACTAGGCGATAAGTTACTGGCTTTTGTTGAAAACGATTTCAAATAAACTAGCGTTTTATGCCTGAGTATTTAAATATCTCAGCGCTCAATGAACAAATGGCTTAAAGAAATTGTCGCATTAATTAATCAATAGTTATGGCGTGTAAAATGTTACATAACTATTAAGATGTTGTCGTCTTGATGTGATAGCGTTAAGCAGACGTTTTTTAAAAATATTATTACTATTAATAATTCCCCTAAACCACTTTAATCATAGGTCTCCATTATGCTGTGTAGTGTTTATAAAAGTGCTAAAAAAGCACAAACCTATCTTTTTGTTAATAAAAGAGATGATTTTTCCGCTGTCCCCGAAGCGTTAATGAAAATGTTTGGTACGCCAACGTTAGTCACCGTAATTAATTTAGCGACTAAAACTAAGTTAGGCTTTGCTGAGCTTGATAAAGTGAAAGAGAACTTAACTCTGCAGGGCTATTACTTGCAACTGACACCAAAAGAAGATGACATGCTAAAAGCGCATAAAGCTGAAATGAAAAATGACAGCAGCGAAGCAAGCAGCCAGGGCGAGGAATAGTTAATGAAGCAACGCACACTCGTTAAATCGCTTTCGTTATCACTTTGTATCGCTTTATCTTCAATGCCGGCATTTGCTAATGCCTTCGTTGATCCACAAAGTAAAGCCGCGACTGTGGCTAAATCGACTAAATCAGCCAAGCCAGTAAAACCAGTAAAGCCAAGTTTTGATGCGTACATTGCTCAATTAAAGCAGGAGGCACTTGCTAAAGGGTTTGAACAAAGCCTAATTGATGAATCATTTGCTAAGGTTGTATTTCATAAGCGAGCGGTAAAAGCCGACCGTAATCAACCTGAAAAAGTTGAAACCCTTGATACATATTTGCCAAAACGTTTGCCAGAATGGAAAATAAAACGTGCTCGCGCTATGTATAAAAAGCACCAAGTCTTGTTAACGAAAGTAGCGGCTGAATATGGCGTACAAGCACGCTTTATTGTTGCGCTATGGGGCTTAGAAACAAACTTTGGTAAAATTATGGGCAACTATAATGTTATCTCTGCTTTATCAACATTAGCTTACGAAGGGCGCCGAGAAGTGTTTTTTAAAAAGCAATTATGGGCAGCACTGAAAATTTTACAAGAAGGCCATATTGATATCGCAAACATGAAAGGTTCATGGGCCGGTGCGATGGGGCAAAATCAGTTTATGCCTACGTCATTTGTTGGCTACGCCGTTGACGGTGATGGTGACGGTAAAAAAGATATTTGGGGCAATCAAGCCGATGTGTTTTCATCAATGGCTAATTACTTGAAAAAAGAAGGCTGGAACGACGATCTTACTTGGGGTCGTCAAGTGAAGCTGCCAAACAATTTTGATAATGTATTTGCTATCCCTCAAAATACGGGTGGTCGAAAAAATTGGTTAAAGGCTTGGGCGAAAACTGAAAAAACGTTAGCGCAATGGCAAGCATTGGGTATTCGTCGCACTGATGGCACGAACTTACCAAATGTTGATATTAAGGCTGCGTTAGTTTTTCCTGATGGTGAAAAAGGCCGTGCTTACCTTGCGTATAATAATTATAAAAGTTTAATGCATTGGAACTTGTCGTACTATTTTGTTAGCTCGGTTGGACATTTATCTGACCATATTAAATTTCCACCTATTCAATAAATAGCAATAAGTAAGAATATGAGTAAAAAGAATAAGCGTTCAGTAGTTAAAAAAGTGGCTATCGAACCATTTTGGGAAACCAAATCATTAGATGATATGACGAGAACCGAATGGGAATCGTTGTGTGACGGCTGCGCTAAATGCTGTCTACATAAATTCATTGATGATGAAAATACTACTGACGAAACGGAATTAATGCCAACAACACATATTGTTGAAGGTGAGCAAATGAATTATTCCAATATCGCCTGTTATTTGTTGAATGATAAAAGTGGCCAGTGTTCTAAATACGAACAACGTACCAAGTTAGTGCCAGATTGTGTGCAGTTAACGCAAGAAAACTTAGATGATGTATTTTTCATGCCACCAAGTTGTACTTATCGTCGCTTAAAAGAAGGCAGAGGCATGCCTTCATGGCATCCGCTGTTGAATAAAGGCAAAAAGTCGGCAATGCATAAAGCAGGCATGTCGGTACGTGGTAAAATAGTGAAAGACGATGATGTTGATATTGAAAGTTTTCCTGACCATATTGTCGTATGGCCGCTGCACGATATAGATTAAGTTTATAACGTTAATCATATCAAGCATTTCAACCGTATTTATGTTGTTTAGCATCTATTAATAAGTAAAAGATAAGAGTAGTTTTATGGACCATTTTGAACAGTTAGGCGTAAGCAGAACATCAACCACCGTCGAGATTAAAAAAGCTTATAGAAAACTAGCGAATAAATATCACCCTGATAGAAATGATGGCGTGGAAGCAAAAGAAAAGTTTCAACTGATCCAGCAGGCATATGATGTTATTTCTGATCCAAAAAAGCGCTCTTTATACTTAAAAAATAACTATACCGTTATTACCGACCCGCGTGAAATTGCCGAGTCGTTTTGGCATAGCGCCCTAAACTAAGCTTTACAATTGGCTTTATCGTTAGTTTTATAATGTGTGTTAAGAATATTTGTCGAAAGAGTCTTCGATAGGCTCTTCATATGATTTTCCCTTAGGAATGAAGAATGCAAAGCGAAAAAAAAGTACCTGACTATTTAGCTGATGATTTTTCTCTTTATTTAGAGAACATGGATTCATTGGCAGATCCTGAAAACCCAGAGCTATTAGCAAATTATTTATCTAATTTGTTCGAACAATTAAAGCAAATGCCGTTATTATTTAGTGGCATGATTGACCAACTTGCTATGGCAATTTCGACTAAAGTTAGAATTGATAGTAAAAACTTGGCAAAAGTAGAACTTAATGATGAGCCTGCTTGGGGTGATATAAAACCTTTTGTTGGCGTACATAACGATGCCAGAGCCTGTATTACTGAAATAATGGCCGATGCAGAGCAAGATTTAAAAACTGCTATTTTGCTTATTCATTTTTATAATAGCTATGATGCGACGCCGATGGCAGCAGAAGACGATGAAAATGATTCGTTCGATGACGACGAATTTAATGACTATGATGAGAATTACTAAAGTTAATTAATCAGTTTTATATAATCAATGAATAACTACGTTTTAAGGAACTACTTTGACAAAAAATGCATTAATTCTTGCTAGCGACATTATTGAAGAAGCCCAACATAGCGGCAGACGTGCAGGTACCTCATTAGAAGCTATCGCTGCTGAGCAAGGTGATGAGACTATGCTTGCTGTAATGACAGAAATGGATATTCTAACGGTTGCCAAAATTGTTAGAGAGCACGATGCCACCATTCCTTCAATTGCCACATGGTTAATGGACGCTGAGTCAATTAAACAGCTGTTAAATGTTGAACCGTCATATTGGCAAAATTTAGATGAAGATCACGTGTTTTGTGCGCAAACTGAAGCACACAGTTTACTTACACAAATTTTTCTTTCTTCTGATGATGAAGAAAAAAAATTGGAAGTTTTAAATGCCATTGTTGAAGATGATTTCGGGCTTTTATACTTATCGTTACCTTTTGTTGGTCATGATTTTTCTGAATTGGAAGAAGATGAAGAGCAAACTTCCGGCAGCATTGAGGAATTATTAATGAAAATTAAAGCCTTGAGTGAAGAAGCTTATCGTGAAGTAATGACAGTTAGTACTAATGGCACATTGGAAAATATTGAAAATTCATTAAGACAAAATGCTAATAAGCAACGCGTCACCGCAGTTGAAATGGATACCGATGATATGTTTGCGCCGCTTTAGTTTTCAAGGTGACTCTCGACTATATGTGTTTAGCAGTACCGTGTTAATTGATTAGGATCCATCAATGAAAATAGCAGAGTTAAGAAATAATCCGTTCCTTCTTCTAGTGTTAAAAGACGGTGAAAGTGACGGTTATTTTAGTACAGAATTCATCCAAAAAACCAAGCAACAATTGACCGACATGTCGTTGAGAATAGCCTCCGATAATTTATCAATAATCTATGCCGACCAAATAAAAAAAGGCTGTGAAATTGTGCTTGGTATGAGCAATTTAGGCCTATTATCGCTTTGTGATAACGACACAGATAAAGCCAAAGAGATCATTAAAAGCCAAGGCATTGTTTATTGCTTTCGTGCTGGTTGGGCTAAATATGCACAGCTAAAAAAAGTATCACCGTCATACTTTGAAGAAATATCAATCACGCGTTATGCCTTAGCCATTACGGACACCTCTGATATAACCTTGATGCATACAGCGTTTATGAATGAAGGGTACAAAAGTGCCAAGCTGCTAGAAGTATATAAAAGTATCGCTGCTAACTACTGCGCAAATAGTTTACTGATTGATGAAGACGAAGAAATTTTGAAGTTTGAATTACAAAAGTTTCTCAATACAGCCATTGCATTATTACTTATTGATTCGGATAAAAAAGTATTTAGTAGTTCTTTGTATCAAAAATTAGATACCTACCTAACAAATACCGATAAAGATATATTGCTAGCAAAAGTAGAGACATGTGTTGCAAGTTTTATCGAGCAGTTATCAATCGTTGTTAAAGGTTATTTACAGGAAATAGACTTTTTAAATTTTACTGAATTTAAAGGCATCATTAAAGAGCAAACTAATGTCTCTATTTATATTCAAGAAATATTAGAATTGCCTATTACGGTTGCTAATGAATTGAATGAAGACTTCGAAGGTGGTTATGATCATCATGCTGACGACGATGAAGATTTAGCCTACTTAAGACCTGATAATTTGTAATAGCAATATTTAATCAGTAATATTCTAGCTAAAGCTTTTCAATAATAGTGTCTTACATGGGCACTATATACTTTAATTTTTTAATATAATAACTAAGAATCAGTACGGCTATGACTTAGTTATTTTTAACCGCACTATTAGCCGCACCATTAACCGCAGACATATCAACTAGCTATTTTACTGGAGCCAACTCTGCTAGGTAGCGCTGACCGTTTTCAACATAGTGCATGGCAGATTTCGTGAACATTGCTTGCGTTGATTCATCGAGTGCTTTTACTACTTTAGCCGGTGAACCTAGTGCTAGGTGTCCGTCAGGCACTTCCATGTTTTCAGTAATTAAGCTGTTAGCGCCAATTAAACAATTTCTTCCTATTTTAGCCCCATTAAGTATCACGGCATTCATGCCAATCAAGCTATTTTCTCCAATGGTACAGCCATGTAGCATAACTTTATGGCCAACCGTAACATTACGACCGATGGTCATCGGAAATTTAGCATCTACATGCAAAATAGAGCCGTCTTGAATATTGGTATTCTCACCTATATCAATTTTTGCTAAATCAGCTCTGATCACAACATTAAACCAGATACTTGCTTGGCTGCCTAATTCTACATCACCAATCAAGGTGGCATTTGGTGCAATAAAATTATTATCGCTAAGTTTTGGTTGCAGATTGGCGAGTCGATAAATCATTGTCACTTCCTTATTGTTAATTACTCTCTCATCTTAATCTATTTGCACTACAGCGCAAATTAGACGTTAGGACGAATTCAAGTTACCACAGATAGTGATTAGTTATAGTGAAATCAACTAAATTTGTCGTATAAAAAACAGGCGATTAATGGTAAAACAATAGTCGAATAAGAATAAGTATATACCCAAGCCACTTGAAGATGCAGGATTCAGCAAGTCGAAAAGGGTTAGCACCAAGGCATTGATTGAAGAGAATAGTTATTCTATTGTCGAAATCAACAACGCTGGAGGTGACCCTTTATCGGCTTGTCTTATGGGAGCTAAGCTAGAAAATCAGTTCAGCGTTGCAGTACTTGATAAGGTTCCCACATGGATGTGGGGCATTAGGATAATGCAGGAACAATTATCGGGAGTAACCATTACCTACGTGCTGCGACTTGCTCTGATTTCCTAGCTTAACTCTGAAACAGCATCTTCGAGCAGCTTGGGTATAAGTGTTTTAATGTTCAGTTGATTGCATTTTCTAATAAAACTTTGCGCCGATTTTAGCTAATTTACGCTGTTGTTAAGGGGATGTGGTGATTAAAAGGGGGAATTATGATTATTGGTATACCGAAAGAAACCTTAACGGGTGAAAGCCGAGTAGCAAGCTCGCCAACCGCAGTAGCTGCGTTACTAAAACTTGGTTTTGAAATACAAGTACAAAAAGGTGCTGGCACAAAAGCAAGTTTCACCGACCAAGAATTTATTGATGCGGGTGCCACACTTGTTACTAAAAAGAACGTTTGGCAATCAGATATCATTTTTAAAGTTAATTGCCCCAATATTGAAGAAATAGCGTTAATGAAAGATGGCGCGCACCTAATTAGTTTTATTGCCCCAGCACAAAACGAAGTGATTTTAGCTGCTTTAAAAGAAAGAGAAATAACCACTTTAGCCATGGAAATGGTACCACGTATGACACGTAGCCAGTCGATGGATGCCTTAAGTTCAATGGCGAATATTGCAGGCTATCGCGCAGTTATTGAAGCCACTCATCATTTTGGCCGCTTTTTAACTGGGCAAATTACCGCCGCAGGTAAGATGCCACCAGCAAAAGTCATGATTATTGGTGCGGGTGTTGCTGGCCTTGCTGCCATTGGCACCGCAGGTAGTTTAGGGGCCATTGTTCGTGCATTCGATACCCGCCCTGAAGTTAAAGAGCAAATTGAAAGTATGGGGGCTGAATTTTTAGAACTCGATTACGAAGAGCCAGAACCTGATTCACAAGCAGAGGGCTCAGGTGATGGTTACGCAAAAGAAATGAGTAAAGCCTTTATAGATGCAGAAATGGCGCTGTTTGCTGAACAAGCAAAAGATGTCGATATTATTATTACTACCGCAATGATCCCTGGAAAACCAGCGCCGAAATTGATTACAGCTGAAATGGTTGAATCAATGAAAACTGGCAGTATTGTGGTTGATTTATCGGCTGCAGGTGGCGGTAACTGTGAATTAACGCAAGCCGGCAAAGTGGTTAATGCCAATGGCGTTAAAATTATTGGCTACACCGACTTAGTTTCTCGATTGCCTAATCAATCTTCGCAGCTTTATTCAAATAACTTGGTGAGTTTAACTAAACTGTTATGCAAAGAAAAAGACGGGACGCTTAATATAGATTTTGACGATGTTGTTATTCGTAACATGACGGTTGTGAAGCAAAATGAAATTACTTTTCCTCCGCCGCCAATTCAAGTTAGCGCAGCACCTGCTGCGTCAAAAGTTGCCGCCAATCAACCTGCTGAAGTTAAAGCTGAAGAGCCGATTAGCCCGATTAAAAAACATGCATTTATTGTGGCAGGGGCATTACTATTTGCTTGGGTAGCAAGTGTTGCTCCGGCTGACTTTTTATCTCATTTCACCGTATTTGTTTTAGCCTGTGTTATTGGCTACAACGTAGTATGGAATGTTAGCCATTCGCTACATACGCCTCTGATGAGTGTCACCAATGCCATTTCAGGCATTATTGTTGTTGGCGCAGTATTGCAGGTCGGCAATGAAAACCCATTAATACAGTTACTCGCCGGTGTCGCAATACTTATCGCGACAATCAATATTGTTGGTGGCTTTGTCGTCACTAAACGCATGTTAAAAATGTTTAGAAAATAAGGGGCACTGGTATGGAGCTTTCTCAAGGGTTAATCAGTGCAGCTTATATATTAGCTGCGTTATTGTTCATTTTTAGTTTATCTGGTTTAAGTAAACAAGAAACCGCTGAAACCGGCAATTGGTATGGCATTGTCGGTATGGCAATTGCGCTTATCGCAACGATTGCAGACCCGCGTGTCGATAATGTCTGGATTATTTTAGTCACCATGGTGATAGGAGCTAGCATCGGCTTGCAGCTTGCTAAAAAAGTTGAAATGACACAAATGCCTGAACTTGTCGCCATCTTGCATAGTTTTGTTGGTTTAGCGGCGGTACTAGTCGGTTTCAATAGTTACTTTGAAATGGATCATTCAGCGTTGACTAATTTTACCAACCAACAACAAATAGCGACTAATATTCACCTAGTTGAAGTATTTCTTGGGGTATTTATTGGCTCTGTAACATTTACCGGCTCAATTGTCGCTTTTGGTAAATTGCGAGGTATCATAAATTCCTCATCGTTAATGTTACCTCACCGCCACAAGCTTAATTTAGCCGCTGGTGTCGCGTCATTTATGTTGATGGTACTTTTTGTCCAACAAGGTGGTGGTGACGGTGCACTATTTTTAATGACCTTTATTGCCTTAGCTTTTGGTTGGCATTTGGTGGCATCAATTGGCGGAGCTGATATGCCGGTGGTTGTTTCAATGCTTAACTCTTATTCCGGCTGGGCAGCAGCGGCAGCAGGGTTTATGTTAAGTAACGACTTACTCATTGTGACCGGCGCGTTAGTTGGCTCTTCGGGAGCAATTCTTTCTTATATTATGTGTAAGGCAATGAATCGCTCATTTATCAGTGTTATTGCCGGCGGTTTTGGTACGGACGCGGTCGTAAACGACGATGTTGATTATGGGGACTATGTTGAAATTAATGCTGATGCAGTAGCTGATATGCTTAGTAACGCAAAATCAGTCATTATTGCTCCAGGCTACGGTATGGCGGTGGCACAAGCACAGTATCCTGTTTATGAAATGACAAGGGCGCTAAAAGAGAAGGGGATCGATATTCGATTTGCTATTCACCCCGTTGCAGGGCGTTTACCTGGTCACATGAACGTGTTATTGGCTGAAGCGAAAGTACCTTATGATATTGTATTAGGCATGGAAGAAATTAACGATGATTTTGCTGAAACTGATGTGGTATTAGTTATTGGTGCAAATGACACCGTTAACCCATCTGCGGCAGAAGATCCTACTAGCCCAATTGCAGGTATGCCTGTGTTAGAAGTGTGGCATGCGAAAAATGTTGTCGTGTTTAAACGTTCAATGAGTCCCGGCTATGCGGGAGTACAAAACCCATTATTCTATAAAGACAACACAAAAATATTCTTTGGTGACGCAAAAGCTTCCTGTTTGAATATTTTAGATAAGCTTTAATGTGCGAGGATGTTTGTTTAAGTGATTGATTTAGCCAATTGCATCGAGAGTCCGTTGTATACGGGATTTTTTATGTGTTCTAATAACTTATTTTTTAATTTATTGATATTATAGGCTATTATGTTTAGCCAAACTAAATCGGGAGTAAGTTGTATTGATAAGTCTCAACGTTACATTTTGCCCTGCATGATAGACAAGTCTATGTGGGTAACAGAACAAGCGCTTAAACGAGGCAACAACTTACTGTACTGTATTAAAGATAAAAAGTTTATCTTTCAGGCAACACTATTCAGTATCTTGAAAAGATAGTCTAGTGTTGCCTAGCCGCAGTAGAAAGCTTTTAACCAAAAAATATCCATTATATTAAATTTTAAGGAAGCTGTATGGAAGCATCGCTTTGTCATGTAACACTGCGTCAAGTAACAAAAGCAAATTATGAGCAAGTTTGTGAATTGGATGTCTCAAAAGAGCAAGAGGATTATGTCGCTTGTAATATGTGGTCACTTGTTGAATCTATGTACAATGATGGCTATGAAACGAGAGCAATTTATATAGCAGAAGAACCGGTTGGTTTTTTTATGTGGGTGCAAGAGTCTACGATTAAAATTTCCATTTGGCGTTTTATGATTGATAAGGGACATCAAAACAAATCAATAGGCCGTGCGGCACTAAGTTTAGCCTTAGCGGAAATAAAAAAAGTTCCAGGGTTACAAGAAATTGAAATTTGTTATAATCCTAAGAATCCAGTTGCTAAGGAGTTTTACGCTAGCTTTGGTTTTTGTGAAGTTGGTATGGATGAAGACGACGAGGATATGCTAGCAGTTATAACGCTTTAAAATGTAATAACCAATAAAGTATATCGTTGTGACTTCCGCTATACTAAATTATGTTAAGCAATCAATAATTAACCTATATTTGGGCGCTGTAAACCTACACTATATATCGAGGGAAAATGGCCGTTTTAGAAATAATTAAAGCTCCTAACGAAAAATTAAGAGTAAAAGCACAAGACGTTATTGATATTGAAAAAGTTCAAAGTCTAATTGATGATATGTTAGATACTCTATACGACACAGAGGATGGTATCGGTTTAGCTGCTACGCAGGTTGGTAGGTCTGAAGCCATTATAATGGTTGATATTTCTGAAGAAAGAAACTCACCTTTAATACTTATTAATCCAAAAGTGATTAGTGGTGAAAACCTTGAAAAAGGACAAGAAGGGTGTTTGTCCGTACCTGGATATTATGCTGATGTAGAGCGATTCACTAGCGTAAAAGTTATCGGTTTAGATCGAACAGGCAAAGAGGTGGTTATTGAAAATAATGATTTTCTTGCCATAGTATTACAACACGAAATTGATCATTTAAAAGGTAAACTGTTCATTGATTACTTGTCGCCATTAAAACAAAAGATGGCTTTAAAAAAGGTAAAAAAATCGATAAAAGTGGCCAGTTAAACGCTATTCGCTCTTTAATAGGAGCTAAACTTTAGTGATAAGGAAATTGATAGTATTAGATCGTCACGTCACTTGTAACTTTTTTGGATAGTTTTAATGCGGTTTGATAAAGTGCGGGTTCATTAGTCTTGAAGTATTCAACACGTTTAATTGCTTGTGGCAAAGCCAAATTAGCGGCATTGATTAGCCATGACAAACCTATTGCATGGTTCTCTTCAATGCCTTCCGCTAAAAAGTAGGCTCGGCCTAACGCACCCATTGCGAGCACATGGCCTAAGTTCGCTGCTTTTTTAAAGTGAATAAAAGCCTGTTCATTATTATTGGAATTTCTCATTTCTAGAGCGAGGAAGTAAATTTCATTTGTTTCCTTTTCTACGCCAATCTCGACATCGTTATTTTTGGACGAAACGTTATTAGCTTTTGAGCTAACAGGGGATTGTTTTACTAAGGAGTCATTAATAGGAATTGAATCAAAAGAAGTGCTATCAGTATCAATAAAACAACTGTCATCAAAGATATCTTTAAATTGAGTTGTAGACTTTTTATGAGTAATTAGTTCAACTATAACTGCATCATAACGATTATTTAACTGTGAAATAGTTTGCTGTTGTTGAGCTATTTGTTGTTTGAAATAATCGATTTCTTGTTTTTGCTGTTCTATTTGCTTGGTAAATTGAGCATTTTGATTTAGATGATTCTCACGCATAATATTGATATGACTACGATGGGTTTCATCTATACGGCTTTGTTGTTGGCTATTACTTTGTTCAAATCGCTGTAGAATAGCCAAAATATTTTTATCATAATTTTCCTTCATTTTTTCAAACCATTTAAATACTTGGCTCGGCGCTTTTAAATTACCATCTGACATCAAACACTCCTTGTTTTGTTTATGAACTTAAAATAAAGGCTAAAATGTTAAGTTGTAACAAATATATATTTGCTTTATCACCTTTTATCAACTTATATCAACTTAAGGCGTTTTACAAAATAATAACTAAATTTTAATATACTAGTGGGCTTAATAATAACAGCTTATAAACTATAAAAGTGAATATATTTTTGATAGCTTGAATAGATATATTCGTGTAAAATCTTTGAAAATGGCATTAAAAGTGACAAAAATCACATAAATGTCACATAGATTGTTCAAAAAACACCTAGGTAGTATGAAATATCACCTAGGCGGTACATAAATGGAACGTAAGTTCAGTGAAGAGCGATAATACGATAATAAGGATATCCATGTTTCAATTTCCTCCCCAGTTAACCATTGTGCAAGTGGAAGCTTGTCGAGTTGCTCTGCTAGATGAAGTAAGCAATAACGATATTGTCGAATTTGACGATAGCGCTGTTGAGCGTGTTGATACTCTAGGCGCGCAGCTGATACTTGCCAGCGTTATTTATATAGCTGCACAAAATAAGCAACTTATTTGGCAGTCTACATCGAAAGTAATTAAACAAAGTTTTGAGCAATTAGGACTCGAAGATGCAATTTTACAGCAATACCTTGCTGGTTAAATCTTGCTGTTTTTAATATTTGTAAAGGAATTGGTATGTCGAAAATTTTAGTTGTTGATGATTCTAACTCTATACGCGATATGGTTAGTTTTACACTGAAAAGTTCTGGTTATCAGACGGTTGAAGCACATGATGGCCAAGATGGGTTATCAAAAGCACAAATGGGAGCATTCGATCTTGTTATTACTGATGTCAATATGCCCAATATGGATGGTATTACGTTATGCCAAGAATTGAGAAAGTTAACGAGTTTTCAGTACACTCCTATTTTAATGCTAACCACTGAAAGTTCAACTGATATGAAGCAACGGGGAAAAGCAGCAGGAGCAACCGGTTGGTTGGTCAAGCCTTTTAATCCAGAGAAATTATTAGCCACCATTAAACGTGTAGTGCGGTAATTATTATGAGCATTGACCTGTCTCAGTTCATCCCAACGTTTTTAGAAGAAAGCTTCGAAGGCATTGAGTTAATGGAAGCAAGTTTATTAACTTTAGAGCAGGGAGATGCTGAAACTATTAATGCAATTTTTCGTGCAGCTCATTCAGTAAAGGGCGGAGCAGGTACTTTTGGTTTTAATCATGTTACCGAGTTTACGCATTTGGTTGAAACTTTGCTTGATGAAATGCGTGATGGTCGCAGAGATATCAGTCAAAAAGACATAGAGATATTGCTCAATGCCGTTGATTGTATGCGCATCCTTATTGAGGCTATACGAGATGAGAGCACTTATGATGAGAGTAAAATTGCAGCAACCTCGAAATTATTAGCAGCAACGTTAAACGATAGGTCACCTTCTGACGAAAGAATCGACGAAGATATTCATGAAAGTAGCATTGAAAACTTAAGTGAAGAGGCGGCCACTACTGATTTAGAGCCTGGATTGCAACGTTGGTCAATTAGTTTTATTCCAGAGCATCACTTAGTGCAAACGGGTAATGATCCCTTACTACTGCTAAATGCTTTACGAGAGCTTGGTGAGATGTCGGTTTTGGCAAACTGTAATTCAATACCAAGTTTAACGGAGTTCGATGGCACAGAGCTTTATATATCATGGAACATTATTCTGCTAACCGCTGTCGGTAAAGAGGATATCGCTGAAGTTTTTGAATGGGTGGAAGATGATTGTCAGTTGATCATTAGCAAAGATGAGCAGATAGATAAACAATCACTAGAAATTACCGAGATGACAAACAATGTTTTGTCAGAATCTGTGAAAGAAGCAGAATCACCTGCATCTAAAATTGTAGAAAATACAGGTGCGGAAAACCCGAAAGTTGCAAGTCACGCTCAAGCCCATAAACCTAAAGTTGAGTCGAGCTCTATCCGCGTTGGTGTTGATAAAGTTGATAGTTTGATTAACTTGGTTGGTGAACTGGTAATTACGCAATCTATGCTGTCAGAGTTAGGCAATGACTTTGACACCTCTAAAGTCGAGCGCTTGAATGCTGGTTTAGAGCAATTATTACAAAATACTAAAGAGCTGCAAGAGAGTGTTATGCGGATACGCATGCTGCCGATAAGCTTTGCTTTTAATCGTTTCCCTCGATTAATTCATGATTTATCTAAAAAAATGGATAAAGAAATTGAGTTGTTGATAAGTGGGGAGCAAACCGAACTCGATAAAAGTGTGATGGAGCAAATTGGCGACCCGCTAGTGCATTTAGTGCGTAATGCTGTTGACCATGGCATTGAAGCGACGGATGTACGAGTAGCAAATGGCAAGCCAGAAAAAGGCACTGTGAGCTTAGATGCTTATCATCAAGGTGGTAGCATTGTCATTGAAATTAAAGATGACGGTGGTGGTATTGATAGAGAAGCAGTTTTAGCAAAAGCTAAGGAAAGAGGTTTGATTGATGAATCAAGCTCACTAAATGACGCGCAAGTATATGATTTACTTTTCGAACCCGGTTTTTCTACCGCGAAAGAGGTTAGTGACATTTCTGGTCGCGGTGTTGGCATGGACGTTGTTAAACGTAATATTCAGTCATTGGGTGGTCGAATACAGATAGAGTCTGAACTAGGATTGGGCAGTACATTCAAAGTGTTTTTGCCGCTTACACTAGCCATTTTAGATGGCCAATTGATTAAGGTTGGACGAGAAGTTTATATTATTCCGTTAATTACTATTGTTGAATCATTACAAACGCAAGAGTCATTAATTAACAGAACATCGGGTGGTATGGTGTTATACCGATTGCGAGAAGATAATGTCCCCGTTATCCCCATCTATAAATTATTTAATATTCCTGCAGAAAATAAAGAGATTAAAAACTCTTTACTTGTTGTTGTTGAAGCTGATGGACAAAAAGTCGGTTTAATGGTCGATGATTTATTAGCGCAACAGCAAGTTGTGGTGAAAAGCTTAAATGATAATTATCAGCAAGTAGAAGGAATTTCGGGCGCAACTATTTTAGGGGATGGTTCAGTGGCAATGATTTTAGATGTACCGAGCATGATAACGATGGCCTTAAAGGTTGCCAAGACACAGCAAGAAACTCATATCATGACTGAAGAGGCTATGCACTAATGGATATTCAGACACTAGCCAATGAAATTCCTGTGCAAGGAGAATATGCCCTTGAAGGCATCGACTTTATTTCTACCGGTGAACAATATCTGACGTTTTCATTAGGGCAAGAGCAATATGCTGTCAATATATTATCGGTAGAAGAAATTAGAAGCTGGGAACAGCCTACCCACATTCCTAATGCACCAAAATTTGTTAAAGGTGTGATTAATATGCGAGGAATAATTGTCCCCATCATTGATTTACGGCTTAAGTTTGGCATCGGTGATGCAAAATATAGTAAAACAACCGTAGTAGTGGTTTTAACTGCTCAACATATGACTAAATCTCGCACAATGGGGTTTGTTGTCGATGCTGTTTCTGATGTGCTTAATGCCGAGCAAGATGATATTAAAGCAGCACCTGCATTTGGTGGCAACTTAGCACAGCATTATATCGAAGGTATTGTTAATGTGGATGAAAATGTGGTGACCTTACTCAATGTTAATGCATTACAAGTCATTGCCAAGCAGAAAGCTAACTCGTAAAGGATATCATTATGGAGCAAGAAAAAGAGTATCTTACTTTTATCCTAAATGGTGAAGAGTTTGGCGTTGATATTTTGTGTGTGCAGGAACTTCGCGTCTGGAGCGCTGTCACCCAGTTACCTAACAAACCTGAATATATCAAAGGCGTGATTAATCTACGTGGTGTGATTATCCCAATTATAGATCTTCGTCAACGATTTGGTTTAACACCGTTAGACTATAACGAACAAACAGTTACTATTATTTTACGCAGCGCTGATACTACAAAACCTATGGTAGTAGGCATAGTGGTTGATGCCGTTTCAGAGGTTTATAAATTTGCGTTAAGTTCAATTCGAAAGCCACCAGCGTTTGGTCAAAAAATTGATAGCTGTTTTCTCGAAGGTTTAGCATCAGTGGATAATAAGCTGATTATTTTACTTAATAGTTTGTCATTACTCGATCAAAATGAACTCTATCAAGTAGATAGTGCTATTCATAATAATGCTGTACCTGTTTAATCGTTAACCAATTGAGTTAAATGTTATGACGCCAAAACAAATTACTTTAGTACAAGCACACTGGGAAAGCCTACAGGAAGATTTGTCACAGTTGAATGCAATATTTTATCAGCATTTATTCAAAGCTCAACCAAGCTTTAAGGCGACATTAATCAATAAGGCAAAAGCGAACAAGTACAGCGTAATTGAAATGCTTAGTATTGAAATACCCAATTTAACAGCGATAAAAAAACGTAAAGAAAAAGCAAGTGTTGAAGGTGAGAACCTTGAGTTGTTAAGTTTGCAAGAAAGTGTGCTACAGGCGTTTATCGATGCTTTAATTGAATTTAATAAAGATAGCTTTCCTTTTGCGCTAAAGCGAGCGTGGACTGCAGTGATCCAACACTTAACGCCGCAACTTATAGAGTCAACACTACCACAACAATTATTTGAACATATTCAATCGACAGGGAATTTAACGACAATGAGCCAAAGTAATGACATTTTAGCAGCACAAGACAACGCGGTGCAATTTGCGGATATGTTAGCGAAAATTAATGCTATCAATAAAGTTCAGGCCATTATTGAATTCAATATGGATGGCACTATTATCACCGCTAATGATAATTTTTTACAAACATTAGGCTATTCTTTAGCAGAAATCCAAGGACAGCATCATAGTATGTTCGTCGAGCCTAGCTACGCAATCAGTGATGAATATAAAATATTTTGGCAAGACTTAAATAACGGTAAATTTGAGTCAAAAGAATATAAACGCCTTGGTAAAGCGGGTAAAGAAGTTTGGATACAGGCTTCGTATAACCCTATCTTAAACGAAGATGGTGAACCCGTTAAGGTGATTAAATTTGCCACCGATGTGACTGAACAAAAGCTTCGTAATGCTAATTTTTCAGGTCAAATTGATGCGATTGGAAAATCACAAGCGGTGATTGAGTTTAATATGGACGGCACCATCATTACTGCCAACGATAACTTTTTAAATACTGTCGGTTATACCCTAGAAGAAATTCAAGGTCAGCATCATAGTATGTTTGTTGAACCAGAGTTTAAAGTCAGCGCAGAATACAAGTTATTTTGGGATAGCTTAAATCGTGGTGAACATGAAGCAAAAGAATACAAACGCTTAGGTAAGAACGGTAAAGAGATTTGGATACAAGCGTCTTATAACCCTATCATGGATTTAAATGGTAAACCGATGAAAGTAGTTAAGTTTGCCGCTGATGTCACAGAGCAGAAACTGCTTAATGCCAATTTTTCTGGGCAAATTGATGCTATTGGTAAATCACAAGCAGTGATCGAGTTTAACATGGATGGCACCATCATTACCGCCAACGATAACTTTTTAAATACTGTTGGCTATACCTTGGAAGAAATTCAAGGTCAGCATCATAGTATGTTTGTTGAACCAGAGTTTAAAGTCAGCGCAGAATATAAATTATTTTGGGATAGCTTAAACCGCGGTGAATATGAAGCAAAGGAATACAAACGCTTAGGTAAGGACGGTAAAGAGATTTGGATACAAGCATCTTATAACCCAATCATGGACTTAAATGGTAAGCCTATGAAAGTAGTTAAGTTTGCTGCCGATGTCACCGAGCAAAAACTGCTCAATGCTGATTTCTCAGGGCAAATTGATGCTATTGGTAAATCACAAGCAGTGATCGAGTTTAATATGGATGGCACGATTATTACGGCTAATGATAACTTCCTGTCGGCAGTCGGTTATAGTTTGCCAGAAATTCGAGGACAACATCATAGTATTTTTGTTGAACCTGAATTTAAAAACAGCTTAGATTACCAACAGTTTTGGGACAAACTTAATCGCGGTGAATACGACAGTAATGAATATAGACGTATTGGTAAAGGCGGTAGAGAAGTATGGATCCAAGCATCTTATAATCCTATCTTAGATTTAAATGGTAAGTCATTTAAAGTAGTTAAATACGCCACTGATATTACTGCGCGTAAGCATGCGATTGCAAAAATTAAAGAAACCTTGATCACTATGGCACAAGGCGACTTATCTCGAGGCATTGAAACTGATTTGGTTGGTGAATTCAGTATTATTGGTGATTCAATTAATGACTTCATGGGGGTTTTAAATGAAATGGTCAGTGATATTCGTGATGCTTCGACCAATGTTTTTGATTCTGCTCGTGAAATTGCTCAAGGCAATAATGAATTAAGTCATCGAACTGAATCTCAAGCATCTTCTTTAGAAGAAACGGCCTCAGCAATGGAAGAGTTGACCAGCACGGTGCAGCAAAATGCTGAAAATGCCACTGAGGCAAGTAAGTTGTCGTCGTCTGTAATGACTAGAGCTAGTAATGGGGGCGAAGTCGTCCGTAATGCTATATCTGCAATGAGTGATATTAATAAATCAAGTAAAAAAATAGCAGACATTATTAGTGTTATTGATGAAATAGCTTTCCAAACCAACCTTCTTGCCTTAAATGCAGCCGTGGAAGCTGCAAGAGCCGGAGAGCAAGGCCGTGGTTTTGCTGTTGTTGCAGCAGAGGTACGCAACTTAGCACAACGTTCTGCCGGCGCTGCAAAAGAAATTAAAGGCTTGATAAATGATAGTGTTGAAGCTGTTGGTCAAGGTACTAAGTTGGTTGATGAAACCGGAAAAACCTTTACTGAATTAGCTTCGGCTATTGAAGAAGTTGGCAACATGATTGGTGATATCGATAGTGCAGGTAAAGAACAGTCGGTTGGTATCGGTGAAGTAAGTGCTGCGGTAAGTCAAATGGATGAGATGACCCAACAAAATGCTGCTTTAGTTGAAGAGGCTGCGGCATCAAGTAAATCGATGGAAGAGCAAGCTCAAGTACTATTAGAACAAATAGCGTTTTTCACCCAAGAAGAGCCAGCTGAAAGCAAGCCTACAAGAAGACATTCTAGAACGGTAAATAGGGATGATACAAGCCACAGACCTAAACCTAGATTATCGGCAGTAGAAGAAAGATCACGTCCGGTATTTAAAGAGCGACCAAAAGGGAACTTGGTGAACAGCGATCACGAATGGGAAGAGTTTTAGACTGATAATGACCGCTTTACACAGAGATGATTCGGCTAGCCTAAGCGAAGATGATTTTAATTATATATGTCAGTTTGTCTATAAGAGTGCTGGCATCGTACTTAACGCATCTAAAAGAGAGATGGTTTATCGGCGGCTCACGCGCATCGTACGTGAGCGAAAAATAGGCTCATTTTCAGAGTACTGCCGATTATTGAGAGCTCAGTCAGAGCAAGAAGAAAGTTATTTTATTAATGCTATTACGACAAATTTAACGAGTTTCTTTCGCGAGCAGCATCACTTTGATTATTTGAGTCAGCATGAGCTTCCAAAATTGCTTGAAACAAAGAAAGAGAGTAAGCGTATACGGATTTGGTCATCAGCTAGTTCAACCGGTGAGGAGCCTTATAGCATTGCTGTTACGCTTTTAGAAGCGTTGGGTACTCAGTCAAGTTATTGGGATGCAAAAATATTAGCAACAGACATTGATAGTAATGTTGTAGCTAAAGGTAAAGCGGGAGTTTATTCGCTGAAGAACGTTGAAGACATGCCTAACAATTTGAAAAATAAATATTTTAAAAAGGGACGAGGCGAGTATGAAAGCCAGGTTAGAGCCGAAAACATCATAAAGGAATTAATTACTTTTAAACAGCTCAACTTATTAGACTCATGGCCAATGCAAGGCCCATTTGACATTATTTTTTGTCGCAATGTCCTTATATATTTTGATAAAAAGACGCAATCTGCATTATTTGAACGTTATTATAATTTGTTAGCTCCCGGTGGTTTATTACTGCTGGGGCACAGCGAAAGTTTAGGGTTGTACCAACAGTATTTTGAAAATGTTGGTCGGACGATTTTTCGTAAACCTTTTTAGCTTTAAACAGGGAATAGTTAGATTTACTTATGGCTGTATTAAAAAGTAATCGTGCCAACGTAGCGTATTCGAAAGAGCAGTGTTTGGCTGAGTTTACGCATATAAACCATTATTGGGATGGTAAGCACAGTGCTGTTGTTGCAAAAATTCTTCCTGGGGAATTTTATGTTTCTAAAGAAAACACACCCATTGCGACTACGCTCGGCTCTTGTGTATCGGCATGTATTTGGGATGTGGAATCCCAAATAGGAGGGATGAATCATTTTATGTTGCCACTAACCGATAGAGAGGCACATGAAGTTGATTGGGGGCAACGAGGTATGCACTCTGACGCCACCCGTTATGGTAACTTTGCCATGGAGTACCTCATCAATTTGATTTTAAAGAACGGTGGTAAAAAGAAAAATCTGCAGGCAAAAGCTTTTGGTGGTGCGAAAGTTTTGAAAAATATGACAAATATTGGTGAACGTAATATTGACTTTGTTTTAAGCTATTTAGAAGATGAAAAAATACCACTTATAAGTTCAGATTTAGGTTCTGTTTATCCACGAAAAGTTATTTTTGAACCGCATACCGGCCGAGTGTTGGTTAAAACTATTGATAATTTACATAATGACACGATAACACGACGAGAGAATGATTATCGCAATCAATTGCAAGGCTCATCAAGCGATGGCGAGATAGAACTTTTTTAAATGGAGGTGCAGCGATATGGAGAAAATCACGGTACTTATTATTGATGATTCATCAGTTATTAGAAATATTGTTAAAGAACTATTAAGTGATATTGATGATATTGAAGTTGTCGGAGAAGCTAAAGATCCGTTGGTGGCACGTGAATTAATTAAGCAACTTAACCCCGATGTTTTAACCTTAGATGTTGAAATGCCCAAAATGGATGGTATTACTTTTTTAAGTAACTTAATGCGTTTAAGGCCTATGCCAGTAGTGATGTTATCAACGTTAACAACTAAGGGTGCTGATACAACACTGAAAGCATTAGAACTTGGTGCTATTGACTTTATTGCTAAACCAAGCTTTGAGGCACTTGTTCGTCAAAAGGGTAGTTTTAAGGATAGCATTGTCGAAAAAATAAGGTACGCAGCTAGTATTAATGTGCAAAATCTTACTTTTTCTAGGCAGGTGTTTGTTCAAGAAAAACCGAAAAAACTTTTATTTAACGGTAGCTGTTCGAGTAATCATTTGATTGCAGTTGGCGCCTCTACTGGTGGTACTGATGCAATCAAAAAATTGCTGATGTGCATGCCGGCCAATGCGCCGGCAATTGTTATTACTTTACATATTCCTTGTGTATTTAGTACTCGTTTTGCCGAACGTATGAACAAAAACTCATTAATGACCGTACGGGAAGCGAAACATGGCGAAGAAGTAAAAAGTGGTCACGTATATATAGCGCCAGGTGATAAACATTTGAAAGTAGAATCAAAAGCTGGCGTACTATCTTGCATTTTAGAAGACTCTCCCGAAGTTAATCGACATAAACCTGCTGTTGACGTGCTGTTTAATTCTTTAAAGCCCATTGCCAACAATGTTCAGGCTGTGATCCTAACAGGTATGGGAGATGACGGCGCACAAGGGTTACTGGCATTAAAATCTCACGGTGCTATGACTATTATTCAGGACAAAAATACTAGTCTTGTATGGGGTATGCCAGGTAGTGCTTTTAAGCTCGAAGCCCATCAAAAACAATTACCAATCTCAAGTATTGCCAGTGAGCTTTTACAAAATGCCTCGCTTGGTTGGTGTAATAAAAAGGAAAGATACGATGAGAACATTTAAGATAACGGTATTAGTTGGCCTGACCATATCGAGTTTGTTATTGGTAAATATGCTGCTAATAAATTTATCAGTAGTATCATCAAATTACCTTTCTATTTTTCTAGTCTTGTGCCTTTTATGTGTTTTTAGTTGGCAATTAAAACTACGAAAAAATTTTGCAAAAGTAGCGCCTGCCAAAAATGATGCGAGTAACGATGATATTCACCAAATAGAACTAAGTTTTCAAAAGATAAATCTTTTATTGAGTAAACAAGTTTCTATAGTCGACAACGAAGTTAGTCGGGCAAATACTCTTGTTGGCTCTGCAGTTGGAGATATATCGAATAGCTTTAAGTGCTTGCAAGAATTATGTCAACTACAGCAAAGTTTAATTAGTCAAATTGTACAAAATATTACTAGTGCAGAAAATAATGAAAGCTCAATGATTGACTCATTTGTTCAGCATACCAACGATACTTTGCAAGAGTTTGTCGACGTTATCATTACTACCAGTAAAAAAAGTTTGGAGACCCTTTCATATACGGATGAAATGATTGCGCAGTTTGATAGTATTTTTTCCTTACTTGGCCAAGTGGAGAACTTAGCCAGCCAGACTAATTTACTTGCGTTGAACGCCGCTATTGAAGCAGCTCGAGCTGGTGATGCAGGTCGAGGCTTTGCGGTTGTTGCCAATGAAGTAAGAGCATTGTCCATCAGTTCAACAGAATTGAATGAAAGCATTCGCAATAAAATATCAGGAACACAAAATATTATTAGTCAATTGCGTTCGTCAGTAGAAATGATGGCCTCAGCTGATATGACACCAACATTAAAGGCGAAAGACAAAGTTATTGAAATGATTGATTATATGGGAAAGACAAGTGTGAGCACAGGTACCGTGATTCATGAGCTTTCTTTAATCACACCACAAATATCTGAACATGTTGTTAACGCTATTCGCTCATTACAGTTTGAAGATTTGACTAATCAAACGTTAACCTCAATCAAAAGTAACCTAAGTTCAATCAGTGTATTAAACCAACTACTAGAAAATATTGAAATAACGCCAGATGCGATGAGTGAGCAACTGATTAATTTGCAAATGAAATGCCATGAGATCATGACTAGTACTACGAAAAAGGATGAGAGTAGAAGTGTGTGCCAAATGTCGATGGCAGAAGGAGAAGTGGAATTATTTTAATTTCACTAGAAAATATTTCACATTATTTATAAGGGCTCAATATGACAGTAAAAAAAATGCTTGAAAACGATGATAGTAAATTATCGATTGTTGTTGATGGTAAGTTTGATTTTTCACTCTATCAAAATTTTCGCGATGCCTACATCGATTTTCAAGGACGTAATGTTGATATTGTTTTAGATCTATCAAAAACAACTTATATGGATAGCTCAGCGTTAGGAATGATTTTACTATTAAAAGAGTATGGGGATAAAAACAGCAATAGAATTGTGATTAAAAGCCCAAATGAAACGGTTAATAAAATATTGGAAATTGCACAATTTCATCGTTTATTAACTATAGAGATTTAATGTATGACAGCAGTTGGCACTATGTTGGATAACAAACTAGCTTTGGTCGTTGATGACTCAATCACGCAATCTAGGGTTTTAAGCCATCTGCTTACTGAGGAAGGCTATCAGGTTATTTCTGCGGTGAATGGCCTGGATGCTTTTGAAAAGTATGTGAAATACCAACCTGATTTAGTGTTGATGGATATTAATATGCCAGTAATGAATGGTTATGATGCAGCGAGAAAGATTAAAAATCACTCAAATCATGATGCCCTTTGCCCTTTGGTTTTCATTACTAATGAAAGTACTGATTCTGCCTATATTAAAAGTATTGAGGCTGGTGGTGACGGTATCTTAGTTCGCCCTTTTTCTCATCAAGTGTTTAAAGCAAAAATAAAGTCTATTCAACGTATAAGTGACTTATATAGTCAGCTTAAAAGACTGCAGCAAGAACAAGATACGGATGCAAAAATTGCCGAAAAGTTGATGTCGGGTGTTATTGAAGCGAGAAATTTTGGACTTGATCGTATTGGTACTGTTAAAAAAGCAGCAGCATTATTTAGTGGCGATATTCAGCTTAGTGCGCTATGCCCTAATGGTGATGTTAATGTTCTACTGGGAGATTTTACTGGTCACGGCTTACGGTCATCTATCGGTGCCTTACCACTGGCAGAAACTTTTCGAGCGATGACTGGCAAAGGATTTTCATTGCTTGAGATCATCACGCAAATTAATACTCAACTTTTTAACCTACTGCCAGCTGATTTATTTTTAGCTGCTACATTTGTTACTGTTTCATCGCATGAAGAGTCAATATACATTCTAAATGCAGGCTTACCTGATGCGTATGTATTTTCAGAGGAAGGTGCAATAAAACATAAAATAGCCTCGAGTCATCCGCCTATTGGTGTTGTATCAACGCTTTTATCTGACACCCAAGTGTCAGTTGTTTCCGTACATTCTTCTGATCGAGTCATACTGCTGAGTGATGGCATTGTTGAAGCAAGAAATAAACTTGATCAAATGTATGATTATCAGCGATTTGAGCGAGCAGTTATCAAAGGAATTGATCGTGGAGATGTATGTCGAAATGTACTTGCTAGTGTTGAAAGTTTTTGCCAAGGCATGGAGCAAGAAGATGATATTTCTTTAGTAGATATACCGTGTGACGGATGGCAACAAAACTATGCCCTTGCAAGTCAAGTTGATGATAGTGTTTTAGGTGAAAACTTAACCAGCATTTATAGAGGGCTTCCGCCTGTCTGGGAGTGGAGACTTTCATTAACAGGGAAGTCATTAGCAACAGTGAATCCAATCCCGATTGTGATGAACCAAATATATGCGATAGAAGGAGACAAAGAGCATTGGTTGAGTTTACAGACCATTTTGACCGAACTTTTTGTTAATTCGTTAGATCATGGCGTATTAGGGCTAAGTTCCGATTTAAAAGTTTCACCCGAAGGATTTTCCGAATACTATCGCGAACGTAAATCGAGGCTTAAATGCTTGGATTCAGGCTTTGTTGATATTTTATTAGAGTATTACCCGTTAACTAGTGGTGGACGATTAAAAGTAATAATAAAGGATAGCGGCAATGGTTTTGATGTGGTGGAGTTATTTAAAAATAATGTTGAGTTGCCGGATTCTGATATGACTTTATATGGCAGAGGGATTGAGCTAGTTGAACAATTGGCTGAAAGTTTAGAGTATTTTGATGATGGCCGAACAGTAGAAGCATCTTATCTTTGGGCTAAATGAATTTATATCCATACTTTTATATCCAAGTAGCGTGAGTATAAAAGTATGGGGTCGAATGTATAGATTGATACACAGTGGGAAGACATTAATTGCATTAATTTTTTTTCATTGTCGAAACTAATAAAGCTCCAGATAGCTATTGATGTTTGGGCGCGTGAGCGTTGTACAGTTTTCCTAGTTTAGTGGTAAATGTGGTTTTAAGTAGTTTTGATATCTTAAATTAAGGAGTTATTTTTGAATATTTTAGTCGTCGACGATAGTAGTTATCAGTGTCAGTTGATTATTGCCATGATAGAGGATAGTGGCTTTAAAGCAGTATGTGCGAATGGCTATAAAGAGGCGCTAGAGCTTTTAAAGGAAAATAGCGTAGATCTAATTTTGATGGATATCGAGATGCCCGATATGAATGGTTTTGAACTGACAAAAATTATACGTTCGACATATCCAGAATGGATGCCTATTATTTTTCTAAGTGCCAATGATAGTGAAGTTTACTTGGCTAAAGGTATTGATGCTGGTGGTGACGATTATCTAACTAAGCCAGTAAAACAAGTAGTATTAGCAGCTAAAATTCGCGCAATGGAACGAATTTCGTTAATGAAGTCTGCTTTGGACCGGGTAAACAAACAGCTTGAACTACTCAGTTGTATTGATCCCTTGACACAATTGCTTAATCGTAGAGGCATAGATTCTATGCTCAATAATCTATGGAAAGATAATATAGAGCAGAAAGCTGAACTTTCATTAATGATGTTAGATATTGATTGCTTTAAACTTTATAACGATAACTACGGACATCAAAAAGGAGATGACTGCTTAGCACAAGTATCGAATATTTTTAATCACGCATTAGATCAATCAAATGGCGTTATTGGTCGCTATGGTGGAGAAGAATTTATTATTGCCTTACCCTGCACACCAATAGCAAGTGCACGTTTTAAAGCACAAGAGATTATTAATGTTTTACTTGCTGCCAAAATTGAACACCAATACTCAACTGTGTTGCCGTATGTATCGGTCAGTATCGGAATATCTTCTACTTGTACTGGCGCAGCCAATATTGAAGCGCTAATAAAACAAGCTGATGGTGCTTTATATCAAGCAAAAGCAAATAAAAAAAATCAGTATGCTGTTTTTAATAGCATTGATACCAACACCTAAAGTTATAAGAAGTTCCTCTAAAGCGGTTTAACTAGGTTTAGTTTTTTGCATTAGGGATAGATAAATTATTAAAGAGAAATTTATGTTAAAACCGAAAGTATTAATTATTGATGATGATGGTGCGTATTTGGAGCTTTTACAAGAAGCACTTGAAATCGACTTTACCGTTGTATGTGTAACAAACCTTACTGACGTCAATATTATTACCGCTGAAGCAGAGGCTTTTGATATTGCCTTAGTTGATGAAAATATAGGTTTGGAAAAAGGTTCACAATGGATAAAGCAACAAGTTGACGGTAAAAAAGTCGCTAAGTCATTTGTATTATATTCTGGTTTAGCAACAGAGGAAGCTATTCTTAAAGGCTTAGCGTGTGGTGCTGATGATTTTTTAGCTAAGCCTATCTCACTGCTAGCACTAATCCGTAAATTAAAGCGGCTGATTGAATATCAAGATAAAATCAACACTTTTGAAAGTGAGCTGTCGTCGAAAGACAGGGTGATTAATATTTCAATGGCGCAGGCATCGAAATATGGTAGCTGCATGCAGTTAACTTCTAAATTAAATCAGTGCTTTAGTTTAGAAAAAATTAGAGATGAGGTGTTCTCTTACCTCTATTCGATGAATTTACAAGGCTGCATTGGCTTCTATCCTATCAATGAATCGGCAAGTTTTTACAGCTCAAAAAATGGCGTTTGTTCACCTGTTGAAGTTGATGTCATGAAGTTGTTGAAAATAAAGCCACGACTATATCGTTTTGGCTCTCGCACCATATTCAACCATGATCTCGTCTCTATTCTTATTTTAAATTTAGAAGATGGCACGGTTGATACTGACATTTATATTGATGCTCTTGCTTCAGTGATTGAATGCGTCGGGGCAAGAATTGCTTTTATAACTTATCAAAACTCACTAGTGGGTGTGCAAGAAAAGATTCAACAAGCTGTAATACAAACTAAAAAAATGTTGGTAGTTTCTAAGCAGCATCAGCAGGAGGTTATGAGTGAAATTGTCACTAATATTGGTCAAAGCTTTCATATCTTGGATTTGAGTGATGAACAAGAGCAATACTTAACCAATCTTGTTCATAGTGCGCTAAAAAAACATACACAAGATGATATTAATTTTTTAGAGGTTGGGCAGTTGCTTGATGATGCACTACACAGTGTTGATGAATTAAAAGTGCTAAATTCTCGCCAAGTTGATGAAGGTGAAATATGTGACGAGGACGATGAGTTATTTTGAATATGTCGGAAAATATCAGCTTATCAAATATTCCATTTGCAGTGCTGTGTACTGATTTCAACGGTATTATTACTGATTGTAACGACCAACTCTCTTCCTTGTCCGGTTATAGTCGTGAGCAGTTAATTGATAAGCCTGTCGAGCTGCTTTTACCCGTTAACTTGACTGAATCACATTTAAAATGTCGTAAATCTTATGTTAAAACGACAACAACTGTTAATCATCCAAGGCATATTTTATTGCTGAATCAATCAGAACAAAACATACCTTGTACCATTCAAGTTATTGTGGAAGAACACGGGTATGTTATTTTTCTTACGGAATATCTCGAAGCGGTAAACTTTGATCATGAGCCAACGACTAAAGATGTCAAACAGGTTTTAAGTGGTATTGATGAGGCATTTTGGGAATGGAATATTGCCAAAGATGTGATGTTTTATTCAGCTCACATGATGGCAATTCTAGGTTATGGTCAGGATGCTTATACTGGTCCTGCAACATTAGGAAAAGAACTGGTCACTAAAGATGTTTTGAAAAATATTTACACCGTATTTGATGACCACTTATTTTCTCGAACCCCGTGTGTGAATATTACGTTCCCGATTAAAACAAAATTGGGCATCACTAAATGGCTTTGTATTGTAGGAAAAATATTGGCTTATGATAATGGTAAGCCGAGCAAAATGTTTGGCTCTGTTAAAGATATAACCGAAAAATATCAACTTGTTGAAAGACTAAAAGAAAAAAATAATTATTTAGTGCTAGCTGAAAATCTAATCAACTCAGGTCATTGGCGCTATGATACCTTTACTGGTGACTTGTTTTGGTCAACAGGGATTTACAGCATACATGGTTTAGAGCCTAGTCAATATAAACCAGATATTAACAGTGCTATTAATTTTTATATTAGTGAGCAGCGACAACAAATCAAAGATCAAATGAAACAAGCAATCGAATTGAAGCAAGGGTTTCATTTTAAAAGCGTGGTTAAGCATGCTTCAGGTCAATTCGTAAAAGTAGAAGTTTTAGCCGAAGTAGAAGTTGATACTGATGGTGAGGTTTTTGGTGTTTTTGGTGTCTGTAGAGATATTACCAAATCAGAAGAAACCCTAGAAAAGCTTAGGCTGTTGGCGTTGGTGAATAAAACATTCAAGGTGCCGATCTTTTTTATTGATGAGAATGATAAGATCATTTATCAAGACATTTCTCCACAGAATAACGCAGAAAATACCGTGTTGTTCAATTATATTAATTTTGGAATTACTGATTATATTGAGTATAAAAGGAAAGCTAAACGTCATGGGCAGGTGAAGCAAAGCAGCATCAGCTTTGATAAATATAATTCGGTATTTGATTTATCGGTAACCTATGAACACAATGAAGGTATCTTCATTTGGATTGTTGAAGATATCACAGAACAATATCGTCAAGATCAGCAACAGATCATCAGTAATCGACTCGCTTTACTCGGTAATACCTTCGGCAATGTTTCCCACGACATTAACAATGTTTTAGGTGTTGCTTTAGGCGCAACCGAAATGCTTGAATTGAAGTTCTCCCAAGGGGAGAGAGATATTTCTGATTACATTGAACGAGTTAAAAATGCAATTGATAAAGGTAAAAGTGTTACCGAGCGTTTATTAGCGTTTACCCGTAAACCAACAGTTAAAATTGTTGAATTTAATCCTATTCAAGAAATTGAAGATAATCAATATTTGTTTAAACAGTTATTATTACCAACCATTGATTTCAGCCTTGATATTAGCAATGCGGCGTGCGTGATAACGTTTCCACAAGGTGAGTTTATTAATATTTTGTTGAATCTTGTTTTGAACTCACAGGACGCTATTCAGGAACAAGGACTTATTGGTAAAATCAATATATCAGCTAATCTGACTGGAGAAAACCGCTTAGAAATTCATGTACAAGATAGTGGCATTGGGATAAATAATGAAAACATATCGAAAATTTTTGACCCATTTTATAGTAGTAAATCGGTAAATAAAGGTAACGGTATTGGGCTAGCTAATGTTTACAGTACGATTTACAAACACAATGGTTCAATATTGGTGGAAGGTAAAGGTCAGCTTGGTGGCGCGCATTTCACACTGATTTTTAACTGCAAACCTAGGCATCATTTGAATCTTGTAGAAAGTAATCGTAAGCCAAAATTGAATATGGCGGGTAAACGCGTACTTATTCTTGACGATGAGCAAAGTATTGCTGAATTTGTTGCTCTATATCTGGAAAATGAAGGCGTAATTACAAAATATGTCACTAACAAAGTTGATTTAATTAGTTTATTAAATAATGAACAACGTTTTGATATTTTTATTACAGATATGATTTTACCTGATATGTCTGGCCGAGAAGCGGTAGATTTAGTAAAAGTAAAATTTCCAAATATTTGCATATATTCGATGAGTGGTTACATCGCAGAAGAAGATAATCAATGGCCTTATCCTGTTTTGCGTAAACCATTTAATTCAAAGGAGTTATGTAGCTTCCTGTTCGAACAATATCGGCTATAGACCTTATGGTTGCTTAGAGTCTGTTGAACTTTTGTGGTTAATTTCGTTCGAGATAAAAGTATTTTAATTAAGGCGAGTAGTGTGTAGCTTAGCTACGCTAAGCAAATGCTACTTACAGCCTTTGTATTTTGCTCACGCTAAGTACCTACCTCCGTATAGACAACAAAGCGTAAAATTTTCAGCCGAATCTTTTGGACAGTGTTTTTTGGAAATTTTACAGTGTTGCCACCTTTTTTTGTGGAACAAGTAAATGACAAAAGCTCTGCGTTGTATATCCTCAAAAAAATACTGACGCAAACAATCTTTAAAGATCATAATCCTTAATGAAAATCTTCCTATGGATACTGGATATTTAGCAGTCTTACGCGATTGAATGTGGTTTAAGAGCACTTTGTAAAGGTAAGCGCAATAAAACCAGTTATCCATCTCGCTATTTTTGTTAAGCTGCACTTGTTGATATAAATTATAGTAATATCTTTTGGAGAATAATGTGGTAGAACCAAGTGTAATAGCCCCAAGCTTTATTGAAGTGTGGATAGGAACTATCAATGGCTATTTGTGGGGGAGTATTCTTATTTATCTGCTCACTGCTTGTGGTATTTGGTTTACATTTCGCTTAAAAGGTATTCAATTTACTCGTTTTTTCCATATGTTTAGTATTTTAAAGTCGAGTCGTAAAAGTTCTAGTCAAGGTATTTCCTCTTTTCAGGCATTATGTACGTCCTTGGCCGCCCGTGTTGGTACTGGCAACTTAATGGGCGTAGCGGTTGCTATTTCATTAGGCGGTGCAGGTGCCGTTTTTTGGATGTGGTTAATTGCTTTAGTTGGCATGGCAACTGCCTTTGCTGAAAGTGCCTTAGGGCAGTTATATAAAGAAAAAGATAATAATGGAAATTTTCGTGGCGGTCCGGCTTATTATATGAGCAAAGGTCTAAAAAATAGAAAACTTGCTGTTACGTTTTCTCTATGCTTATTCTTTGGTTATGGCTTTGTATTTAGCGCGGTACAAGCAAACTCTATTACTGACGCTTTTAGTGGCTCATACGGTTTTAATCCCTTGTACACAGGTATAGCAATTACGTTCTTTGCAGGATATATCATTTTAGGCGGCCTAAGAAATATTGCTCGATTTGCCGAGTTAACGGTGCCTCTTATGGGAGTGGCGTATTTAGTAGTGTGTTTGACTGTTCTTGGTTTAAATATAGATAAAATCCCAGGTATTATTAGTGATATATTTGCTTCGGCGTTCGGTTTGAAAGAAGCGGGCAGCGGCTTAGTTGGTGCAGCTATTGTACAAGGTATTAAGCGTGGTTTGTATTCAAACGAGGCGGGTATGGGTAGCTCTCCTAATGCAGCAGCAGCAGCAGAGCCATTTCCTCCACACCCGGTTTCTCAAGGTTACATACAAATGTTAGCTGTATTTTTTGATACGATTGTTATTTGTTCATGCACTGCGTTTTTAATCTTATTATTTCAACCAGAAGCAGGCCAAGCACAAGGTATTCAATTAACGCAACAGGCACTTGCCTTTCAAGTGGGAGAATGGGGTAGTGACTTTATTACGATTGCTATTTTGTTATTTGCTTTTACCTCAATTGTTGCAAACTTTGCATATGCAGACAATAACCTTAAATACTTGAACATGGATAACTTTTATGGTCGTTGGTTCTTGCGGGTTGGATTTTTACTTATGCTGGTATTTGGCTCAGTTGCTACGTTGCCCGATGTGATTGCTTTAGCTGATTTATCTACCGGATTAATGACGATTTTTAACGTGACGGCATTATTCATGTTGTCAAAAGTAGTGATATCAATAGCTAAAAATTACCATCAGCAGCATGATAAAGGCTCATTACCGATTTATGAACCTGATGATGAAGAGCAAAAACGCTTTAATTTGACCCAAGGTATTTGGTATAAGAAGTAGTTATCTAACCATTTAAATACAACAGTGCAGAATAAAGCTGCTATAATCCGCGCCTTAATATTTTGACGTGCTTATCATCGGATAGGTACGTTGTTTACGATAATGACGAAATGGTGATGTGATGAGTGTGGATGCAATAGGTTTATCAGCTAATTTATTAAAAGCGGTAAAAGCATGTGGTTATAAAACGTTAACCCCGATTCAGCAACAAGCTATTCCTGTGATCCGCACTGGTGTTGATGTTTTGGCAAGTGCGCAAACAGGAACTGGAAAAACGGCAGCTTTTACTTTACCAGTTTTAGACTTATTAGCTCGCAAGGTTAAGTCGTCTGTTGATGGTTTTGACACTACGACTACCGTTAAAGCGTTAATATTGACACCAACAAGAGAGTTGGCCGCGCAAGTTGCTGACAATGTGAAAACATACAGTGAATTTTTACCTTTACGTAGTGGTGCTATATTTGGTGGTGCTAATATGCCACCACAAACTAAAATGTTGAAAAACGGTGTTGATATCTTAGTGGCAACACCAGGACGTTTAATTGAACACCTTGAACAACGTAACCTTGACTTATCACAAGTGCAGTTCTTAATACTTGATGAAGCTGACCGTATGCTAGATATGGGCTTTTACAATGATATTGAACGTATTTCAGCGATGATTAAGGCAAAACACCAAACATTGATGTTTTCGGCTACCTTTTCAAATAAAGTTAAAACACTCGCTAAGAAAGTACTTAAAACACCTAAAACTATTGAAGTGGCACGTCAAAATTCTACGTCAGGTAAGGTTAAGCAGTCAGTTTACTGGGTCTCTGAAACGCGTAAAGCTGAATTGTTATCAGAGTTAATTGGCGTTAATAATTGGCGCCAAGTGTTAGTTTTTGCCGGCACTAAAGAAAGTGCAAATATTCTTGCGAAAGAGTTAAAACTTGATGGTATTAAAGCGGCACTTTGTCACGGCGACAAAACCCAAGGCGCACGTAATAAAGCACTTGAGCAGTTTACAGATGGTACTGTACGTGTTCTTGTTGCAACAGATGTTGCCGCTCGTGGTTTAGATATTGCTGACTTACCTTATGTAGTGAACTTTCACTTACCATTTTTAGCTGAAGATTATGTTCATCGTATTGGACGTACGGGCCGAGCGGGTAAATCAGGTACGGCTATTTCTTTAGTAAGTCCTAAAGATGAGCAATTTTTAGATAACATTGAAGAATTGATTGGCCGTAAATTCGAACGTATTATTGTACCGGGTTATGAGTTAGATCGAGCATTACCGGGTCAATATGATGCGAAAGAAGATGCTCCACTTAAGAAAAGTCGTTATAAAGCGACACAAGAAAAAAATCAAATGCTAGCGCGTAAAAAAGAAAGTGAAACTCCTGCTGCAAAACGCCGAGCAAAATCTCAAAAGCAAAAAAATAAGCTTGTTGGCAAGAGACGCTAAAAGCGGTTCTTCCAATTATCTTAACTATTAAAAATAGTATTTCATGCACGAAAACGATAACTTTATAGAAGTACCATTTGAAAGTAGGCATCAGTGCTGGTTCTGTGCAGAACCAGCCGCTAGCCATTTCACCTTTCCCCACCAATATCACCTTGTTTTCAATTGCCAGCATCCAACGTTAACCGTACCAAGTTGCTCAGAATGTGTGAACGCAGCACTTAAAGCTAAAGTAAGAAATATTTGGCAAGTTGATCAGTATGTCAAAAAATTCCTGATCAAGAAATATAGGAAAGATCTAGCCATTGGTCTGAACTGGACCCAAGAAGAGTTGGCTAACTCAGGCTTTGAGGGCGGAAGTTTCGCTGGCTTTCAAAAAAGTGCATGGTTTATGTATGAGGTGGCAAAAGAGCGGGTGAGTTTTCGCGGCTGGCCGCTGGTAGTTGATGGTATTGAAATAGAAAAAGATGATGGCAGTGATAGTTTTAAATTTGATGGCGTTTGCTACCCGAGCATTGAAGAAGCCATTGACCATTACAGTGAGAACTTTCGTTTAGACGCTATGTTTCTCCGTCAAGTATTGGCAAAAATTGGTATAGGAAAATTTGCTCAAGCGGTAAGAATTTGCCGCTTGTACATTGGCGCTACGCCCGATGAGAAATCACGCGCATTACGTGATTTCGAATCAAAGCTGATTTAGCTGGTTATTTTGGAGACCACACTGAGCTTTCTTGGCGTATTTACTTTTTGAGAATATAGCGCTGTATCAGCTCGTTGGAAAAAACTGATTGCAGTATCAGCTCGATTCATAAAAGCTAAACCTAAACTACTGGATACACCATATTTAGCTAAAAATGCGTCATCTATGAGTGCTTGATAAATTCTATTTTCAATAGCAGCTAATGATTGCTCACAGGCATCTTCAACAATGATAGCGAATTCATCTCCACCAAAGCGAAAAACACTGTCAGTGCCTCTAACACTTTGGCGCAGGGCGTTGGCAAAGTGCTCTAAAACATTGTCACCAACAGTATGGCCAAATGAGTCATTAATCGCTTTAAATTTGTTTAAGTCGCAAAGAATAAGGCCTACTCGAGTATGACGACGAGTCGCTTGTGCCATAGTGCGTTTGAGTTGTTCGTCAAAACTTCGTCGATTTCCAAGTTGAGTTAGGGCATCTTGCATGGCCAGTTGCATCGCTTGGTGATAGCAAATAGCATTATTTAATGGGTTAATAAGCAATTGATGCAACTCAGTCAAAATTTTGAAATTAGTCATGCTAATAGGAGCGTTTACTGAGTAGCTTAAAAGACCAATAAATCTCCCATCGATTTTTAATTCAAATTGTCGTTCAGCTTTTGCATGACGACTACCTCGAGCGGTTGCACTTATTTCATTATGCTTAAAATAAAGTCCTGTAATATCAACATACCTTGCTACTTCAATGGCAAAAATATCGATTAACTCTTTGACATCCAAAGTAGTTTGTAACTGCTCTAATAAAGCAAGATTACGCTGACTTTGTTGATCGCCATGTTGAAATAACGTGAAAGCGTTAAACTTTGAATTTGGATGATTAACAATATTTACTGTGCGCATATAGTGTTCCGTTTCGTTGGGGTCTATTACTTCATAGTTCTACAAGCAAAATTTATACCTGTTTTAAATTTAGACGCCTTCATTTACTTTTTTTGATGTTAAGTTGTTGTTTCTAAGTATTTTAATTTCTTTTTTTTATTTTTTTTGAAAAGCAAAGCTATTAATAATGTCAATAGATTGGCTCTATAAAGATTGGTTTAATCTTACCGAAGGCGGTGCCCTTTAGTGGTAGAGGCATTTAAACTAATTTTCGATAAATCGTTTGATTAAATTTTTACAGGATCTTTATTGAAATAGTAGAAAATATCTTAGACAAACAGCAATTTAGGAGGCTAAACTGACTAAAGGTACTAATAACCATTGTTCAGCTATTGCTCGCTTCTCATTTCGTAAGGATTTTATGTGACAGGACATTTAGAATTACTCGCCATGCTAACCAGCGCCGTACTCATTGTTTGGCTATTTCGTCGACTGCATTTACCAGCAATATTGGCGTATTTGGTTGCTGGCGTTTTAGTCGGTGAGCATGGTTTAGGTTTAGCGCAAGAACATGTGAACTACGAGCATTTTGCTGAGTTGGGCATTGTCTTCCTATTATTCACTTTGGGCTTAGAATTTTCTTTACCAAAATTAGTTGCTATGCGGCATTTGGTTGTCACCGTTGGTAGCTTACAAGTCACTATATCGTTAGTGCTTTTTTTGGTTGTGGCAATGTTTTTAGGGCAAAGTTTTGCAGCTTCTTTGACTATTGGAGGGATCCTCGCACTTTCATCTACTGCTATCGTTATTCGCCAATTAAGTGAAAGTGGTGGTATGAAGAAAAAGTCGGGGCAACTTTCTGTTGCTGTATTACTCTTTCAAGATGTTGCGGTTGTACCCTTACTCATTGTTATTCCACTACTCGCACAAGGAGGAGATTCATCTTTCCTTCTCGCGTTATTATTTGCATTAGTAAAAGGAGTATTTGTCGTTTCATTATTAATGCTCTCCGGTAAGTGGTTATTACCTCGTTTGTTCAATTTAGTTGCGCAAGTAAGAACGGATGAACTCTTTGTTTTAACTACTTTACTAGTAACCTTAGTTGCTTCAGCGTTAACGCAGTGGTTTGGGCTTTCAATGGCTTTAGGGGCTTTTTTAGCCGGAATGATGCTTGGAGAAAGCCAATATAAGCATCAATTAGAAGCTGATATCAGGCCTTATCGAGATATATTACTTGGGTTGTTTTTTGTTACCGTTGGTATGAAGCTCGATGTTAATGTTGTTTTCTCGTCGCCCCTGACCATTATCTTGCTGCTAGTTAGCTTTATGGCGGTTAAAGTCGTGGTTGTTGCCATGTTGGCAAAACGAGCAGGTGAGTCACCAAAAGATGCTTGGGCAGCAGGTATTATGCTTGCACAAATGGGGGAGTTTGGTTTTGTACTGATTGCTTTAGCGAGCCAGGTTGAAATTTTACCCGAAACAACTGCGTCTATTTTATTGGGTACAGGTGTGCTGAGTATGGCGATAACTCCTTATATGGTGGCACATGCTCGTAGTTGGGCACTTTGGGTTAGCCGAGAAAAGCAAATTGATACGAAACCTCTAGAGCAATTAGCAAAAAGTACTAGCTTGAATGAACATGTTATTATTTGTGGATTTGGCCGTATTGGGCAAACGGTTAGCCGTTTTTTAAAGCAAGAATCGATAGATTTTGTTGCTATAGATATTGATCCGCTAAGAGCGACAAAAGCACGTGATGCGGGTGAAAATGTATTGTTTGGCTCTTCAAGACAAGCTGAATTACTGCACGCTGCACAACTATCAAAAGCTAAATTAGTGGTCATCGCCTTTGGTGAAGATAAACAGTCAATTGATGTTATTCAAAAGGTACGTTCATTAGCACCAGATGTGCCTATTTTAGTTCGCACTCGCAATGATGATCAGCTAGATGAATTACATGCAGCTGGTGCTAATGAAGTGGTGCCAGAGAGTCTAGAGGGTAGTTTAATGCTAGTTTCGCAAGTCCTTTCCCTAACGGGGGTACCATTTTCAAAAATTGTGCGTCGTGTACAAAAAGAGCGAAAAAATCATTACAACCATTTACATGGTTTCTTCCAGGGGGAACATACTGACATGAGTCCTAATGCTATTGATCGTATTGAATTTGCTCATGCAATATTGTTAACTACTGACTCATTTGCGACAGGTCGAAGCATTTCATCATTAAAATTAGACGAGCGTCGAGTGATTGTCGTTGCGCTGCGACGTAATGACATAGAGTCAGAAGAGCCTTCGCCCGAAACAGTATTACAGCCTCAAGATACGTTAATTGTACGAGGAAAACCTCGACGTGTAGAACGTGCTGAAAGATTTGTGCAAGAAGGGCATTAGTTGATCTGCTTTACTGTTCTTTTAGTTAAAATAGAAAAAGGAGCTTAATTGCTCCTTTTTATTTTAATGACATTGCGTTTTTGATAAATCACCTTAACTCGGCTTAAGCAACGTCATCCAATAAATCTAGTTAAGCGCCTATCTATGCTGGTGATGTGCCAAACAGCTCGCTATTCGGATACATAAACGCCTTGATATCCACTTAACTAACTTCATTGGAGGTATCGGATGTATTAAAATTATTGATTATCAATGCATTATGATGCTCATTAAACCGAGCTGAGGCTAAATAGTTTTTTCCTGAGTAAATTAGCTTGAAAAGCTTAAGCTCTATACCATTAATTCTATAGCTTAAGAAATTCTCGTATTTGACTTTCTTGCTCAAGCGCATCATTAAAACCTAAGCTAATCAGTTCTTTGCAGTAATTTTTCTCAAATAACAAATAACTGACTAAGCTTGATTCAGCGTCATTGGTAACACCAACACTGCGTAATAATAAACGAATTGATAATGGTAGTTTGTCGTAATATTCCACCGCGATAGCGTTAAAGTCATGACTTGGATTAATGACCAAAGAATTAATACTTTTCAAACCAGCGGTCTGATTTTTTAAATCTTCAGGTATTAACGATAGCGTATGATTGACGCGTTCCATACGTTCAATATCGCTTTGTAATGTGTCAGAAAAAACAGAATCAAGTAAATGTCCTGCTATGGTTGCTGTTGTTGGTGGATGAGGATTATTTTCTCGCGCATGAATTGGCTCTTTAGGTTGATCAACACCAACTACAAATATTTTTTCTGCGCCTAAGTGTATGGCAGGGCTTAGTGGTGAAAGCTGATGAATAGAACCATCGCCTAAATGTTCTTGTTTAACTTTTGCAGAAGGGAACACTAAAGGGATTGCCGCAGATGCCATTAAGTGCTGACTATTTAGTTGTGTTGGCTCTCCACGTCGCTTTGCGCGAAACCAAGGTAATATTGACTCTTCTGATTGAAAAAAACTGATTGAATCACCGCTAGTGTAGCTTGATGCAGTAACTGAAACAGCCGATAAGTAGCCACGCCTGATATTAGTATCGATGCGATTAAAATCAATTACCATATTAAGTAGATCGCGTAATGGCGCATTATTTAATAAACTGCGGGCACTTTTATTGGCATAATCAGCTTGAAAGCTACCCAGCATTCCCGATGCCAGGTGGCTAAAAATACGTAACGCATCACTATGGTATATTCGGCCGGGATCTAAATTTTTCCAGACCCACTCCAGTTTTTTTATCCCCAATTGAAAGCAAGACGCATAACAAGCTAATGCCGTTGAGTTAATTGCTCCGGCAGAAGTGCCACAGATGATGGGAAAGGGTACGCCATGGTTACGTGGCATAAACTTAGCTATCGCAGATAAGACACCAACTTGGTATGCGGCACGCGCACCACCTCCGGTTAATACTAAGGCATTATTACTATTGATGTAACTGCGCTTATGTGACATTGAATACCGATTAGCAAAAAATTAGTGTTGTAGAATGATTTTAATTAGTTTTTGAATTTGTAGCCAGCTGAATTTAATGATTATTAAAAAGATTAAGTAAAATTTTCAGAGAAAAAAAGGCCAGCAAATGCTGGCCTTTTTAATGACATAAGAATTATTAACTAGTAAAACATTGAACTTACAATAAGCGTTAACGTCTACTGGAAAATAAAGTTCTAGCTACTTACGCGTTTGTTAGCAGCGTCGATTAATGGTTGCGATCCACTTTGAATAAGTGCCAAGTTAGCTGATACAGTCTTCTTTGGTAATTTACTAATCATCAAAGAACCTGTTTTAACTGAACCTTTAGTAGCAGCAAATTCCAACAAGTTTTTACCATTACATTGAATACCTGAGAAGATATTACGAATTTTTAATTTATTCGATTTTAAGAATGAACGCATACGTTTCTTGTCATCGGCGGCAACATACTCACATACACTCTGTGCAATGTTAGCTGCTTGCGCTTTTGGTGCTGATACAATAGACGTCATTGTTAAAGCTGTAATAGTAGTAACTAGTAATAATTTTTTCATTTTAATAACCTTTAATAATAAAATAGAGTTAGTAAAAGAAAAAACCACAGGATGTACCTAATAACACGGTAACTCCGCTGTCATAGATAAATACAATATTTATCCTTAGACCGGTGGTTTTGCGTAACACGTTTTCGCGTGTCTTGCCTTTTCTTTGTCAATTTCAGTATCACTAAAACGATAATCAAATGCAACCATTATGTTACAAATTGTACGTATTAATTAAAGGGGTATGGAAAAAACCTTAATAAATAATGACTTAGTTTGTTGTTGTTTTTGTTGATTGCATAGGTAAATAGTGCCTGTGAGATAAGGTTTACGTTATCGTGCGATATAAACTACAAAAAAAAGGGCAAAAGCCCTTTTATTTAATCTTTAGTTGTCAATAACGCGTTAACAATCTAGAAGCTCATTTCAGGAGTTTCGCCGTCAATAATTAGTTCACCTTCGGTTAACGAGATTATTTCTTCAACCGATACACCTGGTGCACGTTCTAACAAGTGAAATTTACCGTCTTTGATTTCAATAAACGCAAGATCCGTCAATACTTTTTTAATACAGCCTTTACCTGTTAAGGGTAGTGTACAATTACTTAATAACTTTGATACGCCGTGCTTTGATGCGTGAGTCATAGTAACGATAATATTATCGGCACCAGCGACTAAATCCATAGCTCCGCCCATACCTTTGATTAACTTTCCTGGGATCATATATGAGGCAATGTTACCGTTAACATCTACTTCAAATGCGCCTAATACGGTTAAATCAACATGACCACCGCGGATCATGGCAAAAGACTCCGCTGAGTCAAAAATTGACGCGCCTGTAGCCATCGTTACTGTTTGCTTACCGGCATTAATTAAGTCAGCATCAATTAATGCTTCAGTTGGGAATTGCCCCATACCTAATAAGCCATTTTCTGATTGCAACATAACTTCCATACCTTTAGGTACGTAGTTTGCCACTAACGTTGGAATACCTATACCTAAGTTTACGTAGTAACCGTCTTGAAGTTCTTGTGCAACACGTTGTGCTAGTTGTTCTCTTGATAAAGCCATAAATTACTCCTTACTAACACTGATAATTATGTATCGCTGCGAACAGTACGTTGTTCAATGCGTTTTTCGAATGAGCCTAGAATTAATCGATTTACATAAATGCCCGGTGTATGAATGTGATCTGGGTCTAATTCACCCGGTTCAACAATTTCTTCAACTTCCACTACGGTAATTTTACCGGCAGTTGCTGCTAAAGGATTAAAGTTACGAGCGGTTTTTCTAAATACTAAATTGCCGTAACGATCGGCTTTCCAAGCTTTAACAATGGCAAAGTCACCTTTAATTGCCGGTTCTAAAATGTAATGTCTGCCATCAAATTCTCGCTCCTCTTTACCTTCAGCAACAGGAGTACCGTAGCCGGTTGCCGTGTAGAATGCAGGAATACCAGCACCGCCAGCACGCATTTTTTCAGCTAAAGTGCCTTGCGGTGTTAATTCAACTTCAAGTTCACCGTTCATCATTTGGCGTTCAAACTCGGCATTTTCACCAACATATGAGGCGACAATTTTTTTGATTTGACGGTCAGGGAGTAAAATACCTAAGCCAAAATCGTCAACACCACAGTTGTTTGAAACTAGGGTTAAGCCTTTGGTGCCTTTACGCTTAATTTCACTAATTAAGTTTTCTGGAATGCCACATAAGCCAAAACCGCCAGCAATTACGGTCATATTGTCTTCAAGACCTGCCATAGCTTCTTCATAGCTTGACACTACCTTGTCAAATCCTGCCATCGTTTGTTCCTCGTTAATAAATTTTTATCGTTATTTTTAATCTTCGTCTTTAAATATAACTAGCTTATTGAGCTTTATACGCCGTTGAAACTTTAGAAACCGGTGCTTTACCTAATTTGTCACTAATGTACCAACCCGCCGCTAATAGTTTGTTAAAATCGATGCCAGTATCAATATTCAAACCGTTAAGCATGTATAAAACATCTTCAGTGGCAACATTGCCTGAAGCGCCCTTAGCATATGGACATCCGCCTAGACCTGCAATAGCACTATCGACTACCATTACACCTGCTTGTAAAGCACTGTAAATGTTAGTTAACGCTTGGCCGTACGTATCATGAAAGTGCACTGCAAGTTTTTCTACTGGCACACGGGCGCTAACGGCCTGTATCATTTTAGTTACGGTAGCTGGGGTACCGACACCAATAGTGTCGCCAAGTGATATTTCGTAACAGCCCATCTTGTATAGCTTTTCTGCCACCATAGCGACTTGCTCAGGTTCGATAAAACCATCGTAAGGGCAACCGACAACACAAGATACATACCCGCGAACAGGAATATTTGCAGCTTTGGCGGCAGCCATGATAGGTTCAAATCGCTGTAAGCTTTCTTCGATTGAACAATTAATGTTTTTTTGGCTAAACGCTTCTGATGCCGCGCCAAATATCGCTACTTCACTGGCATTTACCGCCATTGCTGCCTCAAAACCTTTCATGTTAGGCGTGAGGGCAGCGTAGGTAACAGCATCTTTTCGGCTAATGCCATTAAATACATCGGTAGATGTTGCCATTTGCGGCACCCATTTAGGTGAAACAAAACTACCACTTTCGATATAGCTAACGCCGGCATCAGCCAATTGCTCAATCAGCGCTATTTTATCTTCAGCACTGATTTGCAGCTTTTCATTTTGTAGACCATCGCGCGGTCCAACTTCAACAATTTTTACTTGTGTGGGTAAGCTTGCATTATCAGCCATTACGCTTCCTCCGCCGTGAAGGCAATAAGCTCAGCGCCGCCATCAACCATATCACCATCTTTATAGTAAATCGTGTCAACAACACCATTGCTTGGTGCGCGAATAGTGTGTTCCATTTTCATCGCTTCCATGATCATTAACGGTTGCTCTGCCACAACCGTTTCGCCAGCCGCTACCAATACTGACACCATAGTGCCGTTCATTGGTGCAACTAAACCGCCATGGCTATCGTCACCACTGTTATCACCACAATCAGGTAAAACATGCGTGAAGTTGAAAACACCGTTTTGGTGATAAAGGCTGATTTGTGTACCATTTTTCGCAATGGTTGCGTGACTACGATAGCCGTCAATACTGACGTATAACTTATCGTTGTCGATACGACCTTGGCAATCAACGGTTTGACCATCAACCGTGATCAAGTAATAACTGCCGCTACCCTGACGTTTTTGTTCAACAGTAATCGGGTATTCGCTGTCGTTATGCGCTAATACCATATGGTGAATGTTGGCTTCATTTAAACGCCATGCATTGGTCATATTCCACGGTGAAAAGGGATCGTTAGTTTTGGCTGCTGTTTTTTGTGCTTCTAACTCTTGAGATAGAACTAAGTACAGTGCTGCCATCGGCAATTCGCCTGCTAATGCTTGCTCACTTTCGTGGAAAATAATGGCTTGATTTTTCTCAATAAAGCCAGTATCGATATCTGCGTTAACAAAGGGCGCGGATGTCGCTAAGTTATAAAGAAAATCTATATTAGTAGTAACGCCAGTGATACGGTATTCAGATAAGGCTTTTGCCATACGTTGTAAGGCTTTTTCACGACTTTCGTCCCAAACAATTAACTTTGCAATCATTGGATCGTAAAACACACTAACTTCATCACCTTGACGTACACCGGTATCAACGCGAACAAATTCACTTTCTACTGGCGGTTGTAAAAAGTTTAATGTGCCGGTTGCTGGTAAGAAATCGTTATTAGGATCTTCAGCATAAATACGTGCTTCAAAAGCGTGACCGTTAATTTTTAATTCGTGCTGAGCTTTGGGTAACACTTCACCTGCAGCGACACGTAATTGCCATTCAACCAAATCTTGACCGGTAATTAATTCAGTCACTGGATGCTCTACTTGTAGACGGGTATTCATCTCCATAAAGTAGAATGAACCGTCAATATCAAGTAAAAATTCAACCGTACCAGCACCTTGATAGCCAATGGCTTGCGCTGATTTTATAGCTGACTCACCCATTTGAGCACGTAGCTTTTCACTCATGCTAAAGGCAGGTGCTTCTTCTATCACTTTTTGATGACGACGTTGCACTGAGCAGTCGCGTTCGAAAAGGTAAACAGCATTTTGGTGATTATCGCAAAATACTTGAATTTCAACGTGGCGTGGCTGTGTTAAGTATTTTTCAACCAACATAGTGTCGTCGCCAAATGAAGATTTAGCTTCACGTTTTGCCGCAGCAAAGCCTTCAGAAAATTCGTCTTCGCTCCATACTTGGCGCATACCTTTACCACCGCCACCGGCAGTGGCTTTAAGTAGCACTGGGTAACCCATATCATTAGCGGCTTTTTTAATAATCGCTTCTGATTGGTCATCGCCATGATAACCAGGTACTAATGGAACATCAGCAGCTTCCATAATATTTTTTGCCGCTGACTTTGAACCCATGGCTTCAATTGCGCCAACAGGTGGGCCAATAAAAGTAATACCCTCGGCTGCACACATGCGACAAAAGTCTGCGTTTTCAGATAGGAAACCGTAACCTGGGTGAATTGCTTGTGCACCTGTGCGTTTGGCTGCTTCAATCACTTTTTCAGATAATAAGTAGCTTTCTCGCGAGGGTGAACCGCCAATATGAATAGCTTCATCCGCCATATTGACATGTAGTGAGTCAGCATCGGCATCAGAATAAACAGCGACAGTTAGGATACCCATTTTTCGTGCAGTTTTGATAACACGACAGGCGATTTCGCCACGGTTGGCAATTAGTATTTTAGTAAACATGAGTTTATCCTTCGCCTTTATTTAATGATGTTTTTTGCGGTGCTGCTTGTTGTAAGGGAGCTTGCCAAGCAGGCTGGCGTTTTTCAAAAAAGGCAGTTAAGCCTTCTTGGCCTTCTGTTGATACTCGAATGGCAGCAATACGTTCACTGGTAATTGCAATCAGTGCTTCGTCGATGTCCTGATAAGCAACATCAAGGGCTAATTGTTTAGCTTGGCGCACTGCTAATGGGCCGTTTGCCAGTAATGTTGTGGTCATTTTCTCAACAGCGGCACTTAGTTCTTCTAGTGGTAAAATTTCATCAACTAAACCTAATTGCTGCGCTTTATCGGCAAAAAATCGTTCAGCGGTTTGAAAGTAGCGGCGACTGGCTTTTTGACCAATGGCATTTACAACATAAGGACTTATTGTTGCTGGTATTAAACCGAGCTTTACTTCACTTAAACAAAAGCTAGCTTTTTCACTGGCCAGTACAATGTCACAACAACTTGCTAGTCCAACAGCGCCGCCAAAGGCTGCACCTTGCACTTTAGCGATGGTCGGTTGTGGTAAAAAATTAAGGTTTTTCAACATATGTGCTAGTGCGTTTGCATCTGATAAATTCTCTTCATAAGAATACGACGCCATACGTTTCATCCAGCCTAAATCTGCCCCGGCAGAAAAACTTTTACCTGTAGAAGCCAGTATCATCACTTTGATATCGTGACATTTAGCAATTTCATGAAATAGATGGCTTAAGGCAAAAATAATACTGTCATCAAAGGCATTGTGCTTATCAGGATTATTCATAGTAACGGTTGCTACGCCACGACCGTCAACGTCAAACAAAACTTGTTCGCTCGGACTTTTTATATTGTTATGTTTAAACATGTTCAACTCATCCCTACATTCTAAACAGACCAAACTTGGTCTCTTCAATAGGTTTATTTAATGACGCGGAAATGGCTAAGCCAAGTACTTGACGAGTATCTGCGGGGTCAATTACACCGTCATCCCATAAGCGGGCTGAAGCATAGTAAGGATGACCTTGATGCTCGTAATCATCAATAATAGGCTGTTTGAAGTCAGCTTCTTCTTGCTCGCTCCATTGCTCGCCACGTTTTTCTTTTTGATCACGCTTTACTTGCGCAAGTACACCTGCGGCTTGTTCGCCGCCCATCACTGAAATACGTGAGTTTGGCCACATAAATAAGAATCGTGGATCGTAAGCTCGGCCACACATACCATAGTTACCAGCACCAAAACTACCACCAATTAAAATGGTAAATTTTGGTACTTGTGCGGTTGCTACAGCGGTTACCATTTTAGCACCGTGTTTTGCGATACCGCCTGCTTCATACTGCTGACCGACCATAAAGCCAGTAATGTTTTGTAAAAACACCAATGGAATTTTTCGTTGCGCACAAAGTTCGATAAAGTGAGCGCCTTTTTGCGCTGATTCACCAAATAATATGCCGTTGTTCGCCACAATGCCGACAGGGTAGCCGTAGATGCGAGCAAAGCCACAAACTAAGGTTGTACCGTATAACGCTTTAAATTCGTCAAATTCGCTGCCATCAACGACACGGGCGATAATTTCTCGTACATCAAATGGTTGGCGAGAATCTTTTGGTACAATACCGTAAACTTCTTCGCTAGCATAAGCCGGTTCTACCACTTCCTTAATCGCCATCTGTACGGGTTTAACGCGGTTTAAGTTACCGATAGCGCTACGAGCGATTTCTAATGCATGATGATCGTTTTGCGCGTAATGATCCGCAACGCCTGAAGTACGACAATGCACATCTGCACCGCCTAAATCTTCAGCACTCACCACTTCACCTGTTGCCGCTTTTACTAATGGCGGGCCAGCTAAGAATATTGTGCCTTGCTCTTTGACGATAATTGATTCATCAGCCATTGCTGGTACATAAGCGCCACCGGCGGTACATGAACCCATCACGACAGCAATTTGCGGAATGCTTTGCGCTGACATACTAGCTTGGTTGAAGAATATGCGACCAAAGTGTTCTTTATCTGGGAAAACATCGTCTTGGTTTGGCAAGTTCGCGCCACCTGAGTCAACCAAGTAGATACAAGGCAAGTTGTTTTCTTGTGCGATAGTTTGCGCGCGTAAATGCTTTTTAACCGTAAGCGGGAAATAAGTACCACCTTTTACCGTCGCATCATTGGCAACGATAATACATTCTTGGCCGCCAACACGGCCAATGCCGGTAATGATACCTGCAGCAGGCACGTTATCGTCATAAACTTCATAAGCGGCTAATTGTGATAATTCTAGAAAGGCTGAACCTGGGTCGAGTAGTGCGTAAACACGATCTCTAGGCAATAATTTTCCGCGAGATAAATGACGTTCACGACTTCGTTCGCCACCACCGAGTTTAATTTCTTCTAACTTTACTTTTAAGTCATCAACTTGCAGTTGCATATGCTCGGCATTTTCGATGAATTCAGGGCTGCGGGGATTGATTTTCGATATTATCTTAGCCACGGTATAACCTTTTAGTTGTTGATCTTTTTGTTAAGTTTTGACGCTGTATGTGTCAGTAATTTAACAATGCACATTGATATTGTTTGGTTTATTAACATTACATTTGTTAAGAGACATGAGTGTTAATCGTATTCAATAGCAATAGTCACTGAGGTTAATCTTTATGGTCGTTACCTTTCCACAATTTGACTTTTCTCGAAGCCAATGGAGCGAGTTCAAGGAAAAAATACTAAGCATAGTTGCCTATGTGTGTAATTTTGACGAAGAAATCGCGCTCATTGGCAATGAGACAAAGTTAAATTAAACTGATTCGTTGAACAACTCACGGCCTATTAACATACGGCGAATTTCTGAAGTACCGGCGCCAATTTCATATAACTTAGCGTCACGTAATAAACGCCCCGCTGGGAACTCATTGATATAGCCGTTGCCGCCTAGTAACTGAATAGCATCTAAGGCCATTTTTGTTGCAAGCTCAGCAGAATAAAGAATGACACCAGCAGCGTCTTTACGTGTAGTTTCGCCGCGATCGGCTGCCATAGCACATAAATAAGCATAAGATTTTGCTGCATTCATTTGTGTGTACATGTCAGCAATTTTGCCTTGAATTAATTGAAACTCACCAATTGCTTGGCCAAATTGTTTTCTGTCGTGAATATATGGCACAACTAAGTCCATACAAGCATCCATAATACCTAGAGGGCCACCGGTTAATACTAAACGCTCGTAATCTAAGCCTGACATTAGTACGCGAACACCTTTGCCTTCTTCACCTAAAATGTTTTCAGCAGGCACTTCACAATCTTGGAATACTAGTTCACAAGTGTTAGAGCCACGCATACCTAATTTATCTAATTTTTGATGACGAGAAAAACCTGGGTAGTCACGTTCAACGATAAAAGCAGTAATGCCTTTAGAGCCGGCGCTAGTATCTGTTTTTGCATAGATAATAAAAACATTAGCGTCTGGACCGTTAGTGATCCACATTTTGTTGCCGTTAAGAATGTATTTATCGCCATTTTCACCAGCGACTTTTTTAGCTGAGAGTTTCATACTTACTACGTCAGAACCAGCATTTGGCTCAGACATCGCCAATGCACCAATATGTTCACCACTACAAAGCTTTGGTAAATATTTAGCTTTTTGTTCATGGCTACCATTTTTGTTTAATTGGTTTAAACATAAGTTCGACATAGCACCGTAGCTTAACCCTACAGAGGCAGAAGCACGTGAAATCTCTTGCATGGCTACCATGTGTTCTAAATAACCTAAACCAGAGCCACCGTATTCTTCGTCAACGGTCATGCCTAGTAAACCTAAATCGCCAAACTTACGCCATAGGTCGTTAGGAAATTCGTTATCAATATCTATTTGTGCTGCACGAGGAGCAATTTCATCACGAGAGAACGCGTTAACCGTGTCACGGATCATGTCAACGGTTTCACCCAAGTTAAAATTCATAGATGAGAAAGTAGAAATCATAGTAGTACCTTTAATAATTGGTTGTCGTATTAACGCATCAAACTGTTTGCGGCGTTAACGCTTACTTTTAGTTGTCATGTTGCTGCATTTATCATGCATATGCTGTATCTATCGGTCGTTATTTATCAATGGAAGCTAATGCGTCTTGGCAATTACTTTCCAAACCATTTAACTCGATCAATACGGCATTAATATCTTCTAATTGCTGGGTTAAATCATTTTTCTTATTGGCAATTAAATCCATTATGGTTTTTAACTGCGTTGCGCTTGACTTATCAGCGTCGTAAAGCTCAAATAAACGGCCAGTTTCTGCTAACGAAAAGCCGAGGCGTTTACCGCGTAGAATTAACTTTAGTCGAACTCTGTCTCTTTGGTTGTATATTCTTGTTTGTCCCTTGCGAGTAGGGAGTATCAACCCTTGGTCTTCATAAAAACGAATACTTCGAGTAGTGATGTCAAATTCTCGGGCTAATTCGCCAATCGAAAAGGTGACTTGATTCTTATCGCTCATTCTTGTGCTCACAGTTAACTCGCATTACTTTATCTGATGGTTACCTTACAGCAAGTTTACGTTAACGTAAAGTGTAAGTGTCTCGGAATGTAAATAGGATGTTATTGACACTAATCAGCTGTTTTATTCTTCACAACTATTTTCCAAAATTATTGGCAATAACTGCATTTAAATATGAAAAGTTACTGTAAAGAATGATTGTCAATTTAGCCATTATTGGCATTTGTCAGACTAAAGAACCATAAAGTTTACGTTGGCGTAAAGGTAAATATGGGGTAATCTGTTGCGCAATTCTTATCGATTAATGTCTATATTCAGTAGGTATTTGTCGAATAATGTCTAACAACACTTTATCGGAGAGCCTTATGTCTACTCAAGATCCTATCGTTATTGTTGCTGCCAAACGTACCCCTATGGGTGGTTTTATGGGCGGTTTATCAGCAGTTAGTGCTACCACTTTAGGTGCAACTGCTATTCGTGGTGCAATGCAAGCGGCTAATTTATCAAATGACCAGGTTGATGAAGTAATCATGGGCTGTGTACTTCCTGCTGGTTTGAAGCAAGCACCTGCACGTCAAGCCGCATTAGAAGCTGACTTAGACCTTGCAACGGCATGTACAACCATTAACAAAGTATGTGGCTCAGGTATGAAAGCGGCAATGCAAGCACATGATGCTTTATTAGCCGATTCAATTGATGTTGCTATTGCTGGCGGCATGGAAAGTATGACTAATGCACCGCACTTATTACCTAAAGGGCGTTCAGGTATTAAAATGGGTCACGGTCAAGTACTTGATCACATGATGACTGATGGTTTAGAAAATGCTTATGACGGTATTGCTATGGGTTGTTTTGCACAAGAAACAGCTGATGAATCAGCGTTTACACGTGAAGATATGGACGCTTACGCGATTCGCTCTTTAGCACGTGCGAATGCAGCCATTGCTGATGGCTCGTTTACCAATGAAATCACGCCAGTAACGATTAAATCTCGTCGCGGCGATTCAGTTTTTGATATTGATGAACAGCCAGGAAATGCACGTCCAGATAAAATTCCTAGCCTACGTCCAGCATTTAAAAAAGACGGTACGATTACAGCAGCTAACTCTAGTTCAATTTCTGATGGTGCAGCGGCACTTGTGATGATGAAATTATCGGAAGCACAAAAACGTGGTTTAACGCCATTATGTAAAATTGTTGCACATGCTATGCATGCACAAAAACCAGCAGAGTTTACCGTTGCACCGGTTGGCGCTATGCAAAAAGTATTAGCAAAAGCTAATTGGACAACTGCAGATGTTGATTTATTTGAAATTAACGAAGCCTTTGCCATGGTAACAATGTTAGGAATTAAAGAATTAGATTTAGATGTAGCCAAAGTTAACGTTAATGGTGGCGCTTGTGCACTAGGTCACCCACTAGGTGCGAGTGGTGCTCGTATCATGGTGACATTAATTCATGCATTGAAAAACAAAGGCTTAAGTAAAGGTCTTGCTTCTTTATGTATTGGTGGTGGTGAAGCAACGGCTATTGCGGTTGAAATGATGTAATTAGCTAAGCTTAACTCTGTATAGTTTAAGCTAAATTGCATAAAGCCCACTTAAGGTGGGCTTTTTTGATCTCTAAATAATATCTTTAAAGTATTTATTAACCTATGAATAAAAAGAAATACTTAGTAACATTAATATTATAAGTAAGTATTGAAACACTATTCAAGTATTAGGTATAACTACTTTTAATTCCCTAAATTTAAAAATAAAACAATAAACAGGTAATTTATGATTTTGAAAAATATTCAACCTATTGCATTTGGACTTGTAGCATTTGCTTTTACGCAGAATGTTTGGGCTGATAGCTTGACGGATTTACAGCAAGCATTAGTTAAGTTAAATGGCAGTGAACCCGTATCAGGTGTATTGAAGGTTTCTTTTTCTGAAACTAGAGGAGAAGGAAAAGATAAAAAGCTTAAAACAGGAGAAATACAATCGAGGCTTTCTGAAAGTCTCGATGGTTTAGATATTAGCTATTCGAAAGATGTGTTGGTAAAGATAGCTCAAGAAAATCGTATGAAATTGACTAATGAAGAAGCTGACACGCCAGCATTAAATGGAGCAGAAATATTATCAGCGTCATCTCTAATTCCGATTCTTTCATCGGCACAGAGCATCTTAGACTATATCGAACAAGGCGAGTTTGAAAGTGAAGAGAAAATTGATTATCAGGGCAGTCAAATAAGAGTACTTGATTTCAAACTACCTTTAGAGAGCTTTATCGATGACAAAAAAATTAGAAGTTATGTCAGTAAGTTTGATGGTAGTTATAAAGTTTTGATCAATGCTAAAGGTATTCCAATTGAAACTAGAATGAGCTATTCAGGCAAAGGCAGCGCTTACGTTTTTTTCTCAATGAAAGCAGAAAGTGAAATAACATCGCAATTTAAAACAAATGGAACTCGTTTAGTTAGAGTCAATAGAACTGTCGCGTCAAACTCATCATCTACCTTTAATGATCGAACATATAACGGTAGTTGGTCGCTGACAATACAGTAAGCGCATTTTTAAAATGCTCTTACTTTTTATGCCTTGATGGCACTGAAGCACGACAGTAACTGTTGAAATGTCATATTGTTATTTACAAGCATGATCAGGGGGGGGGAGTGGTCCGAGAGCATCTTATGAATATTTTGGCTTGTGCTTTAATAGGTACAAAGCAAAGTTAAAGAAAAATTTTGAATATAGTTAATGTAATCTTTAGTGGTTAAAACTACACTCTGTAGCATAATAACGATGCTATTTAGACACAGTCATCAGGAAATTGCTCTCTAATAGCTAAAAATTCATCAAAATTATCAATGACAATATCAACAATTCTAGTTTCAAATTTTTTCTCTTTCTCATTGATTAAAAAAGTTCTAATTTCTTCATTAGACCACTTTTCTTTATAACAACGTTTAGAACCTAGTGCATCAAATACGTCTGCTACCGCCATTATACGAGCCTCTAATGGAATTTTTTCACCAACGAGCCCATCAGGATAGCCACTTCCATCCCAATTTTCATGGTGGTAATGTGCCAATCTAGCAGCTAATTTTGAAACACTAACATTTGACTTATTCAGTATTTCACCGCCAATTTGAGCATGAGATTGCATTATCTTCCAATCTTGCCCTTCAAGCTTTCCTGGCTTATGCAAGATTGCTTCAGGCACAGCTATTTTTCCTAAATCATGCAGTGGAGCTGCTAAACGTAGAGCATTAATATAGCTTTCTTCAAGTCCTAATTTTTGAGCTATTAGTTCACAAATAATAGCGACACGTTTGACGTGTGCACCCGTTTCTTTGCTTCTCGCTTCTACAGCTTCACCAACAACAAAGAGTAACTCTCTTTGAGTTCTTTCTATTTCTTGCTGTTTAATTAAGCTCTCCAAAATTAAGGCAACGTTAGTCGCAAATAATTCAGCTAAGCTTGCTTTAAAATGTTCGTTGTCATCTTCAAACTCAATATAAAGTACTGATGATGAATTCATTGAAGCTTTATAGTAGCCAACAAAACAAGAGTTATCGTTATAATGTTTTTTATCTAAAAATACTTGCTGTATTATTTTTTTTACTTTCAGATCTATATTAGACAGCTCCAAAGAGTCAGACTCACAAACGTATTTACCTGTGCAGGCAAGGATTGAACTGGTCGATACTTTAGCGAAGTCTGTTTGGGTTCTTGCGATATATAGAGCTGAGCTATCAACATTCATTAGGGTGAGTAAATGGTTTAATGCAGCTGAGCCAAAAGACTTAAGTTGATCCATTTTTAACAGATCATGAGTGGCTTCAATCAGCTTTTTAAATGCATCAAGACTATGTTTAATTGTTATAATGTCGCGATATGCACGAATACTAGCGTACACGGTGGTAAGCATCTTATTGGCAGTCAGTTCTGTTTTTTCTTTATAATCATTTATGTCAAATTCTTTTATTACTTTAGCTTCTGGTGCACTACCTGGCTGGCCCGTTCGTAATACTAAACGGATAGCTTGATTTTTATGAACTTCCCTTATCCATTTCACTAGCTCTAAACCAGCGGAGTCAGTTTCCATTACGACATCGACAAACGCCATACAAAAGGTGTCATCATTTTGCAAAATAGATTTCGCTTCTGCACTACTATAAGCAGAAGTAATATCTAATTGCCGGTGTTCAATTTCAACACCAGAGAGTACCAATTTCGTGACTTGGTGCACTGACTCATCATCATCTATGATTAATATTCGCCATAGTTTTTGATTTTTATGATTAGTTTCAACCTCAGTCTCGTCTTCGTCTTTAAAAATAAATTCGTTCATATTATTTTGATTGATTAGTTAAGTCTTATTATTCAGTGTAATACAGATAATAATAAACACTAGCAATGGCATGAAAACAAAATAGTTTAAGTCAAATTTATAGCGTGAGATGTCATTTTTTTATCATAAAAATTTAATTAATCTGGCAAAATTAGCCGATAATAAAGCCCAAAGCATGATCGTTACTTGGTATTGAAGTTATTTGTAAAGGAGTGAAATTTGGTTAACTACCTTATAGGGAATTACCGCTAGCCATTCTATACTCTGCTTGTTCCATTATCGAAAAAAACATTGGAACTATGGCGAGAATCTCGATATTGCTTTGGGGAAATACCGACTAATTTTTTGAACAGTCGTGAAAAGTAATAGGGATCGCTATAGCCAAGGCCGTTGGCAATGTCTTTTATCGCGATATCGCTATTATCTAGTTGTGAACAGGCATGCTGAATTTTCATATTAATAAAGTGTTGAATAGGGGAACTATCTGTTAGCTCCTTAAATTTTTTCGCAAAGTGAAATTTTGATAACTGACTGTAGTGAGCTAAAGTGTCCAAACTCAGTTCTTGATGCAAACTATTGCGCATTAAAGCCTCTACGGCTTCAAGGTCGAAACTTGAACTGTTGTTAAACATAGTTAGACGCAGTTGCAGCGCTAAAAAACTTAACGCTTGCTGTAATATATGTACAGCATGTATTACGTTGGTTGCGGTGTAACCCCGAGCGCCCAAAGCGAGTAAATGGTCAAAATCGCTGACAATATTATTCAATACACCAGCATGAGCAACCCCCGCGTCCATTTTCATCAACAACCGCTCGGCAAAGTCTTGTGCTAAATCGCCAGTAAAGTTAATCCAATAAACTGTATTGTCAGCTACTTTGCTAGTATTACTAATTTTAAACGTAAAAGGTGTATTAGGATTAATAATAACAAGATCGCCACGTTCTATGCTTCTTATTTTACCTTGATAATTCAATTCACCCGAGCCAGATACACAGTAAATTAAGGTATGGCATTGGCTGTTGTCCTGCTGCAATTTATAGTTATTATTGGCTTGTGTCATCCCTAAAGAAATAGGATACAAGCCGTCAGTTAAACGATGCTTTGATAGCTTCTTTAATAAGAATACCGGAATAAATAACCGGATGTCGGGTGATTTCTTCATGATGAAATTGGACATATTTCTCTAAAGTAATTGTTTAAGGCTACTTGGTGGTCTAATCACAATATAGTCCATCAAATTAACAATAAAATCAATGTTCATCATGTTTCTAGTGTGGTCTAATTTTATCATTAGGTTTCTATTATCAATTTTTACGACTAAAACTAGTGCATTAGTAACTTGTTTATAGCGTCTATTTACAATTGTTCTGGTAAATATTGCTTCATAAAAAAGCAATTTTGACAAATTAAGAGAGTTTAAGATGAATACTGAAAGATATCAGTTAAAAAATAAGATCCGTATCGTAACCGCGGCATCGCTATTTGATGGTCATGATGCAGCTATAAATATTATGCGTCGAATTTTGCAATCAAGTGGTGCAGAAGTTATTCATCTTGGTCATGACCGTAGCGTAGAAGAAGTAGTAAATACCGCTATTCAAGAAGACGCTAACGCTATTGCCATGACCTCATACCAAGGTGGTCATAACGAATATTTCAAATATATGTACGACCTTTTAAAAGAACGTGGTTGTGAGCATATTCGTATTGTTGGCGGTGGTGGTGGTGTAATCCTGCCTGATGAAATTAAAATGCTGCAAGACTACGGGATCACCCGTATTTACTCACCTGATGACGGCCGTGAACTTGGTTTGTTGGGTATGATTGATGACATGCTGGAGCGTTGTGACTTTAAAACTGGCGTAAATGTTAAAAAAGATGATGTTGCTAACCTGAAGAAAGGCATTCCATTACAAGATAAAAAACAAGCTATTGCCCGTTTAATATCAGCAGCAGAAAACGCACCTGAAGAAAACAAAGCAGCACTTGAGAAAATTCGTAAAATATCGGCGGTAAGTAAAACCCCTGTACTAGGTATTACCGGTACCGGTGGTGCGGGTAAATCTTCACTTGTTGATGAATTAATTCGCCGCTTTTTAATGGCAACAGATGATAGCAAAATAGCGATTGTTTCGGTTGACCCGTCAAAACGTAAAACTGGTGGCGCACTGCTTGGTGACCGTATTCGAATGAACGCGGTAAACAATGATCGTGTTTATATGCGTTCATTAGCAACTCGCCAATCAAACTTAGCGTTATCTGTTTATGTAAATGACACCTTAGATATTCTAAAAGCGACAGATTTTGATCTGATCATTCTAGAAACTTCAGGTATTGGCCAATCAGACACAGAAATTGAAGAACATTCAGATGTTTCTTTATATGTAATGACACCTGAATATGGCGCGGCTACTCAGCTAGAAAAAATCGATATGCTTGATTTTGCTGATATTATAGCACTAAACAAATTTGATAAACGTGGCGCGTTAGATGCGTTGCGTGACGTGAAAAAACAATATAAACGTAACCGTGGCATGTTTGAAGCTGGCGATGATGAAGTACCAGTATACGGTACTATTGCATCGCAATTTAATGACCGTGGCATGACCGAATTATACAATGCCGTGATCACTGAGTTGAATAACAAAGCAGGCTTAGTTGTTGGTGACGTGTTATCTGTTGACGGAACCTTAGCTAATAAGAGCAGTGTTATTCCCGGCGCGCGCATTCGTTATTTATCTGAAATTTCAGAAAATAACCGTGGCTATGATGCTTGGGTAGAAAAACAAGCTAAAGTGGCACAGAAACTTTATGGTATTCATAAGGCGATTGAAACAGCGAAAGAAACTGACTCTGAAGCATCATCAGGTTTAGTGATGCAGTTGGAAGCCTTATATAGTCAAGTTGAATTAGATTTAGACCCGAAAAACAAACTATTAATTGAAGATTGGGCAACTAAAGTTCAGCGCTATAAAAATCCTGAATTCAAGTTTAAAGTCCGTAACAAAGAGTTATCAATAGAAACCCATTCAGTATCGTTGTCAGGTAGTGACATTCCAAAAATTAGTATGCCTAAATACCAAGGTTGGGGCGATATTTTAAAATGGAATTTGCAAGAAAACGTACCCGGTGAATTCCCATACACTGCAGGTTTATTCCCGTTCAAACGAGAAGGTGAAGATCCAACACGTATGTTCGCAGGTGAAGGTGGCCCAGAACGTACTAACCGTCGTTTCCATTATGTGTCTAAAGGCATGCCAGCGAAACGCTTATCAACAGCATTCGATTCAGTAACCTTATACGGTAATGATCCAGCCATACGTCCTGATATTTACGGTAAAATTGGTAATGCTGGCGTTTCTATTTGTTGTTTAGATGATGCCAAGAAACTTTATTCAGGTTTTGATTTAGCACATGCTATGACATCTGTTTCAATGACGATTAATGGCCCAGCGCCAATGTTACTAGGCTTTTTCTTAAACGCGGCAATTGATCAACAATGTGAGCGCTTTATCACTGAAAATGGCTTAGAAAAAGAAGTTAACGCGACCATTAAAAAGATTTATAAAGACAAAGGTTGCGAACGCCCAAGTTACCAAGGTGAATTACCAGAAGGTAATGACGGCTTAGGTTTAATGCTTTTAGGTGTTACTGGTGATCAAGTATTGCCACCAGCGGTTTATGAAGAAATTAAAGCCCGCACATTAACCTTAGTACGTGGTACGGTTCAAGCTGATATTCTTAAAGAAGACCAAGCGCAAAACACCTGTATTTTCTCAACTGAATTTGCCCTTCGTTTAATGGGCGATGTACAAGAATACTTTATCGAAAAAGGTGTTCGTAACTTCTATTCAGTGTCTATTTCTGGTTACCATATTGCAGAAGCAGGTGCTAACCCAATCACCCAATTAGCATTAACTTTAGCGAACGGCTTTACCTTTGTTGAGTACTACTTAAGCCGTGGCATGGACATCAATGAGTTTGGTCCTAACTTATCATTCTTCTTCTCAAATGGTATTGATCCAGAGTATGCGGTAATTGGCCGTGTTGCTCGTCGTATTTGGTCAAAAGCGATGAAGAATAAGTATGGCGCTAATGCGCGTGCGCAAATGTTGAAATATCATATCCAAACGTCTGGGCGCTCTTTGCATGCGCAGGAAATTGATTTCAACGATATTCGTACTACGTTACAAGCACTTTACGCTATCAATGATAACTGTAATTCATTGCATACTAATGCCTATGATGAAGCGATCACCACGCCAACCGAAGACAGTGTGCGCCGTGCGATGGCAATTCAATTAATTATTAACCGTGAATTAGGTTTATCGAAAAATGAAAACCCAATTCAAGGTGCCTTCATTATTGAAGAACTCACTGATTTAGTTGAAGAAGCCGTATTAACGGAGTTTGACCGAATCAATGAGCGTGGTGGCGTACTTGGTGCAATGGAAACCATGTACCAACGTGGTAAAATTCAAGAAGAAAGTATGCACTACGAGCATTTGAAACACTCAGGTGAATTCCCAATTATTGGTGTTAATACCTTCTTAAGTTCAACGGGCTCACCAACAGTTGTACCTGATGAAGTTATTCGTGCAACTGAGGAAGAAAAAACTTATCAAATTGATATGCTTGCTAGCTTAAATAAAGCTAATGAAGTTGAAGTGAAAGAATTATTAAAACGCTTACAAACAGCAGCAATAAATCATGAGAATATTTTCGAATTGATGATGGACGCTTGTAAGGTTTGTTCTTTAGGTCAAATTGTTAATTCACTATTTGACGCCGGTGGTCAATACCGCCGTAACATGTAAGGGGATTAGTACTAACTATGAGTAATTATCAAGCGCCAATGCGCGATATGCAGTTCTTATTACATGAAGTTTTTAATGCTGAGCAATTGTGGGCAACCATGCCTGCCGTTGCAGACATGATTGATAAAGATACCGCTGATGCTATTTTGTCTGAAGGGGCAAAGTTAACCTCTGAAGTTATCGCGCCGTTAAATCGTAATAGTGATGAACAAGGTGCAACTTGGACTAATGGCGAAGTAACAACACCTGATGGCTTTTCTAAAGCTTATCAGCTTTATTGTGACGGTGGCTGGGGCGCATTAAGTGGCGAGCCAGAGCATGGCGGCATGGGTATGCCGAAAATGTTGCAATCATTTGTTGAAGAAATGACGCAATCTGCCTCTATTTCATTTGCTTTGTATCCAATGTTGACTGCTGGCGCTTGTTTAGCGCTATCAGCTCATGCTTCAACCGAAATGAAACAAACTTATTTAGAAAATATGTATTCGGGGCAGTGGGCTGGCACTATGTGTTTAACTGAGCCGCACGCGGGTAGTGATTTAGGCATTATGACGGCTAAAGCCGAAGCGAAAAACGATGGTAGCTTTGCTGTTTCCGGTACTAAAATATTTATTACTGGTGGCGAGCAAGATTTAACCGAGAATATTATTCACTTAGTGCTAGCTAAAATACCGGGTGCGCCAGAAGGACCTCGTGGTATCTCAATGTTTGTGGTACCTAAGTTTTTATTGAACGAAGATGGCAGTTTAGGCGCTAGAAACACCGTTGGTTGTGGTTCAATTGAACACAAAATGGGCATTAAAGGCTCAGCAACTTGTGTGATGAATTTTGACGGCGCTAAAGGCTATTTAGTTGGCGAAGAAAACAAAGGCTTAAACTACATGTTCACTATGATGAACTATGAACGTTTAGGTATGGGAATTCAGGGCGTTGGTGCTGCTGAAACGTCATACCAACAAGCTGCAGAATATGCCATTGAACGTATTCAAGGCCGAAGTGCTACCGGTAAAAAATCACCTGATAAAAAAGCTGACTCAATTATCGTACATCCTGATGTGCGTAAAATGCTGTTAACTATGCGTGCTTACAATGAAGGCGGGCGTTGTTTTTCTACCTACGTTGCCAAGCAATTAGACATTGTTAAGTTTTCTGAGAACCAAGAAGATAAACAGCAAGCTGAGCAATTGGTGGCATTATTAACACCCGTTGCAAAAGCATTTATGACTGATATGGCTTATGAAAGCTGTAATCTAGGGCAGATGGTTTTTGGTGGTCATGGTTATGTGCGTGAATGGGGCCAAGAACAATTGGTTCGTGATGTACGTATTGCGCAAATTTATGAAGGTACCAACGGTATTCAAGCTCTTGATTTACTTGGTCGTAAAGTTGTTGCCAATAAAGGGCAGTTTCTTGAAAGTTACTTTGCTGAAATAAATGCTTTTGTTAATGCAAATAATAGTAATCAAGCACTATTGCCTTACCTTAACCCGTTAAATGAGTCGCTAGAAAAATTAAAAGCGGTTACTGATTTAATTATTGCCGAGCAAAGTAATGATAAAGACATGGTCGGCGCATCAGCAACTGATTATTTAGCTGCCTTTGGCTTGGTTAGTTATGCCTATATGTGGGCGATGATGGCTGAAAAGTCAGTGTCGCAACTGAGTGATGAGTTCTACCAAGCAAAAATGTATGTTGGTGCATTTTTCATTGAGCGCTTATTACCTAAAATTGACAGTCATATAAAGTCAATTGAAGCAGGTAGCAAAACCTTGATGGCAATGCCGGAAGGTCTATTTAATTATAATCATTAGTATCTTTACGGCAGTGATATAAAGTAGTACGGGTATCAAACAGCGGGACTAATGTCTAATTGCACGAGCATGTTATTTTCTAAATGCTAGTGGCTACATTATTCTTTGCTGTTATTTTAGTTATGGGGTAGTAAAAAAGTTATTAAAGCTACTTTAATTACTGAATATGTCAGTCGATAAATTATCAATAGATAGGGTCATAACATGTCAACAGTTCCTGAAAAGTTTACCGCATTTCGAATTCATAAAAATGATAAAACCATTAGCAGTGGCTTTGAACAAATAGGCCTAGATGATTTAACGGCAGGTGAAGTCGTTATTAAAGTGGCTTATTCAGATATTAACTATAAAGATGCACTTGCTGCGACAGGTAAAGGTCGAATACTGAGAACTTATCCGTTAGTTGGTGGTATTGATTTATCTGGCGTAGTGGTAAGTTCAGAAGATTCTTGCTTTCAATCAGGTGATAAAGTACTGGTTTGTGGTGCGCAATTGTCTGAGCTATATGACGGTGGTTACACAGAATATGCTCGTGTTAAAGCAGACTCTGTGGTGAATTTACCTGATGGTATGAGTTTGCGTGACGTTATGGCGTTAGGTACAGCCGGTTACACTGCTGCTATTGCCATTCAACGTATGGAAGATAATGGCCAAGTTCCTGAGCGAGGACCTATTGTTGTTACAGGCGCTACAGGTGGTGTCGGTAGTTTTGCCATCAATATGTTATCTAATATCGGCTACGAAGTTATTGCCTTTACTGGAAAAACAGAACAAGAAGTTTACTTAAAAGAGCTAGGTGCTAGTCAATTAATAAATCGTCATGATATCGATATGGGCTCAAAACCGCTAGAAAGTGCTCAGTGGGGCGGCGCTGTTGATAATGTTGGTGGTGATACACTAGCATGGTTAACTCGCACCACAAACGTGTGGGGTAATATCGCTTCAATAGGCTTAGCAGGTGGCTTTAAACTCGAATCTACCGTGATGCCATTTATTTTACGTGGCGTTAGCCTATTGGGTATTAACTCAGTTGAAATGCCATTATCCGTGCGAGAGCAAGGCTGGAAACGCTTAGCTAGTGATCTTAAGCCTAGCAAGTTGGCAGTGATTTCACCAACAACAATTAAGTTCGCCGATTTACCTAATGCTTTTGATGCTTATGTTGATGGTAGCGTCACAGGTCGAACTGTTGTTGAAATAGATGTAAGTTTAGATAAGTAATATTTGAATAAAGAGTAATTATGTCGCCTGTAAATTTTAGTAAACTTGCTGCTGGTAATAATAAAAAAATAGCCATTGCTGAGTTAAATTCTCCACAATCTCTCAATGCACTTAGTTTGGTTATGATTGAATTATTGTTCAAGCAATTACTGACTTGGCAAAGTGATGATGAAATCGCAATGGTAATTTTACAAGGAGCGGGTGATAAAGCGTTTTGCGCAGGTGGTGATGTGGTAAGTTTAGTCCATGCATTGAAGTCTGAAAGAGACGCTAATGAAACAGCTATTTGTGACAAAGTTATTGCTGAAAGTCTTGCCCAAGAGTTCTTTTCAAAAGAGTATCAACTTGATCAACTTATTCATGAATTTACCAAACCTATTCTAGTTTGGGGCGATGGATATATTATGGGTGGTGGTATTGGCTTATTTGCAGGAGCAAGCCACAGAGTTGTGACTGAAAAAAGCTTGTTGGCGATGCCTGAAATCACTATAGGTTTATATCCTGATGTTGGGGCAAGTTGGTTTCTCAATAAAATGTCTAGTAATAGAGGGCTATTTTTAGGACTTACGGGGTCTATTTTCAACGCAGTAGACGCGCTTGATATTGGTTTAGCTAATATTGCCATTAGCAGCCGCTCTAAAGAGCATTTATTACAAAGCTTAAGCGAAGTAGTTTGGCAGGGTGAGCAAGAGAACTTTATTTTACTCGATAAGGTAATCGAGCATTTGATAGAGCACAGTTCTGCAGATTTCAAAGTAATCACCTCTAATGTTGAACAGCATCGAGATATCATTGAACAGTTAACTAAATTTGATAATGGCCTTGATATATATAACGCCATTTTAACCTTAGATACTGATAACGATTGGTTGCAGCGAGCGCAAGCTAAACTAAAAAAAGGCAGTCCACTTTCAGCTATGATAATCTATCGCCAATTAATGACCAGTAAGAACTTCACATTAGCAGAGTGTTTTTCTTCAGAGTTAAATTTAAGCCTTCGCTGTTGTCAGTATCAAGAGTTTTTGGAAGGTGTGCGTGCTTTATTAGTTGATAAAGACAAAAAGCCACAATGGGTATATGACGATATTAAAGAAATTCCTACAGAGTTAATTGACTGGTTTTTTACACCGATAGTTCGTTGATGTTTAGCAAAATAAATTAGATTAAATGGGTCTTACTCAGCTTAGTATTAAATAACTCCTTGTTTAAGTTGAGTAGCGGATTCAACAAGTATATAAAATAGAATATAGAGGATTAGAAATGAATTTGAACAATAAAACGATTGTTGTCACCGGTGGCGGTCAAGGCTTAGGTCGCGCAATGGCATTGAGTCTAGCTAAAACAGGTGCAAAATTAGCGTTAATAGATTTAAACGAAGAGCAGCTAAAAGCAACAGTTGCCATGGTTGAAGAGGCTGGTGCACGAGCAAAGTATTATTTAGCTAACGTAACCAACGAAAGTGAAGTAGAAGTGACATTTGCAAAAATCAATGAGGACTTTTCTGGTATCGATGGTTTAATCAATAATGCAGGTATCTTACGTGATGGTATGTTCGTTAAAGCAAAAGATGGTGTTGTTAGTAAAAAAATGTCTTTAGCGCAGTTCCAGTCTGTTATTGATGTCAACCTTACTGGTGTATTCTTATGTGGCAGGGAAGCAGCGGTACATATGATTGAGGGTAATCGCAAAGGCGTTATCATTAATATGTCATCAATTGCCCGTGGTGGTAATATGGGACAAACTAATTATGCCGCTTCAAAAGCTGGTGTTGTGGCCATGACAGTTACATGGGCAAGAGAATTAGGCCGTCACGGTATTCGCGTTGGCGCAATTGCTCCAGGTGTTATACGTACAGCAATGACCGAAGCGATGAAACCAGAAATGCGAGAACGGTTAGAGAAAATGAAACCAGTAGGGCGTTTAGGTGAAGCAGATGAAATCGCTCATACGGTTAACTATATTTTTGAAAATGAATTTTTTACCGGCCGCGTTGTTGAAATTGATGGCGGCCTTTGTATGTAAATGCATTTGCAAGCTAGATAGTTGCAAGTAAACATACATAGAGTGGATAATAAAAGGACGAGTTAAGCTCGTCTTTTTTATGAACATAGACATTTATTTGGATTTTAAATGAGTAAAGCACTTTTTCTCGATCGAGACGGCATTATTAATATCGATCATGGCTACGTCCACAAAATAGCAGATTTTGAATTTGTTGAGGGTATTTTTGAACTCTGCCAACTAGCAATCGCGAAAGGTTATCAAATTATCGTTATAACTAATCAAGCAGGCATTGCTCGAGGTCTTTATGATATTGCAATGTTCGAAAAGTTAACACAGTGGATGGTTGCTGCTTTTGCAGGGCATGGCATAGCGATTAGTAAAGTCTATTATTGCCCACATCATCCATCAAAAGGTGTTAATGAATTTGTTACGCCGTGCGAGTGCCGTAAGCCAGAGCCGGGTATGATCATGCAGGCGACACAAGAATTTGATATTGATTTGGCAGAAAGTATTTTTATTGGAGACAAAATTTCTGACATGCAAGCAGCAAGTAATGCGGGTATAGAGTGTAAAATACTTGTTGATAGTCGTTACACCAGCGAACAATCACCCGATACAGTTGATGGTGTAAATAGAATAAATGAGCTTACTGAAGCTAATGAATATATAAAATAAGATTAATTCATCATCGAATTGTGTGTTTTGTATTCAAGTGGGCTAGTATCTAGTAATAAATTTCATAAAAGTGCATTTAAGTGTTGACGTGCTCTGAAAAATCGCCATAATGCGCTCCACTTCTTCGGGGCAACCCAAGAAGCTTGTTTTAAAGAGTTAACTACACTGGTTTAGGCCAAAATAGCTGACTTAACGTTATAAAGTAGGGTTTTGAATATTCTAAAAAGAAAGTTCAAAAAAACACTTTTTTATTAGAAATAAACGTTGACTTTAAAACACGGAAGCGTATTATACGCATCCTGCTTCAGGCAAGGCTTGTAGCAACGAAACAAAGCGAATGAGATTTTGTTTCGGTTAACTCATCGAGTTAACGTTCTTTAACAATTAGTTATCATGCAATTTGTGTGGACACTCACATTAACGTTGATTTTACATAGTTATCC
>NZ_NBOF01000034.1 GCF_002104475.1 Cognaticolwellia mytili
GTGGATGTGGTGAAGACGAGGGTGATGAATATGAAGGTTGAGAAGGGGGCGCCGCCGCCGTATGCCGGAGCGCTCGACTGCGCATTGAAGACGGTGAGGGCGGAAGGGCCTATGGCGCTTTATAAAGGGTTTATTCCCACTGTTTCTCGCCAGGGACCGTTCACCGTCGTCCTCTTCGTTACCCTTGAGCAGGTTCGAGCGATTCTCAAGGATTTTTAGCTGCATCTTGAACGCCGGTTATCGCTGGTTTTGATTAATGATGATGACGAAAATGTATTTTCTGCGTACTATGAAGCAG
>NZ_NBOF01000035.1 GCF_002104475.1 Cognaticolwellia mytili
AGAAGATCGGCTCCACTGAAACTATGATCCTCGGATTAGCACCAACCAGGGGGGGATTTGAGGGATTCGAGATGGCCGAGGGATCTGAGAACGGGTGCAAGTGCGGGTCAAACTGCACCTGTGACCCATGCAACTGCAAATGAACTGAAGCTAATTAGATCGAAGGGGAGGAACAAGCGATCTGCGTGCTTGCTTGTTCTAATTGTGATGGTGTGTGCTATGTGCTTATAATGAATAAGAAGCTTATGTGATAAAAAATATGGTTCCCTGAATGAACTTCATCCTCTGTCAGCT
>NZ_NBOF01000036.1 GCF_002104475.1 Cognaticolwellia mytili
AGATGCTGCAAGTGACGATAGTAATGTAGATGTTTCTGACCCTGATGATATCGATGCATTGCTAGATGCGGCAAGTGACGATAGTAATGTAGATGTTTCTGACCCTGATGATATCGATGCATTGCTCGATGCGGCAAGTGACGACAGTAATGTAGATGTTTCTGACCCTGATGATATCGATGCATTGCTCGATGCGGCAAGTGACGACAGTAATGTAGATGTTTCTGACCCTGATGATATTGATACATTGCTCGATGCGGCAAGTGACGACAGTAATGTAGATGTTTCTGAC
>NZ_NBOF01000037.1 GCF_002104475.1 Cognaticolwellia mytili
CTCATCTCGTGCAACGCCTAGCAATTTTCGTTATGAGAATGTGTCGGTAGCAGAAACTAACTTAGATTGGAGGAGCTTGGGAGCCGTCACTCCTATAAAGGATCAAGGCCAATGTGGAGCATGTTGGGCATTCTCGTCGGTGGCGGCCACAGAGGGCATCAACCAAATCAAGAATGGGAATCTAATTTCCCTCTCAGAACAAGAGCTCATTGATTGCAATGTGAATGGCCAGAGCCACGGTTGCAACGGGGGCCTCGTGGATGATGCTTTTCAATTTATCATCGATAATGG
>NZ_NBOF01000005.1 GCF_002104475.1 Cognaticolwellia mytili
CACGTGTTTGTGGCATAGGACCATCTGTAGCAGCAACTACTAAGATAGCGCCATCCATTTGTGCAGCACCAGTGATCATGTTTTTGATGTAATCAGCATGGCCAGGACAATCTACGTGTGCGTAGTGGCGAGTTTCTGTATCGTATTCGATGTGAGAAGTATTAATAGTAATACCACGCTCACGCTCTTCTGGAGCATTATCGATTTGTGCGAAATCTTTTACTTCACCACCGTGTACTTTTGTTAATACCGCAGAGATAGCAGCTGTTAACGTTGTTTTACCATGGTCAACGTGTCCGATAGTACCAACGTTTACATGTGGTTTCGAACGTTCAAATTTTTCTTTAGCCATTTTAAAATACCTCAGGGTAGATTAACAAAAATTAAGGATTAGTTTATATTTAATGCAGTATAAGGAAGAGTATCTTTAGAAATGGTGCTGATAGGCAGATTCGAACTGCCGACCTCACCCTTACCAAGGGTGCGCTCTACCAACTGAGCCATATCAGCATTTCATTTTAAAGATGGAGCGGACGGCGAGAATCGAACTCGCAGCTTTAGCTTGGAAGGCTAAGGTATTACCACTATACGACGTCCGCGTATTCTTTCAAACACGCAAAAAAATGGTGGAGGGAGGTGGATTCGAACCACCGAAGGCTGAGCCGTCAGATTTACAGTCTGATCCCTTTGGCCACTCGGGAACCCCTCCAAATTTTTATTCCTCTTTAGCAAAACATGCGTAAGAGTATTAATGGTGCCGACTGCCGGAATCGAACTGGCGACCTACTGATTACAAGTCAGTTGCTCTACCAACTGAGCTAAGTCGGCACTACATTAAGTGGTGCGAATTCTAGAGTAATGCTTTCTTGCTTGCAACAGGAAAATGCAAAAAAAAGCATGTTTTTCTCTGTTTGATGATTTTTCATCCGCATTATTAGCATTGTTATTGCTCATGAACCTTATAAGTTAGCTTGAAAACAGCTTAAACCATGAAATAACAGCTCAGGTATTAGCTCATAACTTTCAGGAACCAAATTAATAATTTGTTTACTATTTCCACCAGTTAAGATCACTTTATCAAGTGGCAACAAAGTATTTGCCTGATTCACCGCTTCCTTTATCGCACCAACAGTCATCGCCCAAGTACCATAATTAACACACTCCGAACTATCAACACCAAACGACACACTGGCTGTATTAATTGGGTCAGCAATAATTTTTTCTGTGTTACTAATTAGGCTATCAAACATGGTTTGTACACCTGGCATTATCCATCCACCGAGGTGTTCGCCATTTACCGTCAGCAGATCCACAGTTGTCGCAGTACCAGCATCAATAATCAATACATTCATTTTAGGATAAAGCTGATGAGCAGCAATTAGGGCTAGCCACCGGTCAACCCCCAAACATGCCGGTTGTTTATAACTAGAGCAAACGCCAAAGGCTTTTGCTTGGCTATGTACTTGCAAAAAAGCAATACTATGTTGTGAAGCCCAAGATTCAATTTCAGCCACTATTTCAGTAACTTTGACATTGGCAACAATAATCGAGTAAACATTAGAAAAAGTACTTTTTGCCAATTTTGAGAGAAAAGTAGTGTAATCGCAATAAATTACTTTACTAAACAATGCTGCGTTACTTTCTTGAAAGACATACTTTATTTGAGTATTACCAATATCAATAAGTAATCTCATATTCCGCCTCGTAAGCTCACTTCACCACCATAAACAGGACTTACTTTACCGTTGACTTCAAGTAACAATGCCCCTTGAGTGTTTATGCCTCGACAAACACCACGTGTAGCATTATTGCCGGTAACTAATACTACTGACTTATTAAGATAAAAATCTTGTGCTTGCCATTGAGAAATCATCGTGCTTATACCAGTTTGTCTATGTGTGCTTAGCCGCTCTATAAGTGCAGAAATAATTTTAGCCGCCAAAACATTTCTATCTATTTCTGCTCCTATGGCACTTGATAAATCAGTCCATGGTTGATCAACAAGTTCGGCACTTTTAGGTGGCATATTAATATTTAAACCTATGCCTACAACACAATGACATGCCTCCATCGCTTGCCCCTCCAAATCAATCAATATTCCGGCAAGTTTCACACCATTCAAATAAATATCATTTGGCCATTTTAACTGCACTTCTATGTTGTAAAGCGCTTTAATGGCATCACTCACGGCAAGTGCAGCTACGACACTTAAGCCCATAGCAGCTGACAGACCCTGTTCTAAAGGCCAATACATCGACATATAAATATGCGAACCAAACGGTGAAATCCATTGTCGCCCTCTACGTCCTCTACCAGCACTCTGATATTCTGCAATACAAACTTGGCCGGGCAAATTTTGATTTGGCAAGCGACGCATTAAATAACTGTTTGTAGAGTCAATGACATTATGAACTTCTACTTTAGCGGTAATATTGCCTTTATCTATATATGAAACTATTTTTTCTTCGCTCAATAATTCAATAGGTTCAGCCAACCGGTAACCTTTTCCCGTAACACTAAAAATATCAAACCCCATTTCCTGTAAGGCAGCAATATGCTTTGAAATAGCAGCACGGCTTACCCCAAGTTCGTCACCCAAAGCCTGGCCAGATAAAAAATCCCCTTTAACTAACTTTTGAATTAAGGTTTCTCTAATCGCTTTCATTATCCCTTTCCCACACTTGCACTATCTACTTCACCTTGCTGAGTGATAAAGCGAACTTCCGCTTGTAGTTGAACATTAAATTGCTTCATCACTTGCTGCTGAACATGTTTTGCCAGCTTGACAATATCTTGTCCCAAAGCATCAGCATAATTGATTAATACCAATGCTTGTTTTTCATGTACCCCAACATCACCTTCTTTAAACCCTTTCAGACCAGCTTGCTCAATTAGCCAGCCAGCAGCTAGCTTAACATTACCATTACTTTGTGGATAAAAAGGCATTGCAGGATACTTCTGCTGCAATGCCTTAAAGCAAGCATTTGTCACCATTGGATTTTTAAAGAAACTGCCTGCATTTGCTAAAACTTTAGGATCTGGTAATTTCTCCTGACGCAATTGTATGACCTTTTGCATAATATCTTGTGCAGAGACAGGGGGGGGTAGGCAGCTGAGACCTTGATAACTTATTATCGGATGCCAAATTTTAGGAAATTTAAAATACACATGAGTAATAACTCCTCTGCCATTTAATTTTTGTTTAAAAATACTATCGCGATAAGAGAACTTACATTGTGCGTTGCTATAATTTACTAGCGCTTGCTGGCTAAAGTCAAACCAAGACACTTTGTCAATAAAATCTCCTACTTCCACACCATAAGCACCAACATTTTGCACTGGCGCCGCACCTGCACTACCAGGGATTAACGCTAGGTTTTCTATACCATAGATTTTTTTATTTACGCAATATTCTACGAAATCATGCCAATTCTCTGCACACGCGACTTTGACATAAAAAGAATCATTATCTTCAGTCAGTTCAATACCTTTAAAGCTAGGTTTAATGAGAACCGGAGTTTTTTCATCACAGAAAAGTGTATTACTCCCCTCCCCCAAAACATAAAAATGAGTAAAATGCTTATTCGCTAGCTCAGTTAATTCAACAAGACTAGTAGGAAAGAATATTTTCGGCGCAATAGCCTGGATATTAAAACTGTTTAATGCTTTTACCGAAAATTGAAGATGTTTTTTCATAACGAAGTGTTTAGATGGTTTTTACTATTGTACGCAATATTGCTTATCGCATAAACCATAGTCACGATTATTAACCGCGTTTTCTTGCCGCCAACTTAATAATGTTATTACGACTGTTATAATATTTGTTCTGATACTTATCAGTATCAATATTTTCACTATGATTGATAACAACCCCCTCAATTGGAGCATTGACTTGCTTTAGCATCCGTAACCCTGAAGATATTTGCTCTCTTTTAGTTCTGTTACCGTGCACAACGTACAGTACACTCTCAACAAGTTTAGAAATAATAACAGCATCGCTAACCGCATTGACCGGTGGCGTTTCAATAATAATACGATCATAAAAATTCCCAAAAACCTTAATTAACATATTAAAACGCTTCATTGACAAAAAGGCTAATGGATTAGCAGGTGAAATACCCGAGGTTAGAATATCCAATTTAACATTTTTATCTCGAATGATACATTCATTGATTTGATGTGTTTTGGCTAATAAATTAGATAAACCAGGTCGGTGCTGATTCAAGTTCATATTTTTAGCAATTGTTGGATGACGCATATCAGCCTCAATCAACAGTACCTTTTCCATTTCACTAAAAGAACGAGCAAGGTGCAATGCAACCGTAGATTTACCTTCATTTGGTACCGATGATGTTATGGCTATGACTTTAGGCGGCGCCTTTTCATTGTTAAATAACAATGCTGTTCGTAGTGTTCTAATGGCTTCAGTAAAACGATTATCAGTGCTGTAAGCATCTTCCTTTTTCTCACTCGAGCTAGCTTTAATTTTAGGTAATACCGCTAAAATAGGTGCTTCATTAAAGTTATCTAACTTTCTACGTGAATTTAGCGTATCCATTAATAATTCACGCATAATAATGACTATGGAAATAAACACCATTGCTAGAATAAAGCTAATCATAACGGCTAATGTTCTATTTGGAGCAAATTGTCCTGTAGGCATTATCGCTTTATCAATAAAACGTACATAAAAATTTGCTTTATAATTCCCCATCGCATCAGCTTCTTTTAAGCGCACTAAATAATTATTATATAATTCTTTATTGGTATCAACTTCACGGCTAAGTTGCGAGAATTTATTTTGTAAGCGGCTCAAGCGAATATAATCTTTTTTCGCTTCAGCTAATCGTTGCTCTGTTGCATTTACTTTTTCCACCGCATTGAAATAATCTTTTTCAATTGATGTAACAACCGATAATATCTGTGCTTCCATACGTCTTTCTAAGGAATCAAGCTCAGACTGAGCAGCAATTCTTTTTGGATGTTTAGGGCCATAACGTTGAGCCAATTCATTCAATTTACGCGCGGCTTTCTCTTCATTACGCTTTAATAGAACAAATGCTGATTCATTATGTACCTCCTGCATTTGTAATAATTTTTCAAAGCTGAGGCGATTTTTTTGAATCTCCTGATAAGTAACACCTAAATCATCCTGCAACTTAGCAGCTTTTAATGCTTCTGATGTCAGCTCGGATAATTGACCACTGACTAATCCAACAATACCTTGAATATCAACGATACCTTCATTTTCACGATACTCTTGCAATGATTGCTCTGAAATTTCTAATTTTTTTCCTAACTCTTCAAGCTGATCAACTAACCACTGCGAGGTTGTTTCTTTCGAAGCACTATGAATTTCGTCTTGATATTGCAGATAAGTTACCCCCACTTGATTAGCCACTTTTTGTGATAATTCTGGCGAATAAGAAGAAAAGGTAATCTTTACTAATTCCGTACCTGAGATCGGGCTGATATTAAGCCGAGCAAGAAAATCCGTCACAATATCCCTAATAGAAGGATTTTTCTTTCGTTGCCCCATTTCAGCAAAGAAAGATATTTTGTCATTATATTTACCACTATTAAATTCACTATGTTGTACCAAATTTAATTGCGATATCACACGTTCAGCAAATTTTCTTGAACGTAGCAGTTCATACTGAGTTTGAATTTGCTCTTTACTAGCACTTGATTCATTAAAAGCGTCATCAATAGATAAGGTATTGGCTGGTTTGCTGCTACCAATCTGCAATATAGCTGTTGCCTTGTATGACGGTTTCAGCAAGGAAACATAAAAAGCAACAGAAAAGGAGACTAACAAAGTAAAAAAAACAATTTTCCAACGGCGAGCCCAAAGTGGCGTTAAAATTTCTTTTAACGCCACTTCGTCATTCACCAATACTGTATTTTCTTTATCTAATGTACTCAAAAAAAACTTTGCTCTATCTCAATAATATCATCAGGCAAAACAGCAGTTGCTACATTCACGGTGAATGTTTGCTTTACACCACTAACTATGCGAGTAATTTTCCAGTCAGATTTCGACGCTCTCGCTGCTAAACCACCAGCAATAGCAATAGCCTTATCTAGTGTTAAGTCTTCCTGAAATGGGTAACCACCAGGGCGCCTAACTTCTCCATGTATAAAAAAAGGTCTATAAATGACTACAGAAACAGCAACTTGTGGATCGATAATATAGTCACCACGCAAGCCGTCAGCTATTTTTTTCTCTAACAACTTAGGAGATAGTCCTAGTGCTGAAATATCCGATAGAAATGGAAATGATATCATCCCAGATTTATCTATCTTTACTTTGGTTGTTAAGTCAGGCTCACCATAGACCGAAATTTTTATTTGATCTCCAGCACCGAGACTATAATCACTTGCAATTGCCCCACAACAGAGAAGTGACAGGCAAACAATCAGAAATCGCATATTTTTTACTCAATTGGATTACAAATAATAACATTATCCTTGAATCAATTACTAATTTAATTCCACCAATATTATTATGAGATTTTATAATTTAATATAATTATAAAAAAACATAAAATAAACGATTGAAATTAAAGAGAATTCAAGACTTAATAACCAAAAGGTTTTAGTGAATTAATAATTAATTAGGTAAATATATTGTTACTTTAACGTTATAATATGATTTCGAAATTATAAATAAAACGCTTAAACATACATTATACTTTAACCACTAAAGCTCTACTTTAACCCCTAAAGATACGCTATTATATAGGTAGTCTATATCACCGTAATCAGCATCCAATGATTTATTTTGATAAGTAAGGTAAAAACCTAATCGCTCCGTGCGTTGATAGTTAACCCTTAGTATTGAAGACCAGTAATTTTCTTTACGTTGACTTTTCAGAGTAACAATTTTTTCGCTGTTATAACTCACCAACGCATTAATGCTAACATGGTCAGTAAAAGCGTGAACGATGTCAATCTCGTATATTTCTCCTAAACTATACGTGCTCGCTATGCGGTCTGCCTTATCAAATTTTCGATTTGACATTAGGTGCATGGTGGTAAAATCAGAAGGTCGCCAAATATAATCAAAGCGCCATTTAAAGGCGTCATCATCTAATAAACTATTTTCGAATTTAAGGTTTTGATAACCCACTAAAAAGCTTAGTTCACTAATCACGGTCGTTTGCCACTTCACCCCCGCTAAAGCAGTCAAACTATCACGATTACGGATGGGATCATTAGGGTAATCACCTATTTGATAATCAACATCAAATACCATATAGGTTTTACCGGAGAGTAAGTAATCAAAACTCGACTTGATATTTAGAGTGTCGCTATCCAACTCAGAGGTTTCAGCTCTTCGAGTAGTGAACTTTCCTTCATCATATTTGACCTCAAAATTTACTCTACCTTGCGAATCAAAAGTACCATATTCAAAACCAAAACTTGCTCCAAAATTTTCTTTCTCATCCCCTTCTTTGAGATTATTTAACTCTCCTAGCGACAAACCTGTCCCTCGGTAAACATAGCTATTATCCCAATGAGCAGAAATATTAACAGCTTGATTTTGTGTTATTTTATATTGGTATTTTGGATTTAATGAAAATTCAGAATGGTCATCATCTTTAAACTTATCAAAAAAATATGAATCTACATTTGCATCAAGGCTGACAATAGATTGTTGCCCCTTGCTCTCTAATGCCAATTGTGAAGATAGTTTATAAAAAGCAGTGCTTTGTTCATCGTCAGTTTGATAGAGAAAGTTGTCGATATAGCCAGCTTTAGCTGCGATATTCAAATCAAGGCTATTTTGCGAGTCAGAAAATGCCATTGCATTAAAACAGCTACAAGTTACCAAAATTGAAGCGAGAAAAGTAGCATTGCTAACAGGGAACTGGGAAAAGTTCATCGTAGACATTTACCTATTATTGTAATAGTGATTAATGCCCTCAGTATGCACAAAAATATGAACCTTTAAAATGCTTTGTTATACATTTGTTATTATTTCTAACTAATTTCAGTGATAAAGAGCGTTTACTATATTTTTTTAGTAAATGCCTTAGACTTTCGCTGTATGTTATACATTTTCTGCTTGCCTTCTGGCAGGTTCTCAATGGCTTGTTCAACGTAGCCTTGCTCAATAAACCAATGAGCACTGACCGTAGTGAGCACAAATATTGACGAAAGTTTTTGTCTTTTTGCTGCTTGCTCTAAAGCATTAATTAAACGAATACCTCGGTTGCCGCCACGATAATCAGGGTGAATAACTAAACAAGCGATTTCACCTGTATTAGCTTCAGCGTATGGGTACAAAGCGGCACAAGCGATAATCACATCTTCTTTTTTTATCACGGTAAAACGGTCAATTTCAACTTCCAGTAATTCGCGTGAGCGCTTAACTAACACACCTTCTTCTTCCAATGGTGCAATTAGCTCTAAGATACCACCAACATCATCAATATTTGCGGCAGATAATTGTTCATGATGATCTTTTGCAATCAAGGTGCCTGCGCCATCTCGGGTAAATAACTCTTGTAGTAACGCACTATCACTGGCATAACTGACACAATGACAACGATCTACACCTTGTTTAGCACTCTGAATTATCGCCTGTAGTAATAACTGACCAACATAGTCCTCTTGATCATTAAGTAAATTGGTAACCGTAGCTACACCACAGCTTCGGATCAATTCACCTTGTTGATCAAGTAACCCTGACTGTTTTGTTAAGGCGATTAACTTATCAGCTTTTAGGGCAATCGCGGTTTTTGCCGCTACATCTTCCAATGCTAAGTTGAACACCTCACCTGTTGATGAATAGCCAACAGGTGACAACAGGACAATAGAGCCAAAATCTAATTGGGTTTTTATGCCTTCAGCATCAATACGACGCACTCGACCGGTATGCTTAAAATCAATACCATCTCGCACACCTATCGGCTTGGCAATAACAAAGTTGCCAGTGCTAACGCGAATTTGCGCGCCATGCATCGGCGAGTTTACCAAGCCCATGGTTAGTAGTGCTTCAATATGAATACGTAATGAGCCTGTGGCATCTTTTACCGTTAGCAAAGTTTCAGCGTCAGTTATCCGTAAGTTTTGCTCAATTTGCGGAGTAATGCTTTGCGCTTTCAAGCGCTTTTCAACTTGCGGGCGAGCGCCATGAATAAGTACCAGTTTAACCCCAAGACTTCTGAGTAAAGCAATATCATGAATGATATTGGCAAAGTTCGCGTGTTCAACCGCATCACCGCCAAACATCAGCACAAAGGTTTTACCTCGATGGGCATTAATATATGGCGCGGCGCTTCTAAACCACTTAACGTTATTTTCGTTACTATTCATACTCTCAAACTACTATTTATGTTATTAAGCACTTTCATGCTGAGCTGAATGTGCGCAACGTTGAACAATATATTCCATTGCCACTTCATCGGCAGGATCTTTATGTGGACTAGGTTCGCTATCTTCAATAATATTTTCAGCTAATGAACTTTTCTCAATTAAGGTAAAACCTAATTTGGCAAAATACTGCGGAATATAGGTCAGTACAATAATTTGCTGTAGCTCCATTTGATGAGCGAACTCAAGCAGATATTGCACCAACGCTTCACCTTGTCCTTGTTTATGAGCACTTTCTTCAATCACAATAGAGCGAATTTCAGCTAAACTGGTTTGATAAATATAAAGTGACGCTGAGCCAACGACTTTGCCGTCAATTTCGGCTACAACAAAATTTTGAATATCGTGAATAATATTGTCACGTGTTCGAGGCAGTATTTCACCTTTTTCGGCCCAAAAAGCCGTTAACTGATAAATACTATCAACATCTGACATTTTAGCTCGACGTACTGACATTGCCGCTGCTTTTTGTGCATTTAAGCGCTGTTTAACTTGCTTTAACGCCACTTGAGTTTGTTGTTTACCTGGCGCGCCAACAACATTCTCATTAAGAATTTCACTTTCACCTGACTGAATACTCGCTAACGCTTGCTCAACTTGACCACGTGATGTGCCGCCAAGTGCTTCACGTTTATCCAATGTCGATTCAATTGATAGATGTTGATAAACATCTTGGCCAATTTTGTCGCTGTACTCTTGTAATTGCGTTAGTGTTAAATCTTCTAACGGTAAACCTTTATCAATAGCCGCAAGCACGACTTCACCAACAATGTGATGCGCTTCTCTAAATGGAATATCTTTACTGACTAGATAATCAGCTAATTCCGTAGCATTCGAATACCCTTGCTGCGCTGCGGCTAAGGTGCGTGAACGATTTACTTTCAAACCATCAGCTACCAATACTGCCATTTCCATACATTCTTGCCAGGTATCTAAGGCATCAAAAAGACCTTCTTTGTCTTCTTGCATATCTTTGTTATAGGCAAGAGCAAGAGCTTTCATGGTCGTTAACATGCCGGTAAGCGAGCCAAAAACACGCCCGGCTTTACCCCGAATTAACTCACAAGCATCAGGGTTTTTCTTTTGCGGCATTAATGAAGAACCAGAGCTAACTAAATCGCTCATTTCAACAAAGCCTGCTTCACCCGAATTGTAGAAAATTAAATCTTCGGCAAAACGAGATAAATGCATCATAGAAATACTCGCCGATGCCAGTAGCTCTATAACATGATCTCTATCGGACACCGCATCTAAACTATTTAGTGTTGCGGTTCTAAACCCCAACTTTTGCGCTAAATTGTTCCTATCAATTGGGTAAGCGGTACCCGCTAAAGCACCTGAGCCTAAAGGTGAAACATCTAAACGATACAAGGCATCTTTTAAACGGCCAATATCGCGGTTAAACATTTCAACATATGCTAAACACCAGTGACCAAAGGTAATAGGTTGAGCGCGTTGTAAATGAGTATAACCCGGTAATACCGTATCTTTTTCACGTTCTGCCAAATTCATCATGGCTTGCTGTAAATTCACTAAGGCAAATAACAATTCACCGCCGGTTTCTTTACACCAAAGTTTTAAATCTGTCGCAACTTGATCGTTACGACTACGGCCTGTGTGAAGTTTTTTACCTAAATCACCGGTTTTTTCGATTAGTGCAATTTCAACCCAACTGTGAATATCTTCTGCATCAGAGCCTAATATTTGCTGTGGATTTTCTTCAACAGAAGCTTTTAACTCATTTAATGCCGCCGTTAATTCAACCAACTCATTATCATTAATGATCCCAACCGAATGTATTGCACCCGCCCAAGCAATTGAGCCAACAATGTCTTGCACTGCCATGCGGTAATCAACAGGCAGAGAGTCATTAAACTTTTTAAACTGTAAACTTGGTTGCCCTTTAAAACGTCCCCCCCATAAGGCCATGACTACTTCTCCTTCTTGTCTGACTGTGAGAGCGCAGTAATTCTGCTTGAAAGACTGAACAAACGAATAAAGCCTTCGGCATGTTTTTGGTCATAAACATCATCAGCGCCAAATGTGGCAAACTCTTCCGAGTACAAACTATTTGGTGAACGACGTTGAATAACCTGCGCCATACCTTTGTAAAGCTTAACAACCACATCACCAGTCACTTTTTCAGCAAAAGATGCCGCAGATGCTAGTTGGGCTTTAGCAAGTGGTGTAAACCAACGGCCATCATAAATAACATGTGAGAATTCAAGGCCGACTGATTCACGATATTTTAATGATTCCTTATCAAGAATTAATGTCTCTAAGCCTTTATAAGCTGCCATTAATACAGTACCACCTGGGGTTTCATAACAACCACGTGACTTCATGCCGACTAAACGGTTTTCAACAATATCAATACGACCAACACCATGTGCAGCGGCTTTATCGTTAAGGTACATTAGCGCTTCATAAGCACCAGCACCGTCAGAAGAAAAATCTTTACCATCAATAGCAACTAACTCACCTTCAACAAAGCTTAACTGCACTTTTTCAGCAACATCTGGAGCATCCATAGGATCAACAGTCATGGTCCACACTTCTTTTGAAGGTTCACACCATGGGTCTTCTAGCTCGCCACCTTCGTGAGAAATATGCCAGGCATTGGCATCACGACTATAAATTTTGGTTAACGACGCTGAACATGGCACATTGCGCTCAGCCAAGTAATCTAATAAGTCTTCACGAGATACCATGTCCCATTCACGCCATGGCGCAATAACCGTTAGCTCTGGCGCTAATGCGGCAAAACAAGACTCAAAACGAACTTGGTCGTTACCTTTACCCGTACAACCATGACAAACAGCATCAGCACCGACTTTCAGTGCAATTTCAATATGTGCTTTAGCAATAATTGGTCGTGCCATTGAGGTGCCAAGTAAGTACTGACCTTCATAAACCGCACCTGTTTTTAAAATCGGATAAATATAGTCTTTAACGTATTCTTCTTTTAGGTCAGCGACATAGCATTCTGACGCACCTGAAGCGATGGCTTTTTCTTTAATACCTTCTAGTTCTTCTGCACCTTGGCCAACATCAGCACAAAATGCGATAACTTCGCAATTGTCATAATTTTCTTTTAACCATGGAATGATTGCTGAAGTGTCTAGTCCACCTGAATATGCCAGTACTACTTTTTTAATGTTTTTCTTTGCCGCTAAAGCCATGATTTGTTCCTTAACAAAATTCTTTAAATTACTTAACGATAACTGCTTATCGCTAAATTGATAATAGTTTCTAAAATGTCTGCACTTTTGCTTACTAGCTACTTTCTAGTCGCCTAAAAGCGTCACTAAAACAGCATTTTGTGCCCACATGCGATTTTCTGCTGATTGAAAGACCACTGACATTTCACTATCAAACAATTCAGTGGTAATTTCTTCTTCAAGGTGAGCCGGCTGACAGTGCATAACAATGCTTGCGCCTGCTTTTGCCATTAATTCGTGATTAACTTGGTAATCAGCAAATGCAGCTAATATTGCCGCCTTTTTACTTAGATCTTCATCACCCATTGATACCCATGTATCAGTATAGATAGCATCTTGCTGACCAATAGCATTGATATCTGTGGTGAAGGTAAATGCCGAACCAGTGTTTTTAGCTAACGCTTGGGCTTTCGTTAACATATCACCGCCTGGGCCATGTGCTGGTGGGCAAACCAAGGTAAAATCAACCCCTAAGGTTGCTGCCATTAACATTAATGAGTTTGAGACATTGTTAGCGTCGCCAACATAAGCCAATTTCACTTGTGAAAGATCTGAGAAGTTTTCAGCTAAAGTAACAAAATCAGCAAGTGCCTGACATGGGTGATACAAATCACAAAGGGCGTTAAGTACTGGCACACTGGCGTGTTGAGCTAAACCTTCTATCGCACTGTTTTCGAAAACACGAGCAACAATGGCATCAGCATAACAAGAAAGGTTTTTTGCATAATCGCTAACCCGTTCACGCTCACCCAATTTGCCATTTTGTTGGCCTAAATACAGTGCGTGCCCGCCTAATTTACTAATCCCCATGTCGAAACTAACATGTGTTCTTAATGAAGGTTTTTCGAAAATCATCGCCACTGATTTTCCAGCCAAGGCGTGACTGTATTTTTCAGGCTGCTTCTTAATATCGATTGCTAAGGTAATTAAGGCTAATATTTGTTGCTTGTTTAACTGATCATCAGCGAGAAAGTGCTGTAAATTATTTAATGAGTTCATGGTTTTTCCTGTGCGAAATTTAGTTTACAAAGTAATATTTAACAGCCGTCAGGCTGTATGCGGGTGCCAATATTGCCACCGTTTAGCAAATCAATGATTTGCTCTGGCGATTGCCAACTGGCAACCGCGATACTTCGTCGTAACTTATTCGCAGCGTGTAAAGCCGCATTTACTTTTGCTGTCATGCCGCCAGCAATCACACCTGCTTGGATCAATTCTCCAGCTTGTTTGTTATTCAACGTTGCTAAGTATTCACCACTCGCATCTTTAACGCCGTTAACATCCGTTAGCAGTAGTAATTCAGCATTCAGTAATTGGCAAATAGCAACAGCAGCATCGTCAGCATTCACATTGACTAACTCACCATTACTTAAGGCGCCAATAGAGGAAACAATAGGTAAGAAGTTGGCTTTCAATAAGGTATCTAGCAAAGCGCTGTTATAAGGTTTAGGCTCACCAACTTGCCCTAATTGCAGCGGGCTTAACTTGCACTTGACCATTTCACCATCGGTGAGTGATAAGCCCACAGCCGATAAATTTAAGCTTGCAGCACTCGCTACAATCGCTTTATTAACGCTGCCAGCGAGTGCACCACTAATAATCGGCATTTGTGCCTTAGGCGTAACACGTAAACCTTGTTTTTTCTCAGTGGTAAAGCCCGCTTGTGCCAGCATTTCATCAACCACACAACCACCACCATGTACGAGCACGACCGGTTGATTTTTTAAATTAGAAATTACTGTTAGCAAAGCATTTAATGCCGCCACTTTACCTTGATTGTAACCATCTAAAATAGCACCACCAATTTTAATTACGATTGGCTTTTTCATAAGCTACCACCTTGAGCGAGCAAGCTATATTCACTCGGTAAGCCTAAACTGATGTTGGCACACTGCACCGCTTGTGAAGCCGCACCTTTTAATAAATTATCAATGGCACAACTCACCACAATCACGTGTTTTTCTTCATCAACTTGCCAATGAATATCAGCAAACGGGGTGTAAGCTACATTGTCAATTTTTGGCCAAGTATTAACTAGTCTTACTAAAGGTTTATTTTGATATGCTTGAGTAAATGCATTATCAATTTGCTCCGCGCTCACATCTGCTTTTAATTGCAAAGTAATGGTAACTAGCAAGCCACGTTTATAAGGTGCTAAATGGGGATTAAAGATTACGTCGGCATTGGCTTCCTGACTAATTTCAGGTTGATGTCTATGCTGTAAAATATTGTAGGGAGTTAAGCTGACTTCATAAAAGCTAGTCGCTAGCGCAGCTTTTCTACCCGCACCACTAACACCACTAACGCCATTAACGACAATTAATGAATTTTCTAGGTGCAGGTGATTACTGATTATCGGTTTTAGCGCTAATAAACTCGCGGTCGGATAACAGCCTGGAACCGCAATTAAGTCACTCTTGGCAATTTCTTCTGCTTGCCATTCTGCCAAACCATATTGTGCTTGTTGTAATGCCGTTAATGATTGATGTTCAAAACCGTAGTGAATTGGGTATTGCTTTGCGTCTTTTAAACGAAAGCCACCAGAGAGATCAAATACCTTAATATTGGCATCGATAAATGCTTGTGCCCATTGAGCACTATATTCATGAGGTGTCGCAAAAAATACCGCATCAACACCGTGGTTGTCGATATTGATATGTTGGTCAAACCATTGTTGGGAAAAAGAATGCAAGGGTACTTCACATACCCCCTGCCAGCGAGCATGTAATTCCGCAAAAGTTTTACCACTAGAATCACTATTTTCTGATACCAACAAATGTTGCAGAAAAATTTTATCATGTTGCGTCAACAAGCCAACTAACTCAGCTCCGACATAACCACTTGCACCTATAACTACGACGTTCATTTACTTACCATACTTTATGACTAAAACGTTGATGACGATTAGAATTAACGCTTAACGTAATTATCAATACGGTAAATTTGCAATTCTATTCAATTTTTTCTATTTATTTTAAGGATCTAAACAGTAATTATTGATACATATCGTTAAAATAAAATCTTACAAGGCCTATCATTAATACTATCGTCGTCGGCTAGTTGAATACATTACAAATTTTTTCATAGTGTGCTTTAATTAGGCTATTTACATTATGTGGTTAAAGTATCATCATATAACTACTTATGCAACTATTCAGCATAAATACCCATAATTATTTTTAGGTTATTATTTCAATGCAAAAGCTTAACAAAAGTTTACCCAATTTCTCTCAGGCGTTTAGTCAGTTAATTGCACTGCCTAGTATCAGTTCATCACAAGCAAGTTGGGATCAGAGTAACCAGAGCGTGATTAACCTTTTAGCTACATGGTTTGAAACCTTAGGCTTTGACATCACTATTCAAGTGGTGCCAAACACCACAGGTAAATACAACTTAATAGCAAAATTAGGCTCCGGCGATGGGGGGCTGCTGCTAGCTGGCCATAGTGATACTGTACCTTTTGATGAAAATCGTTGGCTATCTGATCCAATGAAAGTTACCGATAAAGACAACAAGTTATTTGGCTTAGGTAGTTGCGATATGAAAGGGTTCTTCGCCTTCATTCTACAAGCTTGTCAGCAAATTGATCTATCCGCGCTTAAAAAGCCGCTGTATGTTTTAGCGACCGCTGATGAAGAAACAACCATGGCTGGCGCGCGATTTTTTGCCAACAGCGAATTAATAAAACCCGATGTTGCTATTATTGGCGAGCCAACTAACTTAGTCCCTGTTGTTATGCATAAGGGTCATATGTCACATAAAATAACCATTAAAGGACAAGCTGGCCATTCTAGTAAACCAGCCAATGGGGTCAACGCAATCGAAGTCATGCATCAGGTGATCAGCCAATTGTTTAAGCTAAAAGAGCAATTAGCACAAAGCTATAACAACGACGCTTTTGATGTACAAACACCTACGCTGAACTTAGGCGCTATTCATGGCGGTGATAATGCTAATCGAATTTGTGGCCATTGTGAGTTAGACATTGATATGCGCTCATTACCAGGGATGAAAGATGATGATTTAGTCGCTTGGTTAGCAGAAATATTAGCGCCAATTGCTGAAGAATATCCGGGCAGGTTGAGCATTGAAGAGCTTGATCCAAGCTCACCGAGTTTTCAGCAAAATTGTGATAGTGAATTAGTAATTACTGCAGAGAAATTTTCTGGTCATCAATGCTGCGCAGTGAACTACGCAACTGAAGCGCCCTTTGTGCAACAACTAGGCTGTCAAACCATAGTAATGGGGCCCGGCTCCATCGACCAAGCACATCAACCTAACGAATATTTAGCACATAGTGAAATACTAAAAACAAACAAATTTCTCATCGCACTTATTCAGCATTACTGCTCTTAATTTATCTACTCATTTTACCATAAACTGAATATCTTCAGTTTATGGTAGCCATATTATCGAGATCGATTCCATAGTTTTTGATTGTTTTTCATTGAAAAATACTCTGTCGGTTGCCAACATCTCGGCAGTAAATCTAAACTCTGTCTTTCATGATAATTAGATGATAAGAGCTCAAGAATTTCATTCAACCTTTCTTTGCTAATTTTGGAGAATAGCTTAGCCGTTTCAACGTAATATAAATTATTACTTTTTTTAACAACAATATCATGTCCGTAGCCAACAAAAGTTAAATTACGGGTTGCGGAGCGGCATATCGGCTCCTCGGGGTTTTCAGGGTAAAGCTGCGTAACGATAGCGTATTCATAGTGGACATTCCCTTCAATATCACTAGGGATGTAGGCTACACCATAGCCTTGTGGGAACGTGCCTGTAATTTTATAAAGCAAGTCAACAATATCTTTTCGACAAATTCCTCGTTCGGCATTTTGATACAAGGCCTGATAAACTTTCGGCAATAATTTATAGTTATAGCCTTCTTTCGTCGATAAAATAATTGAAGTATAAATTTGCGGTATTTTTAATAAATTACCTAAACCTAACTTGGGCTGAACACTACTTTTAAGCAAGTGCTTAATAAAAAGCAGCTTGCTATTCTCTTGCTTTTTAAATTCTTCTCGTTCAACTTTAGAATTACCGGTATACATATTGGCGCCAATACCATTGATTAAATACTTGACCGTTTCGCGATAATTAATTTGTAGTAAAGCTTTGCGTTCTTCAACACTTAAGGTGCGAAAGCAATCTTGCTGACCATCCTGCCCAGTAATTATTTTTTGCGCTTCAGGATGATAGTTACCAATATCTTGCAATAATGCCGCCATCAACACCGGTATCTTCACCCGATCCACAAACTGCTGATACAGTACTTTATTTTCTATGAATAAGTTTGCATACGCACTGTTACTAGCGCTTTCTATGGCTTGATCGATATAACTATTTGGCAGTAACTTTTCAAGGCATAACTGATCTAACAACCGCAGCGCCAATACCCCTTTATAGAGTGGTTTGCTACATTCATTAGTGATCGAAACTTTTTTACCTTCTGTAGGACACAATAATTGTATGCTACCTAGCAATTGCGCTGACTTTCGATTAGTTTCCGCGAGGTTTTCACCCTCAGACAACTCCAAAATTTCTAAGCATATGGCTTGTAAATGCTGAAACCTTTCATGACTCTCAAAGGTTAATTCTTGGTGGTATTCTTTCTGTTCACCTTCTAATCTAATAATTTTAGCTGCAGATTTATTATCCGGCTTTGATTTTAATTCGGCAATATTTTGCGCCAGTGCATCCAATTTTTTTTGGATAAAAGCACTTAAATCATAGTATGTTATCGCACGCTCTAACACTGAATCTTTCAATGGACTGCGACCATATATCTTGTTTAACAAGACTTTCAATTGTCCGGTGAAATTGGTATCACCTCTTGAGTATGTTGACATGTGTTTCGCTATCTATACCTAATTACTAATTTTACTATGTGAAAGCTAAAGTTAACTGAGCCTAACCAATAAAATGATGAAAAATACTAAATCGTTCATACCTGACTATAGCGGCTATAGTGTAGTGCGCCAATCTAAAAATGAATACTAAATTATAGAATGATTTATGCTTGCTTCATGATATTCATTAGCACATAATAATTAAATACCTTATTTAACATAACACTACACAATCACTATTTTAACTAAGGATAACAATGAGCTCACAGAATTTTAAGGAAACATTCAAAAGTGTTGGCGCGGCATTTTTTGGTGTACAAAGTGATAAAAACCGTGAACGTGATTTTACTCAAGGTAAGTTTAGCTATTTTATTATTGCAGGACTAATCGCCGTAATACTGTTTATCACGGTTTTGATCACCATAGTGTCATTAGTAATGCCAAGCTAATAGCATTCACTGCGATTAATAAAGTACCAATAACTCTGATACTTTATTACGCTTATTTGCTTTTTGACTTATAGTTCTCGACACTTCTATTGAGCGCTGTTTTTTCGCATGTTCATATATTTTTCGTGTCCAAATAGTGTCATGGTTACTGATCAATACCGATATATTTCGTTTATTCGTCACTTCTTCTGCAGCATTTGCTAAATCAGCTTGTTCATCTAAACCAAAGCCATTACCTGCATAACTAGTAAAACTCGCTGTTTTACTTAACGGAACGTATGGCGGATCGCAATAAATAACATCTCCGGGTTTTGCATGAGAAAATGTTTGTCGATAACCATCACAGATAAACACCGCTTTACTGGCTTTTTCAGCAAAGAAATTTAATTCAATTTCAGGGAAATATGGACGTTTATACTTACCGAAAGGCACATTATATCCGCCAGACTTATTATATCGGCATAAACCATTGTAGCCATGGCGATTCATGTAGAGAAAAATAAGAGAACGAAAATATGGATCAGCACTAGCATTAAATTCTTTACGAAATTGGTAATAGCGTTCTGCTTGATTATTTTCAGGGGAAAATAATCTGCGTGCATCTTTAATAAACTTATCTGGTGTGCGCTGTAAAATACGGTATAAGTTAATTAAGTCTTGATTGATATCACTAAGTAAATACTCATCATAATCGCTATTTAAAAATACCGACCCCGCACCAACAAAAGGTTCAACAAGACGATTACCTTTAGGTAACATGGTATTAATTACATCGCTTAGAGCGTACTTGCCGCCTGCCCATTTTAAAAAAGCTCGATGTTTTTTCTTCATGACACCCACAAACCTAAAAATTTCGCATCAGATAACTAGCACCTGAAAAGTAAGCGGGGATTGTATCCTGATTTAATCTTTATTGGGAGTCTTGAAATACATTGATTTCGTTATTAATGACCTCAAGAGATTTAATCCAAGGCTGACGAAGACGAATTGACTCAGGCATAACCGATAATTGTTGCTCTACTGAAATTCTATCGGCATATATTGGGCTAGTAATAACAAAAACAACAACGCCATTGAGCAGTCTCTGATAAACATGATATTCAACACCGACTAAATCTTTAATAAATTCATCTCGTTTAGTAATGTCACTAAAAGCAGCAATTTGAATAACAAAACCAGTTTCGTGTGAAAGATAATATTCACGACCTCTTTTTATCGAGTTATTTGCAACAATAGAAAGCTCAGTCGTTATTTCCTTATTAGCAATGTTTTTTTCAGCACGGGGCAACTCTACTGCTACTATCGTATCGTCCGCCTTACTCTCATTGACTAAAGGTAGCGATGTCATTGCTAACACCATATCGTTTGGCGTAGCCGGAATAGGGACTACTGACGCGTTAATCTTTGAAGGTATTGTCTTCGGCACTATCAAAGACAAATAAACATCATGTGGCTTAGCTACAAGCGCAGTATTATCATTCTTCTTATTTAGTACGGTTGTTTGAGGCTCAGTGAGTAGCTCACTTAAGTTGGTTTTTTTGTCATCCTCTACTTTCGGCAAACCAGTAAAATTAAAACTATCTTGTTGCAACAATAAAATAACAGCCGCAGCTAAAGAGAATAGCAAGACAAAAGCAGCTAGTAGCCATTTATTGATAGCAATGGCATACCATTTAACTTTCATTTTTCGAAAAATAGCCGCATTAGTTGACAACAACTGACCAGATTGAGCAGAAAGTAAGGTTAGCTTATTGTGGAAAAGATTTTGGTTTTCTTGAATTTTAATGCCCGCTTGCGGCGAACCAAACATAATAACATTAATAACTAAATTAGCTTTTTTAGCAATAGCTGTCAGCTGTGAGACTTCATGCAAAATTTGTAGTGATAAATGCTGAGTATTATCTAAAACAATGCTGATCGCTTGTTGAGATTTTCTCGCTAAATTGACAATGCTAACCGCTAAGGAGATTTCGGGATCGAATAATTCACCGGCAGATAATTGTTCGATGATACGACAACGAATTTGAATGTCGCTAAACTGACTCGATAAAGAAATATATGCCGCATTATGTTGTTCAGGAATTGTAGCAATGAATTGATTGGTAATTTGAGCATTTTGCTCGACACTTTCATCAATCACCAATATTGCTTGCTTAGTAAAGCGTAGAATATAATCGATGCGTGCGTTAGCACTAATTTTAGTTACACTGGTGTTATCATCGGATAAGTCAAGACTATTCATTAATGCAGACATCCTTCACCTATTCTGATTCAAATTACAGAATTTTTTGAAGTAATTCCTCAGTAACATCATCGTTAATTTCAGATTGGCCAATAGCAGTCGGGAGAATAAAACGTAACTTACCAGCTAAATTCTTCTTATCACGACGCATATGACAAATAAATTCTTCAAAACCCATATTTCTTGGCGCGACTAACGGTAAGTCAAACGCAGAAAGCAGTGCTTCAATACGACGAAGATCTGACACTTCAAGCAAATTCATTGCGACTGCTAGCTTAGCAGCAAGTACCATGCCAGTAGACACGGCTTCACCATGCAACCATTTTCCATAGCCCTGATCTGCTTCAATAGCATGACCAAAGGTGTGCCCCAAGTTCAATAAAGCTCGTACGCCAGCTTCGGTTTCATCTGCAGCGACAATGTCTGCTTTACACTGGCAACAGCGCTCAATCATATACGCTAAAGTTCTATTATCACCGGCTTTAATGCCGTCAATATTTTGTTCTAGCCAAGAAAAGAATTCACTATCACCTAGTATCCCATACTTAATAACTTCAGCAATACCAGCATTAAGCTCTCGTATCGGTAAGGTCGAAAGCGTGGAAATATCAATAATAACAGCTTTAGGTTGGTAGAAGGCTCCGATCATATTCTTGCCTAGCGGGTGATTAACCGCTGTTTTGCCACCAACAGAAGAGTCAACTTGCGATAATACCGTTGTTGGTACCTGAATAAAATCGATACCGCGTTGGTAACATGCTGCTGCAAAGCCTGTTATATCACCAATAACCCCACCACCTAGCGCAATCAAAGTCGTATCTCGACCATGATTACCTTTTAATAGGTCTGACATTATGCGCTCAAAATTAGCTAAGCTTTTTTCGGCTTCACCATCAGGCAAAATAACTTCGTCAATGTCAAAGTTTGCTAAGCTGTTTTTTAAAGCATCCATGTAAAGTGGCGATACGATATCATTTGAGATAATACAAACGCGTTTACTACGGATATGACAAGACAGCAGGTTACTATTTGATAATAATCCGCTGTCTATGTAGATAGGGTAACTACGTGTGCCAAGTTCAACCTGAAGTGTGGTCATTGTCTTGTCGTTTAAAAGTCTAAACGTTCTACAATTTTACTTGCAACCACTTTAGCGCTTTGGTCATCCGTTTGCACGATAACATCGGCAATTTCTTCATATAACGGATTACGTTCAACAGCTAAATTTTCAAGTACTGTTCTTGGTTCTTCATCGGTTTGTAGAAGAGGACGACGTCTATCTCTTTGAGTACGAGCGACTTGTTTGTCGATAGTCGTCTCAAGATAAACCACAATACCTCGTGCTGATAAGCGATTACGAACTTGGCTACTGATCACAGATCCACCACCAGTCGCTAAAACAATACCTTGTCTTTCGCTTAAGTCTTCAATCACTGATTCTTCTCTTTTACGAAAGCCTTCTTCGCCTTCAAGATCAAAAACCCACGCGATATCTGCACCAGTACGACGCTCGATTTCGTGGTCAGAATCAAAAAACTCTAAATGTAGCTTATCTGCTAATTCTCTACCAATGGTGCTTTTGCCTGCGCCCATAGGGCCTACAAGGAAAATGTTACGTTTTTCTGCCATTAGATTAATTAATACTCGTTTATTTATTACGTGAACAGGTAAGAGGGAACCTCCCTCGAAAATTTTAAGGGCGCAATTATCGCAATTGTTGGGTACAAATTGCAAGCATGTAAGGTGAAAACTCCATCATACAGGCAAATTAACTTAAAATCGTTCGGTAACTATGCGTGGAGTAACAAAAATTAGCAGTTCTTTTTTCTCATTAAAATTACTGCTACTCCTAAAAAGCCAACCAAAATATGGAATATCACCTAAAAATGGCACTTTAGATACAGAGTTTATGATTTGCTGCTGATAAATACCACCAAGTACTATTGTTTCACCATTATTTACCAATACTTGAGTACCAATTCTTTGTGTATCAATTGCTGGTGCTGAGTCACTTGAAACTTCTGATATGGTATCTTGCGTTACCACCAAGTCTAAAATAATTCTATTATCCGGCGTAATATGTGGTGTCACGGTTAAGCTTAATACTGCTTTTTTAAACTGTGTTGAAGTGGCACCACTAGACGCTGCTTCTTGGTAGGGAATTTCAACGCCTTGTTCTATGTAGGCTTCTTTCTGGTTTGCGGTAGTGATACGTGGGCTTGCAATAATTTCACCTTTATTTTCTTTTTCCATGGCACTCAATTCGAGATCCAAGATAGTGCCATCAGCTAGGCGTGCTACTTGAAATGCGATACTACCCGCAGGGCTCGTCACTGGTAAATTAACGTTTAATCTGTCTCCTAATGAAGGTAAGGTGCCGTTGTTAGCACTTTCTGCTCCACCTAAAGAACCTGATGTAGCAAAATCACTGCCAGTATTTGTTACTCCCCAACGTATGCCAAGGTCTTCTTTAAGGTTATCTTTTACGGTCACCATGCGTGATTCAATAATCACTTGTCGTACAGGAATATCAAGTACTGTCACCATCCTCTTAATAGCTTCAATACTATTAGCCGTATCACGAATCAATAAAGTATTGGTACGTTCATCAACACTGGCACTGCCACGTAAAGATAAAATGCTGTTATCTTCATTTTTTATTAAGGACGCAAGCTCTACTGCTTTAGCATAATTTATTTGTACATATTCTGAATACAAGGGTGCCAATTCTTCAGCTTGCTGTCTTGTCTGTAAATCACGCGCTTCACGAGCAGCCAGCTCATCGCTGGGTGCTACCATTAAAATATTGCCTTCCATGCGTTTATCGAGGCCTTTGACTTTTAAAATAATATCAAGTGCTTGATCCCAAGGTACCCCCTCAAGCCTTAGCGTGATACTACCGGTAACCGTATCACTAGTGACTAAATTGAAATCATTATAGTCAGCAATAATTTGCAACACAGTGCGTACCGAGATGTCTTGAAAGTTTAACGAGATTGCTCTGCCACTAAAGTCTTCATCATTAAGGTAGTTATTTTCTTCTGTTCTAGCTGATACTACTAATGAAAACACTTCATTAAGTTGTTGATATTCAAATTCAAAATCACCATTAATATCAACTACTAAACGCGCATTACGCCCTTCTTTAAAGGTTTCTACGCCGGCCACCAAAGTGCCGAAATCACTAACATCTAATTTATAAATGAATTCATCAAGTATTTCTGTGTTATGAAATTCAATATAAAGTTTGCCGAGTTTCTCGCTAACATCAACAGCAACCTTGCTATCAATTAGCGTAATTAGAAGCTGTGCTTCATTCTGTTGGCTACGTCTAAAGTCAATATCATCAATTTGATTAATAAAACCATCACGCAAGGGAATAAATTGTGTTACTGCTCTATTCACTTTGCCCGCATTCAAGGTTAAAGCAAACATATTATTCTTTTGGCTAATATCAAACCCCAATAACTGGTTTAGATTCACCGTTGCAACAACTTTTCCTGCTAACTTTTCCACCGTAATATTTTTCACACTAGCATGCTCAATTAACGTGTAAGCAACATTAGCGTTGTAATGCTCTGCATTAAAAACTATTTTCACCTGCGACAAAGAAGTTGATACTTTTGGCTCATAATTTATTTGTTGAGAAAACTCAAAAAATATTTTAATTTCATTAGGTTGAATAGTATTATAAGAGATGTTCGATAATGTGTTAGCCCGAGAAGTCGTAGAGAATATACAGCAAAATAATATGGTAATTAATATTACTTTTTTATGATCTTCTAACGTGCTCTCAAACTTTAGTTGTTTAAATAGTGCCATTACCTTTCTTGCTCCTTTACGCTTGTTTCCGTCATGGCAACGACAGTCTCGCGCTCCACCCAGCAGCCAGTATCATCTGGTACTAGCTCTAACAATGTCACTTTATCCTGGCTTACTGCTGTAATACGGCCATGATATAACCCCACATAGCTGCCAACAGCGACTCTATGCAAAGACTTATCAGAGGCTTCAACTAACGCCCAAGTGACCCCCAACTCTCCCAACGTGCCACGCATCACTAAATCACTGAGAGAAAATTTTTCTAACGGCTGCTTTTTACGACTAAGATCAGGGTTTAAACAACCTGATCTTTGCTGAATTTTTTCTTGCATTACTTCCGGTTTTGGCACGTCAAATGGGCTTCTACTCATTTGTGCTGAATAATCGAAATGATCAAACACCGTTACTGCAGGCATCGGGGCAATATGCGTAGTTGTATTTGCTTGTACGCTAGTAATATGAGCTTTCAAGTCACGAGTGTCATTAAAGCAACTAGCCAAAGACACAGTCAAAACCAACGCTATCCTTTTCATCATTGTGGCGTTTCCCGATACCGATAAGTTTTAGCGTGTAAGGTTAATTTTAGCTCTTCTGGGCGCGTGCCGATTAAATTTATACCAAAATCATGTAAAGTAACGATTCTTGGCAAACCAGCAATTCGACTAACAAATTGACCAAACTCGTGATAACTGCCTAACACCTCAATATCGATTGGCAATTCAATATAAATTTCTTGCTCAATTTCTGGCTGCCAGTTTAGTTTAACGAAATCCAGCCCGGACGTTGTACCAACAAAGGTAATGTCGTCTAATAAACCTGGTGTTTCATGACTTTCAGGTAAACTTTTTAACTGATTAGCAAACATAGATTCAGCTTCAAGCATTTGCTGCTCAAACAACTCCAGATTCGCCGCAATATGGTACTTTGCTTGATACTGCTGTTTTAGCGTTGCTTCCTCTGACTTGACTCCTTCTAATTCAGTAATCTGATTACTAATGATCAGAGCGTAACCAAGGCCAGTGATTAGTACGACAATAAATACTGATAAAAGCACTTTCGCAGCTTTTGGCCATTGATTGAGGTTATCTAATTCTAGACCACTAAATTGATCAATAAACTCCGATAAATTAACCTTCACTTTAACGACCCCTGATTAATAGAATCGTAATGGTTGAGCAACCCTTTTATTCGCACTCGCATTTTAAAGTCACTGAGCAATTTACTTTTGGCGTTATTAGCGGTAATTGATTCTAGTACCGCATCATCAAATAAACCTGAACGCTCGATTTTTCGAATCATATTAGCCAGATGGTTATTAGACTCACTTTTACCAATAATATTTAAGCTATTATCTTGCTTTTCTAAACGTGTTAAATAGATACCATTAGGCACAATGTTAGCAATCTCATTTAATACCTGTGTACCAACATTGCGGCTACGCTGCAATTGTTCAACAACATTAATCCGCTTTTCTAGCTCTTTTTTCTTTTCATTTAATAACTTTATTTTTACAATCCGTAAATCTAATACTTCAATTTCATCTTTAAGAAATTGATTACGTTCATTTTGCCCATCAATGCGCATTTGGTAAAACTGGCTGATCAAAAACACTACAACCAAAGCCCCTAAAGCGACGACAGTGAGCGCAGTAAAAAATGCCCGTTGCTTAGCTTTTTCAATTTTTTCACGCCATGGTAATAAATTTATATATGCCATGGAACAAAGCTCCTTAGCGCTAAACCCGCAGAAACCATAAAGCGTGGTGCAGTTTTAGCCAACTGCGCTTTATTAATTTTATGAGAAATTTCCACACCGGCAAATGGGTTTGCAATCACGGTGTGAATAGCCAGCTCCTCTGTTAACAATAGCTCAAGCCCTTCGACTAACGCACTACCACCAGAAATCACAAGATAGTCGATTCTATCCTTGCCGCTACTAGTTAAAAATATTTGAATGGCGCGACGGACCTGTTGTATGAGCACGGTGTGAAAAGGTGCTAACACTTCAATGGCATAATTTTCCGGCAACTCACCAGCTAATTTTGCCAATTCAGCTTCTTCAAATGACTTACTGAAATGAGCGGCAATTAAGCGGGTATATTGCTCACCGCCGAATAACTGATCACGGCTATAAATGTGATTACCCGCTTCACTGACAGAAAATAATGTCATGGTTGCACCTAAATCGACTGTTGCAACAACCTTATCAGCAGCATCATTTGGTAATTGGCTTAAAATTAAGTCATAAGCGCGACTTATCGCGTAAGATTCCACATCAATAACTTTAGCATCAAATCCTCCTGCCTCTAAAACCGCAACACGTGCTTCGACTGACTCAGTACGCGCCGCACTGAGTAAAACATTTACCTTACTCTGATCAGACTCATTTATATCAAGGGGTTCAAAGTCTAAGCTAACTTCATCAAGTGGGTACGGGATCAGACTATCAGCTTCAAATTCGATTTGGCTGGCTAATTCTTGCTCATTTAGCGCTACATCCATATAGACAATTTTGGTGAACACCGTTTTTCCAGAAACAGCTGAGGCGGTATGATTAACAGCTGAGGAAATTTTTTTGCGAATTTTCGCAATGACTTTACCTACCGCATCAAGATCTTGAATTTCTCGATCAACGATAGCACCGCGAGGCATCACTTCAACTACAGCAGCTTCAAGTACATAACCGTTATCATTTTGGTTTAATAGCACTGCTTTAATAGAGTAGGAGCCAATATCAATTCCGACAATTAAGGGCGCTTTCTTTTTCCATAAACCACTTAACATAAAAGCCTACTTGCACAGTTTATTATTACAATATTAGGCATAAAATTCGCATAAATACATTTCTTACCTGCTTTTACACGATATACTAAATACATTACGCCATTTTTCTCACATTTAATGAGCATCTGTTTGTGTTTTCTATTAAAAAATTATTAAAAGCAACATCCGTATTGATATTTATCGGTATATTGGCATTGGCTGGACTTTATTTTTCAATGCGAGAAAGTTTACCTAGTGTTGATTCACTTCGAGATTTACAGTGGCAAACGCCAATGCAAATATTCAGTGCTGACGGTAAGCTAATTTCACAATTTGGTGAAAAAAAACGTATCCCGCTAATGTTAAATGAATTCCCCCAACAACTGATAGATGCCATATTAGCCACTGAGGATGATAGATTTTATCTTCACTTTGGTGTTGACCCCATTGGTATGGCACGAGCCGTTATAGGTCAACTTACTGGCCAAAATAAGGGGGGCGCCAGTACGATAACTATGCAGGTTGCACGTAATTTCTTTTTAACTAGAGAACAAACTTACATACGAAAAATTCGTGAAATATTTATTTCTTTTCATATTGAAAGTCTATTAACCAAAGATGAAATACTTTCGCTTTATATGAACAAGATTTCACTTGGACACCGTTCATTTGGTTTTGGTGCCGCTGCGCAAGTCTACTATGGCAAAGATGTTAATGACTTGACCTTGGCACAAATTGCCGTGCTTGCCGGCTTGCCAAAAGCACCCTCAACAATGAACCCAATTAGCCGCCCTATTCGTGCTAAAAATCGTAGAGCTGTGGTACTCCAACGTATGTATGTCGCTGGCTATATTGATTCACAGCAACTATCTACCGCTAATACGGCACCTATTACAGCTAAAAAACACGGGGCAGAAATTGAGTTAAATGCCCCTTATATAGCGGAGATGGCCCATCAAGAGATGATTGAGCGTTTTGGTAAAGAGGCTGCATATACTGGTGGCTACAAAGTTTATACTACCGTTCCTTCAAAGCTACAAGAAGCAGCCAAACAAGCCGTTATCGATAATATTTTTTCTTATGATCAGCGTCATGGCTATCGTGGCCCCATCACTTCATTACGACCAGATAGCAAAAAGAAAACTAATGGGTTAGCTAACCAAAACTCTGTTGAAAGTGAAACCTCAGCGCTTAGCGACGATGAAATCACACAAGCGCTGCGTAGAGTGAAAAGCTACCAATCATTAGTACCTGCCGTTGTTACCAACGTTAATGAGCAGTCAGTCAGCGTGCAACTTAAAGATCAAAGTTTAATAACACTTAATTGGTCAGGATTATCTTGGGCTAGAGAGTTTCTAACCGATGATAAGCAAGGAGTTCCACCTAAGACTGCAAGCGATATTTTGCAAGTCGGCGATGTTATTATGGTTGCACGGTCAGTAAACGGCTATCGCTTAAGCCAACTCCCTGATGTTAGCTCAGCACTCGTTTCCCTAGCTACCGACAATGGCGCTATTCAAGCCGCAGTTGGTGGTTTTAGCTTTGCACAGAGTCAATTCAACCGCGTTACACAAGCAAAGCGCCAAGTTGGCTCTAATATTAAGCCTTTTATTTATTCTGCCGCATTAGACAGCGGCTACACCTTGGCGTCAATTGTTAACGACGCACCAATTAATCAGTGGGATAGAAGCTCTGGTGTTGTTTGGCGCCCTAAAAACTCACCACCTATATATAACGGCGAAATCCGCTTACGTTTAGCATTAGCGCAATCGAAAAATGTTATTGCTGTACGTTTACTACGAGATGTAGGCTTAGATAAAATTATTCCTTACTTAGCCTCTTTTGGTTTTGATCCCGATGATCTACCTCGTAATGAATCACTCGCGCTGGGTTCTGCATCATTAACACCGTTGGAAGTCGCAACTGGCTTTGCTAGCTTTGCTAACGGTGGCTTTTTAATTGAACCTTACTTAATCGAACGCATTGAAGACTCTTTCGGAAAAGTGCTATTCCAAGCGAATCCAGCTATTGCTTGTAATGATTGCACTACCACAGTTGGTGATGCAACGGTAACCGCTTCAGAAGATGGCATAGCAAAGCCACTTGCTGATAGCCAACTCTCTATCGACACTACTAACCCCATTATTATCAAGCAAGCAGAACGCGTCATTAGCGCGCAAAATGCTTTTTTAGTCACTGAAGCACTTAACTCCGCTATTTGGGGAGCAGATTGGAATATCAAACCATTTTGGATAGGTACCGGCCATCGTGCTAAAAAATTGAAGCGCAAAGATATTGCCGGCAAAACAGGTACTACTAATCAAGGTAAAGATGCTTGGTTTTCAGGCTTTAGTCGCCGAGTAGTGACAACCTCTTGGATTGGTTTCGATAATCCAAGCCGTAACCTGGGGCGTACAGCTTACAATAGTAATTTAGGTAAAGATCAAACAACTAATGGTGAATCTGGTGCTAAATCTGCTCAACCTGCCTGGATAAGCTATATGAAGACAGCTCTAGCAGAACTTCCCGTCGAGCCATTTGAGCAACCATCATCATTAATATCAGTTCGCATAGATAAAGCATCGGGCAAGTTATCGACAAAAGCGGATAGATCGAGTGAGTTTGAGTATTTTGAATTGGGTACAGCACCAACAGAATATATTAGCCAAGATAATAGTAGCGAAATCTGGGATGGAAATAATAATGATGACAGCTCTGACGAAGATATATTTGATTAATGACTAATTAATCATTCTAAAAGTTTCGTTAGATAACTCCGCAAATGATAATTTCGTTATCATTTGCGGTATTCTCTGAAAATATCACACTTTTTTTCGAACATTACAATTCAATTACAATTGCATTTTCCTGACCATTTAGTCAACTCAATAAATACGATAACATATTGTTTAATAAGATTTAAAACACAAAAATCACAACAAAAAAAATAGCTGTTGGCAACCCCGTCTTATTATCTTAATGCCCTTATGTTTCAAAAACATGAAAGTGCGAGTGAAAACTTTCACAACGAAAGAAAAAAAACTTTCGTTTTGTCTGTCGATCGCCTAAAATTGCGCTCCACAATCGGAATACCGAAACTAATCTTTACAAATCGTCATACTTTTAGGAGCGAATTCGCTATGGCAGCTTTAGAAAACTCAATTGATTTATCTTCATACGGCATCACAGACGTTGCTGAGGTTGTTTACAATCCGTCTTATGAGTTGCTTTTCGCTGAGGAAACAAAATCTGACCTCACCGGTTTTGATAAAGGTGTCGTTACTGAATCAGGCGCTGTTTCAGTAGATACTGGTATATTTACGGGTCGTTCACCTAAAGATAAATACATTGTTCGTGATGACACAACACGTGATACTGTTTGGTGGTCCGATCAAGGTAAAAACGACAACAAACCAATGACTCAAGAAACTTGGGATAGCTTAAAAAGCTTAGTGACTAATCAACTATCAGGTCAGCGTCTATTTGTTGTTGATACTTATTGTGGTGCAGATGATGCTACACGCTTAAAAGTACGTTTTATTACTGAAGTTGCATGGCAAGCTCATTTTGTTAAAAACATGTTTATTCGCCCAACTGATGCAGAATTAAAGGATTACGAGCCTGATTTTATCGTCATGAATGGCGCAAAAACTACTAACCCAAATTGGCAAGAACAAGGTTTAAACTCTGAGAACTTTGTTGCATTTAACTTAACTGAAAAAATACAACTTATTGGCGGTACATGGTACGGCGGCGAAATGAAAAAAGGTATGTTCTCAATGATGAACTACTTACTACCTTTAAAAGGCATCGCTTCTATGCACTGTAGTGCTAACGTTGGTGCTGATGGCGACACAGCAGTATTCTTTGGTTTATCAGGTACGGGTAAAACTACATTGTCTACTGATCCTAAACGTCAGCTAATTGGTGATGACGAACATGGTTGGGACGAAAATGGCGTATTCAACTTTGAAGGTGGTTGTTATGCAAAAACCATTAACCTAAGTAAAGAGAATGAACCTGATATTTACAACGCAATACGTCGCGACGCATTACTAGAAAACGTAACAGTTGATAGTAACGGAAAAATTGATTTTGATGATAACTCAAAAACTGAAAACACGCGTGTTTCATACCCTATTCACCATATAGATAACATTGTTAAGCCAGTATCTCGTGCTGGCCATGCAAAAAAGGTTATTTTCTTAACTGCTGATGCTTTCGGTGTATTGCCTCCCGTTGCTAAATTGACTCCAGCACAAACAGAATATTACTTTCTATCAGGCTTTACTGCTAAATTAGCTGGTACTGAGCGTGGTATTACTGAGCCAACACCAGCATTCTCAAGCTGTTTTGGTGCCGCATTTTTAAGCTTACATCCGACACAATATGCAGAAGTATTGCGCAACCGTATGCAAGCAGCAGGTGCTGAAGCTTATTTGGTAAACACCGGTTGGAATGGCACAGGTAAACGTATTTCAATTAAAGATACACGTGCTATTATTGACGCGATTTTAGACGGCTCTATCGATGATGCTGAAACGCAAGTATTGCCATTATTCAACTTAGATATTCCAACCTGTATTAATGGTGTTGATAACAGCATATTAGATCCACGCGACACTTATGCGGAGAAAGCTGAGTGGCAAACTAAAGCTGTTGACCTAGCTAATCGCTTCGTTAATAACTTCGATAAGTTTACTGACACTGATAACGGTAAATCACTAGTTGCTGCCGGACCTAAACTTTAATTTGGTTTAAGCATGGTATTAGTTATTTTTAATTAACTAAATACATTCTTATGCTCATATAGCATTGTGATCTAGCGTTCATTGCACATTAAAAAGCCATCGTAAATACGATGGCTTTTTAATAACTAAAATTTAATAGTTATTAATATCAATCATGGCTGATCGGCAAGCACACTTTCGCACTTAAACCACCTTCTTGCCTATTTGAAAGTTTTACGCGGCCACCATGGGTATCGACGATACGCTTTATAATTGCTAAACCCAAACCGCTACCTTCTGTACCTCTGGCTTTGTCACCTTGAGTAAATGGTTGAAAAAGACGCTCAATATCTTTTTCTGGAATACCCGGGCCTTGATCACAAACACAAAAACAAATTTCTTTTTTACGCTCATCATATGAGCTCGAAATGACTATTTTGCCATCTGAATAGCGTAATGCGTTCTGAATCAAATTAGCTAAAGCACGTTTCATAGCAACATAGCGTAAAGCTAGCTTAGGTAAAGGTTGCGCTTCAAATTCAATTGCACGATCTAGGATACTTTCAGATTGCACAACATCATCAATCAAGACATTAATATCAGAAAGCACTGCCTTGTCTTTGCTATCATGTCGAATATAATCAATAAATTGATCAATGATGGTGTTCATATCATCGATGTCACCTTCGATACCATCTTTTAGAAACTCATCTTGTTGGGAGATCATTTCAGTCGCCAAGCGAATACGCGTTAGTGGTGTACGTAAGTCATGAGAAATCCCCGCCATCAGCAAATTTCTATCATCTTCAAGCTGCTTAATTCCTTTCGACATATGATTAAAAGCCTGAGTTACTGCAACAATTTCAGTTGTTCCTCGCTCGCTTAACGGCTCAGGAAAGTCGCCACGACCAACATCATGTGCAGCACTTTGCAAAGCACCCAACGGACGGTTAAGCTGACGAACAAATAGCCAACCACCCATGACACTTAAAATACCTAGAATCATTAATACTAAAATAAGTGGTGAAAAATTTTCTTCTTCTAAGCCATTAATTGGTATTTTAACCCAGTAATCTGGCGCTTGCGGTGGTCGAATCCAAAAAAGGTATTCATCACCTTGTGATATACGTACCTCTGCAGGCCCGCCAAGTAAGTTAGACATTTCAGCTGAACGAAAAGCGTAATATACGGCGTCTTGCAAGCCAAGTTTCATTGCAGCCGCTTCACGGTAGACCCCAATTCCGGTTTCTCGTGTAAAAGCATCTCCCATTGCAGGGCTTAGCTCTTCTTCAGCAATATCAATAAAGACAACACGGACTTGCTTCGCTAATAATTGATTCACTTGCTGCGCATTAGGTTGAATGATATATATCGACATCGATATAAAGGACACCACCTGATTAATTAACAGCAAAACACCGATTAATAGCACCGTTTGGCCGAAGGCACTGCGTGGCAATATTTTCATAAACGTCTACTAGATAGAATTATTTCAAAGCTAAAGATCAAGCAACTGATTTCCCTTCGGGAACAAAAACATAACCTAAGCCCCAAACCGTTTGAATATAGCGAGGCTTGGCTGGATCTTCTTCTAACATTCGACGTAGTCGAGATACTTGCACATCAATACTACGTTCTAATGCTGAGTAATCTCGGCCACGAGCCAAATTCATTAATTTATCTCGAGACAACGGTTCTCTTGGATGTGTGATCAAGGCTTTTAATACCGCAAACTCACCACTAGTTAGTGGCATATTAACATCACCTTTAAGCATTTCGCGAGTAGCAAGATTAAGCTGATATTCACCAAACGAGATAACATTTTCTTCTTGCGATGGTGCTCCTGGTGCTTCTTGAACACGACGGCGTAACACAGCCTTAATACGTGCAAGTAATTCACGCGGGTTAAATGGCTTTGGCATATAGTCGTCAGCACCAAGCTCTAGCCCGATGATACGGTCAACTTCATCACCTTTCGCCGTTAGCATCACAATAGGAATATCATTTGAATTTTGTCTCAAACGTCGACAAATAGACAAGCCATCTTCGCCCGGTAACATAAGATCAAGTACTAGCAGATGAAAGTTTTCTCGCTCAAGCAATCGATCCATTTGCTCGGAGTTTGCAGCACTTCGTACAACAAATCCTTGCTCTACCAAATAGCGTTCCAGTAAAGCCCGTAAACGCATGTCATCGTCTACTACCAAAACCTTCGGTGTTTCATGTCCCATAATGCTTGTTCCATTTTTATTTTTAACTTAGCTTAACTATAAGCTATATTAAGGTGAATTTAAAAAACTGTTCTGTATCAGTCCAGTAGCATTTGTTACAAATTATGTTACTGATTAACCATACGAAGGTATAGAATTATATCAACTTTCCTACATTTCTCCCCCGCAAGCTTCAATATCGCAATATAAAAACTAATTAAGTCGGTAAGATTATCAGCCATTATCACAATGGTCAGAACTTAGCATTGTTAGAATGCTTACTTTCGTGATGTATTGTGGGAGAATGGCCCAATGAGAGTTTGGATTTATTTTCACAAAGCACCTATTCGAGTTTTGCTAATTAGCAAAAGGCGCCGTCTTGTGCAAATTAAGCGCAGTATGTTAAAAGTAAAAGTTGCCCTAGCCCAAGAAAAAGTTGAAACAAGAGAAATGCTTAGCATCTACAAACGCTATACAAAACGTCAAGCAAGCGCGGAAGAAATGCGCATTGCTAATCAGCAATTTATTGATGTATTAAAAGGGCTGGGTCTTGGTGTATTTGCTGTATTACCTTTTTCCCCTATTACCATACCCATTATGATAAAAGTTGGCCGTATGGTCGGTGTAGAAATACTGCCCAGCTCATTTATCGAACAAAAAAAAAATGAAAAGTGATTGTAAATTATTTCAAATAATTAATAGCTTGCTCTGTAACGCATTGAGTAAAACTTTTTTGCCGCTCAGCCCGAGAAAGTGAAGCAACAGCTTTAGTTACTAAAGCCATTTTTTGCTGTTTATCTTCAGCTGACAAATCAGATAACTGCTCATGAAAACAACCCATTAACCCATAATTTAAAGCAATATCTGACTTAGCCGATGCCCCCGCTAAGCACTCAATTAAATTTTCGGCTAAAACATTTCGATCAACTTTAGTGATCAAGGCTTTAATTGTTAAACTACTGTCTGTCTGCTTTTGTTGCTGGCAACTAAAATACATATCAGCAACAGCAACAATTGGAATAAGTTTTTCATGTTGAGCGCCAAAACGATCCTTAAGCCATTGATCCATATTTAGCTGCTGAGAGGTTTGAGCATACATCGGCATACTAAAAGCTAAACACATGCACGTTAGCATGGTGCTAACACCCGTATTTTTCATTATTAAAGCAATTCTTGCCATAATGTTATCCTTTAAGTGGCTTGGATATATAATATAAAAAGAAGCCTCGTATGTCTGTAAACAAATGAGTAAAAGCATTTACATTAAAATTTACTGATAAGCTTTTGCAATTTACTGTTGCATGTTTAAATAACGTAATAAACACAATTAATGATGACATGAGTAAACTTTGAAAATTAAATTTGTATTTTTATTGGTGAGCACATTGGCTATTTCTAAGCTAACTTTCGCTAAGCAGCCCACTGAAGTGAATACCGTTATGCAGTTAACCCAGCAACTACAAGCGCAAAAAGGTAAAGTGGTATACATTGATTTTTGGTCATCTTGGTGTGTTCCGTGTCGAGAATCATTTCCGTGGATGAATAAATTACAGCGAAAATACCAACAACAAGGCTTAACTATTTTAAGTATTAACCTAGATCATGATCGAAAATTGGCCGATGAATTTTTGATCGAAAACCCTGCACTATTTCCAGTCATCTATGATCCTAAGGGGCTTATTGCTAGAAAGTACAAACTTAGAGGTATGCCCAGCAGTTTCATCATTAACCGAACAGGTCAAATTGTTAGTGCGCATGTCGGTTTTAATAAGCAGAAGAGTTTAGCTTACGAGCAAGAAATTATTCAACTTTTAAACATGTCAGTAACTCTAAATCCATAGCATTTATTAACTATTCATTTATACGGTAAGGTTTTTATTACCTGCTCTCGTCAACCATCCGCAAGGAAACACTTCTGTTTTGTCTCCATCTTCGATTATTTTCTAGATTCAACTCGCAGGAAACGGCAAGACTAATATCATTTCGTATAAATGTGATACCCAAGCCACTTGAAGATATTATTTCAAATGTTTTGGGTATATTTTCAATTTAGCTTATTTAGGCTGAATCATGTGCACATCGCGTTGTGGGAATGGGATAGTAATATTTTCACGATCAAATGCTAATTTAACCTCTTCCATCACACCAAAATATACTGGCCAGTAATTTTCTGAGTTAGTCCATGGACGAACCAAAATGTTTATCGAACTATCAGCATGAGCAGAAACAAAAATATCAACAGCTGGCGATTTCAAAATACGTTCATCTGCATCCACAACACTTTGTAGTACTTCTTTAGCCTTTTTAATATCATCGCCATAACTAATACCAAAGGTTAAATCAACTCTGCGTGTTGGCTCTACAAACAGGTTTTTCACACAACCATTTGATAATAAGCCATTAGGAATAATTACTCGTTGATTATCTAAAGTCAGCAATATGGTATTAAAGATTTGAATTTCTTGTACTACACCAACATAGCCCTGTGCATCAATAACATCACCGGCTTTAAAGGGTTTGAAGAATAAGATTAAAATACCGCCAGCAAAGTTAGACAGGCTGCCTTGTAAGGCTAAGCCTACAGCTAAACCTGCTGCACCAAGCACCGCAATTAAGGAAGTAGTTTCAACACCTACCATAGAAGCGAATATAATAATTAATATCGCTTTAAGTAAAATACTGACGATACTCAACATAAATTGATGCAGAGTAATTTCAACTTTTTTCTTGCCCATCGCCAAATCAAATAGCTTTAGAATCCGTTTGATAATCCAAAGCCCAATAATTAGTACGATGATTGCGACAATTAATTTAGTGCCAAACTGAACAGCTAAATCTCCCATCATAGTGGCATATCGTTCGAGAGTACTGACATTCATTTCCATAGTGTGTTCCTATTCATTGTTTTGATTTTATCGTTAACGCATTACTTTCAATAGTATAGCTATGGAAAACTTAATTTCACACATAAAAAAAGCGAGCTTAATAGCTCGCTTTTTCAGATTTAGACAGTTGTTCTAAAAATTATATTTATAACCTAATGTCACACTGCGTGGTTTACCGACCATAATAGAACCATGTGTACGTGTTGCCATATATTCTTTATCAAGTAAATTATCAACATTGAAGGTGATTTCTTGATTATCTGCAACGCTGTAGTGAGCAGCCATATCAACAACTGTGCGACTGTCAATTGATTCATCAGAAATAATAGTGCCTTAACTAGCTAACGGACGATGGTCGTAAAAAACAACAAATATCTCGGCCGCAAGCGACCGAGCTTTAAGATAGTTTAAAGTTTCTACCATCATTTACATCAGCAGGTGTTGAAAGCATAATAACAACCTATAAGATAGATCAATACTGATTGCATAAGAGCAATATATTATGCTTTTTGTCGCAGAGTTAGACCAGCCAATAAAATAGCCATAAGAAACAATGAACTACTCGATGGTTCCGGAACTTCAACTCGACTCATTATTCTTTGATTATGGATCATCTTAATCGGGTTAATATTTACCACTTGTTGGTAATCTTTTACCAACAAAGTACTATAGAAAGAGCTACCACGCACACGCCAAGTATTAAAATTTGCTGTCTCTCCAACTAAATATGCTTTATCATCTTGAATATCCGACATTGAATTGTATAAATGAAAGTATTTTAAATTTCCATCATCCCCTTCAAACCAACCTAAAGAATACTTACTTCCCCCAACCAAATTATTAACCCCCATAACATTAAAAATATTTTCAATATTTTCAATATTTGAAATACCATTAATATCATTTGTTTGATTGGTTCGGCCAAAACCTTTTCCATAGTGGTTTATATTATTATATCCTTCACTAATATCACCAAAGACATTTGACCAAAGACCCATAAGGTCTTTTTGATTTGCTAGGCTCCAGCCGTCATATATTTCATTGTCTTCAAGTAAACTTGTTACTTTATTATACGATAATCCATTATTAACACCGAAATCCATTCATTCCAAAAGGGTAGTATCATCAATAAATGAAGCATTTTCCGTGTCAATCAATCCGGCGTTGGCACTTAAAGATAAAAGGTATAAAGCAAACAAGGTTGGGAACACTTTGATTATCATAATAATTTTAGGTTGTTAAGGGGGTATATCAACACTGTAAAAAAATATGACAAATAATTTAGCCTCTTTTTCTAATTATCTTCGCCGGAACTCCTGCAACGTAAACATTTTCAGGTACGTTTTTAGTCACTACACTACCTGCTGCAATGATTGCACCTTGTCCAATAGTAACTCCGGGCAGTATTATACAGCTAGCGCCAATCCATACATCATTATGAATAATAACAGCTCGCTTGATATGCCCTGCATTAAATATTCGATTTGGTAATGCTGGAACACTGTGGTTAGAAGTCAATATATGTGTATTGTAGCCAACTAAGACTCTATTCCCAATAGTTAGTCCCCCATCCGTTGTAAGCAGTACTCCTTTTGCTAAATCAACATCATCTCCCAATACAAGGTTTTTGCCGCTAAAAATCCAAACGCCAGGGTAAAAAACAACACGACTCCCCACCTTAGCATTAAAAAATAATGACAAATAGCTGGCTTTAACGAAATTAAAAAACCTCAAGCGAGGCAATAAAAAAACAAATGTAGAAAAATATTCGATCAAGCATATCAGATCGTACCTTAGGTAGTTTCTATAGAAACTCATTAATAATCTCCATGTATTGTTGAAATTTTTCATTTGAATTTGGCATTTGTTCTAATAGCTTACTGCCTTGCGCAGTATATTGATCAAATTTAGCTTGAGATTCAAATATCGTTAATATCTTTTTCGCAGATATCTCAGGTTCGTTTAAATCAACATATATCGCAGAGTCAAAGCACGAGTCATGAGCATATTCAGCATCTCGACAAATTAGCAATCTTTTTGCAGCCCATGATTCAACCCAATTATTCGAAAAGCTCTCAAGATACGCCACATTGATTAGAGCATGAGACTCACTAATAATTTTAGGTATATCATTTGACGACAAAAAACCACCGTTGGTAAGGTGCTGTTCAATATTCAACCTATTAAACGCACTTTTAACTTCCATGAAATAATCATCGTTTGGTAGTGTGCAAATTAAATTAAAACTTTTGTTCAAACAATTTATGTTTAAAAAATGAAATAATGGAGCTAACAAGGGAATATTTTTGTTAGGGTGACTCCCTGTTATATAGGTAATATTTATCGTTTGCATATCTTCTAATTTAACGGTTTCAATACAGCCTAACTGATCAACTATTAGACCGCTTGCGGCCATTTTTACAACCCGCACTTTGGCATCACCAAATACTTTGTTTTGGCTACTTAATCGACCAAGCCTTTCCGTTTCAAGAATGACAACATCGCTTAATTTCATCAACTGTAAAATGAGTAAATCATTAATTCGTTTAATCATTCGTTTATATCGAGGAAGGAAATTCCAAAACTTTTTATCCTTCTCCACAACATTTGAACGAGCAAAACCTGAAATCTTTATAGATTTCCCAGAAAGAATAGGGCAATTACCAAAAAGCGTAAAAATCACCTTTGCGTTATTTTTCAAGCAAACACGCCGAGCATAAAAAAACTCAAATAATAATCTGCCAAATAAACCTGAACCGAAAGATTCGAATTTAATATCATTTTCTTGGCAATACAATTCTAAATCACTTCCTTTTCTGACTAGGCATTGATAGTCCGTTAATTCACTTTTTTTTAATGCGGTTAACAACGAAAACGCGTTTTGTAAACCGCCGCCTTTGGCGACAGGGAATAAATTAACTATTATCATGGGCAACCTTTTTCATTTGAATGACTCACTATCTCTCTCTTAAATTACGCTTTATATATTTAGGGGCAAATCGATACATCAACCATAACGTTATTGCGCAGTAAACAAATGATTTAAGAAAAAAGCCAAAATCAGACCTTTGTCCTGCAATAAAAAAAGCAGCTAATAAAACAGATATCCCGAATTTAAAGTCGTTAGCACTATTTTCGTTTTTAACTATGTAATTGAGAATAAATATCGTCAGACACACGTATAAAAAATAGCCATAATATGAAAAATTCCAATAAAAATCAGCTATCATCATAAAATCATAACCCATGTTTTTATTAGTATTGAATAGGTCATCAAACAAATAAGATGCTCTCAAATAAAACTCATCACCGCCTACCAAATAAAACATAAAACTCGGGACTAGCAACCCCATAAAATAATTAAAGAAGGTAGCGCCAAATAAAAAACCCGTTCGCTCTGCTGCGTAGAATTTTACTTGCGCCAATATTTTCCCTACCCCTAAGCCACCAATGGTGCCGTTCAATAAGCCGTATGTCATGTGTTCCATTTTAGCGGTACCTGATGCTCTTATTGCATAAGATAAAACCAACATCCCTAAAATGAACAATAAATACATACCTTTTTTAGAAATCAAAAATTTTAATAAATTGCCTGTGTTTCCGTTTCTGAGCATCAAAAATATAAGCATAACAACAAATGAAAATAGCATTCGTCGATCGCCATTAGAAATATCTGACAAAGATACACTTACGACTAAAAATATAACAATGATCTTCGACAAAAACTTTTTCCAGTAGGCATTAATATAAAAAAGAGTAATTGGCAACGAAAGGATTATTAAACGAGAGAGAGAATCTATTATTGAACGATTAAATTGACCAGCACCACGATTAGCAACAGTAAAAGACCAATTAATATTAAGAAAAGAAATTAAAGCAAAAACGCATAAAATTGCAGAAACAAAATAATAGAATTCATCAATTTTATAATAGTACTTAGGTACCGCTTTTTTTCTCTTATTGAAAAGAGTTATAAAACAATATGAAATAACCAAGACTACAAATACGATGCTGCTGTCAAAAATTGCACCATTTTCATAGCCAGTTTTTTTAAACGCGGTTGACTCCTGTAAATTCAAAAACTTTACATAAGCACTGACAATATAACTACCAAAAAAATTACTAAAAATGGCAATTAAAACGAAAAGGCTTGCTCTCATGCTTTTTGCCTAAAGCGTAACTTAATAAAAACAATTGTAATGCCATAGCTTACCGACATGGCAATAGCTAATGTTAAGGTTGCAGGAAAATAGTGCAATCCTATCCACCCTACTAATAAATAAATAAATGCGTTTATGCCTACCATCTTAAGTGCTTTGTCAAAAGCAAACTCACTTAAAAACGTATTTAATTCGACATGATAAAATACCGACAACACCCCAGCAATGGCATATCCCGTAATTGCCGTTGCTAGCCCTTTTCCATTAAAACTATATAACGCTTCAGCAAAGCCAGAAACAGCAATAATTAATAACGCCAGTGCGCAGGCAATTGCATAAGATAGATAACGATATATTGATTGAGTTGCTGCTTTCTTTTCAGCTAAAAATTTCAATAACACTGCAGAAATCATTGTTGGAAGAAGAATAACCAGCATGTGCCATTGATAAGCTATGTTTAGCCTTGCTAATTCAAGCCCGGTTAAATCTAAAGCTTGCAATGTCGCAACCAAAACAAGTTGCACTGGGGCACCCATAACAGCGATTAGTAGTAATTTTATAATAGTTCTACGCTGATTTACTCGATTTGATTTTTTATTGATCAACTCAGCATTTGTTTTCAATAAGAAAGGAGAAATTATCAAGTTGGTTACTGGGATTGTTAAATATAAAAAAAAGTAGAAATACCAAGTAACGTTAAATCGAATAAAAACAAAAACTAATATCGCAAATAATATACCACCAATCAATGCTGAAACATTTAATTTATTGGCAATTCCAGAACCAATAAAAACAGCACTAACGCTGCCACTTAAAATGATTATAAGTGTGAAAAAGAAAACCATCGCAATGTTAGTCAATACAATAAAATCATTAAAGAAAATAGCATAGTACAAGGTAGAAAGCAGGCTTGATGATACTGATAATATCAATGCTAAGATTATCAAACTTTTCGCTTTTTCATTAACGATAGAAACATATTGATTTAACGAGGCGATAACCGGTGTAGCCATGATGGCAGCACATAAATAAATTTCAGACAATTGAGAAAAATGGTCGACTGTCAATTGATTTGCAGTGACTATATTTGCAATAAAAATGGCACCTTTGGCCATTACCATTGGTATTATCGACAAGAAAATATATTTTAATATTGTTTGGCTATTCATGTATTGCAAAGCAATTAATTTTAATAATCGATAGTACAGGTTTTACTTTAAAGAATATAATGTTAATAATGCTCAAAACAATAAACTATAAAAATAAATGAAACAAATATTACAAAATATGGGCACAGGTGAAACATCTTTAGTCACTGCCCCAGCCCCACAAGTAAAATCAGGTCATTTATTAATTTCTTCCTCGGTAAGTTTAATTTCCGCAGGCACCGAGAGAATGCTGGTTGATTTTGGTAAATCGTCATTACTTGATAAGGCACGTAAGCAGCCTGATAAAGTAAAAATGGTGCTTGAAAAAATTCACACTGATGGTTTAATGACAACGGTTGATGCCGTTCGCTCTAAGTTAGCTCAACCTTTACCGTTAGGTTATTGTCACGTTGGTACAGTTACAGATATTGGCAACAATGTTGGTGGTTACCAATTAGGCGATCGAGTCGTATCTAATGGTCCTCATGCCGATGTTGTGAGAGTTGCTAAAAATTTGACGGCAAAAATCCCCGATAACGTTGATAATGAAAGTGCTGTATTTACTGTACTAGCCTCTATAGGTTTACAAGGAATAAGGCTAGCACAACCTACACTTGGCGAAAGTGTTGTAGTTATTGGTGCTGGGCTTATCGGGTTATTGACCATTCAACTCTTGATCGCCAACGGTTGCCGTGTGCTTGCCATTGATTTTGACCCGCAAAAATTAACCCTAGCACAATCATTCGGTGCCGAGACTTGTAACCCAAATGAAGGTACTGATGTCGTCGCAAAGGCGCTAAGTTTCACCCGTAATAAAGGGGCTGATGCTGTCATTATTACCGCTTCAACCCAGTCAAGCGATCCCGTTTCACAAGCAGCTAACATGTCCAGAAAGCGCGGACGAATTATACTAGTAGGTGTAACAGGTTTGGAACTAAATCGAGCTGAGTTTTATGAAAAAGAACTTAGTTTTCAAGTTTCTTGTTCTTATGGCCCTGGACGTTACGATCCAAACTACGAAGAGCTAGGGCAGGACTACCCTGAAGGTTTCGTTCGTTGGACAGAACAACGAAACTTTATCGCCATACTCGATATGATGTCCTTAGGAAAAATTAATGTAAAACCATTAATTAGCCACCGCTATTTGTTCGATGATGCCTTAGAGGCATATGATACTTTAACTGATAATAAATCGGCTCTTGGTATATTATTGGATTATACGCAAGATAAAAATCAAAACGACAAACTACAACAGTCTATTGAGCTTAATAATACCGGTACTTTTGATAAATCACTGCCTGTTCTTGGTTTCATTGGTGCGGGTAACTACGCATCTCGTGTCTTAATTCCTGCATTTAAAGAAGCTAAAGCTCAATTACATACTATTGCAACATCTAGTGGCATCAATAGTGTTATCCATGGTAAAAACAACGGCTTTCAGCAGGCAACAACCGATACTGATACGATGCTTGATAATGACGAAGTTAATACAATTGCTGTTGTTACTCAGCACAATAGCCATGCTAATTTTGTTCTAAAGGCAATAACAAAAAATAAACACGTGTTTGTAGAAAAACCCTTAGCGATTACGTCAGAACAATTAGCTAACGTTAAAAGTGCGTATGAGAATGTCAGCAAAAAACATCATTTAATGGTTGGATTTAACCGACGTTTTGCGCCTCAAATTATAAAAATGAAAGCACTACTTAGCACCTGTAACCAGCCTAAGTCCTTTATAATGACCATGAACGCAGGAGCGATCCCGAAAGAGCACTGGGTGCATGATCCTGAACTTGGTGGAGGGCGAATAATAGGAGAAGCTTGTCATTTTATTGATTTGATGCGCTTCCTCGCAGGTAGTGAAATTATCTCAATACAATCAAGACGCATGGGTCATAGCGACACCATAGATCTTGTTGAAGATAAAGCAGCCATAACGCTAGGTTTCGCTGATGGTTCTTTTGGCACTATTCATTATCTAGCAAATGGCGCTAATTCATTTCCTAAAGAACGTATTGAAGTGTTCTGCGATAACAAAGTTATTCAATTAGATAACTTTAGAAAAATGACAGCTTATGGTTATAAAAACTTTAAGAAAATGAACCTTTGGCAACAAGACAAGGGGCAAAAGTCATGTGCAAAAGCTTTTATTGACAGCATTTCTTCAGGAACAGAACAACCTATCCCCATTGAAGAGATTTTTGAAGTAGCCCAAGCCACGTTGACCGTTGCCAAACAATTGGCTGAACAATCATAATATGAAAGAACTTACTTATTAACATCATGGGTATATTGAGTAAAATACAAACATATTGTCGATTAGGTATTAATAACCTTTTTTGGGTTGCCGACTATCGTATAAAACTCAAAAAGAATCACTTTGTTAGCACAATGCCGATTTCGGTAGCAAAGGTTGACAGTAATGCTGTATTTTTTTCATTAAATAAAAAAAACTCAGCTGCAAAAAGTAATATTACACAACCAACATTAAAAGCATTTGGTTGGTTAAACATACACACCAACGCCCTTCCTAATTGGGTGCGATCTTTAACTAATGATAAAGTAGTAAATAATAACGCTTGTCATTGGAGCATCTTAGATGACTTCTCGCTTGAAGTTGGTGATGTTAAATCGGTTTGGGAGCTGTCACGTTTTGATTGGCTACTAAACTTTAGCCTCGGGCATTTATCCAATAATAACAGCCTCTTTATTGATAAAATTAATCTATGGCTGAATAGTTGGTGTGAAGTTAACCCGGTGAACCAAGGTGTTAATTGGAAATGTGGCCAAGAGGCATCAATTCGAGTATTACATTTAGCCCTTGCCTGCTATCTATTGAAACAACATAAAAGCATTTCTCCAGCGCTTGGACAATTGATCTTTAATCATCTGCAACGCATCGCTCCCACTATTCGCTACGCCATGGCACAAAACAATAACCATGGTACAAGTGAAGCTGCGGCTCTTTTTATTGGTGCAAGTTTATTAATAAATAATAGCACCTGGCAAAGTAATGAAAGCCACAAAAAAACGCTCAATAAATGGCGTAACCAAGGGCGATTTTGGTTAGAAAACAGATCAAAAGTTCTTATTGATTCTGATGGTTGCTTTAGCCAAAATTCAGTTAATTATCATAGGCTAATGTTAGATACATTATCACTAGCTGAATTTTTTAGAAATGTATTTTCTGAACCCTTATTCTCTAAACCGTTTTATAAAAAAGCGAGTCTAGCATCTCTATGGCTGCACGCGTTTGTCGACCCTTGCACCGGTGATGCGCCTAATATGGGTCATAACGACGGTGCTAATTTATTACCACTGACCTTGTGTGATTATCGCGATTTCCGCCCATCCGTTCAATTTGCATATTCGCTTTTTCAAGGATGCTATCCCTATCCAATAACAGGTGAGTATCAGCAAATTTGCACACTATTACCTGTTTCAGTATGCCAATATCAACCGCAAAAGAAATTACATACGATAAACACAGGTTTTCAGTTACTCAAAAATAGCGATAGCCGGGTTTATATCAGAACACCTAACGTCAAGTTTCGGCCCGGATGTTGTGACGCGTTAAGTGTTGATTTTTGGCTTGGTTCGTTAAATATATTAAAAGGTACCGGAAGCTATAGTTATAACTGCCCACCTAACTTTCAAGAGTACTTTCCTAGTGTAAAAGCTCATAATACTGTAGCGTTTGACCAATGTGAGCAAATGCCTAAGCTGTCTCGTTTTCTTTATAACAACTGGCTCAAAACCCATACCAATAAAATAGCGCAAAATGTGCTAACAACAAGCTATATCAATAATGCCAAACATAAGCACATAAGAAAAATCACCTTATTAACAAATAGTATTGAAATAGAAGATCAGCTATCTGGCTTCCACAAAGAAATAGACTTACATTGGCATTTGGCATCACTCAATTGGCAACAACAAGGTATGCATTGGCGAGCTGATAACATTACGATTGAGATCGAGTCCCCCAATCCTTTGAAGGCTGAGCTTGTTGAAGGATTAGAGTCACGTTATTATCTTCAAAACAGTAAAATTCCGGTTTTAAAGGTAACAATGAAAACTTCTGGTTTACTAAAAACAACAATAAGATGGGTTTCATGAAAATAGTTTATTTCCATCAACACTTTTCCACACCGCAAGGTGCTACCGGCATTCGTTCTTATGAAATGGCTAAAGCATTAATTGCACAAGGTCATGACGTAACCATAGTTTGTGGTTCATACGACGCGGGGAGTACAGGCTTATCTTCACCCTTTGTTAAAGGGCGCCGACAAGGTATTGTAAACAGAATTCAAGTTGTTGAATTTGAACTTGGCTACGCAAATGCACAAAGTTTAAGCCAACGAGCAAAAATTTTTCTCAAATTCTCTTACCAAAGTGTCAAGTATGCTTTAACAGCAAAGTACGATATCATTTTTTGTACCACAACCCCCTTAACCGCTGCATTACCAGGGATATTTGCCCGTTGGCTACGAAGGAAATATTTCATTTTTGAAGTCAGAGATTTATGGCCTGAGCTGCCAAAAGCGATGGGGGTTATAAAAAATCCTTTCATTCTTGCTATGTTATCAGGATTAGAATGGCTTGCTTATAAAAGCGCTAATCATCATATAGGTCTCTCACCTGGCATCACTCAAGGCATAAAAAGACATTTAAAAACAAGCCAAAATGTAAGTACCATTCCAAATGGCTGTGATCTTGATATTTTTACTACAGAACAATTACCTTGGCAGCCCGCCGGTATTAGTGATACTGATTTCCTTGCTATTTTTTCTGGTACGCATGGCATGGCCAACGATTTAAATAACGTATTAAACACAGCTAAAATATTAAAAGAAAAACAAGTAACAAACATTAAAATATTATTAATCGGCCAAGGAAAGTTAAAAGCTCAACTAGAAAAAAGAGCACAACAAGAAGACTTAGAACATGTTATTTTTCACGATCCGGTCGACAAAGCAAAACTGGCTCAGTTAATGAAGCGTGCAGACTTAGGCTTACAAGTGCTAGCAAATATACCTGCTTTTTATTACGGTACCTCTCCTAATAAGTTTTTTGATTATTTAGCAGCAGGGCTGCCCGTATTGAATAACTACCCGGGTTGGGTCGCTGATTTAATCAATGAAAATCATTGCGGTATTGCTGTGCCTCCAAACTCGCCAGAGGACTTTGCACAAGCACTGATATTTTTAGCCTCACAACCAGCACAATTAGAGAAAATGTCGATTAATGCAAAACTATTGGCACAAACAACATTTGATCGAAAGCTATTAGCTCAAGACTTTGTTCAATGTTTTAATGACGTCAAGAGAGTCTCATGATTAAACGTCTATTTGATTTTTCTGTCGCATTAACCGCACTATTAATTCTTTTACCTTTGTTAGTAATTTTAGTTATTTTAGTCGCTATTTTTCTTGGCCGACCGGCATTATTTAAACAACAGCGTCCGGGTTCACATGCCGAAATTTTTGTTATGCGAAAGTTTCGTTCCATGACAAATGAGAAAGATAAAGATGGCAAGTTACTACCTGATGAAGTGCGCTTAACTAAATTTGGTAGCTTTATACGAAAATCTAGCCTTGATGAACTACCAGGCCTTTGGTCTGTACTAAGAGGCGACATGAGCTTAGTAGGACCTAGGCCATTACTAGTAGAATATTTGCCTTTATATTCGAAAGATCAAGCACGCAGACATGAAGTGAAACCTGGCATTACTGGCTGGGCACAAGTCAATGGTCGTAATACTATTAGTTGGCAAGAAAAATTCGAACTCGATGTTTGGTACGTTGATAATCAGTCACTTTGGTTGGATATGAAAATTTTATTCATGACGGTTAAAAAAGTATTTATGCAAGCAGATATAAGCGCTGATGGCGAAGCTACAATGACTAAGTTCAGAGGCAACCCATGAATAAAAATAAAACATTAGTGATCATAGGCGCAGGCGGCCACGGCCGAGTAGTTGCAGACTGCGCTGAACAAAGTGGCGAATACACTGAGATTGTTTTTCTTGATGACAGCGTTGCAGAACGTAAGCACAACGCCCACTGGGCAATAATCGACACTGTCGAACATTGGATTAATTATCGCCAAAAGGCTGATTTTATTGTCGCGCTTGGCAATAACGCAATACGAGCAAGCATACAGCAACAATTGCAAACAGCTGGCGTTAATATTGCCACGATAGTTCACCCTACAGCCGCTATCAGTAAGCATTGTCAACTCGGTAAAGGCGTAGTGGTTTTTGCTAACGCTGTAGTAAATGTTGGTACAGAGATCGCTGACGGATGCATAATCAATACCGGCGCTACAGTAGATCATGACTGCCACATCGGCCAATATTGTCACTTATCTCCTGGCGTCAATATTGCCGGAGGTGTACGTGTCGAAAGAATGTCTTGGCTAGGCATAGGTTGTTCAGTAATCGAAGGCATTACCATTGCAGAAAATAGTCAAATGGGCGCTGGCGCCGTTATTACGCAAAACACCAAAAACGGATTGCTTTATCTGGGTGTTCCCGCAAAAGCTGTACGCGCAATAAAGCTTTAATAAAAATAGGAATAAACGTGTTAAATACTCAATTTTCACCATGGCCGAGCTTTACTGAAGAAGAAACCTCAGCAGTTACCGCAGTATTACAGTCGAATAAAGTAAACTACTGGACCGGTCAAGAAGGTCGAGAATTTGAAAAGGAATTTGCCGCCTATACTGACAGCAATTATGCCATTGCCGTTGCTAATGGTACTTTGGCATTAGACTTAGCTCTACAAGCATTAGACATTAGTACTGGTGATGAAGTTATTGTTACCTCTAGAACCTTTATTGCTTCTATTAGTTCAATTATCAACGCCGGGGCAACACCAATATTTGCTGATGTAGAGCTAGATAGCCAAAATATCAGTGCGGCAACTATCAGCCCAGTACTAAGTGAAAAAACTAAAGCCATTATTTGCGTACATTTAGCGGGTTGGCCTTGCGAAATGGACGCCATCATGGCGCTCGCCGAGCAAAAAAAAATTTATGTTATTGAAGATTGTGCGCAAGCACATGGTACAAAATATAAAGGTCGATCTGTTGGTAGCATAGGTCATATCGGTGCTTGGTCTTTTTGCCAAGACAAAATAATGACTACTGGCGGTGAAGGCGGTATGTTAACCACCAATGATGAGTACTTATGGCGTAAAGCTTGGGCTTTTAAAGATCATGGAAAATCTTACGCCGCAGTTTATGAAAAACAGCATCCCCCAGGTTATCGGTGGTTACATGAAAGCTTTGGTACTAATTGGCGCTTAACAGAAATGCAATCAGCCATAGGTAGAATTCAACTTACGCGAATGCCAACATGGACAGCGCAACGTAATAAAAATGCCGATAAAATATTCCAGGTTTGCCAACAATATCCTTGGTTGATAGTACCTGAAGTACCTGAGTATATTACTCATGCCTACTATAAATGCTACGTCATCGTAGATGAGACCAAGCTACCTGCTGATATTTCTCGAGACAGCATAATCAGTGCTATCAACGAGCTGAATGTTCCATGTTACTCAGGCAGTTGTTCTGAAGTATATAAAGAAAAAGCCTTTGAAAAAACAACCTTTAGACCCAAAGCAGATTTGGTTAATGCAAAAAAGCTAGGAGAAACAAGTTTGATGTTTTTAGTGCACCCAACGCTCACCACCGATGAAATGAATACCATATGTCAGCTACTCATTCAGAGCTTGGATAGCATTAATAATAGAAAATAACAGCTAGATCTATTAACATAAATTTAGCTATTCGCTGATGAAAATGTAACAATATATTGCAAGAATAAAAATTACAGATCGTTAGCGTGTTTTTGCGTTAAGACGGCGTGTTGTAAGGTGTAGTTTCATGGTTAGACGAATTGATTTAATACCTAGTTCGATTAAGCTTTTGCTTGCAATTATTTATGATTTAATAGCGTTAAGCATCGCATTTTATCTTGCCTATATTATTCGTTTAGGCGTCGACAGTGTTCAAATATCATGGCATGAGAATATCGGTTTCATTACCGTTGTCACATCAACCATTGCGCTATTCTATGCCTTTGATGTTTATAATTCAGTCGTACGTTTTTTTAACGCTAAAGCATTTTTGAAGATACAGTTACTGCTCATTATTGCCAGTGCCATTTTATATCTAACCAGTTTTGCTTTTGACGCCTTCGTTCCCCGTTCAGTACCCATTGTATTTCTTGTGCTTGCTAGTATTCAAATAGCTGGCGCTCGTACTTTATTTAGCTTTGTCGTCAAAGAACACTGGTTTGATGAACGTGAAGGCGTTGTCATATATGGAGCAAGCAGTGCTGGTCGACAGCTATATCATGCGTTGTCTCAAGGCAATAAATACCAACCTTTAGCCTTTTTGGATGAAAAGAAACGCTATGTCGACCGAACAGTTTTAGGGCTAAAAATTCACCCTCATCAAAATATTGGAAAATTAATTAAAAAATATGGCCAATTCAAAGTTTTAATAGCCATTCCTAAAGTTGATCCAATACGGTTAAAACAAATTGTTGATAAACTCGAGCCCTACGCGCTTGAATTACTTACCATCCCTAATCTGTCTGATATTGTCTCAGGTAAGCGCAGCATTGATGAGTTAAGAGAAGTTTCCGTTGAAGAATTACTAGGCCGCAAACCAGTAAAGCCTATTACTGAGCTCTTGAGCGCCAATATCACAGGAAAAATTGTCATGGTTTCTGGCGCTGGCGGCTCTATCGGCAAAGAGCTTTGTCGACAGATAGTCATTAACAAGCCAAAAGAGCTAATATTGCTCGATGTCAGCGAAGCATTACTCTACGAGGTTCACCAAGAGCTTAGTGAAGCGCTAAAAGAAAATAATGATAATCTCATCATTAAGCCATTAATTGGTAATGTGCAAAATGGCAGACTAATGAATCAAATTTTTCATAAGAATAGAGTGCAAACTATATATCATACTGCGGCCTATAAGCATGTTCCTATGGTCGAAAGCAATGTTATTGCGGGTGCTACCAATAATGTTTTAGGCACTCATGAAATTGCTCAAGCAGCAATTGATTGCGAAGTAGAAACCTTCGTGCTTATTTCAACAGATAAAGCGGTTCGGCCGACTAACGTTATGGGAGCAACCAAACGCCTAGCCGAATTAGTATTACAAGGTTTTGCTCAAAAGGATCACAATACACGCTTTGTTATGGTTCGCTTTGGCAATGTACTCGGCTCTTCTGGCTCTGTTGTGCCGTTATTTAAGAAGCAAATTAAGCGTGGTGGTCCAATAACGATTACCCACCCTGATATTATTCGCTATTTTATGACTATTCCTGAAGCGGCACAATTAGTGATTCAGGCTGGTGCTATGGGTACAGGTGGCGATGTTTTTGTCCTTGATATGGGAAATCCAGTGAAAATTGTCGATTTAGCTTACAAAATGACTCATTTAATGGGCTTAACCATTAAAGATGATAAAAACCCAACTGGTGACATTGCTATAAACTATAGTGGCTTACGCCCAGGCGAAAAGCTTTATGAAGAACTGTTAATTAGTGACAATGCTAAAAAGACTAAGCACCAACGAATTTTAACCGCAAATGAACATTCATTACCTTGGCCAGATATTGATAAAATAATCAGCACATTAAAAGTTGCTATTGGCGATGAAGATGAAGCAAAAATTCGTCAATTACTACTCGATGCCCCGCTTTCTTATCAACCATCCCCCAACAGCGTAAAGTCAAATAGAGCAAACGCGAAAATTAATAGTAATGCCGCTTAGCTCATTAGGCGCTGCACTCCAAGGCTACAGCCAGGTTATTTAACCAGCATTAACCAAGCATCTGCATAATCAGGTAGATCCTTATTAGCTTGATGGTAATCTTGCCAACCAAAATAACTATCAACCAGTAAATCGAGTTGAAAGAGGTTATTATCAAATGCTCCCCCTTGATCAGACAACACCCCCAAGCGTGCTACCTTTTCATCAGCCAATTGATAACTCACCATAAATAACTTTCCTAAGCCCAGCTCGGCGACATTACCAGCAAAAGAAACCTGTGGCGAAATCGCTATTTTACTATCAAGTGTTTCACCGTAGCCCATAATGCTCGGAACTTCAGAGAAGTACCAATAACGCGCTTGTTCTCGCTTGCCAATGGCATAATCATAAGCAATACCATTATTACGGTGAACATTAAAATAACGACGTTTACCATTAACTTCAACAACACCTGTACCTTGCAATAGCACATCATGCAATGCTTCCTCAGTAAGCCATATTAAAGGCTTTGCCAGCATCTTATTGGCCAGTACGCCAGCAATCACTTGCTGACGGGTATATTGATGACGGGTTAGTGATAAATTGTCATTTGCTTCCTTTAATCCTAACCCTTGTTCATCGTACGGCAGAGCATAAAGCGCTTGATTATATTGCTCAGTTTTAACCTCACTCGCGGTTAATAACTTAGTATAATATTTGGTTAAGAAAATTTTATCTTTAGGTATGGCATTTAACATTCTACTTTTAACTTCATTGGTACTTTTTAGTGCAATAGCCCGTGCAGTTTTAACATCAGGCATCCAACGATAAAAGTCAAAATGCTCACGTAAAAACACCTCATCGTGCAGCCGGCTATTACGCTTAGCTCGCACATCTTCACGATAAGTCTGACAAATAAAGGCAAGGGTCTGTTTCACCTTAGGTAATGTCACTGTACTATCAAAAACCTTACCCGCATGCACAGCAAACTTGTCTTCTGAGAAGTCGTTCAAATAGTGCTTAGTTTCATCAGCAACATTACACAATGCACTCGCTTTAAAGCCTTTCATTTTCCCAAGTACTGGTGTTTTATCAAGGACAAAAAATTCGCTAGACGCTTGCGCAGCGTAATTAAATGTTACAACGATGAAAAGAATAAAAGGTAAGCAAAAACGCATAAAATGATGCCACTAAATTGAAAGTAACGCCATGGTATGTCAATCACTAAACCTGCGCTACTGTAGCGCCTAAATAATTACTAAACGATTGAATAATTTATAGAGAAAACCATAGCGAGTGGCTCATCATTAATAGCTAAATGAACTGATAATAATGTCTAATTCCAATAATAAAATTTCACGACTTATAGGCTCGCCATGTTAATTAGCGACATTAACGTTTTCAGTTGCTTATCCACCTCCTCTTGGTTGCCGCTATTCTTATTATTGCGCTCTGTTATCGTAAACCCTGTATTTAACCTAAAATAGTCTTGATACAAATCACGGGTAGTAAACTGCTCTCCAATACGTAGATCAATGTTATGTTGGCTCGCTTGTTTAAGCAGTTTAGCGCCATTTAAATTTGGCACTTGTATCCATAACACAAAGCCACCCGATGGTGAGCTGATTTTGCTGGCCGCAGGTAAATTTTTTGTTAAGTAGCGCTGATAACTCAAGGTTTGTTGTTGTATCACTATACGTAATTTTTTTAAATGTTTGGCATAATCACCATTACTAATAAAGTCAGCAAGCGCGAGTTGCACAGGTGAAGAAACCCCTTGATTGCAATACTTACGCCTTTGCAAATACTGCTCTGCAAAACGACCAGGCCAGCACCAGCCTAGTCGATAACCCGCGGCGATTGTTTTCGAAACCGAACCACACCATAAAATGTAGCCTTGCTTATCCCAATGCTTTGCGGGCAAGGGCATCACTTTATCGTGCGCCAATTCAATATAAACATCATCTTCTATGATCGGAATTTTATAGTTTTGTGCTAACTGCGCTAAGTGCTGCTTTTGCAATGCCGTCATCGAAATTCCCTGAGGATTCATATGAGAAGTACAAAACAAACCAGCTTTAATCTGCTTACTCTTCATATGTTGTTCAAGTTGAACCAGATCAATCCCCTGTTCTGTTGATGGTATTTCGACAACTTTACGCCCCAGTGCCGCCAGCATATCTAATAAACCATTAAAGCAAGGCGAGCTAATGGCAACGGCATCACCAATTTCAGTACATATTTCTAACGCAGTTCGAATGGCATCCATACAACCATTGGTGATCAACAGCTCATCGCTGGCTATATGAAAGTCGTAACTTTTAAAATGCGTGCTCAGGCTATCTCGTAGTATTTTCTCTCCCTGCACATCAGGATAAAAACTAATATTACTGCCCTGCCTTTTTAAGGCGCGACGAAAACTGTTTTGCAGCTTATCCAGTGGTATGAAATCAGTAGAAATACGTGCAACACCCAATGGGCCGACGATTGCTTTATTTACTGAGCAACGAGCGGAATAATGAAGCGAATGGCTACTCGAAAAGTTGTCTACACTGTCATCCGCCTTGTAACGTTCAACCACAGGGAGCTTTGGCGCGGTCATAATGCTTTTAAACGCAACCAGTTCAGGTTTTTCATTTATCGTTCGTTGACCACAGACAAAATATCCCGATTGTGGCTTAGCCACTATCCAGCCTAAAGATTCAAGATACTGGTAACAGTTAAGTGCAGTACTCATACTGACCAAATGTTGCTTTCGAAAGGTCCTTAACGATGGCATACGACTACTTTGCCGCAATATCCCGCTACTGATATCTTCAATGCACATTTCGGCAAGATCAATATATCTCATTTCTGCGTTTTATCCTTTCGACTGTAAAGCGAAAAACCTTGTTCTTTATAGCCAGTGGACTTACAGCCACTAGTGTTAAAAAAAAGAGAGAAAAAAAAATTGTACTCTTTTTTATATCATAAATTGTATCTGTTCTCTTTTTGTATTTCATCAATAATAACGGCTATTGCAAGAAAACAAATTTACCTGCTGGCTATTAAAAGGACAAACAATGAATAATCGAGATCTACTACTGGGCATTTTTGTCATGATAGTTTGGGGACTAAACTTTTCGGTGATCAAACTTGGCGTCAGCGAAATAGACCCGTTGTTGCTAACCGCATTGCGCTTCACTTTTGCGGTTATTCCAGCGGTGTTTTTTGTTAAACGACCACAGGTAAAATGGCGCTATTTAGTCGGTTACGGCTTAACCTTTGCGATTGGAGTTTGGGGCATGGGGAGTTGGTCAATTCAAGCTGGACTTTCTGCTGGCATGGCCTCGGTATTAATGCAAATGAATGTTGTTATCAGTTTGTTAGTTGGCTACTTTTTACTTAAAGAAAATATCACTTCCATGAGAATTATTGGCAGCGTCATTGCCATTATGGGCTTAGTGTTAAGTATATTGGTAACCGATGGTTCAGTAACGACATTAGGCTTACTGCTTATTTTAATCGCTTCTTTGTCTTGGAGTATTACCAGTATTATTGTCAAAAAGGCTGGCACCAAAGAAGTTTTTTCCTTTAGTATTTGGGGCATGTTATTTGCGCCTTTACCTTTGTTTATCCTCGCTTTTTTACAAGGCTCTCATCAACAGTTACCAACTTCAGATTTACTGATGAATCCCTCAGTTATCTTCTCTGTGCTATTCCAAGCCTATCCAGTTACGTTATTTGGCTACTGGGTCTGGAATCGTTTGTTAGTGAAATATCCTTTAAGTACTGTTGCCCCGTTATCTTTATTGGTGCCTATTTTTGGTTTATTGGGTAGTGCGATTTTTTACCAAGAGAAAATAGGCACAATGAAAGCCGTCGCCTGTATATTGGTACTTACTGGCTTAATGATTGGTTTAATAAACGCAAAAAAGCTGAAAGAGTATTTACGCCAATCCACTTCAGCAATAAAACTTAAGTGCAAACTCGCTAAGTGATCAGTGCTTTTTACCGATAAACCTTGCTGCATCGCTAAATATAGTGATAATCGGGCAAGGTTTATTTGCGTATAGATGATTAGTGAGTATGAAGTGCAATTATTAGAAGTTGAATGTTTAGGTAAAACACTACGATTAGAAGGTTCGATGGCCGGTTGGCAACAGCTTTTTTGGGACGAGCAATGTGTCTCACAAATTGATGCTAATGCCGATAATGAAGCATTTTTACACCAGTTTTCTTTACAAAGTGAGCAAGGTGAAATACAAATAGAACTTAAAGGCGTATTGCAATGGCAACCTTTTGCACTGCAATTTCAACTGTTAGTAAATAACGAAGTTTTGCTCGACAATACCCTGCATGAAAAAGATATAGAACAGCGACAAGTTATTCAAGGCGAAAAACAAGCGATTAAGTTTAGTTTTGTTGGCTTGGCAGGCCTTGGCTTAAAGCTATTGAAAAGCGCTAAAGTCATTAAGGTGCTGTTTGCTGCAGGTAGTTTAGCCGCGTATAGCTGGTTATTTTCAATTCAATTTGCCATTGCCTTAATTCTTTGTTTAGTTTTTCATGAATATGGTCATATCAAGGCAATGAAATACTTTGGCCTAAAAACCAAAGGCATTTACCTCATTCCTTTTGTTGGCGGTTTAGCCCTTAGCGACGACAAAATTAATACTCGCTGGCAAGATATCGTTATTTCCATCATGGGGCCCTTCTTCGGCCTAATACTTTCCATTGCCTGTTTAGTGGGTTATTGGCTGACTGATATCGAAATACTGGCCGGCATCGCGGTATTTAATGCCCTGCTGAATTTGTTTAACTTACTACCGATATTGCCATTAGACGGTGGCCACGTGCTTAAAAGCATCGCCTTTTCGATCAATTCAAAATTGGGGTTAGTGGCTTGTGTACTAGGGGCAGTATTTGGTATTTATATTAGTTATCACTTTGGTTTAGCGTTATTAGGCTTTTTACTGGCGATTGGTAGCATTGAAATATTCTTTGAATATAAACGCCGACATTTAAGCCCATTACTGCCACTTAATCGCTATGCGCAAATTGTCTCAGCGGTATGGTATGTGGTTACGGTTGCAGGTTTAGGTGGCATTATTTGGCTAGTTGGCCAAACAGGTAACGACGCTTTATCACTACCACTTAAAATATTAGGCAGTTAAGCTCAACGTTATTTAAGGTAGATGGCAACTAATACCTACTACCTTAATTTCTAACGCTATTCTATTAAATAAAATGTACTGCGAGTAATTTTATAGCTCTTTAAAGCAAGCAACTCAACACGAGTAGAGTTACTCTTTTAATTGCCCTTTTAAAAACTCTATCACTCTTTTATGGCGCATTTTCACAGCAGAAAGCTTTAAATTACAAATATCGGCTATTTCCTGAAACTCCAAATCAGTGCGGTAACGTAGTAGCATTATGTTACGATCAGCGAATGATAAATCTACCATTAATGAGGATAGTGCCGTCGCTAAATCTTCATGATTACTTTCATCAGCAACCAAGTTTTCTAGGTATTCTTCATTTTGTTCAATGGTATCCCAACGCCGGCTTCTTATTTTGTTAATACACTCGTTATGCGCAATTTTGAACAGCCACGCTTTAAAAGACACTGACCACTTAAAGTTTTTCAACTGGGTGAGTATCTTAATAATTATTTCTTGTACAACATCTTCTGCATCAGGCTGGTTATTCAGCAGTTTTGCACAATACCCCTTTAATAAAGGTAAATATGGTGTAATTAACTGCTGAAATAAACGCGTGTCATAGGGCAGATTTTCTTGTACTAAAGCAACAAGCTGACGTTCATTAAACGTAGTCAAACGTTAAAAAACTCCAGTTATTGTTTAGTAACTTTGTTAGCTAATAAAAAGGTATTAGGGATGGTTGTCATTGATTCACCTTCACCCATGACTTTGCTCGCTACACTACCAATAGAAGCCAATGTTCCTTTGATATCTTGTACTTCAATCGTATCACCTACTTGATACATTTCTCGTAAATACACGCCGGCAACAATTTCTTGTGCCATTGACTTAGTACCAATACCTAACGAAATGGCAGCAGCTAAACCAACACTAGCAATAACAACGGTCATAATATTATTAAGTAAGGAAACATCAATATCGAGTTGAGTAATTGATAATGAAACAGTGATAACGATGATAATACCGCGACACACTTCAGCAACAGAGCGTCCGTAATCAACACCGGTGTTTTTAGCTGCTATTTTTACGCCATTGAAAACAATTTGCGCAACAAAAAAACCACATAATAATACGGCAAGCGAAGCGAGTAACTTAGGCAAAAATAGTATTAAAGTATCAATTAGCCCTGAAAGTACCGTTAACCCAACAATGTCTAACGCCGCTAATAAAAATATTAATAAGAAAAAGGTTGAAATAATACTCGCAACTACTTGGCTACCGGTAACGGTCACTTCCATTTTATTCAGCAAAGTATTTAAACCCAGTTTATCTAAAAAAGTATCAAAACCAATTTTAGTTAACGACTTATTCAAAAAACTTTTAATCAGCGATGACACAATCCAACCAGCAAGTAAAAATAGAATGGCGACAATCAAATCAGGTAGAAAGGTTATCACTTTCTGCCAAATAGCGATAAAGCCTGAGTATGCTTTTTCAGTGATGTTATCAGTATCCATTATTTATTCCCGTTATTAGTTGTAGTCTTATTTATCGTTTTTGAGTTATTGGCCATTTGCTTAAATATTGGCTTTAAAATTTTCATAAATATGCTGACAAAAACCACCCAAATCGACGCCATACCCAGCGCTAAAAGATCTTTCGTCCCCTGCTGGTTATTGGCAGTTACTGTTGCACGTTTAAATAATTCGTCATCTGAAGTGCTAAAAGCTAATTCAGAATTATTTTTTAATTCTTCTGCTATGTTTTTTTCTATATCTTTCACTTCATCCTCCAGCAGTACGTTCATTGCTTAACCCTTTAACGCTTGAAAAGTTAAGAAGTCACATTAATTTTGTATAAATTTTATTCTTATCATTGAATACGCACTTTTAAATCGCGTGTATTTTACGCTAATTCATTAATTTTTACCGTTTTCATCATTAAATTAAAAAAATAAATAAAATTTGTGACTTTTACTTTCCCCATCCGTTATAGAGCTAACTAATAAGAATATTACATCAAAACTTAATAAGGATTTATCCATGAAAACTTTTAACATAACTCTCCTCGCTGCACTCATTAGCTCACCTTTAGCGGCAAACAACATTGATGAAACATGGAAAGTAGGCGTATTTGGCGATTATATAAAATCAAGTACAAGTAAAGACAACAACATTGACTGGCAACAAATTGAAGCCGGTAAAGGTATTGGTATTGATTTACAAAAAATAATTAATGACCAATGGAATGCCCGCTTTGAATTAGCAAAAACGCGTTACGACATTAACAATGGCCGTGATCATGATTACGGAACACGCGCAGGTATTGACGCTATTTATAAAGTTGAAGACAGCAACTTTTACCTTTTCACTGGTGTGAAACGTTTTAATAATGTGAAAAGTTACAACGCTATTAATGTTGGTGCCGGTCATACTTTTCAACTAAATGATCGCTTTTCTGTATTTAGTGAAGCCGTTGTTTACCGCGATGTAAATTATGGCTATACCGACCAAGGCTTTAAAGTTGGTTTACAATACACTTTTGGTGACGTCAAAAAATCTCCTATCGTTAATAAAGCAGTAAAAAAAGCAGTAGCACCAACGCCAGTAGCGAAAAAAGTAATGGTTGTTGATACTGACAATGACGGAGTTAGTAATGCACATGACAATTGCATGAATACGCCAGCAAGCGTAAAAGTCGACTCGAAAGGCTGCACCTTGTATGCAGAAAAAACAGCAGCAATTAATCTAAATGTTACCTTTGCAAATAATAGCTCGCAGTTAAAACCAGCCATGGTAAATGACATTCAACGCTTAGCTGACTTCATGAAAGCGTACAAAAACACCACGGTTGATATTGAAGGACACAGCTCTGCAGCTGGTGATAACGCTTATAACTTAATGCTTTCACAAAAGCGCGCTGATGCCGTTAAAAATAGCTTAATTAATCAGTTTAATATTGACGCTAGCCGTTTATCTGCAACCGGTTTCGGTGAAACACAGTTAATTTCTCAAGGAAATAGTCGTGCTGATCACCAGGTAAATCGTCGAGTAGTTGCCAAAATAGAAACAAAAATTAAGGAAGTAGTGACTAAAAAGTAGCAAGTAAAGCTAAAAAGCATTAATACCCAAGCTAACCAAAGATGCAAAGTTCAGTATCTACAAGTAGCTTGGGCTTACCTTGCTAAATTCAACATAAAACTCGTTATCTATCTTAATAAAGGAATGTAAAATGACATTAACAAAAAAAATGGGTGCTGAATTTATCGGCACTTTTTGGTTAGTACTGGGTGGTTGCGGTAGTGCTGTACTTGCCGCGGGGTTTCCAGATGTAGGCATTGGCTTATTGGGTGTCTCTTTAGCATTTGGTCTTACCGTATTAACCATGGCATTTGCGATTGGACATATCTCTGGTTGTCATCTTAATCCGGCGGTTTCAATTGGCCTTTGGTCAAGCGGCAGATTCCCTACTGCAGAACTTGCACCATACATAATTGCACAAGTTGTAGGCGGTATTACAGGCGCAGCAGTACTGTACGTTATTGCCACAGGACAAGCAGGCTTTGACGTATCAGCTGGCTTTGCATCAAATGGTTACGCAGAACACTCACCCGGTGGATACAGCTTAACCGCGGCACTAGTGACCGAAATAGTAATGACTTTTATGTTTCTTATCATTATTTTAGGCGCCACAAATAAACGTGCGCCACAAGGTTTCGCCCCTATCGCGATTGGTTTGGGCCTAACGCTTATTCACCTGATCAGTATCCCGATTACTAATACCTCGGTTAACCCAGCACGAAGCACCGGTGTTGCTATTTTTCAAGGCGACTGGGCGATATCACAATTATGGCTATTTTGGGCAGCGCCAATCGTAGGTGCAATTTTGGCTGGCATAGTTTACCGATGGTTTGAAGACGACGAAAAAGCTCAATAAAATCGATATAAACAGCTACTAGTAAAGTGTTACTTATTTCATGTAAACACCACGCTAGCAGCGTAAACCTTATAACTAATATAAAAAATCACAGGAGATTTATCATGAATAAACTCGTACATATTATCTTGGCGTTATTGTTACCGCCCGTCGCAGTATTTTTAAAAAGTGGATTAGGAAAAGACTTAATAATAAATATAGTTTTATGCTTAATATTTTATGTTCCAGGCATTTTGCATGCTATCTGGCTTATCACAAAAAAGTAGTGCTGTGCATTTCATTAATAAAGGTTAATTAAGAGTAATAATGACGAGTAAAATTATTGGTGTAATTCTTATTATCATCGGTGTCGTTTTAGCACTGTGGGGTTACGACATATATGATTCAGCTAGCGTGCAGTTAAACCGTACATTAACTGGTGATACCCCTATTAAAGTTTGGGCGGGTATGGCTGGCGGCATCGCTACCGTTTTAATCGGTTTCACATGGCTAAAGTGAGCATGAACTTTCTTCGATAGTTTGCTGCGATAACGAGTACTAGCTATGCGTACTAATTATTCGAACGGAATTGTTCTCGCGGCACATTGAAGTAAAAGCAAAAGCCTTTAACGTGAAGGTTATTGTTTTTCTAAAGCAAGCAGCCCCTAGCAGGGCTGCTTTTTAGTATATTAAGTTCCATATTTAAGTCAGTTAAACCAATCAACTTAATTAGTGAGTCAAATTTTAATAGCGATAATTCTTCATGAACAAGGCACTTGATTGACCAATAGCTGGTTATTAGGATTGAAAGCAACGATATTATTTGAGATTTAGGCCAGTTAAAATGCTGGCACTTATCAAAAAACATGTGAAAGGAACAAGCTGTGATTTCAAAAAAAGTAAGAGAATTATTTGTGTCATTAATGGAAGCAGGCGATGACGCTGCCGTTTCTTATGATATTGAAACAGAGCAATACAGCGGATATTTCAATAACACTGTTGTGGATAAGTACATTGAATTAGGCGCGCTAGAATTAGTAGAAGGCGGTAGTGGCGCCACCACCATTTTGATTAACAACCGAGATGACTTTTTAAGTTCATTTGCCGCTGGTGCTCGCGAAGCTAAAAACGGCGCTGATCAATCCTACGCCGACTACAACGCAAACCCTTTTGCCTTTTCTGTTGGTTATGAACACTTTCATCAAATTGCCAAGAAAAAACGGACAGTAGTTGGCTATATTTGTCATGGTTTTGAAAATGATGATACAGGGTTGGTGCATAACCAGTAGCCTTGTAAATTAGCATTCACCCTTATAGCGATTATTAAATGTTATTTATCCTACTGCCAACTTAGCTGTCTCATGCCACAAATACGCGGGCATGGGGTGTTTCAGCTTTCTTGTGATATTCATTGTATAATGCTCTCCTAACTTCCCTGACTATCTATAAATATAATATCTCGCTTACACAAAAAGCACCGAAAAATATAATCATAAACAACATCTATTCGGCAGAGTTCAATAGCGAATTACTTTTTCATTGCTGTAATGCGCTGACATGTATTTTATTTAAAATGTGTAGTAAGTTCCTATCTCATTAATTTAAAAGATTAAATCAGCTAATTTCGTTACTAATTGGTCGAGAGAAAATATAGTGCTCCGCGATTTTTTTGTAGAAAGAAATATAACTCTACTTAATAAAATTATTAAACAGTGAACGGCTTGGCTAAAGCGTTTGATGGGGCAGTATTATCGATCAAAAGTACGTAACAATAGTGGAAGTGGTGGTGTTTGATTTACAACTTTCTAAAATATTACAATTTTTATCCGGTAGGTACTAAGAATATATGATTTATACTGACATTGGCTCATTAGACGGTGACAAGTGGGAAAGCTTAATACAAGCAGTTTTTAAAAAGAAATATGATACCTATCAAGAAATGGTAGCTTCACCCGGTGACCTCGGTATTGAAGGATTTGTACTTAAGGAAGGTATCATGATTCAGTGTTACTGCCCTGATGAGGAATATGTTGCTGGGATTCTTCATGAAAAACAGCGTGATAAAATCACTACTGATATAAAAAAATTATCAGCAAATAAAGAAGAAATAGTTAAACACATTGGAGATTGCAAGATTTCACAATGGTTGTTTATTACCCCTCGGATCGGTAAGCATGATATCCATGCTCATGCTAGAAAAAAAGAAAAGGAAGTTGAGGCTGAAGATCTTGAATTCATAGCTGATGATTTTCAAGTGCTCGTAAAAGACCTTGGACATTTTATTCAGGACATCAGACAGCAACAAATTATTGAAGGAGAACAGCTAAGTTTTTCTTGTGCCATAGGTGAGATTATATCGGAACCTGAAATGACTACTGAGTATGATGACAATATTAGAGATAAAAACAAAATCCGTAGTGTTATCAAAAATGTATATAAGCCTAAAAATCATATTCGACTTAATGAACTAACCAAAAGGCTCTATTTGGATGGTTACGATATTTTAAGACGTATTTTCAATCAATCGCCAGAATTGTATGAGCGTATTGCAAAGTTAGTAAATAATTTTGAAGATGACGTGGAGGAAGTTTCTATGAGCTGGGTAGATAGCCCACAGAAGTTGATAACATCGATGGAAGAGAAACTGATTGAACGCTTTGGAAAAGATAGTCATATATCAACAATTGAACATGAGGACGTAGTTTCAATTACGAAACATATGGTGGCGAAGTGGATTGCTGAATGCCCTATGAGAATTGAATAATGAGTAAACTAAGGTTCTCTCGCAAAAAAGCGGCGGTAATCCCTGAATTACGACCCATGTATAAAATAGGAAAACTATTACTAATTCTTAAACTTTGCTGCTCTGGTGGAAAAGCTAGCTTATTGAAGTTGCATTTATTCAACTGGGCGATGTTGGATCCGAAACGTTTACAGGCTCTACAGCTTTCAGCAAAACAGAAAGAGTTATTACTAGGTGTCTGGGGAATAGATCCATCACTTAACATGGCTCTTAGCTATGCAACCTCTGAAGGTTTACTTACTAGAACATCCAATGGCGCTTATCAATTAACGGGTAAATCAGAACGCTTTATTTTAGGAACTAAACTTTTGGAATTATTCGATACAGAAACTAATGAATTAAAAACCATTGCAAAAAAAATAACGGAAACAATGGTGACACAAGCAGCGAAAAGGTGGGTAGATGAAATTTAATCAATTATTTGTAAAATTAGCAGCCACAGACAATTCAGATTATGGGTATCGCATTCCGTTTAGCTGCGGCCTTAACATCATTCGTGGCGATAATTCATCAGGGAAAAGTACATTTGTTAACTCTCTAATTTACGCTCTTGGTATGGAAGAAATCATTGGTTCTAAAGGTAGCGCAGCGTTACCTTACGCTTTAAAAAGTAGATTTGATCTAAATGGAGTTGATAAACGAATTATCAACTCTTCAGTGTACTTAGAGTTAGAAAATAGAGATGGTAGAGTTATTACGCTAAAGCGAGTGATTAAATCAGATGAAGCTGATACAAAGCTGATTCAGATTATAGAGGGTGCTTACTTAACGGATCCTTCTTTAACTAACTTACAAAGCCGGTATACTTTTTTGCACGATGCGGGTTCGGCTCAAGATGAGCAAAGAGGATTTTTTGCGTATCTAGAAAAATTTTTAGGATTGAAGCTTCCAAGCTTATCTGACAATAAAGGCAAAGAAACAAAACTTTACTTGCAAGCAATTTTTTCAGCTCTTTTAGTAGAACAAAAACGCGGTTGGACTGACTATATTGCAAATATTCCATATTACGGCGTAAGTAGTATGAGGGAAAAAGTGGCAAGCTTCTTACTTGACCTAGATGTATTTAGGAATACTAAAAAACTTAATGAACTTCAGTCTCAGCGTTCAAAACTCACGGCTGAGTGGTCAGAACTAATTACTGAAATTAAGCTTACGGTTGAAGGTAAATATTTATCAATTTCAGGACTTAGCAAAGCACCATCTATAGACTTCGATTCAAAGCTCGTTTCGATTAGCGAAAGGAAAGGGATTGAAATTCAGCCAATTAAATCGATAAGAGAAGAACTCAGGAAAAATATGATCGAGGTCATTCAAAATGAAAAATCTCAACTATCTGAAGAGCCTCTGGCTTTAATAAAAAATATTGAGCTAATTCAAAATAGAATTGATGAATTACTAGTTATGCAGAGTATGTGTAGTAGCCAGATAAAGATCAATGAATCTCAGCTTGGTCAATACGTTGAAAGCTTGAAAAGTATAAAAAAGGATTTAAAAGCTAACAAGTTAACTGAAAAACTGGTCAAGTTTGGAGCCGATGAATCAGAATTAGATTTTGCTAAAGGCAAATGCCACACTTGTATGAACCCTATTGATGACATCTTAATTTCACCAGATAGCGTTGCAATGCCAATGTCTCTTCAAGAAAATATTACACATTTGGACAATCAAAATAAAATGACTAAGTCTCTACTTGATGGACTAGAGAAAAATATTGAAAGAGACAAAGGACAACTGTTAACGATAAACAGAGAAATCATCAAATTCAGGAAAGAATTGATTTCATTGAAACGAGATATAAAATCAACTAACACAGTTAAAGAATCTGATGTCAGGCGCAAAATAACATTGGAAAACAGACAGGCAGAGCTAAGCAAACTAGAAGAAAAAGTAGAAAGTATCCTTACAATATTAGCTAATTTGTCAGTGGCGTATAAAGAGCTAAACGGTTCTATTTTAAATTTAACTAAGTACAGCTTTACTTATGAAGATAGAGCTAAAATTTCAAAATTCTCAAATGAATTTAAATTATTAGCATCTAACTTTGGATATCGTAGTGCAGAGATTAATGAGATCGAGATAAAAGCGGGAACTTTACTTCCTTACCTACAAGATCTTGAGTTGAGAGAGCAACTGGATACGCCATCTGAGTTGAAGAAAAAAGAAGGTGTAAAAAGTACTACAGATATCAAATCAGATTCATCTGCGAGTGATTTTGTAAGGTTGATTTGGTCTTATTTAATTGCTCTATATAAAACATCTGCTTCTACTGGTGGAAACCATCCTGGTTTGATTTTATTTGATGAGCCAGCTCAACACTCTATGAGTACAAAAAGTGTGAATAAAATGCTGGAAATATTATCAACAACACAAGGCCTACAAAGTATTGTTGCAGCATCATTTGATGAAAATGATGAAAACTACGCGACATCGGTTGCAGGGTTAAATGTTAATAATTTTAAACTTGAGTATTTACCGAGAAAAATTATAACTAAAATATCAACTAATTCTGTATCGAGACACCAAAGTACTTAAGATATACTTTAATATTTTGTTGTATATCCATATTGAACTAGCGTAAGTAAAATTAATACATCACTTTATTTACGCTAAATTTTAATTGTTTGGTTTAACCATCATGTAGTCCAGCTGCAATCGCACAGCTATAAAAAATACAACTTTTGCTCTTATTCAATCTAACCAACAAACAGAATTAACAAAGTCTATAATTTTGCCTGTGTCATTTTGCGTTTGCTAATAATCTAATGCTTTTCAGTACACGCGTTGAAAGATTAATAACAAATACTTCATCTATGTACACTATTTGTAGTTATTTCAACTTAACTTAAAAACACTTCTTTTCGGTGATATTCCAAAAAGTATTGCTGTTCTTCATTAAATGTACCGACATTATTCTTAACCGATAAATTAATACCCATACGAGAAAGAGATGAGGATTCTACGATAGGAGAAACTAAAATACCGCCAGCGCTTTCAAACGAAATGAAGCCGCGGTCAAATAAATGGTCAATTGTTGGCGTAAGAAGCAAACCATTATTGCCGTTTAATTTTTCGGTATGGTCTTCACAATATCGCCACGGTTTTATATGGCTAGCGCGTAGATGAGATATTTCATTCACTTCGGTTATACGGCAATGAGTCTCTTGAAGTGCAACTCTCTTTTTAAATACACCTTGCCCTCTGCGAGCCATAATGATCGACTTTCTCTCTGTTTCAGGTATCAAGATATCATTTCTAACATTGTCTTCTAGGTCTTCTTCCCACTCATTCAACCCTTTAGTTGGTTTAAAGTTGTATTCAGGCGTAATTTCATTAACAGATAATAAGTTATCAACTAAATTTCCTGCTTCAGATCCGATTAATTCGATCAATGCTGTTGCTAATGGTTCTGGTAACTTGGTTAGGTATACGCATTGATTCCCACGACCTGTTGATTGTAACGGTGAATACTTTTCAGGGAGCTTTGGCTTGAGTTCTTTCATATAGTCAGCGGGGCGTATTTTATTATTTAATAGAATGTAATGAACATCTACTTTCCAACCAACACTCCCCCACTGTGCGCCAATTTTGCCAAACTCTATAGGTCGAGGAGATGCATAAGCATTAGATTGAATGACTCCAATTGCTTTTATGTAGGTATCTGCAAAAGAAAAAACTATGTCTCCGGGCACAACACCTTTCATATATTCATAGAACGGGTTCATTTGCCCATTAGATTTTCTTTTCGGTGACCATAGATAATTACCGTTAAACTCTTTTTTAAAAGTTTGATTTTGGTTAACCCACCAATAATTCAATTACTACATCCCTATATTTTGTTTTTTACAAACTTATCTATCACTACCGTTGGTATTACAAATCAACAATCACTAATCTTCAAGCAACTCAGTTAAACAAGCGACTTGTTCTGTTAATGAAGCAATTTGTTGCTCTAGTTCCGTGACTCGATGAGCTAGTTGGCTGTTACTTACTGAAGGTTCAGTCACTGTTTGAGTAGCACTAGAGTCAACACTATAGCTTTCATCAATATCAGAGAATAAATGCACGTAACGAGACTCACGCTTTCCGGGTTCTCGTTCGAGTTTTTTAACCAGTGTTTGTCCGTTTAAATTTTGTAATTGTTCTAAGGCAGTTTCCACTTCACGCACATCGGAAAAGTCAGCTAGGCGATTAGTGCGAGTTCTTAATTCACCCGGTGTTTGTGGCCCGCGTAGTAATAGCACACAAATAATGGCCCTTTGCTGAGAGCTAAACTTCAAATTGCCAAATTCGGTATCACAGAAATAATGATAATATTTGCTGACTCGACCAGAGGCTTTGTGATCTATCATTAACTGGTTCATTTTTGACAGTTCATCGATAGTATTTTGCACGTCAGATTCTGACAACGACATAACCGGTTCACGGTTACTTTTTTGATTACAAGCTGTGGTAATGCCATTTAACGACATTGGATATTGCTCGGGTGTGGTGGTTTCTTTTTCTAGCATGACGCCGATAATGCGGCATTGCTCTGCTGATAGTGTGATCATACTGAAGGCATCCTTTTTAAAACTTCTAGTAATAGAGCTTTACGAATTAACTGTAACCTTTGCTAGTAAAAGGTACTCGCAAAGGTTACTTGTAAAAATCCATAATTTAACGTTGGTTTAGCTATGACATTAATTCTGGTTACTTCGCCAATATAGTTAGCACAGCGCTATTCATTGCTTGTGTCGCGGTAGCGATGACTTTTTCAGCATCAGGTGCCCAAAACGGGCTATGCAGTGATGGTAAAGTTTCACCGGTTTCTTTCGCTAATTGCCATTTATCGTGCGGTACGCCACCAACCCAAAATATCATGCTTTTAATGTTTTTATCTGCGCGGTAGTAACGACTGAAGTCTTCGCCAGCCATTACTGGTGGTACTTCTTCTACTCGTTCTTTACCAAACTCGCTAGTAAATAACTTAGCCATTCTCTTGGTAAATTCAGGTTCGTTATATGCTGCAGGCGTGTATTCGTCTTTTACGGTAACTACCGGCAACAATTCTTCCGGTAAACCCATGGCGATACCTTCACCTTTCGCTATTCTAGTAATGCCATCAATTAATTTTTGGCGGGTTTCATCAGAGTAGCTACGCACGGTTAGTAACAATAATGCCTGATCTGAAATGATGTTGTGCTTAGTACCTGATTGAAAACTGCCTACGGTGACAACAGCAGCATCTTGTGGGTCTAATTCACGGCTAACAAGGGTTTGTAAAGCTCCAACAATTCGAGCGCCTAATACGATAGGGTCTTTCGTTGCGTGCGGGTAAGCCCCGTGGCCACCAACACCTTTGACTAGAATATTTACGCTATCAACATTGGCAAGGGTAAAGCCTGAGGTATAACCAATAACACCCGCTTTTAAGCCTGCAGAGTTGTGAAATGCTAAGGCATAATCAGGTTTTGGAAAACGTTCATATAAGCCGTCGGCTAGCATGTCTTTTGCACCACGACCACGTTCTTCCGCTGGCTGTAATATCATCACTAACGTGCCTGACCAATTGGCTTTATTTTCACTGAGTAGTTTTGCTGTGCCGATCCAGCTTGTCATGTGGGTATCATGTCCACAGGCATGCATTACATGACTTTGTAAGCCTTCTTCAGTGGTAGTGGTAACTTTTGACGCAAATGCTAATCCGGTTTGTTCTTTTACAGGCAGTGCATCCATATCTGCACGCACTAATACCGTAGGGCCTTGACCATTTTTTAACACCGCAACAACACCGGTGCCACCAACGCCTTCTGTCACTTTAAAACCAAGTTCACGAGCCGTTTTAGCTAATTTTTTAGCGGTATTGAACTCGTAACTCGATAGCTCAGGGCTTTGATGTAAGTCTTTATATAGCGTCATAAGCTCAGGCATAGCAGCCTTTACTGATTTTACATTGTCATTTGCAGCATAGGTTAATGAACTGCTGGCGATGCATAAAGCGGCTGTTATAAATGCTATAGTTTTCATTGTATTACTCAGTAAAAATTGCGGATAATTCATCTTAGCTAAATGCGGACAAGGCTACAATGTTAATTGAAGTCATTGAAAATATAACTTAGAAAAGTAATTGATTTAGGTATAAAAAACTAAGCAGGTAGTATGGAAAGAGTGATTATTCTGCTTATCATTTTTAACTATTGCGAATAACGATTAAAGAAGGTTACAAAGTGGAAAGAAACCATCACAGTCCACTAACGCAAGGGTAGTACAGACTGTTGATGGCTTTAGGTGTCACATAACTCATTTAAAAATAATTGAGCTGTTATTCGATGTTCTGGATCTGCTCACGCATTTGCTCGATTAGTACTTTCAATTCAACGGCTGAATTAGTGATATCAGCGTTAATTGATTTTGAGCCTAAGGTATTCGCTTCTCGGTTGAACTCTTGCATCATGAAGTCTAAACGGCGACCTTGTGCGCCACCTTTTTTCAAAATACTACGAGTTTCTTTTACGTGACTAAATAGGCGGTCAATTTCTTCATCAACATCCATTTTTTGCGCTAACAACACAAGTTCTTGTTCAACACGTGATGATTCAAGCTCGATGTTCGCATCTGAAAATTTGTCGGTGATACGTTTGCGTTGCCATGCAATAACTTCAGGCATATGCCCTTTGACAACTTCTGACTGTTCAACGATACCATCAAGGCGTTGCTCAATAAGCGCTTTCATATTGGCGCCTTCATCAGCTCGGGCAACAATAAAGTCTTTCAGTGCTTGATCAAAACCAGCAAGAATTTCAGCTTGAATGGCATTCATGTCTGATTCTTCAGCTTCCATCACGCCAGGCCAGCGCATAATTTCTAACGGGTTAACTTGGCTATTCAATGTTTGCTCATTGATCCAATTTGCATGTTTAAGCAAGTTTTCAGCAAGCGCGGTATTCATTGATAAATTACTTTTTTCACCCGGATTAGCATTAAAACGTAAGTTACATTCCACTTTGCCGCGATTTAATTGCTTACGAAAGCGTTCACGTAATACTGGCTCTATGCTTCTAAACTGCTCAGGTAAGCGAAAATAAGTTTCGAGGAAACGTTGATTTACAGAGCGGATTTCCCAAACTGCATTGCCCCACTCGCCTTTTACTTCATGGCGAGCAAATGCTGTCATGCTGTGGATCATAGAATTTCCTAAATATTTAATATGGTCAATAGTTGGGATTATGCCCTAGCTAAGATCAGGGATCTAGTTTCCGAGCGTTTATATACTTGTATCAAACATGTATCTGATCCACTGAATGTTACTAAATATTCAATATCATGGTTAAACTCGATGAATTAAAAGTGTTGAAAAGCTATGATGATACTGAATACATTCTAATGGCATAAATCGTTTAAGGTCTTCAAATTAACTATGTACACAAAAAATTCCGAACACACAAAGCAATTACAGCAATGTCGTCAATACTTTTCGGATCGTGAGTTTGAAAAATTGAACGAGATTTTTTTGCCACTTTTAGACAAAAAAATTCCTGAGGCTTTACTTGCTCAAGTAGACTTTCAAATGCAAAAAGACCCTAATGAAGGCATTGGAAACTTATTACAACTGGCTCAAAACAATGTTCCTATGGCGAATTACAAAATGGCCATGCTGTTGTATTTTCATCCCGAGTTAACGCTAGATTTTAATGCTTTTTTAGAACAAGCCTACCTACGCGAAGAAGAGCCTGCAATAATGGTTTGTGTATATTTAGCTTATGCTAATGGAAGTACTGAGCTGGCGAAAAGAATATTATTTTCACACACCAAAATTGATGGTATTAGCGATATCATACTTGCGCTTGGTTTAGTTCATAAAACAACCGACATTGAAAAACCGAACTATCAAAAATTTAAACGCTCAGATAATACGCGGCATACGCTGCATTATCATAATCAAGAAATATCACTCGCAACAGCTGATAATTTTCTTAATGAGTTTGAATGTGCATGGTTAAAGCTTAGAGCTCAAAAATCACTTGAGCCATCAATGGTAGTGAATGCAGAGAGTGGTAAGAAAGAGCAAAGCCCTGTTAGAACGAACCAATTTAGTCAATTGATTCCAACGTCAAGTGATTGGGTGTTACTTGATATTGAACAGCGTATTGCCAAACTTATTCACTTGCCGATTAGTCATGGTGAAGTTAGTAATATTCTTTATTATCAGAAAGGCAACGAGTACAAGCCCCACTACGATTTTTTCCACCCAAAAGACCCAGGCTCTGCATTAGCAATGCAAGATGGTGGACAAAGAGTAAGGACTGCACTTTGTTATTTATCGCCAGCGAAAGAAGGGGGAGAAACGTACTTCCCTCGAATTTCAGAAAAATTACCAGGTCAAGTAGGCCAGCTAATTGTTTTCGATAATGTCAGCAAACAATTAGCTCCTTTACCACCTTCTCTACATCAAAGCTTGCCAGTAATCTCAGGCGATAAGTGGATATTAAGCAAGTGGTACCGCCTTAATGAAACTAGCTATAAACAGAACCTTATTGAGTTAAATTTATAGCAAGAAACTAACTAACGCTTTTCTGCCAGCGTTCTTTAATGTGATCAGCCACTCGGAAGGAGTTAGCGTAAATGGTAAACGTATAAGGCACGCTACCACCTGTTGGCATAAATGACGCATCAGTAACAAATAGATTATCAACTTCATGTGCTTGACAGTTTTTATTCAGCACTGAAGTTTTAGGGTCGTTACCAAAACGACAACCGCCAGCCATTAAGTTTGACGCTGGCGCACTACTAACTGATGATGAAATATTAGTTGCCCCCATTTCTGTTAATAGTTTTTCCGCTTTTTCAGCCAAGTACTCACCAACATCTAAATCGTGGTTATGGGCACCAATACGTATTTTAGCAACCGGATCCCCCCATTTATCAGTAACATCATCATCCAAGTCGACAAAACAATTGTCGGTTGGCAGCCAATCATTAAACACTTCAAAACGTAAGGTTTTATAGGTGGTAAATTCTTTTTTCATGCTTTGTTTAAGTTCTTCACCCCAAATTAGCTTTTCACTATCCTGAGCTTCATTGTATTGCCATTTAGTGCTTTGCGCGCGAGCAATAGGGTTTTGATAAAAGAGGAAGTCTATTGTGCCGCCCTTAGCTTTACCATCACGATTAAAGCCGTTAAAGGCTTTGTCATCAATCTGATACCAATCTTGTAATGCGCGATTAATAAAAGGCCCTACTTGCTTTAATTGCGCCTGTTTTTCTTTAGTTAAATCTTTATAAAAGAAGTCGCCACGACCTGTTCCGCCACCACTAAATATTAAGTTTTTACCAACATGCCCGGTGTTATTAGCAATGCCGTTAGGAAACTTTTCACCTTTTGACGCTAATAATAAACGCGAAGTTTCTACCGCTTGGCACGCAACAACATAATATTTAGCCGTTGCTGCATGTTGACGCCCTGCTTTGTCGTAGTAAAGCACGCCAGAGATTTTACCTTGGCTATCGGTTTGAATTTTATACACTTTTGCATGAGGTGTTATGGTGCAATTACCTGTCGCTACCGCGTGGTTAAGCAAGGCTGCTCGACCACTACCTTTAGCACCTGATGCACAGCCATAACTACTACAGTAACCTGAATATTCACAACTATTTCTGCCCATTGCTGGTTGTGACAATATTGCACGCGGCACTGGTACCGAGTGATAGCCAATATTTTCAGCACTTTTATCAATCCATGAGGAGATTCCATGTTCAGCCACTGGTGGAAATGGAAAGTCTGTTGAACGAGGCTCTTGATGTGGATGCTTTGAAACTCGACCTGAAACACCAACTACTTTTTCAACCATCGCGTAATAAGGCTCAAGTTCATCATAACTTATTGGCCAATCTTCAACATTGGCTCCTTCAATAGCGCCAAATTCTGATTTCAAGCGAAAATCAATAGGTTTTAATCGATGAAAATAACCGCTCATAAAGTTTGAGGACCCACCGACAACTTGTCCATTCCAAAAACTCCAACCTGACTCGCTAGTTGCTTCACCTTGCCAAAAGCTTTCACCGTCTTCGGTTTCATATTCTTCTTCAATAACGTGCTGCTCATCTTCAAGTTTTGGGTTATAAGCATCACGCAAGCTAATGGCTAGTTCGTCTTTATAAAATTCTTTTTCCGTTAACCAAGCCCCTTTTTCAAGTACTAATACTTTAGCGCCAGCTTTGGCTAAGGTATAAGCAACAGGTGATGCACCAGCGCCACTACCCACTATACAAATATCATATTTCATGCTTTTCGAGTTCCTACTTGCTTGCCGATATATTGCTGATGACTTACAACGTTTGTTGCTTTATTAACAGTCGATGTTTTACGACTTAACGTTATTGGTTGCTTGCCCGGTAATTCGTAATAGCGTTGCCCTGCTTTAGGTAGCGGAAAGCCAGCTTGATGCTCTAACCATTGCCAACCTATACCATTAGGATTACCACCGTAACTTGGCGGGGAAAGCATAGCCTCAAAAATATAACCGACTAAGTTACTTAACCAATTCTCGCCCGCGGTAGATTTACTAATTGTACGCAAAATGGTTTCTTTTTCATCAAAAGTTAATAACACAAAGTTTTTCTGTAATTGGCTATCACTAAAACCATTTAACCAACCAACACCTTTATAAATAAATTCAATTTCAGCTTTTTCTGTTGGTTGCTGAAAAACAACATTGAATAAGTACTGCGTAACCTGAATTTCTTTCGCACTGGGTCCTGTTGGTGATTCTGGTAATAAGTGCGCTAATACAGCATCTAACGTTAGCCAAGGGTCAGTTTTCAATGCACCATCAAGCTTATTAGCAGTAACAGCCGACCAACTGCGTATTGGCATAACTGCTACCATAGTAGCCCCTGCAGCAGATTTTAATGCGTTACGACGAGAAACTTTTTTTCGTAGCCATTGTGGTGTACGAAAATTTTTATCGAAGAATGAATTTACTTGAGACATTGCTTTAACTCTTTGTACTTGAGACATTGCCATTTACCTTGTTATTTTTTACTTGCCACTTATCTAAGAAAGCTGACCAATATTCTACAGAGTACTCTAATTTATCGAGTAATTCTGCCGTATCTTTAGACAGCAACATATTGCCACTACTGGTTGATACATACATATGCGGGTAACCTTGCACAGGAGGTAATGACTTCATAAAGGCTTCGTTTTCATTACTGTCACTTACGCTTATTTTTAGCAAAACATATTTATTGTGTAGTTGTTGATAAACTTCTGGGTTTTTTTCCAAAAAAGCATCCATTTTATGGCACCAGGTACACCAAGTTCCACCTATTTCAATAAGCACGTTTCGTTCAGTTTCTTGTGCTAATTTAATTGCCGCTTGCGCATCTTTAAACGGATCACGCTTATCGCTATAGATTTGGCTATATAGTGGTAACTCTTTGCCATATTCACTTACAGGTTCTTGTGCACGTGCTTGGCTAGTGACTAATAAGCTTGATAAAAACAAAATAATAAATAAGTGAAATTTCATAAATTCTCTCTATTTCGATGACATTCAATAACGACTAACGATAAATATACTCAAGCTACTTAAATATGCAGTTTGGATATACAAATAGAATGACCTTCTATTAATTAACTATATTTCAAATTAGTTGTTACGTCATTATGTCAAAATACCTTTTGAACGATTATAATGCGCAGCAATTATACTACGATAGGAATTTCAACATGCGTCCAAGCGGCAGAACTTTAGGGCAAATTCGCCCTGTAACCATTACTCGTCAATTTACAGCTCATGCAGAAGGCTCAGTACTTATTGAGTTTGGTGACACGAAAGTGATTTGTACTGCTACTGTTGAAGTAGGTGTTCCACGTTTTTTAAAAGGTCAGGGGAAAGGTTGGATCACTGCTGAATACGGTATGTTGCCTCGCTCAACACATACTCGTATGCGCCGTGAAGCAGCCAGCGGCAAGCAAAGCGGTCGTACGTTAGAAATTTCTCGTTTAATCGCCCGTTCATTGCGTGCTGCAGTAGATTTAGTTGCCTTAGGTGAAAATACGATTACCGTTGATTGTGATGTAATTCAGGCTGATGGCGGAACTCGTACTGCGTCAATTACCGGTGCTTGTGTTGCATTAGTTGATGCATTAAACCATATGCGTGCTAAAGGTATTATCAATAACAACCCACTTAAGCACATGATTGCCGCTGTTTCTGTTGGTATCTATAAAGGCGAGCCAATTGCTGATTTAGAATACCTTGAAGATTCAGCAGCTGATACTGATATGAACGTAGTAATGACTGAAACCGGTAAGCTAATTGAAGTGCAAGGTACTGCTGAAGAAGAACCATTTAGCTTCGACGAAATGCAGCAAATGTTAGAACTTGCAAAAAATGGTATCAATGAATTATTTGATGTTCAAAAAGCCGCTTTAAACTAAGAAACCGATAGGAATTGATTATGAAAGATTATCAACGCGACTTTATTGAGTTTGCTTTATCTAAACAAGTATTACGCTTTGGCGAATTTACCCTAAAGTCTGGCCGTACTAGCCCTTATTTTTTCAATGCCGGTTTATTCAATACTGGTGGTGATTTAGCGCGTTTAGGTCGTTTTTATGCTGCAGCATTACAAGACTCAAAAATTGACTATAACTTATTGTTTGGTCCTGCTTATAAAGGTATACCAATTGCCACAACAACAGCTGTAGCGCTTTCTGATATTTACAATATTGATATGCCATATTGTTTCAACCGTAAAGAAGCAAAAACACACGGCGAAGGCGGCAGCTTAGTTGGTTCTGCGCTTGAAGGTAAAGTGATGCTGGTTGATGACGTGATCACTGCTGGCACTGCAATTCGCGAATCAATGGAAATTATTAAAGCTCATGGCGCTGAATTATCAGGCGTGCTTATCGCTCTAGATAGACAAGAAAAAGGTCGTGCCGAACTTTCTGCGATTCAAGAAGTTGAACGTGACTTTAACACCAAAGTTATTTCTATTGTAACATTAGCGGACCTGATCAATTACTTAGAAGAGAAGCCAGATATGGCTGAAAGCTTAGCGAGTATCAAAAAATATCGTCAAGATTACGGTATCTAATTACTAGCGAGTGCTAAACGTAAAAAACCTGCATTTGCAGGTTTTTTTGTTATTGAATATATAAATTCGATATTGAGCTATACGGCCAAACTAGCTAGGCGGTGAGTTCGAATTGATGACTTGGCGGTTTTTCATAAGCATGATTAATCGTTGAATAAAACTGTTCGATACGACCTGCTCTTTCATTTACTGCATTCGCTCGACTTGGCGCTACAGTTTCTTGTGATGATAGCGTTTGTTGCATTTGATGATCGAATGCTTTACTACTTTCATTACTTTCAAAGTTATCGTCATCTTTTGCTAAAACTTCTTTATCACGAAATAAATTGCCTATTTCTGGTTTTGACTCAGAGTTTTCAGAATTTTTTGTAATTAAATCTGCCTGTGCTTCAACAATAATACTGGAAGCAGAAGCTGCAACACGGGTATCTTGTGCTGACGGGCTAGCGGGAGCAAGTGCTGCGGCTTGGACCCGTTTCATCTTAGCAATTGTTTCTTTAGGGTCACCTGCAACAGGAGTTAAATCGACAGATACTTCACCTTCAACAGCATATTTTTTGCCATTAGGGCCAATTTCAAATGAATATGAAGGGGAGCCTGTAAACGCCCCACCTACCGACGCATGAGCCATTTCGTGCGTACGTACTTCTTTATCACGACTTTCTAAACTTCTAATTTCTTGTGTTTCAGCCAAGACTTCTGCATCAGATTTTTGCTCACTACCTGCGGGCACTTGCCCTTCCGGTGCATCAGAATCATTACTATTTTGTTCATTATTTTCATTGGTAGGATCTTGCGAAGCATTTTGTTGCGAGTTTTGTGACGAACTTTCGTTGTCACTAGAGCCACCATTAATTGATGCGCTGGCTTGCTCTGCTTGCTTTCGTAAACTAGCAAAATCAACTTGTTCATTATTTTGTGCCGGTGTACGACCACGTTCTTTATCTGATGCTACACCTTTTTCACCAGCAGACTGGTTGGAAGCTTCAGGTTTAGCAATAACTTCTCGTTGTTGATTATCACGACGCAAGCTGTCCGTCTGCAAATTTACTGCAGTTTGTATCGGAAGGGTATATGCTTGCGGAGTAATATTCATACTAGTTAAACTCGAACATCAATTAACGTACCTAGATTTTCGTCTGCAGATTGAATCACTTCGGCAGATGACTGCGCTTGCACTTCGGCAACACGTAAATTAACAATTGATTCTGTTAAGCCATTAGGTTCATTAACTGCAGAAGCTTGAGTAACAGCGCTGCTAGTTGCAGGCTCGCTAACTTCATTATCTGAAAGTGTGCTACGTGCAATATCACTCGCCGCTTGATTAGCACCTTCTGTCGCTTTTTGAAAACCTTGCACGCCAGCATTAAAAGCTGATTGTATTTCCATAATCTTCTCCTGAAGATATATATTTACCGCAAAGCCAATAAAAATATATCAGTATGAACACCTGACTAATTATTAACCAAAAACAGTAAAAAGTAAACTACTTAGCCTGTAACAATGTGTTCGATTAGCCAAGTTTTCAATGTTGCTAAAAATTCCGTCTGATGAGAAATAAACGGTGCGTGTGAAGCTTGTTCAAAAATATGACACTGACTATGGGGTACAAGACTGTTTATCAAAGGAATAACGTGTTTAGGTACTAGGCCATCACGCTTACCATACAATCGTAAAAAAGGCTGATTAACATGACATAATTTATCCACTAGATTAGACGTTTCCAAAAGCTGTAACGAATCATCTAATATTTGGCGACTAGGCTGTTCGTATTGCATGACTAAATCACGAATCTTCTTAATATCTTGACGAAGGTGCGGACTACCCATTGCTTGAATTTTTAAAAAATTGCTGATGGTTTTTGTCGTATCTTGTGCAAGTTGCTGATGAAACATTGTCAAAACACTTTCTTTAATGCCCGGCCAAGCTTCACGCTCTACAAATTGCGGCGAGCTAGCCAAAGTGACCAAGCCAAGTACTTGCTCAGGGTGAGTGAGAGTTATTTGACTTGCCACTAAACCACCCAATGACCAGCCAATATAGACTGCAGGCTTTCCTACTGCTTGTTGGATAGCGTCAGCTATTTCTCTTAAAGAATAATCGGTAACTTGATATGAATAGTTTGTCGCAAAGCCAGGTAAATCAACGGTAATGACTTCAAAATCAGCCTTGAGCTCTGCTAAACACGGTTGCCAAACAGCCGAATTGAGCCCCCAACCATGAATAAAGACTAATGGAATACCTTGTCCTTGGCTCGCAATTTGTAAACTTTCTGCCATGCTTATTACGCTCGATACTTAGTGAGCGCGTAGTGTAACGAAAGGATGCTGAAAATGGAATTTGGCAGCAAACTCAACAAGGTGATTATTTTAAACTTAAGTAGAAAATTGCCACTGCTAATAAAAAAAATAAGGTTTCTGATAAGTTGCTGTACTTTATGCGGTAACGTCTGCCAACAACATCAATTGATTTGCCAATACTGCCAAAACGATTTACCTTATTTTAAAGAACACTTAATCGGTTTCGACTTATTATCGTGGCCAGCTATTAAGCAAGCCCTACCTAAAACATCGTTTGATCACCTGTTCAGTTTAGCGCCTTATCAATGGCCATTTTCTACCTGGATTAATCAGTTAAAATATCATGGAAAAACAGAATTAGCTGAGTTATTAGCTTATTTACTCGCCCAAAGATGGAAGCAATATTTAACTAGTCTCGACAAAGAGTTAAAACCAAAAGAAATCCTAGTACTCAGCGTGCCATTACATGTAACTAAGTGGCAAGAACGTGGGTTCAACCAGGCGCATTTGATTGCCCAATACTTTGCAAAACAGCTGAACTACAACTACCAACCAGAATTACTGTTACGAGACAAAATAACTCAGACCCAAGTTGGCAAGTCCGGGGCTGAACGTAGAAAAAATTTAGCCAATGCTTTCAATATTAATCCCGAATTTTTTGATGAACTTGCTGGCCATGTAGTTTTAATTGATGATGTCGTTACAACAGGTACAACGGCCAACGAGATTTGTCGATTACTGAAAAAAAGAGGAGTGCAAACTATTACACTCCTCAGTATTTGCTTAGCTCTACCGAACTAATACACTTTGTTTTAAGTTTTATTCAGCAGGGCGGGCATTAAAGGCTTTTGAAAAGAATAGGCTATTGGCAATAATTTTCATACTACCTAAAAAGTATCCACGAAAAGCTAAGTCATCAGTGCTAGCAATCACTCGTCCTTTTCCAACATTATGAGCAACAAGCGTCGGATTGTTTGCTAAGCGATTCACTAAATTTTGATCAGTATAGCCACTCAACAAAGGCGCATGACTATATTTAGCAATACTAATAAAAGGCGTCGTCGTCTGTTCCATAATAACGGTACTATTACGAAATACCGGCAATTCGCTAGCTTGATAACCATAAGCAAGTGGATGACTGGTATCAAGTTCAGCTTGATAAATTGCGCCAGCAATACGTTTTCTGCCCGCCAATGATTCCTTGTCACTATAGGTGAGTTTTTCAGTATCAAACAACTGGTCGATGTGATCTTTATTAACAAAGTCCATTTTTAATAATTCTTTATCTGACAACCAACGCGCAGCACGTTTTTGACCAAATACTACGCCACCGCTGGTTAGCCATGATTTAAGTTTATTGAAAACTAGACCATTTAACTTACCGTATTTACCATCAACCATAATGATATGACTATAGTCAGCAAAGTTCACCGCAGTCAAACGTTGCATTTCAACAACGGTAACTGGAATTTCCAATAAATTATCAAGGTAATAAAGCATTTCACCTGCTTCGTATTGAGACGTGTCTTTACCGCCAACCATCAATACTTTAGGTGTTGAAATTGGGCGGAAAGAGCTACTGCCAAGATCGATCCCTTTAACCGTTAAACCAGTATCTAAAGCAATAAGAGGTATTTGGTTATTCGCTGCAAAGTCACTAGAAATATTGCGCCAGTTGTCAACGTTTTGGTTTCCAGCAGGAATAATAATAGTGCCTTTATCGAATGCTTTCGTTACGCCATTAACGGTTGCTGAAAATACTTTCGTCGCCACCTTAGTGTTAATACCAGCACTTGTAAGTTTATGTAATAACTTAGGCGCTAAAAAGTCATGCCATTCAAAAACGTAAGCATAGGCTGAACTAACAGTTTTAAGTGTTTTTTCGCTGCTTGGCTGCCAAGGTAAGTCTTGAGTTTTTAAGCCCCAAGTACGGCCGACTTGGGCAAATTTAATATTCATTGCTAGTGGCAGTGTCCAACCCGACACATCATAAAAGGTGTTGTCTTGGAAATTCTTTTGCTGATTGAATAAGGCCTTAATTACACGATACTGTGCTTGAGCTAACGGAATATAATAACTTTGCTCAGCTATGTAGGTTATATCGTTAATTTTATAATCTTGCGTTAATGGGTAAACTTTAATTTGATGTTGCTGTAACTTATTTAAAAATACCTTTAAACGGTAGTTGTCTTTAGTTTCAGTAAAAATATAACCATTAAAATTTTCATCGCTCGCTTGTTGTTGAGCAAGTTGGTAAAAATCTTTACGATATGCTTTAAACTCCGCTTGGTTTTTCCATGCCCCTTCAATGGTAGAAAGCGATGTTAATACATGATTTTGCACACCGTATTCAAAAGTTAATAAGCCATTGACGGTTTCCTGTTGAAAGCCTCGACTACTCGCCTGTTCAAACAACACACCAATGCCGCCATTGATATCTGGGTAGGTCGAACCTTTGCCGTAATAAAAGTCATCAAAGCTTTCTTCGCTGTAATATAAACGACCTTTATCATCGAGTACCTTGGCATGATAAGTCGCTAATAACTGCGTTAATTCTGTGTTCTTAGTCGGTGTTAATGGATGTGTGCGAGTTGGAATACCTGGCTGGAAGAAGTAGCTACCATTTGCCCCCATTTCATGAAAATCACCTAAAACATTAGGCTGGTATTGATGAAAATAAGGGATGCGATTTTGACTTTCTTTTTGTGACAACAATAACCAATCACGATTTAAGTCAAAGCCAAAATGGTTAGTACGCCCAGTACGCCAGTTTTGGTGGTGTTCAATATGATTCGGATCAGGATTTTCGGTAATACCTCGATGCGTAGTTACCCAATTGACAAATCGGTCCATACCATCAGGGTTAAGACTCGGCTCGATGACAATAATGGTGTCGTTAAGCATATCTTTAACAGCTTTATCTTCAGAAGCAGCTAAATGATACGCCACCACCATAGCAGCATTAGTACCACTTATTTCATCGCCATGAACACTGTAACCTAGCCAGACAACAACAGGATCTTTAGCTGACGCTTCAATATCGGCGCGGCGAGCTAGAATTTGGTCAATATTAGCTAAGTTTTCTGGGCTAGAAATAGTCAATAATACTTGTGAACGAAACTGAGTCGTACGGCCTATTTCTTCTATGTTAACTCGAGATGATACTGTCGCTACTTGTTGCAAGTAATGCAAAACTTGGTCATGACGCGGATGACGTTCACCAATACCAAAGCCCAAAGAGGATTCTGGCGTTGGCACGTTTTCACTATATTTAGCACCATTTGGTAAGTAGGTACTTACATCGGTACTATGCGCAGTAAAATTCATGGTCAATGATGCAATAAATAGCATTAATACCAAGGTTCGAGACAACAATAACAACATATAAGATTTCCTTATTTAATTGTTGGATAAAATAGCAAAATATTACTTAATGAACCAGCTATGGCATTAAATCGACAACAAATTTCGCAATAATTTGAGCTTTTTTAGATTTATTCGACTTGGTACATAAATTATACCAACAAGTACTAGCACCAAATGACAGAGCAGAGTAAAATGCCTATACTTGAGTGATATAGTCGGGTATTGAACGTTCAATCCCAGTGGTAAAGAGTAAAATAGTATGATGATTAATATTTCAGAAACTGCACAAGAGCATTTTGTAAAACTACTGTCTCAACAAGCTGAAGGCACGAGTATTCGTGTGTTTGTTGTAAATCCAGGAACAGCCAGCGCTGAGTGTGGTGTATCATACTGTCCTGCTGACGCTGTAGAACCTGATGATATTGAATTAAAGTTTGAAAAGTTTTCAGCTTATATCGATGCGGACAGTAAGCTATTTTTAGAAGAAGCAGAAATTGATTTTACGACAGATCAAATGGGTTCTCAGTTAACCTTGAAAGCGCCAAATGCTAAGTTACGTAAAGTTGCTGACGACGCGCCATTATTTGAACGTGTTGACTACTTCTTAAAAGCCGAAGTTAATCCACAACTTGCAGGCCATGGCGGCGAATGTACGCTAATGGAAATCACTGAAGACGGTTATGCAGTGCTACAATTTGGCGGCGGCTGTAACGGTTGTGCGCAAATCGATGTAACGGTTAAAGACGGCATTGAAAAACAATTGCTAGAAATGATGGCTGGTGAAATTAAAGGTGTACGTGATATGACAGAACACGAACGCGGTGAACATTCATATTACTAAGCTTGTATAGCGTAAGTTAGCTAGCACCATGTCATTATTAGAAAAATTAGGCCAAGATCCACAGCGCAGCATGCAGCGCTTTTTATGTGGACTTGGTCTTTTTGTTTTCGGCGCCGGCTTAATATTTTTAGGCCTATACCAAAGCCACATTTGGCAAATTATTGGCATCGCTGTTTTAGCGCTTGGCTGTCTTATCGCTATCTACGGTTATATTGGCTTATTCGCCAATCGTTTATACCATATAGTCAATCGTACCAAACGTTAAAAACTCAACCTGTTTCGCTGATAATGCCATGCTAAAGTTACACCACGTGCAAGCATAAACACCGAAAACGCTGCCCACAAACCATGATTACCATAATCCCTTAATAACCACCACACAGGGAAGAAACAACCAAACGTTGCAATCAACATACTATTTCTCATAATACTTGCCTGCATTAAACCAACATAAACACCGTCGTATAGATAACACCAACAAGCTATTAGTGGCAGTGCGATAATCCAATCGATATGCTGCAGCGCATAGTCAACCACCTCAGGAATACTGGAAATATTGGCTATAAAATAACGGCCAGCAAAATAGAAGACCAAGCTATAAGCTATAGCAAAAATACCCGTCCAAAATAGCGCAATATTAACATTTACAAACATGCTCTTTTGATTGTTCTCACCCTTCGCTTTTCCTACCATCACTTCTGCCGCATTGGCTATACCGTCTAAACCAAAAGAAATTAATAACAGAAAATTCATTAGAATTGCGTTGGCTGCAACTACATCGTCACCAAGTCGAGCGCCTTGAAAAGTCATAAAAATAAAACAGACTTCTAAGCATAATGTTCTGATCAAAATATCACGATTAAGCTTGAAGTAGCTAAGTAAAGCAGTACGTTCTACTACTGCATCTAGCACTTGATTATAATTTGAAAAAACAGCAATAAACTTATCTTTAAAATGATGATAAACCAGTGCTAAACCAAGCAATAAACCGCTGTACTCAGCAATCAATGTTGCTAAGGCAACGCCTTTTACTTGCCATGAAAGTCCGATAACGAAAATCAAATCAAGTAGTAAGTTAATCAGGTTAGTTGCAATAACCAGCCACAGCACAACTTTAGCTTTATGATTACCCAGTAGCCAGCCAAGAATAACTAAGTTTGCTAATGCGGCAGGTAAACCCCAAACCCGAATAGCACTGTATTCACGGGCATAAAACTGTACTTGCTCTGAGCCGCCCGCTAAAGATAACGCGAGATCTAGGTAAAAAGTTTGAAAAAGAATAACAAAAAGCCCAATAGTAAACGCGACGATAATACCGCGCAGTAATATTAAACAATTTAACTGGCTATCATTTTTGCCAAAAGCTTGTGCAGATAATCCGGTAGTCGACATGCGTAAAAAACCACACAACCAGGTGATCGCAGTGATGATCATCGCACCAACAGTACTGCCACCTAAATAATAAGCATAATCAAGGTGTCCAATGACTGCCGTGTCGACTAAACCAAGAAGTGGAGCAGTAATATTTGACAAAATCATCGGCAAAGCAAGAATAAATAGTTGCTTATGACGTTCTATATCATTGAATTTCAAAAAAAGCCGACCTTTGTTGGCAAATGGGCTATATAAATAGTAGAAAAAAAGCTATTTTAGGCGAGAGCTTGAAGCCCTCTTAATATCTTAGGAAGATTACCATGAAATACCGCCTGTTGGCAGCGCTGTGCTATTGTCTTCACATGACAAGTTTTGCCACTGTCATTCTCCAATATCACCATGTTAGCGACAAAACTCCTGCTAGTACCAGTATTTCTCCGGAGCAATTTTCACTGCACATGCAGTACCTTAAAGATCACGACTTTAAAGTGATCCCTTTATCAACATTAACAAATTCGCTTAAACAGCAAAAAACCTTACCCAATAAGTCAGTGGTTATCACGTTTGACGATGCCTATTTAGACATTTTGACCAATGGTAAACCGATTTTAGATAAGTATGACTTTCCGTTTAGTATTTTTGTAAACCCTAGCATTGTAGAGCGAAATTCTGCCAGCTACTTATCATGGCAACAACTAAAAGAAATGGCAGATGACGGCGTGATTATTGCCAACCATGGTATGGAACATGATTCTTTAGCACGGATTCCAGCAGGAATAACTCAACAAGCATGGTTAGAACAAAATACAGCATCATTGCTATCGGCAGAAAAATTAATTGAAGAGAAAACAGGACAAAGCTGGCGTTATTTCGCCTACCCATACGGCGAATACACACCAGAAATTCAACAATGGATACAAGCAAATAACTTTACCGCCTTTAGTCAGCAATCAGGCGCTGTTGGTTTAGACACTGATACCACTAGTATTCCAAGGTTTCCTGCTTCACAGCCTTACGACCAAATTTCAAGCTTGCGTGACAAGTTAAACTCATTGCCGTTTAACATCACTTTGGCAGAAGAAAGCCAAGGAACCCTGTTTAACAAAGGGCAATCAACCTCGGTCACTTTCAATGTTGAAGTTGACGATTTTAACCCAGCACAATTACATTGTTATATTTCTGATTTAGGCCTGCAAAAAATTGAATGGCAAGGTGATGAAGTGTTTACTATCAATTACAGCGCACCATTACCAAGTGGTCGTGTACGCTGTAACTGCACTGCGCCAAGTCTTAGTGAACCTGGTCGTTATTATTGGTTTTCTAAACCTTGGTTTATCCTAAAAGAAAACGGTCAATGGTATCCACTTTAATCCGTTAACTAACTCAGTATAAAGCGACTATTTTAGCAAAATCACTAACCAGTTTATCGCCTTCAATCACAGGTACTTGCCCAAGTGCCTGTTCAGGTTTAAAAATAGCTTCAACGTTGCCAGCCGGATTAATCAATACCAGTGAGGCACTATGATCAACTAAATAGTTTTCCACACTTTGTCCATGGTCATCCTTCATCGCTTCTTCAGGCTCTGTAATCGCATACATCAAACCTAAATTACGAGCAAACGGAAACAAGACACCGTGGTCGCCACGTAAAGCTTTAAACTCAGGATTAAAATAACCAATATAACTGGCGAGTTTTTCTTGCGTATCACGCTGTGGATCAACCGAAACTAATAGCACCTGATTGTTATTGGCAACGGCTTTTAGTTCGTCATAAATAAAGTTCATTTCCTGCAAAGTTGTAGGACAAACATCAGGGCAGGAAGTATAGCCAAAGAATACCCAACTCCATTGCCCTTTCAATGACTCATTCGTAAAGCTTTCACCAAGCTGATCGGTTAACTGAAATGACTTTATTTCCCTTGCTTGTTGATAATGCAAAGCAAATTCCGCTGGTGCTTTTTTACTTAATTGACCGAATAAAACAACACCAGCAATTAAAGCTCCCAACGCGACAATAAACGTAATAACTTTATTCATTAGCTAACAACCGGTAATAAGTAGTGATCAAGCAATAGGATGATAAATAGCGCCATTAAATGGACAATTGAAAATTTAAAGGTGTCCATTGCGGTATTCTCATCAGCGTTAAACTTTAATTTCCACGCATAAGCAAAAAATATTAAGTTTAATACCACTGCACCAATTAAATATAACCAGTTACTCATACCTACTAAATAAGGCAACAAGCCAACAACAAATAGCAAAACGGTATAAAGTAAAATCTGTGTTTTAGTAAAATTAACGCCATGCGTTACAGGCAACATGGGAATGTTAACTTTTGCATAATCATCTTTACGGTGAATTGCTAATGCCCAAAAATGTGGTGGTGTCCAAGTAAAGATTAACAACACCAGCAATAATGCATTCGGGTGCACTTCATTAGTCATGGCTGTCCAACCAAGTAACGGTGGAATTGCCCCTGCTAAACCGCCAATAGTAATGTTTTGCGGCGTTGCGCGTTTTAAATACATGGTGTAAACAAAGCTATAGCCAACTAAGCCAGAAAACGTTAGCCATGCAGTCAATGGATTAACAAAGCTATATAAAATCGCAAAGCCTGTCACTGCTAATGTCATAGCAAACATCGAAGCATTACGCGCTGTCAATCTACCATTTGGCAATGGGCGGTTGTGGGTTCTGCCCATGACACTATCGATACGTTCATCAACAATATGATTAATCGCCGCTGCTGCAGAAGACAAAAAGCCAATACCGATCATTGACGGTACTAATACTTGCCAAGGTATTACTCCCGGACTCGATAAACACATGCCAACTAGTGCTGTTAGCACTAACAATGCCACTACACGGGGTTTAGTAATTTCATAATAATCACGCCAAATTGGCGTACTAGGTGCGCTATGACTCGCTGCTATTGTGTTACTATCACTCATAATTTGCCCCTAAATTTTACGTTTTAAACTATACGTCATGCTAATTAATGACATCATTAACATGGCAGCCACAACATTGTGGCTAACAGCAACACTAAGCGGCAATGAAAACCAAATATTACTGATACCTAAGCCAACTTGTACACTGAGAATAAAACCTAAGCTCATCGCAGCATTTTTAAAAAATGGAGATTGCGCTCGGCGATAAATGCTAAATACCAACCAAAATAAATATACCGCCGTGACAATTGCACCTAACCGATGCATAACATGAATGGTGACCCGAGAAGCATGATCTAAATGTCCAAATTCATAGCTCTCTTTCTCTGGCGGTATTAAATCAAAAGAATGCTCGAAGGTTAGTTGATTCATCCAATCCGCTTGGCAAATAGGTAATTCTGTACAGGTTAGCGCGGCATAATTAGATGATGTCCAGCCTCCTAAACTAATTTGCCCTGCTAAAATAAAAATACCAATGACCGCAAACTTAACATATTTTTTTAACGCATAATCTCCACCGGGCACACGATAATCACTCAAGCGTAAATACAGCAAAAGCAATAAACATAATGTAGTAAAACCGCCTAGCAAATGCCCCATCACAACCACAGGCATGAGTTTCATGGTGACGGTCCACATACCTAGTGCCGCTTGAAAGATCACCACCAACAAAATCAACAGAGGTAAGCCCACCGGCCCACCTTGCGAGCGCCTTTTTAATGACAAAAACGCAATAGCTAAGATCAATAAGCCTAAAGTGCCAGCAAAATAACGATGGATCATTTCATTCCATGCTTTTTCAGGCTCAACGGGGCGTTCTGGAAATGCTTGTTCAGCAAGACTAATTTGTTCACTGGTTTCAGGTACATCAAGCAAACCGTAACAGCCTGGCCAATCTGGGCAACCTAAACCAGCATGTGTTAAGCGAGTATATGCCCCTAAGCTCACTACTAAAATAGCGAGTAAAATACTGACAAAAACCAGTTTTCTAATATCGGAAAAACTTTGCACTCTCATTTAGCCAATCCTTGAATATTTCAGTAACTTTTTGAAGTCAGCCAAAATAGCTTTACCAAACCCTGGCAATTGTTCTGCATCTGCAGGTGGCATATGGCTAAGAATGACGTTACCTAAAGGATCAACAATGAATACTTGTGATTGCGAAATAGTAGTTTTCGCTAATGTGGGCATGGCTTGAACATGCCACTTTTTAATTTGAATTTTATCTGACTGTTCAGCTGTTAAAGTTTGCTGTGTTAACGCCACAGGTTTAACACGTGGCATTTCTTTACCTAAAGCAATATAGGTATTATTGACGCTAATTAAGGTTTTCTCGCACTGCTCATCACAATTTTCTGGCAAGGTGTACAACATCAACCATTGGTGGTCAAAATCATCGACATTTAAACCTAGCTTAGCTAAGGTTAATTCGTTTTCTATAAGTTGCCCTTGGTTAGTAACACCATAATTGAACCATTGCTGATTTAAAGCTAATTTAGCCAACACGATGGGAATGATAAACACCGCTAAGAGAATTAGCATACTGCGGCGCGATTTTTTTAATTCTGAAGAACTCATACAACTCAGCCTTTTATTCTTGTTTTTAGGTGTCAGTATCGGTACTTTTATTACTTATTATCAATTGCTATCTTGGTTATTTTTACTCATTTTTATTGCTGCCCAAGCCATTAAGCTTATCCAAGCAAGGGCTAAACTAAACCATTGAAAGGCATATGCCCGATGTTTTTCTGGTGGCATTACGATGGGCTGCCAGTTCTTTTTGTAACCAATACTCTCTTTTTTATCTAAGTAAACAACAAAGGGCAACAGTTTCTTGCCAATTAATGGTGAAAATTTGTCTAATTCAATTTGTTGAACTCTTAATGGCCACAATGGATTAACAAAATTTTGTGCTTGTAATTGAATACCTATTTCAATTTCTCGCACATGCCCAGTAATAATATGTTGCCCTGTAATTGCCGTTATTTCTGGCAATACATTACGGTCGATAGCCCCCTGAACCCAGCCCAGATTAACCAATATGGCATTACCATAACTTTCAATAATTTGATAAACGCGATAGCCGAAGCGGCCTTTGTCAGGTTGGTTATCTAGCAAGAAGACTTTATCACCATCAAATTCACCATCAAGTTGAATAGGTAAATCATTAATACCGTCTTGTAAGTCACTAAGTGCTAATACCTGAGCTAACGAAAGTGCCTGTTGTTGACTTAATTCACTGATACGCTGTTGACGTTGTTCTTTTTCAAATGCTCGGTCAATTTGCCAAAATCCAAGCTTGATTAATAACGAAAATACTAGCATGGTAAATATAACTATCGGCCAATTTAAAAGTTTTAACTTGTGCTGAAGTGATTCCGAATTCATAGACTACCGCATGTTGACTAACTGAGAGCTCACTAACTAAAAACAAAAAATAAAAAATAAAAGAGAGAATACTGTGTTAATTAAAATTATTGTTGTCGGCTTATTAGCCTTTATGGTTTATAACCTATTTAGGGCGTTATTTATCATGAATAAGAATGATCCAAACAAACCACCTATGTCTAAGTTTATTGGTCGACGGGTCATTACTTCCGTCGTCATCGTATTACTATTACTGCTTGGTATTCTCTCTGGCGCTATTACACCCAACCCTCGACCGTTTTAAACCATTACTGACACGATCAAGCTAATGAAAGTAGCGATTAAAGTACGCAGCAGCTAAGTTAACTGCGTACTCTAAAAGATCGACAAACTAGACAATATAAACAAACACAAACAGTATTACCCACACTACATCGACAAAATGCCAATACCAACTTGCTGCTTGAAAGGCAAAGTGGTTTTTCGGTGTGAAATGCCCTTTTAACACTCGAATGAACATCACCAACAGCATAATGGTACCCAAAGTAACGTGCATACCATGGAAACCAGTCAGCATATAAAAGGTGTTACCGTAAATACCACTATCGAGGTATAACTTCATTTCATCAGCATAGCCATGAGCGTACTCTAGGCCTTGGCAATACAAAAAGGTAATACCTAAAACAACCGTTAAACCTAACCAAAACTTCAATAAACCACGTTTCTCTTGCTCTAATGCTACATGAGCAAAGTGTGCAGTAATCGACGAAGTTAATAGTAAAATGGTGTTAATTAACGGTAAGCCATACCAACCCATCGCGGTAGTTTCAGTACCATCAGGGGTTTTTATTAATGGCCAAGTCGCGGTAAAATCAGGCCATAAAATGGCAGCTGTTGCGGCATTATTGCCAGCACCATCAAGCCACGGCACCGAAAACGTTCTGGCGTAAAGTAAAGCACCAAAAAAAGCGGCAAAAAACATTACTTCTGAAAAAATAAACCAACTCATGCCTTGGCGGAACGAATTGTCCATTTGGTGACTATATTTCCCAGACATTGACTCGGTAATAACATTGTTAAACCAGCCAAACATCATATAAATAATCAGTGCGATACCCGCTAGCAATATCCAACCACCACCAACGCTTTCAGGATCATTTAAATTGGCGACATAATTGCCAGCACCTACCGCAATTAAAAACAAGGCAATAGCACCAATGATTGGCCATTTACTTTGCGCTGGTACGTAATAACTTTCGTATTCTTTTGTTGTCATTGTTGTTCCCCTTATTTAAGTGCACTGCACTTAAGAATCAACCGAGCTTGTAATATCGTACAAAGTGTAAGATAGGGTGATGGTAGAAACGTCGTCAGGTAAGTCTAAATCAACATAAAACTGTAATCCCATTTCAACGTCCTCCGTGGCTTTTAGTGGCTGACTATTAAAACAAAAGCATTCAATCTTTTGAAAATATACCGCTGCCCTACCCGGTGAAACTGACGGCACTGCTTGTCCGACAATGTCATTTACAGACTCGTTTTTGGCATAAAATTTAACTGTTTTTCTTTCACCTGGATGAACTTTTATTTCGTTCATCATTGGCTCAAACTTCCAGGGAATACCCTTAGCCGTTCGAGTCAGAAATTGCACGGTAATCGTACGTTCTGTATCTATTGTTGCGGCGTTGTAAGTTGCAGCAACATTAGACGGTTTACCGTTTAATCCAGTGATATCACAAAAAACGTCATATAACGGCACCATCGCAAAGCCAAAGCCAAACATACCAAACACAATCAACATCAGCTTTTTAACTGTTTTTTTCACTGACACGTCTTTAGCGTTCACTTGTGCTTGCTTTGATACTTTATCTTGCGATTCACCGTTATTCATTTTGTGTCCAACTAATCAATTTTTGGTGGTGTTTCAAAGGTGTGGTATGGCGCAGGACTTGGCACTGTCCATTCTAAACCTTCCGCTCCATCCCAAGGTTTTGCAGGTGCTTTTTCACCGCCTTTCACACACTTAATCACTAATACTAAGAAGATTAATTGTGAGAGTCCAAAGGCAAAGCCACCAATACTGACCCACTTATTAAAGTCAGCAAACTGCAGGGCATAATCAGGAATACGGCGAGGCATACCCGCTAATCCTAAAAAGTGCATTGGGAAGAACAATAAATTCACCGAAATTAATGAACACCAAAAATGCCACTTACTTAACGTATCGTTGTACATGTAGCCAGTCCATTTAGGTAACCAGTAATAAGCCCCAGCAAAAATAGAGAATAGCGCACCAGTAACTAATACATAGTGAAAGTGAGCAACAACAAAGTAAGTATCGTGATATTGAAAATCAACTGGTGTCATTGCTAGCATCAAGCCAGAGAAACCACCAATAGTGAACAAAATAACGAAGGCAATAGAGAACAACATTGGCGTTTCAAAACTAATTGAGCCACGCCACATGGTTGCTGCCCAGTTAAAAACTTTCACGCCCGTAGGTACTGCTATTAACATGGTGCAATACATAAAGAACAGTTCACCAAACAACGGCATACCCGTGGTAAACATATGGTGAGCCCAAACAATGAACGACAAGAAAGCAATTGATGCTGTCGCGTAAACCATTGAGCTATAACCAAAGAGTTTTTTACGAGAGAATGCTGGAATGGTAGTAGAAACAATACCAAAAGCAGGCAAAATCATGATGTAAACTTCAGGGTGTCCAAAGAACCAGAAAATATGCTGGAACATAACAGGATCACCACCACCAGCGGCATCAAAAAAGCTCGTGCCAAAGTAGGTATCGGTTAACACCATAGTAACGGTACCCGCGAGCACCGGCATAACCGCTATAAGTAAGTAAGCTGTAATGAAGAATGTCCAAACAAACAATGGCATTTTCATGTAGGTCATACCTGGAGCACGCATATTCATAATGGTGACTACAATATTTATAGCCCCCATAATTGACGAGATACCCATGATATGAACAGCAAAAACAAAAAACGCTGTACTACCGTTACTGTAGGTTGTTGATAATGGCGCGTAGAACGTCCAACCAAAGTTTGGTGCACCGCTTTCCATAAAGAAAGACGATAATAAAATAGCGAAAGCAAATGGTAAAATCCAAAAGCTCCAGTTATTCAACCGTGGCAGTGCCATATCTGGCGCACCGACCATCATAGGTAGCATCCAGTTAGCTAAACCAGTAAACGCTGGCATTATTGCGCCAAAAACCATAATCAAACCGTGTACTGTGGTCATTTGGTTAAAAAAGTCTGGCTCAATTATCTGTAGTCCCGGCTGAAATAACTCAGCTCGAATAACCAGTGCCATTACGCCACCAGTTAAAAACATAATGAACGAGAACCATAGGTACATGGAACCGATATCTTTATGGTTTGTCGTATATAACCAACGCTTAAGGCCAGTCATTTTATGATCATGATGCTCACCATCATGTGAATCATGTTCGGGTTGATCATTAATTGCATCTGTAGTCATTATAACGCCTCCCTACTTCGCACTAGCAGCAACATCTGCTGGCTGGACTAAATCACCGGTGTTGTTACCCCAAGCATTACGCTCGTAAGTCACTACCGCAGCAATTTGCGTTTTAGTTAATTGGCCGCCAAATGCTGCCATCGCTGGATTTTTCTTACTACCGTTAAGTACCATGTCGATATGCACAGCCATGTCGCCTTTCGCGATAGGACTGTCTTTAAGTGCAGGGAAAACTGGCGCCATACCTTCGCCGCTAGCTTGGTGGCAAGCAACACATGCGCTCATGTAAACTTTTTCACCCATAGTCATCAATTCATCTTGGCTATAAACCTTAGATAAATCTTCTTCCGGTATCACTTTTGCCACTTCTTGCGTAATTGCCTGAGTAACTTCGTCTTTTACTTCAGCCGCAGCTTGTTTAACGGTATCAGTCATACTTTCGATTGCACCGCCAGCAGCAGCTTTAACATCTGCAGCTTGCACTGCATCACCAGTATTGTTACCCCAAGCATTACGCTCATAAGTCACTACTGCAGCAATTTCTTTCAAGCTTAATTGCTTACCGTAACCTTGCATGCCTGTGCCTGCTTTACCGTTATAAACAATATTAATATGCTCGCTAGCAGGGCCAGTTGTTGCAACTGCACTACCCTTAAGCGCTGGAAATGCTGGTGGTAAACCTTGACCACTCACCTGATGACAAGCTGCACAATAAGCAGTGTAAGTTGTTTCACCTAATTGCATTAGTTCGTCCATAGAAACTGAAGCATTTAATGAAGCGGCTTCAGCTGCTGCTGCGTTCGCTTTCATTTGCTTTTGCTCATCAAGCCAAATCGCGTAATCTGCCTCAGACTTCACTTCAACAACAATTGGCATAAAGCCGTGGTCTTTACCACATAACTCAGCACATTGGCCACGATAAGTACCAGGCTTATCAACCTTGGTCCAAGCTTCGTTAATAAAGCCAGGGTTAGCATCTTGTTTCACTGCAAATGCAGGTACCCACCATGCGTGGATAACATCATCTGAAGTAATGACAAAACGTACTTTTTTATTGGTAGGAATAACCAAAGGACGATCAACTTCTAGCAGATAGTTTTCACCTTTTTCTGCTGAAGTGCCATTTTGGTTTTCATATTGATCTCTAGGTGTAGAGAGTACTGAATAGAATTCAACATCTTGATCAAAGTACTTATAGTGCCACTTCCATTGCGAACCTGTTATTTGAACAGTCAAATCTGCATCATCGTTATTTTCCATATCAATGAGCGTATAAGTGGCGGGAACAGCCATACCGATAAGAATGACCACTGGAATCGCAGTCCATAGAATTTCTACTTTTGTGCTTTCATGGAAGGTTGATGGTTTAAAACCTTTTGATTTACGGTGAAACACCATAGACCAAAACATGGCACCAAATACCACAACACCAATAGCAGTACAGATATAGAGCACTAGCATATGTAAATCATATACGTCTCTACTAACCTCCGTAACACCTTTGGTCAAGTTCAGCGGCATATCTGCCCAAACCGAACTAGACAACAAGCCCCCTAGCAACAGCAAACCTAGGTTACGTCTTTTCACTCGACATCTCCTTCACCCTTTAAGGTAAAACATACTAATGAATCATTAAATCAACGTGATAAATCAGCTGCTTTACTCATACATTTATTATTATTTAAGTGACGCTTTTTTAGACAACTGTCAATTGCGCCCTATTGTTATGTTTGTACGTTTTCTAGACTAGAATTACTTAAAACTTGATCTGGGTCAAATCAAAATTTCAAAAGAATCATAAATAAAAGCTAACAAATACAATAGAGTAATAACCCTAAACCAGATGAAACATGTAATTCTAAAGGGATGTAAGATATGTTTAAATTTTGTTCAAGGTGTGATTTTTATGCAGAAAATTTAATAAAACACCATACGGTTGACTGTATAAAAAACAATCTATATAGATAAGTGGAACAGCTGAATGAGAATTGTTTTAGCTAAATGGACATTAAGAGAGGAAAAATGACTAAAGTACATAAACTGTCTGTTTTACATACACGACTGAAGTGAAAAAACATTGAGATATTATTTAACCCTAACTCTAGATAACAGCACACAGTTGAGTTTTTTTTATGCGCGCAAAGATATTTATACGTAATCAGTCATAGAAGAAAAAAGACAGGTAAATTAAAGCGGATAGCTGTTACAAAGCTAAAAATAAGCAACAGGCTCACAGGATATTCCCGCTAAACCTGCTGATAAAACACTTGAAATGTTAAATAGACTTACATCCAGTCAGCCGCACGGATAACACCAACTGCAATACCTTCAACATTAAAGTTTTGGCTTGTTAAATCAACTTTAATCGGATCAAAATCTTCATTTTCAGCATGTAGGTACACTACATTACCTTCACGTTTAAAACGCTTTACGGTAACATCATCTTCAACACGCGCGACAATTACTTGGCCATTTTTAACATCAGTGGTTTGATGAACAGCCAGTAAATCACCGTCCATAATACCGATATCTTTCATACTCTCGCCGTTAACACGCAGTAAATAATCTGCGGCTGGACGGAATAAACTACCATCAATTTTGTAATGTTCTTCTACATGCTCTTGCGCCAAAATTGGCTCACCAGCTGCAACACGGCCAATTAAAGGTAAGCCATCTTCTTCAATAAACTCTTCCGCCAAACGAATACCACGCGAGGTACCCGGCAGCATTTCAATATAGCCTTTTTTAGCAAGTGCTTTTAAATGTTCTTCTGCCGCATTAGCCGACTTAAAACCAAAGAAACTGGCTATTTCTGCACGTGTCGGTGGCATACCCGTTTCTGAAATTTTTTCTCTGATCAAATCAAAAATCTGCTGTTGCCTAGGTGTTAAAGGGCGCATAGTATTTCCTTAAACGACTCAATGAGTAAGCCTGTATTTTTAAACAGTATTACTGGTATTGTATACAGGCTGTAAATAAACGCAAGAAATATTGGTGAACAAATAAGGACTCTAGTCAATTACATTTTACTTAACAGGAACAGCATAATTAAGGAAACATGAAGCGGGTCACTATCATGATTTACCACCACAACTTTATCTTTGATACCCCAAAATTGGACATAACTTCTTTCAACTCAAAAAATTTATAGAAAGCGCATGCACGGCTGATCTCTTGGCAGAAAACATATCAGCAAATAAAACATTTGCTGATATGAGCATTTAAAGTAACACTTGGGCTAAATTTTAAAAATACTCGCCTCTTCATGTAGCTCACGAGCCAATGCAGCAACATCATCACTAGCTTGAGAGTTTTCTTGTGAGTCACTTGATACTTGCTCGCTAATATCTCGAATACGAATAATGTTCTCATCAACATCTTTAACAACAATAGCTTGCTCCTCTACAGCAGTAGCAACTAATACGGTCATTTCTGCAATCGCATCAACGTCTGTAATAATTTCATTCAACACTTCTTCTGTATCTTGCGCTTGATTCACACTATTTATACCTTGTTCCTTACAGATACTAACCGTATTAACAATTTCAGTTGTCGTCGCTTGTAACTCATTAATAATTGATGTTATTTCTGCTGTCGAATCTTGCGTTCTTACGGCTAAAGTCCGTACTTCATCTGCAACAACAGCAAAACCACGTCCTTGCTCACCAGCTCTCGCTGCTTCAATTGCTGCATTTAACGCTAATAAATTTGTTTGATCTGCTATACCTTTGATAACCTCCAGTACAGAAGTAATACCATTGCTTTTCTCCTGTAATTGTACAATTTCTTCACCTGCGTTAATTAACTGTTCTGATAACTGGTTAATATTTACGACTGTACTATCCAGTTTTTCTTTACCTTCAACGGCTTTCACTGATGCTTCATCGGTTTTTTCTTTGGTCATGCGGGCGTTATTAGCAATTTCACCGGCTACAATACCCATTTCAGTAACAGCCGTTGCAACCATATCACTTTGTTGTGACTGGCTAACAATGCCCTCAGTTGTTTTCGCAACACTAAGAGATACAATACTTGATGACTCACTAAGTGAATCAACTGTTTGGTCAATGCTTTGAATTAAACTCTGAAAGTGTGCCATGAAGATATTAAATTCTTTTGAAATCACACCAATTTCATCATGACGATCTTCCGTTCGCTGCGTCAAATCGTTCGCTTTTCTAATTTCCGATATCCGTGCCGAAAAAGCATTTAATGGTGTAATAATCTGTCTAGCTACAAGAATAATAACACTGGTTATTAGTAGTAAAGTAACTATTGTAAAAATTAAATGTTGTTGCTCTGTTTGTTTAATATTTTCATTAATGTAATTATTAAGTAGGGTGACTTCTTTATTTAATTCTGTTTCCACGTTATGCACTGCAGCACGCATTTCCCCACGAATTCCCAATTCTGAAGTTAAGCCTATTTTTTGAGATATTTGAAGAAATTTATTAATATTACCAAGATAACTAGCTAATTGATTTTTCGTATTATCATTCGCTAAACGTACTTTAAGTTGCTCCGCCGTTTTATTTAAACGTGTAATATACTTTTCATCGTTGCGCAAAATAAAATCTTTTTCGTGGCGCCTTAAAGTTAGCAAATAGGTTTGTGATTCAAAATCATTTATCGCTTTTATACTGCTTTCTAGTGCATGTGTCGCAGCTCTCAGGCTACCATAAATACCCGAGTCTTTATCAAGCCCCTTTGTTACATATGCAGTAATTAAGTTGTCGAATGCTTGCTGATAAGCCTGCATACCGGTAGCTATAATTGATAGCTCTGCTGTAGAGATATCTGCAATAACAAGCCGTTGCTTCATTTCATCAAGTAAATTTAATGCATGTTTAAAACTTTTAGAAAATTTTTCTCGGTATTTTACATCTTTACGTAATAAGAAATCTTTCTCGCTACGGCGCAACTGCAGCATGGTAACTTGTAAATCTTTAAGCTCTGACTTTATCTCAGTAAGATTCGCGACTTTACTTTGGTTAATATTATTTTCAATATAAAGTCCAAATAGACTTAAAAAAACTAAGGATACGATTACATAGAGCTTTTGTTTAATAGTGAATTTCATAAGTAGATCTCATTAGCATTAAGAAAGGCGTTTACCTAAAACATCATACGACCTAATTTTCATTTACGCCACGCTTGTTCACCTTATTTTTGAATATAAATCAAATAGAAGCACTATAATTCAGCTTGCTTTTCTTTAAATGCGTGCTTATTAATACTGGTCAAACCAATAGCAGTCATTTACCATCCAAATTACACCTTGTTTTTATATTTTTCTAGTTACCACTTATGATAAAAATTCGTGATTTAGAATACTTAATCGCTATCGCAGAGCATAAGCATTTTGGCCATGCAGCTGAAGCTTGCTTTGTCAGCCAACCAACATTGAGTGGGCAAATTCAAAAGCTTGAACAAAGATTAAAGCTCACCTTAATCGAGCGGAAAACGCGTAATGTTATGCTAACACCTGCCGGTGAAAAATTGATTAATGAAGCAAGACAAGTGTTAAACGCTGCTAGTAATTTTGAAGAGGCTGCAAAAGCATTACTTGACCCTTTATCAGGCGATTTACATATCGGTTTAATCCCAACTTTAGCGCCCTATGCTTTACCTCATATTATGCCTGCGTTAAATAGCACCCTACCTAAAATTAATTTTTATCTACATGAAAATAGAACTCAAGATCTACTTCAGCAATTAGAGCAAGGTAAGCTAGATATTCTAATTTTGCCTTGGCTGCCTGAAATGGAGCGTTTCGAGCGTTATGATTTATTTGCCGAACCATTGGTAATGGCAACATCTCAACAGCACGAGTTCGCCACTAAAGACCAAGTTAACTTCGATGATTTGCAACAGCAGAAAATTCTGACGTTAGAAGATGGGCATTGCTTGAGAGACCAAGCCATGGGTTATTGTTTCAGTGCTGGTGCAGAAGAAGACCATAGTTTTCGAGCAACTAGCCTAGAAACCTTACGTTATATGGTTGCGAGTAATATGGGGATTACCTTATTGCCGAAATTGGCAACATTGAATCCTTTATCGAATAAAGACATTCGTTATATTCCTTTTTTACAGCCAGAGCCAATACGAGAAATATCACTACTGTGCCGAGCAGGATACTCGAGAATGGACTGTGTTAGAGCTGTTGCTAATTCTGTACGTGAATCAATAACTCCTTTGTTTAAGAATCACTAATTCTGTTGGAACCAAAAAGCGCTACTCAGATAGAGTATGCGCTTTTAAAGCTTTAACACTGGCAACAAGCCAATTGCTTATGCCGCAACCTCTTGGCTTTCTGCTGCAGATTCATTAGGATTCGGCGTTCTAATTAAATAATCAAATGCCCCTAATGCTGCCGTTGCACCACTACCCATGGCGATAATAATTTGCTTATACGGCGAGTTGGTCACATCACCGGCAGCATATACACCCGCCATGTTAGTTTCACCTTTTTGATTAGTGATAACTTCACCACGTTCAGTTAATTCAACACTACCTTGCAAAAATTGCGAGTTGGGTACTAAACCAATTTGCACAAATATTCCCGCAAGTTCAATGCTTTCTTGCTCATTAGTTGCACGATTAAGATAATTGAGCCCTGTAACATGCTTGCCGTTACCTAACACTTCTGTGGTTTGTGCATTGACGATAATATCGATATTCGACAATGAACGTGCTTTATTCTGTAATACCGCATCGGCTCGCAATATAGAATCAAACTCCAATACGGTAACATGTTCAACAATACCCGCTAAATCAATCGCTGCTTCAATACCTGAGTTACCACCACCAATTACCGCTACTGATTTGCCTTTGAATAATGGGCCATCGCAATGTGGACAGTAAGCAACGCCTTTACCGCGATATTCTTGTTCGCCAGTAACATTCATTTCTCTCCATCTTGCCCCTGTAGCAATAATGGTAGAGCGGGTTTGCAAGCTAGCACCATTTTCTAATTCAACGGTGATTAAGCCGCCTTCTTCATCACTTTCTATAATCGTTTTCACTCGTTGATCATTCATAATATCAACGTCATAATCTTTTACATGCGCCTCTAGGCTAGCCACTAATTTAGGCCCATCAGTAGCACTGACTGAAATAAAATTTTCTATTGCCATAGTATCTTGTACTTGGCCGCCAAATCGGTCGGCAACAATACCTGTACGAATCCCTTTTCGAGCACTATAAATCGCAGAAGCTGCACCAGCTGGGCCACCACCAATGACTAATAAATCAAAGGCTTCTTTTTTATTAATAACAGCTGCTTGTCGAGCACCAGCATTAGTATCAACTTTATTTAAAATCTCAGTTACTGTCATTCTACCTTGACCAAACACCTGACCGTTTAAGTACACCGCAGGCACAGATAAAATATCGCGCTTATAAACTTCTTCTTGAAAAAGTGCGCCATCAACCATCACATGTTTAATTTGCGGGTTAATTGCTGCCATCATATTTAAGGCTTGGACAACGTCAGGGCAATTTTGACAACTTAATGAAATGTAGGTTTCAAAACTATATTCCCCCTCCAATGCTGCTACTTGCTGAATTACTTCTTTATCAAGTTTTATTGGGTGGCCGCCACTATGTAACAGCGCTAGTACCAAGGATGTGAATTCATGGCCCATAGGCACACCAGCAAAGCGCATTTCACCGCCAGTTTTTACTGATTTTACTAACATTGATGGCACACGTTCATTACTTGTGTCTGCTGCAACAACCGTTACTAATGCTGACATTTCAGCAATTTCTGTCACCAAGGTTGCTAATTCTTTTGATTTTAAGTCTTCGCCTAAAAATACTGACAATTCAACAGCCGAGGTTAAATTTTGTAAATAGGTCTTTAGTTGTTGCTTTAAGTTCGTATCTAGCATGGTTTATTCCTTCGAAAATACTGATGAATATGATTTTTATTTGTTTGCTTGGAAAGTACCGCGATATTTTCAATCATATCGCGGTGGTGTTAACTGTCGTTTAGATTTTACCCACTAAGTCTAGTGATGGTGTTAACGTTTCTGCGCCTGGCTGCCATGCCGCTGGACATACTTCACCGTCATGGTCAGCTACATATTGTGCGGCTTGAATTTTGCGAACTAATTCTTTCGCTGAACGACCTATGCCTAGGTCATGTATTTCAGCAATTTTGATTTCGCCTTCTGGGTTAACTACGAAAGTGCCACGTAATGCCAAACCATCGTCTTCAATCATGACACCAAAGTTACGAGTAATTTTTCCCGTTGGGTCACCAATCATTGGGTAAGTAATTTTGCCAATAGTGTCTGAACTAGCGTGCCATGCTTTATGAGTAAAGTGTGTGTCAGTAGATACTGAGTAAACTTCAACGCCCATTTCTTGTAATTGAGCATAATGGTCAGCCATGTCGCCTAACTCAGTTGGACATACAAATGTAAAGTCAGCTGGGTAGAAGAAGAATACAGACCACTTGCCAGCAACATCTGCCTCAGAAACTTCAACGAAGTCACCATTACTAAATGCAGTTGCGTTAAAAGGTTTAATTGTTGAATTGATAATTGATTGATACATGCTTATCTCCAATGTGTGTAAAGTTTGTGCTGTTTAAGTTGGGATAATATTAAGGCAAACTTAAAAATAGGTACAATCGTTTGATTGTATAATTACGATAGGAAAAACCTATTACGATAAACCCAGTAAAGCAGATATAACTTTTCGCTATAGGAGACAAAAACTTTACTACTGTTAAAAATACCCTGTTCAATAGATTATGGTGGTCAACACTTACTAAGGGTAAAAATCATGAACATCAGCCACACGCAAGAAAATATCGAACAACAAGAAAATGAATTTAGTTACATCACCAGCAAAAACATTGCTAAACAAGCAAAGCCTATGGCAAAAAGTAATGAAGTTATTATGAGTAAAATATTAGAGCTTTTAGAAGATAGCACTTCTAATCATGTATTAGGTTACAACTAAGCTAAGCATAAACTTCTAATCAATTATGCTGTTGAGGTAATGCCGCACTACGCGCATAAATATCAGCATAATGATCGAGGCGAATATTGAGTAAGTCATTGTTTTTAATTGCTTGTTCTACAATTAACTTGAGTTCATCTTGTCGGGTCGCCAACTTCGAGTGACTAGAAATAGCAAGGTAATGGAGAGTTTCATAATCTGGTTGATAAAGTGATTTAGTTATTTTGCCTTTCTTACCCATTTTACTCAGTAATGGCAGCGTGCTTTCTTCATAATGTATAAAGGCATCAATACGTCCACGTAATAACAATTCAATATTTTGTACTACACCTGTGGCACGAAATTTATTAATATTTTCATCGTTGTCAAAACGTTGAAAATATTTGGAATAATGATTAATACCAATATGCTTTCCTGCTAAGTCTTGATAACTTTTAATTTGATGATGGTTTTCTTTAAGCGTAAAAATGCGATGGGAGAGTAATTCATAATGCGGCAAAATATAAACAAATTCATCTTGACGTTCTTCTGTCTTTTGGATGCCAACAATTAAGTCTAATTGGCCATTTTCAATGTGTCGCAAACGTCGAGCAAATGGCATCGTTGACAACTCCAGAGTCACATTTAACTTGTCAGCAAAGTATTTTAAATACTTGCTATGTAAGCCATCTTTAAATTCTTCAGCAACTGCAGCCCTAATAACCAACTTTTTCGCTTTATAAGCGTATAGGTTTAGACAAGTAAATATTGCCAAGAAAAAAATAAACGCTCGCATTAATTTACCCTTGATACTCTTATCATTTCAAAATGCAATTTCTAGCATATCTTCCTTTGGGCATACCGAGAATAACGAACTTCTCCTATCAATGCCTTGGTACTACGCCTTTAGCTACTTACAGAACCTGTATTGTAGAGTAAAACGAGGATAGAAAAAAATCAGTGGACAAACTTGCCTGCAAATTTTTCTTGAAATTGTTTATCTTTTATAACCTGCTGACCGTTTAACCACACTTGTTCGATACCGGAAGAATATATATTCCAAGTAGAAAAATTTGCATTTGCTGCGAAGGTTTCAGCATCAAAAACAATAATGTCTGCTTGGTAACCTTTACGTAGCTGGCCTCGGTCTTGAAAACCTAATATTTTCGCGGTTTTGCTTGAACTTTGATTGATAAATTCACCTAAAGTTAGCAAGCCTTTTTTCTGAACATATTCTTGATATTTTTGTGGGAAACTAGCAAATTTACGCGGATGACCATTGGTGCCATCAGAAGAAGTCACCACCCAAGGTTTCACCATAAAAGCTTCTACGTCAGTAGGCGACATATTAAAAGAAGCGACTCGAACTTCACCTTCTTGTACCAACTTCATTGCCGCTGTTACAGGGTCAATTGCTCTTTTTTCTGCAACTTGCGCCAAATTCAAACCAACCAACTCAGGGGCGTTAAACGCCGTAATAAGCAAAGACTTTGGTCCACCGCGACGACGAATATTTTCTTTTATTTCGGCACTTAATTTTTCAGTTAAACTCGCATCATTTAGGCGCTGATGAAATGCTTGTTGTGAGTCGGCCATTACCCATTTAGGCATAACTGCGCTGCGTAGTTTAGTGCCAGAGGCAAGCCACGGGTATTGGTCGGCAGAAATACTTGTGCCCTGTGCTTGTGCTTGCTCTATTTTTTCAATAGCGACACTACTTTGCCCCCAAACATCAACGCCCAAGGCTTTAATATGAGCAAGGTGTAGATGAATATCAGCTGTGTCAGCAATATGAATTGCTTCAGCCAATGCAGCAATAAAACCGATATTAAAAGTGCTTTCATCACGCAAATGAGTATCGTATATGCCGTTATATTTACTGGCTATTTTTGCTAGCGTTACCACTTCTTCGGTATTAGCAAAGCTACCAGGCACATAGTACAAACCAGTTGATAGCCCTAATGCTCCTGCTTCCATCGCTTGCGTTAATAACTGTGACATTGATGCTAATTCTTCAGCACTGGCATAGCGTTGCGCGCGCCCCATCACCTGTTCACGTACACTACCATGACCAACTAGTAATGCGACATTGGTACCAATACCATTCGCTTCTAATTCGCGTGCCGTTTTTGCAATATCAACTGGGCCTTCGCCGTCATTACCGTTCACAACTGTAGTGACACCTTGGGTCAGGTAATTTAAGTTACTGTTTTTGTCTTTGCTGTATAGCTCTTCTAAAGTATGAGTATGCGGGTCAATAAAGCCTGGGCTGACAATTTTACCGGTAGCATCAAGGGTAGTTTTCGCGTTAACTGAATGCTTGCCTGTTGGATACACACCACAAATTTCGCTGCCACATATCGCAATATCTAATGCTTGTGGTGCTGTTTTAATACCGATGTAAACACTGCCATTGGTAATTAAAGTATCTACCGTTATCTGCTCTACATCACTTACGGCATTATTATCATTAGCTGGCTTGTTTTCAGAACAAGCGGAAAGTGCTAATACGCTACTAACTAGCAAGGCAGTGGGTAAAATTCGCTTGAATCTATTTGGCATGAATAACTTACTCTTTATTGTGATCGGTTGCTGACATCAAGGTTTTCATTAATAACACCGCGGCGTTATTGGCAATAATATCAATATTATCACGGTTAGTTTCATCACCCATTTCATAAGTTATTGCATGGACATTATAATTATCAGCAAAATATTGCTTTGAAACACCATTATTAGGTCGATTACCTGGCTTTTGAACCACCTCAAAATTTGGCATGGCTTTATCTAAAGCACCAAGCCAATGCTTAACAAAGTAGCGGTCTTCAACACCGTAATCAACCGGCATAGTATAAAAAACATCGTGCTGAGTAGAATGAAAATCAACAGCAAATTTTATCTTTTGCCCATCAGCAACTAGGCCTTGCAAGTATTGATGCACTTGCTGAGTTTCCGGTTGTTTGAATGTGATCCAATCACGGTTTAAATCAACGCCATTCGCATTGTGACGCCAGTTGCCCATGGCAACACCGTCTGGATTTAAATTTGGAATAATAAGCAGGTTGTATTTTTGGCGAAAACTGTCAGCAAATGAGTTATTCGCTAATAAAGTTTCAACAAAAGGAAATAACGCTAACGCGCCAGTTATTTCTGGTGGATGCAATCGACCTAAAATCACCAACCATTCTTTGCTGTTACTATGGCTTTCAATTTTATAAATAGGACGACCTTGTAGTGATTGTCCCAATACACTTTGCTTAACAGCGCTGGTTTGTTGTAATTTTTTAGCCCAATCAACATAGTACTGATTATTAATCACTTCTTGTCCAGCAATATAGATTGCATGTTGGTTAGCATTAACATTAAAAGTTAACACTTTTCCACGGTACCTATGCTCATGAACATGCCAAGATTTCATATCGCTACTTATTTTTGGTAAATAACGATTCTCTCGTTTACCAGCAATCTTAATCGCTACTTTCACTTGGGTAGGCTGGTCGGCAACAACCTTAAAGGCATACCAAGGGCTCGGATTTATTGGCGTGTTTTCAGGCTTAATAGTAATAATAAAGTTATTATTTCCTAAATTGACACACTCATCCATGCGGCTTGTTTCAAAGTCTGCTATTAATCTTACAGCGCCAGTATCACATGCTTGCGCATTATTACTCTCATTGATTTTCGTTGTTTCAGCGCATGACGCCAATAAAACAATTGAAAATAACCATGTGCAAATAAGTAGTTGTTTTTTCATAATAACATCTTAAAAATTAGTATTAATGTGAGAAAAAATGGCTCGACTATTTTTTAAAAGCCGAGCCATATTATATTATTGAAACCACTTGCTAAGAATTAGAAGTCTTTTCTTAAGCTCATGTAAAAATAACGGCCACGGTTAGAGTGCAATGCACCAAAGTAGCCATGTGCTAGCTCATCAGCAAGAGGCGGCTCTTCGTCAGCAATATTACGAATACCAAAGCGAATTTTAGTGCCGTCTAAAACACTATCATCAGCAAAACGATAGTCTGCATACAAATTTACCCGAGTAAAACTATCAACCGGCAACATCACAATTTCATCATTAACCGTTGCAGTCGTACTGGTATCAATCACTTCACTTACATAGTTTGCATTAATTCCCGCACCCCATTGGTTATAATCCCAATCAAGTGAGATTCTTGCACGCCATTCAGGGCGACCATTTTGCTTGATTAGATCCCCCGCACCAGCAACTGTTCTATCCGCAGGTACAGCAGCGTTACCCGCTGCTTGCGCAGCAATCAACAGTGCTGAGATTGCATCAGCTTCTTGCTCAAATTTCTTCAACTTAGCAGCATTAACTGTGAACTCCCAATCGCCAAAGCTTGTTTCAAAATCATAAATCAAGCTGAAATCAACACCTTCAATATTTCTCACACCTAAATTCAAATAGTCATTATTGATTTGGATGACTTCATTGGTATTAGCATCACGAACAACTGCTGTATTGCTTGAGCCTTCACTTCGCAGTAGTGAGTCGTAAAGTAAGTGCGATGAACCCGGTAAAATACCCACGAGATCTTTTTGCTTAATTTTCCAAGCATCCATAGTGAACGTCAGGTTCTCTAGTGGTTCGAATATTAAACCAAGCGACGTATTTTCATCATCTTCTGGTTTTAAATCAGTGGTACCACTGCGGATATCAATGATGCCATAACTATCGTCAAGCACAGGGTCATACAAGCTATTTGAACGTGGCACTCCTTCAGCTGAAACTTGTGGTAGGCCTGGCGCACGAAAGCCACCAGCGTATGACGCTCGGAAGCTAATCCAATCAGCAGGCTCCCAAAACAATGCAACTTTAGGCTTTACTGCGCTACCAACATCAGAAAAGTTTTCATAACGGCCAGCAACTTGTAATTCAACATAATGAGAGTCTGAATCAATCAATGGCACTAAGAATTCTGCATATGCTGATGCGACATTACGAGATGCTTTTGAATCAGGTGTCGGACTACTGCCTAACACATCACTACCAGAAAGCGTTACACCCGTAATTTGATCTACAAAAGGATTACTGCCATCAAGTAATGGATCGCGATCATCTTCAAAAGTCTCCCTTCTAAATTCAACGCCCATAGCAACGCCAACATCACCAGCAGGCACGCTAAAAAGTGAGCCGTTACTTACTTTAAAGTCGAACGATGTCAAGCTAGTTTTTGAATCACGATTAACATCAACCATGAATTGGTCAACAACACTTTGTGGATTTAAGCTTGTATCACCACTATTTATATTGTTTACATCACCACCGGTAAAGATGTTATATGCTGATGCTGCATCAGTACTATTAATTGCCGCCTGAAATTTGCTCGCTTGAATACGGTTAGCAGAGTCATTGGTTTCAGCTTCAGTATAAAACGCTGCAGTTTCCCAGTCCCAATCGTTATAGGAACCTTTCAAACCACCTAGTACTCGATAGCTGGTATCATCAACTTCGACATTTCTTGGCCCGGTGTCGATTGCTCTGTAACTACGTAACTTTACCTCTTCATCAAATGGGTTGTGAGCTGCATTAGCAGCAATTATAAATCGCTGAGCGGTTAGATTATGGGTCTGTTCACGAGTTCGCTCTGCTTTAGCTGAGTAATAAGTCACTTCTGAAAAGAAATTTAAATCACTGTTAATTTCATGGGTGAAATAAGTATATAAATTTAATCGTCTGACATCTGAAACTAATGATCGAGTAGTACCACGGTCAAAGCGTTGGTCTCTTGGAAAACTTCCACTATCAGCACAAACACCTCCAGCCAAATTAACCACGCAGCCTGAGCTCGTATCTGGCTGGATATGGAATCGGCCTAAATTGCTAGATTGGAAATCTCCCCAAGGTGTTGCTGTTGAACGATTATCAAGTTGTGTATCACCAATGAATTCTTCTGGTAAACCTGGGTATTCACGTAAATCATGACTTGCTGAGTATGGGCGTTCACTTGCCATCATGCCGTTACGGTCATAATAACTAAAAGAAGCAGTTAAATGTGAACGGCCTTCATTTAAATCAAAACCAGTCAAATAGCTAAAAGTGGTCTCATCAAGTGACGTACCTTCTGAGCCACCATAAGATAATTTAACTTGGTTGCCTTCGTAATCATCTTTTAATTGGTAATTTACTACACCAGCTACAGCATCAGAGCCGTAAATAGCGGCTGCGCCATCACGTAAAACTTGCAACGAACGTAGGCCTGAAACAGGTAAGGTATTTGAGTTAGAGGTAGAAACTGGAACAAAATTTTCTGATTGCGTACCTGGATGGGTAACCAGCCGACGGCCATTTAATAGTGTTAAGGTATTACCTGAGCCAACACCACGTAAGTTAATTGATGCTACATCGCCACGAGCATCATTAACGCCACCGTTACCGGTTGCTGCACCAAAGTTAACCGCACCGATTTGAGGGATAGAACGTAATAATTCATCACCAGACATAGCACCCGTATTTTCAATATCTTTCTCTGTTAATGCGGTTACAGGTAACGCACCAATGTCTGAGGCTCTTTTAATGTTCGAACCTATGATACTAATACGTTCTACTTCTTCGACTTTTGCCGCTTCTTCAGCATTGGCTTGTTGAATAAAAGTAGTTTGCGCTGCTAATGCTGTAATTACGCATAAGCTTAGATGCTTCAGTTTATGTCTGTTTTTAGTTATCTCTTTCATCACTCTCACCGTCATAAGTTGCATTTATTATGTTGTGTTGCCGAATATATTTTTATTCGATCCTAGTTTCTAGATTCACCATGCCCAATTATAGAAAGCAATACTATTGACACTTCGTTTACACCCCATAACCTAAAGTTATAGCAAAGTTACAAATTCAGCCAATTTATTCATTCAACCGCGCTACGTTACGGTTAATTATGTTAAGCTTCCGCGCAAAAAAACCACCTTGTTGTTATCCAGTAACGTTATCAAACAAGGTAAAGCTTTTGGTTATGACACTCATAAGTTTTTGAACTGCTGATCGCTCGACTATCTCTTTACAATCGAAATTCAATGCATTGTCCATATAAGAATCATGCGCTAACCAAAAACGAAAATATGCCACATTAAAAAAGGTTAAATGCTCATATGAATATAGAAATATCTACTGCAGAAACACTCTTAGTTGCTTTATTAATACTTTTTGCCGGTTATTATTTAAATGGCAAAATCGCTTTTCTTAAAAACAACAATATTCCAGAGCCCGTTGTTGGTGGCATCGCATTTTCAATTCTTTCCGCGATAGCGCATGTCTATTTTGATGTGAATTTTCAATTTGATATGGCTTTTAAAAACCCATTAATGACGGTATTTTTTACCACAGTTGGCTTAGGTGCTAGCTTTACGTTATTAATTAAAGGCGGCCCAAAAGTTGCGCTTTTTCTTGGTGTAGCCACTTTGTATCTGCTGGTACAAAATGCCATAGGTGTTTCCATTGCAACGGCCACAGGTATGGAGCCGTTAATGGGCTTAATTGGCGGCTCAGTTACGCTTTCAGGCGGACATGGTAATGGTGCAACTTATGCCGATTTATTCATTAATGAATATGGCATGCATAGCAGTGTATTTGAATTAGCCATGGCGGCAGCAACCTTAGGCTTAATTTTAGGTGGCTTAGTCGGCGGCCCCGTCAGTAAACGCTTAATCAAAAAATATAATTTAAAAGCCGATACCTCTTACCACGAAGAGTTAGACGACACGATTACCTTTGACCCTGAAGATCACGACTTAGTAACACCACGAAAAATGATGGAAACATTATTCGTTATTTTACTGTGTATGTACTTAGGACGTATGGGCTACGATGCATTGAAAGCAATTGATGTTGTGTTACCCGCATTTTTAATTCCATTACTATTTGGTGTGGTGATCACTAACCTCACTGAGTTCACCAAAGTGTATAAAGTCAGTAGTGCTTGTATCGATTTATGGGGCACAATGGCGTTATCAATATTTCTTGCTATGGCGCTGATGTCATTAAAAATATGGGAGCTGGTGAGTTTAGCTGGCCCGATGATATTTATGATTTTTGTTCAGGCAATCATGCTAATGTTATTTGCTTATTTCATTACCTTTAGGGTGATGGGCAAAAACTATAACGCCGCAATTATGGCTGGTGGGCATTGTGGTTTTGGCTTAGGAGCCACACCAACAGCGGTGGCTAATATGGAGTCACTCGTTTCTCGTCATGGCCCGTCACCACAAGCATTTTTAGTCGTGCCACTAGTTGGAGCATTTTTTATTGATATCACCAATGCTTTGATTATACAGTTATATTTAAGCTTGCCATTTGTGAGTGGCTAACACATTGTTAGCCAATAAACTTTACTGAGGACGTTAAATGCGCTTACGACACATTGAAATTTTTCACGCCATTTATACTACAGGTTCAATTACTAATGCAGCCAAAATACTGCATGTATCGCAACCATCGGTCAGTAAAGTATTGTCACATGCCGAGCTACAGCTCGGCTTCAATTTATTTGAACGTGTTAAAGGTCGGCTGATTCCAACTGATGAAGCAGAGATGCTTTTTGACGAAGTTGATAAAATTTATCAGCAAATGCGTTCAATTAAAAATACCGCACAAAATATTAAAAAATCAGAGTTTGGCAGTATTGCTTTAGGGGTAACACCAGCGTTAGGTTTTGATGCCATTCCAAATGTTATCGCTAATTATCATCAAGATTACCCAAATGTCACTTTCGATATTCAAACCATTCATAACGATGCTGTCATGCAGTCATTACTTGAGCATAAGTGCGACTTAGCTATTTTATTCTCGCCACATAGCATGCCTGGAATTACCTCAATTCCGTTGGCAGAATCTGAATTGGTGATTGTTTATCCAAAAAATAAGTTTCCTGATTGCCCAGATAAGTTAACCTTAACCCAAGTTTGCGATTCAGAGTTTATCGACATAAGTGACAGCGGCCCTTTGGCTGATATGCTGTGGACACGGGTGATGGAAGAAGACATTGGTATTACGTCATCTATCAAGGTGCAAACTTACTTTATTGCCGCTAGATTAGTCGCCAGAGGACTTGGGGTATGTGTAGTTGATCGCTACACCGCGGAAGGAAATTTATCTGACAATGTTGCTATCGCCTCATTTGAACCTGCGCTTACTTTTAACATCAATGCTGTGCATTTAGAAAACAGAGCTAAATCTAAAGTTATTGATGAATTCATACCATATTTAACCCTAGGTATTTCAAACAGTTAAATATAATCATAACCACAGGTTATGATCGATAAAAGCCTTCTCACTTTTAATGTTTGCTTACTAAGTTAAGCTCGGAATTAGAAAAACTCTGCTATTCCAGCATTTAAATTTAGGAACTTCATTATGCAAATTGCTTCTCCTTACCTGTTATTTATTGGTGACGCCACCGACCAGCTTTCAATTAAAATGGCACGTGGTGCAGCAGATTGGCGTCCTGAACTTTGTGTTGGTGAATACAGCGTTGATGGTTGTACAGTTAGCACCGGTATTGAAAAAATGGACATTGCACAAGCAGCAGCTAAAGGCGCTAAGTCATTCATATTAGGCTTTGCCAACAGTGGCGGTGTACTCGATAAGAAATGGTTACCTTATATTCTAGATGCAATGGACAACGGTATGGATATCGTTTCAGGCTTGCATGATAAATTAAGCGATTTTCCAGAAATATTAGAAAAAGCACAACAAACACAACAGCAATTGCTCGATATTCGTCATCCTAAGGCCGAATTTGTTACTGGTACTGGCGTAAAACGCACAGGTAAACGCTTACTTACCGTTGGTACGGACTGCTCGGTTGGTAAAATGTATACCTCATTAAGCCTTGAAAAATCGATGAAAAAACGTGGTTTTGATGTCGATTTTCGTGCAACAGGTCAATGTGGAATTTTAATCGCAGGCCAAGGTATCGCCATCGATTGTGTTATTTCTGATTTTTTATCAGGGGCAACCGAATCACTTTCTCCAAATAACAGCGCCGAACATTGGGATATTATTGAAGGCCAAGGCTCGTTGTCACACCCTGCATTTGCTGGCGTAAGCTTAGGTTTGTTACACGGCTCACAACCTGACGCACTGGTTATTTGTCACGACTTAAACCGCAGCCATATGCGCGGTTTGCCACAAAGCCAATTTCCTAGCGTTGAAGCAACCATAGCGTTAAACCTTCAAGCAGCTAAATTGACAAATCCAAATGTTAAGGTAGTTGGTATTACGGTTAATACATCAAGCGTGAGTGTTGAAGAAGGTCAGCGTATTTGCGCACAGCTCAGTGAACAATTTTCTTTGCCTTGTGCTGATCCTCTGCGTGATGGCACTGACAGTATCGTTTCAACGTTGGCATAGGCAAAATAACAATGAACTTAACAATTCAGGTTAGTCATCAACAGCTACCATTGAAAAATGTTTTTCGTATCGCTCGTGGCGCTAAAACACAAGCAGACGTTGTTGTTGTCACCATTAGTGACGGCATAAATACCGGCTGGGCAGAAGCCGTGCCCTATGCGCGCTATCAAGAATCTGTCGATAGTGTTAGTCAGCAAATACAACTGTTATCTAAGCAAAAACTTTCTACTGAAAACATCAATGAATATATCATTGCCCTTTCCTCTGGTGCCGCTCGTAATGCATTAGACTGTGCTTGGTGGGACCTACAAGCAAAGCAGCGTGGAACTTCAGTAGCAAAATTATTACAGCTTGCACCCGCGCAAGCTTGCATCACCGCACAAACATTAAGTATTGATACCCCAGAAGCCATGGCTAAAGCCGTCGCAGCACTAAACAACCCGCCGTTAGTAAAAGTAAAACTCGACAATCAAGACATCATCGAGAAAATGACCGCGATTCAACAGGCAGCACCTAACAGTGAATTTATCGTTGATGCCAACGAAGGTTGGAGTATTGATGATTTAAACAATTGTTGTGAGCAGCTAAAAGCACTGAATGTGGTTCTAATTGAACAACCACTGCCCGCTGGCCAAGACGAGGCATTAATTAACTTTTCTTCACCTGTGCCGCTATGTGCAGATGAATCATGTCATACCCGTGCCGAGCTTGATTACTTAAAAGGCCGTTATCAGGTAGTGAATATTAAACTCGATAAAACCGGTGGCTTAACCGAAGCGGTTTTATTAGCTCAAGAAGCAAAAGCGCAAGGCTTTGATTTAATGTTGGGCTGTATGGTTGGTAGTTCTTTGGCAATGGCTCCTGCCGCATTGTTAGTCAATAAAGCCAAGTTTGTTGATTTAGATGGTCCGTTGTTGATTAGCGAAGATCGCCAACATGGCTTTGAGTTTAATCAAGGAGTTATGCAACCATTATCTGAAATACTTTGGGGTGGCAGCCACACATTGAAAACGAAATCTGCTAATTTTACCTGAAAGCATTATTGAAATTCCAACAGCAACTAATGTATAGTCAATAATGTTCGTAAAAACAGTAAATTAAGTAGATAAACATGTTTTCATTACATTATGCCGAGTTGGTGGAGAGTTGGAATAAAACGCTCGCCGTTGTTGCAAAACTTGCCGATGTACCCGTTGCTTTGGTGATGAGGCTCGAAAATGAAAACATTTCTGTTTTTAGTAAAAGTCCAAACGACGAGAACCCCTACCAAGTGGGCGACTGTGAGAAAATATGTGGCTCTGGGTTGTATTGTGAACATGTCATTAATACACGTGGTTTGCTCAATGTGCCAAATGCCCTCACTAATACCATTTGGGATTCTAATCCAGATATAAAGTTAAATATGATCGCCTATTTAGGTTTACCTATTGAAGCTGAAAATCATGAAACCTTTGGCACTATATGTATTCTAGATAATAAAGAGCGTCACTTTCCAATAGCAACAATAGAGCTACTAAAGACCATACGAAATAACTTTGAAATGCAGTTAAAAATACTGCATCAACAACACCTTGCTGATGAACATCGTCAAGCAGAAGAGCTTGCAACACTCATTCGTGGTATTTCACACGAAATAAATACTCCGCTTGGCACAAGTATAACGGCCACAAGCATTATTGAATCACATATAGAAAAGCTACAAAAAAGCCTTAAAACGAAAACATTAAGTCACAAGTCTCTGCAGTCTCAGTTAAACATTATGGAGGAAAGTGTAAAATCGATGAGCCATGCGCTTCACACTACTTCAGAAAAGGTCAATACCTTACAAAACTTACTCATTGATCAAGAAGTTAAGGTTCACCAAAATGTTGATATTTCATTAGTTATTAATGATGTATTAAAACTATATCAGGTAAAATTATCTAAAAGAGCAATTAATTGCTCTTTTTCTCATGATTCGAAGACTTTAATTCAAAGCTATTTAGTGCCTACGTTACTACAAGAAGTGGTTGTTATCCTACTCAATAACTCATTGGAACATGGTTTAACGGCCGTCTCTGAACCAAAAATTCACTTAGATCTAAAAAGATATAAAGACACCATACAGTTGCATTATTACGATAACGGTATTGGTATCGAAAAAGCGCTTCAGGATCAAGTGTTCGCTCCTTTCTTTACCACAAGTAGGCGGACAGGTTGTATAGGCCTAGGACTGAGCGTGGTAAAGCGTATTGTATGCCAACAGCTTCGGGGAGGTATTGAGTTACTACCATCCGATACAGGCATTCACTTTCTGATTAACTTTCCTATAAGAAAGGATTTTTCAACCGTATAGGCGATAGATTGGATGTCATAAGTTAATATCTAAATGCTCAATAATCCTTCGTCTAATTTGTTCAATACTTTCAACATTAGTTGGAATAATTAAGATGGTATTATCACTAGCCATACACCCTAAAACACCTGATTGCTCGCCCATATTTTCGATCATTTTAGATATCAAAGTACCTGCGCCAATCACTGTTTTAATGATGATCTGAACATGGTTATGTTTAACATCAAGCACTACGGAATCAATTGCTTGTAGACCTCTTGGAATATGTTGCTTTTCAGGTAAACGGTAGACAGCGTCATTATTATGATTACGAATTTTTATTGCCCCTACTTTATTTAGTAAGCGCGAGACTCGCGTTTGCGTAACATTCTCAAAGCCACGCAATGATAACGCTCGGGCAAGTTGCAACTGTGAGCCAAACCTTTGATTTTGCAGTAGGGATTTAAATGTATCTAGTAATTCTGGCTCTGCAACACTCATATTCTGTAAACGTCCTCTTAGCCAATTTATCGTTAAATTGGCTTGAATTTTATTTAATTAAAATTTCACAACAACAGGCGAAGAAACAGCCTTATCGACACCAAGATACGCTGCTTGGTAACTTAAGGTGTTATAAAAATTAGGTTTAGAGTTCTTACTAAAAGCGCTTTGCCATTCAATTAAGGCAAAGTCATCAATATTAACTTGCGACGTTGCGCCATTTTGTAATTCAATTTCTGCCAGTACGCGATAACTTTTATAACCAATACGCGGCGAATTAAAATCAACCTCAACATTTTGCCAAGCATTACTGGCCGAAAGCTCTACCGTATCAATTAGCTGTTTAGAACTGTTTTTAAAGGCATCAAATAGCTTCTGACGTTTCTTTCGCCCTTGCCAGTAAAAGTTAATTTTTACCGATACTTGTACCTTAAATTTAGCTTTAATGGTCATGGCACTACTAGCTTTATAAACCCGTCTAAAGCTTTGCATACCAAAGGTAGTTGGCGATTTAGCATCAACGGCTATTGCTAAACTATGGCTGCCACTAGCGCCAAAGTTATTCAATGTCGTTGCACTGCGATCAAATAACCAACCACGTTCTGGGCTATCGAATAATGCGAAGCTTTCAAAATCACTACCGTTAATTAAATTTGTCCCTAAACGGTACGCAGTATTTGAGTTCGGCATTTGCACTTGAGTAATGCTGTGGTTCCACGGTAATTGATAAAGCGGGGTCGTTTTTTCATTGCTGGCGATATCAATAGCAATCTGCATTTTATTCGTCGGCTGTTCTTGCTCTTCAGACTGTTGATTATTTGACTGGATAACACCATGGCCACCTGACATTGAAATAGTAGTGTTTCGCTGTTTTGAAAGCTCAGTTAATCGTTTCATGACGGTATAGCGATGCATACCCGTTGCTGGCGTTGGTTTATAGCCCTTAACATATAACGGTACTATTTCTGCGCGATGAAATTTCCCTTCATCAAGCCAAACATAAAGAATAAAACTGTGCTGAGTTGCGCTGAAGTTTTGGTCAAAAATGAAGTTACCCATTGAATAGGCAATCAGTTTATTGTTATACAGCTCTAAACCTTGCGTTACATGGGGATGATGAGCAATGGCTAGCGCAGCACCAGCATCTAATGAAGACTTTAAACGTTGCTCCGTGACACCTGTTGGGTTGTTGGCATATTCTTGACTGCCGTGATATTGCACGATAGTGACTTTATCGTCAGCCACTTGCTTAGAAACTGATTGCAAAATGTTTTCCATTGAGCCGTAAGCTGCACCACCATGTTGATGATTCGCGGTTTGCGTTGGGTTAGCACTACCTTCCCAGCCAACATAACCAAGCATAGAAAATTCAGTGTTATTGATTGTTGCCGTGTGTGCTTTCAGTGCTGACTTTTCATCAACACCTGCCCCTGAATAACCTAATTCACTTTTATTCAAAAACGCTAACGTCGAATGCAAGCCAGAATCCATGTAGTCATAGGTATGGTTATTTCCCAATGAAACATAATCCACCCCAGCCCACGTAAGTGCGTCTAATATTTCAGGCTCAGAATAAAAAGTCACAGATTTTGGTGCTCGCTCAGCGGGTTTCTTATCGGCAATCTGAGTTTCTAAATTAACCGCAGCGTAATCAGCCAAGCTCATATAAGGTTTAATATGCTGAACAATAGCCTTGCTATCGCTAAGTTTATTATCGCGATGAATAAGTACTTCATCACCAAAGTAAGGCTTATAGAAGCGACGCCCCATCATAACGTCACCCGCGAAGGCTAACATCACGCGCTGTTTCGCTTTTTTGACTAAGGTAATATCGGCAATAGTCGATGAGTTTTGTTTCAATTCATAGTGGCTGAATGTTTGAATAGCAGAAAAGTAATCGGGTTTATCCAGGCTAAGTTGATATGTATCCTCAACGGCTGTCGATAACCGATAGATGCCTTGTTTATCAGTAAGTACGTTTTTTTCACTCAGCTTAACTTTAACGCCAGAGACAGCCTTACCATCCTCGCTAATAATCTTGCCTGTCAGCGTAATCAACTCGGCTGAAACCGTGGTAAAACTCATTAAAAGCGTGATAGATAATATCGACAATATACGTAACATTGTATTCCCAACCTAGTAACATTTTCACTGAGTATATCCTGTTCTAAAAACTAATTTCATTCCGAAAATGATGCAGTATATAACGTTAGGGTATGGTTAAAAGAAAATGGTCAATTACTGAAGGACAAATTGGAGGCAAAAAAAACGCCCCTCAAGTAAGGAGCGTATTACAAAACATAAAAACATGACAGAGGGGAGAGTCTCTTATTAAATAAGAGCATCAAATTTATGATAAGTTCAAAATATTATTTAAATAATCAAAATGAATCCAGGTAAGCACTAAGATTGTATTATCACGTTTATCAAAGTCACTGCAATTTATCGACCGCTTTATTACAGGCAAAAAAAACGCCCCTCAAATGAGGAGCGTATAACATAAATAAAATGCAATTTAATAAAAACAAAAACCGAGGGAGAATCTCTTGCTAAGTAAGACGATCTTCGTAGATGTTAGTTCAATTTTATTTAAAATTAATTCAAATAAAAATCAAAAACATTCAAAGCATCTATTTTTATTGGCCTGCGAGTAACAATAAAAATCTTAAATTTTTTCAAAACCTTGTTGCTGAGCAATTAAATTTAATACTTTAGTCAATTTTTTACCTAAATAGCCAGAAAGTAGTTTTGGCTTTTGCTGTAATAATGGCAATTCCGACGCCGTTATTGCCACATGGCAATCTAATAATTTGTTTGTTGATGACAATATAAAAACATCATCAGCGAGAAAGTCTTTTTTAATCATCTTTTCTGCGCTGTCATTGCTGCTATCAAACTCATTACTACCCACAAGATTAAAATTAATTAGCAATATGTTTTCTTCTTCACCATACCAATTCGCCGTCATGGTATGAAAATTCAATTGTGCTTCAAGCTTATTGCAAATCGCAGCAATATTATTAATTTGAGCAACTAAATCATCACTTACTTGAATAGAAATAGGCAGTTGTTCGGTCATAATGTCCATAGATACAAAACCTTTATATCGGTATAACACGTTGAGAAAAAGAAAATGGTTTATACTTATCGATAGTAAAGCCTTGTTAAGCTTACTTCAATCTTGATTTCTTAGCGTAATGCTTGCAATTTCAGGTTGAGTCTTTAAGCTAACGAGCGTTAATATTTAATTTATTCTATTTAATTGGTGTTTTAAAACTATTGTGAAATCATATTTTTCGACAAAATTCATTGTAATCATTATGCTGATGCTTAGCCTTATTGGCCAGTCATCTGCTAGTGTGATGATGTCTTGCGATATGATGAAGATGTCTGATATGCCAATGTCACATAGTATGGACTCTACCGAGCACACCATGGATATGTCGATGGACACGCCAATGAAAATGGCCATGGATGACAGCTCAACAACAAACATGACCGATGATTGTTGTCAGGAAAACTGCGATTGTGCAACAACCAGCTGCAAACCAAATTCTTACACCAATAGCTTGATGGCACTGACCATCACGTCAATACCAACTCAAAGCGATAGCCTGAGCATTGCTTTACCCCAAGAGCAATTTCTTAATTACTTATTCAAACCTCCTATTTCGTAATTCCCTAGGATCAATGCGCCTAAATTTAGGCTAACATCCACAATATATCCAGCGTTTAATTTCATTTATCAGCAGTATTTAGTCATTTTCAATGGCGATAACAAATAGAAATAAGCGCACTTTCAAAGATAAATTTGAGAAGAGCAATACAATGCTAGCATTACATTACTACTCACAGCTTAAAGATAAAATAAGCGACAATTTCATCGCAAAGTTAATAACTTCAACACTATTAATTTTGGTGACCGTGTCGTTGGCGTTTAGTCAAACTGTTAAAGCAGCGACACTACAAAAGAACAGCGTTAAAGCGCTAGGTTTTGTGCAAGCTGTGCAACAAGCACAAGCGGCTGACCCTTGGCTAACCGGCAATCGCCATCAGCAACAAGCGCTTGAATCACTCAGTATTGCTGCCAATACTTTGCCTGATCCGAAAGTGTCTATCGGCATGGCAAACATTGCTGCCGATACTTTGAGCTTTGGCCAAGAGCCAATGACACAGTTCAAACTTGGCGTTAGCCAAATGTTTCCACGCGGTGACACCTTAGCGTTAATGAATCAGCAGTTAAAAGCAGAAAGTAAACAATATCCGTTCTTGCGCCAAGACCGCAAAGCAAAAGTTGCTTTAACCGTTGGTATGCTTTGGCTTGATGCCTATCAAATGCAGCAAAGCATCGCCTTAATAGAAGAAAACAAAAGCCTATTCTCACAATTAATTGATGTTGCAGAAGCGCGCTACTCTTCCACTATTGGGCAGGCACAGCAGCAAGACATCATTCGTGCCGAGTTAGAATTAAGCCGTATTGATGACAAATTAGTACAATTTACTCAACAGAAAAACGCCTATATTGGTCAATTAAATCAATGGTTAATGAAAGCAGAACAAGGTAATGCTGCAGCAAATAGCTATCAAGCAACAAACACCTTTAACACCATGCTTGCAGCACAGCTACCTCAAATTGACTTGCAGAATAAAGCCTTAATTATGGCGAAACGACAATATTCTAATGCCGAATTAGTCAGTTATTTTACTAGCCACCCCGGTGTTGTTGCGATAGATAATAAAATTAAATCAGTGGCATTTAACAAAGCGCTGGCCAAGCAAAAATATCAGCCTGAATGGGGTGTTAGTGCTAGCTATGGCTACCGCGGCGATGATGCAGCAAGTAACAGCCGTGCCGATTTATTTTCTGTCGGCATCACTTTTGATGTTCCGCTTTTTACCGCCAACCGGCAAGACCAACAATTAAAAGCTGCGATATCAAAAACTGAAGCCGTTAAAACCGAGAAACAATTACGCTTACGACAATTGTTAGGCGCCTTTTCTTCTGCTAAAGGTCGATTATTACAACTTAACAAGCGCCAATCGTTATACGAACAAAAGCTATTACCACAGTTTCATCAACAAGCTGAAATCGCTTTAAACGCTTACACCAATGACAGCGGTGATTTCGGTGAAATTGTACGTGCGCGCATCGATGAATTAGACGCTTCGATAGATCACCTAGGCATTACCGTTGAGCAGCAAAAACTGCATTTAGAACTTAATTATGTTTTTAGCAAAGCTAATCAAGCATCAAAGTTTACGCCAGCCACATTAGCTCAGCAGAATCAGGAATAACATGATGACAACAAATAAAAAAACACTTATCAATCGCATCGCTAGTGGCGTTATTATCGCAATACCAAGTATCTTATTTGGTGGTTGGTTGAGCTTTAATTTTTTCGCTAATAACTCTGCTAGTAACTCTATGGCAGAAGCAACTGATGAAGCTGAGCCTATGTATTGGGTTGCGCCAATGGATGCTAACTTTCGCCGCGATAAACCCGGTCTTTCTCCTATGGGTATGGAGCTAGTTCCTGTTTACAAGAATGGCAGTGCAAATGACGCTGAAGTGGGTACGGTTACCATCAACCCAAGTATCGTCAATAACATTGGCGTTCGCACCGAAAAAGTAAAAAGTTCGCACTTACAAACGCAAATAAAAACCGTTGGTTATGTCAATTATAACCAAGACAAACTAGTCCATATTCACCCGCGTGTTAAAGGCTGGATTGAAACCCTCAATATCAATTCGGTTGGTGAAACAGTAACAAAAGGTCAGGCGATTTATTCACTGTATTCACCTGAATTGGTCAATGCCCAAGAAGAGTTTGTACTGGCGCTTTCACGTAAGAATACGCGTTTAATCAAGGCAGCAAAAAACCGTTTGTTAGCGCTAAATATTCCCGATGAAGCGATTGCTGAATTACAACGTAGCCGAAAAGTAAAACAGCAAGTAACCTTCTACGCCCCACAATCAGGCGTAGTTGAAAATTTATCAATACGTGAAGGCTTTTATGTTCAGCCCGGTACTATGCTATTTTCCATTGGCGATCTAACCGAAGTTTGGGTTGAGGCTGAGGTATTAGAACGCCAAGCAGGTTTTGTTTTTGTTGATGATAATGTCGCTATGACACTGGATTTTTTACCCGGTAAAACATGGCAAGGTAAAGTAGATTATATTTACCCTACTCTCGACAGCCAAACTCGTACTATGAAAGTGCGTTTGCGTTTTGATAACAAAAATTTCGCTTTGAAACCAAACATGTTCGCACAGGTGATTATTGACGGAAAGCCTAGCGCAGAAACCATCGTTATTCCTAAAGAAGCCTTAATAAGAACAGGTACTCAAGACCGTGTAGTACTAGCATTAGGCGATGGTCAGTTTAAATCAATCGCAGTAGATGTAGGTCGCAGTGACGGCAAAAAAATTGAAATCCTTGCAGGCTTATCTGCAAGTGACACCATAGTAACTTCAGCACAATTCCTATTAGATTCAGAATCGAGTAAAACCTCTGACTTCAAGCGTATGTCTGCTATGGAAATGGATATGGAAAACACTAGCCAACCAGTTGCCCATGCACAAGTGACTGGCACCATCAACAGTATTGATAGCGACACTAGAATCGCCAATATCAGTCGCGGAGCGATTGAGAAGTGGCAACGCCCTGCTGCGACATTAGATTTTTACATCGCTAATAACATTACGCTTTCACAGTTGAGCGCAGGCATAGAGATCGACTTTACTTTTGCTATCGAAAGTGGCGAATTTACGGTTATTACCCTGCATGATGAAACTCACGCTGATGCCGACAACAGTCATTAAGCCTCGACCAAGGAAATTGTTATGATAGAACGTATTATTCATTGGTCGGTGTTCAATCGATTTTTTGTATTACTAGTAACACTCGTAATTGTCGGCACCGGTATTTTTGCTTTTAAAAATACTCCTATTGACGCAATTCCTGATTTGTCTGATGTGCAAGTGATCATCAAAACTAGTTACCCAGGGCAAGCACCACAAGTGGTTGAAGACCAAGTAACCTATCCACTAACTACTGCCATGTTATCAGTGCCAGGGGCCCGCACAGTGCGCGGCTACTCATTTTTTGGCGACTCTTATGTTTACGTGATCTTTGATGATGACACTGATTTATATTGGGCACGTAGCCGAGTATTAGAGTATTTGTCACAAGTGGCCGCAGACTTACCTAGCAGTGCCAAACCTCAACTAGGTCCTGATGCAACAGGCGTGGGCTGGGTTTATCTTTATGCTTTGATCGACAAAACTGGACAGCACGACATCAGTCAGCTGCGCTCAATTCAAGACTGGTTTTTAAAGTATGAATTACAAACCGTAGAAGGCGTTTCCGAAGTTGCGGCAATTGGCGGTATGGTAAAGCAATATCAAATATCGGTAGACCCCGATAAATTGCGCGCTTACGGCATTCCTTTAAGTTTAATACAAACCGCAATCAAGCAAGGTAACCAAGAAGTTGGCGCCTCAGTAGTTGAAATGGCAGAAGCGGAATATATGGTCACAGCGTCAGGTTATATTGAAAATGTTGAAGACTTAGAAGCTATTCCATTAGGCATGAATGCGAAAGGCGTACCACTGCAATTAAAAGACGTTGCTGATATTAATTTAGGTCCACAAATGCGTCGTGGCATCGTTGAACTTAATGGCGAAGGTGAAACTGTTGGTGGTGTCGTGGTTATGCGTTTTGGCGCTAATGCCCAACAAACCATTAATGGCGTAAAAGAAAAGTTGAAGAGTTTACAACAAGGTTTACCCGACGGTGTAGAAGTTGTTACCGTGTACGATCGTTCAGGCCTAATTGAGCGTGCGGTTGATAACTTATGGTCAAAGTTGATTGAAGAATTAGCAGTAGTGGCTATTGTTTGTGTAGTTTTTCTCTTTCATATTCGCTCTTCCATTGTTGCCGTGATTAGCTTGCCACTAGGTATTCTGGTTTCCTTTATCATCATGTATTTTCAAGGTATTAATGCCAACATTATGTCGCTGGGTGGTATTGCGATTGCAATTGGTGCGATGACCGATGGCGCTATCGTAATGATAGAAAATATGCATAAGCATATGGAGAAAACCCCCCTTACTGAGCAGAACCGATGGCAAATTGTCGCTAAATCAGCCTCTGAAGTTGGCCCAGCATTGTTTTTTAGTTTACTCATTATCACGGTAAGCTTTATGCCAGTATTTATTTTAGAAGCACAAGAAGGCCGAATGTTCAGCCCACTTGCCTACACTAAAACTTATGCTATGGCAGCATCAGCAGGTTTAGCCATTACCTTAGTGCCAGTATTAATGGGTTATTTTATTCGCGGCAAAATTATTTCTGAGCGCAAAAACCCAGTCAACCGCGCGTTAATCGCCGCTTATATGCCGTTATTAAAAACCGTATTACGCTTTCCTAAAAGTACCTTGCTCGCAGCACTAGTTGTGACCTTAATTGGCTTTTCACCAATCGATAAAATTGGCAGTGAATTTATTCCACCGCTTGATGAAGGTGACTTAATGTATATGCCAACCACCTACCCGGGTATTTCAGTGGGTAAAGCGCGGGAAATTTTACAGCAAACCGATAAACTTATCCGCACCATTCCAGAAGTGAAAACCGTATTTGGCAAGGTGGGACGCGCTGAAACGGCAACAGATCCTGCGCCACTCACCATGATTGAAACTTTCATTCAATTTAAACCAGAAGCGCAATGGCGAGCAGGTGTAACCAAAGATACTATTCGCAAAGAATTAGATGCTATTGTTCGTTTTCCTGGTTTAACTAATGCTTGGGTCATGCCAATAAAAACTCGTATCGATATGCTAGCAACGGGCATTAAAACTCCTGTCGGCATAAAAATCGCGGGTAGTGATTTAGAAGTCATTCAAAATATTGGCTTAGATATAGAAAACATCCTTAAGGATCAACCGGGAACGGCGTCTGTTTACTCCGAACGCGTGGCAGGTGGGCGCTATATCAAGGTAGATATCAACCGTAATAAAGCCGCACGTTACGGTTTAAACATTGCCGATGTTCAACAAGTGGTAGCTACGGCCATTGGCGGTATGAATGTGACTCAAACTGTTGAAGGTTTAGAACGTTATCCCGTTAACTTACGCTACCCACAAGACTACCGAGACTCACCTGAGCAACTAAAATTACTGCCAATTGTTACGCCAGCGGGACAACGTATTTCGCTAGCAGATGTGGCCGATGTTTATGTTGAAGATGGGCCGCCAAGCATCAAAAGCGAAAATGCTCGTATAAACGGCTGGAGCTTAATCGATATCGAAAATATTGATGTTGGCACTTATGTCGAACAAGCAAAAGAGCGCTTAGCACAAGAATTAGTATTACCCGCAGGTTACTCAATTACCTGGGCAGGACAGTACGAATATATGGAGCGTGCTAAAGCGAAGCTTATTTACGTATTGCCGCTGACCTTAGCGCTCATTATTATTCTGCTCTACCTGAACTTTCGCAATTTTGTTGAAGTCGCGATTATTATTGCCACGCTACCCTTAGCCATGATTGGCGGTATTTGGTTAATGTATCTTGAAGGTTTTAACTTTTCGGTGGCAGTTGGCGTTGGCTTTATTGCCTTAGCAGGGGTCGCCGTCGAAATTGGCGTCATCATGTTGGTGTATTTAAACCAAGCTTTTAAAGAAACTATTGAGCAACATCAAACTAACAATATTCCTTTTACTATTAAGGAATTAACTCATGCTATTCTACAAGGCGCGGGCATGCGTGTGCGGCCTGTAATGATGACGGTAGCCACTGTTATTATTGGATTATTGCCGATATTATATGGCACAGGAACCGGTTCAGAAGTGATGAGTAGAATTGCAGCCCCGATGGTAGGCGGTATGGTTAGCGCAATTTTATTGACATTACTTGTGCTACCCGCTGTTTATCTTCTGTGGAGAAAGTCACAATTAAAACTGTAAGAAAGCCGCAAAAACTATTTAAAATCAGCCATAAAGTGCATAAATGGCTGATGTTATTTATTGGTATGCAATTTGTTATTTGGTCTGTTACCGGTGCTTATATGGTCTTTTTCGATATTGACTATATTCACGGTGACAGCCTGATCGTCAATCATCAAACAAAAATACAGCCCGAAAAATTAACTTATCCAACACAAACGCTTTTTCAGCAATATCCACAGGCTGAAAACTTAAGCGTTGGCATGTTAATCAACCGCGAAGTTTATCGTTTTAATATTGATAAACAAAAATTTATGCTTGATGCCACTAACGGACAGCAACTATCACCAATAACCGAAAGCTCAGCACTAGCCGTAGCAAAACATTTCTATTCTGGCGATGGCGAAGTGATTAACGCGAGGTTAATCACCGAAAACCCACCTTTTGAATTAAGCTCAAGGCATTTGCCAGCTTGGCGCATTAACTTCGACAACTTTGGCTCACCTGCGTTATACATATCTGCTAATAGCGGCAAAGTAGTGACTAAACGTCATGAATTTTGGCGACTGTTTGACTGGATGTTTCGCTTTCATGTCATGGACTATGACGATGGCGAAAACGTTAGCAATTGGTTTTTATTTATAATCGCATTATTGGCACAATTCGCAGTATTAAGTGGTTTAGTGCTAACTTACTTTAAAGTAATAAAACCAGCATTTACCAACAATAAAAAGCGCGGTAACAGTGCAACTTTTAATGGGCAAGATAAGCCATTAAATAACGGTGGTGAATCATGATGTTCTGGACCAAGAAAATACATAAATGGGCATCTTTACTGATAGGTTTGCAGTTACTTATTTGGGTATTCAGCGGCTTAGTGTTCAATGTAATTGATCATAAAAAAGCCCGCGGCAACGCGTATCGTCAAGCACCAGCCGCCTCTGAACATAGAGTAGCGGAAAAAGATTTACTGCCTGTTGAATCAATCTTAAAAGCCTACCCTGATACCGTAGAACTGACACAAACAAAACTGTTAGCAAAACCATATTACTTGCTGACACAACAGCAAGGCTTATACCGCCACTTTGCCAACCGTTATTTGTTGATCAATGCGGTAACTGGAGAGCTAACTAAGGTTAGTGAACAACTGGCATCGAACATAGCAAAAGCAAGTTACAACGGTCCTGGCGAGATAACATCGATTGCTTTATTAACTGCAAACATAGCGGATTACCCAAAACAGAAAAATCCAACCTGGCGGATAAATTTCAGTGATGATTTAGAAACTAGTGTTTATGTCGAACAAGGCTCAGGGCGATTAGTTGGGCACAGTAATAGCGATAAACGCTTTGCTGGCTTTTTCTTTATGCTGCACTTTATGGACTATGGCGATGAAGGTAGCTTTAACAACATTCAAATTATGCTGTTTGCGTTTGTTACTTTGTGGTTGGCACTTTCCGGTGGAATATGGACTGTGCATATGGTGAGAAATGGTCGGTATCGACTCAAGGCTTCGCGATAAATTCACTTCAATTTTATAAAAAAGCTTACTTGTAGTTACCCTCTTTTCGATATAAAAAATTGAACTATATGACTGTTCCATGATCGGCTCTTTCAAACAAAAAATGACTCAACCATATAAGGAACAGGCATGAGAAATTAGCCAACTCTTTTAATCTATGGCAAGCATCATTTAAAAATGCTAAAACACTAGGACTACTAACCAAAGAGAATAAAATAGATAGTTATTCTTATATAAATCACTCTAGTTACTGTCGTTTATAATATATTGACCTTGCAAAATCTTTTTGATAAGTTAATGAGGCTGACAGCGGATGTATCACGCAACACAATATAATATAAGGATATTTTATGAAAATTTCATCTGAAATCAAAAAACACATCTAAAATATTATTTTATGCATTTAGTGCATCATTACTAGAGTTTTCATTTATTTCTGCAGCTAATGCATATGATATATCAAGGCAAACTGTTTGCCATGACGGTGTACGTGTAGTCGTAAAAGTTAGGTTTTTCTACTAATACTCCCTTCATTCCAACCCTATAATTACATAAAGTAAAATGCGGATGTTGTAAGTGCAAAAATACTTAATCGAAAAAAAAACATTTATCTCATACAAACTAGTTTCGGTCGTAATCAGTTTTATTATTTTTCTATTCTTCTATTTTTCTTGGCTTGATAAACAATTGCCGAGCCAATATCTAAATAAATATAATGTTGAGTCAAAAATACTTAAGCTCACTGTTAGTGGACTCGGAACAGTCGTACCACGAAATGAAATTATTATATCGGCACCTAATAAAGGGAAAGTTTCGGAATTACATGTAAGGCAAGGACAAGCTGTTAATAAAGGTCAAACCTTAGCAAAAATTAGTAATTATTCACTGGAGCAAGATCTACAAAATGCAATATTTGAACATGAAGATCTCAAATCAAGTCTAGAGCAAAAAAAGAGTGATTTGCTTATTCAAGAAATACAATTAAATTCACAGTTATCTCGTTTGAAGATGTCGGTTCAAAAGTTAAAATTAGAGCTAGATGCCAATAAAACATTAGTTGAAAACGGCATAATATCTAAAATTAAATTTAACCAAACAGAAATGTCGTTTAAGCAATCAAGGCTCGAAGTAACGTCAAAAAAGAAACAGCTTACTCTTTATAAGCGTAACCGAAATTCTCAACTCTTGGCTTATAAAAAAAAAGTAACCTTACAAAAAAAGCGACTTCAGTATATCGAAGAACAAATAAAATCTTTAACGTTATCGGCTAAAAACACCAGTATAATTAAAGAAAGCACACTAAGTTTGGGGCAAAATGTTACACAAGGTGAATTGCTTTTTACCATGTTCGAAAATAATGATCTTATCGTTAAAGTTCAAATTCCTCAGTATTCGTCAAATATAGTATCCGTGGGGCAAGTTGCTCAGATTAAGACCCCAAATGGAACATTAAAAGCTTCCGTTGAACACATAGATAAAATCACGAGAAATGGTGCTATCAATGTTTTTTTAACTTTTGAAGCCAAATTACCAGACTGGATTAAAATCGACCAGTCAATTGAAGCAGTAATAACAACAGATACTGAAGAAAAAAAATTATTTATTGCGAATTTACCGCTTAAGCAATTAAATAAAACACCGCATATTTATACCTTGCATAAAAACAATAAAATAATAAAAACAGCTGATCGATTAATTCAAAATAATGGAATAATTTACATTGAATCAGAAGATATTCGTCAAGGAGATAGTATCTACTTATTACCTGATGAATTATCAGAAAACGATGAATACATAGTCCCTGAGGTAATCTAATGACATCAAGTCTTATGCAAATAAACAACTTAAATTATTGTTTTCCTAAAGCCGCTACAAACACGCTTAAAAATATTACTATGTCCATTAATAAAGGTGAATATCTATCAATAGTAGGTACTTCTGGTAGTGGTAAAAGTACGCTACTTTCTATTTTAGGGCTGATCAATCAACCTTCTTCGGGTGAGTATTTAATTTTAGGTCGAAACACGACAAATTTAACAAATAAATCAATATCACTGATTAAAAATAATGAAATTGGTTTTATCTTTCAAAATTTCAACTTACTCAATCAATTTTCAGTATATGACAATGTCGCATTACCATTAAGTTATAACCCTGCGATCAAAAGAAATGAATATAAAGAAAAAGTTATTTCTGCACTCTCTTTAGTCAATATGAGCAATTTTCAAGATCGCATGCCAGGTCAACTTTCAGGAGGACAGCAACAACGAATAGCTATAGCAAGAGCTCTCGTTAACTCTCCTTCAATAATTTTAGCTGATGAACCAACAGGTAATTTAGACTCAGAAAATAGTCGGCAGGTTTTTGAGTTGATAAAAAAGCTAAATAAAACAGGAATTACTATTTGCCTGATCACCCACGACATAAATTATGCAGAACAAGCCGATACGGTTTTTGAAATGCAAGATGGTGAATTAACAGCTAAAAAAAACACATTGTCTGAGGTATAAATGACGAGTAAGTTAACCTTAGACCTTATCATCACTTGGACTAAACAAACCTCCAAGAACTACCGGTTATTACTAATAGTGATGCTGTTAGCAATTCCTGTCAGTGTATTGCTTAATGTAAAAATGATTAGTAGCTCATACTTAACACCAACTTATACTGGTATTGAGAACTACTCATTAATAAACAACCTTATTGCAAAAGAAGGTGATAAGAGTAGCGCTATAGATAATTACTTAGTTGATCCTATTATCGCCAAATGGCCCTCATTAAAAGTCATCTACGAAGAATCAACAAGCTTAAAGCTTACTGGCCCAGAAAATAGTAATGTTATTAGCGTAAGTTTTTTTTCTGGCGGTTACTCAACCTTAGGTATTAATGCTTTCAAAGGCACGCTGAAAGCTTTGGAATTTCCAACTAATGGCTCAGATTTAGTCGCAGCCATTAGTTATAGTTACTGGCAAAGTAAATATAAAGGCAAAGAGGTGATTAATACTATCTTACCTCTTAATGGAAAAGCAGTTAAAATAGTGGCGATAATGCCAGAAAATTTTACTGCTTTTAATAAGCAATACAAAACCGATGTTGTAATACCTTATTCTCAAAAGTTAACGTTAATCGAAAATACTAGTAATGATATAACGCCTAATACTTTTAGTTACTTGTTAGGAAGTAGCCAACACTTAGCACATTTCTCACTTCATGCTAAAACGTATTTAAGCAATGAGTTATTGATCACTGATGATATAGATATAGTAATGAATAATGCTATTGGTATTAACAATTCAAAGTACCAAAAAATAAGTAAAAGAATTGATATTTTAGTCATAATCTTCAGTATATTATTAGTTTTTTGCTTTGTTTCATTTATTACGTTTTATGTTGGGGAGTATGCATCAAAAAGTAACGAACTTAGTATTAGAGGGCTTTGTGGTGCAAGCAAAAAACAATTGCTCTTTCAACGAGCAGTAGAAAACACCCTCCTAATCATTCTTATTACTATCGTCTGCATTGCAATACTACCCATCGGTAAAATGATTGTTCACTCAATGCTACCGACAGTCAACTTTTCAGATGTTGATGTACCTACTCTATCGTTTTTAAAACTTATTCTTTGTTTAACTTTATTAATCACTTTAATAATGGCGATAACATTCTTTATTCAAGAAACTTTCATTTCCAAAAATATTGGTAGAGGAGAAAATATAACCTTGAGCCAAAAGCTTCAAAGCTACATTTTATTAAGCTTTTTACTTAGTGTTGCCATAGTATCTATTTTCATTAGTTTAGAACTATTATCGGCACAAAAAAAATTAAACGAAAATGACAATGGTTTCATCACAAATAATCGTTACATAGCGAGTTTTGAACTCCCTAAAACTGTTCAAACACAAATTGCCAATAGCGACACAGGAAAACTACTCGTAAACAGGCTTGAAAACATACCGAATGTTCAATCTGCGGCCTTAACTTTAATGGCACCTTTTGCAAATTCATCAAGCTTTTTTCAATGGTATACCGTAGATGACCACCCAGTAGGATCAGGAATAAATAGTCAAACAGTTTCTGATCGAGTTTCACCTAACTACTTCACAGCGATAGGGGCAACATTTGTTAAAGGGAAATCTTTTTCTTGGCAGAGTAGTAATTCTATTGTCGTTAATCACACACTTTGGCAAAGATACTTTAAGGGACTTGATCTCTATAATGCTAAACTCATCATGAAAACGCGAAATAAAAATGGCGTAATCAAAGAGCATCCCTTTCAAATTATTGGTGTTGTTAAAGATATTTATATCGCAGGGCCCGATGTTCAGCCTAATGCAATTGTCTATGCCTTAACTAACTTTTTAGTTGGCGCAGAAGCAATTATCATACATTCAAGTAATGATGAAAAGACGCTAAAGAATGCAGTAACAGCACAATTAAACACCTTAGATGTCTCTTTTAAAAAGCTAGAGTTGACCTCATTAGGGAGCCTCGTTGAAATTGACAATCAGCCTAGAAATGCAATATTGCTAACAACGATAATAGCCACCTTAACGATTACCATATCCTCTATAATTTTCTGTTTAAGTACTGTTAATCAAATTGTTGAAAAAAGTGCTCGTGCATACGCTATAAACAAAATGCTAGGAGCCACCAATTTTAGAGTAATGACTTTTGAAGCTAGATTTCTTATGGCCATTTTCTTGCCAATAGTTTTTCTATCGATTTTTATACAGCTTTACTATGCTTTGCAAGCGAATTTCATTGCTGCAAATATCAATTTAACTACGCTAGTAAGTATTACGATAACTGTTATTGCTTTTATATTGGCCGCTTTGTATATCAATATAAATAATAAATTGCATAATTCTTGGCATTACCTAACTTAAAGGACTATACATAACATGAAATATACACTTGGCTTATTCATGGCATTATTTTTCACAACAAGCGTTACAGCAAATACCATACACATTCCTGTAACCAAAGTCTGGGAATCAAAAGTTGAAGCTGCAATGCCACAAATATATATTTTTAATAATACTGGAAAGTTAATACATTTCAGTAGAAAGTACACACCATCACTAGTCAAAGCCTTTTCCAACAAAACTTCTGTTGATAATGCTGAGTCACTAGCCAATAATTTTTTAAGTTTAATTGAAAAAAAAATTGATTTCAGCCAATACGACTTCACATTTTTTTACATGCACGCAGATCGCAGCATGGGTGAGTGCCCACCATGTGATAAGCAAGAAAAAGTGATTAATACCTTAAAATCAAAATATAAGAAATTTAGAATAAATTATACAACCATCATGATGGATGATGCTTAGTTTAAAACCGATTTTCGCAGTTAACCTTGAGAATATTGCGTCTCTCTTTTATTAGTAAAAGAGAGACGCAATGCAATTTAAATAATTTTTATCAATTTGTTGGTGCTATTTGTCATAGCACTGAATAAAGCAATCATGGAAGTCACCAATCACAAGCTTGGGAATAATTATCACCTCTATCCTAGCGATATTTTCACAATTTACTTCAATAAAGCAACAAGTTTTTCTTAATCATTGACTTAAACTCTGTGGAGACAATCATCACTTTACCTGACAGTGATTGTGAAGGTGAATTGATTTTATTTCGCTTCGTCGTGTTCTTTTAATAAACAACCAAAGCCCTGTAATGGCAAAAGTCCCTGGTAGTAAGGCAAGTAGTAGCCAAAAAACCTTAAGACCGACACCGAAAAAATCTCCGGTATGAAACGTATACTTAAAGTTCCAAATTCGGGTAGCTAAGCTGGCCTTGCTGGCATCATAGGTTTTGATCACCTCAGCCGTATATGGATTTACCGATACCCAACTAAAAGCAAAAAACTCATCGGGCATTTTAACTCTAAGTTTTAGTGCTTCACCGTTAACAGGTAAGTAAATTCGATACAGCTGCCCTTGTTTCATACTCTGTATTCCACGACTCAACGCGAGGTCAAGCTGTAACGGTTTATTTAACTCAGAGGCAATAACAGGGTGTTTATAGTGCACTACGGGTTCAGCAAGCAATGTTTCGATTATCATCTTTGTTTGGCTTTGCCAGTGAAAAGCTATGCCTGAAAAAGCAATAAGCAATAACGGAATAAAGGTAAATACGCCTATTACTGTGTGTAATTGGTAATATCTTACCCTTGGCCTGGCCTTAATGTTTATCTTCAAGCGTTGCAGACGATTCTTTGGTTTAAACCAAAGCCATAATCCCAATACCATTTCGACAATAAATAACAAACTAGCTATTGATACCAATGTTTTAAGAGGTTTTCCTCCTGTGTCATCGCTCAGCAATAACCAGCGGTGCCAAGCCATCACAAAGCCATAAAAGCTGTCTTGCTTAGCATAGCGGTGAAGAACTTCACCGTTAAAAGGATTAACATTAATATACTGGCCACTATCTAATTGAAATTGCCACGCCTTATCTTTTTGCGGTTGCAATTGGACTTTTTTTACTGTCTTTTCGCTACCTTCTTCAACTATAGCCACTAAGCTAGACAAAGGCAGAAAAGCGGCACCAGGTGCAACCTGCCAATGAGCAGGTTGCACCTGGTACTGAACTTCTTTACCAAAAACCAATAGTGCCCCAGAAATACTCAGGTTAACTAAAAAGAAAACCAAAAATATTGCTAGGCATAGATGAATACGCCTTAACCAGCGCTTAAACACTGAATGTCATCCAGACACCATTGGCAAAAGGAACGTCGATTTGCTATTAATTGCTTGAGGCATTAGAAGTTATAAGTCAGCCCTAAGTTCACTGTGCGCCCTTTCCCTTTCACATTCCAGCCAGAAAAGGTATGTGATTGAGCAATGTGTGAGTAATAGTCGCTGTTAAACAAGTTTTCGATACCTGCTGATAACTTTATTGCATCATTAATCGTGTAGCTGCCTGAAGCATTAATCACGTTATATGACGATACTGGTGCTTTTCTGCCGCTGTATTTGCCGTTTGTTGCGACAAAACGGTTACGACTTTGTATGCCGGTATAATTCATTGCAAGGCGCAGATTTTCACTTGCTTGATAATTAATATAAGCGGTGATTTTAGGCGGACTAATTGAGCCACCATCAAGGTAAGTATCATTTTCTTTATTTTTACCCTCTAACCAACTGTAGCTAAGACCTGCATCAAGTACATCTGTAAAAGTAACATCAATGGCAGCTTCGTAACCCCATATTTTTTGCGGTGCTCGCTCTAACCGATAAGTCCCGGTTAAAGGGTCTTCAGCCATGTTACCACCGTAGTTATTAGTTGAGTAAAAGGCAGCAGTTTCAAAGCGAATATTCTCATACACACTACTAAAGCCAATTTCTGAGTTTTTAACGATTGAAGCTTCTGTATCTATTTTATTTAACTCGGTGAATTGAGCATTACGTAATAAACTACCGACGTTAGCGATATCAAAACCTTCGGAGTAACTAATGAAAGGACTAAAAATCTCATGATTACTATAACGTAAGCCAATATTGTAAGTGGTTGCATCATATTCAAGTGTGCCACCTGATACTGACACCGGCACAGTACATGCTTTACCCGTCTTACAAATCATCAAGGTATTAAAATCATTAACACCTATTTCAATTGACTCTCTGCGCACACCCGCTTTAACGACCCAGTTTTCATCAAAAATTACTTTTGTTTGTAGATAACCAGCAATATTATCCATGTCCATTTCAGGCGTCCACATACGACCATCTACTAGCGGCTGGGCAGTTTTATCGTTTAGTACATCAACACCATAAATCAGTGTAGTTTCAACGTTATCAAAATCAAAAACGCTGTTAAAGTTCAACCGTAAACCCGTTTTTTCTGAAGTGATCATCGACTGACCACCGACTAAACCTGCACTTTCATCTTTAAATTTCGTGGAATAAAAAAACACGTTTTCAATTTTCTGCCAGTAGGCATCTGCGGTAAAGTCTGTATTAGTAAAAATTTCCATATCACGATATTGTAATTTTGCGTTATGGCTTCCTCGTGGACCTTGCGGATCACCGGGTACTTCTATGTTGTTTACATTTTTAATCGCATGGCTTTTTATGCCAGCATTCACATTGCTTTCTACCGCAATGTAGTCGGTATTTTGTTGCCCTTCAAAATAGTTATAACTAAATTGAAATGAACGTGAATCATCAACATAATAATTAAATTTGGTAAATAAATTATCTGATTTAAAATCAGATAAACCGTAGGTTAAACCGAGAGCATCACCTTCTGAATCGCGTATTACGCCACTTTCATCACTCACTAAACTTAGCACATAGTCAAACTTTCCTAATGTACCGTCTATTGCTACATCAAGGCGTCGACCGACACTGTCTTCAAACTTTACTGCTGAAAAATTACTGCTAATCCCTACTCGCCCCGATAATGCTTTTTCGCTATTTGCATTTTTGGTGATGTAGTTAACAATGCCGCCAGCTGCACCATTACCATATATTGACGTTGCCCCTTTAATGACCTCAATACGTTCGATAACACTGGGATCTAAAGAACGAATGCCTAACTTACCATTACGTAAAGGGGTTGACTGTGGTACACCATCTATCATTATTAAGGCATTCCGCCCTCGTAGTGTTTGCCCTGAGTTAGTATTAGTGCCAGTATTTGCTGCTGCCATACCGGGCACATGAATCGCTAGCATAGTTTGTAACTCGGCCGATGTCAGCATATCTTGCGCTATGGTTTGGTTGTTAATAATTGAAACCGATGCTGGCACTTCGTCAATGCTTTCTTGCATACGACTGCCGGTGACAATAACGTGTTCAATCTCCTGAGTGTTACTTGATGTGGATGTATCTTGGGCATTAGCTGCCATAGTTGCACAAACAGAAAGAGTGATGAGAGAGTAGCTTTTATAATTCACTAACTAAGTCCTTTATAAATATAATGATTAAATAACACTGTGATTTTTACGCGAATGATAATGATTTTTATTTGTAATGCAATAATTTAATTAATTATATTGAAAATAAATGCTCGGTATCAATTTCTTACCATGTAAAGAGGTGTTTTTTGTCACTACTGCGTTTAGGAAAATATATTTATGTGGAACAAGGCGTTGAATCAGATATCGAAATATAATAATCAAGCTGAAGGGCACGGCATACAAATATTGTGAAAAAAATACTCACTAAAGAGAAAAGCTGCACCCTTATTATTGAACGCAGAGCAACAAGCCTGATCAACAAAACTAACCACTTGAAAAAATTATAAATATCTTAGTTTACTGCTTTGAAAGTTTCTGTATCATTACCGCTCAACTTTATAGGTTCAAGTATCAGTAAAGTATTTTTAGCGAGAAGGACTCTCATGCGATTTATCTACTCATTTTTAATATTGGTTTTATTGGTAACTAGCTCCGTCAACGTTTTTGCTGAAATGTTACCGTCAGTCAAAAAAGCGCTAGATCTACAGCTAGTGAAAAATAGTGAACGGTATGGTGTTGTCGGCCAATCAGTCGTGATACTTAAAAACCATCAACCTTTATATAAAGGACATCACGGTTTTGCTAATGTCGAATTAGATGTCGCCATTAACAATAAGCACCTTTTTCCAAGTTACTCTGTCACTAAGTTATTCACCAGTGTATTGCTCATGCAACAAATTGAAAATGGTAATTTGGTACTAACCGATTCGGTACGTAAATATTTACCTTATCTTCCTGTCAGATGGCAAGCAGTCACTCTAGAGCACTTATTAAGTCATACATCTGGCGTTCCGCGTTATTTTGATACCGCGATGAAAAACAATCATTTTTTAGCTGATAAAAAGTCAGTTTTCTTATCTCTTGTTGATCAACCAGAGCATTTTAAAATTGGCACCAGAAATAGCTACAACAATACAAACTTTTTAATGCTGTCTGCGATTTTAGAAACGGTAACCAACAAAACGTATCAGCAGCTTGTTCAAGACGTTATTGTTAACCCTTTAGCATTAAAAAATACGGGACATGCAAGTGCGAAAGCCATCATTAAAAATATGGTCACAAGCTACCAAGGTAATAATGGTAGCATCAAAAGAAACATTGATATCGATTGGCCACAATACACCTTTGCCCACTCAGCTTTGTACTCAACACCTGAAGACTTAACAACGTTTCTTACCGCCTTAGTAACAGGAAAATTTGTTAGCGAAAAAACCTTGCAGCAGTTATGGCAACCGATGCAACTAACCAATGGCAAAGATGGTCGTTATGCCTTTGGTTTTGAATACTCGCTTGAGGATGGTTACACACATGTTGGGCATGATGGTGGTAATAGAGTTAAATTACGTCACTATTTTAAACCAGACAACTCTGCTGATAATTACACCATCGCATATGTCACCAATGGCAATGCCTTTAGTGTTTGGACTGATGTTTTAGCAGAAAGTGTAATGTCGATTGTTGCACCAGAAAAATTTAAATTGGCAGCACTTAAAGAGCAATTTGTCAGCGCCGTTATTGAAAACAATCTCGGCAGTCTCAACGATGTATTCGATAGCGTATCTACCATATTTAAAGATAATGCCCCATCAATAGAACGTTTCATACTTTATCGTGCTTATGCACTTAAATATGGCAGCGGTGCTAAATCATCAATACCTGCTTTTGAGTTTTTAACCTCTAAATATCCAAACTCAGTTAGTGCACGAGAAAGCTTAGCGGATACTTGGGCTGATATAGGTAATAAAAGTAAAGCAATTGAAAGCTACCGTTTGGTGCTAAAGATGTCTCCCACATCGAAAAGATCTCAGGAACAAATTACATTGCTTGAAGGCAAGTGATGAAAAGCTAAATACCAACCAGCGTGAATAAGTTATTACTTTCACACTGCTGTCTAACTACTTTTAATTATTAGCACCTTTACAATTTCAAGATGAAGTTATGTTGCTGTGCTTGCCATTGAAAAGTATCTAATAATTTTTCATATGAAATAGCATAGTCTTTGTCGTATAAAGCTAACGGCTTATCTAAACGATATTTATAATTTTTGTTAGTAAATTCATAGACAATACCTGATTGACGACTTATTTTAGACAAGTCAATTATACTGATGGTGTGAATACTAGACCAGTCAATACTGCTAGCGTTATTTTCGCTACCCCAAACTATTTTTTGATCAGTAATTGCAAGCTTATATTTTTTCACCTGCGTATGCTGATACCAGTAATATATGGTCACTAACCAAAACAAAGGCAAGATCGCTTTAACTAATTTAATCTTTTCAGGGTCAACATTAGCACTATTATATTCACCAAAAACAATGAGGCTAAACAAGCAGAATAGAGTTAATACAATCGCTCGCCACAACGCTCGGGATGCCGTGGCACTGACGGTGATATCAACAGCAGAATTGTTGCTCATTCTTTGCAATTTATCTCTGTTAGTATTCATCACTGCTCTAAAGTAAACTCAAACTCAATTTCCAAAAACTTATCACCACCCGCTGCTTCAGGATAACGCCATAGGCTTAATGCTTTTTTAGCTGAAAGCTCTAGTGCCCGATCGCTATGCCTATTCATCCCGCTAACATCAATCACCTTACCTGAATATGAAATACGATATTGCAGTTTTACCTTGCCCGATTTACGTGAATAAAGTGCTGATTTTGGATATTCAGGCATCACTTTATGGGTTGGTAGTAAAACTATTACTTCCGGCTTAATTTCGTCTATTTTCACCACTCGTACTGAGTGCTGTTTATATTGCTCACTAACACCATGCACGGCTGGCTCAGAAAAGTAGGTAATAATAGCCATAATGCAAAATGAAGCCGCACCACCGATTATTAGCAGCGCGAGCATATGCCAAAGCGAACGTGACGTGTTTATCGGCTCAGTTGGACTGATTAAGTCAACTATTGGCGCTTCTGCTTGTTGCTTGCTTTTTTGACAAGGTTCAGAAAGTTCTTTATCAAATTTATCTGCACTCATGATGGTGCTCCTAACAAATGACTTAAATTATTATAGGCGTAACGTAAACGGCTTTTAACCATTTTAAAACCGTCGTTGGTTAATTCAGCAATTTCGATCAATGAAAAGCCGACTTGCTGAAAAGTAAGCGTTGCACGTTGTAAAAAGGGTAATTGCCCAAGCGCTATATTGAACCGCGTTAATCTATCCGCTTCTTGCAGTGGCTTTTCCAAATTTAGCGTTAGCATTTTATTTTATCCTAACAGCTGACTAGCGCTATGAGTTTTTATCATCTTTAAGTAAGCAGTTTGTACCACACCTTCAGCTAACTCCTTATTCGACTAGCGCAATAAATAGTGATAAATCGACAAATTAAGTTGCTTAACTAGCAACTTTTCTGGATTAACGTTGGGGCTATGCCAATCTTTGATAATTAACGGTAACTGCAAATTTTCATCCTAAATGCACTGATAGTACGCTGAGTTATGTTGTTCATCCAGAATTCCGATTAATTATACGGTTAAGCCGTTTTGCGCCTTAGCTTTATCAGTTTCTGATTCTGCACGATACTTCCACTTTCTTACCATTAAAACGATGAAAAGTAGGGAATGAGGTTAAATGAATAGAAGTTTTTTAAGATAATTGATGTGTATAAGTACCTTCGCTATTAAGACACTAACTTTTAGCTCGTGTTAATATTGTTTTTCCAGTAAAAATTACTACAAAAAAACCTAAATACTGACCGCTTAAAAATATTATTATTTTCGGCCAAAATGACGTTTCCTCACTAAAAAAGCTCAATGTAAGCCTCGCAGGAACAGTAAAAAACTCATAACCCGGCATTGAGGCAGATACAAAAGTATAGTTATAGCCAAAAGCGATAATTCCGATCACAACACCTAAAAGTGCCCATAACAGTGATGACTTAAATTCAAATGACAACAATACTATTAACGCCTTTTGGTAAATATATGGATGAAACTTTATGTTACTCATTTTCTTTCATCACGAGAAGTCCATTTTTATCGACGATATTACGATTATGTTAATCGTTCACAGATACTCATCGACACACTTTACTTGAATTTGAGTTAACAGTGGTTACACTAGTTGCCCGATTTATTATCTAGAATGATGTAATGAAAAAATTAATTACCCTTTGTACAGTCGCACTAGCTTTTTTAAGCGCAACAACTTTTGCTGAAACGTTAAAAGTTGCTTCATGGAATATCGCTTGGTTAGGTTCGCACGAATACAACAAACGCAGCGATGCTGATTATAAAGAGCTTGCACGCTACGCTACACAGTTAGATGCTGATGTTATTGCCATGCAAGAAGTTGAAAGCGCCGAGTGGGCTAGAAAAATTTTAGGCGATGATTATGAATTCTTTTTCACCACTAAAGATTGGGTACAACGCGTTGGCGTTGCGATAAGAAAAAGCAGCGGTTATAAAGCTAAAGGTATTGAATACGTTGAACTTGACCAAGGTTTGGCTCGTCGTGGCATGGACGTTACCTTAACTAAAGACGGTAAAAGCGTACGCTTATTAGCTGTGCATATGAAATCAGGTTGTTTTGATAAAGCCTTAGACCAAGCCAGCATCGCTAAAATGCCAAGCAGCAATAAAAAAGAAGAATATGCTAAAACGGCCTGTGCTGAGCTAGCGAAACAAGCAGTACCTTTAGAAGCTTGGATTGATGCCCGTGCTAAAGAAGGCGTACCATTTATGTTACTTGGTGATTTTAACCGTCGTTTTGTTCGTGATATTGCTTTAAATCACACTGAAATTCAGGGTTTATGGCAGGCAATTGATGATGAAGGTGCAGAATCACTTTGGACACCTACCATTAAAGCTGAGTCAGGATGTTGGGGCGGATATTACAAAGACTATATCGACCATATTATTTTTGACCCGAAAGCAAAAGCTCGTTATGTGGAAAACTCGTTTGAGCAATTAGTATTCGAGCAAAAATATAGCCGAGAAGTTAGCCAAAACTTAAGTGACCACTGCCCTATTTCGGTAGAGTTAGCGCTGTAGTTTTAACGTTATAATTTAAATAGAAAAGCCCATTATTAAACACTAATAATGGGCTTTTATTTTTGATAAGCCGTAAATTTTAAACTAGTCTCGCCAATAGTTATTAGCGACAGACACAGTTTAAAAATTAGTCGCGATAACTTGTGAAGAGACAATTAGGTTTTCTGAGTTTTCGCTATAATCTGGCCTAAGCTTGCTTCTTACCGCATCTGGCGGTTGGGTATATGCCCCATTCTCGATAATTTAATGGCTAGTTCGTAACCTTCTTGCGCCGTTTCCGTCATTAAACTTGTTAACCATTGCTCTGACATAATTCATTCCTTATTTTTTATTAAATTAGAGCCTGAAAACCTTGTAAAGCAGCCACTTAGCGCACTTTAATTTAATATAAAGTGGAAAGAATGAGTGCTAATTATTCACTGTTAGGGTTAACAAGCTGATGACAAATTTCAATAACCGTTTCCGCTTGTTCTTTTGATAACTTACTCATACAAAAAGCTTGTTCAGTAATTTTTGAACTCTGCTGCGATAACAATTTACCGGCATCAGTTAGTGCGATATTTTTTTGTCGCTCATTACCCGCTAACATTTGACGTTCAATTAACTCTTTTTGCTCTAAACGCTTTAAGAGCGGGGTCATGGTTGCTTTACTGAGCTTGGCATTTTTTGCCAATTCACTTATCGAAATATTATCTTTTTCCCACAACGCCATCAGTACGATGAACTGCGTATACGTTAAGCCTAGTGGCTCTAATAATGGTCGATAAATACTGGTTAGGTGATTCGACGCTGAATACAACGCAAAGCATAGTTGTTCATTTAATTTGGCAACAGACAAAAAACTCTCCTACTTCAAAATAGATATAGATATAGATATAGATAAAAACACTGTCAATTTTGCCTGCATATTATTTAATTAACAACTATTCGTTGACTAATAGTTCGTGTACGTACAATAATATAAAACCTACAACAACTCAAGAGTAACGAAAATGATAAATTCAAAAATGATCACCTTAGCTTTGTTATTAGCAGCAGCACCTTCAGCATTTGCCAATAATACTGGAACCGCAACTGATGGTATTAACACCTTTGAAAAGCTTTTTGGCGTCACAGAGGGTAAGCGTCGAAATCACACCAAAGGTTTTTGTTTTTCTGCGACATTAAGTCCAAAAAACCAAAACATTCAGCAATATAGTAACAGTAATTTATTTACAGAAAACGCTCAGGTCATTGGCAGGTTGTCTCATAAAGGCGGTAAGTATTTAGCGGCAGACAATAAGCCTGGGGAATATGGCATGGGCTTGTCTATCACCACCGCGAGTAATGAAAGCCACCTGATGTCGATGAACACTTTAGACTTTTTCCCTGTTGCGACACCTGAAGCATTCGCTGAATTGATGCGCGCAAAAGTTGCAGGCTCTGCTGCGGTAAAAGCATTTAAGCAAGGTAATAAAGATCTTCAGCGCTTTAAAGCACATCAAGCAACAAAAACCAAAGCACTTAAACCTTATGAAGCAAACACTTTCAACAGTGTTAACAGCTTTTATTTAGTTAATGATAAAGGTGTGAAAACTGCCGTCCGTTGGTCTTTTTTACCACAACGTCAGCAAGAGTTAGTCGTCAAACCAGCGCAAGATTTTTTATTCGACAACTTACAGAAAAACCTAGCAAGCCACTCTGTTACATGGGATATGGTTATCACCTTCGCTAACCCAGAAGATGACGTCGATAATGCCGCTATTGCTTGGCAAGGTCAGCATCAACAATTGGTGGCTGCCGAGCTAACAATTGACGCGATACAATCAGAACAAGATGGAAAATGTGACTTAATAAATTTTGATCCTATGGTGTTATCAACTGGCTTTGCACCATCTGCCGACCCACTTTTGCAAGCTCGACGTAATGCTTACGCCGTTTCATTTGGTAGACGTTTAGCTGAGCAATAATGGTGTTTATTCAAGCAATAGTTTCTTTAACTGATGATTTATAGTAGATTTTTTAATCTACTATAAATCATAAAGGGAATACGTCAGCTATGACTAAAGCACACTCAGATTCATTAAAAGTTGGTTTAGCACAAATTGCCCCAGTATGGCTTAACCGCGCTGCAACCACTGAAAAAGTCATTCAGCAAATAGTTAATGCTGGTAAAGAACAGTGTGACTTAATTGCCTTTGGTGAAGCCCTATTGCCCGGTTATCCATTTTGGATTGAGCTTACCCACGGTGCTCGCTTTAATGCTCCGGATCAAAAAGCATTACATGCACACTATATGCAGCAAGCGGTTTCTATTACTTCAGGACATTTAGATAGTATTTGCGCAGCCGCGAAAGCCGCCGATGTTGCTTTATATTTAGGGATTATTGAGCGCGCTGGCGATCGAGGCGGTCACAGCCTTTACTGCTCAATGGTTTATATAAATAAACGCGGTGAAATTGGCTCTGTACATAGAAAGCTAATGCCAACCTATGAAGAACGATTAACTTGGTCACCGGGTGATGGCCATGGTTTACGTGTTCATTCGTTAGGTGAATTTACTGTTGGCGGTTTGAATTGCTGGGAAAATTGGATGCCGCTACCCCGCGCCGCCTTATATGGCCAAGGAGAAGATTTGCATGTCGCTATTTGGCCTGGTGGAGAGCATAACACTCATGATATTACCCGCTTTATGGCGAAAGAAGGCCGTAGTTTTGTTATGTCTGCCAGTGGCTTAATGCGCCCAGAAGACTTCCCCGCTGATACGCCTTATCGTGACGATATTTTAGCGAGCATTGATAAATCACACCTTGCAAATGGCGCTTCTTGTTTAGTAGGCCCTGACGGTGAATGGTTGATTGAACCTCAAATCGGTGAGGAAGGTTTATACACCGCAATAGTTGATCATAAAAAAGTTCGAGAAGAACGACAAAATTTTGATCCTGTTGGGCATTATTCACGCCCAGATGTAACCCAACTGCACGTTGATAGAACACGCCAATCAACAGTAGTATTTAAAGATTGATAATCAATAGTTAGAGCTCATAAACCTCCGAAGTCTCGCCATAACTTTGCAGCACGAAGCTTTGACTAATCAATCATTTTCTATTAAAAATTAGCCAATCATTCTAAAAGTTGCTGTCGTTTTTCCACAGTAATTTTTACTAAAAGAGCAGCTTCACATTGCGCTGTAGTGTGGCAACGTGAAAAATAACACTCAAAATACTTAAAGCCAAACCTCTATCGACATAATTAAACGCAAGTTAAATCAACTGAAGAAGAAATAGCGCGACTGAAACAGCAAGATACAACATTACCATTAGAAAACCGCCAGCATATTGGGTTACTATTAGCGATGTGACCTTGGGAATTACCGCACTTTCAAAAGCTTAGGCGGGTTAAAAGCTAAAATTGGAATAATTAAAAGCGTCTTCGTGTGTTTTATAAGGAATGTATCATTGCAAAATAACCATAAAGTTTTAGCTCGAACAATGCCAACGATTAGCAAAGCCCTGCTAAGTTTGCTACTTAGTTGTACGCTTTTCGCTTGCAGCGCACAAACCGTTAGAATTTCAGAGTCGTCAAACGACTATTGCGCAGCTATTCCAGCAACTAACAACACGATGCTGTCTAAGTATTTAGCCCCTGTTAGCAATAAAATGCAGAATAAAACCGGCGTTTATGTACTCGAACAAGGCATTGAAGCCATGCTTTCACGAGCTTGGTTAACCGAACATGCCGAGCACACCATTGATGTGCAATATTTCATTTTCTCAACTGACAACGTTGGCTTAATAGCAACTGATTACTTAGTAAAAGCTGCTGAACGTGGCGTTAAAGTGCGAGTACTGGTTGATGACATTATGGTTGATGCCAGTGGCGATGAATTACTTACCCTGACTGCACATGAAAATATCGAGATTAAAATTTATAATCCAATGGCCAATATTGGTAAAAATATTTTCGATAAAATCATCAACCTAACCACTGACTTTCATCAATTAAATCAACGTATGCATAACAAAACTTTTACCGTTGACGGAAAAGTTTCTATTACCGGCGGTCGAAACGTCGCAGATGAATATTTTGGTTATGATCATCAATTCAATTTCCGTGATCGCGATGTACTGTTGGTTGGCGGAATTACTGGCAAAATTCAAACCTCATTCGACCAATTTTGGCAAAGTAAGTTAAGTGTGGATGTCGCTGATTTAGTGAAAACGAAAAAAGCGACAAACTATGTTCCTGACTTTACTGCCCTACACCAGTATGCCTGTAACCCAGAAAATTTCGCACCTTCAGTTAGACAAAAAATGAAAGAAATGCCCTTAGCGATTGCAAAAATTCAGCAGCAACAGCAATTACAGTGGTTAGAAAACATAGAGTATATTTCAGATATTCCCGGTAAAAACAATGCCAATAAATTTTTAGCTGGTGGCGGGTTATCAACTGAAAAACTGGTGTCTTTACTGCAAAGTTCCCAAAGCAATGTGGTAATACAAACGCCTTATTTGATCACTACTAAAGCAACACGGAAAATTCTCAAAACCTTAGTAGATAGAGGCGTTGATGTTAAAATATTGACTAATAGTTTGGCGTCGAACGACAACCTTGAGGCATTTAGCGGTTATCAACGTGATCGAAAAGACCTACTAAAAACTGGCGCACAAATTTTTGAATTTAAGCCTGATGCAAAAATTCGCCAGAAAATTATGTCAGAAGTGATGCATAAGCAATTACAGCAAGCACCTATTTTTGGCTTGCACGCTAAATCAATGGTGATTGATGACCATACCAGCGTTATTGGCACCTATAACGTTGACCCACGCAGTGCTAACCTTAATACCGAAAACTTTGTCATTATTCCATCAAAAAAAATTGCTCAAGAAGTTAAGCAAGGTATGTTAGAAGAAATGCAGCCAGAAAATGCTTGGGCAATTACCTTAAATTGGAACCCAGACAGCGAAGAAAGCTTGATGAAAAGATTAAAAGTAAAGCTGCGTCGCATTGTGCCGAAAAGCATACTTTAATGGCAAAAAAATTAATTCGTAAAAACGCTTATATGGGAGTGAAATATGACCACACCAGCAACTGAATGCGTAATTTTACTGCATGGTTTAGCACGCTCTGCACATTCGATGGACAAAATAGCACAGCGATTAACAGACGAAGGTTACCGCGTGCTTAATATTGACTATCCATCTAGAGATTATTCAATTGAAGAACTAGCAGAACAAACCATTACAGATGCCTTAGCCCAGTGTGGAGATCTACCCGTTAGTTTTGTCACTCATTCCATGGGTGGCATATTAGTCAGACAATTTCTTAGTAACCACAGTATTGAAAATCTCAATAAAGTGGTAATGCTTGGGCCACCAAATAAAGGCACCGAAATTGTTGATAAACTCAGTCATTTACCGGGTTTTAGTTTCGTAAATGGCGAAGCTGGAGCACAATTAGGCACTGGCGCGTTAAGCCTGCCAAATAAACTTGGCAAAGCGAATTTCGATGTTGGCATTATCGCCGGCACGCAAAGTATTAACTTAATATTGTCGTCACTCATACCCGATATTGACGATGGCAAAGTTTCTGTTGAAAGTACGAAAATCGATGGTATGAATGACCACATTGAAATGCCAACCACGCATGTTTTTATGATGCGTAACGAAGCTGTAATTCAACAAGTTATTCACTATCTTCAGCAAGGTAAGTTTCGACACTAGGTTTGTAATTCAGAACTTAGTTTTATCTGTCATTTACATTTTAGCATCAATCAACTTTTTCAACGCTTTACCTACCAAATCATTTTTACGGCAAAAACCAAATGTATAGTGATGTTTTACACACTGAAAATGTTCACATATTAAGCGTGTTGTTGTAAAAACAATCTAATAATTTCAATCGCCCCTAATGTAGATCAAATAAAACTTGATAGATTAAAGTAGGATAAATGAATTGGGCTATGCTATTTAGGCTATTTTGCTCGTACTTTATTCACTTAGTAAATTATTACGGAAGAAAATTATGCTAACGTCTCGACAATACCGTATTTATTTACCGCTGCTATTGGCAGTAGGTATTGCAATTAGCGCCTTTCTCACACACCTTATCTCGAGCAATAACCTTGTCTTATTGATAGTTATTTTTTTCAGTGCTCTCGGCGGTAGTTATGTCGCGATAAATTATGCGATTGCTAAAAATATTTTACAGGAAAAAAACACACTAATAAAAATACTTAATATCGAAGATAAGCCAAGCTCTCTAAGGCAAATTATACAAGAGCAATCAAATAAAACGGCTCAAGTAGGTAAGACAATTGACGATAAAACTAGCGAGCTTGCAATAAACTCCGCTGAAGTCAGCTACTTTCTCACCAAGTTAAGCGATGCTATATCTACTTCAAGTGAAGATGTTGATCGGCTCTCTTATGCAGCTAAAGAAATGTCAAAGAGCATTGAAATTATGAATGAAAATGCTGCAATAGCCTATCAACAATCGAGTAAAGCAATGCAAGCAACAACAGTTGGTTCAGAACAACTCAACGGTAATGTGTCTACCATCAATGAACTCAATCTCGATATTATTGATGCGTCAGAAAAAATTGAATCTCTCTCAAAAAAAGCGACTGCGATGCAGAATATAACTAGCGTTATTGATGCTATTTCAGAGCAAACAAATCTACTGGCTCTTAATGCTGCAATTGAGGCTGCACGAGCAGGAGAACAAGGGCGAGGTTTCGCTGTTGTTGCCGACGAAGTTCGTACATTGGCATCCAAAACTGCAGAAGCCACCGAGGAAATAGCGACTATGCTTAGCCAAGTGAGCGCTGAAACAGGTGAAACAACACAGGTAATGGGAAAGATAGTCGAGCAAACATATCAAGTTGTTAACAGCATGAATGGTTTGTCTACATCACTAACTGACATCAATCAACAAATGTCTGAATCTTCACAAGCTAATGATCAAATCAGTAGTGCATTACAAGAGCATAAAGCAACAAGTAACGAAATATCAGATTCAATTAATAACCTCCATAATTTTTTAATCAGTAAAAGTAAAGAAACACATCATGTTTCCAATAAAGCAGAAGAGCTATCTCAAAGTACTGAAACGATATTTATTGAACTCGCTACTTTCAAAACCGATTCTCTAGTCGAGAAGATGTCTTTATTAGCCCAAAACTCAGCGCTGAAGGTGAGTGAAATGTTCAGTGAGAAAATAGCTGATAACGAGATTAGTCAACAAGCATTATTCAATTTCAACTATAAAAAAATTGATCGTACTGAACCACAAAAATTCAGCAGTGATTTTGATAATTTGACGGATAAATACTTACCAGAAATTCAAGAACCCTGCTTAAAGGAGCACCCAGAAGTAATCTACGCAGGTGCCGTTGATATTAATGGCTATTTTCCAACTCATAATAATAAATTCTCTCAGCCATTAACCGGTGATATTGAACACGATATGATACATAACCGTACAAAACGTATGTTTAATGATCCGACAGGAATTCGTTGCGGCAAGCATACTAGTAAATTTTTAGTACAAACTTACAAACGAGATACTGGTGAAATTATGCATGATGTGTCTGCGCCCATAATAGTTAATGGCAAACATTGGGGTGGCTTTAGAATTGGTTTTAGCGCTCAATAAAGCAAAAAAAAAATACCTAATGCAATTATGAAGTTATTATGATGATTGAAATTAGCGCTGGCATTCAGCTAAAAATTTAGTATGGTGTTGTTAGGTGTATTTAATTAATCTAGGCAGGGAATTAAGATGAAATTATTTAAAAAGACAACACTACTAATCCTTTCATTATCAATCACTTTGATAGGATTTACCTCAGCAAGTGAAATGGAAATCACATCAAAAAAACAATTTATTTCAAAAGATAATAAACACCATACATATAGTGGAGATGTCATAATTTCCTTTGCTAATGGTAACTTATCAACAAAATCTAGCCACGTATCATTACAAAAAAATACTACCGTGATGGAAGGTGACGTTGAAATTATTTTACAAAATGCTATCGCAAAAACACAACGAGTGACCTTCACTCCATCACAACAAGGCTTTATTGCCCAAATGGACCAGGTAACACTGACCTACAAATAACTAACATTTTATAAAATGAGGAGATTACTTAGCTTTAAAGTTCACAGTAACATGATAGCCATTAGGTCCTTGACTGACTGTGAATGGCCAAGCAAACTGAGTCGTAAGCTTTTCTACCAATTGCATACCTAAACCAAAGCCAAGTTCACCTTTGCTATCAGCAATCTCGTGTGCATCATGCTCGGCATTATTAATGATGACTTCGTTGCCACGTTGAAGAATATCAACATGGCCACTTTGCGTGTGTTGAAAGGCATTTCGAACTAAGTTGTTTAGTACTATCATTGTTGGCACTGTGGCAATTGGCACCATAGTTTTGTCAGTGCAAATATTAACTTCAACGGCTTTACCTGCTAATAAATAGCGCAATTCTGCTTGACTGTTTTGCATTAACTCACCTAAACAAATGTCTTGAATAGGCATATCAATATCACCTTCGCGGCTCAACCATAATAAGGTTTCTGTCATCGATTTCATGGTGAGACTTGCTCGTTGAATACGGTCACGTATTTCACGCTCTTTATCTGTAGGGCTCGGATTTACTTTTTCTAGTAATGCTGAATTACTTCTTAATACTGCAATAGGTGTACGCAACTCATGGCTAGCGTAGCTTAAAAAAGCTTGTTCCCGTTGCACCGAACCAGCAACAGAAGCCAAGTTACTGTGAATAATATCAGCCAGTTCATTTAATTCTCTAAACTTAAAGTCTGGCTTCTTATTTTCTAAGTCGCTCAAGGTTAATTGCTTACCCCACACTTGTAATGACTCGACCGGCACAGCAATTTTCTTAAAGACATAAAGCAGCACTAATACAAAAACCCCAATACCTGACAAGCCGACCAGAATAATAATCACCATAGGATCAATGACGAAGTCACCTTTATGCTCTGCGGCCATTTCGTCATGAATACTCTCATTAAAACGTGAAACAAAAACCTGTTTACCGTCTCTGTTAAGCACGAGCAAAGAGTATATTTTTTTTGGTGGAGCAATATATGCCCAATCAACAAATTTAGAATGTAGCTGTTCAGTTTCCTTTGGGATAACAGGAAAATAATTTCGTACTGGTTGCGGCACTTTTTGCCAATCGGTGGTGACATGGTATTCAAGAACAGTTTGTTCTACTTGATTATTTTTAGGATATTCCTGACCAATTTGCAGCATTATATCTTCAATTACCATGCCAAATGAACCAATAAAAAGCCGAGCACTTTGGTAAGACAATATCACCGCTATCAGTAGTACAAAACTAGTCAGTAGGGCAAAAATATAGGTTCGAATACTCATTTATATCGCTCTATTTCCTATCGTTATTTTGCGCGTAAGACGAAACCAAAACCGGTTTCCGTTTCAATCGCTAGTTTAGCATCAACTTTCTCAAGTTGTTTTCTAAGGTGATGAATATGCACCTTGAGGCTGTTGCTATCTGGCTGTTCATCACCCCAAACCACTTGCATTAAAGCGGCACGAGACACGGGTTTATTTGCTTCTCGCATGAGTTTTTCAAGTAACTTGAACGTGATCGGAGTTAGCTTAATGCTGTCCCCTGCATAAGTGGCACTACGTGCTTTTAACGTTAGTGTTAGCTCGCCAACATTTAAGGTACTTGCTTGGCCGCTACGACGTTTAGATAAGGCAATGACACGAATTAAAAGTTCCTCAATTTCAAAAGGCTTTACTAAGTAATCATCTGTACCCGCATCAAAACCCGCGACTTTATCACCGAGTGAATCACGGGCTGTGAGCATTAAAATTGGCGTATCATCACTATTTTCTCGAACTTTTTGACAAACCGATAAGCCATCAAGCTTTGGTAAATTCAAATCCAGTAAAATTACTTGATAATCATTGGCTTCGATTAGCGATAAACCTTGAATGCCATTCGCTGCATGGTCGCAGCGAATACCTTCAATTTCTAAATAATCAACAACCGTTGCCGCCAAATCAATATCATCTTCGACTAATAAAACATTAATGCTCATGCACCAATTCCTCTCGACGTTTTGCAGTGAATTTTTGCTTTAAGCGGTCGATTAAGTTTATTGCATCTTGATGCATCATCAGTAATGAGGGCACCAATAACAAGGTAATAAAGGTTGCAAATAAAATACCATATCCTAATGACGCTGCTGCAGGAATAATAAACTGCGCTTGCGCTGATGTTTCACTGAGCAATGGCATTAAACCCGCATAAGTTGTGATAGAAGTTAACAGTACAGCACGTAAACGTCCGGTACAGGCATCAACAATGGCTTCTGAAACTTTCGCTTTTTGCTGCTTCAGAGAGTTAAAACGCGACACTAACAATAAACTATCGTTCACCACCACACCACTTAACGCAACAATACCATTAAAAGAGAGAACACTCAGTACCATATCATTTAACCAGTGACCCAAAATTGCCCCTACTAAGCCAAATGGGATCGCCATCATAATAATCACAGGCTGCACGTATGAGCGCAGTGGAATCGCCAATAAAATATAGATAGCTGCCATTGCCATAATAAATAAGCGCGTCATTGAATTAGTGGTTTCGGCTTGTTCTTCCGCTTCGCCGGCAAAATGAATGGCCAAATCTGGGTACTTATTTTCTAAACGAGGAATAAGCTCTTTTTCTAGTTCAAGCACTAATTCATTAGAAGAAATAACATCTTTATCCACTTGTGCGCTAACATATACCGCCGGCAAGCCAGAAATACGGGTAATATCATTTTGTTGATATTCAGAGCTTACCGCTGCCACCAAGGCCAATGGCACCACTTGGCCATCAGTTAATCGAACATTGGCTTTCATGACGTCATCAACGGTTTGACGTTGCTTTTCAGGATAACGAATTCTGACTTTCACTTCGTCTTTACCACGTTGGTAACTTTGCACTATTTCACCACCAAATGCTTGTAGCACCTGACGAGATAACGCTTGTGTGGTCAGCCCTAACGCTAAGCCTTGCTCATTTAATTCAAAACGTAATTGCGCTTGGCCTGAATCAAAATTATCATCAATACCACTAACGCCAGCCACTTGTGATATCGCTGATTTTATTTCCTGCCCTGCAACGCGGATGGTCTCGGTATTCCACGCTTTCAGTTCAACTTTAAAGTTATCACCACCACCAAAACCCGAGCGAATATCTAACTTTCTCACACCTTCTGGCATTTTTACCTGTGCTTTCCAAATACGCACAAATTCATTTAAGCCATAAGGTGCACCCTCATCAAGCTCAACAACAATTGAGCCTGCTAAATCACTTTCACCAATCACTTCAATGGTATCAATGCCTGTGCCTAGTTGACCATATTTCGCCATCAACTCTTGGTCAGTGCTTTGCGCCGCAAGTTCAAGCATATTTAAGTTTTTATTGGTTTGACCAAAACTAGCATCATTTTGCATCGATATACTGGCTTCAATTACGCTACCTGGAATATCAGGGAAGAATGCCACACGCACACCACCGTTAGTTGGCATACCTATCACTAAAATGAAAATAGCAATAAAACCACATAGCACACCATAGCGATAATTTACCGCCCATTTAATTGCTGGTTGATAAATTCGGTCGCTAAACCACTGCAAACCACTATCGGCAGTGTCTTGAATACGTGGCCAAATGTTTTTCCAACCGCTTGTATTGGTTTTTCTCTGGGTATCTAAATGTGCTAAATGTGATGGTAAAATTAACTTTGATTCCACAACAGAAAGCAATAAACAAATCGTTACGATAACGGCAAATTGTGAGTAAACCTGCCCCATGCCACCTTCAACATTAGCCAGTGCGATAAAGGTCGCCACAGTAGTTAACACGCCAAATATGGTAGGTACAGCCACCTTTTGGGCGCCAACCACAGTACTTTTAATCGAGTCACCCTGCGCTTTTCGCGTCGCGTAAATACTTTCGCCGACCACTACGGCATCATCAACCACAATACCGAGTGCGAGAATAAAACCAAACGTGGTCATTTCATTAATAGTCATGCCGGTAAAGCTGTCGGTCATAAAGAACAAGGTACCGCAGAAAATAAAAGGTAGGCCTGCCGTGACCCAAAATGCGACACGTAGGTTTAGAAATATCGCTAAAACGATAAAAACCAGTGCAATACCTGATAAGGCATTTTTAACTAATAACGCTAAACGATCACGAATTAAGGTGCCGCCATCATTCCATGTTTCCATGACAACATTTTGTGGAAGTAATGCACTTTCTTGCCACTTACTGACAATTTTATTGGCCTGTTCAACAATTTTTAATACATCACCATTGTCATCAACGTTAATTTCCACGCCAATACCAGGTTGACCGTTATAACGACCAACAACAAAAACATCATCAGCGAAATCATCATTAATTTTCGCGACATCACCTAAGCGAATTTGGCTACCATCTGCCAAAGTAACTAAGGGAATATTGGCGAATTCTTTTTGTTGGTACGCTTGTTCAGCCACCTTTAAACGCACAACTTTGTCGGCATTACGTAAACTGGTGGAAATAGCGGTAGATGATTCACTATTAACTACATCTGCAACATCTGAAAACGATAAGTTATAAGCCTGTAGCTTTTGCTCATCAAGCTCTATCGACATCATCGGCTCAGCTTTGCCTTTTATCGACACATTTGAAATGGAAGGTTGCGCGAGTAAATCAACTTTTAAGCGTTCAGCAATGGTTTGCAATGCGGTGCGATCACTTTCGCCAAAAATTTTAATTGAATAAGCGTGATTCAATTGCGTCATTTTCTCTATGCTTGGCTTTTCCGCCGCGGCAGGGAAATTGTAAATAGCATCTACTTTGGCTTTTACATCACGCAATAAAACATCAAGATCATAGCTAGAAGTTGCTTCAACCGTGACATTACTGCCATTAGCATTTGAAGTTGAAGTAACCCGTTTAATGCCCTGTACTGTTGCTAGTGCTTCTTCAATTTTTATCGCAATGCCTTCCTCAGAAAGCTTGGCATCGCCGCTATCATAAGTCATCGAAATGCGAATAGAGTCAGTCGCCCACGGCGGAAATGCCTCTTTACGTAATTGATTAAATGACATTAAGCCAAGAAAGATGATGGATAGCATCAGCAAGTTTGCGGCTACTGAATTGCCAGCAAACCAAGCGATTATACCGCGTTGGTGGTGTGCAGGTGTCATTACAGTAACTCCTCTACTTTCGCTTCAACTTTCATATTTTTTAAGTAGCTGGCTAATGGGCGATTAACAATATTGACAGTTTTACCTGTAACATTTTTATCAATTGGCTGAACATAAACGGCATTGTTTTGTGAGAACATCACGTTAATAGCTAAATAATTAAGTAGGCCGTCATCATTAACCTGCCACACTTTATTGCTATCAACCAATGCTGATGCCGGCAATTGCCACAATTGCTCAATTTGTTCGCCATGAATATTGGCTTTAACAAATGAGCCTGGAAATAACGGCTGTGCTAATGCAATTGGCTGCTTAACAACGGCAATCAATGAACGTTGACGACTTTGCGCGTCAATATGCTGTTCAACACGGTCAACTACTGCTGGCCATTGCTGTTGCGTTGACTCATCGGTTAATTGAACTTCTATCGCCGTTATTTGCTGTGAATCATTTTTAGTCTTCGGCAATAATTGCCATTGCTGTGCAGATAACGGCAAAGCCACTTCAAATAATGAAATATCATATAAATCAGCTAAGGTAGTGCCCGTTTGCACATTACTGCCCACTTGTACTTGTTTAGAAACCACTAAGGCATCAAATGGTGCACGCAATTTGGTTTGTGCTAAATCATATTGTGCTTTTTCTACTTCTTTTAGCGACATTGCATATTTTGCCTTTGCTGCCGCTAATTGTGGTTTACGCAAGACTAAATCTGAGGCTTGTTCGCCTGCTAAACCTGATTGTTGCCACTCTTCTTCCGCTTGTCGGCTATTAAGTTGCTCTTGTGCTAAAGCTAACTCAGCATCCGCCAAGTTCGCTTGCGCGTTCGCCAATGCTTGTTGATAAACTATCGGTTCAATTTCTGCCAACAATTCACCTTTCTTAAAGGTGTTACCCGTTAAAAATTTATCTGACAAATAGGTGATTTGGCCGCTAACTTGTGATGTTAGTGCCAGTTGATTTCGCGATTTAACTTCACCATAGGCGGTCACTTCAGCACGTTGACTAATAGCAGCAACTGCCGTGACTGACACCACCGGATATTGTGGTGCTACTTTTGGCGGCGGTGTTTTTTGCTGATTGGCAGACAAGGCTCCATTGATAGCAATGGCGAGAAAAATACTGCTTAACCCTGCCACAGTAGCGATTGTTTTCTTATTGATAATTGGCATACCTATACTCCTAAGCCTAACGCAAGCCCTAAGGTAATGCGGTTGTTTAATAACTCGTAAGTTAATTGCGTAACTTGTGCTTGTAATGAAAATGTTTGTTGTTGAATTTGTAGCAGGTCGATTAACGACACTGTGCCTTGACGATAGCGAGAGGTATACGTTTGCTCGCTGCGCTTGGCACTCGCTAACGCTGATTCAGTCAACACTAATCTTTTGCTAACCGCTTGTTCTTGAGCAACGGCGTTATCGACTTCATTAACGGCTGAAAGTAACTTTTCTTGGAAATTCCAATAGCTTTTTTCAGCGGAAAACTTGGCGATTTCTACTTCACTGGTCAACTTGCCAGCATTAAAAATTGGTGCTGATAATTGCCCTAACAGTTGCCAAGCATTACTGCCAAAAAGTGCGTCATGTAAGTTAGCGGCACTATTAGTAATAGAGCCTGTTAAGGACAAACTCGGTAGTAGCGCTTTGTACGCCACTTTATGTTGATACTGGCTAGCAATAATATTTTGATATGCCTGTTGTAAATCAGGGCGTCGTCCTAAGCTTTGCGCTGAAACCTTATCTAGCGGCATCATCACTTCAGGATAAACTTCACGGTAATCCAGTGAATTTTCAGTCACGCCGGTTAATAGCACGATATTTCTTAATGCTTGTTGATACTGCGCCTGATAATCAACCAATGTTGCTTGGCTACTTTGTGTTGACGATTTGGCGGTATCGAGCTCATTTAACTCAATTAACCCTTTACGGTAGCGGTCAATGATCACTTGCTCATTGGTTTGATAAGCGCTAACACGCGCTGACTCTATGGCGATTAACTGACTCGTTTGTACTAAACCTAAATAAGCTTGCATAACGTTAGCGGCTAATAAGTCTTTCGCACCTTGATAAGCATAAGCACTGGCGGCAACGTTTGCTTGCTCAGCACTGCTAGCGTTGGCAAGTTGCTGCCAAATATCAAGGGTCCAGGCAACGTCAACACTGGCGCTATAATTTACCGTACTTGCTTCGGCTTTATTGGCATTTAAACCTGCTGAAATACTTGGCCATTGCGACGATGAAGTAACCGTTAGTTGTTGCTCTGCAGTTTTTAAGGTTAACAAGGTTTGTTGTAAGCTCGGGTTATTTGCCATGGCACTAGCAATTAAGGCATTCGCTTCATCGATAGCAAGCAACTCAGATATGGCGATAGCTTGTGGCTCATTGCTAACGTCAATACTAGTTTGCGCTAAATCTTTTAGTTGATTGCTTGCTTGTTGATCAAAAGTTACGTCTTCAAATGTTGAACATGCACTAATAAAACAAAAGTTTAGCGAGATAATAAATACTGGTGAAAACTTCACAATTCGCCCCATAATTAAAAATATGACGAAAGTGTAGCGAGTGAGGCGTTAAGCTGGGGTTAAGAGAGCCCAAATAACCACCTTAAGGAAGAAAACATTAGAAACTATTTCATACTATAAGGTTTTACTCAAATTTAGAGTTCCTCACAGATGCTAAGTAATTACTTAGAAAAACATCTTATAGAATGCAAACTAAGTACATAATATACTTGTTTATTATATTATTAAATGTGTAATACTGAGGCCAGTAATTTTGATGACGAGTACGACATTTGGCTTCCCAAAAGATTTTTAAAGTCAACAAAAGTAATAGAATAAAGCCCTTAGTTTTTTTAACTTTTTATTTTTTTTCGACCTTTTTTTGTACTAATTCATTAGCAGAAATAGTCATAGGCGTGGTTGGGAAAACCAAAAACGACAGCTTTTATATACAATCTTTCAAGGGCTGTTTAGCATTTGCAAGTACTCATCCTGACGTTAGCTGTATTTATGACGGTCCACAAGATTATCAGGATATTAGATCACAAACTTTTGTAGTTAATGAGTTAGTAAAAAAAGGCGTAGACGGTTTACTCATTTCAACTACAGACTCTAACTTTTTAGTAAACGGCTCTTTAAAATCAATAAAAGAAAATAAGATACCCGTTATCACCTTTGATTCAGACCTCCTACCGCAACATGAGCAATACCGTTTAGCCTATGTAGGCACAGATAATTATGATTTTGGTATGGCACTAGGAAACTATATTAAGCAATTTGGCAAAAACGCTTTAAATAGTATTTGTTTACAATCTGGTCATCCAACGACACCAAATCTTAATAAACGAATTGCAGGGGTTCGCTTTGCACTTGCTGGTGAAAATGTTGAGCGTTTAATTGGAGAAAATGGCTGGAGTGAATATACTCGTTGCCCTTTATATAGCTTAGGAAAAAGAGACATCGCACTCCAACAGTTTGAGTCTATAGCCAACATGAAGCAGCCCCCTATTTTTTTAGCTGTAGCTGGGTTTGCTCAATTTAGCCCCCATTACATTAATCAAACAATGAAGTATAAAAGCCGTATCACCTCAAAAGAAGTTATCATTGTTTCAGCAGATTCAGAGAGTAAGCAATTAGATGCTTTAAAGCACGGATTATCTGTTGCTAATATTGGACAAAAGCCTTTCGAAATGGGTAGGTTAGGTACAGAACTGTTATATAATTATATTACTCAAAATCAAAAACCAGCTAAGTCACACTATTATCTTGATTATCATTATTGTACAGAAAGCAACGCCGCAAACTGCACTGTTAACCATTAAGGTAATTTAACCGCTAACAGCATATATAAGCTATTTTTGTACTAATGCTTTGTCGTGTTGATCGATGCTCATAGTCACCGACTGATGCGGTCCGCTTTCAAAGTTAACCGAGGTTGAGTAGCCAATGATATCGTCAGGGCTTTTTTGATGCGGATTTTTACTCTTAGTAGCTTTCGCAACAATCACCACATTTTCAGCTTGTTGTAAGGTTAAATGCGGCAATAAGTACATACTCTGGTGCAACACTATTTCACTAGGCAGCTGTGATAACTTCCCTTTAAAGTTCGCTAACGGTAAACGTGCGCCCGGTTTAGAGGCATAAACATACAGCACCCAATCATCAGCATCATTTGGCATTAACTTAGGAGCTATATTAACCTGTACGGTAATTTTTCTATCTGGTTTATCGGCGGTTTGTTCTTGTGATTGTGCTGATGATTGCATCAACAAAGTCGACAATAAAACGCTACAGAGGAATAAAAAATTTTTCATAAACAGATCCTTAATATTTGTACCTTAGAAGTGATTGTATTTTTACCATTGCTTGCTAAAGATCAGCAAGCACGCAGTTGATAATAGACGAGGTTTCTGAAGAAAAAGTGACTTACCTCAATAAAGCTATTTTCACAGCAATACCTAGCCACCATTATCTACTTTTAAAAATCAGCGCTAAACTTCACCATTACCGCTCGCCCAGGAGCAAGCAATGATTGTGTTGCTGGGGTATATTTTTCATCGAGAATATTACTCAGTTCAACGTTGACTTGATATTGCTCTTGGTCATCAAGTACCGCTCCAAACGCTAGGTTAAGGGTTTGCCAACTTTGGAAAATTTCTGATGGCGCATCCACGTACGCAATATCAGCGCTGCTCGCTGCTCTGATATAAGCATCCATATAATAACTTGTAAAAAGTTCACTCTCGCCATTAAGTTTAACGCCAACCTTGCCATAAAGGCTCGGTGTACCTGTATCTTTGGTAATAAAGCTGTCATAAGTCTCTTCTCGCGATAACCAAGTCATATTGATATAAGGCATTACTTGCTCAGTTAACTGATAATCTACACTTAATTCAAGGCCAATAGTTTCAGCTTTATCAGCATTAATAAAAATTTTATCTTCTTCATTGATACAAGCTAACGAGGTTGTATTGCAGTCACGACTGGTAATGTAGTTCGAAGCATCGGTATAAAATAACGTACTGTCCAGTCGCCAATCACTTGCAGATAGTCGGTAACCCAATTCAATATTATCAGAAGTTTCTGGTTTTAAATCAGCATTAGGATTGATGTAGTTTCCAGCTGCCGTAGCGCCAGTGGCAATTTGTAACAACGTTGGATAATGATACCCTTGGCTATATGCCACGCGAAGGTTGCTATTTTGGTCAAGCATATAGTTTGCAGCTAACGAACCAATAAGTTTGGTGTTTTCATTCTTAGTCGGCGATAAACCTTCTTTACTGGTCGCATTTAAGTTAGCGTCAACCCAATAATGCCTAAGCCCTGCAGTAACAATTAACGGTTCAGCAACTCGCCATTCATCTTGAAGATAAATAGCTTTAGTTTTGAGCGTAGCGTCTTCAACACTAAATTTTTGTTCTTTCGCAAGAATATCGGGCACCGAAGGTATACTAATAATTCTTTGCACTTGGCTGTCAGTGGCTTTATTCAAATCATCTTGGGTGAATTGAAGACCAAATATCGTGTAATGGTTATCCGTCAACTCCAGATCAACTTGAGTGTTTACACCAAGAGTATCAAGTTGTTCTTGAATATCCGTATCAACAATAACCTTCATCGCCTTAGGTGGCGGCAATGGAATACTATTTTCAATGTGCTGCACAAAGTTCCGGTCAATACGCTGTTTATAAGCGTCTATTTTAATTTTTTTAAGGATATCGCCATCGTTTTCATATTGATAGAAAGCGGAAAGCTTTTTACGATCTCGCTGCGGCATATCTAAGGTAAAGTTTGGCATGCCTGTAGCAATTTCACTATCAAGGTTAAATTTATCGTAAGTAAAACCTAACGTGTGATCGTCAAACTCTTTGGCCAAATAAAACATTTGGCTATTGTTAGTAAAACTTGTGCTATCAGTTTTTCCGTCAGGCGTATCCCTATCTTCATGGTCATTATCTGAAAGCGCTATGCGGTAATCATAGCCGGCAATATTGCCATAAACAGTTGCGGCAAGCTGTTGACCATTAGTCGCAGAGTTATAACCGAAAGACGTACTAGCTTGGATAGCTTCAGTGCCGCCTTTCTTGGTAATAATGTTAACTACTCCACCTAACGCTTTACCACCATACAACACTGAACTTGTACCGCGAATCACCTCAATACGTTCAACAACAGAAGTATCAAGTAGCAAAGGTGCACCGTATGTTGAATGATCAGTTATTTCTTGACCATCAATGAGTATGGCAACACGTAAGGAGCTTTCACCACGTAAAGTAATTCTTTTCATGCCCGGTATTGCTGCATCCGCAATTTGAATACCCGGAATGTCTTGTAATGCATCAGCAACAGAGTCTGCCGATGAACGTTGAATGTCTTCAGCACTGACGGTAGAAATGGCGACAGGGCTTTCCATAAAACGTCGTTGTGTACGTGTCGCCGTAACAGTAATATATTCATCAGGAATAATATTGCTCTCGTCATCTGCCGCAACAGCATAAGTCACTGGCATTAAAGTACTTACTATTAGCAATGATAAAGTTGATCGCTTAAACATCTTCAGTCTCTATTTAACTTCTCAGAAACCCAATGATAATAGTTCTCATTTGCATAAACAGTGATCTATATCATAAAAGCTTGTGATAATGAAAATTAACTCACTGTTTTTCACGAAGAAAAACTTAAAGCCTGATTTTAAATCAGGCGATAGTTATTTCAGCTATCAGTTAACGCTAGAAAATGGCTTAAATCTCACATACGCTAACACTTTATATTTTCAATGGATGAGTCAATGAATAAAGTCGTATTAGTCACAGGCGCTGGACGAGGTATAGGTGCTGCCACGGCAAAATTACTCGCAAAGCAAGGTTACCGAGTTTGCGTTAATTACCGCACAAAAGCCGATAGTGCACAGCAAGTCGTTGCTGATATTAAAGCGCAAGGAGGCAAAGCATTCGCCTTTGCCGCAGATGTATCACAAGAGAGCGCGGTGCTTGAACTCTTTCAAGCCATTCATGAACAATATGGCACCGTAACGCATTTAGTGAATAACGCTGGTATTTTATTTACCCAATCAACCTTTGCTGGCTTGTCTGTTGAACGCTTTAACAAGGTCTTAATCACCAATGTCACTAGCTGTTTTCTGTGTTGCAGAGAAGCAATAAAACAAATGCCTAACGGCGGCGCTATCGTCAATGTTTCATCTGCGGCTTCAAGAATTGGTGCTCCTGGTGAGTATATTGACTACGCAGCGTCTAAAGGTGCCATGGATTCGCTAACTAAAGGTTTATCTTTAGAATTAGCTGAACGTAACATTCGCGTCAATGCCGTGCGACCCGGTTTTATTGACACCGATATGCATGCTGATGGCGGAGAACCAAATCGGGTACAACGCTTAAGCCCACAAATCCCATTAAAGCGTGGTGGCACCGCAACAGAAGTTGCCAATAGTATTGCTTGGCTTTTATCCGATGAAGCTTCCTATGTTACGGGCACTTTTATCGATATTGCCGGTGGCAAGTAGCTAAGTTAAAAATAATTCCATTGCAGGTGTAATGTTTTCAGTTTTTTGCCACTAACTGATTATAAGTAAGAAGAGCAATTAATTTAGGGTGAGAACTAAACAACATGGGAAGTGACTTTTATACGGCATTCATACTGCCTTACGCCGGAATTATCATTAAAATCTGTCGGGCATATACCAATTCTCAAGATGATTTTGAAGATTATTATCAAGAAGTATGCTTGCAAATTTGGCGCAGCCGTAACAACTTTAAAGAAAATTCACAGTGGTCAACATGGATTTATAAGATCTCCTTAAATGTTTGTTTAACTTACTTAAAAAAGAAAAATAGTCAACATCAGCAATTTGCTTCTGACACTTTACCCGACGAGGTAGTGGCTGACAGTCAAGCATTTTCTGGTGACGCTATCAACTTGCTATATGACGCTATTCGTCATTTATCTGAGACTGATAGAGCTTTGATTTTGCTTTATTTAGAAGAAAAAAGTTATCTAGAGATAGCCGAAATCATTGGTTCTAACCCAAATAATATCGGTGTGAGAATAACCCGAATAAAGCAACGTTTAAATAAAATACTTAACATGGAGAGCAACTAAATGACTAAATCAATCGAAACAATTTGGCAGCAAGGTTTTATCGACGAAAAAGCGTTAGTCGCGCCGAAAATAAACGACTTATACAATCAAAAGTCACAAAATGTCATCGATAAATTACAACGAACATTTAGGCTTAACAACCTAGGTATTATCATAGGTGCATGCTTGGTGTTGCTTGTGTTAAGTGCTTTTAGTATGCCAGTTTTAGGGCTGTTTATTGCCGCTATACTTTTTTCACAAGTCTGGATTAGTAAAAAACAATTAATCAAATTGGAGCGCATGGATAAAAATATTAGTAGCTACCAATACATTAAATCGTTTGATATTTGGCTAAAAACCGCAATTGCACAACATACGAGAATGTATCAATTTATTTATCCAGCACTATTTGTAGCCTGTATCACACAGTTTGGTTTTTCATGGGTCGGACAATCTATTATTCAAGGCTTTCAAATGGATTTTCCAAACATACCTGTACTATTTGGTGTCCCTATCGTATTTAGTGCCGGCGTATTATTTATTGCCTTTTTGCTGTCTTATTTTGCTAGTGCAATTTATCAATTAGACATGAAGCCGATTTATGGTCGAGAATTTAAAAAGCTTGAAGAAATTATTACCGATATGGAAACATTAAGGGTGTAACAAGTTTATATATTAGGGATGTAGCTTCGCGCATAGTTACATCTCTAATACTTTTCACTCTATGATTAACTACATTTCAATATTATTTAGACGGTAAGCGTTTTCTTGCGTCTGCGAGTAAAATTTCATAAAGCTGCTTGGCAGCAATACCCGTACTCGCTTCTTTTGGCGCGACAAGATGCACCGGAATTTGAAAGCGAGAGCCGCCCTGAATTTCCAACGCCGTTACCTTATTATCCAGCTTTTCTAACATATGTTCGGGTACCCGACAAAAGCCTAAACCAGATAAAACCGCGGTAATGGCATGATCAAAACTATCAACAGTAATTCGACGCTGAGCCTTCAACCAACCAGCATTTTCTTCTTCATTCGAGTTATCAGCCCCCAAATCACGAACCACAATTTGCGTTTCAACTAATAGGTCATCATTACAAACCTTTGGCTTAGACGCGAGTGTGTGAGTTCGCGCCACAATAGGCACCATATTTACAATGCCAAACGCCTCTGCTAAATGATTTGCTACCGGAATATTAACAAGCGCAATATCGGCACTTTTCTCAATTACTGCATTTTTAGTACTCGTTAAAGAGGTCTCACGAATTTGAATTGATGTCGCACTATTAACTGATAAAAACTGCTGAAGTGGCTGATATAACCAACTTCGGCAACACAAATGATCAATCGTTATAATAATTTCTGCTTCTACACCTTGTGACAATTGCTTGCTTATCACTTCAAGCTCTCTTGCTTGTTCTATCATCGGCTTCGCTCGACGTAACAGAGTTTGAGCATGTTCAGTAAGTACCGATTTTCGGCCTGCAATATAAAGTAGGTTTACGCCCATTTGCGCTTCTAACTTTCTTACCGCATACATTAGCGTGGTATGGCTTTTATTGAGTCGTAACGCTGCCGCTTGAATGCTACCAGCATTATCTATTTCAATTAATGTTAGCCATTGGTCGATTGTTGACTTTAATCTCATGGTCTATTTTTTCTACATATAAGCAGTAAATTATGAACTTTATTGTACATTTTTTACGAGTAAAATGGTGTTTATTAAAACGACGTTACTCAACATAGACAAATAGAGGCAATACCATGAAAAAATTACTACAACTACATTTCGCATTTAACGGCCCATTTGGTGATGAAATGGCAAGCACTTTAAAAGATCTTGCCGAGTCTATTAATCAAGAACCAGGCTTTATTTGGAAAATTTGGACAGAAAGTGAAAAAGATAAAGAAGGCGGCGGTATCTATTTATTTGAAAGTGAAGAAACAGCTTTGGCATATTTAGCCATGCACGCTGCTCGCCTTAAAAGCTTCGGGGTTAATGAAGTTATCAGTAAAATTTTTGATGTAAATGAAAATTTAACCAGCATCAACCACGGCGCATTTAAATAACCTTTTTACTGGTTTATCTACAAAATTAAACAGGATCAGCACATGAGCATCAAAATATTTTTGACCATACATAGCACAATTTATTTTATCTTTGCTTTTGCTTTATTTTTTATTCCCACGCTACTGTGGCCATTATATGGCTTAGAAATTAACGACAAATATGCACTTTTTTTGTCACAACACAACAGTATATTTCTTGTGGGAATAGGCATTGTAGCCTTTATGTTTCGCGAAATTGAAGCAAAAAGTCAGGCGATTAAAAAGTTACTACTAAGTTTGGCATTAACTAACAGCATAGGTTTTGCTATTACTGCATACGCCTGCTTTATTGGTACGTTTTCTAGCTTGGGTTGGTCAGACCCTGTTTTCTTTGCTCTACTTACGCTGGCATGTGTTTGGCAATTACGAAGTAATGCTTAATAGGGATTCAATCTCCATCTCAACATGCTTTTCCAAGCTTTAGACTAAGTGAGTCATTAGTGCTCAATGACTTACTTTTTCATATAACTCATTAACCAAGGTAAGCATTTTTGAGCTGCTTGCAGGTCTTGGCTGACGTAAGCTGAGGTAATTGCGCCTTCTTTAAGTAAGCAAATCATATCTAACAACTGTTCATCAATAGTTTGCATATGACTTGCTATTAACTGTCGCACTTGCCCCTTATGAAATCGGCAATAAGTGATAACTTCTTCACTTTGCCCAGCACATTCAGCCGCGGCATTAATAAAAAAACAACCATTAAAACTTGTTAGTTCAGGCACTTCATTATTGAACCAGCGTGTTAAAGCGTTAAACAAATATCTGACTAGTTCTTCATTTGTTGTCGAATTAGCTAAGCTTTGCTTCAGCCAGTGCAAAAAGACATTATGCCTGTATTCCAAAGTCGCAATAATTAACGCGTCTTTGCTAACAAAATGATTGTATAAAGTTTTTTTTGCGACACCAGAGGCTTTTAAAACTTCATTAATACCAACAGAATTTATGCCGTTTTTATAAAATAAATCCAAGGCAGTCATCGTCAGTAAATGCTTTTTCTCGTTCATATCATTCCTTATATTTGCACAACAACCTTGACACAAGGAGACCGATTTGTCTACCATATAAAGGTAGACAAAGTTGTCTCCATAAATTATTAAATAGCGAGGAAGTGATGAAAAACCTATATTCAGCAATATTTGCAGGTTTGAGTAGTGCATTAGCAATCGGTATATTGACCTTTCTCGATAGCAACCAAAGTGACTACCTTTTGATAATGGCCCCCTTTGGCGCAACTGCAGTATTAGTTTTTGGCGTGCCAACTAGCCCGTTAGCACAACCAAAAAATGTTATTTTTGGTCACTTAATTACAGCGATAGTTGGCTTAACGTTCATTTCATTTGTTGGCGTAACACCACTAACATTAGCATTGGCAACGGGCTTAGGAGTTAGCGCAATGTTGCTGAGTAAAACCACGCATCCACCTGCGGGGGCAAATCCGTTACTCATTATGATGACAGGGCAAAGTTGGAGTTTTTTGATCACACCAGTGCTCATTGGCGCTGTTACCATAGTATTGTGCGGAATATTGATGACTCATGTGCGTAGCCGATTGCTCACTGAGTCTTAGACTGTTGGTTTTTTATCTTTGATAACGTTAAACAATAGATCTCGGCGTAGCATTAAAGTGACGTTTAAATTCACGACTAAATTGAGATGGACTACTATAACCCACTAAGGCAGCAGCTTCTGTTGCCTGCTTACCATCAGTGACAATTAAATCTTTAGCTTTATTTAAACGTATTTTCTTTAAATATTGCAAAGGTGTTTCACTGGTAACTTGCCTAAATGCGCGATGGAACCCCGAGACACTCATATGTGCCTGCTCAGCTAAACTCTCTACCGAGATTAGTTCAGCATATTTGTTATGCAAGGTATCAAGAACTCGCGCTATTCTTGCGTAATGGCCATCATGATGGGCTAAATCAAACAAGATATGACCATTTTCTCCAATCAACGTACGATAAACAATTTCTTCGACAATGGCAGGGCCTAAAATGGCGGCTTCACTATCATTGTGTAAAACCTTAAGTAATCGAGTTACCGTATAATTGAAGTCTTCACATAAGGTATTAGCTTTAACACCAAAATCGAGAATACTTTTATCCTTTTGATTGACATGGTTCACAGCCTTACTTTGTGCTTCAATTTGACCAACAATTTTATGTAAAGTATGGGAGTCAACATCAATGGCTAGGCCTAAAATTGGCAAACCATTTTCAGCAAACGCCTCACATTCTAATGGCATAGGTACGCCAAGTACCAAGTAGTCACCGGGGCCATATTGCACACAATTGTCGGCAATATGAATATGTTTGCGTCCTTGCCCTATAACAATAATGCCCGACTGATAAAGCAAAGGTTGTTTATCACTACTATTGCTAGCACGATAAAATTTTACGCCGGGGATCACCGTACGATAGGCGCCATTGAGCTCATTCAATGATTTAAAATCTGAAAAAGACTGCATTAATGACGCTAACGTTGGCATAGTTTATCCGAGGAGAAAATTTAAGTCTTTGTTGATTTTACACAAATAGGCAATGAATATCGATAAATATGGCTATTTCATTAATTAAAAATACATTAATATGCAACACATCAAAAGTAAGCGTGCTTTTTCATTAGATAAAATATAAAGGTGTTTCATGGAATTTTCATACGTTAATCCAACTCATATTCATTTTGGTAAAGGCAAAATTGCCAGTGTTAGTAGCGCTATTCCAAGTACCAGCAAAGTACTGGTTATATATGGTGGCGGTTCAATTAAAAAAAATGGTGTTTACCAGCAAGTGCAAGATGCATTAGCAAATCACACTTGGTTAGAATTTTCAGGCGTTGAAGCTAACCCAACCATGGAAACTTTAGATAAAGCCGTCGCTATCGCAAAAGCTGAAAAAATTGACTATATACTTGCTGTTGGTGGTGGTTCAGTGATTGATGGCGCTAAATATGTTGCCGCTGCTGCATGTTATGACGGTGCTGGCTGGGATATTTTATTAGGCAAACATACCGTTACAGAAGCGATAGCTATTGGCGCAGTACTTACCTTGCCTGCAACAGGTTCAGAATCGAATGCAGCATCAGTTATCACCCGTGCTGAAACCCAAGATAAACTGCCATTCTTCGCTCCTGCAGTACAGCCGAAGTTTGCCGTGCTTGATGCCGATGCCATGAAAACCTTGCCAGAGCGCCAATTAATTAATGGTCTTGTTGATGCTTGGGTACATATTTGTGAGCAATACTTAACAATGCCGACAGGTGCAATGGTACAAGACGGTTACGCAGAAGCATTATTAAAGAACTTATTAGTATTAGCGGAACAATACGACCAACGCGAAACATTAAATTGGCGTGAAAACCTAATGTGGACTGCCAACCAAGCACTCAATGGTTTAATCGGTACAGGCGTACCACAAGATTGGGCTACCCATATGATTGGCCATGAATTAACAGCAATTTACGGTGTTGACCATGCCCGCTCACTTGCCATTGTACAACCGTCATTATTACGCAACCAATTAGTGGTTAAAAAAGCTAAGTTAGAACAGTTAGGTAGCAATGTTTTTTCCTTACCTGCTGGCGACGATTTAGCTGAGCGTACTATTGCTGCGATAGAAGCGTTTTACCACAGCTTAAATGTTGCAACACAATTGACAGAGCATGGTGAAGACAAGGCTGCAGCTATTGATAAAATCATCGGACAATTAACCGCTCACAACATGGTAAAACTAGGTGAAAACCAAGCGATTACCTTAACGCAAAGTCGTGAAATTTTAGAGTTAGCAATTAAATAACTCATCTAAAGTACAACCCTAAAGCAAAGTGAGTATAATTTTCAATACTCACTTTTTCCTTTCATCGCAATTATTGTCACTAATCGTTAAATAAAAAATCAGTTTCAACAGCTTTATATTGAACAGATAAAAAACCTAAACATACAATAAGTTAAAAGCATTAAGGTTAGGTTTCCTAAGCTAAACTTTATTTCCTATAATGAACATCAGACCACTTTAGTGTAATTTTATTGTTCTAGCTCAAGTTTTACATCCGGTAATTGTGAATAATGCTTTAACAAATTATTTAACTAAATCGTATTACTCACGTTTTAATCGCTACGAATTTACTTAACACCAAATATAGAGTGACAGTAAATATAGCGTCAAAAATCGAAAATTGAGCTAAAAAACGATCAACAAGTACTAGACATAGGAAACTTATGGAACTATTAAAAGGTATCACTCTTCTACTGGCGGCTTTGATGGCTTTCTCGTTATTCAGTCGTTATGCCCCTCACGGCAGCAAAGCGATGGGGGGCTTGGCATCAGCTGCAGTAGCAAGCTTTTTAGTAGAAGCTGTCCATGCTTATATTTCTGGTGATTTTTTTGGTATTGCAATGCTAAAAGAAACCGGTTTAGCTGCTGGTTCTATGGGAGGTCCCGCTGCCGCTGCACTTGTTGCTCTCGCATTAGGGGTTAACCCAGTATTCGCTTTGGTAGCGGCAATAGCCACAAAGGGTACAGGGATTCTTGCAGGCTTCATTGCTGGCTACATTTGCGCGTTCATAGCAAATAGAATTGAAAAGCACTTACCAGAAGGTATCGATATTATTGTCGGCGCATTAGTACTAGCTCCAATTGCCTATATGCTAGCACATGCTTCCGGCCCGTTTGTCGATAGCATAATGGCCATAATAGGTTCTGCGATTACTGAGGCAACATCAGCATCACCTTATGTGATGGGTTTTTTACTTGGTGGTCTAATTAAAATGATATGCACCTCACCACTAAGCTCAATGGCATTAACGGCGATTCTTGGCTTAACTGGTTTGCCAATGGGCATTGCGGCATTGGCATGTGTTGGTGGCTCTTTCACCAATGGTATTTTAATGAAACGTTTAAAACTGGGTGATAATAATAAAGTTGTTGCCATTATGCTTGAGCCACTAACTCAAGCTGACATCGTCACTCGAAATGCCTTTAAAATATATTCATGTAACTTCTTCGGTGGTGCCTTTGCCGGCTTAGCTGCCGTTTATTTTAATATTATAAACAACGCTCCTGGCACAGCTGCTCCAATTCCTGGCTTATTAGCACCCTTCGCCTTTAACGATGCAAGTACGGTGTTAATGGCAATATTTTTTGCAGCAATCGGTGGCATTGTTGCCGGCTATGTTGGTACTAGCATCCATCTAAAATTAGATCAAAAACGTACTAATAAAACGAACAATTTACAAACTGCTTCAGCTTAATTAGTCAGCTATTCATACTGACACGCCGCATATCCCAACTATGCGGCGTTTTTTACTTAACTTGACTCTTGAATGATAATTTCTCAACATTTAAGTGAAATCAAAGCATTAAATAACACCAAAAAAATTATTTTTCGATAATAAACTTAAAAGTTTATTAATAAAATCATCCGCAAAAATTTCTTATAAATTACGAAAATTTATTACTCATGTTTGGCTTCTATCCACACGTAACCAATACGTTAAATAATCTAACTAAAGTTTAGTGATGAGTAAATACAAGCGTGTATGGATTTCCAATACTCGCTTATATTTTGTTAGCTAATAAGTTATTCTTCTTAAGGCTGACTTGCTAGCTGGCTTCTCACCTCGTTTAGTGCTGCAACAGCAAAGCCTTGATCATAGAAGTACACTACCTTACCTTGCTTATTTAGCAATACTACCCGAGCATTCGATGCATTTTCGTTACCTGTAAAAGCTTGTACTTTATCGCCGTCGCTATATACGGTAATAACGCCTTTCCATAAAGGCTTCGGTATGCCAGCTCGCATACCATTATCAATCACCGTGCTAAACATTTGCGGGAACAAGCCTTGTATAGTCGGTATTTCATATGCACTCACTTTTGTTTCCGTCATATCTAATGCAATTAACCAACGGTCAATATCAAACTGTGAATTTTGTTTGTAGCCAATTAATAGTAAGGTCATTTCATCTTTAAAATCAGTTGGAATAGCGACCGTATTTTTTTCTAGTGATTGACCCGTCACTACCGGAAAGGCCAAACCAGTAATATCTTTATTTGGGTATACCGTGCTGCAGCCGGAGATAAACAGTAAGCCAATAATAAGTGTAAATGCTTTCATCAATATTATTCTCTATAAAGTACTTAAACGTTAAGAACCACTACGTAGTTATCGCGTAATAAGTTCACTTAAAATGAAAATTAACTCAGGTGCAATGTATGAGAATAAGCAAGATAAAAAAACTAAAGATGAACACTTTCAAAAGCATCCAGCTTTAGCTGATAGTTTTAAATATTCCACCTCACAAATTAAAGATGACTTCGATTAACTCGCAACCAATACGTTAAATACATCAGTCCAGCACCCACAGCAACAGCAATAACACTCACTTTTGACATCAATACTTTCATTGGCATTAAATGCATAGCACTTTCGTGAGTAAAATTATCTCGAAGCGTATTATCATTGATACCAAAATAATCCGTTAGTGCTTGTATGAAGAATGACGAATTGAAATTAAAGTAATGCACAATAAAAGCTTCTACCAAAACAAGCATAATAATGGGTAACAAGGCCCATAAAAATGGTGCTTTGTTAGCAAACATCGACATGAGCATTAACCAAGCAAATAGTGGAAATAGCCATAAAACAAAAGGAAAGAGACTTAACCAAATTAGCAAAATATTACTAAAAATATCGAAACTACCCCAGATATGCCATAACGATATATCGTAACCACTAGAAAGCACAAGGCAAAAAACAGCGGCTAATAATATGGCAATGAGTAGCGTCACCGTAGCAGCGAGCATAAATATTCCAGGAATAACAAAAGCACCAGTGAATAATTTAGTTCCTATTGTCGCCGCGTCAGATATCGGCATTGAACGCCAAAAGTAGATTGACATATCGCGTCTTTCATCAAATAAACACACTAGAAAGTAATAAAGCTGAATAATCACAGCAACGACCATGAACGGTATAAATAACCCCTGAATAGCCGCAAATGAAAACTGTGCTAACCCTTCATCTAAGGATCTGTGCTGTAATTGCGTTAGAAAATTAAGCAACCCATTCCATTGATAGTCCTCTATTATCATCAATTGCAATAACGGTGCTGCCACCATCATGGTCAGAATAATGATTGGTACCCAAAGCAATAGTTTATTGAATTCCCATAATTCTTTTTTAACACTCATGGTTAATAGTGAGATATTCATTACACCGTCTCCTTGGTCATCATACCAATAAATATATCAGCTAAACTCGGTGAACTAATGCTACCAAAAGGTTGTAGATCTTCAGTGCTTAGATGGTCAAATAACATTGTCGTTAAGCCCATTAAACTGTTGGTATGTATTGGTTTTAACTCTTTAGCTTGCGTTAGGTGCTCGTTAGTTAACGCGAGTAATTTAAAGCGCTCACGCATATCTTCAACACTTTCATTTAAGACTAATTCACCATTTTGAATAAACGCTACGTCAGTTAATATATGTTCAATTTCTTCAATTTGATGGGTAGTGACAATAATGCACTTTTCTTCAGAATAAAAATCTTCAAGTAAGTGATTATAAAATTGATGACGAGTAAGAATATCTAAGCCCAAGGTCGGCTCATCTAACACTAATACTTTCGCGTCAATGGCTAATATCAAGGCTAAGTGCAATTGCGTTACCATGCCCTTTGATAAGGTTTTCACTTTTGCAGCATGTTCGATATTAGTTTTTGCTAAAAAGAGCTCTGCCTTCTCGCGATTAAAGTTAGGATGAATATCTGCCATATAGGCCAGCGCTTGCTCAACTTTAAGCCATTTAGGCAATACTGCGACATCAGAGATATAAGCAACTTCATTAAGCATTTCAGCACGCTGTGTACGTGGGTTATAACCCAGCACATCAATATCACCACTAAAATTAGATAAACCTAACAGTGACTGTAAGCAGGTAGATTTACCCGCACCATTTGGCCCAACCAATCCTAATATTTGCCCTGCTTTAACGGTTAAATTAACATCGGAAACAACTTTTTTACTGCCATAGCTTTTAGTTAAGCCATTAATAGAGATTAATGTTGTCATTATTTAGTCTCCAATGTTGATGGTAATAAATCTTCAGCTGAAAGCTTCAAACGATTAATTTGTTGAAGAATTTTTGGCCATTGAGAAGAGAGAAAGCTTTCTCGTTCACGGTTTAGAATAATATCTTGCACACCATGCTTTACAAACAAGCCTTTACCACGTTGTTTTTCTACAATGTTTTCATCCTGTAGCATTTGATACGCCTTAGAAATAGTTATTGGATTCAATTTGTATTCCGCTGCAACTTTTCTCACAGAAGGTAGCGGCTCGCCTTCAGTGATATAACCATCTAAAATTCGTGTGACCACTTGCTGGTACAACTGAATGTAGATCGGTGTGTCTGGATCCCATGGTGTCGGCATTATTATTTCCTTGATTACTTTTATCCACTATAGTGTTATACATCACCAACACACCTTGTGCAAATATTTGAATATTGTTAAATGTAAATGAACGTTTCAGGATTAATATCAAGCAGTTAAATTTACTGACTGCTACTTTAAGACTAAATAAAAAAAACGCCGTTATCGATAAGCATCAATAACAGCGTTGTTTTTATTGCCTAATTAGCTGGTTATTGTTTAACCGCAACTTCCGGTGTAGCTGATAAGTTGCGATAAAAATTCATCACCTGCTGGCCTTGAGTATTTTTTTCAATAGTGAAATAACTCAAGCTGTTATCATAGTAAAAGCCATTATTCGACATAGGATAAACTTGCCATTTATGGCCGTCTCCGCGCATGGAAAAAACATTATCTCCTTCGATAAATATCTTTCTTATGTCACCTGAGTCCAGTTTGTAATCTCCCATCATTGTACTGAGATGTTTTTTACTTAAGGTAACTGTTTCAAATTTAGGTAGAGGAATTTCAAGGGCCACAGCCGCTAACATTCGCGCTATTTCGCTAGGATTGCCTGAATCGTAATTATTCAGTACCGCTACATAAAGATCTTCAGAAGGAATATATAAAGCATTAGTGGCAAAACCATGGATACCACCGCCATGTCCTATGCCATCGTATTTATTAAACTTAAACATACCTAAACCAAAACCATAATTTGACACACTGCCGTCATTTAATTTAACCGCTGAGGTCATCGACTTATAGCTCTTTTTAGAAATAAGTTTGCCATTACGTAATGCGCTGAACCATATATTTAAATCATCAACCGTTGATAATAATGAACCTGCAGCATGTGGCCACATCATATCAATGTAACCAGCATTAACGTAACCATTCTCACCTTGAGAATAACCGCTAGCGCGATTAGGAATAACTTGTAAGCCACCGAAACGACTGTTTTTCATTGCTAGTTTGGCAAAAATATTTTGCTCAATAAACTCTGCATAAGTTTTACCACTAGCCACTTCAATAATTTTACCCAGTAGCACATAACCTGTATTCGAGTAACGATTCGCTTCCCCTACTTTTAGTGCCATTGGATGTTCAGCAAAGCGCTTGATCATAGCGTCTAATGTGGTGGGTGTTTTTAACTCCTTTTCCATGATTTTTTCATCTTGCGTATAATTTGCAATACCAGAAGTATGAGTTAATAAGTGTTTAATGGTGACCGTATTACCTTCGGTTGGAAAGTCAGGAACATATTTATGTAAGTTGTCTGATAAAGACAATTTTCCTTGCTCAACTAGCATCATAATAGCGGCGCCAGTAAACTGTTTTGTGATTGAGCCTAAGCGAAATACCGTGTCGGCTTGAATCGGTACTTGTAATTCAATGTTCGCTAAACCCCGTGCCTGTTTATAAAGCGTTTCACCATTTTTAGTGACAATAACCGCAACGCCAGGGCCAGTGGTATCAATATATTTTTCTAAAACCGTGTCGTATTCTTTTAGCTCTACCGCATTTACTTGCAGTAATGGTGTCGTTAGCATGAGTGCTGCTAAAGCAACTTTTTTTATTGTAATATTTTTCATAACTATCCTTATTTTAAAGCTTTTCCTATCTTATCCTATTTATTTATAACTGCCACTTACAGCTTATTTTTAAGTGTAACGAGCTTTTTCTGTATAATTTTGGCAACAAAAAAGCCTCACAATAGAAGCTTTATAACCAAGCAAAGTTGATAATAAGTATGCAGCCTAGTCATTTGACACGCTAAGATATAATTGTATTAAAGAGATACTTTTAACTTTTGTTTCGGTTGCAATAAAGAATTGTTCGACAATTTATTCCAACGCACTAAATCTTGCACTTTCACTTTATATTTTCTACTAATATCCCACAGATTATCACCACTTTTAACCACATGGTAACGCCTTTTCGTGCCATATCGCGTAAACTCACTTAAATCGAGCACATGACTTGTCAGTGGCAGCACTAAAACTTGACCAACACGGATACTGTGTGAAGATAACTGATTCAACTGTTTGATTGCTGATACTTGAACCCCATGTTGGACTGAAATTTCGCTTAAAGTATCCCCTGATTTAACCTTATATTCATGTCGCCGTAGCCATTCTGTACGCTTGGTCGATGCCAATTTATTTTGCAACTTTGTGGCACTAGCGACAGGCACCAATAATTTATACCTATCATCCGGAGGGGTCACTCCGCGATTCAGGCCAGGATTAAGGCGAACTAATTCTTTTGCCTCAATATTTGTCCATTCAGCAGCTAGTGTGATGTCTAATTGGCTTTCCAACGAAATAGCAGTAACCGCAGGGGAGTTTTTAATCGGAGTGAAAACATAATTGAATTCATCTGCTCGTTGCAATATATCAATAATGGCCAAAAGCTTAGGTACGTAAGCGGTGGTTTCTCGTGGTAAATCTAGCGACCAAAAGTCGTAAGGCTTGTTTCCGCGTTTATTTTTAGCAATGGCACGGCCAACTCGCCCTTCGCCAGAATTAAACGCTGCCACGGCATTTAGCCAGTCTTGACCCAATGTACGGTGAAAAAATTGAAAATAATCTAAAGCAGCATTGGTTGACGCAACCACATCACGTCTGCCGTCGTACCACCAATTGCGCGTTAACTTGAAACGTTTAGCGGCAACAGGCATAAACTGCCATAAGCCCGCAGCACTTTGATTAGAAACACCATAAGGTAAATAGGCGCTTTCGACTATTGGTAATAAAGCTAACTCTATTGGCATATTACGGCGTTCTATTTCTTCAACAATATAATAAAGAAACGGTTCAGCACGCTCAGATATAGTCATCATAAAATTAGGGTGACGCAAATAGTACTTACGCCACTTAGCAACTTCTTTGTTATCCGGCACAGTTAGACTTAATTGGCTGCGAATACGCTGCCATATATTATCATGCACTATTGGCGTTGAAATAAGCGGTTCTGGCGATAACATTAATGCTTGAGCGATAGCATTCGGTGCCGCTAAATGGCCGTTAGTGGCAAGGTCATCATCATTAATTTTAGGAGTGTTTTGACAAGCAGTAATAGAAAAGAGTACAAGTAGCAGTATAGATTTTTTCTGAGAAAATAATGTCAACATATAGGAAAATATTGCTCAATAGATTGATGTTCGTACTGCACTGTGCGGCATTGGCCGCACATAAGTCAATTAAATATTGCCGAATAAACAACAAGTATATTCGCCAATAAAACGAATATTAGTCAGATTGCTCGTCCTCATGCTGTTTAACTTCCCGTAATCGATCACGATATTTATCACGAGCAAGCGCCTGCATATCAGTTACAGCATCACTTTCGTCAACAATCTCACGACCAAGCAAAGTTTCAATTGCGTCTTCTAAAGTCACCACCCCAGAAGTTTGCCCGTATTCATCTTCAACCAAAACCATATGTACATGGTTTTTAATAAACATATCCAATAGTTGCTGCACAGGCAGTTTTTCGGATACTCGCTTTAATGGAATAATGAAGTTACTGATGGCTTCGTGACCATGACCATTGCGTTCGGCTTCATACAAATCACCTTTAATCACTTTACCTGTAATATCATCTACCGTTTTTCCATAAACCGGCATACGAGTAAATTGCGAAGTTTGTTCATGATTTAATGCTTCAGTGACTGTAGCATCTTGGTGTAGCATATGTACGACAGTCCGAGGTGTAAATACTTGCCCCGTGCGTAATTCTCGCAGTTTTAATATATTCGATAAATATTCATTTTCTTGTGAAAATAAGCTGCCATCTTTATGACTTAATGACGCTAAAGCAATAATTTCTTCACGGGTAATTTCATTTTCTTTACCGGTTTTAAACAAACGTGTTAAGCGCGTTGAAATCCACACTAACGGATAAACTATTCTCACTAACCATGTAATAACATGGGCTGAAGGTGCTGCTAAGCCACGCCAGAATGTCGCGCCTAAGGTTTTTGGAATGATTTCTGAAAAATACAATATTGCTAACGTCAGTAATACAGCGATTAAGGTTTCCCATTGCTCGCCAAACACTTGGATTGCTTGCGAGCCTACACCTGCTGCCCCCATAGTATGGGCAAAGGTATTCAAAATTAAAATACTAGAAAGAGACTCATCTAAACGGCTTTTAACTTTCGCTAATACCGCACCAGCTTTAGGTTTTTTTGCTTTCGTTTGTTCAACAAAGCTTGGAGTAACCGATAATAAAACCGCCTCTAACACTGAGCACAAAAACGACACGCCAATAGCAATGCCTAAATATATAAAAAGTAATGTCACGTAATAATTCCAAATAAACCATAATGTATTTAAACTATGGAGATAGCATATCATAACCTTACGGATAAATTTCTGCTGCACTTAAGCATAGATAACTTTTATGAGTAGCATTTATTCATATTAAAAATAGCAACTGGCATGGTTAATATTGGTTCGATTCTATTAGCAATAGATAAAGCCATCTTGATCCTTCAGGCTCGTTCGTCATAATTAACTGATATTTTTTAGGAGAGAGTAACCGCTGAGATCGCTAGCCACGAGAAAATTAACGTTTATTGAATTTATCTAAACACTTTAATTACTTTTTATTGTTTGCTCAATCATATGAGTAAAAACCTACTGAGTTAGTAGGTTTTTAGCGATTATCGACTAACAGTGACCAAACTAAAGAAATAAATATATATAGGCACGCAGGATTAAATTTAACATATTAACCCTTCTTTCTATAGCGCAATCCTATTAAGCCCAACCCCAAAATGGCAAGTGTAGAAGGCTCTGGAACAGTGCTAGTTACACCTTTAACCATAAATACTCCATAATCCACATGCCCTATTGTTTCATACCCTGTAATATCATAAGCCCATTCAGGTCCGAAAATTGAATATGGAACGCCGTCAATAGTGCGCACACCCGCAGCTCTATATTTAAGATCTTCATCAAAATAAAAAGCTAATGAATATCTTGAACCAGAATAATTATTACCTGCGTATCCAAATGTGGTGATGAAGTTGGAGGCTTCAGCAAGAGTGTTTGATGAAAAATTAGTGCTAGTATACACACCATTGGCACCATAATTAAGATTCGAAAAAGTGCCACTGAATAGACTTTCAACCTCTGTGTTTGTAGCAACCCTCCAACCGGGAAAAGCATTTCCAACGTCAGCATATAACATACCAGATGTAAGCGCAGTATCTAACCAGGTTAAGCCAGTATTCTCATCGTATACGGCTAGGTTATCGTTTGCAGTGAGATAATCAGCTTGAATAAGTCCAGCCATTGTTACATTCGCAGTAGCTAAAATTGAACCAGCTAAAAGAGCCTCCCATAACTTAAATTTCATGTATGTTCCTTTTGTATTTACCTGTAAGATGTGAATAGAGATAACTAATATGTATATATCCCCCACAGCCAAGCAAATAACACACCAACCACCCAATCCATTGTTTTTAAAGCATTAACGACTAATTAATTATTTATTATATAAGTTTTTAAAAATGACAACTCTTTGACGTCATTGAACTTTATTAATGCGTTTACCAATAGAACAGAGAACTTTAGTGCATCCCGAAAAACACCTTCATCTATGATAGTATTTTTTCTTTTCTTGAAGATAAAAAGTTCTACCTTGCTTTCATATATACTTAAAACAATAGATATGCAAACCGCAACAGCTAGTGCGGTATACACGCTGAACAAAAGGGCATATTATAAATATCTTGCCCGCAAGCGACCGATTTTTAAAACAGGTTCAGTTGGTCTGAGTTAATTTCTTTACGATCTAATTCAAGTAGCTGGTCTTAAGCATATTTTCTGATCACTTCTTCCGTTGCATTTCCAATCGTTTCAACAAAGTAACTTTGAGTCCACAATTTACCACCCCAGAAGTATGTCTTTCTAACTTCAGGATAAATCCTGAAAAACTCACGAGATGTAATACTTTTAATTATCTGCATTACATCACTTGGTGATTGTTTAGGTATTCCCTTGATGACCATATGAATATGGTCTTCTGGAATTTCCAATTCGACAAGATCAATATCGTAATCATATCCAACTTTCAGGATTATCGCCTTCATCGTTGCACGATAAAGCTCATTAAAGATTTTATGACGATATTTCGGTACCCAAACAAAGTAATACATTAATCGACAAACGTGATGTGTACTTCTTTGGGTTTCCATGGACAGAATAGCATTTACTGGGGTTCCTCCAGTATACACTATCCAGCACCGGGGCTTGCCCCCGATATTTACGCTTCGCTAGTTAACAATCTAAGAAAATGAACATCCTAATAGAGCCTTTCAATGTTGAAGTGATTAATGTTAAGTGACAGATCTGTCAGCATTTAGCGTCGAAACCAAGTCAGCAATCTTTTAAAGTGCAGGTAATGCAGTTTTACTATCCAATAAACACACAATCGTCATAAAAAGCTACTTTTACGTGAGGTTATGCACAAAAAGCCTCCCATTTTTGAGAGGTTTCTTAATCATATGCGATACAGAAATTTAGCTTATTTTCGTCATTTCGTTCAATGTGAATTCTTCAACGGCACCTTCAGTGGCTTTCATATAGTCTTGCAAGTGTTGGTTAGCCATATGCATTTGCCATAATTCACGTGACTGCCAGTTTTCATAGAACATAAAATGCGCTGGGTTTTCATTGTCTTGATGTAAGTCGTAGTTAATACAACCAGTTTCTGCTCGCGTTACTTCAATCAGTTTTAATAACTCAGATTTTACTAGCGCAACTTTATCAGCATTAGCTTTGATATTGGCAACAATGGTTAATTTAGCCATGATAATTTCTCAATTTTAAGTTATTTCATTCATTAATAATATTGCTTTCGATAGCCTTTAAGACTGATTAAAAACCTTGTAGTACTAGCTTACCAATTGACTTACCTGCTTCTAACTCTTGATGCGCGGCTCTTAAATTTTCAGCGTTAATCGCACCTAAATTTTTACCAATAGTCGTTTGCACATAACCTTGGTCAATTAGCTCAGCAACACGATTTAACAAGTGACTTTGTTCTTGCATATCGGCCGCATTAAACATTGAACGAGCAAACATAAACTCGATATGAAACGATAAACTTTTAGACTTAAGCTTCATTACATCTAGCGGTATTTTCGGATCGTCAATCATGGCAATTTTGCCAAATGGCACTAATAATTCCGTATAAGTTTCAAAATAAGACTCTGTGCTATTTAAACTTGCAACATGAGTAACTTGGCCCATACCTTCATTAGTAATTAAGGCATCAATTTGTGGTTGTAATGGTAGATTGTGGTTCACTACATAGTCTGCGCCTAATTTTTTCACCCATTGCGTTGAGCTTTCACGCGAGGCTGTTGCAATAATAGTAGCGCCAGTGACCGCTTTAGCTATTTGCAGCAATATTGAACCAACACCACCAGCAGCGCCAACAACGAGAATAACTTCATTTGACTTTTCAATACTATTTGGTGATTGTTGCTTAATACCTAAATGTTCAAATAATAATTCCCAAGCGGTAATTGCGGTTAATGGCAAGGCAGCGGCTTCAGCATCAGATAAGCTTTTTGGTTTTTTACCAACAATACGTTCATCGACCAATTGATATTCAGCATTACTACCTTGGCGGGTTATATCACCAGCATAATAAACGATATCACCGGGTACAAAGTGACTAGTATTTTCACCTACGCTAACCACTTCACCCACAGCGTCCCAACCTAGCACTTTAAATTCACCTTCAGCGGGTGCAGCATTTAAACGCACTTTATAATCGGCTGGATTAACGGCGATTGCTTTTACTTTCACTAATAAATCACGACCGGTAGCAATCGGTTGAGGTAGTTCAATATCCATTAAAGATTGTGGGTTGGTAACTGGTAACGATTGTGTATATCCAATGGCTTTCATCATGCTTCTCACTTAATTATTTACTGGTTAACTTGCTTTTGATCTTAACTTGAAAGGAATGATAGCGCTTGATTTACCACCAATAAACAGCATAATAATTGAAATATTATCAAAAAATAATTGAAAGTATGCAGTTAGAAGATCTTCAAGTAGTACTAAAGGTGGCAGAGTTTCGCAGTATCACTGCAGCTGCCGCCAGCTTAGATATGCAAACAGCAACCGCCAGTGCTGCAGTTAAGCGCGTTGAACGCAGTGTAGGTATTGAGCTTTTTACTCGTACAACTCGCAGCTTGAAAGTCAGTAGCGCAGGAGAGCGCTATCTTCCTCACTGTCAACAAGCACTCGATATGCTTGAACAAGCCAAACAAAATGTTAAAGATGATTTAGCTATTGTTGACGGTGAATTACGTCTTGGAATTTCTTCTGATTTAGGGCGAAATGTTGTCGTGCCCTGGCTTGATGAATTTATGCAAACTCACCCTGCCATTAGCTTGAAAGTAAATTTAAGTGATAGCAACATAGATTTCTATCGTGATTCAGTCGATATTGCCCTCCGCTATGGCTCTCCTACTGATTCAAGCATGTTTGGCTTTAAAGTATGTAACGTGCCACGTTTATTGTGTGCCACACAAGGTTACTTAGACCAACATGGCACACCGAAAAACCCCCATGATTTAACGGCACACAACGGCCTTTTTTATCAACTTCACGACATTATTCACGATGTTTGGGATTTTACCCATCAAGAAAAAAAGTTTAAAATTAAAATGAGTGGTAATCGCGCCGGCAATGACGGTGATTTAGTCAGACGTTGGTGTGTTGCAGGGAAAGGCTTAGCGACTAAATCATCATTAGATGTTGCAGCAGACTTGCTAGCAGGTAAGTTAGTTAGTGTTTTACCTGACTACCAACCCACTTATACCGAACTATGGATTATTTGCCCAAGTCGACAGTCAATTACACCCGCAGTAAGGTTACTGCGAGATGAGTTTCGAAATAAGTGCCATGCGTTATTACAACAACTTGTTAATGCCGGAATTTTATCAGCACAGGCAATCAAAAGTTAACAAGGCTTACAATAAGTAGACTTTTCCTGAAAATCAATTAAATTGCCATGTTCATCCAACGACAACTCACAGCAATTGTTATATAAACCAAATAATAACTTACGGCTTTTTTGCACACGAGATTTTAAAGTCGAGTATTTAATGCCGTGTTGTTGCGCATATTCTTTTTGTGAAACACCATTAATTTCTATAGCCGTCAGTAACTCAGACTCGAATTTAGGTAAGGCATTAATAAACGGCACGGCACATGAAGCAAGTTGCTGTAAAATGCTTTCATCCTGCTCTGAATACCATAACACTTCATTTTCAAGTTGATGATGTTTACTGCGCTTACGATAAAAATCAATAATTGTGTTATTCGCTATTTGAAATAACCATGACTTCACTTTTTTGATGTCATTAACATGATTTAAATTCTGATAACTTTTTAACAAAATATCTTGTAGTAAGTCATCCACATCATCAGGATTCGCGACATTTTTATGCAAAAATCTCTTTAAACTTGCTTGATATTCACGCCAAACTGACTCTACATTCACCGCTCTAAACTCCTAAACGAGTATCAGCATAAAGATAAACACCCGTTTCAATATTACTGGAAATAACTGACTTACAACGTCAGAAGCTAGCCACAACAACTTGACTCGGCACAACGACTATCTTGCTGCTGACTATTGCCTGTTACTAAAAAAGTATTTGTTAGGTAGAAGTTGGTAAACAGCGCCTCAAAATCAGCAGATGTCGTATTTTCAGCAACGCCTGATGTTAATAAGGCCGCCTGCCATGCCTGCATTTTAGGTAACCCGCATAAAAAGTCGAAACCTGTGTGTTTTTTAATAATATTAGCGCGATGTAACAGCGGTAACCAGGCAATATCAACATTACTTAAAGCATTAAATTTAAAAAACGTATTAGCTGTCGACAGCTGCTGCTCTACTTTTGCAAAAACGGTGCTTAGTTTGGCTGACTTTTGCGTAAAGCTTTCTTCGTCTTTACTGCTCATGGTGCCACACTGTGCTAAATAGTTTTTTGTACCTAAATAACTCCAAGCTCTGTCTATTGCACGTTGCTCGTTCGTTACATGCCCTTCAATACCACCAAATTCGTCTTCGATATATTCAACAATAGCGTCCGACTCAAATAACGCTGTGCCCAGTTCAGTGATCAACACCGGCACTTGACCATTAGGCGAAATATCTAAAAACCATTGTGGCTTATCTTTAAGGTCAATATATTCTATTTCATACGGTACATTTTTAGCGTTAAGTGCGGCGGTTACCCGTTGAACAAAAGGGCAGATTTTAAAACTAATAACTTTAAGCATTTTCAATCTCACTTGTATTTAAATAATTAATACCTGTAAGACGGTGCCGACCTAAAAAAGACGAAAGTTATTTCGGATTTTTTGTATTAACCAAGGGAAAATAATCGCTAGACACTTGAAAATAACATTTCATTTACGCCGGTATCAAAGAGTTTTTGTGATGTTTTTTGCCTACTTATTGTCAGACACGTTCTATGTGCACCTTTATCCTGATCTATTTCCTCATTTGCATATTCTTTGCACATTTCAAGTGTATTCTTTAATTAGCTCCCAAAACATTGCTGCTAGTTTTGTATTCAGCGTCAGCAAGAAACTTGTTAAGTGCAATATAGTTAAGGAAATTGAACAATGAAAAAACATTTAGTACACAACCAACGCTATTTCTATCAAATGGTTAATTTTTTATTGCCATTATCATTACTTTTCTCAATACCCGTATTAGCAGATAGTAATACAAACCCGCATCAACTTATTGTTCATACTCATTCAGCAAGTGATATCAGCTTATCGTGGCAGGCACCAGAGGATGTCAGTAATGTTATCGGTTATCGCATTTTTCGCAATGACAGCGAAGTAGCCACAACAGCCAATACAACTTTTATCGATAATGGGCTAAATGTAAATACTCGCTACAACTACCATGTCATCGCTCTCAATAGCAATGGAACCCATAGTGAACCGTCAAATACTGATAGTACAAAAACATTACTAACGGCGGATAATGACGGTTTGCGTAATGGTGCAGGTTTTAGCCAAGGTGGTATGAGGCTAAGTGATGCTTGCCCACAAAATTCAGGACGTAATACAAAACTAGTTGATATTCCGTCAGAAGATTTAGACGGCTGTTTGAATACAGCAATTTCACATTACGGTTTAAAAGGTGGGCTTGAGGATATAAGGGCTTTTACCGCTCGCTTAAGACGACAAGAAGATCCAATGTTGATTAATCTTGGCATGCGACTATTTCATAGTAAAACCTTAAGTCAAAACAATGATACTGCCTGTTCATCCTGTCATCATCCAGCGCTCAGTTGTGGCAGCGACAACCTATCGTTATCTATTGGCGTGAATGCTGACAACCCTAATATTCTGGGTGTCGGTCGCTCTGACGGCAATACTGTTCCTTTAGTTGGGCGTAGCTCACCTCATATCTGTAACTCAGCATTGTGGGTAAAGAGTATGTTTTGGGATCAACGGGTTGGCTTACAAGAGCCCAATAGAAACTCACCTGTTGGCGTTGTTTCAACAGCTGACATCAGAACACCAGAAAAAACCGTCACTAACGCGATGCGAGCTGAGGTTGACAATACTGACCCCTTAAGGTTATTAATTGCTCAGGCACATTTTCCTATTACTGCTGCGGCCGAAATGGGAGATAGCGCGGGTTTTGGCTCACCACAAGATTACCGAGAACATATTGCCAGCAAACTAGTAGCCGATTGGAGCGATGAATTTAATCAAGTATATGGCTCTACAGACATAACCTTTTCTCTTATCGCCCGTGCAATTGCCGCTTATCAAGCCTCATACTTATTTATAGACAACCCCTTCTTTGACTATATTGATGGTGATGACCAAAGCCTAAATGAGGATGAAAAACGTGGTGCTTTGTTTTTTTATGCTGGTGCCGGTTGCGCCAACTGCCATGACGGTGTTTTCTTTAGCCCAGAAAAAACACGTGGCCCACTGTACCCACAAATTGGTGTCAATGCGGGTGGTGACGGTAACGATAAAAACCAATTTAGAATGCCTAGCTTATTAAATGTTGGTATTACTGCGCCTTACGGAGACAAAGGCGTTTTCGCAACGCTTGAACGTGTAATTCAACATTATTCAAATGTTTCCCAGTCGTTGAATGATTTTTATCGCAATAATGAAGTCTGTGATTTGCCACAATTTCAACACTTAAGTATTGCGGAATGTACTGAAATTTCTGGTGACGGTGAAGCGCATGTATTGGCATTAAATGCCGCTAATCGTGCAGTATCTGATCGTGGGGACATCGCAGTAACTCGTAGTTTTAGTACACAAGAAATTGGCTACCTTGCGGCATTTTTGCGCTCATTGACGGATAAAAGCGCACTCGCCGGCAGCAATGAAATGAATGCTTTAACTCCTCCTAGAGACGGTGGGCCAGATGGTCATCAGCTTGATGCGGTTGATAAGGACGGTAAGGCTCTATAACCGTTTATTTTAATAAAAATATGATTGTCAGCAATATTTCTGACAATCATACCTTCCTTATAAATATAGGCTCGATATTTGATTAGCTGTTACTTAACCCAAGTAAGGTTACTTACCCAAATCTTTTAACGCTCTTAAGTCAGTACGTTCAATTTCTTGTGCATAAATAGCCGTTGGCTTGTCAGTAATACTCGAGTACAGCACAACTTTACTGTCAGTGACTTGAATACCGTAATTACCTGATGTGAGATATACCCCACCTGAATAGCGACCCGATGTAGATAACCAGTCAGCTTTATTTTCTTCCAACCACGCTTTTAGCATAATATATTCGGGATCTGTTGCTATCAACTGTACTTTTTTATCGCTACCGTCACTTAAAAACACGGTTACCTTCTCATCAAGCTGCACATCCACCAACTTGCTACAACCGGTAAGCACAAATAACAACGCTGATAAAACTAGCAAATATTTTTTCATTTCATTATCCAATTATATTGAAAAACCAAGACGATACGTCGCAAAAACTGTCACTTCATTTTAGCCTAATCTAAATATGATGACTTGATAAAGCTCAATTTATTAGTTTTTTGTTAAATAAGACAACTTAAAATGAACATAACTTTGTCTATATGTAAAAAAAGATAAACAAAGAGTTTGTTTTATCTGTAACTTCTAAGCGCGAATAAATTGAGCTAAAAACATAAATTCATACACTTCTACTGCCACTTTCATGCTTAGTGCTTAGTGCTTAGTATTTGAACTTAATCTTATCAAAGGGCATGATACTAAAACATTCAACTAACAAATTATACAGGCCTCAATAGAGCGATCACTTTAGAAATTCGCTGAGAAAAAATATGAATCAAATAGCCATAAGTTTTACCTTACTAAGTATTATAATTGCTGCTGCCAGTCTAGCATCTTACTTTTCAAAGCTAAAAAAAAACCAAACACCTGAACACCCAATTGGACTAGCAACAGCACTACCAATAAGTATCGCGCTAGGAGTTTATGCGGTGTTTTCATCAAGCTCGTCGCTAGTAACTTTTGTTACTACGCTTTCTGTTAGCTTACTAATATTAATCAGTGCGATACTGCTGTTTTTTCTTGTGCAGAAAAGAACACCACTAGGAAAGCTGAAAGTAAAAGTTGGCGACAATATTTTACCGTTTACTACAGATGACTTTACAGGAAACATCTTCAACTCTGAGGTTTTAAAGGGCAAAAAAATGCTATTAAAATTCTATCGTGGTTCATGGTGTCCATACTGTAACGCAGAGCTGAAAATGATGAGTAACATGAAGCCAGAACTTGATGCTTACGGTGTCAGTGTGTTCGCTTTATCAGGTGATACCACAGCACAGGTCCAAGCACATATTAAACGTGACAATCTTAATATTTCACTGCTTTCAGATCCTGAATTAGCCGTTGTGAAACAATACGGTGTTGAGCACCAAAAGGCCGTAGGTTGGGAGTCTAATAATATCAAAACCATTTTTGGCATTTCAATGTCATTTAGCATGTTTACCTATCGTTCAATGTCGATACCAACCTCTATCTTAATTGATGAAAACGGTATTATTAAGTGGATTGATCAATCAAAAGATTATCGTATTCGTGCGAGCCATGAGAACTTAATGGCGGTCATTAAGGATAATTTTATACTTAGTTAATTGAATAAGTGCTAATAGTTAAGTATTTTTCATTTTGTATTTACAAGGATTTCACTTAACTTTTGTTTATCTTCTTCACTACGCCTTATATAAAGCTTATGCTATTTCGTAAAAATCACGTTAATACTTTATTTTTATAGTAAATACTAAGCTTCACCAACTCTTCACCAAAGCTATACTGTCTTTTTCATGTGTTCTGATAATGTAAATCATCTAAAAAATTGTCTCAGGTGTTTGGTTAATGAAAAAAATAATTTTTGTACTGTGCGGGTTAATTATTCTTAGTGCTACTGGTTACGCTGCTGAGACTGAACATGCCAGCAAACCTATTGTTAATGGTTACGAGCATCAACATTCATCAACAATATTTTCCGAAAAAAGACGTTACATGGTATCGCTGCCAGAGCGCTATTTGATGAATAAGCGACATTACCCAAGCCTGTACGTTATTGATGCTGACTTTCAATTTCAACATGTGTCAGCGGTAGTAAAAAATCTCACCCGTATGGGAAAAATTCCACCGATGATCGTGATAGGAATAGCGAATCAAGGCGGTGATGACTACCTGAAAACGACAACATGGCCAGATAAGAATGATGATGCTTTCGGTGATGCAGCAAAACTTCAACGCTATATTAGCCAAGAGTTACTGCCGTTAATTGATAAAAATTACCGCACCAATAAGCAAAAGGCGCTTTCAGGGTATTCACTTGGTGGTTTATTCACGCTTTACAGTATGATGCAACAAAATACACCATTTAATGCTTTTCTCGCCATGAGTCCTAGCGCTTGGTTTGATGGCAACAGCTTGCCAAAAAAACTGACACCATTATTAGCAGCAAATAAACTACAAGCACCTGTATTTATTTCTCTTGCTAATGAAGAAGACATGGGTGTTGACGAGGTTGTTAAAGTATTTGAAGCATCGGCAGCTAAATCATTAAGGTGGCAGTACAAGCATTACCCTAATGAAAATCACTTTACTACTGCCCTACCTGCACTTTATGACGGCTTACAATTTTTAGCACCTCATTATGCAATTGATGGCACAGATATGCTGGCAATTGGCGACTATAAAGCAGTATTCGCACACTTTAAAACACAACAAAAAAGTTGGGCAGGTTTTCAGTTTGAATGGTTACACGCCTACCAATTTGCTAAATACATGTTTTGGTCAAAACAAATTCAGCAAGTTGACGAGATATTAGCGGTGATTAAAGCAGAGTTTCCTGAGTCATACACTATGGTAAACATTCATCTTGCCAATGGCTTTAATAAAAAGAAAGATCATCCAAAAGCGTTACAGTTATTAAAGAATGTAAAAGCTGAAGGTGAAAGTTTTCCTGGTTGGCATAAACAAATGAGTGTTTATTATGACGCTATTGATAGACAAGATTTAGCACAAAAGCATCAAGATATTGCGTTAAAGCTAGCTGAGCAATATCAATTTGAAAGCTGGGAAGTGTGGGAACTAATGTAATCTCAACTTAAAATGTTAAATGGCGACTCATTACCTTAGCCGCCATTTATCATATTAACCGCTTTATATAGCTGAAGATGTTAGCCAAATACTCAAGCAGCATTTGTTTTTCATTACTTAGTGCTAAAGCGTGACAAACATCAACTTTAATTTTTAATCCCGATTAATTATTAAGTAAAAGACTGTCGGAAAAAAATAACTTATTCGAAGTCTTCTTCAGTTGACGTTGAGTAATATCACCGTTATTGAGTTAATCTATTAACAAATATTCATAGGTAGAAAGCAAGCTTTCTGCAATATAATTACTTTCATGAGCAACAGAGTCTAAATACGACAATGCCACTGAATTTACACAATCTGTATATTTTTCAGTTCGAGTTTCAGTGCTAGCCGCAGTAACACCTGCTTGAATTGTTTCTTCAATTACTGTGCTACAACCATTTTTATTCTGCCAAAATGCAATGGTATCAGGCACCGACGCAATATTGCCATTATCTCTACCAAAAAATGGGACTTCCTTATCAATAGTACTATGCAAATGGTGCACTGCAATTGAAGTAGAAGTAGAACAAGCATCGAAGTCACCTCTAAACTGACCTGCAAGTGATATCACAGCAGATAATCGCTCTGGTATTTTACACGCCAATTTATATGCCATAAATCCACCAGCTGAATACCCAAAAATAAAAATTTTATTATCTGTAAAAGTGTACTTACTTTGGGCCTCATCGATAACATTTATCAAATAGTCAACATCTGGTGTTTCAGAAAGAGTATTGTTGGTACTTGTCCATTCATAACTAGAGTTATTACCTTTAGGAGCAATGCTAACAAGGTTGAATTTATCTGCTATTGCTTTGGAACCGAATATTTCAGAGACTTTAGTTGGCGCACCTGGGGCGCCGTGTAAAAAAATTGCTAAACCAGAATATTCACTTGTGTCATTTGACGCGTAAGTAATAGCAGATCTATTCCCTATGGTTATGCACGACTGATCACTGTCAATTGAATATTGTCCGCACTTTGCAGTTGCGGTTGGCACTGATGGTGTAGGTGCTGGGACTGGTTGTGATTTTTCATTACTAGAGCCTCCTCCACAACCTGTTAATATCCCCCACAGTATCATATTAATCGTCAAAATTTTTGTAAGTGTGTGTTTACGCATGTCCATAGTTTATCCTTTTCAATATATTTGGAAATAACTTGTAGAAAAACCTTAAAAAGAGCAATAATGAAAATATAATGAAATGATAATTTTTTTTATAATCACAATAAAAACAAAGGCTAACATTCTTAAATGATATTTTCTTTTTCCTCTTTTATCATCCATGAAAATAATTTCACATTAAGCAAAAATGCTCAAAAAATTGAAATCGAGCCAAAAATATTCACTTTACTCTGTTATTTATGTAAAAATTCTAATCGAGCTATTTCACGCAAAGAACTTATCGAAAAAGTATGGCAGGGACGTATTATTAGTGACGCCGCTGTAAACCGCGCAATTGGAGAATTAAGAAAATTAATTGAAATAGATGTTCAAAAGCCTCTGTATATAGTTACTGTCAGTAAAGTTGGGTATCGCTTCAACGCTGTTGTTCATTTACAAGAAAGTGCCAAACTAATTGATAAAAATACAACTAACCTGCCAGGGACTGGTAAGCACCCAAGTCATACGGTTCGACGTCTGATAATTTTCGCTTTTATAGCGACTGTATTAATAGTATTCCTAAGTTATAAGCTCACAGTGAAAAGTGATTTGCTCTTTAGTCTTTCAAAACCTACACCTTTAACAACGGTTAAAGGTAATGCATTTAAACAGCAAATGTTTAAAAATGGCGATGTTGTTTTTATCCATAGAAATTCAAAAAATAAATACGCACAATTATGGCTTCAACCCGCAGGTCTAACAGCATCAAAGTTAACTAATGACTCTTATTATTATACGCATGTAATATTTAAAGACGCTGATACTATATTCGCAACAAGGTTCGATAGTTTGAAAGAAAGGAACTGTCAAATAGTTAAAATTACCATTTCAAATAAGCATATAGAAAAAATTACAGACTGTGCCAAAAGAGCCATTACCCATTTGGCATATAATGCCTCCTCTCGAAAATTATACTTTAACTTTCGAGATCAGGTTTCTCAGCCATATAGCATTCGAAGTATTCAATTAGATACCATGCGAATACAGCAGCTAACAAACTCAAATCCAGAAGGTAATACCAGAGGCGACTATCTATTTTCATTATCTCCTAATGGCAAAGAATTAGCTGTTTTTGAATACCAGCAAGATGGTGGAGCAATGCTTAAAGTGGTTGACTTGAGTGATATAAAAATAGTGAAAAGCTATAACATTTTTTATAGTGTTAATGGACTTGATTGGCTAGATAACCAAACGATACTCACATCTGATAATGAAGGGGTTAAGTCTTTTAATTTAATCACGAAAAAACACCAAGCGCTGCTTGATAGTAAGGGCATAACGCAGGCTGATTATTCCCAACATCTGTCATTATTATCGTATGTTAAGTTCGATGCTACACGAAATATCTATCAGCTGTCGCATCAAGACAACAAGCCAGCCAAAGCATTAACTCATTCACCTTTTACTAACTTTCATCCTATTTACGCTAATACTTCAGATGCGCTAGTTTATCTTTCCACCGATAGCGGAAAAATAGATATTCAATTGATAGATCAGCAGAATAAAGTATCTACGTTGCACTTTCCCGAGTCGATTAAACACATTGTAAATATGAAGTGGGCCAAAGACGATAGCTTCATCATCGTCAGTATAAATTCAAAGTTATATCAATACTCACTACACAACAAGCAGTGGCAAGAGATTAAGGTCAACTTAAAAAATATCCATTATGCAGAGGTAATGAATAACCAGAACGTAATTGTTAGCAGTGACCAAAGTGGAGATTGGCAGCTTTGGGAGGTAGAGTTAGCGTCAGGTAATACCAAAAAAATGACAAAAAATGGGGGCTATAGCGCGAACTATGTAGCTTCAAATAATACTCTATTGGTGAGTAAATATAGTCAGGAAGGTTTATTTCAATTTAACCTCGACACACAATTAGAAACAAAAATAAAAGAAGATTTTAAAATCACTGATTGGAATAAATGGCAAGTTCGTGGAGATAATATCTACTCATGGAAAAGTAATTATATAGTTAGGCGCAATTTGAAAACAAATAAAGAAACCACAATGTGGGAAATTCATGAACCAAATTCTTACTTCTTTAATATCAACTTTAACGAGAATAAAGTTGCATACAAAGTAACCGAACAAGAAAAGGCCAGTGTTTGGAAAAACACTTTATCGCTAAGTAACTAGTTTCAGAGCCAGGCTAGAAGATCAGCGCAAAGCGCAGTACTAAGGTAATAGTTACTCTCTTATCAAGTACTGCAACACTGAACAGATTTTCAGCGGCCGAAACTATTGGCAGAAACTTGGCTCTTCAATTGATAAGGCATAAGTTCGATACTCCATATCAGATTTCAAAATATGTTGCGCTAGCCAATTATAAAGAAACATACCAATTTTATGATGAATATCAGTATGGTAGTTATCAAGCTTATCTTGCAATAAGTGAAATTTTGCTCTCAATTCATCATGTTTTTTAATGTGCTCTTCGGTATTCGGGTAATTAATTTGTCTCAATAGATCTTCTTCTGTTGCAAAGTGCAAATCTATATAAGCAGATAAATTCTGGAACAGCATAATAGCCTTTGCTTTACTATCTTGCTTAAAAAAATCATTTATCATGAAAAAAAGCTCTTTATGTTGCTCATCAATGTCAGCGTTGCCAACCGAGTATTCTTCAACCCATTGAATATCTGTATTATTAGCATTACTACGATGAGGTATTATTTCAATTGGATTTTTAACTGCTTTTTCAATATTTTTTAAAATAGCACTTTTTTTAGACGGTTTAACTAAATAACCACTTAAGCCGAGTGGAATCCAACGTTTTACTTCCGCTTTATCCTTCTGGTGCACATAAGCGATAATAGGTACTTTATTACCTTGGGCACGAATAGTTTTTGTAATATCAAAACCATTAATTTTGGGTAAGTCATACGCTAAAAGCACTACATCGGGCTTAAAGTCGCTAATTTGTGTCAATGCTGTTTGCCCATCATTTACTAGTAGGTATTTAAATGCCGTTTCAGAGAATATCTCGGCTATTACACGAGTAAATAAATTAGATGGCTCAGCAATAAGTACCTTATAACTCACTGTTGCTGTAGGGTTTAATTTTATCTCATCTGACGTCAATAACTTAGTATTCATTCCTACAACAGTTTTCTTTTTCGGCGTACTACGCTTTTCAACGCCTTCTGTTAGCGCTTTACTGTTTAACTTCAAAGTGACAAGTTGATCTAAAATATTCTGAATACCTGCAGAGATGTTTTCATTCATGCCTTCTAAGCTCAAACCCACTAAATTTTGTAATACTAATCTGGCCTCATCACTGTCTAACGCTGCGGCATTCGATGCCGCTAAAATATCTGCTTTGCTATCATTCACTTCTTGAATGAACGATTTTTTCAGTATTACACCGTGCTCAATACAAGAAGCAAGTTCATCTTCACCTTCAGAAATAAGCTTTTCTAATCCTTCATTTTTATGACTCTCTATTAAGTGAAGCTCCTGTAGTAATACCAGTTTTAATCGATAAGGTTCATTAAGTGGATTTATAATAACGTAATTATCAAATAAACCGTTTTCACAGGCTAAATATGCCCGATAGGTTTCGCGACTGTTAATCAGCAATATTGCGTTATGAGGTGCTATTTGTTGCTCATACTTTTCTAAGTAATTAATATAAAGTTGTATGGTATTTTTAATATTATTTGATGATAACAACAGTATTTTAGGCTTAGTTTCGGCAATAGTACGCAGCTTTTCGGGGTTATATTTATAGGCATTAAACTTGAGCTCTAACTCCATAATTTGCTGAATGGCAGCTTCAACATTATCACGTTCTTGATAAATCATCACAACATCAGGCTGACTCGATATTTTCATAAATAGTTGATCTCACTTTGTCGATTAATATTCGCATACTTATGATTAAATTTAGTAAGCCACAGTTCAAAATCATTAATATTAAGTGGCTTGCTATAAAGAAAACCTTGCTGATTAAAACAGCCCAACAAGGTTAACTTTTCCGCTTGCTCTTTGGTCTCTATTCCTTCTGCGATCAAATCAATATTGAAAGTTTGTGATAGTAATATTACAGCCATCACAATTGCTGCGTCTTCTTGGCTATGTTCAATATGATCAACGAAGCACTTATCTATTTTCACATTATCAATCGGCAGGTTTTTTAAGCGTTGTAATGACGAATAACCCGTACCAAAATCATCAATAGCGACTTTGACACCTAATTTTCTAATCGCATACAAAATATCATTATTATGTTGATTTTTTTCAGAGAATATAGATTCTGTCACTTCGATTTCAAGGCAGTTACCTGGCAACATTTCTTCTGCTAAAGTTTGCTGTATCTGAGCTAAAAAGTCATTTCTTTCGAACTGTCGTAATGAAACATTTATCGCCAATATACCAGTAAACAAGCCACTTATTCGCCACTGTTTAAGCTGATGGCATGCGGTTTTTAGAACAAAATATCCCAACTCTCTAATAGAGCCATTAGCTTCGGCAATAGGGATAAATAGATCCGGAGCTATCAGCCCCTGTTCGGGGTGATTCCATCTAAGTAAACATTCAACACCATAGACTTCATTCGTCTTAGTGTTTATTTGTGGTTGATACCAGACCTCAAATTGTTTATTTTCAATCGCTTGGTAAATTTCATTTTCAAGCTCTAAACGCTGCTGTATCAGTTGCTTTTCTCGACTATCAAAAAATATATAGTGATTTCCGCCGATTTCCTTCACTTTATTCATAGCAACATTGGCAAATGAAATTAACTCTCTTACATCTGTAGAATCGGAAGGGAATTGGCTAACACCAATGCTGATAGTACTTTTAAATTCACCATATTCAGTATCAAATGGCATTTCAAAAAGTGACAAGATTTGCTGACAAATTTTATCTAAGTTCATTAATGGTTTTGTGCCTTCAATAACGACAATAAACTCATTCCCACCGCTACGAGCAATAAGGTCATTGTCACGCAACTTTGCATAGAACCGATTAGCAACACTCTTTAATAGCGCATCCCCCACTTCATGTCCAAGTGAATCATTAATAACTTTAAATCGGTCCAAATCACAAAGAAATACAGCAAAGCAGGTTGGAGTTTCTCTATGATTTAAAAATAAACGTTCGATTTTTTCAAAGAGTAACTCTCTATTAGGTAAGTTAGTTAATGTGTCATGATAAGCCTGAAAATGTAGCTCTTCTTCCGATTTTTTACGGTTGCTAATATCAGTAAATTGGCAAATATAGTTAGAAACTTTACCTTCTACATCCTTAGTGCTGCTGACGTTCAGCCATTCTGGATAAATTTCTCCATTCTTTCTTTTGTTCCAAATTTCACCTTGCCAACAACCTTCATTTTTGATTCTTCGCCAAAACTGCTTATAAAACTTTTTATCTTGTATTCCTGAGTTTAAAATAGCGGGGGTTTTACCTATCACATCTTTCTGTGTATAGCCGGTAATAAGCGTGAACCCCTTATTGATATTTTTTATGTAGCCTTGATTATCAGTTACGATAATGGCTTCATTAGTATGATTAAAAATTTTTTCAATAATAGAGGCATTAACTTTCGATATATCTGAATCATTAACTTCTTTCACAAATAATAAAATGTGATCTTTATTATCTATACGACGACAAAAAAAACAAATTTCAGCTGAAAAATTCGTATCACTTTTTCGTTTTAATATTGAATGATAATGACCAAAGGCTTCATTGTCAGTTTTACTACATATTTGCTTCGCAGAAAATTTATCAAATTGCTCAATTGATAAACCAATTAAATCTTCCTTTAAAAATCCTGTCATAACAAGGTATTTGGTATTCACATCAATCAAAACACCATCGGTGTTTAAGATTAGAATTCCTGCTGTCATTTCAGCTTTATCAAAGCTTTTCATTTTATATCCTATCCCTGACAGTAAAGTAAAAAGTCACCGCCTATTAGGCTTGCTAGAGCATATTAATAATATTAGTAAAGATTATATAAAATACAATTAATTAGGCACTATTAACTACTAAGGATTGTTAAGCCTTCTATTGAAGTCGAGAGCAAAATAATTTATCAGTTCGGTCAACGAAAGAAGGGCTAAGTCGTTACTTATCACTTACGAAATAATTAGGGTTCACGCCAACATATCCATAATATTAGTTGATATTCTATGCCTTACTAGTCATAGCCAAATTTTTAGGTTTCAGAGCAATAAACTTGAATACAAAAATGTACAAAAGCACATGAAAATGGTTCCAACCGATAACAAAATTGAAGTGAATTATGGCTACTCTAATGTAAGCCAAAACAAAAATTTTAAAAAATAATGGGAAGTAACTTCACCACGCAATAAAAAAGGCAACAGTGATGATAGCAGTTATTGCGCCCTTTACGTTTCAACAACTAGCGTAGTGAATGAGCAAGGCGAGTTCTAGGACAAAAAATTGCTAGTATTTCATAGTAGAATTAGGACATAAGGTTAAGTTAACGATTTTAAATATAGTGTATTAGTAAATAATCTTGGATCGTCAATTTTTTTTAACATAGAAGCATCAGGTAAACAATCATCATCAACATAATCAACAAAGTCGCCCGCAGAATCAAAAACTAAAATATCCAACGCTAACCGGTCTAAGCCATATAGACCACGATGAATCATATCTGCAGAAAAAACTAATAAGTCTCCGGCAGTCAATGGAATTTTTTTACCCGCAGGCAAATCTTCATTACTTGCTCTGCCCTTCTCTTCTTGTCTAATATTAAACTCTTCTTCGTTATCCCAACGCTTATGTGTACCAGGAACCAGTTCCATACCAAGTTCATCAAATAACGGCACTCTAAGATGTAACACCTGAGTTTCATGGATGACCTTTTTTTGTACATCAACATCATGGTCATACTGACAGTCTCGATGCCAAAAATCTTTGAGTTGCGGGTTAACCGGGTTAAAAAATAACTGCGTATTCATAAATGCTGGTTTGGTCGCTATAACCGTGTCTACAATATTCATTATTTTTTTTGAGCTAATAAAGTTGAAAAGTGTGACACGATCATTCGACGCAAGGTATTTACTCCCAGTAATTAAGGAAGAGTTAAAAGCGACTTCTTCATAGAAAGCTGTATTATCTTGCTTCCATAACTCATGAAATTTTAATATTACCTTTCTTAGAGACGATATTTCAACGTCACTAAAAAAATCTCTAATAACAAAATAACCTTGTTCATTATAGTCGTTATTCCATTGACTGCGCTTGTCTAACATTTACTACTAGTGCCTCTATTTTTAAATAAATTAAGGTTTGCCCTAAAGGAAAAAACGGCCCGACATTGCAATCGTAGTCTAATACAATCATTAATCAGAGCATTGCTTCATTATTTATTACGCTGGTAAAGTCATCTAGAAAACTCATCAATATTTAAAAGTTATATCTTTTTAAGAAGGCTATTTATCGAATTTATGCAGATAGATAAGCACTTATCTATGTTAACAAGCGTTTAGAGTTGCTTTATTTCTCACTTCAAACTCGATGACGCAATCATTTTTCATAGCAAATATCATTGATATACCAAACTTTTTCACCTGTAGGTGTTCGTACGACAACTTCGTCATCTACTTCTTTTTTCAAGCATGCCCGTGAAATCGGTGAATCGATTGATGAATAATCATTTCGGCCATATATTTCTTCCGGCCCGACAATACGAAACTTTAGTGTTTCTGCATCATCGTTTTCTAAGCTCACCCAAGCACCAAAAAATACTTTTCCTTCTTGTTGAGGGCCATAATCTACAATTTTAAGCTCTTCGAGTATTTTGCGTAAATAACGTACTCGGCGGTCAATTTCACGTAGACGTTTTTTATTATACTGGTAATCAGCATTTTCACTGCGATCACCTAAACTAGCAGCCCATGAGACTTTACGAGTTGTTTCGGGCCTGTCCTCTCGCCAAAGCTTATTTAACTCATCTTGAAGTAAGACATAGCCCCGTCGAGTAATTAATTTAGTTTTCATTGTCAATATTTTAGAATCCGTAATTCTTTCTACTGAAATAAACATCCATGAAAGAGTAGTCATTGCACGAGGTGAAAATTTAATCTCTATTTTTTCACTGCTCTTGCAAAAATAACATCATAAGAGCTAATTTTTTACTTGTCACTATTAATGCTTTTTTGAATTAGTCCATAAAGCTTATATATCTTTATTTTAATCTTATCACTATCTAGCGCGCTAAATTTTGAAGTAACATTTCAGCACATATCTTAGCGATAAATTTCCTAAAAAGTTGATCTAAACAATCAATAGCAGATTAAAAAGCAACTAAATGCACTAAAAATATCGAAGATAGCTCAATTCTCTTGTTAATACTGTAAAAAGTATCTACCTTTTATTATTATCAATTGAAATTTCAATAAAATTTGCGATATACCTTATTGGTGACTAAATTACCTCAGTAATGTTAAATTAATTTTCCCTATTGAATATTTAGCCACATATTAAAACCATAAAAGACATCGTCAATATATGACGCCGACCATAGATCATTAAGGATACACAATGAAGTTTTTGCACAAAATAATTATTACGGTGAGCATTATTTTGACCTTATCATTAGGGTTATTATCGGCCAATATTTATCTGCAGGTGAAAGCTGAAATTGATCAGCAAGTAAGCGACAGTGTTAACGAACTTACTTCTTCTATGTCTAATCACGTTGAAGAAGTGCTATCAAGTAAAGCCAACCTTACAGCTTATGCTACATCATTATTAGCTGAAGACTTCTCAGATGAAAGCTTTCTGAACTCGTTTGGTCAACCTATGATTATGGAACAGTTCGAATTAGCAGGCATTGGCCGTGAAGATGGTTCTTGGATTGGTAACAACCCTAATTGGCAGCCACCTAACTTTGTCCCAAGTGCTCGTGGTTGGTATAAACAAGCAAAATCGGAAGATAAATTAGTTTTTACACTACCATATGCTGACGCGTCCACAGGAGAAATTTTAATTTCAATTGCTGCCCCTCTAAAAAAAGGCAATCAATTTTTTGGTGCCATTTTTACTGATGTGAGTCTGAAGGACTTAGCTAGCATCAGTAATAGCGCTAATTTATTTGGCGCGGGTTATGCGTTTATTGTTAGTAACGATGGTAATTTTGTTGCACACCCAAATGCTGAGCTAAATGGCAAGCCAATGGCGGAATTATTCAACACTACGGTTAACATCACTAACCAGCCAATAGAGATGGAAGTTTCAGGAAAACAGAGCACGGTTGTTTTTCGTACATTACCTGACTATGGTTGGGCAATGGGGGTAGTACTTGATAATGAAATTATTAATCAGCCTATCACAAGTTTGCGTAATCAAGCTATTACCTACTCTCTTATCGCTATTATTCTTGCTCTTTTTATTATGCAGGCCGTATTGAATCATCTCATGAAGCCTCTAGATACTTTCAATCAAGCGATGGAAAGTATCGCTTGCGGAGAAGGTGACTTAACTCAGCGCTTAAACACTAAGCTTGAACCAGAGTTTGCGCAAATAGCTAAAAGCTTCAATCAGTTTTCAATTCGTATCCAAGAACTCATAAAACAGGTAAAAACCACAAGTAGCAGCATCATGGCAGAATCAACCCAGGTTGCGACTGGAGCAGGCGACTCTGCAAAATCAATGGAACAACAAAACCAAGAAGTAGTGCAGCTTGCAACAGCAATGACAGAGATGGCGCAAACCGCTGCTGAGGTGGCTAATAATGCTCAGAGCGCAGCTAAAATAGTGCAAGACGTCGACGAAGCGGTAATTCAAGGAGTTGAAGCGGTCGGGCATACCGTTAGTTCAATTACAGATTTATCAGTACAAATTGATCAGGCTGTTAATGTCGTTAGAGAACTTGAAAACGATACGGTTAGCATTGAGTCAATTTTGAGTGTGATCACTGAAATTGCCGGACAAACAAATTTATTAGCGTTAAATGCGGCAATAGAGGCTGCACGAGCAGGAGAAACGGGGAGAGGCTTTGCTGTAGTAGCTGATGAAGTAAGAGGCCTTGCTGCCAGAACTCAAAATGCTACTTCAGAAATTAAAGAAAAGATTGAGAAGTTACAATCAGGTGTTGCTGCTGTTGTTTCTGTAATGGATAGTAGTAAGGTCACCACAGAAACCACGGTGGATAAAGCAAACCTAGCTAATGAAGCCAATAGCCAAATTCGAGACAACGTTTCTCAAATTATTGATATGAATTTACAGATTGCCAGTGCAGCCGAAGAGCAAAGTGTTGTAGCTGAAGAAATGAGTAAAAACACATCAAATATTAATGATTTATCTGAAGGTGTTTTAAGAGTTGCGACAGAAACAAATGCTGCAATGAAAATACAAGTAGACGATATAACTAACCAAGAAGAACTATTAAACCAATTTAAAGTATAAACAGTCACTTAATAAAGTAAATGCAGGCAATATATCGCCTGCATTTTTAACTGACTTAATATCTAAAAGCTTAAGTTGAAACTCACGCAAAGCCCTCCATGTTCCCGATTTAACAGTTTAAGCTTCCCTTGGTGCCCCATCACTATCTCATTACATAATGCTAGCCCAACACCAGTACCCGTCGGTTTTGTAGTAAAAAATGGTAATAACGCTTGTTGCTGTTGCTTTACACTCAGCCCAGTACCACGGTCAAAAACATTAAAGATCAATTTCCCACAATGCTGCTTCATTTCAAAGCTAACATCTGTTAATTTAGAACCTGACTCTTTAGCATTTTTAACTAAATTAATAATTACCTGTTCAATCTGCCCAGCATCAAACACTGCTTCTACTCTCACCACATCAAAGTAACAAGACACGCCAACTAAAGTTTCAATTTGTTGAAAGAAATTTTTTAACGTTACCGCTTTAAAGTTTGGCTGGGGCAAACGGGAAAAACTAGCATATTGCTCAATAAAACCATGTAAATGACTGGCGCGATTACCGATGGTTTCTAATACATCGTTGAGCATATGACTATGCTCTGGTTGTGTAATAATTTTTTGTGCTGAGCGTGTTAGTGATGAAATAGGCGCTAAAGAATTATTTAACTCGTGGCTAATTAATCGAATGACTTGTTTCCACATATCAGTCTCTTTACGCGATATTTCGTTGGTCATGTTTTTATATAAATATAACTGGTGCTCACGACCATTAAGCATAAATTGTTGGCAGTTCATATTATAAACTAATGCTTGTTCGTCTTGTAAATCAGTAACTAAACCTTCATCGCGCGCCAGAGTTGCAGTTTGCAATACTGGTGTCAGGTTAGTCAAAAGAGCCGTAAAGTCTCCGCCCTCTAATTTTCTGCTCTGGCAAAACATTTCTTTTGCAGCTAAATTGCTATACACCACCTTATCATTACTATTCACCAGTACCATTGCCACGGGGGTACTTTGAATAACAGTATCGAGTAGCAGCTCACGTTGAAAAATATCCATACGCTCATTACGCAGTACCGTTGCTAGCTCATTATAAATTTTTACTAGGTTCGATACTTCACTGTAATTTTGGTTATGAATAGTGAGACTAAAATCGTTATCTTTAAACGCATCAATGCCGTTATCAATTGCTGATAGTGTTTTCATTAATGGCGCTAAGCACCACTTAGATACCAGTAATAACGCCAACAAGAAGCCAGCACTCACCAGAATCACTTCAATACTGATAAAGCTAGCTTCTTTGGGTAAAGCAAGTAGTACAACACCATAAAACAGCATCACTATGGCAGTGGCTGCATATAAGCGCAGGAATAAAGACCTTTTTAGCATTAACCTACTATCTCAAATTTTTTCATGCGGCGGTAAAGTGCAGAACGACTAAGTCCTAATAATTTTGCCGCTTCAGAAATAACACCACTGGCATCGGAAATCGCATGCTGAATATCTTCTGCGGTGAGCTCTTCAGTATTAGCCGATGAAGTAGTTGACTCAGGTAACTGAACATTTAATGCTAATATTTTTTCATCAATAACTTTATCACGAGCGAGTAATGACACTCTTTGCATAACATTTTTCAATTCTCGGATATTGCCAGGCCAAGCGTAATGTTTCAACGTTAAGCATGCTTGCTCTGTCAATTGAAAAGCTTCACCTAAAAAATGCTCTGCCAAAGGTAATATATCGGCTTTTCGCTGATTTAATGCCAACAAAGGGAGCTCTATAACATTTAAACGATAATATAAATCTTCTCTAAAATCGCCTTTGGCTATTGCGCCTTTAATATCGGCATTGGTGGCACTAATAATACGTACGTTAACTTTTATCGTTTCACTACCGCCAATGCGTTCGAATTCACCCGTCTCAAGCACTCGTAATAGTTTTGCTTGTCCATCTAGTGACAAGTTACCAATTTCATCAAGAAATAGCGTTCCGTTATTGGCTAATTCAAAACGCCCAATGCGACGTTTCGTAATGCCGGTGTACGAGCCTGCTTCAGCACCAAAAAGCTCTGCTGCCATCAATTCAGGTGAAAGTGCACCAACATTTACTTTAATAAATGGGCCTTGGCGACAACTTGAATTGGCTTGTACAATTTCAGCAACCTTTTCTTTACCTGCCCCATTAGGGCCGGTAATTAATACCGAAACATCAGCATGCGCAACTTGTGTGGTGATCTGCAATAAATTAAACATGGCATCGCTTTGGTAGCGAATACCACACAGATCATATTGTTGTGCCAGTTCTCGTTGTTGACGATTATGCTTTAAGGCACTCTTACGATGCGCTTGTTGTAACTCACTAAGCTCGATTAAGTTATTAACCGTAATGATGAGTTTGTCATCATCCCAAGGTTTTGAAATATAATCACTGGCACCAGACTTGACCAAATCGACGGCGGTTTCTAAATGCGTCCATGCGGTCATCAAAATTATTGGTAAGTCCGCAAATCGGCGACGAATTTCGTTAAATAACGTAATACCTTCTTCGCCAGAAGTCGTATCTTGTGTGAAATTCATATCTTGAATTACTAGATCGTAGTGCGAATTATCAAGCGCCGAAAGCCCTGTTTCTGGTGTTAAGCAATGATCACAGTCCAGCTGATTAATGGTAAATAAGACCTTTAGTGCGTGAGCAATATCTGGATTGTCGTCAATAACGAGTATTCGAGCTTTCATTTATCTTTATACCTTTATCCATGACATATATTTTCAGGGGTATTTGTAATATGTTAGTTACATTTAATGTACCGGCTTATTTGCTCTTAAATCATCACGTGCATGAACTTTTCCACGTAATATAATTTTATCAATAGCGTCCCAAGCCTCAATAGTTTTCAACGGGTTTTCATTTAGTAACAATAAGTTCGCTACCTTACCATTTTCTACGCTGCCATAGTCATCTGCTAAATTAAATTGTTTCGCGTTATTAATAGTCGCCGCTGCCAATACCCCTTTTAGACTAATTCCAGCTTGCGCCAGCATTTGCATTTCCTGATATGTGGTTAACCCCGGTTGATTAGCATAGCTTGGGCTTCCTGGAAAATCAGACGCTATAAGCATTGGATGATGGACACTATCAAGATAAGTGATTACCTGCTGATTTTTCCTCGTACGGCCATAAAGAAATATTTCTGCTATTTTTTCTGACGATAAGCCATCAAATCCTGCAATCAATTCCTTAGTAAACCATTGTGCAGCTGGTGTTTTATACCAGTTTAGTAATGCTTTAGGTGTAGTTTTTAAAAACGCTGAGTTGTGTTTAGTTTCAGGTAACATCACTTCACCAAGCCCGGCAATAACACGCTGTGTTGCCATAAATCCAATGTCTTTACTTTTTACTTCGTTCAACAACGTCAACATTTCATTTGGTAATTGCTGATTTCGACTATATTTACCCCAGTTCCAAAGTCCATGGGCAAGCATATCAACCTTCGCATTAAGCGCTGCTTGATACATATCTATGGCATTGGCGTGCGCTAAAATCATCAAATTATTCTTTACTGCTGCAGTTTTAATTCGCTTTAGTGTTGCAGGACTCAATAATGGCCACTGGTTACTGTCTCCATAACCATTTTCAAAATACAGTTTTATACACACCGCACCGGAATTAGCTATTTTTGTAACCAGACTTTCCGGTGAATTTTTGTCATCTACGGCAGTATTCTCTTGTACTAAATACGAGAAAATTTCATCTGCAATCTCTGGCATTTTTTCGATATAAGGAAAAGTCTCTTTTGAGGTGATCACTTCACAACGAAAATAGTCTGGATGTATTTCGCCGCTAACAAATTCTGACCAGTGCTTTCCAGGATTCGGATCAACAACATGCGTCACACCATGGTACAAAAAACTTTTTGGCTGTTGGGTAAAGTACTGCATTGCCAGTTCAGTGTTTTCAACTACATGCTTTTCTCCACCAAATCCCATGCCAGGTATAGAAGAGACATGAACGTGGCTGTCCATGATGCCCGGCACGAGAAACTGGTCACTACCATCGATAACATGGCGGTATTTTTCTTCCTCCACAATCCGTACATTATTATCGATAATACGATCATCAACAATGAGTACATTGCGATTCTCCTGCACCATTTCAAGCTCTGGCGATATTAAGGTGACATTTTTGACAAGTAAACCTTGCTTTGCCACGCTCAAAAAACTCATTACTGACAATAGTACGATACCTGAGACTTTCATTTGCTTCCTTTCCTAAATAAATTCAACCAGCATAATATTATGATTTTTTAATATTATGCTGGTTTTTCGGTCAACTACGCACTGCGTGTCACGATGGCAGGGGCAATATTAGCGGCACGTTTAGCTGGAAACCAAACCGCCAAAATATTCACGACCCAAAGTAATAGTGCTGTCATTAACAAGACACTGAGGTTGAAAAAGTTTTGACCTGCTTGCTCGGATAACTCAAAAGTAATCGACAAAGTTACCGCGACACCAATCACTAGTCCAATCAAGGTTAAAATACTATTTTCAGTCAAAAAGTAACGCATAATATCACTCTTTTTAGCACCTAATGCGCGACGTGTTCCTATTTGCTTACGCTTTTGTGTTACTTGAAAAGCGGTTAAGCCGGTAATACCTAGACCTGTAATTATCAGTAAAACGACGCTTAAGACTAAAAAGGTTAAGGCGCGACTACCACGACCATCATACATACGCTTTTGTGTACGCTTTAACAACTCACTGGAATTGATATAACGGCCACGCTCTAAATAGAATACGTCGATAATATCTTCTAGTAATGCAACCGCTGTACCTTGTTCCACACGCATTAAGTAATGCGGTTGTTGAGTTTGACTCCACTTAACTTGAGGGCGAATAATCGACTGATATGACTTACCTCGACCATTCAAACGCTCACCAGTCATAAAGTTACTATAAACACCAATAACTTTTACCGGATCAGCATTTTTTGCTAACCAGATAGTTTTGCCAATAGCAGAGTCATCGCCAAATAACACCTGCGCCATATCTTGACTGATCATTACTTCAGCAGCACTTTGTGGCGTCGATTCAATATCACCTTTAACCACATCGCTAGCAGTAATTAACCGTCCATCAACCAATGACAGCTTTAAAACATCAATAATTTGTTCATCTGATTCAAATACAACGGTTTTAAAACCCTGTGCGTCTTCCTCTGTTGCCAAGTAGACATCAATCATATTCTCAGCAGTAAAAGGCACAGCATTTGATGGCGCAGCATTAATAACTGATGGGATCTCTTTAACACGTTTAAGGTCATTGAACATTGCTTGGCCAACATCTTGGCTATCATCAAAAAACTCCGGTGAAATCCGCACAATATCCTCATGCGGAATGCCTGAGGGCTTATTCCACTCTTGTAATGTTGTGGTTGCAACCAGTACTGAACTGCTTAGCACGCCCATGGTGAAGGCAATCTGAATAATCATCAGCATCGCCATAAATTTATTTTGCTTTAGTCCAAGAAAAATCGGTTTAATATCCATACTTTTTCTCCTTATTGTGACTTCAGTTGGCTAGCGGGAGGAACATTACACAAACGCCAAATCGGATAAATACTGGCCACTATGGTGCAAATAATACCAGTTAAAAAAGCATGACCAATCATAGTCCAGTTCAGCTGAAAATAAGGTAGAACATCTTCTACACGTACTGTGTAATCAGAGGAGTACAGGCGAATACTCATCATACCTTGCAGGCCAAAGTAAGAAATAACAATGCCAAGTACGCCGCCTAAGAAACCAATAATGATCACTTCAAGTAAGTGCTGCATGATAATGGTTTTCTTTTTTGCGCCAAGGGCTCGGCGTAAGCTCACCTCTTTTTTCCGGCGCATAAATTTAGCTAATAAAATTCCCACGGCGTTCAACAAACAAACAGCAAAAAATAATGTTGCTAAGACAGAAAAGGTATTAAGAAATTGGTTTCGACCATGAACATATGCCAATTGGTCATTTAAATTGGTTAAATACATGACTAGCTCTCGCGGAAAACGCCCTAATGCTCGCTCACTTTCCATATAGCTGATAATTTGTTGACGATAGTCGGCAAATTTTTCCTCTGGAACCTCAGCCCAAAACGTTACCCAAGCACATTCAGAGTTAATTAAGCGTTCTGTATTCTCAGTGCGAAACGAACGAGCAATATCAGCATTCGCTGCCCAACAATCAAACCCCGCACGACGCGGTAAACCATTTTGCATAGCAAAGCTATAAGGAATAAAGAAATTGTCTGGGCGTGCGCGCGAAAAACTTCGGTCATAAAATTTATGTGTTAAATGCCAAGTATCTAATACACCAATAATTTTTAAAACATGGGTATTGATACGCACACTTTCACCAACACTATTACGGCCACCAAAAAGCTTGTCGTTCATTAGCTTACTAATAACAATAACCGCTTCGCCACTTTCTTCCGTCGCTTTGTCCCAACCATTGCCATGTAAAAAAGGTGGTTCAAACATGGTAAAAAAAGCACTATTTGTAACCGCGGCAAAAGTTCTTAGTGGATTAATATTTTCATCTTCAACATTTAAAATACCATACGTTGACCAGTTAAACGTTTGCTTTACACCTGGCATTTCCATCTGCATTAAGTTCAAAGTATCTTTGTAGGTAGTATCAACCATGCGTGCTTGGTGCTCTACCGCATCGGCGGTAACTTCACGATTGTCCATTTGCAATAGAAATACATTTTTACTCTTATGCGCTAACGGCACTTGGCCACTTTGGTAGCTCATGGTTTTAACTGTGGTGTATAAACCTAAACCTGTCGCTATCGCTAATATGGTTAATAAAGTTAGCGCAGGGCGTTCTTTCAAACTTTTCAGCGCCAAGTGAAAATTATAACTGAACATAATTAACTCCTATGCGCTGCGAATAACATCATCAGCAACTGATTTTTCAATATCACTGACTTGGCCATCAAAAATTTGAATATTGCGATGTGCACGGCGTGCGAGTTGATCATCATGCGTCACCATAATAATGGTTGTGCCTTTGCTATTAATATCTTCAAGTAATTCCATTACTTGCTGCGCCATTAATGAATCCAAATTACCAGTAGGTTCATCCGCTAATAAAAATAACGGATCACCCGCAATAGCACGAGCAATAGCAACACGTTGTTGCTGACCACCTGATAGCTGGGTCGGTAAATGCTGCATACGTGATGCTAAGCCCACAGTTTCTAGTGCATGTTCAATACGCTCTTTACGCTCTTTTGCGCTCATCCCACGGTAGCGTAGTGGAACATCAACATTGTCAAAGAGGGGTAAATCAGGCAAAAGATTAAAGCTTTGAAAAATAAATCCGATTTTTTGATTTCGAATTTCTGAGAGTTTGTCATCACTGAGTCCTTTTACGTTATGACCATCTAGAAAGTAATCACCTTCTTCGAAGGTTTCTAAAGCGCCGGCTAAATTTAAAAATGTAGTTTTTCCTGAGCCCGAAGGACCGGTAACTGATACAAATTCCCCACTCTTTATGTGTAAATCCACCTTACGTAAGGCATGCGTTTCTACTAAGTCTGTACGATATATTTTGCTGACATTTTCCATTCTTAACATTTGTTTTTCTCCTAATTAGTCAGATAGATTTGTTCGCGATTATTGAAAATATCAATACTTGAGATAACAATTTCATCACCAGCTTTTAAGCCTGAAACCACTTCTATTTCGCCAATACTACGAGCACCTAAGGTAACTTTTTGACGTGTTGCATTGCTGTCATTTACTCGGTAAATAATTCGTCCACCACCGCTTTCAACGAAAGCGCCACGGCGGACTTTTAAAATATTTTCTTTTGATTCAATTAAGATACGCGCGCTAACACGCTGGTTTTGACGCAAACTTGCTACAGTTTCCGCATTAAAGCGCAAACGCCCAACCACTTGTCCATTGGTAACTTCAGGTGAAATAGCCACTAATTGGCCATCGTGCTTTTCACCGTTAAAACTAATTTCTGACGCTAAGCCAACACCAAGGTCATCAGCAAAACTTTCAGGAATATTCACTTCCACTTCAAAGGCGCTTAAATCGATAACAGTAATTAATGAGGTATTACTGGCGACACTATCTTTTTCACGAATGTTGACGCTTCCAATGATGCCGTCGGTTGGCGCAAATAACGTTAGTTCATTCACTTGTCGTTGTAGGTCATTAACCACAAACTGCTGACGATTAAGTTGTGACTGGCGGGTTTTTAATTCAAATTCCATGCTTTCTTTTTGCAAGTCAAAACTTTGCTTAGCATGTTCATGCGATAAACTAGCGCGCTTGAATTCAGCAACTTTTTCTTCATATTCTTTTTTGCTGATCAGCGAGTCTTTAATGCTGGTCACCGCGCGATCTTTATTAACTTTCGCAGCCTCTAAATTAACCGCTGACATTTCTATCGTTTGCTGATTATTTAGCTGTGTTGTTTTCATTTCAATACGCTGACGGCCAACGGCTAGTTCTAATTGCTCTAGCGTTGCCAGTTCTTGTTCGTATTGATTTTTTAATTGCGGGCTATCAACCTCAGCTAACTTTTGGTTTTCACTAACCGCATCACCTGCTTTAACAAACAAACTGACAATACCTGGTGCCGTCGCATAGAGTGTTGGACTATTAGCTGCAACAATGCGACCTTGCACGCCAATATCACGTTGTAAGTTACCTTTTTCAACCACAGCAAAACGTAAGCGCTCTTTTGAAATCGCCATATCCGACGAAAACATATTATTAAATTTTGGCACAACGAAAATGCCGATAGCCGCTATCAATAAAACAACGGCTGTCACTTTCATCATTAATGATTTCTTTTTGCCAGTTTGGGCGATCTGTACATCTTGACCAGAAGTATCTTTTAACATTTTCTTTTCCCTGAAACTTTTAACATATGGGTATTGATGTACTGGTGATATAGCACAAACGATGCCAAACCTTAATCCATTGATATTTAAGGATAAATTTATTTTTTATTTTGTGCGAACAGACATGTGTTCGCAAAGCAGGGTGTGCGAACAGTAAGTTTTGAATTGCTTAAAGGTATAATGAAAAGTTATTGTTAAAATGAAAATACCGCGACAGTGCGCGGTATTTTATTGCTATTAAGTAGCTAACGAAGGAATTATGCTTGATTAGGAATAATTTGAATTTCTACACGACGGTTCAGTGCTCGGCCATTAGCAGTCATGTTATCTGCAACTGCACGACTTTCACCATAACCAATGGTTTTTAAGCGGCTAGCAACAATATCTTTATTAGTTAAGTATTGCTTAACGCTACCAGCACGTTGTTCAGACAAGTTTTGGTTAAACTGTTCAGCACCTTGGCTGTCAGTGTGGCCTTCAATGCTCAATAAGGTTTTTTCATACTTATTTAGCACTCGAGCGATATCATCTAACGTATTGTAAAAACCTGACGTAATATAAGCTTGCCCAGTTGCAAAAGTAATATTAGCAGGCATGATCAAGCGTAAGTTATCGCCTTCACGCACAATTTCAATGCCTGAACCGGCTAATTCATCACGAAACTCTTGTTCTTGCTTGTCCATGTAACCGCCTATTGCGGCACCAGCAATAGCACCAATAGCTCCGCCCCAAACGGCACGTTTATTCTTATGATTACTGGTTGACTTACCTAACACTGCACCAGCAATAGCGCCAATAGCAGCACCTTTTTCTTGGTTGGTACTAACACAGCCGGTAGCGGCCAATGAAAATGCAACTAAACTGATGATAATTTTTTTTGAATGCATGAATACTGCCTTATGTAGAAATACTTTGTTCGCATCATAACAAAACTAGCTGAATAACAGGTGAACAAAGCGCTATTTATTTCAATAGTACAGCACCTTACTTTAATTATTAGCTCTGCAAAATGACAATAGAATCAAGAATTTTTCGATGTTGTGTCCTTGACAAAGAATTGATTAATCAAACTTTGCAAAATGTTTAACTCTGTCATTAATTTATCGCCTAATTGCACCGATTGAGCACCATGTTCCACCCCTTGATTAGCAATATTCTGAATGGCAATAGTATTCTGGTTAACTTGCTCAGCAACAACTGACTGCTCTTCTACAGCCGTTGCAATTTGTAAATTCAAACTTGTAACTTTGTCCACTTCACCATGAATCTTCTCAAATGTGGTTCCTGAATTATTGGCAAAATCCAAACATTGATTAACTTGCTCTATCCCTATATCAATGGATGATGTAGCCTCAATAGACTTATTATTTAAGCTTTGTAAAGTCGCTTGAATTTCTTCCGTTGATTGTTGTGTTCTTAAGGCCAAAGCCCTCACTTCTTCTGCCACAACCGCAAAACCTTTACCTTGCTCTCCAGCTCTTGCCGCCTCTATTGCTGCATTTAAAGCTAACAGGTTGGTTTGATCGGCAATAGAACTAATCTCATCCGATATAGTAGCAATTGAATTACGTCCATCGGCCAAGTCTTTAATGATGACATAAATATTGGCTAACTGCTTTGACAGTGTTTCGGTAGCTTGGGTGGTTTGCTCGACTACTGACAAACCTTGAGTTGTCATTTTTTGGCTTTGAAAAGAGGTGTCAGATGCATACGTGACAGAAGCAGATAAATCTTGGATAGTGCTAGCCATTTGGCTCATTGCTGTTGCAACCTGTTCAACCTCAGTACTTTGCTCCACTAACATTTGAGAAACTTCATTGCCATTAATTTCCGTTTTTGCCGCTATATTACCGACATGCATTGACACATCTCGTACTCGGCCAACAATGGCATTAACCTCAGAGCTACTCATCTTTAATGCTAAATTAATATAACCGACGTCATCGGAACTCCCTGAATATAAATAGCTCATTAAAGGGTTATCAAAAATTTCTTTCGCTCTACTTATACTTCTAGTGTAATGGTTACGCCATCTTATAAATATAAATAATCCTATTGATAGAAGTACCGTACTGATCAAAGAAATGGTCACAGGCATAGTGCTATATAGAGGAGAACTGGCTATAAATAAAATAGCAAATACCATGCACAATAATGTATAAAGAGTGGAATCGTAGTTCTTTAATTTACGTTTAACAGACCTATCATTGCGGTTAACTTTATCATAAAGGCTGTCAGCTCGTTCGACGACATCACGGTCGAGCTTACTGCGTACTGATTGATACTCCTTAATTTCTCCATCGCAACTTTTAATTGGCGTGACATAGCCATTTACCCAATAATGGTCACCATTCTTACAACGATTTTTGACTGGTCCCATCCATGATTTGCCACTTTTGATTGTTTGCCATAAGTCTTCAAATGCTGCTTTAGGCATGTCCGGGTGTCTAACAATATTGTGTCCATGCCCAACAAGTTCCTCATTACTATAGCCAGCAATATCGCAAAAATCTTGATTTGCATAGGTAACTTTTCCTTTCAAATCAGTTGTTGAAAGTAAAATAGATGATGAAGAAAAAGATTTTTCGATTCCGCTAACCTGAACTGAAGATGACATAAATATACAACCAATAAATCCAATAAAATCAATGCGTGCTATATGGCTTATCGGTTTAACAAGCCATTAAAAGTGCTGGCGATTATATCCATATTCAATAGAAGAAGTTTGATGTAGCTCATATTTTGGACAGTATGTAATTAAGAAAGTTAAATATTGGGATATAGAGAATTACGCCTATAGAACTATGGATGGCTCAAATATTTATTTAGCGGGAATAAAAATAAAAACGCCACTGTGAATGTGACGTTTAATAGACAAAAATGACAACTTGGTGTTTGCATTAAAGTAAATGATTACCTACTTCCATGTAGGTAATATCGCAAGCCAACACAAATATGAAGCCATAGATAAACTAGTTACCTAAATACGCTTTCAGCCGCAATCACATCAACATTTTTTGCTGGTAGTGTGAGCTTATAGCTTTCGATAACTTTATCAGTTGCTAATAACTCAGCTGGCTTTTCAGAATTGTATTTCAATGGTGAGACTTGTTCTGATAACAAACGTTTTTTCATGTCTTCGCCATCACCTGAAATAAAGACATAATGAATATCATCAGTCTGCAAGTTTTCTTTAATTACGCGATTAACGTCGGCCAAAGAAAGCTTTGCAAACTGCTCACGGACATATTTAACAAACTCACCAGTTTGGTAGAACTCGCTATCAAGCGCATAGCCTAATTGTTGGTCTTGGCTAGCAACCAATTGCGGTGCATAGTTAGTTAAATAATTACGCGTTGCTTGAAAGTCTTTTTCACTCATGCCATTTTCAATTAGCTTGTCCAGCTCATATAAAGCGGCACGTGTAGCAAAATGGGCATCATTATTCGAACGTAATGGACGTAACCACACTTGGAAAATTTGGCTTGAACGACCTAAGTTAGCATCTGGCTTAGTTTGGAACATACCACGTGGAAAATACTCAATATAAGAATAATCACCGTAGTTCATGCCACGTGCTTGGCGAATTTGTTGGTACAAGTAGCTGTTTGAACTTCTGTGCTCGCCAAAGTACGAACGCACTAACCAAAGCGCTGCCCAGTCTTTATCATTACGGATAGTATCAATTGGAAAGCCAAATGAAACCGCAGTTGATTGTGCATTCTTCTCAACAATAGTCGCATGATGGCCTTTTAACACTGGCGCTTTTGCAATCGTTAAGCGTTTTTCATCACCCACGGGTAAAACCGTTAAATCTTTCATTAACTGTGCTTTTAAGTCACTTGGCATAGCGCCGGTAATACCTAAATGCAGCTTAGCTTGCGTTAACTGTGCAGCATAAAAAGCTTTAACATCATCAAGAGTTAGCGCTGCTAAATCAGATAAGTCACCACTATTAAAGTTTTCATAGGCATGACCTCGGTAAAGTTCGCTATAAAGCACCTCTTTACCTAATTCTTCGTCATTTGATGATTTTAAACCGGACTTAATACCGTCAATCAATTCTTTTTTCAGACGTTTAAAGTCATCTTCACGCCAGCCTGGATTCAGCAATTGGTCGCTAATTAATTGATACCATTGCTCAGCATTGTCTTTGTGAACTCGCCCCGTAAACGACATCATTTCTTTATCAAGCTGCGAAGAGAAGCTGCCCGCTAATGGATATAAACCTTTTTGAATGTCTTTATAGCTTTGCGTTGCTGAACCGCCCTGCGTTAACATTTGTGCAGTTAATGCTGCCACACCTTTCTTGCCGACAGGGTCTGCCGCAGCACCGGTGTAAAATAAAAAGTTAACATCAATTAACGGCGATTCGTTGGTTTTATCTAGTACGGTAAATCGTGCTGTTTTAGACTTAGCGCTATCCGCGGCAATTTTTGCAACGGCTGCGTTTAAATCAACTTCTTGCGCAAATGCTTCTACTTTATCAAGTGCTGAAAGCGTCACTGTCGTACGATTATCATCAATAAAATATTTATTTGCTACGCGTTTGATATCTTCAGCCGAAATATTATCAAAACTGTTATATAAGTGGTTTATCGTTTCTGGATCACGATCAAAATGCATATAACTAGCAAGTGTTGATGCAATTGACTCTGATGAGTCTAAGCTATTTACGAAGCTATATTTTAAGTTTGATTTTAAGTTATCTAACTTCTCTGTAGAAACAAGTTCAGTACGTGCTTGAGCGTATGTACGATTAATAGCATCGCGTACAGTCGCTAAGTCTTTTTCTTCATTCACTTTAATGAAAACGTGACGTAAGCCTGCATCTTTCGTTTCTGGGTTGTAGTTAAACATTTGGCTTGCCAATTGTTTATCAACCACTAACTCTTGGTATAACGCTGAGTTATTTGAAAAGTATAATTGCGAAATTAAATCGAGTGCGGCACGATCTTTCTTCTTCGGTTGCCAATCAGCACCTTTGTACGACACTAATAGCCAATGCCCAGGTAAGCCATCAAATTTTTCATGTACATAACGAGGTGCGGTTTGTGCTGGCTCTTGGGCGATATCATTTACAAAATCACCTTTTTTCCAGTTACCCCAATGCTTTTCAACCATCGCCATGGTTGCTTCTGGTTCAACATCACCAACAATTACCAAGGAGACATATTCTGGCTTATAAAACTGTTTAAAGAACTTTTCACCATAGGCTAGTTGATTAGGCATAGCTTCAACGTCTTCAAAAAATCCCATGGTGGTATGTTTATAGGTGTGGGTATCAAAAGCTTCTTTACGTACTGCTGCTAATAATTTACGAATAGGACTAGCATTATTTTTTAAGTATTCACCTTTAACCGTTAACGCTTCAGTTTTAAATTGTGCGTCGGTATAGTTTAAGTTTTTAAAATGATCGGCCTGAATTTCTAATACTTTATCTAAATGATCTTTAGAAAAATCTAAATGATAGTTGGTGTAATCATTAGTAGTATATGCACCGTTATCCACGCCAGCATTTTTAAATAAATCAGCATAAACGTCTTGTGGAAATTTATCTGAACCTTTAAACATCATATGTTCAAAAAAGTGGGCAAAGCCTGTTCGTCCCGCTTCATCTTCATCACGAGAACCAACAGAAACCGGAATTTGCACTGATACCAGGTCTGGGTAGTCAGTTTTTACAATCAATACTCGTAAGCCATTTTCTAATTCTTTAAAAACATAATTTTGGCTAAATACTTTATTTTGGTTAACTTCAACTGCCGCACTTTCTGGCGTTGAGCTTTGATTGTTTTGTGTTGCTACACAAGCTGAGAGGGTGAAGCTGGCCACAATGGCCGCTGCTAAATATTTAATTTTCATTATTGATCCCTTTATTGTTATGCTGCTATTTTATGAAAATCATTGACACTTTTCATCACTTTAACAATAACTTTACAATATTTTCTGTAACAGAATACATACAGCCTAAATCAACCACGTTTTACTAAAAATAGGTGAACTAGAACTATGAATTCCGACTTTAACAATAAAACGGTCATTATTACCGGTGCTTCCGCTGGCGTTGGTGCCGCCACAGCTAAAACCTTTGCCAGTCATGGTGCAAACTTAGTTTTGGTTGCCCGAGGGCAAGAAGGGCTTGATAGCATTGCTAAAGAACTTGAAAAAGTAACATCAGTACTAACCGTGGCAATGGACATTAATAATGCCAAAGCCAACAAAGTATTATTCCTAAAAGCATTTGAAGCCTTTGGCTCTGTCGACGTATTAATTAATAATGCCGGTTTTCATCAACGTGGTGATGTTGCGTTAAATCAGGCTGATAAATTGGCGCAAATGGTTGATGTGAACTTACGTGCTCCTATTCAACTTTCCACCTTAGCTTTACCTTACATGCGAAAAGCTAAAGGTGGCGCCATTGTTAATGTTGGCTCTTTAGCAGGTAGAGCGCCCTTACAAGGTGCAGCAACTTACGCGGCCACAAAAGCAGGTTTGCGAGCATTTACTTACTCGTTATCTGATGAATTAAAAGGTAGTGACATTAATGTTGGTATTGTATCACCGGGCCCCATTGATACGGGTTTTATCATGTCGGAAATTGATCAGGTTGAAGATATTGTTTTCTCACAAGCAATGAGCAGCGCACAACAAGTCGCTGATGCTATTGTCAGTTGCGCTCGTGGCGAAGCAGTAGAAATTTCATTACCACGCACGAGCGGTTGGTTAACAACAATAGCTTACTTATTTCCAACATTACGAAGAGCCTTACGACCTGCGTTATACCGCAAAGGCCGTAAAGCGAAAGAAAAATACAAACAAGGCGGGGATTAAGCTAACGACTCTTTATATTTCTAAACTTTTATTCAGTCACTATTCGAGTCAGTACCGGTGTTTGACAAACATCAAGCACAGGTGGTGGCTTCTTAAAGAAAAAAGCATTGTCACGTTTAATGCGCTCAGCTAATTTTGTAGCAAATAAGGCACTTTCGGTATTTTTAATTTCTAATTGAATTTGCTCTGCTTCTGGTACATCGGCCATCATTTTCATAGAAATTATCGGTGTATAAGCGCTTTTAGGCACTTCAGTATCACCGTCTATTGTTGCTGTTCGAGTGATTGCTTGCACGTGGTTCATACCGTAAATAACGCGGCCAAATATAGTCATAATACGGTCTAAGTATCTTGGTGCTTGGCCGTTAGTTATATAAAAATGGCTAGATGCTGAGTTTGCGTCATTGCCACGTGCCATTGCAATAACGCCAGGACAATGTGTTAACCATGCACGTTTTTCACTGGCATTGGTTGCCAAAGCAAAACCGTCTTTAAAACCTGTTTGCTCAGCAAATAAGTCTTTGTTTTGCACTAAGGTAAATGACCAATTTTTGTCTGTTTGCCATTCTCCTTCAAGATCTAACTCTGCAACTGAGCGATCAGAGCTACTGCCGTCTTCTGGCCCTGCTTGCGCGACAAAACCATCAATAACACGGTAAAATTTATTACCGTCATAGTGGGCTTCTTTTGTTAAACGCATAAATTGTTCAACATGCTTCGGTGAAAATTGTGGTGCTAATTCAATCACTACTTTACCGTGTGGCAAAGTCATCATCACCATATTTTCAATCGCTACTGCTCGCCATTCATCTTTATTTTTCAAGGCATTTTCAGCAGCAACACGTGCCATTATTTGTTCCTGAACACTTTGCTCTGCATTCGCCACTGAACTTAGCGATAAACTCACTGCACCAAAAGCCATCACTAAACCTGAAAACATTTTATTAAATTTCATGAGCACCCTTTATTATAATTTTTATATTACTTAGTAAATCAGAACTAGCTTTTCGGTGCTAGTTTTTGCGAAAAAAACGCCGAAAATAAATGAATTATTGGCGCAACTGCGGGCAATTGATAACATAGTCGCCATAAATTCAAATACCTACACTTATAGCTGCAAGCTATAAGGCATTGCGGAGCTTTCGTGAATAAAAGTTTTATCACTAATTTCTTAGCATTCATCGCTGTTATTCTTGGCTATGCATTTGCAAATAATATTATTTTCACCATAGGTTTATTTGCCTTATCGGGCGCAATAACCAATTGGCTGGCAATTCATATGTTATTTGAACGTGTACCTTTTTTATATGGCTCAGGCGTTATTCCGGCACGTTTTGAAGACTTTAAGCTCGCTATTCGTAGTTTAATGATGGAACAATTTTTTACCGAAGAAAACATCGATCGATTTTTAGCTGGTAATGATAACCCAGCGACAGCTATCGATTTAGCACCCGTGATCAACAAAGTTGATTTATCACCCGCATTTGACAATTTAGTTAGTGTTGTAGAGCAATCATCATTTGGTGGCATGTTGGCAATGGTCGGCGGCACCGAAGCGTTACAGCCAATGCGCGAACCTTTTATTGAAAAAATGCGCGCATCTGTTGTTGAGATCAGCCAAAGTGAAGAATTCAATACAATTTTACGTGAAGAGTTAGAGCAGCCAAGTGTAATGGCAGGTATGCGCGATAAAGTCAGTGACATTATTGAAAAACGCCTAAATGAACTAACACCGCAGCTCGTTAAAGAAATAGTGCAAAAAATGATTCACGAGCACTTAGGCTGGTTAGTTGTTTGGGGTGGTGTTTTTGGCGGTATCATTGGCTTAGTTGCCGCGGTTTCAAGAAACTTCTAACTTTCTTGTCACGCAATTAATTTCAACTATTCAAACCTAAATCTAAAGCCAGTAGTTAAGCGCTAACTACTGGCTTTTTCTTTCTGCCTTCTATGGCTTCCCTCTAGGTACATAAATTGAAACAGTAAAATAGTTTATATTTTAAACGATTAGCTTAAACTCAGTTTTAGTAGAAATAATAATAATACGCTAGGAATATTTACCAATGACTAACTTTACGCTTCGTTTAATTCAACTTACTGCCGTAATTGCTATCGCAATAAATTCTACGACAACCTTGGCACTTGATTTAGCCAATAGAACAAAAAGTGATATTCAACTCGACTCTTCTCGTAAACCGACAGAAATAATGAATTTTGTCGGTGTAAAGCATGGTGATAAAGTGCTCGATTTGTTGGCTGGTGGAGGTTATTACTCAGAGTTACTGTCACGCGTAGTTGGCAATGAAGGCGAAGTTGTTTTGCAAATTCCTAAAGCATATTTAGGCTTTGTTGGAAAAGAGTTAGAACAGCGCCTAGCTAATGATCGACTTAAAAATGTTAACTACCTGCTAAGTGAAGCGCCAGATTTACAACTACAGAACAATCATTTTGACAGTGCATTTTTAGTCTTAGGCTACCATGATATGTTTTTCAAAGACCAAGGTTGGGATTTTCCAGCTGACGTGGTGATGCCACAAGTATTAGCGTCATTGAAAGTTGGTGGTAAATTGTTAGTTGTCGATCACAGTGCTGTAAGCAAGCGCGGTGCACAAGACACGAAAACCTTACACAGAATTGAAGCTAAGTTTGTCATTAATGACTTAAAAAAATATGGTTTTACCTTAGTTAAACAAGCCACGTTTTTGGAAAATAAAAATGACACGCGCAACACATCTGTTTTCTCCCCCGAATTACGTCGTAAAACGGATCGCTTTGTTTTGCTATTTGAACGAACAAAGTAGCGCTGTTCTTCGCCAAAAGTGTAGATAAAAAGGCACTTTTAGGTACTTTTTAAACATTTTGGTTAATTAGAGCTAACGTTAAAATTAAAAAATAGTTTATTTAAAGTAAAAGACAAATAACTGACAATTATCAGCTATATTTTTTTAGACTATTTTCTAACGCTTTTTTTAACCTTAATGCTTTAATTTTAACCTTATTGCCGTTATGCTTGCCCTTTAATAACAGGGATTAATGCAGCGTATTCAACATCGGTGTTAAATCGCTTAACTCCCTCTCTTCGTAAAAGGTAAACCCAGAAATGTTTGGTAGCTTAACGGCGTTGCCTGCCGATCCTATTTTAGGCTTGTTGGCTAAATATCGTGAAGATTCAAATTCTCAAAAAATCGACTTAGGTGTTGGTGTTTATAAAAATGAAGCAGGCCATACCGCTGTTTTAGATTGTGTAAAAGCCGCAGAAAAATACCGACTCGATACCGAAGATACCAAAGTTTATATTGGCCCTACGGGTTCACCACTTTTTAACGAAGAGATGAGCAAATTAGTTTTCGGTCATCATAAAGTCTTGATTGAAGATCGTGCACGTACCGTTTCTACTCCTGGTGGAACAGGTGCATTACGCGTTGCTGCTGAATTTATTAACTCATGCAAAGCTGGCGCAACTATTTGGGTAAGTGATCCAACATGGGCAAACCACACTGGTTTGTTTCAAGCTGCTGGCTTAGTAGTTAAAACTTACCCGTACTACGATCATGAAAACAAAAACCTTAACTTTGATGGTATGTTAGCCGCTTTAAAAGAAGTTAAAGCTGACGATGCCGTGTTACTACACGCATGTTGTCATAACCCAAGCGGCATGGATTTAAGTAAAGAGCAATGGCAACAAGTTGCTGAAGTTGCGAAAGACATTGGCTTTTTACCACTTGTTGATATGGCTTACCAAGGTTTTGGCGAAGGCTTAGACGACGACGCATACGGTTTACGTTTAATGGCCGACAGCGTTAAAGAAATGATTGTATGTAGCTCTTGTTCGAAAAACTTTGGCTTATATCGTGAGCGTATTGGCGCCTGTACCATCATAGGTGAAAGTTCGCATAGTGTTGATGTTGCAAACTCGGTATTACTAACGGTTATTCGTTGTATCTACTCAATGCCACCAGCACACGGTGCCGCGATTGTTGAAACAATTTTACATTCTGATGAGTTACGTACTCAATGGCATGCTGAACTTAAAGAAATGCGTGATCGCATTAACGGTAACCGTCAGTTGTTAGTTGATAAACTTATCGAAAATGGCGTTACTCGTGACTTTAGCTTTATTCCTCGTCAAAAAGGTATGTTCTCATTCTTGGGCATAACGCCAGAGCAAGTACAGCAGTTGCAAGACGAATACAGTATTTACATGGTAGGTTCAAGCCGCATGAGTATTGCCGGTATTGCTAACCGCAATGTTGATTACTTAGCGCAATCAATAGCTAAAGTATTATAGTTACTAGCTCTTGACGTGCATGGGTGTACTAATACTTTAAAAGACAGAATGTCTAGAAAAGACCTAAACATAAGCCGCTATTAATAGCGGCTTTTTTATACTCAAAAATTAGAAAACCTAAATGGTTACTGCTTTCATCGGGTGGGTCGCTATACGTGCTTTTACCTTAGCTTTTATGACATTGTTTACCCGACTAAATGCCTCATAAAAACTATAAAATAGTAAAAACAAAGCAATAATAATCAACATACTTTTACCCCCACTGATATCGACTAAAACATCTCGAAAAACAATGATAGGGTGATGAATTATATCGCTACTTTCTAAGCGTTGGAAACGTCCTAAATACACACCAATAGCTGCTAGTAGATGAATAATAGGCACAAATGCTTTACTTAGAAACCCTTGATTAAGATGTTTTAAATATTGATCAGCCCATTGAATTGAAATGACATAAAACTCAAAATTTACCAATAAAAATATTATGTAAAACGGTACCAGCACTAGCAGCAAATATGCTGTTGAAATGTTAGGTGATTTCACCGCAGCAATAAAATGAATGATATCAGTCAGCACGTAAGCACTATTAGGTATAAATGCGACAAAAACCAAAGATAATATCCACCAAAGCACACTGCGATGATGGCTAACTTTAAATAAGTAAAATGCCAAAACAAAGGGTATAAACGCCAATATAAAATTGATGACTACCGTGAAATGTACAGGTATTGAATTCATTTATTTTCCTTTGAAAAACTCTCATCATGTTCAAAACTAAACATAGTTCGCCAATCATTTTTCATATCCACTACCTGCCAATTCTGCTCTTTAGCAAACTTTAATGTGCTTTTACCAAAATAAAGGCGAGGATCAGGGCCATATTTATATTCACGAACTTCATCAGTATGATGAATAAGTACACAAAGAGACTGCGCTGTAGTTCGAGCCCAACGCAGCATTTCAACATCACCTAAGCTATTACCAAACGCGGCAATAGGCCGTTTTGCTAACCGGCGCTCAATGCCTAATACTTTGCCCGAGCGGTATTCAAATGAAAATGGTAGAGCTTCAAGCTTTACCGCTAGTTCATCACCACGTTTTGATAAACGAGTTTTACTGCTACTAGCAATAATGCGATTTTCAGGCACGTTATATACTTCATCAGCCCAAGGACGAATAAAGTTTGCACTGCCACCAGAGACGATATAATTAGTAAAACCATGTTGCGCAAATAATTGTAGAACTTCTTGCATAGGTTGATAAACAAGCTCAGTATATTTGCATTTGTACCTTGGGTGCTCAGCTTCTGCTATCCATTTTGAAACGCGCGAACGATATTCATCGGTAGTTATTCCTACCCGAAAATAACCCACTAACATTTTCGTTAAACCGCCTAAGTCTTTAACACCACGAATGCTCCAATTTACCGCGCGTTTAAACTTTGAAGCATTTTCTAAGACATCAGCACCTAGCAGCTCTTTTTTATAAAAGGCCATTTGTGCAAGTAAAGGCTTTTCCACCCATAACGTACCATCATTGTCGAAAGTGGCAATGCGTTCGTCTTCTTCAACGTAGTGCGCTGAATCAGGTGTGGTAACTTTCTCTAGAAAATCAAGAATACGCTGTTTAACGCTACCTTCATGCCATGAAGGTAGCGGATCATTGTTACTATTTTTCATAACTATTATGAAGTGACAGTTTTGGTCGATTGACAATCTTCAGCATTCGGCACCGGCTTAATCAAAATATCTGAATCAAAGCCAACAAACTTACCACTCCAAATAAACACCTGCCAAACCAATACACCAAATGGGATATAACCAAAATAACCAAGCAACGGCATCTCAGAAAAAACATGAATAACATTGACGTAGGGAATGTCGTAAATCCAATAATTTGGATTAGTTGCCGGTAAAAGAGCATTAGCGCTACTACCATAATTCCACATTTCCCAAAACAAGCCATTAAGTAATGATGATACGCCAATTAACACACCAGCAGTCCAGTTACCTTTTGCAATATCCGTAAATGGGTTCCAAATATTTAGTCGCATTAAAATACCTGTCATAACAGCATATGGGCCAATCCAAACCGCCCAAAATAATTCATATGGCCAATAGACCATAGCCGCTATTAACACCGAACCAATGAAGATCATATGATTACCATTTAGCGCCATTTTAGGACCATTTTGATATCTGGCTTTCATATTTGGAAAAGTATGTAATAAGTTAAACCATTGAAATAATACCGGGGTTACCGTTGAGTATGTGATCAAAAACTCAATGGTGATTACCGTGCTAGACCACCCGACTTTATCGGCATTAGGGTAATACCAATTACCTAAAACAAAATAGTCGTAATATTCAAAATATAACCAGCCTACGATTGAAACACCGGCGGCAATTAATAATGTTAATGGCTTTTTGGAAAACAGCGATGCACCATTGTTTCGCTGATAAACAATGCCGTCTAGGAAAAAAATAAAGCCCCACCATAGCGGCGTAAAAGCCCAATGCACTAAGTCGCCAAATGGAGTTACACGAGTCCACATTAGCCACCAGAAAAAGCCCATGACAACACCACCAGTCCAAAACCACCACGGCAGAGACTTAGTCGATCGTGGCCTAGGTTCAACTGGAGCACCTTTAAAGCCAAAGTATTTTGGCATTAAAATCAAACCTCCAATATATAACACTCCAGCAAGCATCACTAAAAAATATGGCCAACTAAAACCAGGTGCATTGGCAACAAATTGTGGTGGGAATACACCAAATTTAGGTGGTAAATGGCTTGGATAAATAAACCAAGCCACAATAAGTGGGATAAGTAAGGTCAGTAATACTGGCCAAAGTAACTTCCATTTCATACGAAAATTCTCTTGTTATTCTTGTTATGGGTACTAACTAATAGTTAAGCTAAAATATCAAGCAGCTAGAGTAATGTAAACCTGAAAGTGTTTTATCGAAGGATTAAAAAACTTAATAAATATAATAATTTAGTAAAATTTTATTTTGGTTCAATACAAAGCATTGCCACCATGATGATCTAGTTGTTCATTAAAAACTAGATACAAAAAAGCTGAGATAAACTCAGCTTTAATTTTTTACTTACATATCAATTCAACGGCTAAAATTTATAACTTGCTTCGATACCCAACTGTCTTGCTGCCGCTTTTAATTCAGTCACAGCCCCAAGTGCAGCAATTGAGTTAAACCTCAGCTCACTATATTCAGTATTAGTTAAATTCTTCCCCCATACAGTCACGGTAAATGCTGAATCAAGCTCATAACTAACATGGCCATTAATTACTACAAAACTAGTTTGTTCTGTATAGCTATTTTCTTCTTGATCAAAATAGAAGTCAGATTGGTAATCAAAATTTAATTGTGCAGTTAAATCACGTCCCATTACTGACATATCACGAACAATAGCGCCGCTCAAATTCCATTCGGAGGCAAAAGGTAATCGATTGTCTTCAACTACGATGCCATTCTGATTAAATTCACCCATATTGGCTTCAGGTAGGTAACCAACATTTAAACGCAACTCCCAATCATGGCTTGGCACGAATACCAACTCAGATTCAAAACCGTATATGGTTGAGTCTCCAGCATTTTTTAAGACATGATCAACAGCAATACCTTGAGTCTGATTAACAAAGACCTGTTGTTCATGATAGTCATAATAAAATGCTGCTAAATGTATGCGCATATCCTGCTGCATAAACTGTAAATAAGCACCAACTTCATAAGCATCGAGCTTTTCAGGAGCATATTCAGACGCTATAGCTTGCGCTTTACTGGTAGAATAACCTGCGTTATAACCACCACTTTTGTAACCCCGAGAATAGCTATAATACACTGAAGAGTAGTCGCTTAACTTTTGATTTAATGATAACTTTCCAGAGAATTCATCATCTTCAACTTGTCCCTTTTCGTTCCATTTGTCAACTTCAAGACCAAAAGCTACCGTATCTTTATCAGCATTAGCATGATACTTAGTTGTTTCATCGGTGTAGCGTATACCTGCAGTAAGCGTGAACACATCGTTAAGCTTATGGTCAACTTGTGAGTAGAGAGCAAACGAATTATTTTTTAATTGATTATCATAGAAATATTGAGCAGCAACAGATTCAAATCCAGGAACCGGACGAAAGTCACGAAAAAGATCAAAACCATTATTTTGCTGAATATCTTCATTAACATAAAACACACCACTGACCCAATGGCTATTACCTAAATCAACTGCCACACTCAATTCTTGGCTGAAGATAGTATTATTAGTGCCCATAAAGCCTTCAACTAAATTACCCGGGCCATCAGAATCCCAAGAGTGAAAACGTTCTAATGAGCGATAACCGCTAATTGATGTTAACAAGATATCATTATTAAATTGCCATTCAAACTTAACACTAGCCCCCCAACTATCGGTGTCATGCTCTCTGTCAGCAGTATCTGCATTAACAGCCCAAAAGTCATTGCCACCAACTTGATTACCAAAGTTATCTTCACATAAACTTGACCCGGCTTGTGATGGTGTACATAACCCATCACTATCAACCTGATTAATACCGAGACTAGCGATGGGTTTAGGTCTCCCTGACCAACTTTCTGAGTGCAACTTGCTAGTAATCATTAAGTTATCAAACTCAGATTTAACTATTAAACGTAAGTTCGTTTGCTTTAAGCCTCCATTAGGTTGACCAAGCATTTGATTATTTGTCGAAAAGTCATAATCTTGATGGCTAATGGCAAAGCGCATTGCCGTATTATCACTAAGTGGAACATTTACCGCACTTTCTAACGACAGCGTGTCATACTCAGCAACACTGGCATTGATATAGCCGCCAAACTCCTGTTCAGGCTGTTTTGAGCGTAATAAAATCGCACCACCTGTAGTGTTACGGCCGAATAATGTACCTTGAGGCCCACGTAAAACTTCAACATGCTCTAAATCAAATAGGTTTACAGATAAATTATTGGCGCTACCGCTAACAATACCGTCAGAATAGACAGCAATAGGTGAAATAGTAGAAGTGTTGTAGTCAATCATGCCAACACCACGAATGTTAAACGCTGGTGGTGTACCTTCACCGGCATTATTAGTAATTTTTAAGTTAGGCACTAAAGCTGAAAGTTGCGTTGTATCTTTTAATTGTTGACGATCAATAGCCTCACCATCAATAACAGAAACTGCAACGGCAACATCATTAATTTTTTGTTTACGCTTTTGCGCATAAACTTCAATAACCTCTATATTCTCATCATTATCCAAAGACTTAATATTTCGAGTATTATCGGCAGGTATTTCCGCTAAGACAGAAAATGGTAACAGCGTAAACCCTGTAACAATTATCGCTACGAAAAGAAGATTTGACCTAAACATTTATTTCCCTTCAAAAACTTATTTTTAACCATAGCTACTATGGCTTAAATATATCTATTTTTTGCTCGCTTTACACCAAAAGTGCATGACGATGACATAGCTATCGCTAAGTGGTCCCTGAAGTTATATTCAAATCCTATTTGAGAGCGAAAAAACTAAATTATGCAGACATTATCTAAACAAAATGTAGCAATAGCAACTATTGTAGCAATTCGGCTGCGCTTTAGCTAAAAATGCTATCATTGAAGTCCTTGTTTATGAATATCCTTACTATTTCATCTGTACATTATTGTCAGTGGTGCTAAGCTAACCAAGCAAATATAAGCTTAATATTTAGTTAATAATTAAGTACTAAGCTCATTACTTTTGATTAGTTTTTTCGAAATTCGAGCTACTTTATCGGGTTTAGATTCAGCGGGGTTGATGTTATATAAATGGTAAATTTTCACGGATATACGTTAGTTAAGGGGCAACAAGAAATATCAAGCTCTACACAGTTATTTGTTGTCAAAAATACGCAAAACCATCACTTCCTCATGAAGCGAATAAAGAAAAAAAGCAATAATAGTCAATCAACTAGTCGATTTAAAAAATTTTTGGAACTACAGGGTAACTTAGCTTTAAAACAAGTCATTGCTGCAGAAGAGTTATTTGATGAGCAACAATTTAGTTATGCATTATTTCCATATTCTACGAAAACAAAGTCTCTTGCGGAACTTGCTCAACAAGCACTTTCTTTAACCAACAAACTACAAATATCACTCAGTATCTGTCAATTGTATGCTGAATTGCACCAGCTCGGCTTTATCGTCAATAATATTTCTCCTGACAATATTTACATTGATGAAAATTTTCAAGCAGTAATTTATGACTTAAGTTTTGCCACTAAAATATCAGCACTATATAAACGAGCATCAAATATTGGTGTTGATCGACAGTATCTATCTACGCTTTCGCCAGAGGCTAGCGGCCGAATGAATCATGCAGTTGAAGTTTATTCTGATTTCTATTCTATCGGTGCAAGTTTATACCAACTATTTAGCGGTCAATTTCCATTTTTATATCAAGATGATATTGAACTCGTTCATGCTCATATTGCTAAAAAGCCAAAGCTAGCAACTGAGTACAATGCTGAGCTACCACAGCAAATAGCAAAAATATTAGCACGATTATTAGCAAAAGATCCGAACCAGCGTTATCAAACAGCCTTAGGTCTCAAAGAAGATTTTAATCGTTGCGCTCAAGAATATGAGGAACAAGAAAGTATAAGTTTATTCCCATTAGGAGAAAGAGATTTTAGCAATAAGCTCGTATTCTCGTCGGCCTTATATGGTCGAGAAAAAGAACAAAAAACACTACTCGATGCTTATAGCCAAGTGGTTGCAAAAAAAAATACCCAAGTCAGCATTATAAGTGGTTACTCGGGCATCGGAAAATCACGATTAGTTAAGGAAATTCAACGACCAATTATCGAGAAACAAGGTTATTGTGTATCCGGTAAATACGAACAATATAAAAAACCTAGCGCTTACTTTTCTTTAGCTCAAGCTTTCACTGAACTTGTTGAGCAGCTGCTTGGTGAAAGTGCTGAAAGCCTCGATAGATGGCGCTGTGTTTTTCAAAACGCACTACAAAACAACGGGCAATTATTGATAGAGTTAGTACCTGAGTTTTCCTTGATTATAGGATTGCAGCCTGCTTTGGTAGAGTTGCCTCCTGAAGAAGCACGAAGTCGCTTTCATAATACCGTTAGCCAATTTATTGCAGCATTAGGACAACAAAATAAAGTAACTTCAATTTTTATTGATGATATGCAATGGGCCGATATTGCTACAGTGCAATTGCTAGAACATATTATCAAAAATGATAATAACCATAACTTGCTACTTATTTTGGCTTATCGCGACAATGAGATCAGTACCGTACATCCACTAAATCAATTATTATTAGATATCGAGTTTGCCCCTGCATTTCACAGCCACATTAATTTATTGCCTTTAGATACTAAGGCAATCAGTCAGTTTATTGCTAGCTCGTTAGCTTTAGAGCTCAATGAAATTCAATCTTTAGTTGATATTATTATTGCCAAAACAGCAGGTAATCCTTTCTTTATTAAAGAATTTATAAAGTCCCTGACTGAGCAAGGTATATTAGCAAAAAATAACCAGAACCAATGGCAATGGGATAGACAGTTATCTCATACAATCGCTGCAACAGATAATGTCATTGAACTGATGGCATTGCGTTTAACCCATGTATCAAAAGTAGGGCAAAGTATCTTACACCACGCGGCTTGCATCGGCAGCCTAATTCCCGTGAATTTATTATCTCACGTACTCGACATTACTCTTAAGGACATTGAGCGGGAATTACGACCATTAATTACTGATGGTCTATTAATAGCCTATTCACACAATCAAGAAGTAGAGGCTTTAGAACAAATTAAATTTTCGCATGACAAAATTCAGCAAGCGGCATATCTGCTAACAAATCCGGTTCCAAAGTCACTGATTCATTACAAAGTTGCACAGTATTACTTACTATCCAGCAGTGAAAATAATTCCAAACAGCAAGCTAACGAAGATAGAATATTTGACTTTATTGAGCATTTGAACTTAGCGGCATCACTATACCTGGAGCAAGACAAGCAAACATTGCTCGCCTACTTTAATAAAATCGCAGGCCAAAAAGCTTTGGAGGCAAATGACTATAACAGTGCGCTATATTACTTTGAACAAGCTGAAAATTATTTGATCAACCAACATTGGCAATCAGAATACCAACTGTGTTTTGAACTTGCTTTAGGCAAAGCTAAAGTACTGTATTTTACTCAAGACTATAATCAAGGAAATTTACACTTTCAGCGTAGTAATGCGCTATTAACACAGGTCATTGATCAAGCACAATTCGCAAAAATTCAGGTGTTGTCTTTAATCGCACAAAATAAAATGCAACAAGCATTTGATCTGGGTATTTCAATTATTCAAACTATTGGTATTTCCTTACCAGAAGCCCCTGAAGTCTTTAATTACTTAGCCATAGAGCAATATTATCAAATAGACAATATTGCTGAGTTAATCAATTTGTCGCCTATGACCAATGAAAGTCAGTTATTGGCGTTAGATACACTCAATGCAATTCAAACACCGGCCTATTTACTAAGCCCAATGGAATACATGCGAATTGCTTATACTTCACTCGAGCTCTGCTTAACAGCAGGCCTTTCTCCTTTAAGCGCAAAAGTATTTGTTACCCATGGCTTACTACTATGTGGCGCATTTAGTCGCTTTAAAGAAGGCTTAGCATTTGCTGCATTAGCTAGAAAGGTCAACCAGCAATATCCTTCGGAGTCGATACATGTTGAAATTGAATTTACTCGTAATGCTTCCATTGTTCATTGGACATCATCACTAAAAGAAACGTTGAAGCCATTAGAAACGAATTTCTATCATGGTATCGAATGTGGCAGTATCGAATATGCTTTTCATTCAGCATTATTTCAAAGTATGTATAGTTTATTCAGTGGCGAAGATTTAACACAATGCCAAACTAATTTCGCACGCCACATGACAGTAATGAAAAATAAAAAACAAAATTTTCAACTTGTTATGATGCAAGTTTGGCAACAACTAATCACTAAACTACAGCAAGAAGATAGCAATATTGATGATTTGCAAGGCAAGCACTTCGATGAAGCAGCACAACTTAAGATTCTCAACGATACCCAAAATCTAACGACATTATTTACCTATCATCTTGCTCGCATGATTCAAGCATTTTTATTCAATGATAATGCTCAGGCCTATGAGCAAATGCAACTAGCTCAGCAATACCAAAGTTCAGTGGTTTCTTTGTATCACTTTGGCGAATTTCAATTTTACGCTAGCTTGATTAGTGCTCAATACCTACGAAATCAAGCTTTAGATCTAAACGATGACGCTTTTCAAGAACAGGTCGAAAGTTTACGAAGTAGCTTAACATTACTTGAACAATGGGCAGCAAGTGCCCCGGAAAATTATGCCCACAAAGTTTATTTAGTAAAAGCAGAGTTACAATCATTATTAAAAGAAAACGCGGCATGGAAAAGTTATGATCAAGCCATTACATCAGCCAAAAAGTATAGGATTAATAACATACTCGCAATAGCCAATGAGCTAGCAGGTAACTATTGGCTAACAGCTAATAAAAAATCAATGGCAGCAGAGTACTTTCAAAACGCTTATAGTTGTTATCAAATTTGGGGAGCAACCCACAAAGCTGCACAATTAAATAAATTACACGCGACATTACTAAAAAGCAAGCATAGTAACAGCGACAATTTACCTAGCTACCAACATGAAAAAAATTCCCAAGTACTTGATCTCGCATCAGTATTAAAAGCCTCTGAGACCTTAAGTGGCGAAGCCGACCTAACAGCTTTTTTACATCGTATGATGGTGATTATTATTGAAAATGCTGGCGCGCAAAGTGGTGCATTATTACTACAAAATAACGGTATTTTAAATGTCGAAATAGCGCTTTCAAGTAATGGTGTCGTCAACCAAAGTCAACAATTACCTTATGCCATCATCAATCTTGTTTCTAGAACTTTAAAAGCGCAGGTAATTGGTAAGATTAGTGAACAAGAACAATTTTTATCGGACCCATATTTTGACGATCATCGCCCTAAATCTATTATCTGTATCCCCAGTATCGTCAAAGGTAATTTACAGGGTATTATTTATCTCGAGCATTACGATATTGAGGGAGCCTTTAGTGATAATCGCATTAATGTCTTACAATTATTAGCAGACCAAACCGCTATCTCTTTCGATAATGCGAAATTATACCAGCAAGTATTAAGTTATAGCCGCAACTTAGAAAGTCAGATTCATGAGCGTACCAAAGAACTCGCAGCGGAAAAAATAAAAGCTGAACAGGCAAGCCAAGCAAAATCAAATTTCTTGGCCAATATGAGCCATGAAATACGAACACCAATGAATGCTGTAATTGGCTTAAGTCAGTTAGCCTTACGTACTAACTTATCAGCAAATCAGCAGGATTACTTGGAAAAAATACAAGATTCCTCTAAATCATTACTTGGCCTGATTAACGATATTTTAGATTTTTCCAAAATCGAAGCACAAAAATTAACCTTAGAAAGTATTCGTTTTTCATTACAAGAAATTCTGCAGCGCGTGGTCAATGTTTGTACCTTTAAAGTGCATGAGAAAGGGCTAGAATTTGTTATCGATGTCGCCCCTGATGTACCCAAGTATCTCTTGGGCGATCCATTACGACTGCAACAAGTGATCATAAACTTAGCTAACAATGCGGTTAAATTCACTCAGTCTGGCGCTATTCACATCAGTGTGACTATGCAAGCAACGAATAGCCGAACCAGTACACTAAAATTCTCCGTGCACGATACTGGAATAGGCATGAGTCAAGAGCAACAATATGTTTTGTTTCAATCATTTACCCAGGCTGATGCTTCTGTTACTCGTAAATATGGCGGTACTGGCCTTGGCCTTGCTATCAGTAAGCAATTAACTGAGCTTATGGGCGGAGAAATCTCGGTTATTAGTGAACTGAATATCGGCTCAACTTTTAGCTTCACTGCTATTTTTGAACACACCGAACAAGAAGTTGAAATTGTTCAAACCGTTGATCGCCAAATGTTAACTAATTTAAAAGTGTTAGTGGCTGACGATATTGCCATTGCCAGAAAAGTGTTAATTGAAGCATTAGCTCATATTGAAATAGCTGCTGATGGTGTTGAAAATGGTGAGCAAGCATTAAATGCGGTATTATCAGCTGAAAAAAAAGGTGCTCCTTATGATTTGATCCTGATGGATTGGAAAATGCCAGAGATGGACGGCATTGAGGCGGCAAAACTAATTCAAGCACAAGCTAGAGGCAAACACCCACATATTTTAATGGTCTCTGCTTACGACAAAGATGAAGCAAGGGAATTAGCAAAATTTTCTGGCATCGATGAATTCCTTGAAAAACCGATCAATCAATCTGTCTTAGTTGATGCCATAATCGAATTATTGAGTAAGGAACACGTAGCCATTACCGTTAAAAATACACAACCACATGTAGAAACACCAAATTTAAGCGCTTATAAAGTACTATTGGTTGAAGACAACATGATTAATCAGCAAGTAGCAAAAGAATTTCTCTCTGATACTCATATCACGGTTGAGTGTGCCGAAAACGGCCTTATTGCGCTGGAAAAAATTGCCACTCAAAACTTTGATTTAGTATTAATGGATATACAAATGCCAGAAATGGATGGCCTGACTGCAGCAAAAGAGATCCGCCAAACGTTAAAATTACACGACTTACCTATTATCGCTATGACGGCACATGCCATGGAAGGAGACATTGAAAAAAGCATCATTGCGGGTATGGATCACCACTTAACTAAGCCCATTGAACCAGAACTATTATATCGAACTTTAAATCAATACTTAGTTAAGCCGAATAACAACACGGTTAATGAAATTGAACCTTCAAGTCAAAAAAATGAAACCAAAGCTATACTGGCAAAATTACGTCAGCAAACTATTTTATCTGTTGATGAAGCAATTAAAAAAATTCAAGGTAAAGAAACACTCTATGCGGAATTAATTTTTGATTTTTGGGCAAAATATCAATCACTTTCAAAAGAAATGAATGATTTTTATCAGGCGGGGGAAAATGAAAATCTTTATCGTTCGGCTCACTCATTAAAATCAACCGCACAATACATCGGTGCCTACGAACTCGCTGCATCGGCAGCAGCCTTAGAGAATGAATTACACCACGCAGGACACCATGTACAATTAAAACTCAATGAAGTTATCACCCATTTAGACTTTATTTTGGCGCAGTTAAATCGCCTTTACCGACATGCTGATAATGCCAAAATTGATCAGCACTTTAATCATATCAAAGCAGAAAAAATAATAGAAAAATTAAAGCCTTGCTTAATTTCAGCTAATATCCAAGCAGAAGATATCGTTAAAGATTTAATGACCGTAGGGCATGAAACACCTTATCATCAACAAATAGTTAATATCCAAAAATTAGTGAATGACTTTGACTTTGATGACGCTTTGACGGCATTATCAATGTTAGAACAAGAGATAGTCAACGCGAATTAGTCGTTAACATCGTGGCTATGGGGGTAGTATAAATGCATTCATTCACCAAGGAAGAGCACCGTAGAGTCGGTGAGCAAAATTACACTATTTTGTGTATTGACGATGAAAGCGTGAATTTAAAAGTATTAGCATCTATCTTTAAAGATCACTACAACGTTATTGCCTGTAAAAGTGCAAAACAAGGCTTCCAACGAGCCTTAAATGAAAACCCAGACATAATTTTGCTTGATATCCTTATGCCAGAAGAAAATGGTTTTGAGCTGATGGCAAAGCTTAAGCAGCATCCTCAGCTTACCAACATTCCAGTTATCTTTATCACGGGCTTACAAGATGCAGAAGATGAAGAAAAAGGCTTAATGATGGGGGCGTGCGACTATATTCAAAAACCATTTAATTACGGTATTGTTCGGGCTCGGGTGAATACTCACTTAGAAATTGTTCGCCAACGTAACCTATTACAAAAGTTTGCTTTATTTGATAGTTTGACTGAATTGCCAAATCGACGTAAATGGCAACAAGATAGTGTTGACTACTGGCTTTCAGCTAAAAGTGCTCAAACCGCTATGGTTTATGGTATTGTTGATGTTGACCATTTCAAGAAATACAATGATTATTATGGCCACCAACAAGGTGATGTTGCTTTACGCAAGATAGCCAATACCATACGAAGGACCCTATTTGAATTCGGCGGTGCCGTTTTTCGCTGTGGTGGCGAAGAGTTTTATTTTTATTTCCCTGGTAATCAACAGTTTTCAGACGAAGTAACTTTAACCGCATGTTTGAAAAGTATTGAAAATTTGGCTATTCCACACCTCGCCATTAGCCCGAATTGCCTAGTTTCTGTCAGCATTGGTGCGGTACGAGTCATTCCGAGTGATAACAACTCAGTTGAAAAAGTGATGAAACAAGCTGATGAAAGACTTTATTTAGTTAAAAACAGTGATCGCAATGGGGTCAGTTACCTAGACCTTAATATAGAAAAGCAACAAATTGTACTCGATATTTCCTAAATATGAATAAAATAAGCAATAGATAGCGAATTTACGGATAAATTTGGGTATAGTGCGCGCAATTATTTTTCAGCGCCATCAGCTGTAGTTAACACCATGACTGAGGATAAATTTTGACCACCAAAGGTAATCTATTCATTTTATCGGCACCAAGTGGTGCAGGTAAATCGAGCTTAATCTCTGCTTTGCTTAAACAAGCTTCAGCTAGGCCAATGCAAGTTTCAGTTTCACATACTACTCGAGATCCTCGTCCAGGCGAAACCAATGGTCAACATTATCATTTTGTCAGTAAAGCACAATTTCAACAGGCGATTACTGAAAAAACCTTTTATGAGCATGCTGAAGTTTTTGGCAATTACTACGGCACCAGTGAAATTTCAATTGATCAGCAGCTTGCACAGGGGATTGATGTATTTTTGGATATTGATTGGCAAGGTGCACAGCAGGTTAGAATGAAGAAACCTGACGTGACAACTATCTTCATTAGTCCGCCATCAAAGCAAGAATTAGAAAATAGATTACGTGGCCGTGGCCAAGACAGTGAAGAAGTCATTCAAAGCCGCATGGCACAGGCACAAGCTGAATGCTCTCACTATCAAGAGTTTGATTATATCATTATTAATGATGATTTCGAGCAAGCACAAATCGATTTAACCACCATTGTTAATAACCAGCGTCTTAAGCGCAGCCAACAAGCCCAGCAGCATCAAAGCTTGTTTGAAGAATTATTAGTGTAGAGTGCTTGCTTACCTAAGTAAGGATCGAGTAAACTACGCCACTATTTTGTATTTAAATTTAATTGTTGGAGTGACCAAATGGCTCGCGTAACTGTTGAAGGTGCCGTAGAAAAAGTCGGTAACCGTTTTGACTTGGTGTTAATTGCATCTCGTCGTGCTCGTCAAATTGCTACGGGCGGAAAAGATCCATTGGTTGAAGTTGAAAATGACAAGCCAACAGTATTAGCTTTACGTGAAATTGAAGCTGGCCTTATTACTACTGAAGTAATGGACAGTTCAGAGCGTCATGAGCAAATACAGCAAGATTCTGCAGAACTAGCAGCTGTTGCAGCAATTGTTGGTGGCAACCAATAGTTTTTACTAACATTTAACGTTAGTCGCAATACAAAAACGCGTAAATTATTCTTTAATAATTTACGCGTTTTTTATTATCTGCACACTTTTTAGCATATTCACAATAAAAAGCTGTGCTAGCATGCTAAAACATTGGCATCACGGCAAAATAATCGTATTCTAACTTTATCTACTAGACAGAATCACCATCATCATTAAGGAATGACTGGATGTACCTTTTTGAACCATTGAAAGAATATGTATCGAGCTATCTGTCTAAAGTGCAGATTGATCTTTTAAAGCAAGCTTACATTGTTGCTCGTGAAGCACATGATGGCCAAATGCGCTCGAGTGGCGAACCTTATATCACCCACCCTGTAGCAGTTGCGCTTAACCTAGCTAAAATGAATTTAGATCACGAAACTTTAATGGCGGCATTATTACATGACGTTATTGAAGATACCGCGACCACTAAAGATGAATTAGCTGAGTTGTTTGGTCATACTGTTGCTGAGCTTGTTGAAGGCGTAAGTAAACTCGATAAATTAAAGTTTGATAATAAAGAAGAAATGCAAGCGGAGAATTTCCGTAAAATGGTCTTAGCCATGGTACAAGATATTCGCGTTATTTTAATTAAGCTCGCCGATCGCACGCACAACATGCGCACTTTAGAGTCCTTACGCCCCGATAAACGCCGACGTATTGCTAGAGAAACCTTAGATATTTATGCCCCTATTGCCAACCGCCTTGGTATTCATGATGTTAAAAATGAGCTAGAGGTTTTAGGCTTTGAAGCACTTTATCCTATGCGTTCACGAGCATTAAAGTCAGCAGTAAAACAAGCGCGTGGCAACCGCAAAGAAATCATCAATAATATTCAAGACGCTGTCGCAGGGCGCCTAGCCGAAAGCGGTATCAAAGCGCAAGTCATTGGCCGTGAGAAGCATCTATATTCTATCTATCGCAAAATGCTGAACAAAGAGCTGATGTTCAATGAGGTCATGGATATTTACGCTTTTCGAATTATCGTTGATGATAAAATTGACGATTGTTATCGTGCTTTAGGTGCCGCCCATAATTTATTTAAGCCGATAGAGTCACGCTTTAAAGATTACATCGCCATCCCAAAAACTAATGGCTATCAATCGCTACATACTTCTTTGATTGGTCCACATGGTATTCCTGTTGAAATACAAATTAGAACCCATGACATGGACCAGATGGCAGATAAAGGTGTAGCGGCGCATTGGCTATATAAACAAGACGGCGAAGATACCGGTACTACTGCACAAATGAAAGCCCGTCGCTGGATGCAAAGCTTGCTTGAGTTGCAGCAAAGTGCCGGTAGCTCATTCGAATTTATTGAGAATGTAAAATCTGATCTATTTCCAGAGGAAATTTACGTTTTTACCCCAGACGGACGCATTATAGAGTTACCTATGGGTGCAACGGCAGTTGATTTTGCGTATGCTGTGCATACCGATGTGGGTAATTCATGTGTTGGGGTAAAAGTCGACCGTAAACCTTATCCATTGAGTCAAGCATTAGATTCTGGTCAAACTATCGAAGTTGTAACTTCAACAGCAGCTAGACCTAACGCGACATGGCTTAATTTTGTTGTTAGCTCTAAAGCACGTTTACAAATTCGCACTTACCTACGTTCACAAGAACAAACAGAATCACTAGCGCTTGGGCGACGTTTGCTCAGCCATGCCTTAGGGCCGACAAAGCTTGAAGACATTGCCAAGGATAAACTAACACAGGTAGTGAGTGACTCAGGCAATGACAGCATTGAAGACTTACTAATTAACATTGGTTTAGGTAATGCCCTCAGCATTGGTATAGCAAAACGCTTAAAAGACGAATTTTCTGAAGAATCAGATCTACAGCAAGCAACATCAAAAACTAAAATGCCAATTAAAGGTACTGAAGGCATGATGGTAAGCTACGGTAAATGTTGTCGCCCTATTCCTGGCGATACAATTGTTGCCTATCTCAGCCCAGGTAAAGGTTTAATGGTCCATCAACAAGGCTGTCGTAATCATAAAGGCCATGAACAAGGTAGCTTGTTTCCGGTAAAATGGGACAATGATATTGACCGTGATTTCATTGCTAAATTACGTACCGAAATTATCAATCATAAAGGTGCTTTAGCAGCCTTAACCAATGTAATTGCACGTGCAGGTTCGAATGTCCACTCATTAAATTCTGGTGAAAAGGACTCTGGTTTATACGTAATCGATATGGAAATTACTTGTCAAGACAGAATCCACCTCGCTGATATTATTAGAAAAATAAAAGTTATGGTTGACGTTCAACGCGTTGTCCGCAATAAATAAACAACTTTAGGAAAAATAATGAAAACCATTATCACCACAGAAAATGCACCAAGTGCCATTGGCACATACAGCCAAGCGGTAAAAGTAAATAATACCGTTTATTTATCAGGACAAATTCCATTAGTGCCTGCCACAATGGAAGTTATTTCTGACGACTTTACAGAACAAGCACAGCAGGTATTTAAAAACTTAGTAGCAGTTTGTGAAGCAGCTGGTGGCAATATCAATGACATGGTGAAAGTAAATATCTTTTTGCAAGACTTAGCCAACTTCGCCATCGTGAATGAAATTATGAGTCAATATTTTAATCAACCTTACCCTGCTCGCGCGGCAGTGCAAGTGGCACGTTTACCAAAAGACGTGGAGATTGAAATTGATGGCGTAATGGAATTGCCAAACTATAGCTAATTTTTGGCAAAGAAATATAAAATTGAAATGCATATATCGACAAGCTTTGAAAAAACAGAGCTTGTCATGATTTAACACAACCTTAGAACAAAATTATGAGCCCGGATAGACTACAACGAATTAATAGCATGTTAGACCAACGCCAACCAGACTTAACCGTATGTATGGAGGGTGTGCATAAAAGCCATAATTTAGCTGCAGTCGTTCGCACCGCCGACGCCATTGGTGTTAGTGATGTCCATGCCGTATGGAAAAATGAAAAAATGCGCGTATCAGGTGGTAGTGCAGCAGGTAGTCAAAACTGGATTGATGTCCATAATTATAGCGCCACAGAAGATGCTATTGCTGAGCTAAAAAAACAAGGTATGCAAATATTGGTGACTAATTTATCTGACACCGCAGTCGATTTTCGAGAAATTGATTACACTAAACCTACCGCTATCATTCTTGGCCAAGAAAAATTTGGCGCCTCAGAAAAAGCATTAGCTTTAGCCGACCAAGACATTATTATTCCTATGGTTGGTATGGTGCAATCTCTAAACGTATCAGTAGCCTGTTCGGTGGTACTTTACGAAGCACAACGTCAACGTCAAGCCGCAGGTTTATATAACAAGCCAACCATCAGCCATGAACGTCGCCAACGTACCTTGTTCGAAGGTGGTCATCCTATTTTTGCCAAAGCTTGTCAACGTAAAGGCTTACCTTACCCTGAGATTGATGAAGATGGACAAATAGTTGCCTCTGAGCAATGGTGGCAGCAAATGCAAATGACTCAAGATGCTTGGCAAAATATCGACGACGAATAGCCCAACCCATAAGGAAGCCTCGCCGTGCCACGTCAAATGGAAGCTCTGACCAATTTAGCCCAAATCCCAGTTACCACATTAAAAGGCGTTGGGCCCGGCATGGCGGCTAAACTAGAAAAAATAGGTCTGAACAGCCTTCAAGATCTACTCTTTCATCTGCCATTACGTTATGAAGATCGTACTCGAATAACCTCTATTCGTGACCTTATGCCCGGCATATTCACCAATATTATTGGTGAAGTCACCCAAAACCAAATAATGCAGGGTAAGAGAAGAATGATGTTAGTCACCATCAATGACGGTACTGGCAGTATTAACCTTAGGTTTTTTCATTTTTCCGCTAGCCAAAAAAATAGCTTAACTGTTGGTTTAAGCATCCGTTGTTACGGCGAAATTAACCGCGGTATGCGCGGCTTTGAAATTGTTCATCCTGAATATAAGCCGTTAGGACAAGACCAGACACTAACAGCAGTTGAAGAAACCTTAACACCGGTTTATTCAACAACCGATGGCTTACGACAAATTTCATTACGCAATTTAACCGAGCAAGCACTTATACGCTTACAACGTGGTCATGTTGAAGAGTTGTTACCGCAGGAAGTTGGCCTTGAACAATATGATTTATCAGATGCACTAGCATTAATACATCGCCCGCCACCTGATACCCCAGTTACTTTGATAGAAGAAGGTAAGCACCCTGCACAGCTCAGGCTAATTAAAGAAGAGTTATTAGCGCACAATCTAAGTATGCTTAAACTACGCGCCTCTAGCGATCAACATCCTGCGGTAGCGTTGCAACCAGATAAAACGCTCAATGATAAGTTTATTGATGCCCTACCATTTTCCCCCACTGGCGCTCAAGCAAGAGTAACAAAAGAAATTCAGCAAGATTTGCAAAAAAATATGCCGATGATGCGCCTAGTACAAGGTGATGTAGGCTCAGGTAAAACCTTAGTGGCTGCACTGGCTGCGATTACGGCCATAGGCCAGGGCTTTCAGGTGGCATTAATGGCACCGACTGAAATTCTAGCCGAACAACATGCGATAAACTTTGGAAAATGGTTTGAGCCATTATCAATTACCGTCGGCTGGTTGGCCGGTAAAACTAAAGCAAAGGCTCGTCGACAGGCACTAGAACATATCGCCAGCGGTAATATGCAAATGGTTATTGGCACCCATGCCCTGTTTCAGGAACAAGTAGTCTTTAATAAGTTGGCATTAGTTATCATTGATGAGCAACATAAATTCGGGGTTCACCAACGCCTTTCTCTACGCGAGAAAGGTGCATGGCAAGGGAATTATCCTCACCAATTAATCATGACGGCAACACCAATTCCGCGCACATTAACGATGACAGCCTATGCTGATCTTGATACCTCTGTCATTGATGAATTACCGCCAGGTCGAACACCAATAAAAACTATCGCTTTACCGGATAGTCGAAGAGATGATGTCGTAGAACGCATTCGCCAAGGTTGTATTAATGACAATCGCCAAGCTTATTGGGTTTGTACATTAATTGAAGAATCAGAAGTACTTCAATGCCAAGCAGCAGAAGATACCGCTGTTTATTTGCAAGCACAATTACCTGAACTGAAAATTGGTCTTGTACATGGCCGAATGAAAGCAGAAGAAAAACAAGCGGTAATGGAGGAGTTTAAACGCGCTGAATTAGATTTACTGGTCGCTACAACCGTTATTGAGGTTGGGGTTGATGTACCAAACTCTAGCCTGATGGTAATCGAAAATCCAGAACGGCTTGGCCTTGCTCAGTTACATCAATTACGCGGCCGAGTGGGTCGAGGTTCAATCGCGTCTCATTGTGTTTTAATGTATAAAGCACCTTTAACAAAAACAGCAACTAAACGATTAAAAGTTTTACGAGAAAGTAACGACGGTTTTGTTATTGCACAAAAAGATTTAGAAATTAGAGGCCCTGGTGACTTACTTGGAACCAAGCAAACTGGATTAGCTGATTTAAAAATAGCCGACTTACAACGCGATGCCCACCTGATCCCTGAAGTACAAAAAAGTGCTTGTTTGATCTGGCAACAATTCCCCAAATCAGCTGAAGCCTTAATTAACCGCTGGCTAGCTAATCGTGAAAAATATTCCAAAGCCTAGAGTCGTAATTTCACTGTTAATTACAAAATGACTACAAATATATTAATTTCTTCAAATCAAAATCAGCTACAATTTATTCTATCAATATTTTATAACATAAAAATTATATGCTTCGTCGAATCACCTTATTCATTTCACTATCATTTTTATTATTGTCAGAAAATGCCTCTGCACGTAATGAGAGTGTAATGGTCGTTGCTGAACACATGCCACCATTTCAAATTATTACTGATAATCCAAAGCATTTAATTGAAGGTTATAGTATTGATGTTTTGCGCACAACGTTAAAACAGGCACATATTGATTACTCTATTATGCCAATGGCTTGGGAGCGTGCCTATAACTTAGGACAAAAGAAACCTAACACTATCATTCTTTCGATGGTAAAAAAGCCTGAACGTGAAAAGACATTCCACTGGCTAATAAAGTTAAGTGATAGCAAAACAAGCATTTGGAGTTATCCAAGCAATCAAAAAAAAATATCCTCGCTTGCTGACATTACCGATGAAATCATTGCCGTCACTCGCAATGATCACCACCAATTGATTTTAAAAAACTATGCAAACTTAACCGAAAAGAACTTCATCTATACCTCCTCGAAAGAGCAAGCGATAGCCCTGGTCATGAAGCATAGAGCTCAGTACTTTCTAGGTAACGATTTTATTCTAAATTGGCGTTTGAAATTAGCACACCTAGAGCAAGATGATATTGTTGAAGTATTCCAACTTCCACAAGTTGCGAATGGGCTATACATAGCGGCAAGTCGAGAAACATCGCCACGAATTCGTAATAAGATAAAAAAGGCGTACGCAAAACTGCAAGTTAATGGTGAAATAAAAACCATCGCTGATAAATGGTTTAAGCCCTAACCACATAGAAAAACATAATTTTTGCCACTAACATCGATAATTTAAAACATCACCGCACTTAATAATTACCACCTTGATCTCAATGGTTAATTAATCAAAGAAAATACGGTAAACTATCGCTAATTTTAGTTAATAGTGAACTTATGATGTCAGCACACGATCAAAACCATCACAGCAATAACGCTAATAGCGATGAAAACACCACACATTTTGGTTTTCAAACCGTCGATAAAAACGAAAAGGAATCAAAAGTCGCCGGTGTATTTCATTCCGTAGCGCAGCAATATGATGTAATGAATGATTTGATGTCTTTTGGTGTTCACCGTTTATGGAAACGCTTCACCATTGATGCCAGTGGCGTACGCCCAGGTAATAAAGTATTAGATTTAGCCGGTGGTACTGGCGATTTAACGGCAAAATTCTCCCAATTAGTTGGTCGTGAAGGCAAAGTCATTCTAGCTGATATTAATAGCTCTATGCTTAATGTCGGTCGCGATAAGTTACGTGACCGTGGTTTAGTGCAAAATATTGAATACGTGCAAGCAAACGCTCAGTACTTACCTTTTGAAGACAATACTTTTGACGTTATTACTATTGCCTTTGGCTTAAGAAACGTTACTGATAAAGATATGGCGTTACGCTCAATGTATCGTGTACTTAAGCCTGGTGGCCGTTTATTGGTATTAGAGTTTTCTAAACCAGAACATGAAATAGTTAATAAGGCCTACGACTTCTATTCATTCAATATCTTACCGAAAATGGGTGAACTGGTAGCAAAAGACGGCGACAGCTATCAATATTTAGCGGAATCGATTCGCATGCATCCTGATCAAGAAACCTTAAAAAGCATGATGAACGATGCAGGCTTCGAGCAAACAAGCTATAAAAACTTAACTGGCGGCGTTGTAGCGCTGCATAAAGGCTATAAGTTCTAGCAATATGCAATCACCTCTTAGTCAGCAACTTATGTTTGCACAAGCGCTTAGCGCTGTTGTCGAAACATTAATTAACCAAGCGTTAGTTTATAACTTGCACGGTACTCGCGCATTAATTGCCTTAAATGAAAAAACCTTAACAGTAAAGTTGGCTGAACTGGGTTTTCCGTTGAATTTTTCGATTAATGCTGAAAAAATTCACCTCACAACGGGTATTGTGCAAAGTGACTGCACATTAACAACCAGTATTAAAACACTGATTGAGTTGAAAAATCAGCAGAAACTGACTGAGTTGATTAAGCAAGATAAGTTAGATATCGACGGTGATATTAAAATTGCTCAACGCTTTGCTGCGATTGCCGAAACACTAGATATTGATTGGCGCAGCGAGTTAGCAAAACGCATTGGTGATATTCCTACCTATAAAATAGGGCAGTTAGGAAAAAGCTTAGCTAAAAAATTCTCTTTTGCTTCAGAGCAAATTCAAGCTGACGCCACAGAATGGCTAGTTCATGAGAAAAATATGGTTGTCGCTAGTGGTGAACTATCTAACTTTGCTCAACAGGTTGAACAAGTTACTGAGCAAGTTGATGAAGTTAGCCAACGAGTTAATAAGTTAATTACCCAACAAAATAATAAGGCAAACCGTGAGTAGCAAACGTTTATACAAAATAGTAAAAACATTTTTGCAGTTTGGCCTTGATGAACTCGTGCCGAAAAAATACCTACCATGGTATGTAAAAATTGCCCGATCATCATTATTTTGGTTGCGAAATAAACATCAAGATAAAAACAAAGCCGAACGCTTTCGTATCGCCATTGAATCACTGGGGCCAGTATTTGTTAAATTCGGTCAAATGCTGTCAACACGTCGTGACTTATTACCTGATGATTTTGCGACTGAGCTAGCGTTACTGCAAGACAAAGTGCCGGCATTTTCTGGTGAAAGCGCAGAACAAATTATTATTGCAGCAATGGGCCAAGAAGTTTTTGACCAACACTTTAAAGACTTTGACTTAAACCCTTTAGCATCCGCTTCTATTGCGCAAGTTCATACCGCAACAATGCTTCATAATGATGAAGAACATGAAGTGGTATTAAAAGTACTGCGTCCGAACATTGAAAAAACCATCTTGGCTGATATTAAAGTCATGTCGCTATTCGCCGGTATTGTCGCTCGTTGGCTACCTGACGGAAAGCGGTTACGCCCAGTTGAAGTCGTCGGTGAATACAAAAAAACCATTTTAGAAGAACTGGATTTAAATCGCGAAGCGGCAAATGCTATTCAACTAAAGCGCAACTTTACCCAAGGTAGAGAAAGCGACAAAGTTCTTTATGTACCAGAGGTTTATAGTGAATATTGTTCAAGAAACGTCATGGTTATGGAACGTATTTACGGTGTTGGTGTTGGCGAAATTGAAAGCCTAGTTGCCCAAAACGTTAATATGAAATTGCTCGCTGAGCGCGGGGTTGAAGTATTTTTTACCCAAGTATTTCGCGACAGCTTTTTCCATGCCGATATGCACCCTGGCAATGTTTTTGTTAATGCGACTAACCCTGACGATCCCACTTGGATTGCCATCGACTGCGGTATTGTCGGGACATTAAATCGAGAAGATAAACGTTATTTAGCGGAAAATTTTGTCGCCTTTTTCAATCGAGATTATCGTAAAGTTGCACAATTGCACGTTGATTCAGGCTGGGTGCCAAGTGATACCAGTGTTGATGAATTTGAATTTGCCATTCGCACCGTTTGCGAACCAATATTTAACAAACCCTTATCTGAAATCTCCTTCGGGCAAGTGTTAGTAAACCTATTTAATACTGCACGTCGCTTCAATATGGAAGTGCAGCCACAATTAGTATTACTACAAAAAACATTACTTTATATTGAAGGCTTAGGCCGTCAGTTATACCCGCAGCTCGATTTATGGCAAACCGCAAAGCCGTTTCTAGAAAACTGGGTAAAAGAACAAATGGGCGTTAAAGCCGTTTTCAAAAAAGTAAAAGATAACCTACCTTTTTGGAATGAAAAATTACCTGAGATCCCTGACTTAGTTTATGACTATTTAAAAACTAATCGGGAAGCTCAACGTCAACAATTGCTGATGCTGAAAAAGCTAGAGCAGCAACAAAATCAACATAGTAAGCAAGTAGTGACGTTAACACTGATAGCAACATTAGCTATTTGCCTTACCATTGCCTTTACTTAACTCATAGATAGTAAATATTTATTAATGCCTAGTGAAACAAACTGAGGTATTAAATGAGTGTTTTCAACAGGAATATACATGACTAACAACGAAGCTTTACAGCACATTCGTTATATTTTTGCTTTAAATAGCGAAAAAATATCGACCATATTTCAACATGCAGAATGTGTACAAACAGCAGAGCAAATTGAAAACTATCTACGTAAAAATGGTGAAAGTGAGTTTTCTCGTGTACAAGATAATACGCTGGCGAGCTTTCTTGATGGCTTAATCATCGAGCTTCGAGGTAAAAAAGAAGGCGCACAAGCGCAACTAAACCAAGAAATTAATAACAATATAATTTTTAATAAAATTAAAATAGCTTTAGCGTTAAAAGCCGATGATATCATTGCTTTACTAGCGGCAGGGGAGCTGACTTTAAGTAAACATGAGCTTAGTGCTTTTTTTAGAAAGCCAGAACATAAGCACTTTCGCCCATGCCATGATGAAACCTTAATAAAATTCTTTAATGGCTTACACTTGCAATATCGACAAGTGGTTAAAGACATTAAAGAGTAATAGCAAAGAACTAAGCCTAGTTTTGGCTTAGTTCTTTACTCTTTCTCAACAGTAAAATGCTCACCCGTTCACACAACAGCGACTAATACTGGTTTACCTGTCATATTGACTAAGCTATATTATCTACCATAGAAGTTTTTCGCAGTTACCTCATGTTCACTTTCAAGACATTAATGCCAAAATTATTCATCTTATTGTGTGCCCTATTTGCAGGTACTTGCTTTGCTTTACAAAAGCCTTTGATATTTCTTGCTGAAGACCTACCACCATATCACTTTATCAATAACAACGGACAAGCAGACGGCGCACTAGTCGAGATAGTTCAGGCTGTACTCAAGCAGGCAAAATTACCAGGTAAGATAGCGATACAACCCTTTGCTCGTGGATACCAAGCTGCAAAGGCACAAAAAAATACTTTTTTATTTTCGCTATTAAAAACACCAAATCGTGAACAGCAATTTAAATGGGTCGGTGAAACTTATCGAAGCTACGCAGTGCTGGTTGGTCTTAAAAGTCGCGGTGATATAAAGCTATCATCATTAGAAGATGTTAATCCACTGATCGTCGGAACAATACGGGGCTATCATTCAGCAAATTTCTTAGTGGACAATGGCTTTAAGGAACATGAAGATTTATCGTTGAGCGTCACGAGCAAGCATATGTGGGCCATGCTATTTAACAACAGAATAGATCTAGTGCTGACAAATTATATGGCATTAGATAGGGACATCAAAAATGCCGGTTTCGATGAGCGAAAAGTTATCCCTTACTTATCAATCAAAGACTTCCCTAATAAACTAAACATAGCTACAGGGTTAGCCACCTCAGACAATATCGTTCAAAGGCTATCAAAGTCATTAGTTATACTAAAAAAATCAGGTCGTTACCAAGAGATATTAAATAAGTATCAACTATAGAATAGTAACTTAACAAGAGGGGATGCCGCTCTACATTACGTGACGTTATTAGTATTAGCCATTAACTCTGCAACCACTTGATTACGCCCAAAATCTTTGGCTTTATATAATGCAGCATCAGCACGTTCTATCCATGACTCAGCAGGTTCACCCGCCCGATATTCTGCAACTCCGATTGAAATTGTTAATGAAATATGACCAACGAACTTATGCTCTGCCACTAATATTCGTAACTTTTCAGCAATAGTCACTGCTTCCGCCAAATCAACCTTGAGCGGCACAATAATAAACTCTTCGCCACCGTAACGAAATAATGCATCTAATGCTCGAGTGTGACTTTTAATAAGTGTGGAAACTTCAATAAGTATTTGATCTCCAATAGCATGACCGTGACAATCATTAATTTTTTTGAATAGGTCTAGATCGAATAAAAGCAATGATACTTTAGATGCCTGACGTCGTTGGTCTGCAAGAATAATCGATAACTTCTCATCTAAGGCTCGTCGATTACCACTCAAGGTTAATGGGTCTATGGTAGCCAATAAAGTTAATTGCTCATTGGTTTTACGATAGTTTCTAAAAATCATATACGAAAGAATAGACGTCAGTGATAATGATAATGTGATGGTAAAAAAATCAATGACACTAACAGCAGGAAAAACTCGTATTGAAATGATAATAATCGCCACTAAACATATAAGACCTGCTAATCGTTCTGGAAGAATATAATAAAAAGCAATAATCGCTGGATACAACCAATATAGGTGCGTATTTCCCCGAATGACAACGAGAGTCGTAATAGCAATAGCTAAAAAAGTAGCTAGTGATAACTTAGCTTTTTCAACTTTTCCTGTTTTATAAACAAAGATAAAAAAACACGCGAGAGTCAAAATAATTAGAGCATCAATGGCGGCGACAATAAAATCATTATCGGTATAACGCAGATAAACGAAAGGAGATATTAAAACTGCAGATATGCCACTTAAAACAAGTAACATGATTTCTGATGTTGTACGTCTTATCATCCTTTCATCTCACCATATGCTTAATAATTACTTAAAAATTATAACTAAAGGTTAGTCGTCACTGTTGAAAATGCTAACAAAATAAAACAAAATAAAACAAAATTTATATAATCACACGAAAACGCGCTTTGTTATTTCTTTTTCAGCATCTCTCGTAGATTCGCCACACCCATTTTTGCAGTAGCCTGCTTCTTTTCAATGCTTTGCTTGGTTTGAGTTAACTCCCAACTTAAGTCATCTTGTGGTAATTCGTGCAAAAACCGGCTTGCTTCTGTACGTGATACTTCACCGTATTGACGGCGCTCTCTAGCGTAAGTGAATATCAGCTCTTTTTGTGCTCGAGTAATGCCAACATAAGCTAAACGACGCTCTTCTTCAACGTTACCTTCATCCATACTGGTTTGATGCGGCAATAAACCTTCTTCCATGCCAATTAAAAATACGTAAGGAAACTCTAGACCTTTCGATGCATGTAACGTCATCAATTGCACCTGATCAGTATCTTCTTCATCTTCATTACGTTCCATCATATCGCGCAAGGTTAACCGGGTAACAACCTGAGGCAAAGTCATCGGTTCTTCGTCATCATCACCTTCAAGCATTTGAGTTATCCAACTAAACAGTTGAGTGACATTTTTCATACGCATTTCTGCAGCTTTTGCACTAGGAGAAGTGTCGTATAACCAATCTTCGTAGTTAATCTCACGTACCATAGAGCGCAACACGGTTGCAGTTTCACCACGTTCAGCGTGATCAGCTGTTTCAACTAACCAACGGGTAAATCGCTGTACACTTGCCAAACCACGGCCACTAAGATGCTGCTCTAAACCCAGTTCAAAACTAGCGGCAAACATACTAATTTGTCGCATATTGGCATAGCTACCTAGTTTTTCTAAGGTTGTTGGCCCTATTTCTCGTCGTGGTACGTTAACAATACGAAGAAAGCCATTATCATCATCTGGATTCACCAATACCCTTAAAAACGCCATCATGTCTTTGATTTCAGAGCGTGAGAAAAATGACGTACCGCCATTAATCTTATAGGGAATACGGTTGGTCATTAAGGCTTTTTCAAGTAAACGTGATTGATGATTTCCCCGGTATAAAATCGCGTAATCTTTAAATTTACTTTTATTCAAAAAACGATGGCCGATTAATTCACCGACCACTCGTTCAACTTCATGCTCTTCATTTTTAGTTTGCAGTACCCGTAGTTCAACACCGTAATTTAGTTCACTAAACAAGGCCTTATCATAAACATGAGGATTATTAGCAATGAGGATATTGGCACATTTTAGAATACGACCACTAGAGCGATAGTTTTGTTCAAGCTTTATCAGCTTAAGATTTGGATAATCTTGCCCTAATAGCACTAAGTTTTGTGGTTTAGCACCACGCCAAGAGTATATCGACTGGTCATCATCACCTACTACAGTCAACAAGCCTTTCTCACCAGTGATTAACTTAACGAGTTCATACTGACTAGCGTTAGTATCTTGATATTCATCTACTAGCATATATTGAATTTTTTGCTGCCAACGTATGCGTACTTCAGGGAAATTTCGTAATAGCAAAGTTGGAATTAGAATTAAATCATCAAAATCTAGCGCGTTATACGCTTTCATATGTTTTTGATACATGGCGTAAAACTCAGCATAGAGAATAGTATCGGCATCACTAGCTTGTTTAATTGCGGCATCAGGTAATAACAATTCATTCTTCCAATTCGAAATCATTGTCTGCAATTTATTTAGTAAGTCTTTATCGCCATCAAGTTGTTCTTGAGTCAGCTCTTTCAATAGCGCTAGGGTGTCTTGATCATCAAACAATGTAAAACCAGGCTTATAACCTAAAGTTTTCAATTCTCGACGAATAATATCTAAACCTAAAGAGTGAAATGTACAAACAGTTAAGCCACGTGTTTGCGACTTATCCATCATTTTGATCACACGCTCTTTCATTTCACGTGCTGCTTTATTGGTAAAAGTTACTGCAGCAATATTCTTAGCTTTATATCCACAATTTTGAATTAAGTAGGCAATTTTCTGACAGATAACCCCAGTTTTACCACTACCAGCGCCTGCTAATACTAAACATGGACCGCTAACATATTTTTTTGCTTCGTTTTGACCTGGGTTTAATTTCATTGCTACGTTGTAACTCAAATTTGTGAATAAGGTGATCGGCCGCCAATTTTACCTGCTTTTAAGGCAAGACAACATCAACTTTCTGCAAGTTGGCTAATTTCTTACATTCTTTATTCGCGATCTTATTATCAAGTCCCAATATATTGGTTACAATAACGCCATAGCTTATCAATTAAGAAGATTGTGATGATTAACGCCAAGAAAATAGAAGATATTGCCAAGCAAGTAACTGATTCAATTCCTGCTGGCTTAAAAGATTTTGCTAATGAGATGGAAGATAAAACTAAGGTTGTTTTACAACGTAAACTATCTCAACTTGACGTAGTAACTCGTGAAGAATTTGACGTGCAAACGCAAGTATTAATCAAAACACGTGCTAAATTGACAGCACTTGAAGTGAAAGTGGCAGAGTTAGAAACATTAATATCAAATAACGAGAATACATAAGCAGTTATACGCATTCTCGCTTTCAGTTTTAATATTAAATTATAGTAGTAATTTATGCTGTTTGATGGGCATTGCAATTTCATTGTCATGCTCAACAATGAATTTATATATCCAGGTGTAGTGATCTTGCTGCCAGAATTGTGCTCGGTACTGAGTTCAATTGCCTGAGCAACCGAAAAACTACCAGCAAGCATAATATCGTTAGTAACAAACTAAAGGCTTGCTTACTAATGTTGATTAACATCTTCATTTAGACAGTTTTCTCTCCAAAACAAAGCCCATTATTCCTGCGCTAAAGAGGAGCACCCCGATAATTTGTAACCAGCCATTTATTTGCTGCGGAACAAGCTTCTTTTTATCAAATCGATAGAAACGACGGCCACCTTCAACCTGTTGAATAAACTGTTCACCTATGTCCTCATTCGACAGATATATTTTTTCATCTTTACGTTTTTCAATTTCAAGTTCCTTTTTAGCTATCGCGGTATGATGATCTGGTTGGGTTCTATCTAGCAATCGACGCCAGTTAGCAAAGATATTATTTGGTTCATCAGGTAATACAACACCTGACGATTCATATTGATACATCACATCCGAAAATATCATTTTACTGAAACCGGCATAAAAACAAGTGACAGCAAATACAATAAGAAAACTCGCGCTATATAAATACCGGCGTTGGTGGTTCGCATTTTTTTGTTCATTCTTTAATAACCAATGTTCAATATCTGGAATTTGTTTTAAATTATTGTTGAGATAATGATTATCTAAATCCGCTAAAAAATCATTTAAAGAAAGTGCGAGAGCACTTAACAACTGTCTAAAAATATCATTTGATGGCAATGACTTATCATTCTCTAGTTTAGAAAGATAAGACTGTTCGATGTTAGCTAAACTAGCCAGTTCTGGTTGACTTAATCCTTGAGCATTTCTTAGCGCTCTAATATGTTTGCCTAATGTCATAATTGTTTTCCTTACTGATAACTTAATTTTAATTTACCTAAATGCCGTCGACAGCAGCGTTATTCTCAAGTATTCCTAGACTAATATGAAGTTGAATATTGATGAATATTGATGGTTTGACAAAAAAAGCAGCTATAAGCTGCTTTCTTTAAAATGAGTATTACTGTTGACAGTGATGGTAATCAGGTTAAAAAGTCTTGATACGCCTTATTATCAGTTTCTTCCTGCCACTCATAACCTAGAGCTTTCAAATGAGTAAAGAACTCATTTTCTTGTACTTGCTTAACTTCAAAACCCGCTAATACTTGGCCAAACGCAGCACCGTGATTACGGTAATGAAATAATGTAATGTTCCAGTGTTCGCCAAGTGTGTCTAAAAAGTTTTCTAGAGCACCAGGGTATTCAGGAAACTGAAACCGGAAAATACGCTCTTGTGACGATGATGTATTTTTACCACCGATCATGTACCTAACATGTACTTTTGCTAACTCATTTTCAGTAAAGTCTGTTAACTCATAGCCTTGCTCTTGCAAGCTTTCTATCAGCTGCTCTCTGTCATTGGCTTCACCGCCTAATCTTGCTCCAACGAAGATATTAGCTTGTTGCACACGTGTAGAAGTATTAGCTCTATCGACATAGCGATAGTTAAACTCGGTGATTACTCTACCGGCAAGTGCTTGACAAAACCTTCTAAAGCTGCCCTTTTCTTCCGGAATTTTAACAGAAAACACAGCTTCTTTTTGTTCACCCAATTCGCAGCGTTCTGAAATATAGCGCAAGGTATGGAAGTTCATATTAGCGCCAGAAAGCACCGCTACCAAAGCTTCGTCACCTTGACTCGTTTGGCAATATTTTTGTAATCCAGCTAAGGATAATGCACCTGCGGGTTCAGAAATCACCCGAGTCTGCTCAAAAATATCTTTAATTGATGTACAAATTTCATCGGTAGATACCGTAATGACATCATCACAGTAGTTCTTAATTAAATCGAATGTATGCTCACCAATGCGCTTAACTGCGACACCATCGGCAAATAACCCCACCTGTGCTAGATCTACTGGCTTACCTGCAATTAACGCAGATTTTAAACACGCCGAATCTTCAGCTTCAACACCAATTACTTTAATATTAGGCTGCAACTGCTTTAAATAAACAGCCATACCCGCTAATAGCCCACCACCACCTACGGGCACAAAAACCACCTCAGTATTGGGTTGTTGCTGCAATAACTCTTTCGCTACGGTACCTTGGCCTGCAATAACGTCAGGGTCATCAAAAGGGTGAATCAAAGTTTTACTTTCAGCTTCTGCGTACTCAACAGAAGCTTGCTGCGCCTCATTAAAACTTTTACCAACTAAGCGTACTTCTGCGCCAAAACGCCTAACATTATCAACTTTAATATCAGGTGTAGTAATTGGCATAACAATAGTCGCTTTAATACCAAGCTTATGCGCTGCTAATGCTAACCCTTGAGCATGATTACCTGCAGATGCAGCCATTACACCATGTAAGCATTGCTGCTCAGATAAATTAATTAACTTATTGTAAGCACCACGTAATTTAAAAGAATGCACCGGTTGTTGATCTTCACGCTTAAGGAATATTTTATTTCCTAAGCGTGAGGATAGCTTAGTTAACGGCGTTAAATCAGACTCAATAGCAACATCATAAACAGGTGCTAATAATATTCGACGTAAGTAATCAAGCGCTTGCCCTTGCAAAGCCTTATCTTTAACTAATGTCTGCTGCTCAGTTTCAGTCATTATTTTTCTACCAAACCGTCAAGTAAAGTTCTGTTTCTCACTGCACCTTTGTCAGCACTGGTTGCTTTAACTGGATTGAGTGCGTAATTTTTCAATTTATGCTGCGACATTATTATTTTTCCACCAAGCCATCAAGTAAGGCTCTATTGCGAACTGCGCCTTTATCGGCACTGGTTGCTAGCATTGCGTAGTTTTTCAATGCATAACTAATTGGGCGAACACGATCAGCGGGTTGCCAAGCTTTCTTGCCTTTAGCTTCCATCGCGGTACGACGCGCCGCCAATTCTTCAGTCGACACTTGCAGTGTAATTTCGCGAGTAGGAATATCAATATGAATAATGTCACCTTGCTCAACTAAGGCAATCGTACCGCCATCAGCAGCTTCAGGTGATACATGACCGATCGATAAACCTGATGTACCACCAGAAAATCGACCGTCAGTTAATAGCGCACAGGCCTTACCTAAGCCCATAGATTTTAAGTAAGTGGTTGGGTAAAGCATTTCTTGCATGCCAGGTCCGCCTTTAGGGCCTTCGTAACGAATTACCACCACTTCGCCAGCAACAACCTTGCCTTCTAAAATACCTGCTACGGCAGCGTCTTGGCTTTCAAATATATGAGCAGGACCGGTAAATACTAAATTATCGTCACTCACGCCTGCAGTTTTAACAACACAGCCATCAACGGCAATATTACCTGAAAGTACCGCTAAGCCGCCTTCGGTTGAAAAAGCATGATCAATACTACGAATACAGCCATTAGCTCGGTCATCATCCAAGGTGTCCCAACGACAATCTTGGCTAAAGGCTTTTGTGGTACGAATGCCAGCAGGACCTGCACGATAGAATTTTTTAACCGCTTCATCCTCCGTAACTTTAATGTCATATTTGGCGATAACATCAGCTAACGTGGTACCCAAAACATTTGGCACATCTGTAGTTAATAAATTAGCACGGGCTAGTTCGCCCAAAATAGCAATAACACCACCAGCACGATGGACATCTTCCATATGATACTCAGGTGTCGATGGTGCAACTTTACAAAGCTGAGGCACAATACGTGATAGTTTATCCATATCTGCCATGGTGTAATCTATTTCAGCTTCTTGTGCTGTCGCGAGTAAATGCAAAATAGTATTAGTTGAACCGCCCATAGCAATATCTAAACACATGGCATTTGAGAAAGAGTCTTTGTTAGCGATATTGCGTGGCAATGCTGACTCGTCGTTTTGTTGATAGTAACGTTTAGTTAATTCAACAATTTGTTTACCAGCGTCTAAAAATAGCTGTTCCCTGTCAGCATGAGTTGCCAACATTGAACCGTTACCCGGTAAGGCTAACCCTAACGCTTCAGCTAAACAGTTCATTGAATTTGCGGTGAACATGCCAGAACAAGAACCGCAGGTTGGACAGGCAGAGCGTTCAACTTGATCGGATTGCTCGTCAGATACTTTTGGATCTGCGCCTTGGATCATGGCATCAACTAAATCTAGTTTGATAATTTGATCTGAAAGCTTAGTTTTACCTGCTTCCATTGGTCCGCCTGAAACAAAAATCACCGGAATATTTAAGCGCATAGCTGCCATTAACATGCCAGGGGTGATTTTGTCACAGTTTGAAATACACACCATAGCATCAGCGCAATGGGCATTTACCATATACTCTACTGAGTCAGCAATTAAGTCGCGAGACGGTAAACTATAAAGCATACCGCTATGGCCCATGGCGATACCATCATCAACAGCGATGGTATTAAACTCTTTAGCAACTCCGCCAGCTTCTTCAATAGCGCCAGCAACTAATTGCCCCATATCTTTTAAATGTACATGGCCAGGGACAAACTGCGTAAAAGAATTAACTACAGCAATAATAGGTTTGCCAAAATCGCCATCCGTCATACCTGTTGCACGCCAGAGCGCACGCGCGCCTGCCATATTTCGGCCTTGAGTCGAGGTTGCTGAGCGTAATTTTGGCATGACAAATTCCCTAAATGCGTTAAGTTTTAATATTATAAGTTTTGTATTTGTTATTTTAAAAAAACACTATCTGAATGATCTTTTAAAATAATTTAATTTGAACAACAAAATGCAGTTAATGCCGAAGTTGCAAAATCATTTATACAAATAAGCTAAATGACCAAGTTCGAGAGGTTAAATTAGCCCGCTACGCGGAACACGTAGCTAGGCTATAAATCAGCGAGCACTGAATTTAATCGAACATTATTCTACGTTGTCTAACCAACCTTCTGGTACTTCAGTAGTACCGTCAAAAATACCAAAAAAGGCTTCTTGAAGTGCTTTAGTAATTGGTCCTCGAGAACCATCACCTACTGGCATTCCATCTACTGATTTCACTGGCACTACTTCAGTCGCGGTACCACACATGAAGAATTCATCGGCTAGGTATAAAGACTCGCGAGAAATCGGCTCTTCACGTACTTCATAACCTAATTGCTCAGCAAGGAAAAATACCGTATCACGGGTTAAACCTTGTAAAATTGAAGCTGTTCCTGGAGGAGTATAAATAACACCTTTACGGATCAAGAATAAGTTCTGGCCTGCACCTTCACTCACCATGTTATTCACGTCTAGGGCAACGCCTTCAGCATAACCGTGACGAGCTGCTTCAGTAGAAATCAACTGTGAAGACAAGTAGTTACCGCCAGCTTTAGCCGCTGTAGGCATAGTATTTGGCGCTAAGCGATTCCAGCTTGATACACCAACTTCAACACCATTTTCAATAGCATCAGCACCTAAATAAGCTTCCCAGCTAAATGCAGCAATCATAACGTCAGCTACAGCGTCAATTGGTGGACGAAGACCCATACCAATATCGCCTAAAAATGCTAACGGACGTAAATAAGCTGACTTTAAATTGTTTTTAACTACGGCATCTTTACACGCTTGAATCACTTCTTCTTCTGTAAAAGGAATGTTCATACGGTAGATTTTCGCCGAATCAAATAAGCGCTTAATGTGCTCTTCTAAACGGAAAATACATGTACCTTTATGCGTATTGTAAGCACGAATACCTTCAAAAACTGATGAACCATAATGTAGTGCATGGCTCATTACATGTACTGTAGCGTTCTGCCACGGCATGAGTTCACCATTAAACCAAATTAGTTCTGCATTAACTTTAGCCATTTCTATTCCTAAATTTTGTTTTATCTCAATCAAACCACGCTGGTTAACCAGCATTTTCTGATTTAGTTTTTATTGCTTGTTGCGGTAAATTTTAACCCAGCATTATGCTATACATTGCTGCGATGCACTATTGTCTACCTTGACTTCTTTGATGTCGATTAGTTTATTTATTTGATCCACTAAAAGTTCGATTGGCCGCTCACTTCTGACCAATAATTCAATGGTGCCAATATTGGTGCCGGTATTAACTTGTGCATGAATACCTGAGATTAAAAAACCACGATAGCGAGCCACTTGTAAAATACGCTCAAGTACCACTTGCTTGTCATCTGCTTTGATCATCAATTGGTAATTGTTCATTTACGTACTCTCCATCATTTTATCATTGGCAGTATTCGGCGGTACTAGCGGCCAAACATTATCTTGGGCATTTATTTTTACTTGCAACAAATACGGGCCATCATGGTTCATCATATCTTCAATGGCATCGCTCACTTCCGATTTTTTTGAGATCAACTTTGCTTTAATATCAAATGCATTCGCTAGCATAACAAAATCAGGATTATCGGCTAAATCAGTTTCACTTAATCGGCCATTAAAGAATAAATCTTGCCATTGTCGCACCATGCCTAATTTAGCATTATCAATAAGAACAATTTTAACCGGCAACTGAAAACGCTTGATCGTGGAAAGCTCTTGCACATTCATCATAAATGAACCATCACCCGATACAGCAACTATACAATCGGTTGGTCGACTAACTTGAGCACCAACCGCCGCAGGTACGCCAAAGCCCATAGTCCCCATACCGCCACTGGTTAAAAAGTTACTTGGATCATCAAATAACATATGCTGTGCAGCCCACATTTGGTGTTGACCAACATCAGTAGTTACACAGGTATTTTTCGGCATTTTATCGCTAACTTCTTTCAGCACTGCAGGAGCAAAAATCGACTCCCCAGGGTGGTTGTAATCCCAAGCAAAATCAACTTTCATCTGCTGACATTTATCTTGCCAAGTAGCAATTGATAACGGGATAGCTAAGGCAGGTAAATTCACTTTTAAATCACCTAGTATCGCTGCATCAGCTACTCTACGTTTATTAATTTCAGCGGTATCGATATCAAAATGAATCACTTTCGCATTCGGTGCAAATTCATTTAACTTGCCAGTAACTCGGTCATCAAAACGCGCGCCGACTGCAATCAATAAATCACACTGTTGAACCGCCAAATTTGCCGCTTTAGTACCATGCATGCCTAACATGCCTAAATAGTTTTCATCTTCTGGGTCAATAGCACCTAAACCTTTCAACGTTGAAACGCTCGGCACACCCGTTATGCTAGCGAACTCTCTTAATTCATCAACAGCATTGGCCATACCCACACCACCACCAACGTATAACACTGGTTGTTTTGCTTGATTCAATAATGCAATCGCACTTCCAACATTGGCTGGTGGCAATTTAACTTTATTTTTCAAACTCACTAATTTATCTAAGCAACCGTTAACTTCTGCTAGTTGAATATCCTTTGGAATATCAACTAATACCGGTCCTTGTCGACCTTCTAATGCAATAGCAAAAGCTTGGTGCAATACTTTCGCTAAATCGTTAATGTCAGTCACTTGGAAAGAATGTTTAGTACATGCCAACGACAAACCGAAAATATCTATCTCTTGGAAAGCATCAGAGCCCATCGCTGAGGTCGCCACTTGTCCGGTTATCGCAACAACAGGAATTGAGTCAGCAAGTGCGTCAGCCAAGCCAGTAATTAAATTGGTTGCTCCGGGGCCTGAGGTGGCAAAACAAACGCCAACCTTGCCAGAGGCTCTAGCATAACCAACAGCAGAAAAAGCTGCCCCTTGCTCATGTCGACACAAAAAATGCTCAACGTTACTATCATACAAAGCGTCATAAATTGGCATAATGGCGCCGCCTGGGTAACCAAAAACATGCTCAACGCCATGCTGTTCCAAGACATTAAATAGTAAGCTTCCGCCAGTTAATTTTTTTTCTGTCGCCATGTTTGTTTCAACTTTCCAATTACTTTTTTATTCAAAAACCATTCATTTTTAGAAAGCAGCTGCAATAAATTATAATTTGTCAGCTTTCTTGCCAAAGTAAATGATGCCAAAGCGCTTTACGCAATTTATTTATCTCTGAAACGACAAACCCCCCGGTCTTTTCAGAGCGAGGGGTTTGTTATTTTAAAAGTTTTTCTTTAGCTCAACAAACAACCCCGCGATGATTTAATAATCACCACGACGAGAATGTTAATAATCACTGAGCTATTTTTTTGCATTTTTATATACTTTTTATGTAAATTTATTAAAAATAGATTTGCTGTTTTCAGCCTATTTAAATTAGTACCATAGCTCTAATCCTTAACGCAAGCATTTTTGTTATAGTTTTTTTTAGTCACTTTATTTTATTAGTTATAACCACTTCAGTTTTACCAAATATTAAATAACTTGTTTTTCGCACAAACACCATTCTTTGACTACAATTCCCTGATAACTTGGCACACTTAAAATGGATTTTTATGGCCTTAGCTTGTGTTTATAGTCGAGCCCGAATAGGACTCGAATCACCGTTAGTCACTGTCGAAGTGCACTTAGCAAACGGCTTACCGGCGTTCAACATCGTGGGTTTACCAGAAACATCGGTACGAGAAGCAAAAGATCGCGTACGTAGCGCCATCATCAACTGTGGCTATGAATTTCCCGCCAAGCGCATCACCGTTAATTTAGCGCCAGCTGACTTACCCAAGGAAGGCGGACGCTTTGATCTCCCCATTGCAATTGGCATTTTAGCCGCAGCATCACAACTGCCCGATACCGACTTGCAACAATACGAATTTGCTGGCGAGCTCGCATTATCAGGTGAATTAAGGCCAATCATAGGTGAAATTCCCATGGCAATGGCGTGTAAACAAAGTGACCGAACGCTTGTGATCCCCAGTGAAAATGCCGAGCAAGCAAGTTGGGTGAAACAAACAAAAATACTGAGCTTGTCGCATTTGACTCAACTATTTCCACACTTTCTCAAGCAGCAAACCTTACCTTTTGTTGAAACAACATTGAGCCATAACCCAACGATAAATTGCCAGTATGATATCGCCGATGTTGTCGGTCAGCCCTTGGCTAAACGCGCATTGGAAATTGCCGCAAGCGGTGGTCACAATTTGCTGTTCATTGGTCCTCCAGGTACAGGAAAAACGATGTTAGCCAGTCGCTTACCGGGAATTTTACCGCCAATGACTGAACAAGAAGCCCTTGATAGCGCAGCCATTCAATCTATCTGCCACAAAAGTGTTAACCCTGATTCTTGGCTAACACGGCCTTTTCGAGCACCACACCACACAGCGTCATCTGCCGCTTTGGTTGGCGGCGGCAGTCACCCGCAACCCGGTGAAATTTCACTCGCCCACAATGGGGTATTATTTCTTGATGAGCTACCTGAATTTGAGCGCAAAGTGCTTGATGTCTTACGAGAACCAATGGAATCTGGAGAAGTCACCATTTCACGAGCCTTAGTGAAGCAAACTTTTCCGGCTCAATTTCAATTGGTTGCTGCGATGAATCCTAGTCCAACAGGTTTTTACAATGATAAACGTAGCACGCCTGAACAGGTACTTCGCTATTTGAATCGGCTTTCAGGCCCCTTTCTCGACCGTATCGATATACAAATTGAAGTCACTCGATTACCGAAAGGCATGTGGGCCAATAGCACTGAAAAAGGTGAGTCTAGCTATGTCATCCAACAACGAGTTCATCAATGCCATCAGCGACAAATGCAGCGACAAAACAAAGCTAATGCCCAGCTTAGCAGTGCTGAGTTACGGATAGTTTGTCAACTTGACGCTGAAGATAATGAGTTTTTAGAGCTTGCTATTGAAAAGTTGAATTTATCAACTCGAGCACACCATAAAATTTTAAAAATTGCCCGTACTCTAGCCGACATGGAAGCGTTAGAAAACATTGAACGTAAACACCTTATCGAAGCGTTGTCTTACCGTGCCATGGACAGAATACTGCGCCATTTAACTGATGCCATTACGCTTTAACACACGTAAGCCACTTCCGTTTATCTATTGAATAGCATCAAAAAAAGCCTTTATCACTGGCTGATCTTTACTTTGATTCAAGCAACAAACACCAAGATCAAAGGGTTCAATTGCCCCCACGTTTTCTAGGTACTGCACGCGGTCTTTCACTGGGCTGTTTTCTACCACAACGCGCGGCACAATACCGACACCACAACCTAAAGCCACCATACTGACAAGGGCTTCATGGCCAGAAACTGTTGCATAAATATTGGCTTTACCTTGCTGTTTTTTACGAAACCAATATTCAAAACGTTTACGTGCCGCGCCATGCTCAGGCAAAATAATCGGTACATCAGACCAAATAAAATCACTTTGAATTTGCTGTTGGACTTGGCAAACCATGGTCGGTGCAATCACCGACAATGGAATTTCAGCCAAATGGTGAAAGGTGAAAATTCGCGATAATTGCTCAGGTCTGGCAGCAATGGCAAAATCAACCGCTTGTTTTTCGACTTGCTCTAAGGCGTCCGCAGCATCACCGGTGGTAAGCATTATTTCTACTAATGGGTGTTGCTGTCGAAAGCGTTCAAGCAGCGGTGGCAAATGGCTGTAAGCCGCGGTAACAGAACAGTAAATATGTAATTTACCTTGTAGCTCTGCCTGCTTTTGATTTAGCGACAATTGCAACATTTGCCACTGTTCAAGCTGTTGCTCAGCAAATTGACGGAATTGTTTACCCGCTTCGCTAAGTACCACAGTACGGTTATCTCGATGCAGCAAAGAGCTGCCAAGTTCCAATTCCAAGCGTTGAATAGCACGACTTAGCGTTGATGGGCTAACATGATGCAATTCGGCAGTTTTACCAAAATGAAGTGATTTTGCCAAATCAACAAACATGCGTAATGACTTAAATTCCATACTCGACCTTAAATTGACTAACAACGCTTATTTTGCAGTAGTTGCCAATACAGTATTGCGTTTTTCGCAACACTGCAATGCAAATATATCATTTTAAGCAACAATAAATTTGCGTTAGGATATTGCTCACATCATAAAATTGATAACTTTATTAAGATTCCTTGGTCTATAGCCAAGTACAGGAGAGCAAGATGGCTAACTATTTCAATACTTTAAGTTTGCGTGAGAAATTATCACAATTAGGCAAATGTCGCTTTATGCAACGTGAAGAATTCAGCGACGGTTGTAATTTTATTAAAGATTGGAATATTGTCATCGTTGGTTGTGGTGCTCAGGGCCTGAACCAAGGCTTGAATATGCGTGATTCTGGCTTGAATATTTCTTATGCTTTACGTGACGCTGCCATTGCAGAAAAGCGTCAGTCTTATCAATGGGCTAGCGAGAATGGTTTTACGGTTGGTAGTTACCAAGAATTAATTCCACAAGCTGATTTAGTACTTAATTTAACGCCTGATAAACAGCATACATCTGCCGTTAGCGCAGTTATGCCGTTAATGAAGCAAGGTGCGACACTTTCATATTCACACGGTTTTAATATTGTTGAAGAAGGCATGCAAGTGCGTCCAGATATTACCGTAGTAATGGTTGCTCCTAAATGTCCGGGTACTGAAGTACGTGAAGAATACAAACGTGGTTTTGGTGTGCCAACGTTAATTGCTGTACATCCTGAAAATGATCCTCAAGGTAACGGTTTAGCCATTGCTAAAGCATATGCTTCTGCTACTGGTGGTGATCGTGCTGGCGTTCTTGAATCATCATTCATTGCCGAAGTTAAATCTGACTTAATGGGCGAACAAACCATTCTATGTGGCATGCTACAAACGGCTGCCGTATTAGGACACAAGCAATTAATTGCCCAAGGTATGGATGCTACTTACGCTCGTAAATTACTGCAGTATGGTATTGAAACCACTACTGAAGGTTTAAAGCATGGTGGTATTACCAACATGATGGATAGGCTTTCAAACCCGGCTAAAATTAAAGCTTTTGATATGTCTGAAGAGTTGAAAGTGATTTTACGTCCGTTATTTGAAAAGCATATGGACGATATTATCGAAGGTCGCTTCTCTACAACTATGATGGAAGACTGGGCAAATGATGACGCTAACTTATTAAATTGGCGCGCAGAAACAGCGGAAACGTCATTTGAACTAGCTGCTGATTGCGACACAGAAATTACTGAACAAGAATATTATGACAAAGGCATTTTTGTGGTTGCCATGATCAAAGCCGGTGTAGAGTTAGCGTTTGAGTCTATGGTTGCAGCGGGTATTATTGAAGAGTCTGCATATTATGAGTCTCTGCATGAAACACCATTAATTGCCAACTGTATTGCTCGTAACAAACTTTATGAAATGAACGTTGTAATTTCTGATACTGCTGAATATGGAAATTACTTATTTACTCATGCCGCATTACCGTTATTAGCTGACTACGCAAGTAACTTAACCTTAGAGCAATTGGGTGAAGGGCTTTCTGCCTCTAACACTGGTGTTGATAACGTGCGTTTAATTGAAGTTAATGAAGCTATTCGTAGCCACCAAGTAGAAGTTGTTGGTAAAGAATTACGTGGTTACATGACAGATATGAAACGTATTGTTGAAGCGAATAGCTAAACTCTAGCACTAGCTTCGAGGCAATATAATTCAAACGATATTGACGGCATTGGTTATTTAACCAATGTCGTTTTTTGCATTATTACAGACAAACTTCGTATCATTTACAAGTTAACAAGTAAATTAGTTAGATAAATGGCACTCCAACCAACGCAAGAACACCTAAATATAGTCTCTATAAACTGATGTTATGTTCGAATAAGCAAATTAATTTAACTGTTCGACTATCAATAGCACTCAGTTAATGAAAAAATTCATCCAATTAAATCATCACTAGCGATAGTAAATAATGAAACTTAACAAAACCACACAAAAGCTCGATAACAACGTATGTAAAGCATTGACCATCGCTTGCGAAAACTCTTTGCATGAGGTTAAGGGCTTTTCTTGGTTAACGCATCGCGCGAATTATACCAACTTCCCGGCGAGTTTAGTGGTGACCTGTGTATTTGAAACTGATGATGAAATTATCGCGATGAAAGAAGCATCGTTAGATGAACAGTTACGTCAAACCATTCAAAAGCAACTATTGAAAGTCGGTGTTGTACTAAAGAATGTGCGTCAAAATATACATTTTGATAGTGAAGAATCATGCATGCGAGAGCATCAAGGACGTTGGCCAGACCGATTACAACTGAATAGCCCTAAACAAAAACCCACTAAAAGCCGTCATAAAATGCATTAGTTGACACTATTACCACTTCTTATGAAAGCCGCTTATTATAAGTCAGCGACGATACTACCTATTATCGTCACTGACTTTACCAATATGCAAAAATTAAGCTTAATCTCTAATTTGCCCATCGCCTAACACAACAAATTTTTCAGTGGTCAATGCCGTTAAGCCCATAGGTCCATAGGCATGTAGTTTGCTGGTAGAAATACCAATTTCAGAACCAAGACCAAGCTGACCACCATCAGAAAAACGTGAAGACGCATTAACCATCACCACCGACGAATTAATACTGCGAACAAAACGCTGACTGCGCGAAGTATCTTGCGTAACAATAACCTCGGTATGATCTGAACTATAGGCTTGAATATGCTCAATAGCCTGCGCAAAATTTGCTACAACTTTCACTGCAATTTCTTGTGCTAAGTATTCCGCTTGAAAGTCGGCTTCAGTAGCAATTTCTGCATTAGCAAAAGAGCTAATACTCTCACTACAAGCATGAACTTTAACCTGAGCAGGTAACAGTGCCGCAGCCATTTTTGGTAGCAGTTCATCAGCAATATCACCATGCACTAAAACTGTTTCTAACGCGTTACAGGCACTTGGTCGTTGAGTTTTTCCATTCACTAATATATTTAGCGCTTTCTCAACATCAGCATATTTATCAATATATAAGTGGCAAACACCTTTAAAGTGTTGAATCACGGGGATTTGGCTGTGCTCAGTAACATAGCGTATCAAGCCTTCACCACCACGCGGGATCACTAAGTCAATAGTTTCCCGTTGTTTTAATAATAATTCAATAACGTCACGACTGGTATCAGGAATGACAGTAATGCAATTTTTATCAATATTGGCTTGCTCTAATACCTGGTGTAAACATTTTGCTAAAGCAATATTACTATGAATAGCTTCAGAGCCACCGCGCAAGATCACGGCATTACCTGATTTTAAACATAACGCGGCCGATTCAGCGGTAACATTAGGACGTGCTTCATAAATCATCGCGATAACGCCCAATGGAATACGCATTTTTCCTACTTGTATGCCATTTGGCCTTAAAGTCATATTACTGATATGACCAATAGGGTCATCTAAGCGCACAATCTCTCGAATAGCGTCAGCAATATCGTTAATAGCTTGCTCAGTGAGCAGTAACCTATCAAGCATCGCTGACGATAAGCCTTTGGCTCTACCAGCCTTAATATCTTTTGCGTTTTCAACAATAATTGTCGCGCTACTGGCAACAATGGCATCAGCCATTTTCAATAATAAGTCATTTTTTTCAAGGCTAGTTAGCTGAGCAACGGTTAACGCAGCTTGTTTTGCCAACACCGCACTTTTTGCAATATCAAACATTATTTTTACTCTACCTATTAATTTACTGTGGCTAGACAACGACCATATCGTCACGGTGAATAACGACTTTACTTGGACAGCAGCCGAGTAAAGCAACAATGTCATCACTGTTTTTACCTTGAATACGTTTTAAGTCACGGTAACTGTATTGGCTGATACCTTTCGCAATATGTTGACCATTATTGCCATCACAAATATCAATACAATCTCCAGCGTTAAAGGTACCAGTGACTTCAATAATGCCGGATGGCAATAAAGAAGCACCTTTATTCATCAACGCATTTACTGCGCCAGTATCTAATTGCACTTTACCGGTGCTTTTAAGCGTATGCTTGAGCCAGTGCTTACGCGCACGTGTTGCTCCTTGTTTGGCAATAAAGTGTGTGCCTGGGTTATTACCTTGCAAGATTTTTTCAAAAACATCACCACGGCTACCATTTAAAATATAGGTTTCAATGCCGTTTTCTACCGCCTTTTCCGCCGCTTGAATTTTAGTTTTCATCCCGCCAGTAGCAATATGGTTATTGGTAGCCCCTGCCATAGCGTAAACGGACTCGTTTATTTCGCTAATTTCAGGTAGTAATTTTGCTTGCGGGTTTATGCGCGGGTCTTGGTCATAAACACCATCTACATCGCTTAATATAAATAAACTATCAGCTTCACTAACTAAAGCAACCAAAGCGGCTAAGTTGTCATTGTCACCAACTTTTAGTTCATCAGTTGCGACGGTATCATTTTCATTAACAATGGGGATAACGCCATTAGCCAGTAATATTCTTAAGGTATTTTTGATACTGATGTAACGCTCTCGGTCTTTCAAGTCACCATGAGTAATCAATAATTGGCTGCATGGCACATCAAAAAAGCGCTGCCAATTTGCCATCATTTGCATTTGACCAACGGCTGCCATAGCCTGTTTTGTGGGTATTGAGGGATTAGGAGAACCGTGCGTAATTAAACTTCTGCCAGCAGCAACGCTACCAGATGAGACCAGAATTATTTCTTTACCTGCTTGTTGGCATTGTGTAATAAAGCGAGCGATTGCAAGTAAATACTTGCCACTACATCCTTTGGCGTCTGGAGAAACCAAAGCACTGCCCACCTTAATAACTGCACGATTAAACTTCATTACAACTCCTTTATTTGGTGTTCATTAAGCTTGCCTTGAATGATGGTTAATTTGCAATCAACTTTTGCATTTAATCTAGACTTGTTTGCTATTTTCTACTGCTTAATGGAATTAGTACGCTTAAGTAATGATTTTACTATCCTAATATGGTCAATTATTTGATAATTATCGCTAGCAATAAATTAATGTTGCGTTTTTATCCAATTTATTTTCACCTTGCAAAGGTAAACAATAACTGAATTTCGACGAAGAAAAGCTAAAAATTGTATAGTTTAAATGCCACTTTCATGACTTTCGTCGGAATTTCCTATGCCACTGCAAATAATTGGCTAACGTTTATTTTATTAGCCGACTACTAATTTTTAACGATTTTTACTGAAAAAAAGCGTAAAACCCATTAAGATTATAACCAGTAATTATGCTCTCAATTATTTGGTTTTTGTTTTATGCTACATTTCTTACCTGCGCCCATTATCAGCTGTATCTCTTTTATTATATACATTGCTAATACTATATTATGGTTAATTCCCATACTTATATGCTCATTATTGAAGGCATTAGTTCCTTTAAACTTATGGCAAAAATTCTTTAGCTATTTACTCGACCAAATGGCAAGTAATTGGGTGCTATTTAATACCTTTAATCAAAAATTGTTCACTAAAACAACATTTCAAGTCACGGGGTTAGAAAAGCTAAAAATGAAAGACTGGTACCTAGTGATCAGTAATCACCAAAGCTGGGTAGATATAGTAGTTTTACAGCGAATTTTGCATGGTAGAATTCCTTTTTTAAAATTCTTTCTAAAAAGAGAACTAATTTACGTACCTTTATTAGGTTTAGCATGGTGGGCGCTCGATTTTCCTTTTATGAAACGCTATAGCCAGCACTTTTTAAAAAAGAACCCTCACTTAAAAGGTAAAGATATTGAAACGACGAAGAAAGCCTGTGAAAAATTTAAGCACAAGCCCGTCAGTGTAATGAATTTCATCGAAGGAACACGCTTTACCAATGAAAAGCATAAAAAACAAAATTCACCTTTCCAACGGTTATTAAAACCAAAGGCAGGTGGTATTGGCTTTGTTTTACAGGCGATGAAAGGAAACCTTAGTAAGGTAGTAAACGTGACAATTTATTATCCGGATGGTACGCCAAGTTTTTTTGATTTTTTAACAGGACGTGTCAAACAAGTTGATATTTGTATCGAAACTCAAGACATTGATGATTCGCTTAAAGGTGATTACGTCAATGATCGTGCCTATAAAATACAATTTCAGAAGTGGGTAAACCAACTTTGGCTTGATAAAGATCAGAAAATGCTGCAACTTGAGGAAAAAGCCAAAAGGGAATTTTAATGCAAGCAATTATTACATCATGGTTAACTGAACAAGGCATGGCTACGGCTTACATTGCCTTAAGTACAGCTGTTATAGGCTGTGCGGTAATTTTGCTGTTATGTAGCATTAGCTTTTACCTAACAAAGCATCAAGTGTTGGTCATTATTCATAAACTAATTACGACATCAAAAAATACTTGGGATGATTTATTATTCGATCACCAAGTATTTTCTCGTATCGCTTTGCTTGTGCCTTTTGTTTTGTTGCTATTGCTCACGCCAATATTTATTGATGCTGAGTCACTACTTGCCACCGTTATAATCATTTTTGCCAAGGTCGCGATTTGTTTCCAAATTGCTCGTAGTATCAGCTCGGTACTCAATGTTATTAATAGCGCCTATCGACAAAAAGCAAGTGAACGCTATTTACCATTAAATTCAACCTTACAAGTCATCAAGCTTGTAGTGTATTTAGTAGCAAGTATTTTAGCGATATCATTAGTTTTAGACCGTTCACCATTATATTTACTCAGTGGTTTAGGCGCATTAACTGCAGTACTGATTTTAGTTTTCCAAGATACTATTAAAGGCTTAGTCGCTAGTATTCAAATTTCAGCCAATAAAATGGTCGCACCAGGCGATTGGATTGAATTACCTAAATATGGCGCTGATGGTGATGTACTAGAAATTGGTTTGAATACCGTAAAAGTAAAAAACTTTGATAATACCATTACCACCGTACCGACCTACGCACTAACTAGTGGCTCATTTAAAAACTGGCGCGGCATGCTTAATTCTGGCGGACGACGCATTAAACGCTCAATTGTTATCGATGTACGAAGCATTCACTTTTATAACCAAGAACAAATTAAAGCACTACAATCGGTACAATTAATTAGTGATTATTTAGCAGGAAAGCAACAAGAGATATCTCAAGAAAGTGCAGATAAAGCCATTGGGAACTTAACAGGTAGAACAACGATAAATAGTCGACAATTAACCAATATAGGCACATTTAGAGCCTATATCACGGCTTACTTAAGACAACACACAAAAGTTCATCAAGAAATGACATGTATGGTAAGACAACTACCGTCTACTGAGGTTGGCTTACCACTAGAACTATACTTCTTTAGTAATGACAAAAATTGGGTAAATTATGAAGCCATACAGGCAGACATATTTGACCACCTATATGCCGCGGCTCCAATGTTTGATCTACGAATATTTCAACACCCAAGCGGTTACGACTGGCAGAGTCAGCACGCTAGCGCTGACGCATAACACCTTCTTGCATAGTGGATGCAACCAATAACCCTTCACGATTGAATATTTGTCCTTTGACTAGCCCTCGGCCACCGCTCGCTGATGGGCTATCCATACTATAAAGTAGCCACTCATCTAAACGAAATGGGCGGTGAAACCACATTGAATGGTCAATCGTTGCTAATTGAAAATTTGGCTGCCAATAACTAACGCCGTGCGGATAAAGCGCTGTTGGTAAAAAAGAAAAATCTGAAGTGTAAGCTAATAAATAAGTATGAATACGCAAATCTTCCGGTAGTTCTCCATTTGCTTTTATCCACGTATAACATTTGGCTTCAGTTTTTTCTGGCTTCAACCAGTTATATTGCTTCACTGGCCTCATCTCTATCGGTTTTTCCGATAAAAATTTACCGCGAATTTCTTCAGGAATCGCTGCTTGGTTATCAAAAATAAAATCAGTATAAGACTTTAATCCTTCAGGGCCAGGTACTTCTGGCATCACATCTTGATGATCAAATCCGGTTTCTTGCTGTTGAAATGAAGCCGTCATGTAAAAAATAGCTTTACCATTTTGAATAGCATTAACCCGTCTAGTATTAAAACTGCGACCATCGCGAATTTTTTCAACTTGATAAACGACCGGCTTACTTGCGTCTCCAGGTCTTAAAAAGTATGAATGTAATGAGTGAACATTATGAGTTACCGCAACGGTTTCTTGTGCCGCAGACAGCGCCTGCCCCATTACTTGACCACCAAACAATGCACGGAAGCCTAAATCCTGACTTTCACCCCGATAAATTCCTTGCTCTATCGCTTCTAACTTCAATAGCGCCGTTAAATCTTTTAACACCTGACTCATAAATACTCTTCATTTTATTTACAAACAACTACTTGCTTACATTATAACGCGCAATATCGCTATTCATAATGCTTTCAATGAATAAAGTCAGTGTGCTATCCATATTATTTACTCCGACCACCTGACTTACAGGCAAGACATGATTATTTAGTGTTGAATTTAGCAAAAATCTAAGATATGTTGCTTAATATCATTAAAATATCAAAAAGAGATTATTGTGCCGGCAGTTCTTGAGCGAGAAGTATTACTAGAAAGACGTCAATATATATCAGAACAATCAAATTTATGGGATAAGTTATCACTTGCTCAAAAGTTTGCTTCTAGTAGCTTAACTCAATTTGGCTATGATTTAGCTTTCATTCGTAGTAGTAAGTTAGGTAACATCGCGGTGTTGCAGTGTGATAATAATGCAGCAACCATCACCAAAGATGGTGAAATTAACACCTCGCCAAATATATCTATTCGACCTTAAGCAAGCACCCGTTTAGGGGACTAGAATAACTGCTAGCAGTTTTTAAGCTACAGTCCTTACTTTTTCTTATCTATTTGCAGTAGAGCATCTACAAGAAGAATACAACCGTTAATATTATTGCTCGACCAGGCACGCTTAATTTCTGTATTTGATTGAGTGATATGATTCGAAAATGCTTTATAAGAGTCTTTTTGGTAACCCTCATAAACTTTTTTTACTGCCGACTGCAATTTTCCTTTGGCACGAATACTATCGCTAAAAATTACTGCATAGTTATTAATCATGGGGGAGATCAACTCAAGCACCCTAGTATCTAAACTTTCTTTATCCTTTAAATACAGTAATTTCTGCTTGGCTATTTCCTCATAACGCTGGGCAATAATTGCCACAGAGTCTAAGTAAACTTTATTTTCTTTCTTGGTATTCGAAACTTCCCTTTTCATCAGAATTATTTCACGTTGTAAGCTCTCTGCTTTAAAAAAAAAGTACACACTTACCGCAACAAACATTGCAATAACAGCAAAAATAAAAATCATTCCTCTAACCTTTTACTACTCAACGGATTTCGCATCAATACTATCACTTAAACGCGAAAGAAAAACATATGGATCAATATCTTGAATATTGGGGGAAGCAATTGAAAACCTTACCTTGACTGAATAATCACCTAAATTAGCAAAAAACCGAGTATTAATTGCTAATTTAATACGTGTCAACTTAATCAACATTTCTTCAGTATCCTGATACGGGCACAAAAATAAATACTCACCAACACTTAGTTCACCAGAAAAGTCCTCTTCCTCAAGGTTTTCATTAACGATAATCGCGATTGCTTGATAAACATCGGTCAATATTTTTGCATTAAAATGAAAATTCAATTCTTGCCAATTATCCACCACCAAGTAAGCAACCGAAATGCCATATTGATACTTACGTGCCATCTTATATTGTTGTTGATACCATTGTTTAGTTTTTACTGGCGCGGCTAAGCGATTTTTGGGTAATTCTATCGCATCATAACCCTGATATAATTGGTTGCGGTAACCTCTAATATATCTAAAAACGAATAATGCCCCGACAATACTAAGCAAAATTAATAATAAGGTAATCAACACTGTTTGACGGTAATACTTTTCATCAAACTTTAAGCGTAACGTGCTTTGTTCTGCCAAATTTAGTGCCAAATCTTGGCTTTTATTACTTGCTTCTGAAGCAGTAACCTGCATGGCATTAACTCCAGAATTAAAGGCTTGATATAATTCAATATAGCGTCGCTGTACTTTAATGACCTGCTCAAAATTATTATTTGACTGGTAATGCCTCGCCAGCAATAAATATAATTCTATTTGTTCGGATGTTAAAACGATATTTGTTGCTATATTTTCTGCCGAGAGTAACAACAAAGTAGCTTGTTCTAGTTCATTTAATGCGTAATGTACTTTTGCTAAAACTATTTGTGTGGAAAGTTTAGTACGCGATAAATTATAGCGATCAAAAATAGCAAGTGCCGTATTCAAATGAACTTTAGATTGAATAAAATTCTGCTGCTGATATAACACTTTTCCTAAACCAAGTTCCGCATTCGAAGCACGAATATTTAGACCGTACTTCGAAGACAACTGCTTCGACTGCCAATAAGCATGAAAAGCATTATCGTATTGTTGCTGTTGGTAATATGTCTTTGCAAGTAAATGGTAAGTTCTTGCTATACCTTTCATTTTTGACATTTCAACACGTAGTTTTAATACTTGGTTCAATAATTCCGTTGCATTGCTATATTCTGCTAAATAAAAGTGCGCTTCAGCAATAATTTCCAATAATACAATCTGCTCAACACGATGTTGATTTTGGCTAAGTAAATACTCAACATTACTCAATTCACTTACCGCCAAAGCATAGTCAGCGCTTAACGCGTAAGCTACCACTGCATAAGCACTCGCTTGCAAATGATAATTCATATTACCCGCTTGCTCTGCTAACCATGAGGTTTCTTGTGAAATATCCCTAAGCTCATTATATTTCCCTTGGGAATAGTAGCCGCGTGCTACCTTCAATAGTAAATCAAGCTTGATTGTGATCTTAATATTTTCAATATCACGACCAAAGTGAGCAAACTGCAGCGCAGCAATTAGATCACCACGATTAAAAGCAATATCAGATAACAAAGAGAATGCCTTAGCAACCATATCATCACTATAGCTCTTCCTATTATGAACAATAGCCTGAGCAACCTTAACAACGTCCTGATAAAGTAACGACTCTTTGTCTTGTGAATAGTAACTATTCAGTGCTTTTCGATAGTTATCGTTATCATCTTGCACTTTGGCTTGGCTTGTAAAAACAGTAAAATAACTCAACAAAATATACAAAAACACTCGTATCATTTAGCAAAAACTTCCGTGTTGCACATTAAATTTATCGACCTTTTTAAATTCAATTAAAATATAACAATGAATTGTTATAGCCATTACTGCTTTTATCGAGTATTTCACATGTCGGTGGGGCTGCCAAGTTTAGATATAATAAAGGGTTATCCTCGTTGTTCAGTTCCTCACCATAGTATCCAGAACTTTGCGCGTCCTTCTCTGTCGTTTAATACTTTATCGTTTTGACATTCTGCTGCAAAGCTTTACGCTCGTTGATATATTCAGTGACAATAACTTCCAACATAGAAAGTGGCATAGAACCATTCTTTAAAATCTGATCATGAAAGTCTCTCAAATCAAATGCTTTAGCCAAATCAATTTCAGCTTTTTTGCGCAAGCGTTTAATCGTTAATTCACCAACTTTGTATGACAAAGCTTGGCCCGGCCAAGAAATATAGCGATCAATTTCTGTTTTAACATTATGCAATGATAACGCCGTGTTATTTGCAAGGAAGTCCATTGCTTGTTCACGACTCCAACCTCTAGCATGCATTCCCGTATCGACAACGAGTCGACTTGCACGCCACATTTCATAAGTAAGGCGACCAAAATCACTATACGGATTTTGATAAAAGCCAGCTTCGATACCTAAATACTCTGAATATAATCCCCAACCTTCGCCAAAAGCCGAAATATAGGTACTATTTCTAAATTTTGGTACATCTTCCATTTCGCGCGCTATAGAACCTTGCAAATGATGACCAGGCACAGCTTCATGTAAAGTTAATGCTTCAAGAACATACAACGGACGACGATCTAAACGGTAAGTATTGACCCAGTAATTACCCGGTTGATCATCTCTCGATGGTCCAGAATACCTGCCCGTAGTATACTTAGGTGCAATATTAGCAGGGACCTCAATAACACCATACGGGGTTCTAGGTAAGGTTTTAAAGAGTTTAGGTAATTGAGCATCCATCTTTTTTGCAATAAATGACGCTTCTTTTAATAATCCTTCAGGGCTTGTAGCGTAAAACTGTTTATCTGTACGTAAAAATTGAACAAAATCGGCAAAGCTACCATCAAAACCTACTTGTTCAATAATTTTTTGCATTTCAAAGCGAATGCGCTTTACTTCAGCTAGGCCTGTTTGATGTACTTGCTCAACAGTCATTGGCAATGTGGTGTAATGATGTAATCTATTTAAATAATATTGCTCGCCATTGGGTAATGACGTTGCGGCAATATCGATCCTTGCATTCGGCTGATAGCGCTGCACCATATAGTCATAATATTTTTGATAACTAGGCATAACCGATTGCAAAATTGTTTTAGCAGCTTCGGCTCTCAGCTCTAATTGCAAAGATTTAGTGAAGTGGCTTGGCATAACAACAAAAGGTTGATAATAAGTACTTTTGGTCGCATCCGTTTTTATAAATGCTTGAATTGACTTCTCAAAGCCTGCTAAGACTATTTTAGGTTGAGTAATTCCCTCTTTAATACCTTTATCCATCCATGCCATTTGCTGAGAAAAGTATCGCGGCAGAGCCGACAAACGAGTTAAGTAATCACGATAGTTTTGTACGGTTTTAAAACTTACCTGTTGATTAATACGGCTGATCCAAACATGAAAGCCAGATTCTGCCGTTAATGGCATATAGTGTTCTTTATTGAGGTAGCTATCGAGTTGATTTTTAATGGTATAAGACAGTACAGAGTAGTTAATGAGTGCTTGTCGATCTAAAGTTTTGCTGTCTATGGCAATTAAACGTTGATATATCAGAGCTAATTTTTGATATTGCTGTTTAAGATTACTCGGCGATAAATCAGGTAGCTGCCCATTGGTTTCACCGGCGACATCCTGATTAAACGGACTTTGATTATCTTTGAAAATTTGATAAGCATCAATTACCTGTCCGAGCTCTACATGTTCAATCTGTATTTGGCTTTGATGTGACTGACAAGCCATTAAGAAAAACGACATCATCACTGTTGAGAGAAATACTTTCATTTAAATTCCAAAGGTAACAAAACTACTTATATACAAGACTCTTGAAAATAAAAATGTTGCAAATAGTTTAAGTATATATCGCGATTTACCATAACAAAATCGCACAATTTATAAAATGATTATTAAAATCTCACTTTATAGGGATATATTTACAAGTAAACAAGCCTTTCATCATAATTTAAGTGATTTTACTATGGCACTTTCGTCCAATTTACTGGAGAATGCCTAATCCAATAAATCAACAGAACAGGTTTAAAAGGTTGGAATAGTGAAGTACCGTGATTCCATAGTACAAGCCGAAAAAAAAATGCACGCCGCCATAAAACAATTGCAGTTATGGCATATCCCAGCGACGCCAATTAATTATTCAGTCAGCTATGACTATGTCAACAAGACCTCAAAAGCGCTTAATCATGCCATTGAAAAGCAACTATCTTCAGGCATAAAACTGGATAATTTTTTTTTAGAAGAGCTTTATCGTCAATATGTTTTGGGACAAAGTGCCCTCACTGCTGAATTAATTGATAATTTGGATGATCTGCTTGTAGATTTGCATGACAATAATAAAAAATCTGCTCATTGTGCCGAACAATTAGTCAATCAACTTGACGATAACATTAGCCATTTAGTCTCTACTGACAAACATGAAGTTTTCACCGCAATCAAGCAGATACGCCAAGCAACACAGCAGTTTAAAATAGAACAACAACATATTGCTGAACAGTTACGTACTTCACAACAATCAACTGACGCGCTAATAACTGAGCTCGATGATGTCAAAAAAGAAATATACTTAGATCCATTGACGGGCTTATACAATCGTAAAGCTATGGCTAAGCATCTTGATATCTGGCTGTCAAAGGATCCCAATAAACATGTGGCAGCAATTATTGTCAATATTGATCATTTTTCAAAAATACATAGCCAGTTTGGGCAATTAATTAGCGATGTATTACTAACAAAGGTTGCTAATAAAATTAGCAGCTATGTCGGCGAAAGTGGCCTTCCTGTGAGATCAGCAGGTGATGAATTCGTAATTCTGCTACCGGATATCGAACGAAATGTCGCCGGAGAGATTGCAGAAAAAATTAGGCAAGGTGTTGAAAAATTAAAGTTTATTAGTAGTAAGTCTGGCACCCGTTTACCACAAATGACCTTAAGTATTGGTGTCAGTGATTACAATGTTACTACAAGTGCCCATTCCATCATCACAAAAACACGACAATTAATTGATAATATAGCAAAGAACATTACAAATCATGTTCACATTGCTGACGCATAACAGTATTACTTCAGGCTATCATGATGTACTTTCGATATCATAGCTAATACTACGTCGAAGCAATGGTGGCAAGCTCTAAACATAAAGCGGCCATTGTTTTCTCTGAATATACCTTTATACCATTTGCTGTTAGCAACCTTGTTGTTATCCCTTGTCCGGGTATCTTGCTTTGCTTAAATGAACCATCATAAATCGTTGAGCTACCACAGGATGGACTAGACTCTTTTAGCAATGCATAACGGATGCCATGCAATTGGCACACTCGTAAAGCTTCATTAGCGCCACGCTGAAATGCCACGGTGACATCACCACCAGTGTTGGTAACGACTTGAATGCCATCGTCATTATGGCACTTAATCTCAGCCGGCGCTCTCGGGGTAAGCAGACCCCCAGCTAATTCAGGACAAATAACAACTAAACGTTGTTCTTGCTGCCAACGTTGAATAAAGTTTTCAGTGAGTAAGTTATCTTTACCGTCGTAGCGTACTTTGTTGCCTAAAAAGCAGCTACTAATCAATATTTTTTCCAAGCTAATCTCCTCTTAACCGTTCTGTAATATAGCTTCTTTAAGCGCTAACAAGCCAGGCAAGTCTTGTTTGCTGGCACATTCAAACCAACATGAATGACTGTACTCTTCAAAATTTAACAAAAGTTCAGTATTTTTAAATTGTAAACGTATGCAATGTAGATCAGCGCCTTGAACACTTTCAATTACCTTAGCTGATGCTAACATCACTAATTTTTCACCTAGACCAACACTATCTTCCATCGACCAATCTAATGTAAATTTTACTTGTAATACGTTAGTACCAATCGATTCTATAGAGGCTATTTCAGCTAAGTTTAAATTTTTCATGACTAAATTATATTCCTATATTTGATATTTTATTGGCTAAAACTTGAGCTAGCGCAACAAAGTACAAGATAATTTTACCTGCTGACACGACATAAAAAAAAGCAAGGACAATTGATTACTTTTTACATATAATCAAGCAAGGATCCTTTAAAATTATTTATCAAAGAGAGATAATATTTATGAAAAAACTTACTTTAGCAGTTGCTGCTACTGTTATGATGGCTTCACCAGTATTCGCTGGCGACGCTGCGGCAGGTAAAGCTAAAACAGGCATGTGTGCAGCATGTCACGGCGCTGCAGGTATTTCTGCTGTTCCTATGTATCCTAACCTTGCTGGCCAAAAAGAAGCTTATCTTGCTAAGCAATTAAAAGATTTTAAATCGGGCAACCGTAAAGATCCAGTAATGGCGCCAATGGCTATGGCACTATCTGAAGAAGATGTTGCAAACATTGCAGCATACTACGCGAGCCTTAAGTAACACCAATATGTTTTTCACAAAAATGTGATGCATACCGTACTTTTTGTACATCGCCACTCTTTCACATCCATGTGATCGTGGCATACAGTTCGTCCTGAACATAAAAAAGCGCTCATTAGCGCTTTTTTTGTCTCTGCTATTCTACTGCAAATGCAGCTTAATTAGTGATAAAAATGGCTCCCCATAACGAGCAAGCTTAGTGTCTCCAATGCCACTTACATTAAGCATTTGTGATGAAGTGACTGGTTGCACACGCGCTAGCTCAGCTAAAGTTGCATCATTAAAAACAATAAAAGGAGCAATGTCTTCAAGTTGAGCAATTTCTTTTCGTAATGATCTGAGCTTAGAAAATAGCGCTCTATCGTAAACCTTACCTTGTTTATTACGCTGCCAGTAACTGGCTTTTTGCAAACGCGGTGCAGCTAACATCAATGGCTCTTGAGCTTTTAAAACCGTGCCTGATGCTTGTGTTAAACATAAATTAGACTGTGCAGCGATATCCTGTTGCAAATAGCCTAAGTGGATCAGCTGTCTAATAATAGAAAACCAATAGCCCGGTGTTTTATCTTTACCAATACCAAAGGTCGAAACTTTATCATGTGCTAATTGACGAATTTTTTCATTATTGTCAGCTCTTAATACTGCAATAACATGTTCAATATCACCACTTTGCTCTATGCGATAAACACATGACAGTACTTTCTGAGCAGCTTCTGTTGCGTCAAACTGACTAGGCGGATCCAAACAAATATCACAATTGCCACAACCTTGCTCAGTAAATTCAGCAAAATAACTTAAGACAACACGACGTCGGCAAGTTTGCGCATCAACAAAACCACGCAATGCTTGAAAACGTTGCATTTCAACATTAACCCTTTCTTCATTTTCCCCTTCGGAAATACGCTTACTAATGCGCTCAACATCTTTACTATCGTGTAAAAATAGTGCTTCCGCAGGCATGCCATCTCGACCTGCTCGACCAATTTCCTGATAATAAGACTCTAACGTTCTTGGTGGTTCGTAATGAATAACATAACGGACATTCGATTTATTGATCCCAAGACCAAATGCAACCGTTGCTACCACTACTTGTACATCATCTTTAGCGAATTTATCTTGAATAATATTGCGAATTTCAGATTCTAAACCAGCATGGTAAGCGGCACAATTAACCCCTGAGTTTGCTAACGATTTAGATAGTTTTTCTACTTGCCAACGGCTATTACAATAAATAATGCCACATTCATCTTTACGCTTTTTGATGTAACCCAAAATTTGTTGTTCGCCTTGATATTTTTCCGCCAAGGTAAAACGAATATTTGGTCGGTCAAAGCTATCAAGATGAATATAAGGGTCGTGCAAAGCCAGTTGCTGCAAAATATCTCTACGAGTTGTTACGTCGGCTGTTGCCGTTAACGCCATCACAGGCACATTGGGAAAGTTTTGCTTAAGCGTATGTAATTGGGTGTATGCAGGTCTAAAGTCATGACCCCATTGTGAAATACAATGTGCTTCATCAATAGCAAAAAGGCTAACAGTTAGCTGTGACAAGCCTTGCAGAAAATAGTAATTTTTTAATCGCTCAGGGGCAACATATAATAGCTTAATTTTGCCTTGGCCTAAGCGCTTAAAAATATCATTGATGGTGTCACTATCAAGCGATGAATTAACATAAGCTGCTGATATTCCCTGTCGTATCAAACCATCAACTTGATCTTTCATTAAGGCGATTAATGGCGAAACAACAATAGTGACTCCCGACATCATTGTTGCGGGAAGCTGATAGCACATAGACTTACCACCACCTGTTGGCATCAAAACCAAACTATCGCGACCTTGTAGAGCCTGTTGAATGATTTCTTCTTGGCCTGAACGAAAAGCTTGATAACCAAAATGGTGCTTAAGGGCTTCGGTTAATATCGTAGGGGAAATAGCTTGCAACAGACAATCTTCGGTAAGGGAAATCAGTCGATATTTTACCTCAGTCAACGCATAGTGCAGAGAATTATTTTCAATATATCACTAAATATTGCTATTCTTTAATCTCATCCGACCAGAAAGGGAATATCATGACGCAAGAAGAATCATTTCATCAAATTGCTCAGTTTTGGAATCAAGCTATGCCTTTTAACAAACTGCTGGGATTAGAAATAACGCAATTTGACGCGCAGGAGTCAGTAGTAAATATTGCGTGGCACGACAAGCTTATTGGGAATCCAGAGCAAAAAATTCTTCATGGCGGCGTTACCGCATCAGCACTTGACCTTGCGGGTGGTGTTGTCGCAGCCGCAAATATATTAAGTCAATTACCTGAATTATCACCTGAAATTATTGCACAAAGTTTAAGCCGTTTGAGCACTATAGATTTACGAACAGATTTTTTACGCCCTGGACGTGGCAAGTTATTTATCGCAACTGCAAAAATTATTCGTAGTGGTAATAAAGTCGCGGTAGCACGAATGGAAATGCATAATGAGCAAGGTGATCACATTGCCTTTGGCACTGGAACTTATATGGTAGGTTAAATAGCCGTTAGGAGTACTCGCTTATTGAATTTGTTGTTTACACTATTGGTGATATCATTACATTTCCTTAAAAATAATTATCAACAAGTACAAAATCCATGCCTACAACCCAACAAACTGCCTTACGTGGCGGTATTATTAGCGCGGTTAGTGCCTATACCATGTGGGGTATTGCGCCGCTATACTTTAAATTAATTCAACATATTAGTGCCGATGAAATCCTAGTACATCGTGTGGTTTGGTCTACGTTGTTGTTGCTAATTGTCGTTTTACTTTCAAATAAGTGGCAGGGGTTTATCAAGGTTGCTACGCAACCGAAAATGGTATTACGCCTGACTATTTCAGCAAGCTTTTTAGCAGTGAACTGGTTTATGTTTATTTGGGCGGTCAATAATAATCACTTACTTGACGCTAGTTTGGGCTATTATATTAATCCATTATTAAGTGTTGCTTTAGGCGTAATATTTCTCGGCGAGCGCTTACGGCCTTGGCAAATATTCGCTGTTGGCTTAGCGTTTGTAGGTGTAGTTATTCAGTTAGTGATGATCGGTTCTTTGCCTATGATTTCTTTGGCATTGGCCGGTACTTTCGGAATTTACGGTTTGCTGCGTAAACAAATGCATATTGACTCATTTGTTGGCTTACTTATTGAGTCGCTAATGATGTTACCTATTGCATTGGTTTATTGGCTGCTATTTTTGGAAACTAGCACCAGTAACATACTTTTGAATGGATGGTCGTTAAACACCACATTAATTTGTGCAGGCATTGTCACAACAGCACCATTGTTATGCTTTACTGCTGCTGCGAAGCGCATGACCTTAACAGCATTGGGTTTTTTCCAATACATTGGCCCAAGTATCATGTTTGTATTAGCTACTTTTTACTATCAGGAGCCGCTTTACTTTGCCAAACTACTCACATTTGCTTGTATTTGGGCTGCATTAGCAATATTTAGTTTCGATTCAATTAAAGCTCGAAGAAGTACCAAGAAAATAGCAATAAATTAAGCCTGTAGGCAAATAAAAAGAGTGTCTACCTAGACACTCTTATATTCAAGATGAACGACCCTAGTTTCACTAGGCTATGACTCTTCTAGTGCGCCAACAATACTAACCTGATTGCGGCCATTTTCTTTTGCATAGTACAAAGCACCGTCAGCTAAACTCATTTGCTTGCCTAGCGGCTCCTCGCTATTAAAAATCACCCCTAAACTAACAGAGAAGCTTATCTGTTCTTGTCCAAATGCTATTTGTGCTACAGAAATTTCACGGCGAAAGTCATCTAAACGATTATACAATTGGTCTTCATCTAAACCTGAGCATAATATTGTAAACTCCTCGCCTCCCATGCGAGCGATTAAGCCGGAGCCAAAATGTTTGCGCATATAGAGTGCAAACACTTTCAAAATATGATCGCCGGCATCATGACCATAGGTGTCATTAACCCCTTTAAAAAAGTCAATATCTAACATAGCCAAAGCATAAGGTGTTTTATTACTGGTATATTCTGCAATACTGGTTTCTGCATCACGAAGAAAAGCCCGTCGATTGGGTAAATCAGTTAAATAATCAGTATTAGCCGCTTTTTGAATTTGTTCGATATTATTCAAACTTTCAATATTTTGCATAATTCGACAATAGAATTCTTCCGGGCAAAATGGCTTTCTTAAAAAATCATCTGCACCATTCTTGATAAAGCGGGCTGAATGCACACCATTACTTGCGCCTGAAATACCAATAATGGCTAGTTGATCTCGACTATAAAGCTTACGAATTTCATTAGTAAGCTCAATACCATCCATCACCGGCATTTCAAGATCAGTAATAATCATTTTTATATCACTGTGCTGCTTTAATACATCTAAGGCAAGTTGACCATTTTCAGCAGTATAAACATTAAAGTTACGACGTTTTAGTAGCTCAACAACATGATTACGGGCCGATAAAGAATCATCAACAACCAAAATACCGTTGCCTTGATTAGTTAACTGGCAATGTAAAATTCGTTTCAAATATAAAAATGCTTGGCTGTTTTCTTTCGGGATATAATCAATAACCGGTTGCGATAGTATTTTCTGTCGTGTCACTTCATCCATCTTGCCCGTCATTACCACACTAGGAATACCACGAGATAAAACACTGGCAATTGCTTCGCCATCATTGGCGTCAGGCAAAGCATAATCAATGGTTGCGGCAAAGAAATCTCTTTCATTACCTTGTAGTATTGCCTCGACTTCTGCCAAGCTTTTAGCCACAGTAACTTGATAATCAAGCGCCTCAGCAATTTGTTTAATAACACGAGCTATTGGGCGACTGTCTTCCACCACTAATAATTTCTTTGACATAATTAACCCCACTTCCTCGTAATTGACTTATAACGCTTCTAAGTTAGCATAGGCAACAACCAGCCATTTACTACCAACATCGAAAAAATTTACTTGAATACGGCTTTGCGCACCACTACCTTCATAGTTTAATACTACACCTTCACCGAACTTTTTGTGTCGAACATTTTGCCCCAATTTAAAACCAGTACTTTCAAATGTTTCCAATGTGATCGTCGAGGCAAAACGCCCTGTAGTCTTTGGTCGGCTCACTTGGTTCTGCATGCGAATCTCTTCGGTATTCTCATCCGGTAATTCTCTTAAAAATCGACTAGGCTTATGATATTTTTCTTGGCCATATAAACGACGGCTTTCCGCATGACACAAATATAGTTTTTGCATGGCTCGAGTCATACCAACGTAACATAATCGACGCTCTTCTTCTAAGCGACTAATGTCTTCAACTGATTGCTGGGAAGGAAACATACCTTCTTCTAAACCAGCAATAAACACTAAAGGAAATTCTAAGCCTTTTGCCGAATGCATGGTCATCAACTGTACAGCAGCTTCGTAATCATCGGCTTGCGATTCACCAGACTCCAGCGCAGCATGAGTTAAAAACGCTGTCAGTTTGCTTTGTTCTTCTAGCTCAGGGTCAATTTCAAACGTTTGGCAGGCTGTCACTAATTCATTTAAGTTTTCTATACGGGCTTCAGCTCGCTCGCCTTTTTCCGCTTGATACATTGCTTTCAAACCAGTGTGCTGAATAATGTAATTCGCTTGCTGATCTAAATTTAAATTACATGAATCATCTTCAAGTTGATCAATCAAATGAACAAACTGCTGAATAACCTTAGCACTACGACCTTTTAGCTCTTCATTTTTTATCATATGCTGACATGCTTGCCATAAAGTACATTCCATACTGCGCGCGGCATCACGTACTAAACTAAGGCTTTGATTACCAATACCACGTGCAGGAGTATTAATAATACGCTCAAATGCTGCATCATCATCACGATTATTTAATATCCGTAAGTACGCCAACGCATCTTTAATTTCTTGGCGTTCAAAGAATTTCAGGCCACCGTAAATTCGGTAAGGTAATTGCGCTTGAATTAACGCTTCTTCCATCAAACGTGATTGTGCATTACTACGATACAAAATGGCAACATCATCCAATGAGCCACTATTTTTTCGCCAATCAGTAATACGACCGGCAATAAAGCGTGCTTCATCTATTTCATTAAACGCCGTATAAACAGATATTTTTTCGCCAGCATCACCTTCGGTCCACAAATCTTTACCTAGACGATTGTTATTGTTGTTAATCAATTGATTGGCAGCATTCAGAATATTAGCGGTTGAGCGATAATTTTGCTCAAGTTTAATGGTTTTCGCACCATCAAAATCATTTAAAAACCGCTGAATATTTTCAATTTTTGCACCACGCCAGCCATAAATAGACTGATCATCATCACCAACAATCATCACATTGCCACTTTTCTGACCTAGCAAGTTTAACCAAGCATATTGAATCGCGTTAGTATCTTGAAACTCATCAACTAAAACATGAGAAAAACGCTGTTGATAGTGTTGTAATAACTCTGGATTATTTAACCAAAGTTCGTGAGCTCGCAGTAACAATTCAGCAAAATCAACTAAACCTGAACGGTCACAAGTATCTTGATAGACGCGATAAACTTTAACAAAAGTTTCTTCGGTCACATCGTGCTGAGTATCTATATGCTGCGGACGTAAACCTTCGTCTTTTTTGCCATTGATATACCAAAGGAATTGTTTTGCTGGCCAGCGCTTTTCATCAAGCTCTAGTGAGCGGACGATACGCTTTACCATACGGAGTTGGTCATCAGAATCTAGCACTTGGAAGCTTTGTGGCAATTTCGCTTCTTGAAAATGCATGCGTAATAAGCGGTGCGCTAAACCATGGAAAGTACCAACCCACATACCGTGAACATTACCATCAACAGTTTGTTCAACACGAGCGCGCATTTCAGCCGCTGCTTTATTAGTAAAAGTTACCGCGAGAATGCTGTGGGGAGATGCTTGCTCGACTTTCATTAACCAAGCAATTCGCTGTACTAGAACACGTGTTTTACCACTGCCAGCACCTGCAAGTACCAGCATGTTTTGTAAAGGCGCAGCAACAACATCGCGTTGCTTATCGTTTAACGAGTCGAGTAATTCAGAAACATCCATAGAAAGGCAAAAAGTAATAACAAAAATATGACGATATCATAGCAAGTTCAGTACTTTTTTAATAACGCTAATGAAGATTTTATTGTAGTTAAAAATAGAATCATAAACACCACAACCGAGGTTAAAAGGTAACGAGAGACTAACGCACAATACTAGCGAGTTGCTCAACATCATCAAGTGCTAACGTCGGTAAAACGGTTAACGGCTTACCGACATGATATTGATTGAGCCAAGCCGTTTGACAGCCGGCATTAATACCGCCTAAAACATCATTTTTACCGCAATCTCCCACATGCAAGAGTTCTACAGGTTTAATGTTTAAAGCCAAACAGGTTTTATTAAACATATCAGGATCAGGCTTTAAGCGATTATCGATAGAGGCGTGAAAGTGATGACTAAAATACTTTGAAATACCTATTTTGTCAGTATCAACATTACCGTTAGTAATTGCTACTAATGGCCTTTTACTTTTAAGATAAGCAAGAAAGTCATGAGTGTGCTGAGGCAAAGAAAAGTTACTGCGTTGCTGAACAAAATAAGCCAGGGCCGAATTAGCAAACTCTTCTGCGGCCACACTATCAAGGCCTAATGCCAATGCGCCGAGCAAATAACTTTTTTGTCTCAACAAACCGACGTCATGTTTTAACAGTGGCCATTGAGCAATAGCCTGCTGGCGAAAAGGAAACCAATAACGAAAGTTAAATGATATTTTAGTGGTATCAACAGCATAATCAGTCAACACCCGAGTAAAATAGCCCATCATCTTCTTATCGGTGGCCTGCATAATCGGATGATTACTATACAGCGTATCGTCTAAATCAAAGCTGATTGCGTGAAATGGTAATAAACGACGATGAAATCTCATTAACCTAGCGCCTAATACAACTGTTGATGTAAAAGTTTAGCGACTAGTTTTTTAAATTGATTAAGTAATAATGTATCCATTCGAGGGTCGAAATGTTCAGCATCACGGCTACTAATGGCTAACAAACCAATTTCTTCATCATGGTGAGTTAAACGCACTAAAACCACTGAGCCTTCTGTTGGCTCAGCAAAAATCAACTCTTGTTCACTTTGTTGTAAACGACCAAAGTAATAACCCTCTTCACTTAATCTACTTTCTATGATTTCAGCACAATCCGCCGAAACAATAGAACTATGATTAACCGTTGTTGGTTTAACTAACCAAAGTTTCAAAGCATCTAAAGACAACAATTGTGTTGTTGCGACATGCAAGCAATCAATTAGCTCTTCTGCGGTTGTACAATCAAGTAAACGTAAATACATGTCACTATATAAGACAAATAACTGCTCATTTTGATTCGCAATCACCATAAGTTGAGTGATTTCTTCTTCAAGGTTATGAATTTTTTGTCGTTGCTGTGACAATTGACGTTCAACTAGTGAAACCGCGCCACGATGCTGATCAGGTAAGCGTAAGCCAGTAACCACTTCAGCTTGGCGATTAAAAAACTCTGGATGGTCTTGTAAGTAAGCCACCACTAATTCATCGGTTAAATTTATATCGTTCAGTAACATTTCAGATTCGTTTGATTGCATAGGTTTGTTTTTATCTTGTTTCATAAAGTAATTTGCCCGTCGAATACATGCACAGCGGGGCCGGTCATTTTTACCGAGTTACCAGGGCCTTTCCAATAAATTTTCAATTGACCACCAGGTAAATCAACAAGTACTTGTCGATTAAGTTTCTTTTGCATTTGCCCGATCACTACCGCTGCACATGCGCCACTGCCGCAGGCAAGCGTTTCTTCTGCACCACGTTCGTAAACACGCAGTTTAATATATTCTGCTGACACCACTTCCATAAAGCTGATATTAGCTTGCTGAGGGAAACGTTCATGGTGTGATAATGCTTTACCCAATCGTGCAACTGGGGCTTCTTTAACATTATCAATGGTTAATACACAATGAGGGTTACCTAGTGAAACAACACCACAAAGCACCGTTTCTTCTTCACTACGTAAAATATAAGTGCCCTCTGCTTTTTGGGCAGTAAACGGAATTTTAGCGGGTTCAAACTGTGGTACAGGCATGTTGACCGAGACATTACCATCTCGTTCAATAAATAAAGTCATTTTGCCAGATTGCGTCGAAACTTTAATCTTGTTCTTATTGGTTAGGCTTTTTAACCGTACGAACTTAGCAAAACAACGGGCACCGTTGCCACATTGTCCAACTTCACTACCATCAGCATTAAAAATACGGTAGTGAAAATCTAAGTCTGGATCATATGGCGGCTCAACAACCAAAACCTGATCAAAGCCAACACCAAAATGCCGATCGGCTAGCTGCTTTATTTGCTCATTCGACAAATAAACATTCTGCGTAACATTATCTAAGACCAGAAAGTCATTACCTAAGCCGTGCATTTTAGAAAAATTTACTAACATTACTATTTATTCTCACACCATCAAGGTAATAAGTGCTCACCTTGCCACAATTGGCTGAAGGTTTCACGTTGTCGAATTAAGTGGTTCTTGCCACCGTCAACCATCACTTCTGCTGCACGCGGTCGGCTATTATAATTTGAACTCATGGTAAAACCGTATGCCCCTGCACTGCGTATCGCTAATAAATCGCCAGCTTTTATTGCTAAACGACGTGCCTTACCAAGAAAGTCTCCGGTTTCGCAAATAGGTCCAACTACATCATATTCTGCACTCGCAACATCATCTCGTTGTTCAACAGGAATAATAGCTTGCCAAGCTTGATACAGCGCAGGGCGAATTAAATCATTCATCGCGGCATCAACAATGGCGAAATTTTTATCACCACCGAGTTTTAAGTATTCGACTTCAGTAACCAAAATACCAGCATTTGCCATTACGGCACGTCCTGGTTCGTAAATTAAACTTAGCGTTCGCCCAGTTAACTTATCGGCTATCGCTTTCGCGTATTCATTAGGGTGTGGAGGTTGTTCATCATCATAACAAACGCCAAGGCCACCACCGACATCGATATGAGAAATGATAATACCTTGCGCGGCTAACTGATCAACTAAGTGTAAAACTCGGTCTAACGCGTCTAAAAAAGGTAAAATTTCGGTCAACTGTGAACCGATATGACAATCAACCCCTTGAATATTTACATGAGATAAAGTCGCAGCGTAGGCATAAAGCTCAGGCGCATGTTCAATACTAATACCAAACTTATTCTCTTTTAAGCCCGTAGAAATATAAGGGTGCGTGCCGGCATCAACATCAGGATTCACCCGTAAAGAAATCGGCGCTACTTTGTCTAACTTTTTCGCTACCAGTTGAATTCTATCAAGTTCAGCAGCTGATTCGACATTAAAACAATGAATACCTAAGCCCAAAGCAAAGGCTATTTCATCTGAGGTTTTACCGACGCCAGAAAATACCACTTTTTTTGGGTCTCCACCGGCTTCAAGAACTCGCAGCAACTCACCTTTAGAAACGATATCAAAACCAGAGCCCAAACGAGCCATAACATTTAATACCGCAATATTGCTGTTTGCTTTTACCGCATAACAAACAAGATGAGGACGATCGCCTGCTGCTTGGTCAAAGGCATGCCAATGACGTTCAATAGTGGCTTTTGAATAGACATAAAGCGGTGTGCCGTATGCTTTAGCTAATTCAGACACCGCACATTGCTCAGCAAACAATGAGTTTTGCTTACGATTGAAAAAGTCCAAGGGGCTATTCCTACTGTTTTAGTGTACTTTTATTGGATTCATCGCTTGTTTTAGACGAGTTTTCTTGCTGTTGCTCAGGAGTTTGGTATAAAGGACCTTTAATACCGCATCCTGCTATTGTGGCTAAACCAAGCAAAGTGATGAAAATAATTGCAATTTGTTTACGCATAATTGATTTATTCGATTTTTTTCCCATGATAGACGTTTTATAATCCCATGACCAATAATTACCAAGTAAAGATTAAACAATCATAATACTTAGGTAGAAAGGAAGAGTTAATGAATGATAGCCAATATAATTTAGCCGCTGACGATATTCTACTAGCGATAGAAGAAGCCATCGAAGAAACCGGCTGTGATATCGATTTTGAAGGCATAGGTGGTTTACTTACCCTAACCTTTAAGAACGCGACTAAAATCATTATTAACAAACAAGCTCCCTTACATGAGATATGGGTAGCAACAAAATTTAACGGTCACCACTTTCATTTTGAAAATGACCAGTGGCTTGATAAACGCGGCGGTGATGAGTTATGGAAATTTTTATCTGACGCAGTCAGCAAACAAGCAGAAGAAACTATCGTCCTGTCTGCACAATAAATTAGTATATAAGGTAACTGAAATGACTCAACAAACTGTTCGTATTGCAACCCGAAAAAGTGCCCTCGCACTTTGGCAAGCAGAATATGTGAAAGCTCAACTTGAGCACTTTCATCCTGGTATTAATGTTGAATTAGTACCGATGACCACCAAAGGTGACATTATTCTTGATACGCCATTAGCTAAGGTTGGCGGTAAAGGTTTATTTGTTAAAGAACTTGAAGTCGCGATGTTAGAAGATCGTGCCGATATCGCTGTTCATTCAATGAAAGATGTACCTGTAGAGTTTCCTGAAGGTTTAGGTTTAGAAGTTATTTGCCCACGTGAAGACCCTCGTGATGCTTTCGTTTCAAATAACATAGCAAGCTTTGCTGATTTACCGCAAGGCGCAGTGGTTGGTACATCAAGCTTACGTAGACAGTGCCAAATTAAAGCATTACGACCTGATCTAATCATTAGAGATTTACGTGGCAATGTTAATACTCGCCTTAAGAAACTTGATAACAATGAATATGACGCCATTATTTTGGCCGCTGCTGGGCTAATTCGTTTAGAAATGCCTGAACGTATTCGTGAATTTATTGCCCCAGAAGTTATGCTACCAGCAAATGGCCAAGGCGCTGTTGGTATTGAATGTCGCACTGAAGATGAAACCATTAAAAAGCTACTTGCGCCATTAGGCTGTGAAGAAACACGTATTCGTGTTATTGCTGAACGCTCAATGAATAGAGCGCTTGAAGGCGGTTGTCAGGTGCCAATTGGCAGCTACGCAATTATTGAAAATCAAGAAATCTATTTACGAGGCTTAGTTGGCGCTGTAGACGGCAGTAAAATTCTTACCAGCGAAGTACGCGGAAAAACCCAAGATGCTGAAAAATTAGGCACTGACCTAGCAGCAACTTTGTTAGCCGATGGTGCTGATAAAATTCTTAGCCAGGTTTATGACCAACAATAGCTTTAATATTTTAATTACACGCCCGGAATCTGCTGGGCGTGATCTTCAACAACACCTCAATAACCAAGGTTTTGTCAGTTATTGCCAGCCTTTTTTTGATTACCAAGCCAACGACACTCTTTCGACGTTAACAGCACTGCAGCGTCAACTAGTAAAACCTATTCTTATTTTTGTTAGCGTAGCCGCCGTTGAGTTTGCCAATAAATTAAAACCTATTTCCTTATGGCCCCAACAAGAAGTTATCGCCGTGGGAAGTGCGACTTTGCAAGCGCTAAAAACGCTTGGTGTCAGCGCCGTTATGCCAGAACAGCATGACAGCGAAGGTTTACTCGCTTTAGCGTCATTACAAAATGTTCGGGCTAAAAAGGTACTTATTATTCGAGGTGATGGTGGTAGAGAATTAATTGCAGAAGAATTGTCTAATCGCGGTGCATCAGTAAATTACTTTGAAAGTTATCGACGCGTTTGGCGAAATTCATCAATTGAGTTCATCAAAACATGGCAACAACAACAGATAAATTGTATCTTAGTTACCAGTAACGCTTTACTCGAATTCATAGTAAACTTAATTAAAGATTCAGACACTTATTGGCAAGAAGATTGTATTTGGCTTGTTGCGAGCAACAGAATCGCTGATAAAGCCAAAAACTTAGGCCTAAAGCGAGTGATTAATGCTCATGGCGCGAACAAGCAAGCAGTTACCGCTGCATTATCTTCACTCACTTTATAAGCGTTTGAATAAAAAGCATCAGCGCCCAACATGTAAGACCAATCTAATTAACTTTGTTGTTTTACTTTGCGTAGAGAAGATAGGATCAGTTCATGAGCGATAAAAAAAAATCAGAGCCAAACAAACCTTCAGACGATAAAACGGCAACACCAAGTGGCCCTTCTGCTATTGATACAGAAAATCAACAAGGTTTATCTGCTTCCATTAATCTCTCTTCTTCATCTGCTGATGAAAAACCTAAGTTGCAAGATGAGAAACTCGCTGACACTAGCACCGAACGAAAGCCAGCAATTAATACAACCAGTAATATGAGTAAAGCACCAGTGAAAAAAACTTCTGCAGCCACATCACCAAAAGCGCGTGATAATAACGCAATAGAACAAAAAAACAAATTATCCAAAACAGCCGTTGTTGCATTACTCATTGCCTTATTAGCTATTGCCGCAAGTGCCGGGCATTACTATTGGAATGAACAGCAAAAAGCGCAATTTTCTCAACAGCTAAGTGATGAATTTCAGCAGCAATTACAGTTAAACCGAACAAAAGTTTCACAACAGTTATTACAACAAAAAAAGCAAAACAATTCACAGTTAAAAACTATTGAAGCTAATGTGCAACGTAATACTGAAAGCAATATTAAGCAACTTCAGCAACAGTTGGCTCAACTTGAGCAACAAATGGCGAATTTAAGTCAAAGCCAGCCTAGTGATTGGTTATTGCATGAAGCAGAATATTTAATTCGTGTGGCATCACGCAGCTTATGGTTAGAAAAAGATACTACGGCTGCCATTGGCCTTTTACGTGACGCTGAACGCCGCATTCAAGAACTCAATGATCAGCAATTCTTATCGCTACGCCAAACTATTCAACAAGATATTGCTAGCTTGCAATTGCTGCCAAAATTAAATACTGACGAAGTGATGTTAAAGCTAATGGCACTTGCGCACCAGTCTAAGCAACTCCCTTTAGCTATGGTAAATATTCCAAGCAGTAGTGAACAAAAAAGTGATTTAGAATTAACCGAGAATACTAGTGATTGGCGTGAAAATTTAGCTAAGTCATGGCGCAAATTTACTGCTGATTTCATTACCGTTAGTCGAAGAACAGGTAATGTAGAACCGCTAATGTCACCGACTTTTCAACAAAACTTACGTGAAAACTTAAACTTGAAATTACAAACCGCGATATGGGCAGCAAGTAAGGGCAATACAGAAATTTATCGCCAATCACTTACCGATATCAATGCTTGGTTGAATGATTATTTTGATATGGCTGAAATAAGCAATCAACACTTTGCCGAAGCTTTATTAGTACTTAAAAATGAAACCGTTAACGTTTCATACCCAAACAAATTAGTTTCATTGGCCGTCATTCGAGACATATTATCAAACAACAAAGCGCCAATAGCTCCTGAGCCTAAAAACGAAGTAGAACCAGCTACATTAGCGCCCGCAGAAGAAAAGCTAAATGAAGAAGCCAAGACCGAACAGCGAGAGGACGCATAATGAAACGACTACTTTTATTATTGCTATTAATATTTGCCGCTGTCGCTTTAAGCCCAATGCTTATTGACGAAAAAGGTTATATTCTCATCGCGATGGGCGACTTAACCTTAGAATCAACGGTAGTCACTGCATCTATCATGTTGATGCTAACTTTTATGGCTTTATTAATCACACTAAAAGTTTTTCGCGGCAGTTTAAATTTTAGCTTTGCCACTTGGAATAAAATTGCCTTTGCTGGCCGTCGCCGCGCTTTGAGAAACTTAAACAAAGGCATTGCCGCCTATGTGCTAGGTGACTATCAACAATCAGAACATTTACTGGCAAAATCTGCAGAAGCATCTTCACTAGAGCATATTGCTTATTTAGTCGCTGCTGATGCGGCACAAAAGCAAGCCTTAAAACCTAATACCGAGCATTACTTAGCACTACTAGAGAAAAGCACAGATACTCTGAAAGAAGCGGGTTTGGAAGCAATTTTAATTAAAATAAAATTACTGATCGGTCAGCAAAACTATCAATTAGCGCGTGAAGTCATTGATCAGCACCATAAGCATATTGGTCATGATGCTCGCTTGTTATCACTTGAAATTGATCTCAGCCTTATTGAGCAACGTTTCGATTACGTTGTTAAGCAACTTAATAGCGCTAAAAAACAAAAAGCAATTACTAGCGAAACTATTGCGAAATGGCAAAAAGTAGCGTTTTATGGCGCGTTCAATAATCAAATTAAGCAACACGATAACAATGCTTTAATGCAATATTGGCAGCAACTGGCCAAAAAAGTTAAACAAGATGAAGTGGTGGTATTGGCCTATTGTCAAGTATTGGCAGAAAACAACATTAACGAGCCACTGGCAAAAGTATTATTACCGGTAGTTAAGAAAGGTGCTGATAGTAAGCTACTAAAATCAATAAGAAGCTTACCAATAACACAGGCTAATGAATTAGTTGCTGCGGCACAAAAACACCTACATAACGATCCTCATAATGCCCTTTGGTTATCACTGGTAGCTCATTTCGCAGTTTTTTCTCAGCAATGGCCATTGGCAGAAAAAGCCTTTAATAGCTTAGTAAACCTTGAAGGTTCACCATACGACAAGATAGATTTATTAGCTTTCGCTTTAGTGTTAGAGCAACAAAGCGAATATGAGAAAGCGAATCAAGTGTTAAGAAAAATTCATACATAAATATTGAGAAGTTTTAAACGTCTCGGCTATAGGCTAATTTTAAAGATAACAAGGCGAAAGAGTACAATGTAGTTTTCTACTTTAGCGACTTTCAACGATGTTAAGTTGAAAATTAGCCATAGCATATTCATCTAAAAGCCCTATTTAATAACGACGTATTAAGCCGCTATTAAATAGGACTCTTGTCCCTTATGCTTTTGTTTACGTTGGTACGAACCTTTACCTTTTTTAGCACTAACCACTTGCTGCTTATAGAGCTTAGAAGTTACTAGTGCCGCGAGAAAGTTATCTTTAATAACACCCCGTCCGAATTCACTTTCAGCATTAATATACTGAGCTTTCTTTTGTTTATGTTTAGCCATAAAGCTAATTTCCTTTTATTCGATTATTAATTAAGTTTGGGATTATCATTGAATAGATTATCTCCATGTTCGTCGCGTATTATATCCTAAGCGACAAAAAATGCGTAATATATAACCATTAACCCATCTTTATAAAGTAATAATCAAGCTATGGTATCACCTGTTAAAAACATCAGAGAAACCATAAAGATTAAAGCGATTGCACGACATCATGGTTTGTTCATAACGTTAATGGGTTTTATTGCATTATTAGTTGTAGCAACACTTTGCAGCTACTTTTGGTTGCAAGCACGCTTGCCACTCATGTTTATGCTACTGGCATGCTTGGTGGCTATTTTCATTGGCTTACTTAAGCTAGTTGAGCCTAAGCACAGTTTAGTTTTGGCGCCAAAAATACTAACCTTTAATCACCGTCATGGTAGGTGGCAGTTTAACTGGCAACAAATCAGCAACATCCACTGTGTTACTAATACCATAGGTATAGCTAAAGAAGAACTAAACTATGTTGGTGTAAAATTGGCCGCTATAGATTCAATCGCTGAGAATATATCATTGCGTTTGGCTAATAGAATGATCCACGAGCAAAAACCATTACTGCAATATTGTATTAAGCAGCAACTGATCTCTTTTGAACAAGGTATTTTAAACTTTGAACCTTATGTATTACGTAATGGAGTTGTACTTAAAGGGCCTTTAGCCGCTTTTATGCATCACAGCGAAGTATTGCATCAAGCACTTGGTGCGCATTTATTTATATCAGCGAGTAATTTAAACGGTTCGATTAACGACTTTGTGGTTTTAGCCAATAATTACTTAGCCAAGGCAAAAGTTGAGGGCGCTAATACCAGCGGTTAATTTATATTGGTTTAATATGTTGTAACTTAAGCTCAGTCTGACTCTTTAATTTTATAGATTTTAATTAAAGCAGACAGTCGTAAAGCCACCAAAACGGTCATTTATCATGAAACTGCTAATGCTGGCTTTGGAGTCTAAAAAGGTAGTTTCTGCCAAGGTGTAACAAATTTATCATCTGATAGATTACTTTTTGATTATTTCGTACTTTTCCAATGAGTGCATATCATTAGTGCCAAACAATAATTTCAGTTGTTCCACAATCATTGAAAATGCATCAATCGGAATTTTCTTAAAATCTCGAACTTGGGCGATAGGTATAATTAATTCAAAGGTTGAAATAATTTCTATAAATAAACTTTGTTCATCAGGTTTTAGAATGTAAATTTCTTTAGCAATATCTTCAAATTCGGCTAGCATTTTTTTTAAACCATCATTATCAAGTAATTTATACGTTTCCACTCTAAGCCCTTTAATTTCACTAATATTTGGTTCCAATCTAGTGAGCTTAGATTTAATCCGAGCACGAAGCGTTTTTGCTTTAGCTCTATCATTAAAGTAACTTCGAAAAATTGGATAGAGAGCTATAATAACTGCACAAAGAGTACAAATTGATGAGAATGCTTGCCAATCGACCGTGTAAATAACCACTTAATCACCTTTATTTATTCTAAAGAGTAAGTATCTGAGGGATATGTCCCTATATTCAATCATCATATTGGAATAAAACGATAATTGTAAGATGAAAAATAAATTCAATCATGAATTTACTGTGGATTAGAATGGCTATGTTATTGCGGGCGGATGATATATAGGAATAATGAAGAGTGTATTTTTTAGGAGTCCTTAGAAGTAATGAAAGCTAAAAGTAATAACTGCTATAGATATTTATTTTAGTTTTGAGGCTAAATACGGTCGCGAGGAAATAACGAGAACGACCGTTTTGATGGCAAAGTTGGCTATTTCTTAAGGTAAATACACGCCTAAATTAAGTCGGCTTTGTGATATTAGTTATCGTTCAAATAATCAGATTCCAATGTTCTAGTTAGGCTCTGCTATTTAAAAGTGTCAGGTCAATTTGAGCTACTACACTTACATGACACATAAAAAAACTGAACACTCGCATGTTCAGCTTAACAATGAAATACACCCTTAAAACAAACTCTTAGATAAAGGCAAAGGCATCGGCATACATATGCTCAACTAAAGCGCCTTGTTCAACAAAGTCTTGTCGAACCGCACCAACCATTTCAAAACGGCCAGCTAAATAAATATCATAATCGGCTAAGTTGTCGATATCATTCATCACAACTTTATGAACCATACCCAAACGCCCTTGCCAATCATCATGTGGTGTTTCGATGACCGGAATAAACTTGCCATTAGCTAACTTGCTGATCATCACTTTAGTTTCATCAAGTTCATAACAAGCGCTTGGATCACGCAAGCCCCAATAAACTAGCACTTCGCGTTGAGAGTTCTGGTTTACTAAGTGCTCATACATAGATTTGATATAAGAAAAACCAGTACCACCAGCAATTAATAACAACGGACGTTCGCTTTCTTCGCGTAGTTGCGCGCTACCAAATGGCATTTCAATGGTCACTTCAGTATTGGCTTTAATACGTTCAATCACTTGCATTGGATAACTGTCTGAGCCAAAAGCGCCTATCTGCAATTCAATAAACTCAGCGCCTGGCGCACTTGCGATAGAAAACGGCCGTTTGTCTTCGTCACTCATGACAAAATTCAAGTATTGTCCGGCAGCAAAACCAACCGCCTTGCTTGGCTTTAACAGCACCTTATAAACATACTCGGTTAATGGAGTAAGTGCCGCTACCTGACATGTGATCTCATTCATTTAATTCTTTACCTTAGTTTCTGCTTTTAAGTTTGCGGTGCAGATTTTCATTATATTAATTGGCTAATGTAGTTAACGTGTTAAGTGATGTTAAGCTCGTCCCAAATATCATCAACTTGGTCTTTAATTTCTTTAGTCATTTCAATTGGCTCGCCCCATTCACGGTTGGTTTCACCCGGCCATTTATTCGTTGCGTCCATACCCATTTTAGAGCCTAAGCCTGAAACTGGTGAAGCAAAGTCTAAATAATCTATTGGGGTATTTTCTATTAATACCGTGTCGCGACTTGGATCCATACGCGTTGTCATCGCCCATATAACATCCTTCCAATCACGGGCATTAACGTCATCATCACAAACAATAACAAACTTAGTGTACATAAACTGACGTAAGAACGACCAAACCCCCATCATGACACGCTTAGCATGACCCGCATATTGCTTTTTAATCGTCACTACCGCTAAACGATACGAACAACCTTCTGGCGGCAAGTAGAAGTCTTGAATTTCAGGAAATTGCTTTTGCAAAATAGGTACAAATACTTCATTTAGTGCCACACCTAAAATTGCTGGCTCATCAGGTGGACGTCCAGTATAAGTACTATGGTAAATAGGGTCTTTTCGGTGTGTCACATGGGTTACGGTAAATACAGGGAAATCATCAACTTCATTATAATAACCTGTATGATCACCATAAGGCCCTTCTGGCGCCATTTCTTCAGGGTCAATATAACCTTCTAAAACAATTTCAGCGCTAGCTGGCACTTCAAGTTCATTACTAATACATTTCGCAACTTCTGTTTTGCTGCCACGTAATAGTCCAGCAAAAGCATATTCTGACAGTGTATCAGGCACTGGGGTAACAGCACCTAAAATAGTTGCAGGGTCAGCACCTAATGCCACGGCAACAGGATATTTTTCACCTGGAAAGGCTTTTTTAAACTCTTGAAAGTCTAATGCACCACCACGGTGTGATAACCAACGCATAATGACCTTATTAGGACCTAACAATTGATTACGGTAAATGCCTAAATTTTGACGTTCTTTATGTGGGCCTTTGGTAACGGTTAAGCCCCAAGTGATCAATGGTGCAATATCACCTGGCCAACACTTTTGAATCGGTAATTTAGTTAAATCTACATCATCACCAGTAATAACAACTTGCTGACAAAGTGGCTTCTTAATTACCTTAACAGGCATATTCAATACTTGTTTATACAGAGGTAACTTATCTAAAGCATCACGAAAGCCTTTTGGCGGTTCAGGCTCTTTTAAAGTGGCTAGTAGCTTGCCAACATCACGCAACGCGGCAACATTATCTTGTCCCATCGCCAACGCAACTCGTTCAGGTGTACCAAACAAATTGGTTAAAACAGGCATACCATGAGGGTTACCCTCTTTATCAATGGGATTTTCAAAAAGTAATGCAGGACCTTCTTGGCGCAGGGTACGATCACTAATTTCTGTCATAGTTAAATCAGTAGAAATAGGCTGACTGATACGCTTTAACTGGCCTAATTTCTCAAGTTGATCAATAAAATCTCTTAAATCACTATATTTCATATTAGATTTTGACTAAAAATTTGTTAGCTATTATAACGGTAAGAAACCCAAAAACCCTAATGCCAATTAGAATCATTCATTATCCAGCTTGTTCCGATTCGTATTAAAATTAGCGGTGCTTTTTCGTTTTTGCATAACCTCTTCATAAGCCATGCGAACTTTTTCAACCAAAATGTCATCAGTTAATTCGCTGAACGCCATATACAAATCAATAGACGATATATCGAGTTTATGTAGAGGTTTAAGTGCTTGGCAATTGAAAGCATATTCCAAACACACGGCCTGAAAACTCGATTGGTTGGCAGGAAATAAATCAATGCGTTTTTGCTCAAACAGATTAAAATTTTGTGTGCCTTGAACAACAGTCGTTAATTTTTTAAAATTGTTAGCTCTCAAGTATTGGTCAACTGCACTATCTCGAACGGTCCCTACTCGAAACTTCTTAAGAGTGGCTAATGGCGTTTTTAGGTTGATATCTGAATCAAATGAGCCGTATAAGTAATATTCTAACGCCATAATTCGGCCAACCCATTTAAATTTATTAGTCCTTGTTTTGGTACGTGCTAAGGAATAAATCAATATGTTAGGTTCAGTTAGTGCTAAGTGATACGCTCTAGCCCATGGTAGAACTTCAATCGTATAGCTAATGTTTGCCGCAGATAGTACTTGTTCTACCAATTTGGTTGCTGGGCCCGATATTTTTCCATTTTCAAAATATTGCACTGGAAAAGTATCTTCTGTAACTACTTTGATGCGAATATCAGCTTTATATTCAAGGGTAGCTCCACAAGAACTATAAAGGGATATTAATAGACAAAAAATATAAATTCGGTGCATAAATTGCCTTTAGTTTGGTTAAAATAACAACACATAATTTTTAAAAACGCGCATACTACACTAATAACTTTAGTTTGTCGTATAAAATTCATACAAGCATAACTACAATCGACAAAATGCCTTTAATAGGATTTAGTTTAATGAGAAAAGTACTTATTGTAATAATGACACTCTTTACTTATTCAAGTATTGCAGCAGATTGCAGTGATAAAAATTATCAAGATTTTGACTTTTGGCTTGGTGAGTGGCAAGTCACCAGTAAGGCTGACGATGTCATTCGGTTTAATAGTATTAGTAAAATAAACAACGGCTGTACAATTTTGGAAGAGTACAGTTCACCAAGCGGTTATGTCGGAAAAAGCTTAAACATTTACGATCAACATACAAAAAAGTGGTACCAAACTTGGACGGATAGTTCTGGGTTACTATTGCAATTACGAGGCGGTATCAAGCAAGGTACTATGGTGATGGTTGGCGAAACGCTTAACGATAGCCAGCAGACAACCATTAATCAAATTCATTGGATACCAAACGAAGATGGTACGGTTCGCCAACATTGGCAAGTTAGCCAAGATAATGGCAAAACATGGCAAACTACTTTTGATGGCCTTTATAAAAGGGTCACAAATAATTAAATTTACCAGAAATAAAAAATGCCAGCAATTGCTGGCATTTTCATTCAATGGTTGTCTAAATTACTGACGCTTCATTGAATCGAAGAATTCGTTATTAGTTTTTGTCATCGCTAATTTATCAATCATGAATTCCATGGCATCAATCTCACCCATCTCATGAACGATTTTACGTAAAATCCACATTTTTTGTAATTCATCAGGCTTAGTTAATAGCTCTTCACGACGAGTACCACTTCGGTTAAAGTGGATAGCAGGGAAAACACGTTTTTCAGAAATTTTACGTGAAAGGTGTAATTCCATATTACCCGTGCCTTTAAACTCTTCGTAAATAACTTCATCCATTTTAGAGCCAGTTTCCACTAGGGCTGTCGCGATAATAGTTAAACTACCACCTTCTTCAATATTACGTGCAGCACCAAAGAAACGCTTAGGACGATGTAAAGCATTAGCATCAACACCACCCGTTAGTATTTTACCTGATGATGGGATCACCGTGTTATAAGCACGTGCTAAGCGGGTAATTGAATCAAGCAGAATAACAACATCTTTTTTATGCTCAACTAAGCGTTTTGCTTTTTCGATAACCATTTCTGCCACTTGTACGTGACGATTTGCTGGCTCATCAAATGTTGAGGCAATTACTTCACCTTTTACTAGGCGACGCATTTCAGTAACTTCTTCTGGGCGTTCATCAATCAGAAGTACCATTAATTCTGCTTCAGGTTGATTATGAGCAATACTTTGGGCAATATTTTGTAATAATAAAGTTTTACCGGCTTTTGGCGGAGCAACAATCAAACCACGTTGACCTTTACCAATTGGTGAAGCCAAATCTAAAACACGAGCAGTAATATCTTCAGTTGAACCATTGCCACGTTCCATGATCATGCGATTTGTCGGATGAATTGGCGTAAGGTTTTCAAAAAGAATTTTATTACGTGAATTTTCAGGGCGATCAAAGTTAACTTCATTAACTTTTAATAATGCAAAGTAACGCTCACCGTCTTTTGGCGGACGAATCTTACCAGCAATAGTATCACCGGTACGCATACTAAATCGGCGTATTTGGCTTGGCGATACATAAATGTCATCTGGACCCGCTAAGTAAGATGAATCTGCCGAACGTAAAAAGCCGAAGCCATCTTGTAGAATTTCTAAAACACCGCTGCCGAAAATATCTTCACCACTTTTTGCATGAGCTTTTAAAATAGCAAAAATAATGTCTTGTTTACGGTTACGAGCTAAGTGCTCTAATTTCATTGATTCTGCGAGTTGAACTAGTTCGCTAATTGACTTTTCTTTAAGTTCGTTAAGATTCATAGTGGGGGTTTCTTAGACTATTTAGGTTGTTATGCTGTGCCGTTTGGCAATTTAGGATGTTTGAGTATGATATTTTGAGATGTTCTTTTCGTTCGAATGTTAAACTTAGCATTAAAAACAAAACAGGTAAAGGATCACATGCTTTATCTTTGACTTAAAAAACAAAAAGGCCCGATATACGGACCTTTTTCTTATAAGTTGTTATCAATAAACTCTTTCAATTGAGTTTTCGATAATGCGCCAACTTTCGTATCGGCAACTACACCATCTTTAAAAAGTAGCAATGTAGGAATACCACGAATACCGTACTTTGGTGGCGTATTTGAGTTTTGGTCAATGTTTAATTTACCAACAGTCACCTTGTCAGCGTATTCTTCAGCAACGTCGTTTAACAACGGCGCGATCATTTTACATGGACCACACCACTCAGCCCAGAAATCAACTAGAACAAGGCCTGATGCATTAATTACATCAGAGTCAAAACTATCATCAGTTAACTGAACAATTTTATCGCTCATTTATATCTCCATTAATGGTGGCACTATGCCAATTGGTTAAGATTATACCTTCATCATCTCGAATTACCAACAATCATATATAACAGATATGGGTATTTAATTTCAAAATCAACTAATACTACAATTTATCAAGCAATTTAGCTAAATCTCGATTCTATTAAATAGCGTAACCTGTTAAGCTATTGGTATGAAAAAAACACACTTAACTGAAATAAAGTTCTCTGAACTTAAGCTCGAGCCAACCGTAGTTACTGGTCTCGAATCTATGGGCTTTGAATATTGCACGTCAATTCAAGCAAAGTCTCTTCCTATTCTACTGACCGGTAAAGATATTGCGGGTCAAGCACAGACAGGCGAAGGTAAAACCATTGCCTTTTTAGCAGCAACATTCCACCATTTATTACAAAAGAAAGATGTTAAACACAATCAACCACGCGCACTTATTATGGCGCCAACCCGTGAACTAGCCATTCAAATTCATCGCGACGCGTTGGAGATGGCAAAAAGTACAGGGTTACGTTTAGGCTGTGTTTATGGTGGTGAAGGTTACGAAAGTCAACGTCAGGAGCTTGAACAAGGCGTTGATATCTTAATCGGCACTTGTGGACGCCTAATTGATTATTTAAAGCAGGGCATTTACAACCTTAACAATATCGAAGCTGTGGTACTTGATGAAGCAGATCGCATGTTCGATTTAGGTTTTATTAAAGATATTCGTTATATGTTTGGCAAAATGCCGGCAGCAACCGACCGTTTGAGCATGTTATTTTCTGCAACTTTATCATTCCGCGTCAAAGAGTTAGCCTTCGAGCATATGAATGATCCAGACAGTGTAGAAGTTGAACCTGATCAAAAAACCAATGTGCGCATTTCTGAGGAATTATTTTACCCTTCAAACGAAGATAAAATGCCTTTATTGCAAACGCTTATTGAAGAAGACTGGCCAGAAAAAGCTATTATTTTTGCTAATACTAAACATGTTTGTGAAAAAATACATGCACACCTTGACGCTGATAAGCTTCGCGTAGGGCTATTAACTGGTGATGTCATCCAGAAAAAACGTCTTAAAATTTTAGAGCAATTCACCGCGGGGCAATTAGATATTTTAGTTGCTACTGATGTTGCAGCTCGTGGCTTACACATACCAGCTGTTACGCATGTATTTAATTACGATTTACCAGATGATTGTGAGGATTATGTTCATCGTATAGGTCGTACAGGCCGAGCTGGTGCAACAGGGCATGCGATTAGTTTGGCTTGTGAACAATATGTATTTAACTTACCTGCTATAGAAACCTATATTGAACATGCCTTACCTGTCAGTAAGTATGATCATGAAGCCTTATTGACTGATTTGCCGAGACCTAAACCTCGTCAACGTCGTCATAAACCTCATAACGGTGGTCAGAATCGAAATCGTAATGCAGGTAATAGGACGCAAAGGAATAATTAGCTGATGACGAACACCGAGGAAGAGTCTTTATCGCCTCTGTACGCGGTGATCGATTTGGGCTCTAACAGTTTCCATATGCTAATTACTCGACAACTTGCCAATAGCGTGCAAGTTGTCGATAAAGTTAAGCGTAAAGTCCGCCTAGCTTCAGGTTTAAACAGCAACAACATATTATCTGAGAGTGTTATTGCGAAGGGCTTAGAGTGTTTAAGCTTTTTTGCTGAACGCCTGCAAGATATTCCAAGTAAAAATATTCGAATTGTTGCCACTGCAACTTTAAGGTTAGCGCAAAACCGAGATGATTTTTTTACACCCGCAGAGAAGTTACTGACCCATAAAATCACTTTATTAAGTGGTTTGGAAGAAGCTGAAAACATTTATTACGGCGTTGCCCACACTTCATGTAGTGCTGACAACCGCTTAGTTTTAGATATTGGCGGTGCAAGCACAGAGATAATCGCAGGCCATGGCTTTGAAGTCAAAAAAGCAATTAGCCTCGATATCGGTTGCGTTACTTTTAATCAGCAGTTTTTCCCAAATGGTACACTTAACACAGAAAACTTTACTAATGCCGTAACAGCTGCAGAAGCCGCCATCGCACCAATTCGTGATACTTATTGTAATATCGGTTGGCAATGTGCTTTGGGAGGGTCTGGCACTATGCAGGCACTGGCCGAAATATTGATTCACCAACGCAAGCCACCAACACTATCACTAGATTTTTTATATCAAATTAAACATGAATTACTGAGTTTTCATAATATTCAAGATATTGATATTTCTGGTTTATCATCAGAGCGCAGCGCCGTAATTGCTAGTGGCCTCGCTATTTTGATTGCTTTATTTCAGCAGTTCTCTTTGCAAAAGTTGTCGCTTTCAAGTGGCGCATTACGCGAAGGCTTACTCTATGAAATACTCCCGAATAGTCGACAAATTAATATTCGTCAACGCACAATAAATGCACTAGCACAAAGGTTTCACACTGATACCAAGCATGCAAACCATGTTAAGCAGAAAGTTAAAAAACTTTATCAACAACTTAGCTTGTCGTGGCAGTTAAGCAAAGACAATGCTTTTGATATTCTATTAGCAAGCTGTGACTTACATGAAGTAGGTTTGTTATTAGAGTATAAATACCATCAACGTCACACTGCTTATATTTTAACACACGCTGATTTAGCCGGTTTTAGCTATACCGACCGGCAATTATTAGTGATGTTGGTTACCTTATATAAAGGTGATATTGACCATAAATTATTAGTTGAACAGTCAGCTATTGATATGGAGCAGGCAACAAAATTATTAATTGTATTGCGACTCGCTATTATTCTATGCCGTCGCAGAAGTGATGACGTATTACCAGATTATCATGTTGATGTTATTCAGAAACAGTTAACACTTTCATTACCTAAAACTTGGCTTTCGCAACACCCATTAATTGCTGATGAATTAAACCAAGAAGGGCAACATCTAAAATACTTGGGTTTTTCATTTATAATCAAAAGTTAATTTACCTTGCTAATAGAAGTATATAAATTAGCAAAACCGCACTGTCTAGCACGGTTTTTACCATTTTATATCGTTTAGCTTTCTTCTTTTAACCAGCGCGCAACTTGCTTAGCAAAATAGGTCAAAATGCCATCTGCACCTGCGCGTTTAAAGGCAAGCAAACCTTCCATAACACAAGGTTTTTCAGCTAACCAACCATTTTGAATAGCAGCCATATGCATAGCATACTCACCACTAACTTGATAAGCATAAGTTGGTACTTGAAAGTTATCTTTCACTCGACGTACGATATCTAAATACGGCATACCCGGCTTAACCATAACCATATCGGCGCCTTCTTGAATATCCTGTGCAATTTCGTGCATAGCCTCATCACTGTTCGCAGGATCCATTTGGTAAGAGAACTTATTACCACCTTTAATATTACTGGCTGAACCAACGGCATCACGAAATGGACCATAATAATTCGAAGCATACTTTGCTGAGTAAGCTAATATTTTTGTATTGACAAAATGATAGGCTTCTAGTTCTTGACGAATAGCACCAATACGGCCATCCATCATATCTGAAGGGGCAACAACATCAGCACCGGCTTGTGCATGAGATAATGCCTGCTTCACGAGAATATCTTTGGTGACTTCGTTTAAAACATAACCTTCATCATCAATAATGCCATCCTGCCCATGAGTTGTGAATGGGTCAAGGGCGACATCGGTGATCACACCTAAAGAAGGAAACTTAGCTTTAACAGCCCGCACTGTACGCTGTGCTAAACCATCGGCATTATAAGCTTCTTCGGCCATCAGAGATTTTTTTTCTGCTGGGGTAACAGGGAATATGGCAATGGCAGGTACGCCTAAATCAACCAACTCCTGACATTCTTCAAGTAATAGATCGATACTTTGACGTTCAACGCCAGGCATAGATGTAATTGCTTCCCGCTGATTTTCACCTTCCAAAACAAAAACAGGGTAGATCAAGTCATTAACCGTAAGTTGGTTCTCCGACATTAAACGACGAGAAAAATCATCGGCACGCATACGACGCATGCGACGCGCAGGGTATTGACCAAAAGTGTTATTCATATTTAATTCCTACAATAATTTAAATTTCGCTTAACAAACCCACTTGAACTTGATTACGGCCAGCTTGCTTAGCTTTGTACAGTGCTTTATCCGCACTCGCGAAAATAACTTCAGGCGTAACATCTTTCTCTTGTTGATAAGTGGTTACACCGCAACTAACGGTTAAGTTAATAAAATTTTCGTTACTAAATATACGATGATGGCTAATGCTATTGCATACTTCTTGCGCTAAGGTGTAGGCACCTTTTTCGTCAGTTTCAGGTAAAATTAGGCAGAACTCTTCTCCACCATATCGACAGCCGACATCTGTACTTCGTTGCAGTAACGCTTTAATAACACCAGCAGTTTCAACAATACATTTATCGCCGGTTAAATGACCATAACTATCATTAACTTTTTTAAAGTGATCAATATCAACCAAGATAAGACTTAACGGCGTTAGATTCCGACGACTTCGTCTAAACTCTGCCAATAATTTCTGATCATAATGTCGACGATTATAAAGCCCTGACAATTCATCTAGAGTATTTCTTTCTTGCAGCTCTTGGTTTGCAGTTTCCAATTCTTGTAATGCTATATTAAGCTCAAGCGTCCTTTCCTGTACTCGACTTTCCAGCAACTCTTGCCCTTCTTGCTGAACAACTAACAACTCATTTTGTGTCATTTGAGAAGTTTTAGCACTTGCTATAGCACGCTGCTGTGCCAATTTTACATCTTGTAAATGACCATAATATCGACGCCCCATAATATAGGTGACCATAAGTGCCATAAACCAAAACGCTAGCATATCAAGGCAATTAACTGCTTGTGTGGGAACTCGGTTAAAGTGCAGAACATAACCCACTAAATTAAAGCTGAGTTGAACTAACAGCATAATAGAGTAAATAATAGGTAAAGGATCTTGGTTTTCTGATAGTTTTCTCGCAACATATAATAGTGCTATCAAGCTAAAACTGTTCAATACTTGGATTAATAACCAAAACTCTAATTGGCTCAAAAAATAACTTACCGGAGTGGTAATGATGAGAATTAGAGATAATCGGCGTAACAATAAATAATATTTTTGACTACGCTTTTTGAGTGAAAATAACTTGCCTGTAAAACCAACAAGGATAACGATGGATAAGACCGCTAATAAGCTATTTTCCATTTTTAACAGCAAAAAACTATCTGTTAATGCCCCTACAATGGAAATACCACCATCTGCCAATATCCATAAAGACTTTATTGAAAAATATAATGCTAAAAACGCCATACTATAGCTGCGCAATGCTCGAGCCCAAGCAAAGCACATCAAAGTTAAGATTAAACTACTACCGATAAACGTATATTGAAAATGTAAATGCATAGTCAAAGGTAAAGTTGATGTTTCGTCAGCAATAGTTGTCATTGCTTCAACCTGAGCCAAAGCTGCATGTGGTATCACCACAACACCAAGAAAAAAAATTAGAGCAACTAAGCTACGCATCTTTGATCCTCAGGTTAAAAACCTTCTCACTATTGATGGTTGTCTGTTGAATTAATTCTTCTTTGCTACAACCTATAAGCTCAGAGAGCATGTTTACGACATGGGGTAAATAACTTGGCTCATTACGACTACTTTTAGGCTTAGGACGAATGGTTCTTGGGGTTAAATACGGTGCATCCGTTTCTATCAATAATTGTTCCAATGGAATCAATGATACAATATCACGTAAAGCCTGCCCGCGGCGTTCATCACAAACCCAACCTGTAATACCAATAAAAAACCCTGCTTCTAGGCATTGCTGTAACTCATTTTCATTGCCAGTAAAACAGTGAGAAACTAAAGCTGGAATATCGTCGATATGGGGCTTCAAAATATTAAACCAAGGTTCAAAAGCATCACGTTGATGTAAAAATAAAGGTAGCTTTAGCTGTTTCGCTAATATAACTTGTTCGCTAAAAACACGTTGTTGGTTTTCCGGTGTTGAAAAATTACGATTGAAGTCTAAGCCACACTCTCCAATAGCTTTAACACAATCGTTCTGTGCTAATTTATCTAAAATTTCAAGGTAGTTTTTATCCACCCGATCAGCATCATGTGGATGTACTCCGGCAGTCGAATACAAATAATCAGGATATTGCTGACAAAGAGACACCGCTTGTTTGCTTTCTTCCACATTAGTACCGGTAACTAACATAGCACTAATGTTTACTTGCTTAGCACGCGCTATAACATCAATTCGATCTTTATCAAAACGTGTGTTGGTTAAGTTAACACCAATATCAATCAAAAGTTAACTACCTTTATATTTTACTTTAGGCGCTTAACACGAATTTTCTTATTTGAACTCGTTATATTTTTCTTTAAATATATCGAATTCAGCATGCCTTTTATCAACAGCACACTTTCACCTTCTTTCACTCTAAAATGGCTACCGTCGGTTTGTTTCCATTGTTGACCGTTTTTAAAAGTAAAGCGCAATTGGCCATACTGATCTTTTGTTAATTTTTCAACAGTAAAAACAATTTGTCGCTCACTTTCAGGGATATTAGACTTTTTCAAATGTTCAGCGCCGAAACTTGCTTCTTTGTCAGTTTTTTCCACAGCAACTGGCGCTATTTGGGTTACTGGAGTTGAAGTACTTGCTTGCTCTCCAGCTGTAAATGACTTGGTACTCTTAACCAAATCATCAAAACAAACCAAGCGTGCTAAACTATCTTTTACTTGAGCACATTGAGCAAGCTCAGCGTTTAACGTGTCAGCATTTGCTGACATTGAAGTTAAACTCATAAATGCAAACGATATCAGGGCAATTTTTTTCATTATTATTTTTCCTTTGATTCTGATTCTGATTCTGATTCTGATTCTGATTCTGATTCTTCACGATAATAAAAGGACGCAATAATAACGCCTACTTCAAATAATAACAGCATAGGTACTGCTAGCATTGTTTGCGAAATAATATCTGGCGGCGTTAATAACATCCCCATAACAAATGCACCAACAACAATATACGGTCGTTTAGCTCGTAAGCTATCTGGGCTAGTCACTCCTGTCCAGCACATTAAAATTATCGCAATCGGAATTTCAAAAGCTGCACCAAAAGCAAAAAACAGCTTCAATACAAAATCTAAATAACTACTTATATCAGTTGCTATAGTAACCCCTTCTGGCGCTACTGAAGAGAAAAATGCAAAGGCAACAGGGAAAACAATGTAATAAGCAAAAGCAATACCGCTATAAAATAACAATGTACTACCAAACATTAGCGGAGCAATTAGGCGCTTTTCATTTTGGTACAAACCAGGAGCAATAAATGACCACAACTGGAATAAAATATAAGGCATCGCAATAAATATAGCTAAGACAATAGTTAGTTTGAAAGGTGTAAAAAAAGGTGATGCAACATCGGTCGCAATCATTTGCGTACCGGTGGGCATAACCTCTAATAAAGGTTGAGCAACATATTGATATATATCTTGCGCAAAATAGATCATACAACAAAACACGACTAGCACCCCTAAAACAGCATGTAATAATCGTGTTCGTAACTCTAATAAATGATCAAATAGTGTATTGGTTTTCTTCGCGGCTGAACTCATTTATCCTGCTTTTCAATTTGTTTATCGTCAAGCTGCTCAGTTTCTACGGAAGAACTGCCTTTTTTCTCAGCTGTTTGATATGGATTAGTTACCATTTTTGCGGCTTCTTGCAACGATTTCACCGAAGCCGCCACTTCTGGCGTAAGGTCCTTCATACCAGATTGTTCAGCTTTTTTTAAATTGGCATGCAATTCTTGGATACGCAACTCTTCAGAAAGTTCATTTTTCACTCCTTCGCTAAAGCTGCGGACACTGCTTATCCAACCTCGAACAGTTCGAATCGCAACAGGTAATCGCTCAGGGCCAAGTACCACGAGGCCAATAATTGCAATTAACGATAGTTCCCAGAAGCCAATATCAAACATTAGGCTTGATCTTTTTCTTTTTCAGCAACCTTGCTTTGGTCAACTGATTTATCAGCTAAGCTATCAGCACTTGTCGATTCTTCTTCTGTTTTAGCCGTATCATCAGTTACTGCACTTTTAAAACCCTTAACAGCCGAGCCTAAATCAGAGCCCAAATTACGTAATTTCTTAGTGCCAAACAACAATACGACAATCACTGCAATAATAACTAATTGCCAAATACTTATACCGCCCATAAAAAACTCCTATAATTTAATTGAATTCATTATAAAGTTTATAGAAAAAAAATCATCAACTGTTATGCTAAATAATGAGGTAAAACAAATTTTGACAAAAATGTATTGTAAAAAACTGTGTTGTTGGCTATTTAGCTTGGTTTTATTTTACTTTGCGTTTGCAACTTCAGTATTGGCATACAACACCCAAAAAGTGAAAAAGCCGGCTGTACAAGAAGATGATCATTGGATGCAAGGATTACATGAAACAGTTTCTAACTCTGTTTACCAATCTGCGCATTGGTTTGATAGCTTTTTTATCGCGAATGATAGTGAGCAACAATCACCAACCACAACCGCAAAAATTCGCTTTGCTTGGTTGCCTAAAAGTCGTGATTGGAGTGAAGTTAAAACGCGTTTTCGGCTGAGAGTTAAACTACCCCATTTTCAAGATAAAGCTAGTCTAGTTTTATCAGATGACGCCGATGATGAACTTAATAACTTACCATTAGAATCGGCCCATGCAAGCCCACGATCTGACGATGAAAATTTTTCGTTAGCACTTAATTATACCGAAGATGAAAGCCATACTAGTTTAATGAACTATCGATTAGGTATATCGGGTGGTGATATATTTACCAGAGCTAAGTATAAACGTGCCTTTCATATTGATGAAACTCAAGGTTTCTTAGTTGAACCATCTGTCTATTACTACCTTGGTGATGGTCTCGGGGCAAAACTATTACTTGAGTATGACCATCAATTAAGTCAGAAGTCACAATTTCGTATAAATTATAGCATCCGAGGTTCTGCGGCATTTAGTGGCATTCGTTGGAAGCATGGCTTTTACAAACTAAAACAGATTGATAAAACCACTGCTTCAGTTTGGAGCTTACAGGTCGAAGGTGAACGCAACGGAAAACGCGGCTTTATTATTGACAACTATACTTTAGGCTATCGCTATAGATTTAACGCTTTACGTGACTGGATTTTTTTCGAAGTAGAACCCTTTCTAGAGTTTCCTGAGAGAGAAAACTATAACACCACTCCTGGCATAGCATTGCGCATTGAAGGTTTTTTCCATAAAGGTTAATCAAATTAGACTACCTTAGTTAAACTACTACATTACGCTCGATACATTTCTATCACATTGTCCGATTCTTCAACTTTCTCTTTAGAAATTTTTCCAGGACGGTTTATATGGTAACCTTGACCAAACTCGCAACCAACAGCTTGCAATTTTTTCAGCATAGCTTCAGATTCAATACCTTCTGCAACCAAACGATAACCAAAATTAGCGCCCAACTCATGTAACGCCTTAACCAATGACAAGTTCTTGTCGTTGTTATTCAGTGTCCGCACAAAACTTCGGTCAAGCTTAATAAACTCAAAAGGGTAACTATGTAAAAAATTAAAAGACGACAATCCTGCGCCGTAATCATCTAACGCTAACTTAACGCCAAACTCTTTCAATTTACGTAAACCTTTTAAAGCTAATTCAGTATGACGAGCAAAAGCAGACTCATTAAATTCTAGAATCAGTCTCTCTGGCTCGATAGTATTAAGACGTATTAGCTCTATCAGTTTTGCTAACTGATTGGCTTGGGTTAAATGCCGACCAGAAAGGTTAACACCAATATAAGCATGTTGATATTCATTTGACTGCCGCCATAATTTTAACTGTAAACAAACTTCTTCAATGACCCAAACTTCAATTTCTAAAATCATGCCGGTTTCTTCCGCCATAAAAAGAAATTCACTCGGCGTCAGTAGACCTTTAGTTGGGTGCTGCCAACGCAGTAACACTTCAAAGCCTAGTGTAGTTGTTGAAGATAAATCAGATATTTTCTGGTAATGCAATTCAAACTGTTTACTTTTAATCGCTTGCCTTAATTCTTGCTCTAAAGTCATACTCGCAATCAATTGTTCTCGCATACTGTCATCAAAAAAAACATAACGACCGCGACCTAAGCTTTTTGCTTGATACATAGCTGCATCAGCATCACGTAGCATTTCATTGGCGTCTTTATAACTGACTCGGCTTTGAGCAATACCAATACTAGCATTAGAATATAGTGTATGGCCTTCTAGCCCAAAGGGCTCTTCAATAGAGCTAATAATTCGAGATGCTATTTCTTCAACATCTTCAGATGACTGTAATGAATCCAATAAAATAACAAACTCATCTCCTCCCAGGCGGGCCAAGATATCATTATCGCGGACACACAGGCGTAAGCGTTGTGCTATTTCAATTAAAAATTGATCTCCAGCATGGTGACCCAGAGTATCGTTAATCATTTTAAAGCGATCTAAATCAATAAAGAGAACCGCAAAACGATGATTAGGGTGACGCTTCAAATGTTTAAGTGAATAGGTCAAACGATCTGAAAACATTGCGCGGTTAGGCAATTGCGTTAATGCATCATGATGCGCATCATGGTACAAACGCGCTTCCGCTTTACGACGCTCTTCTATCTGCATACGTAAATTAAGGTTGGTCGATTGTAACTCTTGCGTACGCTTATTGATCACTTGCTCTAACGCTTCATTACTCTGTAACACTTGCTGCTGAGTTTTATGGCGTAAAATTGCCACTGCAATATGCTGACTAACAAAGCGCATCAGTTCTAGATCTTTGCTTTGATAAGCCTTTTCATTTTGATAATGATGGACAGCAATAACACCGAAAATATCACCTTGATCCGATAAAGGTGCAGCCAACCAAGCTTGGGGGAGTTTTTCTTCAGGGTAATGTAGGGTAAAAGCCCGTTGAGTCACTTCACCTTGTTTTTCTAAGGTATAAATCATTTTTTCGGTTAGCAGTACAGGTTTTCTCGTACTAATAGCCAGTTCAGATAATCCACTGCTGAGTTTTCTGGCTTTTGGCGGCACGACTTTCTCATCACAATAATAAGGAAACTCTAGCTCGCTTTTGTCGCCCGATAGCAAAGCAATATAAAAATTCTTTGCTGGCAGAAGTTTGTTTACTTCTTGGTGTAATGCTTGGTAGAAATGCTCTATTGATTGTGTCTTTGCTGTTAATTCAGAGATATTAAGTAAAATTTGATGAGTTTTAACTGCCAATTGCCTTTCAACAATTTCTTTTTTCAATCGCTGATTAGTCTCTGTCAGCTTTGAAGTGCGTTGATGAATACTAAATTCTAATAGCTCTCTGCTGCGCACACGATCAATCGCCGTCACTAAATGCTCGGCTATAAACTCTAATATTTGACAATCACGTTCAGAAAAACACAATTTTTCATCGTAGCTTTGCAAGGCAATAACACCAATAACTTGCTGTCCGCGCATTAATGGTACACCTAACCAATCTACACATGCAGAACCATACAATACAATTTTATCAGCTTTAGCAAGTGCCATTCGTTCTTCTGCTGAACAATGCAAAGGCTGCTGCTTTAGTAGCACTATACCGGTTAAGCTTTTACGCCAATCGGCCAGCTCAACATGCTCACGTAATCTCATTTCAATAGGGTTGTGGCAATAACTTAGTTGCAACTCTTCTGCTGGATTTAATAGTGCAATATGAAAGCTATCGGTAACTAATAAAGTTTTAATTACCGATTCGAGGGCATGATAAAACGCATCCATATCAGTTACTGTACTAGCTAACTCAGAAAGCTGTAACAGACCTGATTGCATGGTTTTAAGTTGTCGATATTTTTTTAGTAACGACTTTAATTTTGGAAGTTGGCGTATCGCATGGATATTATCCGCCGCCCTTGAGCCCATTGTACAAATTCCATTTTTTATTAGTATTATTTTTATACGTTTAGTCTACCAAAATAAAAAAATTTGGCTAGGGCTGAGTTGAAATTATTCACTCTCATTTGTCATATTGTTATTTTCTCTATAAAACAAAAAATGGCGGTAATGCCACCATTTTTTATCAAACTAAACAGGTTTAGAAGCTATAAGAGGTACTAACAAACATAGTACGGCCAACAACATCGTAAATACTTGGTACCGTACCCATATCAGTACCACCTAGAACATTTTCAGGCTCAGTATCAAAGGCATTTTTAACACCGCCATTAACGGTCCAGTAATCATTAATATGGTATGACGCTGATACATTATGATAAACAACGTTATCTGTAGAGAACTGTTCTCCATAATATTCACCATTCATACCTTGAATAAACTGAGCGCTATAAAGGACGCTTAAGTCTTCTGTTAGGTTGCTCTGAACTGATAAGTTTGCTTTAACTTCAGAGTAGCCACCGATATTGCCATCAATCGTTCCGGTATAGTCAGTATCATCTTGTTCAAATTCGATTAAGTATGTGGTGTCTAACATCACTTTAAACAAATCGTGGCTATAGCTAATATTCCAATCAACACCCGATGTTTTTTGCGAGCCAATATTAGTTAATGCTGAGGTCATGTTTGATAAATCTCCGTCAGCCGTTACACTAATTGAATCACATGATGCTTGCATGCCAGAGAAACATGCATTTAGCTCTTTTTGCACATCAACACGGCTAATCGCATTGGTAATATCAAACGCCCAATAGTCTACCGTAGTTGATAAATTATTAGCTGCCTCCCAAACAACACCAAAAGTAAAAGACTCACTCTCTTCAGGTTGTAAATTATCATCACTGGTATAATTAACTTTAATCTGAGCGTCTAGTTCGTTACCCCACGGATCACTTAAGTAATCATATGAACCACTATCGCCACCGTATAGTTCGCTAACATTTGGCGCTCTAAAGCCAGTTGCTGCCACTGAACGCACCATGAAAGAATCACTAAAGCGATAGGTTGCGCCTAGCTTCCAAGTCATTTCACCGCCGAACGTTGAGTATTCATCGTAACGAGCCGCGGCTTCAACAGTTAACTCATCTGTAACCGGCACCGAAATCTCACCATAAACAGACTGTACCGAATAGTTGCCGTCAGTTGCCGACTGTTGAGCAGAAGTACTTTCACCATCTTGTGTTACTTGGTCTGGTGCGTAATAGCCACTTTCATGGCGGGTTTCAAAACCAATAGCATAACCAATATCACTTTCAGTGACACCGCTAAATCCCGCAGCTAAAGTAAACTGTTCATTGCCACCTTCATTATCTTCTGTATAAATAACACCTTCAGACATTAAAAAGCTGTTATCTATTGGTGCACCGCTAAACCATAAGTCTTGGTTATCATAGATACTTTTCTCCATATTGCCGGCATGAATCGAGTTTTGAACATGGTCTTTTGAGTCATTACGCCCATAGGTTGCTGAAATATCCCACATAGAATTATTTTCTAAGTAACCTTTTAAGCCTATTGAAGCTCGATATGTATCAGTTTCTTGTTGAAAAATACGAGGACCTGCATCTGTCATGCGACGACGATAGTTCAATTCTGTCGACGTATTACCATCTGCATCTTTAAATTGATCGGTGTATTTTTTATCTAATACTGCAGTCTCTAAGTCGATATTTGCTGGTTGAGGTGCCATTTGCTGATTTGATTCTCGGCGGGTATACATAAAATCAATACTTAGTTCAGTATCTTCATCTAATGCTGTATTGAAAGCAGTAAAAAGACTTAATAATTCATTTGGGGTTTGCGCATAACTATCGTCAGTATAATCGTATGATGTGTCACGTGGTTTAAAACCGTCATTGCCATCAGGTATCATGCCACCAAGTGAACCACTAGGTACAAACGAAGATTTTCCTGGATCAACAAAATCACGATCAGATTGAATAATTTCACCACGATCAGAGTACTGCAAGCCAACAACTAGGTTACCTTCAGCAAGCTCTAAGCCATGTAATATACTGGCACCTTTGCTAGTACCATCACCTTTATCTGTTTGGCTGCCATCTAGTGTTAATTCGGTACCAACAAAATCTTTCTTGGTAATAATATTAACTACGCCTGCAATAGCATCTGAACCATAAACCGCTGAAGCGCCATCTTTTAAAATTTCAATATTTTTGATCATAGCAACAGGAATCGTATTCAAGTCGACTGCGGAATCTGCACCTGTACCTGAAGACACCATACGACGACCATTCAGTAAAACTAGAGTACGCTGAGCACCCATACCACGTAGGTTGACAGTCGCTGAGCCGCCAGAGCCATTGTTCGTTGTTGCGCCTAAATTCATACCTGCGGCAGTTGGTTGTGCAGATAGAATTTCTTCTACAGAGCTATAGCCACTTTGCGTAATAAAATCTGATGAAATGACAGTCACTGGGCTGGCTGTTTCAACATCAGTACGATTAATACGTGAGCCAGTAACTTCTATGCGCTCAACGCTCGCTTCTGCAGTCTCTGCAGCGCTAACTTGACTCACAACTAGCAGTGAACTTGCAGCACTCGCGAATAAAGCCGCTCTTACCGCATTGCTTAAAGGTCTTTCTAAATACATTTATTTTCTCCGACATCGATTAACATTTTTATTTATTGGCTTGTTATCACCTTCATTCATCTTGCGATAAAAGTTCATCGAGGTTTGTTATTTCGTGCGGGAGATTTGTACGGAACAGTAAAGTGGTTACAATTAACCACAAACTAAAAGCCGAAACAAAAAAAAGAAAAATAAACTATTGAAATGATTACAGTAAATATTATTACACATAAATTTTCATGGTACATTTTTTCGAGGTAAGACTTTATAGACATTTATTATCTTGATTACATGCTTAGATTGCACTCAGGCCTCTATAATCGTAACAGTTAACGTACATTTACTTGTAAAATAAACCTTTTTATTTTACTGAGTGATTTCAAACTAAACACTGAATTTTTTTCATAAAAAAACCGGCAAAAGCCGGTTTTTTTAAATATCTTTTTACTGAGTTATGCTGCCATAGCGCCTTTTAATTTAGACAAGGCATTTTTCTCTAATTGACGAACACGTTCCGCTGATATTCCATACTTATTAGCAAGTTCTTGCAAGGTTGATTTATCATCAGTTAACCAACGTGTACGAATAATATCTTGGCTACGCTCATCTAGACCAACTAAAGCATTGCTTAATCTCTGGTTAGCATGCTGCTCCCAGTTATTATCTTCTACTTCTGTTGCTAAGTCAGACTGTTTATCTTCAAGATATTGTGCAGGAGAAAAACTGCTAGCACCTAAATTATCATCATCATCAGTTGATAATTCAAAAGCTTGGTCTTGATTACTCATTCGAGATTCCATTTCAAGCACATCTTTAGTAGTAACACCTAAAGCTTCAGCAACATTACTCACTTCGTCGTTACTAAACCAACCTAAACGTTTTTTGTTCTTTCTTAAATTAAAGAATAATTTACGCTGTGCTTTTGTGGTTGCAACTTTAACAATGCGCCAATTTTTCAAAACAAATTCATGAATTTCAGCTTTGATCCAATGCACAGCAAAAGAAACTAAACGTACACCAACCTCTGGATTAAAGCGTTTAACCGCTTTCATCAGCCCAACATTGCCTTCTTGAACTAAATCAGCTTGCGGTAAACCATAACCAGCATAGCCTTTAGCAACATGAATAACAAAACGAAGATGCGACATAATTAATTCTTGCGCCGCCTGTAAATCATTTTCAGAATATAAACGAGTTGCTAATTCATGCTCCTTTTCAGCAGTAAGCATAGGAATGCTATACGCCGATTGCACGTATGCTTCAATGCTACCACTTTGTGGGACAGTAAGAGCCATCGATTGCATTTTAATACTCATTTAATTACCTCTTTATCTAATCTAGCTCGCGATTATAGCATTTATTTGCTAGCTACCGCGACTTAATATGTCAACAGTAGCTTAGAAGACAGGGCGAAACAATAGTCTCTTTCGAATTTTCTATGAAATATTTGTTAAAGTTTGTCATCAAAGAAAAAATCAATAACAATAACAACGTGATGTTAGAAAATCGAAGTTCCTACATAACGACAAAATTAGTCAGCTGTTGGCTCAATAGCACGGATATGTTGTCGAACTGAAATAAAGCTACCAAGTAAGCCTAAAGCAATCGCTATCAGTTGCAAAAACAGAAATTCAGCGAAAGAAAGGCCAGCCAAAACAAATTGACTTTGATATAAATCGGTTAGCTGCACTAAGGCAATAGAAAAATAATTCGCTAAGATGGCAACACAAATACCGGCAATTAAACCACCGAGTACGCCATACCAAATACCGGCATATAAGAAAGGGCGTTGAATAAAGCTATCTGTTGCTCCAACCAACTTCATTACAGCAATTGCATCTTTTTGGTTTAAAATAGCCAGTCGAATAGTGTTACCGATAATTAGCACTACAGATAAGCATAATAATAGGGCAATACCTAAAACTATATCCTCAATTAATTCTGACATAGCTTCTAAGCGTGTTAGCCACTCCAAATCAAGTTTTCCTTGATCAACTTCTCTTTCTTTTTCCAATTTAACTAACAGCTCTCTAGCTGCTTGAACCTGGCTAAAACGCTTCATCGGTGTGACCAATACCGTGGCTGGTAATGGGTTATTATCTAAATACTCTAGCGCCTGACCAAAGCCTGAAATAAGCTTAAACTCACTTAAGGCCTGTTCCGCAGAAATATAAACAACATTATCCACTTCTGGGTATAGCTGTACACGTTGAACAAAGTTTTGTGCTGATTTATCTGATGTCGATAATTTCAAGAATAAAGTGATTTCAGAGGCAGAGTTCCACTGCTCCGTAACGGTTTGAGTATTTTTAACAAAAAGGTGTAGCGTTGCAGGTAAAGTAAGACTAATCCCTAAAACGAGCACCGTCATCACCGACGTAAATGGTGTTCGCCATAAGTCACCTAAGCTGCCGATGGCTTGCTGTAAGTGGCGAATGAAGTAAGCGGTAACTCGACCAGTCCAAGCTAATTGGCTTTTACTTTGGCGCGTATGATTAGTTTCCATCAACATCGCCTAAAGTTTGTAAACCATCAACAATGCCATCAGTGATCATATGGCCTTGTTTCAATGTTAATGTGCGATATTTCATGCGAGCAATAAGTCCAAGATCATGAGTCGCAATTAGCACGCTCACCCCCATATCGTTAAAATCTTCAAATAAGCGAATAATATCTAGTGATAATTTAGGATCTAAATTACCGGTCGGCTCATCTGCTAGTAGTATCGGTGGTTTATTAACGATTGCTCTGGCAATACCAACACGCTGTTGTTCACCACCTGAAAGCATATAAGGAAAGCATTTAAGCTTACTTGAAAGGTGCACCTTCTCAAGCGCACCTTCAACGCGTTTGCGGGTTTCTTTATGACTATAGCCTTCAATAATAAGTGGTAAAGCAACATTATCGAAAACTGTACGGTCCATTAGTAAGTTATGATTTTGAAAAATCATCCCAATACCACGACGTACATAAGGAATTTGTTGATATTTTATCGATGATAATTCTGTACCATTAATCTCAATACTGCCAACGCTAGGTTTCTCCATCATACTCATCAATTTGAGTAGCGTGCTTTTACCTGCGCCAGAATGGCCAGTTAAAAACGCCATTTCGCCAGGGGCAATAGTAAAACTCACTTGCTTAAGTGCTAAAAAGCCTCCTGGATATGTTTTACTGACGTTATTAAATCGGATCATAGTTATTCTTATTATTTATGTTATCACGACAGCAATAGATTAACTTTCATCGCTAAATAGTGCATCAATGAAATCATCGCCATTAAAAGGTCTTAAATCATCAATACCTTCACCAACACCTAAATAACGAATAGGAATACTATGTTTGTCAGCAACAGCAAAAACAACACCGCCTTTGGCAGTACCATCTAATTTTGTTAACGCTAAACCTGTTAGTCCAACCGCTTCATCAAATAGTTTAGTTTGACTCAGAGCATTCTGCCCAGTACCAGCATCAATAGTTAGCATCACTTCATGCGGCGCATTAACATCAAGTTTCTTCATCACTCGAACAACTTTTTTCAGCTCTTCCATTAAGTGACCTTTGTTTTGTAGACGTCCCGCTGTATCTGCAATAAGTACATCAACACCACGTGCTTTAGCCGCACTAATTGCATCAAAAATTACTGATGCACTATCAGCACCAGTATGCTGCGCAATAACAGGAATGTCATTTCGATCACCCCATACTTGTAATTGTTCTACCGCTGCCGCACGGAATGTATCACCCGCCGCCAACATCACTGACTTACCTTCAGCTTGGAACTGTTTTGCTAATTTACCTATCGTAGTAGTTTTACCAACACCATTCACACCTACCATTAACATAACAAATGGTCCGTCACTTGATTCAATCACAAGAGGCTGGCTTACAGGCTCGATAATTTTCTTTAATTCTGCTTTTAACAAACCATAAAGTGCCTCTGCATCTTTTAATTGATTGCGAGACGCAGATTCAGTTAAAGAGTCGATAATTTTAGTGGTTGTTTCAACACCAACATCGGCTAATAATAAATGTGTTTCTAACTCTTCGAAAAGATCTTCATCTATTTTTTTGCCACGGAATAAGCTAACTAATCCGCCACCTAAATTCTGACGAGTTTTGGTTAAGCTTTGCTTTAAACGCGCAAAAAATCCACGTTTAACTTCTGGCTCTGGCTCTGGCTCTGGCTCTGGCTCTGGCTCTGGCTCTGGCTCTGGCTCTGGCTCTGGCTCTGGCTCTGGCTCTGGCTCTGGCTCTGGCTCTGGCTCTGGCTCTGGCTCTGGCTCTGGCTCTGCAGGTAATTCTTCAGAAATAACCTCATCAACCGCAACTATTTCTTCAACTTGTTGTTCGTCTGTTTGTACTATTGGCGCTTCATCAACAAGTGTATCAACAGCATCGTGTTCAGGAGTAACTAAAGTATCTTCAGTTACTTCAACAACATTTTCGTTAACTTCTTCAACTGCAGGAATAACTTCTTTTTCCTGCTTTTTACCTAGACCTAACCAGGAAAACATACCTTTTTTCTTCGACATAAATGTATTTACAATATTAATTTGATGAATAGGTTTACCACTAAAACTACCTGCTTATGTATTACTCGATAGCGAACAATTCATTAGATCAGTTGGTATTCATTAGTAAACAAGGATAAAATTGTCGATATAGTATCACCTAACCCGCCGACAAAAAACAAAAGCTGTTGAAGTTATGAGCAAACTCAAAAAACAACCAAACAAAAGTGCTGCAAAAGGGCAAATACGTATTATTGCCGGCCAATATCGTGGTCGAAAGTTACCCGTGCTAATGGCCGACGGTTTACGCCCAACCACGGATAGGGTAAAAGAAACAGTTTTTAACTGGTTAATGCCTTATGTGCAAGATGCTAAATGCTTAGATTGTTTTGCCGGCTCAGGAGGCTTAGGTTTTGAAGCGCTTTCTCGCGGTGCTAAATCAGTCACTTTTATTGAGCTAAACAAAGCAGCGGCTCAGCAGTTAACGGCAAACAAAACATTATTAAAAGCCGATAATATCGATATTTTATCAACTAATGCTTTAGAATTTTTACAAAAAAATCAGCAAGAATTTTCCTTAGTCTTTATTGACCCACCGTTTAGAAAAGGTTTGGCGCAGAAAACTGCAGAAGCACTATCTCAACAAGGGCTTAGTGAAAATGCCTTAATTTATGTTGAAATGGAGTCGGATAACAACCAACAAGTTATGCCGAGTCATTGGCAATTGTTAAAAGAAAAAATCGCAGGGCAGGTTGTCTATCAACTCTACCAAAATAGTAAAGTGTAAATTAATCAAGACCTTACAATGAGAAAATTAAAAAAAGAGGCATTAGCCTCTTTTTACCTTTTAAGGCTCAATATTCTAAATTGAGCCCTTCAAATTAAACATGTTTAATTAATGCTGAGTAACCGGCGCTTTAGGCTGTAATTTTAAATCATGAAAATCAAAACTAAAGTCTGTTGCCCACGAAACAGCTTCCATCGTAGCGAAGTTAATGCTGCCATCAGGGTTTAAATTAAAATTAACATAAGCATCTGCTTCTAATGTTCTATCATCCCAACGGACAATAAAAGTATTGTGTTGGTAATGTTCTAAGGTACCGTGTAATGCTGGTGTATTGCCAAATTGCATGACTAACTTTTTATTTTCCAAAGTAATCGCTATTTCGCCATACCAATTATCAAGATAAGTTTGTGCATAATCTGCCAACGCCAGCGACGGTTTTGAGTTTTTATCAACACTGGCGGCAGCTTCAGCGATTTGTGCTTTTTTATCTGCGTTATATTTTTTCATTTTTATCACATAATGCTCAACCCAGTCTTTCTCAGGCAATTTTAAGTATTCATTCAATATCTGCTGCGATATGGCATTAAATGCAGAGCCTGATTGCTGATTGGTTAAAATCACCATCGCTAAGTTTTCTTCTGGTACCAGCACCACTTTCGATACCATGCCTAAAATGCCACCTGTATGCTGAATAACCTTGACGCCATGGTAGTCTTTAACAAACCAGCCTAAAGCATAAGCGGTAAAGTGGGTTTTATCTTGATCCGTAGCACTTTGCGGTACTGGTAATAATGTGCGAGCTTGCCACATAGCGCGGCTTTGCTTTTCACTAAATAGTCTTAATTCTTGCTCGCCATCTTGACCATATTGTCCACGGTTTAACTGGGCTTTAAGCCATAACGACATATCGTTCACACTTGAAGCAACAGAGCCTGCAGACGAGAACTTTTCTAAGAAATTACCGCCAACTACATTTAGCTTGCCATCAAGTGGCACATGAGCACGAGCAACATTTTTATTAGCTTGTGGAATTAATGAATATTTAGCACGGGTGTTTTTCATCCCCAAATTATCAAAAATAGTACTTTGAATATTTTCTTGCCAAGACTTACCGGTAATTTTGCCGATAACTTCACCTGCAATAACGTACATTAAATTGTCATAGGCAAATTCACTACGAAAGCTCGACACTTGCGGTAAGTGCTTCATGCCTTTAATAACATCTTGGTTGGTTAGCGTAGTTTCTGGCCATATCATTAAGTCACCAGCCCCTAGACCTAGGCCACTGTTGTGTGACAACAAATCAATAATAGTGAATTCACGGGTAACGTAAGCATCTGGCAATTGAAATTCAGGAATAATGTCGATGACTTTGGTTTGCCAAGTCAACTTACCTTCATCAACTAATTTTGCTAATAACGCTGCAGTCATCGCTTTGGTATTTGATGCAATGCCAAACAAAGTATCAGCGTTAACTTTTTGCTTGCTGCCATGTTTAAGTACGCCAAAACCTTTGCTTAAAACAACCTCGTTGTCTTTAACAATTGCTACGGCAATACCTGGCACTTGAAAAGCCTCTAATGCGTTAACTACCGATTGTTCAATACGAGTGACTTCGCTCGTAGGCTTTTCGGTAGATACGTTTGCTAAGGTAATAGTGGATACAAACAGTGCGCTTATATAAAACCATGAATAACCTAATTTCATTCAAATTCCTTATTGCTCTCACAAGAGCCTTATTTTTATTTTTCGCCGATACCGTAACTGAATTACTAAATAATAACTATCACTAGCAAAAATTAAAGTGCATGACTTTGTTCAACTAAATCAAGTGTTGCAGCTTGAGAAAACACTTGCTGCGGCAAAATATAATTAGTAAAACAAACTGAGTAGTTGTTGCTTAAATGCTGGCTAACTAACGACGTAGCAACATAATTTTTTGGTATAAAAATATCCGTTAATTCACTAAAATTAAATTCATTAAAACTAAGTAAATCAAATGATTTAGGTGACAAAATAGCTAAAAAAGTCGGGGCCAGTTTAATTAAGTTCACATTAGACTCAATACTGACATAACTGCTGTTTTCTTGGGGGGTCACATGAATCGTAAGATAGTTAAGTCCATTAATAGCATTGATGGAGTAGCCGAATGGGTCAAAAACAAAGTCATCTAAGATAAAGTCATTAAATAACGTTTCTAATTGTAGAAACGCTCTTATTTCTTTTGCTGTTAAGCCAACAGTCGTGAGCTTGTCAGATGCTTTCTTACTAATTTGATACGCCAATAACTCATAGGTTTTATCTTTATTACAAGCTTGGAAGTGATTATCTTGGTGAAAAATATAATTATGGTGACTATCTAGTTCGCCAAAACGATGTGCTTTACCTTTTGTATATTGCCTTAACAGCTTTATATCATCACCAAACGTACTCGGTTGCGCATGAGCAAAGTATTCATTCTTACGCTGATAAATAACTTGCTGAATTTTATTCATGCCGACTTGTTGGATAAAATATTCAACCGAACGCACTAACTGCGTATTGCCGCAGGTTATAATTAATAAACGGTCATGCCATATAAACAAGCTTGATTCTGACAAAAGAAAGGCTTTGCAATCGCTATTTTTGATTGAAGATAGAATATGGGCATCACTACATTGTACTAATTGCTGCCAAAAATTATTATCGAAGTCATCAAGCAACGAAAGCTGATTTTGATCTATAAGAATGGTCGCTTTTTTTTCTGAGCCTTCAAAAAACAAATAGTTATCCTCAACGTCCAACATCATCGTATGTCAACGTTACAACAGCATGGCCAATAAACAAATATGTCTAATAAACATGGAAAAGTGTGCGCTTATTATCGACACTAGAAATGTGAACGGCTTAGATTATTTATTTACAAGCACTACGTCAATGTATTAGCGATATAAAACTTAACTATACTCAAACTATTTTGGGATATATTTATCGTTCTAGATCATTTAAAAAACATCGAAAAAACTCACTAACAATTATGCAAAAAGCACAATCAGTGTTACTAAATTGATCTAGGTCAAATCCAGCTGCGACATAATGTCGCACTCTGTCTAACTTGCTTTGTTTTTAAGAAAAACTTCAGTAAAAATCATCCTGTTAGCCAATTTTTATTACCAGGATTTAGCAATGCAACCCTCAAAAATTTCCCAAGCACTTACTGTAGTTTTATCTATCGTGTCACTTAATGTTTTCGCTGAAAATATTAATGATAACAGCATCGAAGTAATTACTATCGAAGCTCCAAAATTAACGCATTCAGAAACTGCATTAGCAGAAGGCAACTTAGTAATGCCTGATGTCGCTGACTGGCTCAAAACCGTTCCTGGCGCAAATATTAATAAAAATGGCCCGATTACTGGTATCGCACAATATCGCGGTATGTTCGGTGAAAGAATTGCAAAAAGTATTGGCGGCCAACAAATTATTAGCGCTGGCCCTAATGCCATGGATGCTCCGCTCACCTACATTAATCCAATTATGGTTGAGTCTGTTTCAGTTTATCGCGGTATTGCCCCCGTTAGTAGCGGCATAGACACGCTAGGTGGCGCTATTAAAGTGGACCTGAAAAAAGCTGAAGTTGACACAGGGGCGGCATTAGGTGGTGACTTAGCGCTGAGCTACAACGACATTAATGACGCATCAACTTTCGCCGGTGACATTAACATTAGCAATGAAAATACCGGTGTTTTATTCTATTTAACCGATCAAAGTGGCGATGACTACGAAGACGGGAATGGCAATATCATTTCATCAACAGAATATGATAAAAAGCAATACGGTATAGACTTACGCCATCAAGGAGACGATTGGCAAATAGGCGCAACATGGCATCATGCTAAAACTAATAACTCCGGCACGCCAGCGTTACCAATGGACATCGACTATATTGACTCTGATCGCTACAACTTAGACGGTGAATTTCAGCTGACAGACTGGAAATTAAATTGGCAGTTAGGTTACCAAGACGCTACACATGGCATGGACAACTTCAGTCAACGCACTAATATGAATGCCAATATGTATCGCTACAATACTACCGATGCAAAAACCTTAGACTATAGGCTTTTATTGAGCCAAGGCGACTGGTTACTTGGTCTTGAAGGCTATGATGCTGAACATAACTCAGTGATCACCAACCCTGAAAATATGATGTTTGAGATTACCAATTTCAATCACATAAAAGACCAACGTAACTCTATTTTTGCCGAATGGACACCGAGCAATGGTGCCTTCTCGCATACTCTAGGTTTGCGTATCAAAAGTAATCACTCTGACGCTAATGAAATTTCTCACTCAATGGCAATGATGAATCCAAATACTAAGGCCTTACAAAGCGAATTTAATAGTGCTGATCGTAGCGTATCTGACACTACTTTTGATCTGGCATTAAACAGTCAATACCAATGGACAAAGACCACTACCATCAGTTACTCAGTGGCTATTAAGCAACGTGCGCCAAGTTATCAAGAACGCTATTTATGGGTGCCTATGCAAGCAACAGGTGGTCTAGCAGATGGTAAAACTTATGTCGGCAATATTAACCTAGATAATGAAACCGCTTATCAATTAAATGCCGGTATTTCATATGATCATGGTGATTTTACTATTGCGCCACAAGTGTTTTACCAAAAAGTGAAAGATTATATTCAAGGCACCCCATCAACTGATATGCGAGTGAAAATGATCGCAGGTATGATGGGCGATAGTAGCCCACTTATTTTTACCAACATTGATGCTACGTTATATGGTGCGGATATGAACTGGCAATATCGTCTAAATGAACAATTTAAGTTATCAGGTATTGTTAGCTATGTTCGTGGGGAACGAGATGACATTAACGATAATCTTTATCGCATTTCACCACTAAACACTCGCATCAATTTAAATTACCAATATAATAATTTTCAAAGTAACTTAGCACTGCACGCCTATAGCTCCCAAAATAAAGTCTCAGTTTTAAATGATGAAAAATCTTCAGCTGGTTATGCCATTGTTGATTGGCAGGTAGATTACTTTGTTAGTAGCGGTTTAGTGGTTCGAGCTGGTATCAATAACTTACTAGATAAACAATATAATGACCATTTAGGTGGCGTTAATCGTGCTAATGGCAGCGATATAGCAGTTGGAGATAAGATTACTGCTATGGGAAGAAATGTTTACCTGGCAATGGATTACCAGTTTTAACCATTATTTTTGATGTTAGTAGAGCCAGTATCATTTTGATACTGGTTTTTTTTGCAGCTTTCTTTGTAACGTTCGACGATGCATGCCCAGTTGTCTAGCTGTCGCTGAAACATTGCCATCATTACTATTAAGCACTTGGTTAATATGCTCCCATTCAACTCGCTCTGCTGACATCGTATCGATATCAAGATCAACCGCGCTTTCAACGTCCGGAGCAATATCTAACGCCGTTAATAGCATTTGAGTATTAACTGGTTTAGCCAAATAATCATCTGCGCCCAAACGCATCGCCTGAACCGCTGTGGCAACACTAGCAAAGCCCGTCAGTAAAACTAGTTTCACTTTCGGTAATGCTGCCCTAATCGGCTTTATCAAGGTTAGACCGTTCTCTGATGCCAACTTCATATCCAATAAAATACAGTCTGGTTTTTGTTGCAAACAAGCGTGTAAAGCTTGATCAGCTTGATGTACCTGCTGACAGCTAAAATTATGTTTAGTCATTCGTCTAACTAATGTTGTGGCAAATGAAACATCATCTTCAATAATTAATAGTTTCTTCACAATTCACTTTGCTCCTTGCCCGTGAGTAGTGGTAAATTAACCAAGGCAATACAGCCTCGCTCGGCATGGTTCATTAGCTTTAACTTTCCACCTAAGCGATGAAAAGTAGAGTTAGATAAAAATACCGCCATACCTAAACCCGATGTACTCGTTACCATTTCCTCACCCAACACCGCTCTCTGCGCTTGATTCATACTTGCTTCGATACCTAAGCCAAAATCACGTAACTGTAAGGTTAAATCATTATTTTCACGACTTATAGTTAAAATGATTTTGTTTTGTTTATTCTCCTCATTTGCACGAATAGCATTTTGCACCAAGTTTAATAATGCTGGTAGTAGCATAGCATCAGACTCAATCATTGCCTCAATGGTACAGACCTGAACGAGTGTTAATTCCTGCTCAGGAAAGTGAAAATGCATTTGATCAACTAATTGTTCAAGCAATTCACTAACGGATAATTGAGCTTTTTTATTTTCTCTAATCGATGTTGCCAAAGAACGAAAATAACCAAGCTGATCAGTACATTGATTTAGCGGCTGTGCCATTGCTAGTACAGCTTCATGTTCTGGATAATCTTCAGCAAGTTCTTCATATAATAATTGAATATTAGCTAACGGTGTTGCTACTTGATGCGTCACTTGTGCTGATGCAACACCAAGTGCCAATAACTGCTCACTTTTTAGTTGATCTTCACGTTGCAAAGCAATAGCTCGTTCGCGATTTGTAATAACCCGTGCCATAGCACCAACGACAAAAGTAACAACAATTACAGACAGCAAAAAGTTCGCCCACATACCAATAAAGTGATTACTCATATCCATCTGATGCATAGTATGCTCGGGCATCGTTAGCAACAAAAAGCTATAGGAAGTAATGGCAGATAAAGAGATAAATAGTAAATAGCGAGCAGGTAAGCTTACAGCGGCAATGACAATCGGTAACAAGAGTAAAGAAACAAAGGCATTAGTGGCACCACCACTGAAAGATAGCAACACAGTTAAGAAAACAACATCGGCAATTAATTGAAAAACTATCGCCAAATTACCAGCATTTCGTTTCCTGAAAACTAATATGCTCAAGGTATGAAAAACGATTTCCACCATGATAACAACAACTAATGGTAGCAGCGCTATTTGCAATGACATCACAAAATAAACAATTAATACTGTTAATAACTGAATGATAATTGCGACTGTTCTTAACAGAAATAGTCGCTGAATAATGGTCATATTTTGGTAATTAACTACTGGCATGGCAATCCGTTTTATAGACCAAAGCTAGGGTAGGTTAGTATTAAAGGTTAGTGGTTAATTTCAATGCCTAAATTCGATAACCCCTCTTCTAACACTAAGGCTTTTGCCCTAATACATGAGGTTTTATTTTCACTGGCTGTTTTTATGAAATCAAATAATTCGTGTTGTGTGGCGATTTCCCACTGCATCAGAGGGTGTTCTGTAATTTGCTCAGGAACAATAATGATTTCGTCACCTTCTGGCGCTTCGGCATCAATTTCTTGCGCTAAACTCAATTCCACATAATAACTAACGCTATTTTCAGATAGCTTGCCAATATTTTCGAAACTACTGTTTTGCGGATCTTGTATTGATTGAAATAATGACATCAGTGCCATTGCCCCATCTAACGCAGGGAATACCCCGAAAAAATCAAACTCATCAGGGTTAGGAACTTGTTCTTCCAATTTAACTATCTGCGCATCGTAGTTAATTTTACAGCGACTATCTTTATCCAGCCATTGCCAGATTAAATCAAGTTGATTTCTCAACACTTTATAATCACCAAAGTCAGCGTGTTCAGCAAACATTTGATAATTAGGTAGCATGCGTTCAAGCAAAGCCGCACAAAATGCCACTTTCTGCCATTGGCTTAAGTTTTTTAAAGGTAAATGAATCGCCACGTTGAGTCTCATTATCAATCTTAAATTAATGAATAAGTATAACCTAATTAACGGCAAACTACATGATTCAATTAGTGTTTTAAAGTTACATAACTAGAGTTAGTTAGCCATTGCTTTTAATTACGATAAGTACAAAATAAAACGGCTAATAATAATTTATATTCCTACTTTAAAATTTATATATTCACTATTTTTCTAATACGATAAACACAACGTCGATCACCACTATGTAAGTATTCACTTCGTTCAACAGCAAAACCTTCGCCAAAACATTGTTGAAAAATCATTAACTCGGACCGGCAAAAATTTTGGCATTGATTCGCTACAGCACAAATAGGGCAATGACTTTCAATTAACAAATACTCAATGGCTGATACTTTTTCAGTGCTAGCCATGTAACCTTCTTGTGAACGCATTAAAGCTAAGATTTCAATTTTGTCGTGCAGATCGCTGCATACACTCAATGCCGCTTGATACTTTTCAAGTATTTGCTTTTCACGCATGGAAATCACTTGCTCTAAACCCTGCTCTCCAAAAATATTAGTAACCGATTCAATGAGCTGCAAAGTTAACTCGGCATGACGATCAGGAAAACGCTTATGACCCAACTCCGTTAATTGCCACATTTTTTTAGGGCGGCCAACTTCAGCTCTTTGCAGGAAATGACCAACTAAATTTTTTTCTTCTAGGCGTAATAAGTGCTGCCTTGCTCCCATACTAGTCATTACTAGCTCTCTAGCTAATTCGCCAGAAGTCATCGCTCCTTGGCTTTTCAATTTAGCTAAAATGGTGTCGATATTTTTTATCTGTTCCATGGCGATTCAACCTAGCAAATATAAGTACAACATAATCAGCATTTAATTCATGCAACAAAGATAAGGCTTTAAAAAGCGAGGGTAAAGTTTTAGTAGTGAGTTATTGCCAACTTTTGTCAAACTCAAGCAAAATTCAACTTACTTAAAAAAAAAGGGCCAATAGGCCCTTTATTTAAAACAATAAATTATATTGATATTTATTTTTCTTCCGCTGTAGCTACTGCAAAACGAATACCATTAACTTTCGCCGAAGATTCACTTTGATTACGTAATTGTGCCAAACGATTAATTTGGCCCACTGAGCCTAACATTGCGTGAATTGGAATAAATAAACCACGTTTATGAAAGTCTAATACTTTATCATCACTTAACGCTTGAAGTTTCTTTTCATCAATGCCGTAAAGTCCAACAAGCTTTTTACTTTCACCTGAGCCGAAACTAATATTAAGCTCAAGTTCCATTAATAATTCGTTATCTAGTAATTCTTTAATGAACTTTTCATTCATCACTTCATTGTCATATAAACGACCTAGTGACTCTTGTACACCTTTGAAAAATTCAGTGTCGTTACCTTCAGCGTCGAATAAGCTGTGCTCTTTATCTTCACCAACGAATTTGTTATCTAAATCAACACAAGCCGTTAAAGTTTTTTCTTTTTCTGGATCTAAGCCCAAAGAAAATGGTGCCATAGAAATGCTTTGAGGAATATATACCGCATTCCAAGAGCCTTCTTTATGGTATAAATTCTCGCCCGCTTCAAGACCTAACATTGCCACACTGCGGTAACGCTCTGACTCTTGATCTTTCACTAGTACAATCGGGTAGCTCGTTGCAGCTTGTGCATATTCGGCAGCAGTGACTGGCGCAATATGTTGATTAGCAACATGTGATAAATCACGTTTTTCAGAAATTTTAATGTTTTGATGAGTTTCTTTTTTAATTGGGGTAATGTTAGCCATGAATAAGTTCTCTTTATACTGCGTCTATAATAGTTGTCGTTTTTGACACTTTTTTCTTGTTGATAATAGTTATGGAGACGCGCACTAACGCTTTCAATGGTATAATTGAATTAATATCAATATTATCTTTAATGCTTTAAATCATCGGCAAAAGATTAAAAATAAACTTCACTAAAACAACAAATTAAGCTATGACTCTTTTAAATTATTTTTGTGCGTTTTTACTTATTGTTAGCCCTGTTAGCTGGGGATTACCAAAAATAACTGTCACTTATAACGTGACCGCAACAGGTTTTACTCAAGTTAGAGTTAGAAATGAAACATTAGAGTCCCTAGCTTGTTATGTTGCGATCGATGGCTTTAAAAAGAAATTTAAGCTGAATCCTAAAACGAGTTCACAATGGATAACTGCAATTGACACTCGCTACAATTATCGAAACTTTAGTACTTGGTGTGATTATTTAGATATTCATCCTGAATATGATAGTTAGCAGAAATATTAAGGACTCCTGATCTTTCTTTAGTGATTCAATTAAAAGGTAAGATCACCTTAATTAAGACAAAAATAAGATGGTTTTGTTTTAGTTTCAGCCTTATGAGCAATACCTTGTTTTAACGTTAGCGGCATTAGAGTTTCATTTATTTGAAGCAATCGAACTTCATGTACTTTAGCTCCACTAATATTAAAATCATTCAACGTTTCCTAAAGTTTCTCTGCCAATAATAAGCTGTACCATAATTTCTCCATAGCGGTATTCCAAGTCCAGCCCTCACAACTACAAATGATAACAGTTATCAGTTGCGTTACGTTTTGTAACTTATTATAATCTCCTGATAACAAAAACCTCTCTCTTTGATACATTTAGGCTTTAACAACATGAAACTGAACTTTAATACCATCATGGCTGCTGCGATATCTGCAGCAACTTTTACCGCATCTGCTGGCGAAAATCTTTGGGTTTACGCAAAAGGCACCGATACACGCCCAGCAGGCAGTTATGAATTTAAAATTGCCGATACCATTCGTTTAGACAAAAACGCTGGTGATCACTACACGTTCCACGATATTCGCCCTGAAATTGAATACGGTGTAACTGATAGTTTAACGGTTGCTGTTGAAGCTATTATTTTTGATCATGACTACGATGTAGGTTCAGAAGCAGAAGGCGCACCTTGCCCAATGTGTGAAGCTGGCGACGGCACAGGTAAGTTTAGCGATACGCAATTTGCAGGTTATGAACTTGCTATGAAATACAACGTATTAAGCCCTTACAAAGATGCTTTCGGTTTTTCTTACGGCTTAGCATATGAACGTCGCGACAAATACCGCTTAGATGGTGCAGATATCGATCAGAATTCATTTGTTGGTACATTATTTTTTCAAAAAGATTTCTTAGATGACACTGTTGTAACAGTGCTAAATATTAAGACTGAATTTGAACGCAGAAAATCAGGTACAGTTGTAGAAGATGAATTCGCGATTGATATTGCCGCAGGTATTTCTTACCGCTTCGCACCACAATGGTTTGTTGGTTTAGAATTTAGACATCAGTCAGACTACTTAAACCCGCAAGACAAAGCTGAAAAAGGTAACACTGAAGACGGCTTTGATGCTGATGGTTACACGATTGGTTTAAAGAAATCTAATTTTGATCTAGGCGATTTCCGCATTGGTAGCCAACATCAACGTGGTAACTACTTTGGCCCAACACTACATTTTGCTGAGCAAAAATGGTGGGTAACAGGTGGCATTTTATGGCAAATCAGTGGCGGTGGTTCAGAGCATGCAGATGTTCGTAACGGCCGCAACTGGGATGAGCATGAAAAAATGCACATCGGTTTATCATACGGTTATGAATTCTAAAAAATTTAAGCACTTAGCTTAATTCGATAAGGCTTACAGATCCCAACTAATGGACTGTAAGCCTTTTGCATTTTTATCAATCACAAGTAAATTACAATCATGAGTATGTTACGTAGACGGTTTTTAAAAGGCTTAGTTGCTACCGCAGCAACTTTTGCACTTCCTATCCAAGTTGCTTTTGCAAAGAACTATTTAACCATAGAGCAGGCACAGAAAATATTATGGCCAGAGCAAAAGCTGACATCAGCACCTGTGGATTTGACAGAAGAGCAAGCTGACTTAATTGAAGACCTGTCAGACATTCGTGTTCGCAATCACCATATTAATGGCTGGCGTTCAGAAGATGGCGGTTGGTTCATTGTTGATCAGGTTATTGGTAAGCATGAAAATATCGACCTAGCTGTAGCAATAAGTGCTGAAGGTAAAGTCATGGGTATAGAAGTATTAACCTATCGAGAAACTTACGGCGACCAAATTATGCACCCCAAATGGCGCGCACAGTTTCATGGTAAAGACAGCAGTGAATTCCTCAAGCTTGATAAACAAATTAGAAACATTTCTGGCGCTACCTTATCGTGTCGTCATGTAACCGACGGTATTAATCGACTTAACCATACGTGGTCAAGTGTGCTTAGTAAAATAACACTGTAATAGGCACTTGTTTTGAACCAAGTTAGTATTAAACGTTGCCGACCACTATTAGGGACTTTTGTCGAAGTAAACCTAACAGCAAAAATGTCGGAAAAAGCACTAATACATTGGTCAAATATGGCGTTTGATGAAATTGAACGAATTCATCAAACGCTAAGCTTTCATCAGCTTGATAGTGAATTATCTGCTCTTAATATCGCATTAATAACTGCACCTAATGCTCAATTTACAATGTCGGCTGATTTACAAAACGTGGTCACTTTTGCTCAGCAGGTTTTTGAACACTCGAACGGTTATTATGACATCAGTATTGCTGCTCCGTTGGTGGCTTCGAAACATTTACCTGCTCATTTATTTACAGATAAAGCCGCATTATTAGAGCAACAATTTGGCTGCTTTGCTGATGTAAACCTTGAGAGCAATTTAATTAGTAGCACTAAGCCAATATTTTTTGACTTGGGTGGCATTGCCAAAGGTTACGCGGTTGATCAAGCCATATCTTTATTACCTAATGAGATTACGGGCAGCATCAATGCCGGTGGTGACTTGCGAGTAATTAACTGGCAAAAACAAAAGGTTGAGATAAAATACAGCCAGCGTAACAGCGCCTTAAAAAAGTTACCTATGCTCAATACAGCCTTAGCGAGTAGCGGTAGCTATTATCAAGAAAATGGCTCGCAATATTTTGACCCAAAAGCCAAATGTTATGTAAAGGTTAACGGTAGCACCTCCGTTTTTGCCGACAAAGCCATGGTTGCAGATGCATTAACCAAAATTATTGTATTGATGAATCGCAAGGATGCTGAAAAAGTACTAAATCATTTTAACGCCAAAGGCATTAGCATTAACCGCTTTGGCTTTAGTCGCCGTATAAATTAGAGTTTTATCATGTCCAATGTCAGTCGTAAAATTGCTAAAAAATACCGTTATTTATTTTACGGTTTTTTAAGCTTAAGTGTTTTTAGCGGTAGTGGTTTCTGGTTATTAAGAAACTTCGCTATGGTAGAAGGGGACTTTGGTCCTGAGTCGCATTTTTTGCAATATCCCTTTTTGCAATTACACGGTTTTGCGGCATTTATGATGCTAATGGCACTCGGTAGTATTTTTACATCGCATGTTTCAAAAACATGGACACTTGGTAAAGCTAAAAAATCAGGTATTACCCTGATGAGTTTTATTATTTTTTCGCTACTATCAGCCTATAGCCTTTATTATTTGGTGGGGGAAGATTGGCATACTTTACTGGGTAATTCTCATGCAGTTGTGGGCTTACTACTACCAACTCTTTTAATCGTACATATTAAAATCGCTCGTAAATCTCGTAAGAAAAAAGCACATTATCATTCTAAAACAAAAAAACGAGCACATTGATCGCAATGAAACGTCGAGAATTTTTAAAAACGGCCTGTTTAGCCACGGCCTGTATACTTCCTGCCTGTAAAAGCACAGTAAAATATGCTGATGCGATACAACAAGGAAATAAGCTCGTGGTCGATAAAAGCTTATTTTTAGCAAACAGTATTGTCACCATCGCTTATAATCAACATGGTATTGGTATTACTAAGTTAGATGACAATACCTTCGCCGCATCATTACTCACTTGTACTCATCAAGGTTGTGCTGTTTCTGTAGAAGAAAATGGTTTTATTTGCCCATGTCATGGCGCACGTTTCAATAATGTAGGGCAAGTGACTAAAGGCCCAGCAGAAGAAAATCTAACTAGCTTTATTACCAGCAACAATCAGCAATTTGTTTACGTTCATTTATTGTGAGCAATTACCTGAATAAACTTATGAAAAGCTTAATCCTATGTCATTTAATGCTGATATTTTTCTGCGCTAATCCTTTAGCCGCTCAGCATTCTGACAACTCGAAAAGTGCTGATAGCAATATGGGCACAGACACTGCTATTGAAGTGATGACGATTTCACACTCAAAAACCGTCAAATCACTCGATGATGTTAGAACCAGTGACAATATATTAATTTATCCTGAGCAAATTGTTAGCGCCCAAAACACAGTTGCCGATTTAATTTCACAAAGTGCTGGTGTTAACCTTAATGGCCAAGGGGGACTATTTCAAAGTTACAATATTAGAGGCTTTAGTCGTGCCAGAATTAAAACGGAAGTTGACGGCATTCCAATCATCACAGACCGCAGAGCAGGAAATTCTATCGCCTTTATTCCGGCAGAGTTAATCTCAGAGGTTTATATTCAAAAAGGGCCACAATCAACGCTTTATGGCTCTGATGCAATGGGCGGTGTCGTTAGTATTTCAACACAATCACACGAAACATCTGCGATTAGTTTTGCATTACAACCGCAAGATAACGCCAAACATTTATCTGCTAATTTTGTTGGTGACACCATCAATGCTAGCCTAGTCACTCGAACTGCAGATAATGCAAAATCAGCCCAAAATGAACAAAGCAGCGTAATTCCATTAAACAGCCAATACCAACAACGTGCCGCAACACTTTCAAGTGAATTTAGTTGGCACGACATTGATATTTTTGCATCTGCCATTGTCAGTCAAGGAGATGATATTGGCAAAAGCTCAATCACCTTCCCGACAGAACGCATTAGCAACTATCCGCAAGATGATCATCTGCTATCACAAATAGAATTTTCATCTGCTGGGCAATGGAAGTTTAAGCTCTACCAACATCAGCAGCAGTGGCAAACCAATGTTACTCGTCTTGATGATGAGCAAAATATTTCTCGTCGTAATGTCACCGACTATCAATCAAATACTTACGGTGCTTATGGCTCATGGTTAATCGATAACACCGTTGTCGGGCTTGAATGGCTTGGTCGTTACAATATTGAAATTAGCGAACAAGAATTTTCTGCAACCAATGAATTAGCATGGCAACATCAAATGATAAATGCAGATGAAGACACGTTCGCTGTATTTACCTTACATGATTGGCATTTTGACGACTTTACGCTAGCAACGGGAGCAAGGTACGATCAAATTAAGCTCAAACAATATCAGCAAATAAAAGAAGAGAGCTTCATCTCGTTATCGGCAAATGCTAGTTACCAACTATCAAAAAACACTGCGATGAGCCTACAACTAGCCAATGCCTTTCGTTTCCCGACCGTAAGTGAGTTATTCTTTTCTGGCGAAACCCCTAGAGGCAATACCCAAGGTAATAGCGAATTAACACCAGAGAAAAGTATCGGATTACAATTTTCACTTACTCACCATATTAACGAAAACGTTAGCGCGAGCTTCAATAGTTATCATTATAGAATTGATGATTATATTGAACGCTATACACAAGACAATGTCCGACGTTATCGTAATAACCAACAAGTCACCATCAAAGGGCTTGAAATAACCAGTCATTGGCAAATTAATCCGCACTGGCAATCAACTTTCGGCTTTCAATGGCAACAAGGTCAAGATGACGATAATTATATTGTCGACGACGGTATTCCAAAAGCATTTAAATGGTCGTTAAACTGGCAAAATGATAGTATTAGTATTCGCCAGCAGTTAAGTTATCAATTTTCACAACAAGATGTCGGCGCCTCTGAAATCGCGCGAGAAAGTGAGCTTATTTGGCATACTGAGCTCGATTATCAGGTAAACAACAATTTGCAGCTAAGCTTTTCGGTGATTAACTTAACCGACAACTTATACAAAAGCTCAAGCGATGAAGATGCAGCTTATCAACCAGAAAGAACCTTGAGTTTCAAAGGTGTTTGGCAGTTTTAAGTGTACATGTAACAACAGACAATTTTTAACTATGAGTAACAATGAACTTTAATAGAATTAACCGCAGCACCCATAAGTGGGCCAGTATCGTTATTGCGCTACCATTTTTGATCATATTGATCAGCGGCATTCTATTGTTACTTAAAAAAGATGTGGAATATATTCAACCAGCAAGTGCTAAAGGCAGCGTAAAAAACCAACCAAGCATCAGCTTTGAGCAAGTATTAATAATTGCAAAATCAGTTCCCAAAGCAAATATTGACTCGTGGCGAGCCATCGACAGGTTAGATGTTCGCCCAGGAAAAGGTATTATAAAAATAAGAGCAAAATCAGAATGGGAAATTCAAATAGATGCAACGACGGGTGAAATACTTAAAACCGCATATCGTCGCTCAGACTTCATAGAACAACTACATGACTTTACTTATTGGCAAGACAGCGCAAACTTGTGGTTTACACTGCCACTGTCAATTGTGCTACTGCTCATTTCAATAACTGGCATTATTTTATTCTTTTTACCGTATTACAAGCGTTATAAAAACCGCCAGCGTATTAAAGACTATAACTAGCCTTGCCAGCGCTTAAATATTAATGAGGTATTAATACCGCCAAAAGCAAAGTTATTGCTCATCACATAGTTTGTTTCGATATCTCGACCTTGCTCAACAATATAGTCTAGATCGCCACAGTACTCATCTACATTGTCTAAATTCAACGTTGGTGCGAACCAGTTGTCTTGCATCATGTTAATACAAGCCCAAGCTTCAATACTTCCACAGGCACCCAAGGTATGGCCTAAATAGCTTTTTAATGAGCTCATCGGCACTTTACCAAAGACATTAGCTGTTGCATTTGACTCGGCAATATCGCCTTTTTCGGTCGCAGTACCGTGGGCATTTACATAGCCAATAGCTTCTGCATTTAAATCAGCATCTTCAAGCGATAATTCTATCGCAACTTGCATGGTTTCAGCGGTAGGCTGAGTGACATGTTTACCGTCAGAATTTGAGCCAAAACCTACAATTTCTGCAAGTATATTGGCGCCTCGCGCTTTAGCGTGTTCGAGTTCTTCTAAAATTAAGGTACAAGCGCCTTCACCAATGACCAAGCCATCTCGGTCTTTATCAAACGGTTTTGGCGTTAGTTTTGGTTGATCATTGTTGGTACTGGTGGCATATAAGGTGTCAAATACAGCAGCTTCGGTCACACAAAGCTCTTCTGCACCACCAGCAATCATCGCTTTTTGCTTACCGAATTTAATGGCTTCATACGCATAACCAATACCTTGAGAACCTGATGTACAAGCAGAGCTCGTCGTAATTACACGGCCTTTAGCACCAAAGAAAACCCCAATATTAACCGGAGCGGTATGCGACATCATTTGAATATAGCTAGTCGCTGTTACACCATCCATCGTATGGTTTTCCATCATATTTCCAAAAGCAACCAATGGCGCTGTCGAACCTATCGATGAACCATACGAAACACCCGTGCGACCATCAGTTAATATGGCATCATTTAAAAGGTTCGCTTGCTCTAGTGCCAGCTCTGTTGCACGCGTTGCCATTAATGAAACCCGCCCCATTGAACGAACCATTTTTCGCTTATAATGTGCTGGTTTTTCAAAGTGCTTAACCGGTGCACCTAAGCAAGTATTCAGGCCATCTAATTTCTGCCACTCAGGCATCACTTCAACAGCATTTTCGCCTTTTTCTAGTGCCGCTCTGAAAGTTGACCAATCATCGCCCAATGCCGTTATCGCCGACATTCCAGTAACTACGACTCTTTTCATTACACTATTCCACCGTTTACTGAGATGACTTGCCGAGTGATATAGGCAGCACCGTCCGAAACTAAAAATGATACCGTTGCGGCAACTTCTTCAGGTTTACCAACGCGTCTAAGTGGGATCATTTTTTTCACTTCGTCTAACGGTAAGTCTTGTGTCATATCGGTATCAATTAACCCTGGAGCAACACAGTTCACGGTAATTTTTCGCTTAGCCAATTCTAAAGATAAGGCTTTAGTTGCTGCTATAACACCACCTTTAGCAGCGCTATAATTTACTTGCCCTCTATTGCCGGCAATGCCAGAAACAGAAGCCATAGTAACAATTCGCCCGCCATTTTTAGCTCTTACCATTGGCATTACAACCGGATGAATAACATTATAAAAACCATCTAATGCGGTATTAACAACGCTGCTCCAGTCATCACTTTCCATGGCAGGGAATGCCATATCTTTTGTAATACCGGCATTACAAACAACACCGTAGTAAACACCGTGCTCTTCCATGTCTTTTTCTATCGCGTGTTTTGCTGATTTTTGGTCACAAACATCAAATTGTAAAAGGGTCGCTTTACGGCCAAGGGCTATTATTTGTTCTTGAGTGTCTTTAGCAGCCTCAAGTCCATTTCGGCAATGTACGGCAATATCAAAACCATCTTCAGCAAGCTTTATCGCAATTGCCTTACCTAAACCTCGGCTAGAGCCGGTTACTAGAATTCTTTTAATATCGCCTGTCATTATCATTCTTCACTTTTCTTATTTATTTTGTTTTATTCAAAGGTATTTTATGCGTAACTTTCTTGTATAAATGCATCAGGATCTTTCGGCTGAAACACATTAATATTCGCCTGAGCTAACACTTCACTTTCAGCGCTTAATATTTCACACTCAAACACTCTTAATCCTGAATCTTCTCGATACAATTCTTTAATCGTTACCGTTAAAATTTCATTAAGCGCAAAATGTGAGCGCATGGTTTTATATTTTCGTGAGCCAAGTAAAAAGCCGATTTGTACCGAGTCTTTATCATCTAAAGCGTGAGCACCAGCAAATGCAGCAATAGCTTGTGCCATATATTCACTGCCAATATAACTGGGTACGCCTGTTTTTAATTCATTATAAAATGGGCTCTTTTGTGTAATAGCAACAGTGCATCGACAAGAGTCAACATCATAGAATTCTAGCGAGTCAATTAAGATCATCGGGGCTTGATGAGGTAAAATCTCGGTTATATCGTAGTTATTCATAATTTTTTCCAATAACTGCGCTGAAATTATTACCACCAAATGCAAAAGAATTACTCAGGCAATATTGCAGTTTATCGAGCTTTTCACCTTCGCTCAGCTTTATTGTTGGCATACGTTCATCAATAGCACCGCCTTTGCAGTTTGCAGGCAGCTTACGAGCGGTATTACCATCACTTAATAGTAACCAACAAAGTCCTAGCTCTAACGCGCCCGCAGCGCCAAGTGTGTGACCAGTCAAATGCTTGGTTGAACTACAATGAACCGTTTCACCACAAACAGAAGCCATTGCTAAGGCTTCCATTTCATCGTTCTTAATCGTGCCTGTGCCGTGTAAATTTACATAATCAATTTGCTTCGCACTAATGTTGGCATTTTCAATCGCTAATGCCATTGCACTGGCAGCGCCACTACCATCAGGTGAAGGCGCAGATATATGATAAGCATCTGATGTTTCGCCAGCACCCAGTAATTGAATGCCGTCATTATCTTTTGTCATAATGAACAATGCTGCCGCTTCACCGATATTAATACCGTCGCGGTCACGTTGAAAAGGCTGACATATATGTTTACTTATCGACTCCAATGATTGAAAACCATTGAGAGTTAATTGCGTTAAGCTATCCACGCCGCCAGCGATAACTACATCAGCTAAGTCATTATCAAGTAAGGTGCTTGCACTCACCAACGCTTTACCGCTTGAAGAACAGGCGGTTGAAATTCCGTACACTGGGCCTTTCGCATTGGCCAACGTTGCAATATAAGTTGCTGGCGCTGACATTTCTTGTACTTCATATTTAAAGTCACTCGGAAATTGCCCTTGTGTTGCTAATTCTTTTCTCGCTAACTCACCTTCATAAATACTTGCAGTACTGGTGCCTATAACCACGGCAACTCGATGCTCTCCGTATTGGCTAATGAGTGGCTGTAAAGCGTCAGCAATTTGTTGGTAAGCAATATAAGCCAGTTTATTGTTATTAGTCGATATTTGCTGAACGTCTAAATCTGCAGGCAAGCCTACACGTCCAACATACTGAGGCGCTTCAATCGGCAGCTCACTGTCGAGTGACAAATATTTTTTATCTTCACCAATTAACGCGTTTAATACTTGTTGCTTATCATTACCAAGCGCACAAACAACGCCAAACTCTTTCAAACAAATAGTCACTAACTTTCCTTATCTAGGTTGGTTAAGCGAATGCGATAACCTCTGATAATATTTTCTAATTCATAGCCATCATCAAACTTTTCAATTTTAATAATAACTTGATTATTATCTAAAATGATTCGCTGCCAAATAATTCGGTTCTGGCTTAGGTTATCGTGCTGACTGACACTAACATTGGCGCCTAACAATGATGCTTCAATCATACTTACGGGCCAATGACATAACTGCATATCGGCAATAATAAAACCTATACCAGCAAAAGGTAATGGCACATACTGATTAACTTCAGTTTCTTTTTTATCAAACCAGCGAAAGTCGAATAACGGCACGCCAGCAGGTGAAACAGCTGCCATAGCAATTTCATTATTGCGGTATTCTACTTGTGCAATAAAGCGGTGGCTTTTACCTTTATTAGCTATCTCGACTAAATGACTTTCAACTTTCCCAACTTTTTCACTCGGCGGTGCAGTTAACACTAACGCCAAGTTTTCCGTCAAGTGTATCGAATTCTTATTCGCTGTTAACGCACAACCCGATAACAAAAACATCAGGGAAAAGAGTAATAGCTTGTTGGCGAAATAATTCAATTCAACTATCCAGCTTGGCATATTTCAGCCAATACATTTAATCGTCTAACGCTTTTCGCTACGTAAGGGTTTTTTTCATCCCATGCATAGCCTGCCAGAATGGAACTGATCATACGACGCACCGAATCATCATGGTGATCATGATAAACAACATTTTGAAAACTCTCATTGTACCAAGCTTCAACAAAACACCTAAAAGTATCAACGCCAAATTTTAATGGCTCGGCGTATTCACTTTCCCAATCAACTTTTGAGCCTTGTATTTGCTTTTTAACTAATGGCGCAGCTAAAGACGCTGACTTCATTGCAATAGTAACACCCGAAGAAAATACCGGATCAAGGAATTCGCCGGCATTGCCTAATAAAGCAAAGTTTTTACCCCATAGCTTAGTTACATCTGCAGAATAACCTTTAATAACTCTAGCATCTTGCAATGGCGTAGCATTTTTCAATAATCGCTGAAGGTTTTCATCTTGCGCAATAAAATCCTGTAGCGTATCAATTGCCGGCAATGTTTCATCAAAACGTTCAGGTAAGCCGACAACACCGACACTTGCACTGCCATCAGAAAATGGAATTAACCAGTACCAAACATCACTATGGTTTGGATTAACAGTAATTAGAATTTTATCGCGATCAAATTCAGGGCAGTTAATGCCATCTTTAAAGTGACTAAAATAACTGTGCCTTATTGGAAAATCTGATGGTAATTCCAAATCAAGCAACCTAGGTAGCACACGACCAAAGCCACTGGCATCTAGCAGAAACTTTGCTTTAACTTGATAAGGTTGTTCATTGTCATCACGAACATCAAGGCAGACTTCCGGCTCAAGGTTGGCAACTGAGTTGACCTGATGGCCATAGCGAATACTCACGCCTTTTTTTTCAGTTTCGTCAGCAAGTAGCTTGTCAAAAAGCCCTCTTTTCACTTGATATGTTGTGCCACGCCCTTCACTAAACTTTTCAGTAAAATCAAACGATGAGTTTTTGCCTTTTTTGTGAAACGCCGCACCATTTTTATGCTGAAAGCCGAATTCTTTTGCGTATTTATCTAACGCCTGTTCAAGTCCAGCCTCTTTTAAAAATTCCATACATTGCGGTAACAAGCTTTCGCCAATAGAAAAGCGTGGAAAATACTGTTTTTCTAATATCAACACTGACATTCCATCAGCAGCAAGTAAAGACGCAGCAACACTGCCAGACGGTCCAGCACCAATAATGACTACATCATATTGCTCAGTAGTATTCTGTGCTGGCGACTTAATATCCATGAATTTTCCCTAAAATTTATTTACGTCTGACCACAGACATAGGCGCTAAAATAAAAATACTGATGATGCCAATCATGACAGTTAAACCAAAGCTACTCACCGCTGGTGTGGCACTAAATACAAGAATGCCAAAAACAGCGGCAGATGATAAGGCAGACAAACTTATCGCGAGAAATGTCTTAGCTTGTAAGCCTTGTTCTTGATAAAAAATAACATAATCTATTGCAAGAGCAATAATGAGTAAAACTGCCAACAAATTAAATATATTCAAATGGTTAGAAACAAACTGACTTATCGTTAATGCTAACAATGCACTACCTATAGTTGCAATAGCAGATAAAGTACCTGCGGTTAAACCATACTTAACAACTAAAATAATCATCACCACGACAAACGCGCTCATTAGTAATATCAAAATCCCTTGTCGATACTCTGAAAGGGCATAACTCACTTCGCTAGCTGGGTCGTATAGCATGGTATGCACATTTTGTTCTAGCCATAACAAGTTTTCGTCAGATAAAGGCTCTTTCGACAACTCAAGCCATAAAGCATATTTTTCATTGCCGGCTATCACACGACTTGCTGGCTTATAACTTGCCATATAAAACTCTCCGATAAATGCTAAAGGACTTCGAGCAAATTCATCGTAAGTTAATGGTGTAAACGTTCCAATGGGATCAGATAGACCCGTTATTGCTAAAACGCTTTGAAAGTGGCCTAACTTGTCGGCGTCAACCAACAGGTCATAATATTGTTTTTGTTGCTTGATTGACGGTAAAAGTTCGTAAATACCTTTTACCTTCAACGCTGGCTGAGTTGCGCGAAACTTTGCAATAGCTTGTTCTTGTATTTCTAAAAGCTGCTGAGGTGACTCTGCTTTTATAATAACGCGCTGAGAGTCGTTATAAGCTAGAACTTGTGCAGCCTTAGCTTCTTGCTCAAGTAACCACTTTGGACTTGAATTTAATAACCGAACATCATCATTAAACTGTATTGGCGAGAAAAAATAAGCAACTGATAATAAAAGTAATAATAGTGTAATAATGGCTGATTTATAGTGTTGTACTTTATTAAAAAATGTTACACCGCACTGACTAAAAAGCATCGCTCGTGGTGCTGGTTTAATGTTAACTAAGCGTTCAAGGTAAGGGAGCACAGTTAATACCGTAATTAGGGCACCAAAAAGGCCAAAAATCATAAATACCGCAACTTGACTCAATAATGATAACGGGGAGAAAACTAGCACAATATAACCCATTGCAGTGGTTATAAAGCCGAGTATTAAAGGCTTCGCAATAGTCCTGTTATCTTTTTGAGCTAAATGATCATTTTGTGTGCCGGCATAAACAAAAGCGTGAAAACAGTAATCGACAACAACTCCCACCAAAGTAACGGCAAAAACTAGCGTTAATAAATGCAAACTATCAAAAAACAACAAAATTCCAACAAAACCATAAAGGCAAGCAATTGATAGCACAACTAATGCGGCGGTTAATGGCAGCAAAGACCGAAAAACAATAACAATAAGCAAGATAACGGCGATGACAGAAAACACACCAAAACTTGATATTTCAGCTTTAGCTTGAGCGGTCGATTCTGCGGTATGAAACAAAATACCTGAGTAATTTAATTCAACATCAAAATCATCACGAATATCGGAAAATAACTGCTTCAGCCTTACCGCCATTAATTGGCTTACGTTAAGATCAAAACCATCAAGTGATAGTTGCAAGTGCATAACCAAATATCGCTGTTGTTGCACGTTTATAGCAGCAACACCTTGGTAAAACTCAATATCACTAAGATTTAACAGTGAACCCTGCAAATAGTCCGCTAAATTTAACCGTGGAGCAGTGGCTATCGTTTCACTAACAAAAGGGTTAGCAAGTTGAATAACTTGGTTACTGGCGAGTTGGCTCAACGCCTGACTATCAGCAATATTTTCTACATAATTTTGTGAGAGAACGTTATGACGATAAGGTAAATAAAATGCAGCTATATCAGACATTGCAGGTTCTGGCGTTGGTAAAAACTCAATTTGAGCTGTTTTACCTATACTTGTTGCGAGTGCCTTATACGCAGGAAGAGCATCATTGCCTGTAACTAAAACAACCAACTGCTGTGTTTTTTGCTGAAATAATGCCGTTTCTGCAGACTTGAAGCTTTCGTGTTGGGAAGAGTTCGGCAGAATGGACAGTAAATTAGTTTCAACATGCCACTGACCAAAAAATAGCAAATAAACACCTAGCAATAAAACGGCGAATAGCTGCAACCAGTACAGTATATGAAGCTTATTACAGACGCGCACGAACTGACTCTGGCAATGCTGATATTGCTGTTAGTTTAACGTCGATTTCCGTTCTATTTCCGCTATGCTCCCGTAACACAATACGATTAATGTGCTTTAAACCAAGTTCATTATCAACTTGAAGATTATCAACACATAACTCGATATTTTGCATCACTTTAGCCAATTGCGCTAATTTAGGCGTTAATATTCTACATTCAACAGCTTTACTTTCAGCGATAGTAAAATTTTCAGTAATTTTAGCGCGGTCACCCGACATTATGCTTAATAGCATCAAACTCAAGCTGCTAGCACCTTTGAGCTCTTTCGCAGGGTTGATTCCATCTTCAGTAAAAACACTGTTGTTCTTTAATATTAATGCCGAATGTACTGGCTTATTGGTTTGCCATAACAAGCCCTTATCAACATCAAAATACAGTTCACCTTGAGATTTAATTGGCTGTTTTAATACCGTAAAATATTTACGTTGTTCAAAGCTACCTGAAGCAATAGCAATATGACTAAGCGCCATCATTTCTACCGGCGCAACATCATGCTTTTCAGCAAAAGCATTTTGGCTTAACAAAGCAGCTAAAAATAGCAATGCTCGCAAGGCAGAAAATTGATGGCTAGCTAGTTTCATGATTATCTGCATTAAGCTTTTTAATTTTATTAAGTAAAATTTCTGGCGAAACATACTGCATTTCTAATGTCTCAATATCAACGGCAACTTGAACAGTGTTACCTTTAGTTAATTTTTTACCGGTTTCTTCACAGCAAATAACATAATTAATTTTCAACCGTGATTCATACTCAACAAGCTCAGCTTTAACAATAATTTTTTGAGTAAAAACAGCAGAGCCGATGAATTTAGTACGCATATCAACAATTGGCCACATATAGCCTGAAGCTTGCATATCTAAATAATCATAAGATATTTTCCGTAACAGCTCACAACGTGCTACTTCAAAATAACGCGCATAGTTACCGTGCCATACCACTTGCATTGGATCACAATCATGAAAAGGGACGTCAATAATAACTTCAGCAGATAAAAACACCTCTTTACTCATACAGACTCCAGCGCTGTGTTTGAATTGCATCAACGGTAAAGCGCAGTAATTTATCTAAAGGTCGATCATCTATCAATGGATCGAAGAACTGACAAATATCATCATACATTTCCATCACAGGCTTCGGTAAGGTATCGTGATCAAGCTCTTTGTTAGCAATACGAATACGAACACCTTGCACAGCAGCCAATAAGGTACTTGCCAGCACTTGCTCTGTTAACTGTAACACTCGCATAGCATCACGTGCCGCAATAGTGCCCATGCTTACCTTATCTTGATTATGACATTCAGTAGAACGCGAAAAAACACTTGCTGGCATGGTTTGTTTCAATGCTTCCGCGGTATATGCTGACGCACCAATTTGCACGGCTTTAAAACCATGATTGATATAACGCCGCGCACCTTCACTCATTGATAAGTTAGACGGTAAACCATTGTTGTAGCGTGTATCAACAAGTGATGCAATTTGTCGATCAGCTAAATCAGCTAAATTCGCGACTGCAGTTTTTAATGAGTCCATCACCATGGCAATATGGCCACCATAAAAATGTCCACCATGTAAGACATGCTCACCTGGACCATCAATAATTGGGTTGTCATTGGCAGAATTCAATTCATTCTCAATCATCTGGCGGAACCAAGGTAATGAATCTTGTAATACCCCAATCACATGCGGTGCACAACGGATTGAATATCGGTCTTGTAAGCGATCGGCATTACGGGGATGATCAACGTGATTTAAGTCATTACGGATCCAAGTGGCAATTTGCTGCTGCCCCGGATGCGGCTTCACCGAGAATAGAATTTCATCAAAGTGATGGCTGTTACCTTTCAACGCTAAACTAGATAGCGCGGTAATTCGAGTCGCTAATTTCGCGACATATTGAGAACGGTCAAATGCTAGGCAAGAAATTGCAGTCATTACTGCCGTGCCATTCATAATAGCTAACCCTTCTTTAGGTCTAAGCACTATTGGCTTTAAACCTAACGTCTGCATCACTTCAAGGCTATTTTTTATTTCACCACGGTAGTAAACATCGCGCTCACCAACCAATGCACCTGCAACATATGACAATGGTGTTAAGTCACCACTAGCACCTACAGAGCCTTCTTGAGGAATAACCGGAACAATATCATGTTGTAAAAATGCTTTTAGAAGCTCTAACAGTGGCCAACTAACTCCCGAGTATCCTTGCGAAAGTGAGCATAAGCGTGTTGCCAATATAGCTCGACCTTCATAGGAACTAAACATTTCACCTAAACCACAACCATGGAAACGTGTTAGGTGTAAAGGCAGTTCAGGCACAAGGCTTAAAGGTACATTGACCGTAACGGAATCGCCGTAACCTGTGGTTACACCATAAATTACGCCGTCTTCTTTTAAAAGTGCATCAAGGAATTTAACACCTGAATCAATTTTATGGCAAAAATCACCTGACTGACTTAACTCAACATCTATATCGTTTTTTGCAATATTAACGATATCTTCTACTTTAAGGCGTGCTTCACCAAATTTAATGGTGGTATTACTGATAGGCACTACTACTACTCCAATTATTCGTTTGTTGAGCTAGGTTTTTGTTCATCACGGATAACATCTTGATCATTCTGCCAGAAGTCGAAAAAATTAAACCACTGAAATGGATATGCTAAACAATAATGCTCTAATCGCTGTGCATATTGATTAATAACTGCAGTAAGCGACTCTTGTCTGTTTTTACGAGAAAATTTCAAGGTGTCAGCAACATGTTCAAAGACAACACGATAATGCGCTTTCTCTTTTAGACAAAATAAGAAATATACCGGACAATCTAAAATTGACGCTAAAATAAAAGCCCCTTGTGAGAACGCCGCTGGTTCACCTAGAAACGAACTATATATGACTCGACCTTGCGAAGTTACACTAGTACGGTCGCCTGCAATAACTAATATTTCGCCGTTATCAATACGCTCTTTCAACAGTATTGCTAAATCAGCACCTACATGTGTCGCTTGAATGAGATCAACATTAGAATCAGCATTAATTTTTTGCATCACTTTATTAAATTCGACGGCATGATGCGTAAACACCAAAACATTAATACGAGTATCGTATCTTCCATGCCCAAGTGCTCGACACACTTCTAAATTACCTAAGTGCGAGCCAATAAAAACTGCGCCTTGCTGCTTTTCTTGTAGTTTGGCAATGGGGTGTTCTTGACTATAAATAATATGCTCTGGCGTTATTCGTCCCATCCACGCGTCTATTTTGTCAAATGCGCTTTGGGCAAAACTATAGAAATGGGCAATACCAATGCTGTGACTAAATTTTTCTGATGAGTTTTTAGTAGCAAAAATACGTTGCCAATATGCTTTAGATGCTTGCTTACTTGCCCCACCAGTGAAATATAAATAAGCCACAACAGGGTATAGAAAAAATGACAGTATTCTTCTGCCAAATAATCGATAAACAAAAAGCAGCAGTTGTATACCTAGGTAGGTACCACGCTCCTGCATTTTAGACCAGTGTTTAGCTTCTGACATTGGTTTATCTAAACTTTCTAAAAATTAATTGCGGTATGCGTGGCAACATACCAAAAAATAAACGGGTATGCATCCACGAAATAAGTATATTGTCTTCTAGTGCCCTAAAATGGGAAACACCATGCTCAGGGTAATCTACAGCAGTATCAATAAATCGTAAATCTATATCTTTCCAGAAAAGTTTCACCATCACTTCAATATCAAAATCCATGCGTTTACCCAATTTTTTTTGCTGTAGCAACTGCACGGTTGAAGCCAAAGGATAAACTCGATAACCACACATGGTATCTTTTATCTGAAAAGATAATGTTTCAATCCATACCCAAAAGTGGGTGATATTACGGGCATAGTATCGGTGCTTAGGAATGGATTCATCATAAATAGGTTTACCGCTAATAAGCGCTTCTGGAAAATTTTTAGATTCAGTTATTAGCTTGTTGACGTCGCCTAAATCATGTTGGCCATCAGCATCAACTTGCAAAGCATGGCTGAAACCTTGTTCAAAAGCAGTACGTAAACCAGTTTGTACCGCACCACCTTTGCCTTGATTATTTTGATGTTCGATCACACTTAAATTAGGGTGTTTTTTCGATAAGTCACGGAAAAACTGTGTCGCATCAGCGCTACTGCCATCATTAACCATAATAATTGGCAGGTTAAATTGCATTAACTTAGCCATTAATTCATCTAATAAGATTGTATGATTATAATTAGGAATAACAATACAATAGCTCACGACGCGTCCTCAAAAACGATTCTTCCTGAGGCGTGCTGGCCTTTTTCTGAAGTATAAGAAAATAGCACTTTATTTGCTGTTTTTCTGGTTAGCGCTAGGTTAAGTTTTTGTCCTGGAATGATCACTACTTGAAACTTTAACACTTCAATATTTTTTACTTCAAGTTCAGTTAATGAGAGCTTTTGTTTACAGTATTCAACAGCCCAGTGCAGTTGAACAACACCAGCTAAAATTGGCGCATTTGGAAAGTGACCTTGAAAATAATCTAAGTCAGATGGGATATGTAGCTGCAATTCTACTCGATCATTGTCAACGTTTACCGCTAACACTTCAGGCCAAATTTTTACTAAATCGTTATTAGCATGCATAACATTAGTCAAACAGCTTCTCCAAATCGCTTAATACCAGTTTACCTTGCGAATTATACGGGTATTCATCTAAATATCGCCATTTTTTTGGTAAACAAATACGTTCAATGTCATTTAATAATTGTTGTTTTAAGGCATTGTTAAGCGCTAACTTGCCATTTTCAGCTAAGTATTGCTGCCCAACAGGCGTTAATATCAAAATGGCTGCCAATATCTTTCGTAAACCAGAAGATTTATTATTTATAACAATTATGCGTGCTTCTAAGATCCAAGGTTGCGCGGTTAAATTTCGCTCAACCTGATTCAAGTTAACCCTTTTTTCTTCTATTTTAATTGTTCGATCAACTCTTCCTTTCAGGAGAAAATGTTGAGAGTCAAGCAGTTCAACTTTATCGTCAGTTAAGTAGGGCTGTTCATCGACATAAGGAGAGAAGATCTCTAAACGCTGCTGATCTGCTGAAACTTGTAGCGTAATTTCAGGAAAAACTTGCCATGGTTCATTATTCGAATGTTGCCCACAACGCCAAGCTATACCGCCCGTTTCAGTACTACCATAAACTTCTGTTGGTGCAATTTGCATTTGTTGAAATAAGGTTTGGCTTGTTGACATTGACAACAAGCCACCAGAACTAAAAATAACACTAAGATTTTGCGACTGTGTTGCTAAAACATTATCTAACGCTAGTCTTTGCAAATGTGCCGGACTCGAAATAAGCGTCACACTATTAGGTAATTCAGAATACTCTTTCGAGGCTAATTCAGTCAGCAAGTGACTAATATGTTCAGGGTATTCAAAGGTCTGGTTAATTATCGTTTTACCCAATCGTAATGGCAGTAAAACCTTAAATAATAAACCGTATATATGTTGATGAGAAACTGTACTCACAAAAGCATCGGTGGCATTAAGCAGATCGGAAAACTCACTTTTTAAGGTCTCGACTTCTAAGCTCAACTGGTGACAACTTTTGTTAATTGCTTTTGCTTGCCCTGTAGAACCAGAAGTATAAAAAGTCATCTCACCATGAAAGAGAGCAAAAAATTCTTCGCGCGTAAATTGAGTGAAATATTTGCTGGTATCTAAATCTGCCAGCTGTATTTGTTGTTTACCTGTTAAGGCGACAGAACCCGCGGTCGCCTGACATTGTTCAGCAAGCTGAGTCAAAGTGCCTGCTTGAGCATTAGGTGGCAACAACACATGTTTTTTTTCAAAAATCAGAGCGAACAACCAAACTGCAAACTGGTAACTGTCAGCATCAAAAAGTAACACCTTAGTCGCTGGCACTTTTCTAATAGCGGTTCTAGCCTGAGAAACACTTTGGCAAAAGCTTTCGAAAGTAATGAATTCCCCATTACGATAAAAACAAAAATTATTCATTGAAAGTCGAACTCATTGGCGCTTGTGAACGATGCTTCTTTTTAACTTTTAGGCGTACTATATATTCTATTAGCATTAAAGTGCCCATCAAAATATAGGATACAAAGCCATTATAAATCATCCAAATATCTAACGAGGTAAACAGCGCCGTATATAAAGAAGCCAAGCCATTACAGATAAAAAACAAACACCAAACTAAAGTAACTCTTTCGGTATATTTAATGGCTTCAGGCGACATATCTTTTTCGCTCATGCGAGCAAACGTTTCAATCACCGTTGGCGGTCTAAAGTAGGAGTACGCAAAAACCATTAGCATCGCAAAATTTATTGCCAACGGATAAAGTTTAAAACCAATACTATTATTCGTAAATGCACTAATCGCTATAGCCGAAATACCCAAAAGTGACGCAGGCACAAGCCAAGGTAATTTTTTCAAATTACTTCGCACTAATAAAACTCTAATCACCACAAAAGCAATTAAAATAGCTGCTAAATACTTAGGGCTTAAATTATTTAAGCCAATATAAACAGCAAAGGGATACATCAATAGTATCCCTGTTGTTAGTGCAGTTATAAAAAATTTCACTAGCAGATAACCAGTTTTTCAACCTCAATAACCACGTCTTCAACCGTACGAACTTTTTTGAACGCTTCAGGATCTATTTTTTTACCGGTAATGGCTCTTAACTTAACCACTAAGTCGACCGCATCTATACTGTCTAGATCTAAATCTTCGTATAAGTTTGCTTCTAATACGATATCTGCTTCATCAACTTCAAAATCATCTCTAATTATTTCGAATAAAGTTGAAAATATTTCTTCTTTGGATTGCATACTGGTTTCCTTTACAACCTATTTTTACGCTTTTGCTTTGCTTACAAATTCACATAGGGCATTTATTGACGAAAAATGCTGCTTAGTTTCTTCTGAGTTAGCATCAATTTTAACATTATAATTTTTCTTAATCGCAAGACCTAATTCTAAAGCATCAATACTATCTAAGCCTAAGCCATCAATAAATAACGCTTCATCGTCTTGAATATCAGTGATTTCAATATCTTCTAAATCTAGGGTTTCAATGATTAATTGTTTTAATTCTACTTTTAAATCACTCATATTTGCTGAGTTCCTCTCTAAAAAAATTTTCCAAATCTCGATTGTATTGCCGAACATCTTTGGAGGTTTGCGAAACATTATTTTCCGGCAAAGTAGGCGAGTGGTCCACGACCATTGCTGAGAAATGTGCTTTTGTTTTCGGTATTCTATACCAAGGTACATTTTTTGTTAATGTTGAAGGTATAACCTTTAGCATCACCGACGTAATATTTGCCTGACACCTAATAGCGATATTTGCTGCGCCACGTTGAAATTGCAATTTATCATCTAGCTTAGTTCGAGTACCTTGTGGAAAAATGATTAAATTATTACCTGCTTTTAAAGAAGCTTCACAGTCATCCAAAAGTCCTTGCGGATCAGCATTGCTAATATAACCTGTGTTACTAACAACCCCCCTTAAGAAAACATTTTTAAATAAGTGTGTTTTAACAATACAATCGGCATTTGGGATCAAAGAGATCAATACTACAACATCGATTAAAGACGGATGGTTTGCCATAATTAAATGGCCATTAAGCGACTTTAATTGCTGTGCTTTCGTTGTATCAAACTTAAATATGCCAACAAATCCCATCATGCCAATAAAAAATTTAAAAGTGTAGTGTACCGTTCTTCTTGCTATTTTTTTTTGTACTTTTTTGTCGCGAACAAGAAGCCTTTGAACAGGAAAAACAATTAATGAAAGCAACAATCCACCAACACCAAAAAATGCAAAACATATACCGGTAGCAATAACGCGCCAATAATAGTTCAACAGCTTAAACATGTTTTTCTAGCGACCAATTATAGTTATTTGTTGCTAGTAACACCTGTTGTTGAGCACTATTAAACCAATGTGAAAACAACAGTGAACTGGGTATATTATCAATTAGATTTTTAGAAAACTGCTCAAAAGAAAAACTTATATTTTGCTCACCTTCAACTAACACTTTACTTGACGGTAGAGATACCAACATAGATAGCGCATGAGATAATTGTTGCTCGTCTTGAAAGCCAAGATAGGTTTCAGGCAGTTTCTGATCTGCATGAATAAAAAGAACTTCATCCGCTAAACCCGACTTAAGTCGAGCATAGGTATCAACTAACGCCATCATAAAGCTATCTTGACCCGCTGATATGGCATTTATAGCCTGTTTATTGTTAGTTAATATGCTAAATAAGCTTGGAATGGCGTTGTGAACAGATAAGCCAAATGCAGTTGGAGAAATGGCGCTTTTATCAGCTAAATCAGCTAATAATGTTGATGTTTTTGGCAGGTCACCATGTCGGCTGGAAAAAACTATCGGTAAATCGTTTTCAATACCGTCTATTGACTCGTTAGCAACCTTTAGTGCCATTTTGGCAAATGGACTTAAACGCCGACGCTGCATTGCAGGCACAAAAGCTAATTTAGGCCAGTTTACTTGTGTCTCATCGGAGTTTACAGCTTGCTCGATAGAAAGTTCATCACAGTGAGCATGCCAAACACTCAAGTGACGTATATTGACATCCATTGTAAATTCCCGAAACGCGCCTAACTAACGATAAAATAAAGTCGGAAATGGTATAGAATAGAGGGCAACAAAGCAATTAAAACAGTTGTTTTAATAAAAACATTTCAGCTGAGCCTTCATTATCACTAAACTTGTCAACGTCATGGAGAAATTTCAATTGTTTAAACCGATTTTCACTCCAATCGAAGACCTATGTTTCATCAAACACAAAAAACATCCTTGTTACGCTTTGTATAATGCAAATAACATTGATGAAAACGACATCGCTTTTTTAGCAGCAAAATTTCTACATGAAAATGAACAAAACATTATCAAACGAAGAAAAAATATTGTCGCAAAAAAGGAGTATATCGCCAGTAGATTTTTAATAAAGTCCTATATTTCCGAGCACCTAGCTATTTCATATCAAACACTTCAACTAAGTTTTGATACAGAATCAGCACAACTAAAAGCACTATATAAGGGTAAGCCACTCGCACTCAACATTTCTTTAACTCACTCAAAAGGATTTATTTTTTTTGCAATTACTACCGATGCAATAAATGTTGCTGTCGATCTTGAGTACCAGAATACAGCAAGAGACACACAAACATTGGCAAATGCCTACTTTCATCCTGATGAAGCAAAGTGGTTGTTAGAAAGAGATCAGACACAATTTTATCGATTATGGACACTTAAAGAAGCACTAGCAAAAATAACGGCAAGCAGTGTATTAGAAGTACTAAAACAAAATACCAAGCAACAATTAGCGCAATATCATCATACAACAGGGCAATACAAAGAATTCACCTTCGCTGTAATTCAAAGCATGCCATTTATAAATCAATACTGGTACTTAATTAACCACGAAAAGGCATTACAATTGAGCCATGAGTAAACTTATAAATTATTATCGTAATAACACTTTATTTAGATGGTTTTGGTGGTTAGCGGTTGTTATCCCTGGCATTCCATTTGTTTTATTTTCCGTTGGCTTTCAGCTATACGCACATTGGCCTAGAGACTATAGCGATATAGCATCTATTGCGATAAACCCAAAAACAGAATATTTATCGCTTTCAGCTCATGGTGTAAAAGATACGACTAAGAGTTGGAGTAATGAACTACAAGAAGCTATAAAGTTTACCAACAATAAACAGCTTTTAAATTATACAAAAGAGCAAGTGAGCTTATCTTGGCAACCATTTTCTGATAACGCTTTAGTTTGCTCTGTTACCGGCAAAAAACTTGGTGAAACACTTGCTAATAAAATTACGAAGCTGTCGAATATAAAAGCGGTGCATTTAATTGGCCACAGTTGTGGCTCATTTGTAATATATGGATTGTGTCAAAAACTCAAAAAAATAAACCCATCTATAAATGTACAAACAACTTACCTTGATCCTGTTGCTATTTATTCTGGAGTTTTTTGGCAATACGGTGTGAATAACTTTGGTAATTGTGCTGATTTTAGCGATAGCTATATTGATACCAAAGATACTGTACCTGGTAGCAATGAAAACATAGAAAATTCTTATACCTTTGATGTAACCGGTTCAAGGTTAAATAGAAACCTCCCGTATTCACCGCACGCTTGGCCTACGCACTTTTATATTGAAGCTTATAAAAACCAGCAAGTTCCAATTTATTTCAATCACCAAAGTGATTTACATGAACGTTTTGATGATAACGCACTAATTAAGTGGTAATCATCGCCATTTTTCACATTAACTTGATCATGGTATACCTAATTATTAAACATACACGCTCTTTCACATCCATGTGACCGCGAAATACCGTACATCCTGTACATGCACGCTCTTTCACATCCATGTGACCGCGAAATACCGTACATCCTGTACATAAAAAAGCCATAAATAAACATTTATGGCTTTAAGTTAAATAGCTAAATTTATTAATTACTTAGTAACGTTTTGTACGTCGATAGCTCTTAATAAGTTTGTTACCCAATTAGCATATTGACGATGAATTTTTTTACCGTCATATTTTAAATTCAACGAGCTTTGGTACTCAACAGTTAAATTCTTGTCATCATGCTTAATTAAAACAACTAACTGATGTTTACGAATATCCAAAGTAGCAAGGATTTCACCTTCCGATTTCACTTTAGTTTTCCAACCTAAAGATGCTGCGGCTCTTACGATTGAACGTTCAACATCTTTCGTTGTACTAATTGATTCACCATATTGCGCAACCGGTTGGTCAATATACTGTGGAACTGGAATTGTTGACTTACAACCCGTAAGAGCAACTAATGCCAAACTAACCGCTACAATGTAAAACTTCTTCATGAGATTCTTCCTAATTAATGTTGGTAAACCAACTTACATATGATCAATAACTTCAATAGTTGCTGCTTTTTGTTTCTCAATCGCTTTCAATTTCCATTCAGGAAGATATTTATTCATTTTTGAACTAATACTATTGCTATTGTTAATAGCCCATTGTTCTGCTTTTGGACCACTTTTAACAAACTTACTATCAGCTAACATTTCTTTAAAGTCTTTAGAATCGTATTTGAACTTCGCAGTATCATCATTTCTCACTGGGTGCATTGAAAAGCGCGCTTTCCAAAAGCCCATTCTTGGGCTAACAACCGTATAATAAGTTTTACCTTCAACAACACTAGCTTTTAAGAAGTCAGCACTTTCGCCAACAACCATAAACATATGTTCACCAGGAGATGTCATATAACTAATTTTAGTATCGTTCGACACGATACCAATAAATTCAGGAGATCCAGAAGTAACGTCATAAACAGACGCTTGAATAGCTTGACCAACAAATGCAGAGCGGATAAAGACAACTTGTGCTTTCCCTGCTTGAGTATTAGTTTGCGCTTGCTCAGTAACAGGTTCCATTAATGTCGATTGACAGCCAGTTAATAAAAATAAAAACAGTACGCTAACTAAAAAATTTTTAATCATAATTTTCCCTAATAATTTATTATTTTTCCAGCGGGGAATATAGCATAGTTTTTCATTATGATTACAACAGCTTCAACTTTTTAAGCCTTTTTTTACAAAAACTTGCATATAAATTTTGCTCCTCCTTTATGATTATTTTGTACGGATAATTCACAGTTCATGCGCTTACAAGCAGCCTTAGCAATAGCTAAACCTAACCCTAAGCCACCAGTTTTACGACTACGACTTTTATCCAAGCGGGCGAATGGAAAGAAAATGGTTTCTTGAGATTCAATGGGTACTCCCGGCCCATCATCTTCGACAGAAAGCTCGAAGGCACAGTCAATTGCTTTCACAACAATTTTTACACTACTCTTGCTATGGCTTAAGGCATTTTTCACTAAATTATCGAGTAATAGCCGTAGGTAAATTGGATTGGTAGTTATCTCTACACTTTCATCTATATCGAGCTCAATATTAATATTGCTGTCAGGCTTCAGTGTTTGTAATCTTGCCGAAATAAAGGGCTTCAATTCTATCGTTTGATAAAAGTCGGCTTCATCTTCATCTTGTTTTGTATTCAGTTTTGAAAATGCGACTACTTGTCCTATTAGCTCATCAATATCGTCAATGTAGGTATCGATATTATCGAGCAGTGCTAACTGGTTTACATCGACATTATTTTTTCGCAATAGACCTGCTGCCAATTGAATACGGCTAAGCGGTGTTCGTACTTCGTGTGGAACCGCTTGTGCAAAAATTTGATTTTCTTTTACCGTGTCTGCTATTGAACCCGCCATCGTATTAAAGCTATGCGCTAGCGTATTTAAAGGCTTTGCTAACACTTCATCTGCTCTAGCGTTTAATTTTCCAGTACCAAAAGATTTCGTTGTAGAGACTAAGCCATTGATTTGTTTTTGTAACTGCCTTACTGGCCAATAAATAGTAAGAGAGATAATAAGTAATAGAATAATAACAAATAAGACAAATACAGCCTCTTCCAAACTCAAACCTGTCAGCTGCTCAATTTCTTCGTCGTCATCATTATCGCTAGCAACGTCATGAACATGTAATTTATCTGCCACTAGTAACTGCACATTTAGACGAGGGATTTGGTGAACAGCAAGTAATCGCCCTTCTTCATCTAATGCAAAAGTGTCTGTGCCGTGGATCTTTCCTAAATATTCACATCGTTGACAAATACCTTCCGTACTATCAAGTGCTATCCAACGAATATCAAAATCTTCAGTGAAAGGTAGATTAAATACATATGTTTGTGGCTGCTCTACATTATTCAGCCCAATCTGTCGATTAACCTCAGCATATATGTATTGGGAATCTCTGACAAAATCATTAACCGAATCTTGTTGCATCATATCTTCAACAACATATTGTGTTAAAGCAAAACTGAAGATTATCGCGATCAGAATGCTAATATACAGGCGAGTAAAAAAAGACAATGTGAACAAACGAGAAATGTTAACCATTGAGCAGCATATATCCCTTGTTTCTTACTGTAGTAATAATTTTGTAAGGCATTTTATCGTCGTTAAGTTTCTTTCTAAGTGCAGATATTCGCATATCTATCGAACGATCATTAAAATCATAATCAATACCTCTCAGTGCTCGACAACAGTCATCTCGAGAGACTATTTTACCGACATTGTTATCCAGTAAATGCAGCATTTCGTATTCAGAGTCGGTTAAGGCTAAAATATTTCCTTCGAGAAAAACTTCTCTGTTAACTGAATTGATATGTAATTTACTATGTTGGAGTTTCCTTGATTCGGGATTTGTAACACTAGAGCGCCTAATAAGTGCTTCAATTCTAGCGACTAATATATGTGGTTTTAATGGTTTATTTAGAAAGTCATCGGCACCAAATTTTAACAAACTAACTTCGCTCACATCGTCATCACAAGCGGTTAACACTAAAATCGGACCGAGATAGAACAGTCGTGCTTGTTTACAAATATCAAGACCGCTCATTCCTGGCAACATTAAATCTAAGACAATTAAATCAGGGTGATAGCTTTTTATCGCTGCTAGCGCATCAGCACCATCATTAATGATTTTACTTTCAAATCCTTCAGCATTTAAGTACATCGCGGTTAATCGTGATATTTCAGCATCATCTTCAACAATCAATATTTTCATTTTATTGCTATCACCTCATTTTAGCTTCAGGACAGAGTTTACTGTTAAAAACTAATAAATATAAGCTAGGCTTACATACGCTTACACGACGAATAAAACTCAAAGTCTATGTTATTTTTAAGTATCCTTTATCCGGTTAATCCGGAAAGTTTATTGTGTTGTCTATCGTTAGTTCAAATGAAAAACGCAGCTAAACTTTAACTAATTAAACTGACAAAAAATTAACGAGGCATATTTGATAATAATACAAACCAAAGAAATTAGTATAAGCAAATTCTTACTTCTTTACTAAACAGACATTAATAGTGCCTTAACGCTTTTAAGCTAATTTATCCTGCTGAGTTTGGTTGAGCTTTCCTATATTGCCATTTGATAGCTGCTTAAGTTGCGGTAAAGCAAGTGTGTTAAGTAAATTAGCATTCAATTTGTTCAATTGTTTAGCATTAAGCTTCTTTAGTTCGCTTGGCGGCAATTTATTAAGTTCTGCGATCGAAAGCGCATTGAGTTGCGCAACAGTTAGTGCTTTTTTCTTAGATTTTTTTTTGCTCGCTGCAACGTCTGACAATTCGCTACCACCGCTAGTTATAGCCCTCGAAGTTACTTCCGAATTCCTTGTATTACCACCATTATTGGCTTGTTTGTTAGCGGCGGGATTATTATTTTCGTATTGTGCTAGTTGCGCTGATAGGCTTTCCATTTTGTTGGCAAGTTTATCAATAGTTTCATGCTCACTACTCGATAGTTTTTCAATGCTAGTGTTGTAAATTTTGTCCGCCTGCTCAAACAAAGCTGTTACCTTTTTTTCTTGCTTTTGAGATAAATCTTCGCTTTCGAATAAACCGTCAAGTTGCTGATAAATTTCATCTAGATTTTTCTTTTGCTCATTTGTCATGTTCTTTTCAAGCATGGTATCAATTTTGTCTGATGTTTCATCAAGAGCTTGTATTAGCTTACCTTCGGACGAAATTTTCACACTAGACACCGAAGCTTTACTTTCAGTATTCAGCGATTGTTTATCGACACTTTTTTGTGCAATTTCACTTGTCGATTGAACTCGATTTTTTCGCTCCGTACTTTCTATATCCGGCGGTGGGTTCAAAATATTTTTATTCTGCTCTATTTCCATCTTATTTGCCTTTTTTATATTGCGGGAAATAAGTGTAAAGCAATTATTTTTAGCTAACGTAAGGAATTGTAAGCAATATTCAGTGCAAGCTCTGACATCTATCAACACATGCAAATCAAAGTACATAGACCTATCAGCAAGCGCTTATATTCTCTACACCTTAATGTAATAAAGTGACTCTTCATATCGCTGTGCTTGCTTACATTGGCTTACTTAAGAATTCAGCTAAGCAGATTAAAATGCTTAGCCATCCACTTAACTACCTTTAAGAAAGGCAAATAAATGCATATCAATAAATTTAAACAATTGAGGTTAGTTGGTCTTGGTGCAATCATATGTTTGCATGGCTGTGGCGGCAGTTCGAGTGCTCCTGTGGCGACACCAACGACACCAACGACACCAACGACACCAACGACACCAGAAAACAATATCAAGACCGTGACTAATGGCAATGTAGTTTTTGAGCTCATTTTTATGGATAAGTTATCACTACAAAACAATAACGAAAAAAGTTGGAGTAGCGAATTACAACAACCTTACATAAATGCGGCAAATAAGTGGTTATCTGCATTAACAGCCGTAGAAGGCAAAGCGTTACATACCATTAAAATGAAAATTTTCGTCAAAGCCCTTGCCGGTGGTAATGGCCAAGCCGGTCCTGACTCTGAAGAAAAAGTCGGTAACTTTTTAATACCAACCAGTGGCGAGTTAACCATAGGTAACCATACTTATGCAGAAGGTTTCGATCCTATTGAGTTCTATGCCAATATATTGCATGAAATGGGTCACATTATAGGTATTGGTTCGTATACAGAAGACTATACAAAGCTTGATGCAACATATAAAGGTAATGTCTTTAGAGTGGACGACAGTGTCGCTGTAGAAAAGTACAATGAAATATATGGTACATCTTTCAATTTCGTACCTATGAGTGATGACGGTGGTCATTTATACGATTATGTTTTGCAAGAAGATAAAAAGCGAGTGCTTGATAATGGTACTGATATCCCTCCATTAACCAAGGAGTTTATGGCCAATGGTACGGTTTTTGGTGCAGTTACATTAGCTGTGCTCGACGATATTGGTTACCAAGTTTCCTATAGTGGTACCGACTCTTATATTCCATAAAATTGGGCTTTTAAGAAAGGGATGTTTGTCATTCAATGTAACAAACATCCTTAACTCATTTATAAACTACTAGTCTCTATTGTGGTATCCGAAAATGTCATACTTTCAACAGCAGTTAAGGTATTTACACCTTCTCGGTTATCTTGCATATCTTCTACTGTCACCACGTCATTATCCTTAGTAATGGTATATTCAGCAGAGGTGCCCGAAAAAGTCACTGTATTCACCCCGGCATTACCAGTAATGTTATTATCTAGTTGATTAACAATAACATTGCTATTATTAGTACCTGTTAAAGTAATGTCTTTTAGATACTGTGAGTGATGTGTGTATTTTATATCGGCATTAAACGCCAAGCTAAAGTCACCAACAAAGCTCTCATCAATACGAGCGTTATACGTTACATATGGGTGAAAGAATTTGTTATCAACAAGCATTGCCCCTTGTGGGTCTTCTATAGCAATATCACTACGAACTTTAGCAACGTATAAGCCATTCATGCCATGTGTGCTACTTTCAGTATCTGCTCCCCATAAGCCATAATAAACGTCAATAAGTGCCGCTAAATACTCTTGGCTCAGACTATTCTCAGCGGTTAATTCTGTGATCCAATCTGATGCCCCTATACCCCATAAATTCCCTGCTGATGCGGTAACTTGAGCAGCGCGAATTTCATTCTGAAAATCGGCTTGTGCGCCAACAAAAGTAGGATTTTGGTCTACACCGATGCCAAAGTCGTGCACCATATGTAAAATTTCTTCGTAAGATGCATCACGATGATTATAGTCCTGGTTAACATACCAACTATGCCCTTCAACTTGCATTTCACCGTAGTATAAAGGTTGACCATCCAATTCAGCTGCAGCATTGGTGCCATCATCAACACCATTTAATAACAGTAATACAGCGTTATTTTCAGCCATTTTATTAGCTACTGCACTTTTATCCGCGCCATATAACGACCCCGGGTAATCAGTTAAAAAATGCTGCAATATGGCACGTGAACGAACAATCTGGTTATCTAATACGCCATCTTGTGCAACAAGATGAATAACGCCACCGTTAGGGGTATTCACTTTGGTATAACGATCGAATTTTAATGCCGTTGTATAAGTGCTTTTAAGTGCTTCTGGAACTGCAGATATACCTAAATCATTTGCTGCTGGCGTAGGGATTGGTGCTGGAGTAGGAGTCGGCGCAGGAACTGGAGTTGGAATCGGTGCAGGGGTAACTTTTTTAGAGCTACTACCACATGCGCTAAGAGCGCCAATGATCATAGTACTAATGACAATATTTCTATAATTCATGATACTTAACCTTTACTGTTTGATTATTATCAAACAGTGTATAAAACCATGGCACTAATGTTTGTAAGGCTAAGTAAGCGTCGGTTCTTAAATTCATATAAAAGGCGATGTACGACTAGTACTTCAGTCATAAATCAACATATCGCCTTGAATTTAAAAGGTTACACTCTGCTTACAAACGCTTACTTATAAACCTTTTATGACTTGTTGTTGATAGTAAAATACATACCTTAATTAATTCATTGCTAACGCTGCCAATCTTTTCAACAGCATAATAAGTTCCTTAGCCATCGGCGCAGCAGATGCGGGGTTTTGTCCAGTGACGACACGTTGATCAACAACAACATGCACTTGTCTTTTTTCTTTCGCGCTGTACGTACCAGCAAACTCGGTTAATTTATCTTCCAACAAAAATGGATAATTTCTTCTCGCCCAGCTACCTTCTTCAATATTGGCTTTTCCGGTAACTGCTTTATCAGCAATAAGCCTTTTACCATCGGATAGCCTGACATTGAGCAATGCCGCGGGGCCATGACAATCTGCAGCAACAATTCCCCCAGCTTCATAAATTTCTCGCGTCACTTCATTTGCAGCAACGTTATCAACTAAATCAAACATTGGGCCTGCACCGCCGGCAAAGTAAATTGCACGATAGTTTTTACTCATTAGCTCCGATAATGGAATACTTTGCTGCAATTGTGCTTTTAAAGGCGAGCTCTCAAGCCACAACAACTGTTGTTTTGATAGTCGACCTCGTGCTGTACCTTCTCCGCCTTCTGGACTGGCTATGTCTATTTTAAAACCCGCTTCAGCCAATAGTTGATATGGCTCTAGTACTTCAGGTAACCAGAAGCCATTTTCGTGACTTGAAACTACAATAAGTACGCGTTCACCATAAGCTGGTTTTATTGATTTCGGCGGGCTAGCAACAGCATTATTCAAAACTAACCAAAGCAAGAGCAGCAATGAACTCGTTATCTTTTGTATAGTACATTTATTTTTTCGCATTATTTTTTCCTCTAGTTTATTTGAATAGCTAAGATAAATAACGAAAAGCTAAAAGAAATGAACAAGTAAGGAATAATGATGAAAAACTTGTGACTGAGCTATGACCAACTTTAAAATCAAGTGCTTAGCAAAAAAGTTAACACTTAAGTATTTACTTATTTTGTTACTAAAATAGATCGAGTGATAGAGACTTGCTACTTACGAAGTTGCTAAAAGTGCAGTACTATATTTACGCTAATAATAAAAATAACATGCAAGGAGCCGCATTGCGCTATCTTCAGTTCAATGAACTTTATATCGATACCGATAATCAACTACTTATTAAGTCAGGTGAACAAATAGCACTGGCGCCCAAAGTTTATGATCTGCTAGTATTTTTCTGTTTAAACCAACACAGAGTTATTAGTAAAGATGAATTGATGGAGCAAGTATGGAGTGGCACCATTGTTACCGAAAATGCCATTAGTCGCACGCTAGTAAAAGTAAGAAAAGTATTGGACGACGATCCTAAGAATCCTAAGTTTATCATTACAGTACCCCGTAAAGGCTACCGAATGGTTGTCGACTTTACAGCGACAGAGCACATAGCACTAACTGATAACAATAATCGACAAAGCACGGATGAAACACTAAGTACTCCAACCTTAAACCATACAGCAAGTGATAAACACAGCTATCAACCCTTATGGGGAAAAGATTCAGCTTTTAAAGTGATCATTTTAACGATAGTGCTGTTATCAATTAGCCTATTTTTTTATGCTAGCGACTTTCAATCGACAAAAAAAATTACCGCTAAACAGATAGAGCCCTTAACACGAAAGGTAGGTGAAGAGGTTTACCCTGCAGTTTCGCCTGATTTAACGAAATTAGCCTATACTAAGCAAGGTAAAGGCCAACGTGATCACATTAATATTGAAGATTTAAAAAACAAAACTATCAAAAGCATTACGCATTCAAGAGCAAATTTGTCGAAGCCAGTTTGGTCACCCACTGAAAACAAACTCGCTTTTTTATACCAACATAATCATGTTTGTATTATTTTTTCAGCTCTATTAGACGATATTAAAAACAAAGATTCATGGCAAAAAGTCAGTGAATGTAGCGCAGATAGCAGCCCACATTTTGTCTATTCTCCTGATGGTCGTCATTTGTATTTCAATGATCGACAATCTAAAACCAATGGCTATCAAGTGTTTCGTGTTGATCTAACTAATCGACAAAAAGATATTATCAATCAGCCTATTACTAGTGGCCAAGGCAATTATTCTTTTGATATATCGCCTGATGGCGAACGTTTAGTGATACTCAATAGTGAGTTCTCACCACAAACACGTATTTATACCTTAGATATTGCTAGCACTAAACTAAGTCAAACGGCAAAATTACCTTATTTAATGCGCTCGGTGAATTGGCATCATGATAACGAGAGTATCGTGCATCCATCTCCTCATCCTGCTTATGCTTTATGGCAAAGTAATTTAGCCGGTGAAACACTTGCTGTCGTGGCAAGTAACACTTCACGAGTCAAACATGTGTCGCGAATAAATAATGGCACAGACTTTAGTTTTGTTTCTTATTTACTCAACCGAGACCTGTTTTACCAAGCTGCAAAGCAAGTTAACAACACACAAGAAGCCGCAGTTTCATTCCCGCTAGATAATTCTTCAGTGATGGATTACTTACCGACCTTGGCAAATAACTCCAACCAATATGCTTTTGTCTCTAAACGCACCACTAAGGCCGAAGTGTATATTGCGGCTATTAATGCCAATAGCGTAGAAAAAGCACAACAGTTAACTTTTTTTAATAACCCGGTAAAAATTTATCATCTAGCGTTTTCTCCAAACGATAGTCAGCTTGCTATTTTAGCTGATAATCAGATTTTCATCGTTAATACTAAGAGCCATAAAATTAAGCAGTTACCACTTGAAAACACAGCGATCAGTGGTTTGAGTTGGCGAGATGAAGGCACTTTACTTTTTTCAACTGTTAAAAATAATGACTGGCACTTCATGCAATATCAAATTGATAGCCAGCAACTGTCATCGTTACCAATAGGTTATCAGGGCGGCGTTTACTCAAGCGTAGATCAACATTATTATCTTATGTCTGATGATAGCGGGCAAATTATGAAGTTTAAAAACCTCACTGAACAGCCGATTGCAACAAAGCTCGTTTGTAGCCCTAGCTTTATCAATCGAAAAATCAATTTACAGCAATCAGGCAGTGCTATCGTATGCCAAAGTCCGGCCCCAAAAAGCGAGTTATTGACTTACAACATTAACCAAACGCTCGAATACCAAAAAGCTTGGTTTTCTCATCTAACAAAAAGTGATTTCGACAGTAATGATGACGGGATCATATACACAAAAATGAGTCAGTCCGTCGCTGATATCATGCGAACAGTTAGCCAGTAGCCAATATTAACTTAACACTCAAACCAATTAAAACAACCTCAACCAATTGATTTAAAACAACTAAAGTTATGACCACGTTAATGGTCATAACTTTTTCATTATCAATCACGTTTAAATCCTCCTTTGTTCCTTCTTTCACCAAGTAAATCCATGACACTGCACTCAACATTTAACCAGCAGGTGTCATCATGGACAAACCCGTTAGTAAGAAAGCATCAAATAACAACTCTAAAAAAATCTTAGCAATATTAATCGCCTGTGGTGTCGCTGGTGTCGTTTACGCCGCAAGTAATACAACAAACTCGACGGGAAAAACTTATAACGTAGCCACACAAAACCTCGTGATTAGTAAAGTAACACAAGCACAATTTGCTGAGTTTTTGCCTTTACGCGGTGTTGTTGAACCAGAAGACACTATCTTTATCGATGCAATTGATGGTGGTCGTGTCGAAGAAGTGTTCGTTCAAGAAGGCGCTATTGTTGAACAAGGCCAAAAGGTTCTCAAACTCAGCAATACCAATTTACAACTCAATGTACTAGCACGTGAAGCAGAAGTATCAGAGCAAATTAACAATATGCGTAATACGCGTTTGGCGTTAGAGCAAAATCAGCTAAAACTAAAACGTGATGTTATTGAACTAGATTTCGAAGTACTGAGATTAGAAAAAAGATTTGCTCGTAATAAAACACTGATCGGCAAAAAATTAATTTCTACTCAAGCATTTGAAAATGTACAAGACGAATTAGCTTTCCAATTAAAGTACCGTGAAACCGTAAAAGAAAGCCAAGAAAAAGAAGCACTTTTGCAAACACAACAGCTTGAGCAATTAGCGCAAAGTATCAAAACCTTAGAAAGTAATTTATCTATATCTAGAGCAAGCTTGGATAAGTTAGTGATCCGTGTCCCAAGCGCCGGACAATTAACCTTTCTAGATGCCAAAGTCGGTGAATCTAAACGCAACGGTGAACGCTTAGGCCAGGTTGACTTGATTGAACAATATAAGGTCAGTGCTCAAGTTGATGAATTTTATATTAGCCGCGTTAATAAAGGTCAAACGGCAAGTTTCACACTAAATCAAGAAAACCATCAGTTAACCATTGCCAAAGTTTACCCCGGCATCGACAACGGAAAATTCAAAGTCGATTTTTTATTATCTGATACAAAATCAGTCAAACAATTAAGGCTTGGTCAAAGCCTGCAATTAAAATTCAACTTATCTTCAAGTGAATCAAAATTGCAAATCGCCAACGGTGGCTTTATGCAAAACACGGCCGGTAGTTGGGCATTCATTATCGACCCATCTAGCAACACAGCAACTAAACGTAACATCCGACTTGGCCGTAAAAATCCACAAGCTATCGAAGTACTTTCTGGCTTACAAGCGGGTGATCAAGTCATTACATCATCATACGCTAGCTTTGCTGATGCCGAACAACTCAATCTTTCAGCAGCAGATTAGCATTTGCCAAGTGACAATAATTTAACGAAATAATTAAGGAATTAACATGATCACATTTAACAATATCAGCCGTTCATTTATCGGTGATGAAGTAGAAACAGTCGCCATCGACAACATGAGCTTAACCATCAATAAAGGCGAATTCTTATCGATATTAGGGCCTTCTGGCTGTGGTAAGTCAACGTTACTCAACGTCTTAGGTATGCTTGATAGTATCGACCAAGGAGGCTTTAGCTTTATTGGCCATCAGGTTGACCAATGCAGTGAAAAGCAAAGAGCTGAATTGCGCAAACAACACATAGGTTTTATTTTTCAGAGTTTTAACTTAATTGATGAACTCACAGTTGAACAAAACATTGAACTGCCACTTTACTATCATAAGGTACCAAAAGAAGAACGTAAACGCTTAGTCGACAAAGTATTACAGCGGGTAGATATTGCACATCGACGTAAACACTTACCGGCAAAACTATCTGGTGGGCAGCAGCAGCGAGTTGCCATTGCTAGGGCAATCGTAACACAACCAGATCTAATCTTAGCTGATGAGCCAACAGGTAACTTGGATTCGAAAAACTCTGAACAAGTCATGGGGCTTTTGCAAGAACTCAACCAAGAAGGTTCAACTATCGTCATGGTAACCCACGCGCCAGAGCATGTTTGCTACGGTACTCGAGTGCTAGAATTACTTGACGGTAAAGTACTAAAAGATGAGTCAGTTCAACAAGAAACATTAGCAGCAGATCTTACGGAGGTGGCTTGTGGTTAAGTTATTATTTATTGTCGCTTGGCGCAATTTTTACCGAGATAAACTGACCAGTCTTATTCAACTATCCGGTTTAGTGATTGGCATTGCTTGTTTTATTTTAATTCAACTTTATGTTGATCATCAAAAAAGTTTTAATAGTCAATTTACGGCAGCGAAAGATATCTATCGTATTAATCTTATTCGTGATGAGAATAAACCGCAAGCCGCAACACCATTGAGACTATCTAAAGAGTTAACGAGTAATTTTCAACAAATTAATGACGCAACTCGAGTTTCTGATGGTGGTGTTTCAGTAAAGCACTTACAAGGTGTTTATGCTGAAAAGAGCCTATTTGTTGACCGCAATTATTTTGAATTTTTTGACTTTGAACTCATTGAAGGCGACGTACTAACCGCACTAAATGCCCCTGACAGCTTAATATTGCACGAAGATACGGCGGTGAAGTACTTTAGCCGTAGCCAAGGCATTATTGGTAAAAGATTAACCATCAATGGTAAAGAACATCAGGTAACCGGTGTTATTAAAAAAAGTAACACTCCTCATACTATGCCACTAACACTCGTATTACCGATTGAAAGCTATTTCAGTTTATTGCCAAGTCAGGCATGGCAAGAACGCTGGAATTATAACGCTACGGTTACTTTTGCTAAAATCGATAATGAATCAGCTATAGACAACTTAACTCGATTAGTAAGCGACTATTATGATCAACGAGCAAAAGGTTCTTCATCTTTTAAAACCAATAGGGTGGTAATAGAGCCACTGCTAGATATCTATTTAGACAATGTCACTACCTACAGTTTAACGCCGCCAGGCAGTGCCGTTATGGTGACCATATTCAGTGTTATATCTTTCATGATTTTAGTACTTGCCTGCGTCAACTTCACTAACTTATCTACCGCTGCGGCAATGCGCAGAGGTAAGGATGTTGGGGTACGTAAAGCGTTAGGGGCAAGTAAAAATCAATTGATCACACAATATTTAGTCGAAGCTATTTTATTAACCGCTTTAGCGACGCTAATAGCCGTACTAACAGTCAAACTCGCACTGCCAGCATTTAATACATTGATGAATGTAGAAATTAACCTAACATTTTCTTTGCTATCTAGTGCTCAATTATTTGGTTTAGCTATTTTTGTTGGTATTGTCGCAGGAAGTTATCCTGCTTTTTATCTCAGTAACTTGTCACCCGCACACGTGTTAAAAGGTTTAGTCGCCACCTCTAAGTCAGGAGTTTTACTACGTCAATCTCTGATCGTATTACAATTTGGCATTGCAGCATTTTTAGTGGTTACTAGCTTAATTGTGAATTGGCAAATGCAATATGTGAAAAATATGCCGCAGGGCTTTGATCGTGAAAATGTCATTATTGTCAGTCGTGGCGCAGATATATTTAATGCTTTCAAAATACAGGCGGTTAGACATCCCGATGTTATTTCGACGACGATGTCGCATACCGTGCCAACAAAGCCGACAAGAACGTCAAATATTGTTAGACCTAGTAACGACATTACTAATGAAATTTGGGTTGGTAGTAACCCAGTAAGTTTTGATTTTTTTCAAACATTTGGTATTAAACTGCTATCGGGACGTGATTTCTCGAAAGCCTATACCAATGATGTTTATGAAGAAAATAAAAACGACTGGCAAGCATCAACAGGTAAATTAATCATTAATCAATCGCTGGCGACTACATTAGGTTGGAGCCCTGAGGAAGCTATCGACCAAATGGTAACTTTAGGTGGCGGTGGTGATGATGGTTTGCACAATCACCAAATTATTGCTGTCGTTGAAGATAGTCATTATATCAATGCAAAAAATGCTATCCCACCGATGATTTACGTACTGTCAGGGCAGCCTCAAGACTTATCTCTACGTTGGACAGCGATTAGATTTAAAGCTGGCACTAGCTTGCAATCCATTAAAGATATGGAACAAGTTTGGTTAGGATTAAATGGTAGCTTAGCCTTCAAATATGACTGGTTAACTGATTTATTTTCTGCTTCATATCGCAATGAAAATCAGCAAACAAGTTTACTTAACGTTTTCACCTTTTTAGCCATCGCAGTAACAGCAATTGGCTTGTTTGGACTCGCAGCATTTAATACTCAACGACGAGTTAAGGAAATAGCGGTGCGCAAAGTATTAGGCGCAAGTACAGCACAGCTATGCTTTATGTTAGTAAATCAATTCTCAAGTTTAGTCGTCTTAGCGAATGTAATAGCACTCCCTGTTGCCTATTTCTTGATGAGAGATTGGCTGAATGGCTTTATCTATCGCATTGATATGCCATACAGCGCATACCTGCTCAGTGCCTTGTTTAGCTTAATCATTGCTTACGTCACCGTTATGGTTATCGCGGTTAAAGCCGCATCAGCCAAACCCGTTGACTCGCTTTCATGTGAATAATTAACAAGGCGCAATAGCCCTAAAACGTAATTCAATCATTTTAGGGCTAGCGACACAAAACAATCATTAGAGATAACCATGATAAAGATTAAGATAATGAAAATAGCATATCGCAAAGTATTACTACCATTCACATTAACAGTTTTACTTTGCTCAACCTTTGCTGCCTCAGCAAGCAAATTTCCTGTAACAGAAAGCAATAAGTCAATGGTCATGGCTGATAAGTTTACTTTCCAATCAAGCATTTTGAATGAAGTGAGAACTTTCTATGTTCATCTACCTACTGGCTATTCAAATCAAGGTAATAAATACCCTGTGCTTTATATTCCAGATGGCAAAAGAAAAATGCAAAAGACCGTTGCTATTACCGATGATTTGGCCGATTTCTCTCGACGCATTCCGAAGATGATCGTAGTCGGTATTGAAACTAACAAAAATAGAACAGCTGACCTAAGTACATTAACGAGCTCTAAAGCATTTCTAAATTTCATCACTACAGAGTTAAAACCTTATATAGAAAGTACCTATGCAACAAATGGTGAAAACTTATTAATGGGCAGTTCTATGGGCGGTGAATTTGTTGTTCGTGCCTTGTTAACGCAACCAGAACAGTTTGATGGCTACTTTGCGATTAGCCCAAGTATTTATTACAGTGATTTTCAATTGGTAACACAAGCAAATGACATTGCTAAAAAAGGCAAAATAATAGATAAAAAGCTGTACTTAAGTGTTGCGAATGAGGGGTGGAATCAAGGGGTTGATGAGTTTGTTTATCACTTGAAAAAACAACCCATTAAAGGGCTGAAGTGGCAGTTTGCAAAACATGAAGAAGAATCTCATGGTTCTATTTCGATGATGCAAGCTCATCAGGACTTACAAGATTATTATGGCACTTGGGCTGCGCCACATTTTAAAAATACGCTCGATTTTGAACAAAAAGGTGGGATAAAGGGATTACAGACTTACTATGCTCAGCGAACCCCTTCGGTATTGCCCATTGGCATATTAGATCATATGGCTTTGCTTTATGTTGACCAGCAGCAAAACAAAGAAGCAATTGAACTTTCATTACTGAGCGTTAAAGAGCACCCAACGTCAGGTAGAGCCTTGCGTAATTTGGCACATGTTTATGAAAAACTGGCCATGCCCAAACAAGCATTGTTGGCCTACGAGCAGGCACTAGCTATAGCGATTAAAAACAACCATAGAGCTAGTAGTGTTGCATCACATCAAAAGGCATTAGCTAGCTATAAAGCTAAAATAAATTTACATTAAAAAGCAGTTTAATAAGTATTTAAAAACAAAATCATATTGTTAGCATAGCCTTGAGATAACTTCACATGAAAAATATATTTATCGTAGCGAAACATCATACCAAGAAAATAATACAGACAAAAAGTAGCACTGTTTTATACTTTTGTTTTTACCTATTATTCACGGGGCAAGCCCAGGCTTCTTCTTGCTTTGATGGTCATACATTAGAGCCTAACTTCATCGCCTTAACCACTGACAGTAAAAGTTCTCTGGCTAGCTGGTATCAGCAAACATTCGCGCTAGAAACAGTGAAGCAATTTTCTTTTCCTGATGGCAGCGCCACAGGAGAGTTGATGAGAAGAGGCGAGTTTGTTGTTGAAATATTTTCCAGAAAAGAGTTATTCGATAGACTTGATTATCAAAGTTTATCTTCAGCAGAACACTGGCGCGGGGTGATGAAATTTGGCTTTTATACTGATGCTAAACTGCCCAAACTAAAGCAGTGTTTGATCAGCAAAGGCATAAAGGCTGGCCGTATTTACAAAGATGAAAATCTACAAGTAGATTTGTTACAAGTAATCGATCCGGAAAATAATGTTTTGGAAATAATTCAGCGCCAAATTAACTAATATTAAAGTCAATTTTTCTAAACTAGTCCTCAGGCTAGCCACTTAACTAAATTGGTGTTTTTTGATTTATTGTCTAAAAGAAAATAAGTCACCCTTAACATTAGCTAATACAATCAAAAGCTATTGAATAAAAATATCGCTTCGTTAAACAACCAAGCGATATTTACTTTTATCATTACCTTATTGTTGCAAAAGTGCCATTCTGCTTTGGTCAACTAAACGTAATTGACTTAAGCTATATGGTGGCAAAACGTTTAAGTTTTTGAGCAACCCCTCATCAAACATTAAATTAGCACTCTGTTCGCCCGGTCGGAGATAGTAAGCTGAACGACTTAACATTACCGCTTCTGGCTTCCCTTTTAAATTAATCCCTGAAACAATAGCGCTAATTTCATAACGACCTTCGCTTGCAACGTTTAATTCGACTTTGGCATGCGTCGCCTCAACATCCACTTTACCTGTCATTTTCGCTGTAGGCTGAGCAATAGCAAAAGCAACTTTACTGCTGCGTCTTATAATTAATCCTTTATCGTGAACTTGAGAATTAACGTGTAATTCATATAATTCACCTCTACTGTTCGTTACCAGTATATCGGGCAATTCAACACTTTGTTTGCCTTGAACTAGTTTTGTCTTTACAGGCAATGTCACTCCGGAAGGTGTTTTAATAAAGGCTTTATTCGCATTAAGAGTTAACTGGCCTTTAGAGTTGTGCATAGCCATATCGAACGTTAACGCTTGTTTTGCTAATAGTGATTGCGTTGGAACAGATAAAGTTAAGCCATATTCTGAGCCTTTTTCTTTAACATTCACTAAATACTTTTCATTGTAGTTAAGCGGTTGTGTAACTTTTAAACTAAATTGCCCTCGACCTATATGTTCTTGGAGCTTGACGGCACTACTATTTGGAAAAATATTCGCACTAGAAAATTGCTGTTTTGATACTTTTTGACTGAACGCACTATCTAGCGTTTTTGTGCCTTTTAATAATTCTATTTGTTGTGGATCAATAGCAATACTCTCAACAGCAGAAATGTCATTGCTCTTTTTGCCTGAAAGACGAATTAATGCCCCTGGGTGACTAACATCAAGCCTGATCCCAGAGTTTAATTGCTTACCACTAACTTCAAGCCAGTATTCATCACTCGTTGTTGTATATGCTTTAGCTCCAAATGAAAGAGCATTGTTACTATTAATAGCCTGGCTAAAGTGTAGTGCTTTCTGTTCTACTTTATAAAAAGGCGCATCAATTGAAACTAAGGCTTGCTCTGTACTATTGAGTGTTAAAGCATATAACTGTCCACTGGTTAACAAGGCAATTAGGTTAATGACTTTTATACTTGTTCTTATTTTTTTCATGGTTAGCTCCTTAAATATCGTTTCGTATAATTACGTCTAAATTAAAGCAATCACGTCGACTCTGTTGATGACTTAAAGGCTCTTTACCGCTTGTTTTATCTTTGTCTTTAAACCAAACAGTACCCGCGCCACTTTGTGAGCTGCACTCTAAAAACCCGTCAGAACAAGAATCTAACCAGTTTTGAGTGGTTTCTAACGCCACTTGATATTGATAACCCGCGCAATAGCTATCACTATCCCAAAACGCTGAGTCTACATCTGAACCGACTATAGCCTTAAATGTTGTAGGCAAAACAGGACGACCATTTGTGCCCGATAACCAGTTGTTATTATAGTATGTCATCCAGCTCACTTGCTGTTGTTTCACGGCATCAGAGTTATAGCCCAACAACCAGCCTAATGATGTTTCAAACGTATTACCTTGAGTAGCAGCATCAGCCAATGGAGTACCTAAGCTAGAAGGGGCAACAGCAATAACCTTATTAGTTTTGCTGATTATATTTGGGTAGCGGCTATCATAGGTTGGATTCGAAAGTATCCATCGCACTACATTGCCACCATTAGAATGAGTTAATAGTATGAGTTCTGTGATATTTTCGTTTGTTATAAAACTATTGAGTTGATCAGCCAAGCAGCCAACAGCGTCTTCATGCCACATAAATTTATCAAAATCACAGTTAACCACTGTAAACTTATTGCTATTAGTTAGACCCTGACGCACTGAGTTAACAAAACTTCCTGTCCAATAATCATTATATGCATCTGTTTGTTTGCCAGTACCGTGAATAAAGGCTAAGCCTTGATTAGCATACGAATTTCCCATAAGGAAAAAGCAGCCAAGTACTATGGTTATTATCGTTTTTTTCATAGTAATTCCTGTTATATTTTTTTGTTATAGAATTATTTAAAAAGGCTCGAGGTCCAACCTCTTACCTGTTGTGAGTATTGACTAGAACATTATCAATTAGCAAGTCATTAATTGATGAAAAAAACGCCGAAAAGCTTAGTATCTGTTCACTGTGTATTAAGTAGTTACTCTAAACTCAGCTGCACTTAAGTAAGGGTTTAAAAAGTGTTTTTCTTGAAAGTTAATGGGTTTGTTTAAAAGAGTGTAAAATTATTTTTTCTATGTCCCGCTAACCTACCATTATTTTTTTTAACAAAGGAAGTGATCGACTAACTCATTGTAAACATCATAATGCTATGGGGCTTTAAGGCTCAAAATCTTCTAATAAATTAAACAAATGAGGTACAACCGATGTCAAAGGTGTATTTACTAGTAATATTGCATATTTTATAAAGCTAGCTTTAACACCCAGTTAAAAAATACAAAATAATCATATTAAAGTTAAGTAGCTACTTTAGCTAATAGCTCACCTACTTTGTTAAACACTTTTTGCAACACTATTAATAACGATTTGCCACTTGAATTATCCCTTTTCATAACCACCTCTTTTGGAAGAGTACTCCCTGAGATCACATAATGAACGATAACAGCCAAGCCGTCAGTCAACCTATTTCAAGTGATAATCAGGCTAAAAACAAACCGAAAGCCTTCACCAGCCTGTTACCTATTTTCGCTTTTATAAAGCCTTACAAACTGATGTTGGCCTTAGCTTTATTGGCTTTACTAGTAACTGCAGCGGTTAACTTATCCCTAGGGCAAGGGGTAAAGTTTGTTATCGACAGTGGCTTTATTGCCGGTTCAGTTGAACAATTACAATCTGCTATTTTAGTATTAATAGGGCTAATTAGCTTACTTGCTTTCGGCACTTTTAGTCGCTTTTATCTAATGTCTTGGTTGGGTGAACGTGTCAGCGCTGATATTCGTAAAGCAGTATTTAATCGTATTGTTACTTTGCACCCGAGCTATTTTGAAGAAAACCGTAGTGGCGAACTAATGTCACGTTTAACCACTGACACTGCGTTACTACAGTCAATTATTGGTTCATCTTTCTCGATGGCACTTCGCAGCATATTGATGTTAATCGGCGGATTAATAATGCTAATGTTGACTAACTTTAAGTTAACACTGTTTGTTGTTTTTTCAGTACCTGTCATTTTAATACCTATGATGATTTATGGCCGTAAAGTCAGAAGGCTAGCCGAAAGTTCACAAGACGCAATTGCTGATGTTGGCACTTATGCTGGTGAAATCATTCAAAACATCAAAATTGTGCAAAGCTATACCCATGAAGTAAAAGAGCAACATGCCTTTTCTGATGAGGTAGAAAATGCTTTTTGTGTTGCTAAGCGACGAGTAAAACAACGGTCGCTCTTAATCGCTATTGTTATTTTTCTTACCTTTGGCGCGATCAGTGCCATGTTGTGGGTAGGGGGTATGGATGTTTTACAAGGAGAAATGACTGGTGGCGAATTAGGAGCATTTGTTTTTTACGCTATTATGGTTGCCATGTCGGTCGCAACTGTTGCAGAAGTATACGGTGAATTGCAGCGAGCAGCTGGCTCTGCCACTCGATTACTTGAGTTACTTAAGATTAAAAGTGATATCAAAGAGTTAGATTATCCAAAAACACTAAATAGTGATGCCCGATCAGTAATAATTTTTAAAGACGTCGACTTTTATTATCCGTCACGTCCTGACAGTGCTGCACTTAAAAACATAAACTTAGCCATACCTGCGGGAAAGGTTGTTGCCTTAGTGGGCCCGTCTGGTGCAGGAAAAACCACCTTATTTGAGTTATTACAACGATTTTATGATCCACAAAAAGGCAGCATTAGTTTTAATGCTTCCAATATTACTCAACTCAAATTAACTGACTTACGCCAAACCATGGGTATGGTGCCTCAACACCCAATATTATTTAGCTCTGATGTTTGGCACAATATTCGTTATGGTAAACCCGAGGCAACTGATGAAGAGGTTATTAGCGCCGCCAAAAGAGCCCACGCTCACGAGTTTATTGAGCAATTACCAGAAGGTTACAGCAGCTTCTTAGGCGAACAAGGCGTACGTTTGTCGGGAGGACAAAAACAGCGTATTGCTATAGCTCGTGCTATTTTGAAAGATCCTAATGTCTTGCTGCTTGATGAAGCAACCAGCGCTTTAGATGCTCAAAGTGAATATCACGTTCAAGCAGCACTAGATGAACTCATGACCAAGAGAACGACGTTAATTATTGCTCATCGATTAGCGACAGTTATTCATGCAGATGTAATCGTAGTAATGGACCAAGGAAAGATTATTGATACTGGAGATCATAAGTCATTACTAGAAAGTTCTAAGTTATATCGACGACTTTGTGAGTTACAGTTCGAAAAAGCTAATGAAGAAACCGACTAATCTGTTTCTTCAGCACAATTCTCTGGCACTTTTTTCTCTAGGTAGAGTACGTAGCGCTGAGCTAAATTTGCACCGAGACGATAACCGATATAACTAGCGATAAACCAAATCACTACATTTTCCATATCAAAAACGTCAGGCCAATAACTAAACCACAACAAGGCTTTAAGCATATTAACAAAAGACTCAATGATCATGCCTAAAATGGCATCAAAGGTGAGTAAATTTAGAAATGATTGCCAACCCGTAGCATGAATTAAGAACTGAATCGTTTGATCTAATTCAATATAAATAAAAGTTAATAATGCAAGTAAACCATAGAAGCCGCCACCAAAAGTCATCCATTTAGAATGCAGAAATAGTAAACTTTTTTTGTTAGCTTTCGAAAATTTTTTATCCGGATTCTTTTTATCAGTAAAAGCATCTCGTATATTAATATCAGAGGTAAGGTAGCCTTTGTTATAGGCATAATAAACCATTAAGAACGTGAATATTTGCACCGGTAAGCCGGCATAAAAAATAGCTTTAATTAAATCCATATTCATTTTTTAGTCCCTCACCAACTCGCTGATAATATAACTTAATTCCTTATAAGTAAAAAAGCGATTACTCTCTGAGTAAATCGCTTTTTTATTTTATAATCTTACTTAATGATGGGAAATAAAATTAATTATTCCACTGTCACTGATTTTGCCAAGTTACGTGGTTGGTCTACATCAGTACCTTTAATGATTGCCACATAGTATGACAATAACTGTAATGGCAAGGTATAAACGATTGGTGCAATAATATCGTCACACACTGGCACTTCGATGACTTTCATGGTTTCGTCACTAACGAAGTTTGTATTACTATCGGCGAAAACATACATTAAACCACCGCGAGCACGCACTTCTTCAACATTTGATTTTAACTTTTCAATTAAATCATTTTGCGGCGCAACAACGATAACTGGCATATCAGCATCAATAAGTGCTAATGGGCCATGTTTAAGTTCACCAGCGGCATAAGCTTCCGCATGTATATATGAAATTTCTTTCAGTTTTAATGCACCTTCCATCGCGATAGGGTATTGATCACCGCGACCTAAGAATAATGCATGTTGCTTGTCAGCAAAATCTTCAGCAAGGTCTTCAATTGAACTAGCTAACGCCAACACTTCTTCAAGCTTACTCGGTAAAGTCATTAACGAAGTAGCAATATTATTTTGTTGTTCAACCGACATACCATGATGCTTGCCAATAGCTAATGTCATCATTAACAAGCCAACAAGCTGAGTGGTAAATGCTTTGGTTGATGCTACGCCAATTTCAGCGCCCGCTTTGGTCATAAAAGATAAGTCTGATTCACGTACCAGTGATGAACCAGGGACATTACAAATACTTAAACTAGACGTATAGCCAATTTCTTTTGCTAAGCGCAACGCTGCTAATGTGTCTGCTGTTTCACCTGACTGCGATAAGGTAACTATCATCGAATTTTTAGGTACAAATGATTTACGGTATCTAAATTCACTAGCGATTTCGATATTACACGATACACCCGCTAGTTCTTCCAACCAATAACGTGCAACCATACCTGAATGGTAACTTGTACCACAGGCAATGATTTGTACATGCTGAACATTTTTAAAAATATCATCAGCACCATTACCAAAGGTATCTATATTAAGCTCTGTACCCAATAAACGACCTTCCAACGTGTTGCGTACAGACGTTGGCTGCTCGTAGGTTTCTTTAAGCATGTAATGACGATATTCACCTTTGTCGCCACTGTCATGTGATACGTTGGCTTCTTTTGCTTCTCGTACTACTGGCTTACCGTTAGTGTCAAAAATGTTCACTTCAAAACGACTAATTTGCGCAACATCGCCCTCTTCAAGGTAAGAAAATTTACGAGTAACAGGCAATAACGCCATGATGTCTGAAGCAATGAAGTTTTCGCCTAAACCATAACCAATAACTAGCGGACTACCTGAACGCGCAACAATAATGTTGTCTTTATCGCGTTTATCCATTATTACAGTACCATAAGCACCGTCTAGCTGTTTGACGGTTTTTTGTACTGCTGATAATAATGTTTCACTGGTTTTGAGTTCGTGATGAACCAAATGTGTAATAACTTCAGTGTCTGTTTGCGATAAGAATTCGTAGCCTAAACTTTGCAGCTGAGTGCGCAATGCCTGATGGTTTTCAATAATACCGTTATGCACTACGGCAATAGTGTTATTCGAAAGGTGGGGATGAGCATTAATTTCGCTTGGCACGCCATGTGTTGCCCAGCGAGTATGCGCGATGCCAGTACCACCAGATAATGTTTGTTGTTCAAGTGCTTGTGCAAGTTCTTGTACTTTGCCTAAACGTTTAGCGGTTAATAATTCATTATTGTTATCAATAATGGCAACACCAGCAGAATCATAACCACGATATTCTAAACGTTTAAGGCCTTCTACTAAAATTTCTGCTACATCACGTTGTGCTACTGCACCTACTATTCCACACATAACTACTGTCCTTTTTAACTAGCGATAACGAGGTTAACGCCTTGTTTAATTATTTCACTTCGTACGTTTTCAGGCATATCTGCATCTGTAATTAACGTATGAATTTTATTCCAAGGTAATTCTAAATTAGGGATTTTACGATTTAGTTTTTCTGAGTCCAACATTACGATAACTTCACGAGACACTTCCGCCATAACACGACTCAAGCCCAACAACTCATTAAAGGTAGTTGTTCCACGAGACATATCAAGGCCATCAGCACCAATAAATAATTGGTCAAAATCATAAGATCGCAACACATTTTCCGCTACTTGCCCTTGAAATGACTCTGAATGAGGGTCCCAAGTACCACCGGTCATCAATAATGTTGGCTCATTTTCTAAAGCATGAAGGTCTGAGGCAATGGCAAGCGAATTAGTCATTACCACTAAGCCTTGTTTAGCACTAAGCTCTCGCACTAAAGCCGATGTAGTGCTACCACTGTCTAGAATAATACGATTATGATCTCGAATTAGTGATGCTGCCGTTTTGGCAATCACTACCTTTCGTTTCGAAACTTTTTCTGTTTTTGGTTCTATAATTTCGCTCGGTAGAGGCACTGCTCCACCATATCGACGTAATAATAAACCACTATTTTCTAATACCGCTAAATCCTTACGAATCGTAACTTCTGAGGTATCAAACTTTTTGGCAAGGCTGTCAACGCTTACTTCACCTAAGTTGCTTAGCTCAGCAATGATGGTATGACGGCGTTGTTGAGTGTTTCGTTTTGACATTTCTTTCGTTTTACTCTTAAAAGTTTCGATTTAAAACTTAGCTATTAGAACAAAAGCAGAAAATAAAAACAATATTTATCTAAAGATCAGTTACTAATTAACCAAAGAGTCACTGAACCAAAGAGTCACTGAACCAAAGCGTCACTGAACCAAAGCTCTGATTATCGAAAGCCATTGTAATTAAGACAAGCTAAATATGAGTGAGTTTGTGATCTTGTTTTGGATAGAAGAATTGATTAGAGGGCGAGGCATTAAATTGAGTAATAACTATTATTATAACTTGGCACTAGAAATAAAAATGCACTAGCGAATAGCTAATGCATTTTCATAGCTTAGCGATCAGCCCTATTGCTCTTATTTCTTACTAGGGCGGCTCCAATCAGCAATATTACGTTGCTTACTACGAGCAACACTTAATTCGCTGTCTGCAACGTCTTTTACGATAACTGAGCCCGCTGCTGTTGTCGCCATGTCACCAATCGTTACAGGTGCAACTAATGAAGCATTTGATCCAATAAATGCGCCAGCACCAATAATGGTTTTAGATTTATTCACACCATCATAATTACAAGTAATAGTACCCGCACCAATATTTGCCTTAGCGCCAATTTCAGCATCGCCTAGGTAAGACAAATGACCCGCTTTTGCACCTTCACCCAAAGTAGATTTTTTCATTTCAACGAAATTCCCGACATGGGCATCACGTTTTAATTCTGAACCGGGACGAATGCGGGCAAATGGCCCTACAGACGCTAACTCACCAATAATGGCATCTTCAACTATACTATTAGGCTTAACTTCAGCATTATCACCGATACGACAGTTTTTCAAAATACAATTCGCCCCGATAACTACATTGTCAGCAATCTCAACATTACCTTCAAAAATACAGTTAACATCAATTACTACTTCTTGGCCAACAGTAACGTTACCGCGAATATCAATACGGTTTGGATCACGTAAGCTTGCGCCTGCAATCATCAACTCTTCAGCTTTTCTTAATTGATATGCACGTTCTAAACCAGCAAGTTGCACTCTGTTATTAGCCCCTTCAACTTCAATTTCACTATCAGGATGAGCCGTGGTAATTAGTTTACCTTCTCGATGACAGGCAGCAATAATATCCGTAAGGTAATATTCACCTTGAGCGTTGTCACTTGATAGATTTGACAACCAACGTTTCAAATCACCACCATTTGCTAACAATATGCCAGTATTGGCTTCATTAACTAATAATTGCTCTGCGTTAGCATCTTTTTGTTCAATGATGCCAGTAACTTTGCCAGACTCATCGCGAATAATACGGCCATAGCCTGTAGGATTAGCTAAATGCACGGTTAACAATGCCATACCATTGTCAGGTTTTGCGGCAATTAAACGCTGCAATGTACTCACTTTAGTTAATGGTACATCACCATAAAGTACCAATACATCTTCATCATTGGTTAAAAATGGTGATGCCATATCAACCGCATGGCCAGTACCTAGCTGTTCTTTTTGCTCAACAAAAGTTAAATCGTCACCAGTAATTTTACTTTTTAAAACATCGCCGCCAAAACCATAAACCACATAAGTGTTTGCCGCTTCGACCTGGCGTGCGGCATCAATAACATGCGCAACCATAGGTTTTTCTGCAACAGGGTGTAGTACTTTTGGTAATGAAGAACGCATGCGAGTACCTTTACCCGCAGCGAGAACAACAACAGAGAGAGCCATAATTTATCCGATTATTTTTATTAATTAAGGTGATGAACCACAACATTGTAGCGTTATTTTATATATCGCACTATTAAAATTCTATTAGCATAGTGTTTAAATTTCACTCTATACTTTTCATCAAAAGAACAAGCGCGTGGATATCGTATATCGACAGTGTTTGGGTGTATACCCGTGCCGCTTCAAAATGCGCTTTCAGAACTAAGCTAAGAAATCAGGGCAAGGCGCCATATGAGGATAATGGTTATTCCCTTATCAAGTATTGCAACGCTGAACTGTTTTTTTAGCTTAGTCCCCTACGGGCAAGCCGATAAAGGGTCATCTCCGGCGTTATTGATTTTGACAATAGAATAACTATTCTCTTCAATCAATGTCTTAGTGCTAACCCTTTCTCTACTTGCTGAAGGTGTATTTTGAAGTAGTACGGGTATATAATGCGATCTATATAAACAAATCAAACATCTTCACTTGTTATCTCACTAGGATCCCAGATAAATGATGCCAATTGCTGAGCAAATTGCCAAAGAACTTGATGTAAAAACTAGCCAAATAAATACTGCGATAAATTTGTTAGATGAAGGGGCGACCGTACCTTTTATTGCTCGTTATAGAAAGGAAGTAACTCAAGGACTTGACGATAACCATTTGCGCCACTTAGCTCAGCGTTTGGTTTATTTAAGAGATCTAGCAGCACGTAGAAAAGTAATAATTGCCAATATTGAGCAGCAAGGTAAATTAACACCCGCTTTAGCTAGCGAGCTAAACAATGCTGACAATAAAACTCGCCTTGAAGATTTATATTTACCGTTTAAACCGAAGCGAAAAACCAAAGGTCAAATAGCGATTACTGCGGGCTTAGAGCCATTAGCTAATAAAATTTATAATAATTGGCAGTTAAACCCAGAAAATGAAGCGAAAGCGTTTATCAATAAAGAGCATGGCTTCATTGACGAAAAGTCAGTACTAGAAGGCGCACATTTCATTCTAGTTGAACGTTTTGCCGAAGACGCGAATTTAATACAAAAGTTACGTCGTCATTTACTTAAGCAAGCGCATTTGTGTAGTAAGTTGGTTAAAGGTAAAGCGGGTGAAGCTGCAAAATATAGAGACTATTTCGAGCATTCTGAATTATTAAGAAATGTGCCTTCACATCGTATGTTAGCAATGCTGCGTGGTCGCAATGATAGCTTACTAACATTACGCATTGATGTTGACCCAGGGCAAGAAGGTGCTTTTTCTAGTGCTCAACAATTAATTACTGAACATTTCAATTTGCGCTTAACCGGACAGGCCGCAGCGGCCTTTTTAACTAAAGTAGTAAGCTCTACTTGGAAGTTAAAACTCAGCCAAAGTTTAGAAACAGAATTACTGGGTACTTTACGCGAACAAGCGGAAGTGGAAGCAATAAAAGTATTTTCTCGTAATTTGAATGATTTACTCATGGCTGCACCTGCAGGACCAAAAGTCACATTAGGTTTAGATCCTGGCATGCGAACCGGTTGTAAGCTCGCCATTGTTGATGCGACAGGAAAATTATTACAAACCGCGACTATATTTCCACACGCACCACAAAACCATTGGGATAAATCAGTTCGTACTTTGGTGAATTTATGCCAACAACATAAAGTAGAGCTTATTGCGATAGGGAATGGTACGGGCTCTCGTGAGAGCGATAAATTGGTTGCCGAAGTTATCACTAGCATTGAAAACAGCAAGCTAACCAAGGTAATGGTAAGTGAAGCTGGCGCTTCAGTATATTCAGCGTCAGAGTTAGCAGCAAATGAATTTCCTAATCTTGATGTTTCCATTCGTGGTGCGGTGTCTATTGCTCGACGCTTGCAAGATCCATTAGCAGAGCTGGTAAAAATTGACCCTAAAGCCATTGGTGTTGGGCAATATCAGCATGATGTTAGCCAAAGCCAATTGAGCCAAACTTTAGATGATGTTATTGAAGATTGTGTAAACAAAGTTGGCGTTGATTTAAATAGTGCTTCTGCACCTTTATTATCAAGAGTATCAGGTTTAAATAAAACCATGGCTAACAACGTGGTTAACTTTCGTAATGAAAATGGTCGCTTTAACAACCGTAACGAATTAAAGAAAGTGGCACGCTTAGGACCAAAAGCATTTGAACAAGCCGCAGGCTTTCTACGTATTACTAACGGTAATAATCCTATCGATTGTTCTGGTGTTCATCCAGAAACTTACCCAGTAGTAGAGCAAATTTTAAAACAGAGTGAAAACAGCATTACTGAGCTCATTGGCAACAAAGCTGCACTTGAGAAAATTAATATTGCAGCATTAACTAACGATAAGTTTGGTGTCATCACCATTGAAGATATTGTTAGTGAACTGGAAAAGCCTGGTCGTGATCCTCGTCCTGAATTTAAAACAGCGACCTTTCAAGAAGGTGTAAATACAATCGCTGACTTAAAAGTAGGTATGATTTTAGAGGGCGTTATTTCTAATGTTGCTAATTTCGGTGCTTTTGTTGATGTCGGTGTTCATCAAGACGGCTTAGTGCATATTTCATCACTGACCAATAAATTTGTTAGTGATCCACATGAAGTAGTTAAAGCGGGTGAGGTCGTTAAAGTAAAAGTGACTGAAGTTGACCCACTGCGTAAACGCATTAGCCTAACCATGCGTTTAGATGAAGCTGCGCCGCAAGCTAAAAGCCAGCCGGCAGCAAAACCAACTAAAGCGTCGCATAACGACAACAAAAATAAGCACCAACATAAAAATCAAGCAAGAACACAAAAACCTAAAGTAGAAAATAATGCCGCAATGGGTAATGCCTTTGCAGACGCTTTTGCCAAGTTAAAAAAATAATCGATTAAGATAAAATTTGTCTAGATTAATTAAAAGCCGCTAGTTAGCGGCTTTTTTAATGGTGATTAATGATACTTATCAAAAAAGTGGCAAACCATGCTATCTAAAGCTTGCACTTTTAGGCTCGCTCGCTACCATAGCCGCCTTTAAAACACCTTAGTTTATTCTCGTTCGGAATTCCATGGAACTCAGTAGTTACTCGCTTTATTTTAGTATTTCACTTCTTGCTTCAATCAGTATCGGTCCATCAGTCATATTGGCAGCAAGTAATGGCATAAACTTTGGTCGTAAAAAAGCATTAGCAGGCGTTTTGGGCCACGTTAGTGCGGTAATGATTTTAGCGCTGATTTCAGCATCTGGCTTAGGCATTATTTTAATGGCATCAGATCTCGCATTTACCCTAATAAAATATGCTGGCGCGGGCTATTTAGTCTATATCGGTATTGCGATTTGGCGTAGCAAAGGCAAGTGGGCATTCGCAGATAAAAACACGCAAACGCCAGCTAAACGAGCTCTATTTAAGCAAAGCTTTTTATTAGGGTTGAGCAACCCAAAAGCATTAGTATTTTTCTCAGCACTTTTCCCTCAGTTCATACAGCCAGCACAGCCAATATTGCCGCAATTTTTACTACTTGCTGGTACAAGTTTATGTAATGCTTTTGTTTTTACATCTGTTTACGTTGTTGTTGCCTTTCGATTTCGCCAATACTTTTTATCTGCTATTGGTCAACGTTGGGTAGGTAAAACAACCGGTGGCATTTTTATCGGTTTCGCTGCTGCGCTTGTTACAGGTTAATTACTGTGATTAAAAAATCATAATATCTGAAAGAATACCGAATATCGTCGTTCCATAATATTGGCATGACGGGATTTATTAATGTCGTGAAGGGTTATGAACGGTCCGAATATAAAAAAGGGGAAGCTTTGCTTCCCCAAAACAACCTCGGTTGGGAGGTTAACTAACGCAAACGTTAGCACTCATAATAAATTAATAGTATGAGCACATGACTACTGACTAAAGCACATACTTAGCAGAAAATTGCACATAGTCAGAATCAGCATTTTGATCAGCTGATTCGAAGTTACCCACCTCAAAACCAAATGAAAGTTCTTTAGTATAATTTTTAAAAACATTCACTCCCCAATGCCTCCTATCAGCATCAGCAACTTCAGTAGTTGTCTTACCATAAAATGCCGTGCTGCGAATATCATCAGTCCAGAAGTGGCGGTAAGCAACAGAGTATGAAGTGGTTTCTTCAACTTCTTCACCAACTAAGTCACGTGCAGCAACAACACCAACGTAACGACCTGTTTCACCACCATGGAGCTGGAAGCGGAAGTCATCTTTGCCAAAAGTTTTAATTTTACCAGCAATACCATATCCAAATGCTGACTCAGAGTTGCCACCAACGGTATTTAATTGACGGGCTAAGCCTGCAACAGAAACATTACCCCAGTCACCTTTAAAGGTATATTTAGCAATTATATCAGGTACAGAGTCTTGGCTCGGATCACCTTTGTCAGACTCTGGGTTTTCTACTGCAACCTGAAAATTACCATGAGTATAGCGAATTTGACCTTGTCGGATAAATGCTGCAGCATTAAGCGCGCCAGCAAAATCTGCAGCTTCAGCTAAAGCGCTAGTATTAACAAAGGTTGACCAAGTTTGGCCAACGAGAATGTTTTTATATTTAATAAAAGCATGGCGCAGTCTTGGGTTTGAAGAGTTTGAAACTATTTCATTACCACCGCCACCATGAAAATCCATTTCAATAAAGCCAGTGATATCACCATGAACATATTTAGTATTAAAACGTGATTCAGTGGCACGAAAACTGAATTGAGAAATATCACCAACATTACCGGCACCGACCCAATAATCTTTGGTAATACTATTAATGTTGCCATCGACGTAACGTGTATCGAGTTTAATGTAACCACCAAAGGTAATGGTATCTTTATCGCTCAATTTAATTTCATAACCTGCATTTGCACTGCCAGCAATAGCTAGAAGACCTGATGCTAATAAAAGCTTTTTCTTATTCAACATTTTACTTTCCCCATTTGTTTTACCTAAGAGCAACAACTTCAATACTCTGACGGTGTTTTATCGTTTTAATTATTGTATTAACATTTTCGCTTATTATTGTTATTGCTGAAAATCACTCTTTTAAACTTACTACGCTGCACAATGAATATTCATTGCTTGAGACTTTAATATTTGTCGACAAAGTTTCTTATTACTAATACCCGGTAATTCATCAACAAATTTAATCACTTCTGGCTCAGAAAAATCGCCCAAACAACCGACTAGCTTTGCACTTATCGCTCGCGACAAAACTGATAAGTCTATCGCAGCACCATTGAGTTGGGCATAAACATATATACCATTACCTTTATGCTCATGAGGCACTCCAAAAACAACAACTTGCTTAACAGCAGCTATTTGTTCAATAAGTGTTTCGATAACATGATTTTCAATACGATAACCACCAACTTTATGAGTTGTTTTTTCTTGGCATACTAACCAAATGTAGTCTTGCACTATTTTATCTAATGCATTACTTTCATTAGTGTTGTTCTCAAGAAAATAGACCCACTCACCAGTACATGACTGCAACCAAGATAATTGTGCTAACTGCCCATTACGGCTAGATTCAGGGTTTGGTAAATCGCTCATCACTCTCTCTATTAAATTCAATTGTTCAAAAAAAATGCAAAACTTTTTATTATGCTGTTAACACTAGAGAGTAAGCGCCAATTTTAAAATTAGACCTAAGTCTACATTGAATAAAAAACTGTCTAGACTTTAGTCTATAAAAGTTATAAATCAGCTTATTAACAAGCATGTTGCCGTTAGTCATCATGGTGGCTTATCAACTTGTCGATAAATACAGCCGTGAATATGGTAGAAGTGTTAGAATGCTGACAATCGAATTTTCATCATGGCTAAAGAAAGGTTATTCATGGCTTCTAAAGTAAAATATTTATCGTTAACTGTTGTTTTGGTTTGTTTAGTCAACATAGCTTTTAGTGCTAATGCACAAACACTTAATGTTGAAAAGTATGAAAAAGCTGAGCAGAAACTAGTTAAATTCACAGATAAGCTCATTACTGGCAACGTTGATTATCCAAGTTGGAGCAACAGCGATCAGTTGCTATATCGTAGCCACACAGAACAAGGTGAACAGTTCTTCATTTTAGATGCTAAAACCAAGCAAAAGAAATTGGCGTTCGATCATCAAAAACTTGCTACAGCGCTAGCTCGCATTACCGAAAAAGAAGTTAACCAAGAAAAACTGCCATTCAAAAGCTTTGAAATTGTTAGTAAAAATAAAATTTCGTTGAAAGTTAAAGGTAAGGCTTATCAATGTAATATTGAAAGTTACCTGTGTAAATTAACGAAAAACGTCGCGAAGAAAAACGAGTTAGTTGCACCTAATGGCGATCAAGCTGTTTTTATCCGTGAAAATAATTTATGGCTACGTAATATTAATGATAATAGCGAAAAACAGTTAACCACTGACGGCATTGAAAACTTTGGTTATGCGACGAATAATGCTGGCTGGGTGCGTGGTAAAAAACCAGTGGTAAAATGGTCTCCAGACTCTAAAAAGTTAACTACGTTTAAACATGATGGCCGTAACGTTGGCGAAATGGGTATAGTATCCACCGCAGTAGGTCACCCTAAAATTGATGTTTGGAAATACCCATTACCGGGCGATGAAAACATCTTCAAAATTCACCGTGTCGTTATTGATGTTGAGCAAGCGAAAGTTACACCATTAACTATGCCTGCTGATGATCACCGTTCAACCATTACCGATCACGTTGCTGGCCGCGATGGTAGCTTACTTGATGTTGATTGGTCAGCTGATAGCAGTCACTTTGCCTTTGTTTCATCAACACGTGATCACAAAACCGCGACATTAAAAATGGCGGATGCCACTACCGGTAAAGTACGCACTATTTTAAGCGAAGTTGAAGAAAGCTTTTTCGAATCAGGTGTAAGTGGTATTAGTTGGAAATATCTTGATAAAAGTAACGAAATCATTTGGTTTTCACAGCGTTCTGATTGGGGGCATTTATACCTAGTTGATGCGACGACAGGAAAAATTAAAAACCAAATTACTCAAGGTGATTGGACGGTTTTAGAGTTACTCGATATTAACCAAGATACTGGCAAGCTTATATTCACTGGCGCCGGCAAAGAGGGTGGTGATCCATACTTCCACTATCTTTATAGCATTAATAAAGATAGTTCGAACTTAACTCTGCTAACACCAGAGAAAAAACATCACCGCATTACGTTAAGTAAAGATGCTGAATACTTTTTAGACCGCGTATCAACACCAAACCAAGCTGAATCTAGCTTTATTCGCAGTACCAGTAGCAAGTCTGGTTTTGTTGTAGAACAAATGGACATTAGCAAACTTACAGCAACAGGCTGGCAGGCTCCTACGCCATTTATCGTGAAAGATCGTAACGGTGAACACGACATTCATGGCTTAATGTATAAGCCTAGCGATTTTGACGCCAGCAAGTCATACCCTGTAGTTAACTACTTATACCCAGGTCCACAGGTGGGTAGTATTCGTGGCCGTCATTTTAGAACCGCTCGTGGTGACAACCAAGCCATTGCAGAATTGGGTTTTATTGTTATTGAAATTGATGCGCTAGGCACACCAGGCCGTTCAAAAAGTTTCCATGAGTTTTATTATCAAAATATGGGCGACAGCGGTATTCCTGACCAAGTTGCAGCAATTAAACAATTAGCTAAGCAACACAGTTGGATTGATAGTTCAAAAGTCGGAATTTGGGGACATTCAGGTGGTGGCTTTGCCTCAACGCGTGCCTTGTTAACGTATCCTGACTTTTACTCTGTAGCTGTTTCTCAAGCCGGTAATCACGACAACAGAAACTATGCTGATGAGTGGGGTGAAAAATACCACGGTGTATTAGTGAAAAATGAAGATGGCACTACAAATTATGATAGCCAAGCGAATCAGTTAATTGTCGATAACTTAAAAGGTAAGTTATTAATCGCACACGGAACAACTGATACTAACGTACCGCCATACAACACTTTAGTAGTGGTAGAAGCGTTAATTGAGGCGAATAAAGACTTTGACATGCTGATGCTACCTAATCGTGGTCATGGCTTCGCACGTGAAGCTTACATGATGCGTAAACGTTGGGATTACTTTGTTCAGCATTTAATGGCTGTTACACCACCTAAAGAGTTTACCTTCAGCAAAGCTAAGTAGTTATTTCGTTTAAAATTAATTAGCAGCAAGTAATATGTAAAAAGCCAGTATGTAAAAATACTGGCTTTTTTGGTGATCGGCAATTAACGGGTTTTATGCGTCTAAATCATCATTGCTGCGATAACTTAAAGACCAAAAGTCTCTTTCACTTTCACTTCAAAGCTTTCATCACTGAGTTCTTTTCTCATTGGCATAAAGCTTGTTGCTTCAACACCAACAGGAATGGCAATTTTTGACTTTTCATCTTCAATAATGGCTTTTACCGCATCAGCAATCGGTTGTGGGCTTGGACCTTCATTAATAGCTTTAGCAACAACAGGTACAAAGTGAGCAACTAATGCACTATAAGGAGAATCTTCTTGCGTTGTTGCAGCGTTAACCATTAAGCCATTTTTAGCAAAATTAGTACCAAAAAAGCCTGACTGAATAGAATGAACACGAACATCATACGGCGCCATTTCAAAGCGAATAGAATCAACAAAACCTTCTACGGCGTACTTACTGGCATTATAGTGAGAAAGCAACGGTAAGCCCATTTTGCCAAGGAAAGAGCTAATGTTAATAATGACACCTGATTTTGCGGCACGCATGTAAGGTAAAACACTACGAGTCATTTTCATTAAACCGAAAACATTAACATCAAACTGCTGAAAAATTTCTTCATCAGTTGCATCTTCTGCTGTTGCAATTAAACCAAAACCAGCATTGTTGACTAGTACATCAATTTTACCTTCTTGAGCAATAATGTGCTCAACGGCAGCATTCATACTCTCGCTGTCGGTAACATCAAGATAGATGTTATTTACGCCTTTAATACTAGGCGCTGCTAATGTTTTACTTCTTGTGCCAGCATAAACGGTATAGCCATTATCATTTAGAAAACCTGCGGTAATTTTGCCCATTCCTGAACTTGCACCAGTAATTAATACGACCTTATTCATGATATTTACCTCAAAGTTATTTCACTGAGGGTATTTTACGGTGCAGAATAAGAACTTTTAATAGGCTTTTATCACTAACGGGATTTTAATCTGTCACTAAAAGGAGTTTTTTAAATCTTTTGGATAAACGCCGTAGGTTTTAAAAAAAATAGCGCTAAAATGCCCTTGGTGTTTATAACCAACTTCATTGGCAACCGCCTGAACACTCATTAAGTGCTCTTTGAGCAATAGATTGGCTTTTTCTAAACGCAACTTTTGCATATAACCATAGACTGTTGTTTTATGAACCTGTTTAAAATAGCGCTTTAATTTAAAGTCGTTTGTACCACATAGCCGAGCAAGCTCTTTTATCGATGGGGGAGTTTTATAACTCTTTAAAATAATGTTCTTCGCTTTGGAGGCAATAATGAGTTGTTCAATGGAATGCTCATCTTCATTGAGAATATCTAGCAATGAGAAGCGATGAATTAAATACTCAATAGCACGATGCTCGCTGATAATACTGTTCATTTTATCACTATTTTTCGCATGAATAATTTTATCTATTAAATACAAACTCAGCGCATCTGTTGGGGCTTCATGTATTAGCTCTAAACTAATATCGGCTTGTATTTTTTGATATAAGAAATTTATTGGCTCTTCATCGTTGTGACTTAAATAGCGCTTAATAAAGAAATCAGCAATAAATAAGATAAATATTTCAGTATCTTTAGACGGCTCAATAACAATGTCAAAGTCTTGCCTTGAGCTAGCAAACAAATAGGTATTGTTTTCTTTTAACCTTGTTTTTGATGAGGTTAACTTGTCATTAATCTGACATTTTCCACGAGTAACTGAAACAATAAAATTCATCCTGTCGATATTTTTCAAGCTAGTAATTTTTTCTTCATTTAGCTTAAGTGTGATATCAAAGAACACTAGACCATTCGAGACATCAACTCTAATAACATGTTGTTCTTTATGTTTAAAATGCTCCAATACTTGAAAGCACTTCTCTGCAGCGTTGAAAAAGAAGCTATCCATTTAGGTTGTAGTACTCCCGTACTCTACGTTCAAAATCTTCATCACTTAGCTCTTTACGCATAGGAAGAAATTGCCGCGCTTTTTCGCCAACGGTTGCTCTCGCTGGAGAATCTTCATTTTCGATCATGCTTTGTACTAATAATGCAGCTTCGAGTGTGTCATCACCATTATTAATTTGCTCAACAATATTAGGAACTAAGTTTTTTACGAGTGGGCTATAAGGAGATTTTATGTCAAAGGTTAAATCATTCGTGACTAAGTTGTTTTTGGCAAAATTTGTCTGAAAAAAGCCTGGTAAGATTGAGTGCACTCTAATATTAAAGTCTTTTAATTCGTAACGAAGGGAATCTGTAATACCTTCAACAGCGTACTTAGTTGAATTATAGAACGAGAATAACGGTAAACCGACTTTGCCAAGAAAAGAGCTAATATTGATAATCACACCAGAATTTTGTTGCCTCATTAACGGCGTTACAAATTTGCATAATCTAAAAATACTAAAAACATTAATATTAAATTGTTGATACATTTCTTCTTCAGTCACGTCTTCAACAGTAGACACTAGTGCATAACCGGCATTGTTGAGCAAAACATCAATTTTTTCATGCTGAAATTTAATATGGTCTACCGCACGTTTAATGCTGCCGCTGTTGGTGATATCAAGTTTTAAAACATGTAGGTTTTTAATATTGACTGAAATTTTTTCTGGTGTTCTGGTGGCGGCATAAACCGTGTAGCCCTGCTTAGCCAAGATAAGCGCGGTTCTATTGCCAATTCCCGAACTAGCGCCTGTTATCAACACAACCTTTGACATATAAATTCCTAAAATGATCGTGATAGTGAATATTATTATTACCTTAGACAGTATAGTGCCATTCTCAATGAATATTTTTTAGTGTATTTATTGCAAAAAAAGGGCCTTAGCCCCCTTTATTAATTGCTTTTTGATCTTAGACAGCTAAAACGCTATTTACTGCGGACATAAACATTCCCGTTATAGGTCGCTAAGGTAATATCTTGACCACCGCCATTAACTTCCGCGCTCATCATGCCGCCAATGACTATTTTTTGTTTACCGCCTTTGTTCTTACGCTGTACATCTTCTGAGGCGATAAACTCTGTCGCTAAGCCTGATAATATTTCACCTTTATAGCTTTGCACATTAACCTTTGCCGCGGTATTTTTATTGATGGTGATGTCAATATTACCGCTATGACTAGTTAGTGAAGTTGGGTTTTTCTGATTTAACTTATCAAACGACACAACAATATCGGTGTTGTGAGTTTCAGCTACCATAGGACCAGATACTCCACTAGCTATAATGTTACCTTTAAAAGCTTCAGCTTCAATAGCGCCGGAAATATTATTAATTTCAACATCGCCACCTTTGTACAATTCAATATCTAAACGAGTACGTTTAGGCACTTTTATATGCAGAATGACGTTTTGAGTGCTGTATTCACTCGATATTTCAATTTCATTATCTTCTTCTTCAATTTCTAACTGCATACTATTATTTTTGACTGACTTAAGTCCTTCAGTCGAGCGTTGTTTTCTCTTGTGCTTATTTTTATGGCCACTAATAATTTCACCGATTTTCTCAATATTGTTGCCTCTGCCATCATTTAACTCAGCACTAACATCCTTAATAATTCGCTCGATTTTATTCAGCTCATTGGTTTCTATTTCCTCCATTGTTGCTGATACTTCAATCGACTCACCATCAAAGCCTTCGATATAAATTGCCCCAGTATGCACCTCAATTTCTAAAGAAACCGGTTCGCCTGGATTAGACAACGGTAGGCTGTAAGTTTTCTCAATGGCATATGCACTTTGCATTAGTGTCGACAGAGTTAAACCAAGTAGCGCTAGGTTAAATTTTTTCATGTTTTATACTCCAAAATAAATTTATTTAGATGTGGGAAATGGCATTAATTCTCTGTAAAAAGTCGGCCATATCTGGATTCAATTCGCTTTCATTAAGTATTTTCAATAATTCGTTTTTGGTTTCCTGGGAGCCAACATTGAGCAATAAACTACACAGTTCGACTTTCACTAAGGTATTATTTTCTTTGACTGCAAGCGCTAAGATTTGGCTTTCTTGTTCGCTAATATCAGGCAAGTGATTTAAGGTATTAATAATCGCCAATTTAACTGCTGTTGAGCGGTCATGCTCTAAGGTCGACATCAATGTTTTCATTAATAGTGGGTCGGTCAAATCAGTTTGTTGACTATAAGCAACCCCCGTTAAACGCTCCGCAGCAGAAGATTTATCTAACATCGATAAGGCTAACATTGCACTCAAAGAAGAAACTTCTTGCTGTAAATTTTCAATACCACTGTTAGCTACTAGATTCTTCTCTTGCTGGCTTACACTATTGCTATTCTGATTCGCATTAAAGCCTAAAAAAAACACTAAACCTAAGGTTGCGAACTGTGCAAATGGCTTAATAGAGCTAGCGCTTAGCCAATTTTTAACACCAGTAAAAATACTACTTTGCTGAGGCTGCTTAACTACTTGGCTAGTTTCGATATTTTGTTGTGTCGTCTGTGCTTGTAACAACATTTTATAAAAGCGTTTATCAAGTTCGTTAGAAGGCAATTCTTGGTTGTCTTGCTGCCAAAAAGCATCAATAAATGCTAATTCTTTAACCAGCTCTGGATTCGCTTCAATATATTGCTGCATTTCATCTGTAAGAATTAGCTCTGCCGTAAGATCGTTATTAATACTCGATAATTTCCAATCGATGATCGTTTGATGATTCATCACTGTACCTCACCTGATAACTTGTTATATTGTTCATGTAACTTAGTAATTGCATTGCGCATTTTTGATTTCAGGGTGTTTAAGTTGCAATCGAGTAACGACGATATTTCATGATAATTTAATTGTTGAAAGCGGCTTAAAATAATAATTTCTCTATGTTCAGCTGAAATACTTGCTAATGATTCATCAAAAATATCTTGCTGCTGACTTGATACTGCTTGTTCCGTTGCACAATGTTCCGCAACAACCTCATGATCTTCAATATCTTCGTGAATAACATTACTTTTATTCTTTCGATACAGATCAGCGGCAGTATTTCTAGCAATGCCGTACATCCAGCTGGTAAAGGTACTCGAACCATTAAAGCTGCTGCGATAAGCTAATATTTTCATAAAGGTTTCCTGCACTAAGTCTTCACTTTGTGCTCGGTTGTTGCCTTTCTTGCGAAAATAATTAAACAACTTCACTTTATTGCTTTCATACAGCAGCGCTAACTTATCTAATTGACCTGCTTGTACTTGCAACATTACGTCCTTTTCATTAACCATTTCTGATATAGATTCCCGCGTTTAATGTTTGCTAATTTCAAATTTTTCGTTAAGTTACTTTTTCTTATAGTTATTAATACCGAGTTTTTAGTAAAAGGTTTATAAATTTTTTATTTATTTATAATCACCCATAAAAAAAGGGCCAAAGGCCCTTTATATCAATATTGGATATTGCCTTATTTGCGAATACCTTCAATGTGAAGCTCTAAGTCTACTTTTCCGAAGTCTTTCTTAAAGCCGAAATCACCCATAGCGATTGTTGCAGTGCCATTAAAACCGGCTCTGTAGCCACCCCATGGATCACTACCTTCGCCTACTTTAACTGCATTGATAACTAATGGCTTAGTGACGCCGTGCATTGTAAAGTTGCCGTTAATTGCTAATTTACCATTACCTTTATCTTCAACCTTGGTACTAACAAATGTTGCTTGAGCGTATTTACTAACATCAAGAAAATCATCTGAGCGTACATGTTTATCACGTTTTGCATGGTTTGAGTCAAAACTAGAGGTATCAATAGTTACTGATATTTTAGCTGCAGTAATGTTGTCTTTATCGTAAGAGAAGTTACCTGAGAATTTATTAAAACGGCCAGCTAAAACACTAAAGCCCATGTGACTTGCTTTAAAGTTAATTGAGGCGTGAGCACCCTTGGTGTCAATAACATAGTCAGCTGCAAAAGCAGGCATTAACGCGCTTGAAGTTAGCAGAGCACTAGCAAGTAATAATTTTTTCATTTTCATTCCTTTAATTATTTTTATATTAAAATTTGGGGTTTAAATTTCACTTAATCATTCGTTTAAGCGTATTATCTTTATCAATAAAATGGTGTTTTAAGGCCGCTAATGCATGTATTAGTGCCATAAATATTAGCGTGTATGCAATGTAATAGTGTATCGCGCCTGCAAGGTCCTCTTGATTTTCTGCAATAAGAATAAATGCCGAAACATTAAACCAGTCAAAAACGGCAATAGCCTTTCCGTCAGCACTTGTGATCAAATAGCCAGAAGCAAAAACCGTAAGCAAAATAAAATATAAGGCAAAAGTCATAATGGCAGAGCACTTTTTTTCTAGTGCACTATGGCTACTAATAATCTCTGGCTTAGTCGCTATAGTGCGCCATACCAATCTAAAGAGTGTGACTATACATAACAGTAAACCTGCGCTTTCATGCCAATGCGGTGCTCGTTGGTACCACTCACTGTAATAATCTAGATCTACCATCCAATAGCCTAAACCAAATAACGTAAAAACAGCCAATGCGGATAACCAATGCAACCCTTTACTGACCAAACCATATTTCTGTTTGCTAGTTTCCCATAATAACTTATTGCGAATCATTTTCTTTCTCAGCGCGTTTTATTTTAGTTTAGCGACTCGTAGTCTATAAGCCTAGTCATTTAGCCGTAAATAAATGTGATTTATCGCATTTTACCAACCCAAAAGGTTACAACTAAAAATCACTAAAACTCGTACCTGTTATTGAGCTAGATCAAAACGACATCACAGTAGAGGCATAGAATGAATTTAGGCCAAGGAGTAATACATTATGAACAAAGAAATTTTGAATAATTTGTTAGAAAAGAGAGTGGAATTACAACGCCGTGTAGATGCTATTGAAGCAGACTTTAAAAAAGGACGTTCTTCAGACTTTGCCGAGCAAACCACCGAAAATGAAAATAATGAAGTATTAAATGAAATTCATCATGAGGCAAAGTTGGAACTGCAGTTGGTTAATCAAGCTATTATTCGCTTTGAGAACGATGAGTATGGCATTTGTAGCCAATGTAGTGAAGCTATTAAGCCTGAACGCTTAAAAGTTTTACCTTATATCAACACTTGTATTAATTGTGCTAAATAGGAGCAACAAAAAATGATAGAAAAACACGATTTACACCACGAATTTCCAGAGTTTGAACAAGAAATCCGCCAATTGAAAATGGAGAATGCTCATTTTGCACGTTTATTCAAAGAGTACCATGAACTAGATCACGAAGTTCGTCGTATTGAAGAAGGTGTTGAAACAACATCTGACGAGTATTTGGAAACGAAGAAAATTGCTCGGTTACATAGAAAAGATGAGCTGTTTTCTATGTTAAAAAAAGTAAAGACTCCCGCATAATTTGTAGAATTAAAACAATAAAAAAGCGACTATTTACCAAAGTAAAAGTCGCTTTTTTTTATTCACTAAAACTGAATGTAAAACGCTAGTGCTATTTCTTACTTGTTGCTTGGATAACACGTAATTGCGCAACAGCACGAGCTAGTTCAGCTGCGGCTTCTGCATAATCAACATTGTTACCATGATCATTCAAGTGTTTCTCAGCGCGTTCTTTAGCCTGTAGTGCTGCTTGTTCATCTAAATCACCGCCACGTACCGCGATATCCGCTAATACTGTTACGTTGTTAGGTTGAACTTCTAGCATACCGCCAGAAAGATAAATGATCTCTTCATCACCACCTTTCTTTACGATTCTTGCCATACCAGGTTTTAGTGAGGTCAGCAAAGGTGCGTGACCAGGCATAATACCTAATTCACCTTCGCTACCTGTGATCTGTAATGATTCGATGCTGCCAGAAAATAACTCTTCCTCAGCACTTACTACATTAAGATTTACAGAAAGTATTGCCATGTGACCTCCTAATTGGTGACTAACTTATGTTAATCACCAGGCTTCATTACATGTTTTTAGCTTTTTCAGCTGCTTCTTCAATAGAACCAACCATGTAGAAAGCTTGCTCAGGTAAATCATCAAACTCACCTGCAAGTAAACCTTTAAAGCCACTGATAGTGTCTTTAAGAGATACGTACTTACCTGGAGAGCCAGTGAATACTTCAGCAACAAAGAACGGTTGAGATAAGAAACGTTGAATCTTACGTGCGCGATTCACCGCTAACTTATCTTCTTCAGATAACTCATCCATACCTAAGATGGCGATGATATCTTTAAGTTCTTTGTAACGTTGTAACGTTGATTGAACGCCACGAGCTGTTTCATAATGCTCAACACCAACTACTAACGGGTCTAATTGACGCGAAGTAGAATCAAGTGGATCGATTGCAGGGTAAATACCTTGCGATGCGATATCACGAGAAAGTACAACTGTTGCATCTAAGTGAGCAAAAGTTGTTGCTGGAGATGGATCGGTCAAATCATCCGCTGGTACGTATACCGCTTGAATTGAAGTGATTGAACCTTTCTTCGTAGAGGTAATACGCTCTTGAAGAACACCCATTTCTTCAGCAAGTGTTGGTTGGTAACCAACGGCTGATGGCATACGACCCAACAATGCAGATACTTCAGTACCAGCAAGTGTATAACGGTAGATGTTATCTACGAAAAATAATACGTCACGACCTTCGTCACGGAATTTTTCAGCCATAGTCAAACCAGTAAACGCTACACGTAAACGGTTTCCTGGAGGCTCGTTCATTTGGCCGTAAACTAACGATACTTTATCAAGTACGTTAGAATCGTTCATTTCATGATAGAAATCGTTACCTTCACGAGTACGCTCACCCACACCAGCAAATACTGAGTAGCCGCTATGCTCAATCGCGATGTTACGAATAAGTTCCATCATGTTTACGGTTTTACCAACACCAGCACCACCGAATAAACCAACTTTACCACCCTTAGCGAATGGACATACCAAGTCGATTACTTTGATACCAGTTTCAAGAAGCTCGTTAGACATCGCTTGCTCAGCATACGCTGGCGCTTCGCGGTGAATTGACCATCTTTCTTCTTCACCGATTGGGCCGGCTTCATCGATAGGCTCGCCCAATACGTTCATGATGCGACCCAATGTTTTTGTTCCTACTGGAACTTGGATGTTATCACCTGTGTTTACTACTGTCAGACCACGACGCAAACCATCTGAAGAACCCATAGCGATAGCACGAACTACACCACCACCAAGTTGCTGTTGTACTTCTAGTACTAAGCCACTAAGGTCACCTTCGGTTATATTTAACGCGTCATATACCTGAGGTACAGCATCTTGTGGGAATTCTACATCCACAACTGCGCCAATGATTTGGACGACTTTACCTGTACTCATGTTTAATCCTCTAATCTGTGCTCTTATTTACTATTAAAATAAACCAAGAACCTTTGCTTATACCGCTGCTGCACCAGCACAAATTTCACCCAATTCTTGAGTAATACCTGCTTGACGAGCTTTGTTATATACCAATTGTAAATCATCAATTAAGTCACCCGCATTATCTGTTGCAGCTTTCATTGCAACCATACGAGCAGCTTGTTCACATGCGAGGTTTTCAACCACACCTTGATATACTTGAGATTCTGTATAACGAACTAATAAGTGCTCAAGTATTGCTTGAGCATCAGGTTCGTATATGTAATCCCAGCGATGCTTAATATTGTCATCATCTGACTTAGGCAAAGGTAAAAGTTGATCGATTGTCGGTTTTTGCGTCATTGTATTAACAAACTTGTTATAAACAATGAACAATCTATCTATCTCACCATTATCATAGGCGTTTAGCATAACCTTAACACTACCGATTAAATCAGTAAGTGAAGGGTTATCACCTAATCCAGAAGTTTGTGAAACAACTTTAGCACCCATACTGTTAAAAAATGACGTAGCTTTAGAACCCACTACGGCAAATTCAACTTCAGCGCCTGCTGCTTGATGTTTACCAGCATCAGCTAGTACTTGTTTAAACAAGTTAATGTTTAAACCACCACACAAACCACGGTCTGTTGAGACAACGATATAACCTACACGCTTAGCTTCACGTTCAACCATATACGGATGACGATACTCTAAATTACCAAGCGCGATGTGACCGATCACATTTCGCATATTTTCAGCGTATGGACGAGAGGCAGCCATTGCATCTTGCGCTCTGCGCATTTTGCTAGCTGCAACCATTTCCATCGCGCTGGTGATCTTCTGTGTATTTTTTACACTTCCAATCTTCGATTTTATCTCTTTAGCGCCGGACATGACTATTCTCCCGAAAAGGTTAACTCAATTACCAAGTTTGGGTCGCTTTAAAAGCTTCAATAGCTTTAGCTAAACCAGACTCGATGTCTTTGTTATAGTCACCCTTTTCATTGATAGTAGCCATCAATTCAGCGTGATCATTGTTTACGTATGAACGTAATGCATCTTCAAAATCGACAACTTTGTCGATTGCAATATCATTTAAAAAGCCTTTTTCTGCGGCAAATAATGATACGGCTGTTTCAGCAATTGACAATGGGCTGTATTGCTTTTGCTTCATCAATTCAGTAACACGTTGACCATGCTCTAATTGAGCACGTGTAGCGTCATCTAAATCTGATGCAAACTGAGCAAAGGCTGCTAGTTCAGCATATTGTGCTAATGCTAAACGAATACCACCACCAAGCTTCTTGATGATTTTAGTTTGAGCAGCACCACCAACACGAGATACAGAAATACCAGCGTTTACAGCAGGACGAATGCCTGAGTTAAACAGGTTAGATTCTAAGAAGATCTGACCATCGGTAATTGAGATTACGTTAGTTGGTACGAATGCTGATACATCACCCGCTTGTGTTTCAATGATAGGTAAGGCAGTTAAAGAACCTGTTTTACCTTTAACTTCACCGTTTGTGAACTTTTCAACATACGCTTCGTTTACACGAGCAGCACGTTCAAGTAAACGGCTGTGAAGATAGAAAACGTCACCTGGGTAAGCTTCACGGCCTGGCGGACGACGTAAAAGTAATGAAATTTGACGGTAAGCAACTGCTTGCTTAGACAAATCATCATATACGATTAGTGCATCTTCACCGCGGTCACGGAAGTATTCACCCATAGTACAACCAGAGTAAGCTGATAAGTACTGTAGTGCAGCAGCTTCAGAAGCAGAAGCAACAACAACGATAGTATTATCTAACGCGCCGTGCTCTTCTAATGAACGAACTAAGTTCGCAACAGTAGAAGCTTTCTGACCGATTGCTACGTATACACACTTAATACCAGTGTTTTTCTGGTTAATAATTGCATCTAGTGCGATCGCTGATTTACCAATTTGGCGGTCACCAATGATAAGTTCACGTTGACCACGACCGATTGGAATCATTGAGTCGATTGATTTAATACCAGTTTGTACTGGTTCATCAACAGATTTACGATCGATAACACCTGGTGCTACTACTTCAACAGGAGCGAAACCATCGTTATCGATAGGTCCTTTTCCGTCAATTGGCTCACCAAGAGTGTTTACAACACGGCCTAATAAGCCACGTCCTACTGGTACTTCTAAAATACGACCAGTACATTTTACTTTTACGCCTTCAGCTAGATCCGCATAAGGACCCATAACTACCGCACCGACCGAATCACGGTCAAGGTTTAAAGCGATAGCGAAGCGATTGCCAGGAAGTTCGATCATCTCGCCTTGCATTACGTCTGCAAGACCGTGAATACGAATGATACCATCTGTTACAGAAACGATAGTACCTTCATTACGAGCTTCACTAACTACGTCAAACTGTTCAATACGACTCTTGATCAGTTCAGCGATTTCAGTGGAATTCAGTTGCATGCTCTGTTCCCCGTTAGGATTGCATTGTTGTTGCTAAGCGGTTCAGTTTACCTCGTACTGAACCATCTATTACCATATCACCAGCTTTTATTACTAAGCCAGAGACTACGTTTGCATCAATTTCACAATTAAGTTTTACTTTTCGAGCCAAACGCTTTTCAAGCGCAGCGCATAATGTAGTTTCTTGCTCTGTTGTTAATTTAACAGCAGAGGTTACATCCACAGCAAGCGTTTTTTCATGTTCAGCTTTTAATTCGCTAAAATGAGCAACAACCTGTGGTAGCACCAATAAACGTTGATTTTCAGCCATCACTTTAATTAAGTTTTGGCCATTGCTATCAAGTTGAACATCACAGACTTTCAAAAAGATGTCTTGTGCTTGTTCTACCGATGCACCACCAGAAAGATATTCTATAATGGTGGCATCGTTAGCAACTTCTGCAGCAAAAACTAGCATTTCTAACCAGCTTTCAACTGCATTCGCTTCAATAGCAAAATCAAACGCCGCTTTAGCGTAGGGACGAGCGATGGTAGTCAATTCAGACATAAGCTCATTTCCCTCTAAAGTTCAGCTACAAGTTTATCTAAAATGTCGCTATGTACAGCGGCATCAATTGAACGTTCAAGAATTTTCTCAGCACCAGCTAACGCAAGAATAGCCACTTGTTGGCGCAATTCTTCTTTAGCTTGGTTACGTTCAGTATCAATTTCTGCATGACCTGAAGCTAAGATTTTTTCTTTCTCAGCTTGTGCTTTAACTGCAGCTTCTTCAACTATCTGAGCTTCACGCTTTTTAGCAGCTTCAACAATTCCAGCTGCTTGCGCTTTAGCGTCTTTTAGTTGTGCTGTAGCTTTCTCTTGAGCAAGCTCAAGATCTTTAGCTGCACGGTCAGAAGCTGCAAGGCCATCAGCAATAACTGCTTGGCGTGCTTCGATGGCACCAATAATTGGTGGCCATACGTACTTCATACAAAAAATTACGAATACGATAAATGCGATTAATTCACCAACTAAGGTCATATTAAGATTCATTTATGTATCTCCTATTCAAATTCGCGTTATAAATTAAGCTGGAACACCAACTGCGAATAATAGGTATAAGCCGATAGCAACACCGATCATTGCGATAGCATCGATAAGACCCGCTACGATGAACATTTTTACTTGAAGTTGTGGTGCTAACTCAGGTTGACGAGCAGCAGACTCTAAAAATTTGCCACCAAGTAAGCCAAAACCAATCGCAGTACCAAGAGCACCTAGACCGATTAATAAAGCAACAGCGATATATAACATATTTATCTCCGATTATTTAAGTAAAGTTATAAAGTTAAAAATTAAGGTTGAAACTTGTATTAATGCCCCCTGCTAGTTTTATCTAATAAAGGGCAAAAAATTTAGTATTCTAGGCATCCTGCCTTACACCCCGAAGGGCCGAATAAATTCGTGCTAATTTGTTCCCTGCAAATTAGTGATCTTCGTGAGCTAGACTCAAATAAAGAATAGTTAACATCATGAAGATAAACGCTTGTAATGGGATAACCAACAAGTGGAAAGCAGCCCATAAAAAGTGTACTGGCAATTGGAATAAACCAATTGTCGCAATCAATAAGAAAATTAATTCACCTGCGTATAAGTTACCAAATAGACGTAGTGCTAGTGATAACGGACGAGCAAGTAAAGTAACCATCTCTAAAATAAAGTTCACCGGGTACAATGACCAGTGGCCAAACGGCTGAGTAGTTAGCTCTTTAATAAAGCCACCAATGCCTTTTACTTTAATTGAGTAATAAATAATTAAAGCAAATACACCTAATGCTAATGCAAAAGTCATGTTTGGATCGGTTGTTGGTACGGCTTTCATATAATGAACACCAAACAACTCAAAGATACGCGGTATTAAATCAACCGGCACCCAATCCATAGCATTCATCAGCAATACCCAAACAAAAATAGTTAAAGCTAATGGCGCGATTACAGGGTTGTTACCATGAAAGGTACTTTTAACGCTGTCATCAACAAACTCAACAACCATTTCTACAGCACATTGCAACTTACCTGGAACACCGGTACTTGCTTTTTTTGCAACTGAACGAAATAGCATAATAAAAACCAAACCTAAAAACACCGACCAACCAAGTGTATCTAAGTGAACGGTCATAAAACCTTCACCTACAGACAAATTGGTTAAATGGTGTTTAATATATTCTTGGCTGGTAATTTCCGCAGCAGACATATTAATTATCCCAATGATTAAAGTTTAAAAAAAAATGGTGTTAGTAATGGCAATACCACTACTACGCAAAAACTGCTGAAAAAAGCTATCGGCTCTATCGCTAAAAATTTGAAGGCTAGCGCAAACAAAACGGCCGTTAATACAATTTTCAATTTTTCGCCACTGTAAAAGGAATCTAAAACCTTTTCGGACGATCTTGCTCCAGCATATTTAAATGCTTTATGAGCAAAAATAAAATTAGGGATTATACTTATCGCTCCACCCGCTAATACCGAGTATGCGAAAGATAATCCCCAAATAAAATATGTCACTACACTGAAAGTTATTACGATGATTATCGAAATCAATATTTGCTTAAATGCAAATTGCCTTCCTGGTTTAGCTAACTCATTGCCAATAAATAAACTCACCAGAAACTCCATACGATAATTTTCGTAATTCTTACAGTTTTTTAAAGATGAAATATCCTCTTTAAAAAGCCGACGCAAGTATACTTAATTACAGCGCTATTGCAACAAAATAGGGCACTCATTGCCCAGATAATGTGCGAAATGTAACGCTAAATGACAAAATTACGACTAATGTATAATCGATTAGGAAAACTTTAAGTTTTTATGGCAAAGAGAGAAGAAAAACTGCATATTTTAAGTAACTTATCACTTTGAAAAGTTACTTACTTTTATTGGTCACATTTAATACGGTTTTAAAAAGAGTTAAAACGAGAGACTATTCCATCAAGTTCAGATAGGTCGCTGTATGATATAACTAACTTTCCTTTACCTTTTTTATTGTGATTAATAACAACTTGCGAACCTAACTTTTCAGATAAGTTTTGCTCAAGAGCTTTGGTATTAGGGTCTATTTCTTTTTCTTTTGGCTCTTTTTCAGGTAGTTGAACCTTTTTAATAAGTGCTTCAGTTTCTCGAACATTTAATTCTTTGGCAACAACTATACGGGCGGTGTTGGTTTGAATATCGTTATCTAATGCTAACAGCGCACGTGCATGACCCATTTCAATATCACCATGCTCAAGCAACGTTTTTACTTCACTGTTTAAGTTATTTAAACGCAATAAATTAGAAACTGTTGTTCTAGACTTACCAACGGCCTCAGCAACTTCTTGGTGAGTTAATTCAAATTCAATTAACAAACGCTCAAGTGCAATAGCTTCTTCCATCGCATTAAGATCTTCACGTTGAATGTTTTCAATTAATGCAATCGCAACTGCCGCTTCATCAGGCACATGTTTAATTAGGCAAGGAACATTATCAAGCTCTGCTATTTGTGCGGCACGCCAACGTCGTTCACCTGCAATAATTTCGTAACTATGATCACTAATAGGTCGAACAACGATAGGTTGAATAATACCTTGTGACTTTATCGAATTAGCCAAATCGTCTAGAGCTTCAGCCGACATATCTTTACGTGGCTGATACTTGCCTGGGTGTAATTGCTCTATCGGTAAGTTTTGTAATTCACTTTCTTTGTTACCTTTATCAACACCAGGTTCTTCTGAAGAATTACTTGTAGGTGTTGTTAATAGAGCATCAAGACCGCGACCTAGACCTCTGCGTTTACTTTGACTCATACTGTTCCTTGCTCTTGTTCGGATGTAGCTTGCGGTTTAGGTTGTTTGTTTTGTTCTGCTCGACGTAATATTTCACCCGCTAATGCAAGATAGGCTTTAGCGCCTGTCGAAGATTTATCATAATACATAGCCGGAGCGCCAAAACTAGGCGCCTCAGCTAAACGAACATTGCGTGGTATTACCGTACGATATACTTTATCACCAAAATGTCGTTTTAATTGTTCGGATACATCATTGGCTAAGCGATTACGTGGATCGTACATAGTACGTAAAATACCTTCAATATATAGTTTGCTGTTTACCACAGAGGTTAACTGCGAGATAGTATCCATTAATGCTGTTAACCCTTCTAAGGCATAATATTCACACTGCATAGGCACTAATACTGAATCAGCTGCAGTCATAGCATTTACTGTTAACATGTTTAAAGAAGGTGGGCAGTCAATAATAATAAAATCGTAGTCTTTTCTAACTTTAGATAAAGAATTTTTTAGGCGATGCTCTCGAGAATAAACTTCCATTAACTTAATTTCAGCCGCCGTCACATCACTATTGGCAGCAATTAAATCATAAACACCTGAGGTATCTCTACATACAACATCTTCGAAAGGACGTTCTTCAATTAATAATTCAAAACAGGTTGCTGGCACTTCATATTTATCAACACCACTCCCCATCGTCGCGTTACCTTGAGGATCTAGATCTATTAGCAAGACTTTACGTTTTGTCGCCGCAAGCGATGCTGCTAAATTTACTGAGGTTGTCGTTTTACCAACACCACCTTTCTGATTTGCAACCGCAATTATTTTTCCCACAGGATCCCCAAATACTTTTAGATCAAAAGCTTATTATTATTTATGATTTTACTAATTCAATCAAATGCCGCTCACCTTCTAATCGAGGAACGGCAATAGTATGACTTTTCGCTACGGAAACATTACTCGGTAAAGCTGCTACTTCATCATTTGGATAATGGCCTTTTAAGGCTAAAAATCGACCATGTTCAACAGTAACAAGATGATCACACCATGTCACCATATCAAGTAAAGATGAAAACGCGCGACTTAATACACCGTCAAATGGCTTTTCAGGGTAATACTCTTCAACACGTGCTTTAACAGGGGTTACATTGTTAAGTTTGAGTTGATAGACAACTTGACGTAAAAAAGTGATTCTTTTTCCTAAGCTGTCTAATAAGACAAAATTGCGTTCAGGGTACAAGATGGCAAGTGGAATCCCCGGTAAACCTGGTCCAGTGCCAACATCAATAAACGAATCACCTTCAAGTAACGGCCCGACCATTAAACTATCCATGATATGTTTAACAACCATATCTTTTGGATCACGAATTGAGGTTAGGTTATAGGCTTTATTCCACTTATTCAATAATTCAACATATTGAATAAGTAAGGCAACTTTTTCTTCAGAAACCTCTATTGAGGTTTCATTTATTAAAGTAGCTAGCTGATCAGATAATGTCATTAGGCGAAATCTTAATTAATATGTTGGTTTATTATGCTGTTTTGCGTAATAAACCATGTTTTTTCAGATAGACTAATAATAACGAAATTGCTGCGGGAGTAATACCAGAAATACGCGAAGCTTTACCAATAGTTTCTGGACGAGCATCGCTAAGCTTAGCGACCACTTCATTTGAAAGACCTGAAATTTGGGTAAAGTCGAATTCCATTGGGATTAACGTATCTTCATGACGTTTCTTTTTCGCAATTTCATCTAATTGACGATCAATATAACCAGCATACTTAATTTGAATTTCAATTTGTTCAGCAGCTTGTGTATCCGATAACTTTGGACCTAATCCTTCAATTTTCATTAAATCGTCATACCTAACTTCAGGACGACGAACAAGATCTTCTAGGTTATTTTCACGACTTAATGGTGTTTTTAATAATTCATTTATTTGAGGCGCTACCGCATGATCCTTTTGTACCCATACAGATCGCAAACGTTGACGTTCTAGCTCAACATTTTCCATTTTTTCATTAAAACGCTGCCAGCGTTGATCATCAACTAAGCCAAGTGAACGACCTTTTTCAGTTAAACGGATATCGGCATTATCTTCGCGTAATAATAATCTGTATTCCGCACGTGAAGTAAACATACGGTAAGGTTCTTTCGTCCCTAGTGTTGCTAAATCATCAACAAGTACGCCCATGTAGGCTTGATCACGTGTTAATACCAGCTCTTCTTTGCCTTGTACGCGTGCTGCTGCATTGGTTGCTGCCAATAGACCTTGAGCACCAGCTTCTTCGTAGCCAGTTGTACCGTTAATTTGTCCAGCAAAATATAAGTTTTCAACAAATTTACTTTCAAGTGTTTGCTTTAAGTCGCGAGGATCGAAGAAGTCATATTCAATAGCGTAACCAGGACGAGTGATATGAGCATTTTCGAAACCTTTGATCGATCTAACAAGATCCATTTGTACATCAAACGGTAAACTTGTTGATATACCGTTAGGATAAATTTCGTGTGTGGTTAAACCTTCAGGTTCAACAAATATTTGATGACTATCTTTTTCAGCAAAGCGATGAATTTTATCTTCAATAGAAGGGCAGTATCTTGGTCCTACACCTTCAATAACACCGGTATACATTGGTGATCTATCTAAACCTGATTGAATAATTTCATGAGTTTTTTTATTGGTATGGGTGATAAAACATGAAACTTGCTCTGGGTGATCATTACCTGATCCCATAAACGAAAATACCGGGCGAGGATCATCTCCTGCTTGCTCTTCCATTACGGAAAAATCAAGACTGCGCGCATCTAAACGAGGTGGTGTACCTGTTTTTAAACGATCCATTCTAAATGGCATATCACGTAAGCGTTCAGCTAGGTTAATACTTGCAGGATCACCCGCTCGACCACCTTGATAATTATTTAAACCAATATGAATTTGTCCTGCAAGGAAAGTACCTACCGTTAAGACAACACTCTTAGCTTTAAACTTTAAGCCCATTTGTGTTGAAATACCGACGATCTTGCTATTTTCTAGAATAAGATCATCACAAGGCTGTTGGAATATCGTTAAATTAGGTTGGTTTTCAAGGTAATTACGGACGAAATTTCGATATAAACTACGATCAGCTTGAATACGTGTTGCACGAACTGCAGGGCCTTTGCTGGCATTTAATGTTCTAAATTGGATCGCAGCATGATCAGCTGCCGTAGCCATTAAACCACCTAACGCATCAATTTCTTTTACCAAGTGACCTTTGCCAATACCACCAATGGCTGGATTACATGACATTTGTCCAAGGGTATCAATGTTATGGGTTAGCAGTAAGGTTTTACATCCCATACGAGATGCTGCAAGGGCTGCTTCTGTACCTGCGTGACCACCACCAACAACAATTACGTCATAAGACTCTTGATACCACATAAATTAATAACCTTAGTTTGGTTTATCTTTAAAAAATAAGAGCGATATTTTAACGCTTTTTTTACTCGAGGGGAATGATCAAATTCATGAAAAGATCTTAGCTTGATCCTTAAATAATATATAAAGATCTTTAAATAGATCTTGTTATTATTACTTATTAGGATCCTTGTTTTCTGTGGGTAAGTGCTTTTTACTTATATAAAACATGTAATTATATAGTATAAAACCTTGTGATCAAACGTTGATCAACTCACGTATAAGCTTTGATCAAAAGAGCTAGTTATCCACAGCTCTTTTAAAGTTATATATTATCTACTGAATAATAATAGAAAATTAATAGTTTTTACCCAGAGTTATCCACATTGCTTTTTTATTTCTTGGTATATTGTGAATAAGTTATGGGTAATTGGCTTATAAATGATCTTTATTTTCATTTAACCAGTTTTGAGATCGCTCTTCTGGATCAATATCTTCGCTCATATCTAGGGTTTTTATTGGTACTATTTCAATGAAACCTTTTGATATAAGTAGTTTATTTAAGTTTTTAGCCGCAAAGCAAAAAGTGTCATAGCTAGAATCGCCAACGCCGATCGTTAAAAACTTAACTGAGGATAGATCTTGATCGCTTTTTTCTAGATCCGTAACAAATGCTTGAATATTGTCTGGGTAGTCACCAGCACCATGTGTAGAGGTACAAATTAACCAGGTTTGATTTTCGCTGTTTATTTGCGCAAAATTTGGTTGGAAATGTAATTCAACATCATGGCCAAGTGCCGTTAATGTTTCTTCACAGGCTTCAGCAACATACTCTGAACCACCTAACATACTACCAACAATTACTTGAAATGAGCTCATTTAAGACGCCTATTTTTTGATTTTTTAAGTGAATTTATGTGTTATTTATAACTTTATTTACCAATGCAAAACGAAGAAAATATTTGGCTTAACAGATCATCATTAGTGAATTCACCTGTTATTTTGTTGAGTTCTTGTTGGCAAAAACGTAATTCTTCAGCCAAAATTTCTCCTGCGACATAGGATTCTAATTGCTCTAAACCTATTTCTAAGTGTTCATGAGCTTTTTCAAGAGCAACCAAATGACGTCGTCGTGCCATAAAGCCACCTTCAGCGCTACCTTGATAACCCATGATGTGCTTAAGGTGCGCTGTTAGGTCATTAACACCTTCACCTGTTTTAGCTGATAAAGTAATGGCAGGGGTATCGCTTAGCTCACTATATCCCGTTTTAGCCTGACTTATGTCGGCTTTATTTCTGACAATAGTTAACCCTATATTGGCAGGTAACTTATCGAAGAAATCTGGCCAAACTGTTTTAGGATCTATACTAATATCTGTTGATGAATCAACCATTAGTAGAACTCGGTCTGCTTGATTAATTTCTTTCCAAGCACGTTCAATACCTATTTGTTCTACTTTATCTGCGCTATCGCGTAAGCCTGCAGTATCTATAATGTGCAATGGCATGCCATCGAGGTGAATTTGTTCAGAAAGCACATCACGAGTTGTACCGGCGATATCCGTTACTATTGCACTCTCTTTACCACTTAATGCGTTTAGTAGGCTTGATTTACCGGCGTTAGGTCGCCCTGCAATAACAACGCGCATTCCTTCACGGATAATGCTGCCTTGCTGGGCTTTATTTTTAACTTCTGCAACTTGCGTGATAATAGCTTTAAGATCGTTGACAACTTTTTCATTAGCGAGAAAGTCTATTTCCTCTTCAGGAAAATCAATTGCTGCTTCGACATACATACGTAAGTGAATGGTATCATTAACCATTTGATGAACTAACTTTGAAAAATCACCTTGTAGAGAATGTAATGCACAACGAGCGGCTTGCTCTGAGCTTGAATTAATTAAGTCGGCAATTGCTTCAGCTTGCGTTAGGTCAAGCTTGTCGTTCATGAAAGCTTGCTCACTAAATTCCCCAGGGCCGGCCATACGCACATTTGGTAAAGCGAGTATTTCTTTCAACAACATATCAAGTATAACTGGTCCGCCATGGCCTTGAAGTTCAAGAATATCTTCGCCGGTAAATGAATTTGGCCCTTTAAAGTAAAGTGCTATACCTTGATCTAATGCTTGGCCTTTTTGATCATTAAAGGTTAAATATTCAGCTTTTCTTAATTCAGGCAATTTACCCAAAATAGCGTGAGCAACATTTTTCACTTCTGGCCCTGAAACTCTGATGATACCAACACCACCTCGTCCTGGTGCTGTGGCCTGTGCAGCAATGGTTTCTTTTTGGCTTGATGAAAAAGCAAGGTTGGTCATGAAGTATCTCTGTTTTTGGCAATTGTTTAATTGGCGATATTATAAACTGATAACAACAGACTGGAAATGCAGAGTTAATTATTGTTGTGATTAAAACTAAATTAACTGATGGAAGGTAGGGGAATATAGTGAATAGCTGATAAATTTCAGGCAATCGCCATTCAATCACACCTTTGTGATCATGGCATACCGTTCATCGACGTGTAGGGACACACTAATATATTGTAAAGCAGGGCGTATGAGAAAGATCAGAGCATAAAAAAAGGTAGCTAATTGCTACCTTTTTCAATTATAGAAATGAATTTACTTAGCTTTGGCTTTTTCGATGCCCGAGAATATTATTTTCATTTGTACAATAGAAATAATATTGCTTACTAACCAGTAAAGTACTAGTCCTGATGGGAACCAGAAAAAGAATACAGTAAACATAACTGGCATGTATTGCATTATTTTCTGTTGCATAGGGTCTTGCACCGTCATTGGCTGCATTTTTTGCATAATGAACATACTTATACCCATTAACACTGGCAGAATGTAAAATGGGTCTTGCGCTGAAAGATCTTGGATCCATAGCATAAATGGTGCATGACGTAATTCAACACTCTCTAAAAATACCCAATATAGTGCTAAGAAAATAGGCATTTGAATTATTAATGGTAAACAACCACCGGCTGGATTTACCTTTTCTTTGCGATAAAGTTCCATCATAGCTTGTGATACTTTTTGCTTATCATCGCCGTAACGTTCTTTCAGCTGTGTCATTTTTGGTTGTAATGCACGCATTTTAGCCATTGATGTGTATTGCGCTTTTGTTAAAGGATACATACCACCCTTAACAATAAGAGTAATAAGAATAATTGCGACGCCCCAGTTAGCTACAACTGATTGTATTTTAATAAGTAACCAAAACAAAGGTTGGCTAATCATGAATAAGAAGCCGTAATCAATTGTAAGATCTAAGTTTTCTTCAATGCTTTCTAAAACGTCTTGATCTTTTGGACCGACATAGAAAATAGCGGATGTTGTTGCTGTACTATTTGGCTCAACTGTAATCGCTGGGGCTTTAAAGCCGATAATCGCATCTTTATTTGCTGAATATAAACTATAAAGTTGATTTGTTGATGATTTCTCAGGAACCCATGAAGAGACAAAGTAGTGTTGCAACATAGCAACCCAACCACCTTGTGTTGAAACATTTAAGTTTGTTTCTGCAATATCGTCAAAATCGTATTTTTCATAAACATCTTCAGTGGTTGAATATGCAGTTCCTTTGTATGTAGGAATCAAACCACTTGATGTTTCAATTAATGTGGTTTGTTTTAATTGACCATACATTTGCACACTTGCTGGTGTATTCGCGTTGTTTCGAATTATATATTCAACGTTAATTGCGTAACTATCATGATTAAAAGTGAAGCGTTTAGTCACTGATAAGCCTGCTGTGTCAATATAATCTAAATCAACCATTAAAGGTGCATCTAGCGATGTTTGGTAAGCTGTAGCTGAAGTTTGGTATACAGGGCGACCTTTAATAACACGGTCTAAACCTTGAGCGCCTGTTAAACCACTCTGTGCAACATAACGGTCGGTGTCGCTACGTAAAATGGTAAATGGAATACCGCTGCCTTGTTCAGTATCAAACTTTAAAAGTTTAGCTTCAACAATGTCACCACCATTTGTATCTATTTTTAAAGCGAAAACGTTATTCGTTACTGAAATTACTGTTGCTTTTGCTACGGTAGTTTCATTATTTAATGGAGATACTGTTGCTGAAGACTCAGGAACAAAGTCGCCGTTACTAGTTGTAATTGTTTGTTGAGTTACTGCTGGTTGCTCAATAATTGGAGCATTGTCTGTTTGCCATTGATTAAATAGCAAATAGGTAACAACCATAAGCGCAATAAAAAGAAAACTGCGTTGGGATTCCATAATTTCTTATTTCTCTTTTTTTGATAGTGGTACGGGATCATGTCCACCCGCATTTAATGGATGGCATTTTAGTATACGTTTGCCTGCTAACCAACAACCTTTTATCACACCAAAGCGATTAATTGCTTCTATAGCATAAAAAGAGCAAGTTGGGTCAAATCTACAATTGGGGCCAAGCAATGGACTAAGCCAACGCTGGTAAGCTTTTACGAAGGTAATTGCTATTTTTTGTGGCGTTGAATTATTTTTCGCCATATTTTTTCCAATTGCTGATTAATTTCTTTGTTTTCGAGCTTGTCAGTACCCGACTTTACCATAACAACTATATCTATATGGGGGATATTATGTTGATTTAAACGGAAGCTTTCACGAATTTGTCGTTTGATACGATTTCGTTGAACGGCTAATTTGACCCGTTTTTTAGCTATGGCTAAACCTAAGCGATTATTATTATCAGAATTTGGTGTTACGAGGATAGTGATATGGCTAGAGCCAAAACGAAGAGGTTTTGAAAAGACAGATTGAAATTGACCGGGAGTCAAAAGACGAGACTCCCGATTAAATTCATAAGTAACCGTATTGGTCACCAATTTTTTAACCTAAACTTCTAGTTAAAAAATTAAGCACTAAGGCTTGCGCGGCCTTTAGCACGGCGACGTGCTATTACTGCACGGCCGTTTTTTGTAGCCATGCGAGCACGGAAGCCATGGTTGCGCTTACGCTTTAATACACTAGGTTGAAATGTTCTTTTCATTACGCTAATCCGTCTGTTGTCGTTGCCCTGGCAAAACAGCCTTCATGAGCACACTGGGTCTAAAAATGAGGCGAAATTCTATATAGAGAAGCAAACTTTGTCAATGATTATTCTTCAGCTATTTTAAAAAGATCGTTGCCGGATCGTCTCGATCTGAAAAGTATCCACAGTTTTATAACAAAATTGCTTTTCATTAGCAAAGAGCAGTCCATTATTTCGATAATAATTAAATAGTATATTTAAAGTTTTTTAGCACTAATTTACTCTAAAAAACTTGTGTAAAGCCTACTTTTACTGTGTTTGTTAAAAATAATTGAAAATAAAACCCTATTATTGAAATGTCAATATTGATGTTGTGGATAACTATGGTGATAATAGTGGCAATATAAAAATTATTATCTTTTTCTATGCTGCTTTTTTTTGTCATTGAGTTTAATGCGAAAATAATTCGTAAAGTATAGTCATTATCAGGAGTCGGTTGTTGGATCATTCACTTTGGCAAAAATGTTTGTCTGTTCTTCAAGAAGAATTACCCGCACAACAATTTAGTATGTGGATTCGCCCATTACAATGTGTGGTGACTGATAATATTATAACTTTATATGCACCAAATCGTTTTGTTTTGGATTGGGTTAGAGATAAATATGTAAATCGTATTAACGAACTTGTAAGTATGCAAGATAGCGCTAATCCACCTTTATTGCGTTTTGATGTTGGTAGTATTCCTAATCAGCAAGTGAGTGTTCAGGACAGCATTACTCGTGTTCAGCCTAATACTAAGCCAATGGCTAAAGAATCATCAGCGCCAGAAAGTAACTTACCGAAAACCACCAATGTTAGAGTTAAATATACTTTTGATAATTTTGTTGAAGGTAAATCTAACCAATTGGCACGAGCAGCTGCCTCACAAGTTGCTGATAATCCAGGTGCTGCTTATAACCCATTATTTATTTATGGTGGAACAGGTTTAGGTAAAACCCATCTATTACATGCGGTAGGTAATGGTATTTTGCTTAATAAGCCCAATGCCAAAATTGCTTATATGCATTCAGAGCGTTTTGTTCAAGATATGGTGAGGGCATTGCAAAATAATGCCATGGAAAAATTTAAACAATATTATCGTTCTGTTGACGCGTTATTAATTGATGATATTCAGTTTTTCGCTGGTAAAGATCGTACACAGGAAGAATTTTTCCATACTTTTAATGCGTTACTAGAAGGTAATCAGCAAATAATATTAACTAGCGATCGTTACCCGAAAGAAGTTGATGTTGAAGATCGTTTAAAATCTCGCTTTGGCTGGGGGTTAACGATTGCGATTGAACCACCAGAACTAGAAACTCGTGTTGCAATATTAAAACGTAAAGCAGAAGAAAGTCATATTAACTTGGCCGATGAAGTTGCATTCTTTATTGCTAAACGTTTACGTTCAAACGTGCGCGAGCTCGAAGGCGCCTTAAATCGCGTTATCGCAAATGCTAATTTTACTGGGCGTGCTATAACAATAGATTTTGTTAGAGAAGCTTTGCGCGATTTATTAGCTTTGCAAGATAAGCTCGTTACTATCGATAATATTCAACGCACGGTTGCAGAATACTATAAAATTAAAGTGGCTGATTTACTTTCAAAAAGAAGAAATAGATCTGTTGCTAGACCTCGTCAAATTGCAATGGCATTATCTAAAGAGCTAACCAACCATAGTTTACCTGAAATTGGTGATGCTTATGGTGGAAGAGACCATACGACCGTATTGCATGCTTGTCGAAAGGTAAAAGCGTTGCGTGAAGAGTCGCATGATATAAAAGAAGATTATTCAAACTTAACAAGAACATTATCATCATAATAATAAGTAAGTAAAAGTGGGTCATAAATGAAATTTTCATTAAATAGAGAATTACTCCTGAAGCCTTTGTTATTGGTTTCTGGTGCTGTTGAAAGAAAGAGTACGCTGCCTATTTTAGGTAATATTCTTTTTGATGTAAGTGGGCAATCACTTACGTTAACGGCTACTGATTTAGAACTTGAAATGGTTGCTTATGCGTCAATTGATAACCATGCTGAAGATGGAAAAGTTACTATTCCTGCTCGTAAACTTTTAGATATTTGTAAAAGCTTACCTGATGATTCTATGCTTTCTTTTGAGTCTGATAATGATGTTATTAAAATCAGTACTGGTCGCAGCAAATACTCACTTTCTACATTACCTGCAACTGACTTTCCTAATATTGAACAGTGGAAAGGTGATGTTGAGTTTAGTTTATTAAAATCTGAATTACTTCGGCTAATTGAAAGTACTCATTTTTCAATGGCAAACCAGGATGTTCGCTATTATTTAAATGGTATGTCGATTGAGACTGAAGGAAAAGAAATTCGTTCTGTCGCTACTGATGGCCATCGTTTAGCTATTTGTAAAATTTCTAACCAAGCACTTGAGCTGCCTTCTCGCCAAGTGATTGTGCCGCGTAAAGGTATTTTAGAAATTATTCGTTTACTCGATCCTGTTGATGAAAGTGTACAAGTATTTTTGGGTTCTAACCATATTCGAATTATTGATACAGAGTTCTCATTTACCAGTAAGCTCGTTGATGGTCGCTTTCCTGACTACCGTCGAGTGTTACCACGCAATGGTGACAAAATTTTAAATGCCAATAAAGATGAATTAAGGCAAGTACTTTCTCGTGCTTCTATTTTGTCTAATGAAAAGTTTAAAGGTGTTCGTCTTAACTTTGGTAGTACAGAGTTAAAAATTACGGCGAATAACCCTGAGCAAGAGCAGGCTGAAGAGGTTATTGAAATTAATTTTCCTTATGATGAAGTCGAGATTGGCTTCAACGTAAGTTATGTTTTAGATGTTTTAAATGCTATTAAAGAAACTGATGTGAAATTTACTTTAGCTGATGCCAATAGTAGTGTGGTTATCGAAGGTGGAGAATCAGGTGAAGCCTTGTATGTTGTGATGCCAATGCGACTGTAATGAGTATTGGTAAATTATTTATTCAAGATTTTCGCAACATAGAAAGTGTTTCTATAAATTTTCATTCAGATGTTAATTTTATTATTGGTGATAACGGTAGTGGCAAAAGTAGTTTATTAGAAGCGATTTTTTATTTGGGTCACGGAAAATCTTTTCGGAGTTCAAAAGTAGATAATTTATTACAACGTGAAAAAAGTTCATTTACTGTTAGTATAAAAACAGATAAAGATTGTCAGCTTGGTGTTCGTAAAGGATTTGATGCCAGCGCAGGTAGCACTGAAATTAGAATAGACGGTGAGAAGCAAACTAAGTTCTCATCTCTGGCTAAAAATGTTGCGGTGCAGGTGATTACTCCAGAAAGCTTTAAACTTTTTTTTGGTGGTCCGAAGCAACGACGACGTTTTATTGATTTAGGATTGTTTCACGTGAAACATTCCTTTTCAGAACACTGGAGAGAGTTCTCTAGAATATTAAAGCAACGTAATGCCTGTTTAAGAAATAAGGCTGACGCTGCAACATTAAGTTATTGGGCAGAGGTGTTTGCTGAAAGTTCTCAACAAATCGCAAACTTGAGAGCCGAGTACGTAAATGAGTTGACTAATGAGTTAAGTTTTTGGCTAAAAATCATGTTACCGTCGGTATCTGATGATATAGTAATTCAGTACTTGCAAGGTTGGAATTCTAAGAAATCATTGATTGATGTATTAGGTCAATATCAAGAAAAAGAATTGGCAATAGGATACAGTTTATTTGGTGCTCAAAAATTTGATGTAAGGTTTATATTAAATGGTACTTCTTTGGATAATCAATTATCCAGAGGTCAACAAAAGTTGTTTTTACTGGCATTAACTTTTGCACAAGCGAAGCTTATTGAAAGAGTTAATCGAGTAAAACCAATTTTATTAATAGATGATGTTGGTGCTGAATTGGATAACAATTCTAGAACGCTATTGAACAATGCTATAGCGGCAATAGAATGTCAGGTTATCGTAACAGCAATAGATAAAACAGCAGTGGAACAACTCGTTCCTCAAAAAGAAAACTATAAAATGTTTCACGTGAAACATGGCAAACTATCAGTAATGAGTGAGTAGGCTACAAGCTATGACAATAGAAAATGAATATGACTCGGCAAGTATAAAAGTACTTAAAGGCTTAGATGCAGTTCGCAAAAGACCAGGGATGTATATAGGTGATACTGATGATGGCACAGGCCTTCATCATATGGTATTTGAGGTATTGGATAACTCAATTGATGAAGCTCTTGCAGGTCACTGTAGTGATATTATTGTTAAAATCCACTTAGATGGCTCTGTTTCTGTAAAGGATGATGGTCGTGGTATTCCTACCGAAATACATCCTGAAGAGGGAATCTCTGCAGCTGAAGTTATTATGACTGTACTTCATGCCGGTGGTAAATTTGGCGGTGAAGACTCTGGCTATAAAGTTTCTGGCGGTCTTCATGGTGTTGGTATTTCAGTAGTAAATGCTTTAAGTAGTAAGTTGAAACTTAATATTCGTCGTGAAGGCAAATTATACGAGCAAATTTATAATGCTGGTGAACCACAAGAACCACTAAAGGTTGTTGGTGAAAGTGATAAAACTGGTACTGAAGTAAGATTTTGGCCAAGTGAAGAAACATTCTCTGATGTGCTATTTCATTACGACCTATTAGTAAAAAGAATTCGTGAGTTATCATTCTTAAACTCAGGTATATCTATTCGTCTTGTTGATGAGCGTGAAGAAGGTAAAGAAGATCACTTTCATTTTGACGGCGGTATTCAAGCATTTGTAGATTACTTAAACACTAACAAAACACCAGTAAACGAAGAAATATTCTATTTCGACTTAGAGCGTGATGATGGCATTGTTGTAGAAGTGGCAATGCAATGGAATGATGGCTTCCAAGAAAGTATTCATTGTTTCACTAACAATATTCCACAACGTGATGGTGGTACTCACTTAAGCGGTTTTAGAACGGCATTAACTCGTACGCTTAATAGCTACATGGTTAAAGAAGGTCTAAACAAAACTAAGAAAGGCGGTAGTACAGAAACCAGTGCTTCTGGTGATGACGCTCGTGAAGGTTTAACAGCAGTAATTTCAGTTAAAGTACCTGATCCTAAATTCTCTTCGCAAACTAAAGATAAACTTGTTTCATCTGAAGTTAAAACCGCAGTAGAACAAGCTATGGGTGAAAAACTAGGTGAATACCTACTCGAAAAACCTTCTGTAGCTCGTACTATCATCATGAAAATTGTTGATGCTGCCCGTGCACGTGAAGCTGCGCGTAAAGCTAGAGAGATGACACGCCGTAAAGGTGTTTTAGATATCGCTGGCTTACCGGGTAAACTAGCTGATTGTCAGGAAAAAGATCCTGCGCTTTCTGAACTATATATTGTGGAAGGGGACTCTGCTGGCGGCTCAGCCAAGCAGGGGCGTAACCGTAAAAACCAAGCTATATTACCGTTAAAAGGTAAAATCCTTAACGTTGAAAAAGCACGTTTTGATAAAATGATATCTTCTCAGGAGGTTGGAACACTAATCACAGCATTAGGTTGTGGTATTGGTCGTGACGAATATAACCCTGAAAAATTACGTTATCATAGTATTATTATCATGACAGATGCTGATGTCGATGGTTCACACATCCGTACATTGCTACTGACATTCTTCTATCGTCAAATGCCTGAAATAATGGAACGTGGCTATATCTATATTGCTCAGCCACCGCTTTATAAAGTGAAAAAAGGTAAGCAAGAACGTTACATTAAAGATGATGAAGGCTTAACTGAGTACCTAACAACGTTAGCTTTAGAAAATGCAGAGGTTCATGTTAATGAATCTGCGCCAGCATTATCAGGTTTACCGTTAGAACAATTAGTAAATCAGTTCCGTAAAGCGCATGAAACGATTAAACGTGTTTCTCGTTTAATTCCAGCAGATATTCTAGAAAAGATGGTTTACAGCGATGCTATTGCTAGTGAAGACTTTACTAGTAAAGATAAAGTTGAAACATGGACCGCCAATCTTCTTAAACAATTAGATGATCAAGATGGTAACGGCTCTATTTATACCGTCGAAGTTAAACAAGACCAAGAGCGTAATATTTACTACCCAAGCTTTAATGTTCGCAAACATGGTATCGATACCCTATACGATTGCACTTATGAGTTTATCGAGTCAAAAGAGTTCGCTGCCATTCAAAACTTAAATAAAGCAATTAATGGTCTGATGGAAGAAGGCGCTTACGTTAAACGTGGTGAGAAAGTTAAACCAGTTATTAATTTTGAAGAAGCATTAAACTGGCTAATGGCTGAATCAAAGCGTGGACAATATATTCAACGTTACAAAGGGTTGGGCGAAATGAACCCTGACCAATTGTGGGAAACTACAATGGACCCTGAAACACGAAGAATGTTACAAGTCACGATTGAAGATGCAATCGCTGCGGATCAGCTTTTTAATACCTTAATGGGTGATCATGTAGAGCCACGTAGAAACTTCATTGAAGAGAATGCGCTTAAAGTGGCAAACTTAGACGTATAGGTTTAAATTGCATAAATAAAAATGCCCGATTTGATGATCGGGCATTTTTTGTTTCTAAACCTTGCTGTTAGCTTGAATAAATTTCAAACATTGAAGCAAGGACACTAGGCTAATAAAGTGACAATAGGTATAATTAGCCTTATTTGATAAACATAACCAAAAATTCGGATTCTCATGAGCACGTTTAATATAAAGACCTTTCAAGGACTGATATTGCAATTGCAAGACTATTGGTCACGCCAGGGCTGTGTAATAGTTCAGCCACTAGATTTAGAAGTAGGAGCTGGTACATTTCATCCTATGACGTTTTTACGCTCTATTGGTCCTGAGCCGATGAGTAGTGCTTATGTTCAACCTTGTCGTCGACCGACTGATGGTCGCTATGGCGAGAACCCGAATCGACTACAACATTATTATCAATTCCAAGTAATGCTAAAGCCTTCTCCTGATAACATCCAAGAATTGTATTTAGACTCTTTAAAAGAGATGGGTGTTGATCCGCTAGTACATGATATTCGTTTTGTAGAAGACAACTGGGAATCACCAACATTAGGTGCTTGGGGTCTTGGTTGGGAGATTTGGTTAAACGGCATGGAAGTTAGCCAGTTTACTTATTTTCAGCAAGTAGGTGGCATTGAGTGTGCACCAGTTACCGGTGAAATTACTTACGGTTTAGAACGTTTAGCAATGTACATTCAAAATGTTGATAGTATCTATGACCTGGTTTGGACTGATGGTCCTATGGGGAAAGTGCTTTATGGAGATGTATTCCATCAGAATGAAGTAGAACAATCTACTTACAACTTTGAACATGCAGATGTTGAAGATCTTTTCAAAACATTCGATCAATGTGAAGCGGTTAGCCAAAAGCTTATTGAAGAAGGCTTAGCATTACCAGCATACGAACAAGTAATGAAGGCATCGCATGCATTTAACTTACTTGATGCTCGTCACGCAATTTCAGTGACAGAACGTCAACGCTATATCTTAAGAGTTAGAACTTTATCTAAAGCATGTGCACAAGCTTATTATACAAAACGAGAAGAACTTGGTTTCCCTCTTTGTAAGAATAACGATGCCAATGGAACTTCAGCAGAGGAGAAATCGTAATGACTACTGAAACTCTATTAATTGAATTAGGCACGGAAGAGTTACCACCAAAATCGTTAAAAACATTAGCGACAACGTTTCATGATCAAATTAAAGCTCAACTAGATGCAGCTAAGCTTTCTTATACTGCTATGCATTGGTATGCGACGCCAAGACGTTTAGCGGTCAAAGTTGACGGTTTAATTGCCAGCCAAGCTGATAAAGCCATCGAAAAACGCGGACCAGCTATCGATGTAGCATTTGACGCTGAAGGCAATGCCAGTAAAGCGGCAGAAGGCTGGGCACGTTCAAATGGCATTACTGTTGCTGACGCTGAACGTTTAGTAACTGATAAAGGCGAATGGTTGCTACACAAAACGGTAGAGCAAGGTAAGCATATTGAGCAGCTGATTCCTGATATGGTTAATCACGCCGTAGCTAAATTGCCAGTACCTAAGCCAATGCGTTGGGGCTCAGGTAGAACTCAATTTATTCGTCCAGTTCATACCTTAACTATGCTTTACGGTGAAAAAATTATTGCTGGTGAAACACTCAATGTTAAATCTAATAATGTTGTTACTGGACATCGTTTTCATCATCATGGCTTAGTTGCCATTAATCATGCTGACAATTATGAAACAACGTTACGTGAAGCACATGTTGTTGTTGATTACCAAGAGCGTAGAAACACTATTATCGAACAAATCAATATTGTTGCGAAAGAAATTGACGGTGTTGTTTTACCTGACGAAGAGCTACTTGATGAAGTTACTTCATTGGTAGAGTGGCCTGTTGTGCTAGTGGGGAGTTTTGATGAAGATTTCCTTAACGTTCCAGCAGAACCATTAATTTATTCAATGAAAGATCACCAGAAGTACTTTCCTGTAACTGATGTTAACGGTAAGCTATTGAATAAATTCATTTTTGTATCAAATATAGCTAGTAAAGACCCAAGCCAAGTTATTAAGGGAAATGAGAAGGTAATCCGTCCTCGTTTAGCTGACGCAGAATTTTTCTTTAAAACAGATAAAAAACAAACACTTGAGTCTAGATTAACTAGTTTAGAGTCAGTTTTATTCCAAAAGCAGCTTGGTACAGTAAAAGCAAAGTCAGAACGTATTGCTAGCTTAAGTGAATTTGTTGCGCAGAAAACGGGTGATGATAAAGCACTAGCTTACCGTGCAGGTTTGTTAAGTAAAACCGATCTAATGTCAGATATGGTACTTGAGTTTCCACAAGTACAAGGCACCATGGGTAAATACTATGCTCAACATGATGGTGAACCAGAAGCTGTTGCTCAAGCATTAGAAGATCAATACCGCCCACGTTATGCCGGTGACTCTTTACCTGAACAAACTATTGGGTGCGCTGTTGCTATTGCCGACAAGGTTGACTCTTTGGTGGGAATATTTGGTATTAACCAACCGCCAAAAGGTGATAAAGACCCGTTTGCACTTCGTCGTGCCGCAATTGGTTTGATCCGTATTATCATTGAAAAGCAATTGAACCTTGATATTGCAGAGCTTATCGAAAAAAGTGTCGAGTTATACCAAGATAAATTATCTAGTGACGATGTAGCAAAACAGGTTTTAGATTTTATCTCAGGCCGATACCGTGCCTATTATCAAGATCAAAAAATTGCTGTAGATGTTATTCAAGCTGTTTTAGCTAATGCACCATCTAAGCCTTTAGACTTTGATAAACGAATTAATGCTGTAACTCACTTTAAAACCTTAGCTGAATCAGCAACGTTAGCAGCAGCAAATAAACGTGTTGGTAATATATTAGTTAAATTTAAAGGTGAACTATTTTCTGAGTTTAACCAAGATTTAGCTTCAGAAACTGCAGAGAAAGAGCTTGCTGCAAACTTTGCTACGGTTAAAGTTAAAGTAATTCCATTAATGGCTGATAAAGATTACCAAAGTGCCTTAACGGAATTAGCTGCACTGAAACAGCCAATAGATAACTTTTTCGATAACGTGATGGTAATGGCTGATGATGAACAAGTTAAAACTAATCGTTTAACCTTGTTAAGTGAAATTCGTAATAGCTTTTTTGCTATCGCAGATATATCTTTACTGCAATAACGTTATGCCCTGATACTGTTTATCATGGACACAAAAAAGGAATGCACTGCGCATTCCTTTTTTTATAACTGAAGCATAATATTAACGACCTTATAACGCTTCAGCGCTTGCGGCTTATAACAAGCTACAAACCTTTTTTAATAACGTATTGAAAAGGTAACTCATCTGTTTGTTGCTTCACTAGCTGATGTTCCATAAAACGACAAAAGCTTGGAATATCGCGAGCGGTAGATGGATCATCAGCAGTAACGAGAAGGGTTTCGCCAGTATCAATTTTACGTATTTTCTGACGCAACATCATCACGGGTTCTGGGCAGCGTAATCCCAAAGCATCAAGTTGATGGTCTGTTTTAGGTAATAATGCATTATTCATAGTTTACTTTATTCCAATTTAATTAATTTACCCAAATAAATAAGTTAATTATTCGTTTGATAATACGGGTTAAAAGTAATGCGCCAATTTTAGCTATAAATTATTATGAAGCAACTGTAATTAGCTGCTTTTTCAATATTCATCGTTTGAGCGCTAATTAATATCAATATTTCTCATTATTTTTACAATTAAGTCGATAATAGCTTTGATTAAACTTGCTTTGTCACCTTAGGAGTGAATAATTGAATAATGCATTTTTCCCAAGGTCTCTCAATGCCACATATTCATTTTCCTAGTTTAACCGGATACATTAAAGCTGTTTTACTCAGTTGCTTATTTACTAGCTCAATATCTCAAGCAAGTGATGAAAGCGTGCAGCGAAAAAAATTCTTGCAAGCGGAAAAGCAGGTTTGGAACGCTAGCTCGGCAACATATCAAAATTTGTATAATCAGTTGCATTATTATCCATTACAACCATATTTAGACCAAAAACGTTTGATGACGAAAATGAAGTTATCGTCGGCGACTGAAATTGGTGACTTTCTCAAAAAATATGAAAGTAGTCCCTTAGATTGGCCATTACGCAAAAAGTGGCTAAATTATTTAGCAAAACGTAAAAAGCCTTTGTTATTCCAAAACTACTTTAAAGCCACTAGTAATGTTGGGCTAACTTGTCAGTACTATCGCTTTCAATTACAAACAGGAGTTTCTCCGTTAAAGGTTTTACCTAAGATATCAAAGCTTTGGTTGGTGGGAAAATCACAGCCGAAAGTTTGTGACCCATTATTCAAACAATGGCAGCAAGCAGGATATAGAACCAAAGACTTTATTTGGCAACGTATAGCGTTAGCTGCTGATGGTGGTAAACATACTTTAATTCCATACCTGACCAAATTATTGCCTCAGAATGAACAATATCTTGCGACGTTATGGCATAAAGTTCGTCGAGACCCTTCGTATATTAAAAACTTATCTAAATTTAAAAATAAATCTGAAAAAGCAGCTCGTATTGTAACTTATGGCCTTAAGCGGTTAATTTGGCGCTCGCCAAAACAAGCGCTTAAAATTTATAAGATAGCGAAAAGCTTATTGCCATTTACCGAGCTACAACATCAACAAATTACTTTGAAATTTGCGGTTGCATTGGCAAGTAAGAATCATGGTCAAGCTCATAATTGGTTGGAGCAAGTTGATGAAAAGTTATTTAGTCGGGGCTTAACACAATGGTATATAACCAATGCACTACGAGAACAAAATTGGCCAGATATTAAAGAAAAGTTATTAAAACTGCCAACATCAACACAAGAAAGTTTACAATGGCGCTATTGGTATAGCCGTAGTTTACTAGCAACAGGTGAGTTAGACGCTGGGAACAAATGGCTAGGCGAACTTGCTCAAAGTCGTCATTATTATGGTTTCTTGGCGGCTAGTTATTTAAATAAACCGGCTAACTTCCAAAATAAGCCTTTAGAGGTAAGCGCTGAGGAGCGGGCATTTCTTCTTAAAAATCCAGCAGCAAAGAGGGCTTTTGAGCTTTTTGCGATAGGGCGCTTTCATCATGCACGTAAAGAGTGGAATTATTGGTTATCAAAATTAAATAAGCGCGATAAGTTAGTCGCTTCAAAAATTGCTAACGAATTAGGGTGGTATGACAGGGCTATTTTTACTTTAGCACAAGAAGGCTATCTTGATGACGTAGATCTGCGTTTTCCGTTAGGTTTTGAAAAAGAAATTAAGCGCTATTCAGATAAGCAAAAGATAAACCCCGCTTGGGCATTTGCTATCGCTCGCAGAGAAAGCTCTTTTATGCCTGATGCTAATTCACCTGTCGGGGCTAAAGGTTTAATGCAAGTTATGCCCGGTACCGCTAAACAGTTAGCACGAAAGAAAGTACCGACAAGAGATCTACTTAATGCGAAAAAGAATATTAAGTTAGGCACTAAATATTTACGCAATCTACTCGACCGTCATGATGGAAATCAGGTGTTAGCTACAGCAGCATATAATGCTGGACCGTATCGAGTTAAAAGCTGGTTGAAAGGCAGTAAGCCATTACCAGCCGATGTTTGGATTGAAACCATTCCATTTAAAGAAACCCGTGAATATGTGAAAAGCGTCTTAGCATATCAACAAATATACCAGCAAAAGGTAGGTTCAAAAGAGTCATTATTTGACAACATTATTGCGATGGATATTAGCAATTAATAGCTGGCATAAATGTGTATTAGGTTATGGCGTTTGGTATACTAATCCAATCGAAATACAGAGATAAATTAGATGAATACATTAGCTAAGCTATATCCAGCTCATGCAATTGAGCTACAAAAACGCATGCAAGCCGCTTTATCACGAGATAACCTTGATGGCTTGGTGATTCATTCAGGTCAAGAAATCAAAGCATTTTTAGATGATAACAGTTACCCATTTCGCGTAAACCCACACTTTAAAGCTTGGTTGCCTTTGGTTGATGTGCCTAATTGCTGGTTAATCGTGAATGGTAGTGATAAACCTACTTTGATTTATTATCAACCAGTTGATTTTTGGCATAAAGTTATTGAGTTAGAAGTTAGCTACTGGAACGATTTCTTTGATATTAAAATACTGGCTAAAGCTAGCGAAGTTGATAAGTTACTACCATACGATAAGAAAGGCTTCGCTTATATTGGAGCTCATATTGAAGTTGCCAAAGCACTAGGTTTTGAGCAAATTAATCCTGAGGCATTAATTAATTATTTACACTTTCATCGTGCTTATAAAACACCTTATGAGCATGAGTGCATGCGTAAGTCGAATTCCATTGCGGTAAATGGTCACAAAGCAGCAAAAACAGCCTTTTTTGATGGTGCATCAGAGTACGATATTCAACAGGCGTACCTTAAAGCGACGCAACATGTAGAAAGCGAAACGCCATACGGCAACATTGTAGCCTTAAATGAAAATACCTCGATATTACATTACACCGCTTTAGATCGCGGTGTACCGCAAGCACATCGTTCATTTCTATTAGATGCAGGTGCTAACTTTCATGGTTACGCGTCTGATATTACTCGAACATACTCGTTTAAACGTGATCGTTTTGCTGAGTTAATTGCTCGTATGGACGAGTTAATGTTAAAAGCCGTAGAAGGTTTAAAGCCAGGAGTAAGTTATGTCGATTTACACGTAGCGACATACCGAGATATTGGCAATGTTTTACGTGAGTTTAACTTTATTAACGTTGATGTTGATACAGCAGTAGAGAGCGGTATTATTTCAACATTCTTTCCACACGGTTTAGGTCATCACTTGGGGCTACAAGTTCATGATGTTGGCGGTTTTATGGCTGATGAACGTGGCACTCATGTTAATACACCTGAGCAACATGCCTTTTTAAGAACATCACGTGTTGTTGAAGCAACTCAAGTATTTACCATTGAGCCAGGTTTGTACTTTATTGATTCATTGCTAGCTGACTTAAAGCAGTCTGAGCATAGTGAAATGGTGAATTGGCAAAATGTTGATGCAATGCGCCCGTTCGGTGGTATTCGTATTGAAGATAATATTATCGTGCACCAGTCACATAACGAGAATATGACCCGAGAACTAGAGTTAGATTAAGCGTATATTTTGTCTACACCATACCTAATAGCGGCTGAAGAGGTTATCGATGAAACGATAGTAACTCGCAGCCGTTTTATTTGTTATTTAAAGCCTTGCTCAAGTGCTGCAGACGCTAAGGCCTTCATTAAAGAACTACAGGTTTTACATCCTCAGGCAAACCACCATTGTTATGCTTTTATTGCTGGTCGTTCTGAGAACAGTCAGTTGTATGGCTTTTCAGATGACGGTGAGCCTTCAGGTACCGCTGGAAAACCGATGCTAACCATGCTGATGGGAAGTGATGTTGGTGAAGTTTGTGCTGTTGTTGTTCGTTACTTTGGTGGTACAAAGTTGGGGCCTGGAGGCTTACAGCGTGCTTATGGTGGTAGTGTTAGGCAAGCGTTGACGCTTTTGACAACAAAACTTAAAATTCCTATGGTGCGCAAAACTTTAGCGTGTCAATATACACAAATGAATGATGTTTTATACTTTCTCCAGCAGATAGGTGGAGAAGTTATACAGCAAGACTACAATGAAAATGTGCTACTAACGCTTGCATTACCTGAAGAAAAATTAAAAGATTTTCAACAGCATCTGCAAACATTGTCTTCAGGACAATTACAATTACAAGCAATAACTGCAAACCCATTAACTAACTAATAACTCAAAAAAGTTAACTGCCGTGCAAATTAAAAATATTATCCGAATACTAGGACTATTAGTTGCGCTTCTCAGCGTTACTATGCTCCCGCCCGCACTTATCTCTCTGATCTATCGTGATGGTGGTGGTGTTTCATTTCTTATGGCGTTTTTGTTTTGTTTATTTGCTGGCTTATTGTCGTGGTACCCCAATAGAGCAGAAAAGGGCGATTTAAGAGCAAGAGAGGGCTTCTTAATTGTTGTCTTATTCTGGACAGTATTGGCAAGTTTCTCCGCTGTTCCTTTGTTGTTACTTGATGAACCTAATTTATCCGTTGCTGATGCCTTCTTTGAATCATTTTCTGGCCTAACCACCACGGGCGCAACGATATTAACCCAAATTGATGGTTTACCTCATGCCGTACTTTGGTATCGCCAGCAATTACAGTGGCTTGGTGGTATGGGGATTATCGTACTTGCTGTAGCTATATTACCAATGCTAGGTATTGGTGGTATGCAGTTATATCGTGCTGAAACGCCTGGTCCTGTAAAAGACTCAAAAATGACGCCGCGTATTGCTGATACCGCGAAACATTTATGGTTAATTTACGTGACATTAACTATCTCCTGCGCTTTAAGTTACTGGGCAGCAGGAATGAATTTATTTGATGCCATATGCCATTCTTTTTCAACTATCGCTATTGGCGGTTTCTCTACTCATGATTTGAGTATGGGGTATTTTGACAGCCCTTTAATTAACTTTATTTGCGTATTCTTCTTACTGATTGCAGGGGTTAATTTTGCATTGCACTTTGCTGTGGTTAATAGCCGCTCTTTACGAAGCTACTTTTATGATTCAGAATTTAAGGCCTTTTTAGGTATACAGCTAATATTGACGTTAATTTGTTTTACGGTACTGATGAGTTTTAATGTTTATCAGTCAGGTTTTGATAATTTTGAACAAGCAATTTTTCACGCCGTTTCTATTAGTACTACTGCTGGTTTTTCTGCATCTTCTTCAGGTGAAGTCGGGTTTTCTGGCTGGCCAACGTTGCTACCCATACTATTAATATTTTCTAGTTTTATTGGCGGTTGTGCTGGAAGTACCGGTGGCGGTATGAAAGTTATTCGCGTACTACTACTCTACTTACAAGGTGTTCGAGAGTTAAATAAATTAGTTCATCCAAAAGCGGTGTTTACTATTAAGTTAGGTAAGAAGGCTTTACCTAATCGTGTGGTTGAAGCTATTTGGGGTTTCTTTTCTGCTTATGCGGCAGTATTTGTTATTTGTATGCTGTTGTTACTTGCGGCAGGCATGGAAGATATTTCAGCGTTTACAGCAGTAGCGGCATGTTTGAATAACTTAGGTCCAGGTTTAGGGCAGGTGGCAGCCAATTTTGCTGAAATAAATGACTTTAGTAAGTGGGTGTTGGTCGTTGCGATGTTATTTGGACGTTTAGAAATTTTCACTTTGCTGGTGCTATTTACACCAGCATTTTGGCGAACTTAGTTTACTATTCATGTGATCCGAGCCATTAGCTGATTAGAAAAAGGCTAATGGGTCGAGTTGGAATAAAGTTTCAACGTCATTAATGTAGCGTTTATTAACTAAAAATAGCACGACATGGTCTTCTGCTTGAATCTTAGTATTTGAGTGAGCAATAAGCACTTCTTCATCACGTACGATTGCCCCAATAGTTGTACCAGGTGGCAGCTTAATTTGCTGAATATTTTTACCTATTACTTTTGATGACTTATCATCACCTTTTGCCACTATTTCAATCGCTTCAGCAGCTCCACCACGCAAGCTATAAACATTATCAATGTTACCACGGCGTACGTGGGTTAATAATGCCGAAATAGTCGCGTGCTGCGGAGATACCGCAATATCTATATTACTACCATGGACTAAGTCTATATAAGCACTACGCTGAATTAGCACCATAGCCTTACGCACGCCTAAACGTTTTGCTAATAACGAAGACATGATATTGGCTTCATCATCATTAGTGACGGCAATAAAAACATCAAACTGATCAATATGTTCTTCCATTAATAATTCTTGGTCGGAAGAGTCGCCAGTAAAGACTAAAGTATCGTTTAATTCGGACGCTAAATAAGCCGCGCGTTTAGCAGAATGTTCAATTAATTTAACTTGATGATTTTTCTCTAATATACGCGCTAAGCCTGCCCCAATGTTCCCGCCGCCGGCGATCATAATTTTTTGATAAGGCGCTTCTAATTTTTGTAGTTCATTCATTACTGCGCGAATATGAATACTAGCGGCAATAAAAAACACTTCATCATCCGCTTCAATTACTGTCGTGCCTAACGGGCGAATTGGTTTACCGTTACGATAAATAGCCGCAACCCGGGTATCAATATTCGGAATATGTTCACGTAGAGTTGAAAGGGCATGACCGACCAATAAACCACCATAATAAGCCTTAACAGCAACTAAACTTACCTTACCTTTGGCGAATTCTAATACTTGTAGTGCGCCAGGGTAGTCAATGAGTCGAGCAATATCACGAGTAACCAACTGCTCAGGAGCAATAACATGATCAACCGGAATATTTTTATTCTGAAAAAGTTCTTTTTGATATTTAAGAATTTTGCCCGAACGAATACGAGCAATTTTATTGGCCGTGTTAAATAAAGAATAACAAATTTGGCAAGCAATCATGTTTGTTGCATCATCGCTAGTGACTGCAATAACAAGTTCAGCATCTTCAGCGCCAGCTTGCTTAAGCACATCAGGATGTGAACCTTGGCCAGTAACAACCTGTAAATCCATCTTATCTTGCAATTCACGCAGCGTTTCACTGTTAGTGTCTATCAGAGTGATGTCATTTTGTTCGCCAACAAGGTTTTCCGCTAATGTTCCGCCAACTTGTCCGGCACCAATAATTATTATTTTCATTTATAGTTGCTTTTATTATTGCTTATTTTAGTGTTTTTTAACGAGTTTGGCGTAATAGAAACCATCCATAGAATTGTTATTTGGCAGTATTTGCCAACCAATATCTGTGGCATTGTCAGTAATGCCTACTAGCTCTGCATCACTATTTTTCTCTATAAAGTGCTGAACTTGTTGGCTGTTTTCTTCTGGTAAAATACTGCATGTTGCATAAAGCAAAGTACCACCGGGTTTTAACAAAGACCATATGTTTTTCAATATATCTTGCTGTAATTCACCCAAAGCAGCAATGTCTTGCCCTTTACGTAACCATTTAATATCGGGGTGGCGACGTATTACACCAGTACCTGAGCATGGTGCATCTAGTAAAATTCGGTCAAATAATTCACCGTCCCACCACTTTTCAGCAGGCGCGGCTGCATCAGCAGCAATAACTTTTGCGGTTAGGTTTAAGCGTTGTAGGTTTTCTTCTACTCGTTCAAGTCTTGAGGCTTCAATATCGATTGCCGTCATTGCTTTTATTTTTGGACTATATTCGAGAATATGGCAGGTTTTTCCGCCGGGTGCCGCACAGCAATCAAGTACATTATCGTTTGGTTGACAATCCAATAAACGGGCGGCTTGTTGCGCCGCACCATCTTGTATTGATACCCAGCCTTGTTGAAAGCCTGGTAGTTTATTAACGTCAATTGCTTCACTTAATTGAATCGCGCCAGACTTTGCATCAACCAATAAAAACTCAATATTTTCGTTAGCTAATAAGGCTAAATACTCATCAATATTATGATGAAGCTGATTTACACGCAGCCACATTGGTGGTCGTTGCATATTGGCATTTAATACATCTTGCCATTTTTCAGGATAAGCGAGTTGAACTTTTTTAATGAACCACGATGGGTGATTAAAAGCGATTGCGTCAGGTAACTCAGTTGGTGATACTTCTGAACCTTCACTTTCTTTAGCCGCTTGCTGGCGCTGGAGGTTTCTTAATACACCATTAATTAAGCCTTTTAAATGATCACATTTTAAAGGTTTGCAGGCAGAAACGGTTTCATTAAAGGCGGCATGATCCGGTATACGGGTGTATTTAATTTGGTAGACGCCCACTAGCATTAAGAAATGGCTAACACGCTGTTTACCCGTTAATGGCTTTTTAATAAATTCACGGACATCATATTCTAGCTCGGGTAAGTGCCTTAACACGCCGTAACAAAGTTCTTGTAGTAGCCCTTTATCTTTACCTTCAACTTTTGCTAGTTGCTGTGGTAATTCATCAGCTAAGCTTCGACCTTTATCGACAACGGCAAAAGTACATCGTGCTGCTAACGCTCTAAGATTTACAGCCATAATTAATTCTGCTCTTGTTGAGTTGCAGTAAGGGAAGCTGAACCGTTGATCGATAAACCTGGAGCAAACCACTGGGCTTTACCATTGAGTATATCGGCCACTGCGAGTGCTTTTTTTCCAGGGAGCTGGATAACTTCAAGGCGCAGAGCACCATCACTGGTTGCTACTACAATACCTTGTTTATCAGCGTTGATAATATTGCCCACTGGCTGACTATGTTCAATGCTAATTGCACTAGCTTGCCAAACACGAATACGATGCTGCTTGCTGTTTTCGTTAAAAGTGAACTGGGTCACAGGCCAAGGAATATATGCTCTAACTCTACGATCAAGCACATCAGCAGATAAGTGCCAATTTAACTCAGCATCAGCTTTATCAAGTTTAGCGGCATGTGTTGCAAGGTTATTGTCTTGTGGTTCTCGTGTATAAGAGCCATCAGCCATTAATGTGAGTGTGTCTAATAGCGCCACAGGACCAAGTTTAGCAAGCTTTTCATATAAACTTGCGCTGGTATCTTGCAAAGTAATGTCACAAGTAGAGGTTAATATCATATCGCCAGTGTCTAGGCCTTTATCCATTTGCATTATGGTGACGCCAGTTTGCGGATCGCCTGCTTCTAATGCGCGTTGAATAGGTGCTGCACCACGCCATTTAGGTAAAATAGAACCGTGAACATTAATACAACCTAGCCTTGGTGTTTCTAAAATTACTGTAGGTAATAATAAACCATAAGCGACCACAACCATAACATCGGCTTGATAACCGGCAAGCGTAGTATGGGTTTCTGGCGCTTTAAAGTTTTCAGGTTGCTCAACAGCAATATTGTGCTCTAACGCTAATAATTTTGTTGCGCAGGCGGTTAACTTTTTACCACGACCAGCGGGTTTATCTGGTGGGCAGTAAACCGCGACAATATTATGCTCAGATTGAATTAATGCCGCTAAATGTTGGGCAGCAAAATCGGGTGTACCAGCAAAGATGATATTTAATGGTTTAGCTAAAGCGTTGGACAAGGGCAGTTCCTGAATGCAAGTTGGACATATGTTTGTTGGGTTATTAGGCGTTGGCTTTATCTAAGCGCGCTTCTTTTTCCAGTTTAGTTTTGATTCGTTGGCGTTTAAGTGGTGATAAATAATCAACAAATAAAATGCCATTTAAATGGTCAAGTTCATGCTGAATACAAATAGCGAGTAACTCTTCGCCATCCAATGTGAACTCCTTACCATTTTCATCAAGTGCCCTTACGGTAACATTAACGCTACGATCAACTTTTGCGTAACAGCTAGGTACAGATAAGCAGCCCTCTTCGTTAATTAATGTTTCATCACTCTTACTAATGATTTCAGGATTAATTAGTACGTAAGGGTGCTCTTTGTTCTCCGAAACATCAATCACCACAATTCTTTGGTGAATATCGACTTGTGTTGCCGCTAAACCGACGCCATTTTCGGCATACATAGTTTCAAACATATCACTGATTATCTTGCGAATTTCATCGTTTACATCAGTAATAGGTTGTGCTTTTGTTCTTAATTTTTCGTCTGGAAATCGTAATACAGGTAAAATAGCCATAATTTATAAAAGGGTTCGCGAAATACCGCATAGAGTGTTATGTTTCAATTTTAGCCATTAATTAAAATTAATCATAGTGGTTTAGAGTAAAACCTATAAGAATAGGCAGATTAACATGCTAATCAGAATGTTTTTATTAATAGTTGGCCTTGTTATCTCAGTCACGCTGTTGGCTGATGAGCTTACTTTGAATCCTAAAGCACCAAAATCTTATATTGTCCAGAAAGGTGATACCTTATGGGATATATCGGGTGTCTTTCTGAAACAACCTTGGCTGTGGCCGAAATTATGGCGTATTAATCCTAATATTAATAACCCTCATTTAATCTACCCGGGTGATGAATTACGTTTGTTTTTTGATGACAACGGTCTGCCAATGTTAGTAAAAGACAAGCCAGAATTAAAATGGTCACCTAAAATTCGCCAGCAATTGAAAGACCAATACCCTGTGAGTACTCTGCCATTACATGTGATAGCGCCTTTTATTCGCTATGACCAGGTGAAAACTGCGCAAGAACTTGATTTGTTGCCTTACATCATTGGTAATGATGAAGGCTATAATTCGAGCCTTGGTGGTTTTAAGGTTTATGTAAACAGTGACCTTATTGTTGGCCAAAGTTACGCTCTTTATCATAAAGCTAGTGCGATTGTTGATCCTGAAACTGCAGAAACAGTAAGCTATAATGTAAAGCTTGTTGGTACAGGAAAAGCTATACGACGTGGTGATGTGAATAAAAAACAGCCAAGTACGCTTTATTTGGAAGGTGTTATTCAAGAGCTTCACTCTGGCGCTTATGTTGTACCTTTGAATGAAGAACAACAATATCCATCTACGTTTACGATGCGAGCTGGAAATTCAGCCCCAGGTATTATTATTAGTTCTGCGACAAATCTACGAGGGTTCGCTAAATATGATGTGGTGATGATTAATCGAGGTAATGCGCAAAATGTGCAAGTTGGTGATGTATTAACCGTTACTCGACAAAGCCCAAGAGTAGTAGAAACTGATGAGGGACCTAAGAAGATAAGTGATATATCTCGTTGGAATAGGCTGATAGGTAGTAATAACGCAGATTACGATATGCCAACAGAAGCGATTGGCCAAATAATGATTTTTAGAGTCTATGAGAAGGTCAGCATGGCATTGATTCTTAGCTCAGAAAAACCATTACGTGTGCTTGATGGAGTAACTGCGCCGTAAGCCACTCTTAAGGAGAAGCAAGTGGTCATATGCAATGATGAAAAAAATTTAACAGCAGCCCATTATTGGCTGGCTGTGGGATTGATTCCTCGGCTAGCGATACCGAAAAAACTTGTTTTAGTCGAGAAGTTTGGGCTGGAAGTTTTATTTGATGCGAGTACCGATTTATCTCAGTCAGGGTTAACTAAAACGCAACTTGCTGCAATACAACAGCCCAACTGGCAAAAAATTAACAAAATTATTGCTGATAGTAACCGTTGTCACAGTCATATTATTCACTATGGATCTGCTGAGTACCCTAAGTTACTAAAAAAAATTTATGATCCACCACTTATCCTTTTTTGCTTGGGAAATCTTGAGCTATTGTCTTTGCCAAAAATTGCAATTGTTGGCAGCCGTAATGCCAGTATCTCGGGGCGAGAAATTGCCCATAATTTCGCAGGGAAATTAGCGCAACATTTCGCTGTTACCAGTGGTTTAGCATTGGGGATAGATGCGTACGCTCACCAAGGGGCATTGCAAGTCGGTGGTTTCACTATTGGTGTTGTTGCAACGGGTTTAGATATTATTTATCCAGCAAGACATAAAAAATTACAAAAAGATATTTTGCAAAAGCACGGTCTTATACTTAGTGAATTTTTACCCGGTGTTACGCCTAAACCTGGACACTTTCCAAAACGTAATCGGCTAATTAGTGGTCTAAGTTTAGGTGTGTTGGTTGTTGAAGCTTCACTTAAAAGTGGTTCTTTAATAACCGCTCGGTGCGCACTAGAACAGGATCGTGAAGTATTTTCTATACCAAGTTCTATATATAATCAGCAAGCCAAAGGTTGCCATTGGCTAATTAAACAAGGCGCTAAACTTGTTGAGGAACTTGCCGATATAGTAGAGGAACTGCAAGAGTTACCACTTGATACCCTAAAGCTATCTGGGGATAAAGCGAAATATAAATCAGTTGAAAAAAGTGATAAACAGGACTTGTGTAACGATTCAATGTTAGCTAGTGTGGGATATGAGATCACTCCTGTAGACTTGGTGGTTTCTCGAAGTAAACTACCCATAGATGTAGTGTTAACCCGATTAACAGTACTTGAGCTTAGAGGTCTGGTGTCTGCGGTTCCCGGAGGCTATCTTAAATTATAGAGGGGCTAGTTATGTTTGATATATTGATGTACCTTTTTGAAAACTATATTCATAGTGAAGCTGAAGTAATGGTAGACCATGACTTACTCACTGATGAATTAACCCGTGCAGGATTTCACCAAGATGAAATCTATAAAGCATTGGCATGGTTAGAAAAACTTGCTGCCTTACAAGATACCGAAGCCTACCCGTATTTAACGCGTGTTGGTAACCAGGCGTTTCGTATTTATACCGCTGATGAAAGCCAAATACTTGATGTCGAATGTCGTGGTTTTTTATTATTTTTAGAACAAGTTAATTTGCTCGATTTTACTACACGTGAAATGGTGATTGACCGGGTAATGGAAATAGACACCAAGTTTTTTTCTATTGACGACTTAAAGTGGGTAGTACTCATGGTGCTATTTAATGTTCCAGGCAAAGAAAAAGCTTACTCTCAAATGGAAGATTTAATTTTTGACGAGCAAGAAGGTCCTTTGCACTGAGGACCTTTAATTAGTTACACTGCTGCACGAAAATTACACTACATTATTCCCTATAATATATGACATAATATGCATCTAATTTCTTAGGTGCAGTTATCATGTCAAATCCCGAAAAACCTTTATTTTCTCTCCATGAGCATGCCTTAGAAAAGTCTTTTGAAGCTTGTCCCGAATGCAGTTCGAAATTAATGATTAAGCGTGGTAAATCTGGTGCCTTTTTTGGTTGTATAAATTATCCAAATTGTAAATACACTCGTCCGGTAGTTGAACATGAGCGCGTTGAAGAAAAAGTTCTAGCTGGTAGTGAGTGTCCTGAGTGTGGAAACGAGTTAGCGGTAAAGCAAGGTCGTTATGGCATGTTTATCGGGTGTACTAACTTCCCGGAATGTCATCACATAGAAGAAACTCATCATCATGAAGATGCTGGCGTTATCTGTCCTAAATGCCAAAAAGCAGATTTAATTGAGCGAACCAATCGTTTTGGCAAAATATTTTATTCTTGTGATGATTACCCTAAATGTAAGTATGTGGTTAATTATCAACCAATACAAGATGTATGCCCTGAATGTCATTGGAGTATTTTAGTTAAACGAAAAATGGCCAGTGGTATTGTTTTAATGTGCCCAGAAAAGAAATGCGCATACAAAAGAAATGACATATAATGTCAATGTGTATCAAATTGTAATTTACTAATTAATTTTTTAACCTTTTTAAATATTGGAAGAGAGTAGATATGTCATCAACATTTGTTGCTATTTTAATGGGATCAGATTCTGATCTGCCAGTAATGCAAGCCACTATTGAAATTTTGAAGCAATTCAATATTACTCATGAAGTACGTGTTCGTTCTGCGCACCGTACTCCTGACGCGGCAAAAGCATACGTAAAAGATGCTGAAGAACGTGGTTGTAAAGTATTTATTTGTGCTGCTGGGCTAGCTGCACATTTAGCTGGTGCAGTTGCAGGCATGACAACACGCCCTGTAATTGGTGTACCTGTAGACAATGGTCCATTACAAGGTCATGATGCTTTATTATCTACTGTTATGATGCCTGGCGGCATTCCAGTAGCAACTGTTGCTATTGGTAAAGCTGGCGCAAAAAATGCTGGTTATTTAGCTGCACAAATCTTAGGTGTAGCAGATCAAAGCGTTGCTGACAGTGTTAAAGCTGAGCGTATCTCAAATGCTGAAAAATTATTAGCTAAAGATGAAGCGATGCAAGCTAAATTAAACTAATTGTTTAAAAGTATTTTTATTAAAGGCGAACCTTAGGTTCGCCTTTTTTGTTTTTTATAGCTAGTAACTCCCCCCTATATTGTCTACATTTTTCTATCTATTAGCGCGTTGAAGTATTTTTTTTATGAGATATCTTATTTATTGTCGACAGTATTAGACCAAAGGATAATTTTTAAATTTTAATATACGCGTATGATTATTTGCATATTGAAATACCGAATATAATGAATATGACCCACAAAGTCATTTCGGTAAAATAAGCGAGGAAGGTCATGAATAACATTTATAACCAAAGTTTAGATAAGGTTGCAGCTAATAGCCTACCACTCACACCAATTAATTTTTTAAATCGCACTGCTGATGTTTATCCTGACAAAATCGCCATAATTCATGGCAAACAAGAAATAACCTATGATGAATACCGTAAAAACGTTCGACGACTCGCATCCAGCCTTATTAAGCAAGGGGTAAAATCCGGACAAACCGTTAGTATTATGGCAGCCAATATTCCTGCTTTTCTTGATGCCCATTACGGCGTGCCATTAACCGGAGCCGTGCTTAACTCAATTAATATTCGCCTTGATGCTGAAAATATCGCTTTTATAATGGATCACGGAGAGTGCGATGTGTTACTGACTGACACTGCATTTTCTGGTGTGATTAAACAAGCACTTGCAATTTCAAAACGTAAACCTCTAGTGATTGATATTGATGATATTGAAGGGCCAGGTGGTGAGCGACTTGGTACTCTTGAATATCAAGAGTTATTAGCGCAAGGCGATGAAAACTTTGAAGGCACGTTAATTCATGATGAGTGGCAAGCGCTAGCATTGAATTACACTTCAGGTACTACGGGTAACCCTAAAGGCGTAGTTTATTCGCATCGCGGGGCATATTTAAATGCCATTGGTCACAATTTTATTTGGCCGACGGATAGCAAAACTGTTTATTTATGGACGTTACCTTTATTTCATTGTAACGGTTGGTGCTTTCCTTGGACTATTGTTGCCGTGGGTGGCACGCAGGTTTGTTTGAGGCAAGTAGAGGTAGGGGCAATTGTTAATGCCATGATTGAGCATAAAGTCAGTCATTTTTGTGGTGCGCCTATTGTGCTAAATATGATCCTAAATGCTGATGAGGGTTTGCTTGCGCAATTACCAAAAAATATAAAAGCCATGACTGCAGGCGCGCCGCCGCCAGCTGCTGTTATTAAAGGTATTGAGAATTTAGGGATCGATATTACTCAAAGTTATGGCTTAACGGAAGTGTATGGACCATGCGTTGTGAGTGAATGGAAAGATGAATGGAATGATCGTAGTGATGATGAAAGGGCAGCGTTAAAAGCCCGCCAAGGTGTTCGTTATCCTACTCAAGAAGAAGTTGATGTGCTTAACCCTGATACCATGGAGCCTGTTCGTGCTGACGGCGAAACTATTGGTGAAATAATGTTTCGTGGCAATACCACCATGAAAGGATATTTGAAAAATGAACAAGCAACTTATGAAGCCTTTGCTCATGGGTGGTTTCATTCTGGGGACTTAGCCGTTAAGCACCCTGATGGCTATATTGAAATTAGAGATCGCTCTAAAGATATTATAATTTCCGGCGGCGAAAACATTTCTTCTGTTGAGGTTGAAGGGGTGTTGTACCAACATCCAGCTATTTTAGAAGCGGCCGTAGTTGCGAAAAAAGATGACAAATGGGGCGAAACACCTTGTGCTTTTGTTGGCGTAAAGCGTGGACACACCTTAACTGAGCAAGAAATCATTCAGCACTGTAGAGAAAACATGGCAGGCTTTAAAGTACCCAAGACGATTGTATTTAGTGAGCTACCTAAGACTTCAACCGGAAAAGTACAGAAATTTGTCTTACGACAAAAGATAAAGGAGTTGTTTGAAGCTTAATAAATCTTAAAGTATTAAACAAAAACGGTAATAGTCATACACTCTTACCGTTTTTTTGTACAAATTATGTTGTTTTTCGTTTAAAAAAGTATAATCACCAACAAATTATTTTTATTAACCAATGATAATAAAACTCAATGACAACAGCGATAGAAACATTTCAACAAGGTGGTATTTTAGCTTACCCGACAGAAGCCGTATTTGGTTTAGGATGCGATCCTGATAATAATGATGCAATTGAAAAACTATTGTCGATTAAATCACGTTCCGCAGATAAAGGACTTATTTTACTGGCAGGTAATTATTCTCAACTATTACCTTATATGGATGAAAGTCAAATACCACAAGATAAACGCTTAACTGTGCTATCTCGTTGGCCTGATGGTATAACCCAATTGGTCGCAAAAGCGCCACAGCTATCTCGTTTATTAACTGGGCGCTTTAATACTATTGCTGTGCGGGTTACTAGCCAACCTGATGTTGTTGCGCTATGTAACGCCACTAATAAGCCAATAGTATCTACTAGTGCTAATTTAAGTGGTCAAACACCTGCTAATACTTGGCAAGACATACCTAACGAGCTCTCTGAAAAAATTGATTTTATTATCAAAGGTAAAACTTTAGGCTTTGATCAGCCTTCCACTATTATCGATGCACTGTCTGGGGACATTATTCGCTCATGAGTACTATAAACATTAACGTTGTTATTGAATTTTTAAAATCATTACAAGATCAAATATGTTCCGAGCTGGAGCTAGCTGATGGTGGTGGTAAGTTTGTTGAAGATGACTGGAAGAGAGCTGAAGGTGGCGGTGGCAGAACTCGAGTGCTAACCAATGGTAATGTTATCGAGCAAGGTGGGGTTAATTTCTCTGTTGTTTCTGGTGACAAGTTACCTCCTTCTGCTACAGCGCACCGACCAGAACTTGCAGGTCGAAAGTGGCAAGCCTGCGGTGTGTCGTTAGTTATTCATCCTAAAAACCCTTTTATTCCAACTTCTCATGCCAATGTACGCTTTTTTATCGCAGAAAAAGAAGGTGAAGAACCGGTTTGGTGGTTTGGTGGTGGTTTTGACCTCACACCATTTTATCCGTTTAAAGAAGACGTTGTGCATTGGCACCAAACTGCAAAAAATATTTGTCAGCCATTTGGCGATGATATTTATCCGGCTCACAAAGCATGGTGTGATGACTATTTCTACTTAAAGCATAGAAATGAAACTCGTGGTGTTGGTGGTTTATTCTTTGATGACCTTAATAAGTGGGAGTTTGATAAATGTTTTGACTACATGCAGGCTGTTGGTAAAGGTTTTATTGATGCCTACGTGCCTTTAATGGCAAAGCGCAAAGAAACACCATTTACTGATAGTCATCGTCAATTTCAATTATACCGTCGTGGTCGTTATGTTGAATTTAATTTAGTGTTTGACCGCGGTACTTTATTTGGCTTGCAATCAGGTGGGAGAACAGAGTCAATATTGATGTCGATGCCACCATTAGCGCGTTGGGAATATAATTTTCAAGCTGAAGCCGGAAGTGCTGAAGAAAAGTTACAAGATTATCTTGTACCTCAAGAGTGGTTATTATAATTAGATTATTCTCTTTATAACGCACAAACGATTAATGAGCGAAAAACTTCGCTGTTAACACATTGTTTGTGCGTTTAATCACAAAAATTGATGCCTTAATGTAGAGTCACCATATAAAACCACAATTTATTTACGGTTTCTCACAAACCTTGTGCTAGATCAATTACTCTAGTATTTCGCAGGCGTAAAATTACCTTATTGAAAATCTAATATTCTTTATATATAACAAAAGGTAATGCTCTCATGAAAACATCAGTAATTAATGGATTAATTCTTTCCGCTCTTACATTATCTCCACTGGCTCTTGCAAACCAAGCTGGTGATTTTATTGTTCGTGGCGGTGCAACGAATATTACACCAGATAGTGGCAAATCTAACATTATGTTAGCGGGTGCTGATTCAACAATGACATTAACCGTTGATGACAATACTCAATTAGGTTTAAATTTTGTATATTTTTACAATAGCAATTGGGCTGTTGAATTATTAGCAGCAACACCTTATACCCATGACGTTACTATTCAAGATAAAAACGCTGTTCTTGGCGTTGATGGTGCAAACTTAGGTGAGGTATCACACTTACCACCAACACTAAGTGCACTATATTACTTTGATACAAACTCAGCATTTAAACCTTATATTGGTGTTGGTATTAACTATACGGTGTTTTTTGATGAAGAATTTGCAGAAGCGCCTAAATCATTAGGCTTAAGTAACTTAGAATTAGATGGCTCATTTGGTTTATCTGCACAAATCGGTGCAGATTATCATTTAGACGAAAAGTGGTCGTTAAATGCTTCTATTCGATATATCGATATTGATGCTGATGCGACGTTTGATGTTGGCGGAAATAACGTTGGTAAGGCGGATATCAATGTAGATCCTATGGTTTACTCATTAATGTTAGGCTACAAGTTCTAATTTAATTCTTAGCCAGATAGAATCGATATAAAAAGCAGTAATTCAATTACTGCTTTTTTGTGTTCATATTTTAATAACTACGGTAACCTACCGCTAAACACTCAAGTTAATAATCTCATGAAGCAATTTCGCGTTTTCGGCAATCCTATAGCTCAATCTAAATCACCTTCTATTCACCAACAGTTTGCCGTGCAAACTGCACTAATGATGAACTATGAAAGCGAGTTAGTTGAATTAGAGCAATTTGATATCGCCGTAAAAAAGTTAATAGCAAATGAAGGTAAAGGTGCTAACGTAACTGCGCCATTTAAAGAGCAAGCATTTGCATTGTGTGATGAGCTTAGTGAAAGAGCTAAATTAGCCGGTGCTGTTAATACTTTAATATTTTCTAACGGGCTTATTTATGGTGATACTACCGATGGTTTGGGGCTAGTAAATGATCTCCTTAGACATCATGTTCAATTAAAAGCGAGTAAGATATTGTTGCTTGGTGCTGGTGGTGCGGCTAAAGGAGTCGTGCAATCATTATTGGAGCAATTTCCGCAGTCGCTAACTATTGCCAATAGAACATTAAGCAAGGCGGAAGCAATCGCTGAGCAATACCCCAAAGCCGATGTTAGTGCTATTACTTTCGAAGATACAGAACATCTGGTCTTTGATATTATTATCAATGCTACTTCTGCCGGTTTATCCGGTGCAAGTTTACCTATATCAGACCAAACTATAAAAAACGCAGACACCTGTTACGATATGGTTTACGGTACAGAATCAACTGCATTTTTAAAGCAGGCAAAATTATTACGTGTTGATAACATCATTGATGGGTTAGGCATGTTGGTAGGGCAGGCGGCAGAAAGTTTTTATTTATGGAATAATATTCGACCAGATGTCGAGCCTGTTTTAATGTCTTTAAGAGCAGAATTAAACCAATAGATGAAAATAGTAGGTAATTAGCAATGAACCAAGCCATTTTATTTAATGATGATTTACATTTTAATAAGCAGCATGATGCTTGGTCTTTTACTGGACAAGTTTCAGGCCAAAGAATGACTATTTTCTTCCATTCAATGCAACTGAAAAGTTTGTCTTCAATAGACAATTGCTTAAAGTATGACTTAGAAGAAGTAACTGAACTCTGGCTCGAAAAGAACGAACCAGAGGGAGATGAAATACATATCAATATGAGATAAAAGCAGAACTAACAATTATCCGTTAAGTACTCATCTTTTAATTCAACATAGTTTATTGCTGATTGTTTTAGAAAGCTTGATTCACCCTCTTTTAATTCTCTAACTTGCTTTACAGGGTTACCAACATATAAATAGCCGCTTTCTAGCACCTTATTCGGTGGTACTAAGCTACCTGCACCAATAAATACATCATCTTTAACAACAGCGCCGTCCATAATAATGGCACCCATACCAACAAGAATACGATTTCCTAAAATACAACCGTGCAGCATGCACTTGTGACCAACCGTTACATCATCGCCTATTACTAACGGATTTCCATCTGGATTATTAGTACTCTTTCTTGTGACATGAAGCACGGTACCGTCTTGTATATTGGTTCGAGCGCCGATGGTAATTGTATTTACATCGCCTCGAGCAGCAACTAAAGGCCAAATACTCGAATTGCTGTCTAATGTAATATCACCTACTAGTACAGCCGATTGGTCGACATAGACGTCTTCACCTAATATAGGAGTAATATTACGGTAACTACGTAAGTTATTTTTATGCATAAATTTTAGTTATAGTGGTTTGGTGTAGTCATATTAGCAAAAACAAACATTAAATAGTCTTTTTCACTTAAGAGGTAACACTAATTGTAATTGTAACTAGAATAATCGATATTAGTAGAGCATATTCTTCTGCCGTAATTTACCGCATATCGAACAGAATAAACCCAATCATAGCAAGGGTTGTACAATTAAAAGGCAAACGATTCACTTTATGATATTTAATTGAAATTAAGTGTTGACGTGCTCTGAAAAATCGCCATAATGCGCTCCACTTCTTCGGGGCAACCCAAGAAGCTTGTTTTAAAGAGTTAACTACACTGGTTTAAGCCAAAGTAGCTGACTTAACGTTATAAAGTAGGGTTTTGAATCTTCTAAAAAGAAAGTTCAAAAAAACGAAATAAAATGT
>NZ_NBOF01000038.1 GCF_002104475.1 Cognaticolwellia mytili
GGGCCGAACGCTAGTTGCTCATTCTCTGCAAAGAAATTGTCGATGTTCCGGTTGAGCACAAGCCGGCCGACCGGCTGGAGCGGGAGGATGTCCTCCGGCCATGTCTTGGTGTCGTCAAGGGGATCAAAGTCGTAACGATCTTCTTGATCTGGATCTATAACCTGAACGAAGAGCTTCCATTCTGGGTAAGAACCGGCGGCGATGGAGTCGTAGAGGTCCTGAGTAGCGTGGCTGTGATTGCGACCGCAGACGGCGGCGGCTTCGTCTTCGAGGAGGCAGCGAACGCCGC
>NZ_NBOF01000039.1 GCF_002104475.1 Cognaticolwellia mytili
TCTCTCGATCGCGTACGTTCACCTGCGCGGTCGGGTCCGTCACAAGCTGACCCGCCAACTGGGCGACCACTCCAGCTTTCTGGCCCCGATCAACAGTTTTCTGTACCTGTTTTCCAAACACCCGGCCAAGCCGTACTTGCCGGTGGATGCCTTTCCCGAACTGAAGCCGCTGCAGGAGCACTGGCAGGAAATTCGCGAAGAAGGCCGGCAATTGCTGCAGGTAGGCGAAATCAAGAAGTCCGAAAACTACGACGACGTGGGTTTCAACTCGTTCTTCAAAACCGGC
>NZ_NBOF01000040.1 GCF_002104475.1 Cognaticolwellia mytili
TTTCGTGGGAAGGATAACAAGTGTGTTGGAATGTTAAACGGCGAACAGACAGTGGGAATAAACTTTATAATCGGTGAAAAATTAGGAGGTTATTTTACCATACGTAAAAAGGACCAGCTTATTACATATGAAATTCATAAGCTACACCGAAAAATACAGGTATTTACTGAAAATACTACAAAACCGAAGTTTGATATTCATCTATTTCTCGAAGGTGCTTTAGCGGAGTTGCATTTTAGTGATCATAAAAAATTCATGAATGAAAAACGCTTAACGAAGGATATTT
>NZ_NBOF01000041.1 GCF_002104475.1 Cognaticolwellia mytili
AATTAAATAGTTATAGGCTTTCTTGGTATTAATTATCAAGTCATTCGGACGCGGGATGGAGCAGCCTGGTAGCTCGTCGGGCTCATAACCCGAAGGTCGTCAGTTCAAATCTGGCTCCCGCAACCAACTTCTTACAAAAGTTTAAATTTGTAATTCTCTTATAACAGAATTAAATAGTTATAGGCTTTCTTGGTATTAATTATCAAGTCATTCGGACGCGGGATGGAGCAGCCTGGTAGCTCGTCGGGCTCATAACCCGAAGGTCGTCAGTTCAAATCTGGCTCC
>NZ_NBOF01000043.1 GCF_002104475.1 Cognaticolwellia mytili
GCGATGGTAGAGGTGGATATGGCGGTGGAGATGGCGGTGGCGATGGTGGCGGTGGATACGGCGGTGGCGACGGAGGAAACCGCCCGCCGCCACCGCCGCCATTCAAGTCTGCATAGGAAGCAGGAGGTTGTTTCGGCCGCCATCCTTGTGGTGGTGGTGTAGACGTGTAGTCCATAGTAGAGGGATGTGAAAGTGGCTTCTTTCAGTTATTTTCCTTCCTCATAAATAAAAGTTTTATGTCATAGCTTCCTAGCTAAAGCTACCGAAGAATAAGACCCAAC
>NZ_NBOF01000006.1 GCF_002104475.1 Cognaticolwellia mytili
GCGTATAATACGCTTCCGTGTTTTAAAGTCAACATTTTATTTCGTTTTTTTGAACTTTCTTTTTAGAAGATTCAAAACCCTACTTTATAACGTTAAGTCAGCTACTTTGGCCTAAACCAGTGTAGTTTACTCTTTAAAACAAGCTTCTTGGGTTGCCCCGAAGAAGTGGAGCGCATTATGGCGATTTTTCAGAGCACGTCAACACTTAAATGCACTTTATTTACATAATAACGTTTGTATGTTTTTTTATTGAGCTATTCGTTTATTTTACGGACTAATAATGCAACGACTTTGTTTACAGCACACTATTAGCTTTTTCCGTAGAGTTAATTATCATGTATAAAAACACAGGAGATAATAATGTATTTATCCTCTATATTGTTTTCACATAAAAATAATAAAGTGTAAATATAAATAGGTTTACGCAAAGAGCATAGCAAATGAAAAAACTTATCATCTTGTTAATGCTTGTAGGAATTAGTAATACAGCTATGGCAAAGGATATTGCCGATTACAAACAAGAACGTTTAATTGCTAAAATATTGAACCAGCAAGTTAAAAAACATAGAAGTGTACAAAGTAGCGTTCATTCAATTCTTTCTCGTTATCCTGAAAAGGTAGATATTGTAATGGCGGTAGCTTTAGATCGATATCCTGAGAAGTATCGTGAAATAATAATGGGGGCGCTATCCGCAGAGCCCGTTTTAGCGTGTGATGTTATAGAGCATGCAATTAAAGCTGACATTGCCCCGAGCAGTGAATTGGTAAAGATAGCAATTAAGGCAGAGCCTGCCTATGCGCAAGAGATTGTTAATACAGCATTAAAGTATAGTCCCGCAGAACTTGAAAGCATTGTGAGGGTAGCAATACGCACTGAACCTTACGATATGACTAATATTGTTAATAATACTGCATCAAACTACCCGTCAGAAATGTTAAATATTCTTACCGCCGCTCTAGCGGCGATTCCAGAACAAGCGACTAATATAGTAAAAGATATATTGGCGTTGTTTCCATTAGAAGCAGGTACTGTTGTTACTACTGCTGTTACACAAAGCGATGATAGTTATAATAGCGGTATCGTCAATGCAGCAATAGATTCTGGTGTTGATAGGGATTCAGCAATTGCGGCAGCCATTGCTGGTGGTGCGAAAAAAGAAACCTTAGCCAAGCTAAATAACTGAACGTTTAATTCAAAAACTAAAGATTGAAAAGCCCAACAGTTATGATGGGCTTTTTTCATTTTACTGCTTAACTTGAAAAATATCAGTAAATTTTAACTAACTTTGTTCACGTGCAATTGCGCGATAAGCAATATCAGTTCTAAATTCTACACCTGGCCAAGAAATTTCTGCTAGTAATTCATATGCAGACTTTTGAGCTTGTGTAACATTGTCGCCCATAGCAGTAGCACATAGTACTCGGCCTCCTGCGGTAACAATTGCACCATCTTTTTCTGCAGTACCTGCATGGAAAGTTTTACGATCATCAGCTTTGTTGGTAGCTAAGCCTAAAATTACATCTCCTTTAGGATAACTTGCTGGATAACCAGCTGCAGCTAAAACTACGCCAACAGCGGGACGAGGATCAAAATCAATGGTTGCTTGATCTAATTCACCACGACATGCCATCAAACACAATTCAACAAGATCTGAGTTTAAACGCATCATAATAGGTTGAGTTTCCGGATCACCAAAACGACAGTTGTATTCAATTACCTTAGGTGTTCCATCAGCATCAATCATTAAGCCTGCGTATAAAAAGCCTGTATAAGGAGCACCTTCATTAGCCATGCCTTCAACAGTAGGCATGATAACTTCATCCATTGCGCGTTGATGAATTTCAGGTGTAACCACCGGTGCCGGAGAATAAGCTCCCATGCCACCGGTATTCGGTCCTTGATCACCATTGTATGCACGCTTATGATCCTGACTGGTCGCAAATGCCAAAACATTTTTACCGTCTACCATAACGATGAAACTTGCTTCTTCACCTTCAAGGAACTCTTCAACCACAACACGATGACCAGCATCACCAAAAGCATTACCCGCTAACATATCCTTGATAGCATCTTCGGCTTCTTTCAATGTCATGGCAACGATAACGCCCTTACCGGCCGCTAAGCCGTCGGCTTTAACAACGATTGGAGCGCCCATTTCACGAACGTATGCAATTGCAGGTTCAATTTCAGTAAAATTTTGGTATGCGCCTGTAGGAATATTATTACGTGCTAAAAAATCTTTAGTAAATGATTTAGAGCCTTCAAGCTGTGCAGCTTTGGCACTTGGTCCGAAAATCATTAAGCCCTCAGCCTGAAATGCATCGACAACACCATCAACAAGAGGTTGTTCAGGGCCTACAATAGTAAGAGCAATATCATTGCTTTTCGCAAATTCGACTAAAGCAGGAATATCGGCACCCGAGATTGCAATATTTTCCAATTTTGCTTCAGTAGCTGTACCTGCGTTACCTGGTGCAACAAACACTTTTGTTACTGAAGACGATTGTGCGGCTTTCCATGCTAATGCATGCTCACGACCGCCACCACCAATTACCAAAACATTCATTTACTTAATTTCCTAATATGTTGCAAACCGCTATATTGCATCGCAGTATAGCGGTTAGATTATGTTATTTTACAAACTTTAATGTCATGCGATCACTCTCGCCAATCGCCATATATTTCGCTTTATTTTCTTCTTTAAGACGTAAAACAGGAGGTAATGTCCAAACGCCTTTAGGATAAACGGCTTTATCTTTCGCATTAGCGTTTACTTCGCTACTTGCTGCTAAAGTAAAACCCGCGGCTTTGGCTTGTGCAATTGTTTTGCTTTGAGAAACATAACCCATCGCTTTTTTAGCATCAACACCTTCAGGTAAACGATGTTCAACAACACCTAATACGCCACCTTTTTTCAACGCTGTGTAAGCATCTTTAAATGCTTGTTCTACGCCAGCGTCACGCCAGTTATGCAAATTACGAAAAGTTAGTACTAAATCAGCACTGCCTGCAGGAGCAAGCTCACTTGCTTTGCGAGGTACAAAATTAGTTAATTCGACTTCGCTAAATACCGCATCACTCGCTAATTTTTTCACTAGTTGTTTACGTGATTTACTGAAATAATTATCTTCATTGGTATCAGGATAGTGCGCACCATATAGTTTGCCTTTTCCTTTTACCGCTGGCGCTAAAATCTCTGTATACCAACCACCACCAGGAGTAATTTCAACCACAGTCATTGTCGGTTTAAATCCGAAAAACTCTAAAGTTTCTTTTGGATGGCGAAATTGATCGCGAGACTTATTTTTATCCGAACGATGATCACCGGCAATTGCTTGATCAAGTTGCCCATGCACATGCGCTGTGGCAATACCTGAGCATAATAAAGTGGCAGAGATAATTGAAGCTGTAAAAACTTTTTTTATGACTTGAGTTGTTGTATACATTGCTATCTTCCATTAACTAGTTATTTTTAAACGCTAGTTATAGCAGATTTTCTTCATATGTTCAGTGCCATTAGTATCATCTTATCGATAAAAAGCGACGTTTGAACTTATCTCAATATTTCCAAATGTAACGTAATAATTTATTAGGCAACGTTTACACCAGGCTCTTAATAAAAGTGCTCAGCTATTTAATATAGCTAAGCACTGTATAACAAAGTACATTTTCTAATGGCGGAAGTGACGCATACCAGTAAACACCATAGCAATATTATGCTCATCTGCTGCTGCAATAACTTCGTCATCCCGCATAGAGCCGCCAGGTTGAATAACTGCAGTAATGCCCGCTTCAGCAGCAGCATCTAAACCATCACGGAACGGGAAAAATGCATCAGAAGCCATAACAGAGCCTGCTACTTCTAAACCTTCATCAGCCGCTTTAATACCTGCTACTTTAGCAGAGTAAACTCGACTCATTTGTCCTGCGCCAACACCAATCGTCATACTATTTTTAACATAAACAATCGCGTTAGATTTCACGTATTTCGCAACCTTCCAACAGAACTTTAAATCACGCATTTCTTCATCAGTAGGTTGGCGCTTAGTGACAATCTTTAAATCATCGTTGGTTACTTTACCTTGATCTCGGTCTTGAACTAGTAAGCCACCATTAACTCGTTTGTAATCTAAACCGGTGGTTTGTGTTGACCATAAACCGCACTCTAACAAACGAACATTTGGCTTAGCCGCAATAATTTGTGCTGCTGCACCAGAAATACTTGGTGCAATAATCACTTCAACAAATTGACGAGATACAATAGCTTTCGCCGTATCCGCATCTAATTCACGGTTAAACGCGATAATGCCACCAAATGCTGAAGTAGGATCAGTGCTATAAGCGCTTTCATACGCTGCCAAGATATTATCACCAATAGCAACACCACATGGGTTAGCATGCTTTACAATAACACAAGCAGCTTCATCAAATTCTTTAACACATTCTAGTGCTGCGTCAGTGTCAGCAATGTTGTTGTAAGATAATGCTTTACCTTGAACTTGCTTCGCCGTTGAAACCGAGGCTTCTTCTGGGCTTGCTTCAACATAGAATGCCGCATCTTGGTGAGAGTTTTCACCGTAGCGTAAATCTTGCTTTTTAATAAATTGGCTATTAAAAGTACGTGGAAATTTTTGTTTTTCTTCACTTGCAGTATTATCGCTACCGTATGCTGGCAACATTTTACCGAAGTAATTTGCAATCATGCCATCGTATGCAGCAGTATGCTCGTAGGCAGCAATAGCTAAATCAAAGCGAGTTTGATAAACCAAAGAATCACTGTTGGCATCCATTTCCGCTAATACGCGGTCATAATCATGGGCATTTACAACAATCGTAACATCTTTATGGTTTTTTGCGGCAGCGCGAACCATTGTTGGACCACCAATATCAATGTTTTCGATAGCGTTTTCTAGGCTACAGTTTTCATCGGCAACGGCATTGGCAAATGGGTAAAGGTTGACCACAACAAGGTCAATTGCACTAATGTTGTTTTCCACCATAACAGCTTCATCCATATCACGTCGTGCTAAAATGCCACCGTGTACTTTTGGGTGAAGTGTTTTTACGCGACCATCCATAATTTCTGGATGACCGGTGTAATCAGATACCTCTGTTACTTTAATACCATTGTCTGCTAATAACTTAGCAGTACCACCCGTAGATAAAAGGTCAACACCTTTTTGTGATAACGAGCGAGCAAATTCTACAATACCAGTTTTATCTGAAACACTTAACAGGGCGCGTTTAATTGGGCGTGGTGTATTCATGGTTTTTCTAATTACCTATAAATTAAAATGATTGTCTGGCCTATGACACATGTCCGTGGCGGTGTGCTCTTTATCGCGTCCATTATCATTGATATGCGATATTTTCTTGGGACTAAAAGTTGACTATTTGGATAACTTTTTAAGCCCTAATAACAAAAAAGCACCCGAGGGTGCTTTTATTTGACAGGCTAACCTGTCGTCAATCTTAGTTCATACCGTATTTTTTTAACTTCTTACGTAATGTACCACGGTTAATGCCTAACAAGTTTGCTGCGCGGGTTTGGTTACCACGAGTGTATTGCATTACTTCTTCAAGCATTGGTGCTTCAATTTCTGAAAGCACAAGGTCGTACATATCATCAACGTCATTACCATTTAACTGAGATAAGTAATTTTTAATAGCTACTTTCGCTTGTGTGCGCAAAGGCGATGCCTTTGTCTGAGTTTGTAAATCACCGGTAATAAATGGAGAGGAAATATTTTGTTCAAACATAAAGTTCAGACTCTTTCTAAAGTTAAATTATCAAAATACATAGTTAATGCATCGAGTTGCTCTGTTACAGACTCAAGCGCATTAAAAATAGAACGAAACGATTTTCCTTGTTCATGCGTTTGCATGTACCAAGAAACATGTTTACGGGCAAAACGCACACCCATAAAGTCACCGTAAAATTTGTGCAGTTCCTTTACATGTTCAATTAAAATTGAACGTACTTCATCCGTTGAAGGTGCAGACAAATGCCTGCCAGTTTTCAAGAAATGATTAATTTCTCGAAAAATCCAAGGTTTCCCTTGGGCACCGCGACCAACCATAATAGCATCAGCCCCAGTGTAATTTAGTACTTGTTCCGCTTTTTCAGCACAAGTAATATCGCCATTAGCAACAATAGGAATACTCACTGCTTGCTTAATCGCTCGAATAGTATCGTATTCGGCATTACCTTTATAAAAGTCATTGCGTGTTCTACCGTGAACTGCAAGTGATTGAATGCCGTTATACTCAGCAATATGAGCAATTTCAATACCATTACGAGTGTTTTCACACCAGCCAGTTCGAATTTTCAACGTTACCGGAATATCAACCGCATCAACAACAGCTTTAACGATCTGTTCAACTAATCCGGGTTCTTTCAGTAATGCTGAACCTGCTAACTTCTTATTTACTTTCTTCGCTGGGCAGCCCATATTGATATCAATAACCTGTGCGCCCTGCTCTGCATTAAACCGAGCAGCAAAAGCAAGCTCTTCAGGATCCGAACCAGCAATTTGCACTGAACGAATACCCGCCTCTGCACTATGCAGCATACGACGCTGAGATTTTCCCGTATTCCACACTTTAGGATTCGAAGACATCATTTCTGATACTGCTAAACCTGCGCCCATTTGGCAGCACAATTGCCGAAAGGGTTGATCAGTAATTCCCGCCATGGGTGCAAGCATAGTATTGCTTGCTAGTGTGTATGGACCTATCTTCACGCTGTTGCTTTTTTGAGCTACTAGTCAAAAGGGCGCTAAGTTTACGTGTTTTTTTTGAGATTGAAAAGGATATAAATTGAACAAAAAGCGTTTTTTTTCACGTTTTTTATATTGACATTTTATAAAATGTTGATGGGAACAGTTTCTGTACAATTTGATAACAGAAACTGTTCGTTTTTTAAGGCTTTTACTCGTGCTATTTTTTCACACCGGACAGACGTACCCATTCATCTTGCACTGCAATGGCATCCATCTGGCAATATTCACCATAAATTTCCTGCAATTGTTCGGCTTGCTCTTCCAGCACACCCGATAAAGCCAACAAACCAGTTTGAGCAACATACTCAATAATCACCGGTGCAAGTTCACGTAATGGTCCTGCTAATATATTAGCCACAACAACATCTGCTTTAAACTTTGGTTGATCCTTAGGGAGGAATAACGCCAAACGATCTTCACATTGATTGCGCTTGGCATTTTCCAAGCTCGCTTGTAATGCTTGTGGATCAATATCAATGCCAATCACTTTCTTAGCACCTAACTTTAAAGCCGCGAGTGATAAAATCCCAGAACCACAACCAAAATCGACTACTGTTTTGCCCTTAAGGTCTAAACTATCAAGCCAAGTTAAGCATAAAGCCGTTGTTGGATGCGTACCAGTGCCAAATGCTAAACCAGGGTCAAGCATAACATTAACCGCAGTTGGATCGGGCACATCACGCCAGCTTGGGCATATCCATAAGCGTTGGCCAAATTTCATTGGATGAAAGTTATCCATCCACTCACGCTCCCAATCTTTATCTTCAAGCTGCTCTAGCTTATAAACCATATTACTTTTATCTGGGTGAATGCTTTTTAAATAATTCAGCACTTTATCCATATCATGGCTAGCATCGTACAAGCCCATTACCACGGTATTATTCCAATAAATAACTTCATCACCTGGTAAAGGTTCATATATAGGTGTGTCTTGAGCATCAATAAACGTAACCGCTTGTGCGCCACACGCACTCAGCCAGTCACTATATTTTTCCGCTGTTTCTTCATCAGCACTTAATCTAAGTTGGATCCAAGGCATTTTTATTCTCATCGATATTTTTAGCTAGTTTAACATTCTATAAAGCGACAACCTACCCAATTAGCCATATACTAAAATAAAGTAGTGCAAAATTAGCACTATTTTAGGTTTAATAAGGTTGAGAATATAATGCTCAAGGTAGTCTTACTATGTCTTATTGGTTTTATGCCACTCACTTTTGCACAGCAACTACGCATTGTCAGTGAAGAAGTGCCACCACTACAAATGTTTGATGCTAATCACCAACCTACGGGTGCCATGGTAGAAGTTGTTAACGCCATGCTAAAAAAGGCTCAACTCGTTACTGATATCAACATTTATCCATGGGCGCGTAGTTACCAGCTAGCCTTAAGCGAGAAAAACACTATAATTTTTTCATTATTCAGAGATACGAAGAGAGAAAAAAAATTTCACTGGATAGGAAAACTATATACCGTTAAATCTTATCTCACTAACTTAAAGTCACGTTCTGACATTAAAATTAACAGATTAGCCGATGCAAACGACTACAGCGTTGGAACAATTAGAGGTGACTTGGCGGAAAATCACTTGTTGGACAACGGCTTTTTATTGAATGAAAATTTATTCATTAGTAGTAAATATAATGTTTTGTGGGAGCTGCTATATAGTGGCCGAATAGATGTAGCATTTACCAATAGTTTATTATGGCGTTATGAAATTAAATCTCTTGGGTTAGACCCGAAAAAGCTCAAGCTCAATTACCAAATACCTAATTTTGCTAGTGAGCTATATATTGCTGCAAGCTTGAGCACAGATAAAAAAATTGTTGATGCGCTAACAAAAGCCTTAGCGGATATAAAAGCCGATGGCAGTTACCAACGTATTTTAACCAAATGGCAGATGTAAAATTCTACAGATAAAATGTGCTATAGCTTGAACTTATATTCGTTATAACCATTAATAGTAAAATCGTCGGTAGTGTTTTGCTATTGTAGATTTAACGCCAATAATTTTACTTCAAGGATAGCCATGTTAGATTTATTACCTGATTTATTTGATGAATATGCAGAGCAACTTGCCCTCGCAGCGCCAATTTTCAATGATTATGGTGGCAAAAAAATATTTTATGGCGAAATTGTTACCGTTAGCTGTATAAATGATAATTCGAAAGTTAAAGAATTAGTCGCACAAAATGGCACTGGAAAAGTGATGGTCGTTGACGGGAAAGCTAGTGTTACTCGTGCTCTACTTGGCGATATGCTCGCCGAACAAGCAGTACAAAATGGCTGGCAAGGTATTGTTATTAACGGCTGCATACGAGATGCAGACACTATTGCCACCCTGGCTATTGGCGTTAAAGCATTAGGTTGCTGCCCAATCAAAACTAAAAAGTTAGGCCAAGGAGAAATTAATAGCTCAATAAGCTTTGCAGGCCTAACGTTTAATCCAGGTCAATATATTTATGGCGATAGTAATGGCTTAGCCATCAGTAAAGCACTATTATCCTTTTAACAATCTAACCTTTGTGATGTTGGTGTCATTGAGGTTGCAAGTATAGCTAAACGTTAGAGAATAATAACAATGAAGTATTTTCCTATATATCTAGATGCCAAACATATTAACGCGATGATTATAGGCGGTGGCGAAGTTGCGGCCCGCAAAATAGACTTGTTATTAAAGTCGACCACTAATATTTCCATTATGTCTGAAAAATTAAGTAGCAGTGTTGAACGCTTAGTAAACCTGCACCAATTAACTTGGCTTAAGCATAATTATCAACCTGGCCACCTCGCCAATATCAATATTGTGATTGCAGCAACTGACAACACTGAAATAAACAGCGCCGTTGCAGCAGAAAGTAGTAAACTAAAACTGCTGACTAATGTTGTGGATCAACCTGAACTTTGCACTTATATAACGCCAGCCATTATTGACCGAAGCCCCATTATTATTTCAATGTCGAGTTCCGGTAGCGCACCAATTTTATTACGCATGCTCCGTGAGCAAATAGAAAAAACCTTACCTAACGGCTATGGAAAATTAGCTGACTTCTCATTTAAGTTTCGCGATCATGTTAAAGCGCGAGTAAAAAGCATGCGTGATCGTCGTACATTTTGGGAACGTACTTTACGTGGTAAAATTGGCCAAGCTATTTTAGACGGGCAAACAACAACAGCGGAACAGCAGCTTATTGCCAGTTTACAAGCACAAACACCACCGCCGAGTGGTGAAATCGTTTTTATTCATACTTTAGACGGTAACCCAGATCACCTAACATTAAAGGCACATCGCGAGATGCAATTTGCTGATGCTGTTTTTTATGATCAAGAAGTTAATACTGATTTGATTGAATATATACGTCGAGATGCTAACAAGTACCCGCAAGACATCGCATCGAGTATTCTAATAAATATCCAACACGCATTAGAGCTAGCGGAACAAGGCGAAAAAGTCATTTACTTACTTGCAGGCAATATTGATATTCCAAATAACTCTATGCTTAATCAAAGTAATGTTTTGAAAAAACACCTTTATAGCGGTAGTTAAGTTAAAGCTGTAACTTAATAAATCTTGCACTTACCGCAGCTTTGCACTGCGGTTTATTATTTACTTTTGTTGTCGCTATTAACTACATAAACAGATACCTACTGACATCAGTGCTGATGACTATGCTGCTGACGGTTGACAACTTGCGCAGACGAAAACCCTTGATTAATCATTTTAGCTAAAAATGGCATAGCTTCATTATCGCCTATGTCCGCATAGTCAGTGCTGCGGTAATTGTCATACTCTCTAAACAACAATGTAGAACGCTCGCTACTTACTTGGTGTGAACTTAGCTGCCACTCTTTATTAATAGTATTACTTTGTATTTGAAAGTAACTCACCAATGCTAATTTAGGCAGCCAAGTGACACGATATTCAGCGCTATCCGTTTGCAATTGATAATATTGCTTCAGCTCACAACCTTTACCCGTTTGAGAAAGTAACACCATTTCATTGAGAGCAGGTATAGAGATTGGTTGATATATACTTTGCCAATTTGGTTTATAACTTAATTCACTCGGCTGGTATTCAATCGCATGCTGATATTCATCGAAAGCACGTAACAGCGAAATACGCCCATGTGCACCTTGTCTCCATATATTACTGAATCCAACATCAGAGAATCGTTGTAAAACGCGATTACCTTGACGATGAAATTCAAGCAATGTCGACGAAAGATTACCTTTCAAGCTATTTCCTTTAACCGGCACCATTTCTGATATTTCATACTGGGCGCTAATAAATTTAGCTTCGTTGGTGCATTCTTGAGCAAAACTATGAAACGAAAATAGTAATAAAAAAATGATAATAACTTTCATAAGAACAACCTAAAATAACCTAATAATCCGACAATAAGAAAACTGCAACACCAGTAAGACATTGCAACTTTCTTTACTTCTTCACGCTTGCTTCGTAATAGAGATGACCTTACTCAAGCGCGGCTTCTGCAAGACCAACCAAATCGGCTGCATAGTCCATGACATGAAAAATAACACTCTGTTCATTGGTACTACTAACAAGGTGAGCACCGGGTCCCATAGCATGAATACCAACATCTTCACCGGCATGGGTTTCAGAACTTCGTGGTACTAATGCTTCTTGATGAAAACCAGCAGATTTTGTATCAACGCTGGTTAAATCAACTCGACCTGTGACGGCATCGCCAGCGTATCCTTCATCAGCATCAGTTTCAGCTGCTAAATCACGGAAACCTTTACCATTGGTATAGCCTAAGGTTGTATAAGGCATGCCATCACTTGCTAAACTCGGCTCAGTTTTTCCAACACCAACAACTTTACCTAAGATGGGGTTACCACGCTTAGGATAACCAGCCATAGTGAAAACATGGCTGTGATCTGCCGTTACAATAATCAGAGTGTCTTCAGGGTTGGTTGAGTTAACCGCAGCTTGTACCGCATCAGCAAATTCTATCGCATCGGTTAAGGCACCATGAGCACTACCCGCATGATGTCCGTGATCAATCCTTCCGGCTTCCACCATTAAGAAAAAACCATCATCGTTATTATCAAGGACATTAATTGCTTTACGGGTCATCTCACTTAATGAAGGTTCACCTAAAATATCATTCTGGCGATCAGCTTCATATTGCATATGTGATTCATTAAACAGGCCAAAAATACGGTCTGTAGCATTAGCATCAATGGCATCAAAGCCAGCCTGATCAATAACATAATCACCCGCTGGATATTGTGCCTTCCATTCAGCGGTTAAATCACGACCATCAGTACGATCGCCTTCAACTGCACTCGCTGCATCTGCACTATTAAATGCCGCATCTTTTGGTAAGAAATGACGACGACCACCGCCCATAACAACTTCAATACCGTCAACATCTAAGCCGGCGTAGCGACTTTCCAAGTCACTTTCAAAGCTAATCAACTGTGAAGCAATATCAATACAACCACCCGTTACCGCATCTGCTGGCATATCTGAAATATCTTCCCAGTTACGATCAGCTGATTTTGCGTAAGTTGCCGCAGGTGTTGCATGAGTAATTCTTGCGGTAGAAATAACTCCTGTCGACTTGCCTGCAATTTCCGCAAGCTCTAATGCGCTGACCAGTTCATTACCAGAAACTGAACTACAATCACCACGAACAATGGCTTCTGAAACACCAATAACACCAACGTCGGTTTTAACGCCTGACATCATTGCCGTCATGGTGCCAGCAGAGTCTGGCGTTTGTGCATCAACATTGTAAGTTTTAGCAAAGCCTGAGAATGGAAACTTATCGAAGCTTAGCTGATGCTCTTCACCCATTTTGCCAAGTTGTTGACCGGCAAGAATACGTGCAGCTGTCACTGTTGATAACCCCATACCATCACCAACAAACAAAATCACATTCTTTGCTTTACCGCGCGCATTAGCAATGGTTTGACGATTGATTTTAGCCTGTGCTAATACCTGCTGACCTTGCTCATACCATAGGTTATTTGTTGTGGCATCTAATGCCGAACCTTGTACTTGGCTAACCGGCGCTGAACAAAGATATTCTGTCATATCAATTTCAGCATTTTCAAGTGTGCCGGAATGATCGTCATCAATACCCGAATCGACCTGTATGCCGCCATTCAAACATTGTTCATGGCCAACTGCTAACATGGTTTGATTAATCAAACTATTAAGCCCATTTGTACCGTTTACGCCATTTGTACCGCTAACACCGTTTTTTCCGTCATCACCGCCACAGCCGGTTAAAACCGCCAACACAGCCAATGATAAAATATGTAAAGTTTTCATGGTTAATTCCTATAAAGTAACTAATTAATTAGCAATTAAGCCAAGAGACTGATTAATAATGTGAAAAACAACGCTCTGTTCAACAACGCCTTGGACTAAATGTGCACCTGGGCCTTTAGCGTGTAGGCTGATGTCTTCTCCGGCATGTGTTTCTGAACTCAGTGGTACGGTCGTTTCTTGATGAAAGCCATTGCTCGCAGTGTCGACAGCGGTTAAATCTTGACGACCGGCAATTGAATCTTCGCTATAAGTTACATCAGCGTTAGTTTCATTAACTAAATTACGGAAGCCTCGACCGTTGGTATAACCAACCGTAGTATATGGCATGCCATCAGCAGCCAATGTAGGTTCAGTAGCACCAACGTTAACAACTTTACCCAAAATTGGATTGCCCCGTTTTGGATAACCCGCAATAGTAAAGACGTGACTGTGATCGGCGGTAACTAAAATTAAAGTTTCTTCTGGATTGGTATTAGCAACGGCAGCTTTTACCGCATTAGAAAACTCAATAGTGTCTGTTAAGGCATTATAAGCTGAGCCAGCATGATGACCATGATCGATACGGCCTGATTCAACCACAAGGAAGAAACCTTTATCATTGTTATCTAATATATCAATGGCTTTACTGGTTAATTCTGTTAATGATGGCTCACCGGCAATATCATTTTCTCTGTCCGCTTCATATTGCATATGTGATTCATTAAACAAGCCCAACACTCGCTCAGTTGTATTTGCATCAATGCCATCAAAACCTGCTTGATCAATAATGTATTCGCCATTTTGATATTGCGCTTGCCATTTTGCCGTCAAGTCAACGCCATCTGTGCGGTCACCCTCAATTTCACTAGCAGCATCTGCACTATTAAAAGCCACATCTTTTGGTAAGAAATGACGACGTCCACCACCAAAGGCAACTTCAATACCGTCAACATCAACGCCGGGGAACCTTTGCTCTAAATTACTTTCAAAATTAACCAGTTGGCTAGCAATATCTACACAGCCGGCAGTCACTGCCGCTTCAGGCATATCTGAAACATCTTCCCAGTTACGATCAGCTGATTTCGCATATGCTGCAGCAGGCGTAGCATGCGTAATACGTGCAGTAGAAATAATCCCCGTTGATAAGCCTTTAATTTCTGCTGCTTCAATGGCCGTGACTAACTCATTACCCGAAACTGTTGAACAATCTCCGCGAGCAATATCTTCATCAACACCAATAACACCGACATCAGTTTTAACACCTGACATCATCGCCGTCATTGTGCCAGCAGAGTCAGGTGTTTGGGCGTCAACATTGTAGGTTTTTACTTGTGCTGAATAAGGAAACTCTTCAAAACTTAAATACCCCTCTTCCCCTAACTTGCCTTGATTTTGACCATCAAGAATACGTGCCGCCGTCAGCGTCGAAATTCCCATACCATCGCCAACAAATAAAATTACATTTTTAGCTTTATTCGCTGTCGTCAATTTGGTTTTAGCAATAACCGATTGTTGGCCATCAACAAACCACTGACTATCTTTTTGTGCATTTGGCACAACCCCGGCAATAGCAACACTAGAGAGTACAAATGATGACAAAGCTGAAAGTGAAACCCATTTCGAGTTCATAATGCTTCCTTTGGTGTTTGAGTTAAATTAGTTTTTTGTTAACGCCGCGCATTAACATCAACAGCAGATTAACCACTAAAAATGACAGTAAGGTAAAAGAAAAATGAAGGAATAGTGACGACTTTATAACGTGAAGATGACAAACAGCTCGATTGTGAATACAAATAGCTTAAGAAAACACACTACATTGAAAGAGATAGGATAATGCTAATACGGGCATGAAAAACCATCACAGTAAATTTTACAAGTGCTTTAGCTCAAAACAAATATTAAAAAATCAGGCAGCAAATGCAATGGCGATTAATAAAATGAATATTGAAATAACCGATATTTGGTTGTGTAACTTGGCATTATATTGCATAGGCGTTTCCGAACTAGAGCTAAGGTAATAATCCTATAGAGCCAATTTTTCCCATTTAGTTCAGCGCTTTGCTCATCTTTACATTGAATTTCAGCGAATAATTTTCCGATGTTTCACTAGTTGATGTTACTTTGATTACACTAAGACCTATTGCTAGAGACCATTACACAGCAGTAAAACTAGGAGTGACGTCAAAATACTTGTTGTTGAAACAACCAGAGTAGAGCACTACAAAAACGCTAGCATTGCTTCTGCTGATAGCGGTTTATGTAAATGAAAGCCTTGGGCATAATCACAGTTTTGCTGTTTCAAAAACGATAATTGTTCTTGAGTTTCAACACACTCTGCAACTATTTTCATATTCAAACTGTGTGCTAAAATAATAGTCGAAGAAACAATGCCTCGGCTGGCATTATTTTCAGCCAAATCCATCACAAACATGCCATCAAGTTTTAAAGTATCAACAGGCAGCTCTTTTAAATAACGTAATGATGAATATCCCGTACCAAAATCATCAATCGCTATTTTAATGCCTAGCCCCTGTAAATAAGTCAGCACTTTGATAGTACGAGTTGAATACTCTAAAAAAACTTCTTCTGTGATTTCAAACTCTAAGCACTTAGGATTAACCTCATAATATTTAGTAATATCTTTAATATAAGGCACCAAGTCAACATCAAGTAATTGGCTTGATGAAATATTTATTGCAACACGAATATCGCTATTTTTCCATGCTTGTTGCTGTCGGCAAACTTCATGGATCACCCATTTGCCAATTTGATTAATAATGCCAATTTCTTCTGCTACAGGAATAAAGTTTGCGGGGGCAACAGCCCCCAAATCAGAACTATTCCACCGTAACAGCGCTTCTACTTTTTCTATTTCACCTGACTCTATATTCACTTGTGGCTGATAAACTAAATATAACTCATTATTAGTAATTGCATTTCTCAGATGATTTTCAATAGTCAATCTTTCATGAATAGCCACGTCCATATCATTATGGTAGAAACTATAATGTCCTGGCCCTTGCTCTTTAGCATGATACATACTGACATCGGCACTCTTTAATAATTGACGACTTTCAGTGCCATCAGTCGGATACATACAAATACCAATGCTGGTAGAAACATGTAATGTATGTTTATTCAAGACAAACGGCACTTCAAAAGCTTGATGAATTTTTTGTGCTATTCGCCCAGCCGCCTCAGGTTTATGAATATTTTCCGCAAGGTAAATAAACTCATCCCCCCCTAAGCGAGCAACAGTATCAATATCTCGACCAATATTTTTTAAGCGTTTCGCCACCGCTTTCAGTAATTCATCACCAACGTCATGACCTAAGCTATCATTTATAATTTTAAAACGGTCTAGGTCCATAAACAGCACTGCCAAACCATCTTTATTTCGTTTTGCTGTCGCAATAGCATGCTCTAAACGGTCCGATAACAAATAACGATTGGGCAATAAGGTTAAAGAGTCATAATGAGCTTTTTGAGACAACTGTTCAGTTCTTTCATCAACAATAGCTTGTAAGTTGTTGCTTTGGTTTTGTAATTCTTGTTCGCGCTCATCAACAACATTAATCATATGATTAAAACCATGGGCTAACGTGCCAAGCTCATCATTAAGCTTTAAATCTAAACGTTTCTTATAATCTTTACTCTGACTAATCTCGCGCACATGATGGACCATTTGATTTAATGGTTGCGTGATAAACCGTTGCGATGTCGTTGATAAAAGTCCGGCGAGAAAAACACTAAACGCAATAACATAAAGTAAAATGTCACGATAATAGACTCGTTGTTGGTTAAGTTTTTCTAATGAAGTGCGAATATAAAGATAGCCTAAAGGCTGCCCTTGATAAGTTATAACATCAACACTTTCAAGATAGTTTTCACCCAATATCATGCTTTCTTTTTGCAAGCCTTTCGAAAGCTGAGTTTGATTCTCGTCGAGGTAGTTAGCATTTGACCTATGCTCTGAACATTCGGGATCAGGATGAAACTGAGAGAATTTACTGCCATCAGCTAAATATACTGCAGCAAATTCAATATATTCATTCTTTGAAAATAACGCTAAAGTGTCTGCAGCAGACGTATCATCATCAAATATAATCGCAGACACTAACGACGAACCAACAATTGCGGCCTGAATACGAGCACTTTCTATGGTAGAGTTTTCAAGGATAGTTTCATTGTTTTTATAGAATAACAAACCCGCAACACTCAACACGACAATACTTACCAGTACCATTAAAATAATCAGTTTATAGCGAATAGAAAAAAATTTACTTCCCTTCATTTTTTTTCTCCTCACTACTTAAGGGTTGCGGCCCACCAGAGATAATTTTTGCATGCTTCAATAATGTAGAACTTAATTTAAGCTTTGCATTTAACACTGCAGGTAAATTAACTTCCAACTTCACGCGTTTGTTGTCGGTAACAAAGTTGATCATGCCGCCTTGAGCGATGAAGTTTTTCGAATAACTAACCAGTAATATATTGTGTTCTTCAGGTAGTACATCCCAAAGCTGACTTAATTGTTTCGGAGCAATATAAATCATCTGACAGGAGTCAACACTAGCTTTAGTTATATTTTTTGAACGTGAAATGACTATTGCCTTGCCTGATCGACTTTTAGACCGACGCTTAGCAATGTCGTTAATATAGTTTTCAAACAGGTCATCACCGAGTATGCACAAATTAATACTTTCACTGCTTTGCTCCGGCCACTGAGTAAACGACGTTAAGTGCAATAACAGCCCAGCCATGATCTGCTGATGCTTAGAAACGTCACCTTTAGCAAAAGCACTTGATATAGAAATAAAAAAAAGTAAACAGACAATAAAAACATTGCACTGCCTTTGCTGTTTTTTGAGTTTTAATCGCATACTAGCCAAGATAACAATACTTAAAAATCACTTTGCCAATTAACACTGAAATTCAACGTTTCTTTGGTCTGAATACCATTTAAATTTTGATAAATAGGCTTAGCTATTTCAACCGCAAAGGCTTGCGAATAAATCATAATATCAGCACCAACAACGACACTAACTTTTTGACCACCGTAATTACTTGGTTTAGTTATCCCGGCAGGATAAGGAAATTGTGGATTAGGAACGATGATCTCATCATCCTGACCAATAATCTGCCCCCAATCTTGCAATACAACTTTCATTACGGGATGAAAAGTATTGTTTAAATTCCATTTACTCCATATCGAAGCCGCAAATCGATTACCTAAACGGTAATTTCGATCATTTTTTCCGGAACGAATTTTAGCAAAAAGGTTGCCGCCCCAAAGGTAAGAATCTTGATCGTTGATATAACTTAAACCAATAGGTAAATCCCAAGTACCTGAACCAAGCTGCATAGTATAAGGTAATTGTTGATTGCCTAAAGCGCGCGGCGTATCACCTTTTTCATCTATAGAGCCCGTAGGTAATGACACCCCTACCGACAATGAAAGCTTTTCATTATCCCAACTCTTTAATAGCGTCGTAAAATTCACCGTTATATCCCCCATTCCATCGGAGCTAATATTAAACTCATCGTAACCGGGTACAAGGCTGATATGATCAGTACTTTGCACAATATAAGGCAAACTAATACTAATGCTCTGCTCTTTCGCTAGAAAATAACTAATACTGGCAATATAAGACGCTTGGGTAATTGTTGTTGGCAGTATTGGATAGTTATCATCTGTTCGAGGTTCGCCACCGTCGAAGTAAACTTCATCATTAGTTACTTTATCGTTACCATTTAAATAGCCATCTAACTTAGAACGCTTATAAAGAAAGTTGAAACTCCACGGTTCATAGGTACGCATGTCCATGTCGTCAGTAGAAAGTGCAAACAACTCTTGCAAGCTTAAATCAGCCATTTCAGAGGGGGTATTAGCGATAGCTAAAAACGGACAAGCAGAAATGAAAAATAAATTTACAAACAATAGCTTAGAAAACATAATACTTTTCATACAACAAGCGACCTTGGTAACAGCGAGGCAAGCACACTAACAAAACTTAATACGGAATGAATTACAATTTTTATCTAATGCATAATTGCATACGTTATTACATTAAAGGGCATTCCCTGAGCAGTGAATGATAACTTGTTTTTATGTACAAATACTATGCTTGCTTGAACATTATTTGACTACCATTCTTTGTCAACAGCACTCGATAACCTATAGTCTTACCAATATTACTTTTCAATGACCATTAATAAAACCAAAAAAAGAGACCTCAATTTTATCAACGGTCTGTCGCTATCCATCAAATGTTTAATCGAACATACTTTATCAAATACAGTTTGAATATAATTTACCCATGATGAGGAAGGGCCCCGCGTTAATTCAGTAAGCCCCGCGGAAACACTTGGTAATTTCCATCACTGGTGATGACTGCAATGCTATTAGGGGAAGTAAATGCGACCTGCAACACAGAAGATCGGCCAATCTTTGCTGACTGCCATTGACCAACAAGTTCACCATCATTAACCCGCCACAGCATGATTTTTTGTTTAGGTGAGCCAGTTAAAAAATAATGTTTATCTGCTGAGAATGCTGAATGATTAATTTCTAGAAACTTAAGGCTCGTCTGTAATTCGCTTAACTCATTTTCATTCTTTGCGTCTAATTGCCAAAACGATCGATCGTTGATCGAATCAATAGCAAAACCTAAATGACCATCATCACTAATATCGACATGATTTACTCGTGTTCTATGTTGATATACTGAAATTTTTTCGCCATTACTTGTTTGCCAAACTGCTGCTGTTTTGTCACTAGCGCCGGTAAAAGCAAGCTGACCATCAGCCGACAATGCGACGGCGTTGATATCTAATCGGTGCTGTTGAAATACGTGCTTCTTTGCCGTTTTTGTATTAATAATACTGGCTTGACCATTACGGTAGCCAAGCAATAAAGTATCGCCATTTGCAGATATCGCAATGTCATTGATGATATTGTTATCAGCATACCACTCATTAATTAATTTCACTTTCTTATTAGCCTGCAATTGATACAAGCGTACAACCATTTGGTTTGAAGTGTAAAAATATTGTTGCGACGCTGAGATTCCTACCAACTCAATATGCTCAGCATCTTTACCTTTAATACACGGCATTTGCTGTTGTTTTGACTTATTATTCCATAAACAAATTTGCTCAGGCTCAGCAATTAGCGACAGTAATCCATCAGATGAAATCGACGCCGCTTTAATAGTTGTTTGCGCATAGCGATGAGTTTCAGTTGCTTGCGCTGTTTGCACTTGGTTAGGTGAACATGCACTCAAGCACAATAAAAACAGCGGTACGCCTATAAAGGCCCTGGGATTGTAAATAGAATGTTTTTTCATAAGTATCTCAATCATTTGTCATCTCTAATTTTATATCTACTCTCACTTCTATCCAGCTTACTTTATTCTGAACCATCACCTAACTTATTTTGCTCACTAGTGAATTTTAAATTACTCTCTACTTGCTTCAATTTACGGTGTACTAAATAACTTACAGGTAAAACCATATATAAAAAGGTGAGTAAACCAATGGCAATAATTGGACCTACTTGTTTCGCAAATAAATGATTACTATTAATGTGAATTATCGACCAAATATAAGGCAGTATAACCAACGCATAGCCCCAACATGCCATTTTAAGTGCTGTAAATGATGATTTTCTATCAAGGTATATCAGTAGAGATATACTTAAGGATGTAATAATCAATGAAGGTCCATCAAGTAGAAACCAAACACTATCCACACGACTCATATAGCCACTAACACTTGACCAAAACGCACCATCAAACAATGCCATGTGTGCTTGACCTGTTAACAATTTTTGCCAAAAACCAGGTGCATATTCTGCTAAATTATCGACATAAGATAGCCATAAAATCAAGATAAATGCTATTGAAAATAATACCAATGGTAAAACAATATTTATCTTTCGAACAAAGTTTGGCGAGCTAAATTTTTTCTTAAAATAGATCATACTTGTGCATGTTGCTTGATGCCAAAACCAAGTGTTAGCAGCCTTGATATCCTCCCGCGCTCTTTCGTCAAATTCTTCCATCAAATCGCCAAGAATCACCTCGAGCATCGCAGCTGGTAGAATCCAAGTTAATAACATAATAGCAAAACTTGGAGGTAACAAAGTTACACGGTTAATACCATTTTCAGTATCATTATTCATGTCAGTACTCCCCAATAAAACAATATAGTTTAGCATCAACTCGTGTGTTAAACGCGGCATCTTGCCAAAGCACATCCATTGCCGAACGTGCGCGTTTAAGTGCAACTTGCCCTTGTGTGGTAACAGTAAAAAAACGTTTAGCTCGCCCACCTCGTTCAGCAGTAGCTGCGCCTAATTGACTGCTAACCATGCCCTTTTTTTCTAAACGCTCTAACGTAGAATAAATAGCACCTATAGCAACATTACGGTTTACTTCATTATGCAACAACTGCCGAATCTTCGCTCCATAAGCTTCACTACCTAACCGGATCAGAGCCAGCATTGTCATTTGTTCGAACTCACCAAGAAACTTTTCTTTATCTGCCATCATGCCTTCCTCATCTAATTAACTACATTGTAGTTAATTAGATGATAGTTGCAAAAATATTTTTACTACAATGTAGATGATACACAAATTTTAATTAGTTCAAAAAATTTACACAACATTTACAAAACAATTAACTTAATGATTTATTTATACTAATTAAATTTCAGAGCTTAATTTAATAGGTAAACATAGCCAAACCCTGCAATTTTTCTTGCTATCACTTTATGTCACCTATACCATGCACGACTGATAATCATTCTTATTTAGATTTCTATTGGTATTAAGAGTAAATGTATATAAAAGCTAGCCTATCGGCCATAATTTTGGCTTTGCCTATCACTTCAATAGCGCAAACAACGCCAGACAAAGATCAAGAAGAACACATTGTTGTCACAGGAACCCGTACAGCAAAACTATTGAGTAATTCACCAGTTTTAGTGGACGTTATTGACGGTGAAACCATTGCCAAAATTAGTCACGGCACTTTGGCACAAGCATTAAATTACATTCCTGGCGTTGTAGTAAAGCGCAGTGTAAAAGACGGTTACAATATTCAAATGCAAGGCTTTGACGGTGATCATGTATTAGTGCTTATTGATGGGCAGCCAATTGTTAGCCCAACTGGCTCTTCTGCAGATTTAGACCAAGTACCTGCTAGCAATATTGCCCAAATAGAAGTTATTCGTGGGGCAGCATCGGTAATGTACGGTAGTTCTGCTATGGGTGGGGTGATTAATATCATCACCCATAAAACAGACCAGCCTAACCTTAAATTTGATTACGATATCAGTCAATACCAAGGTAATACAATTGACACTGGTGATTTGAATCACACCTTGAAAGCTTATGCGGTAGATGTTTTTTCTGGTTGGCGCACGCAACTTAATGCGCTCATCATTGACGACCAAGGCTATGACTACGACAGCAATACCGTCAGTCAAGACGCTGCTAGCGTCGAGAAAAAAATCGTTAGCTTAAGTATGAGTAAAAGCCATGACGATATTGCCACTAGTGTTAAATACCAATGGTTAGACGATAAAAAGCTTCGTGATAGCTTTGCCATCCCTGGGCAAAGTGAAGTTATTTACTACCAAACCGATGCGACAGAACACCAACTAGATATTGGTCTTAAAAGTATTAAAAATCCGAAGTCACCATGGCAAATTAACGCCCGCTATATCGATCACCAAGAAACCAGTGGTCAGTCAAACGGCTTACGCGACACCAACATTGTGCTTACCGAGGTTAATGGTCAAAAAATATTTCAGATAGATAATATTGAACTTGTCACCGGTGGGGTTATTCATGCAGATAAGTTAAACCAAGACAAACCTGCTGACGGTGTTATTGAAATTGATGATAAAAGCAGGGAAAGTGTCGAAGTTTTTGCTCAGGGTAACTGGGTTAAAAAAAATCACCAAGTGCTTGCAGGGATGCGCAGCCAATATGATTCTGACTTTGGTTGGCATAACGCTGTTCGTCTTAGTGCCATGAAAAACTTTAGCCTAGATTCCGGGAAATTACAGTGGCGTGCTGGCTTAGGCCAAAGCTACCGAGTGCCTAATTTAAAAGAGCGCTTCTATATTTTTGACCACAGCGCACTCGGCTATATGGTATTAGGTAATAAAGCACTTGAACCTGAAACTGCCAATTCAATTAATTCGAGCTTAACATTTAACACTACCTTGGCTGATAACGCTGCCGAACTGCGCAGTGATATTAGTATTCATTACTCTAAAACTGACGATCTTATCGATACAGTCGTTGATCCTGAACAATCAGAGTTAACAGGCCTGTCTATTTATCAATATCAAAATATTAGCGAAGCCGAAATTCATGGTTTTGACCTCAGCACTGAAGTTAAATTTAACCAGTGGCAAATGCAATTAAATTACAGTTACTTAACCAGCGAAGATGAACACAATAAACGCTTACTTTCTCGTCCGCGCCATCAGGTGAAGTTCAATATTAATTATGACATTGATGCCTACGACATTGAGCTTATTGCCTATGCAGTTTATCAGGCAGGAGAAGCAGTCCCTGATGGTTATCAGGGTGTCGAAAATAATGAATACAGCACATTCAACGCGGTATTAAACCAAGCCTTAACTGACAAGTTATCTTGGCGCATCAGTGTCGACAACATTTTTGATCAACACAAAAGTAGCTCAGCCAATCGCCAAAATTTATTTGACGCAAGACCTGTTAGTAGTCGCACGATAAGTGCTGGTATTAGCTATCAATTTTAAGAAATCTCGGAGAGAAAAATGAACACTAAATTTACGACACCATTTAAATTAACCAGCTTGGCACTATGCGTATTATTAACCGCCTGTGGCGGTGGCAGTAGCTCAAGCAATGAGACTGCGCCAACACCAGCGCCAACACCAACACCAACACCAGCACCAACTCCAGCACAAGGTGCTGTTAGTGGTCCACATAGCACAGGTAGTGTTAGCGAACCTGTATTTGTTTATTACGACTTAGAGACTAAAGCCGTTATTGAACTAACAACAGAACAAGCGGCAACAAATACCGTTTGGGATGTCGCTTTTAAACGCAGCGGTATTTTCTTAAATCAACACAGTGATAATACCGTAAAGGCTTATGCTACTGGCAATAACAGTGATTTTTTTGATGCTGACGGTAAAGCAATTGCCGCGAGCTTTATTGCCGCAACGGCGGAAACTGAGTTGGATGATTACTTAGCAATAAAAACTAGTGATATTCCAACTGATGAGACTAAATTTGTTGCTGATGTCACATCAAACATCATTGAAGGTTTTTATGACTACAACTCAACGACTCATGTTGTTACCGCTGCTGATACTAAATATTTTATCGCCAACTCTGATGACGCTTTCACTAAATTTAGAGCAACCAGCATTACCACTGCTGGCCGAGGTATAGGCCAAATTACTTTTCAAACGGCTTATCAAAGTAGCAGTGATGCAGCATTTTCCGCAGAGCAAGAGCTCACTATTGACGCAGCATTAACTTGTTCAGGTGACGTGACACATGTTTATGTAGATTTTGACATCAACCAAGAAGTTACTATGGCTGATGCTTGGGATATTAACTTTCCTTGTGCGGCTGATAAAACTGGTGCTGATTTCACAATTAACATAGCTGATGACGCTCAAGCCATGCACGATTTCGATAATAACTACGATGCTATTGACCCAACTGCCGTTGCCTACTATGGCTTCCAAAGAAACAGTTACTCAGTAAAAGCATTTGATGGTACTCCTTGGTATCAATACGGTGTAAATGGCGGACATTTATTATGGTCACAATTCGACGTTTACTTAATTAAAACACCAACGAACACTCATAAGCTACAAATGACTAGTTACTACAACGCTGATGGCGTTTCAGGAAACATTAGTTTTAGATCGGATGAAGTAAATGAACTTGCGGGTGAAAGCGAGTAATTAACCAAACAGCACAGGTTCAAACTCAAGACACCAAACTATAACAGTGTCTTGAGTCTCTGATTCACTATGTTAAACGAATGAATTAGCACATTAAAGAAAACCATTTAGGAAATATTATGATCGCTCAGATCGAACAAACCATGTACCAACTGTCTGACTTTTTTATGGCACCAGTACTATGTCTTATTGCACTGCTATTTATTTACTCACTGTTTGCCACTGGCCAGTTTTTTAGTCAAACCATGCAACGCCGTCGACATTACAAGTCATTTCTCCAATTGCTCAATAGTGAACTAGGCAGTAATCAAGCATTAAAATTGAATGGCTACCCAATGGCATCACTTGCCAATGAAGTACCTAATATTAGTCAAGACCAACTTGATGTTGCAGCCTTAAAAGAACTCGAAGGTGTGCGAAACGTCAGTCGCCTTGCGCCAATGCTAGGTTTAATAGCCACCATGATCCCAATGGGTCCTGCATTAAAAAGTTTAGCCGACGGTAATATCCAAGGGATTAGTGAAAATCTCATTGTTGCATTTTCAGCCGTGATCTTCGGTTTAATCATCGCTTCCATTACTTTTTGGATAGCATCAATCAAAAAGCGTTGGATGGTAGAAGAACTTGTCGCCATTATGCCGTTACTTAACCATCAAGCTATTAAAAATCAACAAACGGCTGAAAGTGCCACAGTGACAGAATCGGCTTTGCCAATACAAACCTTGGAGAAAGATTATGAGGCTGCTTGATGAAGACGAAGGTATTAACCCTGCATTATCCGTTGTCAATTTAGTTGATGTGTTCTTGGTCCTAGTAGCAGCACTACTGATTGCTATTGCACAAAATCCGTTGAACCCTTTCCTCGCTGAAGATGTCACCGTCATTAAAAATGAGGGGAAAGATAATATGGAAATCATCGTGAAAAAAGGCAATACCATAGAAAGCTTTAAAAGTGATGGAAAAACGGGCTCAGGTACGGGCAAAAAAGCGGGCACTGCATATGAAATGGCAGACGGCAGCATGATTTACGTAAAAGAATAGCGATAATATCTAATGAAAAACTCTTTAATGAAAATTTCCATATTGTTATTCAGCATATTTACCTTAATGGGTAATGTTTTTGCTGAAACAATAAGTACTAGTAAAAAGCAGATGGTTAGCGCAAATAACCACAATGTGCTATTTATCAGTACCGCCCATACAAATACCGCAAAAATTACTTTATTAAAAAAAGTCGCTGATGAAAGAAGCAATCAAACTTGGAATATTTCGCAAAAATCAGCAAAGTCTTTATTAAAAACAGCCAATAAAGTTGGCGATCTAACGGCACTTTTTAACCAATATGATTTGGTCATTCTTGATGCTGTATCAGTGCGAGAAGCCAGCGCTGCATTTGATAGCTACGCAAGTGAAATAGCAAAGGCAAAAACTGCAGTTGTTGCCTTTAGTTACTTAAAAAATCAAGCCCTTAATAAAGGTTTAACCGGTAAAGATACAAGTACATTACAAGATTACTGGATGAATGCTGGCCGTCGTAATCTCGACAATATGCTGAGCTTTATTGCCGCAACAGTTATCTCAAAAAATGACAATTCAGCAACAATTGCCAATGTGCCCGCGCCAATTATTTTTCCACAGCAAGGTATTTACCACCCAACACTACCAAACTTGATCATTGATGACTTGGTCGCGTATAAAAAATTACGTCCAGTTAAACCACAGCAAGCTAAAATAGCGGTATTGTTGCAACGAGCATTAATCGAGTCTGAACAAACACAATTAATCGATGCCACAATTAAACAGCTAGAAGCTAAAGGTGCTTACGTGGTGCCATTCTTTTTTGAGCTTAGCCCTATTAGCGGTGACTACACCCAACTATTGCAAATTCCAAGTACTGAACAAGCTACAGACAGCCAAGCCATAAATGCTCAAGACTTAGCGATGAAAACAGATGTTGATTTGATTATCAGCTTCCGCAATATTCACTGGGCCAATAAACGTAAAGTAGAGTTTGAAAAGTTCGGTGTTCCTGTAATGCACGCCATGACTTATTATTCGGGCGATAAAGCCACATGGGAAAAAGACATGCAAGGTGTGAGCGCCAACATGATGTCTTTCACCTTAGTACTACCTGAAAACGCTGGCGTGGTCGACCCTATGATCGTCGCTGCCATGAATATGACAGATCAAAACGTTGAAATTATCGATTATCAGCTAGAGCACTTAGTCAATAAAGCGATTAACGTCGTTAACTTAAAATATAAAGCAAACCAGGATAAAAAATTAACCATGTTTGTTTGGGGTGATAAAGACGTGGGCGCGTCTTTTATGAATATTCCCGAAAGTATTGAAGCCATTAGTCAACGTTTGGCCAACGAAGGTTATCAAACCGCAGAACGTGACGCTGAATACTTTGTAGAAAATGCAAAAAAAATACTTGACCCATTTTACCGCGATTACCAGTTAACAGAGCTATTAGATAACGACTTAGCTGAATTAATGCCCATTAATAAATATTTAGCTTGGTTTAATGCCCTGCCCACTGAATTAACACAAAAAATAAATGACCATTGGGGACAACCACAAGACAACTTTATGGCGGTAGAGAAAGACGGTGAACACTATTTCATTTTGCCGCGTATTCGTAATGGCAATATGCTAGTTATGCGTCAACCTCCTCGCTCTGATAGTAAGAATGACGAGAATATGATTTATCATCAGGGCCTAGTGCCAATTAATCACTTCTATCTTGCAGCCTATTTTTATGCCCGTGAATATTGGCAATCAGACGCCATTGTGCATTTGGGTACCCATGGCTCACAAGAATACCTAGGTGGAAAAGAACGAGGTTTATCTATTTATGACCAAGGCAATTTAGCGGTTTGGGATACGCCAGTGGTTTATCCGTTTATTGTTGATGATGTTGGTGAAGCCATGCAAACCAAACGCCGTGGCCGAGCGACAGTTATCTCACATATGACACCACCCTTTGCTGCTGCAGGTTTAGAGGGTGAAATACGTAATTTACATGAGTTAATGCATCAATATAAACAGCTTGATCAAGGTGGCGTAAAGCAAAAAACAGCTAGCCAATTAACTAAACTATGTTTCGATACCAATATTTGTAAAGACTTAGGCTGGGAACAAGCACAAATAACTACTGCATTTGACGAATTTATCGATGCTTTGCATATTCACTTAGAAGACTTAGCAACAGCGAACCAACCGTTAGGCTTACATACCTATGGCTATATTCCTGAGCAACCGTTAACTATTTCAACCTTAGTACAAATGCTAGGTAACGATTTTACCCAACGTGCAAGTGAATTTGAGCATGAGAATTACGCTGATAGTTTAGTTGGCGAGCATCATGATGATGACGAAGATCAAGGCGTTTCGCATAGCCATACTTATCATTCTGAAGACCCTGCAAGTCGTGATAAAAACAGTACTGACAAGAAGTCAGAGCAAGCGCTTAGCCCTGTAAATGAAGATCAAAACGAAAATGACATTACACGATTATCAGGTTACTTAACCGTTAAGAACTACATCATTGCTACTGATGAGCCTTCAACGCAGCAACCAGTGCCTTTAACTGAGCTTTCTGAGCCACTACAAGCTGATATTGAACGAGGTAAAAAACTTTACCAAAGTATGGCGAGCATCCACGAACTTGATGCTATGGTTGATTTTCTTAATGCTAAATATATCCCGGTAAAGTCTGGCGGCGACCCAATACGTCACCCAGAATCACTCGCAACAGGCTATAACTTATTTGGTTTTAATCCTTCCCGAGTTCCTACGCAAGCAGCATTCGAACAAGGTAAAGAGTTAGTTGAGCAGATGATTGCCAATTATTACGAAAAGCACCAAGCCTACCCGGATAAAATGGCCTTCTCGTTATGGTCGATTGAAACCATGCGCCATTACGGCGTGCTGGAATCACAAGTGTTGTATGCCATGGGTGTTAAACCTAAATGGAGTAAAAGCGGTCGAGTTATTGGCACTGAAGTTATTCCTTACAGTGAATTAAAACGCCCTCGTATCGACGTTGTGCTTTCTGCAACCGGTTTATACCGCGACGCATTTCCTAATGTCATGCAAATGTTAGCAAAAGCGGTTAACCAAGTTGCCGCCTTAAAGGAAGACAACAATTCAGTTTGGCAAAACAGCCAAAAAGTAAAAGCCAATTTACTCGCCGAAGGTGTTGACGAAAAGGAAGCAGAATATTTGTCAACGATTCGCATATTTTCAAATCAATCTGGTGACTATGGCACTGGCGTTGATGATGCCGCGTGGGCCAGCGATACGTGGGAAACTGACAAGAAAATATCTGATAACTACTTAGGTAAAATGGGCTACTTCTTCGGCGCCGACAATAGCCGTTGGGGTGAAAAAGGCGAAAATACTGAGGGTAAAGATATTCAGCTATATACCAAGCAATTATCAGGCACTGACATTGCGATGTTTGCTCGCTCTTCAAACTTATTTGGCATGTTAAGCACAGATGATCCCTTTGAATACTTTGGCTCACTCAGCTTAGCGGTGAGAAATATCGACGGTAAAAGCCCTGACATGGTAGTGGCAAATTTGCGTGACGCTAAAAATGCTAAAGCAGAAGATGCCGGGCTATTTCTCGCTAAAGAACTACGTACTCGTATGTTCCATCCTCGTTGGATTAAAGAACTGCAAAAAGAAGGTTATTCAGGCGCGGTTTCTTTAGCATCGAAAATGGACAATTTCTTTGGCTGGCAAGTGGTTGACCCTAACTTAATTCGCAACGACCAATGGGATGAATATTTAGATATTTACGTTAATGATAAATTAAACCTAGCACTTGATGAATGGTTTAAAGATATCAACCCAGCAGCGTTTGCTCGTATGATGGAGCGAATGTTAGAAGCTGAGCGTAAAGACTATTGGCAAGCTGACCCTGAACGTTTAAAACAATTGGTTGAGCAGTATATTGACGTCGTTAATAACAACGACTTAGTTATTTTAAATGACGCCGTAAAAGCTCATGTTAATGAACTTGCCGAAGGTTATGGTTTAGCGCCACTAGTAACCAAAACAATGGAAGCAATGGCAGCAAGTGCTGACGCTCAAAAAGCCATGAACAATCAACAATTGGCTGAGCAGAAATCAGAAAATGCAGAGCAACAAATTGAAGGACAAAAACTGGAAAAACAAGTGCAACAAACAATGAAGCCTAACGACTTTATTTACTATAGCTTGTTCGGTATTTTATTCTTAATAGCCTGCGGCGCAGTTTGGCAAACTCGTGCAGCTAAAACAAAGCATCAAGAAATATATTTAATCGCACCAAAAAATCAGGTCATAACAAATAAGGCTGCCTAGTCGATATGATTTATACTTGTGATAGCGCTTAAATAGCTTGGGCATATATGAGCACCATCATTTCAATCGATGGTGCCTTTTTATAAGTATAGTTTCAATTTCTGAATATCAAGCATTACCTTTCGTGTTCTCTGAATATGAATACTTTCTTAATCATAAACGATGTCTTGCAGTCTGGTCTGACCATGGTTATGCTAAATAAAATTTACTACTAGATTACTGCTAATGCAAAACTATAATTTCCATAATGATCAAATACATTGCGTTGACGGTAAAACGATTACAGCTACAGTATTTAAGCCTAAAGGTCAGGTAAAAGGCGCTATTTTACTCGGCCCTGCAACAGGTATTAAAAGGCAATTTTATGCAAATTTTGCCAGTTACCTTGCTGAAGCCGGTTATGGTGTTGTTACCTTTGATAATCGTGGTATAGGGGAATCATTAAACGGTAAGGTTAGTGACAGTGAGGCATCACTACAATGCTGGGGGGAAAAAGACATGCCTGCGGCTTTTGAACACCTAAAGGCAGTATTTCCAAAGACACAATACCACTTAATTGGCCATAGTGCTGGTGGGCAACTCATTGGTTTAATGCATAATGCTATGGACTTCAGCTCAATTTTTAATGTTGCTTGTTCTTCTGGACAACTGAGCAACATGAAATCTATGCATAAACTTAAAGCACACTTTTTTATGAACGCTTTTATCCCATTGAGTAATGCCTTATTTGGTCATACAAAGTCTCAATGGTTTGGTATGGGCGAACCTCTCCCTAAAAAAGTTGCCAAAGAATGGCAAACTTGGTGTAACGGACAAGGTTATGTCAAAACGGCTTTTGGTAAAACCATACACAATCACTTATATGATGATATCACTGCTCCCTCTCTATGGGTCAATGCTCCTGATGATGATATTGCCAATAATGAAAACGTCAGCGATATGCTGTCAGTATTTACTAAACTTGATGCAAAAATATTGACATTATCAGCTCAAGAATACGACTTAACTGAGATTGGTCATATGAAGTTCTTTAGTCGAAAATCAAAAGTACTATGGCAACACGCTATTGATTGGTTAAACATCCACCAGTAGACCATCGATTAAGGTTATGTTCGGTAAATATTCATTATTTATTTTCCGCATTAATCTGTTATCAAACTAGCAGTAGTTATCGATAAAACTCAATGGCGGCTATTCGAGCAGATTTATGTTCGACTATTGCCGGCCAATAAATGGCTAAATTTTCTTTTGCAAGGTAAGCATGTGGAAAATGGATGTGTTTACTTGGTACATCCGCCAACTCGGGTAAATACTTTCGAATAAATTCACCATCAGAATCAAACCTTTCACTTTGTCTAATAGGATTAAAAACGCGAAAGTAAGGTTGAGCATCACAGCCAGTACTCGCCGCCCATTGCCACCCTCCGTTATTAGCTGCTAAATCGCCATCAATAAGCTGTTGCATAAAATATTTTTCCCCCAAACGCCAATCAATTAATAAGTGCTTGGTTAAGAAACTTGCGGCGACCATACGCAGTCGATTGTGCATCCAACCCGTTTGGTTTAATTGTGCCATTGCAGCATCGACTAACGGATAACCAGTTCGGCCTTCGCACCAGGCTCGGAAGTGCTCGGAGTTATTGGGCCACACGGTAGCACTGTATTTCTCATTAAAAGATTGATGTTTTGATAATTTTTCTTGATGAAACACCAAATGACGATAAAACTCACGCCAAATTATTTCATTTACCCAGACAAATTCTTCACTGTCAGCGGCAAGTAAAATATCGGGGAAACGCTGTATCATCAAGGTTAAAAGATACCGTGGGCTAATGGTGCCAATAGCTAAATATGGCGAGAGACCCGACGTTGCTTTAATGGCAGGAAAATCACGTTCTTGTCCATAATACTGCACTTTATCTTGAAAGAACGTTGGAATGACTTGCTGCTCTACTTTGTCAGCTAGTGGCCAAGCATTCGATTCACCAGAACAAATAATAGGTTTTATAAGTTCACTTGATACTTGGCTTGATTTTGATTTTGATATTACCGGTTTACCTAAATAGCTAAAACCAACTTGTTTTACATAAGAAAGCCAGGCACGTTTAAATGGCGTAAATACTTTATACATCTCACCGTTTTTGTTCAGCACCTTACCTTTTTCAGCAATAACATCACTTTCAAATAAGCGCAGAGCAATGCCATGTTCCACGCAAGCTTTGTCGCGCAAGTTCTCATTTACTTCTAGTTCCTTATTAGCAACTATTTCACTAATATTATGCTGGTGACAGTAATGCTTTAAAAATTCAATTTGCTTTGAAAAGTCATCACAATATTCTACTTGTAAAACAATATTTAACGACAATAATTGCTGTGCTAGTGTATTAACATGACGTTTAATTAAATCAATTTTTATCGATGACCAATCATGACTTTGCCATTGTTTTTCACTGACAAAAAAAATGGCCTTACCAAACTCTGAGCTACTATGTTGCTCAAGAAAGTAATGTAAGGCGGGATTGTCGTTTATTCTAATATCGTTGCGAAACCAAAGTAACAATGACTTTCCTTAGTATTTAATAAAGAGGCTAACATAAAGTTAAAACTACTTAGAACCAGTAAGTAGTACTGCCATTGAAAAGCAAAAACCACATGTTGTCCATAAGCTTGTCCAATAACATCTTCGGCACTACCCCGATATTCTTAGTAATAGTGATATCAAATACCTCCAGTTAATCATTCGAAGCAATTCTATTGTTTTATGGCATTAAAAAGAGGCAAATTCGCGATAACAATCACTAGTAGACTGACCACACATTTCATCATAAGCACTTTGAAACTCAAGTAATGCTGAAAAAATATTATGTCGGCGTAAATAGGCTTTAGCATCGACTAGCGATTTAAACATTGCTGCCTTTGTATTTTGATCTAAGCCGCCAAGGTTATCTCTCGAGTCGATCATTCCAACTAAATAGTGACTTGAATCTGAAACACCAATGATCACAGGCAGTAAACAAGATGTTGAATTTGAATGCATAACAATTCTCCGATATTGATTTCCAATAAATACGAGATAGCTAACAATAAAGTTCAATGTGATTATTTATTTCAATGCTAAATCACTAACACTTACTTATTTAGTATGCCCCTGCCGCATAAGTTAATTCATAACTATGACTATAGATTTCTAAAATATTACCAAACGGATCTTCCATATAAATCATACGAAATGGTTTTTCTCCAGGGTAGTAATAGCGTGGTTCGACCATACGTTTTTTACCGCCAGCCGCAACAATTTTTTCTACTAACTCTTCTAAGTTTGGATCTTGTACGCAGAAGTGAAAAACACCGGTCTTCCAATACTCAAAGTTATTTTCTGGGTTTTGTTGATTTTTAAATTCGAATAATTCGACACCAATACGGTCACCTGTCGACATATGGGCAATCTTGAATTTTTCCCAATTTGCACCAAATACATCAGTGCACATTGCACCGATAGCACTATCGTCTTCGATGATCTCAGTCGGATCCATAATCAAGTACCAGCCCAATACTTCTGTATAAAATTTAACGGCTGCTTCTACATTCGGCACTGAAATACCAATATGTGAGAAAGTTCTCGGATATGCTTTGCTCATGCTCTTACCTCCTTAAAGTTTATGGGAAAAGTATAGAGCAGATGTTAAAGTATAAAAAATTATCATTAATTATACTTATAAGTACATTTTATTATGATAAATCTACTTTGGTTAAAAACCTACTGTACCTTGGCTGAGCTAGGCCATTTTACTAAAACTGCAAATGTCTTATATATGACCCAGTCTGGCGTTAGCCAGCATATAAAGAAACTCGAACAGCAGTTAGACATTGCACTTTTGCTTAGAGAGGGAAAGTCATTTACTTTAACAGACGCTGGTTTGCACTTGTATCAAAGCGGTAAACAGCTTTTACAAGCTAGCGATGACCTTGCCATTTCGATAAAACAAGATGAAGCCTATGTTGGTAATATCCGAATTTCATCTCCAGGCAGTGTCGGCTTAAAGCTCTACCCACACCTGTTAGGTATTCAACAAAAGCATCCAGAATTATCACTAGACTACACCTTTGCGCCGAATAGCAGCATTAAAACGGCTTTAATTGATCGTAAAATCGATATTGGCCTAATGACGGAAACTTCAAAAACAAACAAATTAACCAGTCAATGTATTGCTTTAGAGCCCTTGGTGTTAGTGACTAGCAACAAAGTTACAAAAATAAATTGGCAAGTATTAACAAAATTAGGTTTTATCCTGCACCCCGATGTTGAGCATCATGCAAACTTATTACTGAGTGAGAACTTCAAAGAATTTGAACATATAGACCAATTTACGCATAAAGGTTTTTCTAATCAAATCAGCCTAATTCTTGAGCCGGTTAGCCGAAATATTGGTTTTACTGTCTTGCCCTTACATGCAGCCAATGCTTTTCATCAACAAAAATTAATTCGTATTCAACCATTGGCAAACCCCGTCAGTGAAGGCATATATCTTTGTCAGAATAAAAATGCCTTTGAAAGTACTAGGAATAAGCAGCTTAAGAGCATAATCATCGATTTTTTAGGTGCTAGTTGAATATTAGCTTTAGTGGCAAGCACGATATACTCGCTGCACGATTTAACAAGTGTACTATAAAAATAGGGGTTATCAGTCTAAAAATTGGCTTAAAACAAATCAAACCATCACAAAGCTGTATTAACAATATATTGATATATAACAATTAAACGCACATAAAACAGGCAATATCTATATTCCTCGTTATACTGAAATTAAAAGAAAAATCGACTCATAGTGGAATGTAAGTAATGCCAAATAATAATGTAAGAAAGGACGAATCGAAAGCCTCTCCTCCGATAGATGAATTGCAGCAGCTTAGAAAAATTGTTTTTGGCAATGCTGAGCAACAGTTGAAAGAAAAAATATCATCAACACATGCTGAAATGCAAAAAGCACTCAATACTCAAAAAGAGAGTTTTAACGCAAATTTAGCTAGTTTTCAGCAAGTGACTGAACAGCGCTTCACTGAACTTGAGCAGCGCCTCAGCCTATCAGATAAAACTCATGAAGATAACGAATCTGTTATTCAGAAAGATTTAGCAAGTTTAGCTTCCGAGCATGAAATGTTTGCAGCATCTACACAGCAAGACTTCAAAAGTATTGAACAGTCTCTTAATAATGAGAGCGATGGCCTTAGTAAAAGTTTTAATGAACAAATAGAGCAATTAAAGTCACATCTTGAAGGTGTATCGAAAGAACTTAGTTCTTCTAAAACAGATAGAAAAACACTGGCTAAATTACTATCTACCATGGCAACTAATTTAGAAGATGACCAGCTATAATGCTCGAAGACAATACAGAAGAACAAGTTGAGTCTGAACAGCATATAGAACAAATTAGAACACTAATACTCGGTAAAAATAACGCTTTAGTTACTGAGAGTGTTAAAAAAGAAGCTCGTACGCTAGTAACTGATGTTGTCACCGAAGCACTACATGACAGACAAAAACAAGACAGTTCCGTTAATAAAGTGTTACAGCCGCTTATAGAAGATTCGGTTAAACATTCAGTTGCACACAATAGTGAGCGGCTAGTAAGTTCATTGTACCCGCTTGTTGGTAGTTTAGTGCGAAAGTCAGTGGCCGCATTTCTCAGTGACTTCATGGAAAAAACTAATCAATTATTAGAAAATAGCCTGACATTAAAAGGCTTAAAGTGGCGATTAAGAGCTTGGCAAACTGGTGTTAGCTTCGCTCAATATGCCGCATCACAAACTTTTGCTTATCGCGTTGAACATGTTTTTCTTATTCATCGAGAAACAGGCTTACTCTTAAATGCGGTAGACATAGGTAATGAAGAAAAAAGTGACGCAGATATGGTCTCTTCGATGCTTTCAGCAATTAATAGCTTCGTTGGTGACTCTTTTTTAACTGGTGAAGAAGGTCAAAAAGAGCAATTACAGACCGTTAGTACTGACAGTTTCAACTTACTGATAAAGCCGGGTCCTAGTGCTTTAGTCGTTGCTGCTGTGATAGGAAATCCACCACAAAAAATTAGTAACCAACTGCAGCTTACTTTAGAAAACATTCATCAACTCTATTTTAATGAACTCAATCAGTTCGATGGTGACAACCTCCCCTTTGCCGATGCAGAAAACTTACTGCGAGACTGTTTACTGTCTGAGCAAAAAACTGAAGAAAAGAAAAAGAAAAAACCTTGGCTGGCCCTCACACTACTATTCATAATAGCTACCAGCTTAGGCTACCAAGTAGTCTCTTGGGTAAAAAATCAGCAGCTACATAAAAAAATTATGCAATTGGACCACGAGCCCGGCGTTGTTATCCGGCAGCTAACCATCAATAATCTTGACGATATTTACCTTGATATTTTACGAGATCCTAATGCAGTAATACTTACACAATGGCTAAAAGATAATAACTTAGCCGTTGAAAAGTTCACGATTGTAGAGCAAAACTACCACTCTCTTGATTCAAAAATACTGTTTTACCGCGCCGAGAAAATTGTAAATAAATTTCCACAACTCAGTTTAAGTTGGAAAAACAGCTCCTTATCCCTATCGGGAAAATTAGATTTTAGTGATTATCAGCAACTTTTGAGCGCTTTAGCTATTGCTGGTTTTACCAAAGAGCGCAACTTAAACATTGAACAATTACAACTAGCCTCAACCCATAAAATAGTGTCAAGCAGGCAAGTAAAGCAGCAAATTTTTGATGACTTAGTTGGTAGAATTTCCTCTACTCAACTCGACTTTGCGGTAGAAAGTGAAGAAATAACAGCAAAAATGCAAATTTCATTAGATCAAATTGAGCAGTATATGGCTCAATTGAGCGTATTGGCAAAAGAGCTTAGTATCAATATTGGTCTATTAATTATTGGCTGCAGCGACAATACCGGTAATATTGCCACCAATAAGGCTTTAAGCCTAAACAGAGCAAAAAACACAGAGAAAGAGTTAATAAAAAAAGGCCTAGATGCAGAACAAGTACATGTTATTGGGCTTGGTCAAATTGATATCAATGCGGTCAAAAATACCGCAAGAAAAGTGATATTTAATGTGGTATATATAAATGAAGCACACATTAAAGATAGTCAGTTAATTCCCTAAATATACTGGCAAGTTAGCAACGTAAATAGTGCTTTGTTCAGAAAAGGTAACTTAGCCAAAATGGAGGTGGCGCTATGATTCAAAAGAAAATTTGTCTATTAGGTGCGTCGAGTGTCGGAAAAACTAGCTTAGTTAAACAATTTGTCGAAGGTATTTTTAGTGAAAAATACCTCACAACAATAGGTGTTAAAGTTGATAAAAAATCACTAGTGGTAGATGACGAAGAAATCAATTTCATGTTGTGGGATATCGAAGGAAGTGATCGCTATAACGTTTTTGAAGAAAGGTACTTACGCGGCGCTGCTGGCTATATTATCGTTGTTGATCAAACACGAGCCTCATCACTGATTGAAGGTTTAGACATTCACACCTTAGCAAAACAAGTGACCTCTTGTCCGGCAGTTCTGGCAATCAATAAAAGTGATTTACCTTCTACTTGGCACTTATCAGCAATAGAACAAGATGCGTATCAAAAACTTTTCGATCTGCAATTTACCACAAGCGCGAAAACTGGTGAGCATGTGGACGATATGTTCTTAGCATTGGCGGCATTATTGTTAAAGGATAAGAAGAATGACATCACTGCTGAATAGTGTTTTAAACGCATTAGAACAAATTGTATTAGAAGTTATCGATATTGACGACGGAAAAGTTAAGTTAGTTCAGGGGGGGGAGCGTGGGCCAAAGCCCTTTTTCCAGACTCTGATCATCAACAAATCTTTACTATTAGTGAAGATACACCGTTTTTATTCGATTTTCTTATTGATGCCAGACTAGTATGGCGCGATCATAAAAATGCTAAGCTTCGCTCTGGGTTATGGACCGAGGAAATTAAAAATCATAGCGCGCTTCACCTAGAAGCTATCGCCATAAGACAAGAACAGCACAATATATTACTGATCACTAATCAATTGGCAGATTACCAATTTCAACAAAAAACTAAGCAGTTAGCTCGAGAGATACTATTATCTAACGATCGTTTATTTTTACAAAATGAATATTTACAAACACGGTTACGCTCTATTTTAAGTCAACCACCAGAACAAAGTAATCTTGTATTTGCTTTAACTAAAGTCATCGAAAACGCAGATTTCGGCGTCATAGTGGTCGATGCTAATTTTTCAACAATTATTGAAAATACTGCCGCGTTAACCCTTTTTGAACATAACTCATCCAATAACACCACTGCGGTTAGACCGATAAATATCATTACGAAATTGATGAAAAATCAATTACCTGAATATGATCGTATCATATCAACCAAATCCAATTGGGACGGTGAATTATGCTGGATATCACCACCATCAACATTGAAATGGCTTAAAATTGGCTTTCACCCGGTAAAAAACAAACTCAACGAACCTGAAAGCTGGCTAGTTTTTGCCAATGATATCAGTACTATAAAACACTTAGCGCAGCGTAATGAAAAGCTAGCTTTACAAGATATGCTAACCGAATTACCTAATCGTTTTTCTTTTTGGCAAACTTTAGATCAACAAATTATCACCGGCTCACCATTTTATCTGCTATATGTTGATATTAATGAGTTTAGACGTCACAACGAATTTTATGGTCACCAAGAAGGCGACAAACTACTGATCGACTTTGGTCGACGAATTGAGAGTGTCATAAAAAAATCCGACTTTATTGCCCGAGTAGGAGGCGATGAGTTTGCCATCATACTGGCGAATATCGACAACCAAGAGGCATGTAAAGGTGCTATAGAACGCATATTAGAGACTATAAGTAAGCCTTATCAAACAAATAAATTAGAAAGCTTTCATATTAGTGTCAGTATCGGCGCTGCAAATTTTCCTAATGACGCCACAAGCGTTGAAGAATTGATGAAATTCGTCGATTTAAGTGCCTACAGTGGTAAAGAAAATAAGAAAAATTCTTTGCTGTTTTATTCTCAAGAGATTAAAGACGCCTCACATCATTTAATTAAAGTTGAGCAAGAATTAAGACAAGCAATCAACCAAGAAGAATTTGAATTATTTTTACAGCCGATTGTGGATTTAGAAAGCCACTCCATTAGTAAAGCAGAAGCCTTAATTCGCTGGAATCATCCGACTAAAGGTTTGATTAGCCCTGACAAATTTATCCCTATAGCTGAAAAAAGTGGCCTAATTATTACCATAGGTGAATGGGTAATAAAACGTGCTTGCCAGATGATTAAGGAAATTAACGCCAAAGGTCACAATGTTATCATTTCGATTAACCTATCTCCTTCGCAAGTTATTGATGAAAACTTATTTTCCTACTTGCATAGCTGTATTAAAACCTCTCAGGTTGAGCCATCATCATTAGAGTTGGAAGTCACTGAAGGAGTATTAGTTGATGATTACTCAATAGCAAAAAGATTATTAAATAATGCAAGAGCCATTGGTATAACAGTATCAGTCGATGATTTTGGCACCGGGTACAGTTCATTAGCTTATCTGAAAAAATTACCGCTAGATTTTTTAAAAATTGATCGTTCTTTTATTAAAGACATAGTTGCCGATGAAAATGACAAAGCCATTGTTCGCGCCGTTATTGCTATGGCACATAACCTTAAACTATCAGTTATTTCTGAAGGCGTGGAAACAGAAGAACAATTAAAGTTTTTAATAAAAAACTCATGTAACTCAGTGCAAGGTTACCTTTTTAGTCGTCCAGTACAATTAGAGTATTTCTTAGATATACTTAAAGAGCAGTGGTAACTAAATCTATAGCGAGCAAATTAAACTTACTCGCTATATTTAAGCTGAGGCGTAATAATCAAAAAACTTTTTAGCTGTATTTTATGAAACCTTAGCTATTTGTGAAAACTATCATCCGGAACTCCTGAAAAGCAGGCTAGTACATAGGGATAACTTTCTGTAATGTAGTAGCCATAAACGCCGTCTTTTGTCATACCGTTGCATTCATCTAAATCACCAACGCCCTCAATGTATTCATAGTCATCTCTAAAAGCGCCATCATAAGTTCCACCCGGATCGCCAGTGCCACTTGGACGTGCTCCTGATTTCAAGCGATAACTCGATAATGCCTTGCGAATATTACCTTGGTCATCAAAGTAAGAGCCAAAGATAGGGAAGCCGTCTGCCGCAAAGCCAACCACTGGTGAGTCTTGATTATCGCTATCATCAAATAGCGCAAGAGGTGAGCCATGATAGTGATAAGTTCCATCAGGTTGCGCATGTGCATTGTGAGAATCAACAGCAAAGCCATTCGCTTCATGCATTGGGTCATATCGCCAAGGTTGTGCCATATCATTACAACCAACTTTACCATTGCCAATACCAAAACAGCCCGCTGCGAGTAAATCAACTTTCACACCATTGAGCATAATAGCATTGTCCATTTGCAATGAAATGCTGGTTACTTGGCTAGAAATACTAGGAGAAGTGGTTATTTCAAACTGATCATTCTGTTCGCTGACATGATTGGGGAAGGCATTGCCACCATCATTAAAGTCATGATTGGGAATCGCATTAGTTTGAAACACACATTTATCCCTCACTTGAGAAATAACTAAGTCGCCATGAAAAACTATACCGTTATTCACATCATTTACGTTCGAAGTAAATTGCTCAATATAATCAGCACAATTTTCACTTTTGTTTGCTAAAATTGCATTGGTTATATCTATGGGTCCTGATGAGTCTTCAGTGCCATAAATAAGATCAGCAACAGCTTCTAAATTACTCACTTGCTCAAGTAAGAAAGAATCATTAGTGGGCAATAGGTCATTAGTTTCAGCAAAGTTATCAGTTAATGAGTACAACTCCTGTTCACCACTTTCAAATTCAATTAACTTGTAGTCATTCGAACGAGTTGCCCAACCACTAACGTTGTCAGACTTAAACGCGGTATAAGCATAGCTGTTGCTCACGGCGGTTGAATCAGTTAATAGCGCTTTGAAGCTTTTACTGTCATGTACTTTGGTCTCACTAACGCCAGCAATTTCGGCAATAGTGGCATATAAGTCTGTTGCGGTAACTAAAGCATCCTCTCTCTCATTTATTCGTGTAACGCCTTTACCAGAAATAACAAAAGGAGCAGCGATGCCACCTTGATAAAGTGTGCCTTTTGCATGATTAGTTTCAAATACTGAGGTATCAATAACACCACTCGGAGAACCATTATCACCAATAAAAATAACAATAGTATTATCACGAGTCGCTTCATCAAGCGTGTTGAGTAATCGACCAACCTCCGCATCCATAGCTTCAACAGCGGCTAAATAGTACGCTCGTTTATTACGATTAATATCATCAGCGGTGCCTGATAGGTCACGATCATGCAGCGAGTTTGGTGGTAAATGAAATGGAGTATGCGGCGCTGAATAGGCAACCCAAGCAAACCATGGCGAGGTTTGCTCATTAACCCAATCTATTGCTAAGTCGGTAATTTTTGTTGAATGATATTCCGTTGTATTTTCAGTTTCACCATTAATCGTTAATGGCCAATCATAATAGTTGTCAATATTAGATAAACTACCTGCATAATAATCAACACCAACATCATTAGGATGTGTTTCACTACCATTACCCGTACTTAAATGCCACTTACCAAAAACTGCTGATTGATAACTTTTTGTTTCGCTATTTCGTTTCAAATATTGCTGCAAAATTTCATGTTCGGTCGATAAAATTGCAGGTACTGTTTCAACACTACTATTTACACCATATTTACCGGTAATTATTGTACCTCGTGTGGTCGTGCATGCTGGCGTAACCCACATATTTTCAAACACCAAACCTTGTTGAGCTAATTCATTCATCGTCGGAGTAATTGGTACATCTTGGCTAAAGCTATATTGCGCTGAGGCATCTAAACCTTGATCATCAGAGATAATAAATAAGATATTAGGTGAGGAATCAACGCCAGACTCAGGCGGAATTTCTGGTTCTGGTTCTGGTTCTGGTTCTGGTTCTGGTTCAGCAGGAATAGGTTGCACAATTTCACTGTCTCCCACAGCATCGCCACTGCCGCCGCCGCAACCCGTTAGCACGATTAGCTCTACCATAATGAATAAACAGATGGTACTGATGTTAAATCTCATATTAACTTCCTCTCATAAGTGAGCCATAGTTGCCAAGCAATGAACTTGAATACATAAATGAAAATTTCATTAATGAATATACCGATATAATGTGCAAATAATGAGGAGATGAACAACTAAATACCTAGTATCAAGAAAAAAGCGTCAACCCTCTTCGCAGTCATTAATAATAGTGCATATTTACAGGAATAATTTATCGCTAGAATTTCTGTGAAACGGCTTAGCACAACAGAGTTTATTGGAGCCTAAAAGCTAAATATTAAAAGCCTTAAAATTTTCATATGCAGTTTTAGTTGTTAAGAAACAATTAATTTTACTTCAAATAAGGCCCTAGAGGCCTGTCAAAATAGTTTACAGTATGAGTATAATCGCAACAAAAAATCAATATTTTCATACTAAATACATAAGGTTATCGCTTTGGCTTATAAAGTGCTTATACCTGCGAGTTACTCCAAATAACCCAAACGGAATTTAGGAAGAATATAAAATGACATTTTATAAACTTATCATCATTGGCTTACTAGCAACTTGCTTTACTGGCACAGCTAACGCAACGATCATAGAGTGGGAATCTAATTACGGCACACTCAGTGATTTAAGTGGTGACGATGATAATAACGAGCTCTTTAACTTAGGCTTCGATTTTAGCTTTTATAACACTACTTATAATCAAGTTTATGGCTCAACGAACGGTAGCCTTTTCTTTAATAACGAGGAGGAATATGCAATAGGAAGCGACATAGAAGGCGGTTATGGTCCTATGATTGCCGCATTCAATGCCGATCTTAATCCCGAAGAAGGCGGAGATATTTATACTAACACCTTAGGCACAGCTGGTGATAAAAGGTTTGTCATGACCTGGCTTAACGTAATTGACTACGAAGAAGAATTTTATAATTCCTTCCAAGCTATTTTATTCGAAAATGGCACAATTCGTTTTAACTATTTACAGTTAAATGGCAGTGGTGATGATGGCGGCAATGATGTTATTGGCGTATCACAAGGTGATGACAGCCACTTTAACTATTTCACTGCGGATGATGGTAATGCCAATGGTATCCATCCGAGCGGAAAATCCTTACTCTATACTTGGAATAGCACATCCGCAAACTATGACCAAACAGCAAGCCAATTAGCTTCGGTTTCTGAGCCGACTACACTCGCTATTTTTGCACTTGGCATATTAGGACTGGCTTCTCGACGCTTTAAAAATAGCAATTCATTGTAATAAGTAGTATCAAGCACCACATTACGTGTGGTGCTTTTCCGATAACTAAAACTTAAGAGCCGGCGGCGCTCTGAGAGTAAGTTCTGATTAATGGAAGTTTGCATACCATGAATAAATAAGAATTATCTATCATGTATTAACTTTTATCTTACAAAGTATGCCCTGCTAAATAAAGCCATCAAGTATTCACCTACCTCACTGAACTTTGGCATTACCTCACTCTAATTAAATACCTTTAATTAACTATCAAAAAGGTGCTTGTGCTATAACCCTATAAATTAACTTACATTTTGTTGATTTGGATATTTTTTTGGTCCTGTTTTTCATATACAATTTTACAAATTACCATGAAAATAAATAAAGGGAATTAAAGATGAGCTTTAATCTGGGTTACTTAGCGCTTTTGTTAAGTTTTATTATTGTCACAGGGTGTGGTGGTGGAGGCGAAAGTGAAGAGACTAAACAAACGCTAAACTCTGCGGTGATCAATGCTATTAATATTACTGGCACATGGGCTGAAGGGGAATTATTAAATGCCGCTGTAGACTGTACAGAGTGTTTAGCTTCAATGAATAAGTTTAGCTGGTCAATTGATGGCAAGAACATATCGAATACAGATAGTTACCTGTTAACTTTTGCTGATCTTGATAAAAAAATACGTATTGATGTCTCGTCCAGCAATACTACTAATTTAATTGCCAACGCCTACCAAATAATAACAGCTGAATATAAAAATCATGTCGCTCACATATACTCTAACGTTAGAGCCTTTGCCGCGCTTAAGCTTGATGGTTCGGTTGTTACTTGGGGTGAAAGCTCTATAGGGGGTAATAGCGATAATGTCGAGCTAACCAATGTCAGCAAAGTTTTTTCTAATGATGGTGGATTTGCCGCATTGAAAAATGACGGTTCAGTCATTAGCTGGGGCTTACTGCCAACGTCTAGTCGCATCAATCCTTTATTGGTCGATGTAATAGAAATTTATGCGACAGATTATGCTTTCGCGGCACTTAAAAAAGATGGTTCAGTCGTCACTTGGGGCAATACGGAACATGGCGGGGACAGTAATGCTGAAGTTTTAACTGATATAAGTCATATTTACGCGACTACTTCAGCTTTTGCAGCACTAAAAAATAATGGCTCAGTGATTACGTGGGGAAAAGGTGATCGAGGCGGAGACAGTAGCAAAGTCACGCTGAACAATGTTAAAGATATTTACTCGACAAATTCTGCCTTTGCAGCACACAAAACCGATGATTCAATAGTAACTTGGGGCGGAGGCACTTTCTCAAACAGTGAACCTGTCATTCTAGAAAATGTCAGTAAAGTATTTTCCAACCCGTTTGCTTTTGCCTTCCTAAAAACTGATAACTCAGTAGAAACATGGGGGCATATTGACTACGGCGGTATCAGTAACGATATTCCATTAAATAATATAGTGAAAGTTTTTTCTACTGATACTGCATTCGCAGCACTAAAAAAAGATGGCTCAGTAGTGACATGGGGAGACAATAGTTACGGCGGCGATAGTAGTCATGTAACTCTAAACGATATTTCTACCATTTACGCGAATGCTTTTGCATTTGCAGCGCTGAAAACAGATGGCACTGTTATAACTTGGGGGTGGAACACTCGCGGAGGCGATAGCACTGCAGTAGATTTAACGAACGTAGTAAAAATATTCTCAACAATAAATGCCTTTACTGCTCTCAAAGCAGATGCTTCAATTGTAACTTGGGGCGAGATAAACTCAGGAAGTGACAGTAGTATCATTGACCCCAGCAACATAACAAATGTTTATGCGACAAATAATGCTTTTGCCGCATTAAAGAAAGACTGGACTGTAGTTACATGGGGACATAGAAATTATGGTGGCGATAGCAGCACAGTAGCAGATAAGCTTACTCCAACAGTAGAAATTATTGTCAGTGATACAGACTTGCCCTAGGAGTTTACTTAACCTGAGCTTTGAATAACAAGTGCTGTTTATCGCTCAAGTTACTTACCTTTATGTATAAAAGAGATTAATTGAAGCCTGATCTTTCTTGGTCATTTTACTCACCACCAATAAATAAGAGTTATCTATCATGCGTTCAATTTCGCCTTGTGGAATTGAGCCATCAAGAATAACTGTGTTCCATTGCGCCTTATTCATGTGGTAACCAGGTATAACTGAGGCAAAAATATCTCGCAGCATTGTGGCTTCATCAGTGTCACATTTTAGATTAATACAATAATGACCCGCCATTTTTCCTTCAGTGCCTTTTTCATTGCCTTTTCCCAATGCTAGCGTCGCAAACATTTTATTTTTCACTTTAAAAACAGAAACATCATCACCAAAAGGAAATGCTTCAACAGTTTCTGGTTTTGCAATAAAATATTTGCGTACTAAATGATGATCCATGCTTTATGCTCAAAATAAAAAGATGATAGCAACATATCTTATTCTTCATAAAAAGCAAAACTATCGCAATGACTTTTCTCAACATAGCTTCGGATTTTAAAATAAGGCTAGAGAGTCAGTAAAAGTCCCTCTAGAATAGTAAAAAACACCTCAGAATTTTATTTATTATGAATAGATACATGAATGTAAAGCAGGTGCTACGCGTGATGCTAGCAGTATGCATTACCATGCTAATGATGACTTCCAAACCCAGTTTTGCTTTAGGTAAGCTGGGTCACCAGTTAACTTGCCAACTCGCCTTTGAGCAACTGCGCCCTAAAAGCCAGCAAAAAATAATACGCTTGCTTAATACCATGCCAGCTAAAGCTTTGGCACACTTAAACAAATATAACCATAGCGAAAGTAAAGCACCAATGACTTACGCTAAGGCTTGTACTTGGGCTGATGCCATTAAAAAAGAATCAAAGTTTGAACGCTTCAAATCATGGCACTATATCAATGTAAAGAGAGATAAATCATTTATAGATAGAAAAAGTTGCCGTAATAACTGCGTCACTCAAGCCGTTATCTATCATCAAGAACAGTTAACATCATCAAGAAGCGAGCAACAGAAACGACAAGCCTTAATGTTTTTAGGTCACTGGCTTGGTGATATTCATCAGCCATTACATGTGAGCTTTGCTAGTGACTTAGGTGGTAATAAAACGAAAATTATCTTTCAAGATGATAAGTGTACCAATTTACATTGGGTGTGGGACCAGTGCTTGCTCACTGAGCAAGTTGAGACAAATGATGATCAAATACGTTATGAGTATTTATACCAGAAGCTCTCGAAAATATTAAATAAAAACAAGAAAAATGGTAACGTAGAAAAGTGGAAAACTGATGATATTTATCGTTGGGCGAGTGAGTCCATTACTCTTGCTCGACTACCAAAATTTGGTTATTGCACCACGACCAAGGATAATCATTGCAAAGTTAATGCACCGCGGCCATATCAATTAATGAATGACTACCAAAAATATTTCGCTCCCGTTATTAATGAGCGCATCGTTAAAGCAGCAGTAAGGCTAGCTCACCGTTTAGAGCAGTCTTTGTAAGCTGGCTTCATTTAAGTAAGGCCAGAAATGATTTAAGGAGGAAATTACCTCCTTAAATTACTCAAGCTTAGTCACTATTGATTCTATTTCTCAGGTTTTTCCATACAAAGAAAGTTGATTATCGGTAAGTAACGAGTGTCGGAATCGTTAAAATATTTTTGCCAAAACGTTTCAATCCGATATAAATCGATAAAAACACTAAAACTATAATCGCTAAGGTCATTGACGCATGTAGCGGCTCGCTTGCCAGTAAAGCAATTTGAAAGCTCGCGGTGGCTGCCAAGTAAGCCAAGCTAAAACTCCATAGCGCGGCAAAAACCGCCCAGCGTGTGCCAACTTCATTCTTAATCGCCCCCATCGCTGCTGCACATGGCGTATAGAGTAATATGAAGAGTAAATAGCTAAATGCGCCTATCTTGCCAGCAAAAGCTGCCTGCATAATAGTAATGGTACTTTCTGCTACACCTTGTTCTTCTGCTGCAGCTTCAATACTCGACACATCGCCAATATCGGTACCCAAAGGGTCATCGGCTTCTATACCTTGCAAATTATCTGAAATACTGCTGATAGCTTGCTGCCAAAGATCACCTAATGAATCCGGCTCAGCTGACTCCTCAGATGTCGGAGAATACAAACTATTAAATGTTGCCACTAAAGCTTCTTTGGCAAACAGCCCGGTAATGATGCCAACACTTGCCTGCCAGTTATCTTCTTTAACCCCCATAGGAATTAGTAAAGGTGTAACAACTTGCGCGCTTTTACTCAATAAAGAATCCTGGCTATCGTGATGACCAAATTCACCGTCAGTCCCTAATGAATTAAAAAAGTTTAAAATACACACAACCACAACGATGGTTTTGCCTGCACCAAAAACGAAAGAGCGTGTTCTTTGCCACACCCGCTGCAATAAAAAGGATAACTTAGGCCATTCATAAAGAGGCAATTCCATAATATTGATTGAATTTCCTCCCATTAAAATGGTTTTCTTCAACATTAAGCCGGTAAAAAGTGCAGCAGCGATACCAATGAGATACAGCAAAAATACAATATTTTGCCCAGACTCTGGAAAAAATGCTGCAGCAAATAAAGCGTAAACAGGTAAGCGAGCGCCACAAGACATAAATGGCGACATCATCACCGTGGTAATTCTTTCTCGTTCATTATCTAAAATTCGGGCTGACATTACTGCTGGTACAGTGCAACCAAAGCCAACAATTAACGGCACAAAAGCTTTTCCAGGCAAACCTATTTTTTGCATTGCCGTATCCACTACGAAAGCCGCTCTGGCTAAGTAACCACTGCTTTCCAGTAGTGATAAGCCAATAAATAAACAGGCGATAACTGGAATAAAAGTCGCTACAGTTTGAATGCCTAAGCCAACACCACCTAATATCGTAGTAAGCCAAGCAGGTAAATCAAAGGTACTTAAAAAGTGTAACGGGTAATCAACAAATATTGCACCAGCTAAAATGTCGAAAAAGTCGATAAAAGCGCTACCAACATTAATGGCAAACATGAATAACAGATACATCATGCCAAGGAAAATAGGAATACCGAAAACTGGATGGAGCATCCAATGATCAAGCTTATTGCTAAAACTATTATTTTCAGTCGGCTGAACTGTTATCTCACTTAATAGTTGCTCAATAAAGGCATACCGAGCTTGCATAACCGCCATCGCTTTTTCATCACCTAATTGACAGGTTTCTGAGCTTGCACATGCTTGGCGCTCTAACGTGATTGGCATACCTTGAAAATCAGCTAATATGTTTGGCAAAACTAATAAGTGCCGTTCTTTTCGTTTAGTTGACGCACTTGCCAATGCTTTATTTAGTGCCTGACCTGCGCCTTTACTGGTGCTATTTTCAGTTACTACAGGACAACCTAGCGCAAGAGAAAGCCCATTTACATCGATATCTTCTGCTTCTTTGCGATCACTCTTATTTAATACCACCACCATCGGTAAGCCCAACTCTAGTAGTTGGGTAGTCAAATACAGTTGACGTTTGAGCTGTGTCGCATCAATAACATTTATTAAGTAATCTATGCTTTGTTGCTTAATAAAGTCTTGAGTAATTGATAAATCTTTCCCCTGTTGATTACGCTGCGCTAATGAGCTCACACCAGGTAAGTCAGTTAACAATGTAGCTTTACTATTGAGCTGGCATTGCTGTTGTTTTGAGGCAACTGTTACGCCAGTCCAATTACCTGTTTTTTGCTTCGCACCCGTTAAGGCATTAAATAACGTGCTTTTACCTGAATTAGCAAAACCAACCAAAACAATATTTTGTTCTACCATTAGCTCAATAACTCTACTTTGATTTGCTTAGCAATATCACGTGGCAAACACATTTTAGTACCATGTAAATGGAAGGCAAGTGGGCCATTAAAAGGCGCTTTATGGGCTAAGGAAATAGTTGTTTTTAAAGCGAAGCCTTGCTCGATCAGTTGTGTGCTTAAACTAAAATTTTCAGGAAGAAAACAAATGCGAGCTTGCTGATTTACAGGTAATTCGGATAAAGTCATAACGCCCTAACAAACGATAATAATTAGCATTTAATAATACTAAAACAAGAGTAATGCAACAACATAATAACTCCCCCTATTCATGTATACTTGTTTTAGTACATGAATAAGGCATAAATAGCATTAAATTGACTATTTTTTCATTAAAATATTGACGCTCAATTTCTGTCACAGTGAAAAATTTTTCCAGCCCAAGTCGCCTTTATTCTTTAACAACTCGGCTAAAATTTAACTTACAATATAACTATACTAAAAAGAAAAATTTAAGCTAAAAACAAAAACATCAGTAAAAAGAGATACTTCAAAACCAATGTTTTCGTAGTGTATATCTAATGTTGGCGCCACAATAGGCGTAATTCCTAGTAATTGGAAAGCATTATCTTCTTTACTATATCCGCTGATTCCCCCAACACGCAACCCCAAATCAATCCAGTCATTCCAATAATACTTGGTATGCTGCGCAACAACGTAGGAGCGGTCATTAAAGCTATTAATCATCGTCGATAGTTCTAACGTTTTATACTTTATTCCCCAAATATAATTATCCTGATTCCTATCCTCTGTGGTGGTGTGGTAGGTCCAACCCGCATAAGTAACTGTGAAATCCTTGCTTTGTGAAAATACATCAAAAGAGTAAAATAAGAATATCGCTATTAAGAAAAAACGTAGCATTACAAACCAATAAATATACCTGAACAATAATTTATTTATAATACGCAGCTAAGTGTATAAGAAATGTCCCTATCATGATTTAATAATCTCAAAGTGTTAAATCAAAGTTTCAGTTGTTTAATTGTGCATAATTTACTCCGTTAATCGTTATTTTTTATATTTTTCAGAAACAATTTAATAAACTATATCCTGTCGTCAGTAAAACTGTCATATTATTGAACTAAAGGGGAAAAATTTAATGAAAGCTATCAGAGTCTGCTATTACGACTGTTAATGTCCGTATTCAGTTATCTATCATTGGCCGTTAACACGTTAATTATATCAATTTCCATGAAGCTCCCCCGCACCAAACCAAGTAATAAAAGGATATTCAATGAAAGCACTTTTTGCTCTGCTACTTATGTGTATAAGCACATTAAGTTTTGCAGTTGAGCAGGCCGAAGAAATTTTCAAGCAATTGGCTCCCTCACTTTATCAAATTCGCTTGATTGACAAAGCCAGTGGTGAAAAGTCATCGATCGGTTCGGGGTTTCAAATTAGTAGTGATGGGCTGATAGCCACTAACTATCATGTTATTTCAGGCTATGCTCGTCATCCTAATAAATACAATATTGAATATCTAGACAATGAAGGCAACCAAGCAGCATTATCGTTAAGAAGTGTTGATGTCATTAACGACTTGGCTATTGTTCAACGTGATGTAACAAGTGAAATGTCATTTTTTGACATCGCAGAATTAGCCCCAGCTAAGGGGGAAGAATTATATTCACTAGGTAACCCACATGACTTAGGCATGATAGTGGTTCCTGGCACTTATAATGGTTTAAAAAATGAATCATTTAATGACCGCATTCATTTTACTGGCTCTGTTAATTCAGGCATGAGTGGTGGTCCAGTCGTCAACAAGAACACTCAAGTGGTTGGTATTAATGTCGCGACATCAGGTAACCAAATTGGTTTCTTAGTACCACACGATAAACTTTTAGCACTTTACCAAGCCTATAAAGTTGGCCCTCCTGAAAGCATTGAGCAACAAATGGCTGCGCAACTAATGCGCAGCCAAGACAAACTCATCACGACCGTATTAAATAGTAACTGGCAACTAAAGCAACTAGGTAGAGGGTTAATTCCAACCATCGACGTACCTTTTATTCGTTGTTGGGGTGAGTCGAATTCAGACAAAGCGGATGCACAAATTATGGCAGCAGTAGCCAATTGTGATCTTGACGAAAATACCTTCATTTCTTCAGATTTTTTCACTGGTTCTTTAGAAATGGAATATCGCTACATGGAGTCGAATAAAATAGGCAGTACTAAGTTCTATCATATTTTCGAGCGTCAGCTTAATCAAGTCGCTCCAGGTAATAAAGCCGGTAAAGATGATGTTACTGAATATCAATGCCACCACGATATCGTCGAACCAACAGACAGCAATATAAATAACAAAGCGGTTTTTTGTACCCGTGCTTACAAAGATTTTCCTGAGCTTTTTGATGTTATGTACATAGGTATTTCCATTGACCACGAGCAATACGCTCTACTAAGTCACTTTACTATTTCAGGGGTTGCTCAAGATACCTCTCTCGCCTTTTTGACTAAGTTTATGGAGTCGGTCAAATGGAATTAATTATTGAAGAAATTACCTACGGTCATAAATTGCTGGGTCGCCATAAATTTTCATCAAATAATATCACCATAGGTCGTGGCTACGATAACGACGTTATTATTAGTGACCCACATGTTTGTGCTGATCACCTGCAATTACACTTTGACGGCGAACATTGGTTTGTCAACGATCAAGGCTCTATCAATGGTAGTTACCTTGAAGGTAGAAAAAACAACATTATTCAGCACAAAATACAGTCTGGCGATATTATTAGCATCGGTAAAAGCCAAGTTCGCTTTGTATTTCCTAATCACCCAGTTGTTGAAAGTGTCACTATTAGCCCATTTGAGAGTATGATCAATTTAGCTCGTCATCCTTTTGTATTAGCGTTGAGCATGCTGCTATTCGCCAGTATTGCCTGTTGGATTATTGATTTAAATAATGCTAAAGAAGTAACCGCGTTTCAGTTACTGGTACCAACTATTGGCTTAATGTTAGGCTTTGCATTATGGCCTGCTTGCGTGGCATTAGTTTCACATTTGACCAAGCACGACGCTCATTTTTGGACGCAAATTGGCATTAGCTTTATCTTTTTTAACTTGATGTGGCTAAGCGACATTTTTGAAAACATCGTGCAGTTCAATACCTCAAGCAACTTCTCAATGATTTGGTTAATTACTATCATTCCATTAGTATTGGCTTTTGGTTTATTTTGGCTGAACTGCTATGTCGGTTTTCATATGACTCCACGTCGTCGAAATGTAGTGTCGGTTGGTTTAGTCGTATTACTGTTCGGGGGCAGCTTTGTGATACAAATGAGTAAAAAGCCTGACTTTAATCCTCGCCCGCAATTTAACACTACCATTATGTCACCAAGCTTTTTGTTTACGCCGAGTAATAATGTACAGTCTTTTGTTAGCGACAGTTCAGCACTCTTTGAACAAGCAGCCAAAGCCGCTGAGAAAGATAAAAAAGATTAATAATGAGAACAGAAACAGCGACGTGATTTGTACTGACTGTTCATGTACTCATATGTTTTTATATAATTATAAATCTCTAAGGGGATAAAATAAGCAATTACATATGTCGCTCAAAACATCCATTTTATCTCTACATATCATTTACTCTGAACATAAAAATTCTAAGTCACTTTAGGTTTTTATGTTCAGACCTAAGCTTACTCTCTTGCATCAAAAGTGCCACCATCCTTTAAGCCACAACAACGACGGATACTCTAGTGATTTAACCAAGTTTCAAGGTATTTATAACACTTACATTTGCGGTGTATTCACGTGAAGTGATTAGGATTCAAATGTTCTTCTCCTTATAAAATGGGCACCATCCACCTTTCAATCAACTGCTAATTTCTATTGGGTAGACTGATAAATATTCTAATTTTTAATTAGCAATCGCATTCCAATAATCAAACGTATATCATTGCAACATTTTCGCATTTAAGCGTTCTATAAAATTTTGATGAATAACAAACCAATGCCCTATCAACCTCTTTTATCAAGTCCAACCAAAATCGCAATTATTGGTGGTGGTGTTGCCGGATCTACTATTGCGTTGCGCTTTGCTGAACTTGGACTCGATACAACGTTAATCGAAAAAGGCCCGAGTTTGATTAATGGTCCGCCCATGTGTCATTTACATGCGGGAGGGAATTTATATCGAGAAATTTCTGACGAACAATGCCTTATATTGCTCAAGCAGTCGATCGATACCGCCAAAGTTTACCCTTCTTGCATAAACGTAAGACCCACAATCATTGCATTACCTAAAACAGATAAAGGTCAACCTGAGGACTTATTACCTAGGTTAGAAAAACTACGTGTAGAATATGAAAGATTGGTAAGCGATGACCGATCTAATAAAGTTATTGGCGAACCTGCAGACTACTTTCAATGCTTTACTCGGGCTGACATTGCCCCTTTGGTTGGTCAGACTATTCCAAAGACCGCACAATGCTCAAGCGATTGGCTCATAGCTTTTGCCAATCATACTAATTTAGACGCCATTAAATTTCCTATCGTGCTGGTACAAGAATATGGCATGTCTGCTTTTCGTTTAGCAGCGATAGCAACATTAGCCATTGAGCGCCTCGCCAATTGTCATTTGCAAACGAATCGTAAGGTAGTTGCGATGTCAGCACAAGTAGATCATTTAGGTTGGCATATAACCACAGAGGATAACAATAGCGGCAGGCAGCATCAGCAAAAATTTGACTATGTAATCAATGCTTGTGGTTTTAAAAGCGGTGAAATTGATGACATGCTAAATACCAAACGAAAACGTATGGTAGAGTTTAAAGCGGCCTATGTAGCGCACTGGCCACAATACCAAGGTGCATGGCCAGAAATCGTGTTTCATGGTGAGCGTGGAACACCGCAAGGTATGGCACAATTAACGCCCTACCCTAACGGATATTTTCAGCTACACGGCATGACTCAAGATATTACCTTGTTCGAACAGGGTTTAGTCAGTAGCTCGGCCAACAGCGCCCAGCCTAAATTAGCGCCTAAATTTATTAAAAAAATTGACAAACAATGGCCAGCCCAATTAGTAAACCATCGTACTTTAGGCTCTATTGGCCATATTGCGCAATATATTCCAAGTTTTAGCACCGCAACAGTTGCAGCCAAGCCTTTGTTTGGCGCACAACAAATCCCAGGACAAGATCCCAACTTGCGCGCTGCAGACGTGTCATTCGACAGTAAACACTATGCCCGCGCCGAAATAGTCAAAGCCTCTTCAGCATTAGACGCCGCTGATGCAATTTTAGCTGACCTAGTCTGTTGTGAACTAATTGAGGAGTCTGCATTGACTCCCCCTTATAAGCATCACTACTTTCCGGTTAGCCAGCAAAGCAGCGACACCGATGTCACAAAACGGGCGATAGAGCTCGCCGAACAGCGTGAATACCCGAGTTCTCTTGCACTAAATTTTTAGGACTTAAAGACAGCAACAAATTGACCAAAGTTATCAAAGCACCAGTTTGGTTGGTACTGACTGATATCTTCACCATAATTGTAACCGTAGGTTAGTCCCACACTTGCCATGTCTGCCGCCTGAGCCGCTAAAATATCATTTTTAGAATCACCAATCATGACACATTGTTCAACCGTCACCGCCAATTTATTCATCGCTCCAAATAAAGGCTCTGGATGTGGTTTTCGTACTGAGAACGTATCACCGCCGATCAGTACTTCAAACATATCACCTATTTCTAAACCATCTAAAATAGGCTGAATAAATTGCTCGGGTTTATTAGTAATAATGGCGAGTCGATAGCCCGCTTGCTTTAAACTGATTAAGCCATCACGCACGCCGTCATACAAAACAGAGTTGACACAAACACATGCTTTATAATGTGCTAAGAACTTGATTAACGCGTTTTCCGCATAAGCATTATCAAGTGTTTCATCAATTTCTGCTGAACCTGACAAGGCCCGTTCTGTTAACACTTTAGCGCCATTACCCACCCAACTACGAATCGTGTCTTCGTCAAATTCAGCTTTGTTTAAATCACTTAACATTCGATTTATCGCTAACGCGAGATCTGGAGCGCTGTCGACTAAAGTGCCATCTAAGTCAAATAATAATACGTTTTTATCTTGTAGTTTCACTGTATCTCCGCAAGTTATGTCCATACATACTTTTTTAAACAACAAAAGACCAATTACTAAACAATAAGTAATTTGAATAACAAAAATTTTTATCCATTATATTAAGTAAGCAAAAAAAATGGCTATTCACTTCCATGAATAGCCATCATTAAATTTAATAATAAAATCTAAGGCTTAGCGATAAAGCCAATGGCTTGATAAACCTCAGCAAGTAATTTACTTGCACGAGCAGACGCTTTTTCAGCACCTTTACGCATCACTTCATCTAAGTAGGCTTGGTTATTGCGAATTTCATGATAACGCTCTTGAATTGGCGCTAATAAAGCTACAACGGCTTCAGCAACATCGCCTTTTAAATGACCATACATTTTATCTTCATACTCAGGTACAAGTTCAGCAACTGTCTTACCTGTTGTACATGATAAAAGTGATAGTAAGTTAGAAACTCCCGGCTTTTCAGCAATATCAAAATAGATATTGGCCTGTTCGTCTGAGTCAGTTACCGCACGTTTAATTTTTTTGGTAATTTTTTTAGTATCTTCTAACAAACCAATAAAATTGCCAGGATTAGTATCAGACTTCGACATTTTCTTCGTCGGCTCTAATAAACTCATTACACGCGCACCAAATTCAGGAATATAAGGTTCTGGTACCTTAAACGTTTCACCATGTAAGTTATTAAAGCGTGTTGCAATATCACGCGCTAATTCTAAATGTTGTTTTTGGTCATCGCCTACCGGTACTTGGTTAGCACCGTATAATAAAATATCTGCAGCCATTAGTACTGGGTAGGTAAATAAGCCTGAGTTCATATTCGCTTCAGACTTTGAAGACTTATCTTTGTACTGAGTCATACGGTTTAATTCACCCATTTGGGTGTAACAGCTTAAAACCCAGCTCAATTGCGCATGTTCAGGCACATGCGATTGAATGAAAATGGTACTTTTTTCAGGATCAACACCACAAGCCAAATACAAAGCTAAACCGTCTAAAGTCGCTTTACGTAGTTCTTCGGCCTTAGGACGAACCGTAATCGCATGCTGATCAACCAACATGTAATAACATTCATGGCTGTCTTGCATGCTTACCCATTGCTTTAACGCACCAAGGTAATTACCAATAGTTAATTCGCCTGATGGCTGACAGCCGCTTAATACAATAGGTTTGCTCATTTGTTATCCTTCAATTTTCTTTATTTAAATAGCTTGAGTTAAAATAGTGACTTACTTTACTGTTGCTAACTACTTTACTGTTGATAACTCCGCACGCATGTCATCAATAGCAACTTTATAATCTGGTTTTGAGAAAATGGCTGAGCCAGCAACAAACATGTCTGCGCCTGCTTTAGCAATTTCTGCAATGTTATCTGCTTTTACACCACCGTCTACTTGTAAACGAATATCGTAACCACTGGCATCAATTTTTTCACGCACTAAGCGTAATTTGTCTAAGGTAGTCGGAATAAAAGATTGACCGCCAAAGCCAGGATTTACTGACATTAATAAAATAACATCGAGCTTATCCATAACAAAATCTAGAATGTGTAATGGTGTTGCAGGGTTTAACACTAGGCCTGCTTTACAGCCGTTGTCTTTAATTAGCTGTAGTGTTCTATCAATATGATCACTCGCTTCAGGGTGAAAAGTAATAATATCAGCACCCGCTTTAGCAAAGTCAGGAATTAAGCTATCAACTGGCTTTACCATTAAGTGAACGTCGATTGGCGCCGTAATGCCGTAGTCTCGTAATGACTTACAAATCATTGAGCCAAAAGTAAGGTTTGGCACAAAGTGATTGTCCATTACATCGAAATGAACAACATCAGCGCCTGCGCTAAGTACATTTGCAACATCTTCGCCCAAACGAGCAAAGTCTGCAGATAAAATTGATGGAGCAATTAAAAAATCAGACATAGTGAGACCCTCGATAAAATCAGCGCTACTTTAACTTAATTAGGCAAATTATGCGACTGAGATTCAGCACATTATCAGCAATAGCTCACTTTACTGAGCATTTTTTATCAACTTTTCACTGACTGTAATCACTAGCCATGCACTTGTTTTGTACATAAGCATTTATTCTTGCACCAATTCAGCACAATCAGTCAACACCAACCTATGATAACCAACAAAAGCAAACCGCTTAACACCATGATATTAAATAGATTATAAAATTTCATTCTAGTCAGGCATTGTCTTTGCAATGGTGTTAGTAATTATAAAAACTTAGTGGACTCAAGATGAAAAAAACAATTAACGCGCTTTCAATTTCGGCAATATTAACGCTTTCAGCAGGTCTTTCAACTTCTGCGTTTGCGGTTGACGGCTTGTCAGCAAATGCGGCGGCAGCAAGCAACTACTTATGGCGTGGCGTAACACAAACTACCAATGCAGCAGCCGTTTCAGGTGGCATTGATTATGAAGCCACTTCCGGCTTTTCAGCAGGCGCGTGGGCTTCAAATGCTGACTGGGCAGAAAACATGACCTACGAGCTTGATGTTTACGCGGCCTATGCAAATGAATTAGACAACGGGCTCGGCTACAGTGTTGGCTATATTTATTACAGCTACGACAGCGATGCCGACGCTGACTTTAGTGAAGTTAATTTTTCATTGTCGTATGACGCCTATTCCATTACTTACAACACTTTAGTCGATTCAGACGCTGACGGTGATTTTGGCGATGATAGCTACATTTCAGCTGATGCTGCTTTTGAAATTTCAGCAGGTTTAGAGCTGAGCTTACATGTTGGTAGTTATGATTTTTATGCTGGCGGTGATTATGTTGATTACGGCGTTAGTTTAAGTAAAAGCGGCTTTACCTTTGCCATTTCTGATACCGATATTGACGGTGCTGATGGCGATGTAAACTTTGTCGTTAGTTATAGCGTTGATTTAGACCTATAACGAATTAAACAAATAACACGGCGCGTGAATTCAAAATCGCTTCCAAACACACGCGCCATATTTAGCAATCCTAAAAACTAATTTAAGCCTTTAATTTTCACTTGTTGCTGTCGATGACTCAGTTGCTGACAAACTGTGACTAAATCAGCATGAATACCGCCGGCAGTAACATCACGCCCAGCCCCCGGGCCACGAATAATCAATGGATTTTCTTGATACCACTCGCTCTTAATTTGAAAAACATTATCGCACGGCGTTAATTGGCTAAAGGCATCATCATTGGCTAATTTTTCCAAACTAACCTTTGCACTTACTTTACCATTTTCGCTAACAAACCTTGCTACATAACGTATGCCACAAGCTTGCTCTTTTGCTGCACTTAAGCGCAATAAGAACAAATCATTTAATTCGTCAGTTCTTTGCAGAAACTCCGCTAGTGGAATATCGCGTAATTGCTCTGGCACTAAGCTCTGGCAATCAATATCTGCTAATGACAATTCAAAACCAGCCGCTCGCGCCAGAATAAGTAGCTTTCGCTGCACATCTCTGCCCGATAAATCTTCACGAGGATCAGGCTCAGTAATTCCCTGTTCAAGGGCGTTGGCTAACAATTCAGAAAACGGTGTTAGACCATCATAATACTGAAATAACCACGATAATGTGCCGGAGAAAATACCAGAAATTTCACTGATCACATCACCACTATTGATTAATTCCTCAATGCTTGAGTTTATCGGTAAACCTGCACCTACCGTGGTATTACCAAGCCAAAGGCTATTATTGGCTTTCGCCGTGTTTAATAACTGTTGATAGTTTTCAGTTGATGAAGAAGCCGCCCATTTATTCGCGCCAATCACATGAATACCTTGCGCAAAAAACTGTTGGTATAGCTGACTAAAGTCTTCACTTGGCGTAATATCAACTACCACTAGTTCATCATACGGATGATTAGTTAACCACTCGACAAGTTGCTCGCTTTCATAAGCTTTTGCCTGTTGCTGATAACTGGTAATAGCTTTAGTCACCTCTATGCCATCAGTATTAATCAATGCCTTACTCGAGCCAATTAACCCGACTAAGTGAACATTTTCTAACGTTGGCAAGCGCGCTAACTGCTTAGGTAGTATTTCTAAAAATCGCTGACCTATGTTACCTAACCCCGCAACAACTAAGGCGATATTCCTAGCATCTTTAGTCATATCTGCGTGGATATTATTCAGTAGTTCGCCAGTACAAAGCTCTGGTAATACAGCAATGTAACTGTGTTGATTTTCCGCATGAGCAAAGTGTAAAGTGCGATGATGGCGTAATGCTCGTTTAAACCGAGCGCGCATACCGCCTTGCTTTGCCACTTGATAACCAACAGCAGCAATAATAGCAACAGGTTTAAATGAAACCTCAGTATCGTGACTTGCCAACCATTGACTTAAGGCTTTTTGCTGTACTTGCGTGATCACCACATAACCTTCATCAAGGTTATAGCAAACCGGTGAAAATTCTTTAATCGCACGACTGCCCCACTCACCTTGCAGACTTACCGATTTTGCGAGGATCAAATCATTTAAATAAGTGACGGATAACTCTTGTTTGGCAATTTGGCCGAATTTTCCAATTTCACTACCACTGACTTCTGGTGCAAAACTACTAGCGACATGTAAATGGGTATTATGGCTGGTTAATGGGTGCAATGTTTTCGCATGTAATACCGGGTTACCTAAACGACCAAGTTCATTGGCCACGGCATTAGGCAGGCGATGTAATTTTCTCGCTTGTGGCACAACACGTGGGTCAGCGCTATAAATACCGTCAACATCAGTCCAAAGTGTAACGTTTCTCGCACCTGATAGTGCCGCCATTATCGTTGCTGAATAATCACTACCATTACGCCCTAAGGTACAAGCTTGCTGGTGCTGATTACGGGCAATATAGCCCGTCACAACTACTAATTGTTCCGGCTGCTGTAGGTTTGTGAAATTCTTTTCACTTACGACATAATCAATAGCACAACTTTTTTCATTTTCTAATAGTAAAAAATCTCTGGCGTCCAACATGTAACTTGGGCAAACACTTTCACTGAGTACTGCTGATAATAATCGAGCCGACCATACCTCCCCAAAGGCTAGAAAATCATTTTGATAACGCTCAGGATTCGCTGGTAAGTGTTGAGATATTTCTTCGATATCATCACTCAGTAAACTTTGTAGGCGCGCAGCACTACTGGCATTTAATAATGCTGCGATTAAATTTCCTTGGTTAACTTCTAGTTCGGTAATGGCATTTGATAATTGTTCTTCTAATACTGAAACTTTACTACTTTGACTAACTTGCTCAATATTAAGTTGCTTAACTTCATCAAGCTCAAAGGCAATTTGATAAATACTAAATAACGCATCCGTTGTGTCGCCATTAGCTGATACCACAATAATGTCATTGAGTTGACAATGTTGACGAATAATATCTACCACACGTTCAATACAGGCGGCAGTAGCTAAGCTACTACCACCAAATTTATGCACGTTGCAGGCTGTTTTTGCTAATTGGTTTTTTGACGGCGTAAGCTTTACCGCTACATTTGAATCTATCATTTTATTACCAAGGGTTATCTATCAAACAACTAAAATGTAAAACTACTTTTATTCAAATAATTAGCTGATTTCACGTTCACTAACAAATGCGTTAACAACGCTAAGTTCAACTGGCTGAATAAACTATTGTTGACTCGCCTCAAGTGCTTGAGACAGATCTGCCAAAATATCTTCAACATCTTCAATACCAACCGAAAGTCGCACCAATGACTGAGTAATGCCAGCTTCAAGTTGTGCTTCGATTTCCATACCGGCATGTGTCATGGTTGACGGGTGACTAATCAAGCTTTCAACGCCACCAAGCGATTGCGCAAGGGTAAACAATTTAACTCTATCGAACAGCACTTTCACTGCCTCAACGCCGCCTTTAATTTCAAAACTCATCATAGCGCCAAAGTTATATTGCTGCTTTTTCGCCAAAGTATGTTGAGGATGATCTTCCAACCCCGGAAAATACACTTGTGCTATCGCGCTGTGTTGCTGAAGAAACTTAGCCACAGCATCAGCATTTATTTGGTGTTGCTTCATGCGAATTGGTAGAGTTTTCAAACCTCGTAATGCTAAATAGCTGTCAAAAGCAGAGCCTGTAATACCAATACAGTTTGCCCACCAGGCTAATTCTTCACCTAGGCTTTGTTCTTTAGTCACTAAAACACCACCAACAACATCACTATGACCATTGATATATTTAGTGGTTGAATGGAAAACAATATCAGCCCCCAACAATAATGGTTGCTGTAAAACAGGTGATAAAAAGGTGTTATCAACAGCGACTAACGCACCAACTTGATGTGCTTGTTTCGCTATCGCGGCAATATCAACTAAACGTAATAATGGATTGCTCGGCGTTTCAACTAATACCAATTTAGGTTTTGTTGCTAGTGCTTGAGACAAAGCTTGTTGATCGTTTTGATCAACCACCACTAAGTTAAATTGCCCGCGCTTGGCTAAATGAGTAAATAATCGAAAACTGCCACCATAGCAATCATGAGGAATAACGATGGTGTCTTCAGTACTAAGTAATTGACAAATAAGGTGCACCGCTGACATACCAGTGCTGGTCACTATGCCTAAAGCCCCCTGCTCTAAATCAGCAATGGCTTGTGCAAAAGTGGCACGAGTTGGATTGCCTGTACGTGAATAATCAAACTGACGTTTTTCGTTGAACCCCTTTAACGCATAGGTACTAGAGAGGTGAAGCGCTGGCACAACAGCACCATGATGTTGGTCACTATTAATACCTGCTCGAACCGCGGTAGTAGCAATTTTTTTCTCACTCATGTGCTCTCCAGTATAGACGCTTGAATATTTAGATGTTTGGACGTCTACAAATCTAAACGGTTTAAATCCTCGGGTCAAGAACTTTAGACATCTAAGCTTCTACACATTCGTTATTGACTCACGCCTCACAACCAGTAAAATTAGCCGTCAAGAATAAACCTATAACTTACTGGCATACCAGAGAAGCAAGTTACAGGTTTATCACAATAATTTAAGTTTAGAGGAATATTCATGGCAGAGTGGAATGGCGAGTATATTAACCCTTACGCCGAACACGGGAAAAAGAGTGAACAAGTAAAAAAGATCACCGTGTCTATCCCTTTACGTGTGCTAAAAGTACTAACTGATGAAAGAACACGCCGTCAGGTAAATAACTTACGTCATGCAACTAACAGTGAACTATTATGTGAAGCTTTTTTACATGCCTTTACTGATCAGCCGTTGCCAGACGATGGTGACTTAGCAAAAGACAACACACAAAAACTTCCCGCAAGTGTTCGTAAAGCGTTAGAAGCAAAAGGTATCACCGACTTTAGTGAATACGAAACGGAAATAGAAGATTAAGCGGATGTAAAAATTCGAGAATAAAAAAGGCGCTTTAAGCGCCTTTTTTATTACAACTACACTACTTGTTATAGCTGTTTCATTTTTTTAAATGTATTAAAATATAGATAAATATCCCGATATTTATAAACATCTCGCCTTGATAATAAAGTGTTGATGGTGCATACGGTTACTTTTATCTTCGAGAATATTCAAAAAAAACACTTAACCCATTGATTCAAATTAAATACCAAGAATCAATCATCTTGAACTCAGGTTAAGTTATAAAATTAGTTATAGTTTCACTTTAAAATCGCATCTTTAAATCGGGCAGAGAGATTTTTTGAAGTCACTCACAATATTTAAAATCTACTAAATATTGTGAAAGTGAACCTGCAGCTATTGGCTTAGAAAAGTAATAACCTTGAATATCATCACACCCCAATGAAACTAAAATGTCGACTTCTTGCTTAAGTTCAACTCCTTCTGCCACTACAGATATGCCAAGCGCTTTTGCCATTGAAATAATAGCGGATACAAGCACTACATCGCCTTCGACTTTGGTCATTTCAGAAATAAAGCTGCGATCAATTTTTAACGTATCAATTGGAAACCTACGCAGATAACTCAAGGATGAATATCCGGTGCCAAAATCATCTAATGCAATCGGACAACCAGCAATTTTCAAAGTATTAAGCAACTTTATACATCGATCATTTTCAGGTGCAAGCACACTTTCAGTAAGTTCAAAGCAAACATTTTTAGGAGCAAGGTGATAACTATTTATCGTATCAAGCCACGAAGTATGGTCACCATCAGCAGAAAATTCATAAATTGAGCGGTTGATATTAAAAACAACATCAGTAAAGCCCATTTCATTAAGCCTCTTTAATTCGCTACAAGCTTTGTTTAGTACTAAATTGCCGATTTTTGATATTAGACCAAATTTTTCAGCTATAGGAATAAACTCTGCAGGAGAAATGTAATCACCGTTATGCTTCCATCGAGCAAGAACTTCAAACTTGTTAACTGATTTATTTTTCAGCGACACTATCGGTTGATATACGTTACTGAACTCATCATTTTCAATTGCTGATTCTAATGATAATTTAAATGCCTCTTCCATATTTGCTATATCGGACAATTCCTGACTGTAAAATTCGTAAGAATTACGCCCATTGTCTTTAGCGACAAACATAGCCTGCTCTGCTTTTTCAAATAATCCATGGGCATTTTGCGCATCTTCCTTAAAAAAAGCGATGCCAATACTCAAAGTTATTTTGATATTAATATCATCAATAATAAAAGGCTTCATAAAAGCACTATTAATACTATTTACTACATTGATAGCAGCCTTTTTATTCGTTAAACCATTAATAAAAATAGAGAAATTATCACCTGTAGTGCGTGATACAATGTCAGTATCTCTAACGAGCTCTTTTAGCCTATTAGCAACATAAATAAGAACTTTATCACCAAGATCATGGCTATACAGGCTATTGAATTTTTTGAATAAATCTATATTGATAACAAGAAGTGCGGCAGGTGAGTTGCTTTTTTCTAAACTTGTATATTGTACTATCGAGCGATCAATGAAGGTGAATAAACTTTTTTTATTCGCAGCCCGAGTTAAAGTATCATAAGAGTCGTGAAATTTTATTTTTTCTTTAGCAATATATTGCTCTGTTATATCAGTAAAAAACGCTGTGTAATGAGTAAGTTCATTATTTTTATCAACTACGGCGGTAATTGAAAGCCATTCTAAATATTCATGTCCATCTTTTCGTTTATTCCAGATTTCACCTTGCCAATGCCCTTTTGTATTAAGATCTAGCCACATAGTTTGATAAAACGCTTTGCTTTGCTTACCTGAACTTAGTGTTCTTGGTGTTTTTCCTTGTAAGTCAGCTTGGTCATAACCCGTCATTCGAGTAAATGATGGATTTATATAGGTAATTCGCTGATTTTTATCGCAGACTACAATCGCTTCATGAGCGTTTTCAATTATATTGTTAGTGAACTCTATTGCTTTAAGATAACTACATTTATGCAATTCTTTCTCTATCAAGCCAGAGAAAAGTAAAAAAAGTGTTTCCACTTCATGAACATCACTAATAGCATCTTCAAATAATGCGACTAAGATAGCGCTAATTTGCCCTTTGCTCGTTTTTAAAGGAATACCGACATAGCCGTCAATCTTCATGTTTACGAGTAATTCATCATCTGGATATAGATTTTGAACATTACAGCTATAGGTGCAAATTGACTCACTAACAACTTCGGCACAAGGCGTTGATTTAAGCGGATAGGTGAAGTTATCGACCAAACACCCTTTATTAGCTACCGCAAGGGAGGTTGCGTTGGTTTTGGTATCATTAATAGTCGCTATAAAAACAAAGTCGGCATTAATTGCCCGGCTCAGTGATAAACAAATTTCATCAAAGAAATTATCATTATTAATATTTGATATGCTTTTTATAATAGCTTTTATTCTATGCTCGTTCATAAGTCCTTATTTAGGCATACTTTCCATAGAGAACACGGCATTCATAGCAACAATTAAAACATTAACAGATAAATCAATAGCTTATTTAAATTTCAACTTTATTTACAATACTACAAACGTTTGAAGTAAAGCATAGCACTTTTGATGACCGACAAACAATCACCTCAAGATGATCTTAGTCAAAAGTATAGGAAAGAGTAATACTACAGCATATCCCATGGGCTATCTTGTAGTATTAGTGAGCTGGAGCAAGTCCCATTTAGTACCGTATAAATCTTTAAATACCACCACAGTGCCATATTCTTCTACTCGTGGTTCTTCAGCAAACTCAACACCGTGCGCTTTCATGTGCTCATAGTCGCGCCAAAAGTCATTGGTTTGTAGGAATAAAAAAACTCGTCCACCCGCTTGATTGCCAATAGATTTGTTCTGCTCTTCGTTGCTTGCTTTTGCTAGCAACAAGTTAGTACCGTTTGAGTTAGGTGGGGATAATTGCACCCAACGTTTTCCGCCACCTAAGTCAGTGTCTTCAATAAGCAGGAAATTTAACTTTTGGGTATAGAATTCGATTGCGTCATCATAACTTTCAACAACTAAGGCAATATTTGAAATGTTTTGTTCGATAAGGTTTGTCATGCTAATTTCATTTTTACTTCTGGCTAGGCAATAAGGTTATTTTACTGCATTTTGAGCTAAACAATAAGTAAGATTTTTTCACCTGTATGAAGACTACCAAACAAGGAGTGACTACTTGATTACAGGGCTTTACGTCAATTTTATTTAAAAAAAAGGCGTCCCATCGACGCCCCGGTTAAATAACCTAACCTACACACCAAACTAATTTGAAAAAAACTTCGTCTTCGTTACTGCTTTCACATCAGACATATCACTAACACTCACTTGTAATGACACTTCACTGACACGCTCTTTAATTTCATCAGGTGTCATAGTTAAGTGCACTGGCACACTAGCAATTTCACCGGCTTTAATTAAGATATTCTTATCGGCACTTAAACTGACATTACTATTAAGTACGCTAACGTTAAAGTGACGGTCTAGCTGAGATTTATTAGTTACTTTTAACAAGTAGCTATTCGTTACGTTGTCGTCGAAATCAACTTGGAATAAGGTGCCGCGATCACGTAATACAGAGAATTCGATCGGTACTCGCACCTGAATGGTATAGGCCATAAAAATCATCGCTAATATCGATAATATGCCGTAGCCAATAATTTTTGGTCGTAGTAACTTAGCTTTTTTGCCTAGTAAGGCATTTTCACTGGTGTAACTGATTAAACCTTTAGCATAATTAAATTGCGTCATGGTTTGATCACAAGCATCAGCACACGCACCACAGTTAATGCACTCATATTGCAGACCATTTCGAATATCAATACCTACCGGACAGACTTCAACACAAAGATTACAGTCTACACAGTCACCCAGACCAAGCTCTTTTGGGTTATCTTTACGTTTACGACGACCGCGATTTTCACCCCGTACTTTATCATACGCGATCAAGAGGGTATTTTTGTCGAACATTGCCGATTGAAAGCGCGAATATGGGCACATATAAATACACATTTTCTCACGTAGCCAGCCGGCATTTCCATAGGTACAAATAGCAAAGAACAATACCCAAAATGTTGTTAGTCCTGTCCAATTAAGGGCAATTAAGTCGAGGTAAAGTTCATGCGTTGGCAGGAAGTAACTCATGAAAGTTGTTGCAGTTAAAAATGACATCAAACCCCAAACAATATGCTTGGCAGATTTACGTACAATGTTATCTAAAGTTTTTGGCTGCGTGTCACGCTTAATACGCTGATTTCGACTACCTTCCAACCATTCTTCAACCCAGATAAAACTAAAGGTCCAAACGGTTTGTGGGCATACATAACCACACCAAATTCGTCCCAACCAAGTGGTAACAAAAAACAATAAATAACAACTGACAATCAACAAGCCTGCCAATAAAGTAAAATCTTGCGGGAAGAAGGTTTCTGAAAAGATATGAAATTGCTGCTTACCGATATCAAACAATACCGCTTGATTGCCTTGATAGCTTATCCACGGCAATAATATAAACACCATGACAAAAACAAAACCCGTAAGCTGACGGATACGTTGATAGCGCCCTTTTTGCTTACGAACATAGACGGGGGATTCAGATTTGTATGGCTTGATGATCAAATCTTCAGCTTTATAATCAAACTTCATGGTTTACTACTAATACTTACAACAGGATACCCGCTAATAGCAATTTACGAACCAAGTGCAACTATAAATACAAGTCATTGTTTTAAATTAAAAAATATATTTATGCGGAATGTTGATCACACACAAAAAGCACGATATAGCGTGGTTTAGCGATATATCGTGGAAATAAGAGATTTTATAGAGAGGGAAAATCTAGTTCGGTCTAACAATTTTGAGTTTTTTCATACGCGAACGTAAGGTACTTTCTGGTAAACCTAATTGCTTTGCAGCACCTAATTCGCCACCAATGCGCCATTTACAGGCTTTAAGTACGTTAGTAATATGCTTGTGTTCTGCTTGCGCCAAAGTTTCGTATTCAATTGCTTCTGGCGGCTTTGCTGAACTTTTAAAATTGAAATTTAATATCGATGATTTACTTAATATCATTTCCCGTTCAAGTAAGTTTTGTAACTCTCGAATATTACCCGGCCATTGGTACTGCATTAACTTAGTTAGGCTCTTGTTGCTTATGGCTCTAATGCTTTTGCCTAACTTTTTATTTAACGTAGCAATTATAGCTTGCGAGAGTAGTGGAATATCTTCTTGGCGATCTCGCAATGGCGGCACAGTAACCGGAAATACATTAAGTCGATAAAATAAATCTATTCTAAACTCTCCTTTCGCGACCATCGTTGACAAGTTTCTATTGGTAGCAGCAATAATGCGAATATCAACTGCAAGTGTTTCGCTGCCACCAACACGCTCAAACTCTTGCTCTTGCAGTACTCGAAGCAACTTTCCTTGTGCCTCCATGGTTAATTCACCAATTTCATCAAGAAACAATGTACCACCATTAGCTAACTCGAAACGGCCTTTTCGGCGTTCGGTAGCACCTGTAAATGCTCCTTTCTCATGACCAAATAGCTCAGATTCAAGCAAGCTTGGCGTAAATGCGGCACAGTTTACTTTTACCATAGTTGAGTTTTTACGCTGGCTTAAGGCATGAATATTACGTGCAACTAGCTCTTTACCTGTGCCGTTCTCGCCTAGAATTAATACCGTACTATCAGTTTGTGCAACAAGCTCTACTTGCGAGAGCATTTTAGTCACCACCTTACTTTTACCAACTAGCCCTGCCGACGACCATTCTTGTGCTAGCTCATTCTGTAAATAGGTATTTTCTGCTTTGAGTTGCTCAGTAAGTAATTGTACATTTTCTAATGCACCACGTAGCGCTAATTCAACTTGCTGCTGTTGACTAACGTCTCGAAATACCGCAACAACACCGATGATTTCACTATGCTTAAAAACCGCTTTTGTGGTGTACTCAACCGGGAAACTACTACCATCTTTACGCCAGAAAACTTCACCACTTACCTGCCGAGAAACACCATCAAGAACAGTATTGAAGATTTTACAGTCACAAGCAGGGTAAGGCTCACCATTGGTATAGCTATGATGGTGAAACTGATGAATACTTTTCCCTAGTAATTCCGCCGCCGACCAACCCGTCATTGCCTCTGCCGCCGGATTAATGAAAATAGCACGCCCTTGTGAATCTAAGCCATAAATCCCTTCACCTACAGCGTTAAGTAATAACTCTGAATCAGCAAGATAAGCTTTTATTTCTTTATTCATTTAAGTTCTCATCGATAAATTAAAGGCTTGAAAACATCAGCCACGATATTTCGAGGGCATTATCACTGATATTTACAAAATATAATAGCCCCCCCATAATTCTGTTGTTTATGAAAACAAAAAAGGAAGCATTATGCTTCCTTTTTTATATAACCTTATCAAGACTACTTAGCCAGCATAGTTGTCTGGCATCTCTAATGCTGCAACCCCTGAATCAACAGCAGCCTGCGCAACGGCAATAGCAACCGCAGAGCGTAAGCGTGAGTCCATAGGTTTTGGAATGATATAATTCTTACCAAAAACTAAACTTGCACTACCACTTGCCGCTAGTACTTCTGCTGGCACTTCTTCTTTAGCTAAAGCACGAATAGCATGCACTGCAGCAATTTTCATTTCATCGTTGATAGTGCGTGCGCGCACATCTAAAGCACCTCGAAAAATAAACGGAAAACAAAGCACATTATTCACTTGGTTCGGGTAATCAGAACGACCCGTAGCGATGATAAGGTCGTCCCGAGTTGCTATGGCAAGTTCAGGCTTGATTTCTGGATCTGGGTTCGAGCAAGCAAATATAACTGGGTTCGAGGCCATTAATTTAACGTGATCAGGCGATAGTACATTAGGCCCAGATACACCAACAAAAACATCTGCACCATCAATAGCTTCTTCTAAGGTACGTTTATCGGTATTATTAGCAAAAAGTTTCTTATATTCATTTAAATCATCACGACGCGTATGAATAATACCCTTGGTGTCGAGCATATAGATTTTTTCACGTTGTGCGCCACATTTAATTAAAAGTTCCATACAAGCGATTGCAGCAGCACCCGCCCCCATACATACTATATTGGCATGGCGAAGAATTTTACCTTGTATTTCTAAGGCGTTAATCATCCCTGCAGCAGTAACAATAGCAGTACCGTGTTGGTCATCATGGAATACTGGTACTTTGCAACGTTCAATCAGCGCCTTTTCAATAGCAAAACACTCTGGTGCTTTAATATCTTCTAAATTAATACCACCAAAACTGTCAGCAATATTAGCTACGGTATTAACAAAGTCTTCAACTGTTTTGTGCTTAACTTCAATATCAAAAGAGTTAATACCCGCAAAACGCTTAAATAATAATGCTTTACCTTCCATTACAGGTTTAGAAGCCATTGGCCCCAAATTACCTAAACCTAAAATAGCTGTACCGTTAGTAATAACAGCAACAGTATTGCCTTTACCTGTATACTTATAGACATCATCAGGATTTTCTGCAATGGCACGAACAGGCTCCGCAACACCAGGGCTATAGGCGAGTGAGAGATCTAAGCTGGTTTCCGCAGGTGTCGTTAATTCAACACTGATTTTACCTGGAGTTGGGTATGCGTGATAATCAAGGGCCTGCTGGCGAAAATCTGTCATGTCTATTCCTAGTTTGTTAGGCTAATGCGTAAGTTAAGTCATTATTATTGTCGTTTAAGCACAATTCATGAAATCTATATTCATTATTGCTATTTTGTATACTATGGCATTGAGCTTGGTTATTTCAAGCCCTTTTATATATATTAATTCGCTACAAGCTATAAATAATATAGCGTTATCATTTTGATATTTCACATAACTTAGCTGAATATTCAGCATATAGCGCTAAGTATTCATATAAAAATAGGACTTACACCTATTGATATAACGTTAGCTCCATAACTTAAATTTAAAACCTATACTCTATATTCATAATTCGCGATTTTTCCATCATTTCATCGCAAACTTCAGAAGTTTAACACTGTTCAGTAAAATTCTCGGAAACTGGTATACCTGTTATAGAGAAACTTTGAATATAGTAACCTGCCTCCTGATGAGTTAACTAGCTTGAGCTAACGTATGGTTCAATGTGGGTAAATACACATCTTTAGATATAAAAAAACCACCTAAAAGGTGGTTTCTTAAAATTGATTAAACTGTGAAAATTTAATTATTCGTCAAATGGATTAACTAAAATCATAGTTTCGTTACGGTCTGGACCAGTAGAAATAATATCAACAGGTACGCCGGTAACTTCTTCAATGCGCTTAATGTAAGCAATTGCATTTGCTGGTAAAGCATCTACAGATGTAGCACCAACAGTTGTTTCGCTCCAACCTGGCATTGATTCGTATACTGGGGTAATTTTTTCGTAACCTTCAGCGGCTGTTGGCGGTACAGTGATAACTTCGCCTTCTGCTGTTTTATAACCAGTACAGATTTTTAATGTTTCTAAACCGTCTAATACGTCAAGTTTAGTTAAACAAAACCCGCTAATACTATTTACTTGTACAGCGCGGTGCATAGCAACAGCATCAAACCAACCACAACGACGTTCACGACCGGTTGTAGCGCCAAATTCATGACCTACAGTGCCTAGGTGATTACCAACTTCGTCATCTAATTCAGTTGGGAAAGGACCTGAGCCAACACGTGTTGTGTACGCTTTAGTAATACCTAAAACGTAGTCCAAGTAACGCGGGCCAAAACCACTACCTGTAGCAACGCCACCAACAGTTGTATTTGACGAAGTTACATATGGATATGTACCGTGGTCGATATCAAGTAATGTACCTTGAGCACCTTCAAACATGATAGATTCGCCCGCTTTACGCGCTTGATCTAACATTTCTGAAATGTCTGCAACCATGCTCTTAATAACGTCAGCAACAGCCATTGCATCACGAAGTACTTCTTCGTAGCTAACTGGTTCTACTTTGTAGTAAGTAGTTAATACGAAGTTATGGTATTCCATAATTTCTTTTAATTTCGCGGCAAAAGATTCTGCGCAAAATAAATCACCAACACGTAAACCACGACGAGCAGCTTTATCTTCGTAAGCTGGACCAATACCACGACCTGTAGTACCGATGGCTTTGCTGCCACGAGCTTTTTCACGAGCTGCATCTAAGGCATTGTGGTAAGGAAGAATTAACGGACATGCATCACTAATTAAAAGACGCTCACGTACAGGTACGCCGCGTTCTTCTAACATAGCCATTTCTGTCATAAGTGCTTTAGGACAAAGAACTACACCGTTACCGATTAAGCATTTTACGTTATCACGTAATACGCCTGATGGAATAAGATGTAATACGGTTTTTTCACCGTTAATGACTAGCGTATGACCTGCATTGTGGCCACCTTGATAGCGCACTACATATTTGGCTTTATCAGTAAGTAAGTCGACGACTTTACCTTTACCTTCGTCACCCCATTGGGTGCCTAGAACTACGACGTTTTTACCCATGTTCACATATTGGTAAGAAAATTAGGCGGGGATTCTATCAAATATCGATATTTTGTCCAAGCAATAATTGTTGATTTTTAACTCGAAAATAAAAAAGCTAAGGACTAGGGTAAGTTAGCAATAAACTAATTTATCAGCCACAGCAGCACAAAACCAACGAGCACTAAGAAAATTCCAATTTGTCGAATAGAACCAATCGACTCTTTTGCTAGTTTAAGTACATAAGCACGCCATTTATTCGGGAATAAAGCCGGAATAAGTCCTTCAATAATTAACGCAATGGCAATTGCCATCAATAGTGTCGTCGTCATAAACGTTCCTTAGCAGCTATTTAGGCAGATATGTTGACATGAATTAAAACTATCACCAAATGCCATTTGTATTAACGATATCTTTAAGCATATTTTTCTGAACATTGACATGTAGGGATACATTAATATCACGATGCCATAGAAGGCAAAGAACGACCATGTGACCGCGCTATACTGCACATCGACGTGCACGGATGCACTAATGCCTCGAAACACAGGATGTATGAGAGAGGGCTAAACATATACGCTCTTTCACATCGACAAGTAAAGATACATTAATGTCGTGAGCCATGTTCTTACATGGATGTAAGTCATTAGGGTAATGCAGGAGCAATTACCGAGAAGGCAAAGAACGACTATGTGATCACGCTATACTGCACATCGACGTGCACGGATGCACTAATGCCTCGAAATACAGGATGTATGAGAGAGGTCTGTACATAAAAAAGCCATGACAAATGCCATGGCTTTTATAACGATTCTTAAAAGATATTACTTATCTTTCTTGCCGTTTTTCAAATAGTTGAAGAAGTCACTATCAGGCTTCACAACTAAGATATCATTCTTAGAGCTAAAGCTTGTTTCATAGGCTTCTAAACTACGGAAGAAATCAAAGAATTCGGCATCTTGTCCGTATGAATCAGCATAAACTTTTGCTGCTAAGGCATCGCCTTCACCACGAATTTCCTGTGCTTCCTTTTGTGCTGTTGCTAACATTACTGTTACTTTTGCGTCAATAGTTGCACGAATGATTTCTGATTGCTCTTGACCTTGAGAGCGATGCTCTTTAGCCACGGCAGTACGTTCAGCACGCATACGCTCGTATATCGAGTTACTAACCTCAGTAGGTAAGTTAATAGCCTTAATACGGACATCAATTACTTCAATACCTAAGTCTTCACGGCTACTTGCTGCACTTTCTAGTGCTTTTGCCATGATGTCATCACGGTCACCCGATACGATTTCCTTAATGGTACGAGTACCAAACTCAGTACGTAGGCCGTTGTTAACTTTTTGCTTTAATAGCGCGCGAGCATTATCAATTGAACCCGACGTACGCAAATAGTAAGTAGAGAAATTAACGATGCGCCATTTAACAAATGAATCGACCATTAAATCTTTCTTTTCAGACGTTACAAAACGATCAGGCGCTTCATCTAAGGTTTGAATGCGTGCATCAAGTTTACGTACCGTGTTAATAAACGGAAATTTGAAATGTAGACCTGGATCATACACTTTCATATCGCCGCTATCGCCGTCACGTTTAATTTTTGAAAATTCAAACACGATACCGCGCTGACCTTCAAAAACAATAAAAACGGATGAAATAGTTAAAACAAATAGTAAAGCAATTATTGCCAGTATAAAATTTTTCATGGCTTAATTTCTCCCACTATTGAAGCGATCATTTCGACCTGATAACGCTGGCGCAGTGTTAGTGCTATTCGTTGAGTTTACACTCGGTAATGACTGTTGAATAACACGTTGGCCTGTAGATTGTTGTTGCATAATCTTATCTAACGGTAGGTACATCATGTTATTACCACCATCAACATCAACCATCACTTTACTGGTATTACTGTAAACCTTTTCCATCGTTGTTAAATACATACGTTGGCGAGTAACTTCAGGTGCGGCTTGATATTCAGGTAACAGTTTATTAAAACGTGCAACTTCACCTTCGGCATCTAATAAAACCTGTGCTTTATAAGCTAATGCTTCTTGCTCTAAACGTTTAACTCGACCACGGGCACGAGGTTCGATGCCTCTAGCATAGGCTTCTGCTTCACGTAAAAATCTAACTTCATCTTCCTGTGCAGCAATAGCATCATCAAAAGCATCTTTTACTTCTTCAGGAGGACGAGCATCTTTAAAGTTAACATCAACAATGATCAAACCTAAGTTATATGGCTCGATAATTTTATCTAGCTCTTTCCAAACGGCTTGACGAACTTCTTCACGACCACTGGTTAAAATGTCATCCATTTTCGAATGACCAATAACATAGCGAAGCGCACTATCAAGCGACTGGCTTAAACTGTCATCAGCGTTAGTGACACTGAATATATAGTTACGAGCGTCAACCACACGATATTGAATTTGCATTTCTACACGCACTACGTTTTCGTCTTGCGTTAGCATAAAGCCAGCAGATGGCAAGTCACGAGTTGTTTGCATATCAACTGGGATAACACGCTCAACAAACGACCACTTCCAACGCAAACCTGGCTCTACTAAACCAGCATACTGACCAAAGCGTAATACAATGCCTTTTTCAGCCTCTTTGATGGTGTAGAAACCTGTAAAGGCATAAACTAGAATGGCAACAATTAACAACACCATAATGCCAACACTAGAAAGACTATTCCCAGAATTACCGCCAGATTTTTTTCCGCCAAAAATACCGCCAAACTTGTTGCCAATATCTTTTAGTAAATCATCTAAGTCAGGTGGACCTTGATTTTTGCCACCTTTATTTTTCCAGGGATCTTTTTCGTTATTCCCCGGTTCATTCCAAGCCATGCTACTCTCCGCTATAAAAAATTAATGCGTAACTAATATATTCGCAATAAAACAATAGATTTGGTCTAATATATCAGTCTGTTAAGTTTGAATAAAGTGCTCTATCTCTACTTCGTCTTGTTTCAGTAACCGATTCCACTCTCGAAGCGGTAATTTTATGTTCACTAAACAATTGCCTTGTTCGTCATAACTCTCATCAAGAATACAATTTAATTCATAAAGCTGACCACGAAATTTACCCGCACTTGGCGGCAAACACAGCTGATGCTGAACTATTTGCTTGCCTAAACGTTCAGCCAGCGCAATAAATAACAGTTCAATACCAATACCTTGTTGTGCAGACAACCAGACACGAATTGGCATTCCAAGCTCATCACGATCAATTCTTGGCTCAACGTCATCCAAGCAATCTATTTTGTTACAAATTAATAGTTGAGGAACATCGCCTGCTTCAATTTCTTTTAAAACTTCTTCTACTTGCTCAATATTTTCGCTACGTCGCTCATCAGAAATATCGATAACATGTAAAAGCAATTCTGCTTCACGAGTTTCGGTCAGTGTTGCTTTAAACGCAGCAACTAAGTCATGAGGAAGGTGACGAATAAAACCAACCGTATCAGCCAATATAACTCGACCAACATCTTCTACTTCAATTTTACGTAAAGTAGGGTCTAAGGTAGCAAATAGCTGGTCAGCAGCATAAACATCTGCTCGAGTTATATGGTTAAATAATGTTGATTTACCCGCATTGGTATAACCCACTAAAGAGATGGTTGGAATTTCAGCGCGAGTTCTTGCCCGTCGGCCTTGTTGCCTTTGCTTTTCAACTTTACCTAAACGCTTACGGATATTAACCATACGTTCATGCAGTAAACGCCGATCAGTTTCTAATTGGGTTTCACCCGGGCCACGCAAACCGATACCGCCTTTTTGGCGCTCTAGATGCGTCCAGCCTCGGATCAAGCGCGTACTCATATGACGTAATTGCGCTAACTCTACTTGCAATTTACCTTCATGAGTTCGGGCGCGCTGAGCAAATATATCGAGAATCAATGTTGTGCGGTCAATGACTCGACACTCACACAAAGCTTCAATATTTTTTTCTTGCGAGGGCGCCAAACTGTGATTAAACAGTACAACGTTCGCATCATACATCCGTACAGCTTCAGCAACTTCTTGTGCCTTTCCTGTACCGACGAAATATTTTGGATGTGGTGTATTACGTTTACCTGTTACAGTATTTAACGCATTCACTCCCGCAGAGCTGACAAGCATTTCAAATTCTTGCAGATCTTCACGAGTGTTATCATCAGGGAAATCTAAATGGACAAGTATCGCCTGCTCACCTGCTTGATACCGATCAAACAAATGAGCGACTCCATACAATACTAGCTTTTTCCATTAATCTTCTGCATCCTGATTATAATCTGGTTGGTTAGATTGTGGAGCTGGCATAGTAGTCACTGCGCGAGCTGGAACAACCGTAGAAATGGCATGTTTATAAACCATTTGGCTAACGGTATTTTTAAGTAAAATTACAAATTGATCAAATGACTCTACTTGTCCTTGTAGTTTAATGCCATTGACTAAGTAAATTGCTACAGGAATACGATCACGACGTAACGCATTCAAAAATGGGTCTTGTAAAGATTGCCCCTTTGCCATTATTTGGCCCCTTTTTGTTATTTTTAGTAAAAGTTAACTATCAAAATGTTTTATTGTATTAATCCAAAAATTATTCAATAAAACTAGCTGCTTAATGCACAACTATTTTAATTATACATCAATGTTTAAAGTTTGCTTACTGCTGATAAAATAACTTGTAAATTATTTTCATCTTCCATATGCAACCAGTGTAAATCTTTCCAACTTCGTAACCAAGTTAATTGTCGTTTCGCCAATTGACGAGTCGCACAAATACCTTTAAAAACCATTTCATCATGATCACATTCATCTTGTAAATGTTGCCACATTTGACGATATCCTACACAACGAATCGCTGGCAAATCATGATGTAAATCATCTCTTGCTTTTAAAGCAACAACTTCTTGTTTAAAGTTTTGCTCAATCATTTGATTAAAACGTAACTCTATTCGCGCATGCAGGTCACTACGTTCTTTTGGCGCTATCGCAAACTGTAAAACATTTCCGCTGACTTTATCACCTTTTATTTCGGTTAATTGTGTCAAAGTATTACCTGTTTTTCGATACACTTCTATCGCTCGCGCTAGCCGCTGCGGGTCATTAGGATGAATACGTTCTGCCGAAATGGGGTCAAAACTGGCTAATTGCTCATGCATTGCCAGCCAACCTTTTTGTTTAGCTTCTATTTCAATTGCTTTGCGTATTTCAACATCGGCTTCTGGCAAAGGTGAAATACCTTCAATCAAACTCTTAAAATACATCATAGTGCCGCCGACTAATAAAGGAATGCGTCCTTTAGCTCGGCTAATCGCAATAGCTTTTAGTGCATCCTGACAAAAGTCAGCAGCGGAATAACTTTCCGTCGGATCACGAATATCAATTAATTGATGTGGATATCTAGCTAACTCTTCAGCTGTTGGTTTAGCAGTACCAATATCCATGCCTTTAAATACTAACGCTGAATCTACACTAATAATATCGCACGGTAACGCATCGAAAAGTGCCATCGCAAGTGCAGTTTTTCCTGATGCTGTTGGTCCCATTAAACAAATAACGGGAGGCTGCTGTAATTCAGCATTTAGTTGGCATGCAACGTCAGTCATTATTATTTAGTATTTATGCTAGTTGGCTTATAGATGATGTAAGGTCTATAGCAACAGAATTCAAGCGCAGTTGCTGTTCAAACTGATAATTAAACTGTTTTTTTGCTTTTCGCCATATTTGTAAAGCCTGCTCTTGACTCATTTCTTCTTGCACCATTAGCTCAGCTAATGCCATCTGCCACTCAATTTCTGAATGTACTTCATTGTCGGTTTCAGCTTGTAACTGCTTAATTAATCGATTAAAAGTATGAGTCACATCTTGGTTTCTTAACAAAGCAGGAAATTGACGAATTTGTAGGGTGGTTTTATTTAGCCGACGAATTTCCATACCAACATGCTGAAATTGTTCGGTATTAATTTCGACAAAGTCAGCAGCTTTTTCACCAACAGTAATTTTTATTGGCAACAATAATGGCTGACAAATTAACTTTTCATGCCAACGCTGCTTCACGGTTTGTAATTTTATTAGTAAATCAATTTTCTTGACTGATAGCAGCCGTAATTCCTGCTGTTGCTCAAAGACTAAGTAGTGCGGCTCAAGCCAGTGTAAAATTTTTACTTCTTCATCGCTCACTAATTGGTTGTCCGGTACTGGATTAACCGCTACTACCGCATCCGATATGACAGGGTTTTCTCGTGCTTGTTCAGTGTCTACCAGCGGTGTCATTAAATCGCTATAAGCTTTGCTCGCTTGTTCACTCACTTTCGATGTATATGAATGTGTGGCCGCCGGTGAATATTGTCTTGTCGAGTGTTGCCTTATCGAACTCTGCTCAGAACTAACAGAGTCTGAAGGTGAAACTTGAGGCTCCGACCGTGTATACGCTTGGACTGCTGATGATTCACTGCTTGCTCGTGTTTCTGTCCGCAGCGGCGTAACAAAACTGGTATCGACACTGCTAGCTGTACTTGGATGGAAAGCGTTGTTATTCGCAGGGATTATCTCACCGGTGCTATCATCAATGGCTAGCTCTGGTTCGCGTGCGGAAATTAATGCCTGATGACAAACAGAATAAATAAAGTCATGAACATAACGCCCTTGATGAAACCTAACTTCATGTTTTGCAGGATGCACATTAACATCGACTTCACGAAAATCGAGCTTTAAAAACAGGACAAATGCAGGGTAACTGTCATTAGGTAATAATTCAGCATATGCCTGGCGAATAGCATGATTAATCAATTTATCGCGCATCATGCGGCCATTAACATAGCTATAAGTTAAATCATTTTGACTACGATAGAAGCTTGGTTGCGCTATCCAACCATGAATATGAAAGCCATCATGCTGGCAATCGACTTCTAATGCATTATCAATAAATTTTTGACTACATATTTGTGCAACACGTTTACTACGCTGTGCAGCAGAATTAGCGATGCGAAATTGTTTAATCACTTTATGATTGTGCGTTAAAACAAAAGCGACATCAAAACGAGCCAGTGCGATGCGCTTAATCACTTCTTCAATATGACCAAATTCAGTTTTTTCAGTACGTAAAAACTTACGTCTTGCAGGGGTGTTAAAAAATAAATCAATAACGTCAATCGTAGTGCCATCAGGATGTGCAGCCGGATTTACTGCCACTGCCATATCACGGCCTTCAGCATTTGCTTGCCATGCTGATGTTTGTGCTTGTGGCTTTGAAGTTAATGTTAATCGAGAAACTGAGCTGATACTGGCTAACGCCTCACCACGAAAACCTAAGCTGCTAATAGCTTCTAGATCATCAAGATCTTTAATTTTACTAGTGGCATGGCGACTTAATGCTAACCCCAACTCGTCTTTTGCAATGCCTTTACCGTTATCAACAATGCGTATGCGCTTAGCACCGCCTTTTTCGATATCTATTCGAATACTCGTTGCGCCAGCATCTAGACTGTTCTCTACTAGTTCTTTGACAACAGATGATGGACGTTCAACCACTTCGCCTGCAGCGATTTGGTTGGCAAGACGAGCGGGTAATATTGCAATGGTCATGTTTGAATTAATCTGCCTGAGGAATTTTTAATGTTTGACCAATCCTAACAACATTCGATTTCAAGTTGTTGGCCGATTTAAGCTTTCGTACTGAAACTTTATAGCGTTGAGCGACCACTGAGAGTGATTCTCCTCGACTGACTTTATGCTCACGCACTCGACTCGCTGCAAGCAAACTACCGTCAGGCGGATTACGAGAAAAATAATGATCCACTGCAGTATAAATAGCTTTAGCTAATTTTTGCTGGTGCGCTGAATTATTTAAGCGCTTTTCTTCTTGTGGGTTGGAAATAAAACCTGTTTCAATCAATACCGAAGGAATATCCGAAGACTTTAATACTGCTAAACTCAAACGTTCAGGCTTTTTCTTATGCAATTTGGTGACTTTCTTTAACTGTTTAACTACATGCTTAGCAAAGTCATAACTACTCGCCATAGTATATTCTTTTTTCATATCAGCTAAGGCAATGGCTAAGTTATCATCTTTGGTTTTCTTAATAGTTTCGCCAGCACCGCCTAATAGTTCTGAATTTTTCTCTCGATTTTGAATCCAGTGGGTAAATTCAGTATCGGCACGACGCGTCGCTTGCAACCATACTGATGCACCATTAGGTTTAGAAGAAGTAAAAGCATCAGCATGAATAGAAATTAATAAGTCTGCTTTTGCTTTTCTTGCCAACACAGTTTTTCGATTATGATTCACATAATAGTCGCCGCTGCGGATCATCACAGCTTTTAAACCTGGCTTTTTATTAATTAATTTCTCAAGCTTTTGTGCAATTTTTAAGGTTATCTTTTTCTCATATGTTCCAGCCGTACCAATAGAGCCAGGATCTTCACCACCATGCCCGGCAACAATTGCAATAACAATATCGCGCTTACCTCTACTATTGTCATGCTTAGCAATCGTTTTATTCTGCTTGTCATAAAGATCAATAACAAGGCGATTACCATACTGCCCAGCCGGCGCTAAACGGAAAACTGATACACGATAGCTGTCAGCCATTTCTAACACTAAACGGGTCGTGTCTTTCTTCTTTGAAGTGCTAGAGCGAATCTTTTTAACTCGCCTATCCGCTTTAATGGCCGACATTAATGGCGCTAGGTTTTTACTATTTTTAAAGTCAATTACCAAACGATGAGGTGATTTTAAAGAAAAGTATTTGAAGTCTGGCTTTTGACTAAGGTCAAAAACCACACGAGTACTGTCAGGTGCGGGCCATACACGCACACTTTTGATATCATTAATGGCGCTGGCGCTGGCTACTAAGCAAAGCCAAAACACTACAACACTTACCATATTCTGTGCGACTTTCTTAAAACGCATTCAGTTTTAACCCTCTATCAATAACGCCGTGAATTCGGTTATTTTTCTCACTATTATTTTTTAATACTAAAAAGCTTATACCGAAATTTGTTTACTGAATCTCACATTTTATAGTAACTCTAGGATATTACTAGCTTATGAAATCAAAGCTAGTAATAGCTTCTGACCCAACACGGTATCTGCATGCACAGTCATAGTGCGTTGTTCATCACTATATGCCAAATCAATCACCATATCAGGTACGGCAATCATACCTGTGCCTTTTTCAGGCCATTCAATAAAGCTACAGCTACGCTCATTAAAGTAATCTCTAATGCCCATGTACTCTAGCTCTTCTGGATCGGCTAAACGGTATAAATCAAAATGGTAAACCTGCCACTCCGCTAAATCATAGGGTTCAACTAAAGTATAAGTTGGGCTTTTAACGTTGCCAACATGCCCCATTCCTTGAACAAAGCCACGGGTTAACGTGGTCTTTCCTGCGCCAAGATCGCCATTAAGGTAAACAGTAATACCTTGTTGTAACTCCGATTTTACAAGATCAGCGATGCGTTTACCCATAGCAATTGTTGCTAGTTCGTCAGCTAAAATAAAGCTTTGTTTTGTCACAAAATTAGTCATGTTTTCATTTTATACTTTTGTTTATCATTCTAAAATATTATATCGGCCAATCCACTAATACGTTTCAGCATTAATTAACCGTTGAATTTCAGGGTAAAGGTCACTAGCAAGTATACCAATTTGTCCTTGCTTTTTGGCAATAATATCAGCTGCACGACCATGAATATAGACACCAAGACGAGCAGCTTGGTATAAATTAGCGGTTTGTAAAATTAAGCCTCCGATAATTCCGCTTAAAACATCTCCCATACCACCACTGGCCATACCTGAATTCCCTGTCGTATTTATCCAAATTGATTGCCCGTCCGACACTAAAGTCCCTGCGCCTTTTAGCACACAGATGCCACCATAACGCTGCGCTATTTCTTTAACAGCATCAAAACGATCAGCTTCAATATCTGCAATAGTACAAGCCAATAGCATTGCCGCTTCTCCTGGATGTGGCGTTAGCACCCATGTCTCCTGTTTTCTCGGTTTTTGTGCTAGAAAATATAAGGCATCAGCATCAACCACTTTTGGCTGAGGGAAATCAATCGCCAAATCAAATAAAGCATTTGACCAGCTATCTCGCCCTAAACCGGGACCAATAACAATAGCTTTTACTTTGGCTAAAAAGGCTGCGTCGGCTAACTCTTTAGCATTACTTACAGCCACCATTAATTCTGGTCGGCGAGATAGTAAAATATTTCGCGATTGCTGATGACAACAAACACTCACTAACGCCGCGCCTGTGCGCAATGCGGCTTCTGATGCTAAGCATATTGCGCCAGTAAAGTCATGATGACCACCAATGGTTAGCAACATACCAATACTGCCTTTATGGCTAGCTGTCTGACGCTTGGGCAAGTTAGGTAATTGAGAATTAGCTAAGCGAAAACATTGTGTAGAGGAAAATTGTGCAAAGGTTGCATTAACTTCTAATGTTTCTAAGTGCAGCTCACCAACATAATTCGCGGACTGCCCAGTCAGTAAGCCCTGTTTATAAGCAATTAAGGTAATGGTTAAGTCGGCTTTAACTGCAATTGGCGTTGCAATACCTAAGTCAGCATTTAAGCCAGACGGCACATCAACTGACACTCTTAGACAGCTTTTGTTATTTATATTTGAAAAAAGCTTAGTTAAGGCTGGTGATAATTGTCCTTGTAAACCAATACCAAATAAACAATCAAGAATTAGGTCTCCACTAAAACTTTTTACTGTATCACTGACCTCTGAGGCTTGTGCAGTAAATGTTATAGATACGGGACATTGCTCTAGCTGGTTCAGAGCCTGAAGAGCGTCACCTTTAACCTGTTGCCTCGCTGCATTGACAACCACAGTCACATTCATGCCAGCTTGATGCGCCAATCTAGCAACAATGTAGCCATCACCGCCGTTATTACCTTTACCTGATAACACCAATATTCGACGTACCGATGGATAGTATTGTCGAATATTATTAAACACCGCAGCACCAGCGCGCTCCATTAATTGAAATAAATTAATCCCAATAGCTTGCGCTGCATCAGCTTCATACTGCTGCAGTTGATTAACCTTATAGACTTGATGTGTTAAACTCGTCGACATTGTTTTCCCACCTTACCGCTCTAGCTACTGCCACCATGACAACTCCTGCTATTAACTATCAAGAATTAACTGAAAAAATCAAGCTTTGGGGTCAAGAACTTGGCTTTTCACAAGTGGGAATTTGTGATGTTGACCTATCAGCGCATGAAGCAGCTCTTACTCGCTGGTTAGAAAATAATTACCACGGCAATATGGATTATATGGCGCGTCACGGCTTAATGCGAGCACGCGCAAAAGAATTGGTCGAGGGAACATTAAACGTCATTAGTGTCCGTATGGATTATCTCCCGACAGACGCTAAATTTGCCCGGATATTAAAAAACCGCGATCATGCTTATATCAGCCGTTATGCCTTAGGTCGTGATTATCATAAATTAATGCGTAAGCGCTTAAAGCAGTTGGGTGAGAAAATTCAACATCACTGCGAAACATTTAATTACCGCCCTTTTGTTGATTCAGCGCCAATACTTGAGCGACCTTTAGCTGAAAAAGCTGGACTAGGCTGGGTTGGTAAACACTCGCTACTAATCAATAAGCAAGCAGGTTCATGGTTCTTTCTTGGTGAGCTGTTAGTTGACTTGCCATTATTGCCCGATACAAAGCCAGAAAATGACTGTGGCACTTGTGTTGCTTGTATTAAAATTTGCCCAACACAGGCAATTGTAGAGCCTTATGTTGTTGATGCTAGGCGTTGTATTTCTTACTTAACTATTGAGTTACGAGATGCTATTCCAGCCGAGTTCAGGCCACTCATTGGTAATCGCATCTACGGTTGTGATGATTGCCAGTTGATTTGCCCATGGAATAAATTTGCTAAGCTCGGCAGTGAAGATGATTTCAAACCACGGCAAAATTTAGATAACATTTCATTACTAACTCTTTTCTCATGGGATGAAGCTAGCTTTTTAAACAAAACTGAAGGCTCACCCATTAGGCGTATTGGCTTTGCTTGTTGGCAGCGCAATATTGCCGTGGCATTAGGTAACGCTGATTACTCACTGGCAAACGTATCCGCATTAACAGATAAACTCGCCACGGCTAATGAAATGGTAGCTGAGCATATTCATTGGGCACTTGAACAACAAGAATTAAAATTACAAGAGTTAAACCAAGATAAAAATTTACGCTTAACGGCAAGACTCATTCGTTCTGTTGAAAAAGGCATGCCACGCGATGCTTAAACTCAAACACTGTCCCCCTATTTTAAGCACATAATTTTTGCCACTTTAACGTCAACTCTTTTAAAACAGTCGGGATTTTTCCTTCTGACGTTGTCCTAGCAAAGTGGCTGAATAAATCTTCGACTAAAACAATATGCTCGCTCGTTGCAGCTTCTTGTTGTCTAATGGTAATTAATATTTTTAATTGACTGATCATCAACTTATTATTACCTGGACTTAGCTGCAAGGCTTGCATTATCGCATCTAAAGCCGGTAATAAGCGATTTTTTTGAAAGTGCTCCACTGCCATGGTATTAAGCTGTTTGGCTGTATGCTTTATTTCTGCTCGCTCTTGAGTTTCTTGCTCAATATAACGTTTAATCACTTGGCAACTCAATGTATCACCAAAAAATTGACCATTTATTGCTTTTAACAAATCTATCGCATCTTTACCCATACCGACTTCATGTAAGACCTTAACCTTATCTAAGTTATCCTCAATTATATCAGTAGGTTGAAAGGTGATGTGATGTTTTACTAGTTTGGCTGCCTCAGCTTCCTCATTACGTACGTTATGAAGCCTAGCTTTTACGACCAATAGCTGCTGCTCAAATTCCTGAATACCATCGTAGTCGCTTTCAAACTGCTCAATATAAAGATCTGTTTGCTTCAAAACAGTTTGTGCACCGTCATCAGGTATGGTGCAGGAAAAATCAATGCCCGAACGAATAGCATTTAGTAGAAACTCTGGAGAGTCATAAATAGAGTTTTTTGCTTGTTGAGCAATAATACGTGACGCCATATATTGACCTTTATGATCATGGGTTAGGCGTGCCAAGTGCCATAATTTCTTATTACGTTCTATATTTTTCGGCGCTAATATAGTCGCTTTCTTTATTTGCTCATAGGCCTGTTGGTATTGATCGTGTTCAATATAGTGCTGTGCCATCATATCATAAGCACCAAAGCGTGTTTCAGATCTATTGGTTAACGTCTTGAGCATGAAATTGATCTCTTCAACACGCCCCTGCTTTAATAGTACTTTGGCATAACCTAAATATACCCATGAATATTGATATTGTTTAAGCAATTGTTTATATAAAGATTCTGCTTCTTGGTATTCTTTTAATTGTATATATGCTTCACCTTTGATGCGGTTAATATTTGGATGAAAGGACGCCAACTTATCATTCATCAAATGTCGATCGGCAAAGTAAATCGCTTGGGCATGGGCTTTTTTATCAACTGCTCCGCAGACATTAAGCAACATTTGCTTCACTTTTAGCACAGATTTTAAGCGTGTTTGCACCTTTTGAACATCTAAGGGCTTAACCCAAAAATCATCAGGTTGTAACTCAATAATTGAATTCACTAATGATTGAGCAATTTCAGCGCTAAGGAAAATCACTATCGTGGCTTTAGTGATATGGCCTTTAAATTTAAGCTCTTCAAATAAATGAAAACCATCTTTATCACTTTTAACATCAAAGGCACAGACAATGATATGAAAATGCATTTCATCGCATATTTTCAATGCCTTATAAGTGTTTTCTGCGCAATGAACTTCCTTAACACCCAGTCTGTACAAACTTTTTTTCAAAATATCATGAACCTGAAGATCACCATCAATAATCAAGACATTAAGTTGATCAAACTGCGCTAAGGTGCTTTCTTTCACTACTGCCATTTTTTGCCTTAATAATCGTTATATCAACTTCATTTTTGTTGCTGACGTTGTTGACACAACATCAATACATCCTGTTTAGCTTTACTATTAAGCTTTCGCCAAGCCATTATTTCATCAATATGGCGGTTACAGCCTACGCAAAAATCTTGTTTATCTAAACAACAATTACGTACACACGGGCTAGCAACCTCGATAGCAACTTCATTAATTTGTTCTATATTATTCATATTGATTCCGCAAATTCTGAAAACTGCATATGGCATAGCTTGACTTGCATGAATTGTTGCTGAAAATTCTCACTTTCTTGCAATGATTGCGTATTATTTTCATTCATGAGTATTGATTTAAGTTTCAAACATTGAGCTGATAATGACTTTGCCGCCATAACTTCTGCTAGGTGTAGAACTCGTATAATAGAATGTTGGACTAATGCTTGATTATTCTTACTAATCTGCTTTTCTAGCAGTAATAATATTTGCTCGATATCTCTTAAATACTCGCCGAGCATTAATGCCGCCAGCTCCACAGAGCCTTGGTTTTTTGCATATTCAGCCAAATCAAAAAGTATCGCTGTTTTAGTATCTTGTGATACTGAGTTCTCAGTATAATCAATTAATGGCTGCCTTGATCGCGCAGCTAACACCTGTTCGTTAACAAACACCTCTTCTTCAACTATGACTTCTTTCAATTTGACATCTACATTATCTGCACTCTGTTTTAGCTCTATCTGATCCGATAATATATCGGCAGGCGTTAACCAAGGCGAAAGCTGCCGTATTATCAACTGTACATCAAGTACTGGTGATATATTGCCCTGATGCCAAGATTTGGGTAAAGCTGGCTGTGCAAAAGTGTTATCCGAGTCTCTGACGCTAGCCGCCAAACTAAAGAATCCACGTGAACAGTCAACGTTATTCATCGGTTTAACGCTCAAAAGCGTAAATTCTGAAATAACCACCAGGTAATGGCCTGCTTGCCAATGATGCTCTAAACTTTGTTGTTGAGAGACTAAAGTGATACGCAGGCCTAACCAGTGTAATAATTGTATTAATGACTGATGAGCACTAGGTTGTGCTACTGCAAGTAAAACCTTAACTTGAGTAGGAAAAAAACTATGTTGCGAAAAATGGCTATTATTTAATAGTAAATTATTGCTGCTGTTGCCGCTCAACAATCGCATTAACTGAGAAGGTAACATCCTTTCATACCAAGGCGTAATGCAGTGTTCGAACACGCCAACCTTAGCAATTTTAGGATCATTAAAGGGTTGAATCACCAGCACCTTCGGTGATAATGCTTTAGGTAAAGTCGCTAAATGTTGAACAATCAAAGCATAATCAGAGCAATACACTTCTGGCGCAATGATGATGGCATCAATTTTATTTTTAGTTAAGTGATTAAGATTTAATTGCCGTTGAAATGACGTCAAATCTTGCATTGCTTTCACGTTAGCTTGCGTATCACTCAATGCTCTACAGATTCTATTACGATTGCTTTTATCAGTAGCAATAACTAAAAAATTTCGACTAGATAACTGCACTGCTTTATCTACGATATCAGTATCATTGCTTTCAACGCTTACTTGTTCGGCAAGTGCCAAAGCGATATCAAAACTAAAATTAATTGTCTTCCCTAGTTGCTGATTTACTTTATTACGGACATTAAATACCACCATTAAATCACGTAGGTAATCAAAATCATCCGTTTGATCTTCAATGCTTGTATCTGCATCTACTACCAAATTATTAATTGATTTTACCAATTCGTCTGCTCTTGAATATCCATCTAATAAAAAACTGAAACGAACAATTTGTTGTGTACTACTGATATCAATAACTTCAAGGCCGATATCAAGCGTGACCTGCTGCTGATTTGCTAATAATAATAAAGAAATTTCCCGCACCATCGCTTGAAATAGCTCACACTCTAAACTTACTAAAGGAGCAAGCGTGTTATCAACATTAACGTACAAAGCATTATTATTGATACTTTCCTGCAGCCCAACATTAGCAATAACAGTATCTAATTCATTGATAAGATTAGCCGTGGACAGTGTTAGAAGAAAATCATCTCGACGCAGTTGAGCACTGGTTTTTTGTTGCTTGCACCATTTGATTATCCGCTCCAAAGAGTCATCTATTGCTAATTCGTGCTCTGGTTTTTTGATAGAAGATAGCTGCTTTTGCAATAGATAACTGTGTACCATACGAGCAACATACTCACTTCCGGCTATGGCCCTAAGTTTTTCGCTCTGGCTCTGCTGTCGTATTTGCTGCAACAACTGGCTTTTTTCGTGCTGTAAGCCATGTAACTCTTCAGTTAAACACACACTGCCAAACCATTGACCATTACTATATTCAATGGTTAACGATATAGCTTTTTCTTGGGCTGTAATCAAGGATAAACGCTGAATATTTTTTTCTTTCCTAGCTATCCGAGCAGCTATAAGTATCTTACGTACGTCATTACGGCTAAACAGGCAGCGCCAGTGTTTAACAGCTGAATTAGGTGTTAATAACAATATTAATGGCTGATTTTTAGCAAGCTCTGGGAGTTGCCAAAACACATGAGCACTATGTTCGCTCATCATTAATAGGCTTGACTGTTGTTCCTGCTTTAGATGAAGATAATCAGCATCACTATACTTAGGATGGGAAAGTTGCTTAATTGCCTCGAAAATATCCGCCATTTCTTCTATAGGTAGTTTACTAGGCAACGTCCCTTTTTCAACATATTCAATAACAATATCAGTACCTTGCTGACCTAGACGTTTTAACTTGGCACGAATACTGAAAGTTACCATCAACGATATTAGTGTTAAAAGGCCAAATATCACGACAAGAAACCACATATAATCAGCTTCAGTGACTTTTATATTTGCTTTTGAAAACCAATATTGTAATTGCTGAGCCAATTTAGTTGGCTTTAATTCGACATCGGGTAATGGCTCGGATAACAATGATGAAAGTTCCAATTTTTGTGCTACCAATACAACTCGAAAGTCATCAAATTGATTCAATTGTCTGGACCATTTTTCGTAACTATGTTGCTCTAAGAATAACAAATCATTTAAAACCGATACTTCAGCTAACAACGACTCCTCCGCATGACTTTTCTTAGTCGTATGGCTCATTGTTATCAACCAGCTCTGCAAGCCAGAATCAGTTCTTTGTTGCAAATAATTAAATTCAATTAAGTCATAATGTAAGTCTAAATTGCTGAACATCACCAAATTATCAAGCAGTGAGCGATGTAGCTCTCGATTGTTATTTAAATTAATTGCGATATTACTGAGTACAAGTGCTTGCTTGGTACTGATATTACCCGAGCTAGCTTGTTGATATAACGATGCTTGTTGTTTAGCTTGTTTTGAAATGAATTTTGATAAACTATTGGTTACTATAGTTAGCTGAATAATAACATTATTTTTTAATTGTGTATTACGTCGGTAATTCTCTGTCAAGCCGTTAACGTTTTCGACTTGTAATTGAATACGCTGTGATAAGCGATCAATTAATCGAGAATTGTTGCTCGATAAAATCGACAATTGCTTTAAGTTATCAGTTAACATTTGAAAGGATGTTGAAAAGTTTGTTGCCGTTTCACTCGTAACAATAGTGTTTATCAAACGCTCATGATTAAGCAATAGTCGTTGACGCTGATTATATTCTCGTATTGCAGGCAATTGTTGCCCAACAACCACAAGAATTTGTTTTTCCTTATAAAAGTAAGTATAAAAACCTGTAACAGCACTTAAAATAAAGCACAAAAGTAATAACAATAACCGACCAGAAAATTGGCGATAAAGTGGCAAAGTTGAATCCATGAACGTAGCAACACCTTAACAAGTCAGGTAGATAATCTATATCGTCATTAGTGTATGGATTTAGTGATAATTAGCAACGTTTAATCTTCGCTAAAATTTATTAACTACGTTAAGGGATTGCTTACGGCTACTTTTTTCTTTTTTCTACCCAAGCCCAGGTCATAATGCACTCAATCGGCTGCTGCCCTGACTCATCAGTTATTGTTACTGCAATATCCATACTGCCTTTTTCTTGGCTTAACTGTGTAATTTGCTCATCTGATATTTTCGCTACCGCGGTTAAAGCACCTTGCATGCGACGCTGATAATGAATTGTCATTGATTTTAGCAAAGGTAAATGGCTGTCAGACAAGTTTAAACCAAAAACAATACCTGTAGCTGACTCTGCCAAAAGCGCTGCAGCAATGGCATGTACACCACCAATATGGTTTTGAACTTTTTTTCGATTTGCTATGACTAACTTTACTTCTTTTTGCTGAATATCAACCAAGGTAACTTTTGAAGTATTGGCATATTTAACTTGCGAGCAAAATAACTTTGTTAATAAAAATGAGTGGGTAGCTATTGGGAGTTTTTTGATTAACGCAACAGCACGACCAAAACGGTTAGCCATAAATGTCCTTAGGATATGATCAGTAGAATGTACTTAAGATTGCAACAAACTGGTCAGACCTGCAAGTTTATTATCAAAAAAAGACGCTAGTGCGTCTTTTTAAATTTTTGTTTTGGTGCTAACAACGTTTAAAATTTAAAGAAATGTTCTTGGTAAATTTTTAATTCCGCTATCGATTCACGAATATCATCAAGCGCTAAATGCGCGCCAGTTTTAACTACCTTATCAAGCACTGTAGGGTTCCAACGGCGTGCAAGCTCTTTTACGGTACTGACATCAAGGTTACGATAATGAAAGTAGTCTTCAAACTCTGGCATGTATTTATTAATAAAACGTCGATCTTGGCCAATGCTATTACCACACATAGGCGACTTACCTTTAACCGCATATTGCTCGAAAAAAGCTAATGATTCTGCGCTAGCTTGTGCTAATGTCGTTTTACTATCTCGACATCGCTGTGTGAGACCTGAGTCACCATGATGTTCAATACACCACTGGCTCATGTTATTTAAAACATCATCACTTTGATGAATAGCAAAAACGGGACCTTCCGCCAATATGTTTAGTTGACTATCAGTCACTATTGTCGCAATTTCTAAGATAACATCAGTACTTGGCTCTAGGCCGGTCATTTCTAAATCTAACCAAATCAAATTGCTATCATTAGTGCTCATTATCTTTCCTACATCAATTGGTCTTGCTCAAATTCACCTATTTTGCCAAACAAACCTTACAATATGCTGCTGGTAAAAGGCGCGATTACACATGCATTTAAGCCGTGCTTGAGTGTATAATACGTTAGAATGCAACATGATTAAATTTATTTGTGATTTGCCAAGGCAGATTAAAAAACAGATTCTGAGTTAACATAAAATGAGAATTACTTGTGGCTAAAGCCAAAAAAATAACTAAAGGTCAAGCTCGACAGATCAAAGCTAACCAAAGCAAGAAGTTACGAAAATCTACTGAGAAAGTGCAATGGCAAGATGACCAACTAGGTTTAGCCGAAACAGGTACTGTTATCAGTCGCTTTGGTCAGCATGCTGATGTTGAAGGAAATGATGGCGAAATCTGTCGTTGTAATTTACGCCGCAGTATTTCTTCTTTAGTTTGCGGCGACAAAGTCCTTTGGCGTAAAGGTAAAGAAAGCCAACACAGCATTTCTGGTGTTATTGAAGCTGTACATGAACGCGACTCGGTATTAAGTCGACCAGATGTTTACGACGGTGTAAAACCGATTGCCGCTAACATCTCACAGATCCTAATAGTTTCATCAGTATTACCAGCCTTTAATGCTGATATTATTGACCGTTACTTAGTAGCCGCAGAGCAGACAGGCATAACTCCGGTTATTTTGATGAATAAAATTGATCTACTTGACGATAGCAATCGAGAGATCATTGAGAAGCAATTGAGCATTTATCGTGATATTGGTTATCACGTTACTTATGTCAGCAATGAAACTGGTGCCGGTATTGCCGAACTAAAAAAGCAACTTAGCCAGCATACAAGTGTATTTGTTGGGCAGTCAGGCGTAGGTAAGTCAACACTTACTAACACCTTGATGCCTGATTTAGGTGTTGTGACCAAAGTAGTTTCAGAAAACTCAGGCTTAGGACAACACACCACAACAGTAGCTCGGCTTTACCATTTTGAAGATGGTGGTGATTTGATTGATTCTCCAGGCATTCGAGAATTTGGTTTATGGCATTTATCGCCTGAACAAGTCAGCAATGGCTTTACTGAATTTAATGACTATTTGGGCACATGTAAGTTTAGAGACTGCAAACACCAAACAGATCCCGGCTGTGCTTTAGTAGCTGCCAAAGATGCTGGGAAAATACACCCAGAACGACTAGCAAGTTTTCAACGAATTTTAGCAAGTCTAGGTGACAACACCTTAACAACGCGCTTTAACAATTAAAAATAAAAGAAAATTAAGGAACAATAGTGTTAATCAATAAAATTAAAATCGCTCTGCAATACCTCATGCCTAAACATGGAATTTCACGCTTGGTTGGCAAATTTGCCGCAGCTGAGGCTGGCTGGCTAACCACAAAAGCAATTAGCTATTTTATCAAGGCCTATGACATTAATATGGCGGAAGCAAAATTAAAAAATGCTAGCGATTTTAAAACCTTTAATGACTTTTTTACTCGTGAACTAGAAGATGGCGCTCGCACCATTGATAGCGACCCGAGCACAATTTGTTACCCTGTTGATGGCGCGATAAGCCAGCAAGGTCCAATTGAAAAAGGTCAACTTATTCAAGCAAAAGGCTTTGACTATAGTTTAGAAACATTACTTGGCGGTGATAAAGAAACCGCAGCGCCATTTCAAGATGGTGAGTTTTCTTGTATTTATTTAGCGCCTAAAGACTATCATCGTATTCATATGCCAATTACTGGCACATTACGTGAAATGATTTATGTGCCTGGCGACTTATTCTCAGTAAATCCGTTAACAGCGAATAATGTGCCTAACTTATTTGCACGCAATGAACGTGTGGTTGCTATTTTCGATACCGCACAAGGCGCAATGGCAATGGTATTAGTCGGGGCAACTATTGTCGCTAGTATTGAAACAGTATGGGCAGGTACCGTAACACCACCTGCTGGAAAAGATGTGTTTCGCTGGAAATACCCTGCAAGCGGCATTGATGCTATTACCTTAGAAAAAGGCGCTGAAATGGGACGATTCAAATTGGGTTCAACCGTTGTTAGTACTTTCGCCCCGAATATGGTGAAGTTTAATCAACAAGCAGGACCTGAAACCGTGACTCGCTTGGGTGAGCATTATGCTGACTTAGTTGCTTTTGAACAGCAAGCAAGTGACAAAGACGACACCAATAATGATTAATTATCATTTTTTATTTATTGCCATAACTAATAACGGCATAAAATGAAAATAATAGCCCATCGTGGCGCTAGTGGAGAGTTTCCAGAAAACTCTCTATTAGCTTTTGAACAGGCGATAGCACAAGGTTGTGACGGTATTGAATTTGATGTGCAATACCACCATGCCAGTGGCGAGTTTATACTGCTACATGATCAATACCTACAATATAACGGTCAACGTACTCACTATAATCAACTTACGCTGACTCAGCTATTAGATTTACCCCCATCTAAAAACCAAAATATTTGTACCTTACCAGAAGCTCTTCGTACTATTTCAAAACATTGCTTTATTAATATTGAGTTAAAATCAGCAGCACAAGGCTCGGCGTTACTACATGAAATAGCAAAATTAAATCAGCTAATTAAAAAGGTAATCAATAAAGGTGTTATCACCGAAGAACAATTAATACTCTCTTCGTTTAATCATCACGCACTGTTACCATTGTCAGCACTGCTGCCCAACGCATGTACAGCGGCACTTATTGCCTGTTGCCCAATTAATTATGCTGAGTTTTGCCAGCCGTTGAAAGTTGCGCAATTAAATTTAGCAATAGACTGCCTGAACCAAGAAATAGTCACTGACGCTCACAAGCGTGGATTAGCGGTTTGGGTATATACCGTTGATAACATCGATGAGATAAAGCAATGCTTATCCTTTGGTGTCGATGGTATTTTCACCAATTTCCCAAACCGCTTACGAAAGATGCTTTTAAGCTTACAATAAGCTGCTTTTAGTTACTGTAGTCAATAATTAGTTACATATTATTAACTTTTAACAGGTAGTGACCAAAACAATTTAGCAACGGCTATTGCTCATTTATTCGTCTCACGCTAGGATAAGTGCAATATGGTACGAGTTTATTCGTATTAAAAACATGCAAACATCACTAAATAATTTTGCTTTAAGGAATCTCAATGTTACGAGATAAATCAGATATAAAGCCAACCGAAGCTGAGCTAACGTTACTTAATATCCTTTGGAAAATGGGGCCTGCGACGGTTCGACAAATTCATGAATCTGTTAGCCAAACTCAGAAAACTGGCTATACTACGGTACTGAAAATATTACAAATAATGCACGAGAAAGCATTAGTTATTCGCGACGAAACAAACCGAGCACATGTTTATGCTCCTGCGAATAGCGAAATGGTGACTCAATCATCATTATTAAAAGATTTAGTATCAAAAGCTTTTGGTGGCTCAACATCTAAATTAGTCATGCGAGCTTTAGACAACTCGACAAGTAAAGAAGATATTGAGGACATTAGACAGTTACTCAACGAATTAGAGCAACAATCTTAGTTAGCAACATAGCTAACGCAAATAATTAAACGGTAAACAAAGTATTCAATGATGCAGGAAAGCTTAACTAATAATCCGTTATTAGCCGGTATAGCAATAACTCTTATCCACTTTTTGTGGCAAGGGCTTATCGTTGCGCTGGTATTAAAGCTTTTATTGTCATTAATTTCCTACCAAAAATCACAAACTCGCTATGTCTTAGCTTCTACAGCGATGTTAGCTAACCTTGCTTTGCCTTTAATAACATTTTTCATTGTTTATGATAATAGCTATCGGCAGACCACTAACTTTGTACAATCGATACCTTTGCTTGATCAAGGCTTCTACCTTGAAAAAATACAAGCAAACGCTTGGTATGTTGAGTGGCTTGAATATTTACCTGCTATTTCTATTTTTTGGTTAAGTGTTGTTACCCTGCTCTCCGTTAAGCTTTTAATTGAGCTATATAACGTTAATAAATTACCTGTGCAAGGCACAATGCCAGTTAACACTGCGCTGCAAATTCGTTTTGAAGGTTTAGTCAATAAAATTGGTCTAACGAAAAAAGTAACGCTTTTACTATCTAGCAAAACAGATGTACCAATGGCAATTGGTTGGTTAAAGCCCGTAGTACTTATTCCATTTAGTATGATTTCAGGTTTAACCCCTCAACAATTAGATATGTTGTTACTACACGAATTAGCACATATACGCCGTCATGACTATTTGGTGAATTTCTTACAAACACTGGTAGAAACACTATTGTTTTTTCACCCAACAGTTCGCTGGGTTTCAAAACAAATGCGTAACGAAAGAGAGTATTGCAGTGATGATATTGCCGTACAACATGGCAGTAGCGCAATTGCCTATGCGCACACATTGGCAGACACGGCTTCTTTATGTCAAAAACATAGACATCATGCTATTCCAAGTATGGCAATGGCAGCATCAGGCGGAGATTTAAAGCAAAGAGTCGTGAGGTTGTTAGATAATCAACCGCATTGTAGCCAAACAACAGATTCAGGAAAGTGGTTAGCTTCATTTACTATTTTACTAGCTATTATTTTTGGTTTTTCACAGAATTCGTTAACACTACCAATCATAGATTTGCAGTCAGGCAGTATTTCGCTTAGTCATTCACCTATTGAATTAAATAAAAGTTCTGTAGCTTATGCCCCTTTAGCAATTGAAAGCTTAAACACGAGTTCTTCACTTGCTAACCAATTGATCGCGATTAACAACAAAACTAGTGTTAAAAATAAAAAGATAACAGCGACTCAATCTATTGATGAAAATAATTATTTAGCTGGCATTAAGCAAAAAAGTAAATTTACAAAACAAGCATCAACATTAAACGAACAAGCTAGAAATTCGACTCCAAGCACCGACACTATGTATGTTAATGAATTACCTATAGTACAAGGTTCAATAGCAAAACAGAGTAACAAGCAGAATCAAAGTAAATCGATAGAAGAGCCTGTATTAGCTAATAAGCAAGTACTTAAAGCAAGTGCAAATAAGTCTATGTCGGATATAGCTTTTGAACGCACTGATTCAAGAAATAACGCCGCAACTTTAGCAAATCCATACTCACAACAAGTGGCGTCATTATTAGACGCCCCTAAAGCGGCTAATACACAACTTGGTGTAAAATATCAGTCACAACCAGAGTTTAATTCATCAAAATTAGCAAACAATGTTTATCGTGATATTGATAGCCGTATCAGTAATAAGTTTAATGATATCTATGCAACGAACGCTGAAATCCTCCCAACAAGCAGCCTAGCTAAGTTGATTACGTCAATAGAGCCTAGATATCCTTCTTCAGCAAAAAGAAAAGGTATTGAGTTAGAGATTATGGTTGAGTTTATTATTGATAAGAATGGTTTTGTCAAAGACATCCAATTTGAATCAAAAAGTAAGGTTAATTATTTTCGAAACTCCATTCGTAACGCCATGGACAAGTGGCGCTTTCTACCAGCAAAAGAGAACGGCATTGCGATAGAAAGCCAAATGTCAAAAATATTCTCCTTCAGTCTATTAAAATAAAGATCCGCGATGCTTGCCCATCGATGAAAACTTAGCTTTTTGCTCTGAAGTTAACACCTGCATTATTGCATGATGCATTTTGGCCTTGTCCATTACTAACGCTTTGAACTTATTCTGAAAACTTGCATATAACGTATTAAATTTATCTTCATCAAATTCACGAGCTTGCGCTAAAACATCGACTTGTTCTTTAAAGCCAGACATTGACACTCGACGCTCTCTTTTATCAGTTTTCATTTCACTAAATACTGTACGAATTTTTTGGCGCTGTATCTTAGTCAGTTCCAATTTATTCGCCAACATTTTAAAGCGTTTTTTCATCTGTTTTTTAAGGTGGCCTTGCTCACCTCTACTTTGGTGTTGACCAGTATGAGACTTGCCATTATTGTTCGCTAAAGCATTAGCACTAGCATTAAATGTTGTTAAACACAGCACAGTAACGCCTATGGTCAAGTAAGGTTTTATTGCTGAATATAGTTTATGTGTTCTCATCGGTGGTACTCCTCAATTAATGTCAGTAAAGTATAAAACCTGCAACGAAAAGAAACGAAAACCAACGTAAATGTTATGTAAATATCCTAAGCACAGTAAAATTAATACGCTATGATGAAGGCAATTAAATACTCACAACCTTGTGGTAAAGATGAAAAAACATAAACTTTTATTAATTGATGACGATAAAGAACTAGCCGAGTTGTTATCTGATTACCTTGCTACAGAAGGTTTTGAATTAGTTTGTTGCTACGACGGTGTATCTGGCTTAGAAAAAGCATTCGATGATAGTATTTCACTTATTTTATTAGATGTTATGATGCCTGGCTTGACGGGCTTTGAAGTATTAAAAGCTCTTGGAGGCAATCATAAAACGCCTATTTTAATGTTAACTGCAAAGGGCGATAACGCTGATCGTATTCTCGGTTTAGAGTTAGGGGCTGATGACTACCTGCCTAAACCTTTTCAACACCGTGAATTGCTAGCCCGTATAAATGCTATTCTTCGACGCATTGATATTGTACAAACCAGTAAAGAACAAAGTAGCACGTTAGAAGTTAATAGTGTCATACTCAATCATGCAACCCGCCAAGTCAGCTGCCATAACGAGTATGTAGAGCTGACTGGCACTGAATATCAAATCACTGAATACTTAATGTCTAAACCCGGTGAAATTGTCAGCAAAAGTGAAATTTCCGAGCGAGTACTTAAACGAAAGTTAAGCGCTTTCGACCGCAGCATTGATATGCATGTAAGTAATATAAGGCGAAAACTTTTGCCTTTTAGTCCGAGTGATAAACTCAAGACTATTCGTGGCGCTGGCTATATTTTTCTAGCTGGTGAGCTTAACTAATGATAAGGTTTCACAGTCGATTTTCCTCAATAGGGGCAAAGCTGTTTATTTGTTTTTGGCTAATCGTCGTATTAACGATAGGTATCACTCGCCTTGTTTCTGAGCAATTTCGTCCAAAAAGCTTTATTGTCCCCACCCATCACTCAGATATAAGTAAGCTTGATCGCATCAAAAACTTAATTTCTCGTCAGGCACCGATGAACCCGCAAGCTTTGTTGACAATATTACCCAAGCGGATGGACAAAGAATTATTAGTGAAAAACATGCTGAGTCAAGAAGTTATATCATCAAAATCTTGGCATATTTCACATTTGGCAAGCTTTCTAAGTGAAAATAACTTAGATAGATTAACTACAGTGAAGTTTGAATTTTTCCGCATGACCGGCCCTATTGCTATAGAGATAAATAACACTCCTTATCAAGTTTTTCTCGCGAGTCGCGATAGAAAATCTCGTTTGGGTGCTTTTATGTTACGGCTACCAACTTGGATTCGTATCAGCATCCCCATTATTATTAGCTCAATCTTTCTTTGGCTGCTGACTCGCTCGTTAACTAAGCCGCTGGTAGCAATGCAAAAAACAGCCGCCCGCTTTGGCGATGGCGAATTTACCGCACGAGTGCCGTTAGCAGCGCAACGTAATGATGAAATTGGTGCTTGTGCAAGCAGCTTTAATTTAATGGCCGAAAAATTGGAGCAAAACATTGGCTCTCATCAACGTTTGATGGCTGATGTTTCTCATGAATTACGCTCTCCAATGACACGCTTACAAATTGCTTTAGGGCTTGCACAGCAAGAAAATATTGCCCCAACACTACTACAAAAACACTTACAACGCTGCGAGTTAGAAGTTGCACGTTTAGATGAAATGATTTCTAGCGTTTTATCACTTTCTCGCATGGAAAACACCATCAGCCAAATGGAATTGATGTCTGTTGACCTTCAGCAATTATTAGAACTTTGTATCGAAGACGCTCAGTACATTGCCAATGAGAAATCAATTACGATTACACTTAAGGCCGCAAGCACCTGTTTAACTCAGGCAGATCCTAATTTACTTTCCAGCGCCTTTAATAATATTTTGATTAATGCTGTTAAATATAGCCACCCAAGTGACACACTTATAGTTTACTTAAGACAAAATAGTAACAGCTTTACTATAGACATTGTTGATAGCGGTACTGGTGTGCCATTAGAAGATTTAGACAAGTTATTCGAACCCTTTTACCGTGTTGCACAAGCACGTGACCGAGCAACTGGCGGTACAGGTTTAGGTATGGCAATAGCTAAACAGGCTATTGTTGCGCACAACGGGCATATTCATGCGAGCAATAATCAAGGTAATGGTCTTACCGTCACCATTGAATTACCTGTCATTATCAGTAAAGATAGCTTATAAGAATCAAACTAATCTATGTAAAAATAGCTTATATATTTATAACTTATGGGAATATTCTAAATGGCCGATGCGGTAAGCATAATTGCGAAACGAACACTAACATCTGAAAAAATTATCGCTATCGATGCCTTTTGGCAAAATGCAAATCAAGCAACGTTTACCAGCACTGACAAGATTAAAATTGCTTACGTGACAAACTTTAAACGTGCTGAAGAATCTTATATCGTCATTATACCTGGACGCTCGGAAAGCTATTTAAAATACCAAGAACTAGCTTATGATCTGGATCAGCAAGGATACGATAGCGTTATTATTGATCACCGTGGACAAGGGTTGTCAGAACGCCTTCTAGCAAACCGATTTAAAGGCTATGTAGCAAAGTTTGATGATTATGCTGACGACCTGCACCAGTTACTTAGTCAGGTGCTACCTAGTTTACACCCAGAAAAATCACATAGCCCTTTTATGTTAGCTCATTCCATGGGCGGAGCAATTGCCTTACGATACCTACAAAAACACCAAAATAAAGTGCAGTCATTAGTTCTTAGTTCACCAATGATAGCGGTATCAAGTGGTGGTACACCAAGTGCAATAGCTGAATTTATAGTAAATACGGGCACAAAAATAAATCAATGGCTTTCAAGCACACCTTGGTATTTCTTGGGGCAAAATGACATTAATAAAACATCTTTTGCCGACAATAAACTCATGCATTCAAAAACACGATTTCAACGCTTTCGAACGCTATACGAAGAACAATCGGAACTAAAATTGGGTGGTGTAACATTTCATTGGCTTAGCCAAGCATTGATCACCAACAAAAACATATTCAATGACCTTGCTAAGGTAACTCAGCCAGTGTTAATGATGCAGGCAAGTGAAGAGCATATTGTAGATAATGCAGCGCAAAATAGCTTCTGTCAGCAGTTATATAAAATTAATCATACCGCATGTATTGGTGGAGAACCCAAGATTATTTCAGGTGCTTATCACGAGCTATTTTTTGAAATTGATAAATATCGAGACATTGCGCTAGACTCTGCAATTAACTGGTATTCATGCAAGTCATAGCGTAAAACAATGATGTTAATCAACAGGCTTTTCATTGTTGGCTAGCTCATTACTGACAACTGATGAAGGATCATGGTGAATCAAAACCTCACACGGGGCTAAAGCCTGAATAATTTCAGCTTCAATCGCTTCACCAATGCTATGGGCTGCTAAAAGAGATAAGCCATCATCTAACTCTAAGTGAAATTGAATAAAGCGATTTTGACCTGCTTGACGTGTTCTTAGCTCGTGTAAGCCTAATGCGCCTTCATGGGCATAGACAATCTGCTTTATTTTATCTAATTCGTCTTCTGTAAGTTCATGATCCATTAGTTGATGCACACTCATCCAAATAATTTTACTAGCACCTAATAACAAAAATACACCAACACCAATAGTAAATACACCATCGGCTTGCAACCAATAACCTTGGCTTAAAAATAACGCCAATAATACGCCCAAATTGAGTAAAAGATCAGATTGATAATGCAGAGCGTCAGCACTTATCGCAACAGAACGGGTTTTAGCAATTACGTATTTTTGCACCAGCACCAATAACAACGTCATCACAATAGCAATAATTGATACCCAAATACCGACCTCAGTTCTGACAATTTCTTGTGGGTTTATTACTCGGTCAACACCATTAAAAACGAGTAGCAATGCAGAGCCAAGTACAAATGCGGCTTGCACAAGTCCAGCAAGGCTTTCAGCTTTACCATGGCCAAATTTATGTTCATCATCAGCAGGGGCAAGTGCAAAGCGTAATATAACTACGTTCATCACTGAAGCAAATAAATCTAGAATAGAGTCTGTTGCTGAGGCAAGCATGGCGCTGGCATCAGTCGCAAACCAAGCATAAATTTTGAGTACGACGAGTAATAACGCTGTAGCAGTGGCAGTAAATGCCGCTAGTTTAACCAGTGCAGCATAGCGTTCTGACGGTAAGTTATTGGTTTCCATGTTGCCCTCAATTAATAATGCGAATGCCAATTTACAGATAACGTTTTAGCTATTTTAATTACTTTACTTTACCAACGACACCATAAATTATTTAGCATAATTATAATTAAAGCAGGTTATAATAATATTCATTATTGAATTTATTAAGTGCTTGATATGTTAGACGTCGTTTTATTCCAACCTCAAATTCCACCTAATACGGGTAATATTATTCGCTTGTGCGCTAATACGGGTTTTAGGTTACATCTTATTGAGCCATTAGGTTTTGATCTAGAAGATAAAAAACTAAGAAGAGCAGGATTAGACTACCATGAATTTGCAGCGTTGAAACGCCATGCAAACTTTCAAAGCTTTGTAGAAAGCGAACAACCTGAACGTATTCTTGCCGTAACGACTAAATCAACTGGCTATTATGGTGATGTAGATTTTAAAGCTGGTGATTATTTATTATTCGGTTCAGAAACTGGCGGTTTACCAGAAGATGTTAGGCAACAAATCCCTGATCAAGATAAAATCAGGATCCCAATGTTAAAAGACAGCCGCAGTATGAACTTATCTAACGCGACCGCCGTTATTGTTTACGAAGCATGGCGTCAATTAGGCTTTGCAAATTCAATTTAGCTACTAAGCAATCGTAAGTAACCATCAATATTATGAGCACAAAAAAAGCGCATTACGTTAAGTTAATACGCTTTTTTAATTTAAGCTAATTTTCTACTTCTATTGAGAAAGTCATTCAAATTTTCGTTCGCGAGACAATAAGTCTGCTGCTGCAAGTTTGGCATCTTTACCACAATAAAGTACTTGATAAACTTGCTCAACAATCGGCATTTCCACGCCCATGCGTTCAGCCAGCATATGAACTTCTTTAGTATTGCGATAACCTTCAACCACTTGACCAATATCCGCCATCGCTTTTTCTACCGTTTCACCGTGACCTAATGCCAAACCAAAACGACGATTACGCGATTGATTGTCAGTACAAGTTAATACTAAATCGCCTAAGCCAGCCATCCCCATAAAGGTTGACGCTTGTGCATTCAAAGCACAACCTAAACGCGTCATTTCAGCTAAACCACGGGTAATTAACGCAGTGCGAGCGTTCGCACCAAAGCCAATGCCATCAGCCATACCGGCGCCAATAGCAACAACGTTTTTCACCGCACCACCAAGTTGAACGCCAATAAAGTCATTATTGCTATAAACTCTAAATGTTCTTTCACAATGCAACAGATTTGAAATATCGCTAACAAAGTCTTCATCGCTTGATGATAAAGAAATAGCCGTTGGTAAACCTGCCGCCATTTCTTTTGCAAACGTAGGCCCTGAAAGCACCGCAAGAGAAATATCTTCCCCTAGCGCTTCTATGGCAACATCTTGTAGTAGTCGACCAGAATCATGCTCTAAGCCTTTAGTCGCCCACACCAAACGCGCATCTTGACGCATATGGGGCTTGATTTGACTAAGCACTTCACCAAAAGCATGACTAGGCACAACTAATAAAACATTTTTGCTGGCACTAGCTACCATGGCTAAGTCAGCACTAACAGCTAACGAGTCTGGAAACTTACTCCCAGGCAAATACTTTTCATTTGCACGGCTACTGGCCATTTCTGCGACATGGTTAGCATCACGGCCCCAAAGCAAAGTTTGGTGGCCATTACGCGCTAAACAAATAGCTAACGCAGTGCCATATGAACCGGCACCAATAACAGCTATAGCTGCAGACTTATCAGTCATAAATTAATGCGTTTCTGTACTAGCAGGCGCTTGCTCTGCTTGTGCTGCACGTTGCTGCATGTAGTTAGCAAATAAAGCTTCAAAGTTAACCGGTGCTAAGTTAATTTGTGGGAATGAACCACGGCTTACTAAGTTAGCAACTGATTCACGCGCATATGGGAATAGTGTAGTTGGACAAAATGCACCAATAGTATGTGCCAATTGCGCTTCAGGCAAGTTACCAATAGTGAAAATACCCGCTTGCTGTACTTCAGCTAAAAATGCTGTTTGCTCTTCAATTTTAGCGGTTACTGTCAATGACAAAGTCACTTCATAAGTATCGTCAGCCAATTTATTTGATTTTGTATCAATGTCTAATTGAATTTCTGGCTTCCATTCTTTTTGAAAAATAGCCGGAGAATTTGGCGTTTCAAAAGAAATATCTTTCGTGTAAACACGTTGAATCGCAAATTGTGGTGCTTGTTGCTCGTTTGTTGCTTCTGCGCCGTTTTGGTTTTCGTCAGCCATTTTCTTATTTCCTATGTTTTCGTCATTCATTGACGAATTAAATTCTAATTTTCACTTACGCCTGCTCTATTCAGCCTGCAATAAGTGTGGTTAATTTTCCTTGGGCATGCAAAGCAAATAAATCATCACAACCACCGATATGTTGGTTGTTTATAAATATTTGCGGAACTGTTGAAGCCCCTTGGCTGCGTGTGATCATTTTCTCACGCAGCGCTGCATCACCGTCGATTTTAATTTCGTGGTAAGCAGCCTGCATATCATCAAGTAAAGCTTTCGCTCGCATGCAATAAAAACAAGTTACTTTAGTGTATATTTCAACTGCCATCATGATACCTCGTTGTGTTTGTTACTTTTTCGCAACTGGTAAGCCAGCACTTTGCCAAGCATTCATACCACCTTTAAGCAAATTCACACGAGTAAAGCCTGCTTTAGCCATTTGGCTAGCAACTTTACCGGCACTGATACCTGCCGTACATACAATAATGATGGGATCATCTTTATGTTTTTCAAGACTTACGAAATCATTTTTACTAACTTTTTCACTATCAAGGTGAATTGCATCGACAATATGACCCGCTTTAAAGTCTTTATCGCTACGAGTATCAACAACAACACCCGACTCTCTATTCACTAAGAAAGTCATTTGTTGCGTACTCAATTGTTTAATCGGCGACATTTGAATTCTAATCGTTAACACGACAATCATTGAAACAATGGCAAGCCAAGCCGCGCTTAATAAAGGTTGGCTCATTGCAAACGTAATAAGTTGGTCCATAAATTCTACATTCTAATTAACTAAAATTGGCAACAGTATACAGGCTAATAAAATAAACCCAAACTGAACTTTTCATGGAGTTGGGCTTTTAATGTTTATAAGACGATGCTGATCGAATAAACAACAACTTTCAACGCAAAACTGCAGGTAAAACTGAAACATTTTCTCGCGATGTTCAGAAGATATTAGGCTCGTCTCTTGATATACTGGCGGCGAAATTTACATATTGTCCCATTAATTGACGTTTTATCACTCATTGAATGATTAAAGGAAGCCGTAATGCCAAACAAGAAGTCGACAGTTCTTATTATTTTAGATGGTTGGGGATACAGAGAAGATCCTGAGTCCAATGCTATTTATCATGCCAAAACACCTGTACTCGATAACTTAATGGCGAACAAACCTAACATGCTGATTCAAACATCTGGCATGGCGGTAGGTTTACCTGAAGGACAAATGGGTAATTCAGAAGTTGGCCATGTAAATTTAGGTGCCGGGCGTATTGTTTATCAAGATTTTACTCGCATCACTAAAGCTATTGAAGATAAAGAGTTCCAAGCCAACCCTACACTATCAAACGCGGTAGAAACGGCTGTAGAAAATAATAAAGCGATACATGTTTTTGGCTTATTATCTCCAGGCGGTGTACACAGTCATGAAGAACATATATTTGCCATGCTAGAAATGGCAGCAAGTAAAGGTGCAAAAGAGGTTTACTTACACGCATTTTTAGATGGCCGAGATACTCCACCGCGCAGCGCAGAAACTTCACTAATTAAAGCGCAAGAAAAGTTTGCTGAACTTGGTTGTGGTCAAGTTGCTTCCGTTATTGGTCGTTATTATGCAATGGATAGAGATCAACGTTGGGATCGTGTTGAATTAGCGTACGACCTAATGGTATCAGGCGAAGCAGAATATCAATATAGTTCGGCAACTGATGCCTTAAATGCCGCTTATGAGCGCGATGAAAACGATGAGTTTGTTAAAGCGTCTGCTATCACTGATAGTAAAGGCGAAACAATAAAAGTAAATGATGGCGATGCCATGATATTTATGAATTTTAGAGCCGATAGAGCCCGTCAATTTAGTCGTTGCTTCACTCAAGCTGATTTCTCTGGCTTTGTTCGCAAACAGCAACCTAAAATAAGCAGTTTTGTTATGTTGACTGAATATGCGGCTGACATTAACGCACCATGCGCCTTTCCTACGGTAAAACTCGATAATGTTTTGGGTGAATGGCTAGAGAAACATAATAAAACTCAACTACGTATATCAGAAACAGAGAAATATGCTCATGTGACATTTTTCTTTAGTGGCGGTAAAGAAGAGTTATTTAAAGGCGAAGAACGCATTCTTATACCTTCTCCGCAAGTGGCCACTTATGATTTACAACCAGAAATGAACTCAACATTACTGACCGATAAACTTGTTGCGGCGATAAAAAGTGGTGAACATGACTTTATTGTTTGTAATTATCCAAATGGCGATATGGTTGGCCATACGGGTGATTTTGATGCTGCCGTAAAAGCCTGTGAAGCTGTCGATATCAGCATTGCCAGAGTGTTAACCGCACTTGAGGAAACAGGAAGTGAATGTTTAATTACTGCCGATCATGGTAACGCAGAACAAATGCTTGATAATAATTCCGGACAAGCTCATACAGCACATACCTGTGAACCTGTACCACTCATTTATGTCGGTAGAAATGCCCAAGCTGCAGAACATGGTGCGTTAAGTGATTTAGCCCCAACCATTTTATCCTTAATGGAATTACCACAACCACAAGAAATGACCGGCAGTAATTTAATGAAATTAAGCTAGGTCGTTATGATGTTTTTAACATTGCAGCATAAAAGTAATAATTCTTCTGTCATCACTACTATTATGGCTGTAGGTTTATTGCTTTTTATATTTTCTTTTCAAGTATTAAGTCAAGATAAAGCAGTTAAAAATACCGATAAAACCAACCAAAAACTTAATGATATTCAGCAAGCTATTTCTCAGCAAAAACGTGCACTCAACACCACTAAGGTTAAAATTAGCGATTTAGAGCAGCAATTAAAAGCCGATGATATTGCGATTGGACAGATAGCAAAAACACTATCGACAACCAGTAATGACCTAAACGATACACAAAAAAAATTAAGCCAGCTCAGCGTAGAAAAGCAACAATTCGAATCAGAGAAAAAACAACAAGAGAAAATTTTAGCAAAACAGCTACGAGCGGCCTATTCAACCGGGCATCATGATTACTTAAAATTAATACTAAACCAAGAAAATTCTGCCAGTGTGCAACGTACCATCACCCATTATCAGTACTTAAACAAAGCCAGAATTAATGAGATAGAAACCTTTAAAGAAACCATTGTTCAGCTCAATAAAATAAAAACGCAGCATCAGGCACAAGTGGCGCAATTGCAGCAATTAACCCAAGCACAGAACCAGCAGAAACAAATTCTTGAGTTATCTAAAACCAAACAGAAACAAACCTTAAAAGCACTTAATAGCAAACAGCTTAATGGCCAACAAATATTAACTAAGCTTGAACAAGAGGAAGCTTCAATTGTTGCGTTACTTAAAAGAATGGCTGAAGCCGCACGTGCTGCTGAAAACTTAGTTGGTTTAAGTAAATTAAAACGAAAACTCAGTTGGCCAGTTCGCGGTAGAATACAACATAGTTTTGGCACAAGAAAACAGGGCTATTTAAAATGGAAAGGCGTTTTCTTATCTGCCCCCATTGGCCGGCAAGTAAAGACTGTCCATAGTGGTACTATTTTATTTTCAGACTGGCTTAAAGGTTACGGGCTGGTTTCTGTGGTTGATCATGGTGACGGTTACATGAGTTTATATGGCCATAATCAAGCATTACTTAAATCAGTTGGTGATCGCGTAGAAGCCGGTGAGCCTATTGCATTAATAGGTCAAAGTGGTGGCCAAACTCAATCAGGGCTTTATTTTGAAATTCGTCATGCTGGAAGAGCAATGAATCCAAAACTTTGGTGTAGATAATGCTCAATTTAATGATTAATAAGCCACTGTCGATTTCATCTTGGTTACGTGTTACGCTCAATAGATATTTATCATGATGAAAAGGCTCTTTGTGTCACGAATATTTCTGGCTTTTTACATATTACTTAACTTGCTAATCTCTCCTTGGGCATCAGCAAAAGCATTGCAAGTAGCCATTATCATTGATGACATTGGCTATCGAAAAAGTGATCTGCAAGCTTTGGATTTACCTGGCAATATTAGCTACGCGATCTTACCACGTACACCTTATGGCCGGTCTTTGGCACTACAAGCAAAAGCAAAAAGTAATGACGTTATTCTTCACATTCCAATGGAAGCTCGAAATGGAAAAAAACTAGGGCCTGGTGCACTAACAAGTCAAATGAATGAAGCTAACATTCGACAACAATTGTCTGATGCCTTTGCTGAAGTGCCATTTGCACTAGGCATAAATAATCATATGGGTAGCAAACTCACTGAACTATATGAACCAATGGCTTGGACAATGAAGTTTCTAAAAGAACGAAACTTGATTTTCATTGATAGTATGACCAGCCGGGCTAGCCAAGCAGAACAAGTCGCAAAAAATTTTGGGGTACCAAGCTTACATCGACATATATTTCTTGATAATCAATTACAGCACTCATACATTAGTGGGCAATTTAGCAAGCTTATTTTGGCAGCAAAAAAACACCAACCTGTCATCGCTATTGCTCACCCACATCCAGAAACAATTAGCTCGCTGCTTAGACTACTACCACTATTAGCTGAGAATAATATAGAACTAGTGCCAATTTCAAAATTATTCATTGCTCAAGAAACTGATTCGACTAAAAAAATCAACGCTGACGAATAATACCTAAAGCACTCTATATACTAATAGAAAATATTAATCATCCTGCCGATTATATTTTAATGTGATGTTTATTTAATAATTTATGTAAATATTTCACTGGTATCGCATAAGTGATACCACTAGGTTTACTAATCACCGTTTCTTTACTTTGTTGAACAAAAACTTTATTGATAATCCCTATCACCTCACCAGTTTCAATGTCGTACAAAGCACTACCACTATTACCAGGGTAAGCTGTGGCATCTAATTGATAGACTAAATACGGGTCACGTAAGCGCTTTAGCACCGCAATACTAATTTGCCTTGAATCATCAACCGGAATAATTGTTGGTGTTATCGCGGCAACTAACCCTTTATGTGTCACTGGATAAAGTCCTAGTACAGCCCCAATCGGAAAACCAGTAAAAGCTACATCACTACCTTCAGGGCGAAAGTTACTATCTGACAATTGCATTGCAGGTAAAGGCAGGCCATCAATTTTAAGAATAGCGATATCATGCTCTTTATCTGAAGCAATTAATGTCGCTATTCTTACTTTTTCCGCAGCACCTCTACCAGTAAAAACTGCTAACTTTTGCAATAAGCTTTCGTCCAACTCTTTAGCAATTACATGACTATTAGTCACAACATACGTACCATCGCCAATAACAAAGCCACTGCCATAGAGTTGATTTTTCGGCTGGCCTGTCGGAGTGTAGACTCCAATACCAACAACCGAAGGCTTTACTAAGCGCACTGTTTCAACTAGACCACTGTAGGCTGTTGCGCTTAACAACACACTCAGTGATATTAATAACAATAGCAGTCGGTTCATATTTCACTCTTTCTAAAAATTAATAATTATTAGTTGAAGTTAGCACACTTTGTCGCTAGCGAATTCTAAATTTTTGCCCATACTTAAGTAACCTAAATATGTGGAGAAAATTATTTGGCTAATATTGTACCTATTTTAGCTGGCGGTGGCACACGACTGCCCGCTCATATTGGTGTATTGCAAGCGTTAAAAGACTTAGGTATTAATTTTTCTCATCTTGTTGGTGTATCTGGAGGGAGCATCATTGCCAGTCTTTATGCCACAGGACTTTCAATAGCAGAAATTAAACATATTGCAGTAACGACCAATTATAATCAATTTAGAGGTTTCTCATTAGTAAGCTTAATTCGTAATGGTGGATTAAGCTCTGGTGATGCTTTTGAGCAATGGGTTGATCATCATTTAAAAGGGAAAACATTTGCCGATCTCGATCATAATTTACATATTGTTGCCACCGATGTAAAAACAGGCCGACCTGTTATTTTCAACCGTAATAGAACACCTGGCATGAAAATATCTTTGGCAGTTAGATTCTCGATGTCAATTCCATTAGTTTTCAGTTTTAAAAGCTTTGGCAAGCATTTGATGGTTGACGGTAGTATTTTATCAGAAGACGCCCTACATCGTGACTGGGCAATGGATGGCACGCCGGTATTGTGCTTTAGACTGCGAGGCGAACATGAATACAATGAACTTAAAACCAATGGGCTATTCCCCATAGTTAACTACGTTACACTACTCATTAGAACATTTATGACCACCATATCTCGTGAATATATAAATGATGCTTTTTGGCACAATACTATCATTATCAATACAGGGCTATCTTCGGCAGTTGACTTTGGTTTAAGTAAAGAAAAAAAAATGACTTTATTTGACATTGGCTATCAAACCGCAATGGAGATAGTTCCGATTAAGACTAAGCTAAAAAAGCAAACACTTAATATCGAGTAAATCATTAAAATGTCATATTAGTTCAATAACTTAACTAATATATTCTATAATTATGTATAACATGCTAAATTAATTGTATAACTAGATTAAAAACAAGTAATAATGGTATCAATACATAACCTTTATAATACGCTAGAAAGCTGAGGTCATAATGAGTTGGAGCAAGAAATTGCTAAATGCGCCGGTAATTGGAAATGTCGCTAAACGACTTGCATCAATGAAAGTTAATCATGACGCAATGAATATTGCTGAGCACTTCACTCAATTTTTACAGCCTGAAGTAGCAATCAACGATGAGCTTAGAGATGAAGTATTTCGTATTCGCCATAATGTTTATTGTGAAGAATTAGCTTTTGAACAAGTAAAAGATGAAGGGAAAGAGCAAGACGAATTCGATGCTCAATCTATTTTTTCTATGATTAAACATAAACCAACAGAAACATACACTAGCTGTGTAAGGGTAGTAAAGTCAATAAGCGACGATGAATTACTACCGATAGAAAAATATTGTATGGCAGCCATTCAAAATAAAGAACTACATCCAAGTAACTTTCCCCGTCATGAAATAGCAGAAATATCTCGCCTAGCAGTAAAAGCTGACTTTAGACGACGTAAAGCCGATAAGTTTAAAGGTTCAGCTATTGGTGCTATTAGCGAAACAAGCTATTCTGAAACGGAACTCCGCTGTTTTCCTTTTATTGCTATTGGCCTATATATGGCGGCGGCAACTATGAGTATAGAAACTGGAGTTAAACATGTTTATGTGATGATGGAGCCTAGACTGGCCCGTAGTATGAAGTTTGTCGGTATAAATTTCATACAATTAGGTGATGCTATCGATTATCATGGCTTGCGTGCACCTTATTACATCAACCCCACCATTTTTATGGAGAACTTAACGCCAGGTTTTAGATGCCTATATAACGCTATAGAACGTGATATTTGTAGTCAACTAAGACGGTTAAATTAACAGAGGATAAAAATGTTTTTATTTGTAGTGGCTCATACTTGGTCTAGCAGTGAGCCAGTGTATTTTTTCAGCTTAAGTTCGAGCTAAATTACTTTCATTCCAAATTCACTTTCTATCAAGCAAAATATCTAGCAAAGTTCGCCCACAGCACTTTGCATTACTGGGTTATTTCATTGTTTTCCTATGGTGGCATCGCTTTTTTTCATATAGCCGATATCGTTAATCACAAGATGCGACTGATAATCACGATGCTCTGCATATTCACTATATCCATCAATTAATATAAAAAGTAATGGAAAATCTTATATTTACGTCTCAAAATAGCACCGTTTTCGTCAAGCCCTCGAGTGTTATTGAGATCTTCAGTTAGGTTCATTAAACATGCTTTGTATATAATGGTTGGAATCGCTGGGTTGCTAGTATGTAATATGAGAGTTACCTTTTTCGTTTTGATTAAAGTCCGACACTTTAATCAAAACGGGAAAATATCGAGATGAGATGCAAGGTTTAGTCGGAGGTAATAGATTATTTGCACAAATAAATTATCGAGATAATAGTAACTTCTTCTCTTTTTGTGCTGCTGTTACTGCGGTTATATCATTCAGTATGCCTTGAGCATCTTTATCGTTATTATTTGCTAATAATATTTCAACAAAGTTTAATGCAATATCTACATCTTTTTTCATAGATAATTCATATGCTTCTTTAGCCTTTATTAGTGCTTCGCTCTTTTTATTAGACTTCAACAAAGCATAAGCATAAGTGTCAACTACGCTAGGCATTTTAGCATTAAGCGCATAAGCTTGCTCTGAGTGCTTTAATGCCAGCCTAAATTTTTTCTGTTCGATATAAAGCCAAGACAAGTTATTTAATACCACAATATTATTAGGTGCAGCTTTGGCAAGTCGCTCGTAAACCATAATGGCCTTACTTTTATGTTTTGATAAGTACATATCAGCTAGACTCAAATTTACCCTTAGATCAATCTTTTTACCGATTTTTTCTTTATTTGAAAATCTTTCCAGTAGTTCAATTGCTTGCGGTTTTTGGTTATTAGCTTCTAATGCTCTGGCAAGAAAAGTTACATTACCACTCGTCGGTTTCACGTTATATAGTTGTTGAAGTTTAGGTATAGCCTTAGCAAACTTTTTTTCAAGTAAAAAAATTCGACCTTCGATTCCTGCCATCAAGTCATCATTAACATCAAGCTCATTCAAATCATCCAGCAATGCCCTAGCGTCGAATACACGGGAGTTTCTCAATAATATTTGCATTTTCAACAAATTTATCATTATATTACTGGGGTGTATTTTCTCAGACTTTTCCAAAATCTTTAATGCTCTATCTGGCGATCTTTTACTAGCCCAATAATTAGCGAGTAAAAATACAGGCTCGATATGATAAGCGTTATTTTTATGCCATTTATTCAAAATTAAATATACATCTTTACCTTCCGGTTGCTTAGCGTTAGCAGCAAGTACCAACTGCCAATAGCGTTTCGGCGTTTTTATATTTAGCTGATAACTATCTAATACATTACTAGCTTGCTTGAATTGATTTAACTGCATAAGTGCATCAGCTAATAAAATACCATATTTAACATTGTCCATATGATCTTGCTGCGCTTTAGTTATAACCTTTAAACCCGCTTCGTCTTTATGAAACTCAAAATATTGATAAAGAATTTCAATATTATTTGGATGAGACCTTAATGCCTGCTCGGTTAATAACTTGGCTTGTTTCACGTCTTTTTGGTAAGCAGCCAACTTCACAATTTTGGTTAAAGCAAAAGCATTATTTGGCTCTAATTGTAAACTTTTTTCTAAAGCAACTTTTCCTTTTTCCAACTTGTTTTTCTTGAAAAAAATGGCTGCTTGCAAATTATATCCTCCCGCTTTATTTGGATATAATTCTAACCATTTATTCGATATTTTGCTTGCTCGCGCTAGATCCCCTGATTTAATTGATGCAAAAGCCAGTGCAAGTTCTGCGGAAATCAATTCAGGGTTTTGTTGCAATGCTAATTCTAACTTTTCAATGCCGGAGGGGTCATTCATCATTAACTTTAAAATACCAGCTCTTGCTGTTCCCTCAGCAGAAATATTACTCGAGTTCGCGGCATAATCAGCCATTTCTTGTGCTTTATCGTAAGCCCCTGCCTCTAGTAATTCATAACTTAGCACTGATAAGAAATGTGCATTTTTTTTAATTTTTTCATCCGAGTCAGAGAGTGTTTCGCTAATATCATCAATTAACCCTAATTGTAACTGACTTAATGCAAGCATTCTTTGCGCAGAGTGGTCCACTGGAAGATGGGGAGTCAAGTCTTTCAAAAAACTATAACTTTGTTTATAGTTCTTCAAATAGTATGCGCTTGCTCCTGCAACCAATTTTAAGCTAAAAGAGTTAAATCCAGCACTTATTGATTGATTTGCAAGGTTACTTGCAGCTTGGTAGTCTTTGTCTTCAAAACGCGCCATTGCCTTAATATATTGTAAGAAGGGCTGGTTAGGAATTTTAGCTAAAATAGCGTCAGCAATTTTCTCAGCTTCTTTATACTGCCCATTTTTAATCAAAGAATCAGCAATGAATAGTTGTACTTTTCCATAATTGGGTTGCAACTTTTGATATTGCTTAAAGCTATCAACAGCTAGAGAATAATTTTTTTCAACTGTTGCTATCTGCCCCTGCAACATAAGGGCATCGACATTATTGGGTGTTGCTTCTAAAATACGTTCAACAAGTGTTCTCGCATGTCCTGTATTCTGCTTCGAAATCTCTAAATAAGCATTCGCAAGCATGCTATAGCCATCCGAAATAGACAAAGCAGAATCAACTGTTACTTGAGCAAGTTTGTCATTCCCCGTTCGTACTGCCGCCATTGTTTTATATGCGAGATATTGAGTACTTAACTGAGACAGTGTCTCCTCTTGGTCTTGAAGAGCAAGAATATCTGCATCAGATTCAGTCAACATATATGCTCTGGCCAGTAAAGGCATCACTTTATCGATATCGTATTTAAATCTATATGCTCGCTCTAATTCCTTTTCAGCATTTTCAGCATCACCTGTACTCAGATATAAACGTCCTAATAAAAACCTAGCCTGAGCATTTTTAGTGTCAACTTTAATCGCATTCTTTAATGAAATAATCGCAGCATTATCTTGCTTTTTAGCAATTAATTTTTCAGCTTTAATGATATAGCTTTGTGCGGATTCATCGTTCACGCACGCTGATAGCATTATGGCAACACTAACAAATATTATTGGTCTAAAAAAATTCATTTAACTTTCCTGTTGTTCTTATTAATAGTCAATAACTAAGCACACCTTATTGCTAATAAAAGGTATTATTAATGACGTATTTTCGATTACTTTTGCTATCAAAATAGTAAGTCAACAATATAATATTTAAGCTATGATGATAAAGCATTAATTTCACTTTAAAATAATATTAGAACAACCAAGACTGCTTAATGCAATATTCAAAACGTATAATTAGAGTTTCATTCATTGAGTCGGGTCCTATTACAACCATCAATTACACAATTAGATTAAGTTAAGGAGTATTAAATGTTTAACTACGAAGCTGCTTTTTCCAGAAATATTGGCTGGGTGACCGAAGATGAGCAGCAGATCCTTCGCAGTAAAAAGGTAGCAATAGCAGGAGCAGGAGGTGTCGGTGGCGTACATTTACTAACATTAGCCAGACTTGGTGTGGCTAATTTTAATATTTCAGATTTTGATGACTTTGAAGTACACAATTTCAATCGTCAATCTGGTGCTTTTATGTCTACGTTAGGGGAGCAAAAAGTAGACGTGATGGAGCGAATGGCTCATGACATCAACCCGGAAGCAAGCATAGAATCTTTCCCCGAAGGAATATTCGAAAATAATGTGGATGAATTTCTTGAAGGTGTAGATTTATATGTTGACGCTCTAGATTTTTTTGCCCTTCAAGCTCGAAAAACTATTTTTAAAAAGTGTTACGAAAAGAATATTCCGGTTATTACTGCAGCGCCGTTAGGCATGGGAGCAGCTTTTTTATGCTTTATGCCAGGAAAAATGACCTACGAAGAGTACTTTCGTTTTGAAGATAAGAAAACTGAGAACGATCAACTGATTCAATTCCTTATTGGCTTATCTCCAGCTATGTTACAACGCTCTTACCTTGTTGATGAGAGTCGCGTAAGTTTCAAAGAAAAACGTGGTCCTTCCACCCCTATGGCAGTGAACCTTTGTGCAGGTATAGCTGAAACTTATGCTCTTAAAATACTATTAGGTAGAGGTGAGATAATCACTGCGCCTTATGGCCTACATTTTGATGCATATCGAAATAAATATAAAAAAACATGGCGTCCATTTGGTAATGCCGGCTTAATACCAAGAGTAATGTTCAAAATAGCTAAACGCATCGTAGCAAAATAATTGTTTACATCATTTCTTTCTTGGAATGGCTATCAAAATTTGTCAGAATACCCTATTACCACTATGAGACACAGGCTATATTGCAGTTAAGTTATTACACAACATATAAGCCATAAATTAATTGCATGTCATTCAAATGCTAAAATAATAAGTTAAGGAAAATAATGAAAGTTACAGTTTTTGGTATCGGATACGTAGGCTTGGTCCAAGCAGCGGTTTTAGCGTCAGTTGGACATGATGTAGTTTGTGTCGATATAGACCAGGATAAAGTAGATAACCTTGAAAAAGGATTAATTCCTATTTATGAGCCTGGCCTAACCCCACTAGTTCAAGAAACTTATAAAAATGGTCAATTAAAATTTACCACTGATGCCAAGGCTGGCATTGAACACGGCAGTATACAATTTATTGCTGTGGGAACACCTCCTGATGAAGATGGTTCAGCCGATTTAAAATACGTACTGGCTGTAGCAGAGACCATAGCAAAGCACATGGATGAGCCAAAAATAATTATTAATAAATCAACTGTTCCCGTAGGAACAGCTGACAAAGTAAAAGCCAAAGTAGCTGAAGTTTTGACAGGTAGGAACTTACAAATAGATTTCGATGTTGTATCTAATCCTGAATTTTTAAAGGAAGGCGCTGCTGTAAATGACTGCATGAAGCCGGACAGGATTGTGGTAGGTACCGACAGTGTATCTGCTCAAGCAGAGATGCGTGAATTATATGCTCCGTTCAATCGAAACCATGATCGCATGATATTCATGGATGTACGTTCTGCTGAACTCACTAAATATGCAGCAAACTGTATGCTAGCAACTAAGATTTCATTTATGAATGAAATGTCGAATTTAGCTGAATTATTAGGGGCTGACATCGAAGCAGTACGTCATGGTATTGGTTCAGATTCTCGCATTGGTTACCAGTTTATTTACCCTGGTTGTGGTTATGGAGGTTCTTGCTTTCCAAAAGATGTACAAGCACTTGTTCGCACAGCACAAGGTATCGATTACAAACCTGCATTACTAGAAGCTGTAGAGTCTGTTAACTATGCACAAAAGCAAAAATTGTTCAAAAATCTAAGTACATATTTCAACGGCGAACTAGCTGGTAAAACGGTCGCAGTTTGGGGGCTATCATTCAAACCCCAAACTGATGACATGCGAGAAGCATCATCAATGGTATTAATGGAATCTCTTTGGCAGGCTGGTGCAAAAGTTCAAGCTTATGACCCGGAAGCCATGGAAGAATGCCAACGCATTTATGGTGTGCGTGATGACTTATCTTTAGTGGGCACCAAAGAGTCTGCGCTAAACAACGCTGATGCATTAGTTGTTTGTACAGAGTGGAGCCAATTTAGAGCACCTAATTTTGATTTAATTGAAAAGTCTTTAGCTCATAAAGTCATTATTGATGGCCGAAACCTATACGATCCCGCCTTATTGAAGCAACGTGGTTTTGCTTATTATGGCATTGGACGTGGTGAAAGTGTTCAAAAAACTAGCTAGATTGAGTTAATAAAAGGCATACATCAAAGGCATAATTTCTCAATATGAAAATATTGAGAAATTTAACGTCTTTCACAATATCGTTCCAGCATTACCATAACCTGGAACCAGATAAATGAGAAAATAATGAAATATCTAGTTACTGGCGTTGCTGGCTTTATTGGCTTTCATGTAGTTCAACGTTTAACCTCACAAGGCCATGAGGTTATCGGTATAGACAATTTAAATGATTATTATGACGTCAATTTAAAGTTGGCTAGATTAGCTGAACTAAAAACTGATACTCTATTTAAATTTATTAAAATAGATCTTGCCAACAGAGAGGGAATCGCTCAATTATTTTCTCAGCAAAAATTTGATCGTGTAATACATTTAGCAGCTCAGGCAGGCGTCAGATATTCAATTGATAAGCCAATGGCTTACGCTGATTCTAACCTTATTGGGCATTTGACGATATTAGAGGGTTGTAGACATAATGAAATTGAACACTTAGTTTACGCCTCTTCAAGTTCAGTATACGGGTTAAATAATAAGACACCTTTTGCAACATCTGATAGTGTCGATCACCCTATATCTCTTTATGCTGCAACTAAAAAATCAAATGAATTGATGTCTCACACATACTCTCATTTGTACAACATTCCCACTACAGGTCTAAGGTTTTTTACTGTCTATGGTCCTTGGGGTCGCCCAGATATGGCTTTATTTAAATTTACCAAAGCAATAATTAATGGCGAAAGTATTGATGTTTATAATAACGGCGATATGCAGAGAGATTTCACCTATATTGATGATATTGTTGAAGGTATTATTCGTATACAAGATATTATCCCTCAAAAGGATGTAGATTGGAATGTAGAAAGTGGTTCAGTTGCAAGTAGCTCCGCACCTTATAAGATCTTTAATATTGGCAACGGGAATCCAGTAAAATTGTTAGACTTTATAAAGTCTTTAGAAAAATCTCTTGGCATAAAATCAAACAAAAATTTAATGCCTATGCAGCCCGGTGATGTTTATCAAACATATGCAGATGTAGATGATTTATTCACCGTAACTGGATATAAACCTTCTGTTAGTGTGGAGTATGGCGTAGAAAAATTTGTACGCTGGTATAAAGATTTCTATCAGTGACAGAGTTAAATAACCACACTCAGCAAATGGTGTGGTTATTCTAAATAAAGTTGTATTAGTCTAAACATACTATGAACCACCTGTTTCCCCCTTCAATAACGTAAAAATAGTATAAAAGTTATACCATGTAAAATCAGATTAAAATTATGTCGATATTTTTTACACATAAAAGATCCGTAAGATCAAAACCAAAGCAAAACACAAATAAAACACTAAAAAACAATAACTTAAAAAACAATTAAAACTTGGCACTATGTTTGCTTTTAGTATGATTAGATAATGATACTCACATTGCTTTAAAGAATTTACCAACGCAGTGTTGATCAATAATTAATTTACATTAAAGGAAATATTATGAAATTAAGAACACTATATACAACAGCTGCTTTACTAATCGTGTCTAGCGTTGCAAGCGCTGATCCTATTACAATTACCAACCCATTTGGTACAACATCACCATTTAATTCTTTAGGTGCTACTGATTTACCGGTAACTTCTGTATATGTAAATGATGGTACTATTGCTCAAGGCAATGAGGCGACAGGCCTTATAGGTACAACTCTTGCTTTTACTGATAATGGTTTCGGTACTATTGGTCAATTTGCACCTTTATTAGGCTCAGGCCCAACAGTTGGTTACGGTGATGTCTGGGAACTAGATTTCTCATATTCGTTATCTGGCGTTGCAAGTTTCGTTGATGGCGCTGCAAATGTACTACTAGCAGATGGTACATTAGATGGTAACGGAGACGATGTTATTGATCAATTTGATGCTATCATTCCAACTTACAGTGGTGGTGTTTTTGAATTTTTCTTTAGAAATAAAAATACTAATACAAGTACTAAAGTATTAGAAATGAATCTTTCTGGATTTCAAGTTAGTGGTCCAAGTGTTATTTTTGATGCTGCCGTTGACTATAGTTGGTATGCGGGCGGAAGCTCTCTTGTAGATAATTTCTTTACTGATGATTCTGGCTACACTTTTTACGAATTAGCACAAAGTGGTGGTGCAGTAGCACAAGCTCAAGAAATATCTTTTAGAGCTGATTTCAACGTAGACCCTAACCTTTTACCAACATGTGAAGACGCAACATGTGCAAATTTAACTCGTGATACAGATCTTAACCTTTCAGCTGTTTTCGCAGTTCCAGAGCCAACGTCAATTGCTATTTTAGGCTTAGGTTTATTAGGCTTAGGTTTAAGAAGAAAAACTAAAGCATAATCAAGAGCAAATAATTAAAAAAGTGACTTTCGAGTCACTTTTTTTATGTCTTGAACTTTGTCATATGCTAACGTAGTAAGAATATATTTGAAGGAATCAAATCATGAAGAACTTATACACTCTAATAATTATAATATCCTTAATCTTACTTAGCGCATGTGAAAAAAACACTTCCCCAGAGCAAAGCCAAGTGATGGCACGTCAAGCCATAGAAGATGGAGAGCTCAACAAAGCAATTATTTTAATTAAAAATGCAATTCTTCTAAAAAAAGACAACGCTAGCTTAAGAGCTACATTAGGAGAGCTGTATATAAGGCTTGGCGATTTAGCCTACGCAGCAAAAGAATTAAATAAAGCACAGGAACTTGGTGCTTCGGCTGATAAGTGGCTTGTCCCTTTAATACAAGTGAATTATCTCCAAAACGAACATCTTATAGTTGAAAAGTTATGGCACGAAAATAAACAAAAATTAGAGAAAAAAGAATTATATAAGGCTAACCTTTTCTATGCATTATCGTTACTTTCACAGAAGAAAAAAGTCGATGGAATTATCGAGTTAGAAAGGCTTGCCAGCGATATTGAACATAAGGCACAACATGACCAAAAACTGGCGCTTATTCTATTGCAGTTAATGTCCCCAAATATAGAAACTAAAGATATTTCGCAAAGTATCCAGCAATTAAAAGTTTTGGCTAATAACAACCAAGACAACTGGCTAACTTGGTTACTGCTTTCAAAATCACAATTTTCTTTTAAAGACTTTAAAAATGCAGCCGTTAGCTATCAACATGTATCTAACCTATTACCTAAATTTGATATTGCTCGAATTTATGCGGCAGAAAGCAATATTGAAGCCGGAAATAATAGTATTGCAAACACACAGTTGACAACCTTACTAAAATTGTACCCAACTCAACCTTATATTAATTTACTTTTTGCTAAAAACAGCATGATTATGAGAGATTTTGAAGCTGCCAAAATGGCAATTGAAAAAACCATCGCATCAAATTTTTCTGACTATGCAACTAAACTTATCGCAGGTATAACATACTATCAGCTAGGCGAGTATGAGAATGCTTATTCATATTTAACATCGATCGCAAAGAACCTGCCTCAACAACATCCTGCTAAAAAGATTTTAATTGCTACCCAGCTTAAGTTGGGACATAACGATAGAGCTTATTCAGCACTAAATAAAGAACCCATAGATGAAAAAGATACAGCCTTAATAGCAACCGCAGCACACTCCTTATTAGCAGAAAATAAAACTCAACAAGCCTCAGAGCTATTGAAAAGATTACATGTCTCTCAAGCTTCATCGCCTGCTTTAGCTATAGAAATCAGTCGATTGAAGTATGCGGTTGGGGATCGATCTTCATTGGGAGATTTAGAAGAAACAATACAAAGTATTACAAGTGATACGGCTATATCTGCAACTGACATTCATAAAGCTAGAACAATGATATTGGCTTCTTTAATCCAAGATAAACAACTAACGAAAGCTAGAAATACGGCTGAAGAGTGGATACGCAAAGAGCCTAAAAATATAAGTAATTATTTGCTTTTAATTGAAATTGAAAAGCGAATGAAAAATAAAAGTAAAATCAGCGATATTTATAAAATGGTGTTAAAAATCGACCCGAATTTTATTTCTGCGAAGTTGTATTTTGCTGTAAAATATTTTAGTCAAAAAAATTATGCAAACGCACTGAAAGCATACGACGAAATTATCACTTTATCTCCTAAAAATATAAAAGCTATCGTTGGCAAATATCATGTTTTAGCAGCACTTGATAAGAACACTGAAGCGAATACATTTATTCAAAAACTTTTGGCCCAAGAAGATGAAAATTTTACACTAAGTTTAACACTAGCAAAAAGTCATTACAAAATGGGGAACTTTGAGCAAGCATTACAGCTTCTATCAAATAAGCAATATGCATCTAATCCAGATAATATTGAAAAGTATAATATTATGGCGATTTCACACTTAAAACAGAAAAATAAGCTTGAAGCTATCGCTACATATAATAAAATTCTAGAGCTAACGCCAACCGATACTGTCGTTTTCACACAAAAAATACTAACAATGGAAACTCTAGGATTATACTCTGAGATAATAACTGATATTGAAAAATTTAAAAGTAACCAAACTTATGATGATCCCCGCATAAACTTGCTGTACGCAGAATACTTAACAAATGCAGATAGAGCAAACGAAGGTATGGATATTCTCAGTAATTATAAAAATACTGATATTGCTCAAAATCCAATATATAAAGGAATTTTAGCTAAGACTTTATATATGCTAAAAGAGTACATCAAGGCTACACCGTTACTTGAAAAAGAATACGAACGAGAGAATAACTCTCGCACGGCGACAATGCTATACAATGCTTATATGCGAACGCAACTATCTGAAAAAGCTAATAAATTCGTCAAAAAGCATTTGATAAAATTTCCTGAAGATTTATTATTCATAAATATTTATGCTGAGTATCTATTTAATACAGATAGAGATAAGTCGATTAATGAGTATAAAAAGCTGTTAACTATTGATAATAAGAATGGTATTGCACTAAATAATTTAGCTTGGATTTTTTATCAGAAAAAAGAATACGCGAAGGCAAAGTCTTATATTGAACAAGCTGTTAAATATTATCCAAAAAACAAAAACATCCTAGATACCGCAGCTAAAATCGCTTCAGAAACAAAGTAATAGCTCACTATTTACTTGCATTTTCCATGGTCATTTCAAACAAATTAAAATTATGTGTTTGAAATGACTTAAACCAAAATAAGAATAAGAATAATTCTACTAGAAAAAATTTTTAACCTTGTTCTAATTAAAACAAAAAAACGAATCTTTACTTATTTCAAATTATATAAATGACTACACACCTACCCATCATTAAACTAGGTTTTACAATCAATAGATTCACTTTAGAATTCATTCAAACAAAGAATATAGAAGCAAAGAATTTAAGAAGTATCTAGATGGCTCTGTTATTAAACAAAACCATCTAAATCAACGATTAAGTACTAGTATCCAACAAAGGTTTTTTTGTTTTTATATCAACATAGCACGTATGTCCGGTAACAAGTATGAGTAAATCCGAGTCAGCTGAAATTTCATCGATTGACGAAACACGCTCACATTCCCATTCAGGGACGAAAGGGTCATGGTATTTAACTTCAACGCCATTTTGTTTTAAGTGGTTGAGAATTGCTAATGCCGGTGTCTCTCTGCAATCATCAACATTGGCTTTGTAAGCAACACCAAGAATACCAACTTTTTTTCCGTTGATGCTTTTAAGTTGTTTTAACGCCTTTTCAGCCACAATAATGGGCCGCTCATCATTCACCTTTCGTGCTAACCGAATGAACTCTCCCGCTTTAGTATTCTCTACTAAAAACCAAGGGTCAATAGGAATACAATGCCCTCCAACTCCTGGTCCAGGGTTTAATACATTCACTCTAGGGTGGCGGTTAGCTAAATGAATCACCTCATTTACATTGACATTTAATTCTTCACAAACTTGGGCCAACTCATTAGCAAAAGCAATACCTACATCGCGCGAGGTATTTTCAACCAATTTAACACATTCCGCAGTTGTTAAATCAGTTAAAAAAACTTCACCTTCTACAAAACTTTGATAAATTGCTTTTACCTTTTGTTGAGCATTACTATTTGAGGCTCCAATGATCCGATCATTGTGCACTAGCTCATATAGTGTTTGCCCTGGAATAGCCCTTTCAGGGCAATGCACAACATCAAGTTTCAGGCCAATAGCCTCTAATCTTTTTTCAACTTCTAAAGAAGTTTGCGGTGAGATAGTAGACTCAATAATCACTGTTTGACCGTTTTTAGCCACTTTAGCAATAGCATCAATAGCTGAAAATACATAAGAACGATCGCATTGCTTATTTTTATGTGGGGTAGGTACCGCAACTAAGTAAGTTTCGCTCGACGGAATACTCATTGAAGCAACTAGGTAGCCTTGTTCAACAACTTTCTTTACTAACTCAGGCATACCCTCTTCATCAAAAGGGCATTCACCTCTGTTTATAGAGTCGACCTTCTCTTTACTTAGGTCTACGCCTGTTACTGAATAGCCCGCTTGTGCAAGTAAGCTTGAAATAGGCAACCCCATATATCCCATACCAATTACGGCTAAGGTTTCATTTTTAGCCACAATAGGCAGCTCAACAAACTCAGTATTATCAGCAACAATAATATCAAGAATTTTCTCTGCTACATGTCCATCGCCAAATGGATTATCCCAAGTAGTGGTTATATTAGTGTCAGATAACCACCTTTCCGTGGCCGCAAGTGCCTTAGTGGCATTTCTCCCTACTAATACATTAGCACCAACTTCTATTGATTCAGGTCGTTCTGTGTTTTCACGTAATGTGATACATGGAACACCTAATAAACACGCTTCTTCTTGTATGCCGCCAGAGTCAGTCAAAATTAATTGGGCGTGTTTTTGCAACTGAATAAAATCTAAATAACCAATAGGTGGCAACAATTTTAAATATTCAGGGACAGTTATATTGAATTCTTTTAATTTTGCTTTAGTCCTAGGATGAATTGGCCAAATGATTGGTTGGCTATATTTAGCGTGCAAACGGTCAAATAACTCCAATAACTCAAGTAAATTTACAGCTATATCAACATTCGCAGCTCTGTGCGCAGTCACTAAAAAATATTTTCCTGCTTCAACCTTTAAATCATTCAGAATTGTACTTGTATTTGTCGAAATTTCTAAATGCTGAAAAAGAGAATCTGAAACAGTATTACCAACTGTATGTATCTTATTTGATGCGATACCTTCTTTCGTCAAAATAGCTTGCTGGTTCGGACCCACTGCAAACAAATACTCACTAATGTGATCAGTCATTATACGATTAGTTTCTTCTGGCATGGTACGATCGTAGCTACGTAAACCGGCTTCGATATGGCCAACTTTAATATCTAATTTAGAAGCAGCAAGCGCACCAGCAAGTACGGTATTGGTATCACCTTGAACCAAAACAACATCTGGTTTTTCATCTATTAATATTGGCTCCATTTTAATCAAAATATTACCAGTTTGATTGCTATGTAAACCTGAACCAACACCTAAATTATAATGTGGTGTTGGTAATGCTAATTCTTTAAAGAATATACTATCCATCTCTTCAGAGTAATGTTGATTAGAATGAATAATAAAATAAGGAATCTCACGCTTATGACATTCCCTTATAACTGGTGCCATTTTAATAATTTCTGGACGTGTGCCAACGATGATCCCTACTTTCATTTCTATTTCCTATTCTACTGTATATGTTTGAGCTTAAATTTTCTTTTTTATAGAATATTTAGCCATGTACGCTTTCACCATTTGTTGCATGGCATACTTTTCCTTAACCAACTGATAAGCATTATTCACCTTAATCAATTGACTTTCATTATCTTCTCTTACTTCATTTAGCTTATTGGTTAGCGCATCACAATTATTAGACTCTACAAACCAAGTTTGTTCTTCTGTAATGAATTGAGAAATACCGCCAACATTCGTACATATAACGGGGGTTTTATTAGCCATAGCTTCTAAAATAGTCATTGGCATGGCCTCATAAACAGAGGACAGAACAAAGACATCAGAGTTATTCAGAATATCTGTAATGTCATCCCTAAACCCTAACAGATGTATGTGTTCTTGCATCTTCAATGATTCGATTTGTCGCTGTAGCTCATTGAGCAATGGACCATCTCCGACTATATTCAGAGTACATTGCTCAAAATCGGGGATCGTCGTAACGGCCTGTGCAAAAGCATTAATCAACAACTGCTGATTTTTCACTTTATCTAAACGACCTACTGTTACGAAGGTTTTAACTTTGTCACCCACAAACTCTTCGCTATGAGGAACGACAACACCATTAAAAATCAAAGACAATTTTGATCGCTTCACCCTAATATCATTCGAGATCCATTGGAACAAATCATAGGAAACGACAATATATTCAGTGATAAAATTAGCAATAAATTTTCTAAACATATTATGTGATTTATTCTTACCTGCAGGGTCATCACCTCCCCGGCCATGATCACTATGCACACGAATTGGTACGCCGGCCATTTTTGCTACTAAATGATATTCAATTGTGCCGAAATTATATGTATTAATTACTAGGGGCCTAAGTTCTTTCAATAAAGAAAATAACTTCACATGTGTTTTGATATCATTGCCAGGTCTTTTATCAAGAATTAACACCTTAATCTTCTTATTTACCTGATTAATCATACTTATATCATCTGTCAAAGATATAAGCACATGCTCAACATCGTAATTGGAAGAATGGTTAATTAAATTAGCAATGACCTTTTCAAGGCCTCCACAGCCGAAACTATAGACAAGGTGCACAACTTTATTTGTCATTTTCAAATATCAGCCTTTTACTTTTATATTTATGCTTTACATTCCAATAAACTAGCAACACAATAAAAAGGTAAGATTCATAAGTATGACTATATTATCGTAATAGGTATCTAAATTGAATGTAAAAAGCAAACAAATTGATCCTCCAATCATTCAAGTTACCGTCAAACCCCTTTTAGCGAAACAAATCAAATTTTTAAAAGAAAAATGGCTAACATTAGAAGCTAAATCCTCTTCGTTTTTCTTTTTAAGTTGGAAATGGATAGGACCTTGGTTAGAACAAGTAAGTACATCCAATAAACTAATATTAGTAGAAGCGCGACAAAACGAGCAGATAATCGGTTTAGGTATTTTTTCTGAACAAAAGATCACTCGTCACGGCATATTGAAGAGTACACAATGGTTTCTACATAGAAGTGGAACTAATCACAATGATCAAATATGGATTGAAAATAATGACTTTTTAACGACAGATGAAAATCAAGAATTAATAACACAAGCTATATGGAAATCATTACTTTTGAAACATCGTCATGTGGATGAGTTTATTATTGCAATGTACCATAACAAGTTAGATCAATTCACATTGCCCAGTACGTTAAAGTACAAGAAATTCATCATACATTCTGAGAACGGTTATTATATTAACTTAACGAGCATTTCAACCATTGAAAGTTATTTGTCATTACTATCTAAAAATACTCGTAAGCAAATTAACCGAAGTCTCAAACTGTTATCTACTCTTGGGAAATATGAATTTTCTGTTATTCAGGATCCTACACAGCAAAATAAAATATTAAGAAATTCTGCCCATTGGCATATTAGTAAATGGCAAGAAACAAATACTCCTAGTGGCTTTATTAATACCAACTTTACCAGCTTTCATCAAAATCTAATTAATGAAGTACACCCTACAAATGAAACTCTTGTTGCAAGTTTGAATATTAACGAAGAACTAGTTGGCTGCTTGTATTGTTTTATTGATGACAAGTGCGCTTACTTTTATTTAAGCGCCTTAAAACCATTTGCGGATAACCGTATAAAATTGGGATTGAATCTACATGCACTATTTATTCAATGGTTACTCGAAAACAAACCCTTGATTGAAAAATATGATTTTCTGGCAGGAGAAGCAAGATATAAAAAGTCACTATCAAACTATCAGGATGATCATTCTTATATAGTAATACAAAAGAAACTATTTAAATTCAAAATTGAAAGGTTATTAATACGTTTAAAAGATAGATTAAAACGCTTACTAACATAGTAAGCGCTGATGCAAAACATTTTCACATCCTGAGCTTAGCGCTATATATGTATTAGCTGTGATTTATTCTGAAGCATCAACTTCGTAAGTTGGAGGTTACCTTTTTTGATAAGCGTTTGAAATTTTGACCAAAACTAGAAAGGTAACTCTCATGCTACATACTAGTTGCCAAGCATTAAAGCCTTGAAAATTCAGTCGCCCCAAATACCCCAAACTAGTGCTTAAATGAGTTGCCTATAAAGCCATATTACATAAGTTTTATCAGATAACGTTTAGAAAAAAGCTATTCAACGATGGAGGAAATAGAAAAACTATTTTTCTGAAAATTATTCGGCTCAATTAAAGCTGACGAAGCCCCTAAAAATCAGAGAGCTATAAAAATTCATTCTGAACTATTATATTTTAAGGTAAATTTTTCACTAAAAAAGGGCCCAACGTATTAGCAACTAACAGTGGTAATTTTTTCCATACTTTAATCGCTAGATCAAACTTAGCATTACTAGGGGATAAATTAGGCAGCTCTCCACCTTCAGGTATCCAATGATACCAGTAGCATTGTTGAGGCTCTGCACCCCATTGTTTTTTGAACTTATAAGTTCCGGCATCAATTGTTGAACGCCCGAAGTCAAACTCAGAACACCCACTCTCAATCGCATGAGATAATATTTGCCAATAGATGTACATATTAACTGAAATACGGTTAGCGTAAGAAAGTGTACTCGCCCAAGGTATTTCCATGCGATCTTTATAACGGATAAGGAAACCAGTAGATACAGGTTTTCCTTGCCAATAAACAACAACTAAAGAAGCATTATCACTAAAAGTTTTAAAAATATTTTTGAAAAAGGGTTTACCATAAACAGGTGTACCAAGATCACGCATGTTCTGACAAAAAACAGCATAAAAATCATCTAACAACTCTATACCACCAATCTTGTGCTCAACCCCTTCTCTAATTGGACGTTTAATTTGTGAGCGACGCTTAGAGCCAATTAGTTTACCTAATGCTTCTGCCGATTCAGGTAAAGCTAAAACCATATTAACTTTATCAGTGGTTACGGCTATAGTGCTATTTATTCGCTCGGTTTTTTCTCTGTATTGAACATGGCTCACGTTATTATCACTAGCTTGCTGTTGTAAGTGCGCATTTAAGCTATCTGCAATATCTTGATTATCAGCAAGTACACCACCATAATTAAAAAAAGGCATTGAAACGATATAATTGCCAAAAAGTTTACTTTTTAGATTTACGCTAGGTAGTACTCCACATATTTTATTATGCTGATTTATTGCGTAAAAATAGTAACATTTATGGTTAAAAGTTTCTTCTATCAAACTTTTCCATGCAGATTGATGATAGATAGAAGCACTACTATGATTACTAACATAACCATCCCAAAGTTGGATACTGTCAGCATCAAGAAGGTGAATGGTAATACTTAAATTGTTAGTTTCCGACATAATATTTAAATTTCTCTTCCGTGTTAGTTTAGTTCACCAACAATACCAATGATGTTAATAAGCTGGCCTAATTCTGAAATATTGGGTAAATACGGGTATGGACGTAATTTTGCCTTTTCTCTACTAATATACCAAGGATTTCTTTTACTAAATTCATTTGGATACAAAAAGTCGCCTATCATTACATTATTTTCGATCAAAACATCATTCGCTTTTTTATAGGCAATTATAACATTTGCTTTATCACGATCTAACAAAAATAGGTTATTTGTAATTTCAATTTTATTAATAGCATAATTAATCGGACGGTTTTCTAAACCGTACGCGATAAGCTGACTGTTAGAACTATTATCACCTTGTTGTAAAATGCTACCTTTGATTATTAGCTCGCCATAGTTAGCTACATCAATCAAACGGCTATCCTTACCATCTAATGTTGCAAGTAAACTGCTCATTACAATTGTTTTTCGTGAGCGAGATTTTAAACCGCTGCCTTCCTCTCCCATAGAGAGCAACTTACTCTCAAAAAAGCTAAATTCACCCACGTTGGCATAAATAGCGTGCGCATACCCTTTACCTTTAGCCTTCCCTCCTAAACGTTCAAAGGTTGAATACTCAATTTTTAAAAAACCATCATTATAGTTAGTCATTACCCCTGATTGGCTATCATGAGCATATAGATCGCGTACCGTTAAATTGATGCCTTCAAACCGAATACAAGCACCGTTTAAATCTTTTACGTGAATATTCCTGCATTCTACACTTTCAACTAAAACATCGTTGCCAGCCAAAACTAGCGCAGCTTTCCCATCAATAGCCGCATTATCAAAAACAACATTTTTCTCACCTATAATTTCTATATTATTCGCTTTTAAATAGACTCCTTCAGTATAGATGCCAGCTTTTAGGTATATTCGACTACCATCTTTGATCGCTAATTTTGCTGCTTGTAAAGAAAAAAATTCTTTTCCGTCAACAAAAACATGCTCAGCCCAACAATAGTGAGTTATAAAATAAAATAACAAAAAAATTATATTTTTCATTTCTACACTCTGAAGGTTTAGTAAATATAAACTGAGTATCCATAGATAATTTAGACAATGCTTATCGCCAATTCAATGAATATCCCCTTGAATACTTAGTAGTAGACAAAACAATGTCACTACTACTTAAGGTAGTTTACTCGCGTTTATTTTAAAACAACAATTGTAAATACTACTTGATAGATTAAACTGGGAAGCGCTAAATATCTAAAATTGCCGATGATTTAAAATGGAAGTTATACCAAATATGCTAAATTTGCTTTTATCAATAATGTACTGGCGCTCACGAATTAAATTCAAAGAAAACCCTTTAGCTACCATTTATTTTCATCATGTTTTCGAATATAAAAATAGATATCATCAAGATGATATAACTGCAGCTGAATTTGATAGAAAAATAAAATTCTTAAAAAGGCATTTTAATATCTTAGCTTTACCAGAAGCAATTGAATTGCTAAAAACTCAATGTTTGCCACCGAAAGCTTTAGTGATTACTTTCGATGATGGCTATCAAGATAATTATACTGTCGCCGCACCTATACTGAAAAATAATGACTGCCCTGCAACTTTTTTTATTTCAACCAGCGGCATTGAAAAAGGTTACCTATGGAATGATGAAGTAGAACAGCTTTTAGATAATACATCGATAAAACTAATATCAGCGGACATTATCGGAGAAAAAATAACAATTAGTAATAAAATGGAAAAAGTAAAAGCGCTTCAGTTGTTACTTAGTAAATTAAAGTTTCTAAGCCATGAAAAAAGAACACGCCAATTAAAAAAATTAGCCCATGAACTAGGTAACATTGAGTTTAAGCGCACAATGATGACAACAGCCCAGGTACAAAAGCTTCATCAGAAAGGGTTCACAATAGGCGCGCACACACACAATCATACTATATTAACTACCGAAACGAATAACGATTGTCGACAAGAATTATTAATGAATAAGAATCAACTAGAAGCGATTATAAACGAAGAGATTAAATTTTTTGCTTTTCCAAATGGCTTATTTGAAAGAGACTTTACGTCTGAACATTGTAATATAGCTAAAAACATGAAATTTAAAGCTGCATTTTCAACTAATGACGGTGGTGCTACTTCACTTTCAAATATATATTCTATCCCGCGGTTTATGCCTTATAGAAAACAACTTTCCTTATTCGCTTTATCCATAGCTAAAATAGCAGGTGAACATGTCTAAAACAATATTAATGGTTGCATTTGATTTTCCACCAAGCAATGCTGCTTCAGTTCAACGAACACTGAAGTTTTTTGAATACCTGAACGAGTTCGGCTGGACAACAATTTTATTAACTTCAAAATCAAAAGCTTACCCATTAGTAGATGAAGGTTCTGATGTGACACTTAATGATAATCAATTTGTTTATCGAGCAACAGCATTAGATGTACATAAGCACCTATCAATTCAAGGTAAACATCTAAGCTGGATGAAAACTCCTGACCGCTGGGGAACTTGGATCCCTTTTGCGATAAATCTAGGGAAAAAGATCGTTAAGCGCCATAAACCTGATGTTATTTGGTCAACATTCCCAACGCCTAGTGCGAATATCATTGCAAATAGTTTGGCTAAATATAGCAATAAGCCTTGGGTTGCCGATTATCGTGATCCTGCTCCTTATATTCATACAACAAATGGGAAGTGGCTAGATCAGGTGCACAAAAAGATTGATAATTTAACATTTAAAAACGCACAAAAATTGGTCTTTGCTACGCAAGCATCAAAAGAGTTATATCAGTCCCATTACCAGTGCCACGATAAGTTTGAAGTTATTGAGAATGGCTACGATGAGAATAACTTCATTAAAGCAAAAGCGTTAGAAGCATCTCACCCTGAGCTTTTCAATAAACATAAATTTAGTCTTTATTATGCAGGTGGGCTATATCCAAATGGTCGAGATCCAAGACCTATCTTTCAGGCTATTGCATCTTTAAACAGTCATCAGCATTTATCTAAAGATAACTTTGAACTTATTTTTCAAGGGGCCGGTGACGGTAAAGAATTTTCAGACTTACTAAAAAAGTTAGAAATAAATCACATTGTTTCCTTCCTTAAACCAACTTCTTTCTTACTCGCATTAGTAAATATGACTCGTGCAAATGCACTACTTCTTATCCAAGATTCGAGGTTTAATTTACAAATACCAGGAAAGATATTTGAGTACTTTAGAACAGGTAAACCTTTAATAATAAAAACTGATAAATTGGGTGCTACGGCACAATTAGCAATGGACAATCCTCTATGTCATATAGTTGAAAGTCAGCATGAAATAGAAGAACTAATAGTAAAGCTAATAAGAAAAACTTGTAAAATCACGAAACAAGATAAAATACTAAGACACTCAAGAAAAGAAAAAGCTCGGAGTCTCGATCGTATTTTATCCAATATCCTACCAATAAAAAAACTGTAAATCACATGAAAAAAAGATATATGCCGAACACAAATTGGTACATCAATAAACTAGAAATAGCACATGGCAACCACTCTCCTTTAAAACCTATGGAGGGCTTAAGAGGACTTGCTGTATTTCTAGTTTTTTTAGTTCATTATTGCTCTTTATTTGAACCTTATATCATGACCGATACAATTTCAGCACAATTCCTCTATATATTAAAAAATGTAGGTAATATTGGCGTTGATTTATTTTTTGTATTAAGCGGTTTTTTAATTTACGGAACATTACTTAAAAAAACAAAAACGCTGTTTATTCCATATTTTAAAAGGCGACTTGTTAGAATTTACCCAACATTCCTCGTCGTTTTTACTATTTACCTTATTTTATCATTTTTAATCCCTGCAGAGAGTAAACTACCGGATAGTGGCTTAGATAAGTTTATATTTATAATCCAAAACCTGTTGTTATTGCCAGGGATTTTTGAGGTGAAAGCCATCATTACCGTTGCTTGGTCACTAAGCTTTGAAGTTTTTTATTATATTTCCATACCTATTGTACTCGGGCTACTGAAAATGAGAGCATGGCGTTTTCAAAACAGAGTGACGTTTTGGTTAAGCGTTTCAGTAGTTGGTTTTTTATTATTCGAAATATTTGGTGACCCAGCTGACTATACGAGATTATTAATGTTTATTTCAGGTATTCTTTTATATGAAGTATACACGCAAAAATCATTCAAATTGCCTAACTTCTTTGGCACTTTATCTTTAATTTTTTCAATGCTCTTTTATCACTTTTCCTCTGAAATACCGAGTATTCCAACATTATCAGTAATAATACTCTTCGTTTGTTTCTTTTTTCTCTGTTTAGAAGCATTCGCCTCTAATAACGGGTCAGCATTATGGCTTAGCTTCTCCCCTTTACGCTGGCTAGGTAATATGAGTTACTCATATTACCTAATACACGGAATAACTCTTAAAGCACTATTTCTTTTTATGACAATGATAATTCCCGCAGCCGAGCAGTTTGACTATCAATTTTGGTTGATTTTGCCAATATTTTTTATAATCACCCTAATTAGCTCATTTATCCTATACATTACTATTGAAAAGCCACTTTCTATTGATAAAAAGTAGGTATACAAGGCTTAGTTATGGATTAGGTGCTTGTAAATAATAATCAATAATTTTAATGTTAGCTGTTGGAGCATCATGGCCGTCACCTTTGTTGTATGGCCATTTTGTTCCTATGTGCTCGCCTTTAATAGACACGTCTTTTACCGCAAAAAACACTTTTACATAATTATTTTCAACCTCATCTGGCAGCTTAAATCGAGTCCAAACATTTGAACTCCAACCATTAGAACGTCTAATTAAATGCTCTGCATCTTTTCCTGCGTGCTCAATACCATTGTAAAACATAGGATCAATTAATTCGGCTTGTGCAAAGTTTGCATTGGTAATGGGGGAAACCGACCATCTAATCTCGAATGTAGAATTATAATCATCATTATATATTTGATAAGACTCATCATGAAACCCTATTTCCCATACTCCCTTATCCTTCCAATAGCCAACCCATAACGAAGTAATTGATTCATCGTTCTGCTCGGTTTCAACCATATCTTCAGAGCTGAAATACCTCAATTCATCAACATTAAAACTAGTTTTAATGTCTTCTTTATTGCGTATTTCAAAATAAAATTGGCTTAGCTGCTCAAAATAGTTCTTTTGATAATTGTCCCAAGTAGGATTGTTTTTAAGTGTGCTATTTCCATCTCTAATATGCTGTGGGTGCTGATCTAATAAAACATGAATCCATGCTCCAGAATTAATAGCTAGATAATGATAGTAATGTTGATTTCCCTCTCCCTCATACGGACAGCCATCGCCGGTGCCATATGCAGCTTCGCCAGTTTGCCAACATAGGTAGGTGCCTATATGAAAATTATTTCCGATGCTCTCCTTTCCTCCATCATCTTTTAAGGCATTCATTCCTTCGGTCTTAAGATAGAAACTCATGCGATCTGTTTTAGCATACGTAATATCTCGTTCAGATAATGGCTTACCGTCATACCAAACCCACCATGTACTTCTATGATCGGTACTACCTTCAGTTTCGAAAACTTGTAAACTCCCTCCTGAATTTGATGATGGACTAATATCTACGGTAGTAATTATTGCTGAATTTTCTTTTCCATAATCACCTTTATTAAAGGAACGAGCTCCCCAACCCCAACGATAGTCACTCCCTCCATTAAGAGGGCCATCTGCATTGAGAAGCCAGCCTGGCAAGCCATAAACAATATCGTCAGACCAACTCCATCCATCTAGTGCTTGCTGCGAACCATTGTCCCAATCGAGTAGAGTTTTATACTCGCTTACATTCGAAATGTTATTATCATAATTATGAAGAACATCAATGTTAAATTTCTTCTTACTCGCTGAGCCATCGGTGCTATTCGCTTCAACTTCAACTTCATGAACTAACTGTGTGCGCGCATTCACTGAACGATTATCTGTGACTGTAACCTCGCCAGAGCCATTATCTACTTGAAACATTCCTGATGAATTTTCTAATAGTTTATACGTCACACGATCATCGGGATCAACCGCATGTGCCGTTATGCCAGTTTTATTACTTCCGCCCTCAAGAACTTCATTAGGAAGGGTGTTTATGTCAACGAGCATGCCTATAGGACTATTTTCGGTTGTAACCGTAATAGTAAATACTCTCGTTTGCAGAGAACCGTCTGTACTAGTTGCTTGTATATTTATTGAATGAAATGGGTTCAAATTCGCATTAAGCAAAAGATGATCTGCCACATAAACAACACCGCTTGTTTCATGGATATCAAATCGACCTTCTGCAGAATCAAGTAATTTATATTTAACTTGCTCTTCTGGGTCAGAAGCATAGGCAGTAATACCTACACTTGTATTGTTTATCGTAACTAAGTCACTTACAGTATTAGGCATGTTATCATGATCAACAATTTCACTTAACGGTGCATTATTAGGTGTAATAGCTGTAGGTTCATTACCACCAGAGCCACCACATGCAACCAGTAAAAAACTGAGCATAAAATAAAAAAAAGTTAATAAATACTTCAAAAAACCTCCACAAACGTCATTGAAAACATCTTTAATCATAGTTTAATGCATTTCATGACTTCTTGAGCACACCAATCCCATGTATATTTATTGAAAAAATCAGCCTGTTTTTTCCGATTATTATTTCTTAATAATACGCCAATAATTCCAGCTATTATTTCATTTTGACTTTCATTTTCAACACAGAAACCCAAGTCATCCTCGCTAGACATAATTTCAGGTACACTACCAACGTTAGTAGCTACCGCAGGTGTACCACAGGCTAACGCTTCGGTAAGCACATTAGGACTCCCTTCACCTCTACTTGATAAACAAAACACATCAGCAGCATTGTACCAAGTAATTAATTCACTGTTATCAACCGCACCTACAAAAACCACATGCTCCTGTAACTTATGACCCTCAATAAATTGATTAAGTTCTTTACGATAATCTCCTTCGGGCCCTTGTGCACCCAAAATATAAAACTTGCAGTTTTCCAAACCTTTTGTAGCAATAACCTCTTCCAAACCTTTTATGACTAAATCAAACCCCTTGCGATGAATAAGAGCACCAACACCCAAGATAAATTTTTCATTTAAAGGTAGCCCTAATTTTTCACGACATTTATCTTGGTCTAAGTAATAAAACTTCGCTGTATCTACGCCGTTACGGATCACTACCGTTTTATTCGCAGTATTTGATAGTTCATCTGATTTTTTAGCCATTTCCTCGCTAAGTGAAATGATTTTATTAGCTTTCTTAAGGTAATGTGCAACAATTTTTTTTCTTAGTCCTGTGTCTTGTAAATGAAACGCTTCCATGCCCCTCAAAGTTACATGAAAAGGTTTTTTAATTTTATTTGACAACCAATCTCCACAAGGTAAATCAGGAAAAGTCCAGTGCAAATCAATTAAATCAAAATTATAGCCTATATTATCCAGCACAGACTTAACAGCCTGTTTATAGGTGTAAACTTCTAACGATTTCAAGTGTCCAGGTATTGACAAAAATCGTGGGTGGTAAACACTTATCCCTTCCATTATCTCTAATTCAGGAACTCCTTGAAGGTGAGAAAATTTACGAAGCCTCCTATGAATAGGTGAATCAGGAATTGGGTTAATAACTGTAATGTCAGCATATTTACTCATAGCCTTTAAGCGATTAAATACAAATATGCCATGGTTCGGCTGATTGCAGTTAGGAAATAAATAGCTAATTGCTATTATTTTTAGTTTGTGTGGCATCGGCTATCTCTGCGTAATAGTTGAGCTAAATAATTCAGGCATTTTACCACTTTCAAATAGTTGTTTACCAATTTGTATGGATGACTGTATCTCAATGTGGCTTTTATCAAAATATAATACCTTTCTGTTGCGATCATATGGTGAACATTTTTCATCACACAGTAGGAAGTTAATATCATAATATTCAATTTTGTTATTTAAATGAGAGAAGTTTGAGAGCTCCAAATTTATCTCTTGTATCATCAATTTATTTTCTTCATCTACTTCATCACAATTCAGGAAAAAGTAGGATATTGATTTTTCTTTACATTTTCTATCAAAACTAGAAAAAACAGGCGCTTTACCCAAAATAATAATTTTTTTATTTTGGGTAGAATACTTCATCAGCATTTTCTTAAATTGCTCTAAGAAATTGGGGTCTCGTTGTAAGTAATCGCTATAATTTGCAGATAATATGAGAGTCTCGTAGTCATCAAGCATAGGAAGAACAACATCTAAAGAACTCTGGCAATTTTTATAAAGTCGCTCTGGTACATAATTCTCAGCAGAACTATCAATTGGGGGACAAGATGCATGATGAATATTACGAAATGACCAACCAGATTTTTTAGCAAAGTATTCTAGCATCCCGATATAATGAGCTGCATTAGAGTCCCCCCATAATAGTACTTTAGGCTCGATACCCTTGTTACCGATAATACAATTTTTATCAGTTAAGTGCTTAGTTTCTACTTTCCAGTATTGGCACACATAGTCATATTTATTGGGAGCTAATGCATTGTTTTTAACAGCAATCAAAGACGAATTATAATCAGATAGAAAAAGCCGTAAACCTAAACCGTTAGTATGGATAATCCCCAATGAAATTATTATTAAAAGTATGGAAGGAAGGACAAATTGCCTAAAACATAACTTCAAGAAAGTTAATTTAGAATATCTAAATCTTTGTTCAACAAACAGAAATGTTATCCATGCAAAGAGTATCGTTAATAAAAAAATAATGATACCTGCAAACAATGTTACATCGCCATAACCATACCGATAAAAGGCTAAAATCGGCCAATGCCATAAATAAGCGGAAAATGATATTTTTCCAATAAACACTAGGCTCTCATTAATGAATAACTTAGGAATGCCTGTATCTTGACCGATACCTGACCATATAAATAATGCTGCACCGAGAGTCGGAATTAGCGCATAAAACCCTGGAAAAGCAATCGTTTCATCAATAAAAACAAGTGAAAGTAATAATAATAATATTCCTGTGCCTGACACAACATTTACATACAACTTACTCTTTAATGGGAGCAATATGTCTTTGTGTAGCAAATAGGCAAGTAATGCCCCTATGAGTAATTCACCCGCCCGAGAAGGCAACATATAGTAAACAAATGAATGTGCTGACTCTGCCCAAAAATAACCAATAGCACAAGAAATTAGAATAGTTGTAATCAATAGTAAAATAAATTGTAAATTTGATATAAAACGGTAAATAGCCATTAGAATTAAGGGCCAAAAAATATAAAACTGCTCTTCAACGCCTAATGACCATAAATGTAACAATGGAATTTGATAACTTGAGCTAGCAAAATACCCACTATCTAAAAATAACCAAAAATAGACATTAGCTAAAGAAAATGTTGACCAGAGTGCGGACTCACTTACTTCGACCGCATCACCTGGCAAGTAAATAAACTGAGCTATTACTGTAGTGCTACCAATTACAAAAAATGCAGCAGGTAATATCCTTTTGATGCGACGACGATAAAATTCAACAATAGCAAAACTTTTAGTGTCCAGCTCTTGGTATATTTGCTTCGATATTAGATAACCTGAAATGACGAAAAACACATCAACACCAACAAAACCACCAGGTAATAGATGCTTATTAATATGGAATATGATTACGGATAGCACCGCAATGGCTCGCAATCCATCTATATGTGTTTGATAAGCTATTTTAGACATCAGAATAGAATTCCCGTATGAAGGGCATTAGCCGTTAGAATGAGAGAAAAATTTCTTATTCAGAATTTTTTTGAATGTCGTTTTATTCAACTCACACCAACGTCCAATAGTCGCGACAATTAAAAAGGTAATTACTATCATAGTAATTCGATAAAACAAATTAGATTTGTCTCCATCATATGCCGCAGCAATAAGCTGGATTATTGGTCGATGAAATAAATAAAGAGCAAAAGTTAATGATGCGCTCCATCTAATAAGCTTTTCATATTTAAACAAAATAGGTTTGATTAAGTTTATTATGTGCGGGCTAAAATACATATGAATAACAAACAAAATAGCATCAAAGTAATCACCAATAATACTGGCTCTAGACATCCATGTTACACCTGTCTTAATTTCTCGGACTTCAGGACCCACGAAGACAATTAGTAATAAAGCTGCACATGATATTAATGCTTTTAAATATGACTGTTCAAATTTTACTTTATTCCTAAGCTCTAATTTAAATAGTACGTAGCCTAAGAGCCAAATAGGAAACAGTAGCACTATTGTTGGACCAGATATAAGAATAATTAGCGATATGAATAACCACTTTATTTTACTTTTAATAAAATAAAATAATCCAAATAATATGTAGTACATCCACTCATAAGTTAGAGACCAAAAAGGACCATTTATTCCGGGGTTTAAATCCATATTCCATAGATTTTGAATCAAAAAGAACGATAATACATAATGTAAAACCTGAGAGCCTTCGGGATAAGGCCAAGCAGATTCTGTATATATTGCAGTATTAAGCTCTAACCCTATATAATCACATATCGCTGTAAGCAAAAGCGCTGGGATTACAATAGACCAAAGCCTGGAAACCCTAGCAACTGTGAAATCAGTTATGTGCCTCTCTTTCTCATAAGTAACAAAGCCAATGACATAACCTGACATTACAAAAAAGATCATAACTGCAGTTTGTGAGTAAGCTTTAAACTGCCATAAGAATCCGTCGGTTAGGTCTTGACTAGCGACATGAGAGAAAAAGACGACCATGGCAGCCGAAAAACGCAGCACATCCAAATAAAGAGAATACCCTTTATTCATAACTAATATTCCCTGTATTCTAATCTTACCAAAATAAAGATTGTGATGACGATTTTAAGTGTTGCTAATGGTTAGTGTTTTTTCGCAGCCACTCTTCTAAAACAACTAACTGCCACAATGTTTTATGGTGATCAAATTTATCATTATTATGCTCAACAATAAGTTGTTTAATGCGCGATTTTTTAAAGAATTGATGTAATATTGTCTCTTCTGACAACAATAAGTTTTCGGCGTAACCTCTTAATTCGTTTTGAAACATTAGTTTCAGTGGCGTAGGGAAACCCATTTTTTTACGGTAAATGATGTCATTTGGTAAAATTCCTTCCATCATTTTCTTTAACGGATACTTACCTTCACCTTTTTTAATTTTATGCTTACTTGGAATGGTTGCCGCAAATTCAACTAACCGATAATCTAAAAATGGCACTCTTAGCTCAAGGGAAGCTGCCATACTCATACGATCAGCCTTTATTAGTAAGTCATCAACCAACCAAGTTTTTGTATCAAAATAGAGCATTTTGCTTAACGTGTCTTCACCTTTTGTTTTCTCAAAAAGGCCTTCTGTATAGTCACGGCTAGTAATTTGATCACTTTGCTCAATTTCAGCCTTAAATTCAGCTGTATATAGCGCTTCTTTTTGATGATCAGGGTAAGTAGACATACCTTTATACCGTTTTTCTATCGGCAATGTTGCCATTGTTAAGTATTTAGATACTTTATGGCTTTCACCGAAAACTTTATTGGCAATACCAGCAAAAAAATTACTGCCGGTTTGCCCAACAACAGCACGATATTTATCCAATACGTTCATGTACTGATATAAGTCATAACCCGCAAATATTTCATCCGAACCTTCGCCTGATAAAGCAACCGTTACTTTCTCTTTCGCCAGCTTAGCGACAAAAAATAATGATATAGCAGCAGCTTCGGTAACTGGCTCATCCATTAAAGAGATGTATTCAGGAATAAACTCTTTAAATTGTGCGGGGGTTATTTTTATTTCATGATGATCTGTTTTAAATTTATCAGCAATAATTTGTGCGTAAGGGGTTTCATCAAAACCCTTGCCAAAATCATAGCCAATAGAAAAAGTTTTAAGCGGCTCCTCCACTCTATCAGCAAGCAAACCAACAACAGCGCTAGAGTCTATTCCACCACTAAGAAAAATCCCAAGAGGTACATCACTACGCAAACGTAAATCAATAGCACTATCTAACAGCTTTTTGCTACCATCAACGTAATAATCAAACCCTTTATCCTGACTATTATCAAATTGTAGATCCCAATATTGAGTAATAGTAAGCTCATTACTTTTTCCGGCATTATTTTTAAGTATGGCGTAATGCCCCGGCATTAATCGTTTAATCCCCTGATGTAAGGTATTTTCGCCAGGAATATAGCCAAAACTCATGTAACTATCGATTAATTGGGTATTAAGTGCCGGTTTTTTTTCTAGGCCTTTTAGAATCGCCTTGGTTTCAGAAGCAAAAATAAATTCCTTTTCATTTTGTAGATAATAAAGAGGTTTAATGCCAAGCCGATCTCTCGCGAGAAATAATTCTTGTTTATTACCATCCCAGATAGCAATCGCAAACATACCATTAAAGTGTTGCAAACAATCAACGCCATACTCAATGTACGCCTTGAGTACAACTTCAGTATCAGCACCTGTTTCAAAGGTATAGCCTTTCGCTTCTAAATCAGTGCGAATTTCGAGATAATTATAAACTTCACCATTATAGGAAATGACACAATTATGGCTAGCTTCTTCTCTAGGCTGATGTCCTGCGGGAGTTGGATCTAAGATGCTTAATCGAAGATGAGCAAGCCCTATTTTTTCTTCATTATCAAACCATATACCATTACTGTTTGGGCCACGATAAGGCATAGTATCCCGCATCAACTTGATACGTGATTTATCGACAATGCTATCGACACTACTGATCCCTAAAATTCCACACATATATTGATATACTCCATTCTGATAATATTGATTTTTAGCATCTATGAGTAATTCTAACTGTTTTATTAGACAGTGAAAAGTGAACACTGTTTTACATCTTAGATTATTTTTTGTCGCTCATTGAGCTACTTTAGATTTTTATAAAAGGCTTAGCGATAGCTATAACTTTACTAGTTGCACTATCGCTATTATAAATTGGCCAACCACGATTTGTTTGACTCTTAATTAAGAGCAACTTGAGCCCAACGAATTAACATTTTGGTACCAAATAAATGAGTTTATATTCTTAATAGAATATAAACTTTAGCTAGTACCAAGCTACTTTATTGCGTTAAGTTGATTAAAATATTTAACTAAATAAGAAAAATCTTTGATTCCAAGCCTATGCAGCGTCATAGCAATAAACACTTTTTTGCTGTCAAAATACTGTTTAAATACACGAGCATGCTTCACTTGACGATAAATGTCATAATCATCACGGCGATTAGTACTTTTTTTCGCACTCACTTCCCATTGATATGATAAACCCTCTGGAGTTTTTAAAGGACATTCTTCATGCTTAGGATAGGTTTGCCATGGTGTGGTTTGTGCACAACTAGGGAAAAATTTAAACCATTTCATATAAAACTTATGGTAAAGCAATTCATGGCTTGGTAACGCATAAATTGTTGCTAAAAATTCACTATCAAAGAAAGGTAAATGTAGTTCAACTTTATGCTGACAAATTGTTTCAAAGTGTACTTGCAAGTGACGTTTTTGATCGTTATTCATCAAAAAATAATATATAGCTTTAGCTGGGTCATTTTTATTTATTAAAAACTCTTTGGCTACGGTATTCTCCAATAAGCGATGAGTTTTCTGTACGTATTCTTTTTTTAAAAACCGTGTTGGTAAGTTTATTTTAGTCGATAATAAGTACTTCTCTACTGCAGTCGGTAGATCTCCGTTGATAAGTGCATTGTTAATATCTTCATTAATATAAACATGACCAACTGCGACACTTCCACCATCACCCGACCATACCGTCCCCCTATTGGTCACTTTATCTAAGGAATGATCGATATCTTTAATCCCATCGGCTATCAATTGAGCCCAATTGGGGTAGGCGAGTTTAGCAAATTCTTTTTCGTGATGAACCAAGCCTGCATTTTCTGCAAAAACTCTTGCAAATTCATTATCTTGTGAACGCCCCGTTGAAAAATTGAATGTATGTAATGTATCCACATGAGCTTTAACCTGTGAACAGATAACTCTCGAATCCAATCCGCCACTTAAAAATGCAATGGCTTCACTGCCTTGGTTCAAGCGCAATTTCACCGCATTATCAAACAGTTTGTATGCATCTTCAACGTCATCATTGGTTAGCTCGCTTTTAACCGGAATATTCTGCCAATCCCAGTACGATTCAACGCTTACGACATTATTATTCAAGAATAAAATCTCGCCACCGTTAAGCCGCTTTATATTTTCGTATGGCGTTCTGTTCGCCAAGCAAAAACTAAACGCCAAACTCTCACATAAACCGTCAAAATCTGTATCTAAATTTACAAATGGTAAATTTTCAAAAAACAACATTAGCGAAGAATAAATCAATACATCGTCGTATTGATAATAATAAACTGGCCTTATACCCAATTTGTCTGTAAATATGAAAGTGCTTTTAGATGTATTATTTAGCTTAACGCCGGAAAAAACCCCTTTTGCTTTTTTAAGCAAGCTCTTCAGACCAGTTATACCTTCGGCTGAATTAATACTTTTGATTTCATTATATCGATCATCACCTTCAGTTCTAAATAATGGATCTCCAGCAATAGTAGCGATGCTATTGCTGGACTCGTTTATATTGCCTTTTTCATCTTCCGAAATATTAAAAGAAAGAAATAAGCTGCTATCAGTAGAAATCTCAAATATATTTTGGTGTAAGCAACTTTGTTGAAATACTCTGGTAATAATTGATTTTCTTTCAGAAGAAATTTTCTCATTTGATAAACTTATTATACCTGCAAAAACTGTCACTCTACTTCTCCATCTGTATATATATATTGACAACGCTTACCAATACTACACATTACTTCATATGATATTGTATCTGACCATGTAGCGATATCATCTAAGGTAATATTCTGCTCACCATCACCACCAATCAAGGTTATCTTAGTATTTTTTGTCACATTGCTACACTCAGTAATGTCTAGCATCATAAAGTCCATGCAAATATTACCCACAATATTTGCTCTAACATTATCAACTAGTACGAACCCTTTGTTGCTAGCGAGTCTTGGATATCCATCAGCGTAACCGACAGGAATAATAGCGATTACACTATCTTTCTCTGCAAGCCATGTACTGCCATAGCTTACAGGTTCGCCTTTATTCAATCGTTTAATCTGTATGGGATATGTATACCAACTTAATATTGGCTTGATATCTAAAGAAATTTCTGAACTCATTGGTGAGCATCCGTATAACAACAAGCCAGTTCTAACAATATCGAACATAGCGCTATTTGTTAAAAACCCAGCACTATTAGAGGCATGAAGTGTCTTCGGTATTAGGTTATGTGCGTGCAATAAGTGCTGTGCACTTTGAAAAGTCATAAGCTGTTTCTGAGATACACGACTTCCCGGTACATCCGCACAAGAAAAGTGAGTGAAAAAACCAGCTAAATGGATATTATTTGCATTCTTAAGTAAATCTATAACTTGTAATAATTCATGATTTAAAAGACCCGTCCTAGACATTCCAGTGTCCAGCTCCAAATGCACATTTATATCCCATGAACAGTGAGCAATCAACTCTTTCAAATTATCGATACTATATACGACTGGCAATAAATTATAGCGTTTAACTTCACTCAAGTGGGGGATATAATCACAGCCAAAAAGCAATATCGTCGGCTTTATTATTCCTGATTTTCTGAGTTCAATTGCCTCATCAACGCTAGCCACCGCAAAGTGACATACTTTTAAAGCTTGTAGTTTCTTGGCAACTTTGATGGCACCATGCCCGTATGCATCCGCTTTTACCACGGCACAAATATCGGCATTACCGCTTTTATTATTTAGCTGCTTAAAGTTATATTCTAACTTTGCCAGATCAATTGTAATAATAGATCGCTGTGTATACATAGTGTGTGTTATTTCCTTATCAAGAGCTAACATTCACGATTTTTTATCTTTCTTAACAATGCTAATTATTTCATCTTTGTAAAACAGCCAATACGAAAATAGAATAACACCGCCACCCACTAGTATTTTTACCAACAATGATTCAACTAAACTGACATCTCCTGTTAATAAAAATAAATCTACTAAATATATAATAAGCCACATCAGACATGAAATAATGAAAGGAATAAGCCAACAAAATACCGTAGAGTATTTCAGCTTGTATTTCATTTTTACACGTACTATTACTATGAAAAAGGCGAGTAAAAATGATATCAGCCAAGCCATTGCTGTTGCTTGCAGTCCAAATTGGACACCTATAAGTATTCCCACAATAACAAATACTGAAATCAAAACCGTATTTTTTATTGCAAAGCCAGCATCATCCATCGCTATAACAAAGTTATATATCACTGCATTAAGCATACGAAAAGGAAAAACCAAAGCAAATATAGCGATAATAGCAACCGCTTCACTCCATTGCGCCCCCAGAAATAATAATACAATTTCATGTGATACTGCTGAAATACCCAAAAAAATTGGAAACACAGCCAGCGATAATAAGCTCAACGCCTTTTCTAAATAATAACGAGTAGCACTAAGGTCTTCTTTAAGTGAGGAGAATGCTGAAAAACCAACTTGGTTTAAAATAGCGGATATTTTAGTCATGGGTAATGACGCGATTTCTACAGCAACATTATATATACCAAGTTGCTGGACACCCACAAATTTTCCAATAATTAATGCATCTAGTTTATTATATGTAAACCAAATCAACTCAATGAGTTGGATTTTACCTGCGAAAGAAATAATCTTATTAAAATCATTAAAATTCAATGTTATACGGTATTTCACTTTAGTCATATAATTGAGTAAAACACTACGAACTAAAAGCTCGACACCCAATGCAAAAATAAGGGCCCAATAACCTGCACCTGAATATGCGCTATATAATGCTACAAAAGTAGCTCCTAGTGCAGCAGTGGCTTCACATATTGCTTTAACTTTAAAGTTCATTGATATATTAAGGGCGGCTGTCGGGATAATACAAAAACTATTTAACGGTGTAATAATCGCCATCGCATAAATAATCAGCTCTAACTCCGACTTACCATAAAAATTTGCAATATTTGACGCTAATGCTGCGATACAAATACCAAATAAAATATAGATTCCAAATGATAAGGTAAATAACTGGTTACTACCTTGCTCTTTTATATTTTGCGATTTAACAAGTGCAGTAACAAAGCCATTTACGGTAAAAATACTGATAAAAGTAAAGATAACTGATGTTATCGCGACAAGCCCATAGTCATTAGGACTTAAAAGGCGAATAACAAGAAATGTTGAGATCCAAGAAAATAATTGTACGAGTAGTTTTGCGATAGCAGACCATTTCAAGCCTGTTATTACTTTTTCTTTTAATGTCACTTGCTACCTTTCACCTAAAGTAATTTTCATTTTATTCATTTCAGCCAATAACTTTATTAGGTAATTGCTTGTTAGAATTGATGTGCTTTATACAAAATAATACTGACAACAACACATACAATAAATCGTAATAAGCCATACTGAGTAAGCCGCCAGAAATCATATATACAAGAATAACTGTATTTATCGCCTTAGATAAATCTTGTATCCATTGCTCTTTTCCTTTTTTTAGCAGAGATCTACTAGTAAAATAACCTTTTAATAACATTGATAAAAACAATATAAGACCTAGAAAGCCAAGGTCTCCTAATACTTGGAAATAAATACTGTGTGCAGCTTTTGGATAGTTAATAGGGCTATTCTTTTTCGTAATAAAGTCAAAATCATGTATATCACTATAGTAGTAGCTCCAGACATGAAAATGCTGTATTGAATCTTGTCCGGCACCAAGGATAGGACTATCTAAAGCAGCAATTGTAGCGAGTTTCCATGCTGTCACTCTTCCCAGAAATGACGCATCTTGATCAGCATGTTCAATAGTCTGTATACGATCTGTCCATTTGTCCGCTGCAATATAAATAGCGGAGGACGCAAAAACAATACTAAAGAGAATAAATAAAAATTTCCGTTTAACTTTTAAAAACACTTGCCAGCTAACTATAATTAAGCCAATAAATCCGCCTCGAGAGAATGAACCAATGACACAAACCGCTGATAACCCAGCTAAACCAGCAAAACCTAATTTAAGGTATTTGTGTTTTACTTGGGAGATAATATATAAATAAAGAGGAATAACCATCAATATCGCCAACGCAAATAAATTATTATCTGTCATCATTGAATTATTAATACCGACAATCTTATAGTTTCCTGCTGTTGCTAAAAATTTTAGTCCTTCAAAAAATATATTAAATCCGACTCCTAACAACATTGAAAATAAAAATGTTTCGATCCTATTCTTAGTGGTCAACAGGATCATTATTAAACAGCTCAACAATACTGCTTTAAAGAAGTCACTCCAAACTATCCATGAAGCTTCACTTGAGCCGAAAGTAAACATATTGGAAAAAGCTGACTGAATTAAAAGCAGCAGCATTAAAATAAACATACCATTAAAAGGCGACTTTCTTAATGGGTCTTTATCAAAGAACAAACCGATGATTGTAGCTATCGCTAAGATATACGTGAAGCGGATATCAGAAGAAAAACCCCAAAGCATATTTTTAGGTATTGCCATTATTGTCCAGATCCAACCACAAAGGCCCAAAAAAGGATTTCTTAATGCCAGAATAAATAATGGAGAAAACATTAATAAAAATATTATATCTTTCATCTTTTTCGTCCCCCTTTACCTCTTGCTTTTACTGTTCTCTTTATCTCTTCTTCACGATCTAACTTATCTTGCTTATCCCCTTGAATAAGAAAGTATATTACGAGTCCCATACTAATTAGAAAAACAATTGAACTCATCTAACCTACTTCCTTCTGACTGTAGAAGCTAAGTCAATTATTTTCTTAGTATTTTCCTGCCAAATAAATTTTTTATCAATTACACTATTTTTTATAGCGATACGCTTAGTCTCTAGCTGTTCAATATTATCTATTGCAAAAACTAATTGTTCAATAAAGGATGTTTGATTACCTTTTTCAAAAAATAGGGCCGTATCATCACTCAAAATTTCTCTTATATTTGGACAATCTGGCGCAATAATGATGCTGCCAACAGCCATATATTCAAACATTTTCAGTGGTGAGGCATAATCAGTTACATCTGGTTGTAATGCGATATCAAATTGTTCGACATAATTAAGTACTTTATCGCGAGTCACTAAACCAGCAAACTCCACTTTATCACTAATTCCAAGTGATTCAGCTTGCGCCTTCAAGTCGGGGAGAATATTTCCGTTACCTACACAGATAAGTTTAAGTGGTAACGTTTTATGCTTAGCTATCGCTTCTATTGCCTTATCCATACCGTGCCATGGATGAATAAAGCCTGTAAATCCAATAACAATCTCTTTTTTGTTGCTATTTATAGGTTTTGCAAGCATTTGATCAATAAAGGGTTGATTAACGCCATTATGAATAACGCTAATATTCTCTTCCTTAACGCCAGCTTTTCTTAAATGGTCTGCTAACACATCCGTTACTGGAAGCGTATGTGTAGCATTTTTCCAAGTATAGTTCTCAATCCATTTTGCAAATCGTACTAACGATAATCCACTATACGTTTTTCGTTCATAAACTAAGGGAGCATTTACCTCTAATATAAGCGGTATATTAAATAATCTACTCGCCCATATACCCGCAGGTTGGTATAGGTTATAGCGTTCATAAATAAATTCAGGGTTAAATTGTTTTATCGCTTTAACAAGTTTGATAAAAATCCAGAGACTATAAGATAACTCTAATAGCTCGTATAGAGATCGAGGGAGTAGTTTTTTGAGTTTAGTTACGAAGCCACCATCATGGCCGAAGTCGCTATTTTCATTCAATGAAGGTGCTACAAATTTTAGATCGTGACCTTGTTCAATAAATGCATTAGTGAGTTCTTCAACGTGAACAAATTGACCATCTTTTGAGGCGATTCTGTGGTGATAGAGTATTTTCATTTTATTTTTTTTCTTTATCTAAGAATGAGGCTAATACTAGTAATGCCCAAATTAACACACCATTATTTATGGTTCGGTTTTGATGAGCTTCAGTAATTTTTTTTAATTCACTAATGTTAAATATGTTCAACGATACAAGGTGTTCCGATAAAATTCTTTTTTCTAATGTTGCTTGAGGTATTTGTCTTATCCATTCATCTAGTGGAGAAGTAAAGCCCATTTTTTTTCTTTCTAATACGAAATTAGGAACTAAGCCTTCTACCGATTTTGCAAGAACCTGTTTTACTTTATGTTTTTTAAGATTAAGTTTTTCATTTAAACCTAAGCCCCATTCGACCAGTTTATAATCCAAAAATGGCACTCTTACCTCTAAAGAGCAAGCCATACTTGCTCTGTCGACTTTAGTTAAAATATCTCCAGGCAAATATGTTTTAAAGTCAATATACTGCACTTGCTTCACAGGACTTAAGTTATCAACTTCACTAGCTATTGATTTAAATTGGCTTAAAGCGCTGTATCCTTCCAATTTTTGCTTAAATTGATAAGAGTATAATTTATTTAAGGTTTCACTGTCGGATAACGACATTGCGTTATAAAAGCTCGTTATTGGATCATTTGTTAGCGCTTTAAACGTAGATTTTGCCCTTAGAAATTGAGGCGCTTTATCAAGTTTTGGATAATATTTTGCCAACAAATTAAACACAGGTTTTGTGAATTTATTTACGAAAGTAGCACGAAGTTTTTCTTCAAAATTTAACATTTGGTAATTTCGGTAACCAAAAAACAACTCATCACTGCCATCGCCTGAAAGGGCAACTTTTACCTTCTCTTTCGTTACCTTACTTAATATTAAAGTTGGAATAGCTGAATTATCAGCAAAAGGTTCATCAAACGTATCAACAACCAGGTCGACCAATGAAAGATCATTTACCGACACATTCGTCGTTGAATGCTTTGTTTTAAAGTGTTTAGCTACTTTCTCAGCAAAGTATGATTCATCATATTTTGATAAATCAAAGCCTATTGAGCTTGTTGTAATTGGCTCTGCACTTAACTGACTCATAAAGGCCACTATCGCAGAAGAATCAACCCCTCCAGATAAAAAAGCACCAAGCGGCACGTCTGCTACCATTCGGTCTTGCACTGCCTTACTTAGCTGAGCATGTACATCTTCGATGTTATAGCTATTCTCATTTCTGGTGATATATTCTTTTAGATGCCAATAGGCTTCATTAATAAATAATTCAGGCGAGTTTTGATCTAAAAGAATAAAGTGCCCTGGTAGCAGTTTCATTACTTCTAAATAGATAGATTTTGGCTCTAAGACATAACCTAATGATAGATAATCTTCTATCGATTTTAAGTTAATATTTAATGGAATTTTTGTATGTTTTTTCAACGCCTTTATTTCTGAAGAGAAAACAATTTCATTTTCTGTTGTTTTCGCCCAGTGAAGCGGTTTAATGCCCAATCTATCTCTTGCGGCAAACATTTGCTTTTTATTTTTATCAAAAAGAACAAAAGCAAACATACCATTAAGTTTATTTACACATTGCGTATGCCACTCTAACCAGGCATTCACAATGACTTCAGTATCACTATTGGTATTAAATTGATAACCTAAGCTTATTAATTCACTACGCAATTCTTTATAATTATAGATTTCGCCGTTATAAGTAATACCAACAGTTTTAGTTTGATCGAATAATGGCTGATGGCCTCCTTCTAGGTCAATTATTGACAAACGAGTGTGTGCTAGGGCAATACCATCGGAGATATAAACACCATCACCATCTGGACCTCGGTGATGCTGGCTTTGATTCATTTTATTGACGGTATTTTTATCTATATCAAATAAATGATCATGGTGAAAAATAGCTACAATTCCGCACATTTACCTTAAAACCTAGCTAAATCTATTCAGTCGTTTATAAAGATTCCCTAAGCCCCAAAAGTACTTGTGCTTATTCATTAAGTAAAAAAGTCCTTTTAAATGCGAAAAGTGAAAAATTGATAGCTTGAAACCACGTGAAAGCTCTTGAGCGTCATGAATAACTTCAGCAGAAGGAATATAAGTAATTTTAAAGCCGTTCTCCCATACTCTTAAACAATAATCGACATCTTCAGGAGAATAAAATATTTTTTCATCAAATAAGCCCGTTCTATCGACAGCTTCCCTTGATAGCATCCAACATGCCGAAATAGCATAATCGACATTAGTAGCCGTTTTAGTGGACTGTAATTCATGTGGTTTTGATTCTATTTTTTTTAAAAATAAAAAGCGTTTAAATTTATGAATAAGCGTTGGGAATACATCACAAGATAGTTGAAAGTTACCACTACGGTAAGAAAGTCGAGGTACCGCCATACCAACATCACAATGCTCCTCTAAATACGAAATTAAACTTTCAATTGCCTTGTGATTAACATAAGCATCAGAGTCTAATACTAAAACAAATTTACCCGTAGCTTTTCTTAAAGCGGCGTTTCGGGAATAGGTTGTTCCTGTATTTTGACTAAAGAAAATAGGTTTAATTAGCTCAGGATAATCGTTTTCATATTGTTTTATTAACTCGACACTACCGTCTTTTGAACCATTATCAACAATAAATATTTCATTATCTTCATCAAACACCGATAGCGAGCTAATCAGATCATCTAAACATCGCTGTATTGGGCTAACCGAATTATATGAAAGTATAACCGTAGAAATGAGCATGATTTAATATATTTCCTTATTGAGCCAAAGTTACATGTTGATTAATTTCAAAAAAATTTTCAGACATAAATCTATCTAACATTCTATCGGCTTTATGTTCATTAGCTGATGATAATACAATAACCTTCCCACCTAGGTCGGTCATCATTATTTTGTTCATTAGCTGTAGCAATTTAAATTGGACTCTACTTGCTGATAAATGACTGCCTACTCTATATATGACTCTAAGTTTACGCTCTTCACCCTGTATATTGACAATAGAATACGAACTGTAAGGTATTGAATCACCTTTATTAGTTATCATTTCATTTGTCGAGATACTTTTAATAGACCAATAATCTGTATTAAATAGTCTATTTTTATAACCAATAACTTCTTTCTCATCTGTCTCATACTCATAATTAGCGATAAAAATATCAACATTAGTATTACTTGAGCTCTTTGATGAGAGATACATAGAATCAGCATTAGGAAAACTTGGTAACCAATTATTGTTAAATTTAAAGGGAGCTCTTATAGAAGGCTTTTCAGCCAAATGACTAGCTTTTTGAAATACCAATAAATCTAAATGACTTTCATATTTATATTTTAATACAGGCCCTATGAATAAAAACAACAAAGCAATAGTTATAAATATTGCAGAAGGATATTTTTGAGGTGCTTTTTTTATTTCAATTCGGTTGCACTCGTCTTCTTTATCTTCTGCATCAGTCATATAGTAACCAATAACAAACAACAAGCCTAAAATGATGGTAAAAAACACTCCGCCATATACTAAATGATCAAAACCAACCGCCGCTTGCATATCAGATAAGTGACCAATAAGAATCATTAAGAAAGCTCTTAATCCATTCCCAATAATAGCAACAACACAACATAGCAGTACGAATACAATTTTTTTATATAATCGATTAAAATTTAGATAAGAATATAAAATACCTATGGTAATAGTTGAAATTAAAAAACGAATTCCACTACAAGCTTCTGCAACATGAAAATTTCCGTTGGGTATTTGTATATACATACCATCCCGAAAGACTGGAATACCTAAGGCGTTTATCATAAAGACTGATATATCCGCGGTAATAAACTGCAGATAAGGAATTAAAAAATCTCCAATAGGAATTGATAAGTATAAAAAAGCTAATGGAAATTTTAATGAAAGTACTATATTCCAACCAAAAAAAGCCCAAGTTAAAACAATAAACAAACTGAATAATACGAATTGCTCTAAAACATTAATATACGACAAAGCACTAATAAACCAAAAGAACGATGTTAAACCGATAAGACATAAAGCAAGTAAAGAGGGTTTAGTATCAATTTGTGCAAGCACATGTTTTTTTCGCTCAACCAACCAAAGGACGATAGGAAAAATTAAAAAGCCGTGACCATAGGTGTTGGAGCTTTGCCATATTTGAACAAGTCGAGTGAACGAGCTGCTAAAGGCAAAAAACATACATAATATTATGCAACTGACTAGAAGGACATTAGTGAAATACCTGTTAATTGGCATACGTAAACTATTCCATTATTTTTGCGTTTTTATGTAAATAAACACTCTTCATCGTGTCCCATTGATATTCTTTTAATAGTTGTTCTAATTTACCTTCCATGCGTGATAAATTTACATAGTGTCTGAACTTTGATTTTAACGACGCCTCTTTTACTCTAGGCTGATCGGGGTCGATTTCCCAAGGATGGAAATAAAAGTTATAGGGCATTTGTTCCAATTTATGAAATTTATCAATACGCCTTTTAGAAAGCCAATAAGGGTATAACCGAAAATATCCTCCTCCGCCGATGCCCGTATTTATGTCACGGTGACGGATAGTCGGAATAGGTATTTCTATTAGTTTTTGATCACTTACATCTCGCAGATAAGCAAAACGAGGCCAATCAGGTACACCATATAAGTCATGGTTGATAGGATATGTACTAGAACTATATTGAAAGCCTAACTCAATAAGTACATCATAAACCCACGTGTTGGTTTCATTGACTGAAAAACTAGGGGCACGATAACCAACGATTTTTTTACCTGAGAGTTCTTCAAGAATATTTTTACTTTGCTCAACATCAGAAAAAAACTCTGCTCGAGTCATCTCAGTTGCACGTTTATGGCTATACCCATGGCTCGCTAATTCGTGCCCTTGATCTACGATAGCCTTTATTAAATTCGGACAATGTTTTGCAACCCAGCCCAAAGTAAAAAATGTACTTTTAACATTATATTTTTCGAACAGCTCTAATAACCGATATGTGTTACGTTCAACCCTTAAGGGCATTTTTTCCCAATTCGATCTTGGTATCGTGTTCTCAAAGGCAGAAACATGAAAATAATCTTCAACATCAACCGTCATTGCATTAATAATTTTATTCATGAAACTTACCTTCCCTTACCGAACAATACTATTTCTACTGTTCGAATTAAGATTAAAAGGTCGAGTAAAAAACTACGATGCTTAATATAGTATAAATCATATTTAAGTTTTTCTAACGAATCCTCTTCTGTTGCCCCATAAGGGTACTTGAGTTGTGCCCAGCCAGTTAAGCCAGGTTTCACATTATGACGTTCATTATAATAAGGAATATTTTTAATCAACTGCTGCACAAACTCAGGTCGTTCAGGTCTTGGACCTACAAACCCCATATCGCCACACAACACATTATAAATTTGTGGTAATTCGTCAATGCGATATTTGCGAATAAATTTACCTATTTTTGTTGTTCTATCATCATTTTCAGATGCCATTTGAGCACCATTTTTTTCCGCATCGATGCGCATGCTACGGAACTTAACAATGCTAAAAGTTTGACCATCCAACCCAACACGTTCTTGACAGTAAAATATCGGAGCCTTAAAGCCTTCGTCTAACTTAATTAATATTGTGGTAATCAGCATGATTGGCCAAGTAACCATCAGTAAAACAAATCCCATGCCAGCGTTAAAGACCCAATCTAAGGTATTTCGCAAATGGTTAGCTGAGGCAAAGCCATTTGAGTAAATGACCCAACTAGGGTAAATCAAGTTAACGGCTATCTGCCCTGTTTCACGCTCAATGAAATCTAAAATTTCAGTGACTTCAATACCGCGAATTTTACAAGCAAATAATTCATCAACAGGCAGGTTTTCACGGCGTTCATCATTGGCAACAACAATTTCATCAATTTCATGCTCGAGAGCGTAGTTGACTAATGACCCGTCTAGCTTAATTCTATTTTCATTAACAATACCACCTTCGCTATCACCATTCATAACAACAAAACCGTGCATAAAAAAACCCTGACGATCAACATCACGACGCATACGCTTTTCGATAATGGAAGCTCGTTCTCCTGCGCCAAGCACCAGAATATTACGCTTATTAAAACCAAAGAAATCAATTTGCAATGTTAAATAGCGCACACCACTAGCAATAACAAGACTAATTAATGCTGCCATTGCCAATAATTCAATACCCAGAGCGCCAGCGCCATAAAACGGATTGATAAGTGATACGATAAAAAAGCCAATCGCTACTGAAACTAATAACCTCCGAACAACTCCTCGAAAGTTCTCTCTTAGTTTTGAGTTATAAAGCCCCATAGCCAATGATGACAATTGCACGACTAAAGCAAAAATAATGGCATGAATAAATAAAATATTCATAGCAACATCTTGGCTATTATAAGTAATAAAGTGAAATAGACTATTGAGATATAAACTTAGCAATAATGCGCCTGCAAAACAGACAAACTCAATCAAGACTAGAGACTTGCTACCCGCAGATAAATCACGAAATTTTGGGCTAGACATGTGTTTAGAATAATCCTTTCTGGTAAGAAAAATAAATCAAGAATAGTATATTTTTATTTTTAAGCAGTGTATTAGAATTGATCTATTGCCAAATGTAAACAATAGGCTATTTAAAAATACTCCAATTACTCTTGTTTATGGCAATTAAATAATGTGCATCGAATGTAAAAATCAAATACAATCAGATAGCTTAGATAAAAACGGTTGTAAATAAGAAGGTTAATTACCATGGAAAAGCACATGACTAATACAATAAAGGCGATTTTATTTCTTGCATTAAGTTACATCGTAACTGGATGCAGTACAGCTACATTACCTCCTGCTACAGTTCATCAATCGAATACCTCTGATGTATCCTCTTACAAATACCTAATAGGAGCTGGGGATGCAGTCAATATTTTCGTTTGGCGCCATCCTGAAGTGTCGGGTTCATTTACTGTACGCCCTGACGGTATGATTACCACATCATTAGTTGAAGATATTCCCGTATCAGGGAAAACACCAACTGAATTGGCTCGTTCTATAGAAGAAATTTTAGCTACATATTTACGAGATCCTGTAGTTACCGTTACGGTCAATCAATTCATTGGACCATTTAGCGAGCAAATAAGAGTTATTGGTGAGGCTACAGAGCCACAATCAATCAACTATATTCAGCACATGACATTATTAGATGTAATGATTCGTGTTGGCGGTCTAACAGAGTTCGCTAATGGCAATGGCGCTGTTTTAGTTAGAGTTAAAAATGGCCAACAAAAGCAATATGAAATATATATTGAAGATTTAATCAAAAATGGAGAAATTTCGGCTAATGTCGATGTTTTACCCGGCGACATTATTGTAATACCTGAAACATGGTTTTAAGCTCGTTAGATTTTTTTACCTGTTTTAGAGGGCAAGAATGCAAGAAATTATAGAACAATTTGTCGGGTACCTTAAAGGTATTTGGCTTAAACGACGATTTATTATTATCTCGACTTGGTTGATATGCCCTCCTGCTTGGGTTTTCATTTCCCAACTTGACAATGTCTACGAATCTGAAGCGCGCGTGTATGCAGATACACAATCTATTCTTGCACCATTATTAAAAGGGTTAACTGTTGGCATTAACCCAGAAGTACAAATTCGTTTAATGGTTAAAACGCTTTTAAGCCGACCTAATTTAGAACGAATTACCCGCATGACAGACCTTGATGTGCAGGCGGATACTCCAGAAGCGTATGAAGAGTTAATTGCTGAATTGAAGGAGAATATTGATATAACTAAAACAGGTGGCAGTAAAGAAAATATCTTTACAGTTGCTTATCAAAATTCAGACCCTGAAATGGCGAAAAATGTCGTAAACTCTGTCCTTACTGTATTTATCGAGAACACGTTAGGTGAAAATCGTAGTGACTCAAATTCGGCTCAAAAATTCTTAGATACGCAAATTAAAGATTATGAAGATCGTTTACTGTCCGCTGAATCACGATTAACAGATTTTAAGCAAAAGTATAGCGGTTTATTACCTGATCAATATGGCGGTTACTATCAAAAATTAAACATTGTAAAAGAACAACTTAAAACAATTGAATTAAGTTTACTTGAGCAAGAAACTCAGCTTAAATCGGCTAAGAAGCAATTAGTTGCCTTACCAAATAATAACAATAATACCTCTCAAAATAAAATTAAGAATTCTAGTAGCATTGAAACTACATACGACGAACGAATTTCTGAATTAGAAGTAAAGCTGGACACCTTACAATTACGATACACTGAAAAGTATCCAGATGTTGTTGAGGTAAAGCGTCGTTTGGATCGTTTAAATGAACAACGTAACAAAGAAATTAGCGAATATTTGAATACGACCCAAGATGGTGATGCCAATAAGTTATCCATAAGTCAAAACCCTGTTATTCAACAGTTACAAATCCAGGTTAACCAACTTGAAAATATCGTTGCTTCAACCAGTGTTCGCGCAAATAATTACCGCCAACAGGTTAAAGAACTTGAAAGCAAAATTCATATACTGCCTGAAATTGAAGCTGAGTTGACATCACTCAATCGTGGTTACAAAATTACTAAAACTAAATACGAAGAACTCTTAAACCGAAGAGAGACAGCACTACTAGCACAGCAAGCAGATGAAAACACCAGTTCAATTCAATTTAAGGTTATTGATCCACCTAGAGCGCCAACAGAACCAGCAGGTCCAAAAAGAATTTTATTTTTGATTGCTGCAACTATATTAGGCTTTGGCATTGGTATTGGGTTATCACTCTTATTTAGTCAAATAAATCCAGTAGTTACATCCAGCAGTCAAGTATCTAAGGCTACAGGTATTCCGGTTTTCGGTATTGTATCTGCGACTGAAAACCTAGGGTTACAACAGTGGTATCGAAGAAAAACATTAATATTTATATTTTCTAACAGCGCATTATTTATTGTCCTTGCTTTTTTTATACTATATGCGATTGCACCAGATGTCATATTAGCGCCGATTAGAGGAGTTCTATAAACCTATGAGCATCATTGAAAAAGCATTAGCTAAGCAACAAAAAGACAATCAAACAGTTCCTGAAATTGATAATTCTGAACCAAATGTTGCAACTACAGCTATAGCAAATAAAAAAAGTACAACTGATAAGCCGACATTAGCACTTGATAAAGAAAGCTTAGAAGAACGAGGTTACTTAATAGATACTGGCACTCGAAAAAGTATCAAAGATGAATTTCGTCAAATTAAGCGTAAATTGCTCAATAATGCTTTTGGAAGCAACTCAAAAACATTACAAAACAGCAACTTGATTATGGTTAGTAGTGCTAAGCCAAATGAAGGAAAAACTTTTGTTGCTATCAACCTAGCATTGAGTATTGCTTTAGAAAAAGACAAAACAGTGTTACTTGTCGATGCTGATGTACTTCGACCTAGTGTTATTCGTGAACTAGGGCTTGATGAAACTCCAGGTATTATTGAATATTTGCTCGGTAAAGCAGAACAAGTCAGTGACGTTATTTATAATACTGATATTGATAAACTTAAATTAATCTCGGCGGGAAAACCTCATCATTTATCTAACGAGCTATTAGCCAGTGAAAAAATGGCTACATTGGCGAATGAATTAGCAAATCGCTACCCGGACCGAATAGTTATCTTTGATTGCCCACCACTAATTGGGGTTACCGAAACTTTGGTATTAGCCAACTTAATGGGACAAGCTATTATTGTTGTTGAAGAATCCAAAAGTTCAATTGCGGATATACAATCAGCGACTGAGCACCTCAATGAAGATTTAGCAGTAGGATTAGTACTTAATAAAGCAATAAGATCTCATAAGGACTTGTATGGTTACTATGGCTATGGATACGGTGCACAAGATTAAACGATGCATCGTATACCTCACATTAATCTGCTCGAACTTCACCTTCGCCGGTGATTGGCAATTTACTCCGAGTATATTAATTAACGAAACCTATACCGATAATGTTGGTGTAGTATCTAATAATGAAATATCTAGTTTGGTTAGCCAGACTGGTATTAGCATTGATTCTACATATAAAGCACAATATACAACTTTCAATTTTTTATCACAAAGTAACTACGCACTCTATAGCCATAATCACGAACTAGATAATGATTATCACACATTAGCCAGCGATTTACGTTTGCAACTGTGGCCAAACGGAATCGCATTAGTCGCCGATATAAACATTGCAAATCAAGCTCGAAATACCAGTAGAAATGCCTTAGCTGATGTTATTTCCGCAGATACCAGTCGAGTAGAAACCTACAATGCAGGCTTAGAATATAATATTAATAATAGCGCTTTTATCGTTAGCTCAGGCATTAGTTATCTCCAAACGAAATCAGAAGATAATATCGGTGATAGAGAAGGCGTAGTTGCAACACTTAATAGTACTAACGGCTCCGGTGCTCGTCATATTTTTTGGCGGGTCGAGCATAGCTTTCAAGAGCTGAAGAATAATTCCCAAGATGGAAAACTAAGCAAAAGTGAAGTAAAAATAGGCTTGATTACTGATTTCAAAATCAATCCATTTATCCGTTATTATGATGAAGACAATAGTGGTAATTTAGGTAATGGAAGCAATTCGACTGAATCCAATTCATACGGTTTCGGTATTCGTTTGTTGATTTCTCCGCGGTTATACATAGATAGTTCTTATAACAAACCTATCGGTAACAATTTTGATATTGATGGTAAAAAACAAGGTGACTATATAAATACAGCGATTCAATGGCAGCCGTCTATTAGAACGACATTAGAGGCAAACTACTCAGAGCGATTTTTTGGTGACAGCTACGGCCTTAATTTTAGTCATAAGAATAAGCGTTTAACAAATACCATCAGCTACGTAGAAGATGTACAAACATTAACACGCAATAATTTTATTAATGATATTATTGGCTTCTACCTATGCCCGAATAATGTGACATCAATCGAACAGTGTACCATTCAAGATGGTAGTACAATTATTCCTGATAATCCAAATGATCCGAATGATCAAGGTTACCGTATCCTCCCGATTCAAGATTTTATCTTAGTAGAAGATAATGTCTTTTCACTCAATAAGACCTTAAATTGGAATTCAACGCTAGAACTTGCTCGCACCACAATTAATTTGAGCGCTAGTCAGCAGAGTCGTGATAATCTTGATACTCGTATCGAAGATGAATCAAATGTCCTAAGTCTTAAAGTTAAACGCAATGTTAGTGGACGATCTAGCGTAAATCTCGACATCTCATATACTGAAACAAACCTACAAATTGATACTGAACTAGAGCGTGTTGACCGTTATCGCCGCTATCAACTTAGTTATGAGAAATCATTGAATAGTGCATTATCCCTCAGCCTTACGATGAGCTATTTAGATAGAAGCTCAGATAGTGCCGACCTCAACTATGAAGAAGGCCGCATTAGCGCCCAAATGACCAAAGGTTTTTAGTCGAATGTATGAAAGTTATTATGGTTTTAAAGAAAGGCCTTTCCAGTTAAGCCCTGATCCTCGGTTCTTTTTTGCCTCGAGCCATCATCAGCGTGCTCTATCGTATTTACAATATGGTTTAGATCAAGGTGAAGGGTTTATTGTAGTTACTGGTCCAATTGGCACTGGGAAAACGACCATAGCTCGTAACTTACTAAGTAACTTAGACGATGCTAATATTGTGGCAGCACAGCTTGTAACTACGAAATTAAACCCGAAAGAATTATTGGAGTTGGTTGTATCAGAATTTAACATTACTGTAAAAGGTGATAGCAAAGCTGATTTATTGCAGGCGATTGAAAGGTTTCTCGTACAATTACATCAGCAAGATAAGCGCGCGCTATTAATCGTCGATGAAGCACAAAATCTATCGAGTGAAAGTGTTGAAGAACTAAGAATGCTATCTAATTTCCAGTTAGATAATAAACCATTGATCCAAAGCTTTCTTTTGGGGCAAGAGGAACTCAAAGGCATCATTCAAGCGCCTAACATGGAGCAATTTCGTCAAAGAATTATCGCATCAGCTCACCTAAAGCCACTTTCAAGCGAAGAAGTTAAAGAGTATATAAATCATCGCTTGCAGCAGGCTGGTTGTAAAAAAACAGAAGTATTTTCTGCTCCTGCTTTTGATCTCATCCATGAAAAAACCTTAGGTGTTCCACGAAAAATAAACATTTTCGTTGATAGATTACTACTTTTTGGTTTTCTTGAAGAACTAGATAACATTGATGTTGATTCAATTGACGAAGTAGCTAAAGAAATGGAAGTTGAGCTTACGGGCTCATTAAACGGGGCACAGTTGCAAAGTATTGAACCTAATCAAGCAGTGCTGAGTTCAACAGCAAACGTAGCAAGCATTAAAGATGTGCTACGCGAAGTAGAAGAGATATTGGAAACTAGCATTAAAGAAAAAATAAAAATGGCACGCTATGTAGACAAGCTTTTGAAACAAAAGAGCCGAATGTACACTAACGCTACGACTGGAACGAATGAATAGCTTGTCGTTGCAACAAAAAAACCGCTAAAAAGCGGTTTTAAATTTAAGTTCATCAGCTAGAGTTAGTCATTAATTGTTAATTCATACTTTTCAATCAATGAATATAGTGTAGGTCTAGTCACACCTAGTAACTCTGACGTTTTTGACATGTTCCCATCTGCTAAGGCATAGGCTTTTTGAATAGCAATAGATTCTGCACGTTCTCTTACCGTACGTAAATTTAATGATAATTCAAAGCTTTTCTCTTGATGATCAAAAAAACCAAGATCTAATGCTGTGACTTGTCGGCCAGTCGTCATAATTACTGAACTTTTAACTTTATTTTGCAATTCCCGGATATTACCTGGCCAACGATGGTCTTTAATCGCACTTAACGCATCTTCAGAGAAACTTTTAACGTTGCGCTTATATTCTGAGGCATAGTGTTGCAAAAAGTACTGCGCAAGAATAATAACATCTTCATCGCGGTCTCTTAAGGGAGGAATGTTAAGAGTTATTTCACTGACGCGATAAAATAAGTCTTCTCTAAAGGTTTTATCTGCAACCATTTCTTCAAGGTTTTGATTAGTCGCGCAAACGACCCTAACATCAACTGCAATCTCTTGTCGACCCCCTAAGCGCTCAATACGTTTTTCCTGTAGAAAACGTAACAATTTTGCTTGCAGGCTATAAGGCATATCCCCTATTTCATCAAGAAATAAAGTACCACCTTCCGCACACTCAATTTTTCCTTTTGTTGCTCTATGCGCACCTGTAAAAGCACCTTTTTCAAAACCGAATAACTCACTTTCTAAAAGTGTTTCAGGTATCGAGGCACAATTTATCGCAACAAAAGGTTTATTTTTACGATCACTAGCTAAATGAACGGCATTAGCAGTTACCTCTTTGCCAGTACCGCTCTCCCCTAGCAGCAATGCCGTAATTGCAGTCGGCGCGATACGTTTTACCATCATACGTAATCTATCGATGCTTTCACTATTACCGATAATACCAATATCGCTACCGGCAACGGCACGCATTTTACGATTTTCTTCTTCAATAGCCGCGACGCTGAAAGCTCGAGAAACAATGACATTAATCACTTCTGTATCAACAGGCTTTTGATAAAAATCATAAGCGCCAGCAGCTATCGCAGTTAACGCGTTATTTCTGTCATCGTTACCTGTAATAACAATCACTTTAGTATGGGGGGCGATGACTAATATTTCTTGTAGTGCAGCTAAGCCTTCTGAAGCGTTAGTTTCGTCTGGCGGTAGCCCTAAATCTAATGTTACCACCTTAGGCTCATGTCGGCGCACGGCGGCGATAGCACTTTCGCGATCGCCAGCCAAGACAGCATCGTAATCTGACAAGCTCCATTTTAGCTGCTTTTGAATACCTTTATCGTCATCTACGATTAACAACTTTTCCATTCTCGGAAATCCTTATGATAAATCTTAATTATTTACAGGGCTATTTGCATGGGAAGGTAAGTCTATGGTGAAAACAGTCCCCTGATTAAGCGTACTTTCAACTCTTATAACACCCAACATACTTTCAAAAAATTGTTTAGCTTCAAAGACCCCTATTCCCATTCCTGCATTACCTTTAGTTGTATCAAATGGCCTAAACAAGCGAGTATTAATAAACTCTTCGCTCATACCACAGCCATTGTCCGCAATGGTAATCCTAATAGTACGTTTTTTCTCAGCTAAGGTCACCTTAACCCAACCATGACTTTCCGTCGCTTCTTGGGCATTTTGTATGAGATGGTGCATCACAGAATGAAATGCCTCATGATCAATCAAACTAAAACAATTACCATCATGCTCGAAATTCACTTGGGGCTGCTGAACGTTACACTGATTAACTACCTTATCAATAGTTTTGGCAAGATCAATTTTACGATTGCTCGACTGCTCAACCTGTTTCTTACGCAGCTGTGATAGAACCTTTGCAAGTCTTTCTGTTGCCGACTCAACGGTTTCAAAGACATCATCAATAAATTCTGGATTTTTACGGTGTTTTTCCGCATTAGTGGTTATCAAAGTAAGCTGTGCTTGAACATTTTTCAAATCATGCACTAAGAATGCTGACATACGATTAAAAGCATCGAATTGTTTTGACTCGCTTAGTTTGTCAGTTGCCTCATATAACGAGATAAAGTTACCCAGCTGTTTAGAAACCGCAAAAAGTAGATCTCTATCTTCCCAATTTAGTTGCTTTATCTTATTTTCATCCGCTAAGACAAATAAACCATAAAAAGCTTTACCAATAAAGATTGGCACTATTATTTGTATATTTGATTCTTTGCAACGAGCAGTATCTAATACTAAATCAGGGTAAATAGTAGGCGATTGCTCATATTCATTAACATCAACTATCCAGCCTTGCTGTTGGCAGAATTTACCTACTTCAATTAGTTGTTCTTCAATGTTTTCATCTATATTGATGTTATGACAATATTGCTGTTGATAGTGTTGATCTGTCACTTTTTTTATAATAGCGCCACGTTGCGCATCAACTTTCGACATCATAATTTGTGTCGCCATTTGATAGTGACTTTCACCGCTGGTAGTTTCAATTTTTTCAATAAGATTTAACCATTCGTCACGATATTCATATTTATTAGCAAAAAAGTTTTTCGCAATAAATACTTTTACTCGTCGACGTAAAGATTCAGTTATCAATAATGCGAAAAGTACGATACCACTTAACATCAAGAAACCAATACTAACAAAGCTTCCCCATTCACCACCGACATAATTTATCACGTAGCCAGCAAGAGCCATAAGCAATAAGTAAGTACCTGCTATCATTAGCATTGAACTATAAAAAACTACATTACGCGAAACAAATATCCGCACTTCACCGTTCTTCACTCTACGTGTGCTAATGAGTAGTAATGGAGCAACAAATAACGCTAGGTAGCCTCTGCTATACCAAAAATCAAAATCAATTCCATCAATCATAGTGGCCTGAGCATATAGTACAAAATCAAAAATAGCGATGCTTGCTAACGCGATAACTAAAGGCCAAATAGCCCACCGTACCTGCAAATTTGCATTTCGATATAATTGTTCTAGTAGCACTAACATCCACAAATTGAGCACAATAAAAAGTAAGAAAATGTATTCATAAGCATAATCTAGCCAGTAGCTTACAAACCAACAGCCGACCATTAGGAGCAGCCAAATTGCGACATATTGTCGGACGTAGAAATTCCGAACCAATATCCGAATACTACGATCCTCGGTATTAAACAATATGATAAGCAACGACCAACACGCTATTTTAAATGCATCAGCCAATAGCGCCCACTGTAAGCTATAACCAAACTTAATTTGTAAGGCTGCAACGACATTAGTGGTCAGTGTCACTAGAATGCAAAATAAAACCCAACGCGCCAGTAAGCTATTATTTCGTGCCGCGATAATAAGCAGTGTAAATATTGCATATGCGACACTTGCTAAGGAAAAGCCAATTGAACCAATGAAATCCATGATTTGTTCTTTTTATTTGTTAGCTGCTGTTTTGGTGAAAATCTCTGTCAATATGGGAACGATCACAAAGCTGGCAATGGCAGAAATACATAAGCCAGAAATAATAACCACTCCAAGAGGTTGCCATAGGCTCCCACCAAATAATGTCAGTGGTATTAAGCCACCAATGGTTGTTATTGTTGTTAATAATATTGGTGTAAAACGAGTTGCACTGGCAAACAAAATAGCTTGCTCTTTGTCATTGTTTATCAATAAATTTTTATTAGTAGTATCAATTAAAATAATCGCGTTATTAACCACAATACCAAACAAACTAATTAAACCGATAAACGCCATCATAGAGAATGATAAACCTGTTAGATACAAACCAAATACCGCGCCAGCAATAGCAAAGGGAATAGATGTAAAAATAACTAAGGGCTGCAAGAATGATTTAAACTGCAACACTAAAATGGCAAAGATGCCAATTGCCGTTATCAACATAATTTGAGACAACCCAGCAAAAGATTCTTGTCGAGCTTCTTCCTCACCACCCAAAATATAATACATACCCGCTGGCAATTCATAATTTTCAAGATAATTAACAATATCACTAGTTAGCACTTGAACTGAATACCCTTGTGCGGCATCTGCAGAAACTCTCGCCATTCGTAATTTTTGGTAGTGGAAAAAATCTGTTCTTCCCTTCTGCAATTTTGTATCGATAAATTGCCCCAATGGAACACTTTTTCCTTGGTCATTAACAATAGTAATATCTGCAAGGCCTGCCAAATCACTTTTTGGGCGACGTACGAGTATTGGATAGTTTTCACCATTACTATCGTTAAACTTTCCGATAAATGTGCCCGAAAGAGCCGTTTGAATGACATTATCTAAGTTGTGTACATCGATCCCCGATAATGCGGCTTTATCATAATCAATATCTAATGCTAATTCAGTATTCGCAATTCCAATAGGGTTATCTATGTTAATGACCCCTGACATTGATGCCATATGGCTGTGTATATCTGCTGCAACTTTCTCTAGGTCAGTCAATGATTCACTGATCAGCCTTACCGTAATGGGCTGGTCCGTTACTGGTCCTTGAGTAAATTCTTTTACTGTAACTTTTGCTTGGTGCCACTGCGAAAATTCAGTGCGTAAATTGCCCACTAAGGTATTTACTTTATCTTCATCATATTCTTTCAATACAAGTAGTATTTGGCCATAAGTAACAACACCACGTTTAGGTATTTCGTTATAGTAAATACGTGGATTTGAATTACCGACATTAAGTGCTATTTTATCCACTTCAGGTTGTTCTTTAAGAAAACCTGTCATTGAGTGCATAACACTATTAGTATAATCCAACGATGAATTTGGTGGTGTTTCAACATCAATAAGCAACATAGATTTTTCGGCTTTAGGAAATAAACTCAAACCAACTTGGCCAAAGAGCGATGCCATGGCAATTAGCGCAATAAATGCAGCAGTTAAAACTATAAACTTTGCATTCATCAACTTGCGCAGCCACCGGACATAATATCGTTCCGCAAATGCATTAGCATAATATTGTAGCGTTTTGATTTTTGAAGTTTTTTTGCTAAAAAGCTTACTCGCCAATAAGGGCGTCAAAGTTAAAGCTATGAGTAAAGACGCCAACAAAACTAGCACCACAGTTACTGGCATTGAGCGAACAAAATCGCCAGTATCACTAGCTAACATCAACATAGGCAAAAAAGCTAACATAGTAGTAACCGTACCACTACTAATAGCCCAACCTACACGACTAGTACCAACCGCCGCAGCTTCACTTAATGTCGGAAAGTTAGCTTTTTCTCGATGAATACTTTCGGTAACAACAATTGCATTATCGACCAATAACCCTAGAGCGATAATTAGTCCAACAATTGACATTTGTTGCAAGCCAAAACCTGCGAAATCAAGCCAACCTATTGCAATTAGAAATGATAAAGGTATAGCAACAATAACAACAAGCGCTTCACGCACACCGAGAAATATTAGCGACATAATGCCAACTAATACTAATCCTTGCCATAAATTATCAAAAAAACCATTAACACGGTTTGCAACGCCATCTGACTGCTTAAATAAAGTCGCTATTTTGATGCTTTCAGGTAACGTCTCCTGAAAGGATGAAATTTCATTTTCAATGGCTTTTGTCAGTGTGAAAATATTGGTATGCGCACGTTGCTCGGCGGTTAAAAATATTACCGGCTTGCCGTCGTAGTATGCTAAGTAACTTGGATCACGATCGGAGAACGATACATGAGCTACGTCCGCTAAACGAATAATGGATGTTTTATCTGAAAATACAACAGTATTATTTAGCTCTTCAATATGTTGAAAATTTCCACTAGTTTTAACATTAAAACGTCGAATATTGGCATCTACAAAACCGGGAGTAATATTGATAGCACGACCCTTTAATATATTATTAATAGTAGTTACGCTGATGCCATAATGTTTTAACATATTTAAGTTTAAATCAACGGCAACAACCTGCGTAGGATAGCCCCATATATCTGCTTTTTTTACTGCTTCTATTGCCTCTATTCTCTTTTCGAGCTGCTTCGCATGGAACTCCATACTCTTATAATTACTTGAGTCACTCCATAGCGCCAATTGAATAATAGCAACACTGGTTGGTGTAGCTTTTAACACCAACACATCTTGTACACCTTCTGGCAACGTAGGTTTTACTGATGAAACTGCTTGCTTAATTTCGTTATATGCAGCGTTGGGATCACTACCATATAAAAATGTCACCTCAATGCGTGCGCCACCATTCTTAATTTGTGATTCAATTTTTTTTATTCCTTCAATATCCGCAAACTCTTCTTCCAAAGGATCAACAACTAAGCTTTCAATATCCGTAGGTGATGCTCCCGGATATATAATTTCTAATAGCGTAATAGGGATATCAAATTGTGGGTCTTCAGAACGAGGCATCTGAAAATATGAAACAATGCCTACCAGTACTAACAGTACAACAATGGTCAAAGTGAATTGGGCGTTTTTAATGGCTGTGCTAGGAAGGCGCATAATTATTATTGCTCACTCACTAATAAATTTTGCCAGCCTTTAGTCATAACTTTTAGAGGTGCATCGTCAGGACTTGCACTTAAGTATACATAATCATTATCTAACTGAAATATACTAAAACTTTGCTTAACAAAATCAGCTCCTTCCGATGGTTGAGCGATAACAATTGCTTTTCCGGCTTCATCAACAGCAACAAGTGCTCCTATAGGGAGCTTATAAACAAATTTACTACTTTTAAAGTCGATATCAACACCTGCTAATTGTCCAGCAATCATTCTCGATAAAGCAGGTGCTTTCGGCAATGAAATTTCGATAATAAATAAGTTACTGGTGCTTTCAGCGATTGCAGGGATTTTACTAACAAAACCCTCAATGGTAGCCATGTGATCTAAAGTGACTTTTACACTTTGCCCCAATTGAACTTGTCCAACCTCTTGGCCCGTGAGTGCTACTTTGACAATCCAATCAAGTTTAGCAATTTTTAGTACTTCGTTTCCTGGAGATTGAAGCTCACCTAGCTCGGTATTTCGCGCTAAGACAATACCAGAAAATGGTGCATATATTTGTGCCTTCTCTAGATTATAGTAAGAAACTTGATAGGCAGCTCGTCTAGCTTCAGCTTGCGTCATTGCATTATCCATATCACGCTCAGACGCCATTTCCTTGTCCATCAAACGACTTATACGTTTTACTTCCCGCTTTGCTTGTAACAGCTGAGCATAGTTAGCATTTTTATCTTCTTTCAATTCGCTTACATCTAAGGAAGCCAGTAATTGGCCTTTAGTGAACTGTTCACCTTCATCAATATTTAATAATCTTAAATAACCACTACTTTTGAAAGCAAGACTTAAAGTACGTTTATAGTCCAACCTACCTGTACGTTCTATGGTGTCACTGTAAAAATCAGCTACTACCACTTCAGTATCATATGATTGAGCGAAAGCAATATTCGCGATTGAAATAAGCAACAAATTAAGTACAGTAAAAAGTCGTTTCATAGCTATGTATTTACTTATAGAGTATTGAGAATAATGATTTATTATAGTCTTTACTTTAGGCATCTTCATGCTGAAAGTACACCTTTTTCCCATTACCCCTTAACAATAAATTAATAAAATCGCCTTGAAATCAATCTATATCTTAAATACTACCGAAATTCAAAGAAAGATATCATTTAGATAGTGAAAAAAAGTGTTAAATTGCCATTTAAGACAAATAAAACGGGTATTCTGTGTAGACATAATCGGGCATAATCTATAGTATTTGCCGCGCTTAAAGTATTTAAATATATTGTCTTAGTAAAATTATCTAGAAGATAAAATAACCACCCGTAGCTCAGCTGGATAGAGTACACGCCTCCGAAGCGTGTGGTCACAGGTTCAATTCCTGTCGGGTGGGCCACCTCCTTAACAATACTTATCAAAAACAGTAAAAATCAATTTAACTTTCATGTAGAGCAGAATTTTCTGTCTTGGAAATTACCTATCGAAAGTTATTCAAACACACTTATATATCAGCACTAGCTAATATAAGGCCAATTCTCTACAATATTAGCTCTTGTCAGATTTAGGAAGTTATTCATGAAAGCAGAAGTAAAGTGGGTTGGTGATGAGTTATTTATGGGCACATCAGAAAGTGGTCACACGATCGTATTAGATGCAAATGGCGGAGCTTTAGCACCAAGTCCATTAGAAAATGTATTAATTTCTTTAGGAGCTTGCTCTTCCGTTGATGTCGTCAGCATTTTAGAAAAAGCACGCCAAAACATTAGAGGCTGTAAAGTCGAAATTACAGCTAAACGTGTTGATACAGTGCCTAAGTTGTTTTCTGATATACATCTACACTTTGTGATAGAAGGCAACGAAATTAGTGAAAAACATGTAGAACGCGCAGTGAAATTATCTGCCGACAAATATTGCTCAGTTGCACTTATGCTGAACAAATCTGTCAATATAACCCATGACTTTGAAGTGAAAGCAGTATAGGCGATCTTCCCTCTTTTAAGATTAATAGGGCTAACCCTTAGTTTATCCCTATTAATCTTCTAAAATCGTCCGTATCCTTCTTTGATAAGCTATATTTCTCTTGTGCTAGTGATAACAGTTCATTGCTATCTAGTTGACCGCCATTTCTAGCTTGTGCCATTAAGGCCACCCATAAACTTTCAGTTCCATGTTTTTTGGGATACGCAATTTCAATAGAGCTATAGATATATAAACCACAATCATAAAGCGCTTGATAATTTCCTGCTTCAACTTGTTCTGGTAAAGATGAGCTTTTCATAATACCGAGACAGTTACCCTTTGCTTGCGCTACTTTTGCTTCAACAAAGTGTTGGTACTGAGGCACCAAGCTTAGCATGATTTTCTTTGCCATCATTTCCGCATGGCCTTCGTGCAACCAGTTATCTACGGGAGTTACTGCTTGGCCGGCCATTTTCTGGTACATGTGTGCCGCCTCATGTGCAAAGAACCATAAAGTCGCTGCTGGATTCTGCTCGTGATATGTCGCAGCCCCGTACCAATGCATAAAAACCTGATTAGGCAAAACTCCGCCCTGACGCCCAAAGCTACCATCACTGGTTTCGCCAAATGAAGCAAATAACATCGGTTTATTTTCTATAACTCCGTAGGTGGCCTCCAGAAATGACATCATGCGAGGTAAGATAGTATCCAGCTGCCTACCAACAGTTTTTGTTAATTTGGCGTCAACAATACTAATGTAGTCTTCATTATAATTTAACCGCTGCTTGCCTATATAAAACTTTTGACCGTCATTTTTATCCCACCAAGATGTTTTCTTTAAATACGTTTGACTGCCTACGATAATAGTATCATCAACAGGTGCCTTAATAGCCATCGCCCAAATATTTTCGCTACCTGAGCATATATTAGGGCAAGCGAAAAAACGCCCACTGTGCACTAGCATCCCACCATCAGAGAATGGAGAAAATGGCGCATAACTTTTTGGTAAATGAATATAGCTAGGAGTGAGTTGAAACCTCACCAAAGAAAACGGCTTGCCATCTTTACGCGTAGCGATCTCCTTACCATTAATATAATTAACGCTAAACTCTGAAGAAATCGGTAGCCAACGCTTTAATCGACTATCATCAGGCGAGTTTGCAAACACCACTGCTTTGATCGGTTCTTTACTCTGATAACTAACAGTCCAGCCTAAGTCCGCATGCTTTTCAATCTCGGTAAAAAGAATGTCTTCTGCTACTGCAGATATTGAAAACCCACATAAAGCGATTACATAAAATGACATTTGGATAAGGCATCTGCGCATGCCTATAAGTCACTCATCCAATCTAGTTGTTTATTTGCTTCGCGTTTTTTATACATTATATCTTTTATTAACGGTGTTAATATTAACTCCATCGCTAAGCCCATTTTACCGCCTGGCACCACTAAGGTATTCATCCGTGACATAAAAGCACCGTCAATCATGCTTAGATAATAAGGAAAATCTAAATGACTAGACTCTCTACAACGAATAACCACAAAGCTTTCATCTAGGGTTGGTATCGCTTTCGCGCTAAATGGATTAGATGTATCAACCGTAGGCACTCGTTGAAAATTAATATGCGTTCGTGAAAATTGTGGCGTAATAAAAGAGATATAATCTTCCATACTTCTAACAATACTAGCCGTCACAGCTTCGCGGCTATGGCCACGCTGGTTGGTATCACGAATTATCTTCTGTATCCATTCTAGATTGACAATTGGCACCATACCAATCAGTAGGTCTACATGTTTCGCAACGTCATTTTTTTCGGTTACTACACCGCCATGTAAACCTTCGTAAAATAATAAATCAGTACCTTCACCTAGTTCTTCCCATGGAGTAAAAGTTCCTGGCATTTGATTATATGGTACGGCTTCATCAAAGGTATGAAGATATCGACGCATTTTTCCCTTACCCGTTTCAGAGTAATCTTTAAAGAGTTTCTCTAAAGCATCAAAATCATTCGCAGCATCGCCAAAATAACTAACATTACGTTGTTCTTCACGTGCTTTACGCTTTTCCAAATCCATTTCTTGTCGAGAGAAGCGATGAAAGCTATCCCCTTCAACTGTCGCAGAAGAAATACCAAGCGAGCGAAAAATATGCTCAAAAGACTCAATGGTTGTTGATGTACCAGCGCCGGAAGAACCAGTAACAGCAATAATAGGATTACGTGACGACATTATGTATCAGCCTTACTATAGGTGGACAATTGTTATACGAGGTATTACTTGATGGGTCAAGCTTTTAGCTGCTACATATAATTTTCAGGCACAAAAAAGCGGAGCCTAAGCTCCGCTTTCAATTCCGTCAGAAGAATTTAGTAGTTTACTAAATTATGCTTCTGCGCTAGCTTCTTCAACAACTTCAGCAGCATCTTCTACTACTGGGCGGTCTACAAGCTCAACATAAGCCATAGGAGCTTTATCACCAGTACGGAAACCACATTTTAAAATGCGAGTGTAACCACCTGGACGTTCTTGGTAACGAGCACCAAGTTCGTTGAATAAAATACCTACTACTTCTTTATCTTGTGTACGAGCAAACGCTAAACGGCGATTTGCAACACTGTCGGTTTTGGCCAATGTAATTAGTGGCTCAACAACGCGACGTAGTTCTTTAGCCTTAGCTACGGTAGTTTTGATCAAACCGTGCTTTACTAATGAACTTGCCATATTGCGGAACATCGCCTGGCGATGACTGCTATTACGGTTTAACTGGCGACCGCTTTTACGATGGCGCATAAGTTAATCCTTATCTCAACTATTAAAAAAAACGATGATCGACTTAGTCGTTATCAGCTATGCTTTCAGGTGGCCAGTTTTCTAGGCGCATGCCTAGTGACAAACCACGAGACGCCAAAACGTCTTTGATTTCTGTTAAAGACTTCTTACCTAAATTAGGTGTTTTAAGAAGTTCAACTTCAGCACGCTGTACTAAATCGCCAATATATTGAATTGCTTCTGCTTTTAAACAGTTTGCTGAACGAACAGTAAGTTCAAGGTCATCAACAGGACGAAGCAAAATAGGATCAAACAGTGGTTTTTCCTCTTTTGGTTCGACTTCAGTCACATCACGAAGCTCAACAAACGCATCTAGCTGTTCAGCTAAAATTGTTGAAGCACGACGAATTGCTTCTTCAGGATCTAACGTACCGTTAGTTTCCATGTCTAGTACCAATTTGTCCAAATCTGTACGTTGTTCAACACGTGCAGAATCAACATCATAGGCAATTCTTACAACAGGACTAAATGAAGCATCAACTAACAAACGTCCAATTGCGCGATCTTCTTCCTCGGCATCACGTCGAGTTGAAGCTGGAACATAACCACGTCCCATTTCAACTTTAATACGCATACTGATAGAGCCGTCACCTGTCAAATGACAGATTACATGTGCTGGATTTGCAATTTCTACATCACCATCATGTTGGATATCGGCTGCCGTTACAGGGCCTTCACCGGACTTAGTTAAGGTAAGAACAGCTTGATCTTTGCCTTCTAAACTTATAGCTAGTCCCTTAAGGTTTAACAGTATTTCGATGATGTCTTCTTGCACACCTTCTTTACTGCTGTACTCATGAAGTACACCATCAATTTCTACTTCAGTTACAGCACAACCTGGCATTGAAGATAAAAGAATGCGGCGTAACGCATTACCTAAAGTGTGACCAAAACCACGTTCTAATGGCTCTAAAGTTACTTTAGCACGAGTAGCACTAACAGTTTCGATATCAACCAATCGTGGTCTAAGGAATTCGGTTACAGAACCCTGCATTATGTCCTCTCTTAAAGTGCAACTTTACTTAGAGTAAAGTTCAACAATCAACTGTTCATTAATTTCGGCAGATAGGTCAGAACGATCAGGAACACGTTTGAAAACGCCTTCAAGTTTCTTGTTATCTACTTCAACCCAAACTGGCTTCTCACGTTGCTCAGCTAATTCTAAAGCAGCGATAATACGCGCTTGAGTTTTAGACTTTTCACGTACAGAAACTACATCTTCGGCTTTAACAGTGAAAGATGGAATATTAACAACAACACCGTTAACTACGATAGCTTTATGGCTAACTAGTTGACGAGCTTCAGCACGAGTGCTTGCATAGCCCATACGGTATACTACGTTGTCAAGACGTTTCTCTAAAAGTTGCAACAAGTTTTCACCTGTATTGCCTTTTAGACGAGCCGCTTCTTTATAGTAGTTGCGGAATTGTTTTTCTAGAACGCCATATATACGACGAACTTTTTGTTTTTCACGAAGCTGAATACCGTAATCAGACAAACGACCGCGACGGGCGCCATGTTGACCTGGAATAGTTTCGATTTTACATTTAGTGTCAATTGCTCTAACACCGCTTTTAAGGAACAAATCTGTACCTTCGCGACGGCTAAGCTTTAACTTAGGACCTAAATATCTTGCCATTTTACTTTCTCCAACATTCCTAAAAAATAGCGATTAAACGCGACGTTTCTTAGGAGGACGACAACCATTATGAGGAATAGGTGTAACGTCAGTAATGTTGGTGATTTTAAAACCAGCAGCATTTAAGGCACGGATAGCAGATTCACGACCTGGACCTGGACCTTTAACGAACACTTCAATATTCTTCAAACCAAACTCTTGTGCAGTTTTACCAGCACGATCAGCAGCAACCTGTGCAGCGAATGGAGTAGATTTACGTGAACCACGGAAACCTGAACCACCTGCAGTTGCCCAAGATAAAGCATTACCTTGACGATCTGTAAGAGTCACGATTGTGTTGTTGAAAGATGCATGGATATGAGCCATGCCATCAGCAACTTGTTTTTTAACGCGCTTACGCGTTTTAACTGGTGTTTTAGCCATTGTCTAGTTCCTCTTACTTCTTAATTGGCTTACGAGGACCTTTACGGGTGCGCGCATTAGTTTTAGTGCGTTGACCACGTAGAGGAAGACTGCGACGGTGGCGAATACCACGGTAACAACCTAAATCCATAAGACGTTTAATGTTCATTGAAACTTCACGGCGTAAATCACCTTCAACGGTGTATTTATCCACTTCTGCACGAAGCAAATCAATTTGAGCTTCGTCCAATTCACTGATCTTAGTTGACTCTGCAATACCAGTAGCTACACAAATTGCTTTCGCACGTGTTGCTCCGATACCGAAGATCGCAGTAATGGCTATTACTGCATGCTTACGATCAGGGATGTTAATGCCAGCGATACGGGCCACTAAACACATCTCCTATTTTTAAATTAAAATTTACCAGTTGAAAAGCCCGTTAGGATACTCAACCAGCCGCATTTCTTTGTAAATCGAAGCGGCATTATACAGAGTTATCGGCATAATACCACTTCTAAAAGATCTAGCTGTTACTTAGGTTATTACTAACCTTGACGTTGTTTATGCTTTGGCTCTTCACAGATTACGCGAACAACACCAGCACGTTTAACAACTTTACAGTTACGACAAATCTTTTTTACGGATGCACGTACTTTCATTTTATACTCCGTTACCTAATGACTCAGTCTAACGACCGTAGCCCTTAAGGTTTGCTTTTTTAAGTACATTGTCATATTGATGAGACATCAAATGTGTTTGTACTTGTGCCATAAAGTCCATTATCACAACTACTATAATTAGTAGTGATGTGCCGCCAAAATAAAAATTAACGTCCCATGCCATGATAATAAACTGAGGTACCAAACAGATAAAGGTAATATACATCGCACCAACTAAGGTTAAACGTGTCATTACTTTATCAATATATTTTGACGTTTGTTCACCAGGACGAATCCCAGGAATAAACGCACCAGATTTCTTAAGGTTATCTGCAGTTTCACGCGGATTGAAAACAAGAGCCGTGTAAAAGAAACAGAAAAATATTATCGCTGCAGCAAGTAACATTACATAAAGCGGCTGTCCTGGAGAAATAGCAAGAGATACTTCTTGTAGGAAATCAGCAACCATACCGTCACCTTGTCCGAACCAGCTCGCAAGCGTGCCTGGGAACAAGATAATACTTGAAGCGAAAATTGGTGGAATAACACCTGCCATATTTACTTTAAGTGGTAAATGTGTACTTTGCGCGGCAAACACCTTACGGCCTTGCTGACGCTTCGCGTAATTAACAACGATACGTCGTTGACCACGTTCCACAAATACTACAAAGAAAGTTGTAGCAAATATAATTACGCCAATTAGCAATAATACTAATAAGTGCAATTCACCTTGACGCGCCGCTTCTGCTGTTTGACCAACAGCTGACGGCATACCAGCAACAATACCTGCAAATATCAAAATAGAAATACCGTTACCAATACCACGTTCAGTAATTTGCTCACCTAACCACATTAAAAACATGGTACCAGTAACCAAACTCACTACCGCAGCAAAGTAGAACCCGAAACCTGCGTCCATTACTAGACCTGGCATCATTCCTGGTAAACTTTTTGCTATTGCAATTGATTGTACAGTCGCTAGAACTAAAGTGCCGTAGCGGGTGTATTGGCTGATCTTACGACGTCCAGCTTCACCTTCTTTTTTAAGCTCTGCCATTGCGGGATGAACCACAGTAAGCAATTGCATAATAATTGAAGCTGAGATGTACGGCATAATACCAAGTGCCAATACTGAGGCTCGCTCAAGTGCACCACCAGAGAACATGTTAAACATTTCTACAATGGTGCCCTTTTGTTGATCGAACAACTGAGCTAATACAGCGGCGTCAATACCAGGGATTGGCACAAATGATCCTAAACGAAACACAATAAGTGCGCCGAATACAAACCACAATCTTTGTTTAAGCTCAGACAAACCGCCTTGCGCTTTATTATCCATTCCTGGTGTAGCCATAACCGTACTATTCCTCGATTTTTCCGCCTGCTGCTTCAATAGCTGCACGAGCGCCTTTAGTAACACTTAAACCACGAACAGTAAGTGGACGTGTGATTTCACCAGAAAGCATGATTTTCACAGACACAATGTTACGTGTGATTAAGTTAGCATCTTTAAGGGCAAAGATATCGACAACATCACCAGTGATGTTGTTTAGCTCATGTAAACGTACTTCAGCGCGAACTAAAGATTTACGTGACGTGAAACCAAACTTAGGTAAACGTTGTTTCAATGGCATTTGACCACCTTCGAAACCAGGACGTACACTACCGCCAGAACGAGACTTCTGACCTTTGTGACCACGACCACCTGTTTTGCCTATGCCAGAACCAATACCACGACCACAGCGTTTCTTGGCTTTCTTAGCACCTGGTGCAGGAGATAAAGTATTTAAATGCATTATTAATCCTCCACCTTAATCATATAAGATACTTGATTGATCATACCACGTACAGCGGGAGTATCTTCTAACTCTACTGTATGACGGATACGACGTAAACCAAGACCTTTTAATGTAGCTCTATGCTTCGGTAAACGACCGATAGAACTTTTTAACTGAGTTATTCTAACTGTTTTAGCCATGCTCAATTACCCCAAAATGTCTGAAACGCTTTTGCCACGTTTAGCTGCAACAGCTTCAGGCGAATGCATATTCGCAAGAGCAGAAACAGTAGCGCGAACTACGTTGATTGGGTTGGTAGAACCGTATGCTTTTGACAATACGTTCTGTACGCCTGCAACTTCTAGTACTGCACGCATCGCGCCACCGGCGATGATACCTGTACCTTCAGAAGCTGGTTGCATGTAAACTTTAGAACCAGAGTGCTTGCCTTTGATAGCATGCTGAAGAGTAGTACCCTTCAAATCAACGGTTACTAAGTTACGACGTGCTTTTTCCATTGCTTTTTGGATTGCAGCAGGCACTTCACGTGCTTTACCGTAACCAAAACCAACGCGACCAGCGCCATCACCAACTACTGTTAGTGCTGTGAAACTGAAAATACGACCACCTTTAACCACTTTTGATACGCGGTTAACTGCGATTAGCTTTTCAGCCATATCACTTTGTTGTGAGTTTTCTTGATTATGATTAGCCATTATCAACCCCTAAAACTGAAGACCAGCTTCACGAGCTGCATCTGCTAACGCTTTCACGCGACCATGGTAACGGAAACCTGAACGGTCAAAAGCAACTTTAGAGATGCCTTTAGCTACTGCACGTTCTGCAATTGCTTTACCTACAGCCGTAGCTGCTTCAACGTTACCTGTTTTCTCTAACTGAGCACTAACTTCTTTGTCTAAAGTAGACGCTGATGCGATTACTTCAGAACCAGTTGGAGCGATCAATTGCGCGTAAATATGGCGAGGAGTACGGTGTACGACTAAACGATTCGCACCCAGCTCGCTAATTTTTGCACGAGCGCGTTTAGCGCGGCGCAAACGAGATGTTTTCTTATCCATCGTATTACCCTACTTTTTCTTAGCTTCTTTACGACGTACATTCTCATCGCTATAACGAATCCCTTTACCTTTATAAGGCTCAGGTTTACGATATGCACGAATGTTCGCTGCGGTTTGACCAACTAACTGCTTGTCAGCGCCTTTCAGCGTGATTTCAGTTTGGCTAGGAGTTTCAACGGTAATTCCTTCAGGAATTGCGTGGTCAACTGGGTGTGAAAAACCTAAAGATAAGTTCAAAGACTTACCAGCAGCTTTAGCACGGTAACCAACACCGTTTAACAACAATTTCTTTTCAAAACCCTTACTAACACCTTCAACCATATTATTGATTAAAGAGCGTACTGTACCGGCTTGAGCCCAAGCGCCTTTAACATCAGCAACGATTGTAGTGATGATGTTGTTTTCTTCTTGAGAAACAACAACGTCGCTATGGATCGTGTGAGATAATTCGCCAATTGGACCTTTAACTTTAATGTCTTGACCTGATAACGTAATAGTAACGCCAGCAGGGATTGCGACAGGTGCTTTTGCAACACGAGACATAATTCTGCTCCTTTACTCTACGAAACCAAGAACTTCACCGCCAAGACCCGCATTGCGAGCGGCGCGATCAGTCATAAGACCTTTAGAAGTAGAAATAATAGCGATACCCATGCCTGCTAATACTTTAGGAAGCTCTTGAGCTCCTTTGTATACGCGAAGACCTGGACGTGAAACACGTTTGATCACTTCAATTACTTCTTTACCTTCAAAATATTTCAATTCAACAGTTAGTTCAGGTTTAGCACCTTCAACAACTGAAAATTCTGAAATGTAACCTTCTTCTTTAAGCAAGTTGGCAAGTGCAACTTTAACCTTTGAAGATGGCATTGTAACTGCAGTCTTTGCTGCAGATTGACCGTTGCGGATGCGTGTAAACATGTCCGCGATAGGATCAGTCATCATAACCATTTACTCCCGTGAATTACCAACTAGCTTTCTTAAGACCTGGAACTTCACCGCGCATCATAGTTTCACGTAATTTAATACGGCTTAAACCGAATTTACGTAAGTAACCATGTGGACGGCCAGTAATGTTACAACGGTTACGTTGACGACTACTGCTCGAATCACGAGGTAATGCTTGAAGTTTCAATACTGCATCCCAGCGTTCTTCTTCAGAAGAATCTACACCGGAGATGATAGCTTTTAGTGCACTACGCTTTTCAGCATATTGAGCAACTAATTTGGTTCTTTTAGCTTCACGAGCTTTCATTGACGTTTTAGCCATAACTCTACACCTTCTTCTTAAATGGGAAGTTGAAGGCAGTCAATAATGCATGACCTTCTTCGTTGTCCTTCGCACTTGTAGTGATAGTGATATCCATTCCGCGAATTTTATCGATTTTATCGTAATCGATTTCAGGGAAAATGATCTGCTCACGTACGCCCATGCTGTAGTTACCACGACCATCGAATGACTTAGGATTCAAGCCACGGAAATCGCGGATACGAGGAATAGAAATAGAGATAAGACGCTCTAAAAATTCCCACATACGTTCGCCACGTAGAGTTACTTTTGTACCAATAGGGTACCCTTCACGAATCTTAAAGCCCGCTACTGATTTGCGTGCTACAGTCGTAACAGGTTTTTGACCTGAGATTGCAGTAAGATCATTTGTGGCATGTTCTAGTACTTTTTTATCAGCAATAGCTTCACCAACACCCATGTTAAGGGTGATCTTTTCAATCCGAGGGACTTGCATGACACTTTTGTATTCAAACTTCTTTTGAAGCTCTGCAACAATTGTATCTTTGTAAAAATCATGCAGTTTCGCCATCGTTTACTCCAATTATATTAATTCGTTATTAGATTTGAAAAAACGAACTTTTTTGCCGTCTTCATCTCTAAAACCAACACGATCTGCTTTCCCATTAGCTGGGTTAACAATTGCAATGTTGGAAACATGTAAAGGTGCTTCTTTTTCAACAATCCCACCAGGCTGCTGTAACTGAGGTACAGGCTTAGTGTGCTTTTTGATTAAGTTAATACCTTCAACAAATACTTTGCCTTCTTCAACAAGAACTTTGGTAACTTTACCAGTTTTTCCCTTGTCTTTGCCTGCAAGTACGATTACTTCATCATCACGACGAATCTTAGATGCCATTATCGTTACTCCTTAAAGTACTTCTGGTGCAAGTGAAACAATTTTCATGAATTTTTCATTACGAAGTTCACGAGTCACAGGACCGAAAATACGAGTACCAATTGGTTGTAAGTTAGCATTTAACATTACAGCCGCGTTTTCATCGAAACGGATAGTAGAACCATCAGAACGACGAACACCTTTCTTAGTGCGCACCACTACTGCAGTAAGAACATCACCTTTTTTAACTTTGCCGCGAGGATTTGATTCCTTCACTGCAATTTTAATGATGTCACCAATGCGTGCGTAGCGACGGTGCGAACCACCAAGAACCTTTATACATTGTACACGTCGAGCGCCGCTGTTATCAGCTACGTTCAATTGTGATTGCATTTGGATCATTTAATATGTCTCCGCTAAATTATCTTATAAAAGATTAAATTCAAGGCCAGAAATTTGACCCGTCACTGCCTTCTAAATCCCACTCACAATGAGAGGGCGCGAGATTATAACACCAGTTATTAAAAAGTGATACTTTATTTAGCTAAAAAATAACCACTATTAGGCATTTGGGCTCTCACATGACAACTTAACTTGCCACCCTGCACTACTTAAATAAGTAGAATCATAGAGATGAGGTTAAAAAGTGATAAATCAATGGCGGGGGTATTATTAAATTTCTGAACTGAGAATTGAATTTTTTTTTAATGTGCAGTAACAGCAAAACGTACTGCTATATAAGGGGAGTACTAAATATTTTATCGTAGAAAATAAAAAGGCCCTGCCGAAGCAGAGCCTTATCAAAGTACTTATTGTGAATTAGCGTCAGCGATTAAGCTTTTTCTAATACAGCAACCAAAGTCCAAGATTTACTCTTAGAAATTGGTGCACATTCACGAATAGATACTAAATCACCAGCTGCACATTGGTTAGTTTCATCATGCGCTTTCAACTTAGTTGAACGCGTCATAAACTTACCGTAGATTGGGTGCTTTACACGTCGTTCAATTAATACAGTGATAGACTTATCCATTTTATCACTGATAACACGACCTTGTAGTGTACGAATTTTAGCTTCGCTCATTACTTACCTGCCTTTTCAGTTATGATAGTCTTAACACGTGCAATATTGCGACGTACTGTTCTTAGCAAATGAGTTTGTGCTAATTGACCAGTGCTTGCTTGCATGCGGTAGTTAAACTGCTCGCGTAGTAAGCTTAGTAATTCTGCATTTAACTCTTCAATGCTTTTTTCTTTCAATTCGCTTGCTTTCATTACATCACCGTTCTAGTTACGAAAGTAGTTTTGAAAGGAAGTTTAGCTGCTGCTAAAGCAAATGCTTCACGAGCAATCTCTTCCGAAACACCTTCCATTTCATAAAGAACACGACCAGGAAGAATTTGACATACCCAATATTCCACTGAACCTTTACCTTTACCCATACGAACCTCAAGAGGTTTTTTGGTAATTGGCTTATCAGGGAATACGCGTATCCAAATTTTACCTTGACGCTTCACGTGACGAGTCATTGCTCGACGAGCCGCTTCAATTTGACGCGCAGTCATACGACCACGTTCCATTGATTTCAACCCGAAAGTACCGAAGCTAACTGAACTACCTACATGTGCAAGACCGCGGTTACGCAGTTTAAATTGCTTACGGAATTTAGTACGTTTTGGTTGTAACATTACTTAGCTCCTACTTAGGTTTACGGTTAGTTTTTCTTTTAGGCTTAGCAGCTGGTTGCTCTACTTGTAATGGCATTTTGCCAATTACTTCACCTTTAAAGATCCATACTTTGATACCAATAACACCATAAGTGGTATCAGCACGCGCAATTGAGTAATCAATGTCAGCACGTAAAGTGTGTAATGGAACACGACCTTCACGGTACCATTCAGCACGAGCAATATCTGCACCGCCTAAACGACCACTAACTTGAACTTTGATACCCTTAGCACCTAAACGCATAGCGTTTTGTACTGCACGTTTCATAGCACGACGGAACATTACACGACGCTCTAATTGGCTAGCGATACTGTCGGCAACAAGCTGCGAATCCATCTCTGGCTTACGTACTTCAGCAATGTTGATTTGAGCAGGAACACCAGCAATTTTAGAAACCGCTAAACGTAACTTTTCTACATCTTCGCCTTTCTTACCGATTACAACACCCGGACGAGCCGTGTGAATTGTAACGCGGATAGATTTAGCTGGACGTTCAATTACAATTTTTGATAACGAAGCACGTTTAAGTTTTTCAGTTAAATATTCACGAACCAAATGGTCACCGTGTAAATTATCTGCAAAATCTTTAGTGCTAGCAAACCATGTAGACGCGAAAGGTTTCGTGATACCTAGGCGTATACCGTTTGGATGTACTTTTTGACCCATACTAATATCTCCTAACTATCAGATACAATCACAGTAATGTGGCTTGTACGCTTAATAATGCGATCGGCGCGGCCTTTCGCACGTGGCATGATACGCTTCATTGTTGGACCATCGTCAACTGTAATAGTTTTAACGATTAGCTCATCAATGTCTGCACCTTCGTTGTGCTCAGCATTAGCAATTGCTGAATCAAGTACTTTTTTAACTAAAACTGCAGCAGATTTGTTGCTGAAAGTTAAAATTTCAAGTGCTTTTTCAACATGTAAGCCGCGGATTTGATCCACAACTAAACGTGCTTTTTGAGCAGAACCGCGGGCAAATTTATGTATAGCTTTAGCTTCCATTATAATTTTCCCTATCTCTTCGCTTTCTTATCCGCGACATGGCCACGGTAAGTACGAGTTGGTGCAAATTCACCTAGTTTGTGACCGATCATTTCATCAGTTACAAATACAGGTACGTGTTGACGGCCATTATGGACGGCGATGGTCAATCCGATCATCGTAGGGATGATCATTGAACGACGGGACCAAGTCTTAATTGGCTTTTTATTCCCGCTTTCCACCGCTGTCTCTACCTTCGTCAACAAGTGTAGGTCTATAAATGGACCTTTCTTGAGAGAACGTGGCATGGTGATTCCTCTTTAATTATGAGTACTATTTAGTACGACGACGTACGATAAATTTATCGGTACGCTTGTTAGAACGAGTCTTGTAACCCTTAGTTGGTACACCCCAAGGTGATACCGGATGACGACCGCCTGATGTTTTACCTTCACCACCACCGTGTGGGTGATCAACTGGGTTCATGGCAACACCACGAACAGTTGGGCGAACACCACGCCAGCGTGAAGCACCAGCTTTACCCAAAGAGCGAAGCATGTGTTCAGCGTTACCGATTTCACCTAAAGTAGCACGACAATCTGACTCAATTTTGCGCATTTCGCCGCTGCGAAGACGTAAAGTGACATAAGCACCGTCTTTCGCAACTAGCTGAGCGTAAGTACCAGCAGCACGTGCGATTTGAGCACCTTTACCTGGTTTAAGTTCGATTGCGTGTACAACACTACCTAATGGCGTGTTGCGAAGTGGTAAAGTGTTACCCGCTTTGATAGGAGCATCTACACCAGACTGGATTGAATCTCCAGCTTTTAAGCCTTTAGGGGCTAAGATGTAACGACGTTCACCATCTGCGTAAAGTACTAGTGCAATGTTTGCACTACGGTTTGGATCATATTCCAAACGCTCAACTTTTGCAGGGATACCATCTTTATTGCGTTTAAAGTCAACCATGCGGTAATGGTGCTTGTGACCACCACCAACGTGACGAACTGTAATACGACCAGTATTGTTACGACCACCAGACTTAGACTTAGTGTCTAATAATGGTGCGTAAGGCTTACCTTTATGCAACTCCGCGTTTACCACTTTAACAACGTGGCGACGACCCGGAGAAGTAGGTTTACATTTAACTATAGCCATTTTCGTAAACTCCTATGATTCCGCGCCGACGAAGTCGATGTCGCTGCCTTCAGCAAGAGTAACGTATGCTTTTTTCCAATCGCTTCTGCGACCAAAACGAGCACCAGTACGTTTCACTTTACCTTTAACATTTAATGTGCGAACACCGTCAACTGAAACTTCGAAAAGTTTCTCAACAGCAGCTTTGATTTCAGCTTTAGTAGCAGTAGTAGCAACTTTGAAAACAACAGTGTTGTTTGCTTCAGCAGCCATAGTGCTTTTCTCAGAAATGTTTGGTGCTAAAAGCACTTTCAGTAAACGTTCGTCGTTTATCATCCTAACATCTCCTCAAGTTGTTTAACTGCAGACGCAGTCATCAAAACTTTTTCGAAACCAACCAAGCTAACAGGGTCAATACCATCTACGTCACGAACGTCAACTTTGTATAAGTTACGTGCTGATAAGAACAAGTTCTCATCAACTTCTGGAGTAACGATTAATACGTCTTTTAACTCCAAACCGTTTAGTTTAGCTACTAACTCTTTAGTTTTTGGTGTTTCAACTGCAAAATTTTCTACCACTACTAAGCGTTCTTGACGAACTAACTCAGAAAGGATGCTTTTGATCGCACCACGGTACATTTTACGGTTTACTTTTTGGCTGTGATCCTGTGGCTTAGCAGCGAATGTTACGCCACCTGTACGCCAGATTGGACCACGACTTGTACCAGCACGTGCACGGCCAGTACCTTTTTGACGCCATGGTTTTGCGCCACCGCCGCTAACTTCTGAACGAGTTTTTTGAGCACGAGTACCTGCACGAGCACCAGCTGCGTATGCAACTACTACTTGGTGTACTAAAGCTTCATTAAACTCAAGTCCAAAGGTTGCTTCAGAAACTTCAAGAGCGCCTGAAGCGTCTTTTAATGCTAATTCCATCACAAATCTCCTTGGACTAGGCTTTAACAGCTGGCTTGATGATTACATTGCCGTTGATAGCACCCGGAACTGCACCTTTAATAAGGAGCAAGTTACGTTCTGCATCGACACGAACCAATTCAAGGTTTTGCGTAGTAACTTTCGCAGCACCCATGTGACCAGACATTTTTTTACCTTTAAAAACACGACCTGGTGTTTGACACATACCTATCGAACCGTTTGAACGGTGAGATAGTGAGTTACCATGAGTTGCATCTTGCATTGAAAAATTCCAACGTTTAATACCACCTTGGAAACCTTTACCTTTTGAGGTGCCAGTAACATCCACTAGTTTCGTGTCATTGAATAGCTCAACAGTGATTTCACTGCCAGCTTCAAGACCTTCGCCTTCATTTGCATTTAAGCGGAATTCCCACAGGCCACGACCTGCTTCGATACCAGCTTTAGCAAAATGTCCGGCTGTTGGCTTGTTAGTACGATTAGCTTTTTTGCTACCCGTAGTAACTTGAAGCGCTGAATAACCATCATTGTCAACAGTTTTAACCTGAGCAATACGGTTCGCTTCAACTTCTAGGACTGTAACAGGAGTAGAAACACCATCTTCAGAGAAGATGCGAGTCATACCCACTTTACGTCCAACTAGACCTATAGTCATGTTAAAACTCCTATTAACCCAAGCTAATTTGAACGTCAACACCAGCTGCAAGATCTAAACGCATTAATGCGTCTACAGTCTTCTCAGTTGGCTCTACGATATCAATCATGCGTTTGTGAGTACGAATTTCGTACTGATCACGTGCATCTTTGTTAACGTGTGGTGAAGTCAAGATAGTAAAACGTTCTTTGCGAGTAGGAAGTGGAATTGGACCACGAACCTGTGCGCCAGTACGTTTTGCAGTATCAACGATTTCAGCTGTTGATTGATCAATCAAACGATGATCGAACGCTTTCAAACGAATGCGAATTCTTTGATTTGACATTAAGACAAATCCCCATTTTAAAGAACAACAAAATACAGCCCATCACCTTTTTTATGTAAAAGGGGGGAGTATCGCTATAACATTCAACTCCAAATCGGAGTTGCTGTGTGCGTTAACTATTAATTTAAAACTAATACGATAACTAATAAACACGAAGAGACTAACTCGACGTGGAGGCGTATTATACAGAGACAGATGATAATTTCAACTATTATATTAACACACGGAAGATACACTAACTTAGAGTAAATTATGCAATAACTACGCTTAGCCTTAACTAGGTATTCGAATATGATTTCACAGTTAAGTGTTCATAATTACCTTTAAATCTTATTCACTACACTTTTACAATTTATAACAGCCTACACCTATATATAAGCAGAAGAATTGAGCTATTAGAATTTCAAAAAATATGCAGTTCTCACTTACTATTAAGTCGATAAGCTACTTTTTTGCTTGTTTTTTTATCAAATTTGTAAACTTCAATAATTTTTTATGTCGATCCTTGTTGAGTAATGGTATACTCGCGCGCAAATTTTCAACAATTCCACTTTTTTAGTGATTCAATTAAATAGAGTAAAGTAATGGCAGATTTATCCAAATACAGAAATATTGGTATCTTCGCTCACGTTGATGCTGGTAAAACAACAACAACTGAGCGTATCCTTAAATTAACTGGTCAGATCCATAAAACTGGTGAAGTACATGATGGTGAGTCTACAACTGACTTCATGGAACAAGAAGCTGAGCGCGGTATTACTATCCAGTCTGCTGCAGTAAGCTGTTTTTGGAACGATCACCGTTTCAACGTTATTGATACTCCTGGTCACGTTGATTTCACAGTTGAAGTTTACCGTTCACTTAAAGTACTTGATGGTGGTGTTGGTGTATTCTGTGGTTCTGGTGGTGTTGAACCGCAATCAGAAACTAACTGGCGTTATGCGAATGACTCAGAAGTTGCCCGTATTATCTTTGTTAACAAATTAGACCGTTTAGGTGCTGATTTTTACCGTGTTGTTAAGCAGACTAAAGACGTATTAGGTGCTAACCCACTTGTTATGGTGTTGCCAATTGGTACTGAAGATGAATTTGTTGGTGTTGTTGACCTTCTTACCCGTAAAGCTTGGGTATGGGATGACACTGGTCTTCCAGAAAACTTTGAAATCACTGATGTTCCTGCGGACATGGTTGATCAAGTAGAAGAATACCGTGAAATGCTTCTTGAAACTGCTCTTGAGCAAGATGATGAGCTTTTCGAAGCATATCTAGAAGAAGGTACTGAACCTTCAATGGAAGACATCAAGCGTTGTATCCGTAAAGGTACACGTACTATGGACTTTTTCCCAACTTACTGTGGTTCTGCATTTAAAAACAAAGGTGTTCAAAATATTCTTGACGCTGTTGTTGATTACTTGCCTTCACCAACAGAAGTTGATGCTCAACCACTTACTGATGAAGAAGGTGAGCCTACTGGTGCACACGCAATCGTTTCTGCTGATGAAACATTTAAAGCGTTAGCATTCAAAATCACTGATGACCGTTTTGGTACATTAACTTTCGTACGTATCTACTCAGGTACATTGAAGAAAGGCGATACCATTCTTAACGCTGCAACAGGTAAAACTGAGCGTGTTGGTCGTATGTGTGAAATGCAAGCCGATGATCGTAACGAACTAACTTCAGCACAAGCCGGTGATATCATCGCGATTGTTGGTATGAAGAGTGGCGTTCAAACAGGTCATACTTTATGTGATCCTAAAGACCCAATTGTTTTAGAAGCAATGGTATTCCCTAAGCCTGTAATTTCAATTTCAGTAACACCAAAAGATAAAGGTTCAACTGAGAAAATGGGTATCGCAATTGGTAAAATGGTTGCTGAAGATCCTACGTTTAAAGTTGAAACTGATGAAGATTCAGGTGAAACAATCTTATCTGGTATGGGTGAGCTTCACTTAGACATCAAAGTAGATATCCTTAAACGTACTTACGGTGTTGAATTAGCAGTTGGTAAACCACAGGTTGCTTACCGTGAAACTATTACGCAAGAAATTGATGATAGCTACACACATAAGAAACAATCTGGTGGTTCTGGTCAATTTGGTAAAATTGATTACATCATCCGTCCAGGTGAGCCAAACTCAGGTTTCACATTCTCATCAAAAGTTGTTGGTGGTAATGTTCCTAAAGAATTCTTCCCGGCTATCGAGAAAGGTTTCAAGGGTATGATGGATACTGGTACTCTTGCTGGTTTCCCTGTATTAGACGTTGAAGTTGAATTATACGACGGTGGCTTCCACGCGGTTGATTCATCTGCTGTTGCCTTTGAACTTGCTGCTCGTGGTGCATTCCGTCAGTCAATTCCAAAAGCTGGTGCTCAGTTAATCGAACCTATCATGAAAGTTGATGTGTTTACGCCTGATGATCACGTTGGTGATGTTATTGGTGATTTAAACCGTCGTCGTGGCATGATCGGCGGTCAAGACGCTGGTGTTTCTGGTGTTCGTATTAAAGCTGACGTACCTCTTTCTGAAATGTTCGGTTACATCGGATCGTTACGTACAATGACATCAGGTCGTGGTCAATTCTCAATGGAATTTAGCCACTACTCTCCATGTCCAAATAACGTAGCAGAAGCCGTTATTGCTGAAGTAAAAGAATTAGCAGCAGCAAAAGCTAAAGCTAAAAAGTAATCTAACTACTTTTTAATGTTTTTAAAAAGGATGCTTCGGCATCCTTTTTTATGTCTTCAATTTAGCTTATAACTCTTGTTGGCAATTATTCAATCATGAATAAACAACCACTTCTTATACTTTCAGTGTAAGTAACTTATCAATGTCATTTTCCTGCAGTTTTCTGCATTGATACAAAATAGCTATTCAAATATCTACAATGACAACATTATTGAATAATTCAAAATTCGTTCTAGTTATGAAAATGAACAGCGCAACTTTAGCCAATTCCCTTCTCAGCATTAAATATAAATTTTCTAGCAATTTACCGGTGACAGCCAAAAATCATTGGAACTGACGTCGCGCAGGGACAAGCGTTAGGCAGGTATGAAAAACTGAAATATATACTCCAGCTCTAGCTATATGGATGCAACAAGGGTGCTCCGTCCCTTGAATGTTGTCAGTACACCAACAACATATCAAATAATAGAATCTAAAAAACTTTAGCCTGTGACGTTATTGCTTATCTAACCGTAACAAATATAAAGAAAGGACATAAGGGCGGTCACAGCTAGTTACCTCCACTTCCGTCCCCAAAGAAATAAAACCCTAAACAACGACTATGGTTAGGCTTGATTATAGCCATTATAAAGTAGCAAGGTTACGGCTCCATGTAATTATCATATATTTTTTGAAACGTTCTATTTTCTTTGATTTTTTTCAGTCCTAAATTAAAGTCATCTCTAACTCTTTTATCTCTAAAAACTGGGCGATAATCCTCTAGGTTAGTGATGTTAAATATATGCTCATCGACTTCATTTATTTCTAGAGCGTTCATTAGCATCATCTGTTTAACAAAGTATTTGAAAATATAACGGTCACTCAATACCACATCATATCGGCCAAAGTTCAGTAGTTTCACTTGGGCTAATTGGTCGCTAATACCATAAAATCTTTTTTCATCTTTTACTTTTCTTAACCATTTTTGATATCTTTTTTCAGCTCCTTGAAAAGATACAACGGTTTACTGATCCAAATCACTAGGCTTTTCTATAATAATTTTTCTGCTTTTCATAGTAATAAAAACATTGTTATAGATCACCGCAGGATCAGCATAGAATCCCCCGTTAGTTTCTAGGTTTACGCCCATGTCACCCATTGCCGCGTCAACTAGTTTATTAGTAAAAGCTATGGGAATACGACCTAAAGGAAAATATAGCGGTTTTAGCGTATGACCTTTATAAGCCAACGCTGCGGAAATAATATCTATCTCAATACCCCTATCGTTTTTCTGGAATATGTAAGGCGGAATTTCTTGACTAAACGCCATCAAAACTTCTTTAGCGACTGTTAAACATGACAACAATGTGCAGAACAAAAGTATGCTGTATTTTAATTTTGGAAATTTCATTATAAAACTTAGATACTGTAAGTATGACTACTAATATATGGCATCCATTATAATATGCATATTGAACTAAATAATAATTAGATTTCCTGAATAACAGTGCAACTACCCTATTCCTCCTGATTAAAATTTTAGAATAGAAACCGTCTTCTTTATAATATATCCAGACTTCACCACCAACCCCTCGACAACAAGAAAGGTGTCGAAGCATCCACTTTATCTAAGTTCTCCTGAGAACTAAAACCAACCTTCTCTCAAAAGAGCATGAATCCATGCATACTTCAAGGTAAGAGTAAATACAACAGCCGCGGTATAACCTGACTAAATTTTTAACCATTAAAAAAAGATGCCAAAACACCCTTTTCATCTAAGTTCTCTTGAGAATTAAAATCGACCTTTTTTCAAAAGAGAACGAATCCATGCAGTCTTTAAGGCAAGAGCCGATACAACACCAGTGGTCGTAGCCTGATTGAATTTTAGTCATTAAAAAAGGATGCCGAAGCATCCTTTTTATCTAAGTTCTCGTGAGAACTAAAATCAACCTTTTCTCAAAAGAGCATGAGTCCATGCATACTTTAAGGTAAGAGTAGATGCAACAGCCGCGGTATAACCTAATTAAACTTTAGTTATTAAAAAAGGATGCCGAAGCATC
>NZ_NBOF01000044.1 GCF_002104475.1 Cognaticolwellia mytili
CATAATATATCGAGACGCTCGAAATTGAACAACGGAAGCTCTCGAGAAATTCAAATGGTCATAACTTTTCACACGGATGTCCGATTCGGGGACATAATATATCGAGACGCTCGAAATTGAACAACGGAAGCTCTCGAGAAATTCAAATGGTCATAACTTTTCACACGGATGTCCGATTCGGGGACATAATATATCGAGACGCTCGAAATTGAACAACGG
>NZ_NBOF01000045.1 GCF_002104475.1 Cognaticolwellia mytili
GCGAGTGAAAAGTTATGACCATTTGAATTTCTCGAGAGCTTCCGTTGTTCAATTTCGAGCGTCTCGATATATTATGCGCCTGAATCGGACATGCGAGTGAAAAGTTATGACCATTTGAATTTCTCGAGAGCTTCCGTTGTTCAATTTCGAGCGTCTCGATATATTATGCGCCTGAATCGGACATGCGAGTGAAAAGTTATGACCATTTGAATTTCTCGA
>NZ_NBOF01000046.1 GCF_002104475.1 Cognaticolwellia mytili
AATTCAAACGACAATAACTTTTTACTCGGATGTCTGATTGAGTCCCGTAATATATCGAGACGCTCGAAATTGAATGTTGAAGCTCTGAGCAAATTCAAACGACAATAACTTTTTACTCGGATGTCTGATTGAGTCCCGTAATATATCGAGACGCTCGAAATTGAATGTTGAAGCTCTGAGCAAATTCAAACGACAATAACTTTTTACTCGGATGTCTG
>NZ_NBOF01000047.1 GCF_002104475.1 Cognaticolwellia mytili
AAAAAGTTATTGTCGTTTGAATTTTCTAAGAGCTTCCGTTTTCAATTTCGAGCGTCTCGATATATTACGGGACTCAATCGGACATCCGAGTAAAAAGTTATTGTCGTTTGAATTTGCTCAGAGCTTCCGTTTTCAATTTCGAGCGTCTCGATATATTACGGGACTCAATCAGACATCCGAGTAAAAAGTTATTGTCGTTTGAATTTGCTCAGAGCTTC
>NZ_NBOF01000007.1 GCF_002104475.1 Cognaticolwellia mytili
CACGTGTTTGTGGCATAGGACCATCTGTAGCAGCAACTACTAAGATAGCGCCATCCATTTGTGCAGCACCAGTGATCATGTTTTTGATGTAATCAGCATGGCCAGGACAATCTACGTGTGCGTAGTGACGAGTTTCTGTATCGTATTCGATGTGAGAAGTATTAATAGTAATACCACGCTCACGCTCTTCTGGAGCATTATCGATTTGTGCGAAATCTTTTACTTCACCACCGTGTACTTTTGTAAGTACCGCAGAGATTGCAGCTGTTAATGTAGTTTTACCGTGATCTACGTGTCCGATAGTACCAACGTTTACATGTGGTTTCGAACGTTCAAATTTTTCTTTAGCCATTTTTCAATTACCTTAAAGTTTATTAAAAGCCCGGCCAAAAGACCGAGCCAGACTTTCAAAAAGCCTTACTAAGATTCAATTATTTTGTCGGCAACAGCTTTTGGAGCTTCGCTATATTGCTGAAACTCCATTGAGTATGATGCGCGACCTTGAGTTGCACTACGTAACGCCGTAGCGTAACCAAACATTTCCGATAGTGGTACAGTTGCATTCACTACCTTAGAACCAGCTGGACCTTCGTCCATGCCATCGATCATACCGCGACGACGATTTAAATCGCCAACGACATCACCCATGTTTGCTTCTGGCGTAATAACCTCTACTTTCATCATAGGTTCAAGAATAACAGGAGATGCTGCTAGCACACCTTGTCTGAACCCCATCGATGCAGCGACTTTAAACGCCATTTCATTTGAGTCAACGTCATGAAAAGAACCGTCGTACAGAGTGGCCTTGATGTCTAATAACGGGTAACCCGCTAAAACACCACTTTCCATCTGCTCTCTACAGCCCTTTTCAACTGCTGGGATATATTCCTTTGGAACTGCACCACCAACAATTTCATCGACAAACTCAAAACCTTCACCTTCTGGTAAAGGCTCTAATTTCAACCAAACATGGCCATACTGACCTTTGCCACCTGATTGACGAACAAATTTACCTTCCACTTCTATCGTTGAGCGAATGGTTTCGCGATAAGCCACTTGTGGGTTACCAACGTTACATTCAACACTAAACTCGCGTTTCATGCGCTCAACTAGAATATCGAGGTGTAATTCCCCCATACCTGAAATGATGGTTTGACCCGTTTCTTCATCAGAGAATACTCTAAATGATGGATCTTCTGCAGCCAACTTACCTAGTGCAATACCCATTTTTTCTTGGGCAGCAACGGTTCTTGGCTCAACTGCAACCGAAATAACTGGTTCAGGAAACTCCATACGTTCAAGTGTAATCACATGATTTGCATCACATAACGTATCACCTGTAGTAACATCTTTTAGGCCAATGGCCGCAGCGATATCACCAGCACGTACTTCTTTAATTTCCTGACGGTCATTCGCATGCATTTGCACAATACGACCGAGTCGTTCTTTTTTGCCTTTCACAGGATTGTATATACTGTCGCCAGTTTTTACTACACCTGAGTATACTCGAAAAAACGTCAATGTACCGACAAATGGGTCTGTCGCTATTTTAAATGCTAAAGCAGCAAATGGTGCTTTATCATCGGCTTCGCGACTTCCCTCAGTTTCGTCTTTGTCATTGTTAATACCTTTAATCGCTTCAACTTCTGTTGGCGAAGGTAAGAATTCAATGACAGCATCAAGTACTGCTTGTACCCCTTTGTTTTTGAAAGCAGATCCACAAGAACAAAGGACAATTTCATTGTTTAGTGTACGGATACGTAGCGCAGATTTTATTTCTGCTTCGGATAAATCACCTTCTTCAAGGTATTTGTCCATTAATTCTTCAGAGGCTTCAGCTGCTTCAGAAACAAGATTTTCATGCCATTCATCGGCTTCATCTTGCATATCTGCTGGAATATCTTCATAAGTAAAAGTCATGCCCTGGTCACTTTCGTTCCAGTTAATAGCTTTCATTTTAATTAAGTCGATAACACCTGCAAAGTCATCTTCAGCACCAATTGCTAAGTGAATTGGTACAGCGTTAGCTTCTAAACGAGAATTGAGTTGCTCAACAACAGATAAGAAATCAGCACCAGTACGGTCCATCTTATTAACAAAAACTAATCGCGGAACAGAGTATTTCTCCATTTGGCGCCAAACAGTTTCCGTTTGTGGTTGAACTCCTGAAGATGCACATAGCACTAATACCGCGCCATCTAATACACGTAATGAACGTTCTACTTCAATAGTAAAATCTACGTGACCAGGGGTGTCGATGATATTAATACGATGGTCTTCAAATTGTGCTTCCATCCCTTTCCAAAAACAAGTAGTAGCTGCAGAGGTGATAGTAATACCACGCTCTTGCTCTTGCTCCATCCAATCCATAGTGGCTGCGCCATCATGAACTTCGCCGATCTTATGTGAAAGACCAGTGTAGAAAAGTACCCTTTCTGTTGTTGTCGTTTTACCGGCATCGACATGAGCACAAATACCGATATTTCGGTAACGCTCAATAGGGGTTATACGTGCCACAATTTCATCCTCTTTCTGAGACTTTATCTCAGATTATAAAACAGTTGTGGTTATCACTTTACATCAATATTGACATTCAGCGATAACCACGGCATTACACTTTTGACTATAAAACTAGCAATATTTGCTAATTTATAGTGCCTACCAACGGTAGTGAGCGAATGCTTTGTTAGCTTCAGCCATACGGTGAACGTCTTCACGTTTCTTAACCGCTGAACCTTTGCTGTCAGACGCATCTAACATTTCGTTAGCTAGGCGCTGAGCCATTGATTTTTCACCACGTTTACGAGCTGCTTCAACTAACCAACGCATGGCTAGTGCATTACGACGCACAGGACGAACTTCAACTGGAACTTGGTAAGTAGAACCACCAACACGACGAGATTTAACTTCCACTTGTGGGCGGATGTTATCTAACGCTGTTTCGAATAACTCAAGGTGAGTTTTTTCAGAGTTCTTTTCAGTCAAAATGTCTAATGCACCGTATACAATTTTTTCTGCAGTAGATTTTTTACCATCAACCATAAGGATGTTGATGAATTTTGCTAAAAGTTCGTTATGGAACTTAGGATCTGGCAATATTTTTCGTTGCCCTACGACGCGTCTTCTTGGCATCTTAATTCTCCGTTATATTCAGGATAAACCCAAAATGTAATATGTTATTTGGCCTTACTTAACGTTTCTATTCTTTAGCTTACTCATAAGCTAAGAAAGGGAAACTTAAGATTTAGGTCGTTTAGCACCGTATTTAGAACGGCCTTGTCTTCTGTCGCTTACACCTGAACAATCCAGTGCACCACGAACGGTGTGGTAACGCACACCTGGTAAATCTTTAACACGACCACCGCGAATCAAAATAACGCTATGCTCTTGTAAGTTGTGACCTTCACCACCGATGTATGAAGTTACTTCGAAGCCGTTAGTTAAACGAACACGAGCAACTTTACGTAATGCTGAGTTAGGTTTTTTTGGTGTAGTTGTATACACACGAGTACATACGCCACGACGTTGTGGACAAGCTTGTAACGCTGGAACGTTACTTTTAGTTACTTGTCTTACACGTGGTTTACGTACTAATTGGTTAATAGTTGCCATTAAATAGCTCCCGATTAGTTAAATTTGTGTAAATTCCAATCAATGGGGAAATTTACACCCTTATAAACGTGAAAATCCGCGACTCTAGATTCTATACACAAGTGGTACGGAATATAGGGTCGCGGAATTCTATAGGTCAAGCTTTAACCTGTCAAGCTTTACTCGCATTAGACAGGTTAAACATCAGCTTTTCAGCGATTTTCTATCTACTATTCACCTGTAGAAGATAAATCTGCATTCAAGGCATCAGTTAATGCTTGCGCTGCGTCGTCAGCTGATACTGTTACTTCTTCTTCAGGAACAGCGTTTTTAGCACGCGCACGTTCTTGATGATAAGAATAACCAGTACCTGCTGGGATTAAGCGACCAACAATAACGTTCTCTTTCAAGCCACGAAGTTTGTCTTTCTTACCAGCTACTGCTGCTTCAGTAAGTACACGCGTCGTTTCTTGGAAAGATGCCGCCGAGATGAATGACTCAGTTGCTAATGATGCTTTTGTAATACCCATCATTTGCATTTCGTATTCAGCTGGTTGCTTGCCTGCAGCTTCTAACTCACGGTTAGAAATATTTACGCGCGCAACTTCAACGATTTCGCCTTTAAGGAAGTTACTATCACCAGCGTCTAAGATCTCACACTTGCGGATCATTTGACGAACAATAACTTCAATGTGCTTATCGTTAATTTTAACACCTTGTAAACGGTATACTTCTTGTACTTCGTTCACAATGTAGTTAGCAACTGGAGCAACACCACGTAGACGTAAGATATCATGTGGAGACTCTGGACCATCGGCAATAACTTCACCTTTAAGTACAGATTCACCTTCAAACACGTTCAATTGACGCATTTTAGGAATCATCTCTTCGTATACTTCACCACTCGGCTGAGTGATTAGTAAACGCACTTTACCTTTCGTTTCTTTACCAAAACCGATAATACCTGTCTTCTCAGCTAAGATAGCTGGAAGTTTAGGCTTACGCGCTTCAAATAAATCAGCAACACGTGGAAGACCACCGGTAATATCACGCGTTTTCGAAGACTCTTGAGGAATACGTGCTAACGCATCACCGATGCTTACTTCTGCACCATCTTCTAGGTTTACAATCGCATTACCTGGTAAGAAGTATTGTGCAGGAATTTCAGTACCCGCAATCATTACGTCATTACCTTTAGCGTCAATCAGTTTAACCATTGGGCGCATTTCTTTACCCGCAGTGTTACGTTGACCAGCTTCAGTTACTACGATGCTTGATAAACCAGTTAACTCATCAGTTTGACGAACCATAGTTACGCCATCGATAAGTTCAACGAATTGAACCTTACCAGCAACCTCAGTGATGATTGGATGCGTATGTGGGTCCCAGTTAGCGATAATATCGCCAGAACTAATTGCTTCACCATCTTTCTTAGAAAGAATAGTACCGTAAGGTACTTTGTAACGTTCTTTCTCACGACCAAGCTCATCGATTACTGTCAGCTCTGATGAACGTGAAGTAATCACTAAGTGATCTTCTGAGTTAGTTACAAACTTAGCATTTTGTAATTTCAAGGTACCTGTATTCTTAACTTGTACACTGTTTTCTGCTGATGCACGAGATGCCGCACCACCGATATGGAACGTACGCATGGTAAGCTGTGTACCAGGTTCACCGATAGATTGTGCTGCCACAACACCAATCGCTTCACCTTGGTTGATCATATGGCCACGAGCCAAATCACGACCGTAACAATGAGCACAAATACCAAAGTCGGTTTTACAAGTAATAATTGAACGTACTTTCATTTGATCAATTGAATTTTCTTCAATGAAATCACATAAAGCTTCGTCAATTAATGTGTTACGAGGTAACAACACTTCTGTTGTACCAGGCTTCACTACATCTTCAGCAACTACACGACCTAGAACACGTTCGCGTAATGGCTCAACAACATCACCACCTTCAATCAATGGTGTCATTTGTAAACCGTCGTATGTTCCACAATCATGTTCAGTAACAACCAAATCTTGTGCAACATCAACTAAACGACGAGTTAAGTAACCCGAGTTAGCTGTTTTCAATGCCGTATCGGCCAAACCTTTACGCGCACCATGAGTAGAGATGAAGTACTGTAATACGTTCAAACCTTCACGGAAGTTAGCGGTGATTGGCGTTTCGATGATTGAACCATCTGGTTTAGCCATCAAACCACGCATACCCGCTAGCTGACGGATCTGAGCAGCACTACCACGAGCGCCTGAATCGGCCATCATGTAGATAGAGTTGAAAGAGTCTTGCTCTTCTGGCTCACCGTCACGGTTAATTACGGTTTCTTTTGATAAGTTGTCCATCATTGCTTTCGAGATTTTCTCGTTGGCAGATGACCAAATATCTATAACCTTATTGTATTTTTCACCCTGAGTTACAAGACCTTGCTCGAACTGAGTTTGAATTTCTTTAACTTCTTCTTCCGAATCTTCAATGATGGTGTATTTCGCATCTGGAATAACCATATCGTCGATACCAACTGACGCACCTGCGATCATCGCATAGTGAAAACCTGTATACATAATATGATCCGCAAAGACTACAGTGTCTTTAAGACCTAAGTTACGATAAGCATGGTTAATCAGTTTAGAAATAGGCTTTTTACCTAACGGCTGATCGATTAGATCATAAGGCATGCCATCTGGACATACTTGCCATAAAATTGCACGGCCTACAGTCGTGTCACGCAAGGTCGTTACTGGTTCAAATACACCTTCAGCATTACGAACATGTTCAGTAATACGAATTTTGACGCGTGCATGAAGTTCAGCAACACCTGTGCGATAAGCTTTTTCAGCTTCTTTGGTGTCGGTAAATACCATACCTTCACCTAAACCATTTACACGATCACGCGTCAGGTAATATAAACCTAATACAACATCCTGTGATGGTACGATGATTGGATCACCGTTTGCTGGAGAAAGAACGTTGTTCGTTGACATCATCAACGTACGTGCTTCCATTTGTGCTTCGATTGTCAACGGTACGTGTACCGCCATTTGGTCACCATCGAAATCGGCATTATATGCCGCACATACTAATGGGTGAAGGTGAATTGCTTTACCTTCAATTAGTACAGGTTCAAATGCTTGGATACCCAATCTATGAAGCGTTGGTGCACGGTTAAGCATTACTGGATGTTCGCGGATTACTTCATCAAGTACATCCCAAACTTCAGCGCCTTCACGTTCAACTAATTTCTTAGCCGCTTTAATTGTTGTCGCTAAACCACGTGCTTCTAATTTACCGTAAATAAATGGCTTGAATAACTCAAGTGCCATCTTTTTAGGTAAACCACACTGATGTAGGCGCAATGTTGGACCAACAGTGATTACAGAACGACCAGAGTAATCAACACGTTTACCCAATAAGTTCTGACGGAAACGACCTTGCTTACCTTTGATCATATCGGCAAGTGATTTAAGAGGACGTTTGTTAGAACCGGTAATTGCACGACCGCGACGACCATTATCTAGTAATGCATCAACAGATTCTTGCAACATACGTTTTTCGTTACGTACGATGATATCTGGTGCTACTAAATCTAGAAGACGTTTAAGGCGATTGTTACGGTTAATTACACGACGATATAAATCGTTCAAATCAGAGGTAGCAAAACGGCCACCATCCAATGGTACTAACGGACGTAAATCCGGTGGTAAAATTGGTAGTACGTTCATGATCATCCACTCAGGCTTATTACCTGATGCTGCGAATGCTTCCATTAATTTTAAACGCTTAGTGATTTTTTTGCGTTTAGTTTCACTACCGATTTCAGGAAGCTCTTCACGCATTTGCGCTACTTCACCGTCTAAATCGATTTGTTGTAGTAAAGCTAAAACGGCTTCAGCACCCATAAGTGCATCGAATTCATCACCGTGCTCTTCTAACGCGTCAAGATATTCTTCTTCGGTTAAAATGGCACTTTTTTCTAGCGTTGTCATACCTGGTTCAGTGACCACGTATGATTCAAAATAAAGTACACGCTCAATGTCACGTAGTGTCATGTCTAATAATAGACCGATACGAGATGGCAATGACTTTAAGAACCAAATATGTGCAACTGGGCTTGCTAATTCGATATGACCCATACGGTCACGACGAACTTTCGTTAATGTAACTTCAACGCCACATTTTTCACAAATTACACCACGGTGCTTAAGGCGTTTGTATTTGCCACAAAGACATTCATAGTCTTTAACTGGACCAAAAATACGCGCACAGAACAAACCATCGCGTTCTGGCTTAAAAGTACGATAGTTAATCGTCTCAGGTTTCTTTACCTCACCAAATGACCATGAACGAATCATGTCAGGTGAAGCTAGTCCGATACGAATACCATCGAACTCTTCTGTTTGATTTTGTTGCTTAAGAAACTTAAGTAAATCTTTCACACTCTATCTCCTGTCGGAGTTAAATACCGGAGAGAGCAGTTAACTGCTCTCTCCCTGTACTAACTTTTGGAATAAACGAAAAGTTAGCAATGTAGCTTTAAGTAGCTTAGTCCTGATCTAACTCGATGTTGATACCTAACGAGCGAATTTCTTTCAACAATACGTTGAATGATTCAGGAATGCCCGGCTCCATTCTGTGATCACCGTCAACTAAGTTTTTATACATCTTAGTACGACCGTTAACATCATCAGATTTAACCGTTAGCATTTCTTGCAAGGTATAAGCGGCACCGTATGCTTCTAGTGCCCATACTTCCATCTCACCGAAACGCTGACCACCAAACTGTGCTTTACCACCTAATGGCTGTTGCGTTACAAGGCTGTAAGAACCTGTAGAACGCGCATGCATTTTGTCATCAACTAAATGGTTCAGTTTTAACATATACATGTAACCAACAGTTACCGGACGCTCAAATTCACGACCAGTACGGCCATCAGTAAGAGTGAACTGACCACTTTCAGGCATATCAGCAAGTTTGAACAAGTCTTTAATTTCTTTTTCACTAGCACCATCAAATACTGGAGTAGCAATTGGAAGACCTGCACGTAAGTTGCCAGCTAGACGCATAATTTCATCATCAGAGAATGAATCAATATCTACGTTCTGACGAGATTCACCTAAGCTGTAAACTTCTTTCAAGAATCCACGTAATTTATGAATTTCTTGTTGAGCTTCCAACATGCGGTTAATTTTCTCACCGATACCACGAGCAGCCATACCTAAATGCGTTTCTAGAATCTGACCGATATTCATACGTGATGGTACACCCAATGGGTTAAGTACTACATCAACTGGCACACCGTGCTCATCGTATGGCATATCTTCAACAGGTACTACGTTTGAAATAACACCTTTGTTACCGTGACGACCAGCCATTTTATCACCTGGTTGAATACGGCGTTTAACAGCTAGATAAACTTTAATGATTTTCAATACGCCCGGCGCTAAGTCATCACCTTGGGTGATCTTGCGACGTTTAACTTCGTATTTCTTATCAAAATCAGCTCTGATTGCTTCGTATTGCTCTGCGATTTGCTCAAGCTCAGATTGTTGACCTTCATCAGCCAAGTTTTGAACTAACCACTTGTCGCGAGACATACTGTTAAGATCAGACTCATTTAAGCCAGACGTTAACAATAATTTCTTAGCACGAGCATAAATACCATCTTCTAAAATGCTGAACTCATCACCCAAGTCTTTCTTAACTTGTTTAAGTTGCATTTCTTCGATTTCAACAGCACGAGCATCTTTTTCTACACCGTCACGGGTGAAGATTTGAACATCGATGATAGTACCTGAAACAGAGTTAGGAACACGTAAAGAGCTGTCTTTAACGTCAGCTGCTTTTTCACCGAAGATAGCTCGTAAAAGTTTTTCTTCTGGCGTAAGTTGTGTTTCACCTTTTGGTGTCACTTTACCTACTAAGATATCGCCGCCGTTAACTTCAGCACCAATGTAAACAACACCCGCTTCATCTAGTTTAGATAATGCAGATTCGCCAACATTTGGAATATCAGCAGTAATTTCTTCACTGCCAAGCTTAGTATCACGAGCGATACAGGTTAATTCTTGAATATGGATAGTAGTGAAACGATCTTCAGTAGCCACACGCTCAGATAACAACATTGAATCCTCAAAGTTGTAACCATTCCAAGGCATGAACGCAATACGCATGTTTTGGCCAAGTGCCAATTCACCCATATCTGTAGAAGGACCATCTGCCAACACATCACCACGAACTACTGGTTCAGCCATACGACACAATGGACGTTGGTTGATACAAGTGTTTTGGTTAGAACGTGTGTATTTCGTTAAGTTGTAAATATCAATACCTGCTTCACCAGCATGCATTTCATTTTCGTTAACTTTTACAACAATACGAGAAGCATCTACGTAGTCAATAACACCGCCACGTTTAGCAACAACTGTTACACCAGAGTCAACCGCAACAATTTTTTCCATACCAGTACCAACCAGTGGCTTATCCACGATTAGTGTTGGTACAGCTTGACGTTGCATGTTCGAGCCCATCAAGGCACGGTTAGCATCATCGTGTTCTAGGAACGGAATCAATGAAGCCGCTACTGAAACGATTTGTTGTGGCGAAACATCCATATACTGAACTTGTTCAGCAGACATTAGTGTAAATTCGTTCTTATGACGACAAGCAACCAAGCCATCGACTAATTTACGGTCAGCGTCAACTTCAGCAGTTGTCTGTGCGATAACGAAATTACCTTCTTCAATTGCAGAAAGGTAATCGATATCGTCAGTAATATAACCATCAACGATTTTACGATAAGGAGTTTCTAAGAAACCGTAATCGTTAGTACGTGCATAACATGAAAGCGAGTTGATCAAACCAATGTTTGGACCCTCTGGCGTTTCAATTGGACAAACACGACCGTAATGCGTTGGATGTACATCACGTACTTCGAAACCAGCACGTTCACGTGTTAAACCACCCGGGCCTAAGGCAGAAATACGACGTTTATGCGTTACTTCTGATAACGGGTTGTTTTGGTCCATAAATTGTGACAATTGTGATGAACCAAAGAATTCTTTAACAGCAGCAGAAATCGGCTTAGCGTTAATCAAATCTTGCGGCATAATCGCGTCTAAATCACCAAGACTTAAACGTTCACGTACAGCACGTTCAACACGAACTAAACCAACACGGAATTGGTTTTCAGCCATTTCGCCAACACTACGAATACGACGGTTACCTAAGTGATCAATATCATCAACTTCACCTTTACCGTCACGAATGGCGATAAGAGTTTTCATTACAGAGATGATATCATCGTTAGATAAAATGCCATTACCTACCGAGTCAGCATTGCCGACACGACGATTGAACTTCATACGACCTACTGTAGATAAGTCATAACGTTCAAGAGAGAAGAATAGGTTATTGAATAACGTATCTGCTGCATCTTTTGTTGGTGGCTCACCTGGACGCATCATACGGTAAATTTCAACTAACGCTTCTAAGCGGTTAGTTGAGTTATCTACACGTAAAGTGTCAGACATGTACGAACCAACATCAAATTCGTTCATATATAAAGTAGAAAGTACTTTATGACCGGCTTGACTTAATTCAGCTAGCATTTCTAGTGTAATTTCAGCATTCGCTTCAGCAATGACTTCGCCTGTAGACTCATCAATATAGGCTTTAGAAAGCACTTTACCGACAATGTATTCTGCAGGAACATCTAATGTAGCCATTTTCGCTTTTGAAAGAGAACGAATATGACGAGCAGTAATACGACGACCTTGTTCAACTAAAACATCACCATTAGGTAGTTTTAAATCAAACGTTGCTGTTTCACCACGTAAGCGTTCTGGAATTAAATCCATTACTAACTTATCGCCTTTAATTTCGAAATTAGTCGTATCGTAGAAAATATCTAGAATTTCTTCAGTAGAGTATTCCAAGGCACGTAAAATGATCGATGCAGGTAATTTACGACGTCTATCTATACGGACGAATAAATTATCTTTTGGATCAAATTCAAAATCCAACCAAGAACCACGGTAAGGAATAACACGTGCGTTATATAACACTTTACCTGATGAATGTGTTTTACCTTTATCGTGATCGAAAAACACACCAGGAGAACGATGTAATTGAGAAACAATAACACGCTCTGTACCATTGATGACAAATGTACCATTGTCAGTCATTAATGGTATTTCACCCATGTATACTTCTTGTTCTTTGATATCTTTAACTGTGCCTGCAGCTGCTTCTTTATCATAAACAACTAAACGCAATTTAACGCGTAACGGCGCAGAATAGGTGACACCGCGAATTTGACATTCTTTAACATCAAATAACGGCTCGCCCAAACGGTAGCTAACATATTGTAATTCTGAGCTACCAGAATAAGCTTTAATTGGAAAAATAGAATGAAACGCAGCCTCTAGGCCTGTTTCACCTGTTGGATCAATATCAATAAACTTACGGAAAGATTCGAGTTGGATTGATAACAAGAACGGATAATCCATTACTTGCACACTTTTACCAAAGTCCTTACGAATACGTTTCTTTTCAGAGTAAGAGTAAACCATGGGGTTCCTCAGCTTGCTGGTTATGGCCGAATCTGCCTTAAAATACCAATTGGACTTAAATAATGGCTCAAATTACTACACGTAATTGGCAATTATCTAATCCAATTGGTATCAGACAGGATATTGCAGTGATACTTTTAAAAACACTAAGTATCAAATAATGCACTGTTTTGGTTTAAAAAAAAACCACTTTCTTTAGCGCAAAAAGGCCGGTGACGTTTAAATCACCAGCCATTGCCTTTTCAGGCAAATAATCTATTTAAAAACAGATTATTTGATCTCAACAGAAGCACCAGCTTCTTCAAGAACTTTCTTAAGCTCTTCAGCTTCAGCTTTTTCAACGCCTTCTTTAATCGCTTTCGGAGCTGATTCAACTAAATCTTTAGCTTCTTTTAAGCCAAGACCTGTTGCGCCACGAACTGCTTTAATTACAGCAACTTTCTTCTCGCCGAAACCAGTCATGATTACGTCAAATTCAGTTTGCTCTTCAGCAGCACCACCAGCGTCACCGCCAGCAACAGCAACAGCAGCAGCAGCAGATACGCCAAACTTCTCTTCCATTGCTTCGATTAGTTCAACTACATCCATTACTGACATGTCAGCAATAGCGTTTAGGATATCGTCTTTAGAAATAGACATTTTAAATTTCCTGTTTTAAGTAACAGTCTTTTGACTGTTATAAATAACTATAAATACAAAAAGTGCGAATTGTGCTCTTATTTTTAAGAGGTAAACAATTATTAAGCAGCTTCTTGCTCTTTCTGATCGCGTACTGCAGCAATCGTGCGGCAAAGTTTGCCTGCAGATGCTTCTTTCATAGCGCTCATTAAACGTGCAATTGCTTCGTCGTAAGTTGGTAGCTTAGCTAACATATTTACGTCTACTGCATTACCTTCAAATGCTGCTGCTTTTAATTCAAAGTTTTCGTTAGTTTTAGCGAAATCTGTGAATAAACGCGCTGCGGCACCCGGATGCTCGTTTGAAAATGCAATTAAAGATGGACCAACTAATGTGTCAGTAACACATTCAAAGTCAGTACCTTGTAATGCACGACGTGCTAACGTGTTACGGATAACTTTCATCCATACACCGTTTTCACGTGCTTGCTTACGTAATACAGTAATTGCTTCAACTGAAACACCGCGTGAATCCGCGACTACAGCTGATTGAGCGCCACTAGCAGCTTCTTGAACTTCAGCAACAATTGCTTTTTTGTCATCAAGATTGATAGCCATTGGCTTTACTCCTGGTTCACCGGCAATAAAAAACCGGTATTTACTATCCCTAAGTCAATTAACATCAACTTAGGCCGTTACGGCGAGGACCAGAATTAGGAAATACTGGGTAATCACCATCTACGTAGGAAAAATTAAGCTTTCTATGAAGAATCATATCGGCTCCTACGGTCTTTGACGGGGTTGTCTTAAGCAAATAAATGCTAATAAATAGACAACACCTACCAAAATTTAAGGGGCGAAATTATAGTCTACAATTACGCCCTTGTAAAGTATCGATGAACGACACTTTACAGAAAATTAAGCTGTTAAACTAGCTTGGTTAACGGTAACACCGGCACCCATAGTAGTTGAAACAGAAATTTTCTTAATAAACTGACCTTTCGCGTTAGCTGGTTTTGCTTTCTTAAGCGCTTCCAATAATGCTTCAAGGTTTTGTTGCAAATTAGCTTCTTCGAAATCAGCCTTACCAATAGTAGTATGGATGATACCGTTTTTGTCATTGCGGTAGCGAATTTGACCCGCTTTTGCATTGTTAACAGCTGTAGTAACATCTGGAGTTACTGTGCCAACTTTAGGGTTAGGCATTAAACCACGAGGGCCTAAGATTTGACCTAGTTGACCAACAACACGCATTGCATCTGGAGTAGCAATTACAACGTCAAAGTCCATGTTACCAGCTTTAACTTGCTCTGCTAAATCTTCCATACCTACAACGTCAGCACCAGCTGCTTTTGCTTTTTCTGCGTTTGCACCTTGTGTAAATACAGCAACACGAACATCACGACCAGTACCGTGAGGTAATACAGTCGCGCCACGTACGTTTTGATCTGATTTACGAGCATCAATGCCAAGGTTTACAGCAACATCTACACTTTCACGAAAGTTAGCAGTAGCAAGTTCTTTAAGTAAAGAAAGCGCTTCATTGATGTCATATTCTTTTAATACGTCTACTTTTTCACGGATAAGACGAGCGCGTTTTGATAATTTAGCCATTGATTAGTCCTCTACCACTAAACCCATTGAACGAGCTGAGCCCGCAATGGTACGCACTGCAGCTTCCATAGAGCCAGCAGTAAGATCTGATTCTTTTGTCTTAACAATTTCTTCAAGTTGTGCTGTCGTAACAGTACCAACTTTTTCAGTGTTAGGACGGCCAGAACCGCTCTTGATACCAGCAGCTTTCTTAAGTAAGTAAGAAGCAGGTGGTGTTTTTGTTTCAAACGTAAAAGAACGATCCGCATATACTGTAATTACTACAGGAACTGGAGCGCCTTTTTCGATAGAATCTGTTTTTGCGTTAAACGCTTTACAGAATTCCATGATGTTTACACCATGTTGACCTAGTGCAGGACCAACTGGTGGTGACGGATTTGCTGCACCAGCAGCAACTTGTAGCTTGATTAAAGCTGTGACTTTCTTAGCCATGGTTTTAATACCTTTAGTATGGGTTCAAACGCTAATAATTAAATCAGCTCCCCGTTAACAAAAAAGCGATTTTACCTTAACAAGATAAAATCGGCAGCGGATTATATATCATTCAAAGGTAAGATCACAAGAAAATACGACTATTTTGTTTAAAAAAACAACGTAAAAGTATTTCAACGAAAAACATTTCGGAAATGAAATTATAATTGCATTTAGCTTCACAAAAATATTAGGCGTTTTCATCGCCTGAGAGTTGACCCAAAGCAAGAGTATACATTCTGTAATCTGTATTTATACCAATTAGTCTGCTGACTAAACTTCAGATATAAAAAAACCAGAGTACTGACTCTGGTTTTTTTATATCTTATATTGCTACGTTTAGCGCTAGCCTTTTTCGACTTGACCAAATTCCAAATCAACAGGCGTTGAACGACCAAATATAAGCACCGATACTTTAATGCGGTTTTTCTCGTAATCTAGCTCTTCAACAACACCGTTAAAGTCAGCAAATGGACCGTCAATAACACGTACCACTTCGCCTGGTTCAAATAATGTTTTAGGCTTAGGCTTATCAGTATCTTCAAGACGTTGAAGAATACGATCGGCTTCTTTTTGGCTAATCGGTGCAGGACGTTCTTTTGTACCACCGATAAAACCAAGTACGCGAGGTACACTTTTAACTAAATGCCAAGACTCATCATCTAGTTCCATGTGAACTAACACATAACCGGGGAAAAATTTACGTGAGCTTTTACGTTTTTGTCCGGCACGCATTTCAATAACTTCTTCGGTAGGCACTAAGATTTCACCAAACTTTTCTTCTAAGCCGTGAATACCAATATGTTCTACTAATGTTTTCTGTACGCGGCCTTCATAACCAGAAAACGCTTGTACTACATACCAGCGTAATTTAGGATTTGTATTAACAACAGGTTCATTGCTTTCTTCGTTTTCTTCTGGAGAGATGTTTTCTTCAGTCATGATATTACCTTTAACCTACTTTTAAACCAGTAATTAATCCAACTACCCAAAATAGAACTGAATCTAAGCCCCAAAGTAGTAAAGACATAATCAATGTTGCCACCAATACGATACCAGTTGTTTGAACAGCTTCTTGACGTGTTGGCCAAACAACTTTACGTGCTTCTGTGCGTGACTCTTTTGCAAATGCTACTGCAGAACGACCTTTAACTGTTTGCATAGCAACAAGTCCCGCAATAATAATAACTGCTACTACAGCTAAAGCACGAACAAGAATTGATTGCTCAGCAAAAAAGTAGTTGCCCACAACTGCACCAGCTAAAAGAAGAACAATAACGCTCCACTTTAAAAAATCGAGCGAACCACTAGGTTCATGTTCAGTACTTGCGTTCATATTTACTACCTGTAATTACACGTCTAATCTAAGACAAAACAACCCCAACAAAGTCGGGGTTAAATTCTAAAGCGCTAATAAACTAAACATTAGCACTTTACTCAAAAAATGGCAGGGGTAGAGAGATTCGAACTCCCAACCGTCGGTTTTGGAGACCGCTGTTCTACCAATTGGAACTATACCCCTTCAAATTGTACTTACACTTAACGAGTGATTCTTAGTTGCTTGGGAATTAAGAGTGACTCTAGAAGTGAGGCGCTATTATACTAATCAAATTATTTTACTCAAGGACTATTTTCCTGACTTTAGAATAGCTTTACTTCGCAACCAGCTTAATTGATCAATAAAACGCAGTTTCACTGAAAATGAACGGCCCTTATTGAGTATTTCATTACATTAAGCTCTTCTGCATTCACACAGAGAAAATATAGACAACATCACACCTTCTACCAATTAAATGCGCGGGCAATAATAAGAAAACTTACTTTCTCATCATACTCTTTTACTTCAGAAAACAGATTATTTGTAGGGCCACTATATTTACAAATATAAATCAGCTGTCTGGTATTCATGCCGTGATCTTTTATTACAGAACAAGGTATGATTAACGCATATAAATAACGCCAAACACTTAAGAAATTAAACATGACTTTAAAATACACGGTTAACTTTGATGATGTTAATAAGCACTTATTTAATGTGAAAATCGAAATTCCAAAGCATCCACAAGCCATTTTAAATTTATCATTACCAGCATGGATACCCGGTTCTTATATGATCAGGGACTTTTCCAAAAACATTATTAATCTTAAAGCTAAAAAGGGAAATGAGCCGTTAAACATTGAGCCAATTGATAAACAAAACTGGTCAATAGCCTCTAATGGTGAAGAATGTATCGTTGAATATCAGGTCTATGCTTTTGATAGTTCAGTTAGAACGGCATATTTAGATCAAAACCGCGCATTTTTTAACGGTACTAGCTTATTCTTATCTGTTAATGAGTTTAAAAATGAAAAGCATGAAGTAAATTTAGTTAAACCGAGTTTTACAGAAGTATGGAAAGTAGCTACTGGTTTACAAAGAACGAACAAAACATCACTTTTTAGCTTCGGTATTTATGAAAGTGATAATTACGCTGAGTTAATTGATTGCCCCGTGGAAATCGGTAATTTTACGCATCTAGAGTTTATGGTTGCGGGAACACCGCATTACATAATTTTGAACGGGAAACATTATGCTGATACTGAAAGGTTAGTTCAAGATACAATTAAGCTATGTCAGCACCATATAGATTTATTTGGCAAAAATACTGCTGGTAAACCGCCGTTTGACGAATATTGGTTTTTAACGAATATCTTACCGAGTGGTTTTGGTGGATTAGAACACAAAAATTCTACGGCATTATTATGTTCAACGTTCGATTTTCCAAATATCAATAAGCCCGAAGAGTTATCTGACGGTTATAAAACTTTATTAAGCTTAATTTCCCATGAGTACTTTCACAGTTGGAATGTTTGTAGAATTAAGCCAGAAGAATTTATTCCTTATACTTTAAATAATGAAAGTTACACCAAGCAGCTTTGGGCATACGAGGGTATTACTTCTTATTATGATGATTTTAGCTTATTCAGAACAGGTATCATTTCGTTTGAAGAGTATTTAAAGCTGAAAAGTAAAACTATTAGTCGTGTAAATCGCGGGAACGGTCAATTAAAGCAAAATTTAATTGAATCCAGTTATTATACCTGGACTAAGTTTTATCAACAGGGCGCTGATGCAGCCAATAACATTGTTAGTTACTACACTAAAGGCTCGTTAGTAGCTCTATGGCTTGATTTAACTATTCGAAAGTTAACAAATACTACTAAATCTTTAGACGATGTTATGCGCGTATTGTGGGGGGATTTTTTAAATAATGGTAATGATTATAAAGGTACTCAACTAGACACTATTATTAGTATTGTTAATGAATTAACTGAAACAGATTTAACTCAAGAATTTAATAATTTATTAAATGGTAAATCGCCTGCTCCTCTTACTAGTTTATTAGCTGAATTTGGCGTAAAGCTTGAACAAGTCCCTTCAAAAACAGCATCATTATTAGAAGTTTCAACTGATTGTCATAACCCATTTATTGGTATTATATTCAAAGAAGCAAAATTAGGTGTTGAAGCGACTCAAATATTAGAAAATTCACCTGCAGAGCAAGCAGGAATTAGTGTTCAAGATAATATAATTGCCATTGATAATATCGTTGTCAATAAAGCTAATTTTTCAGATGTAATCTGCAACTTAGCATTAAGTAAAAACTATGATATCGCTTATATAAGAAATGGAGAATTGCTCAGTTCGACAATAGAAACTATTTTACCTATTAATGAGCTTAGCCAACTGACTATTTTTGACAATGCGAAAGTTAAGAATTGGCAGAATCAAACATAAGTTATAAAGCCCTATGTAAACTAAAGCGTACGCATATGCTGACAACATAAATAGACTAAACTGCACATAAAATTAGGGTAGCTTATTGAGTTATGGTAAAAAATAGCTCATTCAAAGCTCGTATAAATAATAATACTATGATTAATTTAAAACGCTTCCATCATGTCGCTTATCGCTGTAAAGACGCGAAAGAAACCGTCGATTGGTACCAAAAACATTTAAACATGGAACTTACCGTTGCCATAGCAGAAAATGAAGTACCATCAACCAAGGCGCCAGATCCTTACATGCATATATTTCTTGATGCTGGCATGGGTAACGTATTAGCTTTCTTTGAAATACCAAACTCTCCTAATATGGGGCGCGATGAGAACACGCCACAATGGGTACAACATATCGCGTTAGAGGTTGAAGATGTTGACGCTTTAGTCGCAGCAAAAAAAGATCTACAAGCGCAAAATATTGAAGTATTAGGACCCGTTAATCATGGCGTATTTAAATCAATATACTTCTTTGATCCTAATGGGCATCGCTTAGAATTGGCAACTAATACAGGTACAACAGAACAGTACGCAGAACTGAAACGTGTGGCGCCTTTGATGGTTGAAGAATGGGCAAAAACGAAAAAAGCCCCCACTCACGCAGCGTGGTTACACCAACAAGAAGATTAACGCTAAAACTTCGACTACAGAACGCTTTTATACGGCAGGTTACTTAATACTAATAACCTGCCACTATTAAATCACTATTCGTAGAATTAGCCCGTTCAATATTCCATCTCATCCACTCAACATTCAACCAATAAAAATAAAATATTTGCTACAGCCCTTATTAACGAAGAGTTTCATAATTTGGGTCTCTTCTAAAAACATAGCTCTTTGCCACTATCCTTGTAAGACATTACCCACTAATAAGAGAAAATTAAATTTAATTCACACTTATTTACAAAAATATTACATTTGAAAACAAATGGTTAGCAACCATTATACTTTAGTCTAATAAATACACTAAAAATACTACTTGCTGCTTTAAAAAACTTCAGTAAAGTATAGGTCAGCTGCTAAGGCAGCATAACAACAAAATGGATATAAATTGCACGGAAAGCAAGCGCGATAGCGCCGAAATTAATTAAAATAATATGGATTATTCACTAAAACTCGGGAAGAGTATTGAATATTTTGTCCAAATGGACATTATGGATAGCCAAAGAAAGTGTCAGGATGACCGAGAAAAATAAAATTGAACATGGAAGATATAATAATAAGATTGGAAACTGTCAAATTCGCAGGGACTGTGACAAAAGGTTAGGATAACCACTTAAGAATCTGAATTACATTGGTGGATAATGCCACATTCTTCTACAAAAGCGACGTTATTAACGTCGCTTTTTTTCTTTCTATCGCTGTTTAGCGTGTAATGTCGTAAAATAGTCCTAATTGTTCATTATTATTTAAAGTTAATACTATGTCTCGTTCTAAAAAATCACGTAAACCAGGTACAGGATCAATTGGCGCCGTTAAGGATGATCGAAAAAAAGCAGTTCTAGAACCCGTTCCACGTAGAACAAAGAAAAAAAATGGTAAAGAAGCGGGTAACCGTCAAAAAGAAGCAACAGCCAGTATCACGAATGCACAAAACTCCGCAGCAAAAAAAGATCCACGTATTGGTAATAAAACACCAATAGATCTAGGCAAAGCAGCTACAGCGCCAATCAATTCAAAGCCAGTTAAAACAAAACAGCCTAAAAAAGCACAAGAAAGCTCTCCTATTGCCGCTATTCGCGTAGTAGAAGTTGCAGAGACATTAGCTGAGCAACTAAATAGTATTGAGCAAGATGAAAGATTGCTGGCAATACTAGAAAAACAAGACGCTGAAGAAACATTAACTTCGGAAGAAGTCGACTACTATAATGAGCTAATGGAAAAGCATGAAAAGATTAGTGAAGAAATAGGCGAAGACGAAGAAGATGAAGTCATCATTACTAGTACCAGAGCAGACTCAGAAGATGACCTTTGGGACAAAATCGATAATAGTGATTTATCACGATTTGAGTAAGGATAAATCATGCTTTCGACCCCCTGGGTTTACCTGGCGTTATTAGGCATTGTTATTATTGGCGTGCTCGCAGCAGTAGCGACAAAATTGTTACGACAATTGAATCAGCAAAAACTGGCGCAAGCACAGGCTCAAGCAGCGCAAAAACAAGCGCATAAGCAGCATGACAAAAAGATAATATCGAGTGTTATTATCATAGTACGTGCAATGAAGGAAGAACAATGTGACCTTGCAGAAGGTTGTTGGCGTTTAAGTGTATTGCTTGATTCTTTAAAGCTCAGCCAAGATTTACAGCTACAATTTCCTGCGGTATTTCAACTCTATGAGGCAATTAAGCATATGCCTATTTTAGCAGCACGAAAGGAGTTAGATAAAAAGTCGCGTATGAAATTAGACTACGATCGTATGAAGCTTGAAGCCTCTTTGGCCGAAGATATTCAACGTGACATTGAATTATTGCATCAATACGCAAATGAACAAGCAACTGTATTAAGTAATGAAGCCGTGTAAGCGGCTCCATTTCGTCATCAAGGCTCACAAAACAAAGCCCCTCACCAGAACCAACCTAACCCCATGTAATTATTGACAAAAACAAAACTAAAATGATATAAGTCACAATAACATCATCAGCATTGCGCTTGATCAATGTTTACCCAGCTAGTTAATCTATAATGACGGCAGATTGATAAACGGGAAGACTCATGCAAGCAACTCAATTTTTCGATAACGCACTTTTAAAAAAATATAACACTAGTGGCCCAAGATATACCTCATACCCAACGGCACTAGAATTTCATGATCAATTCAAACATGACCATTTAGTGCAAGCCATAGAAGCATCACCTAATCGTGAGTTGTCTTTATATGTGCATATCCCGTTTTGTCATAGTCTTTGCTATTACTGTGGTTGTAATAAAGTTATCACACGTCATCGTGACAAAGCTGATACTTACCTTGAGTTTCTTGCTGAAGAAATTGCTTCAAGAGCACCGTTATTCAAAGATTACACGGTAAAACAACTACACTGGGGTGGCGGTACGCCGAGCTTTTTACGACATGAACAAATTACGAAACTTGTTGAACTATTAAAAGCAAAGTTCACTTTTGCAAAGCAAGTAGAAATGAGTATTGAGATAGATCCTCGTGAAATAGAAATGGATCTAGCTGAGCATTTATATGATTTAGGCTTTAATCGTTTAAGTATTGGCGTACAAGACATTGATGAAAAAGTTCAGCAAACCATTAACCGGGTGCAATCAACCGAATTTATTGAAAACTTTATTGCGCATGCAAAAGACGTTGGTTTTAAGTCAATCAATATCGATTTAATTTACGGCTTACCCCATCAAACCATTGATACCTTTACTCGCACCTTGAATAAAGCTCATGAAATGGACGTTGACCGTATTTCATTGTTTAGCTACGCGCACATACCAGCACGCTTTGCTGCACAACGTAAGCTGCGAGATGAATGGCTACCCAGTGTTGATGAGAAGTTTGCTTTAATGAAATTAGCCATCGAAACACTTTGCAATTTTGGTTACGATTTTATTGGTATGGACCACTTTGCTAAACCTGAAGATGAACTATCAATCGCACAAAAAGATGGCAGTTTACATAGAAACTTCCAAGGTTATACCACTAAGGGAGGCTGCGATTTGCTCGGTTTAGGGGTTTCATCAATTAGTGCCATTGGCAACAGTTTTAGTCAAAATACTAAAGAATTACAAGATTACTACAAGGCTATAGATACTCAAGCCCACGCTCAAATAAAAGGAGTTAGTCTCTCGACTAATGATATTGTTCGTGGCGAAGTTATCCGCGAATTAATGTGCAATTTATACTTAGACAAAAATAAAATTAATGCCAAGTTTAACATTGATTTCGATGAGTACTTTGCTGATGACCTACCTTTATTAGACACCTTTATTAATGATGGACTTGTATCTAATACCAGCGAAGCTATTAAAGTAGAACAAAAAGCTCGTTTGCTTATTCGCAATATATGTATGAGCTTCGATGCCTATATGAAGCAGCATGTGAACAAGCAACGTTTCTCACGCGTAATATAAACTAGTTTTCTAGCACACCTAAAATAAATTTTTTTTCGGCACTGTAAAAGCACCATTCAGTGCCGTTTTTACCCCTTTCTTCCACGGCCAAATCAGCCCATTGATAATAAACGTTACGATGTACTTTTGCTGTTAGATTACCCCTAACCGTAACATATAAGTTACCTGCATCGCTTAGGCTTAAAGGATGATTAGCATCCAAGATAAAATCATCGCCTAAATTCGTTGTTACTTGCATACGAAGCTGTTCCGCATCTAACCATTGCCACTGCGTTATCAAAAATGGCGCATCTTCAACAACAATACCAATTTTTTCTACAGGCGTTACTAAAAAATAGCTGTCATCTTCTTTTTTTAATACCGAGGCAAATAATTTCACCAATGACAAACGTTTAAACACCGTGCCATTGTAAAACCAGCGACCATCTGCTTTGATTTGCAAATCGATATTACCGCAAAAAGGCGGATCCCATAACTCAACGGGTGGTAGTTTATTAACATCCGAATTGTCAGAATGATTTATTTGGCCAGAAATTTTCTCTAGAGACATAGCTTCAGCTTAAATGTGTACTTTATCTAATGTTAACAAGTTAGCTTAAAAACTAAAACTTCACGATTAAATAAGTAATCTTGATCATAATCAACAATATCTGTCGGCAAGTCGATATTTTGTAATTTTATGTTACGCTGATAATAAGGGATGTAACTCAAATTCAGGAGAAAGTGTAGAACTATGGTTATCACTCGCCATAAACACTAAAATATTCGAATATAAGGCAGCTAATTATATGCTCAAGTTTAAGAAAATTAATCACAAACTTATTCTTTCTTTTTTATCTCTCTCTCTCCTTCCTCTCATTATTTTTGCATATATTAGTATCGATATGGCAAAAAATTCAATTCAAGCACAAGCGTTTAGTCAATTAGAATCGATGAGGGCAACCAAAAAATCACAACTCGAACATTACATTTCGTCTTTAAAATCAAATTTGTTAGTCTTAAATAACGATCCGTCAGTAGTGATTGCCTTAAAAGGGTTTACCGAAGCAACAATAAATGGTGGCGTTTCAGGAAGCCCCTGGAAAGCCCTCGAACAAAAATATGCCGCGCGCTTTAAGCACATTAATAATACCAATGCTTGGTATGACCTATTCCTGATTGATATGACCGGCACCATTGTATTTAGTGCTGCCAAAGAATCTGACTTGGGCATGAACATTAAAAGCTCTGTTCTCGCTCAAGGCAGTATGGGAAAAGCATTTAACAAGGCCCAAGGTACGAATATCGGTGACATATCCGTTAGTGACTTTAAACCTTACCCACCATCTAATAATGAACCTGCTGCATTTATGATAACCAAAATAGCAGATAAAGAAGGAGTTACTATTGGTTATATTGCACTACAATTTCCAATCAATAAGATTAACGAAATAATGCAGCAACGTGAAGGTATGGGTAAGACAGGAGAAACTTATTTAGTAGGGCAAGATAAACGCATGCGTTCCGATTCATTTCTAGACCCTAAAGGGCATTCTGTTTTGGCTTCTTTTTCTGGCACAATAACCTCAAACGGAGTTGATACCGAAGCTGTTACTGACGCATTCAAGGGCTCCACTGCAAGTAAAATCATTATTGATTATAATGGAAACTCTGTTCTATCCTCTTTTAGCACCATCAATTTAGGAGATTTCAAGTGGGCACTAATCGCAGAAATTGATGAAGCAGAAGCTTTTGCAACGGCAAACTCGTTGATCCGCATTTCAACTATTATAGTAATAATTGCTTCCATTATTATCACTTTTGTAGGCCTATTAATTGCCAGAAATATTAGCATACCAATAGTACAAGCTGTTAATGCAGCACAAGCAGTATCATCTGGAGATTTAACACAAACTATCGTAATTAATCAAACTGATGAACTTGGGCTTCTACAACAAGCCATGCATGATATGACGCTCAAATTAAAGGAGATGATTGAACATATATCCGCGTCAGCAGAGCAACAAGCAGCGGCCTCCCAAGAGCTTTCAAGCATCACTGAGCATACCCACAATAATGTCAACAGACAGCATCAAGCCACTGACCAAGTTGCTACTGCTATCAATGAAATGAGTACATCAATCGATGAGGTGACCAATAGAACAGCCGAAGCATCAAATGCAGCTGACAACTCCAAGCAGCTAGTTAACACTAGCTCAGCTGCAGTAAATCAAACTATAGAGCAGATTAAACAACTCTCCGATGGTATTTTAACCTCCAAAAGCCTAATAGATGAAGTACAAAAAGGCACCACTAACATTGTCAATATCCTTGTCGTTATAAAAGGCATAGCAGATCAAACCAATTTATTGGCACTGAACGCTGCAATTGAAGCGGCGCGAGCTGGCGAGCAAGGACGTGGTTTTGCTGTAGTTGCTGATGAAGTGAGAACTTTGGCGCAAAACACACAAAACTCAACGGTTGAAATTGAACACATGATCCAATCGTTAGAGAGTAAAGTAAGTAGTGCTACAGACTCCATGAATATGGGTAGTGAACAAGCGAAGAGCATCGTCGAAAAAACTCATGATGTAACCCGTTCACTTGTTGAAGTTGAGGCTTCTGTATCATTAATTTCTGATATGAATATCCAAATTTCTACTGCTACTCAACAGCAAAGTGAAGTTGCAAGAGAGATTAATCAACAAGCAGTACAAATAAGTGATATATCGGTTGAAACAGGTGATGGTGCAAAAGAGATATCTGCTGCCAGTGACGAGTTAGCTACACTGGCTGTCGACCTATCAGATCAAGTAAAAACATTTAAAATTTAAGATGGGTAACTCCAATATAAACTAAAGAGATTACTCACTTAATTTCACAGAAGGTCCCGACGATTGTGCCGTTAACACTAAGGCACGGTGGTTTTACCACCAACATAGATTATGTTAGCCTAACTAACACAGAGAAAATAAGAAAATATTCCAAAAAAACGATTTTTTTCTTGTCAATCGTCGCAGAAATGCAATATACTCTCCGCGCCTTACCACAAGGCGTTCTAAGTAAGTTCAGTGGTGGCTATAGCTCAGTTGGTAGAGCCCCGGATTGTGATTCCGGTTGTCGAGGGTTCAAGTCCCTTTAGCCACCCCATCTTTTATACTTTCTCGAAAAATTATTAAGCTGTCCATCAGTTCAATAACCATACGGTATTTAGCTACTTTTCCCTTTATTTTATACGAATTTTTATCACTAAACATTTCAAATAAAAGTATTGCGCTATAAACCGCTCCTGTGCATATTCTGTGAGTACGTGAAGCTAATTAGAACTAATTGCTTACAAGTATATCCAACTGCTAGCTCATATCTTCAACATCAAAACCATTCATTGTTAAAAACTGGCTAATTAAAGATGTTAATTCCACATCATCATCAATCAGCAGAATTTTTTCTATCGTCAATGGGAATAAACCTCTAGTGTATTTTGAAGTTTCACGTTATTTTTCCAAACCAGTTAAGCATCGCTGGTAAACAGCTTGATTATATTGTTTAGCATAGGCATATGCTGCCTTTTGCTTTTGGCGTTGTTCTGTCGTTTTCACAACATCACTGCTATTAAGCATAGGCTTTAAACCACATTGCGATTTCAGCAAAGAGATATCAAGCTGTTCCAATCCTGGCACGACAATACGGCGGCCTTTGCTATGTAATAAGCGAAAATCGTTTTTTTTTGCTGCTTGTTCAACAGCAAAAGAAACGTCACTTTTTAGCGCTTTTATTGCACTTTCCATACCTGTTTTTTCATTTTTTGGCTGATAGGTACAGCCACTAATTTGCAACAAACCCGCAGCTAGCATCGTTGATAAATAATAATTTTTAAACATTACGTGATCCTTTTGTTATGGTTTGGCGCAATGCAACCACTAAAAGCATCAATAAATAATACACACTACCACCGCCAGAAGAGCTTTTTGTTGGTTCAGTCGTTGGAGGTGCAACAGGTGTTGGTGTTACCGGTGTTGCAGTGACAGTTATTGACACTTCTGCATTAGCACTGCCACCTTCTGAGTCTTCAATAGTATAACGAATAGTTTCAGTACCACTAAAACCACTTGCAGGAGTATAATTAACCTTATCATTTACAATAGTAGCTATACCATTACCAGAAGCGCTAACAACTTTTATGGTAATAGTTTGCCCATCTATATCACTATCGTTAACTAAAACATCTATCTCATTATTACTTGAGTCTTGAGCGACTGTTGCACTATCGGCAACCGCAGTCGGCAGGTCGTTGACAGCATTAATATCAATACTCACCTGAAAAGGGTCGCTCAATAGGTTACTAGCCGTTGCTGTCATATTAACTTTAATATTGCCATTAAAGTTCAACATAGGCGTTACTGTTAAGCCATCAAAGCTATAGTTCTCACCAGCTGTAATTGCCAAGCTATCAATAGTCGGGTTATTTTCGAAGTTTAACGAGGCTGTACTTAATAGAATGCTAGCGTCTTCGTTTATGCTAATACTGTCCTGACCTGTAAATATAGGCTTTGTAGGTGCTACATCTGTTGAGCTTATTTCAAAATCAGCGTTGTTAATAGTAAAGAATATATTGTCACTACAAGCTATCTTTACTCGTGCTGTAGTCGTTATTAAATTAGGTAAGCTAATAGTATGGCTTCCATCATTATTTACATCGTTTGCTAATGTTTGATTAAAGCTAATGCCTGAATCAGTCGACAACAAGATATCAACGGCAGCACAAGATACCGGCACCTTTTCAGAATCAGCGGTATGCCATGAAACGGTTTGGGTAGAACCATTCCAATTCGCAATATCACTAATGCTAAATCCCTGTTCATTACCGATAACATTGATCGTCATTGCATCATCAACAAGATTATTTTGATTATCACGTACAACAAGGCGAAAGTTTAACTCTCGGGTCACACTGGGCAATGCTTCACCATAACTGGTCTTGTTAGCAAGAATGTCAGCTAATTTAGGTAAGGTACGTTCAGCACTATTTTTTGGGCTAAAGGTTCTAAACAATGGCCGTTTTCCATCATCGATTGCATCTTCGGTTGCGTTATTACTTTGCGCACCTAAATCATGCTGCTCCCAACTATAATTCAAACTATCACCATCAGGATCAATCGCAGTTCCAATCAAGGTAAATGGTGTATTTGCCGGTATTGTACGATTAATGCCAGCATCCACGGTTGGTGCATCATTAGCCAAGTTCGACGTTGTGCCACAACTTGATAAACGTGACGCGAAATTTCTAATTTGATCAATTGAATGAATATGGAAGTAGGGTTCTGAATTTCCTTGTATATTTTGACCCTCACAAATACCCGCATAGCCCATAATGGTAGAAGCACTGCCAGGCTCATAAGCACTTGTTGAAACACGGTTTCCATCACAAGCTCCCTGCCCACCATTAAAAGTATGATCTGCACCAAATTGATGGCCTATTTCATGGGCCACATAGTCGATATAAAAGGAGTCAGATGTCGGACGAGCACTACCAGTTACACCTTCAGCCTTGATACTGGTACATATCACTTCAAATCCTGCTAAACCACCGCCACCAGTGCCGACAAGGTGCCCAATATCATAATTCTCGGCACCTATAGCAGCATTTATAACATCCGAGTTTACATCAATATCGTCATCGGTATTATCAAAAGGGTCAGTATTACTATCAGTAAAAATAATGCTGTCGTTACTTGCGACTAATTCAAATTTAATTGATAAATCACGCTGGTAAACATCATTCAATCGATTAACTAGCGTTACCAGAGCCGCCAATGTGCTTTCTTTGGTGCCACCATGAAAAGCGGCGTATTCACCGGTCGTCGCAATGGCAAGCTTATAAGTTGTCAAGGTGGTCGTTTTTGCACTACTTGTTGAAACTTGTTTCGACTGATAGTTTTTCGTAGCTTGCTTACGTGGTGGTAAGCGTTTTGAAAGTTCAGTTGCTACAATAGGCTCAGCATCTTTACGATAGTAATTATGATATTTGCTATTACTACTTCTGGAACTTGGGTCAATAAAAACTAGTTCAATACCTTGGCCAAATACACCATGAAAACCCTGTGGCGTGATATCAAATTGGCCGATATTGTTAGCATTTCCTACTTGTCGACCAGAAAAAGTTCTAATGCTCGGGTATTTTTCGGCAAGTTCAGGGTGCATGACTTGTGATGCAGTTAATTCAAATTTAACATAGCTTCCATCAGGCAATGGTAGATCAAGCTGTATCGTATCGTTATTCAAAAGCTGTTGTTCGAGCAAGGTAATATTCACATCAAAATATAAACCTGATGTTGCTTTGCTATTAATTTGTGAAGAAAAATTCTGCGCTAATTCCATCGCATGTGATGTTTGCCAAAACTGTTTATCAATAGCAACTTTCGAATACCCATTTGCTTGAGCAATATTTAATGCTCCGATAAAAAAACAGAAACCGATAAATAATTTTGATTTAATCATTTTTCACACCTAATCGTACAACATTGAATTTACATCATAACGTTTAAAAAATAGATATTGGTAGCGAATTGTCTGCCTTTTGTATCAGCTTTGATACATTAGAACCTTCAACACAGCTTACTATGAATTAATGTGGTGTTAACAAACCGAGTTTAAAGTTAAAGGCACGTAGTTAAGTGACTACATGATCGATGAGAGCAATTATAGCCAAGTACCTAGTTAACTTATAGTATTTAAGACAACTATTGTTTTTTATACCCTATTTTTAAGCGCTAAAAGAAGTATCTGCCAGCAAGTTGCCATTGTCGCTCTACTAAATTGTATGGTTGATTGATATACATGCGGGCAGCACGAACACTATTAATCCAGTTATATTCCAAAGATAATAGCCAAGGTTTACTATACCGATAAGTATAATTTAGCGTTGCAGACTTACCATATTCATTATTATTATCACCAAAGGTATTGTCATTATCAGTAATAGAAAACTCCTCTAACCTTAGAGTTACTCTATGTTTATTTATTCTCTTAGACAATGCCACGTAGCCACTCGTGTAGTCGTTATTAACCACATCCATTTTTACAGGGCTTTGCATTAGAGTATCCCCCGTTAGATATTGAGCAGTAAATTCAAAAGCATTGGGGAAACGCCAGATAAAACTGGCATGACCAAAGCGGGTGCGCCAACCATATTGACCATTTTCTACCAAATAAGGGGTAGCTTTATTATCATAGTAACCTAAAGCGATTTGACCTTTACGATGAAACTTAATTTTACCTCTTAAATGAAAACCCCAATTATCATCAAGCTCTATAAAGGGATCAGATTTTTCTGCTTGGGCATTGAGGTCATAACCTGGTAGACGAGCAGGTAAATTAGGGATAGCTCTTGATTCCGTCCATAACGTTTGTCGGTTACCAATATTCCAGCCATGCCAAGACAACAAAGAGCCAGCAGGATCGTTATTTATAAAACCTGTAACAGCAAAGGTCAGGTCAAAGTTATTATCGTTAAATTTACCTAATCGAGTTAACGCTAGCTCGCTACCTAACACTCGAATCTCTTCACCAATCCAAGTATTAATAGCCGATGAATTCAAAGTATTCCGGCTAGCCCACCCATAAGCATTATTTTCTATGGAAATTTCAGGATAAAAAATCCCAGTTTTGGTTTGCCAACGGTAGCCATTGCTATTCGGTAGGCTACGATATTTTAGAAAGGCTTCAGTAACACCAACGATTGTTTCATTTTCATCGCTATATCCATTTGCCACTACATGAGCACTTATTCCAGTGTCCCAATCAACAGTAAAATCTATGCCTGCTTGGGCTAAAGAGATATTATTACCATCATGGCTAGTAAATTTTCCATAACCGCTATCAATATAACTATCAAGGGTGTTTGCACTAGTTGCTCGAATATCTAAAACACCATGCAACTTATATTCTGCAGACTGTGTAATCGCAATATTGAGTAATAAAAGAAGCAACACTAGTGTTTTTAACAAAATAAAATCCTATTCAAAAGCAACAACTTCTTGCTCTAATAACCATGGCGTTAACTCATTAGCATGCTTAGGGCGACTAATAAAATACCCCTGCCCTAGCTCGCAATTATTTTTCGCCAACCAATTTAAGGCAAACTCATCTTCAATACCTTCAGCAACAACGCTTAGTCCCATACTATGGGCAAGTTCAATAGTAGAGCGAACAATTATTCTATCATCTTCATCGTCACATAATCGCTGCACAAAAGATCTATCAATTTTCAATTCATGCACGGGAAGCTGCTTTAATTGCGCTAATGATGAATAACCAGTACCGTAATCGTCAATTGATATTCGCATGCCTCTGGTTTTAAATTGTTGTAACAATGCAATGGCTGACTCTGGATCATCAACAACGGCACTTTCTGTAACTTCTAAAGTAATTTTTTCTGTCGGCACGTCAAACTCCTCGACAGCCTGGCAAATAAACTGATAAAAATGACTATCTTTAAGGTTTTCTGCTGAAATATTTATAGCAACACTAATGTTTAATCCCTTGTCTCGCCATAATTGATATTGTTTTAATGTTGTTATAAACACCCATTGTGTGAGTGCATTAATTTGTCCTGTTTGTTCGGCAATGTGTATAAAGTTATCAGGCGGTATCATACCTAAACTTGGGTGTTTCCAACGCACTAAAGCCTCCACATGCGTGACAATTCCTGAAGCTAAATCAAGCTTAGGCTGATAATGTAATTCAAGTTGGTTATCAGCAATTGCATGTTTAAGGTCGTTGATGAGGTTAAGACGTTCAACACTATTAACATCGAGTTCAGGATGATAAATTTGAACTTGATGACTATTTTTCTTACTATGGTGTAGAGCAGTGTCGGCCATTTGTAAAACTGATTTACCATCAGAGCAATGTTCGGGAAACGCAGCAATGCCAATTCGCATTTGCAACTGTAGGTTAATGCCTTTGTATTCGCAGTTCTCTTCTAAAGCGAGATGGATTTTATCAATAAGGCTTTTTTTAGTTTCGAGCGGGTTAACTTCAGCCATTAATACAAATTCGTCAGCCCCCATATGGCAAAGAAGTTGAAACTCTTTTAGACTTGCTAGTCGTGTACCTGCCGACTTAATTAACCAGTCGCCAACATCATGTCCGAGAGTTTCATTAACATCTTTTAACCGACTTAAATTTAATAAAAAAATAGTAAAAGCTTGCTTGTTATTAGCTAATGTTTGTAGTGTTGCTTTTAAATAATTACGATTAGGTAAATTAGTTAATGGATCATGGTTTGCACGATGAGTAATTTCCTTTTCACGTGAAAGTACTGCTGATTGCATTTCATTAAATTCATGAGCCAACTGACCTAATTCATTACTTTCGGTTATTTCAACAGTTTGATGATAATCACCGCTTGCAACTATTTTGGCTTGCTTAACTAAGCGTTTGATTGGACTGGTTATTGAAGCTGCAATAATATAAGCCGCACTTAATGATGCTATAAAGGTGATAAACGCTAAGATGAAGAATTGAAGCCACTGCTCTTGCAACACTTTGACAATATCAGCTCGTAAGCCATACATAGCAAAACCTAAACTGACCTGTTCACTTTCATCAACCACATCACCCACAGCAATATATTTGACAGGTGTCTGACCAGAAATAATTTGTCGGCTAAAGCTTAGATTTGCATCCTCATTAGAAGATGCAAGTAGCATCCATTCATCGCCAGATTTCAACACGAAGTCCGTATGTAGCTGTGTGATGTCTAAAAAATGCTGCGCAAGCTGTTGATTAATCTCAAAGCCAAATACAAGCCAACCTATTGTTTTAGCTCCGACATTCATAGGAGATAAACTAACTTGATAAACCACTCCATCAAGCACATAAATATGCGCTTTTTCTTGATTTTCAAGCCATTGTAAAAAACGAAAATTTTGATTTCTCTCAGAACCTTGTCGCACTTTTTTATTCTGATCAAGAATCAATTGTGCCGTAATATTACCTGTAGCTGAAATAGCCATCGCTATATCAGCATCAATACGTTTACGATGATTATTCATTGCTACCAACAAACTACGAAGATCATCTTCAAATACTTGCTTAATGCCATAATCTTTTGCCGCTGTTTCAGCAAATGCAGCCAGATAATCTCGGCGACTATTGAATTGCGTCGTAAAAATGGTTTTTGCAGTATTTAGACGATTATCAATTTCTTGCTTTTCCTGGCTTTTATTAACCATTGCAATAGTCAAAAATGCAATAGCTTGTACAAGCAGTAATAGTAAAACAAAAAATATAAATATTTTAGTTTGTAAGCTCTTCATGAAAGAGAGTTATCCTTTAATAGTCGGATAGAAAATCGAAATCTTCTTCGTTCTTCTGTTCAGATATCATAAGTATTTTATTAGTAATAGTCATTGTTACTTTATTATCCTTCGGAAAACTTATTTCTCGACTTACGCGATTATTCTCTGCATCAAGTTGAGGATGCCAAATAATTAATTTATATTTTCCAGTTTGTTGTACATCAAGACTAATTTGACCTAGAGGATCTGACTTTGCAAACAGTGGTGTATCTACTACAAGTAGATAACCACTCATCCAATCATGAATATTGCAACCCATTGCAACTTCACCTAATTCTTCGAAGTCATCTTTGGACTGCGATTGACCCGCTTTTATTTTAAATGAAAACTTATTTTCTCCAACAGGGGAATATATATGGTGAGTAATATCATCCCTATTACGAAAGTCTACGCTATTACCTCTTTGCATAACACTAATATAAGGAGTGAATGCACGACCGAGTTGTCCAACCTCAATTATTTTTGTTACTTTTTCTAATTTAATATCATCAATAGGCTCAAGATATGCAACCATATCTTGCATAGGACGGTTATCAGCATCAAAAAGACTCAAGCTGAATTTATCCGCTATAGCACTAAAAGAAAAACAGCAGATGATGATTATTTTCAAATAAGATGAGAGCAATTTTTTATCCATAAAATTAAATAGCATGAGACCAAAGACCTTAACAGTTAATAAAATGTTTCATCGCACAGCTATTTTTTAATTTAGCAACATTGTTCATATTACTCCATGTTAAATAATAGCCAAGCCTGTTGTACTTCTATTTTTTATATATAGTTCGTCAATCTAAACCGCAAAGTACTCAGTGTGTAAATACACCTATATCTATAACAGCAAGCGCCCATCTATTGGGAAAAAGTCACTTGCAGCATTAATTAATGATTGAGCAGTAAGTGCCGCTACGCCGTATACGCGAGCTTGAACGTTTTGAGATGTAATAATTTTATTTAATAATAGATCAAAATCACCATCACCAGAAAGTAGTACAATAATATCAGCATCAACGGCGGCTTCCATCACATCAATGGTAATGCCGACATCCCAGTCACCTTTTGCTGAGCCATCACGACGTTGAATAAATGGTTTTAACTTAACGTTAAAGCCAATATGCTTTAGCGCTTTTTGAAATTTATGCTGTTGATCATCACTACGCTGTATAGCATACGCATTGGCTAGAATGATATCGCCTTCTTGACTAATTTGATGCCAGAATTCACGGTAATTAAATTGTCGCTCAAAAGTATCACGAGTGGTGTAATAAATATTTTGTACATCAACAAAAACAGCAATTTTCTTAGCGGGTAAGTGGTCTGGCATAAAGTGTCCAAAATGGGTTGAATTTGTAGATGATATTCTATAGATATTACTTTATTCCCAACTATAGCACTTTGATTTAAATACTTTAATAGCTAAATATTCAGCTAATAAATCCTGCCTACAACTAAAGGCTGTGCGGTACTTAGCGAAAAAGAGACAATATTGCTGCTAAGTGTTACAATCAAGGCTTAAATAAAGTTGAGAAAAACAAGATGTTAGCCATCCATAAATTATTCTATTTGTTGCTGCGTTTACCAATGAGGTTATTGGTGAATTGCAAAGTTGTTGCCGATAATATTATCAATTCCGGTCAACTATCTCCTGAGCAACCCGTTTTTTATATCTTACGTCACCAGTCTGCTAGTGATGTTTTATCATTACGCACAGCATGTAAAAAAGCTAATTTGCCTGACCCACTAGAAAAAGTGCAGGTAAACGGTCAAGCATTATCGCGCCTCTTATTTTTAGAAAAACCAACGGCGCTATTTCATTGGCGTAAACCGAATAAAACTACAGCTATTGCACAAGGTTTTGAGCTATTAAACGCTCATGCGAAAGACGAAAACCTTGACGCACAATTAATACCAGCCAATGTTATTTGGGGTCGAACACCAACAAAAGAGAAAAACACCACTAATGTTGGTAACTTATTGGCAGATCAAGAATCACCAACCTGGCTACGTAAGTTTTTTATCGTGTTATTTCTAGGTCGTCATACTATGGTGCGCTTTAGTGAAGCTATTTCATTTCGCCATATGGCTGATAAACACGGTAGTGATGAGTCAAGTGCGCGTAAATTAATGCGTATTGCTCGTTTTCATTTTCATCGACAAATCATTGCAGCAACTGGCCCAAGATTAATGCATCGTCAACAAATGTTTGAAACCCTATTGGTCAATCCGTCGATTAAACGATTGATCACTGACGAAGCAAAAAACAAATCAGTTAGCGAAGCAGAAATTAAGAAACAAGCCTTAGCAATAATGGATGAAATTGCCGGTGACTATCGCGATGTTACCGTACGTTTTGGCGAACGAATTCTTGGCTGGTTATGGAATCGTTTATACAATGGTATTGAAGTCAGTAAAGCTGAGCGTTTACGTAACTTAGCACAAGAAGGTCACGAAATTATTTATGTACCTTGTCATCGTAGCCACATGGATTATTTACTGCTTACCTATGTAATTTTCCAACAAGGCCTAGTAACACCTCGAATCGCTGCTGGTATTAATTTAAATTTCTGGCCTGCTGGACCTATTTTTAGAAAAGCAGGGGCTTTTTTCATTCGCCGCAGCTTTAAAGGTAATCGCTTATACTCAACTATATTCCGTGAATATTTAGGGCTACTTTTTGAGCGTGGTTACTCGGTAAAATATTATTCTGAAGGTGGTCGTAGCCGCACCGGTCGTTTACTATCACCAAAAACAGGCATGCTCGCCATGACCATTCAAAGTCTATTGCGTGGCATCGATAGACCATTAACCTTAGTACCTGTTTATTTAGGGTACGAACATGTTATGGAAGTTGGTACCTACCATAAAGAATTAAGCGGTAGTCAAAAGAAAGGTGAATCAATCTTTGGTGTTTTCAAAGCCATTCGTAATTTAAGAAACTACGGCAAAGGTTATGTGAACTTTGGTGAGCCAATTAATATTAACCAGTTTTTAAATAAAGAAGTGCCTGATTGGAAGCAAGCAATAGATCCAATTGATCCGCAAAAGCCTAAGTGGTTAACGCCAAGTGTTAACACGCTAGCACATCAAGTGATGACATCAATCAATCAGTGTGCGGCATTAAACGGCGTGGCATTAATCTCATTAATTTTGCATGCCACCGACAACAAAGCCCTTACTAAATCTGAGCTGATCACACAATTAGATTTTTTCTTAGCCTTGCAACGCGCTGCACCTTATCATGCAGAGTTAACCATACCCCAAGAAACCGGCGCAGAATTACTTGCCCATGTTATCACCTTGAACAAAGTCACCATTAATCAGGATAGTTTTGGCGAAATTGTTTCGTTAACTGACAGTGCTATTCTAGAGCTACGATATTATCGCAATAATATATTGCACACTTTTATCGTGCCGTCGTTGGTTTGTCGATTATTAGAGCGCAATGCCAAAATTAGCCAAGATGATTTAGTGACGCAAATACAACGTTTTGTCGAACTATTGAAAACTGATTTGTTTTTATGGCAAAGCCCGGATGATGTTAGTTCTCAGGTTGAAGATATTTGCCAATTCTTAACAAGCCAAGAGATTGCCAAACAAACCAAAGCAGGCTTCTGGTCGTTAAGTAACGATAGCGAAACTCATGCTAAAGTTCGCTTAATCGCGGAATGTGTTAGTGAAACCATGCAAAGGTTCGCCATTATCACAACACTGCTAGGTCGTTTATCGCCGGTAGCCAAGTCAGAGTTAGACGACAAGGTTGTCGCTATCGCTCAGCGTTTGTCTGTACTTAATAACATCAACGCGCCTGAATTTATCGACAAAAAAGCGCAATCAACCTTGATTCTAGCGATGAAAGAAAAAGGTTATATTGTTACTGATGAAGACGATAAATTAATTGACAGCAGTACGCTAGGCTTGTTGAAAGGTTCGGTGAGTAACTTAGTCGATATAGAAGTTTTACAAAGTATTATGCGATAACGAAGAAATTACACTAAGCATTTACTTATGCTAACCAATGCGAGTAAATGCTTATTAATTTATCTGAATGGTTACTTAAGCACTATAAGTATTCAACAGTAACGCCAATAAAAACCACTAAACCAACATAGTGATTGTTTAAAAACGCTTGAAAGCAACGCTCGCGTTCACGCCCTGCGATTAATATTTGCTGATAAGAGAAGAAGCCTGCCGCAACAACTAAAGACAATTGATAAGGCCAACCAAACGCTAATATATCGCCAACAGTAAACAATAAGGCTAAAGTCATTAACTGCAAAAATAAGATAATACGCTTATCGTTGTTACCAAATATTATTGCCGTCGACTTAACACCTATTCGCAAGTCATCATCACGGTCAACCATGGCATACATAGTATCGTAAGCAACCGTCCATAAAACATTCGCGGTAAATAATAGCCAAGCAACATCAGGTATCTGTCCTTGTTCTTGGGCAAAAACCATAATCATTCCCCAACTAAAGGCAGCACCAAGCACCACTTGCGGAAAGTGCGTTACGCGTTTCATAAATGGATAACTTGCTGCTAAAAGAACCGCCACGAACGATAGTATAATGGTGTAATTGCTCAAGGTCAGTACTAAGCCAAACGAAAATAAAACAAAAGTTGCGAATAATTGTAAGGCTTCACTACTGGACAATGCTCCAGTAACTAAAGGCCGGTTTTGCGTACGCTTTACTGCACCGTCTATTTTACGATCGGCAAAGTCGTTAATCACACAACCTGCACTGCGCATCAAAAATACACCTAAAGTAAATACCAACAGCATATGCAAGGTTGGCCAGCCATCAGAGGCAATCCATAATGCCCAATACGTTGGCCACAATAACAGATAGGTACCAATAGGTTTGTCCATGCGGGTAATTTGCTTAATTGCGGTTAATTTTTCCGTTAACTCACTCAATGTTATACCTTTCTATTCTTGATATGCAAAAGCACCCGGCAGAAAAACTTCCGCCACCATTAATGGTTTAGCGTCGAGTACAAATACTGAACGACGGCCCCACATTGGCTGTAACACTTTTAATGATAAGTGCTCAGCAATTTTCGCTACCGTTGATTGCTGATCGAAAGCGGCAACTTCTATCTTTTTACGCACTAACTCGGGATGATTAAAAAGCACTTGCCCTAAAGATTGTGTACCCAAATCTGCAAGCTGTTGCTGCTCACCTGTTAGCGATTTAAGCGGTAGTAAACTGCGAGCAAAAACCTGTGCAATGCCGTCACAATATAACAGTACTTCCCGCACTAATACTTTTTCACCCGCTAAAATATCAGTGTTAGCTTCGAGATCACTACAAGGCTCAATAGCTTGCCCTAGCACTTCGATACGAAATTTTTTACTATGATGTTTTAATCTTGCCGTTAAAGATGCCGGATCAAGCAACCAATCCCTTAAGGTATTACTAATAACTACATTATTTGGTGTTTGCCAAATTGTCGGTAGTTGAACGGGAAATAAAGAATGCTGTGTTGCCATACTAAGAAAATACGCCTATAACTAAAATTGCAAAAAACGACGTATAATAGCGCTTAGGCTGGAAAAAATATAGCTTATTGACGGCCTCCTTCAACAATGAGCTTACTTTGCCGTTACATTTTAGCTTTAAGCACTACACACTAAAAAAATCAGTAAATAGTGCAGCACTAGAATAAGATTCACGTTATTATTGAAAGAAATTACAATATTATCAATTTCTCTTAAGCCATTAGCTTAAGTTATTAACTAATTCAAATTTGAGCTTTTGTTTCATGAAAATACCTTTTATTTTATTGTTCGCATTGCTAAGTGCAACATCAGTTAAAGCCGCTGACTATGCATACTTTGGTTTTGAACCTTCTATTGTGACTAATTATGTCGCCGTAAAAAAGAAGCTTGGTTATGTCCGTTTAACGGTAGAGTTGATGATCGAAGATGCTTCTGATTATGATGTTGTAGAGCACCATTCGCCGTTACTGCGCGATGCAATTATTACGATTATTGGTCAGCAAGTGCAATCAAAAGTTAAATCAATTAATGGTCGCCATGAAATTCAACGCTTATGTGAAGAAAAAGTAAAACAGTTGCTGACTAAAGAAACAGGTAAGCCATTAATCAAAAAATTGTTATTTACTCAATGGTTAGATAATTAATTTAAGAGGATGAGATGAAAGCTTAGTGACTAAACTGAATCTATAAAAGCACATTTTAGCCTTATACCTGTTTGCTTAAATTTGTGATATTACTGTGCATAAGAAAAATATTTCACGGCAATATACTCGATTGAGTAGCAGCTAGCTATTAAGATTGGGTGCAACGCTGACATGGACTATTGTAACAAGTACAGGGAGCAATAGTTTACTCAAGTTGGCATTAGCTAGCGTGCTTTTTTTCTTTTAGTACTTTGATATAAGCCAAACAACAACCACTAACTAAGCCCAATAGGTGAGCAGTATTGGCAATATTGAATGGTAGTATGCTGGTATAACCTAACAGCAACCAAAACAGCATAAAACCAATGATAGGTTTTGATAACGATAAACCTTTTTCAGGCATTAGCCAGCCAAGCCACCAAACATAACCAACTAAACCGTAAACAACACCAGATAAACCGCCAAAGCTAGGTCCGTCAACCATAAACTGACCAACATTAGAAGCCAGTGCTGTCGCTAGAAATAGCTTTAATAAGCTCGCTTTACCAAAGATTTTTTCAATTGAGCCACCCAGCTGCCACCACCACATGGTATTAAAAACAATATGTAGCCATGAGAAATGAAACAGTGCAGGGCCTAATAAACGATGCGGCGCTCGCATTATTTGCTCAAGCGTAAGCTGCGGATAAAATTGTAATTGATTAAATATAGCTCTAGCCCAACCTAATTCACTGGCAATAAACACCAACCAACATAAGCCAAATATGATTAACGTAATCAAACCTGCGTGGGCAAAGAATTGTTCTTTAAAACTACTGAATAGCGCTGGTGAACCTGAATTAACATCAGTAACGTTGCCATTTTTCCAAGCAGCTTGTTGATATTTAGCATGATGAGGTTGTTCAATAAATTGTTTGAATTCAGTGCGGGCTAAATCATATTTATCCTGCGAACAATAAATAACAAAATCATCACCTTCGGTAATTATCTGCGCCTTTATTTCAAGTGTACGAATATAATCACAAAACAATAACACTATATTGTGATGTTGAACACTAACCAGTGGGCGCAGATCTTCAGTCATCATTAACGTGCAACAGTATCCGGGTGCTGTAATTGCCAATCAGTAAAGCCACCATCAAGTGAATACACTTCGGTGAAATCTTGACTGATCAGAAACTGTGCCGCTTGCTGACTTGAAATACCGTGATAACAACAAACCACCACAGGGGCATCAAAATCAGCATCACGTAAAAAGTCAGCTAAACTTTCATTACTTAAATGCAAAGCGTTAGGAATATGGCCAGCTTGGTATGACGCTGGATCGCGAATATCAACTACCACATGTGATTCATCAGCTAACACTTTATGCAGTTCACTGATTTGCATATGTTTAAAATTTTCTTCGCTACTTGCCATTATTCATTATTCCCAGTTTAAGATAACTTTACCTGATTGTCCTGAACGCATGATATCAAAACCTTGCTGAAAATCATCAATATTAAAGTGATGAGTGATAATTGGCGTTAAATCTAGGCCAGATTGGATCAAACTTGCCATTTTATACCAAGTTTCAAACATTTCTCGCCCGTAAATGCCTTTAATAGTTAAACCTTTAAAGATCACTTGGCTCCAATCTATCGCCATATCTTGTCCAGGAATACCTAGCATGGCAATTTTTCCGCCATTATTCATGTTGGCTAACATATCAGTAAATGCCGATGGTACACCCGACATTTCCATACCAACATCAAAACCTTCAGTCATGCCTAATTCAGCCATCACATCTGTTAACTTTTCTTTGCTAACATCAACTGCGCGCGTTGCGCCCATTTGGCGAGCAAGGTCTAAACGGTATTCATTAACATCAGTAATAACCACATGACGAGCACCAACATGCTTGGCTACAGCTGCCGCCATAATACCAATAGGGCCAGCACCGGTAATTAATACGTCTTCACCGACTAAATCAAATGATAATGCCGTATGCACAGCGTTACCAAATGGGTCAAAAATAGCGGCTAAGTCATCAGAAATTTCATCGGGTAATTTAAAGGCGTTAAATGCAGGAATAACTAAGTATTCAGCAAATGAACCTTCGCGGTTAACACCAACACCAACAGTATTACGACATAAATGCGTACGACCACCACGACAGTTACGACAATGGCCACAAGTAATGTGCCCTTCGCCTGAAACGCGATCGCCTAAAGAAAAGCCACGGACTTCTTGGCCAATGCCCACTACTTCGCCGGCATATTCATGACCTACAACCATAGGGACTGGAATGGTTTTTTGTGACCATTCATCCCAATTATAGATATGAATATCAGTGCCACAGATGGCTGTTTTTTTAATTTTAATTAACAGATCATTATGACCCAACTCAGGCTTAGGTGAGTCGGTCATCCAAATGCCAGGTTCTGCCTTTAATTTTGCTAAAGCTTTCATTATTAACCCTCAATCACTTTCATTTCTTTGCCGATGCGGATAAAGGCTTCAATTGCTTTATCTAATTCAGCTTTAGTATGCGCTGCAGAGATTTGTGTACGAATACGTGCCTGACCTTTTGGTACTACTGGAAATGAGAAACCAATAACATAAATGCCTTCTGCTAATAAACGATCGGCCATAGCACTTGCCACTTTCGCATCGCCTAACATCACTGGCACAATGGCGTGGTCAGCACCGGCACAAGTAAAGCCAGCCGCTTCCATTTGTGTTCTAAAGTATGAAGCATTGTCTTTCAAGGTTTTACGTAACTCACCGCCATCGGCTAATAAATCAATCACTTTAATTGACGCATTAACGATAGCTGGTGCTAAAGAGTTAGAAAATAAATAAGGACGTGAACGTTGACGTAACCATTCAACCACTTCTTTTTTAGCGGCAGTGTAACCACCTGACGCGCCACCCATTGCTTTACCTAACGTACCGGTAATAATGTCTACACGACCCATTACTTCACAGTACTCATGGCTGCCACGGCCTTGTTCTCCAACAAAACCAACCGCGTGTGAATCATCAACCATTACCATAGCATTGTACTTGTCAGCTAAATCACAAACCGCTTTCAAGTTGGCAATTACACCGTCCATTGAAAATACGCCATCAGTAGCAATTAACTTAAAACGAGCGCCAGCTTCATCAGCTTCTATTAAGCGTGCTTCCAGCTCTGCTGCGTCATTGTTTGCGTAACGGAAACGTTTTGCTTTACATAAACGCACGCCATCAATGATTGAAGCATGGTTTAAAGAATCAGAAATAATCGCGTCTTCAGGGCCTAACAATGTTTCAAATAAACCAGCATTAGCATCAAAACAAGAAGAATATAAAATGGTATCTTCCATGCCCAAGAAATTACTTAATTTTTGTTCTAGGGTTTTATGAATGTCTTGCGTACCACAAATAAAGCGCACTGACGCCATACCAAAGCCATGCTCGTCTAAACCTTCTTTAGCGGCAGCAATTAACGACGGGTGATTGGCTAATCCTAAATAGTTGTTAGCACAAAAGTTAACAACATCTTCACCAGTATTCACAGCGATTTGCGGCTGCTGTGCGGTAGTAATAACACGCTCAGCTTTGTATAAACCATCTTCTTTAACCTGCTCTATTTGCACAGTGAGGTGCGAGTAAAAGCCTTTCGTTGATGCAGAATCAGTCACGTTAATTCCTTAAATAATGTTGAGGTAATGTTTGTCTTTCAATGGCGTTATTATCAGCCTTTAAAGTGATATAAAAAAGTGACATTACTTGGTAATATGACCTTTTTTATAGTTAAATTGACACATATATATGTCAAAGCGTAAGTTAAACGCTACTTTATGAATTTATCGACTAATGGAGTGTAGTGTGCTAACTGAAAAAGATGAAGAATTATTGGCAATATTGCGAGTAAATGCCAGAGCAAGTATTTCGGATATTGCCAGAGCAACTGGTGTTTCCAGAACCGCGATACAAAACCGTCTTAATAAACTTGAAAATAACAAAGTAATTGAAGCTTACAGTGTAATATTAGGCAGCGAATATACCAGTGGATTGATTTCGTCGAATGTGTCATTAAAGGTGAATCCAAACCTGAGAAAAACTATCTGTGTGGCCTTAAGAAAAGTACACCAAATTAGTCATATATACTCTATTAGTGGTGAATATGACCTGTTAGTCACCATACAAGCCAGCACTTTAGAAAAGCTTAGTGAGGTACTCAATATGGTCTGTTCAACTGAAGGAGTAGAAAGAACCAACTCTTCCATTATTCTAGATACTATCTTTGAACGATAAACCTTAGCGCTAAGCAAGTAAATAAATTCAATTATTAAAATATAAGAATTAATCCGTTTGCTATCATCTTTAGGTATACTAGTGAGCATCGACCGTTGTTTTGAGTCCGTTTGAGTGCGAAATTTTTTAGCTTTATTCCTTTACCGCTTATTGTTTTTATTATTAACACCAATACTTTTAACCGTATTGCTTATCCGCTCAATTAATCACTCAGAATATCGCCAACGACTTACCGAACGTTTAGGCTTACTATCAAAAAAACTAAAAACTGGTGGTATTGTTGTTCATGCCGCGAGTGTTGGCGAAGTAATAGCTCTTAAACCTTTTATTACTCAGTTAATTACCCAATATCCAAATACTGCAATTACAGTGACTACCTTCACTCCTACGGGGTCAGCACAAGTCATCAAACTTTTTGGTAAGCAAGTACAGCACAATTACTTGCCACTCGATAATATAATTTCAACGCAGTTATTTTTACAACGCTTAAAGCCTCAAGCTATTGTTTTTATGGAAACAGAATTGTGGCCTAACTTGATCGCGCAATGCCAAGCTAAAAACATCAAGCTGATGCTGGTCAACGGGCGTTTATCAGATAAATCGATGCGCAGTTATCAAAAGCTTAATTGGTTGATCACGCCAGCCATTCAGCGTTTTGACAGCATATTAACCCAAAGCCAAGTTAATCAAGGTAATTACTTAGCGATGGGAGCAAACACAGAGCGATGTCAGTTATCAGGTAATTTAAAGTTTGATATTTCTTTGAATGCTGATGTTGCAGCCAAACAAACAGAGCTAGCAAACCTAATAACAGAAAAGCGTAATATTTGGTTGATTGCCAGTACTCACCCCGGTGACGAAGCATTAGCGCTAAAAGCTTTTGAGCTAGTAAAACAACAAGATAACTCAGCATTGTTGATTATTGTGCCGCGCCACCCTGAACGATTTGAGCAAGTGGCTAAATTAGCAGAAGAGGCTGATAACCAAGTGCTTAAACGTAGCAAAAAACAAGCAGTAACACTCAGTACCAATGTGTGGATTATTGATACCTTAGGTGAATTGTTAGCGGTTTGCGCATTAGCTGATGTGGTAACTATGGGTGGAAGTTTTAACGAAATTGGTGGTCACAACCCATTAGAACCAGCATTGTTTCACAAACCCGTTATCGTTGGCCCAAATATGAGTAACTTTAAGGAGATATTACTCCAACTCATCTCAGCTCAAGCTATAGTACAAATTTCCGAAAATGACGCTATGCCACAAACGGTAGCAACTGAAGTGCTACGATTATTATCAGATAGCACTGCAGCACAATTGCTAGGAGAAAATGCTTATCAAGTGGTACAGGAAAACCAAGGAGCAACTCAGCGCTCACTAACTGCCTTACAAAAACTCATTAACTAACCCTACGACGACTGGTTATAGGTACTTTTTAAACCAGGCCACTATTTCTTGTGTGGCTTGTTCTTTATTGCGAACAAGGCCATGATTGTCTTCAGGGTAAAGCACTAATTTATTCGGCATCTTAGCTTTATTTAAAGCGGCGGCCAAAGTTATCGATTGTTCAACAGCAACGCGCTTATCCGCGGTCCCATGCAATAATAAAATAGGAACATCCTGAGGTATTTGATCGAGCCATTTCAGCACTGAGCGCTTTTCAAGCTCTGTTTGTTTGTTATCGTTATAATTAGGAATACGTTTTTTATAAACCTTTTCCATTGCTGGCCGCTCCGCTAAACCAATGCTTAGATCAGAAACACCAGAAATAACCGCTACTGCTTTAGCTTGATTGGTTTGCTTTAGGCTTAAGTACGTTTGCATGCCACCACGGCTGATACCAAACATACCTATTCTGTTTTTATTCGCGCTAGCAATACTCGGGATCAGCTTAAACAAGGCTGTGACGTCATTAACATCTTTACCACCAAACTCATCATCGCCCCCTTTATCTTTGCTAAATGTGCCGCGATACTGGCTACCAATAATGACAAAGCCTTGTTCAGCAATCGGAAACAAATTACGCACCATTGAAGCAAATACAACACCACCATAATTACCATTACCACCACGGTTATAAATTACTACCGGTAATTTTTCAGTAATATTTTTTGGCTGGATAATAAAACCTTTAACTTTATTACCGTCAACCATATATTGAAAATTTCGACAGGAAAGTCCTTCTTTAAAACGATTAAAGTCAGCAGCTGTGAATTTACGATCAAAGGCTGCTAACCTCTTAGCACGCATATCAACATTTTTTATTTTCTTCTCGAGCTTATTTCTAATAAACAATCGCCAGGTGTCATAACTAGCAAAGTTACCTCCAAAGCAGTTCCTTTCTGCGAGAACGCTTTCGTCTGCAATAAGTCCAGCGGTATTACCGAATAGCGGCAGCATTAATAAAATGCCTGCAATGAGAAGTTTATTCACATTAAATCCTTATAAATGAGTGAAAATAATAAGCATTAGATATTGACTCATTCATTGAGCCATAAAGTTGGCTTTACACTACAGGTTTATTTTTTAAGGTAAAGCCTTACACCTAAAATAGTAATTAAAATCAATAAGATTAAACCAAAAATTCCTAACACTTGATCTAAGCTTTTATGTGAAGTCCACTGTAAATAATGCACCTTGTACAACCAGTTAATTAACTGAGTATCTTTCCCCTTTTGGATTAAGCGTAAGTTATTCCAATCTAGCTTTATCTCAACGCCGGTATTGGTTTGAGCTGATAAGCCATCTAGTTTAATCACTTTGCCATAACGTTCACTATTACCAGTAAAGGCATCAAGCAATAAGGCTTTAAATTCTGCTTCAGAAGGTGTCGGTTTGAGCAACAACGAGTCAGGGTCTAAATGCTCGGTTTGATTATTGGATTTTACTAATAAATGATCACCCAAAATAGTGCTGACTAATTTCACTTCTTGCCAATCGCGCTTTGGTTGAAGCGCTATAGACTCATTAAGCGGATAGGTTTTAACTGAAAGTTGCTCATAAGCACCTTGATACCCCGGCTTGATAAAAAATATGATGCCGGTAATTGTCCAGCCCAACATGGGTAAAACCAAAATTAGGCCAATAATTTTATGCAGTTTTCTACTTTTTATCACGTTATATTTTCTTCTATTGATGTAATTTAGCGTGGAGCTTTAGGTTTTTATACCGCGGAACAACTAGGCGTTAACACGTTCTTCTGCAACTTCTTTTATTCGCACTGGTGTTGAAAAATCTGCTTGAGTATCCAATGCTAATGGAATTAGCCATCGTAAATTGGGGATAATATTTTTTGGTAGTTCAGCGACCTTTAAAATATGAATTTCTTCCGCTTCAATGGTTTTAGCACTAAAGGCGAGCTCAGATTGAGCAAAGTACATATCAACATCATAACAACTAGCGCGAAATACATTTGCAAAGTAGGTCCAATCTTCATCTCGAGTGACTACACCCGTTTCTTCAAAAAACTCCCTTACCATAGCAGCAACGGATAATTCATTGACTTCAACTTTTCCACCAACACCATTAAACAAACCTCGCTGCCATGCTGGGTTTATTTTCTTAATTAGCACCACGTGGCTTGAGTCTTGGGAAAACAAAAATCCGGTAACATATTTTTTCACTACAACTTTCATTAGCTATTTACACACCGCATCAAGCTTATACCGTCTATATCTGTTGAGAAGCCAAAGCTTTCGTAAAACGCTACCATTTCAGGCAAACAATATAATTCAAAGTGTTTAACGCTATGTAAATCTTTATGCTGCTTAACTAAACTCATTAGTCGTTGACCTAACCCGGCTCCTTGATGTGATTTATCAACAATTACATCAAATATAATGGCCTTAAAAATGAAATCGGTGATCACGCGAGTAAATGCTATTAGATTTTCATCTTCATCCAATATACCAATACAAACTTGCGAGCCTTCAAGGCAACGTTTAGTTTCCTCAACTGTACGGCCACTGCTCCACCAAGCTTGTTTATGAAGCCAATAGACTTGTTCAATATATTTATCCGTAAAGCTATAAATGACTTTCATCTGCTTCCCTGTACTTATCTAAAGCAATTCTGCATAGTTATCAGCTATCAATCGGTCGATAGTTTGATTCACTTGTGCGATGCTAATTTGCATCATTAGATCTTTGCCTTTAGCGCGAACTCCCCAAGGCAGTTGCTTAACACTTTTACCATACTGTAATTGTATTGCCGCTTCATAGGCACTTACCACATATTGTGGATATAAATACGGCCCAGTACGCTTTGGATTACTGTGTGCGTATAAACCGACCACAGGAGTACCAACGGTCACTGCCATATGAGCAGGGCCAGTATCAGGTGCTATGACCAAGTGCGCCGCTTTTAATACCGCGAGAAGTTGCTTTAAACTAGTTTGGCCAACTAAGTTAAGGATCTCATTTTCACCTGTGCTAAATTCACTGCGGCTAATAATCGCTTCAGCAAGCAGTTTTTCCATGGTTGTTGGGCCACCACAAATAACCACCTTAAAACCGCGAGCATTTAAGTGCTTTGCGGCTTGAGAATAACCTTCTGCGTGCCAATTGCGTTCAGCCTTGCTAGCTGCTGGGCAAATAATAGCAATAGGCTTATCTGCTTTATTATTATCATTGAGCTTTTCATTCGCCCACAGTTGCTCTTCATCTGTAATCGGCATACGCCATATCGGCGCGCTAGCTTCTACACCCAACGCCTCTGCAAAGCCCATAAAACCATCTAATACATGCGGTTCAGCTTGTGCTGCGATTTTTTCGTTAGTAAATAGCCACTGTGCTTCTTTTGCCCGTTGGTTATCAAAGCCTATTTTAACTTTCGCCGGAATACATAAACTAGCAAGGCTTGCGCGCAATGCCACTTGCATATGCAGCAAAACATCAAATTTCCTGCCTTTTAATTTTGCTCGTAAATCACGATAACCTTGCAAGCCAGCTCGCTTGTCGAAAATAACAAATTCAACACCTTCCATACCTTGCAGCAAACTTGCTTCAATTTTACCAATCACCCAAGTGATTTTGGACTCTGGCCACTGGCGCTGAATATTTTGCACCATTGCAACAGCATGACAAACGTCACCGATAGCTGATAAACGTAATAAACATAAATTTTTTGGCACAGATAATTGACCCAGCATAAAGGAATCACCACAATAGGAGCAGAAATATAATATAGGCCTATTATCTTGAACCAGCCCGCAATTGTAAAACCCTGTCAGGAAAAATTTTTTCAACAAGGCAATGTTTACTGCCGTTACGACAATGTTGAAATTGAAGCTTTTGCCCCCGAAATGCTCGACAGTGAATATTGGCAAGCAAAGAATTCTATTGTTGGTAGTGCTCAAGGCCGTGGTACGACTTGGTTTATTGCCACTAAAAACTCTGCACACATTATGCAAAATTGGGTGTTGCGCCATTATTATCGTGGCGGGCTAATTGGAAAAATCATTAACGATCAATATTTATACGGCGGTTTAGAAAAAACACGCGCTGCCCGTGAGTTTGCATTATTAAAAACCATGCGTTCAAAAGGTTTACCCGCACCAAAACCTGTTGCTTTTCGCGTTATAAAACACGGACTTTTCTATCGCGCTGACTTGCTGTCATCACGCATTGAAAATGCCAGCGATTTAGTCGGCGTATTGAGTCATAAAAAAATTGATCATGCGCTGTGGTTTACAATTGGCAAAGTGATCAAAGCATTCCATCAACAGGGTATTTATCATCATGATTTAAATGCTCACAACATTTTAGTTGATGATAAAAATCAGGTTTTTCTGATAGATTTTGATCGTGGCGAGCAGCGAAAAACGTTAGAAAAATGGCCTGAAGATAATATGGCTAGGTTATTACGCTCATTTAGAAAAGAATGTCATCGAGTGGTTAACTTTCAATGGCAAGAAGAGAACTGGCAAGCCTTGATGAAAGGTTACCAGTCTTAACTTAAATATCGCAGTTTAGGCAGCGTCTAAACTGTCTTGGCAGCGTTGGCGGTACATAGCACGAGCTTTCAAAAACTCGTCTTGTGCTGATTCACTAATGTACGGTTGAATGATAACTAAAATTTTCAAAACGCCTTGATAAAATACCGCATCGTTAATTTCAGTGTCATTATTTTGGGTTTGATAAAAGCTTAACCAAAAGGTATTCACTAAACGTAAAATACTAACAATATCAGGTAAATCTTCATCTAAAAATTCCATCATTTTCGCATCACGCAATGAAATCAATAACTCACTAACTCGTTGTGAAATAAAACTTTGTACCTCAACATATTTATCATGAAGTAGTGGGTTTTTAGCAAGCAGTACAGGTAAATTACTATAGAAAAAACGAAATTTCATCATTGCTTGAAACACCACATCCATATACAAAATAATGGCATCTAGCGGCTCTACGTCAGGACTAACTTCAGGCATAGTTTCTATCAACAAGCTACGCGCGTACTCTTCGTAAATTGAGAGAATAATGTCCTCTTTATTACGGAAGTGGTAATAGAGATTACCAGGGCTAATACCAAGATCGGCAGCAATATGATTTGTGGTAACGTTACGTTCACCTTGTTCATTAAATAATACAATGCTGGCTTGAATTATTTTATCCCGAGTTTTCATGAATACTACTTCTTGTATTTGGTGACATAGATTTTTCTATCATACTATCAAAATTAGCCAAAATTAAAGTATTTCGAGTAAATACTTTAAGCTAACCCTATGTTGACACCTGTTAGATTTGAGTGCATGGTAGTTTTTTTAATCAACAATAAGGAAATAAAATGATAAGTAATTGGCATGAAACTATTAATCAAAGAGATATTTCAAAATTAGGCTCAATGCTAAGTGAAAATGCAGTATTACATTCACCTGTTATTCATACACCGATTCAAGGTAAAAAAATGGTTTCGATGTATCTACAAGCGGCTTTTCATACCTTTCTCACTGATGATTTTCGCTACGTTAAAGAGTTCATTAACGGTCAAACCGCTGTTCTTGAATTTCAACTAACGCTTAATGGCATAGAAGTGAATGGCATTGATATGATCACCTGGAATGATGACCAACAAATTACTGAGTTCAAAGTGATGATCAGGCCATTCAAAGCACTAAATATGATTAATGACCAGATGACGGCCATGCTAGCCAAACTACAGCAACAAGCAGCGCAATAAAATCAGTAATAAAGATAGCTTTGAAATTCGGCAGTTTGCCATTTACAATAAGGTTTTTATACCATTAAAAACCTTAAAACTATGCCAGTAAAAGCAATTTATCCAGGAACATTTGATCCTGTGACTAACGGCCATGCCGATTTAATCGAACGAGCCAGTCGTTTATTTAGTGAAGTAATTGTTGGCATCGCCGCTAGTCCGAGTAAAAAGCCGCGCTTTGATTTAGCACAGCGTGTTGCTTTACTTGAAGCAGTAACAAGTCATTTACCCAATGTCAGTGTTGTCGGCTTTACTGGCTTATTAGTCGATTTTGCTAAAGATCATCAGGCTAATGTACTGATTCGTGGTTTACGCGCAGTTTCAGATTTTGAATACGAATTCCAACTAGCCAATATGAACCGTCGCTTGTCGCCAGATTTAGAGTCAGTGTTCTTAACACCTGCGGAAGAAAATTCTTTTATATCTTCTACGTTAGTAAAGGAAGTTGCCATACATAATGGTGATGTTAGCCAATTTGTTCATCCAGTGGTTAAGCAAGCACTTGAGCAGTCTTTACTACAAGATAAGAAAAAGTAAAAAACTCACTCCAGTTTTTAGCAATAAAAAAGCAGCTCCAAGAGCTGCTTTATAATATCAATCGGCTTTTAATTTATCTTGCTCAGTACGTTTGAAAACACTGAAACTAATGCTTCAATAGCTCAGCCAAGCTTTGCTCTTTTAATAATAAATTCTTAGCGCCAGAAATTAGTCTGTGAGTACCATGACATCGGGCACATGCTTGCACGGCTAGCGTACCTAAATCCATCCCTTGATCTTTAAGCGTTCCTGTTTTCAAACTATTCTCTAAACTTAACAAGGTATTATTCATTTCTTCACTTGGATAGCTTTGTTTGTCTTGTTTATGGCAATCGCTACATACCTCACCTAATTTATGCATGCCCTTTTTAAGATCAGTTAGCGAGGATAAAGCAAGCTCCGTCATACCATCTTCTGAGGCTATCTTGATCTGATTAACTTGCGTAATTAAGCTTTGCATATGGGTGTTAAATGGCAGTAAAGGTTCAACTTCAACTGCTGAAAAGTCAGGCGCTCGATACGTCAAGGCAGTAATTTCTCGATAATCACTATGACAAGAGTCACAGTTTTTTTGCAAATTATCCACTGCAATTAATACGCCGGTATAATTTTGCTGAGCAACGTGGTTTTTTAAGTTTTCAAGTGTTGATGTTGCAAGTTTTTTATCCCAACTAGGCACCATTTCGCTAATTTTAAAGTAATGCTCATTTAATGCTGCCGCCCACTTATTAAGATGTTTTTGGTCTTTCTCTTGGGCGTAAAACTCTACAGCCTGAATTTCACGGCGCAGTTTAAACATATTATGCAACCAAACCTGACGCTTGTTCTCAGGCTTATACCATTGCGCTAATGCTGTTGGTGGTGTTTTAATAATAACGGCTTTGTCGCTATGTTTATAGACAATCCCTGCTATCACTAAAGCAAGGATTGCTTGCAGTACAATAAAATAAATCCATCTCATAGCGTGTGTAATTCCCAAAGCCAAGTATATATGTGCAGTATACGAATAATTGTATACCAGTGATGTAAATAAGTAGTTGATCAGGCGCAAAAAAATTATTCTAAGCCATAGCAACCAACACTTTGCTTTGTTATTTAGTAATTTAGCTCTTTAGTGATTTAATTTTTTGGCTTCTTCGCTGCTTTTTTCTTACTAGGCACTTTCCGCTTAGCTTTAGATTTTGTTGCTTGTTTTACGGTTTGTTTGGGTAAAACTTGGCATTGTGGGCAAAAAACAGAGCTGCGATTTGATTGACGAATCTCTTCTAACACACTTTGACAACCATCGCATTTTTCACCCGCGCGGCCATACACAAAAAGCTTTTGCGCGAAATAACCCGGTTTACCGTCGGCTTGAGTAAAATCTTTTAAAGTAGTGCCACCTTGTTCAATAGCGGCCGCTAAAACTTGTTTAATAATATCCGTTAGCTCATTAAACTTTTCTTCACTAACGCTATTCACTAACGTCGCAGGGTGAATACTGGCAATAAACAATGCTTCATTGGCATAAATGTTACCGACGCCAACCACGACATGGTTATCCATCAAAAAGGTTTTAATCGGCACTTTACGATTACCCGCTTTGGCAAATAAATGCCCATAGCTAAAATCATCGGTTAGCGGCTCAGGTCCGAGCTTTGTTAATAACCCTTGTTGATCTAAGTGTTCTGGAAACCACAATACTGCGCCAAAACGGCGCGGATCATTTAAGCGCAATATTTTTTCATTATCAAACAGCATTTCAAAATGGTCGTGCTTAACGGCTGGTGTGTCTTGCTCTAAAATTCGCACTGAGCCTGACATACCTAAATGCAGTAACAAAGTACCATTAGAGAACCGCAGTAATAAATACTTAGAACGACGCTCTATTTTTTCTAAGGTTTTACCGACAACACTATGCACTTCTTCTGGAATAGGCCAACGAAGTTTGGCATTGCGCACCACAACATCTTCAACTTGTTTGCCGGCAATGTGTGGGGTAATGCCTAAACGGCATACTTCAACTTCTGGTAACTCTGGCATCTACAATCAGTCCTAGTTTTATTTAGTTTCTGCAGTCGCCATGCGGGCAACTAGCGCATCAGCAAAACGTTGTGGAGAAGCAGCATCCATATTGAAATATAGTGACGGCTCAATTAATTCAGCTTCCATCAAAGCAAAGGTATCTTGATGACGAACAAAATCAATACGGGCGTAAAGTAACTCACCGTGCAACTTGCTAATGGCTTGCATAGTTTTATTGGCTGCAGCTTCAAGTGCAGGCTCAGGAGTTACTGATAATAGTCCGCCACCATGCTCTTCTTGTACACGAAAATCACCTTTAGCTGGCGTTTTTAATATCGCGTGACTAAATTCACCGTTGAAATAGAACAAAGAGAACTCACCTTCTTGGCAAATATCAGCCATAAAAGGTTGTACCATCATTTCTCGACTAGCAAACGCTGCGCTTAATTCGACAATTTTACTTTGGTAGTTATCTTGCGTTAACCAGAAAGTATTATCAGCGTTAGCACTAACTCTTGGCTTTAAAACTATTTGCGCCGTGGAAAAATGCGTAAAATATCCAGCAAGATCATCAGCATTAAAAGCATCTGGCCATAGTGTTGGTACAATAGTGACATCGTCAGCTTCTAAGTGAGTTAGGTAAATTTTATTAATATTCCACTGCACTACGTTTAAACTATTTTCTAAACGAGCACTTGATTGCTCAATGTTGGTCAGCACTTTCACGAAGCTTTCCATATCATCTTGATAATCCCAAGGACTGCGAATAACCACCACTTCATAATCTGACCAGTTCACTGAACTATTGCGCCATGAAACTACTTCCGTTTGCCAACCTAATGCCAACATTGGCTGATCAATTAAGTCATCATACGCTTCAAAGTCAACCAAACTGTCCATTGATAAAATTGCACATTTTCTCATAATATTTCATTTTCTCTGCGATGTAGCTGTGAACGAACACAAACAAGGGTGAGTTAATTAGCAAAAATTTCTTGTGGAAATAACTGCCCGTAAATTTCTATTGGCAACGCTAGCCATTGTTGTTGCTGTGGGTTAAAAACCAGTAATTGTTGCTCGGTTGCATAAACATTTAATTGTAATGGCTCTGCAAGACCTGCAATATCAAGCTTAACGTCGAGGGAAAATTGTCGATCAATTTCTGGTGCTTGTGCCATCACTTCACCAGTGCTTTGCTGCCATGACATCATCATTTGCTCTAACGCTTGGCCCGAAATATTCGCTGGATTTGCACGCCAAGTACGACCTATTCGCTCGACTAAAACCACATTTTCTATCGTCAACGTCAATATCACTTGCTGTGGGTCAATAATAGCAAGTGCTTGGCTAGCACTGCTATCAGAGCTTTCCCCTTCAGGTGAATAAACTTTTTTATTAACAACATTAATAAGCAGAATAAAGCCCATTACCGCAAAGATAATGACATTATTCCAACCGGTTTTTGATAATTTAATCATGACACAACGCTAAGCTTTTAAACTGATGATCATCATACGAAATAATTGAGCTTAATTGTACTTAGCTTTACACTAGTAAGCACGCATATTGTATCCAATTATAAAAATATCAAACTTAAAGCAAGGCTTTTCATATGAAACTAAAACAATTAAGTGCTGGCATGTTAATGCTCAGTGGCTTGTTCTGCGCATCAAATGCTGTTGCCAATCAAGCAGGTGAGCAATTTACGCAACTGCTAAACGAACATTGGCAAACAGCGAATAAAGAGCAAATATTCTTCCGTAAAGACCCTGATGCATTCCGTATGAATGGTAAGTTGCCCGAAATGTCGGCAAATGGTCGTGAACGACGGTTAAAATACAATAGTGAATTATTAACACGTATTGACAACATTGATGTAAATAAATTATCTGCCGCTAATCAGGTAACGTATCGATTATTTAAATACGAACGTGAAGCAGAAGCTAAAAGTTATCAGTTTCAAGACCACTTATACCCACTAACTTATTATTCAGGATTTCACAGTTATTTTGCTGGCGCACCAGCGAATATGTCGTTTTTAACGGAGAAAGACTACAGTAATTATTTAGTTAGCTTGGCTGACTACCCACGATATAACCAAGAACATATTGTTGATATGAAGCAAGCAATTGCTTTAGGTCACACCCACTACTGCGAAAGTTTTAAAGGTTACGAAAAGTCAATTAGTAAGCACTTAGTTGATAATGTTGAAGACAGTGTTTTCTATGCACCTTTGTTGAATATGCCAAAAGCCATTTCAGTTGCCAAGCAATCAAAATATCGCCAACAGGTAAAAACACTCATTCAAGATACCGTTTTACCTGAATACCAAGCCTTCTACGACTTCTTTACTAAAGAATATATGGCTAACTGCCGCACAACCGCAGGTATTAGCAGTGTTAAAGGTGGTGATGACTACTACCAGTACCTAATTGAGTATTACACCACCACCAACTTGTCAGCTGACGAAATACATCAAACTGGTTTAGATGAAGTAGCCCGTATTCGTAAAGAAATGCAGCAAATAATCAAAGAAGTTGGTTTTAAAGGTGAATTTAAGGACTTTATTCAATTTTTGCGTACCGATGAACAATTTTATACCGATAGTGCGTTAGATATGCTTGAAAAAGCCAGCTACATCACGCGTAAAATGGCAGCACAACTGCCTAAATGGTTTTCAGTATTACCTCGCCAAACCTTTGATATTAAATCAAGCCCTAATGGCGGCGCTTACTACGTAGCTTCAGACGGCAGCGGTACGACACCAGGCACTTACTTTTTAGATACTAAGGACTTAACAAGTCAGCCATTATATACGCTTGAAGCGCTTACTTTCCATGAGGCAGAACCTGGTCATCATTTTCAAAGTGCAATTGCCCAAGAAGTTGATATGGCTGAATTTCGTAAAACCTTATATCACGCCGCTTACGGTGAAGGCTGGGGTTTATATTCAGAACGCTTAGGTAAGGAAATTGGCTTTTACCAAAACCCTTACAGTGATTTTGGTCGTTTAACCTATGAAGCATGGCGTGCCTGTCGCTTAGTAGTTGATACAGGTATTCATGCAAAAGGCTGGACTCGACAGCAAGCGATTGGTTATTTAGCAGAAAACACCGCTTTAAGCATGGCAGATGTTATCGGCCAAATCGACCGTTATATCAGCTGGCCAGCACAAGCGTTATCATACAAAATTGGAGAAATTAAAATTCGTCAATTACGCGCTCAGGCTGAAAAAGCATTAGGTAACAAGTTCGACATTAGAGCCTTTCATGACCAAATGCTGAAAAACGGCAGCTTACCGATGGCATTGCTTGAAGAGTTAACGATGGATTGGATAAAACAACAACAATCATAATTTCAAAGTATTATTAAACAGTAAAAATAAAGGAGAACGCACGTTAAGTGCTTTCTCCTTTTTTATTTTTTACCTTACTTGAAAATAACTATTACTTATCCTGCTCATTAATTTTCAGTGGATGAAATAACACTTTCTCATTGTTTGCCGTCAGTAATTCTGCTTTTACCACTTGTTCATCAGCTGTTAGCGTAATTAAGCCAATGCCACTTTGGTTGACTAAGGTATTTCGCTGTTCAGGGTCTGGCTTACGCACTTTTACTTTCATGCGGCGGCGCTTAGTAAACCAATTCAGTGGCGAGTAGCTGGCATATAAATAGCGATTTAGGCGCTCTAGCAGTCTTAACAGTCCACTAGGAAATTGGTTTTTAATGCCACTTGCGGTTATTTGGAAAATACGCGAACTATTGCGTCTAAATCGATGAGTCACTTCATAAAAAAAGGAGTAATGAACATCACCCGAGAGAATAATAAAGTGTGGTGGCGTTTTATAATGTCGGAAAATATTTAACATGACATTAGCAGTACCTGAATGTGCCATCCAGTTTTCTGCATCAACAACTAATGGAAAACCAAAAAAAGTAAATATTCGCTGAATAGTTTCGATTACTTTTACGCCATAAATCGGCGCAGGTGAAACTAATATCACTTCAGGCTGATTAATTAGCTCTTGTTGTAACTCCGACAACGCTTCCCAATCCATCAGCCCTGACGGTTTACCTGCATTACTTTCTGAACGCCAACGCTGGGTACGGGTATCTAGCACGATAATTTTAGGCGTGGTTGCTAAACTGTAATGCCATTGGTCCCAAACTAAAATTTTATCAATCAACTCGTCTTGCCGCTGATAGCCATCAGTAGTAAAGTATTGTTCAACGTCGTTATTAAGGTCGGTAAATTTTTCAGGCGCATTGCCCCAGCCCTGACAAAGCCAATAGCCAATTAGCGTATTGCCAATAATACGTTTAGAAAATGGATGGCCATATGCTGCTTCTTCCCAACCTCGGGTTAAATTCCAATCATCAGTTATATCATGATCATCGAATATCATATAGCTAGGTATATGTGCTAATGCTCTTGAAACGGGCTGTAAACCGTTAATAAATCGTTCAATGATTTTTACTTCGGTTTGAAATGTTGCTAAATATTCCGCTGCAACTTTATCAGCTTTCAAATCAACAAAGCGCCACATGATAGGGGACCACGTTAATAAATACATCGCAAAAACTTCAGCTAAAGTAACTAGATGGTTTTTTGAATTAACCGAAGTAAATATTGGTTTTTTACTGGCAGCAAATATTTTGTCATAAACCGCTTTATTGGCTGAATCATGTGGTAACAGCTGGTCTCGTTGGTAATAACAAAATGGGCTAGAAAACAGTTCTTCACTTGAATTAACTATTGTTCCTTGCCATTGCTCATCATACAAGCCGAGTAATTCAATAACCTGATGTATTGCCACTAACATTGGGCCAGCAACATCATCAGCGTATATTTGGTCACCCGACATCATCAACATTGCCGGACGTGCAGTTACATCATTAACCGATTCTGCAATCACATGGTCAACCTGTACCAAGCCATCACCACTATCAAAATGAGGTTTTCGACACGAACCATGCAACATTTGCTTAATGTCTGATTTTATCGAAAAATTTGGATACTTTTGCTCTGGATATAAAATCTCGGGCATACATTCGACTAGCGAATGTTGCTGTTCATCAGCCATCAAAACAAAATTATAAGCGAGTAGCGTATCAAGAGGTAATGCGTCAGGGAAGTTTATCGATACTAAATTTACGAAAGCTTGCTTGCCAATGCGCACTTGTTGATTTTGCTTACAATTTAGCGCTATTTCAGTTATTAACGTACTTTCTTCTCCAGCATATAACTGAAACTGCAAATCATAAACTTGACTGGTGACTAACCAAAAGGTCAGTTGATGTTGACTAACGTGCCTAACAAGAGGCCCCGCTATAATCGCTGGAATAGAATGGCAAGTACTGATAATAACTCCAAAATAAACTTATATTGACTTTAACGCACGATTTCAAGTTGTGTGAAAGCTTTTTGCTATTAGTTTATACCTGTACTACTTCAAAATGCAATTTAAGAGCTAAGCTAGCAAGATGAAGGAGATGAGCTAAATCATTTTATTTAGGCAATAAAAAACCCGGTATAAACCGGGTTTTTAACAAAGAAAAATCAATTACTTGATTTTAGCTTCTTTATACATAACATGCTGACGAATGCGAGGATCAAACTTTTTGATCTCCATTTTTTCAGGCATTGTTTTTTTGTTTTTGTCAGTAGTGTAAAAATGGCCAGTGCCAGCACTAGAAACTAAACGGATTTTATCGCGCATTGTAATTCCTTAAACTTTTTCGCCACGGGCACGGATATCAGTTAAAACTGCATCAATACCTTTTTTATCGATAATACGCATTCCTTTCGGAGTTAAACGTAATTTAACGAAACTATTTTCACTCTCAACCCAAAAACGGTGAGTTTGAAGGTTAGGTAAAAAACGACGACGAGTCGCGTTTCTTGCGTGCGAACGGTTGTTACCAACCATTGGCTTTTTGCCTGTTACTTGGCAGACTTTTGACATATTGAGTACTCCAAAATTAATTTCAGGTCGTGCTATATTTCCCCAAGACCGTCGCCTCGGGATCCTGAAAAAGGTGGCATATTATAGTGAAAGTGAAAAACGAATGCTAGCATTAATAGCACTTTAAGCGCATAGTTTTTAAAACAATTAAATTTCAAAGACTTAAGTTGCAAATCAAAGCAAAAACAAGCGCTTTTATGCTATATTATCATCCGAGTAGCACGATAATTGAGCACTATCCGTATATTTTAGAGTCCAATAATTTAGATAATTTTTTATTTTGATCTTACTTGCACGGTGCATCAAACAAAAATAGGGGAATACCTGTTTTGAATGATTGCAATTCAATATCAAATTATTGCGGTAGTTAATTCGCTCAACATGTAGTTTTTCGACTAATTATTACAAACACTATTATGCCGAAAAAATATCAATAATCCATTGTCACATTAAGTTGCAAGTTATCATCCATTCACTTTGCCATGCTCGGCATACGAGTAGCAATGACAACCTGCGACGATAATATGATCAAGAACTTTCACATCGATTAAAGCAAGAGCTTGCTCTAAACGCTCTGTAATTTGATTATCAGCAATACTGGGCTCTGCTATACCTGAAGGATGATTATGAGCTAAAATAATAGCGCCAGCCTGATATTTTAACGCCGCTTCTACTACAATGCGTGGGTAAACTGCTGCAGCATTAATAGTACCGTGAAATAACCGTTCAAATTTTATGACTTGATGCTGGGTATTTAAAAAAAGTACTGCAAATACTTCTCGAGTTTCATAACGAAGTTCAGCTGTTAAAAATTTTTGTGTAGCCATTGATGACGTTAACGTATGCCCTTCTTGCATCTCTTCAGCTAAATAACGTTTAGACATTTCTAAACATGCTTGTAACTGCACGTATTTTGCAACGCCTAAGCCATGGTACTGACAAAACTCATTCTGCTCAGCTTGATATATTTTCGAAATACTACCAAAGCTTTTCAATAATCTTCTTGCGAGATCAACAACATGACAACCTTTAACACCAGTACGTAAAAATATAGCCAACAATTCAGCATCACTTAAGCTCTTGGCACCAAATCGTAATAATTTTTCTCGAGGTTTTTCATCAGCAGGCCAGTCTTTTAACATAGGTTGCATCCTTGCAAAGTGATTTTAAAAAATCCGAGAATAATGCTATCTTATCGGCAATTGTCGTTATTAAGATTAGCAGTTTATGCAGATTCTTCAGGGTAAAAAAATTCTCTTGGGTATTAGTGGTGGTATTGCTGCCTATAAAACACCAGAGTTGGTTCGTCGTTTGAAAGATAAAGGTGCCGATGTTCGTGTAGTCATGACTGAAGGCGCAAAAGCTTTTATTACACCTTTAACCTTACAAGCGGTTTCAGCTAATGCTGTTTCAGATAGTTTACTCGATACCCAAGCAGAACTAGCTATGGGCCATATTGAGCTTGCCAAATGGGCGGACTTTATTTTAATTGCTCCGGCAACGGCCGACATTATGGCTAAAATTGCTGCGGGTTTGGCCAACGATCTATTAACCACTCTATGTTTAGCGACAGCAGCACCTATCGCCATTGCACCGGCGATGAATCAGCAAATGTGGCATAACTCTGCAACTCAAAATAATTTCAACACGTTATCAACATGGGGCTATACATTTTTTGGCCCCGGCACCGGTGAACAAGCCTGTGGCGATGTTGGTTTAGGTCGTATGCTTGATGTGGATGAATTGGTAGATTTAACTTGTCAGAAAATATCAACATTTGACAATAACGAACCTAATACACTTACAGAACAACCTTTGAAAGGCCAGAAATGGCTAATTACCGCTGGCCCTACGCGCGAAGCTATTGATCCTGTTCGTTATATATCTAATCACAGTTCTGGTAAGATGGGCTTTGCTATTGCTAGTGCAGCACAACAATTGGGCGCAGATGTCACCATTATCTCTGGGCCAGTCAGCATAACAACGCCAAGCCATTGTCGTAAAGTTTCCATAATCAGCGCTACTGATATGCATCAGCAAGCTATGGATTTAGCCCCTGAAGCCAATATTTTTGTTGCTTGTGCCGCTGTGGCTGACTACCGTATTGATAATATTGCCAGTGAAAAGATAAAGAAATCTCACAACACTATGCAATTAAATCTGATCAAGAACCCTGATATTGTTGCTGATATTGCGGCCCTGTCAAATAAGCCATTTACTGTTGGTTTTGCTGCGGAAACACAAGATGTCGAGCACTATGCACGTGGTAAATTAGCGCGTAAGAATCTTGATATGATTGCTGCCAATAATGTCGCATCCGCTGGGCAAGGTTTCAATAGTGATAACAATGCCTTAACGGTATTCACTACTGATGACGAAAAGGTTTTACCTCTAGCTAGTAAAAGTGAACTTGCTAAACAGTTAGTACTACATATCCAACAAAAATTTGAAAATTCATTAAAAAGTTAATCTAGCGTACAAAAAGCAACATTCGATATTGAATACCAACTAAATAACGCTATACAATCATGTTAACTTTTCAGTAGCAAACACTGAAAAAAAATAAAAATAAGAGAATTAGTTTTATGCCGGCGACTCAAAAACCCAATCGCAAACAACAAATTTTAGAATGTCTTGCACATATGTTGCAAACTAGTGCCGGACAACGGATAACAACAGCAAAGCTTGCCGCTGAGGTGGGTGTTTCCGAAGCGGCACTCTATCGCCACTTTCCTTCTAAAGCACGTATGTTTGAAGGGTTAATCGAATTTATCGAAGAATCCATTTTCTCTCGAGTGAATCTAATTTTAACTGATCATAAAGAAGCCTTAGTTCGTTGCCACCATATTCTGCATGTCTTATTAATTTTTGCTGAGCGCAATCCAGGTATGTGTCGAATTCTTGCTGGGGATGCTTTAATGGGTGAAAACGAGCGTTTACGTACTCGTGTAAACCAGTTCTTTGAAAAACTAGAATCACAATTTAAGCAAGTATTACGTGAACGAAAGTTACGTGAAGGCAAAGGTTTCACAGTTTCCGAACAAGCGTTAGCAAATATTTTAATGGCCTTCGCTGAAGGTAAAATAAACCAATATGTTCGCTCTGATTTTACCAAGAAGCCGAGTAATGATTTTAATGAACAATGGCAATTTTTAATGGCTGATAAATAGCCTTATTTGAAAAGAACATTGTCGACTATACGCCAAGCTACATTGGCAATTGAGATATTTAAGGAAAAACTTTGAGCAAGTTAGCACAGCTAAAACCAAGTAAATTATGGCAAATTTTTGAAACAATTTGTAGTATTCCGCATCCTTCTAAACATGAACAGAAGATATCGCTTTGGATCCAGTCTTGGGCTACTGAGTTAGGATTAATTGTTAAGGAAGATGCTGTTGGCAACTTAATCATTAAAAAGCCAGCCACTGCGGGCATGGAAAAAAGAAAGGGCGTTATTTTACAAGCTCATATGGATATGGTGCCGCAGAAAAACTCTGATACCGATCATGACTTTCTTGTTGATCCGATTAAACCATACATTATTACTGAGGCTGACGGTGATTGGGTCACGGCAGAAGGCACAACTTTAGGGGCTGATAATGGCGTTGGTTTATCGTCAGCATTAGCCGTTTTAGCAAGTGATGACATTCCTCATGGTCCACTAGAAGTTTTAGTAACTATTGATGAAGAAGCTGGCATGACAGGCGCTTTTGGTCTTGAAGCAGGTTGGTTAGAAGGTGATTTACTGATCAATACTGACTCTGAGCAAGAAGGTGAAGTGTACATGGGTTGTGCGGGTGGTATCGACGGTGAAGCAACATTCGCGATTACCAACGAAGACGCACCTGCTGATGTTGAATCATTCAACCTCTCAATTTCAGGTTTAAAAGGCGGCCATTCTGGTGTTGATATTCACACCGGTCGTGCCAATGCTAACAAACTTTTAGTTAGATTCTTACTTGATGCCAGCAATGAATTTGATTTACGTTTAACAGAATTAAATGGCGGTAGCTTACGTAACGCTATTCCACGCGAGGCTGATGCAAGTTTTGTTATTGCTGCTACGCAAGTTGAAGCGTTCAAGGCTAAGTTGGCAGAATCTTTAGCCACAATGCGTCAATCTTTAGGTTCAATCGAAACTGATATCGAAATGTTGCTAATTTCACCAGAAACTTTTGATGAATGTTGGACTATCGAAACTCAAAGCACAATTTTACGTGCCCTTAACGCCTGCCCTAACGGCGTGTTGCGTATGAGTGATGATATTGAAGGTATCGTAGAAACCTCGTTAAACTTAGGTGTTATGCGTAGTAAAGGTAACAAATTTGTTGCCATGACATTAATTCGCAGCTTACATGACGATGGTCGCTTAGATGCACAAACCATGGTGCAATCTGTATTTGATTTATCAGGCGCTAACATTGCCTTTTCAGGTGCATACCCAGGCTGGAAACCAGATACTAGTTCAGCGCTAATGAAAACGGTACGTGATACCTATCAATCGCTATTTGATAAAGTACCGGAAATTATGGTTATCCATGCAGGTCTTGAATGTGGCTTGTTTAAAACCGCATATCCACACTGGGATATGGTGTCATTTGGTCCAACAATCAAATTCCCACATTCTCCAAATGAAAAAATTCAAATTGCCACTGTTGAGCAGTATTGGCAGTTATTGGTCGCAGTACTAGCCAACATTCCAGAAAAAGTATAACTACTGTTTCATTAGATAATAGGCTTGAGTAAATGCAGCACGGTATTGCAATCCCGCGCTGTATTCTCTTAATTTTCTCCTGCTCACATTAAAAATCACTTGGAGTTAAAAAGGTCGACTAGATCAACTTAGTGTCAGTTAGTCTAAAGTCTAATAAACAATTATGCTTATACCTTCTACACTGAAGACGGGGTTTCTAAAGGAAAAATAACATGATTCAGCCAGAAAAAATTATAATAGCTGACGATCACCCATTATTTAGACAAGCGTTATTAGGCACATTAAAATTAAAATTAACGCAAACAAAATGGTTGGAAGCACAAACAATTGCAGAATTAGAACAACAACTTAGCACTCATAATGATAGTGATCTCGTGTTACTAGATTTACATATTCCCGGCGCACATGGCTTTAACACGTTAATCCATGTGCGTAATCACTTCCCACAAATACCTGTTGTCATCGTTTCGGCGCATGAAGACCACGAAACAATAAATAAATCTATGGGTTATGGTGCATCTGGTTTTATCCCAAAATCAACACCGGTAGACGATATTTATAATGCTATTCAGCATGTGTTATTAGGTAATATATGGACACCTGAGGCATACAGTGAGTCAGCACCGATGCAAGACAATAATGATATTGCTGAACGCGTTGCTAGCCTCACCCAACAACAGTATCGTATTCTTATGATGTTTGCCCAAGGCATGCTCAATAAGCAAATAGCCTATGACTTACATGTATCCGAAGCAACGATTAAAGCTCACGCCACAGCAATTTTTCGTAAACTTGATGTTCGTAACCGTACGCAAGCTGTTATTGCTATCGCACAACTTGATATTGCTGATGTACAACTTCAAAACAGCTAAATTCCAGCGCTAAAGTGAATACGGTCAAACGCCAAGTATCGCCACTAATTTAGTGAGTGGTGATACTATTCTAAATATTTAGCTTGAAGTTTCTTTGTCAGCATCGCACTCATCATTGCCCTCAACGCTGCAGGTTTAACTAATTTACGCATAAAACCAATATCAGCAGCTAAAGTTTTTTCCTCTAGATCACTATCCGTTGTTGCGGTAATTAAAATAGCTGGTACATACTGATGGCTTAGTCTTCTTAACTCAGCAATGAGTGAAATACCGTTAAAGTCACCATCAAGTTGATAATCGACTAGTAAAATCTCAATATCGTTTTTATGCTCTTTATAGAGCAGTATTGCCTGCTTGAATGAGCCAGCAGCTAACACATTACAATCCCATGCTGACAGCAACTCAATCATGCCATTAAGCACATCTGGGTCGTTATCAATACACATTACCGTAACACCTTTCAAACCAATATTAGTGGCTGGTTTAACCACGGCAGCTTCTGCTCTTGCCTGAGTTTGCTCAACACCAACAGTAAACTTACAGCCCATGCCCACTTCAGATTGTAGCGCCAAAGAGTGCCCTAATAACTGCGCCAAACTTTGAGTAATATTAAGGCCTAAGCCCAAACCACCTGCTGATGAGCTTTGTTGATTGTCCAATTGAGTAAACTGTTCAAAAACCATGGCTTGTTTATCTAATGGGATACCAGGACCGTTATCAAGCACCTGAATATAAATACCTTCACTTCTGGCTCTAGCACCTAGAAGTACTTTACCTGGGCTAGCATAGCGAAAGGCGTTACCAACCAAATTTTGCAATATACGACGTAGTAAATTTCGATCCGAGCGCAGCCACAGCGAACTACCGCGCACACGAAATTCAACATTCAAATCAATAGCACTAGCAGAGAATTCCTTTGCCAAATCATCAAATAAAGATTTAACCGAAAATGAGCTAATGTTAGGTTTGATATTTCCACTTTCAATACGGGCAATTTCAGCTAAATCAGCAACTAAATCATTAGCTACTTTTAAAGAGTGATCAATATTATCGACTTGTCGTTGTTGACTGTCAGTTAAGCTTCCCTGACTAGCTAACGCTGCAGTAAATAATCGTGCAGCTTCTAATGGCTGCATTAAATCATGGCTACAAGCTTTCAAATAAAGGCTTTTTTTAACATGTGCTTGTTCTGCTTTTTCTCTTGCCAACGCCAGTGCATCATTAGTTTGCTCTAGTTTTTGTGTACGCTCTTGCACTCGTGTTTCTAAGTCGACGTTAGCCTCTATTAGGCCTCGTTCAGCTTGGCGATAGGCGGTAATATCTGAAAATAGCATGACAAAGCCACCACCCGGCAACGGGTTGCCTTCAATACGGATCACTCTGCCATCACTATGTTCTCGTTCTGAACTGTGTGAGCTACCATTGCGCAGGTGGGCTAAACGTTTATTAACTTGTTCATCAATTTCATCGATACCACTCAAGCCACATAGGCCGCGATGAACATTGTATCGAATTAATCCCGACACCGGACTACCTTGGTATATCAACTTACTTGGATAATCAAATAAATCTACATACTTCTTATTCCATGCCACAAGATTAAGATCACTATCAACAATAGAGATCCCCTCACTGGCATTTTCTATTGCACTTTGTAGTAAATCTTGGCTATATTGCTGTCGCTGATTTGATGCTTCTTCCACTAACATTGCAATTTCGTCTAAGGCAATATCTCGCCCCTCTAACGCAGAAGATAACACTAGACGTGCAGATGAAGCCCCCATCACACTCGCTAATGTATTCTCTGTGTGCTGTAATAGTTTTTGGTTATAAGCCACATTACTCATTTTGTCTTTATCGGCTGAACGTTGAAATTGGGCTGAGCTAATAGCTGATTTTTCTTCACCAACAAAACGTGAAACGAGTAACTCAAGTTCTTGATGGTTTATTTGTTTATGCTGTTGTAATTGCAGTGCTTTTGGTGCGCGATATTCTAGAAATAAAGATGCCTGCATACGCTCTAGCACACTTTGACGACTGACATGAGAAATAAGCCACATCGATATGATATTGACTGATAACGACAACAGACTAGCTAATGAATTAGCAGGTAAAAAGCCATCACGAAAAGGATGAGGGTAAACACCAAACTGAGGAATGAAATTTAAGAATAACCAAGCAGAAAACCCAATAACAATACCGCCATAAACCGCAGTTAGAGAAGCTCTTCGCCAATAAAATGCAGCGACTAACGCAGGTGATAACTGAGCAAAAGCACCAAAAGCTATTTCACCTAATGAACTTAAGGTATCAGGTGATGCCATTAAGAACACGCTATAACCAAGTAATATAACAAATAAAACTAAAACTTTACGAATAGTCAATAACCGTAAACGAAAGTTATCATAGTCAGAATGGTTATGCTTCTTCGCACGATAAAGCCAAGGAAAAACAATTTCATTACTCAGCATGGTACTCAAAGCAATAGATGAAATAATCACCATAGAACTCGCAGCTGAAATAGCCCCCAAAAATGTCAGCAAAGTCAGCCAAGGTTGTTGCTGGTACCAAGGTAAAAACAAAACATAAGCATCCGATGGTACTGAGTCACCAAGCAATAAGTGCCCTGCTAAACCTAGAGGCACAGCAAAAATTGCAAACACTAGTAAATAAAGTGGAAAAATACGGCGACTTAGCCAAGTATCTTTTTCATCTTTAAGTTCAACAACCATCACTTGAAATTGGCGAGGTAAAGACAGAAAAGCTGCCATAGTAATCACCAACATAGCAAACATTGACATAATATTAGGAAAATTTAATTGTTCATCAAGCTGAATATTAGCTGAGGAACGACGCCAAATTTCCATCGGTGAATCAAATAAAACATAGGTAACAAAAATACCAACAGCCAGAAAGGAAAACAGTTTTACTAATGACTCAAAAGCAATCGCTAGCATCACTCCAGGGTGACGCTCAGTAACATCAATATTTCGTATACCAAAAACAACAGTAAAGCCAGCTAGCACTAAACTAACAATAAGACCAAAGTGCCAATTAGGTAAGCTTTGTTCTGCTTGAAGTTGCTGAAACGAGTAAACGATCGCTTTTAACTGTAATGCGATATACGGCATAGTACCGATTAACGCGACGATAGTGACTAAAATAGCCAGCTTGTGTGACTTTCCAAAACGTGCAGCTAATAAATCTGCAATTGAGGTCAAATTTAATTTTAAGCTAACGCGTATAATCCGTTGAATAAAAGGCCAAGCAAAGGTAAATAGTAAGATTGGTCCCAGATATATAGGCAAATGAGAAAGAAAGTTACTTGAAGCTTGGCCTGTTGTGCCTAAAAAACTCCAAGACGTACAATACACTCCTAAAGTTAACGCATAAATGACGGCCTGACTTCTACGCACCAATTTGTGGCGATACTTATCTCCAATATAAGCAATAAAAAAAAGCAAACCTATATAGGCAAAACTTAAGCCCGCTAACTGCCAATTTGGAAACATAAGAGCTCTCTATTTATTATTCTGAGTAATATTTGTCACTATGATCAATACTACGATAACAAGCTCGTAAGACGAATGAAACTCTCCTCATTTAGACTTTAGTCGTAGGACATTTAAGCTAATACTATTTAATTAGCTTAAACTGAAGTTATTGTTTTCATTGGAAGCATTTTTCATCAGTTACACTCAAGCCACTCGAAAATACCAGGTTCAACACTTTATGTGTAAATAAGTACTAGCTATGATGCTCACCTTTGAATTGAATAACTAAGCCTTCTAAGCTTTCCGCTAGCTTATTTAAACTTTCAGCATTGCCCACAATTGCCTGTACATTGCTCATATTTTCTTTAGATACGTGGGTCAGATCCGTCATATTGTTGTTAATATCACTAATCGTTAGCGCTTGTTCTTCAGTTGCCGAAGCCACTAAATGGTTTGAATCCAAGATTTGGTCCGTCAGTTCCATACTGGTTTGTAAAATATCTTCTGCTTTGGCAATCGATTGTGTGGTATTTTCAGACTGCTCAATAATCTGCGTTATCTCTTTTGAGGCAACCGCCGAGGTCTCTTTCAAGGTTTTCATGATAGCTTGGATTTCAGCCGTTGATTCCACTGTTTTACTTGCTAGCGTTCTGACTTCATCCGCAACCACTGAAAATCCGCGTCCATGTTCACCTGCTCGTGCTGCTTCAATCGCGGCATTTAATGCCAGTAAATTAGTTTGATCTGAAATTGTTTGAATAACGCCTAATGCGCCAGCTATCATTTCACTATTTGTCGCGAGGGTATTAATGACATTAGAAACATCATTAATTTTCTGACCAAGCTCTTCAACTTCTGATTTTGCTGAATGGATAACGAGACTTATTGAGTCACTATTCCCTTTAATATTTTCTGCAATATCAGATGCTTGAATAGCATTCTTCGCCACATCAGCTACAGTTTCACTGATTTGACTGAGCGCATTAGAAATATGATGAGAATTTTCGTCATTACTCTCTGAGCTCGTTATTGTTTCATTAGCCTTAGTTTGTAAAGCATCTGCTGTTTCTCTCAAAGCTAATGTTGTGTGAGATACTTGAGAAAACACGCCCTCTAGCTTAGTAATAAACTGATTGTAACCAAGCGCAACATTTACTAGTTCTTGTTGACCGCTTTCAGGAATCCGATAAGAAATATCGGCCTTTCCTTGCCCAAGCTGTAAAAATAACTCCGCTAATAAGTTAATTGGCCTGGTAATTGATTTAGCAATTAGCAGCGCTACAAAAATAGCAATAATTACCACAATTAAAGACCAAGTAATCATTTGTGTATTAGTCTCATTTAGTGAAGAAAAAACTTCGTCTTTTGGCACTTGCACTACCACATACCATTGCGCGCTTGGGATAAAACTTGCTGCAACCAATATATCTTCTTTCTTTTCTTGTACATCACCAAGACTAAATGCTGATTTACTCAATATTTTAGCGGCAATATTTTGTGAGTAGATTGTATCAATAGACTGACCAACAAGTGCTTTATCTTTATGCAGCTGAATAATGCCTTTATCATTCACTAAATAGACAAAGCCTGTTTTTTCCAATTTAAAACTACTTAACAGGTTCACAATATCTTCAAATGATTTTGCGATACCAGCTAACCCTTCACCATTAACCTCTTGATAATTTACAAAAAGATCTATTTGATCAGAATCAGGGTAAGCATAAATACTTACTGAGCTATCTTTGCCACTATCACGATAAGCATAAAACCAACCATCGACCTCATCATTTTTCAACTGACGAAGATAGCCATCTTGGTTCCAGTAATGACCAGATTCGCGATCGGCAAAAGAGGTTTTACTCAAATTGTGTTGATTTGCTATCCCTGTTAATTTTTTTAATAAATGCTCCTCTCCTTGTTTCGACTGCCCTTGTACAAACCAGTTTTTTATAAATGGGTCAGTCGCGATTTGTTGAGCGATAACCCGCATCATCGAAATTTCTTTATCTATCTCACCATTAATTTGCTTAATAGTATTCGGTAATTCTTGCTTGAGCATCCGATCTTCAATAATACTTCTAGCACTCCATTGACTCAAAACACCAACTAATGTGGCGGTTAATAAAACGAATAGAATGAATGCGAGTGTTACTTTTTGTTTAATCGATAAGTTCGGCATGGTTAAAAGTCAGGTGAAAACATTGGGAGTAGACCATTATTCTAAATAAAAAATTAATTTATAGATAGAGAATATAAACCGTACTACCAATTTAAAATTATATTACGTGGCACTAACCGCGAACACATGACTCAGGACGAACTAAAAATTTGAAAACTCTTATTTAACTTAAGCTCGGGATAATGTGAATGAAAAACATAACTATTTAAAATTATTACAAAACCTCAATCCACAGTAGTGATATTTATGTCTAGTTCAAGGCGTTTAAGTGTGCCCAATAACGCGTTATTGGCAACTTAAACAACGTAAAAATAGGCTTTAATAGCTCTGCTGTAGCATTTTGCTTATCCCGAGTTCAGGTTATTTATAATGGCCAACAGAGTAAAAATGCTCACGTTGGCCAAATGAAAGGTTAGTTTGTGCTGATGGGGCTACTTAGTGGTTTGAGTATAGAATTCCGCAATATATTGCCCACCTTTGATATTAGCAATTACACGCAACTTATATTTATCACCTTTCATACTTATTTTATTTCGCAACGGCGTAGGGCTCTGCCAATAGTATGGACTATCGCTCATACCCAGAGGGTAAGCACTAGCTTGGTTTTCACCTTCTACAAGAAAAAGCGTAGCACTATCAAGTGGAAAAGTTGAATTGAGGGTTGTGCTACCTTCTTTATCATAAATATTAATTTCAAAATCACCCGACTTCAGCACACATTTTTGATTGATTACATCACAGTGCCCAAACGGTACCATATTAAAAATACGTTGTTGCTGTGCTTCATTTTCAATATAAAAATCTGACGCTATGTAACCACCTAAGATAAGAAACGGTGCCACCATTAAGGCCATTTTTGTATGACGGTTCATAATCATCCTTATTATTTTTTAATATTATGCCCAAGCCACTTGGAAATGCAAAATTCAGCAAGCCGAGAAAGAGTTTGAGTATATTTACTATGATAATTGAAAATCATTCTACAACACTACATCGATTGACTATTGTTGTTACGAGCCAAATTTATACCAATTTAATTGAGCTAATACCCATTAGCGCCAACTAAGAACTTACTACTTAAAGAAAAAATAAAGGCTCCACAAAGGGAGCCTTTCTTCCATGTGGTGCAAACATTATCACAGTATACTAGTGATCGTGTGCTGCACCTGCGCCGTGAGGAATGCGCATATTATCAACCATTTGTTGAATATGAGCTGGCGCTGGTCCTGTTGATTTCAATACAGTAAACGCTACTGCAAAGTTAACCAAAGCACCAACTGAACCAAAGGCATTTGGTGAAATTCCAAAGAACCAGTTAGGCTCCATATCGCCTAGAAATGAGCTAGGTGCATAAAACATAATACCTTTGTGTTGGAACACATACAGCATAGTTACACCGATACCTGAGATCATACCTGCAACGGCAGCTTTACCACTCATTTTCTTAGAGAATATCCCCATCATTAGCGCTGGGAATATTGATGATGCAGCTAAACCAAATGCTAGCGCCACCGTCCCTGCAGCAAAGCCAGGCGGATTTAAACCAAGCCAACCTGCAACTATGATGGATAATGTCATTACTACTCGTCCGGCAAGCAATTCATTTTTCTCTGACATGTCTGGCGTTAATATACCTTTCATCAAATCATGAGAAATAGAGGACGAAATAGCTAATAGTAAACCGGCTGCCGTTGACAACGCAGCAGCTAAACCACCGGCGGCAACAAGTGCAATTACCCAGTTAGGTAGGTTCGCAATCGCCGGGTTAGCTAGTACCATAATGTCACGGTCAACTTTAACCATTTCATTGGTAGCTTTGTCTGCAGTGTATTGAACTTTGCCATCACCATTCTTTTCTTCATATTTCAATAAACCGGTTTTTTCCCAGTCTTTAAACCATTGTGGACGTTCAGAATATTCCATATTCTGACCTGCTGCAGGTTCAATAGTATTCATTAAGTTCAAGCGTGCCATTGCGCCAACTGCCGGAGCAACCGTATATAGCAATGCGATGAAAACTAAAGCGTAACCTGCTGACTGACGTGCTGCTTTTACTGAAGGTACAGTGAAGAAGCGCATAATAACGTGTGGTAAACCTGCAGTACCAATCATCAGAGACATGGTATAAGCAAACATATTTACTGTGCCGCCCATGTTATCAGTGGTGTACTCTTTAAAGCCAAGATCTGTTACTACCATATCTAGCTTATCAAGCAAGTAAACACCGCTACCATCGGCTAATGTAGAGCCTAAGCCTAGTTGTGGAATTGGGTTACCCGTTAATTGTAGAGAAATAAACACAGCTGGAATTGTATAAGCAAAGATCAATACACAATACTGAGCAATTTGCGTGTAAGTAATACCCTTCATACCACCCAATACCGCATATACCCATACCACGAACATACCGATATAAAGGCCTAAATCATAATCAACTTCTAAGAAGCGAGAGAAGGCAACACCTACGCCTTTCATTTGACCAATGATATAAGTTAATGACGCTATGATTAAACAAATAACGGCGACTACACGTGCTGTTTTAGAATAATAGCGGTCAAAAATAAATTCAGGTACCGTAAATTTACCATGCTTACGCATGTAAGGAGCAAGTAACATGGCGAGTAATACATAACCGCCCGTCCAACCCATCAAGAATACTGAGCCACCGTAACCTAAAAATGAAATCATCCCGGCCATTGAAATAAATGAAGCAGCACTCATCCAATCGGCACCAATTGCCATACCATTTTGCATTGGCGTTACACCGCCACCTGCAACATAGAAGTCACTGGTAGAACCGGCTCTTGCCCACCAGGCAATGCCGAAATAAACGGCAAAAGAACCAAATACCGCAATGTATGTATAGAGTTTTAACTCATCCATTATGATTCCTCCACATCGTATTTTTGATCAAGTTCGTTCATCTTTTTGGTATACCAAAAAACTAAACCAACAAATGTATAAATTGAGCCTTGTTGTGCAAACCAGAAACCTAGTTTGTAGCCTCCGAGACGTATCGCATTTAATGGTTCTACAAGCAGTAAACCAAAACCAAATGAAACCACGAACCAGACAGCAAGACATATAAATATTAGGCGCAGATTTTCTGACCAATATGTTGCATTACCTTCCATCATTCTCTCCTAGCAATTGTTCCTAATAAGCTTTTTGCTTAATTAGGCATAGCGTTTTATGATTTTTATACGCTTTCACCTGTTGTTTAAAGAGAGGTTGACTATTAATTAGACCTGTTAGTTTTACCAACATATGGTAAATAAATACTTAACCTACTCTAGGTACCACACTAGCAACCTTTTTTAGACGCTCCTATTAAACTTTAGTCTAGGAGTTATGTGAAACAGTTGACTTAACCGTGACAATTGCCCTAAATACAAGCAACAAACTTATTCTATAACCGTCACTGGCGGAATATTTATTTGAGATATTGTAATGGACTCAGCACTCACCGAAATTAGCGAATTTGTACAAGCGATACCGCCATTGGATTTATTACCAAGCAAACTCATTGAACAAATAGTCAAAGAAATCAATATTTGTTATGTGCGTAGAGGGCAGCTGTTGCCACCACAGGGGATCAGCGATGAAAATATCTATATTTTACGCAAAGGTGCTTTAAGCTATGCCACTAATGACAACGAGCTATTAGGTAAATACGGTGAAGGCGATATTTGTACGGTTTTCTGTCTCGGTAATGATGAGCATATAAAAGTTTCAACCGATGAAGATACTTTGCTGTATAGCATTTGTTATAAAATTTTTGCGCAGTTAGTAAACGAACATCCTGATGTTATTGCCTTCTTTCATCAAACGTCTGAGCAGCGACTTAATAAAAAAATGCTGCAAGTTAATGAAGATGCCATTCTAAATTCCTCACTATTAAATAGCTCTATCGCTAACTTTTACCATAGCCCAGTAGTAACTGTTGCCCCTGAAACTAGCATCCAACAAGCAGCAATTTTGATGACCGAACGAGGATTCTCTTGCTTAGTCATTGCGCAGAATAATAACCCGCTAGGCATTGTCACTGACAAGGATATTCGTCGTCGCTGCGTTGCACAAGGACTCGATATTTCTCAACCAGTTAGTAAAATCATGACCAGCGACATGACCACCATCGACATTAAAAATAACGCCTATGACGCTTTAATGATGATGACCCAAAAGCATATCCATCACTTACCTGTTACCGCCAATAACCAGCTAAAGGGCATGGTCACAGTAACAGATCTAATGAATAACGAAGGTCAAAATGCCGTTAATATTACCAGTGTCATTCATAAAGCAAAATCGGTTAGCGAATTATGCGAAATCAGTAAAATGATACCTAAATTGCAAATTCGCATGGCTAAGTTAGGCACTACAGCCGATCACGTAGGTAAAAGTATTAGCGCTATCACTATGGCTTTTACCATCCGACTAATTGAAATGGCAGAAAAACTGTTAGGACCAGCGCCTGTTCCCTATGCATGGTTAGCAGCAGGCTCACAAGCAAGACAAGAACAATTCGCTCACTCCGACCAAGACAATGCGCTGATCATTTCAAACAATATGCAGCCGCAGCATAGCTACTGGTTTAAAGATTTAGCCACTTTTGTTTCTGATGGTCTAGCGTCTTGTGGCTTTATCTACTGCCCAGGCGAAGTTATGGCAACTAATGAAAAATGGTGTCAAACACAATCACAGTGGTCGAAGTATTTTGCCAAGTGGATCAATACTCCTGATCCAAAAGCACTATTACATTGCAGTGTTTTTTTTGATTTAAGCACAGTTTATGGTGATAGCCGCTTACTTGACGAAGTACGAATGAAAATGCTGCAAACAACACAACGTAGCACACTATTTATTGCGCATTTATCGCGTAACGCACTAAATTTAAGGCCTCCTTTAGGTTTTTTTCGCGACTTTGTCTTAATTCAAGACGGCGAAAACAAGGCGACTTTAGATTTAAAACACAACGGCATTGCACCGATAGTCGATTTAGCACGCATTTATGCACTGTCAGAAGGTATAGCATCAGTGAATACCATTGAACGTTTGCAACAAGCAGCAGGCACACCATCTTTAACTAAGGCATCAGCGGCAAACCTTATCGACGCTTATGAATTTTTAAGTATGCTGCGCATGGAACATCAAGCAAAAAAACTGCAGCAAGGAGAGCAACCGAATAACTACTTACCGCCGAAAGAAATCTCTAAGCTTGAACGTGAACACCTAAAAGACGCCTTTAAAGTGATAAAAACCATGCAAGACAGCCGTCAGTCAACTTTGTAGCAATAGACCATAATTATGCTTAATCATCATCCCCTAACTCGCTGGATACTCGGCTATGAAGCACAACGCAAACGCATGTTAAAAAAGGCATCGCACGGCCCTTTACGTGATTTCCTTGCTGTGCCTTTTCCTGCACTCAATACACCATTTGAGCAAATACCTATTTTGGCGGTAGATTTTGAAACTACGGGTTTAGATGCTATCGCTGATAAATTGCTCAGCGTTGGCTGCGTCGATCTTTTTCATCATCAAATAAAGCTTGGCAGTAGTTACCATGAAATTATTAATTCAAAAGGTCGGTTAAAAGCAGATAACGTCACCATCCATCAAATCACTGATGATCAAAAAGACCAAGGAAAACCTTTAGCTGAAGTGATAGAACAGTTACTTAAGCGCTTAGCTGGCAAAGTGATGTTAGTGCATTTTTCTCGTATCGAACGGCAGTTTTTACGACAAGCTTGCTTAGAGCTTTATGGCATGGCACCACCATTACCGATGATCGATACGCTAGTTGTGGCGAAAAAAAGGCTCGATAAAAGAGATGTCGCTTATGATCCTTCCGAATTAAGGCTGTCAGCATTAAGAGCCAACTACGGCTTTCCTGATCACTATGCTCACAATGCACTTAACGACGCCATTGCAACCGCTGAGTTACTACTAGCACAAGTAAATGAACGTGGCGAAAACATGACATTACGACAACTAATTTTATAAATTAACCCTTTAACACACTATAAATACAGAGAAAAAATCAAGAACATTCATTTGCTTTTGCCGCTTTAAACACTTAAGTTACCTTGAAATTAAATTTTTTAATGTTATATCAAGCAATTAAAGTAAAGGTATATTGGCCATGTTAACTCGTTATAAAAGCTTTTTACTGGTCATTTCACTATTACTACTAACATCGTGTTCGTCGGCAGAACATCAAGAAGCCCTGCGGTTATACGAAATAGCCAAGGCAAATAACAACATTCATCAGTTAACTACCGCATTAAGTACGCTAACGAAATTGTCACCTGAAGAATATCAGGCCGAATTTACTAAAGTGGCAAAGGCCAAAAAGCAACTTGAGCAAGCACAGCACGCTCAAACTCAAGGCAATGATTATGAGGCTTACCTTGCTAGTCATAATTCTTATCGAAGTGTTCCTAGTAACGACAGTAAAAAAATTCTCATTAGTTCAGGTAAAGAATTATTACCGATACTAAAAACTCAGTTAGCCATAGATAAATCATTTCAGTATCGTCCTAAAAAGCTAACGACATTATTTGAAGCCTATAGCCAATTACCAATCACGCATTGGGATTTAATCAAGGTAAATAATACCGTAGAACAGCTAAGTAGAGCGGTTATTGAGCTAGATAAGGCGCTTAGTTTGATTGCAGGTGAGGCGAAAAATACTGAAATACCTGAGATTTCACTATGGCAAAATACCATGGAAAGCCAATTAATGGTGGTTGTGCAAACCCGAAATTATTTTGCCAATTTAGCGCGTTATCGCAGCGCTAACGAATTGGCTAATTTAAATCAAGCGCTTAGCGCTGAAAGCAAAAAATTACTATCTCTCGTTCGGCCTAAATTTGCACAAGAGTCTATGAGTAAAGCTTTTCAACAAGCAAATAACCAATATGCTCCGTTTCAAAACCTAATCGCCAATATTTCTTTAGCGGAAAACTTAAGTAAGAAAGACATACACATTAGTTGGTATGAAAACTGGCACAGCATTGAAAAAGCAACGTTAGCGCCTAAAGGTGAATTTGAACATTATCCTGCAGAGAGTAAAAAAAGAGCTAAGCAACTTGATAGTTACTTAAACAAGAGCAACATCAGTATCCCTTCACTAACCGATAGCTTTGAAAATCAAACAGCTTTAAGCCAAAAGCTGCCTCAACTTATGAGACTTACCGACAAGTTAAAAGAAGACAAAGCATTACTGTTATAAATAACAAACACAGAGTAAACTGTTAAAAAATCTTGGCTAATTAAGCGAGGCCATTAGCTACCGCGGTTACGCCAATAATAATCATTTGTGTGCCTATAACCGCAAGAATAAGCCCCATTAAACGAGTCACAATGCTAAGCCCTGCTTTACCAATAACTTTTAAAATATTAGCGCTAAAAATAAAACAAAAAAAGGTAATAAAACATAGCAAGGCAAAAACAAAAATGGTGATTAGTATACCGGACATTTCCCCTGAAGAAGAATAATTCATCGCCGTTGCAATAGTGCCAGGCCCTGCGAGTAAAGGTACGGCTAACGGTGAAACAGCAACATCAGAATCATCATGACTTTCTGACGAGTGCAATTTAGAACCTTGACCGTTAAGCATATGGTAACCAACTAAGAAAACCAATATACCACCGGTAACTCTTAGAGCTGACAACGTAATACCAAATAATTGAAAAATAGCTTTACCGAGCACCGAAAAACATAGGATCACACAAAAAGTAATAACCAACGCTTTCGCAGCAATTTTAACTTGTTCTGCTCTAGTTTTATCACCGACAAGACCAGCAAAAACAGCAGTGTTAGCAATAGGGTTCATAATGGCAAAAAAACCTAGAAATACCGTCATTGCTTGCGTGTACAAGTCATTCATAAAATAACAATTCCTAATATTAGGTTGATAAAGAGCGCAAAATCTAGCCGTTGTTAACTCAACTTAATTATTACGATACAGCTAATTTTCTACGTTATAGCACTAGCGTCACCATAAGTTATTTTAGTTAAATGCACAAAATTACTTTGTCTGCAGCAAATCTATGAGACAATTACAATCTGCAATCACATATTAATGGCGCCAACATGAAACTTTTAGCTCGTAACCTTTCACGCTCAACAACTGAACAAGAACTCCGTACTTTATTTTCGGAGCACGGCACTGTTAAGGAATGTACTTTAGTTTTAGATCAAGAGACGGGAAAATCAAAGGGCTTTGCATTCGTTGAAATGCCGGATGAAAAAGAAGCAAAATTAGCGTTATCTAAACTACATGAAACAAAAGTTTCTAATAATAAAATTCGCGTAAAAATAGCACAGTAATATTATTCAAATTATTGTATAAAGAAAAGCCAGCGTTTTTATGACGTTGGTTCTTTGTTTAATAAAATTGCGTCGTGAAATCTATTTTCACATTGATGTGCTTATTTACAATTTTCTCAGGGCATAACAACTGTGGCTGCACATCATATTTTAGACTACTAATTACTGAATGAGATTGGCTTCTAATGATCACTTTTGCCCAATGTGATTCTAAATATTACCTATTGAGTATCAAGTATTATGATTGAAAAGTCGTATTTTCAAAAATGCCACCTTGATTGTATCTCTTTAAAAACGCTCAACCGTAAACGAGATTAATATCAACCGTTATGCGCAGTCACACAACATTCTCATTATTTCTGATATTTCACATATAACCAAATAGTTGTATTGTTTATACAATAAATTATTTTAGAGCAAAGGCTTTACTTTTATAGAGTTGTTGCTCTATACTAAATTTGTTCTCGTTAGAGCACCTTGTTGTATTAATTTTGTATTCTAGCTTCCCCAAGCTGACTATGCCGATGGCCACTTTTGCCATCGGTTTTTTTATGCCTTAAATATACTTTAGCTACTATGTATTCCCTAGCCGTATTCAAATATAGTGACATTTTCATATTCGAGAATTATTCATTACTTTTCCGGTCTATTGTTAGGCAACAATGATTAACGCTAATATTTCTTTCATTGTCTGTACGGTCTGTTAAATGTCCAATGAGCACTAAGGGTAATTTATGTCATCATATAAAAAATCAAGCCAAGCTATTGCTGCCTTAACGGCTGAACAATATCGCGTTACACAAGAAAGCGGCACTGAACGCCCTTGGACTGGCGAATTATTAGAAAATACTGCTATTGGCATTTATGTTGATATTGTTTCAGGTGAACCTTTATTCGCTTCAGCTGATAAATTTGATTCTGGTTGTGGTTGGCCTAGCTTTAGTAAGCCTATTGAAACCATTAACATTAATGAGATCACCGATGAAACTCACGGCATGGTGCGCACTGAAGTTCGCTCTGTTCATGGTGATAGTCACTTAGGCCATGTATTTACAGATGGCCCTGTTGCACAAGGCGGATTACGCTATTGTATTAATTCTGCTTCACTAAAGTTTATTGATCGCAATGATATGATTGCTGCAGGTTACGCAGCCTATTTATCACAAGTGGAAGGATAAAGTTATGGCTATCGAACGAGCAGTTTTAGCAGGCGGTTGTTTCTGGGGCATGCAAGATTTGATTCGCAAGCTACCTGGCGTTATAGAAACACGTGTTGGTTATACCGGTGGCAGTGTTGAAAATGCTAATTACCATAATCAAGGCGATCACGCAGAAGGCATAGAAATTCTCTTTGAAAATACAATGATCGGGTATCGAAAAATTTTAGCATTCTTTTTTCAAATACATGATCCAACTACAAAAAATCAGCAAGGCAATGATAGGGGAAGTAAATATCGTTCCGCTATTTACTATACAAGTGCCGAGCAAAGAACTATCGCTGAAAAAACTATTGTTGATATAGATGCTTCAGGGTTGTGGCCAGGTAAAGTGGTAACAGAAATTGCTCCGACGGGAGAGTTTTGGCAAGCTGAGACAGAGCATCAAGATTATTTACAGCACGTGCCTTATGGTTACACGTGCCATTTCCCAAGACCTGATTGGGTATTACCAGAATAATAAACTATTGTTCGAAGAGTAGTCGTTAATTTAGCGACTATTCTTCAATAATTACTTCTTCGTTTAATGGTTCAATGTTTTCATCATGAAACCAGTCACAAATAACTGCATTGGCTTGGTCTGAGCCTGTGCGTTTTAATGACGAGAATGCTTGTACTTTAATGTTGGCATTTAAGTCTGCTAGTTGCTTTTTAACAGCTAATACTTGCGCGCTTACTTTACCTTGAGAAAGTTTATCACTTTTAGTTAGTAGGGCTAAAATTGGTAAGTCACCTTCTGCAGCCCATTTGATAAGGTCCATATCAAGGTCTTTTAATGGATGTCTGATATCCATCAGTACCACTAAACCTTTCAAACATTCACGTTTTTCTAAGTATTCGCCTAAAGCTTTCTGCCATTTTTTCTTCATTTCCATTGGCACTTTAGCAAAACCGTAGCCGGGTAAATCGACTAAGCGTTTGTTTTCAGCAATTTCGAAAATATTAATAAGCTGTGTACGTCCAGGAGTTTTACTGGTACGTGCAAGGCCTCTTTGGTTAGTAAGCGTATTTAATGCGCTCGACTTACCAGCGTTAGAACGACCGGCAAATGCCACTTCAATGCCGCTATCTGCTGGTAAACGACGAATATCGGGTGCGCTAATGGTAAAAGTCGCTTTGGTCAGATGAATGGCTGTAGATGACAAGGTTAAGGTCCAACTATAATAATAAAAAACGTATTATATCGCTTTTTCTCACTAAAGATGCAATTGTATTAGACTTTAGGCAATTTTTTTCGCTAAAACCCCCTATAAAGTGTGTGAATAGTGTATGATGTCGCCAATTTTTTCGGCTTATTGAATACATTCAATAAAAAATACTAAAGCATGTTGAGAGTTTTGTTATGAAACAGATTTTAACTTCGATAATTTTAACACTATTAAGCATTAATATTGCTGTGGCTGCATCGGGTGATGCTGACGCAGGTAAAGTTAAGGCAGCCGCTTGTGCTGCATGTCATGGTTCAAATGGTATTGGCTCTACTGATACTTATCCTAACTTAGCGGGTCAACATTCTGACTATATTGTTAAGCAATTAAAAGCGTTCAAAGCGGGTGACCGTAAAGATCCTTTAATGGGCTCAATGGCTGCGCCATTATCTGAACAAGATATGGCTGACGTTGCGGCATATTTTGCAGGCTTACCACGCAGTGTTGCTACTGCTGATAGTGGTGCCGCAGATACAGGTGCAACCGCTAGTGCCGCACCTGTTGCTTACGTACCTAACCCAGCAGCTGGTAAAAGCTTATATGAATTAGGCGATGCTTCTCGTAGCATTGGTGCTTGTATTGGTTGTCATGGTAGTGAAGGTAACAGCGATGTATTAATTTACCCTAACTTAGCTAACCAACATCCTGAATACATTGCTAAGCAGTTGAATAACTTCAAAAACAAAGACCGTGTTAACTACGCAATGAATCAATTTGCTGGTGGCATGACTGAAGACGATATTGCTGATATGGCTGCCTATTTTGCTGACCCCGCTGCCGTTGCTAACGTGGTTTCACGCAAAGTAATGCCAGTAGCAGCAGTAACTGCAGAAGTTATTGCAGGTCAAACTAAAGCGGCGGTATGTGCAGCTTGTCATGGTACAGACGGTAACAGCCCAGTTGCTATTTATCCGAAACTTGCGGGTCAAAGCGTTGGCTATATTGTTAAGCAATTGCAAGAGTTTAAAGCTGGTACACGTAAAGACCCAGTGATGGCGCCTATGGCTGCAGCATTAAGCGAGCAAGACATGCTAGAAATCGCTAGCTACTTTGCCGCGCAAAAAGTTGTCGTTGCAGATTTAGCCGGTTCTGATATTGGTCAGAAACTTTATTTTGGTGGTCATGTTAAACGCAAAATTACTGCTTGTGCTGCTTGTCATGGTGCGAATGGTAAAGGCATGAATAAAGCAGGTTTCCCAACTATTGCAGGGCAAAACGAAGCATACTTAAAAGCACAATTGATGAAATTCAAAAATGGTGAGCGTAATAATGATTACAACACCATGATGCAAAGTGTTGCTTCTAAGCTTTCAGCAAGCGATATTGACGAATTAGCGAAATACATGGCAGCAATGAAGTAATTTAGTGAAAAATTACCGATTTAGTCAACATTAGAAAAAGCAGCGAATATCGCTGCTTTTTTGTTACTACAACTACTATTGATCTATGCACGTGTTATTAAACATTTAACTGGCTTTTTTAACACCAATATTTCACAATCATGAAATTCGTGTAGAATACAAAAGTAATGTATCTAGCTATTTTTTATAGCAAACAATTTATCGTATAACGACAAGCAGAGACTAACCCATGAAAAAACTTATCATTACTGTTTTATTAGGATTAAGTGCAGTAGTTACTGCCAATGCAGCCCAAGGCGATGCCGAAGCTGGTAAAAGCAAAACAGCTATGTGTGCTGCTTGTCATGGTACTGACGGCAATAGTTTAGTGCCAATGTATCCAAAATTAGCAGGACAAAGCGCTAGCTATTTGGTTAAGCAACTTGCTGATTTTAAATTAGGTATGACATCTGGCGGTGCATCGGGTCGTGTTGACCCAGTAATGGGTGGCATGGCAATGACACTTAGCGAGCAAGACATGGCTGACGTAGCCGCTTTTTACGCAAGCCAAAAATCAACTACTGGTGACGGTAGCGATAATGCACATGGTAAGAAACTTTACTTAGGTGGTAACGCTGAAATGGAAGTAACTGCTTGTGTTGCATGTCACGGCATTAACGGCAACGGCATGTCTAGCGCAGGTTTCCCTGCTCTTGCTAGCCAAAACGCCGACTACTTAAAAAGTCAGTTAGAAAAATTCCGTAATGGTTCTCGCAATAACGACATGAATGGTATGATGCAAGGTGTTGCGGCAAACTTAACCGATGCAGAAATTGCCGCACTTTCGCAATATATGTCTTCACTAAAATAATAACTAGCGCTAATCGATTAGCGTTTTAGCAAAGTTATTCGGAATGAGCAGCGTTTATCGCTGCTTTTTTATGTTCAGGATGAACGGTATAACGCGAGTACATGGATGTACAAGAGCGTATATGTTCAGGATAAAAGGTCAGTTTTTTGGTTCCTGACAAAAACTAAGTACCTACATCCATGTAGGCAATAACACGATCACAGGGCCACTCATAGTCATCTATGACTCCATGGCATTAATACATCCATTTATGTCGATGTGAAAGAGTGACGATGTTCAGGCCTCTCCCAGACTTCCTGTCTTTCAAGGTATTAGTACATCTCGGTAATTGCTCCTGCATTACTCTAATAACTTACATCCTGTAAGAACATGCACGTCGAAGCACGGTCAGCTTTTGGTTCCTGAAAAACTAAGTGCTTACATTCATGTACAAGTTCCTTTCAATTTCATTATATTTATTTAAACAAGTACAAATTAAATACAATATACCATTGTGCTAAGTATTTGATCATTGCTACTATCAGAGGCAAATTTTATTATGCCATTAGGGTAGTACTGCTCAAATGAAACAGACATTACTTTCTTCAATAATTATCATCTCTAGCCTGCTTAGCACCAATAGTGCTAGCGCAGAGCTATTCCCTAAACGTGCTATAGATGATCATCAGCAAAATATATTTAGAGGCACAATAACGCCAGAGCGCGCATGGTGGGATTTAACTCACTACAACCTTGATATTGCTGTTGACCCACAAAGTAAAAGTATTGCTGGCACCAACACCATGAAATACAAAGTGTTGTCTGAGAGTAAACGTCTACAAATTGAATTACAGCCACCGATGCAACTCACTAAAGTTGAACAAAACGGCAAAATGCTTGCTGTTGAACAATTAGGCTATTCTTATTTTATTAAGTTAGAAGCAGAGCAAGAAATTGGTCAAGAATATCAACTGAGCATGCATTTTTCCGGTATTCCTCATGAAGCAATTCGTGCGCCATGGGACGGCGGTATCACTTGGGCAAAAGATGATAATGGCATAGACTTTATTGCCTCAACTTGCCAAGGCTTGGGTGCCAGTATTTGGTGGCCAAATAAAGATCACGCTTACGACGAGCCAAATAATGGCGCTTTGATTAGCGTTGAAGTACCTGAGCACTTAATGGATGTTTCTAATGGCCGTTTAATTAAGGTTGATCATAATAAACAAGCAAAAACCAAAACCTATCATTGGCAAGTGGTTAACCCAATTAACAATTATGGTATCAATATCAATATTGGTGACTATGTGCATTTTGGCGAGAAATATGCCGGTGAATCAGGCCAACTTGATATGGATTATTATGTCCTACGCGATAATCTAGAAAAAGCCAAAACACAATTCAAAGACGCAAAACGTACCATAGAAGCATTTGAGCATTGGTTCGGCCCATACCCATTTTATCAGGACAGCTTTAAACTTGTTGAAGCACCGTATTTAGGCATGGAACACCAAAGCTCGGTTACTTATGGTAACGGTTATCAAAATGGTTATTTAGGCAAAGACCGAAGCCAAGCTGGCCCTGGTATGCTATTCGATTTTATTATTGTGCACGAGTCAGGTCATGAATGGTTTGCTAACAACATAACCCATAATGACGTTGCTGATTTATGGATCCACGAAAGCTTTACTAACTATTCCGAGAGCTTATTTTTGGAGTATCACTTTGATCAAGAAAAAGCATTTGAATACATTCGTGGTCAGCGTTTAAACATTCAAAACAAAAGCCCTATTATCGGTAAATATGGCGTTCATCAGGAAGGCTCTAGTGACATGTACGATAAAGGCGGCAACATGTTACATACCATTCGCCAAATTATTGATAACGACGAGACCTGGCGTGAAATTTTGCGTGGCTTAAACGAAAAGTTTTACCACAGCATTACCGATTCTGCACAAGTTGAAAGTTATATTAGCGAACAAGCAAGTAAAGATTTTAGTAAAATATTCGACCAATACTTACGAGATATTCGTATTCCGACGTTAGAATACTTTGTTAAGAATAATGAAATGCAATATCGCTGGGGTAATGCTATTGATGGTTTTGATATGCCGATTAAGATAACCATTGCAGGTAAAACTCAATGGTTGTCACCTACTAGTCAATGGGAAAAAATGAGCTTGGAAGTTAAAAATAGCCAAGTTAAAGTCGATGCAAACTTTTATGTAAATACGCTTAATTTGCTAGGTAATTAGTAACAAAAAAATGAGCGTTAAGCTTGAACATATACACGCTTATGCATTGTCATATAAGGATATGCCCTTCGTCCTGAACTGAAAAAGGGAAGCTTATGCTTCCCTTTCGTTATAGCAATTAAGTAAACGCGGGTTAATTAAAATTGATAGTTAAAACCAACTGTGAACACTTCAATTTCATCATAAATTTCATAAGACAACTGAACACTAGTGTTGTCATTGATTTTTTTACCAAAACCTCCACCAAAACCGACTTCACCGTCGTCATCACTTGCTGACTCACCAAAAGCACTAAACTCTAGATCAACGCTGGCATATGAAGGCACCACATATAAGTAAACACCATTGTCATAGTTATACTGAGCACGAACAGAAAAGCTGTAAAAGCTCTTCATTTCCACATTAATTGTGCCATTGAGCGGGCCAAAATCAATTTTCACATCATCATCAGAAATACCCGTGCCTATTCGTAATTCAGGTACAAGTGAAAGAGAGCTGTCTTCTAGATAAAATTCATAAGCGAGGGAGCCATACATTGCAGCAAGAGAAAGTTCTGTTCCATCTTCTTCGTCGGAAAAGCTAAGGTAACCTGCACCAGTAGACCAATTAGCAGAAACAGTTAACGGTAAAGTTAATAGCGGTAATGCAAATAGAAACTTTTTAAACACCATAATATCCTTTGATTGATTCTCGAGCATAAGAAAGCTCGCATGCTAACAAACCACATTTGGCTAATCAATAATCAGAGAGAGGTTACAGCGGAATAAGCGTAACAAAATATTAATTCGTCACTAAGTTGCATTACACTTAATAAAATTCAAGCAACATGATGAGAAATAAATAGTCCAACTAAGCGCTGACAGTCGACTGCTATTCAGGCTATGATCTTGAGATATAGAATTGAATCAAATCAACAGAAATAGTTAAGGTCCTTACCAATGATAGAAGTTATTGAGCCAGAAAAATTTAGAACCGTAGCATGGAAAAATGGTAAGGGAGAAACCATAGAAATGGCCATCAACTCAGGTGGTACGTTAGATGACTTTAGCTGGCGTTTAAGCATGGCAAGTGTAGTTGAGGATGGGATATTTTCTAATTTTTCTGGCTATACCCGCAATCTAATTTTAGTTGCAGGTGATGGCATAAACTTACAGCACAATGATAGCAAAATCGATAAGTTAACTAACTTGCTCGATTACGCGACATTTGATGGTGGTGACAAAACAGTAGGCAACTTACATACTAACGAAATAACTGATTTTAATGTTATTGCCCGTACTTCAGATTATCGTACCATCGTAGATTGTCAGAAAAAAGCTGAAAATATTACACTTGAGAAAAGCGACCTTTGCTTTATTTATAGCTTATACAAAGCTGCAGAACTTAGCTTTTCTGACATCGCAGAGAATAAAACGTTACCTGCAGGGCATTTGATGAAAATCAGTGACCTAAAAAGTCAATCTACACATGTCAGTGGTGAAAGTATTATTATCGTTTACCTGAATCGTTGCAGGTAATCCTTTCAACTCATTGCATACTTCTCATACACGTAAAGCGCCTCAGACTATCACCACAGCATAAAAGTAGGGTTATTAATCGCTATAAATAGCCCTTCTAACTTTTAATTATGATTTTTTATTCACGTTAACGTAGGCTGACGTACAGTTTAAAATCTTTTATTAAGGATAATGCTATGAAAATTAGCCGTTTGATACCCGTATTTAGCCTGTTATTAATTTTGTCTCCACTTGCCAATGCCGAATTTGAACGCAAGGTTGCTATTGATGAAAGTAGTACCAGTAGTCATAAAACTAAGATTAATGGGAAATCATTCGAGTACAGTGCAACAACAGGCACTCAGCCTGTTTGGGACGAAGAAGGCAACGCAACCGCCACACTTTTTTATACCTATTATCAACGCTCAAAAGTAAAAAATAGAGCAGCACGACCACTACTTATTTCATTCAATGGTGGCCCTGGTTCTGCATCAGTTTGGATGCATGTTGCTTACACTGGCCCTAAAGTACTTAATGTTGACAGTGAAGGTTTCCCATTGCAGCCATATGGCGTGAAAGCTAATGATTTTTCTATTTTAGACACTGCTGATATTGTTTTTGTGAACCCTGTTAATACTGGCTATTCGCGTATTTTGCCGAAAAAAGATGGCAAAATGCCAACAAAAGCAGAACAAAAGAAAATGTTTTTTGGTGTTAATGCCGACGTAAAATATTTAGCCGAATGGATAAACACCTTTGTCACTCGCAACAATCGTTGGCAATCACCGAAATACCTTATTGGCGAGAGTTACGGCACTACACGTGTTTCGGGCTTAGCTTTAGAACTACAATCGCGTCAGTGGATGTATTTAAACGGAGTCATATTAGTGTCGCCAACTGATATTGGAATTAAACGTGATGGACCAGTAAAAGCAGCGAATCGCTTACCCTATTTCACAGCAACCGCCTGGTACCATAAAGCGCTAGCTAAGAATCTACAAAATCAAGATTTACTCGATATATTGCCCGAAGTTGAGCAGTTTACTGTTGAAAAATATTTACCCGCTTTAGCCAAAGGTGGATTTATTTCTGCACCAGACAAACAAGCAATTGCTGAGCAAGTTGCAAAATATTCTGGCCTATCAGTTCAAGAAGTTTTACGTAACAATTTAGATATTGAAGCTTCATACTTTTGGAAAGAACTATTACGGAATCGCGAGCAAACAGTTGGGCGATTAGACTCTCGTTATTTAGGTATCGATGAAAAAGCAACGGGCAGTCGCCCAGATTACAATGCAGAATTAACCTCATGGCTACATAGCTTCACACCCGCAATTAATTACTATTTACGTGAAGAGCTAAATTATAAGACTGACATTAAATATAACATGTTTGGCAATGTTCATCCTTGGGACAGAAGCAAGAATAAAACTGGTGAAAACTTACGTCTAGCAATGGCACAAAATCCATACTTAAATGTCATGATTCAATCTGGTTATTATGATGGGGCAACCAATTACTTCGACGCTAAATATACCTTATGGCAGCTCGATCCAAGCGGTAAAATGCAAGATAGATTATCCTTTAAGGGTTATAGAAGTGGCCATATGATGTATTTACGTTATCAAGATTTAGAAGCAGCAAATCAAGACATTCGTCAGTTTATGCAAGCAACGTTACCTGATAAAAAAACGCCAGCAAAATACCCAAGCAAAAAATAGTCAAACTTCTTACTTATATAAGGTTATCGTACTAAAAAATTGCAGTAACCTTATTCACATACTTCTTAAAGCCACCTTTAACTGACACATTGAAGGTGATTAATTTTTTATCTTCGACTTTATCAACTAATCGGTGTTGCTAAATACAAATTGTACCTATATTATTATTATTAAAGGAATTAAGATGATGAATTCATGGAAGTTAATGACTTAGACACCGATATACTTATCATAGACGATAGTGCAACCAATATTCGTGTTGTTTCGAATATTATTCAGCCATTGGGCTGCAAAATTTTTGCCGCTAAATCAGGTCCACAAGCATTAAGTTTACTCACATCCTTTAAACCATCCCTCATTATTTTAGATATTCAAATGCCTGAAATGAATGGCTTTGAATGCTGTAAACGCATTAAGTCCGTCGCAAGTCGCACCGATATTCCCATTGTATTTCTTTCCGGCTCTCACGATGAAGCAGATCAGTTGCAAGCATCTGATTTAGGGGCTAGTGCGTATTTAACTAAGCCGTTTTGTGCGGATGAATTAATCAGTGTAGTTAAACGTTTCGCATAAAATTTTTTGTTTATTCAAAACCCACTAAAATATACATTCATGTATAGCGATATATTAATGTTGTGGTGCCATAGACGGTAAAGGGCTTCCATTCACCTGCGCTACTGTCTACATGGATATAGGTACTTAGTTTTTGTCGGGAACATAAAAACTGACCGTACATCCTGTACATAAAAAAGGCCGCTAATTAGCGGCCTTTATCGTTCAAGTTATTTAGATTTCATAGTTTATCACTTGATAGCCTAATGCTTCTAACTGCGGTCTTAACGTTTTTGCATCACCAACGACTACCATTAGCATTTGACTTAGATCTAAGTGTTTTTTCGCTAAGGCGTTAATCTCTTCTTTGCTTATATTTGCGACTATATTATTACGCTTTTCAACAAAATTAGCTGTTAAGTCATGCTCTAAAATTTGCGCTAGAAAGCCGAGTTTACTTCCTGGCGTTTCATACTTTAAGGCATCTTTTTGATTAATCGCATTACGCATAAATGCTAGCTCTTCATCACTAATGCCTTTATCAGCATAATTTTGAATTTCTTGAACAAATTCAACAATTGACTTATCAGTCACATCCGCTCTAACTTCGGCACTGGCGGTAAATGCACCAGAAAATTTATCACCATAGAAATAAGAGCGTGCACCATAAGTGTAACCCTTGTCTTCACGTAAATTTAAGTTAATACGGCTATTAAAAGCACCTCCTAAAGGGAAGTTCATCAAGTAAGTTCTATAGTATTCACCAATAATATCTTGAGTGAGCGCTCGCTTACCAATACGAATAGCTGATTGCGCAGCATTGTCTTTATTCACTAAATAAATAACACCCATTTTAGCTGTTGAGGCAGGCAACGTGAGCTCAAGCTTTTTCCCTTCACCACTGAGCGACTTGAAGATAGCTAACGATTTTATTACTTGGGTTTTGTCTAGATCTGACACCAAGATGATTTCGCTGTCGTTCGCGACCACTTGCTGCTGATAAAGCGCTTTAATATCAGCCAACTCAATATTAGCTAGTGACAACTCCGAACCTTGACCTGATGTAGCGGCAATATTATCTGCATGAAGCAATTGGCGATAAGCGGTAGAGGCTAAATAACCTGCATCTTTTTTACTATTAATAGCACCTTGAATGGCATTGTTTTTATTACGATCAAATTCACTTGCCAAAAATGCCGGAGCAGTAAGTTTTTCATAAACCAACGCTAATGTTGCATCCAAGTGTTTAGTTAAGGTATTTACGTTAACTGTTAAATAACGATTACCGGCATAAACTCCAACAGAAGCACCTAATTTTTGTAGCGCCTTACTCATATCCTCAGCACTACGCTTACGGGTAGACTCATTCAACAAAGCCGCTAGTAGTGATGCTGTACCGGCTTTTTCTTTACTTTCATAGTAATGGCCAGCAGGAATTTTTATTAGCAGAGATGTTGTTGGTGTTTCCAAGCTTTGGGTAGCAAGAATTTCCATACCGTTCGCAAAGCTTTCCTGCCACATTTTAGGTATTTCAACGGCTTTATTTTTCCCCGCTATTGGCACTATGCTACGGTCAAAATTATCATTCGCTTTACGGACTTGTAAATCAGCATCTGATGTGATTTTTTGCTCAGGAATTATACGCTCTTGTGGACTAAAATTGTCTTTCGCTGCCACAAGCTCTGGCTTGCCTTTCGGCACAATGCTCATAATAACGCCATGCTTATTTTTGATATACTTTTGAAAAACTCGCATAACATCGGCTTTCGTGACATTGGCATAACGCGTGATATCTTGCTCAATATAATTTGGATTACCTTTGAAAGTTTCATTGGCGGCGAGTTGACTCACTTTGCCAGCAACACTTTGTAAACCAAAAATAAAACCCGCTTCCATTTCGGCCTTCGCTTTAATTAAATCATCGTCTTCAACGCCGCGCGCTTCAAACTCAATCAAAGTATCACGAATAACTTTTTCCATATCGGCCAAGGTTTTGCCAGAAGCTGGATTGGGCAGCGCTAACAGGTTAAAAGTACAGGCCAATTCAGCACAAGGGTGACTGACAGAGGCTTGCACTGCTAATTGATTTTTCACTAAATTTTTATAAAGCAGCGATGTTTTCCCCCCCCCTAGAATACTTGAAAGCAAATCAAGCGGTGCTTCATCTTCATCTCGAACACTGACCGTTGGGTAAGACATATAAATTAACGGCAAATGAACATTGTCTTCTAGTGAAATATAGCGATCGGCAGCAATAGTAAAGCTTGGTTTTTCAGGCAGTTTGACTTCTGGGCCACGTGGAATACTACCGAAGTACTTATTTACCATTACCAAGGTTTTTTCAACATTGATATCACCACCAATAGTCAAAGTGGCATTGTTAGGGCCATACCAACGTAAGAAAAATGCTTTCAAATCATTAACATTAACGCGATTTAGGTCATCAATATAGCCAATTGTTTGCCAAGAGTACGGATGTCCAACAGGGTACATCGCTTGTGAAACACGCTCTCGTAATAGGCCGTATGGACGATTATCATAACTTTGACCACGTTCATTTTTTACTGTTTCACGCTGTACTTCGAATTTTTCTCGTGTAACTGCATCTACCAAAAATCCCATACGGTCAGCTTCAAGCCAAAGCATTTTTTCTAATTGGCTAGCAGGTACGGTTTGAAAATAGTTTGTACGATCACTATTCGTCGTGCCATTCATAGTACCGCCCGACTCAGTAACCATTTTAAAATGCTGATCATCACCAACATGTTCAGAGCCCTGAAACATCATATGTTCAAAGAAATGTGCAAAGCCTGATTTACCGATTTCTTCACGACCAGAGCCAACGTGATAAGTCATATCAACATGCACTAAAGGGTCTGAATTGTCTTGATGTAAAATTAGCGTTAAGCCGTTGTCCAACACATATTTTTGATATGGAATCACCGTTTTTCCTGCTTCTGATGCCACTTCCTCCACAAAAGTCATACCAGCAACAGGCGCCTTAGGCGTATTTATTTTTCCAATTTCAGTATTTTCACAGGCTACTAAGCAAGTTAGTAACAGCGGTAACGTCCATTTTTTCAAAACACTTTCCTCAATTTAATCGTACTACTACTTTAAGTTGTCATAATAATATCTATATTGATTACAAGCACAATAGCTTAGTTCTGCAATTGAGCTAGAGCTTTACATTTTTATGTAAAATTTCATGACATTTTACCGGAATTTATGACGATGGCTTTCCAATAACATAAATTTTGGGCAATAAAAAAGCAGCCAATGCTGCTTCTTTTATCGATACGCTGAAAAATCAATCTTCTTCAGTTGTTTCTACTGCTTCTTCAGTTTCTTTTTGCTCTGCTACTGGTTCGTGACCTTCGCCACCACATCCACCACAACATCCCATAATCATTCTCCGTTGTTTAAACCTACGATGATAATATCAGTTGAAAAAACCCAGTTATTGATCAAAATCACCTAAATGAAATTCACTTATATTACCTATTGATTAATAAAGAGTTAAATATTCAAATTTATTGACTTAATGACCTCATTGAAAAATAAACTTGCAAAAACACCAAAGTGATATCAAAATGATATCACTAAAAACAAATTACTGGAAAACGATATGTTTACAGAAAAAGAAGTAAAAGCACCAAACGGCATTGGCTTTATTGTTGTCCTATTTCTAGTACAACTTAGCGCTTTAAGCCTAACGATCTATTCTTTACCCAATAACCCAGCCCTAACAATACTGGGTTTAATAGCTAACATTGTGATTTTTATTGGATGGTTTGGTTTTTTTATGGTTAATCCAAAAGAAGGTCGTGTTTTACAACTTTTTGGCAAATATTCGGGCACGGTGCATTCATCAGGTTTGCGCTGGGCTAATCCATTTAATACCAAAATGCGCGTATCTCTTAGAGTCAGAAACTTCGAAAGTAGTAAATTGAAAGTGAATGACAAAAGCGGTAATCCAATTGAAATTGCCGCCGTAATTGTTTGGGAGGTCGTTGATACTGCTGAAGCTATTTTTCAAGTTGATGATTACGAAGACTATGTATCCATTCAAAGTGAGTCCGCATTGCGAAACCTAGCCACTAGCTATGCCTATGATCATCATGAAGAAGAAGGTATTTCTTTACGTAGTAACCCTATTGAAATTTCTGATGCATTAAAAGGCGAAGTACAAGACCGTCTAGGCAAGGCCGGTGTTAGAGTGATTGAAGCAAGAATTAGCCATCTGGCTTACGCACCTGAAATAGCCAATGCTATGCTACGTAGGCAACAAGCAATGGCTATTATCGCTGCTCGCACAAAAATTGTTGAAGGTGCTGTCGGCATGGTAGAAATGGCGCTACATAGTTTAGACGAACGGAATATAGTGGAGCTTGATGCTGAACGAAAAGCCGCAATGGTGAGCAACTTACTTGTCGTACTTTGCTCTGATGAAGCTGCACAACCTATCGTTAATGCTGGTAGTTTGTATTAAAATATACTCAAACCATTTGAGAATATATGGAGCTCGTTTTGTGCGAGCCCAAATACTACTTGGTATACCATTAATTAGAGGTTCATCGTGGCAAAGAAAGCATACCCATTACGTATAAACGAAGAAATATTGGCAGCTATGCAACGTTGGTCTGACGATGAATTACGTAGTTTAAATGCCCAAATAGAATATGTCTTACGAGACGCTTTGCGTAAATCAGGACGTAGTAAGCCCATGAAAATAGAAGCTATTATAGATCCAATCGATAAGGCAGAGTAAAAGTAATCGTGACAAGATACTTCATCAACTCTCAGGCCGAGCAGCATAATGTAATTTTATTACATCCTAGGTTTTTGAGGATGCTCTTATTTTTGTAACTCAGTAGTAACAGGCACTAAGAATTTACTTTTTCATAGATAAAAAAAAACCGAGAACTAGTGTTCTCGGCTTATAAGCTATGAGGAAAGCTAAAATATACAAATTATTACAACAAGCGTTCGTGTTAGGAACAAAACGATTATAGAGTAAGAACTCTAAGTTTGTAAAGGTAATTCTGTAGTTTTTTTACATCATATTTTTTTGTTATATTTTTCCAGCTTTCTGATAAAAGAAAATTCTGTATATGGAGTTATAGTGCGGTATTAATATTGAACTCAATTTATAGATAAGGAAACACTGAGTTTGAAGGCAATAATTTGTGATAAAAAAAGGCCTCAATCTAGAGGCCTATAAAAAATCACACCATGAAGGGGTCAATTGGTGCTAAATATTAGAACGTATAAGCCCTAAATAAATTTCAAGTGGCACTTAATAACCCCTTAAAGTTTTCTTAAACGTTAATGTGCTTGCTCCCAATTTTCACCTATACCAGCTTCTGCAATCAGTGGCACACTCATTTCAACCGCATTATTCATTATATCTACTAATTTAGCGGTAGTTTCTTCCACAATGTCTTGATGTATTTCAAAAACCAATTCATCGTGAACTTGCATAGTCATTTTGATACGAGGATCATTTTGTTCCAGTATCCATGCATCAACCGACAACATTGCCTTTTTAATGATATCGGCAGCTGTGCCTTGCATTGGCGCGTTAATCGCGGCACGTTCTGCCGCCTTTTTGCGCATACCATTTTTAGATTTAATGTCAGGTAAATAAAGTCGGCGACCAAATAACGTTTCAACATAGCCAGTGTCGCTAGCTTGCTGGCGAGTATCTTCCATGTATTGCGAAACATTTGGATAACGCTCAAAATACTTATCCATGTACTCTTGTGCGGTATGACGCGAAACATTTAACTGTTTAGCCAAGCCAAATGCTGACATGCCGTAAATCAAGCCAAAATTAACCGCTTTCGCACTACGACGTTGATCGCTAGTCACTTCATCTAATGGCACAGCAAATATTTCCGCTGCTGTAGCCTTATGAACATCTTTACCTTCAGAGAACGCTTTAACTAAGCCTGGGTCATCAGACAAGTGTGCCATTATTCTTAATTCAATTTGTGAATAATCTATCGCAACAATTTTATGATCTGTTGGTGCAATAAAGGCAAGACGAATTTTACGCCCTTCTTCACTTCTGATTGGAATATTTTGTAAGTTAGGATCGGTCGAAGATAAACGCCCTGTTGCTGTTACCGCTTGGTGATATGAGGTATGTACTCGATTCGTTTTAGGGTCAACCAGTAAAGGCAGTTTATCAGTATAAGTAGATTTTAATTTACTTAAGCCTCGATTTTCTAAAATCACTTTCGGTAACGGGTAATCAAGTGCTAACTCTTGCAACACTTCTTCTGCTGTCGAAGGCGCGCCTTTCGGGGTTTTCTTCAATACTGGAATTTTTAACTCTTCAAATAAAATAGTTTGTAGCTGTTTAGGAGAGCTAAGGTTAAAGCTTTTTCCGGCAATATTATGCGCTTCAATTTCTAGTTCAGATAAGCGAGTACCAATAGTATGACTTTGCTGATCTAACATATCGCAGTCAATCAAAACGCCATATTGTTCCATGCGAGCCAAAACAGGTAGTAATGGCATTTCTATCTCGTTAAATACTGAAAGTTGACTACTGCTTTTGGCTAGTTTTGGCATTATTGCTTGATGCAACCTTAGCGTAATATCAGCGTCTTCAGCGGCATAATGCCCTGCCTTTTCAATTTCAATTTGATTAAAAGTTAGCTGTTTCGCGCCTTTGCCGGCAATATCTTCAAAATGCACAGTTTTATAACCAAGGTACTTATCTGCCAAAGCATCCATATTATGGCGAGTAGCAACACTGTTTAAACAGTACGACTCAATCATGGTATCGAAAGTAATGCCTTTCATCGCAATATCATAATGAGATAAAACATTAGCGTCGTACTTTAAATTTTGTCCGACTTTATTTTGTGTTTCACTTTCTAGTAAAGGCTTAAGCTGGGCCAACACCCAGTCTCTGTCTAGTTGCTCTGGTGCGTCTTCATAATCATGTGCAACGGGTACATAAGCCGCTTTACCTACTTCAACTGAAAATGATAAACCTACCAATTCAGCTTTTTGGTAATCTACACTGGTTGTTTCAGTATCAAAGGCGAACACCTCTGAATTAGTCAGCTTATCTAACCAGCCTTGAAAATCAGCTTTGTTGAGTACAATGTCGTACTCAACATCAATATTACTTTCAGCGACTTCATCATCGCTACTATCTTCAACTTCCGCGCTATCGCTTTTCTCAGCTTTATCGCCATTATTTAAGTCAGCGAGCAATCGTCTTAGTTCATATTTTTCATATAATGCTTTCAAAGTTTCTAAATCGGCGCCAACAGGCTTTATTTCTTCTACCGATTGCTCAAGATCAACATCAAGCTTAATCGTTGCCAATTCAAACGACAGCGGTAATTGCGTTAAAGCTGAACGCAGATTCTCACCTACTTTACCTTTAATTTGATCAGCATTAGCCATCACTTCTTTTAACGTAGGGTAGGCGGTTAGCCATTTAACCGCAGTTTTAGGACCACATTTTTCTACCCCTGGAATATTATCAACCTTGTCACCCATTAAGGCTAAGTAATCAATAATTTGATCAGGACGAACGCCGAATTTTTCTACAACGCCCGCTTCATCCATTTCGACATTAGTCATGGTATTAATCAAACGCACGTGTTGGTTAACCAACTGCGCCATATCTTTATCACCGGTTGAAATAACCGTTTCCATACCTAATGCGGTCGCTTGATTAGATAAAGTGCCAATCACATCATCGGCCTCTACACCGCCAATAACTAAAAGTGGCAAACCCATTGCAGTAATAATTTCATGTAGTGGCGCAATCTGACTACGCAAATCATCCGGCATTGGCGGACGGTTAGCTTTATATTCTGGGTACATATCATTGCGAAAGGTTTTTCCTTTAGCATCAAAAATCACCACAACATTACCATTGGGATAGTCTTTTTTTAGACTTTTTAGCATATTCAATACGCCAGTTATAGCGCCAGTAGGTTGCCCGTCAGATGTCGACAAAGCTTGCAAATAAGGCACATGATATGCACGAAATAAGTAGGATGAACCATCGACTAAAATTAGCGGTGATTGGTCAGAAGTTGGCATGATAATTTTTTGACTAGAAGAAAGATTGGCTAAGCATGCCATAATCGGCAAATTCTCTCTAGCACTTCATTATATTTAGTCACATCAAATGACGAAAATTGTGGATAAGTGTGTTGAAAAGCGCGAATAAAGACTATAAAGAACTGCTGAACTTTACGTCAACCTAGCTACAAAGCATTGTAATAGTTAAAAAAATATACCTAGAGAATTGTTTTTATATATTTATTATTATTTTTTTATTATGTGGATAAATAAATATCTGTGCGTAATTTTATCTGTTCAATTAACGAACAATAAAATTTAGCGAGCTAAGAGATTAACAGAAAACAGTGCTATTACCAGACAATTATTAAATTATTTTTACAGTTTTATAACACCTTTAAATAACAAAAAAACATAAGCAAGATTTAGCAAGGGCTAGCACAATTATAGTAATCAAAATTTAGTTGCTTTTTTTATTTATCAAAAAAATTATAGAGCAAAAATAAAGATTTTTATTAATTAAGTTAATTGCCACAATTAGGGGAACCAGTTACATAAAAACAATCCAAATAAGTGCAACAGAAACACAATATGAAAAACCTAATTTTGCAATATTAGTGAGTAATTGATTCAAACTTTGCTTTTGTAAATAAAAACCCATTTTAATCGACTGATAGCTTGGTAATACCAACAAAATGGTTGTCAATAACAGCATTTTTGACACCTGCATGGCAACGACTGAATGAACAACGAGTGCCCCCACAATTAGTACTGCAAGTAAAGTTCTTGCCCTTCTATTTCCTACAACAACAGCTAAGGTGTGCTTTTCTGCTCGCCAATCTGTAGTAATATCTCTAATGTTATTGACTAACATAATGGCACAGCTATACAAACCTGCACTCGTTGCTAAACCAAAAGCTATTATTGAAATGGTGCCCGTTTGCAAGTAAAAGCTCCCAAGTACAGCCACCCAGCCAAAGAAAATCAATACGGTAACTTCACCTAAAGCATTCGATGCCAGTGGAAATGGTCCTGCGCTATAAGCAAAAACCCCTAAAAATGACAATATACCCAGTAATAATATCCAATAACCTCCCATGGCGATGAGGTATAGTCCCGATACGACAGCAATCGCGCATACCAATGCTAATGCAAGCTTTATCGCTGATGCTGAAATTAAACCTGATTGCACTGCTCTTATTGGGCCTAGCCTTTGCTCATTATCTACACCAGACAAACTATCAAAAAGATCATTAGCAAGGTTAACTGAAACTTGTAGCGATATAGCGCAAATCAACGCCGCAGCAAATATACCAAAGTGTATTTGAGTTTCACTTGTTGCCAATGATGTGCCTAATAAAATAGGGCCAATTGATGCCAGTAAGGTTTTGGGACGAATAGCTAGCCACCAGTTATTGAGATAATATTTCATTGTACTTATGTTTTATTTACTATTGAGGCCTTAACGTTATTAAGGTTATCTTACGTTGACATTAAATATCAAATAGGTTTTTATGCAAGAAGTTATATCTCAGGTATTACTACCCGTTGTACTCGCCGCGATTATGTTAGCGATGGGATTAAGCTTGTCGCTCAATGATTTCAAACGTGTTTTCCTTCACCCTAAAGTGACCCTGCTAGGGTTAATATTACAATTAGTATTATTGCCAGCTATTGCTCTTATTATTGCTTATAGCCTTTCTTTATCTCCCATAGCAAGTTCTGGCTTATTACTGCTCGCATTATGCCCAGGCGGAGCGACTTCAAATTTATTTAGCTATTTAGCCAAAGGCAATGTAGCGTTAAGTGTAACTTTAACAGCCATTACTAGCATTTTTATCCCTTTTAGCTTACCAATCATTTTTTCAATATATGTTGAATTTTTAGGCCGTGATCAACAAGTTTTTGTACTCCCACTCGTGATTGTTATTAAGAAGCTTTTTGTCGTTACGGTAATGCCTATACTTGCTGGAATGTTATTACGTTATCGCTTTAAAAAAACGGTTCTAAATTATGAAAAAATAATAAAACGAGTGGCAGCAGGCACGATGCTGACCATTGTCATTTTATTACTGTTAACCAATATGAAAGTAGTATTAGAAATGGCAACAGTTAATGGTATTGCTGTCCTATCTCTATGTTGCTTTTCGCTACTTATTACTTATGGTATTAGTACAATGATATTAACTAGCGCTAAGGATATAAAAACAATTGCTATCGAAGTGGGCGTACAAAATGCAGGCACCGCAATGATGGTTGCCTTTACAATTATAAATCAACCACAACTTGCCGTTATACCGTTAATGTATGGTCTATTAATGAATATTCCTGTATTTATCTTTGTATGGTGGGTACAGAGAAAATAAAAAAGTGGTTCAATTTAACTATGTATCTAGATCATTTGAAAATACAGCCTCAAATAACATGGGTACATAACAAAGAAGAGCATCAAACTCCTCTTTGTTAAGAGATTTTGGCCTTAAATTATTTTTTTGCATTCTTTAATACAAGCTTCACACGATTCCGCGCAAGCCTTGCAATTTTCGTGGGTATCAGCGTGTTTATTACATTCATCGGCACACACTTGGCACACATCAATACAAATTTTAGCCACAGCAACAAGTTGCGGTGATTCATAAGTCGCCATTTTCGCTAATGCTCGGCACATCACTATCATTTCATTAACCGTATCAGCACATTTCGCTAATGATGTATCACCCGTTTTAAATAATTCTATGCAGTGAGCTACACATTCATCACCATGTTGCGCACATTCATTTGCAATACTGATAATTGTCTTGTTAATTTTTGAAACATGATGATGGTGACTATGGTTTTTGCCTGCAAGTACGGGTGAAGCAGCTAATACCGCTGTTGTCGCTGCTAGACCTTTTAATAGATTGCGTCGTGAAACTGATTTCCGTGTGTTCTTAACTGTCATAAATTACTCCACTCTTAAAGCATCATTACCGCGTACTAACAATCAATGATTAATTTTTCGTTGTGATATTACTGAGATAAGCCTAACAATATAAAATTACATTATTGGCAGTACAATACAAAAATGATGCTTATCATATTATGTTAAGCACATAATATGAGCACTTATTACTTATATTGATAATAAATATTAATATCTCCAAAAGCACTCTAGTGATAGAGAGCATTAAATTAATGAGTAATTTTTTGCCAATTTATATCATCAAAGTACACAGGATAATCTTGTAATGCCTGAATGAGTAGAATTGCTCCATACTTTGGATTTTCGCTACCTTTCATTAAACCACTACCTTTCATAATTTTAGCAAGTAACAGATGTAACTGTGCGTCAGCCTGCGCTGGTAATTTACAGTGCTCAAACAAGTAGCTTAATTGCTGATCAACTTTATTTGCTAACATTAAGAATTGTTGCTTCGAGAATTTGTCATAATGAATATCATCAAGGTTAAGCATTAACATTTGGCGAATATTCGACATCCCCTTGTGCAAACTTTCATCAATTGACCACTTTTTCCCATGATCCAATTGTAATGTTTGCTTATTCATTGCATGGTGCTGATGTTCCTCTGCTGATACAAGTGTGCTTAACATCCCATTAAGCATTAGCATCGTTATCAATAAGTATTTTCTTGCACTCATGTTTGAACACCCTTTTCAGAAATTAAAAACGCTGTGTTTTACTAAAACACAGCGTCATCGACATAATCCTAACAACTTCAGAATTACATAGTAACGAATTCTTCCGCCGATGTAGGGTGAATGGCAACAGTATTATCAAAATCAGCCTTAGTAGCGCCCATTTTCATTGCCACAGCAAAACCTTGTAGTAATTCATCACTACCAAAACCAATACTATGTATGCCAACAATTTTTTCTTCTTTACCAACACACACTAACTTCATACGAGTTGGATCACGGTAATCTTCAGTGATTGCTTGGTATAAAGCAGTAAATTGAGATTTATAGACAGTCACTTGCTCTTCACCATATTCGGCAATCGCTTCTTTCTCTGATAAACCGACTGTACCAATTACTGGATGACTAAATACAACGGTTGCGATGTTCGAATAATCTAAATGTTCGTAAGGTTTATTGTTAAATAAACGTTCACACAAACGACGACCCGCCGCTACAGCAACAGGTGTTAGTTGTGCGCGTCCGGTGTTATCACCTACCGCATAAATGCCATCTACATTGGTATTTTGATACTTATCAGTTGGAATAAAGCCACGTTCATTAAGTTCAATGCCAGTAGCCTCGATATTAATGTTATCAGTTGCTGGTTCACGGCCAATTGCCCAAATTAAAGTATCAACAGGCCCAATCGATTTACCGTTTTCTAAATGAATCGTTAGCTTACCGTCAGCATGCTTTTCAACACGTATTGGTACACTCATAGTATGTAATGTTGGGCCATGCTTGGCCATTTGCTCTACCAAAGTATCACTAAGAATATCGTCAAAGCCACGTAATGGTTTCTCTTTGCGCACGAGTAAATGTGACTCACTACCTAATGCGTGCATAACGCCAGCAAGCTCCACAGCGATATAACCCGCACCAACAACGGCAACCTTCTCTGGTTGCTCAGTTAATGCAAAAAAGCCATCAGAATCAATACCGTGCTCTGCACCTTCAATATTAGGCCGGCTCGGACGCCCTCCGGTAGCAATGGTAATATGATCTGCGGTATATAAAACACCATCAACTTCCACGGTATTTTTATTAACAAATTTAGCAAAACCATTGATCACAGTAACATCATTACTGGCAAAGCCACGCGCATAAGCAGCATGAATACGTTCAATATAGGCTTCACGGTTTTTGACTAGTGTCCCCCAATCAAAACCTTGTAATCGCGCTTTAAAACCATAGTCATTAGCGTAATGCAAAGCATCAGCAATTTGCCCGGCATACCACATAGCTTTTTTAGGTACACAACCAACATTTACACAAGTACCACCAATGTGTTTAGCTTCAATAACAGCAGCTTTTTTACCTAAACGAGCCGCTCTATTTGCAGAAGCAATGCCACCACTACCCGCACCAATTGAAATATAGTCAAAATGTTGTGTCATGCTTATTACCTTATGTTCTTGTAATGTCGATGTATCTGTTAAATATAGATGAGTGCAAAATATAAAAAACCAACAGCTTGTATGATAAAAATTTAATTATAAATTAGCTTTAGAGTCAGACCTAAGCATTACGGCTTTAATTTCATCAGTATTTTCTTTTAATTTTTCTAAAAATTCATCAGCCAATAAAGGCTTATAGTAAAAGTAGCCTTGAATATAATGACACTGTCGGTCAACTAGATAATTTAATTGCTCTTTTGTTTCGACACCTTCAGCAATACAATACTTATTTAGACTTTTAGCTAATACGAGTGTTGCATCAACGATTGCTTCATCTGTTTTTTCAATACCGATGCCACTAACAAAGCTTCGATCAATTTTAATAATATCCAACGGCAGCTGTTTCAGATAACTCAATGATGAAAAACCTGTCCCAAAATCATCAAGTGAAAGTAAAACTCCCATTTCATGTAATTCATTCATGGTTTTAATCGCTTTTTCTGGTTCAAAAATAAAAGCACTTTCCGTTATTTCTATTTTCAATGCGTTCGCGGGTAATTCAAAGTAATCGAGCTGTTTTTTTATAGAAGAGATTAAATTTTTATCACTAAAGTGTTTTGCTGAAAAGTTAACGGACAAATAGAAATTAGGCCTTTCAGCACGCCATAATTTCAACTGTTTGAAACCCCGTATGATCGCTTGTTCGGTCATCGGAATAATAAGGCCCAACTCTTCCGCAAGGCCAATAAATTCTATAGGAGATACCACGGTATTATCATGACTCCAACGCATTAAAAGTTCAGCGCCAACTGATTTTCCTGTGTATGCATCAATAATTGGTTGATAAACATTAAAAAATTCTTCATTGGTAAAAGCGAGTTTTAAGTTTGTTTCCTTCGCAAGGCGCTGCTTTGCTTCTTTGTTCATATGCTCTGTAAAGAATTGGTAATTATTACGCCCTAATTGCTTTGCATGGTACATCGCAACATCAGAGTTTCTAAACAGTTCTTCTGAATCATCTGCATCATTCGGATATAACGAAATTCCAATGCTAGCACCAATGCTGACAACATTATTATTTAGTTTAAAAGGTTGCTGAACTAAATTAATAAACTTTTGCGCTATACCTGCAAGTTCATTTGCACTACGAAAACGTTCAAGTAGTGCAACAAATTCATCACCACCAATTCGAGCGAGAGTGTCGTCGGCTCGTAACGATGTTGATAAACGTTTAGACACTTCTTTTAGCAATAAATCACCACATTCATGTCCTAACGAATCATTTACTTGCTTAAATCGATCAAGATCGATAAAAAACAATGCAATCGGTTCTTTACTTCGGCGTGAAGACGCAGTCGCATGTTCAATACGGTCAAGTAACAAACTTCGATTAGGCAAACCCGTTAGGTGGTCGTAATTAGCCATAATACGTAGTTCATTTTCAGCAGTTTTTTGCGCCGAGATGTCCGTATAAACGCAAATAAAAAGTGTCTTTTGGTGCTCTATACTAGTACTAACACTGATATTAATAATGACATGATATTCTCTACCATTAGGGGCTTTAACTAATTCTTCACCACGCCAATAGCCTTGCTTTAATACTACAGGCAGCAATTTACGATAGTGTTCAATTCGACTCCTTGAAATACCAGGTATTCCCTTAGATAAGGCTAACTCCTCATTCGTCCAACCGAAAACATCAGACATTGACTTGTTTGCGCGACCAACTTCGAACGTTTCATCAAAAATTAACACCCAATCTCGTGTTTGCTCAAATGCAGCGCCATAATATTGAGCCCGCTCTTGAATAACTTTTGACTCCGTTATATTGCTATATGAACCTGTTACACGAGAAGGTAATCCGGACTTATCAAAAGCAACAATTTTGCCAACATCTCGATACCACGTCCAATGGGCATTAGCACACTTTAATCGATATACACATTCAAAAAAGCCTTCAGGATCAGCGTTAGCAATAAAGACTTGCCATTTGGCGACAAACTCATCCTGATCTTCAGGGTGAATAAATTCGACATGATGCGCAAAACTAATAGCGTAATTTTCTCTTTGATAGCCAAGCTCATCTACAAAACGCTTAGCAAAAATAATATCAGTATTCGCTGTCCAATCCCAAACATCACTATTACTCGCTGATAAGGCGAGCTGCAAACGATTCTCTCTATACTTAACTTCTTTATGGGCTTCAACAAGTTCATTTTGTCTCAATTGCCGACTTCTAAACCATAATGTTATTGCGATAATAAATATAACAACATAGAAGCTATACGCTAATGGCGATCGCCAAGGGGCATAGTTAACATTAAGTCGAATAAGAGCCGGAGGAGAATATTGCCCAGTGACGACTGATTTAACTTGCACTTTAAACGTGTGCTCACCAGAATCTAAACGCGGAAAAGTAACAAAATTGTGCAGAGTTTCAGGGAAAGATACCCCATCAATAAAGCCATATTTAAATATAGGGCTTTCAATATGCCCATAAGAAAAGCTACTGAAATCAATACGAATACCAAAATCATCATGCGCTAAGTTTATTTGATAATTATTTGGAAAAGTATGTGGAGTATTAAGAGGGCGAGATAACGTATCCACATTTACTATACTGACAGTATTGTTAACAGCATTGTTTTTATTATCAAGGGCGATGGGATCAAAAAAACTTACGCCAGAAATACCGCCATAAGCAAATCGACCATCTTGCAACTGATAAAAAGCTCCGGCATTAAACTCCGAGCTCGCTAAACCATCTAATTTAGTAAAACGGCGTATATTTTTATCAGCAGCGCGTAAGCGAAAGAGCCCTCCATGACTTGAAACCCATACATTGTCAGCGCTATCGACTTGCACGCCGTATACGTTCACATCAAGTATACTATTGTGCTCATTGAAAAAATATTTCACCTGATAGTCATCGGGAGTTATCGCTAATAATCCAACCTGTGAATATGAAAGCCAAATTAATCCATTGCTATCTTGAGCCCAGCGGTCAATATAGCTATAACCTGCCTTAGAAATATTTTCATGATGATATACTTGAGTTAGTTGCTGACTTACGTGGTTATACTGCCATAATGTATCGGTTGTAGAGATCAAAACATCATTGGGATTTTTTGAAAACGACGCCATAATATGCCAAACATATTCACTGTTAAAATAGTCTGGCAGGCCTGCTATTTTTTCCATTGCTCCCGTTCTTGCATGAACCTTATGAATACCTAGATCTGATATTACCCAAATATACTCACCTAAGCTTTCTATTGTTGCCCAGCCATCTTTTACTTCCAGCAGTTCTTCGGTCTTTTGAGGGAACTTCGGGTTGATTATTTTTTTCTTATCACCATCAAAAATTTTAATACCGCTTGCTGTCGACAGCCAGAGTCTTCCCAAATAGTCTTTTTCAATTTCATAGATATTACTTTTCGTAAAAGCCGATTTTTTCTGCTTATCCTCTATATATCGTGTAATAAGATTTTTTTCTACATCGATTAAATTAAGGCCCGCATCTGTACCTACCCATAACTTTTGATCTTCGGCTAATGCGATAGCATTAATATTACCATTGGATAAACTGTTTTCATTTGAATTATCATGCACATAGGTTGTTACTATTTCTGTTTTAGGATCCCATTTATATGCCCCTGAACTTTGCGAACCCATCCATAATTGACCATTATCATCAACTAACAAACTAATAATATTATCATCAGCGACTGACTGAAAATATTCACTGAATTTAAATAAGAACTCACTCTCTTGATTGCGAGGCCCCAGACGATATAGCCCTGAAGTTGTTGCAATATATATAATATTTTCAAAAGTGAGTAGTTGCCAAACTGAAATGTTTTCAATTTCTATATAATAAGAAAGATCAGACGTTTTACCCTGTAAAAATGCAACAACATCCTCATTAGAAACACTAAATACGCCATCATTGGTACCAAGATAATAGCGCCCGTTTATAAACGTAGCACTAAATACCTTGCCGCTTTCAGCCTGATTAAAACTAGTTCCTGAAAGATTACTATGTTCAATATTTGGAAATTTCTTTAACTTCTCTAGTGCCAAATCATAAACAAATAATCCTGCTCGACTAGCAAATAAGACCTGCTCATTAACAACACTCACGCTATATAAAGTATCGACATTGCTAAAATAATCAGAAAAATCAATACGCCGTTTTATGGATTTGGACACCGAGTCATAATGTAATGCTGTGTTTTCAGTAACAAACCAAAAATCATTGTTTTTCCTATCCTCAACAACCCGCCAAACATTAAGCCCTTTACTGTCTGAAGATGAGTCAATAATTAAGTCATATTCACTACTTTCAGGGTCATAGGTATACAGTCCCTTATCAAACAGCGCTATCCAGACTACACCATCACTAGCAACATAAAGATGATTAACACTATATTTATGAAAATCTTCGTTTGGGCCTAATAAGGTAGAAAAGGTATAGCCATCATAAATATTAATACCATTTTCAGTACCGAACCAAAGATAACCTTGTTTATCTTGTGCTAACGCCATAACACTTGCTTGAGATAAGCCATCTTCAACAGTAATGTGATCTAAAACAATGTTGTTAATCTTGGCGCTTACCGCAAAAGTAAAGCAGCATAAACAGATTAAAGTGATGAAAGGGAATCGTAGGATACACAGCATACTTTTTAAAAACTCAACTTAGTAACAACTAAACTACAAACTTATATGTAACAAATACATAATAAATTTAGTATGGCACTTAAAATATTAAAAAAAATAATTTAAACAAGAAAAGTGACAATATTTACAGTTATTTTAGTGTCAGCATAAACTTTATAATTTAGCTAACCGCAATAGAGTCTTACATCGTCACTTGAATTTAATAATTCTGCCCAAATCTATGTTTTATAATTACTGACTCAGTTGTACCAACTATGACAAATCCATTGTTACAAAACACCCAACTTCCGCAATTTTCTAAAATCAAACCAGAACATATTAAGCCTGCAGTTGAAGAAGCTATAGCAAACTGTAAAACAGCTATTGCTGATGTGCTTGCTAGCAACATTCAGTTTACTTGGGAAAACTTAGTTACACCTATTGATGAAGTTGATGACGTATTAGGTAAACTTTGGTCTCCGGTTTCACATATGAATTCAGTGGTCAATAGTGATGAGCTGCGTGAAGCTTATGAATCATGTTTACCACTTTTATCTGAATACGGTACTTTTGTTGGTCAGCATTCCGGGTTATTTGCTGCCTACCAACAATTGAGTGAAAGTAATGAATTTAAAGAATTAACGACTGCTCAACAAAAAGTTATCACCAACGCCTTAAGAGATTTCAAATTATCAGGTATTGCACTTAACGAGCAAGACCAAAAACGTTACGGTGAAATTGCCACACGCTTATCCGATTTAAGCTCTACATTTGGTAATAACTTACTTGATGCCACTGAAGCCTTTAGCGTCAATGTAACAGATGAAGCTGAATTATCTGGCTTGCCAGAAAGCGCTAAAGAAGCAGCAAAAGCATTGGCACAATCACAAGAGAAATCAGGCTGGTTATTTACCTTAGATATTCCAAGCTACTTACCGGTAATGACTTATAGCGACAATAGCGAATTACGTGAAAAAATGTATCGCGCCTTTGTTTCACGTGCTTCAGATATTGGTCCAAATGGTGGTGAATACGACAATAGCCCAATTATGGCTGAGCTATTGTCACTACGTCATGAGCTTGCTCAACTGCTAGGTTTTGATAACTTTGCAGAAAAGTCATTAGCAACAAAAATGGCCAACAATACTAGTGAGGTTATCGGCTTTTTAGAAAACCTTGCCGTAAAGTCTAAATCACAAGGCCAGCAAGATTTAGCTGAAGTACGAGCTTTTGCTGAAGAGAAGTTTCAGCAAAGTGATTTACAAGCCTGGGATTTACCTTATTTCAGCGAAAAATTAAAGCAAGAACGCTACGCTATTTCTGATGAAGAACTACGCCCTTACTTCCCAGAAAACAAAGTTGTGGCGGGCTTACTTGAAGTTGTACATCGTTTATTCGGCTTAAATATTACCGAACGACAAGACATAGACACCTGGCATAAAGATGTAAAATTCTTTGATGTTTTTGATAAAAACCAGCAATTGCGCGGTAGCTTTTATCTAGATTTATACGCTCGTTCAAAGAAACGTGGCGGTGCATGGATGGATGATTGTGTTGGCCGACGCGAGCTAAGCAATGGCGACATTCAATATCCTGTTGCCTACTTAACCTGTAACTTTAACGGCCCTGTTGGTGATAAACCGGCATTATTCACTCACGATGAAGTCGTTACCCTATTTCATGAATTTGGTCATGGTATTCACCACATGCTAACGCAAATAAACGCTGCGGGTGTTTCGGGTATTAACGGCGTGCCATGGGACGCTGTTGAATTACCAAGCCAATTTTTAGAAAATTGGTGCTGGCAGCCAGAAGCACTGGCTTTTATTTCTGGTCATTACCAAACAGGTGAAGCATTACCGCAAGCCATGCTAGACAAAATGTTAGCGGCGAAAAATTTCCAATCTGCCATGCAAATGATCCGTCAACTTGAATTCAGCTTATTTGATTTCAAAATGCATGCGCAATATTCACCAGAAAAAGGCGACGAAATTCAACAAGTACTCAACCAAGTACGCGATGATTATTCAGTAGTAAAAGCGCCAGAATTTAACCGCTTTCAGCATAGCTTTGGCCATATATTTGGTGGCGGTTATTCAGCTGGTTACTACAGCTACAAATGGGCTGAAGTGTTATCAAGTGATGCTTTTTCTCGCTTTGAAGACGAAGGTATATTCAATCAACAAGTTGGCAACGACTTTTTAACTAACGTGTTAGAAATGGGTGGTTCAAAAGAGCCAAGCGAACTTTTCAAAGCCTTTAGAGGCCGCGAACCAGAAATTGATGCATTATTACGCCACAGCGGTATCACAGGATAATATTGATGGCTTTAGAAAAGGTTGATGACATTTATCAACGCGCCGCTGCTCGTAAAGGTGGCGTAGCGAAACTCAACTTGTTACTGGGTGAAGGCAAACAAGATCATTTGTTGCCCGAACTTGGCGACGATAGAATATTAGCGGAATTCACTAAAAAAATATTCCAGTCTGGTTTTGTGTGGCGCGTGGTAGAAAATAAATGGCCTAACTTTGAAGACAGCTTTTTCAATTTCAATATTGAAAAAATATTAATGATGCCAGAAGAAATGATGGAACGTAAAGCTAGCGATCCGGCAATAATTCGTAACTTTAATAAAGTAAAAACCATTAAAGCTAACGGCCAAATGATATTTGAGGAAAGCCAGAATGGTCATAGCTTTGCTGAATTTATTGCCCAATGGCCAAGCGATAACATTATTGGTTTATGGGCGCACTTGAAAAAGCACGGACAACGCCTTGGCGGTAATACTGGCCCTTATGCCTTAAGAACTTTGGGTAAAGACACCTTTATTTTAAGCCGCGATGTTGAAGCCTACTTCCGTGCCCATGATACTATCAGCGGTGGTATTCAAACTAAATCTAGCTTATCAGCTATTCAAAATAGTTTTAATAGCTGGCAACAGCAATGTGACCTGTCACTCGGACAGTTAAGCCGCCTTATTGCCTATGCTACTGGTGATAACTATGTTCATGTAGAAGAAATTGCTAATGATAAATAATATTGCCGTTGCCTATGTTGATTCCGTTGATACGGAAAAAGCTAAAAAAATAGCCAAACAATGGCAACTAAACTATATCGGCGATATTGCAGCAATCAAAAATCATCCCGAGCTGTTGTTTGCTTTGCAAGTGAATATGCAACGCTTAGAACTAAGTAAACTAGACGAGCCAAAATTAGGCGCAATTTGTGTAGATTTTGTTGATGGAGCAACCGCCCATCGTCGCAAATTTGGTGGTGGCCGTGGTCAAGACATTGCCAAAGCTGTCGGCTTAAAACATGGTTTCACCCCTAACGTGCTCGATGCCACCGCAGGCTTAGGGCGAGACGCGTTTGTATTGGCCACTTTAGGCTGTAATGTCACCATGATGGAACGTATGCCCATTGTCGCGGCATTGCTTGAAGATGGCTTAGCAAGAGCAAAGCTAAGCACAGAAATTAATGATATTACCGACAGAATGAGTTTAATTAATTCTTCTTCTATCGAGAATATGAATTTAGCAATAGCGCCTGACGTTATTTACCTCGACCCTATGTATCCACACCGAGAAAAATCTGCCGCAGTTAAAAAAGAAATGCGCGTATTTCAATCGCTTGTCGGTGAGGATCTTGATGCCGATAACTTACTCGCGCCAGCTATAGCATTAGCCAAGTATCGCGTAGTCGTAAAACGCCCAAGTTATGCCCCACCTTTAGACGGCAAGAAACCATCAACCAGTATTAACATGAAAAAGAACCGTTTTGATGTTTATGTTAATCAAGCGATCCCAAAGAAAAGTTAATCACTTACCTGTATTACTTTATTAGCACTGGCAATAAAGTTGTCATATTAGTGTCATGCAACCGTAACCTAACTGTCACATAAAAACGTGAAAATTCAGCATCTTTTGAATGCGTTAGTGACAGGGTTGGATGCCAGTGCGAGTTTCAAGTTTTTCAAAAATATCCGTGGTAGCGATCAGCCTATTTGCTATCGTTTTTTTGACGACTATGTATCATGTTGGCAATTCTTTAACGGCAAGCAAAGCGCACCTATCTAGTTATCAAAAACTTAAGTCAGCAACCACGGTAAACTTCTACCGCACGATTTCGCAGTATTTACAATCTGGTGATGCCGGGTTACTCACCCCTGCCCAACAACAATTAACCGATATTGATGAGCTCGCTAAACAATTAAATTTGCAAAAATTGAGTAAAGATATTGCGCAAAAAACTGCAAAACTAAAAAATGATATTAAGACGAAATATCGTGCCTTAGGTAAACTCAGTGGTGATCCGTTAGCACTCATTCACAATGCTGAACAAAGCATGCTGTCCGTTAACCACGCCATTGCACAGTACGCTCAACAAAGCGTAAAAATCACTAGCGAAGAAAAAATTACTTACCTAGTCTTAGTACATAAAATTTCAGCGAGCTTGAATGAATTAATTAGCGCCCGAGAAAAGTATTTCTCAGGCAACCTAAACAATAAAGGCCGCATCAATACCATATCTAACGAACTAAACACCTTGACACAACAACTAAGCCGACTGCCAAGTTTAGCCATTTATGCGGAAGTAGATGAGGATGATTTTTTTGCTGACGAAGAAGATAGCGAAGACCTTGCTGATGAGGAAATTAGCGAAATTAATTCTCTAGCCGGCCGTTATATTAACGAACTAGAGAATACCTTAGCACTTGGTGATAGCAACAAAGCTGGCATCAAACAGTTAATCAATGATGTCGCTGAACTTGAACAAATCATTCTCACAGGTGAAACTCATGTCATCGAAGAACAAGAAGCCTTAAATCAGCAATTAATGCAGGTTGTTAGCGCATTAACAACATTTTTAATCGTCTTCCTAGTCGCTAATTACTGGCTACAAAGATCGGTTATTTTAAATCCTTTACGTAAGCTGCGTGACAGCTTCGTTGCTTTGGTTGAACAAGGAAAAGTAGATAACATTGAAGGCATTTCAGTAAAAACAGAACTAGGTGAAATTTCCTCTAGCTTTAATCAAATGGTCAATAAATTAGCCAACGATGATCGTCAAAAGTCACATCAATTAGATTTGGTTGCCAAAGCATTAAAAGCCATGGATAGCCAAGTAAAAAATATCTATCAATCCTCAACAAGTACCAGTGAGCATGTACAAGGTGCACGAGGTATTATGTCAGCGCTAGGGCAAGCAACGGAAACGGTGAATGACTTATCAAGCCAAGTGGTTGGCAATGCGCAAGCGACCCAACAGGCGATGGAAGCCAGTCAAAGTCGTGTTGTACAAGTGCTTGAAGCGAGTGAATCGACCAATATCGCTGCACAGCAAAGTAAAACGGCAATTACCTCACTATCACAATCGGTAAATAGCGTTACTACTATTGTCGACGTTATTGCGGCTATTGCTGATCAAACAAACTTATTAGCGTTAAATGCAGCCATTGAAGCAGCACGAGCAGGTGAGCATGGCCGAGGCTTTTCGGTAGTGGCTGATGAAGTCAGACAACTAGCAGGTAAAACTCAGCAATCGCTACAACAAATCTCCGCCAAACTTGAGCAATTACAAAATGCGACTAACTCTATACAAACGACAATTTTTGATATAGAGACCGCATCGACAAATCAACGAAGTATTGCTGATGAGCTGCAAAAAACAGCGATTGAAGTGACTGGGCAAGCCAAAGTTTCAGCTGAAGTGGCATTAAATACTTTAGAACAAATCACTTTACAGCGAAAACATTTCATTACCTTTGAAACCGCAATGACTAATGTCGACCAAGAAGTAAGTCAATCACAAAAGTTAGCAGAAACCATCGCATACGATGTCAACAATCATGTTTCAGGTATTAGTGAAACACTTAAGCACGCTAGTTAGTTTTTCACACTGGGTCATCCATACGTTCAACTGAATTCATCACGATATAATTAATAGAAAAGTTGTTAGGCTAGTATCAATATGGCAGAATCTTTGGTGAAACTAACGGGGGTATGCGTGAATTTATCCATATTATCGATAGACCAAGAGCTACTTGTAAAGGTTGTGCTCATGCTGTAATGGCTTATGTAACGCCGTCAAAGCCTTTTCTTGTTTACCCCGTACTAACTAACACAACTAAAACGGAAATATTATGATCCAAGAAAACGTGGCAATGCCTGTTGGACAGCTGCAAGAATTAAAAAACGGTGAAATGATCACCCACAATACCGCTGAGTTTTTTGCTAATAAGAAAGTTGTTATGTTTGCCGTTCCCGGTGCTTTCACACCAACGTGTTCAGCAGCCCATTTACCTGGATATGTCGTGTCAGCTGACGAGCTAAAAGCAAAAGGTATAGATGCTATCATTTGTTTATCGGTTAACGATGCTTTTGTAATGGCAGCATGGGGCGAAGCACAAAATGCTGAAAACTTAATGATGTTAGCTGATGGCGATGGCAGCTATACCAAAGCACTCGGCTTAGAAATGGAAACGGCTGCATTTGGTGGCCTGCGCTCACAGCGTTATTCCATGATCATCGACAATGGTGTCGTTACCAATTTGAACGTTGAAAAGCCTAAAGAGTTTGAAGTCAGTAAAGCTGAAACGATACTAAATCAGTTATAAATTTTTGTTAAAGCTATCTAGGGAGTATATGCTCCCTTTTGATTATTACGCTCATTTCATAGCCATGTTTAATCACTCACAGGCAATTAAATAGTTAAAAAAATATAAATAAAAACAATTCGCGTTTTCTCGCAGCCCTTGTTTTATAAGGGATTTTGTAATTTATGATTTGAATATGGATAAATAATCACGCATACTGCGCAAATAATTTATGTGATAAAACGCACAACGGAGCAGCACAATGTTAAAACCTGAAATGGTTAAGCAATTAAACAAACAAATTAACTTAGAGTTTTATTCTTCTAACTTGTACTTACAAATGAGTGCATGGTGTGAAGAAAAAGGTTTTGAAGGTGCAGCTATGTTCATGCGTAAGCATGCTGCAGAAGAAATGGATCACATGACACGTCTATTTACTTACGTGAGTGAAACTGGTGCACTACCAATTCTAGGTAGCATTGATGCGCCACCACATGAGTTTGAATCATTAGCTGATGTATTTGAGAAAACCTATCAGCATGAGTGTGAAATAACTGAGCACATTAATAGCTTGGCACACCAAGCATTTACTAATCAGGACTATTCTACTTTTAACTTTTTACAATGGTATGTTGCTGAACAGCACGAAGAAGAAACCTTGTTTAAGAGTGTTCTAGATAAAATCAACTTGGTTGGACACGATGGCCATGCGCTATTTTTTGTTGATAAAGATTTAGCAGAAATGGCAAAAGTCGGTAGCGGTGGCAGCATTATGACCGATGTAGCAGCTCAATAAAATTCGTTCTGTTGAACATCAACGCTTTGTCACATCCATGTGATCGCGTCATACCGTTCATCCTGAACATAAAAAAGGCTTGCCGGGATCAGCTGCAAGCCTTTTTCATTTCTACCAAAAAGTTAACGCTGATAATTAGCGCTTAATATTTACTCATCTTCTGTTTGTTTAATCATCTCAATGCGATAGCCTGTTGGCGAGTCGGCATCATCTTCGACCACTAAAAACAGTTCATCTGACTCTTCGTCCAGAATCATTTCAAAACTTGATAATATAATTTCACTGCTATCAACTTCTGCAATAGCAAAGACTCGATAAGTATTGTTCTGCAAATTAAGAGACTCAGGCTGGGTATACACCGCATTACGATTATATAAAGCCGTTTCTATGGTTTCGTCGCTACGTACGAAGTAAAACGTTACTAGATTAAAATCATCATTATCAACTAAGTTAACCATAGTGATTTGATGATCATAAATACTTTCACGGGTGCTGTTATCAACAACTAGTGAATGAATTGTCACTTCAATTTCATCAACAATACCGTCATCGTTTTCATCAACGTCACCATCGCCATCATGGTCAACGTCTTCTTCATTTAAGTAGAAAAATATCGTTTTGTTAGTATTCTCTGCCAAACCTAATAGATGGTTACTTAGCAACGGCTCAGACGTATTAGGAATTAATAAGTCTAAACTATAGTCTCCTTTTTCCATTTCTTGTGTTGCACTATAAGTACCACGTTCTAAATTGCTAATCTCTGATTCTTCATCAACACCATTAATATACACGTCAAAAGTACCTGTATAGTTAGGAATTAATTCATGCGCTTTAATTGCATTGTAAGCACGAAACTTTGCTTCAGAATCTGTATCTAAATATTCGGTAATTGACGAGTTCGACATTTGATCCATTGCATAAGCTGAAGTGCCTGAGCCAGTATTTTCACGTACTATCATCACATACTGTGACGGGTAGGCGTAATCAATATCATCTGAAGTAAATAGCACCTCTTCTGTACCTGATTTGGTGATATAGAAAATATAGTTATCTTGATCAAATTTTTGATTGTCAGATAATTGCTTATAGCTGTAGTTACCAACTAATAATGCTTCATTAAAAGTTTCATCTGACTCCGACATATAAACATCAACACCCTCTGAATCAGGATGTAAATTTAACACTCGTAAGTTAAATAAGTCGTTATCTTCGTCTTCATCATCATCTAATACTGCAATACTGTAAGTTTCAACTTGTGGTGACGTTACATCATCAATTAACACTAAAAGTTGAATGGTATCTGTCGATACGTTAATTTCCCCTTCGGCAATAAGCTCTAAGTCATCACGGTCAGCACTATCTTCATCTTGCCAGCCCATTTCATAAAAATAGCTATCAGTATCAATTTCAAAATTACTCAACGACTTTGTATATTCAACACCGTTAAACGTAACTTCAAAATTTTCATCGTCGTCGTTATCGTCTGACTCAAGGTCTTCATCAATGGTGAGAATTATTTCAGGGGCATTTTTCGAACTATTGTAAAACTTCACATAACCAACATTCGAGCTGTCATCGCTTCCACCACAGCTAATTAGCCCAATAGCAGATGCAAGTAAAAGTACTTTTGAAGAAGATATGTATGAAAATACGCAGGATTTAGAGCTCATATTTTTTTCCATTAAAATTAATTGCCATCACTGCACAGAGTATACTGGCAGCTAACCAATGCTCCCGGCCAATAATATGGCCGAATTAGCATGTTGTAGAGCAGAGTTTTATGGATAAGTTCTCCTATTGTTCTCATCTTTGCACTTCTTTACTTAATTATACTTTTCCTGACAGAACTCATTAATAAAGGGATTAAGAAAACATATAAAATAATGTAGATAACACGTTGTGAAAAAGGCGAAAGATAATATCAGAAGTTTTAATGCAAAAGAGTTAGCCATGAAGAGTTGAGTTTAAAAACAAAAATAAGGTTTTGTGGATGTATTAAAATGAAAAATGAGTGGCAAAAAAATTTCTTTCTGCCACTCATTACCAGAGTTTACTTAGGAGTTGTTAATATTTAATTACTTCAAAGAAAACATACGAGTAATGGTTTCATCTTTATCAATTAAATGATGTTTTAATGCGCCAACAATATGTAAAACGATCGCAGCGATTACAAAATAGGTAATTAAGCCGTGAATTTCGTGCCCTAAACCGCCAACAGCACCATTTAATGCAACAGTTTCACCAGCAGCGTCTAGTGTTTCAGTAATCAGCTCTAAACCGAAAAGACTTAAACCATGACCACCACCAATCGACATCATCAAACCTGACAACGGGTAAAGTACCGTAGAAATAATGAGTATCCAGTGAATAGCTTTGGCAATAGTGTGCTGTGCTTTGTTCATTGCGCCAACAGCGCTTGGCCAGCCTTTCTTAACTCGCCATAAAACGCGTACCAGTGCTAATACAAATATAATAGCACCAAACGACTTATGTAGATCATACAAAGCAAATATTTCAAATTCACTCATGATGATACCAACGGCTAGTAATGAAATCATACCCAAGGCAATGATAATGTGTAGTAGTTTAGTTGTACCCGACAAGGTTGCATGTGTATCGTTCACGGTAAATTCCCTCCAGAATTCTAATTTAAAGCCATTATAACAAGATAAAGGTTAAGTTCAGGTTAAAAAAGTTAGCGACTTAACCTTGCTCGCGCTCATCAGCCTTCTCACGTATAATGCCGCCTTTTCAACGTATAAATTAGGTTATTCCCTTGATATTTTCTGATGTGGTTATTATTGGTGCAGGCGCAGCAGGCTTAATGGCAGCTGCCACTGCAGGCTATAGAGGGCGTAGTGTCACAGTCGTTGATATGGGGAAAAAACCTGGCCGTAAAATATTAATTTCAGGTGGCGGGCGTTGTAACTTTACCAACGAAAACGCTGGCCCAGAAAACTACCTTTGCCAAAATCCTCACTTTACTAAATCGGCGCTTAGCCGTTATAGCGCACAAGACTTTATTGAGCTTGTCGACCGTCACGGCCTTAATTATCACCACAAAACCTTAGGCCAATTATTTTGTGATGATAGCGCGCAAGACATCGTTGATATTTTGCTGACCGAATGTGAATGGGCTGGTGTCAATATCGCCATGCGTAGCGAAGTGATTGCCATCAGTAAAAATGAAACAGGTTATATAGTGCAAACCAGTGGCGAAAGTTATCAATGTGAATCTTTAGTTGTTGCCTCTGGTGGTTTAACTATGCCAAAACTTGGCGCTAGTCCTATGGGTTATAAAATTGCTGAAAAATTTGGCTTAAGTGTTCTGCCAACAACCGCTGCACTAGTGCCTTTTACTTTGCATGAACACGATAAACAAAAGTTTGATGGCTTATCTGGCATTAGCATCTTTACTGAAATATTCAGTGAAGATGGTACTACATTTAAAGAGAATATACTGTTTACTCATCGCGGCTTATCAGGCCCAGCCGTACTACAAATATCTTCTTTCTGGCAAGCGGGCCAAGCGGTAACCATAAACCTATTACCAGAATCATCTATTGACAGTTTGATAACTGAATGGCGTGAAACTAGCCCACAAAAATCACTAAAAAATCTATTAAGTACCGTATTGCCTAAACGCTTTATTGAAGCATTAGTAAAACAAAAAGATATTTCAGATAAAGCTATTAACCAGATCAGCAACGACGAAATTACTTACTTAGGTCAATATCTGCATAATTGGCAAATAAAACCCAATGGCACCGAAGGCTACCGTACAGCAGAAGTGACTTTAGGCGGCGTTAATACTGATGAATTATCTTCCAAAACTTTTGAAGCAAAAAAATCCAAGGGCTTATTTTTCATCGGTGAAGTGATTGACGTGACAGGTTGGCTTGGCGGCTATAACTTCCAATTCGCTTGGAGCTCAGGTGCTGCGTGCGGGCAGGCATGTTAGTTTATGATATTCAGCTTTAAAAAATTTCAATTTGATTCCGAGCAGCAAATCTTAACAAAAGATGGCAGTACACGCTCCTTCAATGAAAAGCCTGCGCGCTTATTAACATTATTTTTATCTGAACCTAATAAGATTCATAATAAAGCTGAAATTTTAGAATACGTATGGCCTGACAGAGTAGTTACTGAGCAAGTTGTCTTTCAAAACATTAGTTATTTGCGGGTACTTTTTGGTAACGACGCAATTAAAACCTTTGTTAAAAAAGGCTACCAATGGCAACTACCGTTAACAGTTGCTGCCGATGATCCGGGTCAAGGTATCAGAGCAATATGTCAAACAGAACAAATCCAAGACCTTGTATCTGACGATAACTTAAGTGCTACATCACGACCAATAGTCAATTTAGATCATCCACTTTCCGACAGCTCTATGAAAGATGAGCATAAGACTACGTCACCTTGGAGCAATAAAAGATTATTGCTTAGTTTATTGCTTGTGGCTATCGTGACTTACGTCTTTTGGCTAAATCCTCAGCAAGAAAAATTCGAAACGAAAGCCTCTCTTATTGTCTTGCCATTTGAATATAAAGACACTGCAAAGGCAGGCCATATAAAGAATGTCATCGCAAATAATCCGCAATTAGAAATTCGATTTCCTTTACATGGACCAAGCAATCAGATTTTGTTTGATTCACCATTTAACACTTGGCAAGCCCAAGCCAAAACACCCAATACGCTAATTTTGGCAACACGCTTTTACGATGTGGGCACCTGTGGTGTATTAAGATTTTATCTACAGGGGAAATATCGAGGCTGGCAAGGCTACATTTATGCTGTCAGTCAAATCGATCGCGTTAAGCAGCTCAATCAATTAATCACTCTAGTTGCTGATAGCGAGTATTTTTCAGTTAAATCTGAACATATGGCGCTATCAAAATTAACTGCATTACATAATAAAGCACATGAAAATTTACTGGTAATGTCTCAATTGGCGAACAAAAACTACCAACTAGGTTTTCTAGACCGCGCTGCAGCATTGGCTAATACCATGCTTGAGTCTGAACCCAATGAATTAAATATCGGTTTGTTAAACCTGTTAAAAATTAAAGTTGCATTAAGAAATACTGACTGGCAAAGCGCATTACCACACATTACTACGGCAATTAATGCTTTCAATAAGTTAAACCTACCACACCTTGAGTCCTTAACTCGAATAGAGCAGGCCTGGTATGAAGTGCATAACAACAATTATCCCCAGATTCGTAAATCGCTAAATTTAGCGATTAATAAAGCGAGAATAAGCAATGAACCGTTGCAGGAAATGCTGGCACATCTTGTTCAATCATCGTTAGCATCAAAAAATAATCAGCTAGCCTTAATGCGTAATGAACTTGATTCGGCCAAACAATTATTTGCGCTGCACCAGCTGGGTAATGAGCATCAAGTTCCCATGTTTTATACGTTGGCTGCTGCAGCTAATTCGCTAGAAGAAAGACTTTTACAATATGGCGCTGTTTTACAACAACCTTTTTCTCCTCTATATAGTGACAAATTTTATTATGCTGCTGAAGCCTTACGCGATGCTCATATTGCACAGCAACAATGGGATAAAGCCAAAACAACGATTAAGCCGTGGCAACGTCGTTCTTTTATTTCCCTGACACAAGCCCATATAGCATTTGCTCAACAAGATAGTGCGACAGGAGTAAAAGCTGCTATTCAAGCATTTAGGCGCGCCCAAATTGACTATGACGTGCAAGACGCGCTTAATGCCGCACTGCTACTATTAACGCTTTCAGAGCAAAATTCCAATATTACTAATCCGCCGCAATACGTTAGTTATATTAAGCAAAATGCTAACCACCGATGGCTTAGAGATAACCAATTTGCGCTTAAAAGGTTAAAATTACTAAAAGGTGTTGCGATCTTTTAATTCTGTGACACCTTTAAGTTAGCTGATAACTAGCCTTTTATTTCTGTAAATTCAAGCCAATCCATATACCAACGATCCGGAGTTTCACGAACCACATTCATTTCAATTGTATAATTACCTTTTTCTAAGAATACCTTATGGCGTTTAGATATTTTATCGTCAATTTTAGGGTCATAACTTACTTTCCCTATAAGCTGGTTATCTCGCCATAGTTTAAAAAACTCACCTTTCGAGCCAATTTTTCCACGATAATTTAAGTTGTACCAAGCTGACTTTTTGACATCAATATTGAATTCAGCTTTCGATACTAATTGCTCCGCCCCAGTATATTTCACTAAATAATATAACTCCGGCTTATCACCTTTTGCTTTTCTGTGTTTAAGATGCAGATTCTCTAAATTCGAAGTCTCAAACATGTTAATACGCCCTGGAATATCTAGACTTTTCGACTTAACGAATACAGCAGGCGTACTAGGTAAACTCGTTAAATTATCCGCTACTGCAACAATTCGAAAACTTCCGCCTGACTCAGGTAAGTCAACTAAAGTGCTAGTACTTGAGGCTGGTACGGTCGCAACTTTATCGTAATACTGTTGGTAGAATCCTCCCAGTAAGTGTCCAAATGAATTGGCAGATTTATATATATCAAAACTCGTTATTCGTAGATCTTTACTCACATTCCAGTTGAGCTCAAATGTATGATTGTTAGGTGCATTTTTATTTTTTATTAGCTCAGTGACATTAGGTATTGGCAGTAGCTTTGTTCTACTTACTAAGTGTTTTTTTTGTGCACTCTTTAAGCGTGCTTCAAATGTTACAGCTGATTTTTCTGTTTCTTCCTTATGACCATCAGAGGCTAGACGAAATCCAATTGCAGCACTTGGTTTCCGTGTTTTTCTATAGGCAGATCGTAAAGTATGTCGGTCAGGAACAAAATGCCAAATTGTACCCCGCATAGATACATCTTTACATTTATCAACTCTCATCTCTTTATCAGAATGTGCTTGATAACCGGGGTAGTAACATTGTCCTAATATTTGAAGGGTATTGCCCACCATATCATATAGACCAAAAGGATTAGGTCTATATAAACCAACAATAGCGTTGTATGGTTCGCCGTCATCGCAGTTTGCATGACCGATAAAGCCCACGTAACTCGCGCCGTATTGTCTAGAGGCAAAATACTCACTCGATTGATCGCCAAAATTCCCGTATGAGCACGCCTGAGTATTATTAGGGTCATCTCCCCAGAAAAATTTACTCGAAGTATTGGCTCTAACAGAGTATTCCCACTCCTGCTCTGTTGGTAAACGATATTGCACGCCTGTTTTATTACTCAACCATTTTGCATAGTCATTAGCATCTTGCCAGGTAACACACGTGACAGGCTGGTATTCATTATTAGTATAACGATGGTTATCCCAAGTAGCCGTGATACCTTCCTCGGCGGCCCCCATCCAGTTTTCACTAAGTGTATCATTACAATTTTTTTTAGGACGAAACCCTGTATCATGAGCAAATTTCTCGAACTCAATGACTGTTACTGGATATTTTCCCATTTGAAAGGCTGTCAAAGATACAGAATGTCGAGGCTTCTCGTTTTTCTTTCCTAAATCATTACCCATCATAAAGCTACCAGCTGGAATATTCACCATAGATGGAGCAATGTAGTCTTGTGCCCAAGTAGTCGAAATTGAACCCATGCCAATAAGCAGGGTTTTAACGGTTGCATTTAACGCAATCTCATAAAATGATTTTTTTAACATCTGTTTCCTCTAAGCTTTTAGTTTTAATTGGCTATAGGCTAAGAGAGTTAACTTTCTTCATCTTAAAATTTATCTATTGTTTCTCTAAAAAAGTTTTAAGTATATTTTTCAGGTGGTTACTTGTTTTAAAGTGCTAGTATCATAGAATCTGTGATGACTAGATAATGATTGAAGTCCGTAACTTGCCAAGATCAAAGATAAAAATCGACAGTGTAGGAGATTAAATTAAAGCGAAACACAATTTTTCACTGGCGTCACTACGGTAACATCACTATGTCATGATTAATTGCAATGAACTGACTCAGCAGTAGTTGATCAGCTTTTAAGTCAGTAATTCTCCATGAAGATGCATTTAGGTGGGTTATTGGCTTTATAAATTGGCCAGTTAAATTGTACTGGTTCAATATAAAGCTGTCCGGATTAACACTATAAATAAACGACTCATGAATTAATAAAGCTTTTCCATTTAGCTTTGCTAATCGCTTTATTTCAGTATCATTTTCATCTAATGAACGAGTAAAGACTTCACCGTAAACATTGCTATAAATTAGCTGGTTATGATAAACCCAAGCTCCTTCAACTTGATTGATTCCAAATGGGCGTAACGTTTTCTTCTGAAAATCAAAGCGATACAAACCTCCAGGCTGAGGATCATTTAGCCTTGCTGAGAAAAACTACCGGTAATGATAAGCCAATAGCGCAACACATTGTTACTCATCACCATACTGACCATATGATGGGACTTAACGATGTAGTAAAACAGGGGGCAAATTTAGTCATTCACCCAACTAACATAATCGCTGTGCGAAAGCACTTGCAAGAGCCTCTAGCTGACAATCGATTTGTGCGAATAAAAGAGGCGAGCTACTTGGCCGACGGCAAAGTTATGCTATTTGATGTGCCGAATAGTCACGCTAAGCATAATTTAGCGCTCTATCTACCTGACCATAAGTTAATTTTTACGGAAGATATGTTTGGCAGTAGTTTTCAAACTGAATTACATTCTCCCAATGGCTGGCCAAGTGTTGACACTTATCATCGATTGGATGTGTTAGTAAATAAAATCAATCAGTTGGATATTAAAGTAGATCAATATGTATCATCCCACCACGCCAGAGTATTGAACCAAGCAGAGATAGATAAAGCGTTGGTGTTAAGCCGCCCTTCTAAAGACCAGCTAATAAAACGGTTATTTTCTGGCAATACCGAACAGTAAAATTGAGCAATTTAGATTAAAAACTTCCTTTGTTATTAATTTAATTACGTCAAACCGTGTTGTATTTAAAATGCAGCATGGTTTTCGAAGCATTTCAAAAGCGAACTCAGTTATATTTTATTCTCAAGCAAATAATTCACAAAGCTCTTTAACGCTCGGTTCATCATAAGATTTGCAGGATAAACCAGCGACACTGGCACTCTATCAAACTCATAGTTTTTAAGTATCGGTATTAACTGCCCAGAATCTAAATAACTTTGGGTTAAAAACGTGGGTAAATAGGCAATGCCGTTACCATATGCTGCCAATTGGGCGACAATGTCACCATCATTCGCTTCATTATGACTCGTTACCGCTACATTCGCTTCTTTACCATTTTCTTGGTATCGCCAGCGTTTGGGTAAGCGATTTGAACTGTCGGTAATACACCTATGCTCTACAAGTTCCTTTGGATGTATGGGTTCACCATAGCGCGCTAAATAATCAGGACTAGCAACAAAATTTACTTTGATATCACCGTATCGTCTAGCGATATAACTTGAATCTGGCAATTCGCCAATTCTGACGCTTAAGTCAACGCCCTCTTCCACCATGTTGACAAAGCGATTGAGAAACAACCAAGATATTTTAACTTCTGGATGTATTGCCATAAACTCACTGGCTACTTTTAAAAAACCAAGTGACACTGAGCCTCGTGGCGCTGAAATAGTAAGTTGTCCAGATAATTCAGCATCTGACTGTTGGGTACTATTTTCAAGAGTAGATATTCGGCCTAACACTTCTTTAAACTCTTCTAAGTAACGATTCCCTTCGGCCGTTAAGTGCATAGCTCTGGTGGTACGATATAAAAATTGACATGAAAAGTGCGCTTCAAGATCTGAAACCTGACGGCTGATCGCAGAGGTGACAATATCAAGTTCTCTTGAAACAGCACTAAAACTGCCTTTTTCAGCCACCATAACAAAAGTATTCATGGCTTTAAGTAAGTCTATCTTTCTCTTCATGAGAACAATCATTTCTTTTTATCATTATTTATCTCATTAAACATCTTAAATATACTTGTTTCAAGCTTAATTATTGAAAACCTAATTCCTTAAAACACTTGGAGATAAAGATGAAAATTTTACTTATTGGCGCAAGCGGTACTATCGGCAAAGCAGTAACGACAGCATTAGCAAACCAACACGACGTTATAGCAGCAAATTATTCTGGTGGTGATGTTAGTGTTGATATCGGCAATCAAGCCTCTATCAAAGCAATGTTTGAACAAGTAGGAAATGTTGACGCTATTGTTTCTACCGCTGGCTTAGCAAACTTTTCTGCCTTAGCTGAATTAACTGACGCAGACTACGACCTTGCACTGAATAATAAATTGATGGGACAAATTAACTTAATGCGTTTAGGTAAAAATTACCTGAATGACAATGGCTCAGTTACCCTTACTTCTGGTGTTTTATCTCAAGAGCCGATGCAAGGTAGTAGCGTTATCAGCATGGCCAACGGTGCTTTAGAAAGCTTTATTAAAGCGGCCAATTTAGAATTAGAAAACATGCGCATAAACGCCGTAGCGCCTATTTTTGTTAAAGAAACTATGGCAATGATGGGTATGGATACACAAGACGGCTTATCTGCAAAAGACACAGCCAAAGCTTATGTTGCAGCTGTCACAGGTACTATGAGCGGTACAACACTTGCCGTTACAGACTACGTATAATTTATCCCGTACAGATTAGAAAAATTTTCTAGTTCGTACATTGCTACGGTGAAAAATATACGAATGTAAATAAATGTATCTAAAGTGCTTTTTATCGCAAAAAATCTGCACTTTAGCCTAATATAAGACGCAAAACAGCACGGATATTTTATAATCTCGCTAATGTAGTTTATTGAGATCGTAGAATGAATTTAACGCGTAACGCTTTAAAAAATCCAGCTGCCATTATCGTGATAGTCGCGTTGGTACTGGTATTTGGCTTAATGAGTGTTTTTAAGCTTCCGATCCAATTAACGCCTGATATTGAACAACCACAAATTACTATTTCGACTGGCTGGCGTAGTGCAGCACCTGCAGAAATGGAGTCGGTCATTATTGAACCGATTGAGAATGTTGTAAAAAACACTCAAGGTGTAACTAAAGTCACCACTAGCATTCAACGTGGTTTCGGCAATATTACCTTAACGTTCGATGTTGGTGCTGATATGCAACGCGCCATGCTCGATGTAATTAATAATCTCAACCAAGCACCACCATTACCGCTAGACGCCATTGAACCCGTTGTTTCAGCAGGCGGCGGCAGAGGCGGCCCAAATACTGCCTCTTTAATGATTAAAACCTTACCTGACAATCCAAATTCAGATTTAGGTATGTATCAAAAGTTGATTGAGGACGTGGTTAAACCACGTTTTGCACGTATTCCTGGCATGGGACAAGTCAATTTAAATAGTTCTCGCCCAAGAGAGTTACGTATTACATTTGACCCATTACGCGCTGCTTCATTAGGCTTATCAATCGCCGACATTAGTGCAACCATTTCTCGCGCTAGCGATGTTTCTGCCGGTGTAGCAGATGTTGGCCGACGTCAATATACCGTTCGTTTTTCGGGTCAGTACAGTGTTGAAAATTTATCAGAAATGATCATCAGTTTTAGTGGTGACCGCCCTATTTACTTAAAAGACATTGCCACAGTAGAGAATACCTTAGTAGATCGTTTTGGTTTTAACTTACGCAGTGGTCAGCCATCATATTATTTCACCTTAAAACGACAAAACGACGCGAATACTGTTGCCCTGCTCGATGAAATAAATATCGCCATTAAAGAGCTTAATGCTGGCCCAATGAAAGTAGCAGGCTTAGTTATTGATCTGAGTTTCGATGCTTCAGTACATATTCGAAACGCCCTAGAACTGGTGCAAAACAATTTGGGATTGGGCGTATTGCTAGCATTAATTATTCTGTGGTTATTTTTACGCGGTATACGTAATACATTGATTATTGCTGCCACTATTCCTGTGTCTTTAATGGTGTCGTTCATTGCCCTCGCAGCATTTGATCGCAGCTTAAATGTTATTTCTCTAGCGGGTTTAGCTTTCTCTGTTGGTTTAGTGCTCGATGCCGCCATCATCGTCCAAGAAAACATTGTTAGATTACGCAGCCTAGGTATGGATAGCGGTAAGGCAGTTATGCGCGGTGCCTTGCAAGTAACGGGCGCTTTGTTTGCTTCAACAGCAACAAGTGTCGCAATATTTCTGCCCATTCTTTTTATGAAAGGTATTGAAGGACAGCTATTTTCTGATTTAGCATTAACGCTTTCTATCGCGGTTATTGCCTCATTAGTTTCCGCTATTACTATTATTCCTATTGCCAGTAAGTATTGGCTTAAAACTGACAAAACTCTCGACCCTTACGCGCATTACTGGGAAAAGTTAACTAATTTAGTGATGCGTTTAACCAATTCAACTATCAAGCGTTTCACATGGATAGCAGCATTGTTAGGCGGCTCAATATTGGTGACCATATTAATGATGCCAAAAACAGATTTTATGCCTAGGGCGCCAACTGATGGTTTTTTCTATAGTTTGAATATGCCCCCAGGCGGAAACGTTAACTTTATCGAGCATGAATTCGCCAGCTTAGTTAAAGAACGCTTAGCACCTTATTTATCAGGCGAGAAAATGCCAAAAATTAAAAGCTATAACTTCTACTCTTTCGGCTCAGGTGCAACAGGCGGTTTTGTTTATTCCGACGACCCAACGCGTGTTGAAGAGTTAATGCAAGAAATAAAGACCAATGTTTTTTCTAACTTACCTGATACACAAGTTTTCTTATTCCGAGGTTCAATGATCAATGTTTCAGGTGGCGGTAACGGTCGTACTATTGATATTGATATTAAAGGGCCGAATATTGAAAGCTTGATGGCTGTAGCACAAGCAGGCATAGATGCAGTAAATAAAAATATGCCTGATACAACGGCATTTCCTAATCCAGGGCTAAGCTTGTCAGAGCCTGAATTAAAACTAGTGCCTAATGATCAGCGAATTTCTCAAGCAGGCTTAACACGTCGAGATGTCGCAAACGCTATTCGCGCCTATACTAGCGGTTTATTTATTAGTGAATATTTTGATGGTAACGAGCGAGTTAACGTTATTTTACGTGGAGAGCAATGGAAAACGCCTGACGAGTTAGCTTCACTACCCATTCATTCTCCTCTTGCTGGTGTACAAACTATTGGTGAATTAACAGAAATTACCCGTACTGCCGGCCCAACACAATTGCGTCGTGTTGATGGCAAGCGCACGATTAGTTTACAAGTATCGCCGCCGGCCAATATGTCACTTGAAGAAGCACTAAGTGCTATTCAAGAAAATGTTATGCCATCAATGAACGCATTATTACCTGAAGATTCTTCCATTTTATTAAGTGGTAACGCTAATGAAATGGCCGCAGCCATTAATGATATGTTAAAAAACTTCATTCTAGCTTTGGTTATACTTTTTCTATTGATGACAGCGTTATTTAAGTCAGCAAAAGACAGCCTGTTAGTATTGCTAGTGATGCCAATGGCTGTCGCGGGGGGCGTATTAGCATTGAATGCGCTCAACCTTTTTACATTCCAATCACTCGATTTAATGACTATGATTGGCTTTATTATTTTACTTGGTTTAGTGGTCAACAACGCCATTTTATTAGTTGACCAAACTCGCGAAGGTGAACGCCAAGGCTTACCTACGCGCAGAGCCGTTGCGCAAGCCGTACGAATTCGCGCAAGGCCGGTTTACATGAGCACATTAACCAGTTTATTTGGTATGTTGCCGCTAATGCTAATGCCAGGGGTAGGTAGTGAAATTTATCGCGGTTTAGCAGCGGTAATTGTTGGCGGCATGACCATCAGCGCCATTTTTACTTTAGTGCTATTTCCATGTTTATTACGATTAAGTGAAAGCAATACCCAACAAAGTAATGCGCAACCAAATAGTAACGACAATGTCGCTAAACTTAACGCTGACCCTACGCCATTAGCAAGTAATCACTAAGGAAAAACCATGCTTACCATAACAAAAAGACTTACCAACTTACTTAGTGCCACTGTCTTTCTTGCGGGTAGTTGTGTGGCCGCCGAAAGCCCACCACCGAAGCCTGTCAAAGTTGATCAAGTAACCGAGATGAATTTATCAGCATCGACAGATTTAATGGCAACCGTTTACAGCCGCTCACATATTCAAATAACCGCAGGCGTTAACGGCCGTATTGAATGGCTTGCCGAACCGGGGACCCTAGTTCAAAAAGGTGATGCATTGGTAAAAATGGATTTATTACCATTAAAATTAATGCAGCTTGAGCAAAAAGCACAACTAAAACGCGCAAAAATTAATGTTCGATATTTAGAGAACGAAGTACAGCGTTTACAAAAATTGAAGCTAAGTAATTCAGCATCACAGTTTCAATTAGATCAAACCCAATCTCAATACGATTTAGCACAAACAGATATTGAAATTGCTGATTTAAAGTTACAACAAATAGAAGACCAAATTCAACGTGCCACCGTAGCAGCACCCTTTTCAGGTGTGATCACCGAACGTCTTGTTCGCGCAGGTAGCGATGTAAATCGCAGTGATTTATTACTAAAAATATTAGACACAGAACAGTTAGAAGTTCGCTTATATGTGCCGATTAAATACCTCGCTTATGTGCGTAAAGGTCATGGTTTAGATATCAGTGCAAACGGGCAATTGATTAATACAGAAGTCACCTCGCTCATTCCTAGTGCCGATCCGAAATCGCAAACTTTTGAAGTGAGAATTAATATTCCATCACACTTAAATAAATCTTGGGCAAGCGGACAGTTAGTGAAAGTTACCGTTCCCATTCAAGCAAGTAGCCGAAGTTTAACCGTACATCGCGATGCACTCATTTTACGTAAAGATGGCACGTACGTGGTAAAGATTGATATGGAAAATACTGTACATCGCTTACCTGTAGTTGTTGGTAACGGCACATTTGAGCGTGTGAGTATTGAGGGTGAATTAAAGCATGGCGACAAAGTTGCCATTCGTGGCGCTGAACGATTAACTCAAGGGCAGAAAGTTTTAGTGCAGTAAGCTTATCAAATCGACTTTACCTTGCTTAATTTAACATCAATTTATGGCGTCGAAGGCAGAGTAATGGTATAAACGCCGCCATAATATTTGAATAAGTAGAAAAATTACCTTTCTACTCCAATAAACTAAAGGTAGCTGCTTTACCACGTGATATTTCACCGTGAAGTAGAGCACTGAAAGATAATGAATTTAACAATAGAATTTAACAAAGCAGAAATAAAAAGCGCATTCGACTGGCAATTGATGCAAGAAATCAATGTCAAAAATAATGACGGCCAAATAATTGCCAAAGCAGAAGTTGATATCATCACATTAAATAAGCACCGCGGTGCTGATGAAAGTTATGAATTGCTCGCTCAGGAAGGAGGAACTGACTGGGAAGTGCCGCTCAATGTTTATTTTAAAAAGCAAAACATCGCCGCCGACTTAGCAGAACAGCTACAAGTAAAAACAGATACAAAAGCGAAAAATCATATCCTGATTGAAGCCATTAGTGTTTTGCCTGAATTCCGCCAAAAAGGTGTAGCAAAGTTTTTGCTTAATGAAATTGCACAGCACTATTCGAAAGCTCAATCTATTTCTATATTAAGTATGCCGATGCATTTATTTGTTGACGCTGATGATTGTGAAACAGAAGAAAACAAGGCTTATTACCAAGCGCTCAATTTATCGGAAAGTGATGCTAATCAAGAAGCGTTAACAAGCTTTTTAACGAAGTCAGGCTTTACCAATGTCGCCATTGATGACAGCGCGCTTGAAGAGCCTTTACTATTTAAAGTATTCATTGCTAGTCCGCAAACTATTTTATAAGTAACCTCAATTCTGGATAGGTAATAAATTCTGCACATTAGTAAAGCGCTAGTGTGCTTACCTACTTTCCCTTATAGCTTTACCTTTCAAAGCTTGTATTAGCAGTTGTGCATTAATTTCGTTACCTTTTCTATAACCGATAAACTGTGGTTCAGAATATAATAAGGTATCTGCAAGTGTGATCTTAATGTTTTGCCTCAATAGTTCATATTCTGCCCAAGCTTTATCAACTAATATAGCGTCCACCATCCCAGATTCGACTAATTTAAATAAGTTTTTTACTTCATTTGAAGTACTGGTATAAAAAGATCCATTGAGAATTTCAACTGACATAGCCATCAGCTTATCTATCACTTCTTTCGGATAAGTATAATCACGGGCAATCAAAATTTTACTCTGCTTATTATTGCTATTAAAAGGTAAACTTGCTGTTTTTTCATTCTTATAAGCAAAAAGCAAATCCCAACTTCCCATCGGGTAATCGATTAACTTTATTCCATCAGTTTCATCAACATGTAATGCAAAGTCGATATTACCTTGTTGAACTTCTTTCAAACAACGTTTGAAAGGCAACTCAATAAACGTTAATTGATAATCAAATGGTTCTAATGCACTTTTTAAAAAGTCGATATCTCGGCCATTTGCCAAACCATGCTCATCGACAGAAGAAAAAGGCTGCCAAACTTCAAAACAAAATGAAAACCTATTTTCACCTCTAGCCTCATTAGAATTCATAAAGAAAAAAAATATAACTAAAATTCTCAGCAGAATAGCACGCATAATGTCCTTAAAAAGTTAGTTCTATTTTAATAATATGGCATATATAGAAAACTGCTAATAAGTTCGGCATTGATATTGATGTGAAACAACATAAGGAGTGATTAAATATTAAGCACACTGCTAATATTTGAATCTAAATAATTCGACAATGAAAGTGCGGCATGTAAAAAAGCCCCTAAAATAAGGGGCTTTATAAATTAGCTAACAAGTATACTTTCTAACTTCTACGTAATTTTCTAGATACTAACAGCATCATTGCTAAAGCAAAAATGGCCATTGAGCTTGGCTCAGGTACACTCACTTGGTTGCCCAACTGTACGCTCGCACCTCTAGTGTCAACAACACTATGCGGCAAAGCAAAGTTATCAAAAGCATTAGCGTTATTCAATGCAAAATTGGCTAAACCATTGCCTAAAACAGTAAAATCAACTGATGCTAGCAAAAAGCGATTTAATCCACTTTGTGCAAGGTCTAAATCAGAGAAGAATGCAAATGATGTTTCAGCTACCGTAAAAGGTTGACCAGAGATATATGCATCAGTTCGAAAGCTAGGCAAGGTTGGGTCTACATCAATATTGCTACCAAACATCACTCGCTCAAAGTTCAGCAAGCTTTCTTGAAAGCTAAAATCAAACGTGAACCCTGAAACTAGTGCTTGAATACCTAAACTATCTTCAAGTTCTGAAATATATATATTGGCCGTTAAGCTATCATTAATACCATAAGCCTTATCTTCGATATCAATAGTAATTAAAGAAGCATTCGCTGATATTGTGGTAAACCATAATGCTAAAAGTATTAGTAATTTTTTCATTTTTTTTCCTATTTTTGTAATTATTATTGTTCTTACATCGCACAGCGATTGCGGGTACAACGCTGCATTAGTCCACGAGCATCAAGTGCATTAATTTGACCGTCATTGTTAAAGTCGTAGCTTAAATCAAAGCTTTCACCAGCTCTTAGCATGCCAACAAATATTCTAATATCAGCAATATCAATATCATTATCATTATCAAAATCTCCAACCAATACTTCTGGAGTACTAAAAGTGAATGATACGATAACAGGGTCATGATCAGACGCTCGATAAGCATCACTACCATAATATGAAGCTAATTGGCTATCAGACTTACGCTCAGTGTTATAATCAAATGCTCTTGGTTCGTCAGCGTTTATATGCCAAGCATCAACAGAATCGATTAGCGCTGTAAGTGCATTTGACGCTAACGCATGATCTAAATAACCCGTTTTACCGCCAAAAGTATAAGAATATGCTCCACGGCCTAGTTTTTCAGCCATTAGGTTGCGGTATCCACTATCTGTAATCTTACGGATAGGATCTTCTTTTCCGTAAGCATTCAAATCACCCATAATCAGAACATTATCAGTATCAACGCTAGTTGGTTTCGAATTTAACCAAGATACAAGTTTAGTCGCCGCTTGAGTTCGAAGCTCATTCCAACAAGCTTGTCCGTCATTTTGATCAGCATTCGCACCTGAAGCGCTACCACAACTTCCTTTAGATTTAAAATGGTTAACAGCCACAGTGAATGCTTCACCGCTGCTTTTTGACGTGAATGACTGTACAAGTGGTTGACGGTTACCAAAATCAAATGGCACTTCATTGGTTGTTGCCGTATTTCCAGCCATAGTTACTGTCGCAGGCTTATACAATATCCCAACAGCAATAGCATCACCACCTAATCCAGCGGCATCTATACTGACGTATTGATAAGTATTTTCACCCATCACACTGTTCAATTTAGTCGTTAAATCCGCAATGGCAGAAAGCTCACCATAACCATCATTTTCAATTTCCATTAAACCAACAACGTCAGCATTAATGGCAGCAACTGCAGCAACTACTTTATCACTTTGACGAGTAAATTCAGTAAACGTATGCGCGCCACGTGCTGTTGGAAAACCACCACCTTGGCCATCACCATTAAAGTAATTCAATACGTTAAAGCTAGCGACTTTAATTTCGCTTGCCGAACCAATGGTAGGTGATGCCTTTCGTGCGTTATTAGCAAAAAACGTTGGAGTCTGAATAGGTAAAATACGATAGGTATTGAAGCTGTAATCAAGAATACCTTCAATATTATCAACTGTATCGCCTAATCTAACACCATTATTGTAATCTAGACCGCCATTAGGAAAAGGAATAAAATCAGGGTTTTGACTGTTATTTTTATCATCAAGTACAATAATATTACGGCTATTTCTTTCAGCCAATGCAATAGCTTGTTCAGAACCAGGGGCATAAATGTTCGTTGGAATAAGTAAGCGCCCTTTAGATAAACTCAGTTGACCAAATCTTGCCAAGTTAAACGTATCTGTAACATGTAGTTTTTGATCAAACGTAACTTTCATACCTTCTAATGATTCCCAGTCATTAATATTAGCAATCGGCATAATGATATTAGTTGCCGTTATAGCGGGACCCACACCACAATCTACAAGGCCTTCTGTCAAAGCAAGTTGTGTACGGTTAAAAAACTCTTTTACGTCACCTTTAGCGCGAACAAGTGAACCTTCAATTGGCATAGCCCCTTGGTCATTTAAGAAAACAAATATAGCTTCTGATGTTGCAGTATCTGTATCAGTATCTGTCGCTTCTTCTTGTATGAAAAAGCCAGATAAACTATCAACTGCAGAGGTCACAACACCTTCAATAACTTTATTGCTTCCAACCATAGTTGATGCATTACCGTTACCTTGAATGCCACTGATAAGTTCAGCGCTATCGCCACACATGCCAATTAGTGAAGGTTCCGGCTCAGGATCTGGATTAGGGTTTGGATCAATAATTACACCATCAAAGCTATGCGAGCCCAAAAAGCTGAAGGTATTCGATGGATAACTATCCCACTGAGTAGCAACAATGAAGTCATCCGTGGCGTTAGTATCGCCTGTACTAACGGAAGATTTTCTCACTAATGTGGTATTAGAACCCCAAGTAGTTCTAACACCTTTAATGCCAAATGAGTCTACTATTGCACCATCTTTAACTAGCTCAATATAATCATCACCATTAAAGTTAACTGCGCTATTAGTGATATCTACTAATGGTTTTAAGGCACTGTCATCTGCTATTTGCGTAGAACCAACAACAATAACATCACTCGCCAAAATTTCTCCAGAAAGGTCCGCTGTAACGGTTGCTGAGTCATTACCATTACCATAAAGTTTTAGTTGATAGCCCGATAACGAAACAACACTATTAGTTGGGTTAAATATTTCTATCGCCTTATTAAAACTACTGCCTTCAACATATTCTGAAATAAACAATGCTGAATTACTTGATGGCGGCGTAGGATCAACAGGGTCTGGAGGTGTTGGGTCAACCGGATCAACTGGATCTGGCGGCGTAGTACCGTCACAAGCATTAGTGAATACTTGCGTTACCCATTCAGGGTGATCGATAAACGGGTTACGGTTACCTTGAAATTCATAAATACGGTTATTACGCTCTTGCTCAAAAGTATCAACCGGATCAGCCTCGTGCCATGCGAGCAGTGCACATAATTTACCTAATCTTGCTTGGCCTGTACTAGTTAGCATATCAACTAAAGTTAAATCAGGTGTTTGAGGATCAGCACCTTCATAGCGCACATCCATATAAAAAGTCATACGCGCAACATCACCTTTAACCACATCACGAGGTTCAAAAGAGTTACTGTCAACTTTATTCAGCGGGGCTTCAGGTAGATTATTATCACTGTAATCGAAATCTAAATTACCACGTGAAGAGTTAACTGAAATATCGGTTGGTCTTAAGTGATGAATATCAGTATAAGCAGCAGCGCTTGAGCTTGGAAAGCCATGGCTTTTTGCCCATACATGCTCACGATTCCAATTATCAGGATTCGATGATTGTGGGCCACTACCGTTAGAAAATTTTGCTAATGAAATACCTCTATACAACAAAATAACATTGTCACTATTAAGTGGATCTTCATCAGTCTGAGTTAATGCTGTCCATACTTGCGAATAAGACAATACATTATGGTTAATACTAATCGCACCATTAATTGCGCTGCGTAAATTAGATGCTGTTGCTTGATTTGCTAACGCGGCATTAACATCTGCATAATAAATGCTATCAACAAAGTCACTAGCTGACGCAACTTTGCTTAAATCAGGGCAGTTAAAACAAGCATCTACAATGGTCCCTGTTGCAGGAGGCTCGACTGGCGGCGGATCAATTGGCGGCGGATCTATCGGTGGTGGCTCAACAGTACCTGCACCACTAGTAACCACAACATCGTCTAGCGTAATATATTCAGAACCAGCATTGTTCTTCATACTAACGCGAATAACCAATGAATTTCCTGCTGCAATAACAGCTGAAACAACTTCACTTGTAAAGTCATCAACTAAAGTATGCTCTGCACTACCTTTACCTTGCCAATCAGTAATTGTTTCAAAAGCACCGCCATCAATCGCGTAAGCGACATCAACAAAATCAGTACCTTCATGGTTACCTCTTTCGGCCAGACTTACTGCCAGCTTAATATCAGCCATATCACTAATATTAATCTCTTCAGACTGCCAAATAGCAACTCCGTCTAGATCTCGTCCTTCAAATTTACCACTTTTTACTTTAAACCAATCTGACGTTGCTGTAAGTTGCGCTGAACTAACATCAATTGACCACTTGGTTACATTACTCAAATCTATTTGATTAAAAACAGCGCCTTTACCATCTATATTCGCCGCATCGAAGTTTTCACTCCATATTTCATCCGCATTAACCACAGAAGAAGCTAAAACACTACCGGTAAAAATAGTACATACCGCTTTGCTAGCTAGATTCGACTTAATACTGCTGAAATTTTTCCGTAAAAAAATATCCACCACATACTCTCCAAACATTATTATTATTCAAAATTACCTATCGGTATTCTGTCTATCTAATGTTAAGTTATTGTTACGAAAAAATGAAGGTTTTTTAATCACTGACCAACTGGTAAGTAAATTTAAAAATAGGTTTATTGTTACTAACAATGAGTTAGAAAATGTATATTTTTAGTTCGCTTATTCGTAAAATAACTAGTGCTATTTTGCACTAGGCTTTGAGCGAGTCACACGCTTTTTTGCTTTTGATTTACGCTTAAAGGGCACTTTGGGTAGACCAGCAAAAGATTGCTGCTCTGATTGGGCGATCATGGCATGTAATGTTTCGGTAAGTGGAGTAATTAAATCATCGTAGCGGCTGGTTTTTTCACTGATATTGGTCAGCGTTGCTTCCCAATGAGCAGTCATATCTGGCAATGTCGCGGCAATAGGTAACGCATTAATCAGCGACTTACCGATCGCTGTTGCATGAATACTCTTACCTTTTCGCTCCAAATATCCACGCTTGAATAATAAGTCAATAATACCTGCTCGTGTTGCTTCAGTACCTAAACCATCAGTTTCACGTAGCATTTTTTTGATCGTACTATCACTAACATAACGAGCAATACCTGTCATTGCCGCTAGTACACTGGCGTCAGTAAAATGCTTTGGCGCTTGTGTCATACGGGAAATTAATTCGCCGTGACTACAATGCAGTTGTTCACCTTTCGTTAATTTAGGTAGCGATTGCTCGGTTAATTGTTGCTCTGCACTATGGTCAGAACCATCTGCTTTGCGTGTTTTACTTTTTGCTCGTTGAAACAACACTTTCCAGCCCTGCGCTATCGGGGTTTTCGCGTTCGCTAGAAATGTTCCACCAGCAATTAACACCTCTACTTTCGACTGGTTGTAAACATAGGCAGGATAAAACTGAGCTATATATTGTCGAACAATCAGAAAATAAATATTCTTCTCAAAGGGGTTTAAGGAAATATTAGCGGCTGATTTTTCAGTAGGTATTATCGCGTGATGAGCGCTCACTTTAGCGTTATTCCATGCTTTACTTTTCAACGCTGTATTAGCATTTTTGGCAAATTCTCCATAGCTTTCATTAGAACTAGCCAACATAGTAATAATACTTTTCGCCTGACTATGGTGTTCAGTAGGTAAATAACGACAATCAGAACGCGGGTAAGTAATTAATTTATGTTTTTCATACAATGACTGACAAACATCTAATACCAATTTCGCATTTAGCGAATAAATTTTCGCGGCATCAATTTGTAAGCTAGATAAACTATAAGGTAATGGCGCGGCTTGTTTCTTCTCTTGCTCACTAACCGAAGTCACTTCTGCACTTTTACTCGTTATTCTGCTAACAACATTCTCAGCCAGTGCACGGTTAAGCACTCGCCCTTCTTCATCCATATGCGGCTGACACGCTTCACTCGGTTGCCATTTAGCGATAAATTGCTGGTGATTAGCTGTTTTTAAGTGAGCATGAACGTCATAAAAGTCTTTTGCGACAAAGTTTTCGATTTCTTGCTGACGCCTAACCACTAAACCCAAAATGGGTGTTTGTACTCGGCCAACGGAAAGTACGCCATTAAAGCCCGCTTTTTGGCCTTGCAAAGTATAGGCGCGAGTTAAGTTTAAACCGTATAACCAATCAGCCCGAGAACGCGCTAGCGCAGAAATTGATAAAGGCATAAAATCTTGATTACTGCGTAAATTGGCTAAAGATTTTTTAACCGCAGGTAGATTGAGATCATTAATTAACAAACGTTTAACTTGTTGTTTTTTAGCCTTAGATACTTTTAAGAAATCAATTACTTCATCAACAAGCAATTGCCCTTCACGGTCAGGATCACCGGCATGAATAATTTCATCCGCTTGCTTAACCAGTTTTCGCAATACGGTTAGCTGCGAGCGGGTTTGCGTTTTAGGTTTTAACTGCCATTGCGTGGGTATAATTGGTAAATGCTGCATTTGCCATTTTTTATAATCAGCATCGTATTGCTCAGGGTCAGCTTGCTCTAACACATGGCCAATACACCAACTCACCACATCACCATTACTTAGCTCAATATAGCCTTTTTGGTTTTTCTGTGGTTTTGGTAATGCCGCGGCAATAGCTCGGCCTAAACTAGGTTTTTCAGCAATATATAGTTTCAAAGCAAATACGTTTTCTAGCGAGTTAAATGAGTGACTCGTTTAAGCTTAGCACCTAAAACTGTTTATTTATACAGTTAACCGATAAGCTAATCGCTAATCTAACACTTTATCTAAAGCAGCTAACCAACCTTGATAATGACGAGCGCGACTTTCAGCGCTCATTTGTGACGAGTATTTACTTTCAACTTGCCAATATTTAGCCGCCTGCTCAACATTTTCAAACAAGCCTTGCTGTAAGCTAGCAAGCAGTGCCGCGCCTAATGCCGTGGTTTCCGTTACTTTCGGTCGCTCAATTACTAAGTTTAAAATGTCGGCAAGAAACTGTAGCAGCCAATCATTCATCACCATGCCACCGTCAACACGTAATTGCGTGGTATCGATACCATCTTGCTGCAGCGCCCCTAGCAAATCACGGGTTTGATAGGCCACAGAAGCCAAAGCCGCTGTTACAATTTCGGTAATACCAGAATCCCGTGTTAGCCCAACAATGGCACCACGCGCATCAGGTTGCCAATGTGGCGCGCCTAAACCGGTAAATGCAGGCACAAGATAAACATGGTTTTCAGCCGTCATCGACTCGGCAATGGCTTGGCTTTGCTCAACATTATCAATCAGTTTTATACCATCGCGTATCCATTGCATGGTAGCGCCAGCCATAAAAATACTGCCTTCAAGCGCGTAAGTTATTTCTCCAGCTAAGCGATAAGCAATAGTAGTTAACATCTTATGTTGCGAGTATTGCGCTTGTTTACCTGTGTTAACCATCACGAAACAGCCCGTGCCGTAGGTACTTTTCATCATGCCTTTGTCAAAACAAGCCTGACCAACTAACGCCGCTTGTTGATCGCCAATCATTGCGCTAATCGCGATTGGCTGACCAAAGTGTTCAGTTGCGGTAACACCAAAGTCATCAGCACTGTTTTTTACTTCTGGCAACATGGTTTTAGGAATATTAAATATTGCTAGAAGCTCATCGTCCCAACAATTATCAATAATATTAAACAGCATAGTACGAGAGGCATTAGTGGCATCAGTAGCGAAGGTTTTTCCCTTGGTTAAATGCCACAGTAAAAAGGTATCCACTGTGCCGAAACATAGCTGTCCAGCTTCTGCTTTTTCACGAGCGCCATCGACATTATCTAACAACCATTCAACTTTGCTGGCTGAAAAGTAAGGATCAATCAGTAGCCCTGTTTTAGCTTTTACTTGCTCAACAATGTCAGAGTTTTTCTTTAGATTTTTACAACGTTCAGCGGTGCGTCTATCTTGCCAAACAATGGCATTGTAAATTGGTTCGCCCGTGGCTTTATCCCACACTAAGGTAGTTTCACGTTGATTAGTAATGCCAATTGCCAGAATGTCTTCAACCTGTAAAGCGCTTTTTTCTATCACTTTTTGACAGGTTGCAAGCGTAGTCTGCCAAATGGCTTCTGGCTGATGTTCAACCCAGCCATCGTCAGGAAATATTTGCTCAAATTCTTCTGAGGCACTGGCAATTAAGTCGCCAGCAGCATTAAAAATAATAGCGCGACTGCTGGTTGTGCCTTGGTCGATTGCTAGCAGGTAGGATGTTTTCATTACAAGTTTTCTCTTAATTCGCCAGCGCTAGAAAATGTTTATTGATTTTAACTAAGGCTTTTTTCATCGCTTGTGACAATAAAAACTCAACCAATTTATCAGGCAGCCATTTAGGCGCTTCACATACAATAGTATAGCGAACCAAAGTAGAGGAAGAGCTTTGTTCCTCAAGATAGATGTTACCTTGATGACCACGCAATGGTCGGTCACCAACAATGGCGTAGCGAATGTGATTATCGTTAGCGATCAATATTTGTTCAGAAAACTTAACACCGGCAACGTTTAAATTACGAATAGCGCCTTTGCCGCCAAAAACTTCACCTTCATCAGCAGTTTTTGCCATTGAAAATTTGGCATCAAAAAACTGCCCTGCATTTTGATGATCGAGTAATATTTTACTCACTTCACTTGGCACTGCGGCGATTGTTTGTACCACATCAACATTAACCATAATGTTCCTGCATTCGTATAAAGATAATTGCCAGTAACAGTAGCGGATTTAAGTACTTAGGGTCAAGATGCGTGTTTGACGTTGAGTAATCGAGAAATTAATTGCTAATTCTAGGTTAAGAGTTGCGAATCAACTTAAACATATTCAACGTACTTTAGTGTATTGATAATAAAGGTAATATTGCTAAGTCCCATGTTTAATATTACTAAAGCTTCTCTGTAATATTTAAAGATAGGAATTAATTTATTTTTTATAGTTCATAAAGCTTTGAATTTATGTGATATTAATAATTATTATATGAGACTAATGTTACTACGAAGTTTTCATAATAATCTATTAGCCGTATAAGGAGATTTGGCCTTGATTGAAAATATTATCGCTGGTGTTATAGCCGCATTAATTAGTGCCCCTATATTAGCGTTGTTTTTCTTTATACTAAAAGAGAAACTTTTTGGAATACCTGATATCACTGGTAAATGGTATTTTGAAATGACCACAGTAAACAGTGATTACAACCCATATAAAGGAATGATTCTTCGCTATATAGCCATTGTTTGGAGAGAAGGAAATAAACTCTCAGGTACTGTGGAGAAAGTATATGAAAATTCCTCTACCGGCGAGCGTGAGTATGTTGGAGATAAAAGATCTCGCGGTCATTTAGACGGTTATTATGAATTGAATTACTTATCAAAAGATAAAATATATATCCACATAAAGGAACAAGGAAATGGAAGAGAATCGACTAATTACTTTGAACTTATCAGAACTAACAGCAACTCTCTTAAAGGTGCCTTTAATTCTTTTGTAGCAAACCAAGATGGACTATCTAAGTGGCAAAGAGAGCTATTTTAAAATTAAGTTACTTTTTAGCGACTCTGCCAATACTCATTATCTCAAAGATAATTTATATGTTTAATTGGTGGGACTTTAAAAACGATGTAATAAAATGCTTGGAAGTAGCCTCTAAATATAATGATGTTAAACTTCCTAAAAAATTATTGCTTACATTAACGCTAGCTGAAGATCATCGTCATAATTTACATTTTGGAATAGATCAAATAGCCCTTTTCAGAGCAATATTAAAAACTTTGAATGGTTCAGTTCAAGGTGCTAGTACAATTGAGCAGCAATTTGTTCGTGTAGTTATTAGTAAATACCAGCGAACCGTAAAACGAAAGCTGTTTGAGCAACTACTTGCTGTATATGTATCTTCTTTGTTAAAAAAAGAATCTATCGCTACAGCTTACCTCTGTATTGCTTATTATGGTCAGGATTCTCAAGGAGTTTTAAGGTTAAAGAATACAACCGATATAGTATTTAATGAACTCAAATATCCTGATGCTATTTCAATTATTGCTCGATTGAAATATCCGGAACCTATTATAAAAAACAATCAGTGGTTAGAAAAATTTGATAATCGTAATAAACATCTAATCCAGAAAGTAAATAAGAAAAAAAGACAATTAACTATTTTCATTCCTCAACATTTTAGCCATCAGTTTTTTGCCAATTATTAGAGCGCTATATTACCTTCATATAGCGCTTTTATTCCAAATCACTCAACCAAAGTTAACGGGGCAAAAACACCCGCATCTTTATAACCCAAGTTTTTATCACCATTTTTAGGCTCTATAGCCACTGAACCGATAAAGTGTTCTCGACTAGCACTACCGTCGTTATCGCAATAGGCAAGCATAAAACCAAGTTCTTTATTGTTGGTTAATGTCACTGGTTTAGCGTCATTAAATTTTTTAGTTCCCGCTTTAGTGGTTACGTAATCAAAGCTGTCATCGTAAACATCTAATGCCACTTCCCAAATAAGTTTATGAGGTTCTGTGGCTTGGCGCTTCCATGCACTTTTAAGGTGGTCATTGAGCAACATAAAATCAGGCTGGCCATCTTTAGTTTTATAACCAATATCAACCGCTTGGTTGTCGAGTGCCACATGGTAGGCAAAGGCATTGAAGTTAAATTGGTGTTCGCCACCTGATCTGTCTTCATCAATAAAAATTTCTAAGCAATCGTCATCCCAATAGGCATTTAATGGGTCAGGGTGATTATCAAAAAGTACATCGTCCTGAATTTCCGCTAAAAGGTAAATTTTGTTTTTATCCCACATCACTTTAAAGCGCCCTGAAAAGTCTTCAGCACTGGGCATATCCCCTAAAATATGGTGATTAAGTGGTTGCCATGTTGCGGTTTTCCATAATGAGTCCATTACGCCATCAATAGCAGGCGCCACATGGGTTTGCTTAGCTTCAAGTGCTTGGCTTGTTGTTGCGAATATTGACAAACCACTGAGTAATAACGCTTTAGTTAAACGACTAACTTTGTTTGTTTTCATACTAAAATCCTGAATTTCACCTGCATCATTAATGCTATGTGCTACTTGTAATAAACTTTATCGCGGCATGTTCAACTTGCGTCACTATCACATTAATACTTTGCTCAATGCTAATAATATTAACATCTAGCTCTTCACCTTTTTCTTGTGATAGTTTCGGGTGTTCAAGCGTTTGAAACTGGCTATGTAACAAGTTCACAGGAAAAAAGTGCTCTGAACGTTTTTGCATACGCTCAGCAATTAAACTTTCACTGCCCTCTAAGAAGAAAAAGTGCGGTTTAAAGCCTAACACTCTTAGCATATCGCGATGCACTTTCTTCAAGCCTGAGTGCGCTAAAACAACAGATGTTTCTTGCCTAGCTTTAATGGTTAAAAAACGCTGTAGATGCTGCATCCATTGTGACCTAAGTTCATCGGTGAGCGCTTCACCAGCTGCCATTTTTTCTTTTGCGTTATCGCTATGAAAATCGTCGGCGTCAACAAAGCTATAACCGATTTTGTCTGCCAGCTGCTCAGCAAGTGTTGATTTACCACTGCCACTGACGCCCATAATAATAAATAAATTTGCCATATTACTACTCTAGAAAGTCCATAATTTAAACGGTGAAATTAATTAACCTGAGGTAAAGTCACCACTAATGAGTAGTGTTTTCCTGACTGAATATTTTCAACTTTGTTCTCCATAACATGCACGCCATCAACAAGAGTGACTTGCTGTTCAGTTTTTTCATCACGGCTTATTTTTACGGTAAAATCAGCACTTAAAAACTTGCGTTTTACTGTCATTTTTTGCCAATGAGAAGGCATTTTAGGCGTAATAATCAAACAACCAGCTTCGCCCTTTAAACCACACAATTCTTCAATAATACAACGATAGACCCAAGCTACCGTACCGGTATTAAACAACTGACTTGAGCGCCCTGCCATTTCAGGAAATTGCTGATAGGCACCACGATAATAATTAGGAATAAAACCTGGTAGTTGTCGACGAACTAAAACATCTTTTTCACTGCTTAGCATTTGTTGAAGAATTTCTAACGCTTTGTCTGTTTGGCCAATTTGAAACAAGCTGTAAGCATAGAAAGCACTGGCATGATTATAGACTGAGCCATTTTCTGCCGTACCGGGATATTTTTGCGTTAAACGACCAACATCCTCACGCATTTTTGTGTAACTTGGCGCCAGCATCATTGGGCCAAAAGGCGTCGATAGTTGCTGATCAATTTCATGTAACAAGTTATCAGTTTTTATTTGGTCGGCGGCACCACTTAACATTGCCCAACTTTGTGGGTTAAGGAAAATTCGCCCTTCTACATCGTCAGCAATACCAAAACAATTATTATCATCAGTAATGCCTCTAGCGTACCAGCTGCCATCCCATAAATGTTTGTTGACGGCGTCATTCAACGCCTGTGCGGCATATTGATATTCAGCTAATTTTTCATCTTGAGGTAAACCATAGTTTTCTTTAATGCTACACCACTGCTTTAATGCATAAGCCGTAGCTAGTGATAGCCAACTGGATACACCCTTACCTTTATGGCCAACCATATTGAGTGGATCACACCAGTCACCCTGTTCAATAAAACTTAAACCTCGCTCGTCAGTGGCATTAAGCAGATAATCAAGCGCAAGCTCAACATGCTCAGCGACAGTACGAAATGTTGTGTTATCATTAAAGGCAATTTTTTCTCGCAAAATACTAACGTCATTAGTTTCATCTAAATATACCTTTAAACAAAGCGGCAGCCATACACAGTGGTCGCTGTGGGGAATTAAATTGATATATTTAATTTCTGCATCAGGGTGTAAAAGAATACCGTCAGGCAAACAGCCATCAAACTTTTGCTGAGATAACGTAGTTAGCAAAGCCTGCTTAGTTTTCTCTGGCGCAATAAAACATATGCCCATCGCATCTTGTAAATAATTTCGCGTTTGTGGGTCAGTGGTCAGTCTATTGCTATCACCATGATAAAACACTTGCCGAGGCAGCCAGTGATTAACAAACTGATCAAATGCTTTATCTTCACTTTCAAGACTAAAACTTTGCTGTGACTGCTGAATATAATCTTGATAATGTCCCTGACTTACTTCAAATGCTTGTTCGCTGTCAAAATAGCGTTGTCTAATATCCCCGACTTCTTGCTCACTTTTACAGGCACCAAACACAAACTTAAATTGCTGATTTTCTTGTGCTGATAATTCAACGTCGTATTGCATTACAGCAATAGGGGTTTCGTAACAGGCTTCGTCGCGCGTTAGCTTTTTCGCCTTGATGCCAACAGGAAATTGTATCGACCCTTCACCTTCGAATAATTGCTGGCTGGTTGTCCAACTGTCAGGCTTACGCTCAGCAAGTAAAAAGGTATCATCTTTTAATTGCTGATATTTATCGTAATCTTCAAGCTTTTGATAAGGCGTAACACTGCTAGCAATAATGGCATTACTGTCAGGATAATATGTGGCCGATTGATTCATCCAAGATTTATAGCCAATCGAAAAGCACGGATAAATACTGATATTTTTAACATCATTAGTGAGGTTTTTAATCTCTAATTGCCATAACTCATGGCAACCTTCTACCGGTAAAGACAAGGTTAAAATAAATTCAATGGCAAGGTGTTCGATACGCCAAACAATGTCAGCTAGCCCAACAGAAAAGGTAAACTTATCTAGCGGCTTACGCATAGGCTCGTAAGGTATTGAAAATACTTCGTCAGTATCATGACATTTCACATAAAAAAATCGACCGGGATGATGAGCAAAGTAACCTTGTTCAGGTTGCATAAAAGTTTTTGCTTCCATATTCGGTGCCCCCGAATATTTACTAGGCTCAGGCTGCATAAATTGACTAACGGCATAGCCTCGACAATTCATGTGCACCATCATGGTTTTATTCCATAAAAAACCACTGGCAAATTTCATCGCTACAGGGTCAAAACAATTTATTCTTTTAGTAACAACATCATGCTGATAAGGCAGCACCGGTGTCACTATTTCTTGCTTACTGTTCATCATTTAATTTGACTCCCCGAATGACGTTCGTTGCTTTAAGTCTTCTTGTAGCTTGATTACTTCGGTATCTGATAAGGAATAAAAACGAATAATTAACACTGAAATGACAGCAAAAAAGCCTGGGATTAAGGTCATTAACAAAACAATGCCATGGGATGATTCAAGCGATTGCACCTGATTTGCCACGTAGCCTAATGACGCCAATAGCCAGCCCATCATCGCTCCAGCAAAAGCACCGCCAAGTTTTTGAGCAAAAGCTGCGGCAGAAAAAATCATTGCAGTTGCCCTGCGGCCATTTTTCCATTGAGAATAGTCAGCAGTATCCGCATACATAGAAAAAACCAGTGGGGATTTGGGTCCCAAACAAAAGCCAATCATTATTTGCAAAGCAAACATCAAATTTATCTGGCTTTTATCCACAAAATAAAATGCACTGGAAAGCACGGCAACAATAATCATCAGGATCGTTAGCAAGGTTCGTTTATCAAAAAACTTGGTCATTAATGGCGTACACGCAGCGCCTACCGCCAGAGCTATCATGTAAACAAATGAGAAGCTACCAATAAGGTCTTCTCGGCCAACATAGTATTTAAAATAAAAGGTGCCAGAGCTTGCTCTGAGCGTAATTGTCATCATCACGATTAGCGCCAAGCTGAATAAAATCAGCCAAGGTTTGTTATTGAGTAAATCTTTGAGATCGGTGCGAATAGGTGTTGGTTTCGTTTGCGGTGGCGCAATACGTTCGCGGGTATTGTAAAAACTAATCGCAAACAAAATTGCCGCAATAATACCGTACAGTCCCATGGTTAATTGCCAACCAAACGCCTGATCACCTTGGCCTAATTGATTCACCAACGTTGGCGTGAAGTAAGCCACTAAGCTACCACCTGAAAATGCACCAATAAAACGAAAGCTAGTCAGTGTTGTTCGTTCTTGGCTTACGCCCGTCATCACGCCAAGTAGCGCACCGTATGGGACGTTGATAAAAGTGTACGCAAGCATCATAAAAATATAGGTGGCATAAGCCCAAATTAGCTTACCGTCACTGTCTAAATCAGGCACGGTAAACACTAATACGCCAGCTGCCACTAACGGGATTATCCCCCAAAGTAGATACGGTCTAAATTTGCCAAAACGTGTCTGTGTACGATCGGCTAATGCGCCCATAATCGGATCTGAAAAAGCATCAATTAAACGTGTAACTAACATCATGGTGCCAACAGCAGCTGGATGTAGACCAAAAACATCGGTATAGAAAATGAATAGAAATACGTCAAAAACTCGCCAATAAAAATTGGACGCTACATCACCACAGGCATATGATATTTTTTCTTTTAATTTAATGACTTGCATTGCTACATTCCTGATAACTAATAAATAATAGCTAACTATTTTCTAGGTGAATCTCGGCCACATGGGTATCAATGCGACAAGAGAACTGACTATGCTTTTTAGTTTAGTCACATAATAGGAAAAAATGAAAGCGCTTTCATTTTAAATTTTAAGTTACACTTGAAATCACCTTGATTTGGCAAAGTAAAGCTTATGAATTGTACATTTCAGTTACAATGAATGAAGATTTAATACAATAATAATCAACAAGATAAATAATAAAGTTCATTTTATAAACAAAAAAATATTGACGTTAATATTTTTTTCATCTAACTTTATGTAAGCGCTTACAAAGGCAAGTTAACTATCAGTAGCCTTTTTAAAAAAACCCATAATGTAAGCGCTTACAAAATTACTTATGAATAACTAGGTTGAATGTGATTAAATGTCTCGAGGGGAGATGCAAGTGAATAACAAAACATATAAAAAGTCACGCATAGCAACAAGCTTATCGCTAATATTAGGCGTTAGCACTGTTGCACCAATATATGCTGAAGAAGCGAGTAACGCAGAAAAAGAAATTGAAGTCATTCAAGTAACAGGAATGCGTTCAAGTATCAAAGAGTCGACAAGACTAAAACGTGATGCTAGTGGTGTTGTTGATGCAATATCAGCAGAAGATATTGGTAAATTTCCTGATACTAACCTCGCAGAATCACTACAACGTATTACGGGTGTGTCAATTGACCGTTCTAACGGCGAAGGCAGTAAAGTTACCGTACGTGGTTTTGGTCCAGACTACAATATGATCACACTAAATGGCCGTACTATGCCGGGTGCGTCATTAGGTGATAACAGTACGCGTGCCTTTGACTTTGCTAACCTTTCCTCAGATGCTATAAAGTCAGTTTCAGTTTATAAAACTGGCCGAGCGGATACTGCAACGGGTGGCATCGGCGCAACCATTGATATTGTGACGGGTAAGCCATTAGATAACCCTGGCATGCAAGCAAGCTTTGGTGCCAAAGCAATGCATGACTCAACGAATCGTGTGGGTAGTGATGTTACGCCTGAGCTTTCTGGGTTACTCAGCTGGACTGATGAAGATGAGCGCTTTGGTGCTTCTATCTCAGCTAATTTTCAACGCCGCGATAGTTCAGCCGCTGGCGCCTTTGTAAATCAATGGCGTACTAATGTATATGACGATATTTCAAGCATTCCACAGCAACAAGACGGAACCCCTGCGGTGCTAACTAATGCGCCTGCTGCGGGGCAATTATTCTCTTTACCTTCTGATTTACGCTATTTTGTTCAAGACAATGAACGTGAACGTACCAATGCCCAAGTAACTTTACAGTATCATCCTGTTGACAGCTTAACAGCAACACTTGATTACACTTATTCAAAGCAAGATATTCACGCTAACCGTGCAGAACAATCTATTTGGATGGATACTTACAAATCAGCATTAACTTTTGATGATAATACCGTTAAAACGCCAATTGGTTATAGCGAAGAACGCCGAGACCAAGCGCCTCGAGATCTTGGCTTAGCTCAACAAGAGCTTAATCAAATCAATGAAAATAAATCTATTGGCTTAAATTTAGAATACGAAGTGAATGATCAATTCACTATGATATTTGATGGTCATAGCTCTTCTGCCGATAGCCGCCCTGGAGCTCAATACGGTAGTTGGGTAAATGCCGGCTTAGGTGCCAATGTTTCATCAGCTCAAGGTGTAAACTTCAACAATGGTTTGCCTGAATTACTAATGACTTTTGACGATTGCGCGGCAAGCAGAGGCTTAAACTGTAATAACCAATTAGACAATGCTGACATTGGTACCTCTATTTTAGATAAAACTCGTGCTTCACAAAAAACCGAAATTGATCAAATTCGTTTAAGTGGTCTTTATGAGTTTGATGAAGGCAGTATCGAGTTTGGTATCGAGTCTCGCTCGATGGAAAGCCACGCTTTACAATCAAATACTCGTCATACTATGGGTAACTGGGGTGTTGAAAATCCAGGTGAGTTGCCTGATGATTTCTTAACACCAGTGAATATTCCAAGCTTGATTGATGATTACAGCAGTGCTGGTGCATATTCTAGCGGTGTTACCGGAAGTGCTTCACGCATTGGTGCATGGGCTGGTGATAACTATGGTTTTGATTTTTTATCACATGACCCATACAACACTAATCGTAAAATTGAAGAAGATGTTACCGCAGTGTTTTTTCAATTTGAACTTGCTGGTGAACTTAGCGGTATGCCGTATAACTTGAGCGCAGGTTTACGTTACGCCAGTACTGATGTAACGTCTACTGACAACATTGCACTACCGACGGCTGTTGTTTGGGAAGGTAACAACGATTTTAATGTTAGGAATGGCGGTAGCATGGAAAACTTTTCAGGGTCTGCAAGCTATGATCACCTGCTCCCTAGCTTCGACTTTGATATCGAAGTAGTCGATGATGTTAAGGCTCGTTTTTCTTACAGTAAAACTATTGCCCGCCCACGTTATGACCAACTGAGTGCAGCTCCTGGTGGTGTTGGTGGTCCAAGTAACCCAACCATTTTATCTGGTGCCCAGCTAGGTACTGCCTCAAGTGGTGACCCAGGCTTAGTGCCGCTTGAGTCAGATAACATAGATATTTCTGCCGAATGGTATTTTGAAGATACGAGTTATGTTTCAATTGGTTTTTACGATAAACGCGTCAGTAACTTTACCGGCCGCCAACCAGTCACTGAAAATGTTTACGGATTACGTGATGCTACTGCCGGCCCTCGCGCTTTAGCAGCGCAAGCTGCATTAGAAGCTCGTGGCCTACAAGTAACAGATACCAACCTATTCTCTATGGTTGCTGCGATGGAAAATGGCGTTGATTTTGATTCAATGACCGCAGAAGAATTTGAGCAAACTTATGATATTATGCCAAACTCTGATGATCCATTAATGGACTTTACCGTATCAAAATATGTTAATAATAAAGAAGCTAACATTTATGGTATGGAATTCGCTATTCAACATTTCTTTGGTGATAGTGGCTTCGGCATTCAAGCAAACTACACTACAGTTAATGGCGATATCGGCTTTGATAACAATGGTGACCCAACCGTTACACAGTTTGCCTTGGTAGGCTTAAGTGATACTGCTAACCTTGTGGCTATGTATGAAAAAGGTGGCTTTCAAGCACGTATTGCCTACAACTGGCGCGATAAGTTCTTAAATACCCAAGCACAGTATATTAATGAACCGGGTTACACTGAGTCTTATTCTCAAATCGACTTTAACGTTGCTTATGAAATAAATGACGAGTTATCAGTATTCTTTGAAGGGATTAACATTACAGAAGAGTCTTCTCGAACTCATGGCCGAACGCAAGCCCAACTTTGGCGCTTGGAAGATTTAGGTGCACGCTATGCAATTGGTGCTCGCTATACTTTCTAACCTAAAGTAAAAATGAAAAAGCCGCATGATTGCGGCTTTTTATTTTTAATGACAGTATTAAATGCGTGATTAGCGGTTATAAAAATAGCATCAAAGACATATTTACTGGCATTAGTATTCACACTAGGTAATAACGATGGATAAGCCCATTAAAAAAATAGTCATTGTTGGTGGCGGGAGTGCCGGTTGGTTAACCGCTGGAGTTCTTGCGGCAGAGCACAAAGTTGCTCAGCAGCAATCACTTGAAATCACACTGGTTGAATCGCCTAATGTCAAAACCATCGGTGTAGGTGAAGGCACTTGGCCGTCAATGCGCAACACGTTAGACAAAATAGGCATTACTGAACTCGAATTTATTCAACAATGTGATGCTTCATTTAAGCAAGGCTCAAAGTTTATCAATTGGCAAACAGGGAAAGATGGTGAGTTTTACTATCATCCCTTTATGACGCCTGAAGGCTATAGCCAAATCGATTTACAAAAGCACTGGCAAGCAACACATTCCCAACAAGCCTTTGCCGACACCATTAATGCTCAATATCACACCTGTGAAATGGGCTTAGCGCCAAAACAAATTGCTACACCACCTTATGCCGCAGTTACTAACTATGGCTATCATCTCAATGCAGGAAAGTTTGCCACCCTTTTACAAAAGCATTGCACCAAAAAGTTAGCTGTTAAACACCTAGTTGCCCATATAGAAAGGATAGTTTCTTCTCCATCAGGCGATATTGAGAAGTTGGCCACACAAGATGGCCAAACGATTGAAGGTGATTTATTTATCGACTGTTCTGGTAGCGTGGGCTTATTGATTAATAAACATTTTAATATCCCACTCATCAAGCAAGACAATATACTGTTTAATGATTGTGCATTAGCGACACAAGTCCCCTATTTTCAGCAAAACAATATCGCTTCTGCAACATTATCTACTGCGCAAACTAGTGGTTGGATTTGGGATATTGGCTTACCTTCTCGTCGAGGCGTTGGTCACACATACTCTAGCGCTCATATTAGTGATGCAGAGGCAGAGCAGCAGCTTCGCCAATATATCGCCAGCTCAATAGGTGATGAAGAGAGTGAAAAGCTTAGCGTACGAAAACTGGCATTTATGCCTGGCTATCGAGAAAAGTTCTGGCATAAGAACTGTGTTGCCGTTGGTATGTCAGCTGGCTTTATTGAACCACTAGAAGCTTCGGCACTAGCAATGATTGAGCTATCAATCACCATGATCAGCGAACAATTACCGCAAACCCGCCAGCAAATGGATATTACCGCTAAACGCTTCAACAGTCGTTTTAGTTACCGCTGGCAGCGTGTGATCGAATTCCTTAAATTGCATTATGTGCTTAGCCAAAGGCGGGATAGTGATTATTGGCGTGATAATCAACAGACAGTAAGTATTCCCGATCGACTCGCTGAATTAATAGAATTGTGGAAATATCAGCCCCCTAGTCGTTATGACTTTATTGAAAATGAAGAAGTGTTTCCATCAGCAAGTTACCAATATGTACTGTACGGCATGGGCTACCATACTCAGTCACATCAGCATCAAACCTTATTTGAAAATAACAAAATAGCAGAACAACTGTTTGCAAAAGTACAATTACAAAAACAACAATTTCAACAAGGTCTACCAACGAACCGCGCATTAATAAACCATTACTGCCAACAACAATAGTAAGAGATAAAGCATGAGTGATACTGCAATAAAACATGTTGTCATTACCGGTGGAGGTACCGCAGGTTGGATGACAGCCGCCGCCTTTTCAAAGCTACTTGGCAATAACATTAAAGTCACCTTAGTTGAATCTGACGAGATTGGTACCGTAGGTGTGGGAGAAGCAACCATACCACCGATCAAAAACTTTCATAAATTGCTCGGTATTAATGAACAAGAAGTCATGAAAGCAACACATGCAACCTTTAAGCTAGGCATTAGTTTTGAAAACTGGGGGCAAGTGGACGATGAATATATTCATTCATTTGGCGTTACGGGTAAAGAGTGCTGGGCAGGTGAGTTTCACCACTTTTGGCTCGATGGAAAAATGCGTGGCCATAAAGATGAATTTGGTGAATATTGTTATGAATTACAAGCTGCTAAGCAGAATAAATTCGCACTTAGCAAAGATATGCCGATTAATTATGCCTATCACTTAGATGCGACACTTTATGCACAATACTTGCGTAAATTTAGCGAGAAGTTAGGCACAGAGCGTGTTGAAGGGAAAATTTCTCAAGTCGATAAATGCCCAGCAACAGGTAATATTAGCGCAATCACTTTAGCTTCAGGTAAAACCATATCAGCTGACTTATTTATTGATTGCACGGGGTTTAGAGGCCTTTTAATAGAGCAAGCATTGCATACCGGTTATGACGATTGGTCACACTGGTTGCCTTGTGACAGCGCTATTGCCGTACAAACGAAGTCAGTGTCAAAACCTAAACCTTATACTCGTTCTATCGCTCACAAAGCGGGCTGGCAGTGGCAAATTCCACTGCAACATAGGGTCGGTAACGGTTTAGTTTTTTGCAGTAAATATCTGTCTGATGATGATGCGAGAACCTTATTACTTGATAATATTGACGGTGAAACGATCACTGAACCTAGGGTAATAAAATTCAAAACCGGACGCCGCAGAAAAGGCTGGCATAAAAACTGTGTTGCTATTGGTTTGTCTAGCGGCTTTATTGAGCCATTGGAATCAACCAGTATTCACCTGATCATGACCGCGATTGTACGTTTGCTACGCTTATTTCCATACAACGGCGTTACAGAATCAGGCGTTAAGGAATACAATAGTAAATTAGATTCAGAATTAAATGCTGTACGCGACTTTATTGTATTGCACTATAAGGTTAACCAACGCCAAGACAGTGAATTTTGGCAACACTGCCAGCAAATGGAAATACCAGAATCACTTGCGCATAAAATAGCTCTATTTAAAGAAACAGGACGTGTATTTCTAGATGACGGTGATATTTTCCGCGTTGATTCTTGGACACAAGTGATGTTTGGCCAAGGTTTAATACCTACGCAGTATCACCAAATAGCCAATGTTATGAGCGATGATGAACTTCATAAGTTTTTAGCAAGTATGAAATTAGCCATTACTCAAGCTGTTGAGAAATTGCCTGAACATGATGACTTCATTAAGCATTACTGCCCTTCAAACTGATTTTTAGCGCAGATTTAAGACACAAAAAGCAACCCGATGGTTGCTTTTTTAATGATAAAAATTATTACATTGCTTGAGAGTTTTTTGATGGAAACTCAATACGTTCACCAAATTTATTTAATATCTCTACTCGCCCGTTACAGACTGCGATAATAGACTTACCTTCTTTGTAACTTTCTGGAATAACTACACGACCATTATTAAGCAGTGGGAAAACCTCAACACTATGCTGCAGTTCAAGTGACTGTTCGCCATAGTAAATAATAGTTACCTCTCTAGCGCTTGAGTCTGCTGGTACAGAAGTCAACATGGCTATTCCCTGTATAGTTAAGCATAAATAATAGCGCTATTTTAACTAAACCAGAAAAGCAAACTGTTGTAAAAATAAACAGATACTGCAACAAATTGTAATCGGGTTACAGATAATATTAGCTGAAACCCGATACACACTAACCTTAATTTTTCGCAACTATTGACAACTTATAGTCGCGGTTTCAGCGGAGTTAGGCTCAATAATAATATCAGCAAAACTCAAACTCACCACCCCAGTAGTACTTATCTGAAATGGACTAGTTACCTGTGAAAAGTCTACGCCAGCATCTTCAAAACATTGCAAATCAATGGAGATGTTTTCCCAGCTATCTAACGTCATAGAATGCAGCACTTTTGTCAGATTTACTGAGCCTGGGCATTGCTGCTCACAAGCCATAGACAACAAAATTTGCTCATTACTCACAGAATTGACTTTCATCGATAATGTTAATGTCGCATTAGCTTCTTTATATGCGCGTAAATCTTCAGGAAAGTTGCTCGTTAACACCACGCTAGCCTGTTTACTACCGTCAAAAGATACTGATCTAGCATCTTCTTGCACCGTTTTATCTAATGTCTGTAATGTAACCGCGCCGAGCGACTGCACGCTAGAAGTGATGTCAGCACTTTCATCCCCTGACTTTAATTGCATTTTCCATGGCATTTTTGCTGCACCAACAAACAAGGCTAAATTTGGTAATTGATCATGAGAAACTTGTGATGTTTCATCAAAATCATTGCTTACCATCACCCTATCTTGATAACTCAAACCATAACCAAATTTAAATAGCGGCTGATAATTCACATCATAATGATTAGTTGCCGTTTGATCAGCCGTTGCTGGCCAAGAAAAAGATAAGCGACCTAAAAAGTCATGGTTCACTTCATTTTCACTATTTTTAAGCAATACTTCTGCAATACCATGACCTTCTGTACCTGGTAACCATGCTGCGACAAAAGCATCAGAAGCATTCAGCTCAGCATTTACCCACATAGGTCGACCACTAATAAATACGGCTACAACGGGTATGCCTTGTTGCTTAAGACGCTTCAAAAGCGCTAAGTCTTTCTTATTGCCACGTTGAAACTCTAAATTATCTCGGTCGCCATGACCTTCGGCATAAGGTTCTTCGCCAAAGACGACAATTGCAACGTCAGGCTTTTTAACGAAACTACCATCAACGCTCAGTGTCGCATTTCCGCCAGTTAAAGATATTTGTTGATTAATACCGTCAAAAATAGACTGAGCACCAGGAAAATCAGAATTTTTATTACCTGTACCTTGCCATGTAACCGACCAACCACCTGATTGTTTGCCAATATTATTTGCCGCATCACCAGCAACCAAAATATGACTCTTTGGCGAGATAGGTAAAATATTGTGATTGTTTTTCAATAAAACCAGTGATTCTCGCACGGCTTGACGAGCAACATCACGATGACTTTTTTGGCCAATCAATTCCGTTTTACCTGATAACTTACGAGTTGCGGGACTTGGTTTTTCAAATAAGCCCGCACGTAATTTCACTCGTAAAATTCGACTTACTGCATCATCAATTCGGCTTTGCGCAATTTCACCGGACTTAACTTGCGCAATAGTATTTTCATAAAGCAGCTTCCATGCATCGGTTGGTACCATAAAAATATCAAGGCCAGCATTGACTGACTGTGGGCAGCTTTCATTAGTACAGCCTTTAACTTGCCCGTGACCATTCCAATCTCCAACCACAAAACCATCAAAGCCCATGCGATCTTTTAGAATGTCAGTAAGTAAATATTTATTACCATGATTTTTCTTGCCATGCCAGCTGTTAAATGACGCCATAACTGACTGTGCGCCAGCATTTAAGCCGCCAATATAACCTTGAGCATGAAGTTCAAATAGTTGCTTTTCGGTTGAAATATTATCTCCTTGGTCATCGCCAGCAACTGTGCCACCGTCACCTAGAAAATGTTTTACGGTACTGATAACACGGTCGTTAGATAAAAAGTCTTTATCTGGTGAACCTTGTAAACCTTTAACCACTGCACTGGCATAATTTCTCACTATAGCGGGGTCTTCTGAATAACCTTCATATGTTCTTCCCCAGCGGTCATCTTGCACTACAGCAACGGTTGGAGCGAAAACCCAATCTATCCCGGTCACCATAACCTCTGCCGCGGTGATAGCAGCAATTTTTTCTATTAAGTCAGGATTATTAGCTGCACCTAAACCAATATTATGAGGAAATAGCGTCGCGCCAATAACATTGTTATGACCATGAACCGCATCGGTACCCCACATAGTTGGAATAGCTGAACCATCAATACTGCTATCAATAGACGCTTGGTACATATCTTCTGCAAGTTTTATCCAGTCTTGTGGTGTTGCCTGTTTGTTATTGTTAGGAAACGACCCGCCACCATTTAAGTATGAGCCAAAGCCATACTTTCGCATGTCTTCAACGGTGATATCTCTTATTTCAGGCTGGATCATTTGCGCAACTTTTTGCGCTAAGGTCATTTCAGCAACTAAGTTCTTAACCTTGAACTCAAGTGCTTCATCATAGGGTAATGCTTGCGGCAATTTCGGCCAAAACTCTGCAACTTCATCAACAGCTTGAATGTTATTTTTTTCAAGTTTTTTTTCATTATCAGCACACCCCAGCGCACCCGCTAAAATCAAGCTCATAGTAAGCTTCACCACTACACTTTGAAACTTGTTATTTTTAAATGCTTTACTATTAACAGCATGTTTTTTATTAATTTTCATCGTCATTACTTTCCCGAAATAAATGATAGAAATTTTATTTTTGTATATTGATTTTGTGACCAGTAACGCCGTAATAAGCTATATAGAGATAGCAGAACATCGGCAGAATAAATGCGGTATGAACACCAATTTCATCAGCTAGAAACCCTTGCGCTAAAGGCACTATGGCGCCGCCAACAATTGCCAAACACAAAATGCCAGAACCTTGACTAGTCAACCTTCCCAAACTACTTAAGCTTAAACTGAAGATTGTTGGAAACATAATTGAGTTGCATAAACCAATTAACAAAATAGCTACCATGGCAATATCACCATTACTGCAAATAACAATTGCCAATAAGAAAACCGCAACAAATGCATTAAAGGCTAGTACCTTACCGGCCGCTATTTTTTGCATAACAATTGCGCCAGCAAAACGGCCAACCAGTGCGCCGCCCCAGTAATACGCAATATACTTAGCTCCCTCAGATTCTACTAAGCCAGCAATATTCTCTAGCGACAAGAAGCTTACTAAAAAGCTGCCAATTGCCACTTCAGCACCAACATAAACAAAAATAGCTAATGCCCCTAAAGACAAATGTCGATGTTGCCAAGCGCTGCCTTTTACTTTTTCTTCGGTTGCATCAGCAAGGTCTACTTGTTCAACTGCTGGTAGTTTCAACCATGAAAATATTGCCGCTAACAGCAACAAAAGCGCAGCTAATAATAAATAAGGTAATTGTACTGATTGCGCAGACTCTGCCGCCGACATAGCACTAGCAGCTTGATCTAAAATTAAATAGGCGCCAAAGAAAGGGGCAACCGTTGTGCCTAGCGAATTAAATGCTTGTGTCATAGTTAAACGAGAAGAGGCAGTTTCTGTTGGGCCAAGCGTACTTACGTAAGGATTGGCAGAAACTTGCAAAATAGTAATACCACTTGCCAAAGTGAATAAAGCAGCTAAAAATACCGGATAGCTATGGGATGTGGCCGCAGGGTAAAACATTGCACAACCTATAGCGGCGACAACAAGTCCAATCACAATACCTTTTTGAAAACCATGCTTTGAGACAATTTTGCTAGCAGGAATTGACACGAGAAAATACGCACCAAAAAAGCAAAATTGGATTAACATCGCTTGACCATAAGATAAGTTAAACACCGCCTTTAAATGCGGGATCAATATGTCGTTCAGGCAGGTTATAAAGCCCCAAAGAAAAAATAGCGTCGTTAATGATGTCAACGCAAAACGGTAATCTTTATCTTTTTCATCACTACCATTATTTAGTGTTGTCGATGGTGTTGATTGATTTACCATCATGCCCCCTTAGCTGATACCTGCTGATTTTGGTCATAGCTTTAAATAAGAATGATTAAATAAAAACCAGTTGACCTTTTAGTTATTAGCCACTAACATTTCAAATGTAAGCGCTTTCATTTGAATTTCATTCTTACAGAAGCCTAAAATTTTTTCAAGTGAAATGTAAGCGCTTACAGAAAAGAGTTGCTCGTTAAGAAAATGATTTAGCGACGCTAATTATCAATGTGTTGATTTTACTAAAAGAAGACAATGTAAAAATGATGAACTTATCTCTCCCCGTAAATTCGCCAATGCTCAGTAAAAATTTTACCTACGGCGTAGCAACAGCTGCTTTTCAAATTGAAGGCGGTGTCGCTGACAGACTGCCTTGTATTTGGGATACTTTTTGTGCAACGCCCGGCAAAGTTGTTGATAATTCAAATGGTGATGTTGCCTGTGATCATTACAATCGCTGGCAAGATGATATCGAGCTTATTACTTCACTAGGTGTTGACGCCTACCGTTTGTCATTGTCATGGCCAAGAATTATTAAAAAAGATGGTAGCGTAAACCAAACGGGTATTAACTATTACATTGCCATTTTAGACCGACTAAAAGCGAAAGGCATTAAAGCCTATGTCACACTTTATCATTGGGATTTACCACAGCACATAGAAGATGAAGGTGGCTGGCTTAATCGTAATACTGCTTATAAATTTCAAGATTATGTGAAAAAAACAGTCGTAGCATTCGGTGACAGAGTGCACTCTTACGCAACACTAAATGAACCTTTTTGTAGCGCTTACCTTGGTTATGAAGCCGGTATTCATGCACCAGGTCACGCCGATATCAACTATGGTAAAAAAGCCGCACACCATTTATTGCTAGCACATGGTTTAGCGATAGAAACACTAAAAAAACACAGTCCTAATACACAAAATGGCATAGTGCTAAATTTTACGCCAGCTTACCCAGAAACAGACTCAATTAAAGACAAAATTGCGGCTGAATACGCCGATGACTATTTTAACCAGTGGTACATAAAACCAATCATGGATGGTACATATCCAGCCATTAATCAACAATTACCTAAGCAACAGCAACCTGATATTTTACTCGGTGATATGGAAATCATTTCGCAAGAGCTCGACTTTTTAGGTATAAATTTTTACACCCGAGCAGTATATCGACATAACTTAGACAATAGATTTGAAGAAGTACAACTACCTAATGTTGCGCGTACCGATATTGGTTGGGAAATCTACCCACAAGCATTTACCGAGTTACTGATATCATTAAACACTCGCTATACCCTGCCGCCAATTTACATAACAGAAAATGGTGCGGCGATGGATGATCACTGCATAAACGGTGAGGTTAACGACCAAGGACGAGTCGATTATTACAATCAACACCTTAATGCGGTCGCCAGTGCAATTTCTCAGGGTGTTGATGTGCGAGGATACTTTGCTTGGAGTTTAATGGATAATTTTGAGTGGGCTGAAGGTTATTTAAAACGCTTTGGTATTGTGCATGTTGATTATAAAACCCAAATTCGAACTATTAAAGCCAGTGGTTTAGCCTTTCGTAATTTGATAGCCTCAAGAGCAGACTAATAATAAGAATAAAATATGACTAAACTCCCATTTTCTGAAAAAGTTGGTTATGCCGTTGGAGATGCCGCTGCAAATTTAGTGTGGCGTGGTGCTCTTGCGTACTTAGCTGTTTTCTATACCGATACTTTTGGCATAACCGCAGCAGCAACGGCGATGCTATTTTTAGTTGTGCGTTTATCGGATGGTGTCACCGATATTATTATGGGTATGGTTGCTGATAGAACACAAACCCGATGGGGGAAGTTTCGTCCGTGGATTTTGTTCTCTGCCCCGGTTTTAGGTTTGTTTATGGTGCTTTGTTTTAGCACCCCAGACTTTAGCGAAAACGGCAAACTTGCTTACGCATATTTTACTTATATTGGGCTAACGTTAGCCTACACCATCAACAATGTTCCTTATTCTGCATTAATGGGAGTGATGACCACTTCTGATACAGAAAGAACCAGCTTATCTGGCTTTCGCTTTGCTGGAGCATTTGCTGGTGGCTTATTAGTTATGGGATTTTTACCAAAATTAGTTGCATATTTTGGTCAAGGTAATGATGCTGTCGGTTATCAAACTACTATGTATTTGTTTGCTGCCATTTTGGTATTTTTGTTGATAATTACATTCACCAGCACAAAAGAAAGAATTACTACGCCACAGCAAAAATCTTTAGGGTTATCTCAAGAACTCAAAGACTTAACGAAAAACTTACCTTTAATTATTTTGCCATTATTAGCCATGAGCTTGTTTTTCTATTATCGCAATATGATCAGCGGGACATTTTTCGTTTTAGTAATGGCAACAATGTGGTTCATTATCAAACGTTTTATCAAAACACCAACTGAGAAATTATCAAGTACTCAGCTTGATATGGTTGACTTACTCACTAATAAACCTTGGTTAATACTGTTAGCACTTGGTTTTCTCACTATGATGTTCAACGGCATTAAATACGGCGTTATCGCGTATTATTTCAAATACTATATTGGCGACGAATTGATGACCGGACAATATTTTGTGGCGTTATTGCTCGTGTCTATTTTAGGTGCGCTTTGCACTAATTACCTTGCTAAGCGCTGGGGTAAACCCCAACTATTAATTATCGCCTTGCTGACCAGTACATTATTTACCATTCCTTTCTTTTGGTTAGCAAGCGATCAAATAACTGCCATCTTCATTTTAGGCTGCTGTGCAGAATTTTTTGCCGCTATGATTCCAACGCTATATTTCACTATGTTGGGTGACTGTGCTGATTACTCTGAATGGAAAAATAAACGCAGAGCTACAGGGTTAATTTATTCAGCAGGAACCTTTGTACAAAAGACTGGTGGTGGCTTTGCCGGAGCCTTAGTATTATTGGTCTTAGCTGGCTATGGCTACGATGGCATGGACTCGAGCACCATATCAGCATCACTACAGGGGATGAAATTATTAATGAGCTGGATACCCGCAGCTTTTGCTGTACTCAGCGCGTTATTAATATTGTTCTACCCACTGAGTAGTGAAAGAAATAGCCAAATCGGTGAAGAGCTTGAATTACGCCGGAAAAATCGAGTAAACAATTGATCATTAACGGGTCTAGCGATTTAAAGTGCAACTATATATGATATTATTCAAAGCTTAGTTTTGACACTGAGTCTGAGAAACGAAAGGAAAATCATGGCGACCATTTACCAAGTATCTGAATTAGCAAAGGTATCACTTGCCACCGTTTCACGGGTGATGAATGGTAATGCGAAAGTCAGTGATAAAACGCGAGAAAAAGTTTTATTGGCAATGAAAGAACTTGGTTATCGGCCAAATTCAATTGCTCAGTCACTGGCGTCTAGCCGAGGCAATAGTATTGGCTTATTAGTGTCAGAGCTGCATGGTGCTTTTTTTGGCGAAATGATGGCCGGAGTTGAAAGTGAACTTAGGTCTGCCGGCAAGCATATTATTGTTACTACAGGTCACAGCATTGAAGAAAAAGAAAAAGAAGGTATTGAATTTCTTATTAGTAGAAATTGCGATGCTATTATCTTACATGTTGAAGCCGTTTCAGATGAATACTTAGAAGAATTAAGTAAGGGTAAAACACCCATTTTTATCATCAGTCGCTATGTCGAAAACCTTGCCGAACAATGTATTAGTTTAGACAATGAACTCGGCGGATACTTAGCAACAAAATCGTTGTTAGATCTAGGCCACACCGACATTGCTTGTATTGCCGGGCCACAATACAAGTTTGATGCTAAAGCCAGATTTGAGGGCTACAAACGGGCATTGGCAGAATATAATATCACTTTCAATGAAGAGCTTTTTTATAGCGCCGACTTTAAAGAAACCGGTGGCAGTGAAGGTATCGCACATTTAATGGCGCAACAGCAAGAATTTACCGGCTTAGTATGTGGTAATGATGAAATGGCCTCTGGTGCAATGAACTTTGCCCGTGAGCGCGGTTTATCTTTACCTGAAGATCTTTCTGTTGTTGGTTTTGATGATGTTATTTTTGCTCGCTATATTCATCCGAAATTAACCACCATATTAAATCCAGTTAATGAAATGGGTCGAATGGCAGCTAAGTTGGTATTAAAACAGATATACCAAACCAAAGAACAAACAATTCAGCAAGTATTTAAACCTTCACTCATTGTGCGTGAATCTACGCAATTGATTCATCGCTAAACGTACTTTTGAGCTTTTACTTATGAATATACCTGTTGATCAGAGCCAATGCCCATTATGTCAACAAAACAATTTATGTGGCGTTAACGGTGCAGCGGCTTGTTGGTGTGTTAGCAGTGATATTAAACGTGAGTTGTTAGCACAAGTGCCGCAAGAGTTATCTGGAAAATCATGTATTTGTCAACAATGTGTTGATAAGTTTAATGCCGTGGAAATTGTCAATAAGTCTTAACATGTGCTGTGAAAGTGTTAATATCGTTAATTCAATAAATGACTAAAAACATGGAAGATTTGTGCAATATACTCAACAAGACTTAGCATTTAACACGATCACGACACCGCTCGGCGATGAATTAACGTGGCGCTGGGAGGAGCAAATGTCGGCTTTATTAGCTGAATTTTCTTGGGAAAAAAAAGATCGTATATTAGCAACGCTACGTGAGTTATTCAGTGAGGAATGGAACAAAAAGAACATTAAAAAAGCTCCTAAGACATTAAAAGAAGAACTTGGAGAGCTCGCCAGCCTAAATAAAGAACAATTGATTTTCACCCGTCCTGCTTCTGATAAAACACCTACACTTGCTGTTATTTGGTGGCCTTGGGGACATGGTGCAACCTATTCTATGCGTATAAAAGTGTTAGACACAACTTATAGTGCAGCAGAATTGCAACAAGCCCAAGCCAGCTTAATGACCAAATTAATTAAGCGCATTATGGTGAACCTTAATTAACACCAACTTATGAGTGGTTACTCATTTAGCGGCAGCCATTGTAGAGTAATAATACGATACAATTGCTACCACTACGGCATTTCCTTAATCGCTACCTCGTAATGAATGAATGGCCGGTTTGCGAATATATTGTCTTAGCGGTACATAACAAGCAAAGAATGCAATGCTAAGAATTACCCCTAATGTCACCATGAAAATGGGGACTAGCGTTAGTGTTATGTATTGAATCAAGCTGTCATTAAACAAAACAGACAATGTACTAAGTAAAATCGCACTTACCAAAATCCCCGAAAGTATTGCGCCAGCATTATCTCGAAAAACGAGCTGAACAATATCACGACCTTTTGCACCAATGGCCATACGCGTACCAATTTCGAAACGGCGCATTTGGCTAGAATAGCTTAATATACCAAACAGCCCTAATGCCGATAAAAGTAGCGTTAGAATTGCTAATACTGCTGTCGCAATCGATGTTGTTATCGGTACAAACAATCTTTCACTCTTATAGTCTGTTAAAGCTGCATAGCTAAATAAACTCAACTGAGTATTAACCCCCTTTAATACCTTAATGAATTCTTCTCTATGTAGTTTTTGTCCTGCTTTTACTTTAATTATTAACATATTACGAGCAAGACTTGCAGGCATATAAAATCGAGACTCAGCGCGCATTCTACCAGGGACATTAATACTCTTAACTATCCCGATAATTCGTACGCCATTATTAAATGTCATACCTATAGCGTTACCGTCAGGAGCAAGCCGCTGCGCGAAAGTATCATTAATGATCATAACGTCATTATCATCTTTAATGTCAGCGGCACTGAAGTTTTCACCGGCAATTAGACGCTGATTAATTAATGAGAAGTATTTTTCGTCTACATCTTTTCGCTTGGCAGTATAACGCTCTGAATTTGCATCCCCCATCAACGCTGTAATAGCAAATATTGATGGCCTCATCGCCTGACTAACAGCTGCTGCTTGGGGTAAATTTCTTAGCTCTGTTTTTAATTTCGTTAAGGTAGCAGCACGTGAACTACGTTCAATATTCGTCAGTGACAGTACAACAGCAATATTATTATCAGTGTCATACCCTAATGGCTGTTTCACCAATTTCATGGCATCAATATAAAGTACGATATTGATAAACACTAGTGCGCTCGCAATGGCTATTTGGCTACTAATTAAGGTATTTCTGACTCGCTTGGATACTTGAATACCATTACCTTTACCACTGGCTTGTAAAGTAGCATTCAAATCATGGTAATTAATCATTCTTCTGCATAGCTGCGAAAACATTAACGTTAATAGCACTAACAAGCTCACTGATATTAACAATGAGAAAGCATTTAGTGATAATTCACCTAGTCGAGGAAGAAAACCACCAAGAGAGTATGCCAATATAGTAAAACCGACATAAGAGAATACCTGTGCTAGCAACATCGATAGCAACATAACAACGCCTATTTCCGCCATAATAGTCTTAAATAATTGCGATTTAGACGCTCCAACTGCCGCTCTAATAGCCAATTGTTGCTGACGTTCAGCCGTGCGAGAGACAAATAAATTAGCAATATTTGCACAGGCAATAAGTACCAGCCCCAATGCGCCAATAATAAGTAAGTAAACACTACGTTTGCCCTCACCGATGATATAAGACTTAACCAAGCTTACTTCAATATTGATACGCCAATCTTTAAAAAACGGCCGGTCTGAGACATGACTTTGCCAATTTTCGTTAATCAGATGAGTTAATTTTTGGTTAATATTTGATGCTGAAAAGTTAGCTACTAAATCAGGTTTAAGTTTACCAATGAAAGTTAAACTGCCATCATCATTCCCCCAAGATTTACGCTGTTCGTCAGTAAAGGGATTAAAATCCCAAGGCAGGTAAATTTGAGTTTTATAGCCAGGTCCTGCTAACGGCAATTCAACATCATCAGGCGCAGTTACGCCGACGACACGATAACTTTTATCACCAAAGGTTATTTTTTCACCCAAAACATTGTCTTTACCGGCAAATTCTTTTTGCCACGTTTCATAGCTTAAAATGGCAACAGGGCTATAACTATTAAGCTTTTCTGTTGCTTCAAATATTCGCCCTTTTGCTAGCTTAGTCGCGAAAAGATCGAACCATTGTGGTGTAACAAACGAAATAGTCATCATTGGCTCGGATGGTATCGATGTCAGCACTGCTGCATCAAAATATGACAACACGCTTTCAGAGAATACCGTTTGATTATTATAGAGATGCATTAAGTTAGGGTACGTGTACGCATCGCCATCTACTTTCCCTTCATTGCTAATAAGCTGATGTTCAACCCGAAAGAGCCTATCTTGATCGGGGTAAGGAAGTGGCTTTATTAGCATGACATAGGCCAATGTTAATACGCATATAAGTGCACCTAGGGTGATACCCATCGTCGATACAACACTGAATACAAAGCCCGGCTTTTGCTTAAGACTCAGCCACGCTTGTTTAATGTGATAAAAAAACGAATTCATTATTCAGTTCCTCGTAAACTGTTTATGGCAGGTAAATTAATAATTTTTCTTAACGGTAAATAACAAACCAGAAGCGAAAGGCTGGAAATCAAAAAGATAGTCACAGCAAACATTGGGATTAATTGCGAAGTGATATAAAACGAGAGTGCATCAATAAAGAAAAAATACCCGCTTACCAAAGTAATTAGGCTAAGTAATACACCAAGAACAATCGGGTTCACATTGTCTTTTATGATCATTAAAGTTAAATCGTGCCGCTTTGCACCAACCGCCATACGAGTGCCTAATTCAAGACGGCGCATTTGTGTGCTGTAACTTAAAATGCCGTACAAACCTATACCAGCAAGAAGAAAAGTAATTAACGCTAACATTGCAGTAGCAATGGCCGTTGTTATTTCAGTAAATAAACGTTGATTAAGATTGTCAGAGATTTTATTAAAACTAAAAACAGAGTATCTTGAGTCTATCTTAGCTAATAATGCGGCTAGTTGTTGCCGACTGACTGACTGACCTGGCTTAAATTTAAGCATAAAAGATCTGCCACTAAGGCCACTGGGAGCATAAACTCTTGGTACACTTGCAGCGGTATCATCACTGCCAAAAGCTGTATCACCGGGAATAGTAATATCTTTAACAATACCAACTATTTTAAAATCAGGCTCACCTATTGATGGCAATAGCATACCGATAACAGCACCATCAGCTTTTAATTGTTGAGCAAAGGCTTGGTTAACAATCATCTTATTATTGTTATCACGGCGATCGATGATGGTAAAATTTTCACCTTGTAACAGTGGTTGTTCAATCATATTGAAATATCGTTGATCAACCCTCTTAAAGTACGGTGTATATTTTTTATTACCAGTCGATTTGGTAAGCGCTTTAATACCAAAACCACCTAAAGGTGAATTGCCTTGTGCAACGGATTCCACTTGCGGTAAGGCTTCCAACTTTGTCATAATCTCAGCCATAGTAGGTATTGCATCTTCCTGACTATAGGCTTGTGTTGAAGATAAATTTAAAACCAAAGTCGAAATATTATTAGTGCTAAAACCTATCGGTGCATTAATAGTCCGCATAGCATTTTTAAGTAAGCTGATGTTGGCAAATACCAATAATGTCGCTAGGGCGACTTGGCTAGCAATTAATATCTGGCGAGTCTTTTTCGATACCTGTAAACCACTGCCCTTGCCACTGCTTTGCAGCGTAGTATTTAAACCGCGATAATTGATCATGTTGGTCGTTAATTTAGCGAAAAATAAGGCCAAAATAGCAGTAATCAGCAAAGCGCTACCAAACGTGATTAGATTGAGTGATAACTCGTTAACTCTAGGTAATAGCGCGCCCAAATATTGCTGCATCAGATAAAAACCTGTTTTGGCAATAACCAAGGCAAATATAATAGCCATTAGCATTAATAGGCTGGTTTCTGCCAACATTGCGCTAAACAATTGTTTTTTAGTGGCTCCAATTGCTGCTTGAATTGACATTTGACGGTGTTTTTCTGCAGTACGTGACATAAATAAATTAGCGATGTTTGCACAGGCGATCAATACCAAACCTACAATACCGGCAAGTAACATAACCGCGAAAGACTTACTCTCGCCGAGCATTATGTTCTTAACCGAACGAACACGCATATCAACTGACCAGCCTTGGAAAAAATCAAACTTAGCAACAAATTTTTCTTGCCATAGCTCACTCACCAAAGGAGTTATTAGTTGCTGCGCTTGGCTTTGATTAACACTTTTCTTTAGCTGGCCAATAAAGTGAAAGTTATTTTGAATATTACCAAAGTTATATCTACTCTCGGCGCTCTCTACATTGAAATCCCAAGGCAACCAAACCTGCGTTTCACGACCAATTTCAGCCAACTCCGGTTCAACAAAATTTTCAGCCAGCACACCAATAACTTGGTAACTAACACCGCGAATATTTATTTTTAGATGCAGAATATCAGCACGACCTTCGTATGCTTGTTGCCAAGTAACATAACTGAGCATAGCGACAGGACTATTGGTGTTTAAAGCCTCGCTCGCCTCAAACATTCGACCTAGCGCCATTGGCGAGGCTAAAATTTGATGTAGCTCAGGTGTAACATAGGTCGTATTAACCAATGGTTGATTACGATGAGAAGTGATCACATCTTGGCTATAATAGAGCATTGCAGACTGCTCAAATGCAACTCTACTTTTGTATAATTCCACCAAACCTGGATAACTAAAAGCAACTTTTTGAGTTTCCTTTTTAGCGTCGATAATATGGTGCTGCGCAACAAAAATTCGCTCTTGCTCAGGGTAAGGTAACGGCTCAAGCAATAACAAATAGTTTAAAGTTAATACACAAAGCAATGCGCCAAGCGTGATGCCCATAGTGGACACAACACTGAAAACAAAACCCGGCTTTTGCTTCAGGCCTGAATACGCCTGCTTTAGTTGATAGGTAAATAAGCTCATTATTCATTACCCTTCAAAGCATGAATAACTGGTTGGTTAATGTATTGTCGTAGCGGTAAATAACAGGCAAGCATTGAAAATAACGAAATGACAGCGAGTGTCATAAGAAACAACGGCAGTAATTCTATGCTGATATAAGCAGTTAAGTTGTCACTAAAGCTGAAATATAAAACTAATAATATAACCGTACTTATTATTAACCCCATAGATAATGCAGCGATATTATCTTTAAATATCATATTAGTAATATCTTTGCCTTTGGCACCTATTGCTATACGAGTGCCAATCTCAAAACGACGTATTCTAGTTGAATAACTTGAGATGCCATAAAGGCCGATAGCAGAGAGCACTAAGGTTAAAATAACTAGTATAAGAGCCGTAGTCATAACCACTACATACTTCATATTGACGACATTAATACTATCACTTAGCTTATCTAACTTAGTTAATGCAAATTGACTATCAATATCATTCAAGGTTTCTATTATTTGGGCTCGGTTGAGCGTCATATTTTCTTTAAGTTTTAATAGTAAGTATGTTGCCGTACCATAATTGGTTAAATAAAAGCGAGCAGGAACCTCCCGTTTCGTCGGCAATTGCAAATTGCTAATGACGCCGATAACAGTAAACGGCAGCGAGCCATCAACAGATAATTTATGGCCAATAACATCTAGATGGTTCAAAGCTAGTTGCTGTGAAAATGCTTCATTGATCAACGCAACAGGTGTCTGGTCACTAACATCTTGCTCACTAAACCCCGTACCGATAAGTATGCGTTGCTCCACCACTTCTAAATAATGCTGGTCAACATTACGATGAAATGGATAGTATTTTTTCGATGTTTTAATATCGGTCACGGAAAATTTAAAATTGTCATTTAATGGCGTGCGTGCAAAACTTACTTCTGCAATTTCAGGTAATAAACGTAGCTGCTGAGCCAACTCTTTTGCTTTATCTGCATACTCCTCCCAACCAAGCTGTTCTAAAGTCGCGACAGAAAATTCCATTTCTACAATATTTTTAGCACTAAAGCCTAAAGGTTTACTTAATTGTTGAACAATGTCTTTAATCAAGACCCCACTTGAAAAAACCAATACCACTGAAAATATTATTTGACTACACATCAACCAAAAACTTATAGCTCTAGGGATTTGCTTAGCGTTCCCTTTGCCACTAGAAGTTAGCGCCTGCAACAAAGAGGTAGCATTAATGGTTTTAATGCTTAATTTAACAAAAAAGTAAGCCAAACACAGAGCAATTAAAGTGATAATAATAATTACAAGGGCATGCAAACTTAATTCTTGAACCCTAGGTAACTGATCTGTAAATGCTAACCGTAAAACTTCAAAGCCAAGCTCTGATAAGCTTAATGCCGCAATAGTCGACAAAAGCAGCAATAACACAGCTTCAATAAAAAGTGCTTCATTTATCTGCCGTTTATTAGCCCCCATAGCCATGCTTATCGCTATAGACCGATGCAAGCTGGCAGTACGACCAATAAATAGATTGGTAATGTTACTCGCTGCAATCAACACTAAGCCTATAGCTCCTGCCAATAAAAGCATGAGCACATAATAATTATCTTTTATGAACACATCTTTCAATGGAGTAAAAGTAGTCTTTATGGTCCAGTGTTTGACATCTGACTGCCCGCTTACTTGGCTATGATAATAGTCATTCGCAATATTTGAATATAGCTGTTCAGCTTGTTTAATATTTGTTTTTGGCGCCAGCTTTGCAAACATAACAATATTTTTATCTGGCAATAACCAGTATTGTTGGTATTCAGAATTATTATAATCCCAAGGGAGCCATAACTGGTTAGCACGACCCTCTTGAAATAGTTGAGGTTCAAAAAATGATGGTGCGGTGACCCCTATTATCGGATGGCTAACACCATTAATAATGACGCTTTCATTTAAAATATTGTCTTGACCATTGAATAAATTTTTCCACATTAAAAAGCTAATGACCGCACCAGGAGTATAATGATTCAAGCTATGTTCTTGGCTAAAGTATCGTCCTTTAGCCATCGGCGGTGTTAATAAGTTGAACCACTCAGGTGTCGTATAAAGTGTATTCACCTTCGGCTGTCTTTGGTCTGAGGTTATTATTTCTTCGGTATAAAATGAAATAGCAGTATGGCTAATGATGCTTTTATTTTTATTAAACTCATTGTAAAGCTCGATTGCAGCAGGGTGGATAAAAGTATTGTTTGTTGCCATTAACTGGTCGTCGTATTGTGAATAAATCACTTTAACAAGTCGTTCTTGTTCAGGGTACGGTAACGGCTTTAACAACATCACGTAAGCCAATGTTAATACACACAGCAAAGCCCCTAATGTAATACCCATGGTTGAAACCACACCGAGTATAAAAACAGGTTTATTTTTTAAACTTAAATATGCTTGTTTGATTAAATATAGACTCATATTCCATTACCCTGCATTAAAACCTAGCTCCTGAGCCTTCCTAAGTCAGTGTAAACACTTAGAGATAGCCCGTTAAAATTTAATGGTTTTATTCTATTGTTGTCAGTACTAGCTAGCTATTTTCACTAGCGGTGCTTGCAAAATAGTGCCATCAAGTAATTGAATTTTTGTTTTTGCCATATCCGCATATCTAGGATCATGCGTTACCATGCAAATAGTGGTGCCTGACTCATTAAGTTTTTCTAGTACGTCCATCACTAAGTCACCACTTTTAGAGTCAAGGTTTCCTGTTGGCTCATCAACTAGCAATATTGCCGGTTCAGCAACTAGCGCACGTGCTATTGCCACGCGTTGCTGCTGACCACCTGAAAGTTGGTTAGGCTTGTGAGCAATACGGTGTGATAAACCCACTTGCTCTAAACATTGTGTAACTCTCTGTTTAATTTTTTTGCTATTAGGTTTTTCACTGCTATATCTCAGAGGAAGCGCAACGTTATCGAATACTGATAATTCATCAATTAAATTAAATGACTGAAATATAAAGCCAATTTTTGCATTTCTTACTTCAGCTGCTTGATCAAGCGTTAGGTCGGTAACATTCACTCCTTCAATAAAATATTCTCCGGTTGTCGATACATCCAATAGGCCCATAATCGATAGTAATGTTGATTTTCCACAACCCGACGGACCTGATATCGAAACGTAGTCGCCTTTATTGATAGTAAAACTGATATCTTTAAGTGCATGGGTTTCTAACTCTTCAGTTTCAAATACTTTTGATATTTTCTTCATGGTTAATAGTGCTGTTGTCATTTCATCATCCTTTATTAATTGCTTACATTCGCATCTTAAATAATTTAATTAAGCGTAATTTCTTTGTTGGAATAGTTACTTAGATCTGAAATAACAAATCGGTCATCGGTATCAGCCCCTCGTATAATTTCAATAAACTTTCCTGTTTTTTCACCAAACTCAATCGACACTTTAGTCGCTTGGTCTTCTGCATTATTAATTTGATAAAGTTCAGTAATAGTTTTTGCTACTGCATTTACTGGACGAGCGATATATTTGATATTGCGTAGGGTTTTTGCAGTAATAACAGCATCAACGTTTTGTTGTGGTCTCGCACTATTGGGTAATGATTTTGGTAGTGACACTTCTACTTCTACCGTGTTGTCTGCAACGATAGGATCAATTCGAGTAACCATTCCCATTATTTTGTCTTGTCGGGTGTCAATTTCTACTTTTTGCCCAACCACAACATGCTGAACTTGGCTCTGTGGCACACGTATTAAAGCAATAAGTTCTTTCATACTACCAATTAAGGCAACTTCTTGACCCGGTGATAAGCTTTGACCTAAAGTGACAGATAGCTTTTGTAGCACACCTTCAAAACCGGCTTTAACATCTAATTTTTCCATACGATTAATGGCAACATTCAACTTACCTTGTTGCTGCTTAATGCGTTCAAGTACAATATTAATGCCTTCCTTATGTACGACTGAAAGTTGCGTAACTCTTTTATGTAATATCTCGATTCGCCTACTAAGCTGTTTCTCATTAAGTACACTTTCTTTATAAGCAAGTTGAGAAACTATGCCTTCACTGACAAGCTTTTCTTCCGCGCTTCGTCTTAACAGTGCCGTTTCAAACAATGCTTCTAATTCTGCCAATTGGCTTTCTTCATCAAGCAACTCACGTTGTTGGTTAACTTTTAGCTGCCGTAAGTTAGCATTTATTTGTGCTAGCTCTTGTTGAGCATTTTCAACTTGCTGCAATAGCTCAGGGTTAGCCAGCTTTACAATGACACTTTCTTTCGAGACTTTCGCCCCTGGTTTTAAGCGTATTTCTTTAACTGTAGCTCGGGTTAATGTCGTGATCAGTTGTAGTTTTTCAGACGCTAGCTTGCCATAGCCTTCGACAGTAACATCAATATCGCCATTTTTTACCGTGGCAAACAATAGCTCTTTCTTTGCAATACTCACCTGATTGAGCGTCGATTTAGTAAAAATTAAAAGCAATAATATGACTAAAGAAATACTAAAAATACTGACATTTTTTTTATTAATTAGATTTTTTCTTGCTTTAGTTTTAACTACGTCCATATGCGTATTTTCTTTTGTTAAATTACATCACAGCTTTATATAGCTATTCTTATGCCAAAAATAATTACATTAAAAAACATAAAGATAAAACAAAACTTAAGTTCAAAGAACAAAAAAGTCCGATAATGAACTGCAAAAAAGTTCGTTATCGGACTTTGGGAGCAACCAAAACAAGAAAACAGTGCCTTCTTATTGAGTGCATTTATATAGTGGCTAGTTGTTTTTTCTCTACAACTAATCGCTATTTTCTTTACTAAAAAAAGCGGAAAAATAGCTCATTAGCTCTCCGCATGAACAGGTAACACAATCATCACTGTAACACCCTTCTCGTCATTATTATGCAATTCCAACATGCCATGATGTTGTTCAATAACTCGACGGCAAAAACTAAGTCCGATTCCTTGTCCTTGTAACTTGGTAGTATATAGCGGGACAAAAAGATTCTCTAAATGACTAAAGCCTTGACCATTATCAACAATATCAATCACGGTAAATTGTTCTTGTTTAGTGAAGTTTAACTCAACTTTATTTGCGCCAGCCTCTTGTGCATTTTTAACTAAGTTAATCATAACTTGCTCGAAAAAAGTGCGATCAGCCCAAACTTCAGTAGCATTACCTGTTGAAGTAACAGTAAGGCTAGGGTACATATTAGCAATCGACTTAGTGATAAATTCAACCGACAGATTTTGGCAGCTCAATTGGTATTCCTGCGACAATGAACTATATCGGTTAACGAAGTTTTGCAAATGCAGGCAACGCTCAGTGATAACATTGAGTATCATTTTGTCGCGTTCATTATCAGATTTATCCAATAAAGTTTCAGCCATAGAAGAAACCGGCGTTAGAGAGTTTCGGATTTCATGGGTCAATACTCGTATAATTTGTTGCCAAGCTTTTAGCTGGTTTTCTCGCAGTGCTGATTCGATATTAATAAAAACTAATAATTGATGGGTTTGCCCATCATTTAAAAACTCACTACTACGTATTTGCCACATTTTCCGACGACTACCGTCTTTAAACTGCCATGCGCCGCCGGCATACTCAAGATCGAGTAAATCAGCTGAGGCATGGCGAATCATTTGCCAGGGCTGCTTAAACAGCTGCGAAAAAGCATCGTTTCCAAAGGTTAATTGCTGTTTTTGATCGAAAACGAGTACAGGTGTATCTAACTGTCCAATTAATTGATAGACAAGAAAGGCGTGCTGATCATGACGCGACTTTTGCGTTTGTAATTGTATACTTAGCTGTTTTAACTGTTGATGAAAGTCTTTAACTTTACCGCTAGAAAATGCTGATTTAGCAAATTGGTTATAGTCTTCCTGCGTAATAGCATCGATATGCAAGGTTGCACGAGTAAACGCCTTTAACACGCGGGTTTTTATGCTGGCATTAAGCCATAAACACAGACCTAAAATGCTAAGCTCACCTAAAAGAATCCATTGCCATTTAATGGCGAGTTGCCATGTCCATAGGCCAAAAAACAGTGCGATTGGCATAAAGAACCACAAGAGCTTGTATTGTAAATAGCCCTCTAAAGAATCAGTTTTACGCAAGGTCATATTTCTCTATTCTTCTATACATTGATGACTTAGTTAACCCTAAGAGTATTGCTGCTTTGGGCACACTATTTTCTGTTGCAGCTAATGCTTGTTTGATTAAGTTCACCTCGGCTTCTGCCAATGTCATAAACGGTATCGAGTCATTTGTAGACTTGGGTGATAAATGTAAATCCTCACCGGTTATCTCACTTTCTTGCGCCAGCAATAGCGCCCGCTCAACAAGATGTGATAATTCTCGAATGTTACCCGGCCAATGATAATCAAGTAATGCTTTTTTTGCCGATAAGCTCAGTACTTTAATTTCACGCTTATATTTAGTGCAAAACTTACTAATAAAGAATTCGGTTAAGGCAATAATGTCCTCGGTTCGTTCTTTTAAAGCTGGCACGCGAAACTCAATAGTATTCAAACGGTAGTAAAGATCTTCCCGAAACAAGCCTTTTACCAACAGATCAGAAAAATTGCCATTGGTAGCAGAAATAATTCGAATATTTGATTTTTTTGTCTCACTAGAGCCCAATACTTCATATTCGCCATTTTCTAACACTCGCAGTAGCTTTGCTTGTTGTGACAACGGAATATTGGCAATTTCATCAAGAAACAATGTACCTTTTTCAGCAAGTTCAAAACGCCCAACACGAGCGTTTTTTGCATCAGTGAATGCGCCTTTTTTATGGCCAAACATTTCACTTTCAAATAGCATTTCTGAAATTGCGCCCATATTCACAGAGATAAGCGTTTCATTTTTTCGTAAAGATTGCTGGTGAATACTTCGCGCTAAGTCGCTTTTCCCTGTACCATTATCTCCGGTCAATAACACACTGACATCAGTATCAGCAACCGCTGTTATCTTCTTGTTGAGTTGTATCATACAGGGTGACTGCCATTGATACTCATCACGCTTACTATCAGATAATTGTTGTTTCAGTTGCGTGTTTTGTTGCTGCAAGGTGTTATAGCTTAGCTGCTGTTCAACGACATGCAGCAACTGCTTATTTCGCCACGGTTTTTCAATAAAATCTGTAGCCCCCAACCTCATTGCTTGCACAACTAAATCGGTATTTGACCACGCTGTCATCGCCACACGTGGAATAGTTATTTTCATGGTTTGTAGCCACGTTAGAAATGCAATGCCCTCATCACCAGATGATGTATCTAACGAATAGTTCATATCCAGAATAATCAAAGACACTGGGTGTGACTGCAACATAACTTGTGCCATCTGAGGATTGTCAGCTTCGATGACTTGATAACCTTGTCCTTCAAGTAGAATCGCGAGACTCAGGCGAATATCAGGGCGATCTTCTACGACTAAAATACAAGCCATGGGGGAACATAACCTAACAATAAATACAATGATGTCGACATGGTAACGTAAAAATTACACTAAACGAAAAATTAATTATTCATTTAATTTCAGCTATTGTGAGCAAGACTAGGTCGCTGGGTTGTTTTTAGTTGGCTTCGCCTTTCAAACAAAATGGCCTTAGCCATTAACGAGAAAATGCACCCAAATACTGGCGAAATACCCTAGTGCGATCACCGGAGTCCATTTTAAGTGAGTAAAAAAAGTATACTGGCCGCGCGCTTGCCCCATTAAAGCAACACCAGCAGCAGAGCCAATTGAGAGTAAGCTTCCACCAACGCCAGCAGTTAACGTAACGAGTAGCCACTGTAGTTGACTCATTTCTGGTTGCATCGACAATACCGCAAACATCACCGGAATATTATCAACAATAGCTGACAATATACCCACTAGAATATTAGCTGTTGTTGGCCCAAGCTCACCATAAATAAAGCTCGAGGTTAATGATAAGTAACCAATAAAACCCAAACCGCCAACGGCAAGAATAACCCCATAGAAAAAGAATAAAGTATCCCACTCGGCTTTAGCGATTTTATCGAAGATATCAAAGTCATCTTCCACTTCGTGACTGGTAGGGATGTCTGATTTATCAATGTGTGTGTTGCCAAATTCTCGTAGGTAGAAACCATAAAATTTCAAATAGGCTAATCCCGTCATCATGCCAAACACTGGTGGTAAATGAAGGAAATTATGGAAGCTAACAGCCGTTACTATTGTCGCTAGAAATAAGCCAACAATGACCAAGCCACCTTTTTTAATTTTTACTTGTTCCGCTGCGATCGCATCAGGTTTTCCTAATGGTAAAGCAAATTGCATAATCAATGCAGGTATTAAAAAGTTGACTACTGAAGGTATAAATAATTTAAAGAATGTTTCAAAATCAATAAGTCCCTTTTGCCAAACCATTAGCGTTGTAATATCACCAAATGGGCTAAATGCACCGCCAGCATTTGCAGCAACCACAATATTGACACAGCCAATAGCAATAAATTTTGGCTTTCCTTGCCCAACTGCAAGTATTACCGCACACATAATCAAGGCGGTTGTTAGGTTATCGGCAATTGGCGAAATGAAAAAAGCCAAAATGCCCGTTAACCAAAATAAAGCTCGATAACTAAAGCCCTTAATGATTAAAACATCTCGTAAGGCATCAAATACTTGCCGCTCTAACATAGAGTTTATGTAAGTCATGGCAACAAGGAGGAAGAAAAATAGCTCGGCATATTCTAAAAAATTATGCCTAATCGCCACTTCAGCTGAGTGAATGTCACCCACCTGTTGGTATATTACAGCAATGAATACCCAAATAAGTCCTGCCGCTAACAACATCGGCTTAGACTTACGCATATGAAATTTTTCTTCAAATATCACGAATACGTAAGCTAGAGCAAAGATCGCTAACGCAGCAAAGCCAACCCAATGCGAAGTCAACGAGATTGCTTCGGTAGATATTCCATTCGCAAAAGTAGGGAAGCAGGCTAATACACTTAATATGACTAATAATAATTTCAAAACCAACTACCTTCCACTTTACTCAGAACTTACGTAACTCAATTTTTCATTTAAGACTTAAGACTCTCCAGTATTACTGCCACCAATTTTAGGTGCATGCTGAATAATACGGTCAGCTAAACGAGAAAACGGTAAACTCTGCAACCAAACTTTACCATGGCCAGAAAGCGTCGCTATAAATAAGCCTTCGCCACCGAACAGCATACTTTTTAAGCCTTTAGTCATTTCAATATCATAATCAACGCCATCACTAAAACCAACTAAACACCCCGTATCAACTCGTAAAGTTTCACCGTTAAGCTCTTTTTCTATGATTGTACCGCCAGCATGTAAAAATGCTAAACCATCACCTTCAAGACGCTCTAAAATAAAGCCTTCGCCGCCAAAAAAACCACTACCTAAACGTTTGTTAAAAGTGACATCTATCTTGGTCCCTAACGCTGCACATAAAAAGGCATCTTTTTGACAAGTAACACCACCACCAATATCAGCAAGATCAACACTAATAATTGAACCAGGATAAGGTGCGGCAAAGGCTACTGTTTTACGGTTATTATCATGATTGGTAAAATGAGTCATAAATACCGACTCGCCTGTCATCATGCGTTTCCCTGCAGAGAATAACTTCCCCATAATGCCTTGGTTAACATCTGAACCATCACCCATTTTTGTTTCAAATTCAATGCCATCTTCCATGTAATTCATTGCACCGGCTTCAGCAATAACGGTTTCATCTTGGTCGAGCTCAATTTCGACCATCTGCATTGACTGACCAATAATTTTATAATCTATTTCATGGCTTCTCATTATCTTTCCTTGGTTGTTGGCAACATAAGGTACTATCAAAACAAATTACAACCTCATTGGCTAGTCAAGCTAACTATTAGACATGAATTTTTACATTTATTAGTGAACATTTTCACGATGAAACTGTCTATTATTCAACTCATTAAATACCTATAGCCAAACTAATTAAAAATGCGTTTTTAGAGTTAGGCAATATAGGTTCTTTTTCATTTAGACACTAGGAAGTATTCAGTATGAAAAAAATAGCGACATTAATAACAGGTCTAATGGCAACACTGCTGCTTGCCTCTACGTTTAGCAGTTATGCCGTAAAGTTTGAAGAAGGTAAGCATTATATCGTTGTCGCCGAGAAAAAGACCACCAAGCCTGAATTAAGTGAATACTTCTCTTATTACTGCCCTACTTGTCGGGCTTATGAACCTTATTTAGAGGGGTTTATAAAAGTGATGCCAGCGCATGCCAAGCTCAATAAGGTACATGTCGATTTTATGGGCCACACTTCACCAGAAATTCAATTTATGCTGAGTAAAGCACTGATAGTTGCTGAAAAAACAGGTGTTGATAAAAAATTCTCTGATGCTGTTTTTAAATACCTACAAACAGATAGAGCTACAATTAACAATGAAAAAGATATTCGTAATATTTTTGTTTTAAGCGGCGGCGATGAAAAAAAGTTCGATCAAGGCATGAAGAGCTTTTCAGTGGTTGGCCAAGCTAAAAAAGAAAAGAAAACTCAGGATAAATTATCAAAAAGCCGACAACTTACTAGTGTTCCAACCATGGTAGTAAACGGTAAATATCTAATTGATAGCAAATCACTCGACAGAAATAATTTCTTTGCTGAGTATAATCAATTAGTAACCTATTTATTTACGCTTTAGTAACTATTCACCTTAAGCTCTATACCCAAGTCACTTGAAAATTCTTGGGTATATACACCTAAAATGTATTCAAGGCTTTCATTTTTCTGAAAGATAACAATCATTATCTTCATGTCATTTTTTATCATAGTTTACTCACTAATTTTTGACAATTTACATCTAATTACTACCAACAAAGTACGATTCAAAAGCGAACATTTAACTTTCAAAACCGAACAAATTCAAACACTCACCAACAATCAAAAAACACTAACCTCATGTTAAATATGACTTTTAAACTTCTGGTATAAATATTTCAATATTGTATTCAACACTCATTAAGAATACTGCCCATGAAAATTGAATTACAGCAAAAAACACAATGGAAAAAGTGGTTAGCCTTTGGACTATTTATACTTTCTCTTGCTTATACAGCCCAAGCTGTAACTAGCACGAACAACAAAACCATCATGGCAAATGAAATTACCTTGCAAACCGTGCAAAGTGGTGCCGTTGACATATACAGCAATGCCTATGGCGAGTTTGCCTCAGCACGAGAGCGATTATTAACAGCACCTGCATTAGGGAAAGTCGCCGAAATCCTAGTTCGTCCCGGTACTCAAGTACACGCTGACACTATAATCTTAACGCTTGCTAACCCTAAACTAGAACAAGAGGTTGGTCAGGCACGTGGTGAATTAGCGCAATTAGAAGCGCAGCGAGAAGCTTTTAAGTATGAGCAACAAAGTGAACGACTTGACTATCAAGGACGCATTGCTGATATCGAAGCTGAAATTGAGAAAGCAAAATTAGAGCTCTCTGTTAATGAAAATTTAATGACTTTAGGTGTAGCATCAAAAATTGAACTACAAAGAGCGGGCCTCGCCGTAAAACAGCAATCAAAGCGTCTTATCTTCGAAAAAAAGAAGTACCAGCAATTTATCGACATGCAGAGCTATCAGCTAACTCAACGTGATATTACGGTATCTCAACAACAAGCCCAATTGTCATTACTTGAAGAGCAACTTGACGACATGCAGGTAAAAGCAGGCATCGCTGGATCACTACAAAATTTGGCAGTTGAGCTTGGTCAAAGTGTCCAACTAGGTGAGTCATTAGCCAAGGTAGGCAGTAACAAGCAGTTAATTGCTCGCCTGCGTCTACCACAACATCAAGCAGACCAAATTGATATCAATGCTCCGGTTATTATTGATACTCAAAAAGGAAAAATTGCAGCACACATTACTCGCATAGAAAGCGTAGTCACTAATGGCTCAGTGCTAGCAGAAGCAAGCATCGATGACAAATTGACATCAAATGCCCGTCCATCGCTAACGATTTCAGCACAAATTTTTGTTAAGCATCAAGAAGATGCCACATTTATTAACCAAGTTTCAGGCATTCGACCACAAAGTAAGCAATCTGTTTTCGTCAAAACAGCAGAGAATACCCTAAGCCAACGTGATGTCAGCTTTGCAGAGCTTTCACAAGGTCGATTAGTCATCACTGAAGGCCTAATCTCCGGAGATGAAATTGTTAGTAGTGACATTTCAAAATATAACCAATTTCAAGAATTAACAATCGAGCATTAGCGTTTGTTGAGCTTTCGAGCCCAACAAACCTAACTAAACCAACAGAAATACGATATAACGTACAGGGTCATATAAGGAAATCTAATGAAAACAGTCGTAGAAATTAAAAATATCCACAAACACTATGATGGTCAACAGATCGAAACTCATGCACTACAAGGAGTGTCACTAACCATTAATCAAGGAGAGTTTGTTGCAATCACAGGACCTTCAGGCTGTGGTAAATCAACCTTGTTATCAATAATGGGCTTAATGGATACCGCCAGCGAAGGTGATTATAAAATATCTAACATTGATACTCACGGATTAAAGGTTGATCAAAGAACACAAATCAGAAATCAACATATTGGCTATGTTTTCCAATCTTTTAATCTTATTGACCATTTAACTGTTTTTGACAATGTTGCTTTGCCATTAGAGCATAGAAAAACAAGCAAGGAAGAAATCAAAAAACGTGTAGAAAAGGTACTATCACAGGTTGATATGTTGCATCGAAAAAGTTATCGCCCCAACCAGCTTTCTGGTGGTCAACAACAACGTATCGCTATTGCTCGTGCCTTAGTTGGTAGCCCTGATCTCATTTTAGTTGATGAGCCAACTGGTAACTTAGACAGCAAAAATGGCGATCAAGTAATGGCATTATTAGAAAAGCTTAATAGTGATGGCGCCACTATTGTTATGGTTACTCACGACAGTCGCTACTCTCGTTGTGCCAGTCGTCAAATACAACTGTTAGATGGAAAAATTGTTGCTCAAATTAATAGTGAAAAGAGTTTACAGGGGGTTGCATGAGCTTAGTTAAAAAGTCGCTTATTGGCGGTGTTGCCCGTGTATTTTCTCTACCTAAACTGAGTATTCCATTAATTTTGACGTTAGGCCTGACCTTGGGCGCAGTATTAAGTGTTGTCGCGATTTCTTCTACCTTACTTTACCAACCGCTACAGGGCGTAAAGAACGAAGCACAGCTACAAACGTTTGAACTTAATTTCAAACCGTCAAAAGTTTTAAGTATTTCCTATTGGAATATGAGAAGACTGGCATCTTTCCAAGAAACGTTTTCTGATCTAGGAGAATGGGCGGGTATCTCGCCCTCTGAGCAAGAGATTACCGTCGACAACGTCACTTACCCAACAACACTTTACAATGCATCCGACAATATCCTCGATGTTTTGGGGACTAACTTAATATTAGGTGAAAATACCACTAAAGCGGCACCTGAAAAATATGTTTGGATTTCAGAGAGTTTATGGCAATACGTTTTTTCAGGCGCTAAATCAGCATTAGGCAAACAACTAGAAGTGAACAGCCAGTCTTATATTATTGCGGGTATCGTTGAAGATGTTATGTCAGTTACCAGCAACGATCTAATACTACCGCAACAAATCTGGTTTATAACCAACTTAAAGGCGACTTTATCTGAGCCTGCAGATGTCGGTCAAATAAGAAATGACCTAGGCTACCTGGTTAATAAAAGCGTCAGCGGCGCCATTACACTTCCAAGCCAAACACAAACAGAACAATGGCTACTCGACTACGTTAAAAACAATATTAATAGCGATAATCTAGAAGAAACATTAAATTTCATGGACAGTATGAATAAGGTTGTTAGGACAGCACCGTATCGTAGTAATCTACTCGGAGACACCGAAGACCTTATTGTGGCGTTATTTTTCGCGGTATGCGGCTTACTATTTATGGCGACACTAAATTTATTAAATTTATTTATCGCTCATTATCAAAGTCGCACCAAAGAGTTCGCCATTCAAATCAGTCTTGGCGCTAGTCTATTTAAGGTTCGAGCATTAGTTTTCTTAGAAAATTTACCAAGCTTCTTACTGGCTGCGATTGTTGGCTTACTTGTCGCTGGTTGGGCAATTAAAAGCTTACCGCTAATTGCAGGCGATAGCATGCCTATGATTGACGATATAGGTATTAATATGCTGACTGTTTTAATGTCGCTGCTCATTATTATAATCTTAAACATCTTATTTAGTGCCTTGTCACTGGTTGATATTAACAAACATGCAATTGCTGATAACCTCAACAGCAGCGGTAAAGGTATCCAAGCTCAAAGTAACCAATGGCTGAGCAAGGTGTTAATGGTTTCACAGTTATCTATTGCGTCAGTCTTGTTAACCGCTTCAATTATGGTGGCTTTACAAAGCTATCAATCAGTATATCGTGATGTTGGTTATAAACTTGGCAATAGTTATAGTGTTGAATTATCCATTAGCGACGAAGAATGGCGTGAGCAACTGACTGCAGATACTGACAATTACCACAACAGTGAAATGAATCGCCTATTAACAGATATTGCTGCCGTTATTGAAAATAAAGTAGCTAACAGTGAGGTTATCGTCAATTCTAGCGCACCGCTATCCAATGAAATTAGGTTGTCAGGCTACCGCTCGGAAGAAAACGGTGGTAAACGTATCACTTATCAAATGAAACCACTGAGCGCTCAATATTTTAGTGCTTACGAAATTCCATTACTTGCCGGAGCCAATTTAACTCAAGCACAAATTGATAATGACGAGAGTCGCATTATTATTGATGAAAACATGGCAAAAGCGTTATTTCCTGACTTAGCTTACCAAGAAATCATCGGTAAGACAGTCGCATTAAATCGAGAAGAAGGCGCTGTTCAGCCAATAATCAATGGTATTAGCGGCAATACCATTAGCAGAACAGGTATTACAGAGGCATTATCTTTCCCTGCAATTTATTCACATCGGATAAATAGTGCTTTAATAAACTTTGCTGTGATGATGCCTGCCGGCCAAACCGTGACAACGGCAATGTTAGAAGATGAATTAATGCGTCAGTTTCCTCGTCTTGGTAATCTATCTGTTCGATCTTTGGAAGAAGTTTGGGATGAACAAACATTAGAGCAACGCCTCAGTATGTCGATTGTTGTTATCATGACCTTATTAACACTATTTCTAGCTGCAATCGGTGTTGCTGGGCTAACACAAATGACCACCAATCAACGAAAATATGAACTTGCCGTACGCATGGCGACTGGCGCTAAGCAAATGAAATTGATTGGCTTTATTTTAAAAGATGCTTTATGGATGTTAGTGATCGGTTTAGGCTTAGGCTTTGTAATTTCAGTATTTGTTTACCAAACATTGGAACAACAGCTTGAAATTTTGCCATCATTTAATTGGCTTGCCATGTCAGGTTTAGACATAAGCTTGATTGTTATTGTTATTTTGTCGGTGATAACCCCCGCATGGCGAGTTATTAGTACCGATCCAATGCAAGCGTTACGTGAAGAGTAGTTTAAACAATATTAAGTTAACTATTCTTACTTGAGCACCGTTAAATTCATGGCTACACTCGCAGCACATACACCGTTGAGTATAGCCATATTTAATACAAATTAATAAGGAACATTTTGAATACAACTAAGTCACAAGCCACTATTTTAATTGCTGATGATGACGAAGACATACGTCTTGCACTGGAATTATTGCTATCTGCACATAACTACAAAACTATTGAAGCAGGCACAGCCAAAGAAGTGGTAATTGAAAGCGAAAGGCAAAAACCTGATCTCATTTTACTCGACATGAACTTTAGTCGTGATACCACCAGTGGACAAGAAGGTTTAGCTATTCTTCAGCAGTTGGATCAAAGTAATATACCTGTTATTTTAATGACGGCATGGGGCAGCATTGAATTAGCAGTCAAAGGCTTACAACAAGGTGCTAGTGATTTTATTGAAAAACCTTGGCAAAAAGAAAAGTTACTTAACAGTATTGAGCAACAAATAAACTTTTCCCGTATCAAGCAAGAACATCAAGGTTATCGCCAGCTGTTAAGTAAAAGCCAGCACAAAAACCTACCCGCAACGAGTAAGCACTGGGTTTGTCAATCATCTGCAATGCAAGCGGTTGAACAGCTGATAAAGCAAATTGCCCCAACTGACGCCAACATACTAATCCTTGGCGAAAATGGTACAGGTAAATCAATGCTCGCAGAGCGTATTCACCAATTATCATCTCGCAGCGATCAGCCACTAATTTCTGTAAATATGGCTGCTATTCCAGATAACTTGTTCGAAAGTGAACTATTCGGTCATCAAAAAGGAGCATTTACTGACGCAAAACAGCAGCGCGTAGGTCGTTTTCAGCTAGCTGATCAAGGTAGTTTATTTTTTGACGAAATCGGTTCACTACCAATCAATTTACAACCTAAATTATTACGTGTTTTAGAATCAGGTCAGTATGAAATATTAGGCTCTAGCCAAACACAAAATACTAATGTTAGATTGATCAGTGCCACTAATGCTGACCTAAATCAACTGGTCAATAATGGTGACTTTCGCCAAGATTTACTCTACCGACTTAATACACTCGTGATCACACTACCGCCGCTACGCGAGCGACTCGCAGACATTCCAGCATTAGCTGAAAATTTTATTGTCAGCTTTAGCAAAAAGTACCACAAACAAACGTTAACACTCGACGACGACGCAATTACAAAATTAAAAAGCCATTATTGGCCAGGCAATGTTCGAGAGTTGGGACATGTGATAGAAAGAGCCGTACTACTGACGGTAGAAAATGTAATATCTGCGCAAAATCTGCTATTAGATGTCGGTACCAGTACGAACTGCAAGATTGAACTACAACCTTTAGAAACCGCTGAACGTAAGTTGATCGAAAAAACTATGAAAATCACATCAGGCCACGTAATTGAAGCCGCAAAACTGTTAGAAATATCACGTAACGCCTTGTACCGACGCTTAGAAAAATTTAACATAAAGTTTGATGCGAACCAGTAAAATAAGGATAGTTTTTTGAGTCATGAAAAGTGGCTAGTCACCGGGTTAAGCCTTACGGTGATCACGATTTTATCCTTGGCTGCTGCGCTCACTTGGAAAATGGCATGGAGCACTCTTGCCATTATGACTTTAGTTTTCGTATTAAGCTACCCGTTGATATGGCTAGCTTGGCGTTGTTACCACTTTTGGTGTCAAACCATTATGCAGTTAACGACCTATACCCAAGTACTGAGGGAAAACGAAACAAACCTTTCCTTTAAAAAACAGCACCCCGATAATTTACTATTAGAACTACAAAAAGAAATCCACCTGATAGCAACGAAGCGCTTAGATAGCAACAAAGAACAAAAAACACTTAATCATATTCTCAGCAATATTTTAGACTCGTGGCCGATACCTGTTTGCTTGTTTGATCAACAATTGAAATTACTTTATCGCAATGAAGCAATGAACCAACAAATTGCACAGCCAATGCTAGTAAATAATTCCGCACAATCATTAGGGTTTAGTTTAGAAAACGAGCAATTTCTGCATGAAAAGTTTAATAATAAATGGCAAAGCCAAACCATCAGTTATCAACTCAATAACAATCAGTATGAAAAACAATGGCTATTTACGTCGATCAATATTTCGCCATTATTAAATCAACAACAAAGCCATAATCAGCAAAACTTGATCCGGGTACTAAGCCACGAACTGCGGAATTCGTTAACGCCAATGTACTCAATGACAGATACTTTGTTATGCTCAGAACAACTAGACGAAGCCCAAACTCGTAAGGTTTTGAGTCGAATTCAGCAGCGCAGTCAACGTTTGTTAACTTTCATTAGCGAATATAGCCAATTAACACAGCTACCAGCACCAAAAACCCGTTGGTTTTCGTTTAGTGAATTATTAGATGAAGCAAAAGCAATGATTGATACAACCACCTGTAAAGTAACTATGCTAGGTAGCGATCAATGTTTTGGTGATCGAGCACAATTAACCCAGGTGATCATCAATATTCTTAAGAATGCCGAGCAATGCCAAAAGAACATTAACGTTAATATTAATCTTTATTATCAAAACGACTTACAAATAGTCGAAATAAATGACACTGGGCCTGGGTTTGCTAACCTTGCCAATGTATTAACACCATTTTACACCACCAAGAATAGTGGTTCAGGCATTGGTTTAGCGCTTTGTGTTGAAATTATTCACAACCACAATGGTCAGTTTTCAGTTAATAATAATACTGCTGGAGGGGCAAAAATATTGATGAATTGGCCATTAAAGTAATGACCAATTCACCTATAAACTAGAGGCTAACGTCGACGCTGTCGGTTAGGTTTTGATTTACTTTTATCACCAAAGGCTTTCTGCCGACCTTGCTTCTTTTGTCGACCTAAGGTGTTTTTGCGAGCGGGCGCTTCTGTTTTAGTTAAATCAGGTTCATAGCCTGGCAACCATTGCTGCATTAAACGGTTATCAAGTACTTCTTCTACGGCTTCAAGCAGCCATGTTTCCGAAGGGCTCATTAGCGAAATCGCTAAGCCATCATTACCTGCGCGGCCTGTACGTCCAATACGATGAATATAATCTTCAGCAATATAAGGTAACTCATAGTTAATTACGTAACGTAAGTCACTAATATCAATACCACGAGCAGCAACATCTGTAGCCACTAACGCCCGAGTTTTCCCAGCTTTAAATTCAGCAAGTGCTTTATCACGCGCCCCTTGCGATTTATCACCATGTATTGACTGAGTTTTAACACCGTCTTTGCACATTTCCTTTGCTAGCTCGTCCGCACATTGCTTTGTGCGAGTAAAAATAAGCACTTGCTGCCAGTTTTTTGAACCGATAAGAAATGAAGTTAATTCACGTTTTCGGTCACTATCAACGGTATAAACTATTTGTTCAACTTTGGCGGCAGCTGTATTGCGTTCACTTACTTCAATAAGTTCAGGTTCATTAAGTAAGGTTTTGCTTAGCTTAAATATTGCATCATCAAAAGTCGCTGAAAATAATAGTGTTTGCCTTGTTGGTGGCAATCTATTAAGAATTCGATCAATTTCATCTTTAAAGCCCATATCTAGCATTCTATCGGCTTCATCAAATACGATGGTTTCAAGGTGAATCAATAAAACACTGCCATTAATGATATGGTCTAACAGCCTTCCTGGCGTCGCAACTAAAACATCTACGCCTTTCTCTATCGCTGCTATTTGCGGTTTAATGCTAACACCACCGTATGCAACAGCAATATTGAGTTCAGTATTTTCCGCATAACGCACAAAGCTTTTATATACTTGCTGAGCAAGCTCACGAGTTGGCGTTAATACTAATGCACGAATGGGCCGCTGAGCTGGGATATTCTCCCCTAAACGCTGTAAAATGGGTAAAGCGAAGGCAGCTGTTTTTCCTGTACCTGTTTGTGCTCCGGCCATAATATCTTTATTGGCAAGAATTGCGGGAATTGCTTGCTGCTGAATAGGAGTTGGTTGTTCGTAACCTAATGCTTTAACAACATCAGTAAGCGATTTATCTAGGGCTAATGAAGAAAAACTCATCGTAATTTATCGCTTCTTTTTCGATTGTTGCTGTTTAAGATCATGCTCAAGCTCATCAGGATAATACACTAACCCTTGCTCATTCTGACTTGGGAAAACTACCACAGCAAGTTCGTCATCTGCTAGGCCATGCGACCAGCGACTAAACCATTTATTGAGCGAAATAGCTTCTGGCTTGCACTCTTGCCACCCGTCTGTTGCCCAAGCTTCGGCAAACTCTTGGTTTGGCCATACAGGTACACAGTCTTCTTCTTCCGTGTTGAGCATAACGCAGCCATGTTCATCAGTGAGTATCCACAGTTGATTATTCTCAACGACTTCTTTTAAAAAGTATGTTGCGCGTTGTGCATCATCCATCTGCAGTATTTGCTTTATTCTTGCTTGCTCTAACACGGTTTTTCCTATGAAAAATGAATCTAGGTAATAGTAAGTCTATTCTACAAAAATTTGCATCTCTTCGCCGATTTGTTTACGCATTTCCATTAACTTTTTCGCACTTTCATGCTGCTTTATATCAGCTTCAGTCTCAGGAACCCACTGTGGTACGTGTTCAGACTGACCATTTTGATCAACAGCAACCATAATAACAATACAGTGCGTGGTTAAGCGCCGATTTAATGACTTCGGATCACAAGCATTTACTTCTAATGCAATATGCATCGAAGAATTTCCGGTATAAATAACTTTTGCTTCTACTTCCACTAGGCTTCCAACATGAATTGGCGCAACAAAGCGAATACCACCTGCATAAGCCGTTACGCAATATCTGCCACTCCAACCGGCAGCACATGCGTAAGCAGCTAAATCTATCCACTTCATTACTGCACCACCATGCACTTTACCACCAAAATTAACATCTTGTGGTTCAGCTAAGAATCGAAGCGTTATATCGCGTTGAGGTTGGTTCATTTATTTTCCTATTAAATTAATTAACTAGGGAAGTCTAGCTCGAAGCTTACAATACCTAGTGTTTAGAGGTACATTACCATCTGTTATGTCATAGTTAAAATTATAAAGGTAAACCATGAAAATTTGGGTTGATGCTGACGCCTGTCCAGTGGTAATAAAAGAAATATTATTTCGTGCAGCAGAACGTACACAAACACCAACGACCTTATTAGCAAATCACTATTTGAAAACACCACCATCAAAAGTAATCAGTTTTATACAGGTAACTTCAGGTTTTGATGTTGCTGATGACGAAATAGTCAAACGAGCTGCGCCAAAAGATTTAGTGATCACCGCCGATATTCCTTTGGCTGCAGAGGTTGTTGAAAAAGGCTGCTTAGCACTTAACCCAAGAGGCGAGCTCTATACAGAAAGTAATATTCGTCAACGACTTAATATGCGCGATTTTATGGATACTATGCGTTCAAGCGGCGTAGATACAGGTGGTGCTCCACCAATCAGCCAAGCTGATCGACAAGCCTTCGCCAATAACCTCGATAAGTTATTGGCACAACGTTAATATAAAGAATGCCAACACTAGGACGGCATTTTTCATAATTGTATTATTTAGTAGGGTTTGGACGGTGACCACCACTACCTGTTTGCTTACCCGGGCTATTAGCATAAGGGTTACTGTTAGAGCTATTTCCAGTATGACGTTTGTTTTTACCTGCGGGCTTATGACCACGTGCATTATCACCCGAACGCTGACCATCTTTATGCTCAACTTGCACTTTCTTCGCTTGCTTTATTTTTTTAGGCTTATTGGCTTTTAACGGCCTAAGTTTACGTGAATCAGGCAACTCATGCACAGGCTCAAAACCTGCTACAACCTCTCTTGGTACATGTGTTTGAATAACGTGTTGAACATCATTGAGTAAATCTATTTCATCAGCACAAACTAATGAAACAGCATGACCACTTGAACCAGCCCTGCCCGTGCGGCCAATGCGATGAACATAATCTTCTGGAACATTCGGCAGCTCAAAATTTACTACTTGCGGTAGCTGGTCAATATCAATACCACGCGCCGCAATATCAGTAGCAACTAAAACATTGATGCTGCCATCCTTAAATTGCGCTAACGCTTTCGTTCGTGCGCCTTGGCTTTTATTACCATGAATAGCAGCCGCTTTAATACCTGCTGCATCAAGTTGCTTTGTTAGCTTATTGGCGCCATGTTTGGTTTTCATAAAAACAATAACTTGCTGCCAATTATTAGTTTTTATTAAATGAGTTAATAATGGCGATTTTTTATTTTTATCGACCGAGTAAATTAACTGCTCAACGGTTTCAGCCGTGGTATTTTTCGGACTTACCGATATCTCAACAGGGTTATTGACTAAGCCTTTAGCAAGCTCTCGAATATCAGGTGAGAAAGTCGCTGAGAATAATAAATTTTGGCGATTTCTTGGTAATAGTGACAATATTTTTTTGATGTCTCTTAAAAATCCCATGTCCAACATTCTGTCAGCTTCATCAAGCACAAGCATTTCTAATTGATTAAAACGTATGGCATTTTGATTATATAAGTCTAGCAAACGTCCAGGTGTTGCAACAAGAATATCTACCCCTTGACGTAAACGTGCCATTTGAGGGTTTATTTTTACACCACCGAATACAACTGTTGATTTAAGCGGTAAGTGCTTACCGTACATTTCAACATTTTCTGCAATTTGTGCAGCCAGTTCTCTTGTTGGTGTAACAATCAAGGTTCTTGCTTGATTTGCACGAACCTTATCACCCTTAGATAAGATCTCTAAGATAGGTAATGTAAAACCAGCAGTTTTACCCGTACCAGTTTGCGCTGCAGCCATAACATCTTTACCCGCCAATACAGCAGGAATTGCCTGAGCTTGAATAGGTGATGGGTCGGTATAACCTTTTTCAGCAATTGCTTTTTGAATTGGGGCAGATAGGCCAAGATCGGTAAAACTCATAGAATACACTCTTTTTGGAAAGGTTTGAGCAAATGTCAAACAGCGGTGCAGAATACATTATAGAAGGACTCAGTGCAATATAAGCACATCCATCTTGTTCGTAAATAAAGATAAAATTTAGTAAAAAAAAACCCGCAACAAGGTTGCGGGTTTTAGAATGATGGTGGAGGGAGGTGGATTCGAACCACCGAAGGCTGAGCCGTCAGATTTACAGTCTGATCCCTTTGGCCACTCGGGAACCCCTCCACAGGGTCGAAAACCCGGAATTAACCAGGATTTCTTAATAGAAGCCTAGCAATGTCCTACTCTCACATGGGAACTCCCACACTACCATCGGCGCTAACACATTTCACTACTGAGTTCGGAATGGGATCAGGTGGGGCTATGTCGCTATTGTCGCTAG
>NZ_NBOF01000008.1 GCF_002104475.1 Cognaticolwellia mytili
TGGTTTTGTAGGTAAGTTTGACAACACTCGCAAGAGTGACACGTACATAAAGAATTGAATAAGACACTAACGTATTTATAAATGCTTTCTAGATTAACTTTTTTGTCTAGCGACAATAGCGACATAGTCCCACCTGATCCCATTCCGAACTCAGTAGTGAAATGTGTTAGCGCCGATGGTAGTGTGGGAGTTCCCATGTGAGAGTAGGACATTGCTAGGCTTCTATTAAGAAAAGCCCGTTGCTGATGTGACGGGCTTTTTGTCAAAACCTTATGACTTAAATAATTTGATATAAATTCAAAGTTACTTAATTCATAACGTTTTTTTGTCTGATGATAATAGCGACATAGTCCCACCTGATCCCATTCCGAACTCAGTAGTGAAATGTGTTAGCGCCGATGGTAGTGTGGGAGTTCCCATGTGAGAGTAGGACATTATCAGACTCCCTTTTTTAAAGGTATAAGTAAGCCCTTGTCTTTTGACAAGGGCTTTTTTCGTTTACAGTAGCGTTAAACTTCCAATCTCTTTTATAAGGTAACTGCATCAATGGCATGGCAACCTAGTCTGAATTGGCAGCACGCTAAACAACGTGCACAGATAATTGCCAAAATTAGAAGCTTCTTTAATACACGTGATGTTATTGAAGTTGATACACCTTTACTGTCGAATGCGACGGTTACGGATGTACATTTAGAACCTTTCGTTACTCATTTCAATTATTCTGCTGACAGTGATATTGAACAGTCAGTACCACTATATGCACAAACATCACCTGAATTCGCCATGAAACGGCTGTTAGCCAGTGGTTACGGTTGTTGCTACCAAATATGTAAGGCCTTTCGCCATGAGCAGCATGGGCGTTTTCACAATCCGGAGTTTACCATGCTTGAATGGTATCGGCTTGGTTTTGATCACTTTCAATTAATGGATGAAGTTGCAGACTTATTAGCCGAGATATTAAATTGTGATAAGATCGATAAAATTAGCTATCAAGAACTGTTTATACGTGAAGTCGCGATAGATCCGTTGCTTACCACTAAAAGTGAGCTTTTGGCATTGTTAGCAGTGCGTAATATGTTAAGTGATTGGCTAGTGAAAGAAGATAATATCGATACGTTATTGCAATTCGTGATGTCAGAGATAATAGAGCCGGTAATAGGTAAAGAGTTTCCTTGTTTTGTTTATAATTTTCCAGCTAGCCAAGCGTCATTGGCAAACATAAGTTCGGAAGACGAACGTGTTGCAGAGCGATTCGAATGCTATTTTAAAGGAATTGAGTTAGCCAATGGCTTCAATGAACTAACTGATGCGAATCAACAAAAATCTCGTTTTGAACAGGATAATAGATTTAGAGGAGAATTAGGTAAAGACAAACGTATGATCGACAAAAATTTCTTATCGGCTCTCGCCCATGGATTACCACCATGCTCTGGTGTAGCACTCGGTATCGATAGATTACTGATGTTAGCATTAGAAAAAAATCATATAGACAGCGTCATTAGCTTTAATATTGAAAATGCGTAGTAGGTATATTTACTTCCTACTACGGTATCATTTTTTATAAATTATGTGAAAACGATAGCTTATAGTTAAGTGCTTATGTTTTCCAATATTAATAAAGTAATCAGCCGAAAATTAACTAGAACCACAGCTTTATCTCAGCTTCATATAAAGCATTAGCTTCGCTATTTTCATCAAAAAATAGGTATAAGGTGTACTTGTCCGATTGTAATTCTACTTTGCTATGCATTTCAAAGGCATTTTCAGGGAAAAACATTCTAGTTTGATCAAGAGATTCTCCATTATTAAAATGGTCTAAATACCAATTGTTTGATACGGGGATAATGTTGAGTTTATTGGAAAAAACGCCATCAGTTAAATGAATTGAAGCAAGTTCGTTGTTTTTTAGTGTCACTAATAAGTTAGGATTATAAATCTCTAATGTTAAGCTTTTAGATAAAATTATTCTGCCGACGGGATCCCCTAGGCTATTTTTAAACTCTGGTAAATCTATGTCTTCTTCTAGCGCCAAATTTTTATACGCTTGGCTTATAGTGTTAAATTGTTTGAGTTGCTGGTTAAACGGCTGAATGTTACCTTTTTTGTAATTATCTGTCTGTAGAATGAATCCCTTTAGCACATAGGACTCTTCTTTATTATGATGATTTATGCTATGAATAAAATTCAACATCATTATTCCGTCATCGCGATTAAAGGTTAATTGATTTTTATCATTTAATCCTCTGTCGACATTTAAAGCCGATTTAACATCATCTAAAAGCATTTTTCTAGCAACTGTATTATTAATTTTCCAGCTTGCATCGTCAAAAAACTCTAATAAGGGAACCTGATTGATGATGCTTTGTGATAAAAAGTCATTACTACTTTGTATTTTTACAAGTTTATTCGCTTGAAAATGAAACCAATGGCCTCGACCGTAACCGATAATTAGTTCATCTTCTAGCAATGAAAGTTGCACACTTGGTACACCAAATTTATCGATGACGCTTTCGTATTCCTCACCTAGCTTGGCACCATAAACACCGTTGCTGAGCGATACTTCATTGTCAGTGATTTTTGGACGACTTGTTTTAGATTTATTAATAAAGGTGAATTTTTTTTCGAGTTTTAATGTTGCACCTGCCATGGCTACGGTTCTTTGTCCTTGATGGTTAAAGCGCGCAAGTTTTCGGTCTGTTAAATTTTTATCTTTACATTGCTTTATTGACTCTGCAACGTACCTAATACGATACGTATAGTGTCGCTTACCATTTTGCGCCCGAGTATATGCTTTCTTAATTTCTATTTTTTTATCAACTAAAATCAATGCATCCGCGCCAATTTCAGCTGCTTTATTTTGAAGTTTGGTTAACAATTCATTTACTATGCTTTCTGATTTTGGATTTCTTGTATCCGTTTTAACCATGAGTTTTTCTATGACTTGATATGTACAATTAGGAATGTAATCAAGTATCGGGGGGAGGCCTTGTACTGTTTGATTGGCAAAAGTGTTAGATGATAGTGTGAGTATCTGAGCCAAAATAAATATTTTTACGATATTTTTATTCACAATAAGTCCTTTTAATTGCTAAACCGCTATTTGTAACTTAAAAGTTTATAGCGACTAATGTTGCTTTCTGTATTTTCTCGAAAAGTTTGTAAGATTTGACGTTGCCTTCAAGTAATCTATATCTAAGCTGATATTACTTTTACCTATGATAGAACCACTCTTTCTATATACAAAACGGTCGTATAAAATTTTATATACTTGTATTAAAAGTAATGTTTATTCTTTATATAGATCGTTTAAATTGTGCTTAATTAATTGAAAGTACAAAAAATACTGGCATAGCAATTTAAGCGTTTTAGTAGTCAAAAGCAATTAACGTTATTTAAGTTGGCGACTCTACATGTCGAGTTCTTTTAACTTTCTAGTCAGGGTGTTTCGTCCCCAGCCTAGACGTTTTGCTGCTTCTTGCTTATGTCCTTGAGTATGTTGTAAGGCACAACTAAGTAATACTTTCTCGAATTCTGGTAATGCTTTGTCGATAATATTGCTGTTTCCTTGTAGCAGCTCACTATCGACCCATAACTTTAGGGTTTCTTGCCAACTACTATCAGTAGTTGTGGTTACTACTGGCTTATCAGTAAGTTCGCTAGGTAAGTCATCAAGCAGCACTTCTTTACCACTGGCCATGACTGTAAGAAAACGACAAATATTTTCTAACTGTCTGACGTTACCTGGCCATTCACACTGCTCTAGATAGGTCAATGCAGATTTATGTAGTGTTTTACTTTCAACCGAAAGCTCGTTTGCTGCTTGTTTTAAAAAGTGTGAAGCAAGCTGTGCAATATCCTCTTTACGCTCTCGAAGGCTTGGAATATGTATTCTGATGACATTTAAGCGATGAAACAAGTCTTCACGAAATTCACCGCTATCAACCCGTTCTTCTAGGTTTTGATGGGTAGCCGCAAGAATTCTGACATCAACCTTGATTGGTGAATGTCCACCTACTCTATAGAATTGACCATCAGCCAATACACGTAATAACCGAGTTTGAATATCAAGTGGCATATCGCCAATCTCATCTAAAAATAATGTTCCTTCGTGCGCTTGTTCAAACCGGCCATGTCTTACCGCATTAGCACCCGTGAATGCGCCTTTTTCGTGGCCAAATAGTTCTGATTCAATAAGGTCTTTGGGAATTGCGGCCATATTAAGTGGTATAAATGGGGCTGAAGAACGTGGACTATGCATATGTAAAGCATGTGCGACTAGTTCTTTACCTGTACCCGATTCGCCATTAATTAAAACGCTAATGCTTGAACGAGAAAGTCGTCCAATGGCGCGGAACACTTCCTGCATTGATGGAGCTGCACCGATAATACCGACATTTTCTGCGAAAGGGACATTAAGTTGCTTTTTAGATTTCAATTCACGTGCGTGCGTTAGTGCTCTGTTAGTGAGGCTAATAGCATCATCAATATCAAATGGTTTCGGCAAATACTCAAATGCACCCCCTTGGTATGCGTTAACTGCGCTATCAAGATCTGAGTGCGCGGTCATGATGATGACGGGAATATGCTCGAACTGTTGGTTGATTTGGCTTAATAAAGTCATACCGTCAATATTTGGCATCCGAATATCCGAAATAATAACTTCGGGTTGGTTATGTTCTAGGGCAATGAGTAGATCTTGAGGATCATGAAATGTTCCAACACTTATATTGGCATTTGATAATGCTTTCTCTAGCACCCAGCGAATAGAGCTATCGTCATCAACTATCCAGACTTGTTCTGTGATCATGAATTTATCTCGCTGTTAAAAGGTAATAAAATTGTGAATTCGGTGTGTCCGGGGCGGCTTTTACATGAAAGCTTTCCGTTGTGTTGATGAACAATGGTTTGACAAATAGATAGCCCTAAACCTGTGCCTGATGCTCTACCTGAAACCATAGGGTAAAAAAGTGTACTTTGAATATGTTCAGGAATCCCCGGACCATCATCAATAATGTTGATCTCTGCACATAACTTTATACGTTTGCCATTAATCGTTTTATTACTGGCTGCTCGTGTTCTTAGTGTTATCTTGTTATCACTACCCAATACTTGAATGGCGTTATTAACAATGTTGATAATAGTTTGTTGGAGCTTGTCTTGATCAAATATCAATTCGGGTATTGAGGGGTCATAGTCTCGTTCAAGTACAATATTTTTAGGATTATCAAATTTTGTTAGTTGGAATATTTTTTCAATTACGATATGAATATTTTGCAATTTCATTACTGGCAACTGATTAGGTCCTAACAAGCGGTCGACTAAGTTGGTTAACCTGTCTGCTTGTTCAATGATCATGGCAGTATATTCTTTTTGTTCAATATTGAGCTCTAAATCTAATAATTGCGCTGCACCGCGCAAGCCGCCAAGGGGATTTTTAATTTCATGAGCTAAACCGCGGATCAAATCTCGAGCAGATTCCCACTGTTGTTGTTGAAATGCTTCTGCGCTGATTTGTTTTTGTTGATCAATTTGTTTGAATTCCAATAATATATGTGGCTGGTTTTCAAAGGTGACGGAAGAGGCGGTAATTTCAACGGTGATTTTTCGATGATCAAAAAACTCTATTGTTACATCACTATCGCTAAATTCCTGACCCGTGGTAAGCAACTGTTGTAAGCGATTGCTATTAATTGGTGTGTTGTAAAATACTTGTTCGATAGGAAGTTGGTATAGTTTACTTAAACTTTTTACTAATAAAGCTTCTGCTGCGGGATTGACATAACAAATGGCAAGGCTCTGGTCTAATACCACTACAGCTGTCACCATTTGATTGGGTAATGCTTGCTGATAGTGAGCTTTTAGTTGCTGTAAATCTACCATAGTATTTGACATCATCATCCTTTGCACCAAATTAGTGCGTTAAGTAACGAGTGTAAATAATTATGGTGCAATATGCACTTAAATACTGCTAGTTTGCCTTGTTAACAGAGACTCTATGCATATAAAACGTTACAGGAGAAGATGTTGCAATAACCTTGCCTTTATCGCTAATCAAAGTTATTTTTATTTTATGTTCGCCTCGGTCTATATTTCGCAGCATAAACATCAAATGTCTTTGAGGTTGTTTATATAGTTCATCATTTAAATATAATTGGAGTTTATGCTTAGGCTTAAATACAGGACTTATATTAGCCGAAATATAAACTGAGCCTGTATTGTTGCGCACAGTGCTATTGCTTATCGGTTGGGTAATATTTACAACGTAATTTTCATTGATAATTTTTGGCGTGATATCCAAAACTGAAGTGTCTATTGAATATTTGACCATGCTAGATGTTTTTATTTCAACTTCTTCAGCACCATTTATCGCCGTGTCGGAGTATACTAGCATTCCTTGTTTATCACGCCAGACATAGATTTTGTTTGAGTTTGAAAATGAGGGTATGGTAAGTGCGAGCAATAAAAAAAATATCGATAGGCGTATTAAATTATTCAATAGTAAAGCTCCTGTGCAAAAGGCCTCCTTCTAATCTATGTACATATTACTTTCTTCGCCACAAAAAAAGCTCACCTAAGTGAGCTTTTTGCACAACTAGCTAGCTGAATTTGTTATACGCTGTAGTACATATCAAATTCAATTGGGTGAGTCGTTGAGTTTAATAATTCAACTTCGTCACGCTTCAAACCGATATACGCGTTGATCATATCTTTATCCATAACGCCACCTTCAGTTAAGAAGTCCATGTCATTTTCTAAAGCATCAAGTGCTTCTTCAAAAGATGAAGCAACTTGTGGAATAGCTGCTGCTTCTTCTGCAGGAAGGTCGTATAGATCTTTATCCATAGCATCGCCAGGGTGGATCTTGTTTTTGATACCGTCAAGGCCAGCCATTAACATTGCTGTAAAACCTAAGTAAGGGTTCATTGTTGGATCAGGGAAACGAACTTCGATACGCATTGCTTTAGGGCTAGGCACAATTGGAATACGAATTGATGCAGAACGATTACGTGCTGAGTAAGCAAGCATTACCGGAGCTTCAAAACCTGGAACAAGACGTTTGTAAGAATTGGTTGAAGCATTTGTGAAAGCATTTAGTGCTTTAGCATGTTTGATGATACCACCAACATAGTAAAGCGCCATTTCAGATAATCCGCCGTACTTGTCGCCAGAAAATAAGTTAACACCGTCCTTAGCTAGTGATTGATGAACGTGCATACCAGTGCCGTTATCACCTACAAGTGGTTTCGGCATAAAAGTTGCTGTTTTGCCATATGCATGGGCAACGTTATGAACAACGTATTTGTAAATTTGTACTTCATCAGCCTTTTTAACCATAGTATTAAAACGACAAGCAATTTCGTTTTGTCCTGCTGTTGCTACTTCATGGTGATGTGCTTCAACGACTAAGCCCATTTCTTCCATTACTAAACACATAGCTGAACGTAAATCTTGTGATGAATCTACCGGTGCTGTTGGGAAGTAACCACCTTTTACGCCAGGACGATGTCCCATGTTGCCTTCTTCGTATTCTGTACCAGAATTCCAAGCAGCTTCTTTGTCATCAATTTTGTAGAATGAGCCACTCATGTCCGTATGAAAACGTACGTCATCAAAAACAAAGAATTCTGGCTCAGGACCAATTAATACGGTATCAGCAATACCTGTACTACGCATGTAGTCTTCAGCGCGTTTAGCTACTGAACGAGGGTCACGGCTATAACCTTGCATTGTCGCAGGTTCAACAATATCACAACGAATGTTCAATGTTACAGCTTCAGTAAACGGGTCTAATACCGCAGATTCAGCATCAGGCATCATTACCATGTCTGATTCGTTAATGCCTTTCCAACCTTCAATTGAAGAGCCATCAAACATTTTACCATCTTCAAAAAAGTCGTCGTTTACTTGGTGGTGAGGAATTGAAACGTGTTGTTCTTTACCTTTAGAGTCGGTAAAGCGTAAATCAACAAACTTGACGTCATGTTCTTTAATTAAATCTAAAACTGCGTTTGACATTGAAAGTCTCCAGGTAGTGAAATCTTAAATTTTCAAAAAATTAATTTTGTATTGTCTATGCATAAGCGAATATTGTGCCAAGGATAAAGTCATTGAAATATATGCTTTTAATGATTTTTAACTAATGACACTGCACCAATATGGTGCAGCTATTGCTGTATTGTGGTGCGCATGCTCTAATTTGGCCATTGAAGTATATCAAGAGGAAAATGCTTTGTTATTATTAATTTAAGCTATATTTTTAATACAGTGTCTTTATCCATACTTCTACTGTACAATACGCGCCCAATTGTAGTCCTATATTCTTTTAATGAAAAAGTCTTTAAAGAAAAGTGAGTAAAGCCAGTGCTAGATAAATTACGTAATGTCGCAATCATCGCCCACGTTGACCATGGTAAAACAACCTTGGTTGACAAGTTATTAGAACAGTCAGGTACGCTTGATGCTCGAGGCGGTCTTGAAGAACGCACGATGGACTCGAACGATATCGAGAAAGAACGTGGTATTACTATTTTAGCTAAGAACACGGCAATTAACTACAAGGACTACCGTGTAAACATCGTAGATACTCCTGGCCATGCTGATTTTGGTGGTGAAGTTGAGCGTGTAATGTCAATGGTAGATTCTGTACTACTAATTGTTGATGCGCAAGAAGGTCCAATGCCGCAAACTCGCTTTGTGACACAAAAAGCGTTCGCTCAAGGTTTAAAGCCAATTGTTGTTATCAATAAAGTTGATAAGCCTGGTTCTCGTCCTGATTGGGTTATGGATCAAGTTTTCGAATTATTTGACAACTTAGGCGCAACTGACGAACAGCTAGACTTTAAAGTGGTTTACGCTTCAGCAATCAATGGCTGGGCATCACTTGAAGAAGGCGAAACTGGTTCAGACATGACACCATTGTTTGAAACAATTCTTTCAGAAGTTCCTGCACCACAAGCAGACCCTGAAGGGGCATTTCAAATGCAAATTTCTCAACTTGATTATAGCTCATACTTAGGCGTAATCGGTGTTGGTCGTATCATGCGTGGTAGCGTTAAGCCTAACCAACAAGTAACAATACAATTAGCAAACGGTGGTGTACACAATGCTAAAGTAGGTAAAGTTTTTGGTTACTTAGGTTTAGAGCGTCATGACATTGCAGAAGGTTTTGCTGGTGATATTATTGCAATCACTGGTTTAGGCGAATTGAAAATCTCAGATACTATTTGTTGTCCAACAGAAGTTGAAGGTTTACCAGCGCTATCTATCGATGAACCTACTATTAACATGACTTTCCAAGTTAATACTTCACCATTTTGTGGTAAAGAAGGCAAGTATGTTACTTCACGTAACATTAAAGATCGTTTAGAAAAAGAACTTGTACATAACGTTGCTTTACGCGTTGAACAACTAGATGATCCTGATAAGTTTAAAGTATCTGGTCGTGGTGAATTACATTTAGGCATCTTAATTGAAAACATGCGTCGTGAAGGTTACGAAATCGCAGTATCACGTCCTGAAGTAATTGAACGTGAAATTGATGGTGTATTACACGAACCATACGAAACAGTAACTATCGATGTTGAAGAACAACATCAAGGTCCTATCATGGAGAAGATGGGTGTTCGTAAAGCAGAATTAACTGATATGGCACCAGATGGTACTGGTCGTATTCGTATGGACTTCATCATGCCAAGTCGTGGTTTAATCGGTTTCCAAACTGAATTTATGACATTAACTTCTGGCTCTGGTTTGATTTACCATACATTCTTTGAATACGGTCCTCATAAAGGTGGCGATATCGGCCAACGTAAAAATGGTGTAATGATTGCCAATGCAACAGGTAAAGCATTAACTAACGCGATATTCAACTTACAGTCTCGTGGTCGTATGTTGATCGGTCACGGTATTGATATTTATGAAGGTCAAGTTATTGGTATTCATAGCCGTGATAACGATTTAACGGTAAACGCTCTTAAAGGCAAGCAGTTAACTAACGTTCGTTCATCAGGTACTGATGAAGCGCAAACATTAACGCCACCTATTCTTATGTCTCTTGAGCAAGCTCTTGAGTTTATTGATAACGATGAATTGGTTGAAGTAACACCTGAAAGTATTCGTATACGTAAGAAATTCTTAAAAGAATCTGACCGTAAACGTGAAGGTCGCTCTGCTAAATAGACTTTAGTAAATTACTGATTTAAAAAACCACTTGGGGTACCTCAAGTGGTTTTTTTATGCTTTTTTATCCACAATGCAAAGATTATAAATGTAAGACATGTCTCAAAATACTATCAGCTATAAGCATAGCTAATTCATCAAGATTATTAATTATTAATTAAAAACAGTATGTTAGAAGTTTAGATGGAAAGTCATCTGTCAACTATTCAATATTTATTTTAAATCCATTTTTATCTACCTTTTAGAATTAAGCTCTGCTGCTATAGTTATAGGTACCTATAATTATAGCTTCAGTACTTTACAATACTGAGAAAGGTAAAATACATGGAACCGAGTAAACTTGTAAGGCTAAACCGTTTATTTGAAAAGGCTGTTGCCAATAATGCACAACTATTAGAAAAACGTGAACTTGATGAGTTATATGATGAGTTTATTAATGATGGCCGCGATAAAAAAAGTAGTAATATGGTGATTTTCCCACGAGTAGGAAAATGTACTGTAGGTTGAAATGAATGCTATTGCTAATAAGTAAAGAAGAAGGAACTTTTAATGTCACCTGAGCAACTGAAGAATTTACAGCAACTAGGTCAACTATTTGAAAGTGGTTTGGCTGGCCCAAAACAAATGAAACAATTATCAGAATTGTTAGCAGAAGTTAGTGCATCATCTGATAATTTGAATGCGCGGTTTGACACGCTACCGTTATAGCTGCTCCTTTTTTCTCTTCCCTAAATAAAATTCCAATAATATTCATGTATAAAATCATTTATAAATAATGATATTTTGACAATGCACTACCGTTCCTTCCTGCATTATCTTAATATATTAGTAATTGTAATTAATAGTGACGATTATGCACCCTAAGTTAGAAGAAATGAAACAGCACCATTATGTAAATAGAGGACTAAGTTTTTTATCTTTATTTCTGAATAATTTAAAAAAAGAGCACATTCACGTCACAGCAGGTTACCTATCGTATGTAACGCTAATGTCATTAGTGCCGTTAATGGTAGTGATGTTATCTATGATGACTGCTTTTCCTATTTTTTCTGAAATTAGAGAATTGATTGAAAATTTTGTTTATCAGAACTTTATCCCTGCATCAGGGGATGTCGTTCGTGAATACATAACGGGCTTCGTCAGTAATACATCAAAAATGTCAACCGTAGCAATCACAGCACTATTTGTTCTTGCTATGTTGCTCATTTCTGCAATCGATAAATGTTTGAATAAATTATGGCGAGTAAATGAAAAGCGGCAAGTAATGACTTCTTTCTCAATGTATTGGATGGTGCTAACACTGGGGCCTGTTCTTGTCGGCAGTAGCTTAGTGATGACTTCTTATATTTTTTCTTTAGTGTCTCTTGGTGATTATGACTTTCTAGGTATTACCAATATATTGGTTCGTGCCTTGCCTTTATTTGCCTCAATTGCTGCATTTTTTATTTTGTATATGGTGGTGCCAAACAAAATTATCCCCGTTAAGTTTGCCTTTGCAGGCGCGGCACTAGCTGCTGTATTATTTGAAATCGCAAAAAAAGCATTTGCTATCTATATTATCCAGTTACCATCTTATCAAGTTATTTATGGGGCACTATCAAGTATCCCAATTTTATTTTTATGGGTATATTTAAGTTGGCTAGTGGTGCTTGTTGGCGCATTATTTACCGTTTCACTAGAAGACTTTGATATCAAAAGTAAAAAAGAAGCTAATCGGTAATAGGCTGAATTTTAATATTATGTGAGCATCGCTATTTACTGTTCTAGTACCTAAACTGAAGCTATTCCCTTCGAGGAGAAATACATGTCTAGAGTGCTTTTCCCCAAAATTTCCGCATACCAAAAAGAATGGTTAGATGTTCGAGGTGGTCATCAGTTATACATTGAACAGTCAGGCAACCCTGATGGCATTGCCGTTATATATCTTCATGGCGGTCCTGGTGGCGGTTGTAGTGAGCATCATCGTCGTTATTTTGACCCTGAAAAATATCGTATTATCCTTATCGATCAGCGAGGTTGTGGTCGCTCTCGACCTTCTCCCAGCATCGATAATAATACGAGTGCTGACTTAGTTGAAGACATTGAGAATATTCGCCTACGTTTGGATATTGGGTATTGGTTAGTGGCTGGAGGATCTTGGGGTACTACCTTAGCAATGCTCTACGGTATTAAATACCCTAAAGCAGTGCTAGGCTTTATTTTGAGGGGAGTTTTTCTCGGGAATGACTCTGAATACCGGTGGCTTTATCATAATACTGGCGCGGCCTGTTTTTTTCCTGAATATTACCAAGAGTTTAATCAGCATATTTCAGGGGTAAACCATAAAAAATTACTACAGGAGTATTATGAGGTATTGACGGGTAGTAATGAAATTGCCGCTATTGCCGCAAGTAAAGCTTGGTGCTTATGGGAGTTACGGCTATCTACTATCGAGCATCATCACATTGACATTAGGCATGTTGACGATGCACACCAAGCACTATGCATGGCGAAGATCTCTAGCCACTACTTTGTTAACCATTGCTTTATTGAAGAAAACTTTATATTAAATAACTTGGCCGTTATTTCTGATATACCTGCCATTATATTACATGGTCGATATGATATGGTTTGTCAGTTAATCCATGCTCATCAACTTGTGCAACTCTGGCCTAATGCTCAATTACAAATCCTGCCAAAGGCTGGGCATGGCGGTTTTGAATCACAAACGATTGATGGTTTTTGCAAAGCAGCGGATACTATGGCTAACTTTATTACAGAGCAAGGAAATATGGGTAAATGATTGCATTGTTACAGAGAGTCTCTGAGGCGAGTGTTAGTGTTGATAATAACGTTGTAGGTGAAATAGATCAGGGTTTACTGGTTTTGCTTGCTATTGAACCTGAAGATAATAAAGAAAAAGCTAAACGTCTTGCTGAACGAGTTGCAGGCTACCGTATTTTTGAAGATGATAGTGGTAAAATGAATTTAAACGTGAGGCAAATAAAGGGCGAGATACTCGTTGTTTCTCAGTTTACTCTCGCTGCAAATACATCAAAAGGGCTGCGTCCAAGTTTTACTAGTGCTGCTCGTCCTGAATTAAGTAAAGCATTATACCTACATTTTTGTCAGCGGCTGCGTCAATTAGACTTTGCAGTACCCACAGGGGTTTTTGGTGCTGATATGCAAGTTAGATTGCTAAATGATGGCCCTGTGACGATTAACTTACAGTGCTGATATAAACTTTATACTATGCCTTAATATGTTGAGAAAATAACTTACGCCACCGTTGATACTGCCATGCAGGTAGAAACGTAGCTTTTGAACGTTTTTTAGGGTTACTGATAAGCCAATGGTTTGGTAAAAGGTGGATAACGATATTGAGGTAACGTGGAATATGAAAATAAATGATTTGGTGTGAATCCTGTAGTTGCTTCAATATCGTTAAACATAGATTAATTTCATGATCATCGAGATCTGGTAAGTTAATGGTTAAGCAGCCATCTTCTGCCAAATTATCGACTAAAGCGGTCAATAACTTTACTCTATTTTGAAAGCTGTCAGCATGGTGTTGGTATACATCACAAATTAACCAGTCTGCAGATTTTCTTTCAACACGTTCTTTGTTCTGTAACCACGTAAGTGCTGCTTCATTTTCGATAGAAGTATTACGTTGCGATGGGTTAAAGAAATCATCAAAGCAACGAATAACTTGACTAGAAAGTTCAACGCTAACAACTTCAATATCTGAATTTAATGCAGTTAAAAATCGACTGATGTTACCACCACCTAGACCTAGTTCTATCACCTGTTTTGGTTTAAAAAATAATAGTGGCATTAACGCAGCGTATTGATGTGGCAAGGTTAGCTTTTTAGGCTGCCTTAAATGCATAATACTTTGAATAACATCATCAAACATTAACCAACGATAATATTTATTTTCAAGAATGGATATTTGGCTGTCATCATTACTGAGGTACACTAGTTTATATTGACTAATATTTTGAGATATTTTCACGTGCTTTTTATTATCCTGAAATTAATAGCTTAACTTTGGATGTTTATTGTTCGTTAAGTATCTCATTAACTAACCCGTTTGGTAAAAATAATGTACAAATGTAGGGCGCCAAAAAATCAAACTGAATTAAATGCTTATTATCAACTTCGCTGGAAAATATTACGAAGCCCTTGGCAGCAGCCTAAAGGTAGTGAAAAAGATGAATTCGAATCACAATCATATCATCGAGTGATCTTGGATGATATGGATAATGTTGTCGGTGTTGGTCGCTTACATAAAACAGCGCAGAATAGTGCGCAAGTACGCTTTATGGCGATTGCAGATAATGCACAAGGAAAAGGCTTGGGTAAGTTACTCTTAGAAGAGTTTGAAAAAGTTGCTCGGCAAGTAGGCGTTACTCAAATAGAGCTCAAAGCAAGGGAAAATGTCGTTGGCTTTTATCTACAGTTAGGCTATCAAGAGCAAGGCTTTTCACATACGCTCTATGATGTGGTACACCATACCAAAATGTGTAAAGAACTGACTAGTGCTAGTAGTAACTTAGTAGAAAAAACACAACACCTGCAAGGTATTTGGCATCGAACGATCCCGTTGAGTAAAGCAATGAATATTAATATTTGTTATTTTGATCAACAGCAACTAGTGACAAATTGTGAGCCTATATTTAATAAAAATTTACACAATACTATGTTTGCGGGCAGCATTTACACTCTTGCGACACTAACTGGTTGGGGCTGGGTATACTTTGCATTGCAGCAATATCAGCAGAAGGCTGATATTGTTTTAGCAGAAGGTAGTATTCGCTATCTTGCACCACTGGCAGGCGTTGCATATGCAAAAACGTCTCATGCCTTAGTTTCAGGGAGTGGTGATGCGCTGGCTTTGGGCAAAAATGCTCGCTTTACTATTGAAGTGAAAATTGGCTGTGGAGATAAAACGGTTGCTATTTTTACTGGCTCTTTTGTGGCAGTTTTAAAAACTGACAAGCTAGTTTAAGTGCTGCCACGAGGCAAAAAAATCGGCTATTATGGTATTACATTCAGATAAGGCAGAGAGCTTGTTATGTATAGAGTTGTGTTAGGTTTATTGCTTGTGAGTCTATTCTCTTTAGCAAACGAAGATGCTGAGCAAGTATTAAATCGCTTTCACCAAGCCGCCGCAGATGCTAATTATGAGCAGTATATGGCATTATTAGCTGATGATGCTGTATATATGGGCACCGATAGTGGTGAACGTTGGACTAAAGAGCAATTTTCGAGTTTTGTAAAACCTTATTTTAGCCAAGGACACGGTTGGTTATATCACCCTGTTCAGCGTCATGTTAGCGCAGCCCAAGCAGAAAATATTATATTTTTTGATGAATTATTAGAAAACAAAAATTATGGCCGTTGCCGTGGCAGCGGTGTGATGATTAATACTGAGCAAGGTTGGAAGATACTACAATATAATTTATCTATTCCAATTCCTAACGCTATTGCGCAGAACGTAGTCGAGTCAGTGAAGGCCTATCGCGTTAACAAAGCTGAAAAGGTTAACTGATTTTGTTGATAAGTCATTATTATATTATGGAGAAACTTGGTTTATGAGTGTTAGTATTATCGGTTGTGGTTGGTTAGGACAAGCACTTGCGTCGGCATTATTGAGAGAAAATATTGAAGTACTTGCTAGCTATCAGTCTCAATCAACGTTAGAGAACCTTAACGACTTAAATATACCAGCGACTAAGCTAGTATTACCAATTTTTTTTGATAGCCATGATAGCTTTGATATAGCTGATGCTAGCAAAGCATTATTTCAGCATGATGTGTTAGTGATCGCTATTCCGCCACAACTAAAGAGAGGGCGGTTAGATTATCCTTTGAAAATTCAGCAATTAGTTAAGCTCGCTGAACTAGGGAAAACACAGAAAGTTATTTTGTTAAATACTACAGCCATTTATAATGGGCTACTTGGAGATATTGGTGAAAGTAACACACTGAATTTAGATGCTGAAAAAGTTGCAACACTAGTCGCTGCAGAGCAAGCTGTACAGGCGTTTTCGAAGAAAGTTTACATTTTACGTTTGGCGGGGTTAGTGGGGCCTAATCGCCATCCGGGTAAATTTTTACAGTCAGATCGTTTGTTTAAAAATGCGAGTGCACAAGTGAATTTAGTGCATCAAGCTGATGTGGTTAACATTATTAAAATACTCATCGCAGATAAAGCGAATATACCCTCAAAAGTTTACAATGTTGTTAGTGCTACTAAAACAAGTCGTCAGGAATACTATCAACAAACAGCCCAGGCTATGGGGTTGGCTAAACCTTGCTTTGAACAAGTACAGGTTAGTCGTATAGGGAAGCAAGTTGTTGGTGATAAATTGCGGAATGACTTGAATTATCAATATGTATATGATGATTTGCTACAGTGGGCAACAACACTATAATTGGGTATGAGTTGCACTTTTCGTCGTAATAGCATTATTAGACAGTAATAATTTAAGGTTAATATACTATGGCAAATAATGTCATCATAAAAACGCTAAAAGTGATTTACCAATATAAAATGGCTTTGTTGTTTTTAGCGCTGTGGGCACATGTGTCTTTGTTAAATCTATTTTATGTAAATTATAAGGGGCCAGTATTTCTTTGGCAGGAAAATAGTGAGCCGTTAACCATTCAGGTACATTTTCTTATTGCCTTACTAGCAACAGGATTTTATTTAGCGATTAGTAAACTAAGACAAATAGATAGTGATAAAAAAGTAAGAATAACCGATAAGTTTTGGTTGGTATGTTCACTCGTTTTAGTCTTATCGATAGGTTTTTTACTGATATAAATTTATGACCACACCCGTAAAAAAACCGACATAATTGTCGGTTTTTGTTCTAGTAAACTAGGGTTAATAATGAATAAGCACAGATACAGCAAACGGTACTCTTTAAGGCGCTGGCTTTACTAGCATAATATTACCGTTAACGCCTGTGATGATGCACGAGCTATTCGCTGCTAAGCTCGTTTCGTGGCAATCGCTTGATAACCTAGCGCTCCAGTCGATCCCTGAAAAGCGAATGCTGCCTTTTTCATGTGTTATTTCATTTGAGCTAGGCACTTTTTTACCAATCATATCACTGCTCGTATCAGCGCCACCACCTGAGTTTTGGAAACGTTTCATTGGCTTCCATAGCACCCAAGCGATTATCCCTGATAACAACCCTACGGTAAAACATTCGCTTTCCCAGCCCGACAGTATATTTAGTCTAATCAGGATGCCTGTTAATACACTTGCAAGAGCAAAGAATAATAAAGGTCCACTTAAGCCAAGAATGGTAAGTTCAATAACAAAGCTTATACCTGCCATTAGGTAGAATAAATGGGCATGATTTTCATTGAGGTAACTAATAATATCCATGAGGTTATCCTTTAGAATTAACGTTAAGGTGCATCATTTGTTGGTAGCTTTAAAGAGCTAGATACCGCAATTGCTTGAGCAACAGTATTGGCAATATTTTCGCCAGTTTTACCGTCAGTTAGTACCACGGTACTTTGTGCAGCAATAGCTTGATGAGCAGCAATTGTATCTTGTGCCAGTGTTAATGTTACTGCGGCTTTACCACTTTGAGTAATTGCAGCGTCACCAATTGTAGATAAAGCTGCTGCTTCAGCATTTGCGACTAGTCGGATAGCTTCAGATTTACCTGCAGCTTCTAATATTTGCTTTTCTTTGTCAGCTTCAGCGTTTAATACTTGTTCGGCTTTTGATGCTTCAGCGTCTAGCACGCGAGCAGCTTTTAAACCTTCCGCTTCGGTGATTGACGCTGTTTTCACACCTTCTGCAGTCAAAATCACTGAACGCTTTTCACGCTCTGCGGTCATTTGCTTTTCCATATCTTCACGGATACTTTGTGGCGGACTAATATCTCTTATTTCATAGCGTGTCACCATAACGCCCCAAGGTGCGGTAGCTTCTGTCATCGCCGATAGTATAGTGGCATTAATGATATCTCTAGACTGGAAACACTCATCAAGTTCCATTGAACCAATAGCATTACGCATTGTGGTCATGGCCAATTGTGTTACTGACAATTTATAGTCGGTAATGTTATTGGTTGCTGCTGCAGCATCGGTCACCTTCATAAATAATATGCCATCAAGCGCCAGTGTTATATTGTCTTTGGTGATAGCCATTTGCGATGAAATATCTAAAGATTGCTCTTTTAAGTTTCTATCTGCCGCAACAGATTGAACGAAAGGAATAATAAAGTTTAATCCCGCTGAAAGAGTTTTGTCATATTTACCTAGCGTATAAATAACATAGCCTCTGTTTTGCGGAACAAAATAGATGCCTTTTTTAAGCGTGTATAAAACGACGATGGTGATCCATAACCATGGACTAGAGATAAGAGGGGCAAATGCTTCCATTTTTGTTCCTTTTTGATTTTATTGAAATACTAAAGTGAGCTATTGAAAACTAACCTTGAGTAATTTCTAGTAAAAACAAAGTAGCAAGTTTGACATATTATGTCAAACTTGCTGGTTTAAGGAAAAATTTAATGAGCTAAGGTACTTAGTCAAATTTATTAGCTAACTCCCTATGCTCTAATTTAGCAGCGAGTGGTCTTAATAAGCCTTCAGCGATGATTGCGGCATAGAGTAATACGACTAGGTTAACGGCATAAGCTCGGTGGAATATAATAGCCTCATCAACATTGGTATGAATTGCAATACTACCGATGAGCAAGCCAATAAGTGCTGCACCATAAATAAAGTATATTTGTCTTTTAAATATGACGGATAAAAACTCTGTTGCCGGCGTTGGTGAAATGTCACTGGCAAACAAGTAGCTAAGCCCTTTGAATGACTTCAACAATCCAGTGGAGCCAAAAGCGATCACTGTGGCTGCATACATAAATAACAGCACAAACAATAAACTTTGAACGTCTATAAATTGCGAGATTCCTCCGGCAAGTATCGCTAGCATTGTAACGACACCTGTTACCACCAGTAACGCTAAAAAACTCTGCATAATATTTTTCCTCTTCCAATTTACATCTAGGGTTGATGAAACAGGGAATAACTCTTTTGGAGAAATATTAAATGCTGCCGCTAGTGCTAACTGAGTTTCCGCTGAACTATTGCCATCTTTTTCTGCGCGTTGAATGGTTCGTAAGCTTAGGCCAGAAGCTTTAGCTAATAATTCTTGCGACCAACCATTGTCTTTACGGAAGTGTTTTACCCTTTCAGAGGATAAATTAGTACTGAGGCTTTGCAATGAATACTCCTAAAAATGTCATTTTCGTTTCGCCAGCAAATATGCAATTGAGGTTAGAAAAAAGCGAGAAATACCTTACGTCATTATAGCGTCATTGTTGTGACAGGCTAATGCTTTCAATTAGTTGTGATGATATCGCTAATTAACTTTAACTAGAAAAATCAGCTAAATTAACCTTCAATAGAGTACAGACTATTCCATGTGAATATTTTTTTTTCTCTATTGGTAGTATCTGTTGTTAGAGCCGTAATATTATTTTTTTGAGCAACTCAAATATTTAGCCGTGTGATTTTTTGCATGCAGATGTTGATATTACTCATAATCAGCTTATTTATAACATAGCATTTAATGTTTTTATTTTTTGAAATGTCAGCAGGCTTCCTTACCGTTAAAAAATATTTTTTCATTTGAAAATATCAGCTTAGGTAAAAATTAATTTACTATTGTTGTAAATCGTTAATGGATACCAAAGGTAATGTTATTAACTTTTGTGTTACATTTGGTTACATATTTTTTACTTTTGAGGTTATTCGAATAAATATTTACTTTTTAGAAAAAGACAATTGTTAACTTTACTTTAGTTCAACTACAGCTGTTAACGTTATGTGCAAAGGTAAATAATTCGCTAAAACTTATAAAAAATCACTTTTTATGATTAAAAATATAGACTTAGCTAAGCTGTTCTTTAATTGAGCTATTGTTTGGCTAAATTCCTCGTGATTAACTCCTAATGGTAAGAGCGCAACTTATTCCACAACGTTTTCTGCCTTTTGTCTTTTTATAGAACAATCAAAATTGCAAAGAGAACGATGCAAAGTTGCACCTATTAATTCAAGCGTAGCTATATCAGCAAGCTTGATCATTACAATAATAAAAATTGAAGGGATATCGTCATGTCTAAAAAGTTATCTAACTTAATGAAAACCAGTCTAGTGTGCTGCGGAGTTATTACAGCATTAAGCTCTGCACAAACAATCGCTGAAGAAAGTGCAAGTAATGCAGAAGAAGAGCAAGTAGAGCGTATAATGGTTACTGCTCGTAAAAAAGAAGAAAGTATTATTGAAGTACCTATGGCTATTTCAAGTATTTCAGCCATGGAAATTGTTGATAGAAACTATATTGATTCACAAGATCTTTATCGTACATTAGCTGGTGCAGCAGCGCCTCGTGGAGAGTTGATTCTAAGAGGCCTGAGTGGAGGTAACAGTTCTGTACCTGGTACAACTGCAACATTCACTGATGGCGTACCTTTTGAATTTACCAACCTTTCGGATGTTGAGCGTGTTGAGGTACTTAGGGGGCCACAGGGGACATTGTATGGATCAAATGCTATTGGCGGTACGATTCGTGTTATTACTAAAAAGCCAGTAATGAATGAATTTGAATTATTTGGCTCAATGCAAGGGAAAGCTGAAAAGAGTGTTGCGGGATACGATTCTAATATGTCTTTAGGTATCAACTTGCCACTAGTAGACGATACCTTGGCGTTGCGTGTAAATGGTAATTTATACAATAACAAGCGACCTATGGTGAATGCGTATACAGGTAACCAAAGTGAATCTGACGGTAACTTTATTCGCACACAATTATTATGGGAACCTGCTGACGATATGCGTTTTACTTTTGGTTATGTTCGTGAAGAGTATGATTCAGAAGGTACTACTTTAGGTGATCGTTCTAAACCAGGAGGATACTATGAGGCTGTATTAACGCCAGATGCAGATGCCCCATACGGATATGATGTGAGTGAAAACTGGATTGACTGTGATGCTAACCTTGAGCGTCCAGCCTGTTTGTTAGGTGGAGAAAATATTTTAGATAGAAATGTTAAAGATAAATATACTGTTTATGACCTAATCGACGGTACGTATAATGAGCAAACAGACTTGTTCTCTTTAGCTTTTGAATACGACAACTTATTTGATATAGCCTCAGTGAGCTATGTTGGTTCGTATCGCGAGTATGAAGAAGGAGGACTAGATAACTGGTCTCGTCTTGATGCAAACGACATGTTCCGTACTTGGATCATAAATGATGATTTTGAAGAGCGAACAACGCATGAACTACGTTTTCAAAACCTAGACGTAAACAGTCCAATTAGCTGGACTGTTGGTATGTTTTACGACAAAACTACTGAGCCTAAAAACCCTAACGTACAGTGGCAATATCATGAGGGTGGTGATCAAGTTTCTGCTTTAGCCAACTATTGGTGGGGTGTAGATGCAACAGCGACAGGTATTGAAGAGTTTAACGACGCTAACCGTAACTGGAATTCAGCACGTGTAATTGCATGGGAAAAAGAGCTATCCTTTTTTGCTGATGCATCATATACAATTGATGCAGGCGACATGGGGGAAATTGAGTTGAATGCCGGTATTCGCCGTTATGACCTTGAAGATTATAGCCACACAACCTCTGCTGGTATTTGGTCTGAAGACAATGTGATTACAAGTGGTAAAGAAAGCGGTAATCGTTTGAAGTTCAGTGCCTCTTATCGTCCAAGTGATAACTTCTCTACTTACTTCTTATATTCTGAAGGTTATCGCCCTGGTGGTAACAATGGCCCATTAGCACAGTCATGTGTTAACGACCCTAAAGCTGGTGATAAGAAAGACCGTTATACCAGTGATAAAATCGATAACTATGAAGTGGGTTTCAAAGGCTCTGTATTTGACGGTAACTTTACATTTGCTGCTGCCGCTTACCAAATTGACTGGACAGATATTAAAACCGATATTTATATGGACACTTGCGGATTTAGTTACACAGCCAATGGCGGTGAAGCTGTTTCAAGAGGCTTGGAGTTTGAATCAACAGCTCAGTTAACAAACGATATCTCAATGGTATTTAATGCTTCTTATACCAAGTCAGAACTAACAGAAGATAATGACGCTATTAGTGGTAAGAAAGGCGACGATATGACTATGGTTCCCGATTACAACGCTTATCTTGCTTTTGATAAATCGATAGAAGCTTTTGGTAAACAAGCCTATATTCGTATTGATATGACAGCATATGGTGCCTATAAGACACACTTTAAAACACTTCCTAGCGATGAAGTCGATGCTTATCAAGTATTTAACTTATCTGGCCGTGTTGAAGTTTCTGACTCTGTACAATTAAGTCTTCACATCAATAACTTGTTTGACACTGAAGATGTTAAGTACAAAAATGCACGTAGTCGTAGCGCGACAAGCACTGCACAACAGTATATCGAGTACTTGCCAGAACGTAATTTAACTGTTCGTTTAGATTATACATTCTTCTAAGTAGTCATTAACCTTCAAAGCAAAGGAGCCTTTTATCAGGTTCCTTTTTAATTGCACCAGACCATCCATAAAAAGCATGGTAGAGAAACCTCTAATAGCTGAGAACAAACATGTTTTTCATTTTCGTTCGTAAAGAGTTATCGGTAATGCTGTTGGCTCCAACATGCAGGGATGGTCTAATGCCTTGAAAGAGAAGATCTCTTAGAAAGTTCTGTACATAAAAAAGCCGACAAATGTCGGCTTTTTTATCATAGAGTAAGAGCTTTTAGCGCTAGTTAAAGCATTAGCAACTTACAGTGATAAGTTATCTAAAATATCATCTTCAACTAAGTTGGCTAAGGTCACTTTAAGCTTAGGTGTACGCGCCATTTCGCGTTTAATAGCGAAATTAGCTTCTTCATTACGTGCCCAACTACGACGTGCAATACCATTGTTAACATCAAACAATAACATTGATTTTAAGCGACGTTCTGCAGCTGCTGAGCCGTCAAGCAACATACCAAAACCACCGTTAGTCACTTCACCCCAGCCAACGCCACCACCATTGTGGATTGAAACCCAAGTTGCGCCACGGAAGCTGTCACCTATAACATTGTGAATCGCCATATCGGCGGTAAAACGGCTACCGTCATATATGTTTGATGTTTCGCGAAATGGTGAATCTGTACCACTAACATCGTGATGATCACGACCAAGTACTACTGGGCCAATTTCGCCGTTGTTAATAGCATCATTAAAGGCTTTAGCAATTTCCATACGGCCTTGTGCATCAGCATAAAGAATACGTGCTTGTGAGCCAACCACTAGCTTGTTTTGTTTCGCGTCTTCAATCCAAGTGATGTTGTCTTGCATTTGCTGCTGAATTTCTTCAGGTGAATCAGCCATGATTTTTTTCAGTACACTTGCAGCAATGGCATCAGTTTTATCTAAATCTTCTGGTTTACCTGAAGCACAAACCCAGCGGAATGGACCAAAACCATAGTCAAAACACATAGGGCCTAAGATATCTTGCACGTATGATGGGTATTTAAAGTCAATGCCATTTTCTGCCATGACATCGCCGCCAGCACGTGATGCTTCAAGTAGAAAAGCATTGCCGTAATCGAAGAAGTAAGTACCACGCGCTGTGTGTTTATTAACAGCTGCAGCATGACGCTTTAAAGTTGATTGTACTTTCTCTTTGAATACTTCTGGCTCTTCACGGATCAATCGATTTGATTCTTCGTAGCTAATATCTACAGGGTAATAACCGCCTGACCATGGATTATGCAATGAGGTTTGGTCTGAGCCTAAATGTACATAAATTTCTTGCTCATAGAAGTTTTCCCATACATCAACAATATTGCCAATATAAGCAATTGATACGACTTCATCATTAGCTTGTGCTGATTTAACACGTGCAACTAAGTCATCCATGTTATCAATTAGCTCATCAACCCAACCTTGCTGATGGCGCTTAGTGGCAGCATTTGCGTTAACTTCAGCACAAACCGTTACACAGTTCGCAATGTTACCTGCTTTTGGCTGAGCACCACTCATACCGCCTAAACCGGCAGTAAGGAATATTTTACCTTGTGGGTTTTCGCCTTTGCTCTTACCTTTATTCAGTACCTTGCGAAATGCATTCATCACGGTAATCGTTGTACCATGTACAATGCCTTGAGGACCGATATACATAAATGAGCCAGCAGTCATTTGGCCATATTGGGTAACACCTAAGGCGTTAAACTTTTCCCAGTCATCAGGCTGAGAGTAGTTAGGTATCATCATACCGTTAGTCACAACTACACGTGGTGCATCTACCGATGAAGGGAACAAGCCCATTGGGTGGCCAGAGTATAAATGTAAGGTTTGATCACTTTCCATTTCACTTAAATACTTCATGGCTAATAAGTATTGTGCCCAGTTTTGGAATACAGCCCCATTGCCACCGTAAGTAATTAGCTCTTCTGGATGCTGTGCTACAGCAGGGTCTAAGTTGTTTTCGACCATTAGCATGATGGCAGCTGCCTGCTCACATTTTGCTGGGTAATCAGTAATAGAACGTGCTTGCAAATGATAGCTTGGCTTAAAGCGATACATGTAAATACGGCCAAAGTCTTTTAACTCTTGCGCGAATTCAGTTGCTAGTTCTTGATGCCACTCTCTTGGAAAATAACGTAAAGCATTTCTTATTGCCAACTGCTTTTCTTCTACGCTAAGAATATCTTTACGTTTAGGTGCGCGGTTAGCATCAGCAGGGTAAGGCTTAGCTGCTGGTAATTTTGTTGGGATACCTTGCATAATCATATCTTGGAAATTCATTGTTGCTTCCATAATAAAAACTCTCCCTATTTATTTTCATCAGTGCTAACGGTAAATGCTTGTGATTTAACTAAGGCGATCATGGCATCAATATCAGGCTTTAATAGTCTATCTTCTTCAAGTTTTGCCACTTTTTCTCTGATCACGGCAAAGTTTTTCTCAATAATGTCTGAGCACTTATTCGGGCGTCTAAAGTCAATTGCTTGCGCGGCATACATCAGCTCAATCGCTAAAATTTTCTCTAAGTTACCTAAGATTTGGTTAAACTGTCGGCTTGAAATACTACCCATAGAGACATGGTCTTCTTGTCCCATTGAGGTTGGAACACTATCAGCTGAAGGTGGAAAACAAAGTGATTTGTTTTCAGTCACTAACGCAGCAGTCGCGTATTGTGGGATCATCATGCCTGAGTTTAAACCGCCGGCAGTAGTTAATAACCGTGGTAAACCGTGTAAGCCTTCTAACAATAAGTAACAGCGACGGTCTGAAATATTACCTAATTCAGAGGCCGCAATAGAAGCGTAATCAAGCACCATCGCTAAAGGTTGACCATGGAAACTACCACCTGAAATAGCTTCTTCGCTACTGATAACAATTGGGTTATCAGTAACTGAGTTCATTTCAATTTCAGCTAACTCTTCTAAATGGTAATAAGCATTGCGTGATGCACCATGTACTTGTGGAATGCATCTTAAAGAGTATGGGTCTTGTACACGGTCACATTCTTCATGATCAGCCATGTTCTCTGAATTTTGAAAGAATGCTCTCATGCGTGCAGCAACTTCTAAGTTGCCTTTGAAAGCACGGGTTTTATGTAGTTCTTCTCTAAACGGCGATTCGCTACCTTGCATACCTTCAATACTCATAGCACCTGTTAAATCTGCTAGATTTAATAAGTAACGCATTTTGGTTAAGCCAGTAATGGCATGTGACAGAATAAACTGTGTACCATTAATTAACGCTAAGCCTTCTTTCGCGTGCAATTCCATTGCTGCTAAACCGTGTTCTTTAAGAAGTTTAGCTGCTGGAACTATTTTATCATCTTGCCCAGCTTCACTTACCCAAAACTCACCTTCACCTAAAAGCGGTAAGAATAGGTGAGAAAGAGGAGCTAAATCACCCGATGCGCCCACCGAGCCTTGCTCTGGTACGACTGGAATTAAGTCAAGCTCGATAAAGGCTAGCATTCTTTCTACGGTTTCTAAGCGAATACCTGAGAAACCTTGACTAAGGGCATGAACCTTGGTGATCAGCATTAGCTTTGAAATTGCTTTGGCAATTGGCTCGCCTACACCAACGGCATGGGTAATAAGCAGGTTTTTTTGCAGTAAATTTGTGTCTTCTGGGGAAATCTGGGTGTCGCATAACGGACCAAAACCGGTATTAATACCATATACAGCTTCATTTGATGCAGCCATTTTCTCAACACGTTGGCGACTTGTGTCTATTTTATCTAAAGCTTCTTGGCAAAGTTCGGCTTTAATACTGCCATTGGCAATACCGTTAACAATATCAAGGTTTAGACGATCGATACCATATTTAAACGTCATATTAACGCTCCTGAATTATAAAATTAAAAAACTAAATGGCTACCTAAACGGTATTTATTACCAGGTGCCGTTAATATAGCTAAGCTGACAACGCCTTGGCTTGACCAAGTACGGCGCTTAACCTGTAAGCAGGGAGTAGTATTAGTAATACTCAATAATTCGCAGATATCTGCGCTGGCAAGAATAGCTTCAACTTCATGGGTTGCTTCTGTCAGCGGTGCTTCAGAAGATAGGTATTCATGTGGGGTGATTTTGGTATAATCTTGTGCTAAATAATTTGGTACTAACTTTGGATTAACAAAGCGTTGTTCCAACTGAATAGCGGCATCATTTTCAAAATGTAATACGCTGGAAAAATAGGCTTTATCTCCAGCTTTTAACGCCAACAAAATAGCCACTTCTTCATTGACGTCGATAGCTTGCAATGCAAGTTGTGTGGCATGATGTTGATGACCTCGGTCTTGTATTTCATCAGCGATATTACGAATTTCTAATAACGATGATTGCGATTTAAACGTGGCGACAAAGGTACCAGAGCCTTGAGAGCGTACTAATAAACCTTGTTCAGTCAACTCTTGTAAAGCACGGCGAGCGGTCATTCGGCTAACGGAAAACTGTTCAGTTAGCTCGTTTTCAGACGGGACTTTACTATGCTCAAGCCATTGGCCAGATTCGATCTTTTCGCAAATGTACTGTTTGATGATGGTATACTTGGCGGGCTTTAATTGTGTCATTGTTATGCTCGGTTAATGTTGTAACTGGGTAATAACGAAAAGTCACTTTAACTTGTATATACAATCTCATCTTTTTTAGAGTAGGTCAAGGGTTGTATATACAAGCTTGCTTGTTAATTTGCTATCGGTTAGAGTGCGAATTATTAATGGTACCAATCTCTTTGGTATTAGAACATTTAACCACTAGTTTACTACATTGCAGAATACAGGTTAAAACTAGCCGGGAAATAATTGCTTTGGAATTTTTTATGTCGACAACAACTCAACACTGGCAAACGCTTTGGACCCACGTAAACCTTGCAACCATGAGTGACGGTGCAAAAAGTTATGGCACCATTGAACAAGGTGCCCTTGCGATAGCTGATGGTAAAATTGCTTGGCTTGGCGCAATGGATGAATTGCCGACGTTTGATCAAGATGTAGTCGAAGTAATTGATGGACAAGGCGCTTGGTTAACACCTGGCTTAGTTGATTGTCATACTCATCTTGTTTTTGGTGGTCATCGTGCTAACGAATTTGAAATGCGTCTTGAAGGCAAAAGCTATGAAGAAATAGCCAATGCTGGCGGTGGTATTGTTTCAACGGTTAAAGCAACACGTGCGGCCAGTGAAAGTGAATTGTTTGCTAGTGCGCATAAGCGTTTAACGGCATTGCATCAACAAGGTGTAACCACGTTAGAAATAAAATCGGGCTATGGTTTAGATACCTTAAACGAAATAAAAATGCTTAAAGTTGCGGAGCAATTAGCGCAAAGCTTACCTGTTACGGTGAGAAAAACATTTTTAGGTGCTCATGCATTACCCGTTGAATATAAGGGCCGATCTGATGATTACATTGATCTAATCGTTACTGATATGCTGCCGAAAGTGGCAAGCTTGAAGCTAGCAGATGCGGTTGATGTATTTTGTGAAGGTATTGGTTTTAGTATTGAGCAAACTGAAAAAGTATTCACGGCGGCAAAAAAATATAACTTGCCTGTAAAAGTGCACGCAGAGCAACTTTCTAATTTAGGTGGTACGGCATTAGCGGCAGAATATAACGCGTTATCTTCTGATCACATTGAGTTTCTTGATGAAGCAGGTATTATTGCCATGAAAGCGGCCAATATGACCGCAGTATTATTGCCGGGTGCATTTTATTTCTTACGAGAAACCCAATTGCCGCCAATAGATTTACTTCGCAAACACGGCGTTAGCATGGCGATTGCCACAGATGCTAACCCCGGCTCTTCACCAATTACTTCAATTCAGTTGATGTTAAATATGGCTTGTACGCTATTTCGCTTAACACCGGTTGAAGCGCTAGCCGCTGTTACATCACAAGGAGCGAAAGCACTTGGTTTAGCTGACTGTAAGGGGCAGCTTGCGATTGGTTATGATGCTGATATTGCTTGTTGGGATATTCAGCAACCTGCAGAACTTTGTTATCAGTTTGGTGTTAATCCACTGAAGCAATTAATGAAGGCAGGAAAAATCGTAATTTAATGGCTGTGTGTTTATGTTGCTAACTCCTACGCGTAGTCTGTGGAGTTAGCAAATATATAAGAATTGTATGCTGTTCAATTGAGGATGTAGATTGAAATAACGGCATTTATTCAATATCGAGAGGATCGGGAGATAAAATAATGCCGGTGTTATCAGCATAGATATGATCATCTGGTAAAAAGGTTACGCCAGCAAAGTTGATAGCTAAATCACTTTCACCTATACAGCTATCACTAGCGCCAACAGGAATAGATAATAAACCTTGTACACCGATATCAACTTCTTCTAAGGCATCAACATCACGGACACTGCCGAAGCAAATAATGCCTTCCCAGTTGTTTTTAGCAGCAAGATTAGCTATTTTTATATCAATAAGTGCGCGCCGTGTTGAACCGCCGCCATCAATTACTAATACTTTCCCCGAACCATCACTACCGGCTATTTCTTCTATCAGGCCATTATTTTCGAAACATTTTACGGTAACTACTCTGCCACCAAATGAACTGAGGCCGCCATAGTTACTAAAAATGGGTTCAAGTACGTCGATTAAATCCGTGTAGGTGTCACATAGCTCTGAAGTATTGTATTCCATATTCTGTTCTCTGCTGTTGTGTATAGCAGCCTCTAGTATAACGGTTGGGAGCGAAGGCACAATAGTTATCCCCAAGTCACTATAGATAATAAATATTTTAAAAAAGAGTTGCTTGTAATTCAGCAGAAAACATTATTTAATAACTATATTATATTTTCTCCCAAGAGTTTTTTATGGCAGAAAGGGCACTTACCTACAGCTTCATTTATTCTACAGAAACTCTTGCTTTTAGCATTCTTGCCTTTCTTTTATTTACCTATTATCGTGGGCTAGGACGTCAATACGTTAAGCTTTGGATGTTAAGTTTATCGGCACTTGCTGTTAATCAATTTGCGCTTGCTTGTGAAAGTATTTTTTATCAGCAAAATGTTGGCAGTACGCTTGATATTAGTTTTGCATTGTTACGGCAAGTCAGTCAGTATTTTCATATTTTATTCTTTATTTTCGGCATTTATGCGGCAACGAAAGAGAAAAATGTTACGAAAAAAATGCAGGTCATTGGTATATCTTCAGCTTTATTCATCGGGTGTTTCGCAGTATTATTTTATGGCTTTGATACTCAAAGTGTATTTAATCGTTTTTACTTACGTGAAAGTTTAGCAGCATTCATATTTGGCAGTGCTTTTATTGCCTCCGCTTTTTATTTATTTTCAGCGAATATCAATCACTTTTCTGGAAAAATATTTTTAATCTACAGCCTTTTGGTTGGCCTTCGTTATATTAGCTATTCATTCGCCTCGATAATATTTATCACCGAAGATTGGTTTAGGTATCTCACGCAGAACTTGATCTATTTAGATATGAGTCTACATACCATCTTAGGCTTTATTATACTTATCTGGATGCAAGGTGCTGAGCGTCATGTTGCGTCAACGGCGATAAACCGTGCGAAATATCTCGGTAAGCATGATTCATTAACTGGCGTACTCAACCGAGAGCAGGTACTTGAAAAGCTCACTAACGAAATGAAAATATCGCTTGATCAGAATCAAGCACTGTGTGTTTTTCTTCTAGATATAAAACATTTTAAATTTGTAAATGATACCTATGGGCTAAAAATAGGTGATCTTATTTTAGGTGAGATAGCACAAAGGCTGAATCAAAGTTTATTGAAGCCCAAAGTAGTAGGGCGCTTAAGCGGTGACTCTTTTATGTATGTTATTGAGTCTGAAAATGGAAAGCAGCAAAAGACCGCCGCAGAACATTTACATGCGTTAATTGAAAGGCCTTATTTTGTTTCTCAAGAAGAAGTGCACTTGCAGTGTAGTGTTGGTTATTGTCAATACCCGTGTGATGCTGAGGTTGCTGACGAACTATTACAAAAATCAAATTTGGCTTTGTTTCAGGCTGAAAGTAATAATATTCAAACGGTTAAATATGAGTCAGGTATGCAGTCGCATGGCCGTCATTTACTGGCGATGGAAAAAGAAATTAAACAAGCAATCAGTAATGAAGAGTTTATTTTACATTTTCAACCACAGTTAAATTTGAAAAACAATCGCTTGGAGGGGGCTGAGGTTTTAGTTCGCTGGCAACATCCTACTAAAGGGTTGTTAGCTCCGGGACAATTTTTTGATGATATTGAAGCGCTGAATCTTTACAGTGAACTGGACAGCTATGTTTTAGAAAAAACCTGTCAAACAATTGCCAAATGGTACCAAACCTATAAACGCCGAGTTCCTTTGGCCATCAATATTACGGCTGTCGAGTTTCAAGCGCCTGACTTTATCAGTAATATTCAAGCGTTGTTAATAAAATATGCTATACCTCCGGTTTACTTAGAACTAGAAGTAACAGAAAATGTTGTGATCACTGATATTGATTTAGTAATGAATACTATTGTGGTATTGCAAAATATGGGTATCAAGGTATCCATTGATGATTTTGGCACTGGCTATTCATCATTAGCGTATTTGCGTAAGTTACCGATAGACAAAATAAAAATAGATCGCAGTTTTATTCAAGAAGTGGCTTCTAATGACTCAGATTTAACGATAGTGAAAACTATGGTTGAATTATCACATGGTTTAGGCAAGCGTGTTTTGGCAGAAGGTGTTGAAACACAACAGCAATTGCAATTATTACGCAACATTGGCTGTGATGCTGTTCAGGGTTACTTTATTAGTAAACCAATTTCTGAGAAAGAGTTTACTAAGTATCTAAAACGAAAATAATGACGTTGAATAACATTCAATGAAAAAAAAGCTTAAATGATTAATCATTTAAGCTTTTTTTAGTTAACCTGAATGCTGGATATACAGCACTTACTCAATACTTCATTTTAATCCATTTTCTGCGTGAAAACGTCGATAAATAGCACTATTCATAAACGCTTTGTCTTGGAAATGACATAAAATAAAACATTGATGGCGCCTATAATGACGTTTATCTTGCCATAGTATTTACTTCACTATCTAAGTCGCTGATCCACTTGAATATCAAGCACTCATTATCCAGAGTTCAGATTAGTTAATTAATAACTTGAGGTTACTTAACTTCTTTGAAATCTATTGTTGCCTCGCGGCTGTTAATCGCTGAATTAGCACTTTTTAGATAATGCTGCCAGCGCTGCTCATATTCCGCTAGTAACAGCTGAAGATATGTTGAACTATAAGTATTGCTGTGGCTATCATCAAAGATTAATCGGTAGCCATGTATGCCTACCGATTCTATGCGTAATAACTGCACTTGTTTCTTATGATAAACCTTAGGTGTTAACCCTGTTGGCTGACCTTTATCATCGGTTGGAGCAAATACGCGGAGATATTCAAAACTCAATTCAACGCTATCTTGCTCAAGACCATCAAATTGAATTGATAAACTCGCAGCTTGGCGATGAATGGTAAAGCCTGTGATATTACTCATGTTTCACTCCAGCGTTTCAATGCCGTAAATTATAAAATAAAGCGACTTAAGTCTTCGTCTTTAACAAGTTCGTTTAAGATGTTGCCAACAAACTCAGCGTTAATGACAATACTTTCGCCAGCTCGATCATTGGCATTAAACGACAATTCTTCAACTAAACGTTCCATCATGGTGTGTAAACGACGAGCACCTATATTTTCTGTACTTTCATTAACTTGCCATGCTGCATTAGCAATGGCTTGAATACCGTCCTCACTAAATGAAATGGTAACGCCCTCAGTGGCAAGTAAAGCAATATATTGCTCAGTTAGCGAGGCACTTGGCTCGGTCAAAATACGAACAAAATCGTCAGTTGTTAATGCTTGCAGTTCAACGCGGATTGGTAAGCGCCCTTGTAACTCAGGGATCAAGTCAGAAGGTTTTGCCATTTGGAAGGCACCGGAAGCAATAAACAATATATGGTCAGTTTTAATCATGCCATGTTTAGTGCTAACTGTAGAGCCTTCAACTAATGGTAGTAAATCACGTTGTACACCTTCACGTGATACGTCCGGACCTGATGAGTCCCCACGTTTACAAATTTTATCGATTTCATCGATGAAAACAATACCATTTTGCTCAACCGCATAAATGGCTTTTTCTTTGATGTCTTCTTGGTTAACAATTTTAGCGGCTTCTTCTTCCTGTAAGGCTTTAAAAGCATCTTTAATTTTTAACTTACGCTTATTAGTCTTCTCGCTAGACATGCTTTGGAACATGTTTTGTAACTGCGAAGTCATGTCTTCCATACCAGGAGGAGACATAATCTCAACACCGACTTGTGGCGCTGCTAGATCTAACTCAATTTCTTTATCATCAAGTTGTCCTTCACGTAATTTTTTACGAAACACTTGGCGAGTAGAGCTGTTATCTGGCTGCTCATCATTACCAAAGCTATCGCGAGCTGGCGGCAATAATACGTCTAAAATACGCTCTTCAGCGGCTTCTTCAGCTAAATGCTTAACGCGTGACATCTCTTGTTCTTTGGTTAATTTAATCGCCATATCTGCAAGATCACGAATAATTGTTTCTACTTCTTTGCCCACATAGCCCACTTCGGTGAACTTAGTTGCTTCGACTTTAATAAAAGGCGCATTGGCAAGTTTTGCTAATCGACGAGCAATTTCTGTTTTACCAACACCCGTTGGGCCGATCATCAAAATGTTTTTAGGAGTAACTTCTGTGCGCAACTCTTCATTAAGCTGCATTCTACGCCAGCGATTTCTTAGTGCTATCGCAACGGCACGTTTTGCATCGCTTTGACCAACAATATGGCTATCAAGTTCGTGAACTATTTCACGTGGTGTCATATTCGACATGTTAATTCCTTACTAAATCTGGCGTTTAAAGTTCGTCAATCACGTGTTGCTGATTGGTGAATACACAAATGTCGCCAGCAATTTTTAATGATTTCTCTACAATTTCTTTTGCTGAAAGCTCGGTATTTTCTAATAGCGCTGTTGCGGCTGATTGCGCAAAGTTACCACCACTGCCAATGGCAATTAGGTCATGCTCAGGCTGAACAACATCACCGTTACCAGTAATGATTAAAGAGGCCGTTTCATCGGCAACAGCAAGTAAGGCTTCTAACTTACGTAATGCACGATCACTACGCCAATCTTTGGCAAGTTCAACAGCGGCTTTTGTTAAATGACCTTGATGCATTTCTAATTTGCTTTCAAAGCGTTCAAATAAAGTAAAAGCATCAGCGGTACCACCAGCAAAACCGGCCAGTACTTTGTCATTGTATAAACGACGAACTTTTCGGGCATTACCTTTCATTACAGTGTTGCCAAGCGAAACTTGACCATCACCACCGATGGCAACTTTGCCATTACGTCTGACAGAAACAATAGTAGTCACAAATAACCTCTTACATATGGCCAACTGAGATAGTCGGCTTGTCTAATGTAGAATAGATAGGGGATAACTCGGCATTTTTCAAGGGAGCTAGTCGGAATTTGTCGTGTTTTTTTGCAGAAAGCTTTTGGGAATAGTTTAGGCAATGCATCGTGGTTTAATTTAGCAGCATTGCCTGAATTTTTGGATGATATGTAAAGGTTTAGTCCCAGTTCCAAATTTTACAGCCGTGCACTGAATTGTTCTTTAATTTGTGTTTATCTTTTTCAGCGCCACGTTTTTTGGGATATGGCCCTAAGTAAACTTTATACCAAGTAGCAGAAGTGCCAACTGACTTGCTAACTTGTGCAACTAAACCCGTAAAGGCGATTCTCGCTTTTAACGATTCGGCTTGTTTACGAGTTTTAAAAGAACCACATTGCATTTTATATGGCCCTTTTTGAGTGACCTTATATTCGCCAACTTCTACTTCTTTACTTTTTAAGTCGTCAACGTAAGTCCACTTTTCTTCAGGTGGCTTAGGTAATTCAGTCGTTTTAGCTTTAGCGGTTTTTGTCGCTTTTGGCGTCACCACTACGTCAGGCTGTTTGTCTTTAATTGTCCACAGTAAATAACCAAAACTAGGTAAGGCGAGTACTAGAAATAGCGCAATCATTTTAACTTTCAATGATATAGCTGGCGCTGGCTCAATATTTTTTTTATATGGGCTTTTCTTTTTATTTTTTGCTCGAGAGCGGGAAACGTAATCTTGATGCGCCATGGAAAACTTTATACTGGGAAACTTTCGCCAATTCTAACCAACTGGGTAAGAAATATCACTACTTAGTCACGTATAAGCTGTAATTAGATATGACAGCGCAGCAAGAATACAAAGTATGCCCGTTAAAAACTGTTTGCCTACCAGCTTAAATCTACCGGATCAATATCGACTGACCAGCGTACCTTTGATTGCCATTCATTATTGGCGCTGTGATGAATCAATTGAAATACTGCTTGGTGTAGCTGCTTGCGAGACTTTGCTTGCAAAATTAAATGATAGCGAAACTTTCCAGCCTTTTTTTCCATCGCTGCTGGCACTGGACCTGCAAATTGACAGCCATCAAAGGAATGCTCAGTTAATGCTCTTAAAAACTTTTCAGGGTAAGAAGGATAGTTTGCATCCGCTCGAAATAGTGCTTGAAAGCTAAACGGTGGCAGCATCGCTTGTTGGCGCTCTATTAGTGCTTGTTTGGCGAAGTGTTGATAGCCATTATTGACTAGATCTTGTAATAGCGGGTGATCAGGGAAATTACTTTGCACCATAACTTTACCTGGTTTGCTAGCTCTGCCTGCTCGACCAGATACTTGCACTAATAATTGCGCCATATGTTCGGCGGCGCGAAAATCATAGCTGAATAAAGCGCCGTCAACATCAAGTACAGCTACTAAAGTTACATCGGGAAAGTGATGACCTTTTGCTAGCATTTGTGTACCAATCAATAATTGATGTTCTTTATCACTGACCTGTTGTAGCAGCTTTGCTAGTTCACCTTTTTTACGGGTACTGTCTCTATCTATGCGTACGGTGCTAAAATCAGAAAATAGTTCACCAATCCTTTCTTCAAGTTGCTCTGTACCTTGTCCTAACGACTTTATCCGCACGCTGCCGCAACTTGGACATTGTGGTGGAATACGCTTTTGGCTGCCACAGTGGTGGCAGATCAATAATCCTTGACCTTGATGCAGGGTATAAGGTTTATTACAGCGTTGGCAATCCGCAATCCAATGACATTCTTGGCAGTTAATTGCTGGCGCATAACCTCGGCGATTAAGAAAAACTAACGCTTGTTCACCGCGCTCTAAGGTATTTTTTATTGCTTGTTTTAAGGTACCTGAAAGGCCATGCTCCATTTGCTGTTGGGCAACATCGATTAGGCTAATTTTTGCCGTTGAGGCATTGCCTGCACGTTTTTTTAATTGATGATAATGGTAACGACCAGTTAGTGCGTTTTGCAGTGTTTCAAAGCTAGGCGTAGCACTGCCAAGTACAATAGGAATATTAAGTTGCCGTGCTCTTAATATGGCAATGTCACGAGCATTATAACGAAAGCTGTCTTGCTGTTTAAAAGACCCATCGTGCTCTTCGTCAACAATAATTAAACCTAAGTCATGTAATGGCGTAAATATAGCTGAGCGCGTGCCTATTACTATCGCAGCTGAGCCACGTTGAGCTTCTAGCCAAGTTTGTAATCGTTCTTTGTCATTAAGGCCTGAGTGGTGCAAACAAATAGGCACATTAAAACGTTGTTCGAACCGAGCTAAGGTTTGTGGTGTTAAGCCTATTTCAGGTACTAGCACTAACACTTGCTTATTTGCTGCTAGGACTTCTTCCATCGCTTGTAAATAAACTTCTGTTTTACCACTGCCAGTAATGCCATCAACTAAGTGGCAAGAGAACTGCTTTTGCATTTCTTTGATGGTAGCAACGATAATGGCTTGCTCCGCAGAAAGCTCTAAACGGTTATCTTGTTGTAAAGCACTGTCTTGCCAGCTGAATACTTCCACTGGGCGAGATTCAGAGTAAATGAGTTGCTTTTTTTCCAGCGCGTTAAGTTGTGCTTTATTAAAACCTAAGGTTAAAAGTTCAGACCAAGTCATGCCTTGGTGTTGCTTAAGTAAAGTGAGTAATTCACCTTGTTTAGGTGCACGCTTTTGTGTGGCAGTGTGTTCTTCATCAGTTAACGATTCTTTTGTTAACCAAATTTGTGGCAATTCAACATCAGGTTGTTTTATTTGTCGTAAAAGAACCGGTAGCGCTTGTTGAAAAACATCACCAATAGGATGGTGATAATAATCAGCGCAGCGTTGCAAAAAGTTTAATAGTTCAGCTGAGAAGCTAAAATTGTCTTTAACACGGCTTAATATCGACTTTATTTTTTCTGCGGCATATTCAGTGTCGTCATCGACAGCTAAAACAATGGCGACGACTTGGCGAGAACCAAAGGGCACAATAACCCGCTCACCAAGCTTAATAGCGTTAACATTTAATTTTGCTGGCAATTTATAGGTAAACAATTGACGCATAGGAACGGGAATCGCTACTTTTACGTATTTGTCAGTTGAAGTTATTGCCACAAATTTTTGTCATGTTAAAACCAAATGTTGGCCTTATTCTACTGGTAAATTGAGTGAAGCCAAGCGAGAAAATAATGAGAAATGGTTTTTTAATAAATAAAACGAAAAACTGCTCATTTTTTTAGCGATATTTATTGCTATGGTGGCAATGATCCTATAAAATTCGCCTCCATTATTTTTAACTCGTATGGTGCTTGGCAGCAATAATGACTGATCAAGTGGCGATACGGCCTTAACAGAGGTTTCCCATGAAAGACGGTATTCATCCAAATTATGTAGAGTTCAAGGCAACTTGTTCTTGTGGTAACGTTATTACAACTCGTTCAACTGTAGGTAAAGACTTACACCTTGACGTATGTTCAGAATGTCACCCATTCTACACTGGTAAGCAAAAAGCTGCTGAGACTGGCGGTCGTGTTGATAAATTCAACAAGCGTTTTGGTGCTCTTAGCAAGAAGTAATTCTGCTAAATTACCAGATGAAAAAGCGCCTATTGGCGCTTTTTTTATATCTTTAAATAAAAACCACCTGCTTTATTTTAATCCTCTCAAAGATTTTTCATTCTAATCGCCATGGCATAAGCCGAACTTTGGGTGATGCGTACTGCTTATCTTAAGTTTAGGTTACTTAAAAATATTATTTTATTTTTCTTTTATTTAAACCCTTTTACTTCATACTGCATCTAACCTAATAACTATGTAAAACATCGAGAATTTGTTTTTTTGGACAAGTTAAAAATTATTGATGCCCATGAACGTTTTAGCCCAGATGTTGAGTCGCAATGGATAGCACAAGCTCAGCAGGGAAACCAACAGGCATTTCATCACTTATATGAAAACTATCACCGCCGTATTTATGCGTTGTGCTGGCGCATGATGGCAGATAAAGACAGTGCTGAAGATGTTTGCCAGGAAGTGTTTGTGCAACTATGGCAAAAAATTAATAACTTTCGTGGTGAAAGTAAATTTTCCACTTGGTTACATAGTGTCGCTACCAATATAGTTTTAGGACATATTCGCAAGAATAAAACTTGGATCCAACGTATTTTCAGTATTGAAGAGCAAGTGGTTGAAGACATCGCAGTAGAAATGCCTGAGCTATCAAATTTAGATAAGAATATTCAATCTTTGCCAGAACGAGCAAGGCTAGTGTTTATTTTATTTGCCATTGAAGGCTATCGTCACGAAGAAATATCTAAAATGTTGGGAATGGCGGTAGGCTCGAGTAAATCACAATATCATCGAGCTAAAGGTTTATTACGCGAGTCGTTAGGTGAGTAATATATGAAAAAGACAATGACTGACAATAAAAATGCAGAGCAAAATTTAAAAGCTGCTATTGCGAAATTGCCGCGAGAAATGACACCTGAGCGTGATTTATGGTCAGGTATCGAAAAGGCAATTAGCCAAAATTCACAAACAGCATCGCCAAGCCAACATTCAAAAGCTAAGGTTTTTATGCCGACAGCGTGGGCGGCATCGGTTGTTGCTGCTGTACTGCTAACATGGGTAACCTTAGGGCCAACGCCAGATAATAGCGAACAACAGGTAAATTTGGTTGTTGAAATGCAACAAGATTTTGAACAGCAAAAGAAAACTATGTTGGTGAGTTTTGGTGCGCCAGACGTGAAAAAACTACCAACTGCAATGCAAGCAGAATTAACGAAGTTGAGCTCGGCTCAACAAACAATTAGCAAAGCACTTGCAGATGATCCTAATAATAGTGACTTGTTAAATCTATTACGCTGGACACAGAAGCAAGAGTTAGATTTACTAAAGCAATTATATAGTCCGCAGTGGCAAACAATATAGTCGTTATTTAGCTGTTAACGAACAAGAAATAAGAGGTTTATATGGGAAACTTAAGAAGTTATTTACCACTGATATTGCTAACAACAGCAATACCAACATTAGCTGGCGAGAAGATTGACGAATCAATGTCATTGAATGGCGCCAAAAGTGTCATTATTGAAAATTTACGCGGTGAAGTAAAAGTAATGGGTAACGATGGGGATACTGTTTCTGTTGTTGGTGAGCTTGATGATAAAGCTGAAGGTCTAACTTTTGAAAAGTCAGGTTCACGCATAATTATAAAAGTTGAAATACCGCACAATAGCCATAATGGTTGGGGTGCTGATGGCTCTGAGCTAAGCATAAAATTGCCTAAGCATGTACGGGTAAGTTTTAAAGGAGTATCATCAAATGTTGAAGTCGAAAATTTTATTAATGGTGTTGAAATTCAAACTGTTAGTGGTAATATAGAGGCTGAGAACTTAATGCAACAAGTCGAGTTAGCTACGGTAAGTGGCAATATTTATAGTAAAAAATTATCAGGAAAATTACGCCTTTCATCAGTCAGTGGTAACATTGAAGATAAAAACTCTTCAGGCCGAGCCCATTTCAAAACCGTTAGTGGTAGCTTAGGCTCGAAATCAATGGCTAATGAAGTTTCGGCTAAATCGGTATCAGGTGATATTGACTTACATTTAGCTGAGATTGATGAGTTAATTGTTTCAACAGTCAGTGGTGAGTTTAATAGCGAACTTTCATTAAATGATGATGGTTTACTTAAAATGTCGAGTGTTAGTGGCGACTTGCAGGTTAACTTTAAAAACGAAGTGCAAGCAAGCTTTAGCTTAAAAACTAATGCTGGCGGCGACATCATTAATCGCCTTACATCGGCACAAGCGAAGCGAGCAAAGTATGGACCTAGCTCTAAGCTATCTTTTGAAACAGGTAATGGCAGCAGTTCAGTACGCGCAAGTACTGTAAGTGGTAGCATAGTTGTTAAGTAACAAATAAAAGCACTTACAAGCGTTAAACGTTCGTCCCCATATGTGCGGACGTTTAGCGAAAATTTTCGTTAAAATATTTACTACGATTATTATTTTAACCCTACCTCGTGACAATATTTCTTTTCATTCTATCATTTTGCTCAGCAGCAAATTCTGCTACATTAGCTCTCTTTATTTTCGAATAATTTTTTAGTGCTCATTGGTGTAATAAACACGCTAATAAGTAAAGATTATCGCCAAGCGTTTAGGGTGTAATATGGCCGATCGAAAGCCAGCCAAATTTAGTAAAAATAACCAGTTTCCTCGTGACAAACAAATTGATGAACTAAAAGTTCCACCACATTCTTTAGAGGCTGAACAATCAGTTTTAGGTGGCTTATTGTTAGACAACGAAACCTGGGATAGAGTAAGTGAGCGTGTTGTTGCACAAGACTTTTACAGTCGTTCGCACCGTATTACTTTTGAAACTGTTGGCGCGTTAATTGAAGTCGGTGAACCTGTTGATTTAATCACCCTTTCTGAAGCCTTAGAAAACGATCAAAAATTAGAAGACGCTGGTGGTTTTGTTTATCTCGCTGAAATGATGAAGAATACGCCTAGTGCGGCCAATATTACTGCTTATGCTGATATTGTACGTGAGCGTGCTGTAACGCGTGAAATGATCAGTGTAGCTAATGAAATTGCCGAAGCAGGTTATGATCCACAAGGACGAACCAGTGCAGATTTACTCGATTTTGCTGAAACCAAGGTATTTGCTATCGCAGAGCAACGGGCGAATAAATCGGAAGGCCCTGAAAATATTGATTCGGTCCTTGAAAAAACGGTTGATAGAATTGAGAAGCTTTGCTCTGCGCCTTCAGGTGGTGTTACCGGTGTTTCCAGTGGTTATTCTGATTTAGATAAAATGACTGCAGGCTTTCAAAAGTCAGATTTAATTATCGTGGCGGCTCGTCCATCCATGGGTAAAACCACCTTCGCGATGAACATCGCGGAACATGCGGCGATGACCGAAGATAAACCTGCCTTAATATTCAGTTTAGAGATGCCTTCAGAACAGCTAATGATGAGAATGTTAGCCTCGTTGGGCCGTATTGACCAAACCAAAATTCGTACCGGCCAATTAGAAGATGAAGATTGGGCGCGATTATCATCAACCATGGGCCTGTTGATGGAAAAAGGTAAAATGTATATTGATGATGCTGCGGGTTTAACGCCAACAGATGTGCGTTCTCGCGCTCGTCGTATTGCCCGTGATCATGGTGGTATTAGTATGATCATGATTGATTACTTACAATTGATGCGCGCACCACAGTTTTCCGATAATCGTACCTTGGAAATTGCTGAAATATCACGGTCGTTAAAAGCACTGGCGAAAGAGTTAGAAGTGCCAGTTGTCGCCTTGTCTCAGCTTAACCGTGGTTTGGAGCAACGTTCAGATAAACGCCCAATTAACTCAGATTTACGTGAATCAGGCTCAATAGAGCAGGATGCCGATTTAATCATGTTTATTTATCGTGATGAGGTTTACCACGATGACTCTGAATATAAGGGCATGGCTGAAATTATTATTGGTAAACAGCGTAACGGGCCAATTGGGCGTGTGCCTTTGACTTTCCAAGGCCAATTCTCGCGTTTTGATAACTATGCTGGTCCACATGTACTTGAAGAAGACTAAGTCTTAATGTTACGTACAGCAACTGCGATTATTGATCTAGAAGCGTTAAGCAGCAACTACCGTTTGGTTCAAACGATGTCTCCAAATAGTAAAATTTTAGCGGTGCTAAAAGCTAATGGTTATGGCCATGGCTTAGCACGTATTGCGAACGCATTGCCTGCTGCCGATGCTTTTGGTGTTGCACGTATTGATGAAGCGCTAGCACTTAGGGCAGCAGGTATTGTCAAACCGATCGTCCTACTTGAAGGTTTTTTTGCTGAAACTGACATTGATATTCTTGCTGTTAATAACTTACAAACCATCGTACATAATACTCAGCAGCTTGACGCGATCATTAATGCCAACCTAGAAAAACCGTTAAAAGTTTGGTTGAAAATTGATACCGGCATGCATCGCTTAGGTATAAACCCTGAGCAGTTAGCACATTTTTATCGAGCATTAAGTGCATCAAAAAATGTGCAACAACCGATAGTTTTGATGAGTCACTTGGGCTGCGCAGATGAAAAAGGCAACTTGGCAACATCTAAGCAAATAGCCTTATTTAATAAACTTACTGACGACTTATCAATAGAAAAAAGCTTGGCTAACTCTGCTGGCGTACTCGCTTGGCCAGAAAGTCATTATCAATGGGTTCGCCCTGGGCTTTTACTTTATGGCGTATCACCACTACCGACAGGTGTTGCAGTCGATGGTATATTGCCAGTCATGACTTTGCAATCTAGCTTAATTGCTATACGTGAAATTAACGCCGGTGAAGCTGTTGGTTATGGTGGGGCTTGGGTCAGTGATAAGAAAACCACTATTGGCGTCGTCGCAATAGGTTATGGTGATGGTTATCCCCGCCATGCCTCGAATGGTACACCAATATTAATCAATGGACGTCGTGTGCCTCTTATTGGCCGAGTTTCAATGGATATGATTACGGTAGACTTAGGCAACGACAAAACTGATGACGTTGGTGATATTGCTACTTTATGGGGCAAAGAATTACCGGTTGAAGAAATTGCTGAATTCGCCACCACAATTCCCTATGAGCTACTGTGTAATATTACCCGTCGAGTCCATATTCAATTGGCGTAAATAGCCGCCCAGGTGCTAGGTTAGCGTTATTCGCCACTAACGGTTAACACCAAGGTGCGTGTTCCACCATAATTACGATGTTCACCTAAATAAATACCTTGCCACATTCCTAAGTTCATTTTACCTGATGTTAAAGGGACACTAACACTGCTACCTAATGTACTAGCTTTAATATGTGCTGGCATATCGTCAGAGCCCTCATGTGTGTGGCGATAGTACGAGGCATTTTCTGGTACAAATTGATTAAAGTGCTGTTCCATATCATTGCGTACGGTCGGATCAGCATTTTCGTTAATAGTCAGGGAAGCGGAAGAGTGTTTGATAAATACGTTTAATAAACCACGACGTACAGGAGATAGCTCCGCTACCGCTCGTTCAATATCAGTGGTGATCAAGTGAAAACCGCGTGCACGAGGTTTTAAAGATAACTCAATTTGTTGCCACATAAGACTCTCTCAATTGGAAAACATATATCATAGCACCTAGATTGTTTTGAGCGTTGATATTGTTGTGCATCGACGTGCATGTTCATACATGGAAGTGAGTTATTAGCGTAATGCAGGAGGAATTACCGAGATACACTAATGCCTTGTAAGACAGGATGTCTGAGAAAGGCCTGAACATCGTCACTCTTTCGCATCCATGCGATCGTGACATTGCCTGCATGGATGCAGGTACTTAGTTTCTGTCTGGAACCAAAAAACTGACCGTTCATCCTGAACATAAAAAAGCCTCGAATAAACGAGGCTTAATGAATTGATAAAATAGTTTACTTGTCGAAACTAAACTCAATATAGGCTTTACCATGTTCGGCTGAAGCAAGTGGGATAATAACAATTGGTCCATCAGCTTTATGAGTAATCGTATGATTTGTACCGGAAACCACCATAGGTGTCGCCATATCAAATTCAATACCTTTTTCACTCAACATACGCTTGGCACCACCAGTGACCATATTGGTAATCTCACCCACTAAATCAGTAATTTCTTCGTTAATTTCGTCAGGCCCTTCACCAACCATGCTTTTCATTGTTGCTAAAGCAAGTTTTCCTTCGAACGTAATAGATAGCGAACCTTTGGTTTGTTCACTTACCATACCTATTAAACCAGAAACATCGCCATGTGCGACTTCATTTTTTTTCAAACGCGGCTTCTCAGGTGTAAGTTCCATTCTAGCCATGGTCGACATAACATTAAGCATTGAAGATAAAAACGGATTAATAAACTCTACATTCATGAAGATTTCCAAAACTTTTGGTGTTAACTGGTTGGTTACTTTTTTAACTGTATCAGAAAATTAAGTCTACCAGTATTAATTGTTATTTTCTATTTCATTAATAGTAACTGATCTTTTGAAAGTTAGGCTACCTTTAATCGCTTTATCGTGAAAATTAACGGTATTTATTTGTTTTGGATAGTGATCAGTTAACAATTTGTTGGTTATTTTTAATCCAAGCAAAGAATGATGGAACTTAGCTTCTTGGTAAATAAAGATGTTGCCTTTGATTACTTCGAGGCCTATCCAATTTAATACCAGCGTTTTTCCTTGATAATCCAGCTGAAAATTATTTTCAATATATTGACGAATAATGGTTTCGTAATCTGGGTGAGCAACCGAAAAGTGAATTTGATTAATTTCAGCAATGGCGTTATCAATGTCATGAGCTGTTATTTGATGAATAATTTCTATCGATTGGTTATTTTTATTTAATGATAATTCGGTAATACTGAAAAAATAACGGTGAGCAGCCGCATTTGCGGCTAGCCCACACAATAGCAAAACAAAAAAGCGTTTAGCTAGGCTGATGAACATTACTGCTCTTCAGCCTTGTCTTTTGACTCTTCTTTCGCATCTTTGTCGCCAGCGCTTTTCAACTTAACGTTGTAATCGCGCATCATGTCTTTTTTCTTACGCTTGTAAAGGTCAAAACGTGACTTAATCGGACGTGCTGGCCAGTAGTTGTTATTTACATTTACATCAGCTGTTTCCCAGTTAGGGTCAATAGCAATAGCCGTTATTTCCTTGTCGCGAATAAGTAACTTAGACACTTTTTTGCTGTTACGACGCCAAATTTCAGCTGGTAAGGTTACCCGTTCAACCGTGTTGTCAGCAAAAGTAAGGTCTAAAATAATTGGCATAACTAAGCCACCCATGTTTTCAAAATCAACTATGTAGAAGTTTCTTTCGTCAACAAGTAAATCTTTTTGCCATTGCTCTAGCTTTTTATTGCTTGAATTATACTTGTTACGTGTTTTGTTAGTGGCTGTAAACTTGTCATGTTCGTTGTAAAAGTCGAGCAGTTCAGGTTTGTCTTGTGTACGAACCCATTGACCGTTATTTCGAATTTTACTGACAAATTCTGGCTTTTCATTATCAAGTGCACGTTCCCAAGCTTCTTCCGTATCAGGGTTTTGGCTATTTGGGCGATATAAGTGAATATCACCTAAAGCAATATCAACATGGTCGGTAGTGTAGAACCAACCACGCCAGAACCAGTCTAAATCAACACCAGAAGCGTCTTCCATAGTACGGAAAAAATCAGCAGGAGTAGGGCGCTTAAACTTCCAACGTTGTGCGTATTCTCGAAAAGCAAAATCAAATAATTCACGACCCATAATGGTTTCACGCAAAATGTTTAATGCCGTTGCTGGCTTGCCGTAAGCGTTGTTACCAAATTGCAAAATTGACTCAGAGTTAGTCATAATTGGCACTTGGTTATTACTCTTCATGTAATTAGTAATATTGGCAGCATCACCACGGCGCGATGGGTAACCTTCTTCCCATGCTTGCTCAGCTACAAATTGTAGAAAGGTATTTAAACCTTCATCCATCCATGTCCATTGACGTTCATCAGAGTTAACAATCATCGGGAAGTAGTTGTGACCCACTTCATGAATAATAACGCCAATTAAGCCGTACTTAGTCGCGCGAGAATAAGTTTTCTCACCCGTTTTCTTATCTAACGTTGGGCGTGGACCATTGAACGTTATCATTGGGTATTCCATGCCGCCAACCGGACCATTTACCGAAATTGAAACAGGGTATGGGTAGTCGAAAGTATATTTATTGTATTGCTCCATCGTGTGAATAATTGACTCAGTAGAGTATTTTTCCCACAAAGGATTACCTTCATTAGGGTAGAACGACATTGCCATCGTCTCGGTTTTGCCACCTTTATAACCTTGGGCATCCCAAATAAATTTACGACTTGAAGCAAAAGCGAAATCACGAACGTTTTTCGCTTCGAATTCCCAAGTTTTGGTTTTTGTTGAGCGAGACTTTTCGTTTTCTAATGCTTCTGCAGGGGTAATAACTAATACAGGTTTATCAGCATTTTTAGCTTTAGCTAAACGGTTGCGCTGAGTTTTCGTTAATACTTCTTTAGGGTTTTGTAAAACACCAGTTGCCGCAACTACATGGTCAGCTGGAACTGTAATGCTTACATCGTAATCGCCAAATTCTAAAGTGAATTCACCGCTGCCGATAAATTGCTTATTCTGCCAACCCATTACGTCGTAATAAGCTGCTGCACGAGGGAACCAACTAGCAATTTCATAAAGGTAGTTTTTATCTTCTTTAAAATATTCGTAACCTGAACGACCGCCTAAAACTTTTTGCTCGTGTAATTGGTAGTTCCAATTAATGTTCAGTTCAACACTATCACCAGATTTAAGTGACTTTGGTAAATCAATACGCATCATGGTGCCATTAATTACATAATTTAAGGCTTTACCGTTTGAGCCAGTAACCTTAGTGATGTCGTAGCCACCGTTAAATTTCTCTGATTCAATCGCGTTGCGCAAACCGCTATAAGTCATTTTTTTCTTAGGGGCGGTACGGGTAGTTTTAGACGCTGCATTTCTGGCTAATTTATTCTGGTCTAACTGCATCCATAAGTAACGTAAAGTATCGGGAGAGTTGTTGGTATAATCAATCGTTTCGCTACCAGACAAGGTCTGTTTTTCGTCATTTAGCGTAATGTCGATTTTATAATCCACATCTTGTTGCCAATATTGATGACCCGGAGCACCAGACGCTGTACGGTAAGTATTTGGCGTTGGTAAATTTTCTTCTAGCTGACGAAACTTGTCGTCGCTAATGTTACTCTTTGCCAAGGTGTGTCCGCTGGCGGCAACGCACAAGCAAAGTAATACTGACTTAATTGAATATTTCATATTTTCCCTGAAGAATGAAACTTTTATATTTTAATATACTAATTATCTTTTATAACATTTTTTCGTCAGTAGGTGAGTAATGTACAGTGAAATATGCGATAGAGCGTAGAAAAAACAGGTCAGGTTGTTTTTAACAAACAGTGACTTGAAATACACTTTTGTTTAGAAGTAGAGAGTGCTATTGCTTGGTCAATAAATATGCCAGAAAATGTTTTATCATCAATAGCGGAATCCTTAGGAGGAATAACTACTTGGCATGCTTTTTTTGGCTAAACATCATTTACCTAATATTACCGGTTCACTTGTACTCAGTGTTAAAATGCCAACCTGTAGTTGGTTTCTCATGAAACTCTCATTATCTAGCGACTACTTTAATCATTAAGTTTGTTAGTCCTTGTACTTAGTCCCTTATGATGTTTAAGTTGAGTTTTTGTAAAATTTGTTCAATGAAGTGTTTGTTGTAGTCTTTTTCTATACATGTCGTGAAGTTAAATTCTTCAGCAATGCGCAAATGACGAGGAGTAAAAACGCCACTAAGTAAAAAAATGGGAATATTAATAGCTTTAGCTTGGATGAATTCAACCATTTCTGTGCCTTCACCATCGGGTAGGTTCCAGTCAATTAAGGCCGCAATATGCTTATCAAATTTAAATGATTTTTTTCCTTCCTCGATGGTTTCTGCAACATCGAGAATAATATCTTGTGCTGGACAATATCGCTCAATACACATCTGCAATAACTCTACGTCACCTTCATTGTCTTCAACATACAGCAGATAGTAGGCTTCACTCATTTGATAGTCCCTTAGTTAGATGCTTTGGAATAGTAAAATAAAATGCGCTACCACCGTTGTTGTTTGATTCTAACCATATGCGCCCTTTATGCTGTTGAAGTATTTTATTCACAATGGCTAAACCCATACCAAGGCCCGGAAATTTTTTGTCCGAAACGCCGCGTTTTAGTACTTTAAAAATTTTCTTTTGTACTTTTTCGTCGACGCCTATGCCGTTGTCTGTGATACAAAACTGCCAATCATTAGTTTGTTCAATTGCTGTAATATTAATATTGCAGTGTTGCTTTTGAGGTTGATAAGTTAAGGCATTATGAATAAGACACTCAAATAGTAGAGTTATTTTTTTTGGGTCGCCGATAATTTCTGGTAGGTTATTGCAAGTGATTGAAGCGCTTACCTCGTCGAACATCGCTAGCAACTTTACTTTTGTATCAGAGACGATTTTATTGAGATCTAATAAAACAAAAGGCTGCGTCATAGTATTTAGGTGTGAATAACTTCTTATCGCTTCTAAAATTGATTTAGCTTGATTAGACCCTCCTTGAATTAGAGCAAGATGACGTTTGGTTTTCTCATCAAAACTATCGGCATGCCTACTGACGATAATTTCGCTAAAGCCTTCTATCTGTCGTAAGGGTGCACTAAGATCGTGCGAAACAATATAGACAAACTCGTCGTATTCTATTTTAAGCGCAGCAAGTTCTTGACGAGCTATCTTTAACTCATTTTCTAATTTATCATTCATGTATTCACCTTGTCTTACTTGAAGGCTTTCGAGGGTAAGCAAACAATATCGACCCAAAAATTTTCAACGCTTTTTACTACATCCATAAACTTTACTGCATTAACTGGCTTTACGATGTAACAATTAGCGTGCAGGTCGTAACTACTGACAACGTCTTTGTCTGCTTTTGAACTGGTTAATATAATAACCGGAATTCGTCTAAGTGAAGGCTCAGCTTTAATGGTTTCTAATACTTCTCTACCATCAGTACTGGGTAAGTTTAAATCTAATAAAATAATATCGGGCCTTACGGCATTCTCATATTCATTACGTTTAAATAAATAATCTAAGGCAATATCTCCATCTTCAGCAATATGAAGATTATTACGAAACTTTGCCTCCTCAAAAGCCTCACGGGTCAGTTCTATATCACCTTCATTATCTTCAACAAGTAAAATTTCTGCTAAGCGAGTGTCATGCGTCATGATATATCCTCAATAATTGTTGGTTTTAATAATTTAACGTAAAAAGTTGAACCTATTCCCTTTTCTGATTCAACCCAAATACTACCACCGTGGCGTTCAGTGACTTTTTTACAAATAGATAATCCAACACCTGTACCAGCATATTGGCTTCTTCGATGTAAACGTTGAAACACTTCGAATATTTTCTTCAAATGCCGTTCTTCCATACCAATACCGTTGTCTTTGATACTAAAAGTCCAGTGTTGGTCGCTATCTTCCACGCTAACGTGCACATGAGGTTCTACGTTAGGTTTTTGATATTTTAAACCGTTGTTAATTAAGTTTTGAAATAGTTGGAATAGCTGAGTTTTATTGCCTTGCAAGGTAGGTAGGGAGTCAAAGGTTATTCTACCTTTTGTGTTTTCGGCTGTATCTAGCATATTACTTTTAATAATAGTAATAATCTCTACAATGTTAACGCTTTCAAGTAGTTGAGTGTCAGTGCTGATGCTTGAGTATGTTAAAATATCAGTGATCAGTGTTTGTGCTCGTGCTGCACCATCAATAACAAAGTGAAAGTATTTTTTCCCTTTGACATCATGCTCTAGGCTTTCAGCAATGTGGTCTTGGAGTTTTTCTGAAAAGCTACGTACCATTCTTAAAGGCTCTTGCAAATCATGCGAACAGACAAAAGCAAAACGTTCTAACTCTTCATTAGAATCGGTTAATTTGTCAATAAGCTTTTCTCGTTCTTTTTCTTGTTCTACCCGAGCACTAACATCACGAATAATACCACTAAACTTGCGGGTGCTACCAAAATACATCTCACTAACAGAAAGCTCTATAGGGAAAATAGTGCCATCTTTACGTTTACCTTCAACATAGCGACCAATGCCGATAATTTTCTTAACGCCGGTATCACGATAACTTTTTAAATAGCCGTCATGTTCACCGTGATATGGCTCAGGCATCAATATTTTGATATTAACGCCAATAACTTCCTCTGGGCTGTAACCAAAAATTTTCTGAGCTGCTTGATTGAATTTTTCAATAGTACCCACCTCATTAATAGTCAATAGGCCATCGACGGCGTTTTCTACAACAGCTCTGTGCTGCTCCTCACTTTCAATAAGTTTTTCAGTGAAGCTATCACGCTCTTTTTCTAAGGCAACGCGTTCACTAACATCACGGATAATACCACTGAATTTTTTAATACTACCAAAGTTCATTTCACTAACAGAAAGCTCTATAGGGAAAATAGTGCCATCTTTACGTTTACCTTCAACATAGCGACCAATGCCGATAATTTTCTTAACGCCGGTATCACGATAACTTTTTAAATAGCCGTCATGTTCACCGTGATATGGCTCAGGCATCAATATTTTGATATTAACGCCAATAACTTCCTCTGGGCTGTAACCAAAAATTTTCTGAGCTGCTTGATTGAATTTTTCAATAGTACCTACCTCATCAATAGTCAGTAGCCCATCGACGGCATTTTCTACAACTGCTCTATGTTGCTCTTCACTTGCTTGTAATTCATATGTTCTCTTACTTACTTGATTCTCGACAACCTCACGACGACGTATAAGAGAGTAAATGCCTAAAGTGATAACACCAGATAGCACTAAACCACTAATCAATACTAACCATTGAGATAAAATGCTTGGGCTTTCTTTTGTATCGTTATATGTGGTAATACGCCAGTTTCTGTTAGCAACGGTAATCACTTCAACTCGAGATAAGCTTTGGCTCTCTTGTTTAAGACCGTAGATTGTTTCAACGTGATCAGGCTCTGAAATATCTTCGATATGCATTAATACTTGATTGCTCTCCTCAATTGATAACTCTTCAATTAGCTCGCTAATTCTTAGTACCAATACAGCAAAGCCAAGCAACTTCTGCTGCTGTTTTAAATTGTTGGTAACTGAATTTTCTTCATAAACAGGGGTGAAAATTAGAATACCAGCTTGAGTGACTGAATTTTGAACCAAGTTTATACGCGCGGTTGCAACCTTATCACCGTAGGCTATCGCGTTATTAAGCGCTGCTAAACGTTTAAGATCTGAAGCAAGATCAAAACCAATCGCGTGTTCATTGCCCTTTAACGGAACAACGTAATAAACTGGAAAATAGCTGTCACGTTCCGTAGCGGTGATAAGTTCGCCATTACTACTTTTTTCTTTAATAGTGAAATGACTTAAACCGTCTGCTATTGCCTCTTTTTTGTAGGCATCACGTTGCTCATGGGGCACAAAAGGCACCCATTCTACTGCTTGAATACTTTTGTAGCGTAATAAGGCTGGGGTTACGAAGGTTGAAAAATCTTGTCGACTTACATTGTCTGAAGCACCATAAAGTGCTTTGACAAAATCTATAACTTGCAGGTTGGCGTTTATGTTTTTACGCAGTGCTTTTATTTTTTGCTTACTATCAAAAATAAGCTCTTTTTCAATAACTGCATTTTTAATATTCGATGAAATCATAAAAGCGGCAATGCTAGCGCTAATCCCAATAATGCCGACAACAACAGGAAAAGTATAAGTTCTCCAAGTGAAGGTTTGGTGCCTTTTAATTTTATTTCTTCTTAATAAACTACGATAACCTATAACAGCAAGCAGAAGAAAAGATAGTGAAAAGCTAACTAACAACACTAACAGTATGCTGTTTTGTAGAGAGCGCTTACTTTTATTAATAATTATGTCGTCTGTTATATAGGTAAAGGTGATGTTAGGGACTTGCAGCAGTAACGAATTTTCTCGAATTAATTCAATGCTATCAGTACCCGTACTAACCGTAATAGGACCTTGAACTAATTTGAATGCGACACTTTTATTAAATGATTGGCTGACAAATATATCCTGTAAGGAGCTAGTTATTTCGCTGCTTAAGATGCCTTCTACGTGACCGTTATAGATTATAGGAACTGATATTTTAAAGGTAAGTAATGGGCCTTCTTGGCTTAATAACTGAAAATGATAGGGGATGATGCTATTGATTACTTGCGTTAACCACAAAGGTTCACCAGTATAATTAGCTTGTAATTGATTATCTGTCTTAATAAGAATGTTACCTGCAATATCTTGTAGTACTAAGCGACTTTTCTTACCTCCTATAGAAGCATTATCGAGTAATTGATGGGTGGCTCGATCACTCGCGTCAGACAGCATTACTGCACTTGTCAGACTTGGATATGCGGCTAAGTTTTCAACGATAGTTTGTTGGCTTTCAATAAAACGAGCGAATAAGGCTGCCTCTAGTGCTAATTCTGCCTGTATGTCTTTATTATGCTGTGATTCCAATAACTGATTAATTTTTGGCATGATGACAAAAGCGCTCAATAGCATAATCAATAAAAATAGGCTGATCGAGAAAATACCATAAACTCGTAAAACAGAAAACTCTAATGGTGATCTATGTTTCTTTGCTGCAGTTGTCATCAGTTACCCTGTGAAATTAAGACTTCGCCATGTTGGCCAAACTGCCCCATGCAGTAATTTTCTGCATTTAGGGCTTCATGGCCGTTAAAGTTTTGTTTTTCGTCAAAAGCTGAAAAAGGCTTATTGTAAGTTTTGACGAGCCCTCGAATAGGAGTGCCCAATTCTTCTAAAGCTAAGCGTATGGCATTTCGGTCAACCGCTATATTACCTGTTATGCCCGCTTGCTTTATCGCATCAATAAGTAACTTGCTCAGGTCGTATGCATGGATAAAACCAACTGCTGACTTTAGATCTGTTGCTTTTTTTATCGCACCTTGCGAATGTTCCTGTAGTTGTAAAAATACATGATTAGCAAGCGGGCTTTGCTTCGGATTAGTAAAGGAAAAACAAGATTGAATAAAATGTAGTTCCAGTTCGCTTAGCCCCTCAGAGCTGACTTTTTCGTGAAAATCACCTCCAGTGATCCCCCAATGACTGATAATAGGCAAGCGATCACTTTTAGATAGCTTGAGTACCTCATTTACTATGACTGCTCCTTCGACGGCATTACTTACCAAGACAATACAATCACTACCTTGCTGCCTTATTTCGTTAAGAATTTCACGCGCTCCTTTTGCTTTTAGGTTCCAGCTAAAACGTACCACTTTGGGCGCTTCAATTGAGTACTTTTTTAATGCTTTTGTCATACTCGTTAAGTTTGAAATCCCCCAAGGAGTTTCTTCAAGCAATAGATGGGGGCTACGGCACTTTTGTGTTTTAATGGCAAAATCGATAATGACAGGACCCGCTTGAGTATCATCAACAGATAATCTAAATACCCAATTTTCTTTTGATGGGTAGCGCGTTATTGGGCCTCCTGCTGCCCAAGGTACGAGGGTTAGTGCTTTGTTCTCGTTAATAAAATTTCGATTTTTGATTAACGGTGGTGAGTGAATGCCTGAATAAATAACCAAGGCATTGGGGTCTGCAAGAAACTGTTGATAATTTCTTTTACTTCTAATGACATTGCCACGGTGATCTAAATATTTAAAGGCAATACTATAGCCTTCAATTTGATTGTTAATTTCCTTAAAAGCGACTTCAATACCTTTTTGAATGGCTTCAGATGATTCGTTGTGGTTAGAAAGGTCGGCATCTTGATATATGTAGAGAGTTTTATCTTCTGCCAACAATGAAAAAGCAGATAAATAAAGCAGCGCGACAAACGTTTTTATGCATTTACTCATAGGAACCTTGTTAAAATATCCATCTTCATTACAGGTGTTGTATTGCTTTTATAAAATAGCCAATACTCATTTTCTGATTACCTACTGCTACTCTATTTTTTGAGATAGTTCATAAGGCCCCCTCTACATTATTGAAAATATGAGTAATCAAGGCATTAACCATTTTTGTGCGATGTCTTTTGCGGGCAGTGCTTTTTCAAAAAAATAGCCCTGTAACTCATCAATATTTAAAGCATCGCATAAGTCACATTGAAACTGTGTTTCAACACCTTCAGCGACAATATGTAAACCAATAATGCTAGCCATTGCTGCTAGTCCTTTAACGATAGACAAGTGGCGTACTTCTGAACTGTCAGTCGGCAGCAACGACTTATCCAACTTTACAATATTAATAGGGTAGTTAAGTAAATGTGACAAAGATGAGAAGCCAGTACCAAAATCGTCCAATGCTAACTTGCAACCAAGTTCATCAAGTTGGTTGATTAGCTGTTCGCTGGCTTCGTCTTTATTTAATAATGCGGTTTCAGTGAATTCTAGAACGATGCTGCCAGCGGAAACATTATATTTATTTAATAAGTGCTTAATTGTTGATAATAATGATGCTTGGCCAAGTTGTACGGCAGAAACATTGATTGCCATAGTAAGACTCTTATTAAACTTATTTTGCCAGTCGGATATTTGTTCAATCGCTTTTTCAAGTACCCATTCGCCTATTTTATCAATTAAGTAAGTCTGTTCTGCAATTGGAATAAATTCATCAGGGGTTGAATTAAGTGAAGAATTTGGCCATCTAATTAATGCTTCTACCCCGATGATTTTTTTTGTTTGTACATTAATAACCGGTTGGTAAAAAAGCTCAAAATCTTGCTGTATTACTGCGGATTTCAGCTGTGTTTCAATTTGGTAGCAACGAGAAAATTGTTCTTGCATCGCATCTTCAAAATAACAAAGTTGGTTACGGCCTTGCTTCTTTGCGCGATACATTGCAATGTCGGCATACTTGGTTAGTTCTTCGGCCGTGTCAGCATTGTGTGGGTGCATGGCAATACCTACGCTAACTCCACACTGAACGGTGTGTCCGTCAATATCAATAGGGGCTTCGAGTGATTCTATAATGCGCTTGGCGACTGCTGTGGCATCATTTATATATTTTAAACCTGTTATCAGAATAGCGAACTCATCACCGCCCAATCGAGCAAATAATTCGTTCCCGCGTAGGCATAAATTAATGCGCTTAGCCACACATTTAAGGAGCTTATCGCCCATTTCATGACCGTAGGTGTCGTTGATGTTTTTAAAGTGATCAAGATCGAGTAAAAGTAGCGCAATGTTACTCTGAAAACGAACATTGTTACTGATAGAAACTTTCAATGCCTCTTCAAAATGATAACGGTTTGATAAGCCAGTGAGTGAATCTTTCTCAGCAAGTTCTCTCACTTGGCAGTAGCTGTCGTAGAGTTTTTTCTCAAGTTCAAAGCGCTTTTTAGCTTGAATGATTGAGCGTTGCAGCTTAGCTGCGGTGATCTCGCTTTTAGTAATAAAATCTTGAGCCCCTGCCTGTAAGCATGAAAGGGCTAATACTTCATCGTCAGAAGTACTCATCATTACAATGGCAGTCTCACCTAAATTTGGTCGGCCTCGTAACTCTATAACCATCTCAATACCATCAACCTTCGGCATTCTATAATCAAGTAATAAAACATCAAAACGGTCATTTTCAACAGCTTTTAAGCCTTCTTCGGCCGAGTGAACTTCACGCAGGCGGGTTACACTGGCATTATTTCTTAATGCTCTTTTCACTGTTTCTCTATCGATGGCATCATCATCGACTAATAAAATATCCAAACTACGCCTCCTTACGTGGTACTTTATATCGAACTAAATACAGTATTAGTTTTTATTACCTGCACTTTTTGGCCAGATAATGGTAAAAACAGCACCGCCTCCTTGTTGATCTTCAATAACAATACTTCCAGCATATAGCGCTAATGTCTTTTTCACTATGGCTAAGCCTAGCCCGCTACTTTCTAATTCGTCTTTAGGTTTTAATGTTTGAAAAGGCTGAAAAATTTTATCTTTAAACTCAGGGGGAATGCCAGGGCCATCATCGGAAACTAGTAATTGATAATGATCTGTATGCGATAAGCAATTAATTTTAATAATGCCTGAGCCTTTATGATGGTGCTTAATTGCATTAGAGATTAAATGCTGTAGGACGATCATCAATGGCGGCTTAGGAAGTTCTATATCACTACCACTAACTTGAACGTCAAAATGATGGCTGTTATCTAATAACTCACAGCATTCAGAAATAATTGTTTTCAAACCGATGTGTTCAGGACTAGTGTCACAGCGGCTTATTCTCGCGTAGCTTGCTAAACCTTTTAATAAACGATGCATCCTTTCAATGCTATTTTTTATCATTTTAAAATACTTCGGGTTATCGCGAGTAATGCCTTGTTCAGCGTCTTCTTCAATCCAAGAAACCAAGTTTTTTATGGCATTTAATGGTGATGCTAAGTCGTGTGATGCGATATAAGTAAATTCATCTAGGTCTTTATTGAGCGTTTGGCGAAGTTGAGTAAGTTCACTTAATAGCTGTTCTTTTCTTAAAACTTCGACATGCAAAACGATATCTCTAGCTAATAACTTAAGCATTATGTTCTGATGACTGTCTAGACGTTTGGGCTTGATATCGAAAAGGCATATCGCGCCGACAACACAGCCATCATTGGTGATCAGAGGAATGCCAATAAGGTGCCTTACAGCCTTATTTGCTAGTAGAATGTTTTGTTGGCTGAAGCGTTCATCTTGTTGTAGGTCATGTACTTCAACTAAGCTCTTCTGAGCAATAACAAAATCAGATACTAAAGCAATGCTTTCATCGTTGCCCTTGTCCTTGTTTGGCTGATACTTACTCCATTTATGTGTTAAGAAATCAAGGTGTATATAGCAAAGAGAACTTTCACACGAGGCCATTACAACCGCTATAAACTCTTCAAATACTCCGTCAAAATTATTATCGTTCCATTGATTTTTTTTCATACTGTTTTATTTGATCTACTGCCATTTGATATCGTTAATTTACCCTGAAGAATGAGTATGGCAGTAAAATCGAGATTATTCCGTCTTTTTTTGATTCAAATCAAGCGATTGTTTTTTGACTTGTGGTTGCGCGCTCGTGAAAAGGAAAGTGAGGCGCTTTCATAGCAATAATTACTCGTTTATTTTAGGTTAATTTAAACAAAACGTGCTTTAAAGGCACTTGGACTTAGCCCTATCACTTTAATAAAAACCTTACGAAAACTGTTTACGTCGTCATAACCAACACTCGCAGATATTTGTTCAAAGCTTTGTTTGCTGGCTTCTAATAATTCACAAGCTTTTTGTACGCGCACTCGTTGAATATACTGCATAGGCTTTAATGAAGTTGCATGGGTGAAATGTCGTAGCAAAGTTCGCTCACTCATAAAAGCAATTTTTGCTAACTCACCAACACTTATTGGCTGATGAAAGTTAGCTTGTATATGATGTTGAGCGTTCACAATTGCTTTATCGCCATGATTAAAAAACGGTGTAAAACTGCCATAGTAACGCTGCTCACGTTTACCCGTATCAACAAGTAATAATTTACCTAAGCTACGCATAATGTGCGGCTTCATGCATTGTGCAACTATTTCTAAACCTAAATCTAACCATGACATAAGGCCGCCAGCACAAATAATATCGCCATCATTAATCAATAAACTTTCAATGTTTAGCTTAACTTGTGGAAAGGTTGTACTAAATTTTTCAGCAAGCTGCCAGTGTGTTGTTGCGGTGCGGTTATCCAATAAACCGGTATGTGCCAAGGTAAAAGCGCTAGCGCAGGCAGAACACAATATTGCACCCGATTGGTGTGCATTTTTCAATAGTAAAATTAATTCTTCAGGCGGTTGTTGAAAGTAGTCTTCATTAGAATTTGGCGGTAAAATAATAAGATCAAATTGCTGTTGATTATTAATGTCTGGGTCGGTGAGTATTTGCTTTTGTTGGATTGTATTGACGACAAAGGCACTATCAAATAACTGTGCTTTAGCTATTTTATTCGCCATGGTAAATAGCTCGGCTAATCCATGTACGGCACTTTGCAAGGCTTGTGGGTAGTCAATTAGGGCAATGTTAATTTTATTTGTCATTTTCAAACCGTTTTGTGTCAGTTACGCCATATGTCTAAGGCTTGGAAGTTTTGCATAATACTGACCATTAACCAAGCAATAAGCTAATCCATAAAATAGGAATTAAAGATGACTAGTCAACAAACAGAGAAAAACCAAATATCAGAACAAACTAAAGGTTTAGTATTAAAGGCTGTTAACGAAGCAAGTAGTAAGTGGAAAGCGGCCTTTAATAGTGGTGATTACGCAGGTTGTGCTGCGCAATATGAAACTGACGCTGTGATGAATGCGATGCCGTTTGGCCAATTTAAAGGCCGAGAAGCTATTCAGATATTTTGGCAACAGTTAGTCGCTGATGGTTTTAGTGATGTTGATTATGTCGAACCTACTATTGAGGTTATTAGCGCGACAAGCGCAGTATTGCGTTCTGGCTGGAAAATGAATAAGGCTGCAGGTGTTATCACCAATGAACTATGGGTTATTCAAAGTGATGGCAGTGCTAAATTACGTGAAGATGATTTTGAAGCGCAGTAAGTGTTCATAGCGGCATTTTTTTAAGCAAGAAAAATTAGCAGAGCCCTTAGCTCAAGGGCTTACTTGTTATTACCGCCAGCTCATTGTTTTCCAAACGAAAAACCACTCTGAGTAAAAACTAGAAAACAAGTTACTGCACTTCTAAAGACTCAATATCTAAAATAATTTAGTCAAATTTTTTGTTAGCTATTACTGATGCCTCTCAGTAATAGCTAAACTCGGCTGTAATTTCACTTTTTAGTTTCTAAAATATTGAAACTATGTGATATTAAGGCCGATTAAATGAAAGGTATAAGGCGAATGTTACTGAACATGTCGCCATAATAAATAGTTAGCTAACAAGGAGTATTATTCAGTTATGGCAATTAGCCTGAGAGACGTTACTAAAGATAATTGGGAAGATATTATCTTATTAGAAATCACAAAAGAACAAGAAGACTTCGTCGCATTAAATGCAGAGTCAATCGCAGGCTCTAAGTTTAATGACCACTATGTTAATCGTGCAGTTTACTTCAATGAAGATCCCGTGGGTTTTATCCAGTACTTTCCTAACTACGAAAATGAAAAGCCGAATGAAATTTATATTGACCAATTTATGATCGATGTACCGCATCAAGGGAAAGGTTATGGTACGAAAGCAATTAAGTTAGCGCTTGATGAAATCAAGCTAAGAGAAGACTGTAAAGCTATTTCAATATGCTACGTTGAAGGACATGATGTAATGAAGGTTTTTTTTGAGCGCTTTAATTTTAGTGTTGTTGAACAAGATGAGTTTGATGAAACTATCATGGTGCTAAATGTTGCCTAGTAAGGCTTTTAAGTCAAGCTAATAACAACTGACTAAGTTTCCTGTCGTTTTATACTTCAAGTAATTATTTCTCTGCACTTAAGTGAAGCGTTACGCTTTTCTTAACTTGAATCGAAGTATGAACTACAGCGGACTATTGTATTCATTGCACTTTTTATGATTTTTTGTGGTTATAAAAATGATGGCGAGTATGTAAAACATGGACATGGATAAACAGGGATAATTATTAGATGAAAAAAAAGCTTTTTGCAGTAACGCTTGCTGCACTTTTTACTGCTAACGTTCAAGCAGATACCGTAGGTTTATATTTTGGCGGTCAAATTTGGCAAAGTGAAGCAAGTGGTGTTTTTGGTGAAAAAAATACGCTAACTGACTTTGATTTAAAAAAAGAACAGCAAAGTAACTACTTTATTGCCGTTGAACATCCTTTTCCTTTGCTGCCTAATGTACGCATTTCAAGTAGCACGCTTGATACCACAGGTAAAACTAATTTAACGCAAAAATCTAGCTTCGACAATGAAATCGCTCATGTGAATGTTGACGTTACTACTGATATTGATGCCATTTTTGACGTCAATTATATTGATTACACTTTATATTATGAATTATTTGATAACGGCTTCTTTGCGATTGATTTGGGTTTAACCGCTAGAGATTTTGGAGGTGCTGTCGCTGTAACGGAAACAAAAAATATTATTACTACCAGTAGAGAACTTATTTGGGATGGAGAAGAGCACGATGAACATGATTATCATAATGTTGCAGAAACAACAAATACTGTAACTACGCGTGAAATAAAGACCAACGAAATTGAGCCCATGTTATATGTTGCCACTAATATTAGCTTGCCGTTAACAGGCTTAAGTTTATTTGCCCAAGGCGATTTATTAATAGAAGAACGTTCACTTTATGACTATCAAGTTGGCTTAAGTTACGACCTAGTTGATAGCTGGATAATGGATTTTAACCTGACCTTAGGGTATCGGGCCGAAAAAATGGAATTTGAAAATTCAGACAATTTATATACAGATCTTGAATTTAAAGGGGCTTTTGTTGGTGTGATTGTGCACTTGTAATTGTTGGCTAGGTTACGCTGTGCTTCATACATTTCAGTCAATTATTATGTAGTGGTCAACTAATTTTGGCCGCGAATTTGTATTCAAGCCATTAAAGTTCTTATTCTCCATTATGATGCTGTGGCTTAATGTTGCTAGATGCTAGCATTCTTAATGATAATCAAGAGTAAAAATATCTCATATTTCACTTTGATACTTGCCTTTAAAATTTGGCATAGCTGTTTTTGCAACAAGTTTTACTTTCTCAGTGTATAATCGCGTTGTTTTTATGATGAGTGCCGTCATTATCATTTATATCGCATTAAACGTTTTTAAAGTACATTGAACAAGGTAATAAAGTGTTAAATCCCATTAAGCCATTAAACTCAACAAATTCAACAAGTCACCGTCTTTCCATAGCACCTATGCTTGATTGGACTGATCGTCATTGTCGTTATTTTTATCGTGTAATGTCGAAGCACACTGTGTTGTATACCGAAATGGTGACAACAGGGGCTATTCTATTTGGTAAAGGTAATTACCTTGAATATAACCAGCAAGAACATCCAGTAGTTTTACAGTTGGGTGGTAGCGATGTAAAAGCGATGACTGAGTGTGCAAAAATTGCTGAGCAACAAGGTTATGACGAAATTAACATTAATGTTGGTTGTCCGTCTGACCGTGTGCAAAATGGTATGTTTGGCGCTTGTTTGATGGCTGAACCGCAACTAGTCGCTGATTGTGTATTGAGTATGCAAAACGCCACTAGTATTCCTACTACGGTTAAGTCGCGTATTGGTATTGATGATTTAGACAGTTATGAGTTTTTACATAAGTTTATGACTACGGTAAGCGCTGCAGGCTGTCAGCATTTTATTATTCATGCGCGCAAGGCGTGGTTAAGTGGTTTAAGCCCTAAGCAAAACCGAGATATTCCGCCGTTGGACTATCAACGTGTTTATCAAATTAAGCAAGATTTCCCCGAAACAGAAATTTCGATCAATGGCGGTATAAAAAGCTTTGTTGAAGCAAATGAACATATGCAGCACATTGATGGCGTGATGATCGGCCGAGAGGTTTACCAGAACCCATATATGCTAGTAGAAGCTGATAATGCTATTTGGCAAACGAATGAGTCGGTTAAATCACGACAAGCGGTGATTAATGAGATGGTGCCATATATTGACTATCACGTTGCTAATGGTGGTCGTGCATGGCATGTCATAAGGCACATGCTAGGTTTATGTAATGGCTTAGCGGGTGCAAAGCAGTTCCGTCGTTTTTTAAGCGAAAACTGTAGCGGCCAAGCAGTGTCAGGCGATATTTTGCAACAAGCCTTTGCAAGAGTAATACAGCTAAACCCCGACTTAAACTTAGCCGTGTAATTTACGCGTGTAATTTTTTCGCATAGCTTAACCAAAGTTTTTTCATTTGTTGCACCTGTAAGTTAGCGCCGGTGTGCGAGATTATAAAAATCCCGATATCGGTAAATGACTTCTCGATTTCGGGACATTATTAGCATTAATGCTATTTTCTTCACTGTTCGCCTTTAAGTTCACTATAAGTTAGTTAATTTAACCACATCGCTTATCTATTACGGTGTTTTTAACAAATCGCATTATTTTGTAAAAATTAAATTCACTTAAAAAACAACGAACTAACAAATAGTTCGATCCTTGGCACAACCTTTGTAAGTGTTTATGCAACTTAACTAGTAACAAGTTATAAATTACAGCTGTTTAAACTGCTAAAAAGGAATGATGCAATGCCAAGCTTAACCATGTTATTTACCCTATTTATGTTACCCGGTGTTTGTATGTTGGCGACGTCTTTTGTTGTCGCGCGTTTAGAGCAAGGGAAAAAGTCTATATTGTCTCAAGGTTAGTATCGCAAATTCTGATACAACCTTGGGTTTCACCAACCTACAAAGCCAATTGATAGGTTAATTGCTACTTAAGTGCTTTCGCTTTTAACTTGCTAACCCTACTATTTTTCATTGTCAGGCTTTTTGTCTGATTTCTTGCCACTTAGGTGGAAACTTCTCAAGTGTAAACGCTGTACTTTACGATTAATCTCAGCTAATTTTGCTAGATGTTAATTAGTAAACTCCTCAGCATATGACTTATTTTCAACAGTTAATTTCTTGTACCGATTTACATGCCATTTTGGACTGTAAAGACCTTGTGGTGCTAGATGCCAGTATTCCCCCCGTAGGAAAAATGAAAGCACCTACGCATAGCTGGCCTGAGCATTGTATTGTGAAGGCTCGCCGCTTTGATCTAAACCAAGACTTTTCTGACCTTGATAGTGACATGCCGCACACTATGCCAGGTGCTGAACATTTTGAATGTGCCGCGCAAGCCTTGGGTATTAACCAACAAAGCCAGATTGTAATTTATGATGATCTTGGATTATTTTCAGCGGCAAGAGCTTGGTATATGTTTCGAGCGATGGGGCATAAAAATGTTGCGGTATTAGATGGTGGCTTGCCCTATTGGCTGTCGTTGAATAAACCCGTAACCAGCGCCGGTGCTGATGGGAATATCGATGACCTTGCAAAAGGTAATGTTAAAAGTAATGTGAAAGGGGACTTTGCTGCTAATGCGCAGGAGAATTACTTTTGTGATTGGCGCGAGGTTGAGCAGCAAATAGATAAGCAGCAAGAAGTCATTTTAGACGCTAGAGCTAATGATCGTTTCCGCGGTGTTGTTGCCGAGCCGCGTGCAGGCGTGCGCAGTGGACATATTCCAAGTTCGAAAAACTTGTCTTTCGGCGAGTTATTCGATGTTTCGAATCATGGCTTGTTTAAGTCGGCAGATGAACTGACTAAAATTTTTCAACAGCTAAATACCGCAAATAAGCCGATGGTTATGAGCTGTGGCTCAGGTGTTACGGCTTGTATTTTAGCTTTGGCAGCTGATATAAGTGGTTTAGAACATGTTCGTGTTTATGACGGCTCCTGGAGTGAGTGGGGCTCATTGGCGCATACACAAGTTGAAAAAGGCTAGTTAAGGTTATTTAGCCACAAGTTTGTTATTCGTATTATGGCAGTTAGCGCTGCCACTTTTATTCTTGCTTTTACTCTTGCTTTTTATAGGCAATTTTTATCACTACTATTTTATTTTTACGGCTAAAATAATTCAGCTTCATTGTTGTTACCTGTCTTTCGAAAACCTCCAATTGAATAAGCAAATTTCTGTTGGTCAATTTCACTAACCAATGTGTTTATATTGACCATTTTATCGTGCGACATATTATGTCTTGAAATTCCTTGTTTCTTGTGGTTTTGTATAAACATATAAATAACAGCGACTTAAAAAGTTTTCATCAGTTGGCACAGCACTTGTAATAGTAATATCAGAAATCAACAAGAAAGGTTAAACGTTAACTTTTCATGTTACTGACATAAGGATATCAATAATGAAACTTTTACCAAGTAAACAAGCTTTAAGCACCGTTTTATTATCTTGTACGTTGCTATTTACTTTTAGCGCTTTTGCAGAAGAAGCATCTTTAGAACGTAGTTTAGCAGCAACAATACAGGCACAGGGACAAAAGGCCGCACGTGATTTATCAGCGGAACTATCAAATTCTATTAAGGCTGAGTTAAACCGTTTTTCACTACGCTATGCAACCGTGAAGCCACAAGAAGTAGCTGTAGTGTCAAAGCAATCTAAATTACGTCAACAAAAACAACAAACTTCAGAAGAGTAACAGGAGAAATACCATGGGCATGTTTTCACGATTCACAGATATTATTAACGCGAACATTAATTCAATGTTAGACAAGGCTGAAAACCCAGAGAAGATGATCAAGTTGATCATTCAAGAAATGGAAGAAACATTAGTTGAAGTTCGTTCAACAGCCGCTAAACATATTGCGGAAAAGAAAACGGTAATGCGCAATATTCGCGATATGGAAAGTCGTGTTGCTAATTGGCAGCAAAAAGCCGAACTTGCCTTGACCAAAGGCCGTGAAGATTTAGCAAAAGCTGCCTTAGTTGAAAAACAAAGTTGTGCCCAAAAGCTTGCCGAGTTTAATGAAGAGTTAAGCCAGTTTGACGAATATTTAACAGCAGTGCAGCAAGACGGCCAACGTTTGCAAGAAAAGCTTTCTGAAGCCAAGCGTAAACAAGAAGCTTACCGAGTTCGTCAGCAGTCTGCAGAAGTTCGTTTAAAAGTTCGTGAAAAAGCGGCTGTGCATAATATTGATGAAGCCATTAGTAAGTTTGAGCGCTACCAGCAGAAGATTGACCGTGTTGAAGCGGAAGTTGAAGCCTACGATATGACATCAGCGAAAGATTTGAATAGCCAGTTTCGTGAGCTTGAAAACGATGAGAACATCGAGCAAGAGCTTGAACAACTTAAGAAAAAAGTTGTTAACGGTTAATAAATCGTAGAGGTATTAGTGTGGCATCTTCATTGTGGTTAATTGCTGGTGTTATGTTTATAACGCCGGTAGTTAGCTTCTTTATCGGTGCCGGGCTGTTAGTTTTTTTAAAGTTAATGTTCAAGAAGCCAAAGTTGAACATGAGGAGTAAATAATGAGTTTTAATCGTGAATATTCAGTTAATAAAACCTTAACTAAAGACCTAGTTCATAAAAAGTTATCTGGTGTGTGTGGTGGTATTGCTAAGCATTACAATGTGCCTCGTATTGCGGTTAGAGTTGGCGCTATTGCTGCGTTACTAGTTTTCCCTGTTGCAACTGGTGTTGCTTACTTAGTGGCTACGTTATTAATACCTAATAAAACTCGCCGCCTTTAAGGTGTTTAGGGTAGTGATGCACTAAGTGTATAAGTAGCTTATTAAGCGCTTTTGTATGAAAAGGAGAACACTATGACTTTTTTTAAGTCTTTGTTTTTAGCAATTTTTGCCACCATGTTCTTAACTTACGTGTTGGGTGTTAGCTTGATTGAATTACTTGATGTTGATATCTATATGGGCGAGAGGTTAATTGAACCTTTAAAGGCAATTAGTATCTCAGCATTAGTTGTCGTTTTATTAGTTTTGGTTGCTTTAGCGATAGCGATGAGTGTATTTGGTTCGTTAATTTTTGTTGCTATGTTGCTGCTAGGTGGTGGTGCAATGCTATTGGTAGGTGTTTTTTGGCCTATCATATTGGTAGCAATCGTTATTTGGTTGGTTACAAGAGATAAAAGAGCCGTACAATATTAACCAGAGTAAATTTGAGCATAATAAAAAAAACAGGAAGTTAAATGAAGAAGAAATTAATTGCACTAGCACTTTTTACCTCAATTAGTATGGCAAGTCATGCCGATATTACGTCAGTGAAAAAAGTATTTAAAGCGAATGACACTGCATTAGCTGAACAAGCATTTAGCACCCTAACGGCAGATGAAAAAGCGAGTGTTGACGGACAAATACTTGTTGGGCGTCTATTAATTGCAAAAGATGAAACAGAAGATGCTTTTGACTATTTTGAAGATATGCTTGAGCAGCATTCAAACAATGTTGATGTGAACTATTACTTGGGCGTTAGCGCAGTGATTATGGCGCAAAAAGCCAGTATTTTTTCAAAACTTGGCTATGCGAAAGATTTCATTAAAGCGATGGAAAGAACGGTTGAATTAAAACCTGATCATCAAGACGCACTTAATACCTTAATTGGCTTTCATTTAAATGCCCCAGGCATTGCTGGTGGTGATACAGAAGAAGCCCTAACTTATGCTAAACAATTGCAAAAATATGATGCGGAGCAAGGTTATAGTCAAATTGCTAACGTTTATTGGAAAACTGAAAAGCCAGAACTTGCGAAACAAACTATGGCTGAAGGTTTTGAAAAATTCCCTGAAAGCGGCACTTTGTATTTTGCCCGTGCGATGGAAAATATTGCCAGTGAAGCTTGGGATAAAGCGAGAACAGATTTAACCTTTGCTGCTCAGTTTGCCAAAGATGATGAGAAAAAAGGGCAAGCTTTGTATCAACAAGGTAAGGTTTCGGTAAAGTCAGGCGAAGAAGCCGCATTAGGTATTAATGCCTTAACACAGGCATTGCCTTTAGCTGAAAAACAATACCAACCTTGGGTGAGATATCGCTTAGCGCAGCTGTATATTGAAGAGAAAGAGTTAGCAAAAGCAACTGACTTTATTGCTCAAATAGATATTAGTGAAGATGAAGAATTAGAAGATAAAGTTAAAAAATTAAAGAAAAAGCTTAAAAAGCAATTAAAAAAACGCGTTGGTTAAGTCGTTATTAAAATAAGTTGTTACGGTCGATTATTTGTTTCGCTCTACAGTATATTGACGGTTTTTAATAGGAGGCCAGCGGCTTAAGCTTCTGGCTTTTTTTGTACACTTATTTTATGTTTTTATTGCCTTTAACGGGCGTACAAAGAACGGCATTTTTCTCATTTGAATTAATTAAGTTATCCATTTTCTTCCAGCTTAGTTACAATGGTGTTGAAGAATCATAATATGAATAAAAGGGATGTATAACAGCTTATGAGGAATGTATTTGCACCAGTACTTACACTGGTATTATTAATTTGTAGTGTTCTTGTTAATAGTGTTTTTGCGAACGAGAGCAACGGTATGGTCGTTGAAAATAGTTATGCGCGAGAAAGTATTCCCGGTACAACAATTTCATCTGCCTATATGACATTAAATAATGTTTCTAAAAATAATTTACGGCTGATTGGTGCATCCAGTTCGGTAAGTGATCGCGTAGAAATTCACGAGCACACCATGGAAAATGGTTTAATGAAAATGCGTCAGCGTGAATATGTAGAAATATTAGCTAAAGACAGCACAGTATTTCAGCCATCAGGTTTTCATTTGATGATTTTTGATTTAAAACAACCACTAAAAGCTAAAGAAAATATTAAGATAACGTTGCATTTCGACGACGAGTCGAGCATTGATGTGAATTATCTGATCAAAGGTCTTAAGCAGAAGAAGCATCACCATCATTAGGAGTAAAATATGAGTGTTAATATTTCGACAAAAGCAGTTGTATCTGCGTTCGCTGGTATTTTTATTTTTCTATATTTCCTCGGTGTTTATTGGAGTTTTGAACCAGACCAACTAGATATTCGTGCTGAAGTAACAAAAGCGGCGACGGCTGAAAATGTTGCACCAGTGGTTGGTTATACAACGACAACTGCACTGATTCGAGTGACTGAAACATTGTTAAATAAACCGGGTGGTTATTTAGCCAATGATGCTATTCCACCATCAGTGTTATTAGACAATATTCCAGCATGGGAATTTGGCGCTCTGGAAATGGTTAGGGATATGGCGTTGGTAATGCGTCAAGAGTTTAGTCGTTCACAGTCTCAGTCAGCTGAAAATAAGAACTTAAAAGTCGCGCAACCACAATTTAATATTGACCACACCAGTTGGGCGATTCCAAGTGCTGAAGGGCAATATCAAAAAGCTATAGATGAACTTTATGCTTACCGCACGGCGTTAACAAAAGTAAATAATCAATCAGCACAGTTTTATGCTCGCTCAGACAATTTGCGTGCTTGGATTCAAGAAGCTACGAAACGTTTAGGGAGCTATTCGCAGCGTTTAAGTGCAAGTGTTGGTCGTGACCAGATTAATATTGATCTTGCTGGTGATAGTGTTGCACAGCAATCTACAAACACTGCATCTAGTATGCAAATAAAAACAAGTTGGTGGGCAATAGATAATGAATTTTATGAAGCTCGTGGTGCTTGTTGGGCTTTATTACATTTCTTAAAAGCAATAGAAATTGATTTTAATGATGTACTAGAAAAGAAGAATGCCAAAGTTAGTGTTCAGCAAATAATTAGAGAACTAGAAGCAAGTCAAGAGTCTATTTGGAGCCCAATGGTTTTAAATGGTGATGGCTTTGGTATGTTAGCAAACCATTCTTTAGTAATGGCAAATTATATATCACGTGCAAATGCTGCACTGATTGATTTAAATGACTTATTGAGTCAAGGGTAAAAACATGAAGAAAATAGCGCTAGCGGCAGCACTTGCCACGGTTTTATCAGCAAATGTACAAGCTGATGCCATAGGCATTTATTTAGGTGGCCAATTATGGGAAAACCAAGCTTCAGGTACATTTGGTGACGGTAGCTCACAAGTTGACTTTAATTTAGTTGATGAAAAACAAAGTAGTTTTTTTATTGCTTTTGAACACCCATTACCATTAATTCCAAATATTCGTATTGCTTCTACGTCATTAGAAACTAATGGCATGGCAACGCTGGATAATGAATTTAAATTTGATGATGAAACCTTCCTTAAAGGGGCTGACGTTAACGCTGATTTTAATATAAGTTATGTTGACTACACCTTATATTATGAGTTGTTTGATAATGACTTGTTATCATTTGATTTTGGTATTACCGCACGTGATTTTGATGGCGACGTTACTGCTTCAACGCAAATAACTTCTGGTTCAAGCGCCTCTACACTATCGTCTAGTATTGCCGTTACTGATATTGTTCCTATGTTATATGTGGCAGCAAACTTAGGCTTGCCTCTAACGGGCTTAAACCTTTTCGCGCAAGGTAATTTTCTATCAATTGATGATCACACTCTATACGATTATCAAGTCGGTGTAAGTTATGAGCTTATCGATAACCTATTAATAGATGTTGATGTTAATGCTGGATACCGTTCAGTTAAACTAGAGCTAGAAGATTTAAATGACTTATATACGAACATTGAATTTGACGGCGTATTCATAGGCACCACAATACATTTTTAAGGTCTAAAACCTACAACGTAAATTAAGTGATTTTATAAAAAGCAGAGTCGAGCAATTGGCCCTGCTTTTTTGTTTCTTGTTACTCATCCGTTTTCATTATTAAACCCGAGTACTAGATAATGAATAATTGATCTTAGTGATGAATGGCTAAGTAACCTCAACTCAGTTTATTGGGCGCATTGTCTAAGCCGGGCTGAGGTTAAATAGTGTTAAAGGGTTATGACAGAGGTGATTAGTTATACTTTTATTCCGACTAATGAAAATTGGAACCACTTATTATAAGGGCTTTACTAGTAATAGTTCACGGCATAAAACAGGCTTTAATTAGCGTGTAAAATTATTCTACTCTATCAGTCTACGTGACTACCAACCCGAGAGACAAAATTACTTATCTGGAAGTCAAGTGCAGTTGAATGGGAGTTAAGTGATAAACGTTTAAAAGTAGATAGATAAAACAGTGAATAATAAAAAGCCATCAACAAAATGTTGATGGCTTTTGTTTTTAAGGTTATGAGTAACCTAAACTATGAAGTTATGCTTTTTTGCGACGAGTAAATAACATAGGAGTTAGTAGCAACATTAACCAACCGAATGAACCACTTGATTTCTTATTTACAATTGATATTGAGGTAACAACTGTGTCTGAGTTACCTTTGCCATCATTTACTGTTAATTGAAAAGACATCGTTTCGTCATTGACTATTTTAGGTGCTTCAAAGCTAATAGAAGCTGAGTTTTCACTAAAGCTTACAGGTGTACCTGCTAACTGCACCCATACGTAAGAAAGCGTATCACCATTAGGATCTGAAGAGCTTGAACCGCTAAGTTGAACATTTGTTTCTTCGACAACATTTGTAGCACCTGTAATTACGGCTGTAGGAGCACCTTCAACTTGGATAGTAACACTTGAATCATTCACTGCTTCAGTTGTATTTGTATCATCAGTGCTGTGTGTAAGGGCTACGTTAATTGGACCACCAACATAATCGTCAACGATTGTTGCAGAGAAAGTCAATGTAACAGGAGTTTTCGGAACCTCTTGTAACTCATAGCAAAAAATTGTTCCAGACTCAACTGATTCCAATGAGCCAGTTGAACCATCAGCACCACCCCAAATAGACTTACGGTAAATATCTGTACGTCCTTCAGTACCCGTGCTATTTTCAAAACCAACTGTGCCACCTAAAGTATTGCCCCAGTCGTGATTTACATTGGCATAAGCAAATACAAAGTTACCTGTTGCATTATCAAATACAACTTCGAAATCCATAACATCTTCAATTTCACCTGGTGCAATACCTGATGAATGACCATCTACTGTAATAGAGTGAACCATGTCATCAAATTCAACAACAGTATATCTACCTGAACTTGATGGAACAACGGTAACACCTGAAGTATCAGTTCGAACGATTTTAAAGTCGCGCCAGAAAGGTGCAACCAAGTTGTTTGCAGTATCAGTATCTGGTAATAATTGATTTCTCCATGCATTTGCACCATCGGTTCCTGAGAAGTAGATGAAGCCATTTTCTGAAACATTTATAGAGCTATACGCCTTACCAAGAAAGTTAGCTGGCACATTAAATGTCGCTGTGACTTGGTCACCATCAAGAGCACTTGGAGTAAGCGTAGGGCTTAATGCTAATAAATCAATGTAACCTGAGCCAGTGCCATTTTGTCCAAAGTTTGGCAAATCACAAGTTGCATCAGTTGCATTACTTGTCATTAAATAAGTAGGTACTTGGCCAAATAATGATTCTCTAGCTACTTGCCAAGTTATTTCATTACCTGTTACCGTCGCATCACCTGTTATGGAGTCAGCATCTAGCTCTAAGCTACTTGGAATATTTGCTTTAATTGTATAGGTACGATCACCTTTAGTTAGTTTTGGTAACACCGTAATAGTGTAATCAACTTGGTCGGTTCGCTGCATGTAAGCATCTGCATTGCTTGAAATAGATACATCGTCCATGCCGCGCATGAGGTCAACAGAAACTAAGCCTAAATTACCTGCATCTTCTGCACTTGAACCGATATCAACAGCGCCGTAATACATATCACCATATACACCGTCATTAAGTAACCATTTAAAGCGCAAGTCAAACTCTGTTAAGGCAGAGATAGCGCTGTCTGCTTCAACAGTAAGGTTATCACCTAATTCACTGTCAACAACAGCGGTTGCTAAAGTATAAGCATCTTCAGCACCTTCAGTAGATGCAGCCCAGTTTTGAACAGCAACCCAATAACTGCCAGCGGCCGGCATGGTTAGAGATACTTTTTCAAGTGCGGTACCCGTTGCGCTGCTACCCACTTCTTCATCTTCTTGTGGTATACCATCACCATTTGCATCTAAGCCCACACGCAGATCTAAATCTGGAGATGCTGATGCCAATACTTCAGCAACAAAGCGCTTTGCTCCTTCAGGAACAGTGTGAATAGTGACATTAATACCGTCAGATATATCATCGTAGGCAGAGCCATTGTCACTATCGACTGCTAATGTTGCTTTTATTTGATCTGCTTTAGTTAGACCATAAGAACGACTGGTAAATTCGGTAATTTCAATTGCAGTTACGTTTTCAATTAATCCACTGTCTTCATTACGGTTTGCTTCAAAAGAAACTGAATCTGGTAGATTGCCGTTTGAAGCTTGAACACTAACAGGAATTCTAGCCGTTGGATGTTGATCAGATGTCATAACAACATGACCAAATGTCCAAACATCACTTTGAGCTCTAATAGCATTAGCATTTATTGCAATAGTTTGACTCTCACCTTCAGCAAGTGAAAATGATGCTGGCGTGGCTGTTATAACTAAACCATCAGAAATTTCAGCACCTTCAACCGTCCACGTGCCTGCCATAGTAGCTGTCACAGTACGAGTCCAATCACAAGAGCCAATACAGCTAGCATTTGTCGCTGATGGAATGTTTAATGTTTTAGGATCTCCACCTATTGCAGGGTTTGCAGCAGTATAGTTTGCTGCTGTCTCATTCATTAAAAGGCCGGTTGTATGTGCTAAGTTTACACGAATGCTACCAGAGCCCATATCAAAGAAATCAGCAGCTGTTGTGCCGTCTTCCTTACGAACATCTGTAACCGCCGTTAACATTAATGCTGAACGAATATTATCAGGTGTCCATGTCGGATGAGCAGACTTTAACACAGCGCCAGCGCCAGCCGTATGCGGTGCTGCCATTGATGTACCTTGTAAAAAAGCGTAGTCAGCAGGGTCAGGAGGAATGACATCATGTCCGTATTGTTCATCAGCATAAGCTGCATAAATTGCTACGCCTGGCGCGGTAACTGATGGAGTCATTATATCTGGTACGGTAACGTTACTACCTCGTGATGAAAAGCCCGCCATATCATCTGCTTGGCCGATTTTTGTATCGCCATTTGAAGCTGTGATGGTTGCCATGTGGTTTTCACCAGTACTTAACCAAGTACGTAGCGCATTACCGTTTTCAGCATTAACATGAATACCTGGAATAACAAAAACATCACTAGCTACAGAGTTTGAAGCACCTTCAACGTCAAGGTTGCCCAGTACGAAACCTGCCGCGCCGCCAGCCGCAGCATTAATAGCTTTATCAACACGAGCAATTGCGCCACGATCACAAACAACGATTTCGCCATTGAAAGTGCCAGCAGGGAAAGGTTTTAAACATTGTTCTGGTGCGCCATCAGTATCATTTGAATTGGTATAATCACCAGCCCAAACTATTTTAGCTGTAATGCCACCTGAAGCGCTTTTGCCGTTAAGCGTTGAAAGCTCAGTATCACCGCCAGTGAATTCACCAATTTGTTTATCAAATACAATTTCACGGCCATGTGTTGAAGCACCGACTACAGTGTACCAAGGAGCATTCTTCACCGTAGTTTGCGCCTCAGGACCACTGTTACCAGCAGATACTGCAGCAAAAATCCCAGCTTCTTGTGCTGCTAAGAAGCCAAGCTCTGTGGCACTAGTCCAAGGGTTTCCGCCACCGCTAATCGAATAGTTTAGTACATCAACATTGTCGGTTAGTGCATCGTCTAATGCAGCAAGAATTGCTGCGCCGGCACAACCATTATAAGTATCTGATGGGGCACCATTAGAACCCCTATTTCCAGGGCTACAAATTTGATAAGCAATAATGTTGGCATGTGGAGCTACACCAGATATTTGCTCAAATTCAAAGCCCGTACTATTAATGCCTTTACCTTGTTCTTTGCCTACTTCTTGTTCAACCATAGGAACATCTTTTAAAATGTTACCACCTGCAGTACTTGCTGTATGTGAGCCATGTCCACCGTAATCTTCACCATTTTTGGCTGGAGGGTTATCACCGAAAACAGTAGTATCATCGTAATCATCAGTAATTGAAGCATATGAACGAACACCAATGAGTTTATCATTACATAGTTCGACGAAGTCGCCCGCACAATCACCAACATAATTACCAGCGCCTCGTGGATTGGTATGATCGTAGCCATCGCCACCTATATCTGCGAATGATGGGTGATCTGAATTAATACCACTATCAATGACACCAATAACGATTCCCTCGCCCATATTAAGAGCGCTTTGACCTTCACCGTCCCACACTTGAGTGGCACCAATATGAGTTGGACCAGTATCGGTATCCATGTGCTCCATACGTTCACGTTCAATAAACGCAACGTCAGTTAACTTAGATAATGCTTCTGCTTCTGATTGTGTTAACCGTAATGCCATGCCATTAAAGGCATTTTTATATTTATAAAGAGGATTTAGGTTGTTGGTTAATTTATTGTTTGCTTTAGCTAGGAAAGACGTTTGCTTGCCTTCTAAATAGTTACTATAAGCTATAGCTTCAACCGTTTCTAAATCAAGACGCAGTTCTTTTCTAACTTCTTGTGAGCTTTTTGTACTATTCGCTAATGATTTGAATAATGACTTTTTAGCGATTTGAGGATTAGTTGCAGTTAAACCTGCAATTGAACCATCATATGTAGCAATAGGTTGGTCTTTAAGGCGAACAATATAGGTATAAGTTCCGTCAGCTAAGTCTTTTTCTATGTGAATCTTTTTGGCTTGTTGTTTGTTGTATGTACCGTTTTTATTGATTGAAATTGGTGCTACTGATTTTAACGATTCAGCCGAATGCTGCACTGGTATAGTACTGGCTGAAGCTTGCAAGCTCGCCATCGATAATAGTGCTGTAGAAACAGCGATTGTTACTTTGTTATTCACAAAGAACCTCCCTAAGGCACAATATTTGTGCAAGTTGTTATTTTAAGATTAAAAATAGTTGTTTTCTGAAAACTGATTTTGAATATTAGAGGTAAAAAATAGAATGCATAAACATATCACATGTAAAAATAATGTAAACGAAATATGCTATAGGTAGTTGAGCTAAATTTAAATTTTACGGCATATGGAAAGCTAAGCTTACAAAACAGCTTCTGGAGGTTAACTAGCTAATAGAGTGTCATGCAGAAACCTTTTCAATTAGTTGCTTATCACTTCGTATATGCAACCAATTGAAAATAAGACTTTTTAGTGTGAAGTATCATCAATGAAATGTGCTAGTTGATAACGTGAAAATTTATAGGTTGTCATACAATAGTCACAGGTCATTGATACATTCCCTTGTTCAGCAATAATGTTTTCAAGTTCTGAAGGCTCTATTTGTGAAATAGCACTTAAGCACTTTTCTTCTGAGCAACTGCATTTATAACTAACATTTTGCGGTTCAAATAATACGACTTTTTCTTGGTGGTATAAGCGGTACAGTAGGGCTTCACTATCAATAGAAAATATTTCTTCATTTTGTATCGTGTTTGTTAGTTGACATAAGTGCTCGAAATCGGCCTGTTGCTTTTCTTTATCTTCGCCATCAGGCATTAATTGAACTAGGCTACCAGCAATTTGTGTGATGTCGCTGTTGGTATAGAGCCAAATTTTAGTGGGAATTTGCTCTGAAACTTCAAAATAATGCGCTAAACATCCGGCTAATGTTTCCTGATCAAGTGCAACAACACCTTGATAAGGTTCGCCACTATTAGGGCGAATAGTGATTATCATATTGCCTTTGCCAATAAGTTCTTTTAAGGTCATAGCATTGGTTTCACTTGCCATACGGGCAATGCCACGCATTTCTTGCAGGTGGTTACCATTTACAGCCATATAACCTATAGGACCGTCACCTTGCAGTTGTACTGCAATTTCGCCTTCGAACTTTAATGTTGCTGTTAATAGACAAGTTGCAGCAACAAGCTCTCCTAATAGTTGTTTTACGCCGGCAGGGTAATCATGTGGGGCAACAATATCTTGAAACGTTTGCTTTAAATTTACCAACTCACCTCGGGCGTGCAGGTTATCAAATAAATAGCGATTTAATACGTCAGTTTGTCTGGTCACTGTCTAGATCCTTTCTTTCAAATGTCGAATTTGTCGACGTTGTTTCTTGTCTGGTTTTGTCTCACTCGCGGGACTAAGTAAAATGCCTTGTTTACGAGCTAAGCTATTTTTTTCTCGGGTTTGAATACTTTCAGAGGTTTCTTGATAGAGTGTTTGGGCAAAAGTGGCGTCCCGCCGTCTATCAGCAAGTGCAATAACAATTACATGCTTCTCTTCAAAGCTTTGTCGCAGAGTGATGCGATCGCCCAATATTACGGCTTTACCTGATTTACTGCGTTGACCATTATAAAAAACTTTTCCGCCATCAATCATTTGTTTTGCGATGGCACGTGTTTTATAAAAGCGCGCAGCCCATAGCCACTTATCTAAGCGTGTAGTTTGTTTGTTTCCTGCACTGCTGTCGATCGATTTAGCCATTGCTTTGCTATTACTCTTTTAAGTACTATAAAAATGGCGAAAGTTAGCATAAAGCTAATGATTACGCTAGCTAGATTGTATTTGGTTACAAATTTTTAACTAATTATAGCTAAAAAATAATATGACGTCTTGTTGCCAAGCTCTCGGTCAAGTATCATCAAAGTGAATTAAAATTTTTAGACAATAAAATTATTATAAAATGTCATTAATGAACAACTTATCAAATATATTTGAGCAGCTAGCTAAACTTCCTCAGCGAAAATTAACTCAAGTGGTTATTTTTCTGTTGCTTGCTTACATCGCCTACCTATTTGCCCAAGTTACTTGGTTAGCAATGCCGCAACCTAATAGTGCATCAGGGCTAAAAGCCAATAAAGTTCAACCTACCCAAACATCATTGCCCAAGTCGTTCAATGTTAAAGCTATTGAAGCGCTTAATTTATTTGGCGCATTCTCTCAACAGGCAGTCGAAAAAGTTGAAGAGTTAGTTATTGAAGATGCCCCAGAAACTCGATTGAAATTAACCTTAACTGGTGCCGTTGCCAGTAGTGATAAAGCAACCTCAGCAGCCATTATTGAAAGTGCAGGTAAGCAAGAAACCTACAGCATTGGTGAAAATATTAAAGGCACACGTGCCGTGTTGGAAAAAGTGTTTAACGACAGAGTCTTGTTGAAAGTTTCTGGCCGCTTAGAAACATTGATGATTGAAGGCATAGATTTTAATAAAAACGTTCAAGCAATAAAGCCAGTGAGTAAACAACAAAGAACAACTAAAAAAGCTCCATCTAAAAGGTTTTCTTCGCCTAATATTGTTGACCAACGAAATAACAAAGCACTCACGCAAAGTACTAAATCATTGAGAAAGGACTTAAATGATGACCCAGGAAAAATTACAGATTATTTGAAAATATCACCGAAACGTGAGAATGGAAAAATTAGCGGTTACCGACTAATGCCAGGAAAAGATCCAACTTTTTTCCAAAATGCCGGTCTTAAGAATGGTGATGTTGCTGTGCAAATGAATGGTTTCAATTTAATAGAGCCAAGAGAAGCAGCCCAAGCGTTGCAATCTTTAAAAACAGAACGAGAAGTTTCACTGTTGCTAAACCGTAATAATGAAATGACTGAAATACTTTTCAGTATCGATAATTAGAATAAAAAGGAATAATAAATGCGCAAATTATTAGGCGCGCCTTGGTATAAGAGAAGTCTTACTGGGGTTGTTACTGCTGTGATGCTCAATGGTGTTTTGCTTTCAGCTAGCGTTAATGCTGCTGATTACTCACCAAACTTTAAAGGCACTGAAATTGCAGAATTTATCAATATTGTTGGTAAGAACTTAAAGAAAACGATGATCGTTGATCCTAATGTCCGTGGCAAAGTTAATGTTCGTAGTTACGACCTGTTAACTGAAGAACAGTATTATCAATTTTTCTTAAATGTTCTCGAAGTTTATGGTTTTGCAGCAGTAGAAATGGACAATAATGTTGTCAAAATTATTCGTAATAAAGATGCAAAAACCTCATCAATACCGGTTGTTGGTAATGAAAATCCAGGTGTTGGTGATGAGATGGTCACCCGTGTTGTTGAAGTGAAGAACGTTACTGTACGTGAGTTAACCCCATTACTTCGTCAATTATCGGATCAAGCAGGTGGCGGTAATGTAGTTAACTACGACCCTGCCAACGTTATAATGCTTACCGGTACCGCTGCGGTAGTTAACCGTTTAGTCAAAATCATTGAGCGCGTTGATAAGGCTGGTGATCATGACGTACAAATTATTAAGCTTAAATACGCTTCTGCCGGTGAAATGGTGCGTATTATTGAAGCGATGAACAAATCTAGCCAAGGCAAGTCGGCAGGTACACCTACGTTTTTAATTCCCAAAATTGTTGCCGATGATCGAACGAATAGCGTTATTGTCAGCGGTGAAGCACAAGCCAGAGAGCGAGTAGCAAGACTTGTATCTCGTTTAGATAGTGAATTAGAGTCTAACGGTAATACTCGTGTTTATCATCTTAAATACGCTAAGTCTGAAGAGATGGTAAAAGTGTTAGAGGGTGTTAGTAAATCGATTGAATCTGATAGTTCAGGCTCGAAAAAGAGCTCTAAAAATAGTAAAACAAGAAATGTTAGTATTGATGCTCATGAAGATACTAATACGTTAGTTATTACGGCTCAACCTGATATGTTGCGCTCACTTGAAGCTGTTATTCGTCAATTAGATATTCGCCGTGCTCAAGTACTTATTGAAGCCATCATTGTTGAAGTTTTTGAAGGTGATGGTGTTAACTTAGGTGTACAGTGGTATCACGAATCAGGAGCAATGACGCAATTTACCAATGGTGTTGCACCAATTAGCTCAATTGCCGCAGCAGCTGAAGCTGCTCAATCAACACCAGGAGCGAAAGGTTCTACAGTGGTAAATGGAGACGATAAAACTACAAATCCCGATCAGCCTGACGTTAAAGGCGATTACAGCCTAGCTGCCGATGTCTTAGGTTCAGTAAGCGGAACACTGTTCGGTATTGTTAAAGGTGATTGGGGCGCAGTCTTACAAGCGGTAAGTTCGGACACCAACTCGAACATATTATCTACGCCAAGTATTACTACCCTTGATAACGAAGAAGCCTATTTTATTGTTGGTCAAGAAGTGCCCATTATCACGGGCTCTGCAACGGGTAGTAGTAATAACAACCCATTTCAAACAGTTGAACGTCAAGAAATTGGTATTAAGTTAAAGGTTACACCGCAAATTAATGAAGGTAGTGGTGTGCAGTTAACCATCGAGCAAGAAGTTTCTTCTGTTAGTGGTGCAACTGGTGTTGATATTTCGATTAATAAACGTGAAATTAAAACTACTGTGATGGCCGATGATGGCGCGACAGTAATTTTAGGCGGCTTGATTGACGAAGACGTGCAAGAAAGTGTGCAGAAAGTACCATTATTAGGTGATATTCCAATCCTTGGGCATTTATTTAAATCAACAAGTAATACTAAGCGCAAACGTAACTTAATGGTGTTTCTACGTCCAACGATTGTTCGTGATGGCCAGCTAATGAGTGATTTAAGTAAAGAGAAATACAACTATATTCGTGCGCAAGAAGTGTCAAGCCGTGAAGCCGGGCTAGAATTAATGGATGATGAAAAGCTACCTATTTTGCCTGAATGGAATGATGAGTTATCTTTGCCACCATCATTTGAAGAGCATATGAAAAAAGTAGAAGAGAAAAAAATATTTACCAAAAAAGAAGATGAGTAATGAGTGATATCGATTCTCAAGCTCAGGCTTTTATTGTGGCAAGTGAAGCTGATGATGAACAACAATTAATGGATAGTGACATTATTGTCGATGAAAGCATTCGTTTTCGCTTGCCATTTGGCTTTGCTAAGCGCCATAACGTGCTTATTGAAAAAGACGAGAATAGCTTACGCTTAGTCTGTGTTGATACGTTAAATGCTGATATTTTACTTGAAGTTAGGCGAGTACTGAAGTCACCTTTTGAAATTGAAGTGAAAACGGCTGAAGAGTTCGAGCAAATGCTGACGATTGCTTATCAGCGTGACTCTTCTGAAGCACAGCAAATGATGGAAGATATTGGTAACGAAGTCGACTTATATTCGCTTGCCGATGAAATGACTGAAACTGAAGATTTACTCGAAAATGAAGATGATGCACCGATCATTAAATTGATCAATGCCATGTTAAGTGAAGCAATTAAAGAAAATGCCTCAGATATTCATATCGAAACTTTTGAAGAATCATTACAAATTCGTTTTCGTGTTGATGGTGTTTTACGTGAAGTCTTAAAACCAAATCGCAAGTTAGCATCATTGCTAGTTTCACGTATTAAGGTTATGGCAAAGCTTGATATCGCTGAGAAACGTATTCCACAAGATGGCCGTATTTCGTTAAAAATAGCTGGTCGAGCGGTTGATGTCCGTGTATCTACTATGCCGACAGGCCATGGTGAACGAGTCGTACTGCGTTTATTAGATAAAAATTCTACCCGATTAGACCTACAAGATTTAGGAATGACGGACGGCAATAGAGCACGCTTTTCTGAATTAATCGAAAAGCCGCATGGCATCATTTTGGTTACTGGGCCAACAGGCTCAGGTAAAAGTACTACCTTGTATGCAGGCTTAAGCCAAATTGATAGTAAAGAACGAAATATTTTAACGGTAGAAGACCCTATTGAATACGCTATTGCAGGTATTGGTCAAACACAGGTTAATACTAAAGTAGACATGACTTTTGCTCGAGGCTTACGTGCAATACTTCGTCAAGACCCTGATGTAGTCATGGTGGGTGAAATTCGAGATTTAGAAACTGCTCAAATTGGTGTTCAAGCTAGTTTAACTGGTCACTTAGTGCTTTCAACCTTGCATACTAACACCGCTGCGGGTGCGATTACGCGAATGGAAGATATGGGCGTTGAACCTTTCTTGCTTTCGTCGAGTCTACTTGGTGTATTAGCACAACGTTTAGTGCGAACCTTGTGCCCACATTGTCGTGAATGTTGTGCTCCATCGGAAGAAGAACGCCGTTTGTTGCAACTTTCTGAAGGTGACCAAGCGCCAATTTTTAAAGCCGTAGGTTGTGAAGAGTGTAATTTCAAAGGCTATAGAGGCCGAACAGGTATACATGAACTGATTGTTGTTGATGATAAAGTGCGAGAGCTTATTCATAACGGCAAAGGTGAGCAAGTTATCGAAAAGTTCATTCGTGAAACAACACCGAGTATTCGTCGTGATGGCTTTGACAAAGTCATGTGTGGGGAAACGACTATTGAAGAAGTCTTACGTGTTACTCGTGAAGACTAACTAGGTTTTAAATTAAATTGTAAATTATGGCAGCATTTGATTATCAAGCGGTTGATAGCCGTGGTAAGAATAAAAAAGGTGTAATCGAAGGAGATACGCCAAGACATGTTCGCAGCTTGCTACGCGAACAAGGGCTAATGCCAACAGAAGTCACCGCAAGTTTACAAAAAAGTAAACAGGCAGGGAAAAAGTCAATATTCAGTGGCGGTAAGAAAATATCAGCAACTGAATTAGCATTGATCACTCGGCAGCTTTCTACCTTGGTTGAATCTGGTTTGCCAATTGAAGAGTCGCTAATGGCGGTCGGTGAGCAATGTGACAAAACATCTTTGAAAAGTATGGTGATGGCTGTTCGTACTAAAGTCACCGAAGGCTATAGCTTGGCGGAAAGTATGGCTGAATTTCCGCAGGTATTTAACCATTTGTTTCGTGCTATGGTTGCGGCAGGCGAAAAATCAGGACATTTAGATAAAGTGCTCGATCGACTTGCTGATTATACAGAACAAAGGCAACAGTTAAGATCGCAACTTATTCAGGCACTGGTTTACCCTATTATTATGACAATAGTTGCTACGGGCGTTATCACCATTTTGTTAACAGCAGTAGTACCTAAAATTGTTGGCCAATTTGAACATATGGGCGCGAACTTACCTGGTACAACTAAACTGTTGATTGCGAGTAGTGATTTTTTACGTGATTATGGTTTATTTATTGTGATTTTTATTGCAGCCTTAATGTTTCTTTGGTCACAACTATTAAAAAAGGCTAACTTTAAGTTTGCTTATCATAAGCACTTCCTTGCCTTACCTGGTATTGGTAAAGTGGCTAAAAGTATTAATACTGCCAGATTTGCCCGAACGTTGAGCATTTTAACCGCTAGCGCCGTTCCTCTATTAGAGAGCATGAAAATCTCTGGTGAAGTTTTAGATAACCTTTTCATTAAACAAAGCGTCAAAGAATCAGCAGATAAAGTTAGAGAAGGAGCAAGTTTGCGCGTGTCATTAGAGCAGACAAAACTTTTTCCACCGATGATGTTACATATGATTGCTAGTGGAGAAAAAAGTGGTCAGCTTGAGCATATGCTAGGTCGTGCTGCCGATAATCAGGATCGAGAATTCGAAGCCATCGTTAGCATTTCGTTAAAGGCCTTTGAACCTGCATTAATGGTGGTTATGGCGGGCATTGTTTTATTCATCGTAATGGCTATATTACAGCCAATTCTTCAGTTAAATACATTAATAGGAAGTTAGAAATGAAAGCAGTTAAAAATATTCGAGGTTTTACCCTTTTAGAAGTCATGGTTGTTATTGTGATTTTAGGCATTTTAGCCAGTATGGTAGTCCCTAACTTAATGGGGAGCCAAGAGCGCGCTAATATGCAAAAAGCTATTTCTGACATCAATGCATTGGAAACATCATTAAGCATGTATAAAATGGATAACTATAAGTACCCAAGTACAGAGCAGGGCTTAGAAGCATTAGTGACTGAAACTGATATTGAGCCGGCACCACGCCGTTTCCCTGAAAATGGTTATGTGAAGCGGTTACCTAATGATCCTTGGGGCAGTGAATATCAGTTACTAAACCCCGGCGAAAACAGTAATATGGATATTTTTTCTATGGGGCCTGATGGTGAAGCAGGCACCGATGATGATATTGGTAACTGGAATTTAGGTGATTTTCAGTAGTCAATTTTGATTACTTGTTAACTATGAAGACTAGAATCTGCCATTTGCGGACTATAAAAAATAGGCAATATCAAGGTTTTACGTTAATCGAAGTGATGTTGGTGATTGTCTTGATCGGCATTATGGTTTCTTCGGTTCAATTCAGTTTTTCCAGTAGTAAGCCTGAGCAATTATTACAACAAAGTAGTGCCCGCTTTGCGGGCATTTTTGATGTCGCCGCTGAATACGGCATGCTTAATAATATTGAGCTTGGTTTGTACATTGATGAAAATACCTATCAATTCCTTGGTTATGATGGCGTGCGTTGGTCACCAATAGCTGATAAGCCAGTGTTTGAAGCTTTTACTTTGCCGGAAGGTGTTGAAGTGGTATTGCAGCTTGACGACTTACCGATCGAAGATGTTTTGCTGTTTGACCCTACGTTATTAAATAACGAAGACGATGAAAGCCTTTTCGAAAAGGAAGGAGAAGAGAAAAAAATCATTCCGCAGGTGTATATTCTTTCAGGAGGCGATATCACACCATTTAGCTTAACATTTGAACTTGCTGATTTTAGCTTCGATAAAGGTGAAGACGTTATTTTTAAGGTTACAGGCATTTACACCGTGCCATTAACGATAGAAGGACCGCTAGAAAATGCTAACCGTCGTTAACTACACCCGCACAAAACTTAAAAATGGTTTTACCTTAATTGAAGTAATGTTAGCAATGGCGGTGTTCTCTATCGCAGGTATTGCTATTTTAGGAACCGCTGATACTAATGCTCGTAACTTAGGGCACTTGGAAAGTAAAATTATCGCTAGCTGGGTTGCCTCAAACCAGTTAGTTGAAGTGACCTTAGATACTGTATGGCCGCCAAAAAACAATAAAAAAGGCAAAGTTGAATTGGCTGGACAAGAATGGTTTTGGCAGCAAAAAGTACTTAAAACTACCGATAAAAATTTACGAGCAGTTGTCATGGAAGTACGGCTTACAGAAACAGAAGAGTCAATACTTAGCAGTTTGACGACCTATGTTGCTAAGAAGAACTAATGAAAAAAACAGCAACAAGGCATAATAAGCTTGTCAAGAAAACTAACTTGTCTTTAATAAATAAAAGTAAAGGCTTTACTTTACTGGAAGTATTGATAGCTATTGCAATATTTTCAGTGATTAGTATGGCAAGTTTTAGCATCTTTGAAACCGTATTAAATAGCGATACCGTAACGAAAGAACGTACTGATAGAATTAATGAATTACAACGCGGTTTCTTAATCATTGAACGCGATATGCTGCAAATAGCCAGGCGTAGTATGAGATTTAATGGCGAAGCGCCACAAGAAGGTTTTTTACATACCGACAATGAAAGTTTTTCTAGTGATGAGAAAGCTATAGGCTTCGTTCGTCATGGTTGGACTAACCCTGGTTTGCTCTTACCGCGTAGTGATGTGCAATCTGTTGCTTATCAATTAAATGATAATGTCCTTGAGCGTTTACATTTTAATTTTGTTGATGCGGTCTTAGGGGAAGAGCCAAAAATTCGGCCATTAATTTCTCAAGTAGAAAAATTAGATTTTGAGTTTTATGATGGTAAGAAATGGCAAAAAAATTTACAAAAAAATACCTTGCCGATTGCGATTGCTATTGAACTTGATACCACAGATTATGGTGTCATTCGCCGCCAGTATCTAATGGCAGGTGACAGCCAGCAAGACAAGGATGAATAGAATGGCAAAAAATAATCGACAAAAAGGTGTCGCTTTAATTACAGTGATGCTAATTGTTGCTTTAATTGCCATATTGGCGACGCAAATGACAGCACGTTTGCAGTTACAAATGCAGCGAACTACTAATATCGGCTCAAACCAACAAGCGTACTGGTATGCTATGGGGGCAGAAGCTTTTGCTAAAGGTATATTAAAACAGTCATTTGAAGACAATGCAGAAGTCACCAGCTTAGAACAGATTTGGGCACAAGGTGAAAGTACTTTACCAGTAGATTTTGGTGAAATAACCGGTGAAATAACTGATTTGCACAGCTGCTTTAATTTAAATTCACTGCGCTCTGATGATGGTAGCGGTGATAAGGGCACAGTTAAGTCAATAGCAAGAAGAGCTTTTGAAGAGTTGCTGATCGCACTTAATATTGAAGGTATTGGGAATTTTGAAGCGGAATCAATGGCGGATGCCTTAGCTGATTGGCTTGATGCAGATGATAGTATATCTAGCTCAGGTGGCGCTGAAGACAATGATTATGCCGCGAAAGAATTTCCTTATTTAGCCGCAAATAATTATTTAGCGAGTATCAATGAGTTACGTGTTGTAGAGCACTTTAACGTTACCGTGATAAATAAATTAAGAGATTACGTTTGCGTGTTACCTGATACGAATTTGAACAAAGTGAATATTAATACAATTGCACAAGACAAGCCTGAATTGCTTGTCGCCATGCTGGGGATCACCCAAAATGTAGCTGAAGAAGTGCTTTCAAGTCGAAAAGAAGAAGGTTTTCAAAGTGTCGATGAGCTTTTTAAATTAAGTATATTGAAAAGTGTAAAAAAGCCTGAAGATAAGAAAACTCTCTTTACCGTCAAAAGTGAATATTTTAAGTTCAAAACTAACGCAAGTTTTAATAGCAGCTACTTTGCGATGAAAAGCATTATGAGAGTAGAAAATAAGAATAATATTAACGTGGTCAGTCGCATCATTGGACGAGAGTGATTTTACGATGGTTAGTCTTCTTAAAATGAAAAATTAAAAATGAAAAGTGAAAGCTAAAGTGGCAAATAAAAATAATATTAGCGTGAACAATTGCGTCATAGGACAAAAGTAATGGGTGAAACCTTATTTATCCGTTTAGGCAACCGAGTTGACAGTAAAATACATTGGCTGGTTAAAACTAACGGACATGAAGAAATTATTGCCAGTGGCGAATTGCCCAATGCAAGCGAATTAACACAGTTAACCACAAAGGCTGCGGCACGTGATGTTGTTACCTTTGTACCTGCATGCGATGTTGCCGTTAAAAGCTTAACAGTACCGGGCTCTTCACAACGAGCAATTCGTTTAGCGGCCCCTTATATGTTAGAGGATGAATTAGCGCAAGACGTTGAAAAGCTGTTTTTTGCCTTTAACGAACAAAAGCAAAATGAGCAAGGTAATAATTGTTTTTTAGCCGCACTTGAACGCGAACAGCTATCACTTTGGCAGCAATGGTTAGCCGATGCTGATATATTCTGTAAATTGATGATCCCAGACGCGCTAGCGTTACCTATCAATGAAGAACATTGCACTGCGGTGATGTTAGACGAACAAATTCTTATGCGCTTATCACCTTGGCAAGTAATGTCATTTGAAAGTAATGCTTGGCCATATGTTGTTCCACAACTGATTAATAACAGCGATGTAGATAAAGAAATTCACTCGTATTCGCCATTACCCAATATGCCTGATAACTTAAGTGTTGAGTTTTTGCCAGAAGAGTTACCATTAGCTATTTTAGCCAATCACTATTCGACTAAGTTTAACCTGCTGCAAGGTGAATTTCAGGTTAAAGAAAAGCGTTCAACAACATTGACGAACTGGTTGTGGGTTGCCGGTATTGCAAGTTTTGCTTTAGTGCTTAATTTTGCACTCAAAGGTGCAGAGTTATATCAGCTATCAAACCAACAAGCAGCAATTGAGCAGGAAGTTATTGCGACTTATAAAAGTGCCTTCCCAGAAACGAAAAGAGTTAAAATATCTACTATTCGTTCGCAACTAAAACGCAAGTTAGCAGAAGTCGGTAATAGTGGTGAATCAGCAGGCTTCTTACCCTTATTGATTAACTTAGAGCCAGCGTTAGCGAGTGTGCCTGAGATTAAGCCGCAAACGTTGAAGTTTGATGGCAAGCGTAAAGAAGTTCGTATGCAAGCCGTAGCTAAAGATTATCAGTATTTTGAAAAACTCAAAGTAGCGTTAGAAAAAGCCGGGCTGACGGTTAATCTCGGTGCACAAAATAATCAGGGTGACCAAATTTCAGGGTCTTTTAGTATCACAGATAAATCATCTAAGGGACGCTCATGAAAACTTGGTGGCAACAGTTAAATATTCGTGAGCAACGACTTGTGGTTGTGATGTCAGCACTGATATCTATCTTCATTCTTTATAGCTTAATCTGGCAACCGATGAATGAAAGTATCGCGACAAGTAAGTTGAAAATTGAACGTCAGCAAAAGTTGTTAACTTGGGTACAAGAAAGTGCTCAACGGTACCAGCAGGCTAAGCGTAATGGCGGTAACAGTAGTGGTGAAAGCTTATCAAGTATCGTTAACCGCACTTCACGAATAGAACAAATTAGCATTACGCGTATGCAGCCACAAGGCGATGATTTACAGGTATGGATTGATGAAATATCTTTCAATCAATTATTATTATGGCTAGGAAAGCTCGCCAGCAGAGATGGCCTACAAGTGAAAAATATTGATTTGAGCAAGGCAGATCAGCAAGGTGTTGTTAGAGTTCGTCGATTACAGTTAGGAAAAAATTAATGAAAAAAAACTTTACTATAGCTGCAATTTTTATCGTTTTGTACAGTGTTTTTGTTATTGCACTGATGCCAGCTAATTGGCTAGCAGGACAAATTAAATTACCTAATAATGTTACTGTTGCTGGTATTGAAGGCAGTATTTGGCAGACTAAAATATCACAAGTTATCGTTGATGATATTATCATTAGTCAAGTAGAAAGTTCATTGTCCCTGCTATCAGTATTGATGTTAGATCCTAAGTTTGATATCACTTTTGGTGATGCATTAATCAATGGGCCAGAAGGGCACTTAGTGTTAAGTGGTTTGCTAACAGATATAACCATTGAAGACGCGATGGTTGGTTTGGCCGCTAATAATGTCTCAGCAAAACTTAATTTACCGATTGATATTATTGCCCATGAGCAGCTGACCATTAACGTTGCACGCTTTGTTATTGGCGCGCCGATATGTAGTGAACTTGACGGTGATTTTCATTGGCGTAATGCTGCTGTCACTGCGCTTGATGAAAAAATTAAATTAGGCAAGTTATCTGCGAAACTCAGTTGTGATGAAGGCGAGCTAATTGCTGACATTGATCCGAAAAATAATTTAGGCCTTAGTTACCGTGCACAAATTAAAAAGAGTGGTCGCTTTAGCGGTAGCGGTTATTTAACGCCGGGTGCGAAATTCCCTGAAGAACTAAAGTCAGCCTTAAATTTTATTGGTAAAGCAGATAAAAAAGGGCGTTATCGATTAAAGATATAGCGGTCAACTAACTAGAAAGGTAATAGGTGCCATCAGTGCTTTTATTGCCTTTTAGCAACCTTCATTACCTGTGGCTATTTAGATGCGAATTAGTTCAAACCGCTACGTTTTATCTCTTCTACAAATATACCAAAATCAGTTATCGCGGGATAACCGCTAATTTTTTTATTTGCTTGTTTACTATCAGGGTTGGCGACCGCTAAAAGGTGCTTGATACCAAATTTTTTGGCGGAATCTAAGATCACTAAACTGTCGTCAACGAATAACGTACAGTCGACATCAAAGCCATGTTTAGCTTGTAACTTCTGCCACAATAGTTGTGATTCTTTGGTGACGCCAAATTCGTGGGTTGAATATAAAGTATCAAAATACTGATCTAACTCGGTACGTTCAATTTTTAATGACAAGCTGTCAGGGTGCGCATTAGTGACTAAGACTACATCGCGTCCCGAGGCTTTTAATGCTGTTAGAAAATCATGAGCATCATCACGTAATCGAATTAAGTGCTGTATCTCGCGTTTCAAGTCAGTAATTGATAAATTTGTATGTTTAGCCCAGTAATCTAAGCAATACCAGTCTATAGTACCTTCAACATCTTGGTAGTGCGCGGATAATTTTTTTTTGGCTTGTTCAAGACTTATATTTTCGCTTTCGCTGTAGCGTTTGGGCAAATGATGTAGCCAGAAATGGTTGTCAAAATGTAAATCTAGGATGGTTCCATCCATATCCAGTAAAACAGTTGAGATTTTTGACCAATCAAGCATAGATTTTATCCTAGAAACACGTTTATTATAGGATTATACCCAAGAGGTTGAGCTGTGTATTCAATATTACTAAATCTTAGTTTGCTTTATTGAAGCTTTCTTCACTTTCTGTTGCGATTAAAGGGCGTTATGAGTACAAAAAAACAATTGCCGAAAATTACTGCACGTAAACAAGTAGCCAAAAGCGGACTGTTTACTATCGAACAAATTGATCTGAGTTTTAGTAATGGCGAAAGTAGAGAGTACGAGCGTATACCTAGTAAAGGCTCGGGTGCTGTAATGATTGTGCCTATGCTTGATGATAAAACTATGCTGCTAGTTCGTGAATATTGTGCTGGTACTCATAGTTATGAACTGGGCTTTCCAAAAGGGCTAATTGATCCAGGCGAAGCGCCGTCAACAGCTGCTAATCGAGAGCTTAAAGAAGAAATAGGCTATGGCGCAGAAAACCTCACCTTCCTTCACCATGTTGCCACTGCCCCTGCTTTTTTTGATGCCCAAATGACTATATTTCTTGGTGAAAAACTTTATCCTGAAAAACTTGAAGGTGATGAACCTGAAGAGTTAGAAGTTGTGCCATGGAGACTAGCTGATTACCAGCAATTGTTGGCGGCGAGTGATTTTAATGAGGCGCGTAGTATTGCTGCGCTATTATTAGTAAAAGACCATTTGAGGGGAATTTGATGGACTCAGAGAAATTATTATCTATTGCGATTGAAAGTGCTAAAAAAGCGGGTATAGAAGTCGCTAAACACTACAAACAAGGTGACTATACCGCTGAAATGAAGGCTGATAATAGCCCTGTTACCAGTGCAGATATTGCTGCAAATGATGTTTTGATGGATCAGTTGAAGACTTTGACCCCTGATATTCCTGTAATTTCGGAAGAAGTTGGAGCTTTACCGTTAGCAGAACGAGGAAAATGGTCCCGTTATTGGCTACTAGACCCGATAGATGGCACTGGTGAGTTTATTATTGGCAGTGGCGATTTTGCGGTAAATATAGCTTTGGTTGAAAATGGCTGGCCTAGTATTGGAGTGATACATGCGCCAGATCACCAACTAACTTATTATGCGCAGAATAACTTAGGTGCTTATAAAGAAAATAACCTTGCCAGTCATAGAATTCATGTTGCAGAGTATGATGGTGAACGCCGGATTAAAGTCGCGATTAGTCGACGCCAAGATATTAATTTAATGGGGCAATATCTAAATGATGAATTTTCCTACGACCATATTGCGTTGGGTAGTTGTTCATTAAAAAATTGTTTGATAGCTGAAGGCGGTGCCGATTGTTATTTGCGAGTTGGGCCAACAGGAGAATGGGATACCGGTGCTAGTCACTGTATTATTGAACAAGCTGGCGGTAGTATTATTGATAGTGAGTTTAATCCACTTACCTATAATCAACGTACAACGCTAATGCAGCCCGACTTTCTCTCGTTAGGCAATAAGGCTATACCTTGGCAACATGCCATTAAACCGCACAGAACGAGTCGCTCACTGGGATGAAAAACCATATAGTGTTAGATATGTCACAAAATTACCCTTACAATTGAGTTAACTAAGAATTTGATGAAATAGCTAATAAGTTTAATCAACAGCTATTCTTAACTTAATTTACGGAGTGCTTAATGCGCAAATCTACATTAACTTTAATAACGATACTTTCATTTGCTTTAACCAGTTTACCTAGCTTCGCAGGTTGGCAGCTTGATAACAAAAATTCGCTACTTAATTTTGTTTCAGTTAAAAAAGGTACCGTGGCTGAAAATCATCATTTTTCTGCACTTGAGGGAAGTATCGATAAGAGCGGTAAAGTTAGTATTAAGGTCGACTTAACCAGTGTAGATACCAATATTGCTATTCGAGATGAACGTATGAAAACGTTTGTTTTTGAAACTACAGAATATACTTCAGCAATGTTTACTACTCAACTTGATAAAGACTTGTTGTCAAACCTTAAAGTTGGAAAAAGTGATGTGAAAACTGTAACAGGTAACTTGAGCTTTCATGGTCAAAATCAAGAGGTCACCATCGAAGTTAACGTGAGTAAAATTAACACTAAAACATTATTAGTAAGTACGACAAAACCTTTCTTTATTAAAGCTGATGTTTATGGTGTTGTTGCTGGCATTAATAAATTAAAAGAGTTGGCGGCTTTACCAAGTATTGATTACGTAGTGCCTGTGAACTTTTCGGTAACATTTAGACATTAAACGTGGTGTAAAACGCTAGTAACTTAATGATGCTAGATGAACATAAAGGCACTAAAAAGTGCCTTTTTATTTATATGAAGTACGATATACCACGCTCACATGGATCTGAAAGAATAGTGATTCACCTGAGAGTTTCCAACATTGAAATAATGTTTAGAACAAAATACATGCAGTGATGATTTTTTTAACAATGTTTAAACTTCTTCTTCAACACCTTCAATGAATTGATCGGCCGGCATGATATTAACGGTCTCATGTAGCTCAGAATAAACCAGTAATGCACTACCTTGTTTTAATTGTTGCTGAACCTGCTGAATTTTATCGCTTAGTGCAACATCTTCACTACCGTATTCAGTGCCTTCTCTTAGTACAAAGTTTTCAATAATGGCACTTAACGTTTCTTTTGGTAATGTGTCTAATGGGATAATCATAAGTGTCTCGCAAAAAACTCAGGTACTCGTGCTTCTAACCAGTATTGCGGCTTGAAAGGATTATTGCCATTAATGAAGCCAACGTGGCCTCCACGTTTACTAATTTCAAAGTTAATGTGTTCGGGTAGTGTTTTAATAGCTGTAGTGTTTTTATTGCATAAAAAAGGATCGTCACTGGCGTGAATAATCAAGCACGGGGTTGCTATATTATTGAGTACATCTCGGCCACTGGCTTGTTGATAATAATCATTGGCATCGGCGAAACCATTGATTGGCGCAGTGATCATTTGATCAAAATCACGAATAGAGCGAATATTGAGCAAGTCTTTCTGATTAATATTAGGGAGCAAGTTGATGTTGATTTTCTCAATCGTACTGGCTTTGAGCATATCGACAAGATACTTTTGGTAGATACGAGAGAAGCCCTGATTGATTCTATCGCAGCAACTTGACAGATCTAATGGTGCACAAATTACACTTGCTGCCTGATAAATTTCTTCTTTTTGCTCTGCTAGGTATCGGGTAAGTACGTTACCACCGAGCGAAAACCCTACAATAGCTTTTTTAGCTTGAGGATAGGTACTAGCAAGGTGTTGACTGAAAAAATCGACATCACAAGTTTGGCCACTGTGATAAGACTTTGCCATACGGTTTGGTCGGCCACTACATCCACGAAAATGCATTAATACACCCACCCAACCTTTGGCTTTAATCGCTGATAGCATCCCTTTAGCGTAATGGCTGTTTTTAGAGCCTTCTAAACCATGTAAAACCGCAACTATTGGACGTTGACAGGCTGGACTTACTTTTTCTGTCCATGCTAAATCAACAAAGTCGCCATCAGGTAGCTCTAAGGTTTCATCACTAGTCTCTAAAATGTGATGGCGTCGTAGTAATTTTGCGGCCATGGTTTGAACATGCCCATTTTTTAGCCACCAGGCCGGAGAAAAAGAACTTTCGCTAAACATAAACCTAATAAATACTGATGAATACAAAGGCTTATTGTACGTTAAAACATCATTGATGCACAGGATAAGAAGCTGTTGCTAATATCGTCATAAGTTAATGCTGTATTATAGCTAATGGTTTATTGGCTACCTTGCGGCTGAATTTTCATCTTTAAAATAGTAATTAGTTACATCAATGGCTTATTATTTTTCATCTTCATTCATTTGCTTTAAGAAGTAGTAAATGTAAAAGCCACCTATCCCTAGAAGAATAGCTAAACCAATGAAAGAATAAAGTACAACAGGGTCATTAAGTAGCATTTCTATAATGTTCATAACTTGCTCCAACACATATAAAATTAAGTAAATAGCATAGAGCATATTGTAAATAACAAGTAATTAACGCTTATTGATTTAGATCACAGTCATATTCACTTTATTACATTGAAGTCGAATACCTGTGTTGGGCTTGTATTTCCCGATTATAGAATAATTTCAAAACCAATCGGTAATACTAGAATTACCGCTACGGCATAAGTAAAACGTTGGTTAATTAAACTGTCGTTAGCTTGCATTGGTATACCGAAAAATGGTCGTAAAATGTTAATGCGCTTTATGATTTCAAAACTGATAAAACAACAGATGATAGTTGCTGATATCAATGATATAGCTTCTATCGTCGCGCTTAGACTTAATCTAGAAATGTTATAGCCAATAACTACGATAAAGCTTTGATGTAGGATATAAAAAGGGTAAACCGCTTCATTAAGGTAGCTTAACTGTTTTGATTTTTTATTTAGCATTTTATGAGCAATAGCAAACAGTGCAAGCACGCCTAAGATGCGCAATAGACTGTAAATAAACATACCAAGCATTAGTAACCATGACTCACGACTGCCTGGAGCGCTCAGTTCAACTAACCAAACTTGATTATAAAAGAATATAAAGCTGATATAGGCAATGGCGAAGCTACATATTAGCCAACTTATATTGTTGCTTATTCGTTGCCAAAAGTCTGTTTGCCAGCCAATTAAGTAGCCATAAACCATAAAGGTAAAACCTAATGGGTAGCGTACTTGCTCCATAGACCAGTTAATTTGAATGATAAATATCGGTAAAGTTGTCAATAAAATGGCAATTACACCGTATTGCTTGAATAACCAGTTAATGCAGTTTTCTATTTTGGTTGAATTGAGTAAAGGTAATAAACACAGTATCACCAGTGAGTACTGCCATAAGGAGCGAAGAAACCAAAGGTGGTTAACATCAATATGAGGCCAGATACCGGACTGATATTTATCAAATACACCATTACCATCGCTGAAAAACACTTTTAAGAACTGCCAATAATTCATATTGAGATCGCCATTATTGGTCATTTCAACGTAAAGTTGCGGCGGCACAACAATCAGTATGCCGAATAATAAGGGCAGTAATATGCGCAAAGATCGCATACTAATAAAGCGCCAAACGGAAACTTTGGCGATAATAAAACGAATAGCAATACCTGCAATAAGCCAAAGTAGTGCCATACGCCACGGTTCTACTATCAACATAATATTTTCAAGAAATTGTGAGCTATGTTGGCTTTTTACGTGCCAGCCCCAGTTCTCTACGTAAAACATACCGCAATGAAATAAAATTAATAAACCAAAGGCAATAACTCTTAACCAGTCAAGGTCATACCTTCTTTCAGGCATATGCTTTTGGTTCGGAATAAAAAGTTTTGCAATTGTAGTCATGAACATTTTTGACATAAGTGTTAACGTTTGGTTGGCTTGTGATGTTGATATCTTCGCTGCTACACTGAATAGATTCACGGCATAAAGGCTGTAAAAACAATAGATAGGGATAAGTGGTGAAATACAGGGATAAACATTATTACTTTGAGATGAAATATTATGAGTAGGCTAGAGCATTTTCAAAAGTATAAACTTCGCTACGAAGCTGCGGTGCTTTTTATCTACTTTTTTATTAATAATTCTCTGCATGCAACGTCGGTAATAATGGAAGCTAAACGTAAGGGATCAGAGTTGCCATTTGCATTATGGGAGCCTTTCGTTTGGGAATACTCAAGTGCGATTAGTATATTGCTGTTATTTCCCTTGATGGTGGTATTATTGCGACGCTTACCTTTTAGTTGGCAATCGATAAAGCGTTCTATTTTTCTATATTTTCTCGCCTCAATCATTTTTTCACTATTACATGTCGGAATAATGGTCGCTATTCGAAAATTAAGTTACTTTTTAGTGCAGCGGAATTACGATTTTGGTGATCTTTGGTATGAGCTATTTTATGAATACCGTAAAGACTTATGGGCCTTTATCTTTTTTATTGGCATCATTAAAGCCTATGAATTTATTTTGAACCGACTTGCTGGCGAAGCTAACCCTATTGAACAGGGAGAAGACAATAATCAAAGCGTCGCCAACGACATTGATAGACTGCTAGTTAAAAAGTTAGGTAAAGAGTTTATTATCAAAATTACTGATGTTGAGTGGCTAGAATCATCGGGCAATTATGTCAATTTACATATCGCTGGACGCATTTATCCAACAAGGGCAACGTTGACGCAACTAAGTGAACAAATTAGCACGAAAGGCTTTTGTCGCATTCATCGTTCACATGCGATAAACCTAAATTGTGTTGAATCTATAACGCCATTAAGTAGTGGTGATAGTGAAGTTAAGCTCAATAACGGCAAAGTGCTAAACCTGTCACGGCGCTATAAAGATAGCTTTAAATCTCAGCTTGTTCAATAATCTTATTTAACGGTTTTAAAAACAATAAACCCGCTATTAATCGCGGGCTTATTGTTTGTTACTTGCTGATAATAAATTTAAGAATACTTTCTTAGCTTCATCTCACGTTGCTTGATAATTTTTTGATGAATAGCATCGGCTTTTTCTCTAGCCACTTTAATTTGCTCTATGGTGAGTTGGTTTTCATCCATACCACGGCTTTTTTCTGCCATTTTGTAGCCATTTTTTGCGGCGATAATATTCCAGATGTAGGACATCTCGGTGCTTTTCGGTACGCCTTTTCCTTCAAAGTACATTAGCGCAAGATTAAACTGTGCCAAAGCATAGTTTTGGTCAGCGGCTTTTTGATACCAACGTGATGCTTGTAGATAACTCCGTGTCACGCCGTCACCATTGTAAAGCATGACACCTAAATTAAATTGCGCACGAGGTAAGTCTTTATTAGCGGCCTTTTCCATGAGTGCAAAAGAGGTTTTTAAATCTTTTTTGGTCACTTCACCTTCGCTGTAGAGTAGAGATAGGTCGAATAAAGCTTCAGAGTAGTTTTGTGACGCAGCTAAATTGAACAGCTCAAGTGCTTTTTTAGCATTCTTAATCACACCATAACCATTTAAATACATGATGCCCATTTGATATTGAGCTGGAGCGTATTCTTCTGCTACTAATGGCTCAAATTCAACAAGCGCGGCTTTAAATTCACCACGATTTAATTCATAGATTCCAAGATCAAGGTCGCCACTAACAGCTGAGTGACTGGCAAATAGGGCTATGCTCAATATTGCTAAGGTTAATTTTTTCATTTTAATGTCCTATATATGTTACCGCTGTTATTAAAGCGACAAAGTACCTTAAGTTAAGTGTAGCAATAAATTTATAATGCTTGCGACATTATCTCTTCTATTTGCTCTTCTAAATCGAGCCATTCCATTTCATGTTCTTCGATTGCTTGAGTTAACTTAGCTTGTTGCTTCAGTAGTGTGGTTAACTCAGCTTTGTGCTCAGCTTGGTATATTTCGCTATCCGCCAACCTAGCTTCAACTTCACTTAACTCGTTTTGTCCTTTTTGTACTAACTTTTCAAACTTGTCTGCTTGCTTGCGCAGTGGTGAAGATTTTTTACGTAATTCGGCTTGTTCTTTACGTTGCTGCTTTTTATCAACTTGCGGCTCACTAATGATTTTGTTTGCTTTTACGGTTTGTTTTTTATCGTCATTTAACCATTGTTGGTAGTCATCAATGTCGCCATCAAAGTCAGTCACACGGCCGTTAGCCACTAAGTAAAACTCATCAACACACGACTCTAATAAGTAACGGTCGTGGGCAATAAGAATAATTGCTCCATCAAAGTCTTGTAACGCTAATACTAATGCTTGGCGCATTTCTAAATCAAGGTGGTTGGTTGGCTCATCTAGTAGTAACAGTTGCGGTTTTTCTAACACAATAAGTGCTAATACTAAGCGCGCTTTTTCACCACCAGACATCGTGCCCACTTTGTCTAATGCTTGGTCACCACTAAAACCAAAACGACCTAAAAAACTTCTTGCTTGTAGTTCTGTTAAGTCGGGCTTTGCACGTGTAATGTGTTCAATGGCGCTACTAGGCAAATGAAGTTGCTCTAGTTGATGTTGAGAAAAGTAACCCACTTTAAGCTCTTGCGCGCAATAGCGTTGACCTTGCAGCAGTGTTAAATCTCCCGCGAGAGACTTTATTAAAGTTGATTTACCAGCACCATTTCGGCCGAGTAAGCCGATGCGGCTACCAGGTACTAACGTCATCTCTACATTTTCTAGGATAATGGCTTCATCGCTATAGCCACATTGGCTTTCAGTCAGTGACAATAATGGGTACGGCAAGGTTTCTGGTTGTTCAAAACTGAAAGTAAATTGGCTATCAACATGCGCAGGCGCTAAGTCGGGCAACTTTTGTAAACGCTTTAAACGACTTTGTGCTTGTTTCGCTTTACTCGCCTTAGCGCGGAAGCGATCAACAAAAGAGGTTAAGTGCGCCACTTCTTTTTGTTGCTTTTGAAACTGAGCGTCTTGCTGCGCTAAATGTTCGGCACGCTGACGTTCAAAGGCGGAGTAATTACCCGAGTATAACTTCGCGCCTTGTTGTTCGATATGTAAAATTTGCCCAATGACATCATCTAGAAAGTCACGATCATGTGATATCAAAACCAAAGTACCTGTGAAGCGTTTTAACCAGCGTTGTAGCCAAATTACAGCGTCTAAGTCTAAATGGTTTGTCGGTTCATCAAGTAGTAATAAATCGGCACGACTAATCAAAGCTTGCGCTAAGTTTAAACGCATACGCCAACCACCAGAGAATGATTTAACTGGGTTTGATAATTGCTCTTGTAAAAAGCCCAATCCGTGTAATAACTCAGCAGCACGAGCAGGTAAGCTATAGCCGTTGATAACATCTATTTGATTGATAATAGTTGCTTCGAGTGTGCCGTTATCATCGGTACGAGCTTGTTCAAGTTTTGCTTCTAGCTGGCGGTATTCTATATCGCCATCAATAACATAATCTAACGCAGATTGGTCTAATGCCGGCGTTTCTTGCTTAACAGTGGCAATTTTCCAGCTTGCTGGCATGGTAAGGTTACCTAAGTCAGGCGGTAAGGTACCAAGTAAGCTGGCGAATAAAGATGATTTTCCACAACCATTTGCCCCGACAAGTCCAACCTTATGATTTGGATGTATGGTAAAACTTGATGATTTTATGAGGTATTTTGCGCCTCGGGCTAAACTTAAATCTGTGGCTGTGATCATTTATCGCTACTCTTTTTAATGCAAGGCGCTATTGTCGCTTTTCCTTGGGGGGTTGTTCAAGGTAAAATAAGAGTTGTAGGCAGTTATCTTGCCCTTCTTATCTGAAAATTAACTGAAAACTGAGTAAAAAGTGAAAAAAAGATTTATAGCCGGTGCAACTTGCCCAAAATGTAAGGCAATGGATACTATGGCTTTAACGAAAGAAAATGATGTTGAGACGGTAACTTGTGTAAATTGTGGCGAGCAAATGTCGCAAACCCAAGAACATGTAGCGCAGGAAGTGAGACCAAATGAACAAGTTATTGGTATTTTTAAGCAAGAATAAGCAACAATTACTTTAAGCTAAACAAAAGTTTTTTTGTTTAGCTTAATTTCGTCATGCGCTAATCGTCCAAGTGGCTTGGGTATAGTGCTAATAATGTGGCGGTGGCGGTTCTATTTCTTCTTTACCTTGTGGCGAAGCCGCATTTTCTTTAAGTCGGTTAGCAATGACATTAAGTTGCTGCTTAAGCTCTGCTATTTCGCTTTGGTGAACCGACAGTTCATGGTTGAGCTGTTCAATAACATCATCTTGAAAGGCATTACGGGTTTCAAGCGACTCTATCGCTTGTTCTATCTCACTAACTGATTTCACTATTTATTTACCTGCCATAATTCGGCGTATCCTGAAGAGCTTTCGGTGATTACGCGCTCATTATCCCTAAAAGCAGCACTATACACAACCGCTCCTGCAGGACGAATATCTTCACGCGGTGTTACCCGCCAACTTGTTAAGCGCTCACCTGTAGAAATCGCCCAAATACTGACTTTACGTGAAGGAGCACCAGTCAGTAATGTAGTACCGTCAGGTGAAAACCGTACGGTACTAAAGACTTCTTGGCGATTAAAATACTTAAGTTGAGAGACTAGTTTACCGGTTTTTAAATTCCAAATATTTGCTGACTTTTTACTATCAGCAGTAAAGGCATATCTACCTTTAGGATCTAGCGCTACCATAGTAACTCGACTAGGGTGATTGAAACGATAAATGACTTGTCCTGATTGAGTATCCCAAACGTAGGCTACAAAATCATTAGAGCCGGAAATAGCGACTCTGCCATTAGGCATTATATCTACAGCATTAATTTTTTCTTGGTGACCGAGAAACTCTAATCTTCGACCATTGTCAGGCGTAATATGAACAACCTTGCCGTTACTTTGACCGACTAATAAATAATTGCCATTATTAGCAACGGCAATGTCGCGAATGTTTGATTCACTGATCGACCAAAAGCCTTCCGACTTACCATTGTCTATATTCCACAAAGAAAAGTCATTTCGATTGGCAATCAGGGCATGGCTATTATTATCGGCAATATCAGCAAGTAGTACTAAATTGTCTGTACTGTTTTGTTGTTGTGACCAGCTGTATTTCAAGGCATTTTTGTCAAGATCCCAAAGGCTCACACCATGGTGAATCGAAGATACAACACTGTATTTGCCATCATTTGAAATGTTTGCGGCATAAGCACCTTCAATCGCATGTCGCCATTGTTGCTCTGGGACTTGCTCGCTAGGTTGGCATGCGGATAGTAATGTTAGTAAAAACAATGTTTTGAGCGTTCGAATAGTGAAGATAAATTTCAGCAAAATATTAATACTTTTTTCTTGTCTCATTTATCGTTAGTATAAGCCGCATTGTTTCACAATTCACACATATTTAATGACTTAGCGGGAATTTCCGCCTGAGTAGTATAACGGAGATGTAAATGAGATTTTTTAAACCGACTGTAGTCGCCATTGCTTTATTGTCTGTAATGGGTTGTCAAGAACCAACAAAACAAGAAGAAAAAGCAGTTGTGCTTGATACTGAGATACAAAAACAAGCCTACGGTTTAGGTGCATCAATTGGTATGTACATGGAACGTAATTTAGAAGAACACAATAAAATGGACTTAACGTTAGATAAGTCACTTATTATCCGTGGTTTCACTGATAGTATGGATGGCAAGTCACAAATTGAGAAAGAAGATATTCAAGCGCTATTGATGAATTTAGATCAAGCGATGAAGGCGAAGCAACAAGAGCAAGCATTAGTAAGTGCAGAAGCTAGCTTAGCTGAAGGTCAGAAGTTCTTAGACGAAAATGCCAAGCAAGATGGCGTTAAAGTGACTGATTCAGGTATCCAATACTCTGTATTAACTGCCGCTGAAGGTGATAAACCTGCAGCGACAGACACTGTAAAAGTTCACTATAAAGGCACGTTCTTAAACGGTGAAACATTTGATAGTTCATATGACCGTGGTCAGCCAGCAGTATTTCCACTTAACCGTGTTATTGCGGGTTGGACTGAAGGTGTGCAGTTAATGTCAGTTGGCGCTAAATTTAAATTTACCATTCCTTCAGATTTAGCCTACGGACCAAACGGCAATCCACCAAGTATTCCAGGTAATTCAGTACTTCAATTTGAAATTGAATTACTTGAAATTCAAAAGCACGAAGCGGCAGCTCAAGTCGGTGACAAGTAAGGCCTGATTCTATAATACGTTTATCGGTATATAAATTTTTAAAGCCAACTTTATCGTTGGCTTTTTTGTTTTTATAATTCTTGATTATGTACTTTCGCTAGTCATCAAATGCTCAACATACTCAGCAATGGCCAAGCTAGAGGTTAGTCCAGGGGAATCTATACCAAATAAGTTGATAAGCCCTTGTACTGAGTGTTGCTTTGCTGTTTGAATACAGAAATCTTTAAAGCCTTCGTTAGGAGCTTGTAATTTAGGTCGAATACCTGCGTAGTCAGGAGTTAGCTTATTGCTATCTATATCAGGAAAATACTTACTAATTGCTGTAACAAATTCTCTTTTTAATGTTTCTGCTACTTGGTAATCAATATCTTCAATGTATTGAGTGTTGGGACCAAACTTTAATTGCCCAGCGGTATTTAAAGATGCATGAATACCTAAACCATTTGCTTCAGGTATAGGATAAATAAGCTGATTAAAAGGACTTTTTCCCTGATAACTAAAATAATGCCCGCGACAGTAATGTAATTGAGGTATTTCTGATACTGGCATATCGTTAATAGCTGTAGCAACTTCTGTGGCATATAAGCCGGCGCAATTAATAACATGCTGGCATTGCAGTTTGCTGGTTTCACCTTGGCTATCTAACACAACTGCTAACCCCGACTTATTCGCTGTTGCCGAGACGAAACGAGTTTGAGCAACAAATAGCGCGCCGTTGTGTTCGGTATCCGCAAGTAAACTCTGCATATAACTGTGAACATCAATAATGCCTGTTGACGGTGAAAGTAATGCTGCAGTTGCCGCTAACGCGGGGGTAGATTCTTGTAGTTGTTCTTTGCTTTGCCAGACCAGATCGTCAACACCGTTCAACTTTGCTTGTTTTAAAGTTTCAGCTAAATAGTTTTCTTCTTGCTTGCCATGTGCAACTAATAATTTGCCAACTTTTTTATGAGGGATGTGACGTTGCTGGCAATATTGATAAAGTAATTGTTTACCACGTACGCAGAGCTTGGCTTTTAAGCTGTTTTGCGGGTAGTAAATTCCTGCGTGGATCACTTCGCTATTGCGGCTACTGGTTTCTTCACCAAAAGTTGAGTTTTTATCTACCAATAGAACATTTGAATATTGTTGGCTTAATCGAGCCGCTATTGCTAAACCAACCACCCCTGCGCCAATGATTAATACATCAACATTGTCCATACTCACTGTCCCTAATAAAACGTTTGATATTAACTATATATACCATAAACATACATGCCACAAATTGCTCATTAGGTTCACCTGTTTGGTTTTATGTTGCCTCAACAGGCTGTTGCGCTATTTTTAATTGTAAAATACCCAATGGAAGTTGCTGAATTAACACTTGTGAACCTAGATAAATAATCCAATTAATGTGGCTAACAATTGGAAAATAGCCTTGCCCGTGATTGCCAAAAATCCAAAACTGGCCAATTATAGCGTCAGCAACCATCGCGAGAATAAGCCCTAGTGCTGCTAACCAAATACGAATAGGAACTTGACGCCATGATAGTGCTTTAAGCAACCATATTGCCGATACGGCCAATATACTGACCAACACAGAGTAAGATGCCGTAATAATGGTTAGTAGGGAACTGCTACCAGTAATATGCATATCGTTATAGGTATACAGCGCGATAGTCGTAGTTATTAACGCGCTAGTAATCATAAAGCCTTTTGAAAGGCCTTTGAGCGTGGCTAAGTAACTAATGGCAGCCGCAATAATAAGGTAGCCAGGAAAAAAGAATATAACTGAAGCTGCTAAGTAGCTGTGCTTTATTACGTCATCATACTCATAGAACTGTTGGATAAAATTTCGATTAACAATGTCGCCGAAAAAACAAAGTATTAGAGAGTATAAGCACAGCCGGCTTAGCAAAAATGCTAATGAACTTTGTTGTTGAGCAACATAACGCATGATAGCGATTGCATTGATGATGACTAACAGCATAGTCATGAGTTCGACGATACCAAATATAATACGTTCTTGGTTAGTTTGCATAACACCGAAAATACCGAAAACGGCTAATAAACTTTGAACCGCGGCGACTAACCATAAAATGACGGCAATTTTACTAAAGCGATTTAATGTTTGCTCGATAGACATGAACCCTCAACTTGTTTCAGTTATTTTTGTTTTAGCTATTAATGTTCTTTACCAACAGAACGGTGAATAGCTTGATTTTCAAACGATATACTCTGCCATGAATTTAATAGTGCTAATAAAATTTTGGCAATAAAAAAGCCTTACCGAAGTAAGGCTTGAAATGCTCGCTGTATGGTCTAGTTTAACTAGCTTCTTTTTGTTTGTTTCTTTATTTTTATTATTGTTTTTCTGTAGCGCGGGACAATTTATAGCAAAGGCTTTTTCATGGTGCAACAACTTTAATAGAGCATATATTCCACGAATTTATTCGTATATAAGGTATTAATGACAGTGGTGAGAATCTAAAAAAAGTGCTTTTGGCTCAGAGAATGTCTTGAAATTTGAATGGGCAAAGGCCTACTCAATGGCTATAGGTTTTATAAGTTGTAAAAAAAATGTTATCTATCAATGTCTAAAGGAAAATATTAAATAAGAAAAAGATTTTCTGTGCTCCACTTTAGAGATTGTAAGGTTGATGGAAGGCAATGAAATATAAGAAAAAAATTGTAAAATAAGCTGACACAAATAATAAATTTATTTAAAAAAATAATTTAATTATTTTTTTAAATAAATTTATTATTATGCTTTTGACGATGATTCGTCGAGTAAATACCAGTGTGATTAATCTCATCAATAAGGAGAGAGTGTTAGCATAAAGTGAATAATTATCATCGCGCACTTACTCTTTTGTCACAAAACTTAGTTAAAAAATAGCTTTAGAGTAGAAGAGCTGGTCTAGATTTGATTTGGGACATAGATCAATAAATTTTGAAGTGCTAGAATGCGCCCATATTATAGCGGAGAAGAATTTTCATGACTGAATTAAAAAATGATACTTATTTGCGCGCATTATTGCGACAACCTGTTGATTACACCCCTGTATGGATGATGCGTCAAGCTGGTCGCTATTTGCCTGAGTATCGTGCCGTGCGTAAAGACGCTGGCGATTTTATGAGTGTTTGTCGCGATGCTGACCTAGCATGTGAAGTAACTATTCAACCTTTACGTCGTTTTCCGCTTGATGCTGCAATTCTATTCAGCGATATTTTAACTATTCCTGATGCCATGGGTTTAGGGCTTTATTTTGAAACAGGTGAAGGCCCTAAGTTTCAACGTCCAATTACTTGCAAAGCTGACGTAGATAAAATTGGCATTCCTGATCCAGAAGGTGAATTGCAGTATGTGATGAATGCAGTTCGTACTATAAAGAAAGAACTTAATGGTGACGTACCATTAATTGGCTTTTCTGGCAGCCCTTGGACACTCGCTACTTATATGATTGAAGGTGGTAGTTCGAAAGGTTTCACTAAGATTAAAAAAATGATGTTTTCTGAGCCGCAAACCTTACACTTGTTGCTTGATAAATTGGCTGATTCAGTTATTTTATACTTAAATGCACAAATCGCTGCTGGCGCTCAGTCTGTGATGGTATTTGATACTTGGGGTGGTGTACTTTCTCCACGAGATTATAAAGAATTCTCATTACAATATATGGCTAAAATTGTTGATGGATTAACGCGTCATAATGACGGCCGTCAGGTTCCAGTAACCTTATTTACCAAAAATGGCGGTATGTGGTTGGAGGATATTGCGGCGACGGGTTGTGATGCTGTTGGTCTTGATTGGACAATTGATATTGAAAACGCTAAGGCCCGCGTTGGTGATAAAGTAGCGTTACAAGGTAATATGGACCCATCGATGCTATATGCACCAATGCCACGTATTGAACAAGAAGTTTCTAAAATATTAACCGGCTTTGGTGAAGGTGGAACAGGTCATGTATTTAATTTAGGCCATGGTATTCACCCTGATGTTAACCCTGAGCATGCTGGGCATTTTATTGAATCAGTGCATCGCTTAAGTAAACCATTTCATAAATAAATTGTAACTTTAGCTTGGTAGTCAATGTGTAACCAGATGAGTTATTTTATAAAAAGGAGCTGAAGGCTCCTTTTTTATGCGTTAAACTTTGTGATTTTTTTCTGAAACGCCCTTAAACTCTAAAGAGGTGGCTGTCTGCTAACTTCAATACTAGATGTATCCTATTGCATTTGGTTATTACTTTTGGATTAAGGTATGCTTTAGGTATAACTGGTTTTTTATGGATAATTTAATGACAATAAATAATAAATTTTTATCGGTATTAGCAATTACCTTATTACTCAGCGCTTGCGGTAGTAACTCGACTAATGAAGAAACAGAAAAGGCAGCGATAGCTGATAGCGCAATGAAAAAAGAACTTACTGATAGTAACGCTAAACAAGAAGTAATAGAGCTTGCTGCTACGTCAATTAATGCTGAAAAATTGACCGAACATAAAATAAAAGATGAATTTAGTAGTTGGCAACGTGGTCGTGTACAGTTTTTAAATTTAGAGGGCGGGTTTTATGGCATTATTACTGATTCAGGTAAGAAAGTTTTACCAATGAATATGGCAAAGGAATTTGCTCAAAATGGTGCTATCGTCCGATTTAAAGGTAGAGTAAAAAATGTTATGACTATTCAACAATGGGGCACACCTCTGACTATTACGGAAATTGAGTTGATTAAACCAGGTAATAAAATTAATGATGCTGATATGTAGTAATCATTAATGGCAGGTTAGTGGTTGTGTTAATAAGGTCAAGGTTCTACCGCTATCACTGATGTGTATCTGGTATAAGTTGCGAAATTCTTTTTCTGTAATCCCTGCCACATCTGATTCACTTAATAACGCTGATAATTGTGGTGTAGTATTGCTATGACCCACAATCAAAACATTTTTTTTCTGTTTTAATATTTTTTTTGAAAATTTAGCTAACTTCGTTGGTGAATAATGCTCAACAGCCAAGCCTTGCTGTTGAGCTGTTGGTGCTGCCGTTGCCATCGTTCGGTTGTATTGTGTGCTATAAACCCCTTCGATGTTAACTTTTTCTAATATACTCGCCAATTGCTGCGCTCGTTGCGCACCACAATCTGTAAGTTTTGGGTCTTTTGATCCACTTTGCTTTTCGGCGTGACGAGTTAAGTAAATAGTAAAATCATCACTTGCGTGAGCTGTAAATACTTCTAACAATAAAATGAGTAGTAAGCTATGTTTCATAATTTTCTCTAGTTCAGCATGATTCAAGAGGTTTGAAGTAGTTGATAGCTGAAGCCAATAATGAGCAAAATTTGACAGAATAAAGCCATACTTTGCTCAATTTTAGTTAAAACAACCGGTTTAAACCATTTAATGCGGCAACACGGAAGGCTTCTGCCATAGTTGGGTAGTTAAAAGTGGTTTCAACAAAGTACTCTATAGTATTGCCGCCATTGGTTTGTTGCATAATCGCCTGACCGATGTGAATGATTTCAGCAGCATTTTCACCAAAGCAGTGAATGCCTAAAATCTCTTTAGTCTCACGATGGAATAGGATCTTCAAAGAACCAACTAAGTTATTTGAAATTTGCGCTCTTGCTAAATGTTTAAATTGCGCACGGCCGACTTCGTAAGGAATTTTTGCTTCTGTCAACTCTTGCTCGGTTTTACCGACAGAACTGATTTCAGGAATGGTATAGATACCGGTTGGGATATCAACCGTAAGTTTAGCTTTACCATTACCATTAAGCATGGCACTGGCACAAATTCGCCCTTGATCAAATGCCGCACTAGCTAAACTTGGGTAACCGATAACGTCACCAACGGCAAAAATTCCTTCAACTTCAGTTTCGTATGCTTCATTAACTTTTAATTGCCCGCGACCATCAGCTTTTAACCCTGCATTTTCAAGCTTTAAATCAGCAGTATTACCTGTTCTGCCATTAGCAAATAGTAAACAATCAGCACGCATTTTTTTACCTGACTCTAAATGAACAATGACCGAATTCTCACTTGCCTCAACGCGTTGAACTTGTTCTCCGTGACGAATAACAACGCCATTATTCCATAAGTGATAGCTTAAGGAGTCTGACATTTCATCATCTAAAAATGATAACAGGCGATCACGGGTATTGATTAAGTCAACTTTTACACCGAGTCCTCTAAATATTGAAGCGTATTCACTACCTATAACACCAGCACCATAAATAATAATATGCCTTGGAGAGTGTTCAAGTGATAAAATACTGTCTGAGTCGTATACGCGTGGATGTGAAAAATCAACATCATTAGGGTGGTATGGTCTAGAACCAGTTGCAATAACTATTTGCTTCGCTGTAATCGTATCAATAGAGCCATCAGTACGTAATATCTGAATTGTGTTCGTATCAATGAATGAGGCTTCACCATGAAAATGTTCGACCTGATTTCGATTATAAAAACCACTACGTAAATTTACTTGTTTTCTAATGACAGCTGATGCATGACTGAGAATATCTTGAAAGGTTAACTGTTTAGCGTTCTGGCCAGCATTAAATAAGGGATTGGAATTATATTCAATTAGGCGACTTACCGATTGTCGTAATGCTTTTGAAGGAATAGTGCCCCAGTGAGTACAACCACCGCCTACACTATGATAGCGCTCAATAATAGCAACTTTTTTATCGCGCTTTGCCAAATTCATTGCAGCGCCTTCACCACCAGGCCCAGTGCCAATTATAATGGCATCGAAATCGTAATTTTTAGTGGCTTGACTGGTCGTCTTTTTTTTTGTTTGAGTACTCAATGATAAACCTTTTTAATTCCTGCCATGATAAGAAAATTTTAGCAGGAATTAAAACCAAGGTAACTGTTTTTATGCTAGTTTTTCTACCATATTTTGCCAACTGAGCCTTTGTTCGGCTAAAAGTTGCTTAATCTCTTGATATTGTATCATTGCTTCTGAGCTTTCAACATCTGCAATAAGTTGATCACGTTTACCGGCAAGTAAGGCTTTACGGGCTGCGTAAAAAGCATTCACCTTATTAATCAATTCGTCGTATTCTTGTTGTAAACGCTCAAGAAGTTGCTCTGCATCAGGGTGCATAGCAATTTTTTCTTGGCTACGCAGTAATATCATCGACAAACGAGCTTTTTCAATTTTATCTTCAGGTGTCACACGCAACTTAGACGTAAGCTTTAAATGTTCACAGCCTTTAATTAACCATTTTGTTGGATCAAACTGCCACCAGCGAATGCCGTTGCGATAATCATTTTCAAAAATATGATGGAAGTTATGGTAACCCTCACCAAAGGTGAAGAAAGCTAGAAAACCATTGTCACGAGCGGTGTTTTTTTCGGTGTAAGTTTGCTTGCCCCAAATATGTGCTAAAGAATTAATAAAAAATGTTGTGTGATGGCTTAACACTAGCCTTAAGAAACCAACTAAAAGTAGGCTGCTAATAATATCACCATGCCATATACCAAATAATAGTGGTACACCGAAGTTCATCAAAATGGTGAGTAGTAAATAATATTTATGCTGCCAAACCACGATAGGATCTTTTTGTAGATCACGAACATTTTCATAATTATTATAACGCTCTGGCTGATAATCTCTAATCATCCAACCAATATGTGAATGCCAAAACCCCATTTTTGCTGAATAAGGATCAACATGATTCTTATCTACATGTTTGTGATGAATGCGGTGATCTGAAGACCAATGCAAAGCACTGTTTTGAAGTGCAAATGCCCCTCCTAATGCGTAAATAAAACGCAATGACCAGTGTGCTTGATAAGTTTTGTGAGACCATAACCTATGATAACCAGCAGTGATTGACATACCGCAGTAAATAAAGCAAATAATAGCCATGATAATTTCAGCTACATCAAAGCCATGGGTGAAAGCTCGGTAAGGCACTGCTACCACGGCGAATAAAAATGTGATGCTAAATACAAAAACATTTAGCCAAATTACAGGAGGTTTGTTCATCGGTCTTCCATTTAGGGTTAAACACCAAATTTTCAGTGTACAGATGTACGCTATTTTAGCTTCACTCAACGCGGAGTCAAGTTTTGTTTGGGTAATGTTAATTTACAAAAAATTCAAACTAGAGACATTTGTCGTTGATTAACGTCAATTTGCTAGCAATATTAGCGCTTTTCAGTATCATACCAACTAGCTTTGTACTCAAGCCACTTGAAACTGCATCTTCAAGTTGTTTGGCTATAGTTTGAAATAATTATTAGGTATTAATGGTCATGAGCGGAATTCGAGCACTGCAGAAAGAAAAAACCCGTCGACAATTGATTGATGCGGCACTGGGGCAACTCAGTAGTGAGCGAAGCTTTTCTAGCTTGAGTCTGCGAGAAGTTGCAAAAGAAGCAGGCTTAGCACCGACATCATTTTATCGCCATTTTGGTGATATGGATGAATTAGGGTTAACGCTTGTCGACGAAGCGGGTTTAACTTTGCGGCAATTGATGCGACAGGCAAGGCAACGTATCGCAAAGGGAGGATCAGTTATTCAAATATCTGTACTTACCTTTATGGAATTTATAGAGAGTAATGGTAATATTTTTAGGTTGTTATTACGTGAGCGTTCAGGAACATCTGCTGCATTTCGTGCTGCGGTGAATAGAGAGATCCGCTATTTTACGCTTGAGTTATGTGATTATTTGCAACAAGCTAATAAACTAGATGCTGAAGTAGCCTATTTACAAGCCAATGCCGCAGTTACCATCGTGTTTAGTGCCGGCTCTGATGCTTTAGATTGCGATAAAAAAGATTTAGAAGAATTAGCACTACGAACAATTAAGCAGTTAAGATTTATTGCTCGTGGTGCATTTGAATTTGGTTTACGTAGTGAAGTCCGTATAGAGGCCCGTAGAAAAGTTAAAGGCGAGTTAAAATAACTCCCGTTTCAATATGGTGGGTATATGGAAATTGATCGAATAAAGCAAAGTGCTCAATTTTATGAGTTTTTACTAATTCGATCAGATTGTTGCGTAATGTTTCAGGGTTACAAGAAATATAGATAATACGCTCAAATCGGCTGATCAATTCGACACTATCAGGATCGAGTCCTGCACGTGGCGGATCAACAAGTACCGTCTGATATTTATAGCTAGTTAAATCGAATCCTTCTAACCGACGAAAAACTCGCTCACCATTCATCGCTTGACTAAAATCCTCACTTGCCATCCTAACAATATCGACATTTTTTAATTTGTTAGCGGCGATATTTACTTGTGCAGACTTTACAGATGATTTTGAAATCTCAGTACCAAGCACTCGATCAAAGTTTTCTGCGAGTGCCATACCGAAGTTACCGTTACCACAATAAAGCTCGATTAAATCGCCACCTGTGTTTTTGGTTGCTTGTTGTGTCCACAACAACATTTTTTCGTTTACGATAGCGTTTGGTTGAGTGAAGCTATTTTCCACCTGTTGGTAATGAAATTGTTTATCGCCAACCGTTAATGTTTCCATCACAAAGTCTTTATTAAGTATAACTTTTTGCTTGCGGGCTCGACCAATAATATCAACGGGGGCTATAGCACTAAGGCGCAACTTTAATTGCTCTGCTTGTTCAACCCACTCATCATCCAATTGCTTATGATAAAGCAAGCTAACTAATACTTCGCCACTGATCGTCGAAAGAAAGTCCACTTGAAATAAACGCTGGCGTAAAACTTCTCTATCTTTTATATCGAGAAGTAAAGCAGACATAAACTGGTTTATTAATGTGCTTGCTACCGGGAAATCATCAACACGAAATTTTTGTTTGGTCTTGCTATCAAACATAATGTAATACAAATCATCACCTTCATGCCATACTCTAAACTCCGCGCGTTGACGGTAGTTAAGTGTAGGTGAAGTAAATATTTCGAATTTCGGTAAATCAAATTGAGCAAAATCTGTCGCAATAGATTGTTGTTTTTCATCAAGCTGCTGCTGGTAGTTGTCTGGGTGAATATGGCTAAACATTGAATTACCTTGCTTATAGTGAAGCGAATGATGATATAAAGGCGCCGATTTTAGCGATTGCTCAGTTTTTGTCTACTAATTAGTATCAATATTTTAGGATAAATTACACTTAAGAGATAGTTCGTAGGGGAAGGCATGTTCGTTAACTGCTAACAATGCGGTTTTTAGCGTTGGCAATCGATGGATTTAAATAAGTGCTATTATATAAAGCCCACAATAGTGGGCTTTATATAAAGTATGATAAATATTTCTATTCAGCACTTTTTTCTGGACGCTCTTTAGCTTCACGAACTTTTAGTGTTCTTTGTTGAAATTCGCTATCATTTAATTCTGATATTGCTTTGCTAGCATCAGGTGAAGATATTTCGACAAAACCGAAACCACGTCTTTTCCCTGTATGTTTATCTTTCATTAATCTAACAGACTGAACTTGGCCATATTCTGAAAACAACTCTCTAACTGCCGCTTCATTTGCTCTATAGGGCAAGTTGCCAACATACAATGTTGTAACGTTATCTTCCGCTTCTTGGCTAACGCTGTTAGCTTTGCCAACAAGAGGGGCAACAAATGCACAAACAAACGCTACTACCGCAACACTTATATTACTTAATTCAAATGCACTGCCTGCTAAAAAGTATACGGCAATAGCAAATACCAACGCTACAATCAGCGTCAATGCTTGAGGAGATTTCATAATGGATACCTAATTATTATTTTATAAAAAAAACTTAAATTGCAATTCTATGTTACCCACCTTTTAGTAATGTGCAACTATATAAGTGCAAATTTCATTCAATTTAATAGATAAATATCCTAAACGCTTTTAACGTTGAATCTAAAGCGTGAATTTTAGCCGTAATCTTTTCTTTATTCTCATCTTATGAGTACTTTTAAAAGCATAACTAGTGATAAATGAAATGCATCTATACTGGTTTACTCAACTCCTGCTGAAGCTGCTATCGACGGTGGGGCGGATAATTACTCAAAAATAGCATGTTTAAAATGCGCCTTGTATAATTAAAGAGCAAACGATTCATTTTATGATATTTAATTGAAATTAAGTGTTGACGTGCTCTGAAAAATCGCCATAATGCGCTCCACTTCTTCGGGGCAACCCAAGAAGCTTGTTTTAAAGAGTTAACTACACTGGTTTAGGCCAAAGTAGCTGACTTAACGTTATAAAGTAGGGTTTTGAATCTTCTAAAAAGAAAGTTCAAAAAAACGAAATAAAATGT
>NZ_NBOF01000009.1:0-1856 GCF_002104475.1 Cognaticolwellia mytili
TGTAGCAACGAAACAAAGCGAATGAGATTTTGTTTCGGTTAACTCATCGAGTTAACGTTCTTTAACAATTAGTTATCATGCAATTTGTGTGGACACTCACATTAACGTTGATTTTACATAGTTATCCTCGGATAACAAAAAAAACAGCTTAATATGATGTCACACAAAATTAGTACCATTTAGGCTTTCGAGTTTGAATGATACGTTTTATGTAGTTATTAACTTCGGTTAGTAACACGACAGAATTCATTGAGCAGCATCACTTGTTGATGCACAAACGATTTTTAATTGAAGAGTTTGATCATGGCTCAGATTGAACGCTGGCGGCAGGCTTAACACATGCAAGTCGAGCGGTAACAGAGATAGCTTGCTATCTGCTGACGAGCGGCGGACGGGTGAGTAATGCTTGGGAATATGCCTTTGAGTGGGGGACAACAGTTGGAAACGACTGCTAATACCGCATAATGTCTACGGACCAAAGGGGGGGATCTTCGGACCTCTCGCTCATAGATTAGCCCAAGTGAGATTAGCTAGTTGGTAAGGTAATGGCTTACCAAGGCGACGATCTCTAGCTGGTTTGAGAGGATGATCAGCCACACTGGGACTGAGACACGGCCCAGACTCCTACGGGAGGCAGCAGTGGGGAATATTGCACAATGGGCGAAAGCCTGATGCAGCCATGCCGCGTGTGTGAAGAAGGCCTTCGGGTTGTAAAGCACTTTCAGCGAGGAGGAAAGGTTAGTATTTAATAAATGCTAGCTGTGACGTTACTCGCAGAAGAAGCACCGGCTAACTTCGTGCCAGCAGCCGCGGTAATACGAGGGGTGCAAGCGTTAATCGGAATTACTGGGCGTAAAGCGTGCGTAGGTGGTTTGTTAAGCAAGATGTGAAAGCCCCGGGCTCAACCTGGGAACTGCATTTTGAACTGGCAAGCTAGAGTATTGTAGAGGGTAGTGGAATTTCCAGTGTAGCGGTGAAATGCGTAGAGATTGGAAGGAACATCAGTGGCGAAGGCGGCTACCTGGACAAATACTGACACTGAGGCACGAAAGCGTGGGGAGCAAACAGGATTAGATACCCTGGTAGTCCACGCCGTAAACGATGTCAACTAGCCGTCTGTAGACTTGATCTGTGGGTGGCGTAGCTAACGCGCTAAGTTGACCGCCTGGGGAGTACGGCCGCAAGGTTAAAACTCAAATGAATTGACGGGGGCCCGCACAAGCGGTGGAGCATGTGGTTTAATTCGATGCAACGCGAAGAACCTTACCATCCCTTGACATCCAGAGAAGCGACTAGAGATAGACGTGTGCCTTCGGGAACTCTGTGACAGGTGCTGCATGGCTGTCGTCAGCTCGTGTTGTGAAATGTTGGGTTAAGTCCCGCAACGAGCGCAACCCCTATCCTTATTTGCTAGCGCGTAATGGCGAGAACTCTAAGGAGACTGCCGGTGATAAACCGGAGGAAGGTGGGGACGACGTCAAGTCATCATGGCCCTTACGGGATGGGCTACACACGTGCTACAATGGCAAGTACAGAGGGCAGCAATACCGCGAGGTGGAGCGAATCCCACAAAGCTTGTCGTAGTCCGGATTGGAGTCTGCAACTCGACTCCATGAAGTCGGAATCGCTAGTAATCGTAGATCAGAATGCTACGGTGAATACGTTCCCGGGCCTTGTACACACCGCCCGTCACACCATGGGAGTGGGTTGCAAAAGAAGTGGCTAGTTTAACCTTCGGGAGGACGGTCACCACTTTGTGATTCATGACTGGGGTGAAGTCGTAACAAGGTAACCCTAGGGGAACCTGGGGTTGGATCACCTCCTTATCTTGAAGTAAAACAGCTTAATGGAAACCG
>NZ_NBOF01000009.1:2649-5701 GCF_002104475.1 Cognaticolwellia mytili
AAAAGACTACTTAGGGTTGTATGGTTAAGTGACTAAGCGTATGTGGTGGATGCCTTGGCAGTTAGAGGCGATGAAGGACGTGTTAATCTGCGAAAAGCTTTGGTGAGGTGATAAAAACCGTTATAGCCAAAGATGTCCGAATGGGGAAACCCACCCAAGGTAACTTGGGTATCATTAAGTGAATACATAGCTTAATGAGGCGAACCGGGAGAACTGAAACATCTAAGTACCCCGAGGAAAAGAAATCAACCGAGATTTCCTTAGTAGCGGCGAGCGAACGGGAATTAGCCCTTAAGTGGTTTGTAAGTTAGTGGAATCTACTGGAAAGTAGAGCGATACAGGGTGATAGCCCCGTACACGAAAATAAACTTATCATGAAATCGAGTAGGTCGGCACACGTGAAACGTTGACTGAACATGGGGGGACCATCCTCCAAGGCTAAATACTCCTAACTGACCGATAGTGAACCAGTACCGTGAGGGAAAGGCGAAAAGAACCCCTGTGAGGGGAGTGAAATAGAACCTGAAACCGCATACGTACAAGCAGTGAGAGCTAGATTTAGTCTAGTGATTGCGTACCTTTTGTATAATGGGTCAGCGACTTATATTCTGTAGCAAGGTTAACCGAATAGGGGAGCCGTAGCGAAAGCGAGTGTTAACTGCGCGTTTAGTTGCAGGGTATAGACCCGAAACCCGGCGATCTACCCATGGGCAGGTTGAAGGTTGAGTAACATCAACTGGAGGACCGAACACACGTATGTTGAAAAATGCGGTGATGACTTGTGGGTCGGAGTGAAAGGCTAATCAAGCCGGGAGATAGCTGGTTCTCCCCGAAATCTATTTAGGTAGAGCCTCGCACGAACACCATTGGGGGTAGAGCACTGTTAAGGCTAGGGGGTCATCCCGACTTACCAACCCTTTGCAAACTCCGAATACCAATGAGTGATATGCGGGAGACACACTACGGGTGCTAACGTCCGTTGTGAAGAGGGAAACAACCCAGACCGCCAGCTAAGGTCCCAAAGTACTAGTTAAGTGGGAAACGATGTGGAAAGGCATAGACAGCTAGGAGGTTGGCTTAGAAGCAGCCATCCTTTAAAGAAAGCGTAATAGCTCACTAGTCGAGTCGGTCTGCGCGGAAGATGTAACGGGGCTAAACTAGTCACCGAAGCTGCGGATTTGAACTTAGGTTCAAGTGGTAGGGGAGCGTTCTGTAAGCCGTTGAAGGTGTGTTGTAAAGCATGCTGGAGGTATCAGAAGTGCGAATGCTGACATGAGTAACGATAAGGGGAGTGAAAAACTCCCCCGCCGAAAGACCAAGGTTTCCTGTCCCATGTTAATCAGGGCAGGGTAAGTCGGCCCCTAAGGCGAGGCGGAAACGCGTAGTCGATGGGAAACAGATTAATATTTCTGTACTTCTATATATTGCGAAGGAGGGACGGAGTAGGCTAGGTGAGCACGGCGTTGGTAGTCCGTGTGAAAGAATGTAGGCGGAAAGTTTAGGTAAATCCGGACTTTTGTTAACGCTGAGACTCGAGACGAGACTCTACGGAGTTGAAGTCATTGATGCCATGCTTCCAGGAAAAGCTTCTAAGCTTCAGATATATAGGAACCGTACCCCAAACCGACACAGGTGGTTAGGTAGAGAATACTAAGGCGCTTGAGAGAACTCGGGTGAAGGAACTAGGCAAAATAGTACCGTAACTTCGGGAGAAGGTACGCTCTCTAGTGTGAAGGACTTGCTCCGTAAGCACATGAGAGTCGAAGTAACCAGGTGGCTGGAACTGTTTATTAAAAACACAGCACTGTGCAAAATCGAAAGATGACGTATACGGTGTGACGCCTGCCCGGTGCCGGAAGGTTAATTGATTGGGTTAGCTCTGCGAAGCTCATGATCGAAGCCCCGGTAAACGGCGGCCGTAACTATAACGGTCCTAAGGTAGCGAAATTCCTTGTCGGGTAAGTTCCGACCTGCACGAATGGCGTAATCATGGCCACACTGTCTCCACCCGAGACTCAGTGAAATTGAAATTGCGGTTAAGATGCCGTATACCCGCGGCTAGACGGAAAGACCCCGTGAACCTTTACTATAGCTTGACAGTGAACATTGCTCCTACATGTGTAGGATAGGTGGGAGGCTTTGAAACCATGTCGCTAGATGTGGTGGAGCCAACCTTGAAATACCACCCTTGTATGCGTGATGTTCTAACCTAGGGCCCTAATCGGGCTTGGGGACACTGTCTGGTGGGTAGTTTGACTGGGGCGGTCTCCTCCCAAAGAGTAACGGAGGAGCACGAAGGTTGGCTAAGTACGGTCGGACATCGTACGGTTAGTGCAATGGCATAAGCCAGCTTAACTGCGAGACAGACACGTCGAGCAGGTACGAAAGTAGGTCATAGTGATCCGGTGGTTCTGTATGGAAGGGCCATCGCTCAACGGATAAAAGGTACTCCGGGGATAACAGGCTGATACCGCCCAAGAGTTCATATCGACGGCGGTGTTTGGCACCTCGATGTCGGCTCATCACATCCTGGGGCTGAAGTCGGTCCCAAGGGTATGGCTGTTCGCCATTTAAAGTGGTACGCGAGCTGGGTTTAGAACGTCGTGAGACAGTTCGGTCCCTATCTGCCGTGGGCGTTTGAGAATTGAAGAGGGCTGCTCCTAGTACGAGAGGACCGGAGTGGACGAACCGCTGGTGTTCGGGTTGTTATGCCAATAGCATTGCCCGGTAGCTACGTTCGGAACTGATAACCGCTGAAAGCATCTAAGCGGGAAGCAGGCTTTGAGATGAGTTCTCACTGGAGCTTTAAGCTCCCTAAAGGGTCGTTGGAGACTACAACGTTGATAGGTTGGGTGTGGAAGTGCTGCGAGGCATTGAGCTAACCAATACTAATTACCCGTGAGGCTTAACCATACAACACCCAAGTGGTTTTGTAGGTAAGTTTGACAACACTCGCAAGAGTGACACGTACATAAAGAATTGAATAAGACACTAACGTATTTATAAATGCTTTCTAGATTAACTTTTTTGTCTAGCGACAATAGCGACATAG